>NZ_SPVH01000007.1 GCF_004614235.1 Brevundimonas intermedia | reverse complement strand
GCGCGATGAACGACTGCTTGGCGACCGTGGAACTGTTGGCGTCACCGCTTCCGCGATCGCGCGTCACCGGCCTCAGTAGGCTTCTAGACGCCGCCCGCGTTCCGACATGGCGGATTTGGGCAGAGCACTCGCCCTACGAGCTGAAGGATACCCTGAAAGCACGCGGATACCGTTGGAACGGCGATCCTGGACCACTTCCGCGAGCTTGGTACATCGACGTCCTCGACGGCCAACAGGAGGCTGAACTGCAGTTCCTCAAGGCGGAGATCTACCGCCGCGAGATCGACCTTTTGGTCCGCCGGATCGATGCGCACGATCGATTCTCGGACCGCGTTTGAAAGAAGTCCATGAGCGTGCCCGGCGACTTGGACAACCGAGCGTCCGCTGCCGGATCCGAAGCCAAGGACGATGGTCTTAAGTGGGCCACCGCACCGTCCGTTTAGATCAATCTCGTCTCACGAGCGCTCGCAGGGAGCGGCGAGCTTCACGATTAGCAACGCCCCGGCCAGCTCGAAATATTCCACATGGCTTGAAGAATGGGCTGCTGGCGCTCTCGCGGATAGGAGTCACAGAAAGACCGGCTGCCCTTCCAATTGGCCGATGGCGACCCCTACTGCCATTCGCCAGAGAAGCCCAACCATTCAACCTTGAAGCCCACACGCTACGCGCGGGGCGGTCTCTCGGTGCCTGTCGGCGCGTCCGCGCCTCCCGGACACCTGCGCTCCCAAGTCTATCTGTGACGCCGGGATGAGAATTGTCGTTCCGATAATCATCTCGTTGATGAATCGCTTCACCCGGCCGGGGTCACGCTTTTATCCCCCCCCTCCACAGTCAGCGGTAAGTCTGTGCCCAAGGGCAACCGGCTGGTGTGGAAGAGAGGGAATGCGTTCACCCATAGGAGTTTTACGTTCAATCAGCGACGATCCACTTTCGTGGAAGCAGGTGGTTTCCCGAGCCCTGCTTGTAGCCGCCCTTACCCGGCCGAAACCCACCGAATGCTGTTAGGCGTCTGCGCTTTGGGATGGTCCGTGAATGGTTCTGATGGTTGCAGTCGCGGGTCTTGGACGCCGGTAGTTTCGTATATGCCGAAACGGTTACGGGCCTCTCGGCCCGAGCCCACACGGTCGGCGATTGAAGGACCGCCGTGTGGTCGAAGATGTCAGGAGTAGACATAGCTTCGATCTTTGCTGCTCTTCGCCTTGCGGCAGTCCGAGGGAGCGCAGGTCAGACGGAAGTCCCTTGCGGGGCCGTCCTGCCAAGTGTCCTCTTAGGCGCGTCCTCGCCTCATCGTGCCCGGTCGAGCGGCCCACTGGTGGCCTGAGTCCCGGTCCTGATTTGCTGCGGAGTGACAGCGAGTGAACTCCTGAACGTATGTCGCGGTCGCCGATAACGGGCTGCCGATCTATTTAGCATATTACCCGAGTAGGGGTCCGGCCGGCGATATCTATCGTCCCGTGCTCGGTATTTTAAGCGTTGCCCGGCGTCGCTCGACGCCGATGATCCGCTACCGTTCGGTGATGACATCATCTTCTTTCGACGCTGATCCCGATTGGCATGTCGAGATGCCCTGCCAGCGACGCGCGTAGATGGGACAAAGCGGAGAAGTGAGGTTGGCGCGGTGGTCACGGACGTCGTCGACGACGGCGCCGCCTTCCACTTCGATGCCTAAGAAAACGGCTTCGGACCCGCGGCGTCACATTCAATTGCATCCATTCGCCGGCCTGGACGCCCTCGTACTTGATGGTCGGATTGCCTCCGAGCAGGCCGGCGGCAGATCCATCGGATGACATAAGACTTGAGGACGGTAAAGCTACAAGTGAGCGGCAACAACTATGGCAAATGAACTTATGCAGATGCTGTATGACAAAAATGCCGTCAAGTAAAAACTGAAGCACGAGTTGCCGGGCCCGGGAGGTTGACGCATGGTATAAGGTCGTTCTACGAACCTCCATGTTGTTGATCAAGAACGGGTAGAATGGTTATGCAGTGCGAGAAGGTATTCCAGAAAACGGCGGGGCCAATACCGACGACGGTACTGGTGATGAAAGCTCTGGTCACCATGCCGTGGCAGTACCGTGGTTAAGGTTTGTGGCACCGAAGCGAGCCAGTTCGCGAAGCGCCACTAACGACAGTTCAGCGGTATTGTCATGAAGAAGCAGTTTCAGTTCACGATTCACTGTCCAGGAGCCACGCTGGGTGTCGTGGGCCTGGCTAATAACATAGCAGTGAGTCGAGACTATCTGACCACACGTGAGTTGGACGTCCGGATGGGAATAGCGACCGCGCAGACCATCATGTCCGCTTGGGATGTGCACAGGCGGGCAAAAGCAAGGGCGAAGACGCGAAGATACAGGGCGAAACTGAAGGCCGCAGCGACCAAGGTATTAGCGCCACAGGACGTTCAACGATGACAGCTTATCCAATCAGTTGCAGCCCAATGACGCTCGCCGAGTTCGTGGATCTGGCGACAACGCAGGGGTGGGTACTAGACCTTAGTTCGGCCGACGACGAACTCGTCCTCATCGCGGCAAGTGGTGACACCGTCACGGCTTTCCCCCAGCCGACCACGTTCTCCGAACACGTAGGATTTGTTGGCGACGCAGGGGGGTTGGTTCCTGCTTGGCCGCACGGGTCGCTCGAGTGCGCGATTCTTGAGGGGAACGACCTAGCCTATCACGTGACCGTTGCTGACGTTCTTGTCTCAACGGGCAACATTTTGCGGAACTACAACAGTACCCCGCCGAACCTGACTATCTATCTCAGCGGTCTGATCGAGGAAGCGGAGAAACTGCAGGAAAGTCAGCAGGTCAAATCTTTACGGAGGCACCGGCGCGCGGAATCTCAACGATGGTCGTCGTCTCTGAGCAAGCCATGGGTCGCTTCTTGAACTAGGCGCGTCGGCTGATGCTGGTGATTTTCAATGTGTGCGCAATCGGCTTCCCCTTGGATATTGCCCACAAACTGCCGGCTGGGGCGCCGGCCCGGCGGTTTGCCCGCCGTAAGGGAGAGGTTTCTCGCTAGGGCACGCCTTGGTGAGACGCCGGCCACCACCCCCGAGACCGTCTCACACGAATTAGATTGCACTTCTGAGACGGTCTGATTCATAGGGTCTTTGAACCCTGTGAGAGGAAGTGGATGACGACACCGCCTGGAGCCATAGTCGGATACGCGAGAACCTCGACCACGGACCAACAGGCCGGGCTCGACTCTCAGATCGCCGAACTCCAGGCGGCAGGCTGCACGCGCATCTTCTCCGAACAGGTCAGCGGCGCCGACACTTGCCGGCCTCAGCTTCAAGCCGCACTCGACTGGGTGAGAGCCGGGGACATCTTCGTCGTGACGAAGCCGGAAAGACTGGCTCGAAACGTCATGGACCTGCTTGGCCTCGTCGAACGCCTTCGGGCCAAGGACGTGACGGTTCGCATCCTGGCCATGCACCTCGACACCGGAAACCCGACGTCAAACCTCATCCTGACCATCCTGGCAGGGGTGGGCTCTTGGGAACGCGAGATCATGCTCGAACGCCAGCGTGCCGGAATCGCTAAGGCGAAGGCTGATGGGAAATACAAGGGGCGAGCCCCGACCGCCCGAGCCAAGGCCTCCGAGGTGCTGCGCCTCAAGGCTGAAGGGTATACGGTCGCCGAGATGGCCGAGGCCGTGGGGATCAGTCGAGCAAGCGTCTATCGACTTCTGGCGGATGGTGGCGCTCGCCGTTGATTTCTTCTTTCCATCCATAGCGAACCGTAGCCGCGTCCGCTTCCCTGGACCGACGTTGGAGTGATTTGAGGGCAGGGGACCAAAGTCCGCTTCTGACTCTTTGGCGACTCCGGGAGCGTCCGCTTTCCGGTGTGAGCCAAAGTTTGTTCTGGGGCATTGCAGCCTCGACCTTAGCGCGCTCGACCGATGGTCGTCGGCGGTTGGGCGGAGAGTTCCTGCCGAAATCGTAGAAGTGTCGCTTAGGTTGGTGAACGCTGCTGATTGTGGTTCACGGCCTCTGACGAAGGCCTCGCAGGCGCGCTGTCAGGTGCCAGTGAATGAGCGGGAGCCGAAGACGCATCATCCTGCATCTCGTCGCAGCACGTCATAGCCGCGTCCGCAGCCATGTCCTTGCAACAATCGCAGCCTTCGGCCGCCAGAGCCGCGCCCGCGCTCAGGGTCAGGATCGCGCCGGCGGCGGCCAGCAGGTTGGAAACCCTCATCGTCGTTCTCCTAGTGAACCATGAAGCTGACGGAGCCGGACATCTTGTGGCCGTCCGGGCCTTCGGCGGTCCAGGCGGCCGTGTAGTTGCCCGGCGCGAGGCGCGGAAGAGCCACGCCGACGGTGGCGGCGGCCGGCGCGGCGGGGACAGTGACGTCGACCGGAGCCTGCCCCTCGGCGGAGAGGGCGACGGTCTTGAGGACCATGGCGTGGGGGAAGGTGACGCTGAACCGCTCGGGCGAACCCTGGGTCATCGCGCCATTCGCAGGAACGGTCGTGATGCCGGATTGGGGCGCTGCGGCCTGGGCCGGCATAGCGTGACCCGCATGCGGGTCCTGGGCGGCGGCGGCGCCGGCGAACGCGAGGGCGGCGGTGACAACGAGAGTGCGGATCATCATGGGGTTTTCTCCTTCGGTTAGAACCAGGCCTTGAGGCCGACGACGAAGCGGGTGTCGTCGGTCTCGCCGCCTCGGGCCTCGATGTAGTCGGCGGTATCGCCGAACGCGCGGCTCCACTCGATGCCGACATAGGGGGCGAACTCCTTGCGGAATTCGTAGCGCAGTCGCAGGCCCGCCTCGATCGAGGACAGGCCCGAACCGATCTCCAGTTCCGGAATGTCGCTGGCTGAAGCGTCGATTTCGAGGCGGGGCTGAAGGATCAGGCGCTGGGTGATGCGCTGGTCGTGTTCGGCCTCGACGCGGGCGGTCAGGTCGCCGTCGGTCGACAGGAAGGCGGCGGCGTCGACTTCCCACCAATGGGGCGCCAGGCCCTGCAGGCCGAGGACCAGATGCGTGGTGTCCTCGCCGTCGGGCCGGAAGTCCTGACGCACGCCGGCCTGAACGTCCCAGAAGGGCGTGAACGCGCGGCTGTAGAGCGCCTGGACTTCAGCCTCCTCGAGCTCGCCGCCGAAGTCGCCTTCGCCCTCGGACTTCCACCAGAAGCGATTGATGTCGCCGCCCGTCCAGCCCTGGACGTCCCAGAGGTAGGTCTCGCCGTCGTCGCCGAAGCCGGCTTCGAGGCGATCGAGAATGACGGCCGTGGTGCGGACGTCGCCGTTTTCGTGAATCAGGGTCCGGCGAGAGGCGGCCATGGCCTCGGCGCCGAAGACGAGATCGGCGGCGTGGGCAGGGCCGGCCAGGGCGGCGGCCGGGAGCGGGTCCTCCGGAGGACGGCCGGGATTGTCGGAGCTGGTCGCCACATCGGGCGGCCCCATGCTCATGGTCGACATGTCATGCCCGGCGTGAGGGTCGGTCTGCGCGGGCGACATGGCCGACATGTCGTGGCCCGCGTGCGGATCAGCCTGGCCGGGCGTCGCCGCCGGCATCTGGTGTCCCGCGTGCGGGTCTACGGGCGCGGGCTGCGCCGGCATCTGGTGGCCTGCATGCGGATCCGCGGCGGGCGGCGTCTGCGCGGGCGGCATGACGTGACCGGCGTGCGGATCCTGCGCCGGTCGGGCCGGCGCCTGTGGCGTGGGCCGCGGTGCTGGCGCGGGGCGCGTCGGCGCCGCGGTCGCCGGCATCGTGTGGCCCGCGTGAGGGTCCTGGGCCTGGGCGCTGAAGGCGCTGGCGGCGAGCACCAGCGGGGCGAGGGCGACGGCGAGGCGGTTCATGACGCAGCTCCGTCCATGGGCCGCACCTTCACAACATTGAACATGCCGGCGTGCATGTGCATCAGCATGTGGCAGTGGAAGGCCCAATCACCGGGCGCGTCGGCGGTCAGATCGAAGGTCACCTTGCCGCCGGGCGCGACGTTGACCGTGTGCTTGAGGGGCTGGTGCCCGGCCGGTCCGCCGGTCACCAGTTCAAAGAAATGACCATGCAGATGGATCGGGTGGGCCATCATGGTGTCGTTGACCAGGGTCACCCGCACCCGCTCGTTGCGCTCGAAGCGGATCGGTTCGACCAGTTCGCTGAACTTTCGGCCGTCGAAGCCCCACATGAACCGCTCCATGTTGCCGGTCAGGTGGATCTCCATCGTCCGAGACGGGGGGCGCGGGTCCTTGTTCGGCTGGAGCGACACCAGGTCGGTGTAGACGAGGACGCGATGATCGACGGTCGTGAGACCGATCGGACGCTCACCCAGACGGTTGGCGGGGTCCATGGCGATCGCATCGACGCCGACGCCCACCGCCATGTCGGGCGGAGCGTTCTCGGGATCGCGCATGTTCATGCCCGACATGGACATCCCGGCCATCTCGCCGGCTGCGGGCGCGTTCTGGGTCGGAGCGGCGTGGTCCATGCCGGAAATCGCGTCATGGTCCATACCGGACATGTCGCCCATCGCGCCGTGATCCATTCCGCCCATGCCCATGTCGCGCATGGTGAGGTTCGGGACCTCGCGCAGGGGAGGGACCTCGGCGGTCATGCCCAGGCGCGGCGCCAGGGTTGCCCGGCCCATGCCGGACCGGTCGATGGCTTCGGAGACGATGGTGTAGGCGCGGTCCTCGGTCGGCTGGACGATGACGTCGTAGGTCTCGGCGACTGAAATCTGGAACTCGTCCGTCTCGACCGGGCGCACGTTCTCGCCGTCGGCCTGCACCACGGTCATCGGCAAGCCCGGGATGCGAACGTTGAAGATGGACATGGCCGAGGCGTTGATGATGCGCAGCCGCACCCGCTCGCCGGGCCGGAACAGGCCGGTCCAGTTCTCCTGCGGCCCATGGCCGTTGATCAGATAGGTGTAGGTCGATCCGCTGACGTCGAGGATGTCGCGCGGGTCCATCCGCATCTGGCCCCACATGCGCCGTTCCTCCAGGCTCATGCGGTCGCTGCCGTCCATGAGCCCCGCCAGCGTGGTGCGCTGCTGGTTGAAGTAGCCCGGGCTCTTCTTCAGCTTGGCCAGGATTTCGTGCGGATGCATGAAACTCCAGTCCGACAGGACCAGCACATGCTCGCGCTCGTAGGCGACCGGATCGGCGTTCGCCGGGTCGATGACGATCGGACCGTAGTGGCCCATCGCCTCCTGAAGGTTGGAGTGGCTGTGATACCAGAAGGTGCCCGACTGCTTGATCGGGAACTCGTAAACGAAGGTTTCACGCGCCCGGATGCCGGGGAAGCTGATGCCGGGCACGCCGTCCATCTGGAACGGGACGAGCAGGCCGTGCCAGTGGATCGAGGTGTCCTCGTCCAGGGTGTTGGCGACTGATAGCCGGACGTTCTGACCTTCCCTAAGGCGTAGAAGCGGCGCCGGCAGAACGCCGTTGATGGTCACCGCATGGCCGGTGCGGCTGCCCACGGTGAAGGGCGTGTGTCCGACGGTCAGTTCGATGTTCGGTCCCGTCAGCGTCGGAAGATCCGCCCGCAGTCCCGCCGATCCTGTTTGCGCCCAGGCGGGGAGCAAACCCTGCAGGCCCAGCAGCCCGCCGCCGGCGGCTGCGCCACGGAGAAGCGTTCGGCGATCGAGGCGGAGCGTGGACATAGGCGAGAAATTCCTTGGTCGGGCTATTCGGCCGTTCGTTCAGATACGCAGCCGGGCGGCGTACCCCTTGCGTCAGGACGCCACAGACGTCGGGTTCGCAGCTTGCGCACCTTCCCATCATGGCGAGGTCAAGCGTCTCCGCCGGAAGCCTGGCCCAGAGCCGCCGTCAAGGTCTTGCGGGCGCGGGCGACGCGGGTCTCGACCGCCTTGGGCGTAATGCCGAGGATCGAGGCGATCTCGGCGTGAGACCGTCCCTCGAGCGTGGCGAGCAGAAGCGGCCCCTTCAGGGCGTCGGGAAGGTCCCGCAAGGCGCGTTGCAGAGCTTGGGCCCTGCGCTGATCGTCCAGCCGGGTCTCGGGTGAGGGCGCATCGTCGCCCACCGCCGCCGCCTCGGGCGCTTCCAGGCCCATGACGCCGCGCACGACCCGGCGCACCGCGCGCCGCCGACCCCAATCGCGACATTTGTTGAGAGCGATGGAGCGCAGCCAGACGTCGAACGGCCGCGCCGGATCATACCGCCGCAGGGCGAGCCAGGCGGACGCATAGCTTTCCTGAAGCACGTCATGCGCTTCGGACTCATCGCCGACATAGCGGCGCACGAACCGGTAGAGATCTGCCTTTGTGGCGGCCATCAAGGCGGTGAAGGCGGCCCGGTCTCCGGTCGCCGCACGGGCCTCGATGCTCTGCTCGGCACCCACGCGCGCCGCTTAGCCGGCGTCGTCGTGCAGGGCCTCGACGACGGCGGCGTCGAACACCTCGGCCTGCGCCGGGCTCAGGACGGATCGCATCTCGAACACGTGGGTGATCGTCGCCTTCTGCAGATCGCCCATGGCCGCGTGGAAATGATCGACCGCGGCCTGGACCTGGGGCGTGTCGCCGTCACTGGCGGCGATAGCGGCCGCCAGTTCGCGATTGGCCGCGCGGACTTCCGCTTCGAGCGCCGGCCGCTGAGCGGCGAACCGGGCTTCGACCACGTCGAGCCGTCGATCCTGCTCAGGGCTCAGGTCGAGTTTCTCATGGACGACGCTGTGCAGGCTTGGCGGCTGCCGCTCCCGCATGAGCCAGGTCGCGCTCGCCCAGGTCGCCGCGCCGCTGGCCAGCGCGGCCAGGATGGCCGTGATAACGATCGACTTCCAGGCGGCCCTCATCCCCGAACGTCCAGGCCGGAGAGAGGCGACAAGCCCGCCGAGACCGTGAAAATCCGCATCTCGGACGGCTCCGGCCGTGGAGCCATGAGCATCAGCCCTCCGTTCGCGACGCCAATCACCAGAGCGAGCGCAACGGCGGCGACCCGAACCTGACCCATGCGGGCACGCTCCCTGCGTTCGCCGATCCGCACCCAGACCGCGTCTTCCATGCCGACCAGCCGGCCGGCGTCGCCCGGCCCGACCGCTGCGATCAACTCATTCATGTCGTCAGTCATTGCGCACCTGCGTCACGCCCCACTTGCCATACGCGCCGGCCTTCCGGTCCCCTCACGAGGGGACGAGCCGTCGCCCGCGTAGATACCAGAGACGACCGGGACCCGCCCTGTCGTCCGGGGAAAAGACGTGAGCGACAGAGCAGGGCCCAGGCGGGTTCCATTCCCCGACGTGCTCGATCCGCTCACGGGCGTGAGGTTCTTTCTCGCCCTCGGCGTCGTGCTGTTCCACTTCCAGCTCTACTGGACCCTCCCGGCGGAGAGCGCGGGCTTGTTGAACCGCGCGCGCCTGGGCGTGGATGTCTTCTTCATCCTGTCGGGCTTCATCCTGACCCACGTCTACCTGCAGGGAGACCGGGCCCCGAACTACGGTCGATTCCTGGCGGCGCGCCTGGCCCGGATCTATCCGGCTCACCTGTTCATCCTCCTGGCCATGCTTGGGCTGGTGCTGATCGCGCCGGTGTTCGGCGTCGGGCTGGAGCCTGGCCGGTTTAATCCCGTCGACTTCGCGGGCACCCTTCTGCTCGTACAGGCGTGGTTCCCGCGCGAGAGCATGGCGCTCTGGAACGGACCGGCCTGGTCGCTGTCGGCGGAGTGGTTCGCCTATCTGGCCTTCCCCGCCTATGCCGCCCTCGCGCTCCGGCTGCGGGCCAGGCCGTGGGTCCTGATTGCACTCGCCATGCTGTTTTTCGTCGCTTTAGACGCCTTCTACCGCGCCTGGTTCGGCCGGATGCTGCCTCGCGCCGAGGACAGCCTCGGGATCCTGCGCATCATTCCCGAATTCCTCTACGGCATTGGCCTCTACTATCTCGGTCAGCGCTGGACGCCTTCGCCGCGAATGTCCCTCATGGGCGCCCTGGTCGCCACGACCCTGCTGCTGACGCTCATGCAGATCGGCGCCGACGACCGGGTCATCGTGGCGGCGGCCGGTCCCTTCATCCTGTCGCTCGCCCTGTTGGCCAAGGCTCCGGTCCGGACCTTCCTGTCTCACCCCGTCCTTCTGTTCGCCGGCGAAGCGTCGTTCGCCCTCTATCTCGTCCACATCCCCATCCTGATGGTGTGGCGCAATGCGGCGCAGGCGTTCTCCGGCTGGGGTGCGGACTATCGAATGGGCCTGGTCGAACTGGCCGCCATGCTTGTGTTGACGCTCGCCGCCGCGGCCGCCATCCATGTCTTCGTCGAGCAGCCTGGCCGACGGTGGTTGCGGGCGCGGCTGGCGCCGCAGCGCGCCGACCCTGTCGAGGCGCAGCGATCCGTCCACAGCGATCAGGGAGAACCCTTTTGAATCCCGCCAATCTGAACCGTCGTCTACTCATGGGCGCGGCCGTCTTCATCGGCATGGGCGGGTCCGCCTGCGCCCAGACCCGTCCGTCCAGAAACCTCACGGTCTTCAAGACGCCCACCTGCGCCTGCTGCGACGCCTGGATCGCGCACATGCGCCAGGCGGGCTTCACCACCACCATCACCGTCCTTCCAAGCCTTCAATCGGTCCGGAGCAGCCGGGGCATGCCGGACGCGCTCGCCTCCTGTCATACCGGTCTGATCGATGGCTATCTGGTCGAGGGTCATGTGCCGGCCCCGGACGTCATTCGACTGCTGACCGAGAGACCGGCGGCGGTGGGCGTCGCGGTCCCGGGCATGCCGCTCGGTTCGCCCGGCATGGAGACGCCGCAGGGGCGCAAGGAGCCCTACGACACCCTGCTGGTGCTTCGCTCGGGCGCGACCCGCGTGTTCGCCCGCCACAACCCGCCGGCCTGACGCAGATCGCGCTCAGCCCGTTCAGATCACCCACAATCCGGAGTTCGCCATGTCCCGCACCTCTCTCGCCCTCGTCCTGTCGCTCGCCGTTCTTTCGGCGACACCCGCCTTCGCCCAGGACCACGCCCACGGGCATGCCCAAGCCGCCGGCTCGGTCGCCGCGGAAGCTGCGGACGCGGCGGCGGCCGTCGACGCCTTTCACGTCGCCCTGAAGGCCGGCGACACGAACGTCGCCCTGGCAATTATGGCGCCGGATGTGATGATCTTCGAGGAGGGTGGCGCGGAGCGATCGCGCGACGAGTATGCGTCCCATCACCTGGGCTCGGACGCCGCCTTCGCCGCCGCCTCTGAAGCGACGGTGACGCGCAGATCGGGATGGGCCGACGGGGACATCGCCTGGATCACCAGCGAAGGCCGCACCACGGGCCAATTCAACGGCCGCGCCGTAGACCGCCCGACGACCGAAACCATGGTCCTCAAACGCCATGCCGACGGCTGGCGCATCCACCACATTCACTGGTCGTCGCGCGCGCCCGGCTGACGCTCAGGCCCGCGCCAGCGGGTCGCCGGCCCTGCGACGTCGGTGAGGAACATCGGGAAGACGCCCGCCCTCGCGGGCGGGCGTCCCCGATAATACGATCAGCAGCAGGTGCAGGCTTCCGCGTAGGCTGCGATAGCGTCGCAGCAAGCGCATACGGCCTGCGCCACGGCGTCCGGCGCGGCCGCGAAGGCGGCTGAACCGGAAGCCAGCAGCACCAGGGCTGCGAGGGTGAGAGTGCGTTTCATGGTTTTGATCTCTGTTTGATTGAATGAGTCCGGTCATCTTCAACAGGATCAGCGTCGTGGGGGCGGGTCGTCCGCCTCCACGGTGAAATCGGCATGCCGCGCATCAAGGGATGGATAGAGGACAGACGCATAGACCCGTGCGGGGGTGGATTCACCGCCTTGGGGGACAAGGCCCTGGCAGATGGCCAGACACGCCTTATGGCACGAGATCCTGACGGTCTTCGGCTCGCACGGGACGCCGTCGCCGCTCATCGACATGGACGCCATATCCTGATCGACCGGAGCTTCGCAGGCGATCGAAGCGGTGGACACGAACAGCACGGCAAACGCCGCGAGCAGCGCGGTCGTCAGTCGGAGGAGGTCATGACGCAGGAACGGCATTGTCTGATCATACTTCAACGGTCGGCGGAGCGACGATCTCATTTTGATCATCGCAATCGAGCCTACAGAGACGCCGGGGGCGGCAGGGTTCCCATGACCGCCACGACGCCAATCAGGGCGAGTCCCAGACCCGTTTCGATCAACAGGCTGCGCCGGAGCGCGCTCATGGCGGCGACGGAGGGTTGGCCCGTCTCCAGCGCATAGCCCAGTGTCGGCGTCAGCCGGAACCGGTTGCTCGCCGCCAGCGCAAGCATCAAACTGAAGAGGACGAGCTTGGCGACCAGAAGCTGGCCGTAGAGGTTGCCCGCGATCGACGCCACGCGCTCGGGACCGATCAGGAACCAGCTGTTCACGAGACCGGTCAGCACCAGCAACAGGACCGCGAGCGTTCCAAGGCCGGCGAAGCCATGCAGGGCGCGATGGATTGCAAAGTCGTCCGGACCGGCTCGGCGCAGAAGCAGGGCCGTCAACGCCGCCAGGGCGCCCAGCCACAAGGCCGCTGCCACCGCGTGAATGATGTTGGCGACAAGATGGATGGGCCCGCCCGGACCCTCGGTGGCCGCGCCGTGACCCGTCCATGCGAAGCTGGCGGCCACGATCAGACCCAAGGCGGCCGTCACGCTCCAGAGCGCGCGACCGGGTTTCAGGGCGACCAAGGCGACAAGCCCAAGCAAGGCGGCGGCGGCCCGCACGACCATCGCCATGCCCAGGGCTGTGCCGGTGACCATAAAGGACAGAGACGCGGGTTTCACGGCTTCGCTCAGCGACCCCGCCATGACGGCAGTCTGGGCCACCAGGGCGGCGAGCGAGCCGAGCGCGACGATGATCGCCGCGAGGCGCAATGTCGGTCGCGACCATTCCAGGTTCGGCGCGTCGGCGTATTTAAAGCTGTAGAGAAGGAACAGCGGCGCGCCGAGAAGGACGACGCCGCCACCGTATTGAAGCCAACGAAGCGCGATGACCGCGACTTCCAGCACGGCGTCAGCGCACCGTGAAGGTGTAGGATCCCGTCATGCGGTGGCCGTCGCTCGAGGCGATACGCCAGTCGACACGGTAGGCGCCGGCGGCCAGCGGGCGAGCCAGCGCGCCCGTGAGGGTCCTGCCGTCCTCGGCGACCGAGGTGCGGATCGCGATCTTCTCCTCCGCCGCATTGACGACGTCGAAGCCGGAAAAGGCGGGAACGCTGCGTTCGCTGAAGGTCAGGGTCAGCGTCCGGGTCGCGGCCACGGTGGAGTCGGGCGCCGGGGTGGCGCTGACCAGGCGAGCGTGGGCCGCCGCCGGTCCGGCGGCGAAGGCCACGACCGCCGCGACGGCGATGAAGGGTGCGGGGTTGAAGTAACGCATACTCAGTCTCCAGACGTTTGGCCGGTCCCGGCCTTCTGCTTCTCTACGCGCCACACGACCGCGTCCCTCATGAAGAGGAAGCGGGGGGCGGCTGAGGCCTTCCCCCGCACGCCGGGGTCAGCGGCGACGCTTCTCGAGGAGCGCCTGCATCTGGGCGATCTCCTCCTGTTGACCACGCACGATGCCGTCGCACAGGGCGATGATCTCCGGATCGGTCAGGGAGGCTTGCTCGCACATCAACACAGCCCCGGAATGGTGCGGGATCATCGATCGCAGGAATTCGTCGTCGCCAACGAACGCCTGGGTGCGCATGCCGACGAAGCTGCCGACGAAGATCACGACGGCGACCGCTCCAATGACCAGGTTCGTTTTGCGCGACGGGTACATGGACCGCATGAAGACGAGCATGAGGACCGCCATCGGCGCGACCATCATTAGGGTCATGTAGACGTTGTTCAAATTGAGATAGAAGTGACCGAGCGTGGCGATCATCGTGTACATGACCAGGTACATGATGACGAAATCGAGCGCCAACTCGAGGTACAGGCTCCGATAAGGGCCGAGTCCACGAGCGTTGCCTTGCCCGCCGTGGTCCATCTGTTGATGAGACATCGTCCGTATCCTCTTCAGCAATTTCAGTTCGTCTTCGCCTGCCGCTGCGAAAGCCTGGAGACTGCGGTCAGCGTCTGAATCAATCCGGCCCGTCACAGCCGGTTCCTCCCTTGGGTGGGCGGACTGTTGATTGCCTATCCTGGCTAAAGCCTCACCGCGCGCAGTCTCAGCGCATTGCCGATGACGCTGACCGAGGAGAGCGCCATTGCGAGCGCCGCAAGGGCAGGCGAGAGAAGCCAGCCGAAGACGGGATAAAGCAGGCCAGCCGCCACGGGGATGCCAAGGGCGTTGTAGCCGAAGGCGAAAACGAGGTTTTGGCGGATGTTGCCCATCACCGCGCGGGACAGACGCCGTGCGCGCACGATGCCTTGCAGATCTCCGCCCAGCAGGGTGACGCCGGCGCTTTCGATGGCGACGTCCGAACCCGCCCCCATGGCGACGCCGACATCGGCTGCGGCGAGGGCAGGGGCATCGTTGACGCCATCCCCCGCCATGGCGACGATCCGACCCTGCGAACGAAGCTGTTGAACCACAGACGCCTTATCCTGCGGCAAAACCTCCGCCTGGACTTCGTCGATGCCGAGGCGCCGCGCGACCGCTTCGGCCGTCGTCCGGTTGTCCCCGGTCATCATCACCAGCCGCAGACCGGCCGCTTTCAGCGCGAGGATCGCAGCCGGCGTGGTGGCCTTGATGGGATCGGCGATGCCGATGACCCCGGCCGCCTTTCCGTCGATCGCCACGAATATGGCGGTGGCGCCGTCGTGGCGAAGGGCCTCCGCCTTCGGCTCCAGCGCGGAGACGTCGATCGAAAGCTCGCCGAGAAAACGGGTGTTGCCCAGGGCGACCTGGCGGCCCTCAATCGTCCCGCGAACGCCGCGACCGACCGGGCTGTCGAAGTCCGCGGCCTCGGTAAGGGGGATGTCCCGGTCCTTGGCTGCCCGGACGATTGCGTCGGCCAACGGATGTTCGCTGCCCCGCTCGAGGCTGGCCGAAAGACGCAGGATGTCCGCTTCCTCGAAGCCGAGGGCGGGCAGGATCGCCGTCACCGACGGACGGCCCTCCGTCAGGGTGCCGGTCTTGTCCAGAACGAGAGTGTCGACCTTCTCGAAGCGTTCGAGCGCCTCGGCGTTCTTGATCAGGACGCCGGCGTGGGCGCCACGTCCCACCCCGACCATGATCGAGATCGGCGTCGCCAGACCCAACGCACAGGGACAGGCGATGATGAGCACCGAAACGGCGGCGACCAGGGCGTAGGACAAACGGGGCTCGGGACCGACCAGGCCCCAGACGACGGCGGCGAGCAGGGCGATCGCGATCACCGTGGGAACGAACCATCCGGAGACCGTATCGGCCAGCCGCTGGATCGGGGCGCGACTGCGCTGGGCCTGGGCAACCATCTGGACGATCTGCGCCAGCAGGGTGTCGGCGCCCACCTTGTCGGCGCGCATGATGAAGGATCCGGTCTTGTTGAGCGCGCCGGCCACGACGCGGTCGCCGACATCCTTGGTCACCGGCATGGACTCGCCGGTCACCATGGATTCGTCGACAGCGACCCGACCCTCCAGGAGTTCGCCATCGACCGGGATCTTCTCTCCGGGCCTTACCCGCAGGCGGTCGCTGACGGCGATCTGGTCAAGCGAGACATCTTCATCGATGCCGTCCGCCCGGATTCGGCGCGCGGTCTTGGGCGTGAGGTCCAGCAGGGCGCGGATCGCGCCCGACGTCTGTTCGCGGGCGCGCAGTTCCAGAATCTGCCCGACGAGGACCAGCACGGTGATGACCGCCGCCGCCTCGAAATACACCGGCGCACTGCCGTCGGCCTTCAGGAAGGCGGGCGGGAACAGGGTTGGCGCGACGACGGCCACGACGCTGTAAAGCCATGCCACGCCGACCCCCATGGCGATCAGGGTGAACATATTCAGCCGCCGGGTGCGCAGCGATGTCCAGCCGCGCTCGAAGAAGGGCCAGCCGCACCAGAGAACCACGGGGGTCGCCAAAGCGAACTGGATCCAGTTCGACATCTGGCCCGGGATGAACATGTGGAGATTGGCCAGGTGTCCGCCCATTTCCAGGGCGAAGACCGGCAGGGTCAGGACCAGACCGACCCAGAAGCGTCTGGTGAAGTCGATCAGCTCGTGGTTGGGCGGGGCCTCCGCCGTGACCGTCTCCGGCTCAAGCGCCATGCCGCAGATCGGGCAGGAGCCTGGGCCTTCCTGCCGGATCTCGGGGTGCATCGGGCAGGTGTAGATGGCGCCGGGAACGGCCGGCTCGGCCTCCACGGGAGGGTTCAGGTAACGCATCGGATCGCCGATGAATTTGGTCCGGCACCCCGCCGAGCAGAAGAAATAGTCCTGACCGTCATGACTGGCTCGGTGAGCGGTGGCCGTCGGATCGACCGACATGCCGCAGACGGGATCCTTGACCGTTGCCGCGCCATCCGAGGCCTTCGCCCCGCAGCAGGCGTGACCCGAGGCATGATTGTGAGGATGCGTGGACATGTCGCTCTCTCCGGCTGACCGAAGAGCTAACATATACCCATGGGGGGTATATCGCAAGATACCCGTCTGGGGTATATGGGGGTGCTCAGGAGGACAGGCCGCATGCAAACCGACACGAAACCCAAAGTCCTCAACAGGCTCAGCCGGATCGAAGGCCAGGTGCGGGGAATCTCCCGCATGGTTGAAGATGACCGGTATTGCGTCGACTTGCTGACCCAACTTCAGGCCGTTCGAGCCGCGCTCCATCGCGTGGAGACCGAAGTGCTACGGGATCACCTCGACCACTGCGTCATGGGCGCTATGACCGGCGACGATCCCGAGGATCGCAAGGCAAAGGCCGGCGAGCTGATCGAGCTCTTGGCGCGGGCCGGACGGTAGAGTTGGCGGAACGAATGGGCCCTCCTGGTCGCTAACGTCGGGATCCCAAGGAGCCGTCATGAAACGCATCAGCCTCGTCCTCGCCGCCTGCGCCTTGGCTACGGCCTGTTCCCCGCAAGCCGAAGAGCCCGCCGTAGCCGCGCCTGAGGCCCCCGCAGCGGCGGACGCCCATGGCGGAATGGAGGGCGGCATGGCTGCGCCTGCGCCCGGCGACTCCGTCGCCACCCAAGGCTACAAGGCCTCGATGAACACGATGATGGAGGCGATGCCCGCCTTCACCGGGGACGCGGACATCGACTTCATGAAGCAGATGCGAGGTCACCACGTCGCCGCCGTCTCGATGGCCCGTGTGGAGCTCGCGCAAGGCAAGGACGCCCAAGCGCGGAACCTGGCCCAGGAGGTGATCACGGCGCAGGAGCGCGAAATCACCCTGATCGACGCCTGGCTCGCCCAGAAGGGAGCGTCGGCGGCTCCCGCCGCCTGATCGCGAGATCAGCGCACCGCGTCCGGACCGACAGACGTGCGAAATCGGCCAACTGTCGACCTCGTGGCCAAAGTCCATGGTCTCGACGGAGAGTATAGCCCAGCGACCCTTAAACTCGGCTGTCGCTACTCTGCGATCTTTTAGGCGGCAGTCGTCAAAGATCAGGTCGTCACCGATGCCTGAACTGCCGCACCCGCAGACGAGCGGGCTTGAACATTTCCATATTTCGACTAATATGGAAATATGGAAACCGAAGTTTCGATTCTCGCTCTCGCCGCCTTGGCGCAATCGACGCGGCTGGAGGCGTTTCGCCTCCTCGTGCGTCACGAACCCGATGGTCTGCCGGCCGGTGACATCTCCAACCATCTGGTGATCCCGGCCAACACTCTGTCGTCCCATCTCGGCGTCCTGACGCGCGCGGGGTTGATCAGGTCGGAGCGGCGCAGCCGGTCGATCATCTACCGGGCCGACCTGGATCGGCTTCGCGACCTGGTCCTCTTCCTGCTCAAGGACTGCTGCGGGGGCAGGGCGGACCTGTGCGAACCCCTGCTGGCTGAACTCGCGCCCTGTTGCCCCTAAGGATCCCGTGGACATCGTCATCTATCACAACCCCGCCTGCGGGACGTCGCGCAACGCGCTCGAGCTGATCCGCCACGTCGGCATCGAGCCGCATGTCGTGCAGTATCTGAAGACCCCGCCGTCGCGGACCATGGTCGCTTGGCTGGCCGAACGGGCCGGCAAGCCGCTGCGCAATCTGTTGCGCGAGAAGGGCACGCCCTTCGCCGAACTGGGCCTAGGGGACCCGGGCCTGACGGACGATCAGTTGCTCGATGCGATCGAGGCCCATCCGATCCTGCTCAATCGCCCGATCGTCGTCAGTCCGCTCGGCGTCGGCCTGTGCCGACCGTCCGAGGCCGTTCTGGACCTCCTGCCCGCCGATGATCTCAAGCCCTTCACCAAGGAGGACGGCGAGGTCGTCATCGACGCCGCCGGCCAGCGGGTGAAGCGATGATCGACACCCGCGTGGAGGACGCTGCGCCGCGTCGCCTGTCCTTCCTCGACCGCTGGCTGACGCTGTGGATCTTCGTGGCCATGGGCCTGGGCGTGGCTATGGGGACGCTGGCGCCGGGCCTGCCGACCTGGGTCGACAGCCTCTCAATCGGCACGACCAATATCCCGATCGCCATCGGTCTGATCCTGATGATGTACCCGCCGCTGGCCAAGGTCCGGTACGAGGAACTGCCGCGCGTCTTCGCCGACAAGCGGGTCCTGGCCCTGTCCTTGTTCCAGAACTGGGTGCTGGGCCCGGTGCTGATGTTCGCCCTGGCGGTGATCTTCCTGCGTGATCAGCCGGAATACATGACCGGCGTCATCCTGATCGGGCTGGCGCGCTGTATCGCCATGGTCCTGGTCTGGAACCAGCTGGCGCGGGGCGACAACCAGTATGTCGCCGGCCTCGTAGCTTTCAACTCGATCTTCCAGATCCTGTTCTTCAGCCTTTATGCCTGGATCTTCCTCACCGTCCTGCCGCCCCTGTTCGGCCTGCAGCGCAGCGTGGTGGACGTCAGCGTCTGGACCATCGCCGGCGCGGTGCTCGTCTACCTTGGCCTACCGTTCCTAGCCGGCTTCCTGACCCGACGCAGCCTGATCGCTCGCCGCGGCGCCGACTGGTACGAGCGGCGCTTCCTGCCGCGCATCCGGCCGATCACCCTGATCGCTCTGCTGTTCACCATCGTGGTCATGTTCAGCCTCAAGGGCGGGGAGGTGGTGGCTTTGCCGCTGGACGCCCTGCGCATCGCCATTCCCCTGACGATCTACTTCCTCGTCATGTTCGTGGTGAGCTTCCTCATGGGCAAGCTGATCGAAGCCGACTATCCGCGCACCACCGCCCTGGCCTTCACCGCGGCCTCGAACAATTTCGAACTGGCCATCGCGGTGGCCATCGCGGCCTTCGGCCTGACCTCGCCGGTCGCCTTCGCGGCCGTCATCGGCCCCCTTGTCGAGGTGCCGGTGTTGATCCTGCTCGTGTCGGTCGCGCTCTGGATGGGCCGACGCTGGTTCCCGGACACGGCCCCGCCGAAGGACGCCGGCTGATGGTCAGTCTGCATTTGGTCGACTCGACCGATGTCGATCTGATCGCGGCCCTGCGTGGCGAGAACCTGCCTGAGCCGGGCGCCGGGCGATACTTCAGCGCCGACCACTACGGCGCGGTCATCGGCTACGTCGGGCTGGAAGGGGAGCGGCGCGACCTGCTGCTGCGCTCCCTGGTCGTACTTGCCGACCAGAAGGCCCGCGGCCTGGGAAGTCGGGTGCTGGCCGCCGCCGAGACCACCGCCGGCGACCTGGGCGCTGCACGTCTGCACCTGCTCACCACGACGGCCGAGCGCTTCTTCACCGGGCGCGGCTTTGTCGCCGCCGATCGTGAGTCCGCGCCGCCCGCGATCCGGCAAACTCGCGAGTTCGCGGACCTCTGCCCGGCGTCTGCCGTCTATTTGACCAAGGACCTTTGAATGACCTTCACCCGTCTGCGTTCGCTGCCGGATCCGGATAACCTGCCGGCCCTGGACGCGGCCTATCTGTCCGCCGAGCCCGCCCGGGGATTGGGCTCGACCGACCCGGCGCCGCGGATCCTTCTCTTGTACGGATCGCTGCGCGAGCGGTCGTATTCGCAGCTCTGCGTCGAGGAAGCGGCCCGCCTACTGCAGCGCATGGGATGCGAGACCCGCATCTTCGACCCCTCCGACCTCCCCCTGCCGGGCGCGCCCGGCGACGACGACCACCCGGCGGTGCGCGAGTTGCGCGAACACGCCTTCTGGTCGGAGGGCATGGTCTGGTGCAGTCCGGAACGGCACGGCCAGGTCTCCGGGCTGATGAAGCTGCAGATCGATCACCTGCCATTGAGCCAGGGCGGCATGCGCCCGACGCAGGGCCGGACCCTCGCCGTCATGCAGGTGTCGGGCGGGTCGCAGAGCTTCAACGCCGTCAACACCCTGCGCCTTCTGGGCCGCTGGATGCGGATGATCACCATCCCCAACCAGTCGAGCGTGGCCAAGGCCTTCCAGGAGTTCGACGGGGCCGGCCGGATGAAGCCCTCGGCCTACTATGAGCGGATCGTCGACGTGATGGAGGAACTGGTGCGCTTCACCATTCTGGTCCGGCCCCACGCCGTCCAGCTCGTCGATCGGTATTCCGAACGAAAGGCGGAGGGCGTTCCGGTCGACGCCGCGTCCGATTTGTCATCCATCGCCATCGCGGCACAATGAGGTGCCGGGATCGGCGCAGTTAAGCTCGGTCATCGAACCCAAGCTCATGTCTGGTTCTCGGAACTTCGCCAATGACCGCTGTTGGCGCTTGGCCGAACTTGCAAGCTCGCCAACCGCCAGTCACTCTTCAGAGCATGGCGAGCCGCGTCTTGCGGGTTGGAGCCGGAAAATCAGCGTCGATGGCGGCGAGATCGTCCCGCGTCAGCGCCAAGTCCAGGGCGCGGCGGTTGTCCGCGACGTGCGCCGCATCGCCAGCCTTGGGGATGGCGATGACCCGCGGATCGCGTAGGACCCAGGCTAGGGCGACCTGGTACGGCGTGGCGCCGTGGCGCCTGGCGACAGCCGATAGGGCAGGGGACGCCGGCAGCGCGCCTTGGCCGATCGGGCTGTAGGCCATGACCGGTATCAGGTTTCGGTTCAGCAGCGGAAAGAGGTCGAACTCCGCGCCGCGCTCGGTCACATTGTAGAGGATCTGGTCGGTCGCGCAGGCCTGTCCGCCGGCCCGAAACAGCTGTTCCATGTCCGCGTGATCGAAGTTGCTCACCCCCCATCGCCGGATCTTTCCGGCTTGGACGAGGGCGTTCATGCCCTCGATGGTTTCGGCGAGCGGCACGGAGCCGCGCCAGTGCAGCAGATAGAGGTCGAGCCGGTCTGTCTGCAGGCGTTTCAGACTGGCTTCGCACGCCTTCTCAAGGCGACCCCTCCCGGCGTTCTGCGGATAGACCTTGCTGATCAGGAAGACCTGATCGCGAACCCCGGCCAAGGCTTCACCGACCAAGTCTTCAGTCGCGCCGTCGCCGTACATCTCGGCGGTGTCGATCAAGGTCATGCCGAGGTCGACGCCAGCGTGAAGGGCGGCGATCTCCTGTTCGCGTCGGCGCGGATCTTCGCCCATCCGCCAGGTCCCCTGTCCGAGGGCGGAGACTTCGGCGTGGTCGGGAAGCGTCACGGTTCGCATTTCGGTCTCCTGGCCTCGGACGTCTTTGAAGCGAACGCCCGGGACCGTGTTTCGCCTCCGGCTAATCGTGTCCGGCGTCGAGTCATCCATGACGAAGGCCCGGAATATCCCCGTCCCATGCAACCGAACGGGCCTGGCGGGACTAACAGAAGGTCAGGATTTTCGCATGCGAGAGCTCAAGGCGACCGGCTTCGTCCGCATTCGTGGCGCGCGAGAGCACAATCTCAAGAACATCGATGTCGACATCCCGCGCGACGCGCTGGTCGTGTTCACCGGCGTGTCGGGGTCCGGCAAGTCGTCGCTCGCCTTCTCCACCCTCTATGCGGAAGCCCAGCGCCGCTACCTGGAATCCGTCTCGCCATACGCGCGCCGCCTGTTCCACCAGATGGAAGTCCCGGAGGTCGACCTCATAGAGGGGCTCCCGCCGGCGGTTGCGCTGCAGCAGCAGCGGGGCTCGCCGACCACCCGATCGTCGGTCGGCAGCGTGACGACCCTCTCCAACCTGCTGCGCATGCTCTATTCGCGCGCCGGCGACTATCCGCCGGGACGGCCGCATCTTGAGGCCGAATCCTTCTCGCCCAATACGCCCGAAGGCACCTGTCCACGCTGTCACGGCCTGGGCCGAATCCATGAGGTGACCGAAGCCTCGATGGTGCCCGATCCCTCCAAGACCATCCGCGAGCGCGCCGTCGCCGCCTGGCCGATGGCCTGGGGCGGCCAGAATCTGCGCGACATCCTGATCAGCCTCGGCGTCGACGTCGATAAGCCCTGGCGCGACCTGCCGAAGAAGACGCGCGACTGGATCCTGTTCACCGAGGAGCAGCCACAGGTCCCAGTCTATCCCGGGTGGACCCATGAGGAGATCCAGCGGGCGATCAGGCGCAAGACGGAGCCTGCCTATATGGGCACCTTCTCGAGCGCGAAGCGGCATGTCACGCACAGCTTCGCCACAACTCAGAGCGCAATGATGAAGGCGCGCGCGGCGCGCTTCATGATCGGCCGACTTTGCCCGGTCTGCGACGGCAAGCGACTGCGTCGAGAGTCCCTGCTGGTCCGCTTCGAGGGCCTCGATATCGCCGAAATGAGCGGCCTGCCCATGGCCCGCTTCTCGAAAATCTTCGCGCCCTATGCCGAGGCGAACGCCGGCAAGCTGAAGGCGTTGCGCAAGACGCATCCCGAGAAGGCCCTGGTGGTCGAGCGCATCGCCGGGGACTTGTGCCGTCGTCTCTCCGTGCTCCTCGATCTGGGCCTCGGCTACCTGACGCTGGAACGCAGCACGCCGACATTGTCGCCGGGCGAACTGCAGAGGCTGCGGCTGGCGACCCAGGTCGTCTCGAACCTGTTCGGGGTCGTCTATGTGATGGACGAGCCGTCGGCCGGTTTGCATCCCGCCGACACCGAGGCCCTGCTCCGGGCACTCGACGGCCTGAAGGCGGTCGGAAACTCGCTGTTCATCGTAGAGCACGAGATGGATATCATCCGCCGCGCCGACTGGATCGTCGACGTCGGGCCAGCAGCCGGCGAGCACGGCGGCGAAATCCTGTACAGCGGTCCAATCGAGGGGCTCGGCGCGGTCGCCGCGTCGGAGACAAGACGACATCTGTTCGACGAAGGGGCCGGGATTGCGAGCCGGAAGCGCGAGCCCGCCGCATGGTTGCGGCTGGAAGACGTCTCACGCAACAACCTCAAGCAGGTCGACTGCGACATCCCGCTCGGGGTCATGACCACGGTCACCGGCATTTCCGGCTCGGGGAAATCGAGCCTAGTGAGCAAGGCGCTGGTCGAGCTGGTTGCCGGCTCTCTTGGCGCCGCGCCCTCGGCCAGGGATGATGCGGATGACGAAGCCGGATTCGAGGACGCGACCGCTGTCCCGACCGAGGGTCGGATCGTCGGCGGGCTGGAAGGGGTCCGGCGGCTGATCGAGGTCGACCAGAAGCCGATCGGCCGCACACCTCGCTCCAACCTGGCCACCTACACCGGGCTTTTCGACCACGTCCGCGCCCTGTTCGCGGCGACACCCGAAGCCCGTAAGCGCCGCTACGACGCCGGGCGGTTCTCCTTCAATGTCGCCAAAGGGCGTTGCCCCCGCTGCGAGGGGGAGGGGTTCGTCATGGTCGAACTGCTGTTCCTCCCCCGCGTCTACGCCCCGTGTCCCGCCTGCCATGGCGCCCGCTACAATCCCAAGACGCTTGAGATCACCTACAGCGGCAAGACCATCGCCGAGGTGCTGGCGCTCACGGTCGAGCAGGCCTGGGACTTCTTCGGCGACGCACCCAACGTCTGCCGCTCGCTCAAGGTGCTGCGCGAGGTCGGGCTGAACTATCTCCGCCTCGGACAGCCCGCGACCGAATTCTCGGGCGGCGAAGCGCAAAGGGTGAAGCTGGCGACGGAACTGCAACGCGCCCAGCGCGGCGGGGCGCTCTATGTTCTCGACGAGCCGACCACAGGTCTTCATCCAACCGATGTCGAGCGCCTGCTCGGCCAACTCAACGCCCTGGTCGACGCCGGCAACACCGTCATCCTGGTCGACCACGACATGAAGGTCGCGGCGGCCAGCGATTGGGTCATCGACATCGGGCCCGGCGCCGGAGACGAGGGCGGGCGGATCGTCGTTAGCGGCCCGCCGGCTGTCGTGGCTGCGTCCCCGGAGAGCCGAACGGCATTATATCTCGATCGTGCTCTACAGGGCGGGGCAGCCGCAAAGGGGCTTTCACACATGGAACGGGATCCTAACTGATGACCCCACGCCCTCATGCGAAGACCCATGGCGCGGAGCGAGGCCTGACCCGCTTCGAGGGCTTCAGCGATGCCGTGTTCGCGATCGCCCTGACCCTGCTGATCGTCGAGATCAAGGTGCCGGGGTCGCCCCGGGCCGCACGGCTACACCGATCTTTTCCATGCCATGGCGGAACAGTGGCGCGAGCATCTGGCGCTGCTCCTCTGCTATGTCGTGATCGGCGCCTACTGGCTGCAGCACCATTACTCCGGTCGGATCTACGCCCGGAGCGATCACTGGTTCGGCGCGATCAACCTTCTGTTCCTGCTGGCGATCGTCGTCGTCCCGTATCCGATCCGCATCTGGGTCTTCCATCTCGGAACAGCGTTCGAGCCCGTCGCGTCAGTGGTATTCACAACTGGCGTCGCCCTTATCGCCTGCGCCTGGATGGCCAAATGGTTCTACGGCGTGGTGGGCCGACGGACGATGGACGAGCGGCTCGCGGCGGATTTCATCCAGCAGATGACGCGTCGCTACGGGTTTGCCGCAAGCACCCAGATCGTCGCGGTTCCGATTTCAGCCTTCTCGCCGCGGATCGGCGTGGCCGTCACCCTCCTCGCGGTCGCCTTCTTCTTCCTGCCCCAGCCGAGGCCTCGTTACCATCCGGGCGAGGAGCCGAGCTTGAGAGACGTGTCGGACGGGTAGTCGTCCCCCACTGTGCGACGCAGACGCTGTGCAGTTCAGGCGCAGCCAATACTGCGGTGGAGCGTTTGCATGTCGCCCTGGACTCGAAAGGAGACCGTGATGGCCAATGCTGAATCCCGCTCACCCGTGAATAAGGCCCTGTTCGTGCGACTGCGCGCAAAGCCCGGCAAGGAGGCTGATGTAGAGGCCTTCCTGCGCGACGGACTGGCTGCCGTGATGGAGGAGCCGGACACGACGACATGGTATGCGCTCCGCTTCGGTCACGACGACTTCGCCATCTTCGACACCTTTCCGGGAGACGCGGGGAGGCTAGCTCATCTGGCAGGAAAGGTTGGCCGTGCACTCGTCGCCAAGACACCGGAACTGCTCGACGGCCTCCCGAAGATCGAAGACGCACAAGTTCTGGCGTTCAAGCTTACCGACCAAAGCGGTGAGGTCCGGGACTGAGACGCGGCTCGCCAGTTGCCTGGCTGTTCTCTTCCCGATGCAGGTGCTGATTGGCCAAGTATGTGGAAGCGCAACCGCCGGGGGCTGCTTAATACTCCTGCAGTGCGCGCTGTCGGTCAAGGTAGTTCATAAAATCTGTAGAGCGGCCAATCCGAGCTGAAGTTATGCTGAGGGCTGTGCGGTCTCGGTTGTTGGGCTACGAGGCGATCTCAGTATCTGACATCGACAGGCTCAGCTGAATGTCCGGAGTCCGGCGGCATGCCAATGTCCGCTCATGGCGCAAGTCGGACCTCGATCAGTAGCCAGGCCGCGGTTGGTCTTGCCGTTTTAGCGATGCACACAGGCGATGCACATGGTCCCACAGGAACCAGAGGGGCATTGGTTTTGTTGGGCGTTTTTACGAAGCCGGGGCTCCTAGTTCCCCAGCCATCTGCCGACAAAGGTCGGCGCAGCCGAACCACTTTACAGCTTCAGCATTATGATCTGCATCAGGGCTTCCGTTCGGATGCCCGTCTGCCTAGCTTGACCGCAGACTGCTGCTGAGGAGAACGATGATGGTCACCGCCCGTGAAAAACGCCTTGCGCCGCTGAGAACGCCGACTGGCCTGTCGGAGGAGGCGACGCGGGATATTTCGGCCGCGCTGACCACGCTGCTGGCCGATACGTTCGCCCTCTACATCAAGACCAAGAACTTCCACTGGCACGTGTCGGGGCCGCATTTCCGCGACTATCACCTGCTGCTGGACGAGCAGTCGGCGGAAATCCTGGCCATGACCGATCCGATGGCCGAGCGCGCGCGCAAGATCGGCGGCACGACGCTGCGCTCCATCGGTCAGATCGCCAAGGAATCGCGCGTGGCGGACAATGACGCCGACTATGTCGATCCGCTGGACATGCTGGCCGAGCTTCGCGACGACAACGGCGAGCTGATCGCTCGGATGCGCGAGGTTCACGACCTCTGCGACGAACATAACGACATCGCCACCGCCAGCCTGCTGGAGAACTGGATCGACGAAAGCGAGAAGCGCGTCTGGTTCCTGTTCGAATCGGGTCGCCGCGGAAACGTCTGATTGAGGAACCGCATCGCTTGCGCCGTCTTATGTATCGTCGATAGTCGATGCAGAGACGGCGCAGGAGAGGCGTGTGAGGCGGGGTTTAGTAGTCTGCGGACTGGCGATGGCGAGCGCCCTGGCGGCCTCGCCAGCGTTTGCTGACATGTCCAAGGCGTTCGGCAATACAATCGTTTCGCATTATCCGAACGGGCAGTGGGTGAAGCATTTCTTCGAGCCGGACGGGCGCTACACGTCACAGTTTTCGGACGGGCGGCGGCTGACTGCGCGCTGGTCGGCCGAGGGGGACAAAATCTGCCTGAGCGGCTTCAGCCCGCGTCAAATCCTGCCACGCTTCTGTAGTCGTGTGGTCGAGGCCGATATCGGCGACACTTGGCAGGCGCGCGATCCGCTGGGGCGGTCCATTCGCAACGAACTGGTCGCCGGGCGCAGCTGAGGCCTTGCCCTGACCGTCGTCACCCTCTAGAGGCGACGGCCTGCCCATGCGGATGTGGCGGAACTGGTAGACGCACTAGATTTAGGTTCTAGCGCCGAGAGGCGTGGAGGTTCGAGTCCTCTCATCCGCACCAAAGCAAAAAAGGCCCCGGATCGCTCCGGGGCCTATCGCACCTGCGCAATAGGCCCCGGAACTTTCGCTTAGCGGATCGGCGGGACGGGTGGCGGCGGCAGGTCGCTGTCGGTCTCGTGGACCTCGATCAGGCCGCGACCCAGGTGGCTCTTGCGATAGCCATACAGGAAGTAGATCACCAGGCCGATGCCGCCCCAGATCGGCAGCACCATCTTGGCGTCGTGCGGCAGGTTCCAGAACAGGAAGGCGCAGCCGAAGGCCGACAGGGGCGCGAAGACCCAGATGAACGGCGTGCGGAACGGACGCTTGCGGTTCGGCTCCTTGACCCGAAGGATCAGCACGGCCAGCGACACCATGAAGAAGGCGAACAGGGTGCCCGAGTTCGAGATGTCCGCCAGTTGGCCGACCGGGAACAGGGCGCCGCCGATGGCCACCGCGATGCCGGTTGCGGCCGTCACGATGTAGGGCGTCTTCCACTTGGGGTGGATCTTGGTCAGGCCTTCCGGCAGCAGGCCGTCGCGCGCCATCACGAAGAAGATGCGGGTCTGGCCGTAGATCATCATCAGGATGACCGAGGGCAGGGCCAACAGGGCGGCGGTGCCCAGGGCGTTGCCGATCTGCGGATGACCGATCACGCGCAGCACGTGGGCCAGGGCCTCGTTGGAGCAGACCAGGGCCTCGGCGTTGGCCGGCAGGGCGCAGGCGGCGATGAAGGCCGGAGAGCCGGGCTGGACCGCCTGGCCTGCGGCGCCGAGCACCGGCTGTGCGCCGATGGCGCCGGCTGCCCCCAGAGCGACCAGCAGATAGAAGACGGTGCAGATGGCCAGGGAGCCGATCAGACCGATCGGCACGTTGCGTTGCGGGTTCTTGGTCTCCTCGGCCGCCGTCGAAACGGCATCGAAGCCGACATAGGCGAAGAAGATCGAGGCGGCGGCGCCGACGATGCCCATGCCCGAGAACTCGCCGAACAGGCCGTTTGGCGCGAAGGGCGACAGGTTCGCCGTCTTGATCGCCGGCAGAGTGATGACGATGAAGACCGCCAGGGCGGCCACCTTGATCAGAACCAGCACTGCGTTGACGCGCGCCGATTCGGTCGTTCCCAGCATCAGCAGGCCGGTGACCAGCAGGGCCACGATGATGGCCGGGATGTTGACGATGCCGACCGAGAAGTCGGGCGTGGGAATGAAGCCGTTCATGGCCCAGGCGGGGCCGGCGGATAGGAGGTCAGGGAAGTCGAACCCTAGCCCCTGTTCTATCAACCCCAGGACATAGCCTGACCAGCCGACCGACACGGCGGACGCTGCGACCGCATATTCCAGGATCAGCGCCCAGCCGACCGTCCAGGCCAGCAGTTCGCCCATCACGGCATAGGTATAGGTGTAGGCTGAGCCCGAGACCGGCGCCATGGCCGCCAGTTCGGAGTAGCAGAGCGCCGCGACGGCGCAGACGGCGCCGGCGATGACGAAGCTGACCATCATGCCCGGCCCGGCTTTTTGCGAAGCCGCAGCCGTCAGGACGAAGATCCCGGTGCCGATAATGGCCCCGATCCCCAGAAGCGTCAGTTGAATAGGACCAAGCGACCGATGAAGAGATTTCTTCTCGGCCGTGGCAAGGATCGCGTCGAGCGACTTAACGCGCCACATAAAATACCCCCACGGTTTTGATACAGCCCCTCGGCTGCTTGAGGCGGACGCTAGCGACGGATGAGGCGGCGCGCAACGCGCATGACGAGGGGGTTAAGGCGTGACGACGCTTTCGTGATCAGGGCGCATCGGGCTAGAGGCGGGGCATGCTGCCCATCCACGCCGTTCTGGAACCGCTGAAAGCCGCCCTTGCGAGCGGCAATACTGCGGTGCTGGCCGCGCCGCCTGGGGCCGGCAAGACGACGGTCGTGCCCCTGGCGCTGCTGGATCAGCCTTGGCTGGAGGGCAAGGTGCTGGTGCTGGAGCCGCGACGCCTGGCCGCACGGGCGGCGGCCGACCGGATGGCCATGACGCTGGGCGAACAGGCGGGCGGGACCGTGGGGTATCGCACCCGGTTGCAAAGCCGCATCGGGCCGAAGACGCGGATCGAGGTGATCACCGAGGGCGTCTTCACGCGGATGATTCTAGACGATCCGGGTCTGGAGGGCGTGGGCGCGGTTCTGTTCGACGAGTTTCACGAACGCAGCCTGGACGCGGATCTGGGACTGGCCCTGGCGCGCGAGACGCAAGGCCTACTGCGCGAGGATCTGCGGCTGCTCGTCATGTCGGCGACGCTGGACGTCGTGGGGGTGTCGCGACTGCTGGACGGTGCGCCGGTGATCGAGGCCGAGGGGCGGGTTTGGCCGGTCGAGACCCGGTATCTGGGCCGCAATCCTTCCGAACGGTTCGAGGAGGCCGTGGCGCGGGCCTGTCTGAACGCTCTGGGCGAAGAGACGGGGTCGGTGCTGGTCTTCCTGCCGGGGCAGGGCGAGATCCACCGGGTCGCACGGCTGGTGAACGACCGGCTGCGACTGCCGAACGTCGATGTCGTGCCGCTTTATGGCGGTCTGGATAGGAGCGAGCAGGATCGGGCGATCGAGCCGGCGGAGCCGGGGCGTCGCAAGCTGGTGCTGGCGACCTCGGTGGCGGAGACCAGCCTGACGATCGAAGGTGTTCGTGTGGTGATCGACGGCGGCCTGTCGCGCGTGCCGCGCTTTGAGCCGTCCAGTGGCCTGACCCGACTGGCGACGGTCAAGGTCAGTCGGTCCTCGGCCGAACAACGACGCGGCCGGGCCGGGCGCACCGAGCCGGGCGTCTGCTATCGCCTGTGGGACGAGGAACAGACGCGCGGTCTGGTCCCGCATCAACGGCCGGAAATCCAGGAGGCGGACCTGACGGGTCTGGCGCTGGACCTAGCGCGATGGGGCGCGCGGTCGGTCGAGGGGCTGGCCCTGCTGGACCCGCCGCCGGCCGGGGCCATGGCCGAGGCGCGCAAGGTGCTGACGCGGCTGGGCGCGCTGGATGCGGACGGGGGGCTTTCGAAACATGGGCTCAGACTGACGCGAATCCCGTTGTCGCCGCGTCTGGCGCATATGGTCGCCGTCGCCTCTGACGCGGGCGACGCGATGACGGGGGCGCGGATCGCGGCGGTGCTGAGCGAGCCGGGGCTGGGCGGATCGGGCGTCGATCTAGCGGATCGCCTGGTCGGGCTGGAGCGCGATCGGTCGTCGCGAGCGCGTGACGCGATGAAGCTGGCGGATCGCTGGGCGCGAGCGGCGGGCGGCGGGGCGGGTCGCATGATCGATCCGGGCCTGCTGCTGGCGGAAGCCTTCCCGGAGCGGATCGCCAAGGCGCGGGGCAAGGCGGGCGAACTGCTGCTGGCCAGCGGGCGCGGGGCGGTACTGGAGGCGACGGATCATCTGGCGCGAGAGCCTTGGCTGGCAGTGGCGGAACTGGGCGGGGGCGATGCACGCGATCGTGTGAGGCTGGCGGCGGTGCTGGATGCGGACCGGATCGAGACCGATCTGGCGCGGCTGATCTCGGTCGAGGACCGGCTGGTGCGCGAGCCGTCGGGACGGTCGGTGATCCGCCGGTCGCGGCGCATCGGGGCCATCGTGCTGGATGAAAAGATCGTCGGCGCGCCGGATGCGAAGACCCTGGCCGCCGCGCTGAGGGCCGAGGTCGAGGCGGACGGACTTGGCGCGCTGAAATGGGGTGAGCAGGCGGCGGGCCTGCGCGCACGCCTGGCCTTCCTGCACGACCGCGACCCGACCTGGCCCAACGTATCGGATGCCGCCCTCCTGGCGGCGCGTGAGGACTGGCTGTGGCCCTTGCTGGAAGGGGCCAAGTCGCTGGAGGGGATAGCTGACGCCCGTCTGGCCGAGGCCCTGCGCGGATCAATCCCTTGGGATCTGCAGAGGCGGCTGGACGACCTCGCGCCCACGCGGTTGGTCACCCCGCTGGGGTCTGCGGCCATCGATTACGGCGCCGAGGGCGGCCCGCGCGTCGACATTCGCGTGCAGGAACTGTTCGGCGTGACGACGCATCCGACCGTCAGCGGCGTGCCGTTGACCCTGGCTCTGCTTTCGCCCGCGCGACGGCCGGTGCAGGTGACCAAGGATCTGCCGCGCTTCTGGGCCGGTTCATGGGCGGCGGTGCGGGCCGAAATGCGCGGGCGGTATCCCCGCCACCCCTGGCCCGAGAACCCGGCCGAGGCGCAACCGACGAACCGGGTAAAGCCGCGCGGAACCTGATCGCCTTGACGCCAAGGCAGGGAAACGGGCATCGCTGAGGGCAACTGGGAGCCCATGATGTCTGATGCCGTCCTGCCGAAGAACTCCACTGGTCGCGTGCTGTTCGCCAGCCTGATCGGCACGACGATCGAGTTCTTCGACTTCTACATCTACGCCACGGCCGCCGTGCTGGTGTTTCCGACGTTGTTCTTCCCCGGCGAGGATCCGGGCACGGCACTGCTGTCGTCGTTCGCCACCTTCTCCATCGCCTTCTTCGCGCGGCCCATCGGCGCCTTGGCCTTCGGGCATTTCGGGGACAGGGTGGGCCGCAAGGCGACGCTGGTCGCGGCCCTGATGACCATGGGACTGTCGACCGTGGCCATCGGCCTGTTGCCGACGCACCAGCAGGTCGGCCTGCTGGCACCCCTGTTGCTGGCCCTGTGCCGGTTCGGCCAAGGGCTGGGCCTTGGCGGCGAATGGGGCGGGGCGGTGCTGTTGGCGACCGAGAATGCGCCGCCCGGAAAGAAGGCCTGGTTCGGCATGTTCCCGCAGCTGGGCGCGCCCATCGGCTTCATCCTGTCGACGACATCCTTCATCATCCTGACCTCGACCATGAGCGAGAGCGCGTTCGAGAGCTGGGGCTGGCGCATCCCCTTCCTGGCCAGCGCCATCCTTGTGTTCGTGGGCCTGTGGGTGCGGTTGAAGATCAGCGAAACGCCCGAGTTCCAGAAGGCCGTGGATCGCGACGAGCGGGTCAAGGCGCCGGCCGTGACCCTGTTCGCCCATCACAAGGCGGCGCTGGTGCTGGGCACGTTCAGCGGGGTGACGACCTTCACCCTGTTCTATCTGATGACGGTTTTCGCCCTGGGTTGGGCGACGACGGGGATGGGATTGGCGCGGGCCGATGTTCTGCCGATCCAGTTGATCGGCGTGCTGTTCTTCGCCGCCTGTATTCCGGTGACGGCGCTGCTGGCGGACCGATACGGGCAGGTGAAGGTGCTGATCTGGTCCTCGGTGGGGATCGGCCTGTTCGGCTTCCTGTTCGCGCCGCTGTTCGGGGGCGGCCTGACGGGCCTGCTGATCTTCTTTGCGCTGGGGTTCGCCCTGATGGGCTGCACCTATGGCCCCATCGGCGCGGCCATGGCGCGGCCGTTCCCGACGGCGGTGCGCTATACCGGCGCGTCGATGGCGTTCAACCTGGCGGGCATTCTGGGGGCGTCGCTGGCGCCCTATATCGCGCTGAAGCTGGCGGAGCGATTCGGACCGGGGGCCGTGGGCGGCTATCTGGTGATTTCGGCCCTGGTCAGCATCATCGCCCTGTGGGGCATGGGGCGTGTAGCGCCGGAAGAGAGGCGTTAGGCCTCGTCGGTCGCGGCATAGACCATGATGCCGGTGGCGATGGCCAGGTTCAGGCTGTCGGCGCGGCCTCGCATCGGGATCTTGACGTTGACGTCGCAGGCGGCGGCGAGATCGTCTGTCAGCCCGGCCTGTTCATTGCCCATCAGGATCAGAGATGGTTTCTGCATCACCGCCGACCGGTGGCTGACCTTGGCGTCCAGGCGGGTGCCGACGACGCTGCCGGGCCAGGTCTTGCGCCAAGCCAGGAAGGCCTCGGGCGTGGTTCTGGTGATCGAGACGGCGAAGACTGAGCCCATGGTCGCGCGCACGGCCTCGACCGAATAGGGGTCGACGCAGTCGCCGATCAGGATCATGCCGCCGCACCCGGCCGCGTCGGCGGTGCGGATGATAGTGCCCAGATTGCCAGGATCGCGCACCTGCTCCAAGGCGACCCAGCAGGGCGCTGACGATGGGGCCAGGCTGTCCAGCGGCGCATAGGCCTGGTCGAACACGCCCAGCACGGTCTGCGGATTGTCGCGACGGCTGATCTTTTCCAGGATGGCGTGGGTGACAATGATGATGTCGCCGCCGGCCTTGGTCGTTTCGGACTTGGCGCGGTCAAGCAGTGGGTGGGGTCGGGCGTCCTCGCCGACCAGCAGCATCTTGGGCGCACGGTCCTGATCCAGCGCCTCGCCGATAAATTTCAGACCCTCGGCCAGGAAGGTCCCGGTCTGATCGCGTTCCTTGCGCATGTGCAGGGCGCGGACGGCCTTGACCGTATCGTTGGTCAGGGAGGTGATGACGCGTTCGGTCATTTGCTCCACCGCGCGAAGAAGGACAGGCCGATGGCGCGGGCGTCCGGGCCGTCTTCAGACAGGGCCAGTTCGCCCCAGTCGATCCGACCGCCGCGATCTTGCGTGGCCTCGACCATCAGGTGCGCCAGCGACAGACCCGAGACCCGGGCGGCATAGGCGTTCAGCAGCAGGAAGTCGGCGTCGTCGGCCAGCAGGGCGGCGCAATCCTTCAACAGGGCCGGCATGTCCTCGAACAGGCGCCAGACCTCGCCGGTGGGGCCGCGACCATATTTGGGCGGGTCGAGAATTATGCCGTCGTATTTCGAGCCGCGTCGGACCTCGCGGGCGACATATTTGCGGGCGTCCTCGACGATCCACCGGATCGGATGCTGGGCCAGGCCCGACTGTTCGGCGTTCTCGCGGGCGTAGGCGACCGACTTCTTGGAGGCGTCGACATGGGTGACCTCGGCGCCGCCGGCGGCGGCGGCCAGACTGGCCACGCCGGTATAGCCGAACAGGTTCAGGATTTTCGGCGCCCGGCCGGCTGTGCCCGCGAAGTCGTGCACGCGATTGTCCAGCCATTCCCAGTTCGCGGCCTGTTCAGGAAAGAAGGCGAGGTGGCGGAAAGGCGTGAATCGGCCGGTGAACTTCACATCGCGCCATTTCAGGGGGAAGGCGTCGATGGTGCCGTGGCGGTCGAACTTCCAGCGGCCGGAATCTTCCTCTTCCTGCTGGGGGTCGAAGGTGGCGGTGGCGTTGTCGAAGGCCGCCGGATCGCGTGGCGACCAGAAACATTGCGGCTCGGGCCGGACGACGGTGTAGCGGCCGTAGCGTTCCAGCTTCTTGCCGTCGCCTGAATCGAGCAGGGCGTAGTCGGACCAGCCGCGGGTCACGAGCGTTTCGGGAGTTTTTGAAAGGACAGGCGCCATCGTCGGGCTGATAGGCGCTCAGGCGGCCTCGCGTCCAGACTCCTGCGCTACGACGGTCAATTCCGGCGCTTGGGCGTCGCCATCGTGCGGGGTCTTGTCCCAGACGTGCGGCTCGACGACCAGACGCCAGGTCGCATGGACGAAGGCGAGGCTGAGCAGCGCCCAATAGGCGGGCGCGGCCAGCATGTCGCCCAACCGATAATCCAGCCCGGCGCGCTTCGCGCCGACGGCGCAGCCCATCCAGGCGGCGATGACGCCCAAGGCCAGCACGCCCAGCGAACCCACAGGCGTCGCCGGCGCGATCCCGGCGTGAAGCCCGACCATCAGCGCCGACGCCAGCCAGGCCAGGGTCGGGGCGTGGGCTGCGGCCGACAGGATGCCGGCGCCCAGCGTCATGACCAGGGACAGCAGTCCCCGCCGCCCCAGGCCGAGCGGTCGTCGGGTGTGAACGCCCCAGGTCTGCATATAGCCCTTCAGCCACCGTGTGCGCTGAGGCAGCCACCGGTCCAGGGCGCCTGGCGGGGTCTCCCAGGTCGGGCAGTCGATGACGTCCAGCTTCCAGCCCAGCGACCACAGTCGAAAGCCGAGGTCGGCGTCCTCGGTCACATTGTGCGCGTCCCATCCGCCGGCGGCGCGCAGGGCGGTCATTCGGATGTGGTTGCTGGTCCCGCCCAGCGGGAAGGGCAGACCCAGCCGCGCCATGCCCGGCAGCGTCACCTCGAACAGGGCGGCATACTCGAAGGCGAACTGGCGATCCAGGAAGGCGGAACCGGCGCGACCCGAGGGGCAGATGCGCAGCGGCGCCTGGAGGCATCCTAGCCGAGGTTGGGCGACGAAGCGCGCCGCCGCCTGACGCAGCTGTTGCGGATGCGGCCGGTCTTCCGCGTCGTAGATTGTGACCAGATCGCCGGTGGCCTGTCTCAGCGCGTGGTTCAGCGCGCGCGGCTTGGTCAGGGGCGATCCAGGCGGAACGACAAAAATCTTGATCCATGAAGGGTGCGGCGTGGCCTGGGCGGCGGCGAGGGTGGCGTGGTCGTGGGTTTCGAGGACGATGAAGGCTTCGAGCCGATCGGGCGGATAGTCGATGTGGGCCAGGTTGGCGATCAGTTGCGGCGTCACCGCCGCCTCGTCGTGCAGCGCCGCCAGTATGGTGTAGCGCGGCCAAACGATGGGACGTGCGCAGGGCCTAGGGCGGCGCAGGCTGGCGATGGCGACGACGGTCTTCCAGATCGCCGAGACGACGAAGGCGGCCTGGAACAGAATGAGCAGCGTCAGGAAGGCGGCCTGAGGCCAACGGACCAGGGCGGCGGCAGCGCCCAGGGCCAGCAAGATCATCGCCGTGATCTGGAAGCCGCTGGGCATGCGTCGCGCGGCGCCGTTCCTGCGAGGCGTGATCCCCGGATGTGTCCAGACCTCCATGTCGCCGCCCTCGCACCTCCACAACCTCTAATCGCTATTTGAAACAACTGCGTTCGGCAAGCTGGTTGGCGTCTGGGACGGATTGTCGCTATTCAGGGCGCCTTACCCGGAGCAGCCGCTTGTCTGACGTTTCGAACTCTTCGCGCACGACCCGAAAGCCCAAGGGCGAAGGCCATTCGCGACGCGGCGAAATCTTGACGGCGGCCGAGCGGATCTTCGTCGAGCACGGCTATGAAGGCGCGACGATTCGCAAGATCGCGGACGAGGTCGGCCTGTCGTCCACGGCGCTCTACATGCATTTCCCCGACAAGGGCGCGATCCTGCAGGAGATCTGCCGCGACGCCTTTTCGCGCCTAATTGCCGCCAATGCGGCGGTGGCGGACGAGGACGCGCCGCCGGTGCGACGGCTGCGGCGGATGATCGACGGCTATGTCGATTTCGGCTTCGCCCATCCCAATGCGTATCGGCTGATTTATCTGACGCGGCCGGTCGAGGCGCGCGAGGGCGCCCAGGACATGGCGCGCGAACTGGGCGGCGGCCTGTTCACGACGCTGGAGGCGACGGTGGCCGATGCGGTGACAGCGGGCGACCTGAAAGGCGATCCCAGCGTGCTGGCCCAGGCCATATGGGCGACGGCGCATGGGGTGGTGTCGTTGATGATCACCAAGCCGTATTTTCCGTGGGCGGATCGTCAGACGCTGGTCGATACGATGTTGGACGCCATGTTCGCGGGCTTGCCCCGACCATGAAGCGGAGCTTGGCGGCGTTCGCGGCCCTGGTTTTGGTTTCTGGCGCAGGCGTGGCCCAGGCCAAGCCGTTGCGGGTCATGGCGCTTGATCAGTGTGCGGATCAATATGTCCTGGCGCTTGCGCGGGATGCGGAGCTGGCGCTGTCGCCCCGCGCCGACGATCCCGACGCATGGTTGCGGCACGAGGCTGCCGGACACAGGCGGTTGCGGCCGACGCTGGAGGCGACGGTCGGTTTCAGGCCGGATGTGGTGGTGCGCTACTGGGGCGGCGAGCCTCGATTGCTGACGGCGCTTGAAGAACGCGGAGTCAAGGTGATCACGATCAATGACGCCGTCGATCTGGAGGGCGTTCGCCAGAACATCCGTACGGCGGCGCGCGATCTGGGCCAGGTCGAGCGAGGGCGCAGGCTGGAGCAGCGGATGGACGCCAAGCTGGCGCGGGCGGCGCCGGTCAGCCAGAGGACGAAGGCGCCGGGGGCGGTCTATCTGACCTCGGGGGGCTTCACCTCCGGGCCGGGCACGCTGATGGATGCGATGATGCGCGCGGCGGGATTTCGCAACCTGACCACGGCCCCCGGTTTCGGCGCTGTCAGCGTGGAGCATATCGCCCTGAACCCGCCGGCGCGGTTCATCCTGGGCTTTTTCGATCAGTTGCGGGCCGACCTGCGCGGACCTGGACGGCATTCGGTCGTTCGCCGGGCGGCCGAGGGACGGACGGCGGCGCGGCTCCCGGCGGCCAGCCTGACCTGTCCCGCTTGGTTCGCGGCCGATGCGGTGGCGATGATGGCTGAGGGCCGGCCATGACCGGGACGGTGCGACTGTGCCTGATCCTGGGACTGTTTATCGTGACGGCCTTGGCGCTGGCGATCCTGGCGGGCGAGACGGCGTTCAGCGGCGCGCAATATGCCGCCGCGTTCGGAGATCCGGCATCTGGGCCCGCGGAGGTGCTGTGGCAGGTGCGGGCGCCGCGCGCGGTCTGCGCCCTGGTCGTCGGCGCGGCTTTGGGTCTCGCTGGCGCTGTCATGCAGGGACTGTTGCGCAATCCGCTGGCCGATCCCGGCGTGCTGGGGGTATCGGCGACGGCGGCCCTGGGCGCAGCCCTGGCCATCGTGCTGGGTGCGGCGGCCGTGCCGGGATTGGTCGAGCTTTCCGCACTGGCGGGCGCGGCGCTGGCTGGTGGGCTGTTGATCGCGGCGTCCAGGGCCATGCGGGCGCCCGAGGCGCTGATCCTGTTCGGCGTGGCGCTATCCAGTTTTGCAGGCGCGGCGACCGCATTGATCTTCAACCTGTCGCCGTCGCCGATCGCCTCGGCAGAGGTGATGTCGTGGCTCTTGGGATCGGTGCAGAACAGAAGCTGGATCGACGTGGCCTGGGTGACGCCCGCAGTGATCGTCGCGGCGGTGTTCGCCGGTCTGTCTGGATCGGGCTTGCGGATGCTGACCCTGGGCGACGAGGGGGCGGCGACGTCAGGATTGAACATGGGGCGAATTCGATTGTTCGCTCTGATCGCGGCGGCGGTGGCGACCGGGGCGGCGGTCGCGGTGGCGGGTGTCATCGGTTTCGTGGGTCTGGCCGCGCCGCATCTGGTGCGAGCGGCGGTTAGGGGCGATGCGAAACGGATATTGGCGCCGTCGGCGCTGGCTGGCGGGCTGATGCTGATCGTCGCGGACCTGCTGGCGCGGCTGACGCCGACGGATCAGGAGTTGAAGCTGGGCGTGTTCACCGCCCTGATCGGCGCGCCGCTGTTCGCCTTGATCGCCTGGCGCGCGGCGCGGGAGTGGCGGCTGTGATCGCGCCTCTGACGATGTGGGACGCCTATGCGAGCCTGGGCGGCCGCAAGGTGCTGGACGGCGCGGATGTACAGGTCGAGTATTGCCAGCTTGTCGCCTTGGTCGGTCCCAATGGCGCGGGAAAATCTTGTCTGATCAAGGCGTTCGCAGGTGTGCTTGACCTGGATGGTGGTGTCGCTCGCCTGAACGGCGACGATGTCAGAACGCTCTCGTCGCGAGAACGCGCCAGACGCGTCGCCTATCTGCCGCAGGAGCGGCGGATCGCCTGGAACCTGCCGGCGGTCGAGGTGGCAGCCTTGGGCGCGCCTTTCCTTTCGGGAGCCGACGCCCTTACGCGGGCCCATGCGGCCCTTGCCGAGGTCGGCATCGCTCATCTGGCGGGCCGTGGCGTGGCCGAGATGTCGGGGGGAGAGAGGGCGCGCGTCCTGCTGGCCAGAGCCCTGGTGGTCGATGCGCCGCTGCTGCTGGCCGACGAACCGATTGCGGGGCTGGACCCGGACGCGCAGCGGTTGGTGCTGGAGCGGCTCAGGGCGCGGGCTGATGGAGGGGCGGGGGTGCTGGTCAGCCTGCACGATCTGACGCTGGCCGCGACGATGGCGGACCGTGTCGTGGTGCTGGATCAGGGCAGGGTGGTCGCCGACGCCGCACCGATCCAGGCCCTGTCGCCCGCCGTCCTGCGCGAAGTGTTCGGGCTGGACGGCGGCTGGATCGAAGGGCCGAACGGGCCGCTGTTGGCGGCCCGCCGAGCTCAGTAGGCGGCGTAGGGGCGAGGACCGGCCGCCGAACCGCGTGAAATGTCGGCCGACGGCGTCAGCGGCGCTGTGCCACCGTTCAGCCGTGCCTTGTAGACGGCCATGTTTTCCATCACCCGCATCATGTAGTTGCGCGTCTCGGTGAAGGGCGCGCATTCGATGAAGTCGATGGCGGCCGTGGCGTCGCCGCGCGGATCGCCGCATCGCGATACCCACTGGCCAGACCGCGCCGGGCCGGCGTTATAGCCGACGGTCGCCAACAGCATGGAGCCGCTGTTCGACGCCATCAGCTCGCCCAGGTGATAGCTGCCCAGGGTCATGTTGTAGTCGGGATCCCACAACTGTTCGGCCGAATAGCCCATGCCCAGACGCCGCGCGACGCCCGAGGCGGTGGACGGCAGGAATTGCATCATGCCGCGTGCATCGGCGCCCGAACGGGCGCGGGGGTCGAAGCTGGATTCCTGGCGGGTGATGGCCTGGGTGAACTCCAGCGGCGCGGCGCCGCCGACCTGGGGCGGGATGCGGATGGGGTACATCCGCTCGGGCATGACGAAGCCGCGCTGGCTGGCGGCGCGACCGACCATCATGGCGGTGAAGCCTTCGCCATAGCCGCGCGACAGGTCCATCAACAGGGCCAGGTCGTTGATCGTCGGCAGGTCGTTGTCGAGCTGATAGGCGAAGACGCGCAACAGGCTGGTCTCGCCGGTTTCGCCCAGGATGCGAGTGGCGCGGACGATCTCGTTGCCCTCGAAGCGGGCGATGTCCGATTGCGACGGGACGGGTTCGCCCGGAAGCTGAAGCGTCGTCATGCCGGCCTTCTCGGCCGCCAGCTGGCCGTAGAAGGTCTGCCAGTGCTGGGCGCCGTTGCGGTAATAGGCGAGGGCGGCGTCGCGCTCGCCGCGCGCCTCTGCGGCCCGGCCCAGCCAGTAGAAGGCGCGGCCTTGCGTGATCGGGGTGGATGAGGCGGTGCGCAGGGCCTCGAAGTGCCGGGCGGCGACCTCGGGCTGGTTAAGCTTGGTCAGGGCGACCCAGCCGGCGAAGAACTCGGCATCCACCATTCGGTCGCCCGAGGTGAAGCCGTGCCCGTTCATGGCGTCATAGGCGGCGCGCCAGTTGCCCTGTTGCAGGGCGTCGAGGAAATAGTTGCGACGCTCGCTCCACAGGGTGTTGTCGCCGGCCGTGTGGGCCGGTGCGGGCGGCAGATTGGCCAGCAGGGCGAAACCCTCGGACTGGCGGTTCTGCGACCGCAGGAGGCGCACGCGTTCAAGAACGACGGCCGGATCGGCGGCTTGGGCGGGCGTCAGATTGGCGATGACGGCGTCGGGGCTGTAGGCCGAGCGCAGGGTCATGACCGTGTTGGCGATGGCGGCGCGGTCGGGCGAAACCAGATTGACCATGCTGCGCGTCGCCGGACCGTGCGGGCCGAGCAACAGCATGTTCAGCCGCGCCTCGTGATCGGAGGGCGTCAGCCAGGATCCCCACTGGCCGAGGATGCGCGACTGGGGCGCATCGTCGAACGAGCGGGTGCGCCACCAGTCGCGGACCAGGGCGCGGGCCTCGTCCTGGCGACCGCGTTGCTCCAGGGCCGAGGCATAGGCGATGGCGCCTTCCACCGTCGTGGGCTTGCCGTCAGACATCAGAGCCAGGGCCGCATCGGCGCCCATGCCGGAACGATCCAGAACCTTCTCGGCGGCGGCGCGGCGTGATTCGTTGCGGGGCCAGCCGGCGAGATCGCTCTGGCCGCGCGCGAGGTCCGCATAGGACAGTTGCTCACCCGAGGTGTCGATCAGCGCCCATTCGACCAGTTTGCGCGCCGAGGCGTCGCGGATCTGGGACATGGAGGACTGGGCGCCGAAGACATCGCGTGCGCGGGCGGCGGCGAGGCCCTGGCGAAACAGCGCCGTGTCCTGATCGTTCAGCACGCGGCCCTGATAGGTGGCGGAATAGCCGGGCACGGACGATGACGCCGACGCGTAGGGAACAGGCTGGGTCGGCAGGACGTCCTGCGGGTTCGGCGCAAGGACGGCGAGGGCCGCCGCCAGACTGGTCGCTATCATGATCTGTCCTGTTCTCATTCAATCCGGTTGCGGCGGAGCCGCTGGCGACCTAACGTCCCGCGCTCATTGCAAAGGCGATGAACATCCGTCCATCGTCCCTCCCCACGCAGGCCAAGTTTAGTCCCATGACCGCCCCCTTGTTCAAGGGCGTGATCACCGCCCTGATCACACCACTTCGTGACGGAAACGTGGACGAAGCCGCATTCGCCAGATTGCTGGAGCGCCAGATCGCCGCAGGGGTCCACGGCGTCGTGCCGATGGGCACGACGGGCGAGGGCGCCAGCATGGATCTGGACGAGCACAAGCATGTGATCGAGCTGTGCGTGCGGCTGGCGGCCGGGCGCGTCAGCGTCATCGCCGGCACGGGCTCGCCCTATACCAAGGAAGCCATCGACCTGACCCGCCACGCCAAGACGGTGGGCGCGGACGGGGCGCTGATCGTGACGCCCTATTACATCCGCCCGTCGCAGGCGGGCATGGCGGCGCATTTCGAGGCCGTGGCCGACGCCGTTCAGTTGCCGATCCTGCTCTACAACGTGCCGGGGCGCACCGGGGCCGATCTGGCCAATGAGACAGTGGCGCGGCTGGCGGGCCATCCGAACATCGTCGGCATCAAGGACGCCACCGGCGACATGAGCCGGGTCAGCTGGATGCGGACCAACATCGGCGGCCAGTTCGACCTGATCTCGGGCGATGATCCCAGCTATCTGGGCTATCACGCCCATGGCGGGGTCGGGCTGATCTCGGTGGCGTCGAACGTCGCGCCGGAAGCCATGGTCGCGCTGCACAATGCGATGACGGCCGGCGACTACGCCACCGCTCGCGACTGGCAGGACCGGCTGATCGGCCTGTGCAAGGCGCTGTTCCTCGACAACTCGCCGGCCCCGACCAAATACGCCCTCGCCAGGCTGGGCCTGTGCAGCGAAGAGGCGCGACTGCCGCTGTCGCCGACGTCGGATGCGGTCAAGCCGATCATCGACCGCGCCATGGCGGATGCGGGCGTCGGCTGATGGCGCCGCAACCCCAGTCCAAATCCAAGGTCATCGCCGAGAACCGCCGCGCAAGGTTCGACTATTTCCTGGAAGAGAATATCGAGGCCGGAATCCAGTTGCTGGGCACCGAGATCAAGGCGCTGCGCGACGGCCGGGCCAATATCGCCGAAAGCTATGCGGCGGTGGAGGGGCGCGAGATCGTGCTGATCAATGCCGACATCCCGCCTTATAAACAGGCCAACCGCTTCAACCACGAACCGCGCCGGCCCCGTAAGCTGCTGCTGCACAGAAAGCAGATCGACCGCCTGATCGGGGCTGTCCAGCGCGACGGCCAGACGATCATTCCGCTCAAGCTTTATCTGAACGATGCGGGCAAGGCGAAGCTGGAGATCGCCTTGGCCAAGGGCAAGAAGCTGCACGACAAGCGCGAAGCCTCGGCCGACCGGGACTGGCAGCGCGACAAGGCCCGGCTGATGCGGGACAAGGGCTGAAGCTCAGGCGTCGATCAGGGTGCGGACGCGGTCGAAGATGTCCTCGAACATCTGGGGCGTCAGACGGCCGGTGTTCGTGTTCAACCGTGAGCAGTGATAGCTGTTCAGGATGACATAGCCGCCGGCCTCGCCTTGGGCGCCGTGGCCTGCGGGCATGGCGGACGCGGGACGGCCGAACGCCTTGAGGATATTGCGGCGTGACACGTCGCCCAGGGTCACGATCACCTTCAGATTGGGCAGCAGCGCCAGCCGGTCGATTAGGAACGGCCGGCAAGTGGTTTCCTCGATCGGCAACGGCTTGTTGCCGGGCGGAGCGCAACGGACGGCGTTGGTGATCATGCAGTCCGTCAGCGTCAGGTCGTCGTCGCCGTTCGGATCATAGTGACCGTGCGCGAAGCCCGTTTTCTTCAGGGTGTCGTAGAGCAGCCAGCCGGCATGGTCGCCGGTGAAGGGGCGGCCGGTGCGGTTCGCGCCTGTGCGGCCGGGGGCCAGGCCGGCGATCAGCAGGCGCGCATTCGGATCGCCGAACGAGGCGGCCGGACCGTTCCACCAATCGGGATTCTGGCGGGCGTTCTCCTGGCGATAGGCGACCAGGCGCGGGCACAGCGGACAGTCGCGGGGTGGTTCGGGCGTCAACATCACTGGGCGCCCTTGGGACGGCCGAACTCGGCCATCATGTCGTTCAGATCGATGAAGGCATCGGCTTGGCGACGCAGTTCGTCGGCGATGTGCGGCGGCTGGGTCTTCTGGGTCGAGACGACGGTGACGCGCACGCCGCGCGCCTGAACCGCCTGAACCGCCCGCCGAAAATCTCCGTCCCCGGAAAACAGCACGGCGTGGTCGATGTGTGGAGCCAACTCCAGCATGTCCACCGCGATCTCGATGTCCATATTGCCCTTGATCCGGCTGTGGCCCTGGCCGTCGGTGAAACGCTTCACCGGCTTGGTCACGACCGAAAAGCCATTGTAGTCCAGCCAGTCCACCAGCGGTTTCACAGGCGAGAATTCTTCGCCCTCGACCACGGCCGTATAGTAATAGGCGCGGGTCAGGATGGATTTCTCGCGGAACCAGTCCAGCATCCGCCGGAAGTCCATGTCGTGCTGCAAGGCGCGCGCGGCGGAATAAAGGTTCGAGCCGTCGATGAAGATCGCCAGCCGGTCGGTGGGATGAAACATGGTCGATGCCGTCGAAAGAGATGAAAAATCGGACTGCGCGGCCGCGCTAGCCGTCGATGTCGGAATCGACGACGGGTTCGACCTGAATGATGCAGTCATCGTGGCGCTGGGCTGCAATGACAAGGGGGTATGGTCCTCGTGCCGAGAAGCGCTGGAGGCGGCGCTGGCGCGATTTCGATGCGAGGGAATCGATGTCGTGGCGCGGTCGTCGTGGTGGTCGTCCCTGGCGTGGCCGGATCCACAGGACCCGCCCTTCCTGAATGGCGTCGTGATGGTGCGCACCGCCCATGACCCGCACAAACTGATGGCTGCGCTGGGCCGGATCGAGGACGCGTTCGGTCGCGAGCGGTCGGTTCGGAATGCGCCGCGAACGCTGGACTTGGACCTGATCGCCTACGGGCGACTGAGCGGCGATCTGGACGGGCTGATCCTGCCCCATCCCCGCGCGGCCGAGCGACGGTTCGTCATGGGGCCGATCGTCGAGATCGCGCCGCTCTGGCTGCATCCCACGCAGGGCGGAACGGCGAGCGAACTGGTCGAGACCGCGTCGGTCGGTCGCGACGCCCATCCCTTGAAGTAGATGGCGGTTCGTGAGCTGATCTCGGCCCTGACACCGGGAGACATTTCATGCTCGTCCTTTCTCTGGCCGTCCTGCTCGCTGCCGGAGCGGTGCAGGAATCGCATCCTGCGCCTGTCTCGCCGCCGGCGGGCGTCGGTCTGGTGATTCATGAGGCGGATACGATGGTCCGCCAGCCGCCGCCCCATAACGGAACGGGGATGAGCACCGCCTATCGAATCTCGGGCGTGGCGCCGAACCGATCGATGGAGTTCAGGAAGCGCATCATGCATCCGGGATCGTCCATCGGCCTGCACGTCATCGCCCACGACGAGGTCTATCATGTCATAAGCGGGGAGGGTGACGTGACCACGGACGGCGTCACCACCCGGATGAAGGCCGGTGACACGGCCTATCTGTATGACGGCGGCAATGTCGGCATCCAGCAGGTCGGCGCAGACGATCTGGTGCTGATCATCGCCTATCCTCTGGCGCGTCGAACCGACTGACGCCGCACTTTCGCCCCTGTGGCGTTGCAAAAGGCAGTCCCCATCTGTATTTGACGCGGTTCTCCCCCGCGTTCGAGGAATTTCATGGCCCGCGTCACCGTCGAAGACTGCATCGAGAAGGTTCCGAACCGCTTTGGTCTGGTGCTGATTGCCGGCCACCGCGCCCGCAGCATCGCCAACGGCTCCGCCCTGACGATCGACCGCGACAACGACAAGAACCCGGTCGTCGCCCTGCGTGAGATCGCCGACGACACCGTCGTTCCGGACGAACTGCTTGAGACCATCATCACCACGCTGCAACGCGTCGATGAGCGTACGGAAGCCGAAGACGAGGCGGAGACGGTCGCCCTGCTGGCCGCGCCGCAACACATGAACATGGCCGAGGCGGAACTGATCCGCGCCCTGCAAAGCGACCGCGACGGCGGTCAGGAGGAGCGGTACTGACGCCCGAGGGAGCCCCTGGCGTCACTATCCTGCCGGCGCGGACCGAAACGGTTCCGCCGGCGCCCCAAGCTGCAAACAAAAACGACCCTAAATCGGTCGCCGCCGATTCGGGGCGGCCGATCAAGCGCGCGCCGATCCTGCGCCAGTTCGAGCTGATCGAGGCCGTAAAGGCCTATGACCCCACTGCCGACGAAGCGCTTCTAAACCGCGCCTACGTCTATGCGATGAAGATGCACGGCTCGCAGTTGCGAGCCTCGGGCGATCCCTATTTCGCCCACCCGATCCAGGTCGCGGGCATTCTGACCGACTACAAGCTCGACACCGCCACAATCGTCACCGCCCTGCTGCACGACGTGGTCGAGGACACCTCGGCGACGCGCGACGACATCGCCGGCATGTTCGGCGAGGAGGTCGCGGTCCTGGTCGAGGGCGTGACCAAGCTGAGCCGGCTTGAGCTTCAGGCCGAGCACACGCGCCAGGCCGAGAACCTGCGCAAGTTCATCCTGGCCATCAGCCGGGACGTGCGGGTGCTGCTGGTCAAGCTGGCCGACCGCCTGCACAACATGCGCACGCTTCAGTATGTGAAGCCCGAGAAGCGCGAGCGGATCAGCCGCGAGACGCTGGAAGTCTATGCGCCGCTGGGACGGTCCATCGGCATCCATTCGATCGCCTCAGAGCTGGAAGAGCTGGCCTTCACCCACCTGAACCCGACCGCCAAGACCGCCATCGAGCGGCGGCTGGAGGCGCTGAAGCTGGAACACGGGCGCGCCATCGAAGGCGTCGCAGGCGAGGTCGAGCGCGTGCTGTCGGAGGCAGGCCTGACGGCCAATGTCTATGGTCGCCAGAAGACGCCCTATTCGATCTGGCGTAAGCTGCAGCGCAAATCGGTCGGGTTCTCGTCTCTGTCCGACATCTATGGCTTCCGCGTCATCGTCGAGGCGGAAGACGACTGCTATCGCGCGCTGGGCGTCATCCACCGCGAATGGCCGATGGTGCCCGAGCGGTTCAAGGATTTCATCTCGACGCCCAAGTCGAACAACTATCGCTCGCTGCACACGACCGTCGTCGGGCCGCGCGGCCTGCGCATCGAGATGCAGATCCGCACCGAGGAGATGGACCGGATCGCCGAGGACGGCGTCGCCGCCCACTGGCGCTACAAGAACAAGTCCTATGGCTTCGACCGCGAGGCGATGGAGCAGGGCGGGGGCCGCGATCCCCTGCAGAACCTGCGCCATCTGGTGCAGGTGATCGAGCACGGCGAGGGCGGCGAGGACTGGGTCGAGCACGCCAAGCTCGAAATGTACCTGGATCAGGTGTTCGTCTTCACGCCCAAGGGTCAGCTGGTGACCCTGCCGCGCGGCGGCATGCCTCTGGACTTCGCCTATGCCGTCCACACCGAGGTCGGGGACACGGCGGTCGGGGTCAAGGTCAACGGCGAGCTGAAGCCGATGCGGACGCCGCTTCAGAACGGCGACGTGATCGAGATCATTCGGGGTTCTAAGCGCGAAGTGCCCGCCGACTGGCGCAGCCTGACGGTGACGGGCCGCGCGCGCTCGGCGATCCGCCGCCACATCCGCACGTCAGAGCGGGAGGAGTTCATCAAGCTGGGCCGGGTGGCGCTGGATCAGACGTTGGGACGCGTGGAGAAATCCCTGGCCGACGTGTCGCTGAAGCCGGTGCTGGAACTGCTGGCGGTCGCCAATGACGAAGATCTGTTCGAGGGATTGGGCCGGGGCCGGCTGTCGCCGACGACCGCCGCTGAAATCCTGTTCCCTGCGCTGAAAGGGCGGCTGAAGGCCGGGCCGGAGAAACAGCGGATCGAGGGCGACAAGGCGCGGCTGTTCGTGCGCGGCGGCGGACTGACGCCCGGCGTCACGGTGCATTTCGGCCAGTGCTGCACGCCGGTGCCGGGCGATCGGATCGTGGGCATTCTGGAGCCTGAATCCGGCCTGACGGTGCACACCATAGACTGCCAGACCCTGGCTGCCTTCGCGGACGATGATTCGGTCTGGCACGACCTGCAATGGACGCCGCAGGCCGAGACGGACGCTGTCGCCGCCGCCCGCATCCGCGCGACGATCCGCAATGCGCCGGGCGTGCTGGGCCAGGTCACGACCCTGATCGGCGAGGCCGGCGGCAACATCATCAACCTGTCGATGGCGCACCGGCAGCAGGACTTCTTCGACGTCGACGTGGACGTCGAGGTCGAGGACGCCAAGCACGCGACCATGATCATGGCGGCGTTGCGGGCCAATCCGTCGGTCGACTCGGTCGAACGCGCGCGGGGCGAATGAGCGAGCCGGTCAAGCCGAACGCGGCCCAGATGGCGTCGGCGTCCTATCGCATGGCGGCGATGGATCAGGATTTCCTGCTGGGCGACTCCATGCGCGGCGTGCGGTTTCTGATGGAATACGCCAAGCCGGAGGAGGCGCTGCGGGCCTGGGGCGTGCGCTCCACCATCGTCGTCTTCGGCAGTGCGCGCATCCGTGAGGGCCATCGCTGGTATGAAGAGGCGCGCGCCTTCGGTCGGCTGGCGTCCGAGCGGGGCGGGGCGTTTCGGGGTTACGTGGGCGAGCCGCGCGACAACGTCATCGCCACCGGCGGCGGTCCGGGCATCATGGAGGCGGCCAATCGCGGCGCCGTGGACGCCGGGGCGCCCTCCGTCGGGTTCAATATCATCCTGCCGCACGAGCAGGAGCCGAACGCCTATTCGACGCCGGAACTGACCTTCCTGTTCCACTATTTCGCGATGCGGAAGATGCACCTGGCGATGCGGGCCAATGCGCTGGTGGTCTTCCCCGGCGGGTTCGGCACTTTCGACGAGATGTTCGAGATGCTGACCCTGCGCCAGACGAAGAAGGCGCCGCCTGTGCCGGTTGTCCTGGTGGACAAGGCCTACTGGACTTCGGTCATCGGTTTCGACGCCCTGGTCGAACACGGGATGATCGCGCCGTCGGATCTGGATCTGATCGGTTTCGCCGAGGACGCCGAGGGCGTCTGGGCCGAACTGCTGGCGCGCGGACTGCGGCCGAACGAAAACATCGAATGAAGCGTCGCCGGAGGGTTCATCCGCGCTCGATCAGGGTCTAGAACCTCTTCATGAACACCCAAGACGTCCTCAACGAGTTTCGCGACGCCGGCGCCCTGCGCGAAGGCCATTTCGTCCTGTCGTCGGGCCTGCATAGCCCGGTCTTCCTGCAGAAGAACCTGGTCTTCATGGACGGGGCGCGCTGCGAGCTGCTGTGCAAGGCGTTGGCCGACAAGATCGTCGCCACGGTCGGCCCTGTCGATGTCGCCATCTCGCCTGCCGTGGGCGGCATCATCCCCGGCTATGAGACCGCCAAACATCTGAAGGTCCGCTCAATGTACGTCGAGCGCGAAGGCGGGCAGTTCAAGCTGCGTCGCGGCTTCTCGGTCGAGCCGGGCGAGAAGGTCGTCATGGTCGAGGACATCGTCACGACCGGCCTGTCGTCGCGTGAATGCATCGCCGCCATCCAGGCGGCCGGGGGCGAGGTGGTCGCCGCCGCCTGTATCGTTGATCGGTCTGGCGGCAAGGTGGACGTGGGCGTGCCGCTGATCGCCCTGGCCTCGCTGGAGGTGCCGGCCTATGCGGCCGACGCCCTGCCGCCGGAACTGGCCGCGCTTCCGGTGGAAGATCCCGGCAGCCGCAGATTGTCGAAGTAGAGCCATGCGCGAACGGGTCAGGCTGGGCGTCAACATCGATCACGTCGCCACCGTGCGAAATGCGCGCGGCGGGACGCATCCCGATCCGGCTCGCGCGGCCGAGGCGGCCCTCGCGGCCGGGGCTGACGGGATCACCGCGCACCTTCGCGAAGACCGCCGCCACATCACCGACGCCGACATCGACGTTCTGAGCGCCCTGTGCGCGCGGGCGGGCAAGCCGTTGAACTTCGAGATGGCGGTGACTGAGGAAATGCTGGCCATCGCCATGCGCCACCGGCCCCATGCAGCCTGTTTGGTGCCCGAGCGGCGCGAGGAGGTCACGACCGAGGGCGGTCTGGCGGTCGTGGGTCACGAGGCGCGCATCGCTCCTGTGGTGAAGGCGCTGACGGATGCCGGTATCCGCGTCTCTCTGTTCATCGAACCTAGCGAGGCGCAGGTCGAGGCCGCGGCCGCCGTGGGCGCTCAGGTGGTGGAGTTCCACACCGGACGCTATTGCCATCTGACCGATCCTGGCGAGCGCGAGGTCGAGTTCAAACGCCTGGCCGCCGCCGCCGCCCAGGCCGACATCCTGGGGATGGAGGTTCATGCGGGTCACGGGCTGGATTACGACACGGCGCCGCGCATGCTGGCGATCCCCGAAATCCGCGAACTGAATATCGGCCATTTCCTGATCGGCGATTCGATCTTCATCGGTCTGGACGGCGCGATCCGCCGGATGCGGACCGCGATGGATGCGGCGAAATGATCATCGGTGTCGGCGCGGATCTGTCGGACATCCGCCGCATCCAGACCTCGCTGGATCGGTTCGGGGATCGCTTCAAGACCCGCTGCTTCACCGAACTGGAACGCACACGGTCCGACCGCAAGCCTGATCCGGCCTGGAGCTACGCCAAGCGTTTCGCGGCCAAGGAGGCCTGCGCCAAGGCGCTGGGCACGGGAATGCGGGCTGATGTCTATTGGCGCGACATGGGGGTGGTGAACCTGCGTTCCGGCCAGCCGACCATGGCGCTGACCGGGCATGCGGCCGAACATCTGGCGCGCCTGACGCCAGCCGGACATGAGGCCAAAATCCACCTGACGCTGAGCGACGAACATCCTTATGCGCTCGCCTTCGTGGTGATCGAAGCCTTGCCGCAGTCGTAATCAGGTTATAGGCGTGCGCGATGACCGCGCAGACGCGGCGAGGATGCCTGATCGCATGAGCGAAGACCAAAAGCCCGACGACGCCAAACGCGACGCCACTCCCGAAGAGCGATTTGCGGCTTCGGAGGCGGACGCTCCGGTCAAGTCGGTGCAAGAGCCGACCACGTCGAACCACAAGGTCTACGCGCAAAAGCCCGGCGGTCGCGACAAGACGCCGTCCGCCGCCAGCGAGACAGGCGAAATCTTCAAGACCATCGTCTTCGCCCTGCTGATCGCGATGGTGCTGCGGATCTTCCTGTTCCAGCCCTTCACCATTCCGTCGGCCTCGATGGAGCCCAACCTCTACGAAGGCGACTATATCGTCGTGTCGAAGTGGTCGTACGGCTTCTCGAAACATTCGATCCCGTTTAGCCCGCCGCTGTTCGACGGCCGGATCATGGGCTCGGCGCCCAAGCGCGGCGACATCGTCGTTTTCAAACTGCCGCGTGACGACAAGACGGACTTCATTAAGCGCGTGATCGGCCTGCCCGGCGACCGCATCCAGATGATCGCCAACAAGCTGTATATCAACGACAAGCCGGTTCAGGACGTCGTGGTCAGCGAGCAGGAGATCAACGACATCTTCGGCCCGCGCCCGGTGACCGAGGTGCGCGAGACCCTGCCGGAAGGCAGAAGCTTCATGACCCAGGACTTCGGTCCCGGAAACGATCTGGACGACACCCCGGTCTATGAAGTCCCGGCCGGCCATTACTTCATGATGGGCGACAACCGCGACAACTCGATCGACAGCCGTGTCGAACAGTCCAGCGGCGTGGGCATGGTCCCGGCCGAGAACCTGGTCGGCAAGGCGCAGATCATCCTGTTCTCCTGGAAGCCCGGTTCGTCGCTGTGGAACCCCGTCAGCTGGTTCAACGTGCGGCTCGACCGGTTCTTCAACGTCTTGAAGTAATGGCGAATACGCGAGCCGAAGCCGTCGCGGCGCTGGAAACGCGCCTGGGACACACGTTCAAGGAAAAGGCCCTGCTGGAGCGCGCCCTGACGCACGCCAGCGTGGGCGAGGGGGCGCCGGTCGGGATTCACGGTCCGCGCGATAACGAGCGCCTGGAGTTCCTGGGCGACCGGGTGCTGGGACTGCTGGTCGCCGAGCGGTTGTCGGCAGAGTTTCCGACGGCCGACGAGGGTCAGCTTTCGTCCAGTCTGCATGCCCTGGTCGACAAGACCGCCTGCGCCCGCGTCGGCGAGGCGTTGGGCGTCGGCCCAGCTCTACGGTTGTCGCCGGGCGAGACCAAGACCGGCGGCCGTCGCAAGGCGGGCGTCATCGCAGATGCGGTCGAGGCCATACTGGCGGCGGTCTATCTGGATGGCGGTCTTGATGCGGCGCGGACCTTCTTTGACGCCGCCTGGGCCGACGAACTGTCGGCCCCGCCGTCGCGGACCGTGACCAATCCCAAGTCAGCGCTGCAGGAGTGGGCGCAAGGCAAGGGCAGGCCGCTGCCGACCTATCGCGTGTCGGATCGGACGGGTTCGGATCATGCACCCACATTCACCGTCGAAGTTTCCGTGCAAGACGTGCAGCCCTTGACCGCGCAAGGGCGTTCGCGTCAGGAGGCGGAGAAGGCGGCCGCAACGGCTCTCCTCAAACGTGAAGGCGTCATTTGACCGATTTCGAAAACCAGCGCGCGGGCTTCGCCGCCATAATCGGCGCGCCGAACGCCGGTAAGTCCACGCTGGTCAACCGGCTGACCGGGTCCAAGGTCTCGATCGTCACGCAAAAGGTGCAGACGACGCGCTTTCCCGTGCGCGGCATCGCCATGGAGGGCGACGCCCAGATCGTGTTGGTGGACACGCCCGGCATCTTCACCCCGCGTCGTCGTCTTGACCGGGCCATGGTCGCCTCGGCCTGGGGCGGCGCGCAGGATGCGGACATCGTCGTCCACCTGATCGACGCCCAGTCGCACATCAACTCGGAAGGCCGTGAAGGCACGGCGGCGGATCGTCGCTCGGCCGAGGACACCGAGACCATCATCGCCAACCTGCAGTCCACCGGCACCAAGGTGGTGCTGGCGCTGAACAAGATCGACGGCATGCGCCGCGACACCCTTTTGGCCCTGTCGCAGAAGATGTTCGAGAGCGGCGTCTATTCCGAGGTCTATATGATCTCGGCCGCCAACGGCGACGGCGTCGAGGACCTGAAACAGCGTCTGGCCCTGTCCATGCCAAAGGGGCCGTGGCTCTATCCCGAGGATCAGGCGGCGGATGTGCCGGTTCGGGTTCTGGCGGCGGAGATCACGCGCGAGAAGGTCTATCTGCGCGTCCATGAAGAGCTGCCCTATTCGGCGGCGGTGGAGACCACCAGTTTCGAGGAGCGCGCCGACGGCTCGGCCCGGATCGAACAGACCATCTATGTCGAGCGCGAGAGCCAGCGGCCCATCGTCCTGGGCAAGGGCGGCCAGACCCTGAAATGGATCGGCCAGAAGTCGCGCGAGGAGCTGAACGAGCTGCTCGGTCGTCAGGTCCACCTGTTCCTGACCGTCAAGGTCGATCCGAAATGGCAGGACTCGCGGGCGCTCTACGCCCAGTTCGGTCTGGATTTCGACGTCTGAGTTCCTGTGTTTGAAGTACCGCGTACCGCCGGGGGCCATCCCCGGCTCGTTCTGGGCGTTCTTGGGGCGCTGATCCTCGGCGGCGCGGTCTGGGGCGGCATCGCCACGGCCGTCCCACCCAAGACCGATGCAGCCTTGGTGACGGAGCGGGCCGATGCTCCGCCGCGTCCGCCCCTGGTCGTGGTTCAGGATTTGCCGCAACTGGCTGCGCGGATGGATCGCGAGGCCGCGGCAGGCCGGTTCATGGGGGCGGTTCTGGTGGCCAAGGGCGACCGGGTGTTGTTCCGCCAGGTCTATGGCAAGGCGAATTACGAACAGGACCGGGCGCTGGCGCTGGATTCCCGCTTCCGCCTGGCCTCGATCTCGAAACAGTTCACGGCGACGGCGATTCTGATGCTTCAGGACGAGGGCAAGCTGAACGTCTCCGACCCTGTCTGCAAATGGATCCAGCCCTGTCCGCAGGCCTGGGCGTCGGTGCGGATCAGCCATCTGCTGTCGCATACCTCGGGCATTCCCGACCTGATGGCGCGGCCCGGCTGGGGCATGCGGCGCACGACCCCGGCGACGCTGAACGAACTGACCGAAGACTCGAAGCGGTTCGGCCTGCAGTTCGAGCCGGGAACGAAGGTTCGCTACGACAATGCGGCGTTCAACCTGGCCGCCGCCATCGTCGAAAAGGCCAGCGGTCAGCCCTACGAAGCCTATATGCGTGATGCCTTCTTCAAGCCTCTGGGCATGAAGGACAGCGGGCTGGATCTGGATGGCGGCGACCACGACGTCATCATGGGCTACGCCAACTTCCCCGGCGGCCTGGCGGCCCAGCCGAACGCCAATACCTCCATCGTTGCGGGTGCGGGCGCGGTCTATTCGACGTTAGACGACCTGCTGGTCTGGCAAAGGGCGCTGCACCGCGGCGCGCTGCTGAAGCCGAGCAGTTACCAGCAGATGTTGGCCGACCATGCGCCGGCAGACACGAAGCCGAACGAGCGCAGCCATCCGCGTCGGGATTGGGGCTTCGGCATCTTCTCGAACCGTCTGGGCGATCAGGTCCGGCCCAGTTTCCAGGACCGCCAGATCTATCACACCGGCAGTTGGGGCGGGTTCCGTAACCTGATGCTCTATCAGCCCGAGGCCGACGTGACGGTGATCGTGCTGTCGAACAACTATCATCTGCGCGACCAGGTGTTTCTGATCAGCCAGCAGGCGATGGCCGAGGCGCTGGGGCGCGAGTTTCCGACCACGCTGGCGCGCTGAGACATCCGCCTGGTTTCCCAACGAGGAGAACAGGACTAGAACGGGCGCATGATCGCCCTTTTCGCCGCTCTCGCCCTGTCCGCGTCTCCGATGCAGGATTCGGATGACCCCGCTGTCGCCGCGGGCGTTGTTCTGGACCGGATGCACGAGGCTGCGTCGCGCGCTGATGGCGACGCCTATTTCGACCTGTTCACCCCCGACGCCCGGTTCATCGGCACGGATGCGACCGAGCGCTGGTCGCTGGCCGAGTTTCGCGCCTATGCGACGCCGTTTTTCTCGCGCGGCAAGGGCTGGACCTATCGCCCGCATGACCGGGTGGCGACCCTGGCGCCGGGCGACTGCCGCTGCATCGTCTGGTTCGACGAACTGCTCGACAACGACGCCTATGGGCTGACGCGGGGATCGGGCGTGCTGCGTCTGACCGACGAGGGCTGGAAGATCGAGCAATATGTCCTCAGCTTCACGGTGCCGAACGACAAGGCCAAGGGCGTGGTCGGGCTGATCGCCGAAGGTTCGGCCGACTGATGGACTTTCACGAAGAGGCGTTCGTCCTGTCGGCGCGCAGCCATGGCGACACCGGGTCTGTGGTGGACCTGTTGACCGAGAACCATGGCCGCCGGTCCGCCTATGTGGCGGGCGGGGCGTCGCGCAAGATGAAGCCGTTCCTGCAAGCCGGGGCGCGGGTCGTGGCGGATTATCGCGCGCGAACCTCGGATCATCTGGGCGCCGCGCGGCTGGAGCCGATGGGCGAAGGGCCCAGCGCCCTGTTCGACGACGCCTTGGCGCTGACCGGGTTGGCGGCGGCGGCCGGTGTGGCGCAAGGGGCCTTGCCCGAGCGCGAACCGCATCCCGGCGTCTTTCTGGCCTTCGAGGCGCTGATGGCGGCCTTCGCCGTGCCGGATGTCTGGCCCGCCATCTTCGTGCGGTTCGAGGCGGGGCTGCTGGAAGACCTGGGCTTTGGCCTGGATCTGTCGAAATGCGCAGCGACGGGCACGGCCGACGACCTGATCTATGTCAGCCCCCGCACCGGCCGGGCGGTCAGCCGCGACGCCGGCGCGCCCTATGCCGACAAGATGCTGACCCTGCCGCCCTTCATGCTGGGCGCCCAGGCGGGGTTGATCGAGGGCGACGTGAAGGCCGGGTTCGACCTGACCGGGCATTTCCTCGAACAGTTCGTGTTCCACCCGCAGAACAAGCCCCTGCCGCCCGCGCGCGTCTGGATGCTGGACAAGCTGGCCGACGCGGGCCGCCTCTAGACGCCGGGCTCCTAGCCGAAAGTGAAGGCGAAGACCTGGACGCCGGGATCCAGGAACTCGATCTCGAACGTCCGCTCGCGCACCGCGCCGGTCTGGCGAACCAGTTGATAAAGCCGCTCGCCGTCGATGCGGCCCATGCCTTGGGCGTCGATGTCGCTGCCCGCGTTCGGGCCTGGCGCCGCGCCATCGACAAGGACGCGGAAACGCGGCTGTTCGCCGGTCTTGCTCGGGCCCATCACCAGATGCAGGTCGCGCGCCTTGAAGCGGAAGGCGACGCGACCTCCGGCAGTCTGAAGGTCGGCGTGTTCGCGGGTGACCCTCCAGCGGCCGGACAGGCTCCACCCGTTCAGTTGCAGCGGGGCGGCGACGTAGTCCTTGATGACATCATTGGCCAGGCCGCCCGGCGAACGGAAATTCTCGGCGCGCGCATAGCCGACATAGGTTTCCGGTGATTCGACCTGGGCCATGTCGGCGGCGGCCTCTGCGCCCTTGGCCTGAACGTCGACAACGTCGCGGGCGACGTTGGCCGCGCCGGCCTCTTTCAAGAGCTGCTGAATGACGCGTTCGGAGCCGTCGTAGTCGCCCTCGCCGAAGTGGTGGTGACGAATCTGGCCCTTGGCGTCGATGAAGTAGTGGGCGGGCCAGTACTGGTTCTTGAACGCGCGCCAGATGGCGAACTCATTGTCCATGGCGACCGGATAGGTGATGCCCAGCCGCTGAATGTTCTGGCGGACGTTGGCCTCGGATTTTTCGAAAGCGAACTCTGGCGTGTGGACGCCGATCACTACCAGACCTTGATCCTTGTACTTCTCGGCCCAGGCGCGGACGTAGGGGATGGAGCGGATGCAGTTGATGCAGGAGTAGGTCCAGAAATCGACCACCACCACCTTGCCGCGCAGTTGCTCCGTCGTCAGGGGCGGGGTGTTGATCCAGGTCGTCGCGCCGGTCAGCGGGGGCATCATGCCCTCGACCGGCAAGTTGGCCAGGTCGGTCGGGGCTTCGTTCGTCGGCATGCCGCGCCCGATACTGCCCAGCAGCGCCTGTTCGATCCGGCCCGTGCTGGCGGCCGAGATGCGGGTCAGCAAGCCCGTGTCGGCGCCTAGGCCGATGATGACAACGCCGATCAGCACCAGCACGCCCAGCCCGCGACGGACCCATTCGCCGACGCCCAGCGCACCCTTCATGGCCTTGAACACACGACCGCCGACCAGCAGGGCCAGACCCAGGGAGGTCGCGGCGCCCGCCGCATAGGCCAGCAGCAACACCGTCGTGCCGACGCCTGCGCCCTGAAGCGCGGCGCCCGTCAGAATCACGCCCAGGATCGGCCCGGCGCACGGCGCCCACAGCAGACCCGTCGCGACGCCGAGCAGCAGAGAGGCCCGCACCTCGCCCTGATCCCCACTGTGACGCTCTGCACGGTCCGTCAGCCAGGAACCGGCGGCGACGAACGGCCGCATCAGGCGGTCGCCCAAGGCGGGGAACAACAGGCTGAGGCCCAGCACGGCCATGACCGCCAGAGCGATCCACCGTCCGACCTCGTTGGCGCGAACCGCCCAGCCCCCACCCAGCGCCGCCAGGGTCGCCACGCCCGCGAATGTCACCGCCATGCCGACTAGCAGAGGAAAGCCGTTGCGCAGGAAGGGGCGACCGGCGCGGGCGAAGACGAACGGTAGGACGGGTAATATGCAGGGGCTGACGATGGTCAGGACGCCGGCGAGATAGGAGAGCAGAAACAGGATCATGGCGCGGCCTGACGAGGAGGGTGGTTCTTCCCTACGTTCGAACCGACGGCCCGGTTGGTTTCATCGCTGCGGAAAATACTCGCAGCGCGGTCAATTTCATCAGCCAGGGTCCGCACGAGTTGATCCGCAGGCATGATACGAGACAGCGGCGCACCCTGTCCGGCCCATTGGGCGGCGTAGCCGTCGTCGCCGGCGGCTTTGGCCGCTGTGTTCAGCGCCTTGCCGATGTCGTAGGCGCGGGGATAGGCGGCGATAGCGTCGGGTTCGGCCTGGCGCATGAAGGCGTTCTCCATCCCTCTGGCGGGCCGACCGGACAGCACGGCGGATACGCGGGTCCGCTGGGCCTCCTGACCTTCCAGGGCCCGTCGATAGGCCGCGTCGGCCGCGGATTCGGGACAGGGGACGAAGGCCGTGCCCATCTGGGCCCCGGCCGCGCCCAGCGTCATTGCCGCCACAATGCCTGCGCCGTCCATGATCCCGCCCGCCGCAATCACGGGAATGGTCAGCCGGCTGGTCAGCAGTCGGGTCAACGGCAGGGTTGCGAACATCAGGTCGTCGGCGGGGTCGAACACGCCGCGATGGCCTCCGGCCTCCCAGCCCTGGGCCACGACCATGTCGATCCCGGCGCCCTGAACGGCTTGCCCCTCGGCCGGCGAGGTGGCGGTCGCAAGCAGGAGAATGCCAGCGGCCTTCAGTGCGGCGATCTGCTTCGGCCTCGGCAGGCCGAAATGAAAGCTGACCACGGCCGGGCGTTCGTCCAGCAGGACCGCCAACTGAGCGTCGTCGTCGAGGAAGCTGGGATAGATGTCGCGCAACTGCTCCGGCGGCTGGGCGTCGAACGGCGCGAACAGGGGGCGCAGGCGATTAATCCACGCCTGGTCCCCAGCCGGATCCGGCGCGGCGGTGGCATGGCAGAAGACGTTGACGTTGAATGGTCGGGCGGTGAGGGCGCGGGTCGCCTGAATCTGACGCCGGGCTTCCTCGGCGTCCACGGCGCCGATAGCGATTGAGCCGAGCGCCCCCGCGTTTGAGACGGCGGCGGCCAGCGCGGACGTCGAGGTCCCCGCCATCGGCGCCTGGATGATCGGATAGTCCAGGCCGATGGTTTGCGTCAGTCGGCTGTTCACGATGCGCTCCTTGGTCGCCTTTGCAGTTAAGCGCCGTCGGCTTGTCACGAAAGGGGCGCGCCCATAACCTGACGACATGCTTTTGGCCGACATCATCGCCGTTCTCGCCTGGTGCGCCATCCTGGCGCTTGCCTTGAGCTACCGGAAACGGAGCGCAGCGGATGTGCGCTGGCCGATGCAATGGGGCTTCGACGGCAAGCTCGCTTGGTATGCGAAGCGGGATTTGGCGGTTTTCTTCCACCCGGTGTTTTTCGGCTTCATGCTGGCGTGCTTTGCGGCCCGTGTCGGAACCGCAGAGGCGCCGCAGGACTGGATTGCGATCCGTATCATGACCGCCGGCGTCTTTGTGCTGAGCTGCTGGCTGCACCTTCGCTTCGCCTCACGCCAACTATCCCCGACTTAGGCGCAGCTTCGGGCTAGACTTCCGGCTTCCCATCCCCGATTCGCTGGCCCATGACGATCCACGCTCCGCCGCCGGAAGGCGGCCGTATCATCGACGAGCCGATGGAGACGGCGCTCAGCCGCCGCTATCTGGCCTACGCCCTGTCGACCATCACCAACCGCGCCCTGCCGGACGTGCGCGATGGGTTCAAGCCCGTGCACCGCCGCATCCTGTACGCCATGCACCAGATGCGGCTGAACCCGCAGGCGGCCGCGCGCAAATGCGCCAAGGTCGTCGGCGAGGTCATGGGCGGCTATCACCCGCACGGCGACGCCTCGATCTATGAGGCCCTGGTGCGCCTGGCCCAGGATTTCGCCCAACGCTATCCGCTGGTCGACGGTCAGGGCAACTTCGGCAATATCGACGGCGATAGCGCCGCCGCCATGCGCTACACCGAGTGCAAGCTGACGCCCGCCGCCGTGCTGCTGCTGGATGGGATCGATCAGGATTCGGTGGATTTCCGCGCCACCTATGACGATCAGGACGAAGAGCCGATCGTCCTGCCGGCCGGGTTCCCGAACCTGCTGGCCAACGGATCGTCCGGCATCGCCGTTGGCATGGCCACCTCGATCCCGCCGCACAATGTCGGCGAACTGATCGACGCCTGTCAGATGCTGCTGGAGCGGCCCGAGACGACGACGGCCGAACTGGTGCAACTGGTGCCTGGACCGGACTTCCCGACCGGCGGCGTGGCCGTCGAAGGCCATGCCTCCATCCTGGACGCCTATGAGACGGGCCGGGGCGGGGTGCGTCTGCGGGCGCGTTGGGAGACCGAGGACCTGGGCCGCGGCGTGTGGCGGATCATCGTCACCGAGATGCCGTATCAGGTGCAGAAGTCGCGCCTTATCGAGGCGTTGGCGGACCTGATCGAGCACAAGAAGGCGCCGCTGCTAGGCGATGTGCGCGACGAGTCGGCCGAAGACATCCGCCTGATCCTGGAGCCCAAGAACCGCACCATCGAGCCTGAAATGCTGATGGAAAGTCTGTTCAAACTGTCTGATCTGGAAGTCCGCTTCCCGATCAACATGAACGTCCTGGACGCCACCGGCACGCCGCGCGTCATGGGGCTGAAGGAGTGTCTGCGCGCCTTCCTGGATCACCGCCGCGTGGTGCTGAACCGGCGTTCGCAATGGCGGATCGAGCGGGTCGAGAAGCGGCTTCACCTGCTGGAAGGCCTGCGCATCGTCTTCCTCAACCTGGACGAGGTGATCCGCATCGTCCGTGAGGAGGAGCAGCCCAAGGCGGTGCTGATCGCCCGCTTCGGTCTGACGGAAGCCCAGTCCGACTATATTCTCGACACCCGTCTGCGTCAGTTGGCGCGGATCGAGGAAATGGCGATCGAGAAGGAATTCAATGCGCTGTCGGAAGAACTTGCGAATCTGCAGGCACTGACGTCGTCGGAAGGCAAGCAGTGGAAGGCCGTATCCAAGGAACTGGAGGCGGTGCGCAAGGCGCTGATCTCGCCGCGCCGGACGACCATCGCCGAGGCCGTCGATAGCTCGGCCTTTGTCGCGCCCGAAGCCTTCATCCCGCGCGAGGCCATCACCGTCATCCTGTCGGAACGCGGCTGGATCCGCGCCGCCAAGGGCAAGGTTGAGGACCCGTCGGAACTAAAGTTCAAGGAAGGCGACCAACTGGCCTACCTCGTGCCGGCCTATACGACCGACAAGCTGCTGGTGGCGGCGTCCGACGGGCGCATTTTCACGATCGGGGCGGACAAGCTGGCGTCGGGTCGCGGGCATGGCGAGCCCTTGCGCCTGATGATCGACCTAGACGAGAAGGCCGAGATCATCAACGTCCTGGCGCATCAGCCGGGCGGCAAACTGCTGATCGCGTCCAGGGCCGGTTACGGCTTCATCGCGCCGGAAGACGACACCTTGGCCCAGAAGCGGGGCGGCAAACAGGTGCTGAACGGTGACCTGCTGGCCATGTTGCGTATCCCGCAAACTCCGGCCGCCGACCACGTGGCGACAATCGGCGAGAACATCAAGACGCTGATCTTCCCGCTGGCCGAACTGCCCGAGATGGGACGCGGCAAGGGCGTGCGCCTGCAGAACTTCAAACAGGGGGGGCTGGCCGACGTGACCGTGTTCAACGCCGAACAGGGGCCGGAGTGGGCCGATGGCGGCGGGCGTCGTCGCAACTGGCCCGACTGGAAGGACTGGCTGGGCAAACGCGCCGGCGCGGGTCGCCAGGGACCGCGTGGCTTGAGGAAATTTCGCTGAGGAGGACGGCGGACAGGTCACGTCCGCCGTCAACCCCGATCAACAGTCGAAATAGACGTATTCTATGTAGGCCCCAAGTTGCAGGGGATCATGATAGGTGCTGCCGTCGCAGTTTTGGCCCGAGACCGCCACCAACTGACGCGGCTCGAATTCCTGATTGTAGTGATAAGCAATATGTCCCTGTTCGACAGGGCCTCGGCCGGGCCAGTTTTGTGACGAAGCGACGCCGCTGCCTGCGGCGAGGATCAATGCCGTGAAAGTCGCCAATCTTGAGATTTTCATCGCCGTCTCCACATCGTGCGCATGATTGCGCTAGATGAAAGAGAGCTTTCTTCCGGCTTGAGTCAACTACAAGTAGATTTATGACAACCGAAAAGGTTGGTGTCGGTCGCGCCCTTCAGGTAGTCAGCCGCGACCAGCCGAGCTTTCCTAGCACTTCCATCGGGCGGAAGTCGGCCTTGTAGTCCATCTTGGCCGAGCCCTGGACCCAATAGCCCAGATAGACGAAGGGCAGGCCGACGAGAGCGGCCTGGCGGACGTGGTCGAGAATGGCGAACCGGCCCAGGCTGCGGCGCTCCATCGTCGGGTGGTAGAAGCTGTAGACCATCGACAGCCCGTCTTTGAGCAGGTCGGTCAGGGTGACGGCGACCAGATCGCCGGGGCCGCCGTCGGAAGAGGGCAGGCGATATTCGATCAGATGGGTGCGGACGGCCGTGTCCTCGACCATGGCGACATAGTCGAGCCAACCCATGTCGCTCATGCCGCCGGTCGGATGGCGGGTGGTTAGATAGCGGCGCAAAAGCTGGAACTGCTCGGTCGTGGCTTCGGCCTCGACCAGGCTGCGCGACAGGTCTTCGTTGCGGGTCAGCACCTTGCGTTGTGAACGGCTGAAGGCGAACTCCGGCACGGGCAGACGCACGGATACGCAGGCGTCGCAGGCCTCGCAGGCCGGGCGATAGGCGATGTTCTGACTGCGGCGGAAGCCGGCGATGGTCAGTTCGTCGTTGACGTGGGCGCCGTCGGAGAAGGGTAGGTTGGCGAAGACTTTCCGCTCGGTTTTGCCCGGCAGATAGGGGCAGGGCGCGACCGATGTCATGAAGAACCGGAGTTGTCGTGTCGGTACGTGCTGGGTCACGGCCTCAGGTCCGCATCCGATCTTGCCAATATTGCGACAGTTGAACGCTCATGGCGCGATTTGGCGTCATTCGTGGCCGGGCTGCAAGTGTGTTCGCGTCGCAGCCGAGCGGGGGTCACAGAGAGGTGTCCATCGGCAGGACCGGCGCCTCGCGCAGCAGGACGATGGCGATGCGGCGGTTGCCGGCCAGGGTGGGATCGTCGGGATAGAGAGGATCGGACCCCGCCTTGCCCGCCACCGAATAGACCCGGTCGGGATCGACGCCGGCCGATTGCAGCACCAGGCGCGAGCCGTTGGCGCGCTCGGACGACAGGCTCCAATCCGCAGGGGCGCTGGCGCGGTTGGAGCCGGGCGCGGCGCTGGTATGGCCGGTGATGGAGATCCGGTTGGGCAGTTGGTTGATGACCTTGGACACCGCGCGCAGCAGCACCTGGGCCCGCGCGTTCGGTCTTGACGAGTTGTTGTCGAACATCGACCGGCCTTCCTGATCGACCAACTGGATGCGCAGGCCCTCGGGCGTCTGGTCGACGATCAGCTGTTTCGACAGCTCGGCCAGTTCCGGCATCGACTGCATGGCCTGACGCAGGGATTCGGCGGCGCTGGCGAATTCGGCGGCTTCGCGTTTCTGGATTTCGGCCTGAAGGGCGGCGTCGCTGGCGGACGACAGGCTGGAGCCAGTCTGGTCAGTGGCTGGAGCCTCGGGCGCGAGTTCTTCCAACACCGATTGCGAGCCCGAACTCTTGGGACCGTCGTCGCCCAGAGAAGTGCCGCCCAGGATGCCGCCAGAACCCGATGTCGTCTCGGACACGCTGGCTGGCGCGAAATATTCGGCGATGCCGCGCTTCTGCTCGGGGTCGGTCGTGTTGATCAGCCACATCAGCAGGAAGAAGGCCATCATCGCGGTCACGAAGTCCGCATAGGCCACCTTCCACGCGCCGCCGTGGTGGCCTCCGCCGGAGACCTTCTTGACCTTTTTGATGAGGATCGGACGATCGCTCACGGACATGGAATCTGATCCCCAGGAATGGTGCCCCATTGTGGGCTCGCCAAGGTTAACCGGGCGTTGACCTTGAACGCCGGTGCGACCCGGCCTAGTCCGGCTGCGAGATCAAGGAGCCAGTCATGAAGATCGCATTCGCCGGCCTGGGCGTCATGGGCGCCCCGATGGCGCGTCATCTGGTCGAGGCGGGCCACGATGTGACCGGCTTCAATCGCACCACGGCGAAGGCCCAGGCCTGGGCGGCGGCGACGGGCGGGAAGGCGGCCGCAACGGTGGCGGAGGCGGCGCAGGGCGTCGAGCTGTTCATCCTGTGCGTCGGCAACGACGACGACGTCCGCGCGGTTGTGACGGAGGCCTTGCCGCATCTTGCCCAAGGCGCAGTGATCGTCGATCACACGACGACCTCGGCCAAGGTAGCGCGCGAAATGGCCGAACTGGCTCAGGGACAAGGGCGATCTTTCGTCGATGCACCGGTGTCGGGCGGTCAGGCCGGGGCCGAAAACGGGCAACTTAGCGTCATGGCCGGCGGAGACGCAGCCGCCCTGGCTACGGCGGAACCGGCGCTGAAAGCCTATTCTAAGGCGATCAAGCACATGGGGCCGGCCGGATCGGGCCAACTGACCAAGATGGTCAATCAGATCGCCATCGCGGGCGTGGTCCAGGGCTTGGCCGAGGCCGTGCATTTCGCCCAGGTCGCAGGCCTGGACACTGACGCCGCCTATGAGGCCGTGTCGAAAGGCGCGGCGCAAAGCTGGCAGATGGACAATCGCTGGAAGACGGCGGCCAAGGGCGAGTTCGAGTTCGGCTTCGCCGTCGATTGGATGCGCAAGGATCTGGGGCTTGTTCTTGACGAGGCGCGGTCGAACGGTGCGCGCCTCAGCCTGACGGCCTTGGTCGATCAGTTCTACGCCGAGGTTCAGGCCATGGGTGGAAACCGTTGGGATACGTCCAGCCTGGCCGCGCGCCTGCAATCGCGGGACTGACGCCTAAAGAGTGCGGTGCATGACGTGCAGGCCGACCAGGCCGTGGGCCGGGTGATCGAAGGCCTGGGGCACGGTGCCGAGGATTTCGAAGCCCAGCTTCTTCCACAGGCCGACGGCGACAGTATTGGTCTCCACGACGGCATTGAACTGCATCGACTTGAAACTGGCGTCGCGGGCGAAGGCCAGCGCGGCCTCGCCCAGGCTGCGGGCCACGCCTCGACCGCGTGCGCCAGCGGCGACCATGAAGCTGCCGTTGGCGACATGGGCGCCATTTCCCTGCTGATTCGCGATGATCTTGGCGGCGCCCAGCACCTGGCCGTCCTCGACCGCGACCAGGGTTCCGCCAGGCGCAGATGGCATCCACATCGTGCGGGCCTGCGCCTCGGTCATGTTCAGCGGATAGGTATAGGTCTCGCCTGCGCGCGTGACGGCCTCGATGATCGGCCAAAGCCCAGGCCAGTCGGCGTCGGTGATCGGCCGGATCTCGACGGTCATCGGCTCAGCAGCCGCGCAGCCTGAGGCGCGAAATAGGTCAGCACGCCTGCGCAGCCGGCGCGTTTGAACCCGTGCAGGGTCTCAAGGATCGCGCGGTCCTGATCCAGCCAGCCGTTGGCGATGGAGGCCTGCATCATCGCGTATTCGCCCGACACCTGATAGGCGAAGGTGGGAACGCGGAAGGTCTCGGACACGCGGCGGACGATGTCGAGATAGGGCATGCCCGGCTTGACCATCACCGCGTCGGCGCCTTCCGACAGGTCCATGGCGACCTCCTTCAGGGCCTCGTCGGAGTTGGCGTAGTCCATCTGATAGGTCTTCTTGTCGCCCTTCAGCGCGGTCGAGGAGCCGACGGCGTCGCGATAGGGGCCGTAGAAGGCCGAGGCGAACTTGGCCGCATAGGACAGGATCAGGGTGTCGGAAAAGCCGTTGGCCTCCAGCGCCTCGCGCACCGCCTGGATGCGGCCGTCCATCATGTCGGACGGGGCGACCACGTCGGCGCCGGCGTGGGCGTGGATGAAGGCCTGTTCAGCCAGACGGTCCAGGCTGGCGTCATTGGCTATCCGGTCGCCCTCCATGACCCCGTCGTGGCCGTGGTCGGTGTAGCAGTCCAGAGCCACGTCAGTCATGACGCCGATCTCGGGCGCCGCGTCCTTGATGGCCTTTATGCATTCGGGGATCAGGCCGTCGGGATCGGTCGCGCCCGTGCCGACCGCGTCCTTGATCGCGCCGTCCACATTGGGGAAGAGGGCGATCATCGGAATGCCCAGGTCGCGCGCCTCGACCGCCGCTGCGGCGGCCGCCTTGGGCGACAGGCGGAAGACGCCGGGCATGGAGGCGACGGGGACACGGTCCTCGGCGCCGTCGTGTACGATCAGCGGCCAGATCAGATCGGCCGGCGTCAGCGTCGTTTCCGCCACCAGGCGCCGCACCCACGGGCTGGACCGCAGGCGACGCGGACGGGCGAGCGGGAAGGGGGCGGGCTGATAGGGAAGCATGACGAAACCTTCGAAACTTGGCGTCGGACTAGCGCCGCAGCGACCGGGGCGCAAATCGCGTGATGCGTCGGATCGTTTCGCGCGTGATGACAGCTTGCGCGGATCGGCGAAATGCGAGCCTATCGCCGAAAATCCTGGGAGATGACGATGATCAAGCGATTGGCGGCCGGCGCGGCGGTTCTGGCTCTGGCGACGGGCCTGTCGGCTTGCATTATCGTGTCGTCCGATGGGGGTTCGCGGACCGTGGTGAAGTCCGCTGAGGACTACGCCCTAATGGTTGATCAGGCGGCCGCCGATGCAGAGCCGGCAGGGTTCGGTGATCTTTACCGCGAGGCGATCTCCGATCCGAAGCGTCCGGCCGAGGAAGTAGCGCGTGATCCGCTGCGTCATCCGGCCGAGATCCTGGCCTTCGCCCAGGTCGCGCCAGGCGACAAGGTCGCCGACATTCGTCCCGGCGCCGGCTATTTCACCCGTCTGTTCTCGGACGTGGTCGGGCCGACCGGCCGGGTCTACGCCTTCGTGCCCGAGCGGACGATGGCGCGCGAGAACGCCGGCGCAGACGCTCTGGTCGCCGCCTATTCCAATGTCACGCGCGTCAACGGCCTGCTGGACTCGATGACCTACGCCGAGCCGCTGGACATGATCTTCATGAGCCAGGAATACCACGACTTCCACATCCCCGGCTTCAACACCGACGTGGCGAAGATGAATGCGGCCGTGTTCGCGGCGCTGAAGCCCGGCGGTCGTTACATCCTGATCGACCATGAGGCGGCGCCCGGCACGGGCATCTCGGCCGTCCAGACCCTGCACCGCATTGAAGGCGACTATCTGAAGCGCGAGGTCGAGGCGGCGGGCTTCATCTATGAGGACGAGAGCACGGCCGTGGCCAACCCGGCCGACGACCACAGCCTGAACGTCTTCGACGAGAAGATTCGCGGCAAGACCGATCAGTTCGTCTATCGCTTCCGCAAGCCCGGCTGACGCCGAGCGATACTGAGAACCGTTATCAATTAAGGGTTTGGGTCGTTTTGTCCATGTGGGGCGCATGGACAAGCCCGCGCCGGGGGAGCAAATAACGCAAAGACATCGCCATAAGCGAAAGAACGCGTAGTTTGTTCGACTATAAGGCCGCCTTTAAAAGCTCCGTGGAGCAGGTTCGCAGCGAGGGACGTTACCGCGTCTTCGCCGATCTGAAACGCGTGCGCGGACAGTTCCCGCTGGCGGTGCGTCGTCGCGACGACGGAACCCAGCAGGACGTCGTGATCTGGTGCTCCAACGACTATCTTGGCATGGGTCAGCATCCTGTCGTGCTGGACGCGATGCATGATGAGATCGATGCGGTCGGCGCCGGCGCCGGCGGCACGCGTAACATTTCCGGCACGACCCGTTCCGCCGTCGATCTGGAAGCCGAACTGGCCGACTGGCACCAGAAGGAAGCGGCGCTTCTCTTCACCTCGGGCTATGTCGGCAACGAGGCGACGCTGTCGACGCTGCAGAAGATCCTGCCCGGCCTGATCACCTTCTCCGATTCGCTGAACCACGCCTCGATGATCGCCGGCATTCGCCACGGCGGCGGTGAGCGGCATGTGTTCATGCACAACGACCTGGCGCATCTGGAGGCCCTGCTGGCGGCAGCGCCGGCCGAAGCGCCCAAGCTGATCGCCTTCGAGAGCGTCTATTCGATGGACGGCGACATCGCCGACCTGGCCGGGACCATCGCCCTGGCCAAGAAATACGGCGCCCTGACCTATCTGGACGAGGTCCATGCGGTCGGTCTGTACGGCGAGACAGGCGCAGGCGTCGCCGAGCGCGACGGCGTGCTGGACCAGATCGACATCATCGAATGCACCCTGGGCAAGGCCATCGGCGTGATGGGCGGCTATATCGCCGCCGACGCCATGATCATCGACGCCGTGCGCAGCTGGGCCTCGGGCTTCATCTTCACCACCTCTCTGCCGCCGGCATTGACGGCGGGAGCGCTGGCCTCCGTGCGGCACCTGAAGGCCCACCCCGAATTGCGCGTCCAGCATCAGGAACGCGCCGCGACGCTGAAGTCGCGTTTCGCGGCGGCCGGCATCCCCGTGATGGAAAGCGAGAGCCACATCGTGCCGGTGCACGTCGGCGATCCGATCCACTGCAAGATGATCTCGGACATGCTGCTGGACGAGTACGGCGTCTATGTTCAGCCGATCAACTATCCGACCGTGCCCAAGGGGACCGAGCGCCTGCGCTTCACCCCCTCGCCGAACCACACCGACGCCATGATGGATCACCTGGTCCAGGCGATGGACAAGCTGTTCGCCCACTGCAACGTGGCGCGCCGGCCGGTCGCAGCCTGAGGCTCGGCGATGGCGGACGACGATCTGGGTGAAGTGATCGTCGAACTGGTGCGCAACGGCCCCTACGTCAAATGTTCCGCCATCCACGTCGCCACCGGCCGCGAGGTCAGCGCCATCGGGCCGGTCAACGAGCCGAAGTCCGTCGAGCGGGTGGCGATCGCCAAGCTGCGGCGGGCTTTGTCGGCCAGGCTCTAAGATCGCGCGGCTGTATCGACTCTGACGTTCAACGATGGTTCCCTTAGCGCGTAGGGGGACGCCATGTTGCAACCGAGCAGCCCGGCCATGCTGGGGCTAGGCGCGTTTTCGATTTTTGCTGTGCTGGGCGGCCTAGTGCTACTGGTTGGCGCTGATCACTCTGCGCCGGGTTGCACCGGTCCAAAGGTTGAACGTTGTGACTATCTCGATACCGCGAAAGCCGCCGTATCGACCCGAAGCTGGCGAAAATTTCAGCCTGGCTACGGTTATGAGATCGTTGATCTGGGATCGTCCGTGCGCGTGCACCAATATCGTTGGCCTTGTTCGAGGGGCCGGCTGTAGTGATCGATAAGGCAAGTTGCAGGGTCTGCTTCTTCCAAGTTCGAGAATCTACAGATTACGACAAGAAGTTGAGGTTCTCGCGTATCCCTGGCCCGACGCCCTAAACGGATGGTTGGCGGCTGACCACAAGATGTTGTGGTCGGGCGCTGTGGGGACTAGATAGGCGGCCTTCTGATTTTCGGGGATTCCAGCGTGACGGCCTTCACTCACGACGCCTATTTCACCAAGACGCTCGCTGACGCCGATCCGGACGTCTTCAAGGCCATTCAGGGCGAGATGGGGCGTCAGAAGGAGCAGATCGAGCTGATCGCGTCCGAGAACATCGTCTCCCAGGCGGTGCTGGACGCGCAGGGTTCGGTCCTGACCAACAAATACGCGGAAGGCTATCCCGGTCGTCGTTATTACGGCGGCTGCGAATTCGTCGATGTGACCGAGGATCTGGCGCGCGAGCGGGCGAAAAAGCTGTTCGGCGCGGCCTTCGCCAACGTCCAGCCGCACTCGGGCGCCCAGGCCAACCAGGCGGTCTTCTTCACCCTCCTGCAGCCCGGCGACACCTTCCTGGGCATGGATCTGGCCTGCGGCGGGCACCTGACGCACGGTTCGCCGGCGAACCAGTCGGGCAAGTGGTTCCGGCCCGTGACCTACAAGGTCCGCGAAGATAATCACCTGATCGATTACGACCACGTCGCCGAAATGGCCGCGCGCGAGAAGCCCAAGCTGATCCTGGCCGGCGCCTCGGCCTACAGCCGCCACATCGATTTCAAGCGGTTCCGCGAGATCGCCGACAGCGTCGGCGCCTATCTGATGGTTGACATGGCCCACTATGCGGGCCTCATCGCCGGCGGCGCCTATCCCGATCCCGTGCCCCACGCCCACGTCGTGACGACCACGACGCACAAGACGCTGCGCGGGCCTCGCGGCGGCATGATCCTGTCCAACGACGTGGACCTGGGCAAGAAGATCAACTCGGCCGTTTTCCCCGGCCTGCAGGGCGGGCCGCTGGAGCATGTGATCGCGGCCAAGGCCGTGGCCTTCGGCGAGGCGCTGCAGCCCGAGTTCAAGCTGTACGCCCAGCAGGTGGTCAAAAACGCCCAGGCCCTGTCCGGCGTGCTGATCGAGCGCGGTCTGGCCATCGTCTCGGGCGGCACCGACAGCCACTTGGCCCTGGTCGATCTGCGGCCCAAGGGCGTGACCGGCAAGGCGACCGAGCACGAGCTCGAAAAGGCGCTGATGACCTGCAACAAGAACGGCGTGCCGTTCGACACTGCGCCCTTCACCGTCACCTCGGGCGTTCGCCTGGGCACCCCGGCGGGCACCACGCGCGGCTTCGGCGAGGACGAGTTCAAGCAGATCGGCCACTGGATCGCCGACGTCGTCTCGTCGATGAACGGCGGCGACGAAGCCGATCCGGCCGTGGTCGCGGGCGTGGCGGCCCAGGTTCGCGAGTTGACGAACCGCTTCTCGATCTACGGATAAGTCTCTGATGAAGTGCCCTTTTTGCGGTCATCAGGATACTCAGGTTAAGGACAGCCGGCCGTCGGATGACGGCTCGGCCATCCGACGCCGTCGGTCCTGCCCCAACTGCAATGGGCGCTTCACCACCTTCGAGCGGGTGCAGCTGCGCGAACTGGTCATCCTGAAGCGCAACGGGCGGCGCACGCCGTTCGAGCGTGACAAGCTGGAACGCTCGCTGGGCGTGGCCCTGCGCAAACGTCCTGTCCAAGCCGATCAGGTCGAGCAGATGGTCAACCGGATTGTCCGTCAGCTGGAAAGCCTGGGCGAGACCGAAATCCCGTCCAGCACGGTCGGCGACTTCATCATGAAGGCGTTGAAGGGGGTCGATGAGGTCGCCTATGTCCGCTACGCCTCGGTCTACAAGGACTTCCGCCACACGGGCGACTTCGCCAAATTCCTGGGCGACGAAGGGTTCGACGAACCGTCCGGCAAGGCCTGATGCGGGTCACCCTGAAACTGGCGACCTCGCTGGATGGGCGCATCGCCACGGCCTCGGGCGAAAGCCAGTGGATCACCGGCGAGGCGGCGCGGCTGGAAGGCCACCGCCTGCGCGCCGCGCATGACGCCATTCTGGTCGGCGTCGAGACGGTTTTGCACGACGATCCTGAACTGACGGCTCGCCTGCCGGGCCGCAGCGTGGATCAGCCGCTTCGAGTCGTGCTGGACAGCCGCTTGCGGACGCCGCAGACGGCGAAGCTGGCGAGTGAGAACACCCTGATCCTGACCGTCGCCGCCCCACGCCCGATCGGTGCGGCCGAGGTAAAGCGGGTCGAGGCAGACGAGGGGCGGCCGGCAATCCCTTCGGTTCTGCAGGCGTTGAAGGCGGCGGGCGTCAAGTCGGTCCTGATCGAGGGTGGGGGACAGGTCGCCGCGTCTTTCCTGCGCGCCGGCTTGGTGGACGCGCTGGAATGGTTCAGAGCCCCCATCCTGCTGGGCGGTGAGGGCAGGCCCTGCGTGGCGTCCCTGGCTCTTGCAAAGCTGGCCGACGCCCCCAAGTTCCGTCGCCTGGGCGTCGAGCCTGTCGGGGACGACCTGTGGGAGCGCTACGCGCGTCTCTGACGCGGTCGATTTCAGACGATTGAGACTATTCAGACTGTGTTTTTCGGGTCCGAAAGGGGCCAGCGTCCAATGTTCACCGGCATCGTCACCGACATCGGCCGTGTCCGCGAGGTCCGCGAGACGGATCGCGACCGCCGTTATGAGATCGAAACCGTCTGGGACACCGACGGCATCGACCTGGGCGCCTCGATCAGCCATGCGGGCTGCTGCCTGACGGTGACGGAAAAGGGCCACGATGCACGGGGGGGCTGGTTCGCCGTCGAGGTGTCGAACGAGACCCTGTCCAAGACCACCCTCGGCGCCTGGAACGCCGGTGACGGCGTCAATCTGGAGCGCGCCGCAAAGCTGGGCGACGATATGGGCGGCCATGTGGTCTCTGGCCATGTTGACGGCCTGGGCCGCGTCGTCTCGATCACGCCCGAGGGCGGCTCGCACCGGGTCGAGGTCGAGGCCCCGGCGCCTCTGCACCGCTATATCGCCGCCAAGGGATCGATCACGGTGGATGGGGTGTCCCTGACGGTGAACTCGGTCGAGGGGCAGATATTCTCGCTGAATATCATCCCGCATACGTGGGAGGTGACGACTCTGGGTCGTCTGAAGGTCGGTGATCCGGTCAATCTGGAGATCGACATGCTGGCGCGTTACCTCGCGCGGTGGCAGGAGACGGCGTGATGCAATTGGCCGCGAACATGAACGACAGCCCGATCAGTCCCATCGAGGACATTCTGGAGGACGCCCGCAACGGCCGTCCCTACATCCTGGTGGACGCCGAGGATCGCGAGAACGAGGGGGACATCATCATCCCCGCCCAGTTCGCCACCCCCGACCAGATCAATTTCATGATCCGCCAGGCGCGCGGCCTGGTCTGCTTGGCCATCACGGCGGACCGAGCGAACCAGTTGCGCCTGCCGCCGATGGCCGCCGACAATCGCGAGAGCATGAAGACCGCCTTCACCGTCTCGATCGAGGCCAAGGACGGCGTGACGACAGGTATTTCCGCCGCCGACCGTTCGCGCACCATCCATGTGGCGACCGACGCCTCGAAGGGCATGGACGACATCGTCTCGCCCGGCCACATCTTCCCGCTGGTCGCGCGCGACGGCGGGGTTCTGGTCCGCGCCGGTCATACCGAGGCGGCGGTGGACATCAGCCGCATGGCGGGCCTGACGCCCGCCGGGGTGATCTGCGAGATCATCAAGGACGACGGCGAGATGGCGCGGATGCCTGATCTGGTCGCCTTCGCCCAGTTGCATGGGTTGAAGATCGGCACCATCGCCGACCTGATCGCCTATCGCCGCCGCACCGAGCGGTTCGTCGAGCGGATCATGGATACGCCGTTCGAGAGCGTCCACGGCGGCCCGTTCCGGCTGATGCTCTACAAGAACACAATCGAGGGCGCCGAGCACGTCGCCCTGGTCAAGGGGCGGATCGACCCGACCAAGCCGACGCTTGTGCGGATGCACCAGGTGGACTTCGCCTGCGACCTGCTGGGCCATGTCGAGGCGCGTCAGGACTATGTGCCCAGCGCTCTGAAACAGATCACCGATCATGATGGACCCGGCGTGGTCGTGTTCCTGCGCGACCCTTCGCTGACCTCGCTGGCCGAGCGGCTGGCAGGTGCGGACAAGCCGGCGGCACTGGACCGCTCTTTCCGCGCTTACGGCGTCGGGGCTCAGATCCTGCTGGACCTGGGCGTCAAGGACATGATCGTGATGAGTTCGACGCGACCCGAACCGACGGCGCTTGAGGGCTATGGCCTGCGCATCGTCGGCTGGCGCGACATGGATGGAGAAGACAAGGCGTGACTGACGCACCCCGTATTCTGATCGTCGAGGCGCGATTCTACGACGACCTGGCCGACGCCCTGCTTGAAGGCGCCAAGGAGACGCTGAAGGCGCGCGGCGCCGATTTCGACGTCATCACCGTGCCAGGCGCGCTGGAAGTGCCGCCGGCCATCGCCCTGGCCGAGGAAGCCGGTCGTTTTCCGACCGCGCCCCGCTATGACGGCTATGTGGCGCTCGGCACTGTCATCCGTGGCGAAACCTATCATTTCGAGATCGTTTCCGACCAATCGGCGGCCGGAATCATGGCCCTGGGCGTCAAGGGCGTGATCATCGGCAACGGCATCCTGACGACCGAAGACGAGGACCAGGCCTGGTATCGGGCCCGTCTTTCGGAAGGGGATAAGGGGGGCGGCGCGGCCAAGGCCTGCCTCGACCTCATTGCATTGAAGAAGCGGTTGCGTCATGGCGTCGGCGCATGACTGAACCGAACAGCGTCAAAGCCGTCCTCGAACAACTCGCCGAAGCCGAAAGGCAGCGCGCCGAGCCCAATCTGAGCTCGAAACAGCGTCGCGCCCGCACCGTGTCGCGCCTGGCCGCCGTCCAGGCCCTGTATCAGATGGAGCTGGCGGGCGAGGGCGTGGAGACGGTGATCACCGAATTCTCGAACTTCCGCTTCGACACCGATATCGAGGGCGAGGCGCTCGCCGAGGCCGACGAGGCCTATTTCGCTGACATCGTACGCGGCGTGATCGAAAGCCAGCGCGACATCGACGCCGCCATCAAGGCGCGCCTGGCCTCCAACTGGAAGCTGGAGCGGCTCGACGCCACTCTGCGTGCCCTGCTGCGCTCGGGCGCGTGGGAGCTGATCAAACATCCCGAGACACCGCGCGAGGTCGTGATCGACGAATATGTCGAACTGGCCAAGGCCTTCTTCGACGATTCCGAGGCGCGCTTCGTCAATGCGGCGCTGGACGGCGTATCCAGAGACACGCGCAAATAATGCCGGCGCTCGACGTCGCGGGCGAGTTCGAGACGATCGAGAGGCTGTTGCGGCCCTTGGCCCATCCGGAATGGGGTAGGGGGCTGGCCGACGATGTGGCGGTCCTGCCGTCGCGGCCCGGCTACGATCTGGTCCTGACCAAGGACGCCATCGTCGAGGGCGTGCATTTCCTGCCCGACGATCCGCTCGACACGGTGGCGAAGAAGCTGCTGCGGGTGAACCTGTCGGACCTCGCGGCCAAGGGGGCGGAGCCGTTCGGCTATTTGCTAGCCTGCTTCTGGTCCGAACGCTGCGGCTGGCCCGAACGCGAGGCCTTCGCAGCCGGTCTGGCCGAAGATCAGGCGAAGTTTGGGGTCCATCTGCTGGGCGGCGATACAGTCAGGACGTCCGGGCCCGCGTCTTTCTCGCTGACGGCCATGGGATGGGCGCCGACAGGCGCGACCGTGTCGCGGGCGGGCGCACAGGTCGGAGATCTGGTCTTCGTCACCGGGGTCATTGGCGACGGCCTGCTGGGGTTGAAGGCCGCGCGAGGCGAGCTGTCGCTAGAGCCAGAACGTCTTCAGGCTTTAATGGACCACTACCGCACGCCGACGCCGCGCGTGGATTTCGCCGATGTCATTCGGAACTTCGCCACGGCGTCCGTCGATGTGTCGGACGGCCTGCCGGCCGATTTGGGCCACGTGGTGCGTGCGAGCAATGTCGGGCTGGCGTTGAACCTGAATGTCCTGCCTCTATCGGCGGCCGCCCAGGCCTGGTTCGACGACCGGGTCGATCCTCAGTTGTCGCTGGAAGACCTCGCGAGCGGCGGCGATGATTATGAGATCGCCTTCACCGCCCATCCGCGCCACGAAGAAACTCTGCGTCGCGAGGCCGAGCGTCGGCTGCTGCGCCTGACCAAGGTCGGCGAGGTGACTTCCGGGTCTGGTCTGACTGTCGTCTACGATGGCCAACCCATTCAAATGGCGCGCAGCGGCTGGACCCACGGCTAGGGCGGCAAGGGAATCCTAACGTCCCTCGGTCAAGGTGATCACATGGACCGTAGAACCCTGATCGCCACCGGAACTGTTGCTTTGACCAACGCGGTGGCAAAGGCATCAAGCGCGTCAGCGTCCAGTAGCGACGCCCCGGCTGCACCCGCGGCGCTCAGCATCGCGGGGCTGGGCCTGCCGGTGATCGAAGGCGGACGGCTGCGCAACTATGTTTTCGTATCGCTGCGGCTGGAACTGGGCGTCGGCAAGACCGTCGAGCAGATGAGGCCCAAGGAAGCTTTCTTCCGCGACGCCATCGTGCGCGCTGCGCACAAAACGCCATTCACCGTCGCGGGTGACTGGACCCGGCTGGACGAACGGGCTTTGTCGGCTGCGTTGATATCGGCTTCGACCGCCATCGCCGGCCGTGGCTCCGTGCTACGTGTTGAAGTCGTCGCTCAAAACCCCCGCCGCCGTACGGGAATGCCGACGACGCGTTAACCGCCAGCGGCTTTGGCGTCGTTCTGGATGTTGCCGCCTGCCTGCAGCTCCTCTGCTTCTTTTCGCTTGGCCTCAACCATGGCGGCGTACTGTTCCGGCGTATAGCAGACGCGTTGCTCCAACCGACGGCCGGTCGGCGCACGAGATTCACAGATGCGGCGCGGACGCTGAGGGGCAGCTTGCGTGGGAGGTGCGGCTTGCGGCGATGTGGGTGCTGACGGCGCTGGGGCCTGTTGCATCGCCAGCATGCCAGTAAGAATTATCATGCCGAACGTCATTGAACCCTCCATTTGAAAGACCAAGGGTCTCATAATCAAGGCCGATCCACAATGGCGAGCTATGCCTATGGGGGTTGTGCCGCGTCATGCTTGCCGTTCAGACGCCCGAAAACCAGCGGCGTTGCATCGACGCTTCCGCCGTGACACCGTCGGTCTGCAAATCCCAAAGGACGCACTGACGCGTCCGCCGCGTGCGGGGGGACCGGAAGGCGGACAGAGGCGATAACGCCCGACCGCGCCAAGGCCTGCGCGCCTGTTTGCAAGGGCATGGAAACGCCAATGATGAACTCACTTACGCTGGTCTTCGCGGCCGGTGTGCTGGCGGTGCTGTATGGCGCCGCACAGACCGCTGTGCTGATGAAGGCGAGCACCGGCAACGACAAGATGCGAGAGATCGCCGCTGCGATCCAGGAAGGCGCCTCCGCCTATCTGAAGCGGCAATATCTGACCATCGGCATCGTCGGGATCGTGATCCTGATCGCCGCCTATTTCCTGATCGGCATTTACGCCGCGATCGGCTTCCTGATCGGGTCCGTCCTGTCCGGCGCGGCCGGCTATGCCGGGATGCTGATCTCGGTGCGGGCCAATGTGCGCACGGCCCAGGCGGCGTCCGAAAGCCTGTCGAAGGGGCTGAACCTGGCGTTCCGCTCGGGCGCCATCACCGGGATGTTCGTGGCGGGCGGGGCCCTGATCGGTGTGTCCGGCTATTATATCGTGATGACCCAACATCTGGGCCTGGCGTCGACCGGACGTGAGGTGATCGACGGTCTGGTGGCGCTGGGCTTCGGCGCTTCGCTGATCTCGATCTTCGCCCGTCTGGGCGGCGGCATCTTCACCAAGGGCGCTGACGTGGGCGGCGACATGGTGGGCAAAGTCGAGGCAGGCATTCCCGAGGACGATCCTCGCAACGCCGCGACCATCGCTGACAATGTTGGCGACAATGTCGGCGACTGCGCCGGCATGGCGGCCGATCTGTTCGAGACCTATGCGGTGACGACCGTCGCGACCATGGTGCTGGCCGCGATCTTCTTCCGGGGACAGCCTTATGTCGACGTGATGATGGTCCTGCCGCTGGCGATCTGTGCGGTGTGCATCGTCACCTCGATCATCGGCAGTTTCTTCGTGCGACTGGGCAAGAGCCAGAACATCATGGGGGCGCTGTATCAGGGCCTGATCGTGACCGGCGCCTTGTCCATCTTCGCGGTCTGGTGGGTGATCAACCAGATGGTGACGGGGCCGATCGTGACGGCCAGCGGTCTGGAAATCCAGCCGATGGCGCTGTTCTGGTCCGGCATGGTCGGTCTGGCGGTGACGGCGGCGATTGTCGTGGTGACCGAGTACTATACGGGCTCGAACTTCCGGCCCGTGCGCTCGGTGGCCAACGCCTCGGTGTCCGGGCACGGCACCAATGTCATCCAGGGGCTGGCAGTGTCGCTGGAATCCACCGCGCTTCCGGCGCTGACGATCATCGTCGGCATCGTGGCCAGCTTCCAGCTGGCGGGCCTGTTCGGCATCGCCATCGCCACCACCACCATGCTGGGCGTGGCGGGGATGATCGTAGCGCTGGACGCCTTCGGCCCTGTGACGGACAACGCTGGGGGCATTGCCGAAATGGCGGGCCTGCCCAGCGACGTGCGTCATTCGACGGATGCGCTGGACGCTGTCGGCAACACCACCAAGGCGGTGACCAAGGGATACGCCATCGGCTCGGCCGGGCTCGGCGCGCTGGTGCTGTTCGCGGCCTATACGTCGGACCTGCAGTATTTCTCGGCCAATCCGGCGGACTATCCCTTCTTCGCCGACATGGGGCCGATCGCCTTCGACCTGACCAACCCCTATGTCGTCGTCGGCCTGCTGTTCGGAGGGCTGCTGCCCTTCCTGTTCGGCGGGATGTCGATGATGGCGGTCGGGCGGGCGGCCGAGGCTGTGGTCGCCGAGGTGCGGCGTCAGTTCCGCGAGAATCCCGGCATCATGACCTATGAGGTCAAGCCGGAATACGGCCGGGCCGTCGACATCCTGACCAAGGCGGCGATTCGCGAGATGATCGTGCCGTCGCTGTTGCCGGTGCTGTCGCCCATCGTCCTGTTCGTCGCCATCCTGGGCATCTCGGACAAGGCCAACGCGTTTGCCGCGCTGGGCGCCATGCTGATGGGGGTGATCGTGACCGGCCTGTTCGTCGCCATCTCCATGACCTCGGGCGGCGGCGCCTGGGACAACGCCAAAAAGGTGATCGAAGAGGGCTTCACCGACAAGAACGGCGTGGTCCACGGCAAGGGCTCCGAAGCCCACAAGGCGGCCGTGACCGGAGATACGGTCGGCGATCCCTACAAGGACACGTCCGGTCCGGCGGTGAACCCGATGATCAAGATCACCAACATCGTCGCCCTGCTTCTGCTGGCGGTGCTGGCGAGCGGAAATATCGGCTAGGTCGAACCGTCACCGATACGAAAACGCCCCGGAGAGCGATCTCCGGGGCGTCTTTGTTTGGGAGGGGAGGGCTGCCTTAGTCGGGGCGGCGCTGACCGGGCGTATCATCCTCGGTGCGGGGCAGTTGGCCGCGACCGACGTTGCCCAGCAGTTGCTCCAGCACTGTCAGCTCGCGACCGCGCGTCGGGGTCTCGTTACGGTTCATGGCGATCTGCTCGCCGTCCGTCAGACCCAATGTGCGCACCGAAGCGACCTGGTCGCCTTGAGGAACGAAGGTGATCTCCGTCACCGTGCGGGTGGAGACCTTGGGCAGGTTGTAGGTGTATTTCTCGGTCGTCTGGCTGATGTAGTACCAGACCTGATCAGGCTCGAAGGTCGAAGTGGTCGAGGGCGAGCCCAGCTTGGCCAGCACCGTTTCCTTGGTGTCGGTGCCGGCGACCACGTCCTGGGGCTTGGCGTCGATGGCCTGGAAGCCGTTGGAGCCGATGGTCGGAGCACAGGCGGCGGACAGGCCGGCCAGCGAAACGGCGACGAAAAGCGGGACGAAACGGGACATGGTCGGGCGCCTGCGAGAGAACAAGGTCTTTGACCTAGACGGACCTGCGTCCTAGTTCAACGGCGCGGCGGAAAAGGGGCCGTTGAAACCCATGCTCAAAAACCTGTTCAAGCCGCGACCCGGCGTCCGTATCGGCGACGATCTGTATGCCAAGGCCGTCGGCCAGGCGCGCAATCCCGCCTTTTACACGCGGTTGGGGGTCGCCGACCGCATCGACGCCCGATTCGAACTTTATACGTTGCACGTGCTGCTGCTGGTGCTGCGGCTGCGCGACGAGAATACGGCCCAGGGCCAGGATGCGGCCCAGGCTGTGTTCGACGTCTATGTCTCCGCGCTGGATCATGCCCTGCGTGAGGAAGGCGTGGGCGACGTCGCGGTGGGCAAGAAGATGCGCAAGCTGGGCGAGGCTCTGTATGGGCGGATGAACGCCTATGAGCAGCCGCTGCGCGCCGGTGACGCGGGCGGCCTGGCCGAGGCGATGGCGAAGAACGTCTATGCGGAGCCGGATGCGATGCACGCAGAGGCGCTGGCGCGCTATGCACTGACCACACGCGCAGCCTTGGCGGCGCAGGATTTCAACAAGGTGCTGGCGACGCCGGCCTGGGCGGAAGTTTAAGACAGATGAGCGTGACGCTCCCCTACAGCGAGACGGTGCGGGTCAATCAGATCGGGGCCGGACTGAACCGGAAGCTCGAACCGGATGCGGATACGCGTAAGCGAATCGCCCGCGCCCTGGATCTGCAGGGCCTTGAAGACTTCGTGGTGGATTTCGACGTGAAGCCGACCCCCTCCACCAGCGAGTGGACCCTGAAAGGGCGTATCACGGCCCATGCCATTCAGGCCTGCGGCCTGACGCTGGAGCCCTTGCCCGTCGATGTGGATCGCCGCTTTTCGATCCAGCTGGTCCAGGCCAAGCCTCAGGAGACTGAGGAGATCGAGGTCACGCTGGAAGAGGAAGACGCCGACGTGATCGAGGACGGTAAGATCGACCTGGGTCATTACGCCGTCGAACAACTGCTGCTGTCGCTGGATCCTTTCCCGCGCAAGCCCGGCGCGGAATTCGTGCAACCGGAGGAGCCGGGCGAGATTTCACCCTTCGCCGCCTTGAAGGCGCTTAAATCTCAGGACGATAAAGGCTGAGGTTGACGCAGGGGCCGGGTGGTTGCATCCCCCGGCTTCGGCGCTATCGTTCAGCGCATACTGCCAAGCGTCGCGCGACAAGACGACGCGGCCAAACGAGGTCCATTTGCCAGCCCCAGTTACGATCTCGCTTGACGCCATGGGCGGCGATCACGGGCCATCCGTCGTCGTTCCCGGCATCCGCAGCTATATCCGCGCCCATGACGGCGAAGGTGTTCGATTCCTGCTGCACGGCGACGAGGCCAAGATCGCCCCTGAACTGGCGCGCTGCGGCTTGGCGACGGACATCTGCGAAATCCGTCACACCGACAAGGTCGTGGCCATGGACGAGAAGCCGGCCCAAGCCATGCGGCGCGGCAAGGGCTCCAGTCTGTGGAACGCCATTGAGGCGGTGAAGACGGGCCAGGCAGGCGGCGTCGTCTCGGCCGGCAACACCGGCGCCCTGATGGCGATCTCGAAACTGATTCTGCGCATGTCCGCGCCTGGGCTGGAGCGGCCGGCCATCGTCGCCAGCTGGCCGACCTTCAAAGGCCATACCGCGGTTCTGGACGTCGGCGCCAATATCGGCAGCGACGCCGAACAACTGATCGAATTCGCCATCATGGGCGAGGCCTTCCAGTCGGCGGTGCGCGGCATCGCGCGCCCGACAATCGGCCTGCTGAACGTCGGTTCGGAGGACATGAAGGGCAACGAACAGGTCAAGGAGGCGCACGCCATCCTGCGCGACGGCCCGTTCGACCTGAACTATCACGGCTTCGTCGAGGGCGACGACATCGCCAAGGGCACGGTGGACGTGGTCGTCACCGACGGCTTCACCGGCAATATCGCGCTGAAGACCGCCGAAGGCACGGCGCGCTATATCTCTGCCTTGCTGAAAGAGGCCCTGACCTCGAACCTGCAATCCAAGCTGGGCGCCGTGATCGCCATGCCGGCGCTGAAGAAAATGCGCCAGAAGATCGACCCCAGCACCATCAACGGCGGGCCTCTGCTGGGTCTGAACGGCATCGTCGTGAAGAGCCACGGCGGCGCTGACGCCAAGGGCTTTGGCAATGCGATCCGCATCGCTGTCGATCTGGCCCGCAGTGACTATATGAGCAAGGTGGGGGACAACCTGGGCAAGCTGGACGCGGTGTTCGATCATGCCGCCAAGCCCGCCGCATCCGTGGGAGAACCCCTCCAGTGAGCGTCACTCGCAGCGCCGTGACCGGCATCGGCTCCTATCTGCCGGAGCAGATCGTCACCAACGCCGACCTGGCCAAGTTCGTCGACACGTCCGACGAATGGATCCAGGAGCGCACCGGCATCAAACAGCGCCACAAGGCGCGCGACGACCAGCCGACCAGCGACCTGGCGGTCGAAGCCGCAAAGAAGGCGCTGGCCGATGCAGGCAAGACGGTGACGGATGTCGATCTGATCATCGTCGCAACCACCACGCCCGACATGACCTTCCCGGCCGTCGCCTCGATCGTTCAGGCCAAGCTGGGCGCCGGCGTCGGCATCGCCTTCGATGTTCAGGCTGTCTGTTCCGGCTTCGTCTATGCCTTGAGCGTCGCGGACGGTTTCGTGGCGCGCGGCCTGTCGAAATGCGCCTTGGTGATTGGGGCCGAAGAAATGACGAAACTTATGGACTGGACCGACCGCACCACCTGCGTCCTGTTCGGCGACGGCGCCGGCGCCGTGGTGCTGGAACCACGCGAAGGGCAGGGGACGTCCGACGATCAGGGCATGCTGGGCTTCGCCTTGCGCGCCGACGGCTCCAAGACCGATCTGCTGTATGTTGATGGCGGCCCGTCGACGACCGGAACCGTCGGTCATCTGCGCATGGCCGGCAACCAGGTCTTCCGCCACGCTGTGGTGAACATCGCCGAGGGCATCACCGCCGCCTGCGCCGCCGCGAACATCGAGATCGCGGACGTGGACTGGTTCGTGCCCCACCAGGCCAATCAGCGCATCATCAAGGGCGTCGGCGACCGGCTGGGTCTGGACGAGAACAAGGTCATCTCGACCGTGGCGACCCATGCCAACACCTCGGCCGCCTCCATCCCCTTGGCGCTGGACGCCGCGATCCAGGACGGACGGATCAAGAAGGGCGACATGATCCTGTTGGAAGCCATGGGCGGCGGCCTGACCTGGGGCGCATGCGCCCTACGGCTTTGAGGTGCCGACTTTAAATCGGCCATAGGCATTGATTTTTCGGGGCCTTTGCGGCCCTATGAATGCGAGCGGATCGCATGAGCGGGGATATGATGGCAGGCCAACAGACCGTGACGCGCGCTGACCTGTGCGAAGCCGTACATAATGAGGTCGGCCTGTCGCGTCAGGAGTGCTCCAGCCTGGTCGAGCGCACCCTGGAGCTGATCGTCGAATCGCTGGAACGCGGCGAGACGGTGAAGCTGTCCGGCTTCGGCGTCTTTCAGGTTCGCGAGAAACGCGCCCGGATGGGCCGCAATCCCAAGACCGGCGAACCGGCGGCGATCAATCCGCGCCGGGTCATCAGCTTCCGCGCCTCGCAGATCATGAAGAGCCGTGTTCACGACGCCGTCGTCGAGGACTGACGCGCGTGGCCAAGAGCGCCGACGCCTTCCGCACCATCTCCGAAGCGGCCGAAGAGGTCGGCGCGCCCCAGCATGTGCTGCGCTTCTGGGAGACGAAGTTCGCCTTTGTGACGCCTGTGAAACGGGCAGGCGGACGGCGATTCTATCGTCCTCAGGACATCGCTGTCCTCAAGGCGGTCAAGCGGCTGCTGCACGATGACGGCCTGACGATTCGCGGCGTCCAGCGTCTGCATACGGAACAGGGGCTGAAAAAGCTGATCGGGGCCGAAGCCGCCGCCTTGATCGAGGATGGCGACATTGCGATCAGTTCCGCCAGATCCGGCACGGGGCGGCTCGAAACCTCGAATTTGCAGCAGGTTCTCGCCGATCTGGAGCAGGCGAAGGCCCGTCTGGACGCCGTTCTTTCACGGTAGGTGGAAAAGTCGTTTTAGCGTTTGCGGACGACGATCCCCCCGTCTATAGGGAGCGCCTTCGGAGCGTGGCGCAGCCTGGTAGCGCACTTGACTGGGGGTCAAGGGGTCGCAGGTTCGAATCCTGTCGCTCCGACCATTCTTGCAAAAGAATGATGATGGTGGGGTCGTCCTTACGGGCGGCCCCATCGCCGTTTCTGGGCCTAAGTTGGCCTTCAGCCGCGCTCGGCCCACTTCAGCAGCGGAATGAGCGGCAGGCCCCAGGCGGTGCCGCCGATGCCGAAGAACAGGAAATCGATCCACTGCGACGCAGGCAGCATGCCGCGCAGGGCGATCAGGCCCCAGACCCAGAAGATCAGGAAGGCCAGCACGCCGATCGCGGCGACGAAGCGACGCAGTCGCGGGTGCATCAGCGCTTGTTCCTGAACAGGAAGAAGGCGACCAGGCAGAAACCCGATCCGACCAGGGCCCACGGCACCCAGACCCAGCTGTCCATGGTGCTGATGGCGAATACGCGCACGGCCAGGAACCAGCCACAGGCCAGGCCGACGCCGGACACCAGGCTGGTGCCGCCGAAGCCGCGACGGCCCGTCAGAAGGTCCGCGATCCAAGCCAGCAGCAAGCCGCCTGCAACGGCGGCGGCGATATCGGCGTATTGCAACCCTGATCTCCTGCGGCGTCAGCGCCGTTAACTCAATCCGACTCGATCTTGTCGCTCCGGGCGGGCATACCGCACCGGTCGCGATTTGGTCATCGTCGAGCGCGACACCATATCCGGGTCAGTGTCGGGCGTCGAATGAACCGTTTCGGAAATCCAGATCGCAATCGCGCCGTCGCCGTGTGGCTGTTCGCCACGGCGGCTATCGTCTTCCTGATGGTGGTTGTCGGCGGCATCACCCGCCTGACGGGCTCGGGCCTGTCGATCACGGAATGGCAGCCCATCATGGGCGCGATCCCGCCGCTGAACGACGCCCAGTGGGCCGAGGCCTTCGACAAATACAAGCAGATCCCCCAATACGCCCAGATCAACGCGGGCATGAGCCTGGGCGAATTTCAGGGCATATTCTGGTGGGAATGGCTGCACCGGCTGATCGGGCGTGTGATCGGCTTGGTGTTCGTCCTGCCGCTGATCTTCTTCCTGCTGTGCCGTGTGGCGCCGTCGCGTTCGCTGTTCCGCCAATGGGCCATGCCGGATCGGCTGATCTGGCGCTGCGTCGTGCTGCTGGCGCTGGGCGGGCTGCAGGGTCTGATCGGTTGGTGGATGGTGTCCAGCGGCCTGTCCGAGCGGGTCAGCGTCGCGCCAGAGCGGTTGGCGACGCACCTGGGCCTGGCCTTCATCCTGTTTGCCGCCCTAATCTGGACAGCGCTGGAGGCGTGGCACGGCGAGGATCACGGGCGGCCGCCGTCTGGTTGGGCGCGGGGCGCCGGTTTCCTGTTGGGCGCGGTCTTCGTGCAGTGCCTGCTGGGCGCTTTGGTCGCGGGCGGGCACGCAGGGCTTGTCTATACCGACTGGCCGCTGATGAACGGGGCGGTGTTGCCCCCCGCGGACTGGAGCCTGGGGGCGAGCGCCTTCCTGCATGACCAGGCCCTGACGCAGTTCAATCACCGGCTGGTGGCCTATGGCCTGCTGATCGCGGTCAGCATCTACGCCTTCCAGGCCTGGCGCTGGCGCGTGGCCGAGGGAATGGGCCTGGCCGCGTTCGTCCTGGCGGGCGTTGTCTGGTTCCAGGCCCTGCTGGGGATCGTCACCCTGATGCACGCCGTGCCGGTGTGGCTGGGTGTCCTGCATCAGGGCGGGGCCGCCGTCGTCCTGGCCGTGGCGACGGCGAACCTGTGGCTGGTGCTGCGGGCTCAGCCCCGGATCTTCATGTCCGGACCGAGGACCATGGGCCTCTGATCGCCAGGGTCATGCCCGGATACATGATGTTGACGAATAGCACCTCGCCATCGGGCGAGAAGCAGGCGCCGGCGAACTCCGAGTTGCCGGTGAAAACATTGCGTCCGATCGTATAGACCTTGCCGTCCGGGGTGACGCCCTTCAGGTGGTTGCGGACGTCAGTGGAATAGTTGTCCTCGCACAGGATCAGGTGGCCCCACGGCGCGATGGTGATGTTGTCGGCCATGTTCATGGTCTTCAGGTCGGTGCTTTCCACGAACAGCTGAAGCCGGTCGGCCGCGCCGTTCAGGCCGGGAACCAGCCGCATGACCTGGCCGCGCCGTATCGGCCCGCCCGAGGTGGCGGTGAAATACATCTCGTCGTCGCCCCACCAGACGCCTTCGCCGCGCGCCACCAGGGCCGCGCCCGCCGCATGGCCGCGTTTGGCCAGGTCGCCGTTGGGGGATTCGACGTCGTCCATGTCGATCCACTCGATCTCGCGCCAGTCGCCGACGGCCCAGGTGCGGGCGTCCTGGTTGCGGGTGTCGGCGGCGGGCGCGCCCTTCCACGCCATGGCCTGAAGCCGCCCGCCCTCGGCCAGCTTGCCCGGGACATTGGGGATGAAGCGGTAGAACAGGCCGGTGTTGTCGTCTTCGGTCTGATAGACCATGCCGGTGCGGGGATCGACGCAGACGGCCTCGTGGTCGAAACGACCCATGGCCTTCAGCGGCACGGGATCGACGAGGCCGGTCGCCGTCGCCGGCACCTCGAACACCCAGCCGTGGCTCTTGGTCACGTCGGCGTCGGCGGGCGTCTCCAGCGTTTCCTCGCAGGTCAACCAGCTGCCCCAGGGCGTCGGGCCGCCGCAGCAGTTGGTCGAGGTGCCGGCCAGGGTCAAATGCTGGCTGACCATCTGACGCGTCGCCAGATCGTAGATGATGGTGGAGCAGCCGCCGGGCAGGGGGCGGCCGTCCTTGTAGGTGTCATAGGCCTTGGCCGCGTCCAACAGGCCGAGCCGCTCCTCTCGAAGACCGCCGGGGCCGAGGTTGCGGTGCAGGCCGGACGAGCCTTTGAGCTCGTGATTTATCACCAGGGCGACCCGCGAGCCCTCCAGCGGGAAACAGGCCATGCCGTCGGGTTGCCCCGGCGCGAACAGGCCGTCGGCCATGGTATCCCCGCTCTGGGCCACGACCTGGTAGGAAAAGCCCTCGGGCAGGTCGAGCAGCCGGTTCGTGTCGCGCACCAGCGGGCCGTAGCCCTGGACCTCGTTGACGTAGGTTTCTTCGCCGGTGGCCTGGGCGGAGGCGTGGCGCGCCAGACCGGCGAAGGCGGCGGCGGCGCTGGAGGCGATCAGGCCGCGACGGTGAAGGATCATGAGAAGGCTCCCGAAGGTGTCGGCACCCCGATGCCTCGGAATGATCATGGTTTGATGACGATTTTTGTTATTTCATAACGTCAAACAGCCGTGAAAGATCGGGTATTTTAATACCGTGTTTATAAAGATATATAAAAACAACGGTGTAGGTCGAATACGCTGCGTTTGCGTGCGTTGACGCGACCAATCGTCTCCTGTATCAGCGCGCCTTCATTCGGTTCCTTCAGGGGCCGGACCCGATTTTCGTCTCCAGGAACCCTCTCAATGCTGAAGAGCACTACGGCTTCGTTGAAGCCGGCCGAGGTCGAGAAGAAGTGGATCCACATCGACGCCGAAGGCGTCGTGGTGGGCCGCCTCGCGACCTTCATCGCCAACCGCCTGCGCGGCAAGCACCGCGGCGACTACACCCCGCACGTCGATTGCGGCGACTATGTCGTCGTCACCAACGTCGACAAGGTCGTGTTCACCGGCAAGAAGTCGACCGACAAGGTCTACTATCGCCACACCGGCCACCCGGGCGGCGTCAAGTCGACGACCCCGGAGAAGGTTCTGGGCGGTCGCTTCCCCGAGCGCGTGCTTGAGAAGGCCGTCGAGCGCATGCTGCCGAAAGAAAGCCCGCTGGCCCGCAAGCAGATGACGCACCTGCGCCTGTTCGCCGGCGGCGCACACGAACACGAAGCCCAGCAACCGGAAACGATCGACTTCAAGTCGGCGTCGCCCAAGAACACCCGGAGCGCCTGAGCATGACTGACGCGACGCAAGACACCGCCGCCACCGGCTTCGACGCCCTGAAGGGCCTGAGCTCCTCGGTCGAGAACGACGCCCCCGTCTATGTCCAGAAGCTGGACGCCCAGGGCCGCGCCTATTCGACCGGCAAGCGCAAGAACGCGATCGCTCGCGTTTGGGTCAAGCCCGGCACCGGCAAGATCACCGTCAACGGCAAGGATCAGGAGCAATACTTCGCTCGTCCCGTGCTGCGCATGATGATCGCCCAGCCGCTGACCGTTTCGGACCGCGCTACCCAATATGACGTGATCTGCACCGTCGAAGGTTCCGGTCTGTCGGGTCAAGCCGGCGCCATCCGCCACGGCCTGTCGCACGCCCTGACGCACTTCGAACCGGAACTGCGCAAGGTCCTGAAGCCGCACGGCTTCCTGACCCGCGACAGCCGCGTCGTCGAGCGCAAGAAGTACGGCCGCGCCAAGGCACGCCGTTCCTTCCAGTTCTCGAAGCGCTAATCGCGTTCACGCGGTTTGGATTTGGGGCGCTTCGGGGAGACCCGGAGCGCCCTTTTTCTTGTCTATCTTCTACCGCAAGGCAGAACGGTCAGGAGCAGCCTATGACCCACACCATCTTCATCGACGGCGAGGCCGGCACCACGGGGCTGGAGATCCGCGAGCGACTGGAGGCGCGCCCGGATCTGGAACTGGTCCTGCTGGGCGAGCGTCGTCGCGATGTGGAGGCGAGGCGCGAGGCGCTGAACGGCGCCGACGCGGTGATCCTGTGCCTGCCGGATGATGCGGCGCGGGAAGCCGTGGCGATGATCGAGAACCCGTCGGTCAAGGTGATCGACGCCTCGACCGCCTATCGGGTCGCGCCGGGCTGGGCCTATGGCTTCCCGGAAATGGATGCGGGACAGCGTGATCTGATCGCGCGGTCGTCGTTCGTGTCGAACCCCGGCTGCTATCCTACAGGCTTCATCGGGCTGATGCGGCCGCTGGTGAGGGCGGGGCTGGTTCCGGCGACCTATTCGGTCACGGTCAATGCGGTGTCGGGCTATTCCGGGGGTGGCAAGGCCATGATCGCCGAGTTCGAGGCGCCTGGCGCCGCGACCGCTTATCGGGCCTACGGTCTGTCGCTGAAGCACAAACATGTGCCGGAGATGACGAAACATACGGGGCTAAGCCGCGACGTCCTGTTCGCGCCTGCGGTCGGAAACTATCGGCAGGGCATGCTGGTGGAGGTTCCGCTGCATCTGGCCGCCTTGCCGGAGACGCCGTCCGTCGAACGCCTTCACGGCGCACTGGTCGAAGCCTATGACGGACAGCATTTCGTCGAGGTCGCCGATCTGGAAGAAACCGAGGCCCTGTCGGGTCTGGAACCCGAAGGCCTGAACGGCACCAACCGCCTGCGTCTGCACGTCTTCGGCGACCGCAATGGCGAGCAGGCGCGACTGGTGGCCCTGCTCGACAATCTGGGCAAGGGCGCGTCAGGCGCGGCGGTGCAGAATGTGAACATCATGCTGGGGCTGGACGAGACGACCGGCCTGATCTGAGCGGCTGAAACCATTTCACTGCGTCCTTCGTATGAAGGGCATGACCCAGTCCCTGATCGTGCATCGCCGGGGCCTTCTGATGGGCGCCAGCGCGCTCGCTCTGTCCGCCTGTTCTCCCGAACCCTCCGAGGCGGGGGAGGGGCAGTATGCGACCTCGCCCTATCGCCACATCTCCGATGCCGATTGGAGACGGCGACTGGGTGACGCCTCATGGCGCGTCATGCGGCACGAGGGGACGGAGCGGCCCTATTCCAGCCCGCTGAACGACCAGCACGGGCGCGGAACCTTCGTCTGCAAGGGCTGCGACCTGCCGCTGTTTCGGTCGCAGTGGAAGTTCGATTCCCACACCGGCTGGCCCAGCTTCTATGACGTGATCGCCGCCAACATCGGTCGAAAAGGCGACCTGGCCATCGGCATTCCGCGCACCGAATATCACTGCGCCCGCTGCCTGGGGCATCAGGGACATGTGTTCGACGACGGCCCTCGTCCGACCGGCCTGCGCTACTGCAACAACGGCGTGGCGCTGAAGTTCGTCGCGGCCTAACCACGCCGCGCCCGAATGGCGGAATCGACGGTCAGGCCAAAGATGACCGAGGCGATGATCACCAGCAGCCCATAATCGTGGCCCGCAAAGAAGACCGGCGCGCACGCCATGCCGATGACGATCAGAGGAAACAGGCCGGCCCAGACCGCCGTGCCGGGCGTGTCGGGGTGGATCATCGGTTGAACCGCCGGGCGCTTCATAGCCTTGGCCATACGTCCGTTCAGCAGGACGAAGGCGGCCGAGCAGATCACGGCCGAGATGATGTATTTCACCGTATTGCCGGTCTCGCCGAAGACGCTGGCCGTCATGATCAGCAGGATCAGCGCCACCCCCGTGCTGATCGCGAGCAGGGCGTTGGGTTCGATACGGTTCAAGACTTCACTTTCACATAGCTGCCGGGGGCCGGCTCGATGGGCTTTAGCGGCCCCTTTTCAGGATCGCGGGCGGGGATTTCCTTTCCGGCACGCTTGGCCAACCATGCAGACCAATGCTCCCACCAGCTGCCGGAATGCTCTACCGCGTCGGCCTGCCATTCGGCCAGGGTCGCGGGCAGGGCGGCATTGGTCCAGTGCTGGTATTTCTTGGCCGCTGGGGCGTTGATGACGCCGGCGATATGGCCCGATCCCGCCAGGGTGAAGGTGACGTCCTTGCCCCCGAACAGTTTGGCGGAGCGATAGACCGAGTTCATCGGCGCGATGTGATCCTCGCGGCTGGCTTGGAAATAGAGCGGGATCGTCACCTTCGACAGGTCCGCCGTCAGCCCGCCGATCTGGAAGGCGCCCTGGGCCAGGACGTTGGCCCCATACATCTGGCGCAGATAGTCCAGATGCAGCGTCTTGGGCATCCGCGTCTGGTCGGCGTTCCAGAACAGCAGGTCGAAGGCGGGCGGATCCTTGCCCAGCAGATAGTTGCTGATGAAGAAGGACCAGATCAGGTCATTGGAGCGCAGGGCGTTGAAGGTCTCGGCCATGGCTGCGCCGGGCAGGACGCCGCCCGCCGCATCCATCTGACGCTCGATCTCGGCGATCCAGTGCTCGTCCGTGAACAGCAGCAGGTCGCCGGCCTCGGCGAAGTCGTGCTGGGCGGCGAAGAAGGTGGCGGCGGCGACCCGCTTGTCGCCGTTGGCCGCCATGTGCGCGAGGCCGGCGCCCAGCAGGGTGCCCCCGATGCAGTAGCCGACGGCGTTCAACTGCTTGGTCCCGGCCTGTTTCAGCGTTTTCTCGACCGCGCGATAGATGCCTTTTTCCAGATACTGGTCGAAGCCGAAATCGGCCTTGTCCTTGTCCGGATTGACCCAGGAACAGACGAAGACCGTAAAGCCCTGGGCCGACAGCCAGCGGATCAGCGAGTTCGCCGGCTGCAGGTCCATGATGTAGAATTTGTTGATCCAGGGCGGGAAGATCAGCAGCGGAATTTCATGCTGGGTCTCGGTCGTCGGCGCATACTGGATCAGTTCGAACAGCTCATCGCGCCAGACGACCTGGCCCGGCGCGGTGGCGACGTTCTCGCCGACGACGAACTTGCCATAGTCGGCCTGGCTGATGCGCAGCGACCCGCCGCCGCGCTCCAAATCGGCGGCGAAATTCTGCATCCCCTTCACCAGCGATTCGCCGCTCGTTTCGGCCAACGCTTTCAGAGCGACGGGATTGGACGCCAAGAAGTTCGACGGGGAGAAGGCGTCCGTCAGCAGACGCGTGAAGAATTGGGCGCGGCGTTTCAGTGTCGGATCGACATCCTCCACGCCCGCGATCAGGCCGTTCATCCAGTCCGAGGTCAGCAGATAGGATCGACGCATCATATCGAACATCGGGTTTTCGGACCAGGCCGGGTCCTTGAACCGTTTGTCGGTCGGGGCGGGGTCGGGCGCCTCACCGGCCGCCTGGCGCGCTGTGGACGACCAGAGCTGCATATAGCGACCGAACAGGTCGGCCTGCGCCTGCATCATCTTGTCGGGTTGTGCGGCCAGGCTGGTCATGACCGAAGTCATCGCGGGGGCGACATTGAACGGATCGGGAGAAAGGGCAGCGGGGCGGTCCGCCTGGGTCAGGGCGGCTTCTGCAATGGCGCTCTGAGCCATCATGGCCGCCTTGGCCAGGTTCATCGACAGGGTCTCGATCATCTCGGCCTGCGCGGCGCCTGGGAAGGTCGGTTCGGGCGCGGCCTCGGCGACGATTTCAGCCGGCGCCTCCTGCGGTTCGGCCGGCTTTGGCTTGGGCTGGCGCGGGGGGCGGGGCTTGGCGGAGGTCGGGCGTCCGGCCTTGCGCGCCGGGCGTTCGGCGGCGTCTGTCGGCGTCTTCGGGAGCTTGGCCATGATCGTCCTTCGCGCTTCCTGCATCGGAGGCCGGTTCATCCGCCCTTCCGCGCGTGGCGATGATGGCATAAGACCAGCCAGGAAATGAACGCGCTGAATTCGAAAAAGCTGATCCTGATCGCCGCAGTCGCGATCTCAGCGCCGCTGGCCGGCTGCATCGGCGGTTCTGCGTCCAAGACCGAGCCCGTCTCGCCGTTGGCGCCGCGTGTTCAGGAACTGGTCGACGCCAATAGCCACTATCCCCGCTGGGAGGATTTCCCGGCCGCGCCAACCGACCTGCCGCCCGTCGCCCAGGTCGCCGCCAATGCTCAGCGCCTGCAAAACGACAGCGCGACGCTGAACAGCGAGATCGCGCGGATCGACTGGACCCTGACCGATCCCGAGGCTCTCGCCGCCGAGACGGCGGCTGCGGTCCAGTCCGTGCCGGTTTCGCCCGATGCCGCCCGCACCCAGGCGGACATCGAAGCCTTCGCCCAGAGTCTGCGCGATCGCGCCAAGGCGCCGCCGCCGCTCGATCGCCGCCCGACGCAATGACCGGTCGCCGGGGATGCAGAATCCCGCGATGATGTGCTGATGGCGGATGACGGCGGCGCAAAGACACTGAATGCATTTCTGGGCGTGTCCCGGTCTCTCTCAGGGCGCGCCTGGCGTCAGCGACCTGCGGATGCGGCGACGACCCGTGCCCACATGCAGGGCCTCGGGCTGGACGAGCTTCTGTCCCGCGCCCTGGCGTCGCGTGGCGTATCGGCGGATCAAGGGGCCGATTTCCTGAACCCGACGCTGCGCGCTCTATTTCCCGATCCGTCCAGTTTCATGGACATGGATGCGGCGGCCGATGCAATCCTGAACGCCCTGCAGGCCAAGGCCAACATCCACGTCTTCGCCGACTATGATGTGGATGGGGCATCCAGCGCGGCTCTGCTGGTGCGCTGGTTCCGAGCGATGGGTCACGAGCTGTCGATCTATGTCCCCGACCGGCTGACCGAAGGCTATGGCCCCAGCGCCAAGGCGTTCGACACTCTAAAGGCCTCGGGCGCAGATCTGGTCATCACGGTGGACTGCGGCGCGGCGGCGAACGAGGCGCTGGCTCATGCCGCCTTCATTGCCCTGAATGTCGTCGTCATCGACCACCACCTGATGCGCAGCGAGCCGCCGACGGCCCTGGCGGTCGTCAACCCGAACAGGCCGGGTTGCACCTCCGGTCAAGGCAATCTGGCGGCGGCGGGGGTGGTTTTCGTGCTTTTGGCGGCCCTGAACCGCGAGGGACGGCGGCGCGGCCTTTTCACCGATAGGCCGGAGCCGGACATTCGCCAGTGGCTGGACCTCGCGGCCTTGGGGGCCATCTGTGACGTGACGGGCTTGACCGGGTTCAACCGCGCTCTGACCGGCTTGGGTCTCAAGGTCATGAGCGAGTGGCGCAATCCGGGTCTGCGCGCCCTGCTGGCGGCAGCGGGCGCGGAGCCTGGTCCGGCAAAGAGCAATCACGCGGGCTTCATCCTGGGGCCCCGGATCAACGCCGGAGGTCGGATCGGACGGTCAGACCTGGGCGCGCGGCTGTTGTCCACCGATAATCCGGCAGAGGCCGAGGCGCTGGCGATGGAACTGGATGCGCTGAATCTGTCGCGGCGCGATGTCGAGCGGTCCGTCACCGACGCCGCCGTCCGCCGTGTCGAGGCGACCGGCGTCCATGCCGACGACACCGCAGTCGTCGTGGTCGCGGGCGAGGACTGGCACCCCGGCGTCGTCGGCATCGTCGCGGGCCGCCTGCGCGAACGCTGGCGCAAGCCGGTCATCGTCATCGGCGTCGATCCCGTGACGGGACTGGGCAAGGGCTCGGGACGATCCCAGCCCGGCATGAACCTGGGCCGCGCGATCCAGGCGGCGTGGGAGAGGGGCATCCTGATGGCGGGGGGCGGTCACGCCATGGCCGCAGGCCTGACGATGGACAGCGCGCGTGTCGCGGAGTTGACTGCATTCCTGAACGAGCGGCTGGCCTCCGAACGGGTCGAGGCTGTGTCGCAGGACGTGCTGGAGATCGACGCCTTGATCGATCCCGGAGCGGCGACGCGCGAGCTGTTCGAATCCTTCGAACAGTTGGCGCCCTTCGGTCCCGCCAACCCCGAGCCGAGCTTTGCCCTGACCGGCGTTCAGGCGCGCGAACCCGTCGCGATGAACGGCGGTCATGTCCGTTGTCGCCTGGTCGGCGCGGACGGCGCCTCGGTGAAGGCCATCGCCTGGCGGTGCGCCGATCTGCCGTCTGGCCAGGCCTTGCTGTCGGGGCAGGGCGGGCTGAACATCGTCGGCCGGCTGAAGGCCGATGACTGGAACGGCCGCAGGGGCGTGCAGTTCGAGATCGAGGATGTCGCTGACCCTCGAATGATCTGACGGCGGCCCAAAAAACTCGAAATCCAAGCTTGCACCGTCCCGAGGGCGCGGCTATATCGCCGGCTCTCCCGCGCAGCGGTCCCTTCGTCTATCGGTTAGGACGTCAGGTTTTCAACCTGAAAAGAGGGGTTCGACTCCCCTAGGGACTGCCACGCGGGCAGGTCCACGGTAGAGCCCCAAAGCTCCCGGCAACAGAAACGCCTTACATTTCAGACGATGTAGAAGAGCAGTCGCTTATCGTTGCGTGCCTGCATCTCTATTCCTTCAAGGCCCACACTTCGCCCCTCACGTGCATTTTCCGCTTTTCAAACTTTCGCGGAACAGTGTTAAACATAAAGACGAGTCCGCTGGAGGCGCGGGCGGGGGTTCTTAAGTGTCTGATTATAGCGAGACGGAAACGGCGCAGACCGTTCGCGTCACTGGGCGCGTGAAGTGGTTCGATGCGACGAAGGGCTATGGCTTCATCGTGCCGGACGACCCGACGCTGACCGAGATGCGAGACGTCCTGCTGCACATCAGCAGCCTGCGCGACCTTGGCCGCGACGCCGCCGACGAGGGCGCGCCCATTACCTGCGACTGCGTCAAACGCTCGAAGGGCTGGCAGACGTTCGAAATTCACGACCTGGGGGAGGGCGAAGCGGTCCAGGTCGCGCGTCGTCCGGCCGCCGCGACAGCTCCGAGACCGCCGGTGGAAACTGATGAGGAGTTGGAGACGGCCCTGGTCAAATGGTTCAATCGCACCAAGGGCTACGGATTCGTCGTGCGTGATCGCGAACCCGGCGATATCTTCGTCCATATCGAGACCCTGCGGCGCTGCGGCCTGGAAGATCTGATTCCCGGCGATACGGTGCGGGTGCGATTCGCCAATGGCCCGAAGGGCCTGGTGGTCGCGGACATCAGAACGGGCGACTGATTCGGCGCCCAGGAGAGGCGTATGATCGAGGCGACAAGACGTTTTCTGATGGCGGGACTACTGATGCTCGCCGTCGCCGGTTGCGCCGCCAAGGCGCCGCTCGGCCCCAATGGCGAACCGCTTCAAAAGCTGGCCGTCGTCACCACATCCGGCGAACATCCGTTTTGGGTCGAGATCGCCGACGAAGAGCCCGAGCGGCAGCGCGGCCTGATGTTCCGCCCGCCGCTGGAGGCGGATCGCGGCATGCTGTTCCAGTGGCCGGGCGAAGCGCCGCGCGAGCAGAGCTTCTGGATGCGCAACACGCCCAGTTCCCTGGACATCCTCTACATCGACCCCCAGGGACGAATCGTCTCCATCGCATCGCACGCCACGCCCTTCTCGGAGGCGCCGATTGCCTCGAACGGGGCGGCGAACGGGGTGCTGGAACTGCGCGCAGGGCGGGCCGCCGAGATCAATGCGAAGCCGGGTGACAAAGTTTTACATCCTTATTTCAAGCCTTGATTGCGGATCGCGTCGTGAAGTGCCAATAGAGCGCTCCGTTCGGTCCGGGGTGTAGCGCAGCCTGGTAGCGCATCTGGTTTGGGACCAGAGGGTCGGAGGTTCGAATCCTCTCGCCCCGACCAACGGAAGGCCGCTGGATCATACGTCCAGCGCGCGTTATGGCAGGGCCAGAGGCTCCGCCGTCACTGAGGATTTCGCCATGCTGGCTCGCATTTACCGCCCGGCCAAAACCGCGATGCAGTCGGGCAAGGCCAAGAGCCGCGACTGGCGTCTGGAATTCGAGCCGGCCTCCGCGCGCACCATCGACCCGCTGATGGGCTGGACCAGCTCCAGCGACATGAACGGTCAGGTCCGCCTGACCTTCGAGTCGAAAGAAGAGGCTGTCGAATACGCCGAACGCCACGGCATCGCCTTCCGCCTGCACGAGCCGAACGATCCGCCGATGATCATCAAGGCCTATGCCGACAACTTCGCCACCAATCGCAAGCAGTCCTGGACGCACTGACGCCTGACGTCTTGCCAGAGCGCCCATAGCTCAACCGGATAGAGCACCCGCCTTCTAAGCGGGATGTTGCAGGTTCGAGTCCTGCTGGGCGCGCCATCCCCGGCGCCTGCGAGGGGCCTGATCCGTGACCGAACTCCAGACCTCGCCAGACCAAGCCGTCCGGGTCGCGGCGCTTTATCGTTTCGCGCCCGTCGCCGATCCCGCCGCTGTCCGGGATGCGCTTCAGGCCCGTTGCGACGCCGGGGAGGTGAGGGGGACGCTGTTGGTCGCGCCCGAGGGGCTGAACGGCACCATCGCCGGGTCGGAGCCGGCCGTCGAGGCGGTGCTGTCGACGATCCACGCCATGCCCGGGTTCGAGACGCTGGAACTCAAATACGCCTGGACGGACGCCGTGCCTTTTCACCGCATGAAGGTGCGCGTCAAACGCGAGATCGTCACCATGGGCCAGCCCGATCTGGACCCGGCGCGACAGGCGGGCGTCTATGTGTCCCCGACGGACTGGAACGCGCTGATCGCCGATCCCGAGACCTTGGTCATCGACACGCGCAACGATTACGAGGGCGAGGTCGGCGCTTTCGAGGGGGCGATCCAGCCTAATACCAGCAGCTTCCGCGACTTTCCCGACTGGTTCCGCACCGAAGGCCGCGCCGTGCTGGAGCAGACCGGCGCAAAGCGGGTGGCCATGTACTGCACTGGCGGTATCCGCTGCGAAAAATCGACGGCCTTCCTAAAGGCGGAGGGCGTCGAAAATGTTCACCATCTGGAAGGGGGTATACTGCGCTACCTTGAGACGGTGGATGAGGATGAGAGCCTATGGCGAGGCGAATGCTTCGTCTTCGACGAACGGGTCTCGGTCGGGCACGGGCTGAGCCAGGGGCCGCATACGCTTTGCAGGGGTTGTCGTTTGCCGGTGGACGAGGCCGGTCGCGCCTCGCCCCACTACGTCGAGGGCGTCTGCTGCGAGCGTTGCCACGACACGCGCGACGACGCTCAGCGAGAACGCTATGCCGAGCGCCACAGGCAGATGGAAATCGCGCGCAAACGCGGCGACATTCACCTTGGGACCACTCGCAAGGACTGACGTCTATTCAGTGACGCGGCGGGCGAGGGAAGAAGGCGCTGGTGCGGGCGGCATAGGCCTCGAACGCCTTGGGTCGCGAGCGCCGCATATGCTCTTCCAGCAAGGGCACGCCGGAGACCTGGGTCAGCAGCCAATACATATAGGCCGGCCCCGTCAGCGCCAGCCAGCCCCACGGCCATTCACCGCTCAGGTTGATGGCGAACAGAGGCCAGGCGCACCAGCCCAGCCATTCGAAGAAATAATTCGGATGACGCGACCAGGCCCACAGGCCGACATCGCAAACCCCGCCTTTGTTGGCGGGATTTCGCTTGAAAGCCGACAGTTGCCGATCCGAGATGGCCTCGCCGAAAAGCGCGCCCACGAAGACCAGCGTCGCGAAACCGTCCTGCAGGGTCAGTCCGGGCGTCGGATTGCGCGCGGCCGCCATGACGCTGAGCGCCAAGAAGGCGGCTGCCCCTGCCTGCAGCATCAGAAAGCCGAACATCTTGATCTGAAAACCGTCGCCCCAGTCCTGGCGCAGCCGGGCATAGCGGGCGTCTTCGCCCTCATGGGCGGCGCGGGCGGCGATGTGCGAGCCCAAACGAAGCCCCCACAAACCGATCAAGAGGGCAGCCAGATATTGCCGCAGAGACGGCGCTGCGCCGTCGATCGGAAACAGCGCGACACCAACGCCTGCCGCGCCTAGGCCCAGCGACCAGAAGGCGTCGGCCCAGCCGCCTTGGCCTGTGCGTTTCTGCACCAGCCAGGCCGCCGACATCACGATGACGAGAAACGGGGCCGCAACGCCCCACAGCGCCGCCAAGCCGGTCACAGGCGAACGAACGGCTGAATCAGCTTGCCTATCCAGCCGTCCAGCTGGATCTGGCCATCCAGCGCCACGACGCAAAGGCAGGCTTCGTCCGACACGACGCGCGGCTGGTGCAGCACTTCCGTATCGGCCTCCTCGAAGTCGCCCACGTCGAATCGCTCGGTTTCCGTCGCATAGGCGCCGGAGATGACGCAGGTCAGTTCGATGCCGCCGTGCGTGTGTTTGGGCGTCTCACGGCCCGATTCGATCTTCAGCAGGATCACGCGACAATCGCCGTCGCGTGGCGCATGCACATCGCGCACCCGCATGCCCGGCCCGATCCAACGCCAGGGGCTGAGCGCATAGCGCCGCAGCGGCTCGGGCAGTTCGGGCATGTCGTTCAGCGGAGCCAGAGCCTTCACCTCGCCTGCATCCGTCTCGATCCGCGCCATCGCCAGGGCGAGCGCATCGTGCGACAGGGCCGACGGCGTCGCCTCGTCGAGAAATTCGCCGCCTACGGCCTGGAGATCGCGAACCCAGGCGTCGTTCGCCGGCCGCATCGCCAGATGCGCGGCCATCACGACGGCCTCAGGCGGGCTAAGCGTCCCTGCGGCATAGGCCAGCAGCCGTTCTTCGGAAGGATTGCGTTGCGGCTTCATCGCGCGGCCTCCTCTGACGGCGCGAGGATCAGGCGGAGCTTGGTCATGGCGTTACGAATACGGGATTTGACGGTGCCGAGCGGCAGGTCGAGGTGTTTGGCGATTTCGGAATGGGAGCTGTCCATGAAGAAGGCGAGGCGCAGGACCTCGACATGATCGGGGCTTAATCGAGACAGGGCGTCACGAACCCGGTCTGCGTCCTGCGACATCGACAGCAGTTCGTCGGGGCGGCGCACATCCTCGCCTGCCAGTTCGATCTCCGGCGTCGGCAGGGGACGCGCGTCGCGGCGCAACATGTCGAGGCGGCGATTGCGGGCGATGGTGAAGATCCAGGTCGCGGCGCGGGCCTTTGACGAGTCGAACAGGTCGGCCTTGCGCCATACGGTCAGCATTGCGTCCTGGGCGAAATCTTCGGCGGCGCCGGGCGTCGCCCCCGACTTGATCAGCCAGGCTTTCAGGCGGGGCGCGAAATAGGCGAACAGGGCCGCAAAGGCCTCCCGGTCCCGACGCAGCGCAATCGCCTCGATCAGCCGATCATGCAGGAGCGGGTCTGATGGATTGTCGAGTGTCTTCATGCGCGGGGACCGGCATGGATTCGACGTGAAGGGCAGTGTCTCGACATGCATGAACCCTAATACGCTTGGCGGAAATGTCTGGATCAATCGCGATCCGATCATGACGGCGACCCGTAATCCGTTCATGCCTAGGCTTGCGCCAGCGGGCGTGTATTCGGAGTTTCCATGTCCCTGTCGCCCGCGAATCCTTCTGCCGATCGTCTGAAGATCGCCGTCATCGGCTCCGGCGTCGCGGCGCTGTCATCGGCCTGGCTGCTGTCACAGCGGCATCAGGTGACGATCTACGAGAAGGCCGACCGGCTGGGCGGGCATTCCAACACCGTGACGGCGGGGGTGCCGTCAGGCGACATCGCCGTCGATACCGGTTTCATCTGCTTCAACGACGCGACCTATCCCAATCTGATCGCCCTGTTTGAACACCTTGGCGTCTCGACCCGCGCCACTGACATGTCGTTCGCCGTCTCGCTGGACGACGGCCGTTTCGAATACGCGGCGCCCGGCCTGTTCGCCCAGCGTCGCAATGCCCTTCGGCCCCGGTTCTGGGCGATGCTGAGCGAGATCCTGCGCTTCTATCGCGATGCGCCCAAGGATCTGGCCGGCATGTCCGATTCGTCTTTGACCCTGGGCGACTATCTGAAGCGCGAGGGTTTCAGCGAGGCGTTCCGCGACGACCACCTGCTGCCCATGGCCGCGGCCATCTGGTCGTCTCCCGCGCATACGCTGATGGACTATCCGGCCGAGTCCTTCATTCGCTTCTGCGGCAATCACGGCCTGCTGAAACTGGTTGGCCGTCCCATGTGGCGCACCGTCGGGGGCGGCAGCCGGGTCTATGTCGAACATCTGGCGCGCGCCATCGACGACGTTCGACTTGATCGCGGCGTGACGGCGGTGCGGCGCACGGAGGAGGGCGTCTTCGTTCATGACAGCCAGGGGGGCGTCGAGCGCTTCGACCAGGTGGTGATCGGCGCCCACGCCGATCAGGCCCTGGCCATGCTGGCCGAACCCACGGCCGAGGAAAAAGCCCTGCTGGGCGCCTTCCGCTACAGCCGCAATTTGACCGTCCTGCATACGGACGCCAGTCTGATGCCGCGCCGCCGTCGCGCCTGGGCCAGCTGGAACTATATCGGCGCCGACGACGGGCTGTGCGTCACCTATTGGATGAACAAGCTTCAGGGCCTGCCAGGCGACGACCTGTTCGTGACCTTGAACCCGCCGCGCCCGCCGCGTTCGGGCACCCTGTTGCGCAGCGAACTTTACGAACACCCCGTCTTCGATCCCGCCGCCATCCAGGCCCAGAAAGCGCTGTGGAGCCTGCAAGGGCAGGGCGGCGTCTGGTTCTGCGGCGCCCACTTCGGCGCCGGCTTCCATGAGGACGGCCTGCAGTCCGGTCTGGCGGTCGCCGAACAACTCGGCGGCGTCCGTCGCCCGTGGTCGGTCCAGAACGAGAGCGGCCGCATCCATCTGTCGCCGCTGCCGACCCCGGTATTCGAGCAGGCCGCGTGACCCAAGCCTCGGCCCTCTATCGTGGCCGGGTCATGCACCGACGCCTGCGTCCCAAGACGCACCAGCTGAATTATCGCGTCTTCTGGCTGCTGCTTGACCTGGCCGAGATCGACGATCTGGATAAAGGCCTGCGGTTGTTTTCTCGCAATCGTTTCAACCTGCTTTCCTTCCACGACGCCGACTATGGCGATGGCTCTGGCGCCTTGCGGCCTCAGGTCGAGGCGTGGATGCGCCTCGCAGGCATCGACCTCGACGGCGGCCCCATCCGTCTGCTGACCATGCCGCGCGTCCTCGGCTACGTCTTCAATCCGATCAGCCTCTACTATTGCCACCACACCGACGGCCGACTGGCGGCGATGGTGTACGAGGTGACCAGCACTTTCGGCATCCGCCACGCCTACGTCATTCCCGTCCCGGCCGAAGACCAGAGGCACGGCCTGATCCGACAGGGCTCCGCCAAGGCGCTGTACGTCTCGCCCTTCATGGGAATGGAGATGGACTATCGGTTCCGAGGCCATGCGCCAGGCGAACGGCTCGACATGACCATCGATGGCCTTGACGCGGCCGGCGTGCTGATCACGGCGTCCATGGCGGCCGAACGCCAGAAACTCGACGACCGCCAGATCGCCGCAGCCACATCGGCGATCCCGCTAATGACCTTCAAGGTGGTCGCCGCCATCCACTACGAGGCGCTCAACCTCTGGCTGAAGGGCGTCAGACTGACGCGACAGCCGCCGCGCGCGAAGACGCCGGTGACGATCCAGAAGCAGGCGCAGGACAGCCGACTGGGGCGCTAAGCCTGTCGTTTCCCTTTAAAGCTGAGAATTTAAACCACTGAAAATAAGGCGCGATGCCGCGCTAGTTTTCCTTGGTTGCCGTCGCGCAGCCGCTGCATGTTCCCCACACCGCGCAACGCGTACCCAAACGCCGATGTAAAAAAACTCAAATGCCCAGCATTGGCGCTTTGCTCATGAATTCCTGTGATCAAGCAGACGCTTGGACCAATTCAGATTATCAGTTAAAACTGATAATGCAACGCGAATAGGCGTGACGTCTTTCTCCGCCCAATTTGAGTAGTTGATTGTTTTGATTTGAAACGGAATCCTTCGTCCGCAATCTGCGACGACGAGGAGCATTCATGCCTGAAGGATAGCTAACAAGACGAAGGCCGGAAGCTGCTTGCAACAGCCCGGCCCTCAAAACACCGTCTCGGCGGTCTTGTCCAGGGCGGCGATGGGATCGATCAACTCTCCGAGCGCTTCGCTGACGTCGCCTCCACGATCGGCGCGTTGCAAGGCCTTCACAAGCGAGAACCCAAGAGCCAAGGACATTCCGTCCTCTGCGAGGGTGTATAACGTTGGGTCCTCCGGAAGCGGACGGAAGAAATGTTCGGCCGTCACCGCCGCGAGCGCCGGGGTGAGGGCGAAACCGCCGGATCCTGCCGGGACCTGGTCAAAAACCAGCCTGTCCTCGGTTCGCTGGCTGCGGATCCGCTCGATCACCTCTTGGGCGTGGAGCGACAGCCTTTTCACAAACTGTTCGACAGGCTCGGGCGCAACTCCGTCCCGGGCACCGGCACGAATATGCTCGAACAGCAGGCGGTCAACACTGAGTTCGGTGAAGGTGGCGATGCCGCCAGCACCCAGGAGATCAAAGGCGATGCCGAGAAGCCGGGGATTGCGCAAGCGCTCGAACACGGCAGGGGAGAGGGCGCTTCGATCCACGCGCCGCTCGTCGAGGATCGTGGTCAGTTCGGCCTCCGACCATTCCGGAACCTGGACCGATGTCACAGCCGGCGCGAGTTCGCGGTAAACATGATCGTAGAAGAAAGCCTGGCGGGAGGAGATGGCGAGCACGCCGCCGTGCTCTGCGGCGAACCCTGACACCTTCCCGAGCCACCGGGGCCATTCTAGCTCGGACTGCTCGTTTAGGCCGTCGATAAAAATGATAAAGCGCGGCGGCTCGCCTTCCGTTCTCGGTCCCCAGGTCTCGATCCGGCGGCGCCATCGCGCTCTGAGGCCCTCGGTGTCCTGGTCTCCCGTCTGCTCGATCAAACGCCCGATCAGGAACGGCAGGACCTGGCCGTGTGGCGTGGCGAGCCCGAGCGACTTGGCGGGGACAACCACGGTCAACGGCGCGGCCTCAATGCCAAGCCAGGCTTGGGCGAAGAGCCAGGATTTTCCATGGCCCTCGCGGCCGAGTAGTGCGACGATCTCCCCGTTCTGGGCGGACAGAAGGCTCGCGCGCACGGTCTCTTCGAGCTGCCGCCGTTCTCGGGTAGGAAGCGCGGCTTCAGCCTCAGGAGCGAGACCTTGGCCGAAGAGGTTTCGGGCCTGGCGGCGATCGCAGAAAGCAGCCCGGAGTATCCGGTTGTTGGCTTCCATGGCATTGGGAAGCGCAAGGGCAGGCGCCCGGAGTCTGCCGGTAAAGGCGTCGGCAGCGGCGTCGAAACCCTCCTCACGCCGAAGCGCAACGAGCACGGCACCGACTTCGGCGACGGTGCCTTCAACAACATCACGCTCGCGCAGGAACTCGACGACATCAGCGGCCGCCATCGCACAGACCAGAGCAAGAGGCGGCAATGGTGAGGCAGTGGGCCAGTCCAGGATCAACACGCCTACGCCCAGCCGATCGGCCCCTGCTGTCAGGGTCTGTAGTGCCTGCGTACCGACCTCCACCGTCGCACCGAGAATCCACAGATGGGGCGGTGCCACCCCGGCTCCGACTTGGAAAACTTTGCTGAAGATCTGATCATTGGGGATCTTCTCGTCATAGCGTTTCGCTTCGAAAACGACCCCGGTCAACGCGGCACCGTCGAGCCCGCCCTGTCCCCCCGATCGGGCCAGCCGGAAATCCTGGCCGCTGATGCGAGACAGAACACGCGCCAACAAGCCCTCGAAGCCGTCGGCGCCGGAGGGCGGCAAGGCTTTCAGCGCTGCCACGAGCGCATCAAGTCGGGGCCGAGAGAAGCAAGGAGTGCCAGCGATGGTCATGGCGGAACTGTAAGCGACAATTCGGCCAAGCCGTCAGCAAATACCGTGCAATCCATGGCGCGCTTCAGCCGCACGCCGGACTGCCTTCGTGCTCGAAACTTTGGAGGCGGCCGGGCAACGCGTCAGGATCAACCTGGGGCGCGGGCACTCCGCAAGGTCCGCCGGCCATATGTCGCCTCTGAGATTGGCTGCAAACGTCTACTCTGGCGCTGACCTGATGTTGATTGGGGAAGGGGCCTTAGAATACCGTGGCCCTCCCTCGTTCTGGTGGACAGGCGCGGCGAGACCTGTTTTGCCCTGAAGGTCCGCTTGCAGGCGATCTACTAAGCGGGGGGCGGGCTCTAGTTTAGACGTGGATATCGGCTTCCCACTGGGGCGCATCGTTCGGGGCGCGAAAGTCGCCCCAACAGGGGAGAGCCAGGGAACAAGAGGATCAGACGATGTCATCTGTCGGACCTGGGCGCCTAGGACGGCCTGCGGGGATCGCCTATCATGGCGTGGCGGGCGTATCTCAAGACTGTCTGGATGCAGTACTTAATCTGCTAATGGGGCGCTCAGCGATCCGCCAAGTTCGCCTGCTATCGGCGGCGGGGAGCCATGCACTTCTTCTCTCGACAGAGTTCGACGACATGATCGCGATAAAATCTGGCTTCTCGTCCGGATACAGCGGGGAGGGGCCCAACGCCTTGTCGAAGGTACTGTGTGCCCTAGTTGCTCACGGCGCAACGATCAGCGAGCACGCCGTCGAGCCCACCTATATCAGCCGGATCGACGATTCCGCCCTGACCCTAGGCGATCTCGACGCCCTGAGTGTCGCGCAAGAGGTGCGGCCCGCACGATGGCAAGACTACATCCAAGAGCGCCATCATCGCTGGGTGGTCGAGGGGCATTGGGTCGCGATGATGCCCCAGGTGATGCCCTTTGCGATCCTGGATCGGCGGCTCGCGGCGTCAGCTTTGAAATTTTGGGCCAATCCGGATCAGGTACTCATCGATGGCTACCGGCTGCTGGAGGATACGATCAGGAGACGGTCGGGCCTCGATCAACACGGTGCCAAACTTTTCCGAGAGGCTTTCAAGAGCCGCCTCGGTTGGCGCGTCATGCATGAGGCCGAAAGAGGCGGACGAGCAGAGCTCTTCGCCAACACCTTCATGGCGTTTCGAAATCCCCGCATGCACCGTCCGGCCGGCACTGATCCCGGCGCACTAGCCGAGTTTCTGCTGCTGAATCAGCTGTTCAGATTAGAGGCCGAGGCGGTGGAAATAGCGGCCGATGCCGGCGTAGGCCAGCGTAACAACTAGCCCGGCTTTTTGCCGATTTTCCAGATGACCCAAGCGTCACCATGACGCTGAGGGGTCAGATAGTATCGGTCAAGGTTGGCTTTGAGTCTCAGATCTAGGGACACATCAGATAGTTTTCTGCGCGGTTTCCCTCATGCGAATCGCATTCGCACGAAACTCGCAGCGCGAAGGGAAACCGACAAAGCCGCAAGCATCAGATTGTCGCCTAAGATATATTATACGAAATATTGATTAGGGCGTCGGATGGATCAGCATCACGGCGGCTCAGCCTTTCCATAAAGACGCCAGCACCTTGGGCAGAACATCGCTCAGGTCGTCAGAGGTTAATCCCGGTCCAAAACGTTCCCCAGCATCGGAATGGATCCAGACCGCCGCGCATGCCGAATCGAAACTGTCCATCCGCTGAGCCGCCAATCCGCCGATCATGCCGGCCAGGACATCGCCGGTTCCAGCCGTCGCCAGCCAAGCCGAGCCGTTCTCATTGCGGCGAATGCGGCCGTCTGGCGATGCGATGATGGTCCGGGCGCCCTTCAGGACGATGGTCGCCTGGGCCATGCGCGCGGCTTCGATGGCGGCGGTCTCGCGGCCTTGGGCCAGCAGGCCTGGGAATAGCCGTTCGAACTCGCCCTCGTGCGGCGTCAGAATGTCGTCGCGGTCCAGAACGGCGAACAGTTCGGCGGTTCGGCCCTTGAAGACCGACAGACCATCGGCGTCGATTACCAGAACAGCCCCGCTCAACGCCAAGGCCTGGATATTGGCGATCGTCGCGTCCTCCAGTCCGGCGGCCGGTCCGATCACGATGGCGTCGCTTCCTGCGGCCTCTCGGCCTAAGACTTCAGGTGAAGAGAACGGCGTCAGCATGATCGCCTGGACGGCGGGCGCGATAACGGCGACGGCGTCTGGCGGACACAGGATTCGCACCACGCCGGCGCCTATTCGTAGTCCTGCGTGCGCCGCAAGCCGTGCAGCGCCCGTCTGATGGGCTTTTCCCGACACGACTGCCAATCGGCCCCGCGTATGCTTGTGCGTTTCCGCGCTCGGCCACGGTAGAAAATTGCGCCAGATCGCCGGGTCGTTGGTTTCTATCATCCGCGTTCCGATTATCCGTGGCTTATCTGCGAAAATCGCTTGCTTTGAACGCCCTTGCTGTGTCCCATTTGGGCCCGAGCGCCGCTGCATTCCGTGCGCCGCTCAGGGGTCGCCATGAAGAAAATCGAAGCCATCATCAAGCCTTTCAAGCTGGATGACGTCAAAGAGGCGCTCCAGGACGTGGGCGTGCAAGGCATGACTGTGCTGGAGGCCAAGGGATATGGCCGCCAGAAGGGTCATTCCGAACTGTATCGCGGTGCCGAATACGTCATCGACTTCCTGCCCAAGATCAAGATCGAGGTGGTCGTCGCCGACGACCTCGCGCCCGCCGTCGTCGAGGCCATTCAGACCTCGGCCCGCACGGGCAAGATCGGCGACGGCAAGATCTTCGTGTCCGACGTCGCCGAGGTGATCCGTATCCGCACCGGCGAGACCGGAGCCCAGGCCGTCTAATCTCGACCACCCCTCCCCGGCCCTCGGCCCCTCGGGTCGCTGACCGGTTTCCTCCCCAAACGCCAAGAAACAGGACTTCCGACAATGAGCGCCAGCAAGATCCTCAAAGAGATCAAGGATGAGGAGGTCCAGTATGTGGATGTCCGCTTCACCGACACGCGCGGCCGTCTGCAGCACGTCACCTTCGACGTCGACCTGGTCGACGAGGATTTCCTGAACGAAGGCACGATGTTCGACGGCTCGTCGATCGCGGGCTGGAAGGCCATCAACGAGTCCGACATGCTGCTGAAGCCGGACCTGACCACGGCCTATATCGACCCGTTCTATCAGCAGAAGACGATGTTCCTGTTCTGCGACGTGCTGAACCCCGACACCAACGAACCGTACAACCGCGACAGCCGCTCGATGGCCAAGAAGGCGCTGTCCTACGTGCAATCGTCGGGCGTGGGCGACGTGGTCTATTTCGGCCCGGAAGCCGAGTTCTTCATCTTCGACGACGTGCGCTGGTCGACCCAGCCGCACAACACATCGTATTCGTATGACTCGACCGAACTGCCGGCCAACACCAACGCCGAATACACCGAAGGCAATATGGGCCACCGCCCCGGCGCCAAGGGCGGCTATTTCCCGGTCAACCCGGTCGATTCGGGCCAGGACCTGCGCGGCGAAATGCTGGGCGTCATGCGCGACCTGGGCCTTCAGCCCGAGAAGCACCACCACGAGGTGGCTCCGGCTCAGCACGAACTGGGCCTGAAGTTCTCGGACCTGCTGACCATGGCCGACCGGCTGCAGCTGTATAAGTACGTGATCCACAACGTCGCCGCCGCCTATGGCAAGTCGGCGACCTTCATGGCCAAGCCAATGTTCGCGGACAACGGCTCGGGCATGCACGTCCACATGTCGATCTGGAAGGACGGCAAGCCCCAGTTCGCCGGCGACCAGTACGCCGGCCTGTCGCAGGAATGCCTGTGGTATATCGGCGGCATCATCAAACACGCCAAGGCCATCAACGCCTTCGCCAACTCGACCACCAACAGCTACAAGCGTCTGGTCCCCGGCTATGAAGCCCCGGTGAAACTGGCCTATTCGGCCCGCAACCGTTCGGCCTCGATCCGTATCCCGCACGTCTCGTCGCCGAAGGCCAAGCGTCTGGAAGCCCGTTTCCCCGACCCGATGGGCAACCCCTATCTGACCTTCGTGGCCCTGCTGATGGCCGGTCTGGACGGGATCGAGAACCGCATCGATCCGGGCGCGCCCGCCGACAAGAACCTCTACGACCTGCCGCCGGAAGAGCGCGGCTCGATCCCCGAGGTTTGCGGCTCGCTGCGTGAAGCCCTCGAAAACCTCGACAAGGACCGCGCCTTCCTCAAGAAGGGCGGCGTCATGGATGACGACTTCATCGACAGCTACATCGAGCTGAAGATGGAAGAGGTGATGCGTCTGCAACTCCACCCGCACCCGGTCGAGTTCGACATGTACTATAGCTGCTGATCGTCAGATCGGCCGCAGATTTGGGCGTCGGCGGGAAACCGTCGGCGCCCTTGTCAATTGAGGCGGCGGCGCCCTGTTCCGCAGCGGGGATCAGGCTTTGGTCCAGCAGGGCGTGCAGCGCGTCGACATGGCCGTCTCGGGTCGCTGTCGGCGTCGGATCCGACGTCATCACGACCGTAAGCCTCAGGTCCGGCACGACGAACACCATCTGGCCGCCGTAACCCCAGGCGAAGAAGACCTCATGGCGGCTGGAGCGCCGAATCCACCAGCCGTAACCATAGGGATTGCCGCTCCAGCGCGACGTGCCCCTGCCCCGCCACGACTGCTGGACCCAGCCCTCCGGCAAGATGCGCAGCCCATCGTGGACACCGTCGTTGCGGTACAACTCCCCGAACTTCAGCAGCGCCAGCGGCGACAGCCGCATATCATTGCCGCCGAAATAGATACCTTGCGGATCGGCGGGCCAGGTCGGCACCTCGATCTCCATGGGGTCGCCCAGCCATTCCCGCGTCAAGGCCAGGGTCGAACGCCCGCTGGCCCGCGTCAGACAGGCAGACGTCAGGTGGGACGTGCCGGTCGAATAGACCATTCGTCCGCCGGGATCGGCCTCGAACGGCCGGGCCAAGGCATGGCGCACCCAGTTTCGGCTCGACACCCAGGCGCCATAGTCCGCGCCGGACGTGGACCCCAGCCCCGCCTGCATCGACAGCAGGTCGCCGATGGTCACCCGGCTAAGGCGCGGATCGGGATCGCTCGGGAAACTGTCGGACAGGAAGGTCGAGATCGGCTGATCGACGCCGGAGAAGAGGCCCTGGCCGATGGCGATGCCGCCCAGGGCGGCGATCACGGACTTGGACGCGGACTTGACGTTGACCGACGTTTCCAGCGACGGCCCTCGAAACACCTGTTCGAAAAGACGTTGGCCGTCGCGGGCCACGATCATCGCCTGGAGTTTGGGCAGGGCCGCGCCAGCAGTCTCGGCCTGGGCCATCAGTCCGGCAGCCAGGCCTTGGGTGCGAGCAGCGGGCGACGGGATCTCGGCGGCTTCGCTGCAGCCATAGCTGAAAGGCAAGGCCAGTCCGGCGGCGATCAGGTTTCGACGGTTCATCGCCGATCTAAGCGATCAAAGGGCCGCTGGTTTCCCCCTGCGACGACGCGACGCCTATGGCGAACGTCAGGCCGCCTCGGCTTCCAGATCGTCGGCCTTCTTGCGACGCAGTTCGATCAGCCGCACGCACCAGATCGACACCTCGTAAAGAATCACGAGCGGGATCGCCAACATCAGCTGGCTGATCGGATCCGGCGGGGTGACCACGGCGGCGACCACCACCACGGCGACGATGGCGTAGCGGCGGCCCGCGGCCATGACCTTGGAATTGATCAGCCCGGCCAGGCCCAGCAGGGTCGTGACGACCGGCAACTGGAAGCACAGGCCGAACGCCAGCAACAGCGAGGTCACCAGGCTTAGATAGTCGGAAATCTTGGTCGTCTGGGCCACGGAAATGCCGTCGCTGGCCACCTGCTGGCTCAAGGAAAAGAGCATCACGAACGGCAGCATGACGTAATAGACGAGCGCGCCGCCCAGGCAGAACATGACTGGCGCCGCGATTAGGAACGGCAGGAAGGCGCCGCGTTCGTTGCGATACAGGCCCGGCGCCACGAAGCGATACATCTGCCAAGCCATGACGGGGAAGGTCAGGACGGCGGCGCCGAAGGCTGCGATCTTCATCTTGGTGAACAGCTGCTCCAGCGGCGCAGTCGCGATCAGTTGAACGACGGCCGCGCTGCCGGGCGGATAGGGCTTCAACCCCGTCATCACCGCGATCAGTTCGATGGGGTTGGCATGACCGCCGCTGGCCATGGCCGCCGCATGGACCGCGACCGCCGCCTGATAGGGTTTGATCAGGGCGATCTGAATCTGATTCGCAAAGGCGAAGCACAGGATGAACGCCAGGAAGAAGGCCACGACGCAGATCAGCAGCCGCCCGCGCAGCTCGATCAGGTGATCCATCAAGGGCGCGCGCGACGCCTCGATCTCGGCCTCGTCACGATCGGGAGACGTCACAGGTCAGCGGCCTTCTTGCGCGGAGTCTTGGGCTTGGCGGTCGCCGACTTTGTCTTGGCGGCCGGAGGGGCCGCCTTGGGCTTGGCCGGTGCGCGCGGCTTGATCGTCGAGGGCTTGGCCGTCGTCACAGGCTTCGCCTTCGCAACTGCCCGCTTGGGCTTCGTCTCCACGACGGGATCGACGGGCGCCGGCGTGTCCGGCCATTCGTCGGCGGCCGGCGTCATGACCGGAACCTCCGGCTCGGGCGCAGGCAAGGCTGCCGTGGGCGTCGGCGCCGTCAGTCCCGCGTTGATGTCCTTGAAGGCGGCGTCCGCCTCGGCCCCCAGGGGATACATGGCCCCCTGCCCCGTCCGCAGCGCTTCGACCTCCTTGCGCAGGTCGTCCAGCTCGGACTGACGCGCCATCTCGTCGAAACTGCTGCGGAACTCGTTGGCCATGGCGCGCGCCTTGGCGACCATCTGGCCGACGCGACGCATCAGAACAGGCAAGTCCTTTGGCCCCACTACAAGCAGGGCCACCAGACCGATCACCACTAATTCGAAGCCCCCGATACCGGGGCCGAGCCCGCCCATGCGTCAGCCCTTACAGACGACGACTAGCGCTTCAGCTCTTCCTTTTCCGCCTCGGTGCGCGGCAGCGAGCTGACACCCTCGTGCGGGCCCTCTTTCTTGTCGTCGTCCTTCAGGCCATCCTTGAAGGCGCGGATGCCCTTGGCGGCGTCGCCCATGATGCCCGACAGCTTGCCCCGGCCGCCGAACAGCAGCGCGATGACGACAATGACGATGGCCCAATGCCAGATGCTCATGGAGCCCATGGCTAATCTCCTCGCGAGGACCGGTGATCCGATCCCATCCACTATTCTTCGATGCGCATATAGGCGCAGTGATGGCCCCACGCCAAGGGACGCTGTAGGTCTGCGCGACCATGAGTCCCTCCGATCACGTCATCATCCACACCGACGGCGCCTGCAAGGGCAATCCCGGCCCCGGCGGCTGGGGCGCCCTGCTCCAGACAGGCGGCGGTCACGAAAAGGAATTGTGGGGCGGCGAAGCCAACACAACCAACAACCGCATGGAGCTGATGGCCGCCATCATGGCGCTGGAGGCGCTGAAACGACCCTGCAAGGTCGAACTGCATACCGACAGCAAATACGTCATGCAGGGAATCACCGAGTGGATGCGTGGCTGGAAGGCGCGCGGCTGGCTGACCGCCGACAAGAAGCCGGTCAAGAACGCCGACCTGTGGCAGCGTCTGGACGCCGCCCGTCTACGCCACGATGTCAAATGGCGCTGGGTGAAGGGGCATGCGGGCCATGAACTGAACGAGCGCGCGGACCAGTTGGCGAATCGCGGCGTCGCCGATCTGAAGCGGCGCTAGACCGCCTCGACTTCCTTTTCCGGCTCGGCCGGACGGCGTCGGACGCGAGATCCGCTCATGACCGCGCCGAACAGGGCCGTGACTGCGGCGATCTGGAAGCCATGCGCGACACCATTGATCGGCGTGGTCGACAGTAGGAAGGCGACGACCACCGCGCCCAACGACTGGCCAACCACGCGCGCCATCCCCAATGTGCCGCCCGCCGCCCCAGCCCGTTCTTTCGGCGCTTCAGACAGCATGGCGCGGTTGTTGGGTGACTGGAAGAAGCCGAATCCTGCGCCGCAGACCGCCATTCGCCACACGATGTCGAAATGGGTCGAATCGGCGTTCAGGAAGCTCAAGGCCATCAAGCCGCAGGCGAAGACGCTCAGCCCGATGGCGCCCAATACACCGGCCGAATATCGATCCGACAGATAGCCGGCCAGGGGCGCCGCGATCATCGTCGCCAACGGCCAGGGCGTCATCAACAGACCCGTCTCGACCGGCGTCAGTCGCAACGATCCCTGAAGAAAGAAGGGCAAGGCCACGAAGGCCATCATCTGCGCCGTGAAGGAAATGATCGAGGTCGCCACCGACAGGCTGAACATCGGCCGCGCCAAGAGGTCCAGCGGGATCAGAGGCGAAGCGCGCGACCGCTCGTGGCGAATCAGCAGGACGCCCGCCGCCAGACCTGCGCCCGTCAGGCCAAAGCCCAGCACCGCCGCCTCGCCATGCGCCAAGGACTGCAAGCCCGTGATGACCAAGCCGAACGCCGCCGCATTCAGCGCAGCCCCGGTCCAGTTCAGCTTGCGCTTGTGCAGCGGATTGTGCGGCAGGGTGAACCCCGCGAGCGACACGGCCAGCAGCCCAATGGGTACGTTCAGCGCAAACAACCAGCGCCAGTGCCCCACGGACAGGATCGCGCTGGCGATGGTCGGCCCTGCAGCCGCGGCCAGGGACACGATCACGGCGTTGATGCCGACGGCGCGTCCCAGCAGGCTCTGTGGATAGGTGAAGCGCACCAGGGCGCCGTTGACGCTCATGATGCCCGCCGCCCCAAATCCCTGGATGACGCGGGCCAGGCTCAACGCCTCGATGGAGTTGGCGAAGACGCAGGCGATGGACGCCAAGGTGAAGACGGCCAGCCCCGCCTGCGACACCCGGCGATAGCCGACGATCTCGCCCAGCGACGCGAGCGGCAACAGGGCGACGACGATGGCGATCTGATAGGCGTTGACGATCCAGATCGACGCCGCCGACGACGCCTGCAGATCCTGCGCAATCGACGGCAGTGCGACGTTGGCGATGGCCCCGTCCAGAACGGCCAGGGTGATCCCGAGGCCGATGGACGCAATGGCCCAATATCGCCGGGGCGTGGGTAGACCGTCCAAGGCGGCGTGCTGGCTGGCTGTCATTCCTGACGAACGCCTCTCGGCCCGCGTCGTTTCAGACCGGCGACTGAACCGTCAGCAAAGATCCCGTGATCCGCATCACCACCACATCTTGCCCTTCCACCGGCGGTTCCCCCTCGATCTCGGCCGGCCATTCGGCGCCCGAGATGAAGACGCGGCCGCGCCCAGACACGAAGGCTTCGACCACCCGCGCCCTTTGGCCGATCAGGCGGCTGTCGCGGTCGTTGATGTCGGGACCGGCAGGGTTGGCCTTGGAGATCAGTCGACGAGACAGAAGCGTAGCGATAACCGTCAGAACGGCGAAGACGGCGACTTCGCCCGGCAAACCTAGCCGCACGCCCGCCGCCGTCATCACCGCGACGACGCCGGCCGAAACGGCGGGCCACAGCAGCCATTCGGTCGAGAACATCGCCTCGACCGCCAACAGCAGAACCCCGACGGCCAGCCAGATCCAGAACGGCTGGGCGACATAGAGATCAGCGAGCGACAGCATCGTTCAGCCTCCTACGATCAGGCCGAGGGTGGGACTGCGCCGCCCGCAGGGCGACGCGGCGGTGCGGGACGGACGGGCGGGGTTGGCGCCGTGCCGGAGCTTTGGTTCTTGGCCAAGCCGACCATCTCGCCGATACCGGCGATGGTGCCGACCAGGGCGCCCATTTCGGCGGGCACGATGACGGTCCTCTGCTGCGGGCTGCGCGCCAGTTCGGCGAAGGCTTCGACATACTTCTGGGCGATAAAGTAGTTGATGGCGTTCACATCGCCGCGTGCGATGGCTTCCGACACCATGGCGGTGGCTTTCGCCTCCGCCTGGGCTTCGCGTTCGCGAGCCTCTGCGTCGCGGAAAGCGGCTTCCTTGCGGCCTTCGGCCTGAAGAATGGCGGCCTGTTTGGCACCTTCGGCGCGCGCGATGGCGGACTGTTTTTCGCCCTCGGCTTCAGTGATGATTGCGCGCTTTTCACGCTCTGCCTTCATCTGGCGAGCCATGGCGTTCGTGATGTCTACGGGCGGAGTAAGGTCCTTGATCTCGATCCTGTTGACCTTGACGCCCCACGGTTCAGTCGCTGCGTCGATGACCGTCAACAACCGCGTGTTGATCGAGTCGCGTTGAAAAAGAACTTCGTCCAATTCCATCGAACCGACGACCGTTCGCAGGTTGGTCATGCAGAGCTGGGTGATGGCATAGGGAAGGTTTTCGACCCGGTAAGCGCCCGCCGAGGCGTTCATCACCTGGATGAACACGATCGCATCGACCTTCACCATGGCGTTGTCCTTGGTGATGACCTCCTGGGTCGGGACGTCCAGCACCTGCTCCATCATGTTCATGCGGCGGCCGACCCGCTCCACGAACGGGGTCAGGAAGCCGATGCCGGGGCTCAGCGTCTTGGTGTATTTGCCGAAACGTTCGACTGTGTATTCACGGCCTTGCGGTACGATCTTGATGACACTGATCAAGAGCACGATAGCCAGCAGCAGCACTACGCCTGCGAATATGGTGGTGACGTCCATTCAGATCCTCCCTGAGGCGATCAGCCTACGCGCTGGACGCGAGCGGCGCCATAGAAACCGGACGAACTGATCGATGCTAAAGGCCGCGCTTGGCCCGCCATGCCGCCAAGCGGACGCTGACGTCACGCTCGATGTCGCCGTAGAACAGGTTGTAAGGCACGATCTTGCGTCGATCCGCCCAGCTTCCGCCGGCCGTCAGGAAGTCGGCGTCGGGCGCGCTGTGCCACAGCAGGCCGCCGCGACATTCGGTCGAAATCAGACGCCCGGTCAGGGCCGGACGCGCGCCCCATTCCAGCCCCGTCGCATTGGTCGCCCCGCTGTGCTGGCGAGCCTCGGCGCGCGGTTGAGCTGTTGCTCCGGTCACCGGATTGACGCACATCGGCGCGGTCGTCAGCCCCACCAGCTCGCCCCGGTCATTCCAGTCCAGCGCCCGCCGCAGCTTGCGCCGCGCCGCCGGTTCGTCGCCGTCCTCGACCGATGACCAGGCGACGATACAGCCTGTCTCGTCCGACGCGTCGCAGGGCGTGACCCTCTGCTGGAACATCTCGCGACTGACCAAGGTCTCGATCAGATAGGCCGCCACCAACCGGTCCTTGAGCTTCGGATCGGCGGTAAGCGCGTCGCGCACCAGCAGCGCCGACAGTTCGCCGCCCTGCTCCACCCCCGCGATCACGATCGGTCCGGTCGGATGATTGCGAAGCCACAGGGCGAAGGCCGCCTTCACATCCTCATAGGCGAAGGCCCGCGCCTCACGCGCATCATCGCGCAGGGTCAGACGGGTATAGAGGCTGGCCTGGCGATAGAGCGGCGCGCTGACCTTGCCTTCCCTGGCGAAGGGCGAGGCATAGTTCGGCAAGACGACGCGGCGCAGATAGGCATTCGCCCGCGCATCGTCGATCGGCCCGTTCCACTCTGCGCCACCGTCGAACGTTGTCGGCATGACGAAGAAGACCGACGCGCGGTCCGGCGCGCCTTCGTCCATCAACGCCCAGGACGACGCCGACCGATAATCCGGCGCGGGCGGCGGCTTGTAGGTCTGGAACGGCACCTGAGGGTCCAACCCGGCCCGCAGGATATCTCCGCTCCAGACCGCCACGGCGGCGGTCAGGATCAGGACGGCGGCGAAGCCCGCATAGCCGACCCACTGCCTGAAGGTCAGCCGGCGCATCAGCGATACGGATCAGCGGTGGACAGGAAGTCCTGTACGTAACGCCGCACGCCCTCTTCCAGCGGCGTGGACTGGCCCTCGAAACCGGCGGCCCGAATCCGCTCCATCCGGGCTTCGGTGAAATACTGGTACCGGTCGCGGATCACCTCGGGCATGTCGACATACTGGATGGAGGCTTCCTTCCCGGCGGCGGCGAAGGTGGCCTTGGCCAGATCTTCGAACGACCGCGCCTGACCGGACCCGGCGTTGAAGATGCCGGACACCTCCGGCGACTGCAGCAGGAACTCGATGATGTCGACCACGTCGTCCACATAGACGAAGTCGCGCAGCTGGCCGCCATCGCGATAGTTCGGATTGTGCGACCGAAACAGGCTGACGGTCTCGCCCGCCTCGACCTTGGGCCAGATCTGGGCGACGACCGACTTCATCCCGCCCTTGTGGCCCTCGTTCGGCCCATAGACGTTGAAGAATTTCAACCCTGCCCACTGGCGCGGCGCCTGGCCGCGATCCGCCTGGCGCACGGCATGCTGATCGAACAACATCTTCGAATAACCATAGGCGTTTAGCGGCCGAAGCTTCGACAAAGAATCCGCATCGTCATCGTCGTTGAAGCCCCCCTCACCGTCGCCATAAGTGGCTGCCGAGGACGCGTAGATCATCCTGACGTCGCGGATCGTGCACCAGTCCCACAGGTCGCGCGACAGGGTGAAGTTGGTGCGCAGGATCAGGTCGGCGTCCGGCTCGGTCGTGGAGGAGATGGCGCCCATATGCACCACGGCCTCGATCCGTTCGGCATGACGCTCCAGCTGCTCGAACAGTTCCTCGGGCGACCAGAAGTCGGCGATGGCGTGCTTGGCGACATTCTTCCACTTGGCCAGATCGGCGGTCTCCAGCCGATCGCAGACCACGAGGTCATAGGCCGTCTCGGCCGTCAGCCGCGCCACGATGTTGGAGCCGATGAAGCCGGCGCCGCCGGTGACGACGATCATGCGAGGCGTCATTGCTGGGATCCTGTGGTCATCTTCTCGATCGTCCGCGTGGTCGAATACCCGTCCTTGAAATCCGCCAGCCTGACCTCGCCGCCCCAGCTCTCGACCAGATCGCCGCCGACCACGCCCTCGCGCGTGTAGTCCGAGCCCTTGATCAGCACATCGGGTCTCAGCCGTTCGATCAAGGCGACCGGCGTCGGATCGTCGAAACTGGTCACGCGGTCCACACTGGCCAAGCCGCCGATGACGACCGCCCGACTGTCCAGATCGTTGACGGGCCGTCCCTCGCCCTTCAGCCGCTTGACCGAGGCGTCGGTGTTCAACGCCACCACCAGTCGGTCGCACCAACTGCGCGCCTGGGCCAGATAGGCGACATGGCCCCGGTGCAGGATGTCGAAACAGCCGTTGGTGAAACCGACCTTCAGCCCCTGACGCCGCCAGGCCTCGACCTCGGCCGACAGTTCGTCCAGCGGCGTCACCTTGGCGACGGCAGCCGTGGCATGCTGGCTCAGCTCGGCCTCGATCAGTTCGGCGGGCGTGACCACGGCCGTCCCGGCCTTTCCGACCACCACGCCCGAGGCCAGGATGGCGAACTCGACCGCCGTCTCCAGCGACGCTCCGGCGCCCAGGGCCAGGCCGATGGCCGCCAGACAGGTGTCGCCGGCGCCCGAAACGTCGAACACCTCGCGCGCCCGGCCTGGGAAATGCTTTACCGGTTCCCCGCGCCGCGCCAGGCTCATCCCCTTGCCCGCGCGCGTCACGATCACGGCCTTTGCGGTCGTGGCGGCCAGCAGCGCCTCCAGCGCCGCCTCGACCTCGGCGTCTGTTCCGACCGGCAAGCCCGTCGCCCCGGCCAATTCAGAGGCGTTGGGCTTGATCACATCGACCGCCCCATAGCGTGCGAAGTCGCGTCCCTTGGGATCGACCACGACTGGCGCGCCGGACTTCTTAGCCGCCGCCAAAGCCGATGCGATCAACGCGTCACCGACGACACCCTTGGCATAGTCGGACAGAAGATAAACGGAAGTGCCCGTAAAGGCGTCAGAAGTGTCGATGCCCATCGGCGCCGCTTCGTCGTCCAGCCGCAACAGCTGTTGCCCCCCCGAAACGAACCGCGTCTTGACGATGGTGGCGGCCTCGGCGGCGCGGGCCAAAGCGTCCTCGATCCGTGGCTCGGCGGCGATCAGAGCGGTCAACTCGGCGCCCGCCGCATCGTCCCCGACGACGGCGCCCAGGCGGGCCACACCGCCCAGCGCCGCGATATTGCGCGCCACATTGCCGACGCCGCCAGGCATGGCGACCGTGCGGGCGGCGCGCAGCACCGGGATCGGCGCCTCGGGCGAGATGCGGCTGACCTCGCCATAGACGTAGCGGTCCAGCATCAGGTCGCCGACGCAAGCGATCTTCAGGCCGCGCACGCGCTCCAGCAGGCTTTGCAGGGCGCCCAGGTCCAAGGTGTCAGACATGGGTCCGACCTAGAGGATTCAGGCGGCCTGCGCCACTGGCGCCTTGGCCCCGATCTTGATGGCCAAGTCGTCGAAGGCGATCAGTTGCGCCGCCAGGGCCTCGAACTGGTCCAGCGGCACCATGTTGGGGCCATCCGACGGCGCATTGTCCGGATCAGGGTGCGTCTCCACGAAGACCGCATCCACCCCGACCGAGACGGCGGCGCGCGCCAGGACCGGCACGAACTCGCGCTGACCGCCCGAGGACGTGCCCTGGCCGCCCGGCTGCTGGACGCTGTGGGTCGCGTCGAACACGACTGGGCAACCGATCTCGCGCAGCACCGGCAGGGCGCGCATATCGCTGACCAGGGTGTTGTAGCCGAAGCTGGCGCCCCGCTCGCAGGCCATGACGTTGGGATTGCCGGCGCCGACCACCTTGGCGATGACGTTCTTCATGTCCCAGGGCGCCAGGAACTGGCCCTTCTTGATGTTGATCGCCTTGCCGGTCGCGGCGGCGGCCAGCAGCAGATCGGTCTGACGGCTGAGGAAGGCCGGGATCTGCAGCACATCGACGACCTCGCCCACCGGGCCGCACTGGGCCTCGGAGTGGACGTCGGTCAGGGTCGGCAGGCCTGTGACCTCGCGGATTTCGGCGAAGATCGGCATGGCGTCCTTCAGGCCGATGCCGCGGGCGGCGCTGGCGCTGGTGCGGTTCGCCTTGTCGAAACTGGTCTTGTAGATGATGCCGACGTTCAACCGTTCGCCGATTTCCTTAAGCGCATGGGCCGTCTCCAGCGCGTGCTGACGGCTTTCCATCTGGCAGGGACCGGCGATAAAGGCGATTCTGGCGCCGCCGCCAATGACGACAGGCGTCCGAAGACCTTCGGACAACGTAATGACAGCGTTGGGTCGGCTCACGAGGCGGCTCTTTCGAAGTTCGAGTGTTGTAGAGGCGGCGTTTGCCGCAGCTATTGGGCCATCAGGTGGCGCTCTGAACGGTTGAGCGCAAGTTATCACGGAGTTCGCCCGCGTGGCCACCAAGCCTGTCATCCTCTGGTTCCGCCGCGACCTGCGCCTGCACGACAACCCCGCCCTGAACCATGCCGCCGAGACGGGACGGCCGATCCTTCCGGTCTTCATCCTGGATCGAAATCCGGATCGCCAGACCGGCGCGGCGTCGCTGTGGTGGCTCGACAAGTCGCTCCGGGCGCTCGACGCGTCGCTTCAAACCCGGGGTTCGCGGTTGATTTTGCGAAGCGGCGATTCGCTGTCGCAACTTCAGAAGCTGATCCAGGAGACCAATGCCGACGCCGTCTTCATGAACCGGCTGTTCGAACCGCAGGCGTTCGAACGCGATGCCGAGATCGCCCATGCGCTGAAAGCCGACGCCGTCGATTGCCGCGGCTTCAACGGATCGCTGCTTTGCCGTCCCGGCGCGGTACTGAACGGCACGGGCGGCCCCTATAAGGTCTTCACGCCGTTCCTGAAGGCGCTGCTGGCCCAGGCCGAACCGCCCGCCCACACGACCGGCCCGCGCGAAATCGACACCCCGACCGCCGTCGAGAGCGAGTCGATCGACGACTGGAAACTGCATCCGACCGGACCGGACTGGTCCAAAGGCTTCGACTGGACGCCGGGCGAAGACGGCGGCTCTGCCGCCCTTTCCGACTTCCTCGCCCACGGGCTGAAGGCTTACTCCGTCGGCCGCGACCATCCCGACCGCCCGGCGACCAGCCGCCTGTCGCCGCACCTGCATTGGGGCGAGATTAGTCCGTGGCGCGCCGTCGAACGTGCGCGTGACGCGGCTGCAGCAGGCAAGGTCCCCGCCGCCGAGGCGGAAAAGTTCGTCGCCGAGATCGGCTGGCGCGATTTCTCCGCCCACCTGCTCCACCATTTCCCGACCATGCCCGAGCGCGCCTTCCGGCCCGAATACGACGCCATGCCCTGGCGCGACGATCCCAAGGGGCTGGAGGCCTGGAAGCGCGGCCGAACGGGCTATCCCCTGGTCGATGCCGGGATGCGACAACTGTGGGCGACCGGCTGGATGCACAATCGCGTGCGGATGGTCGTCGCCTCCTTCTTGGTCAAACACCTGCTGATCGACTGGCGCGAGGGCGAGGCCTGGTTCTGGGACACGCTGGTCGACGCCGATCTGGCCAGCAATGTGCAGAACTGGCAGTGGGTCGCCGGATCCGGGGCCGACGCCGCCCCGTATTTCCGCATCTTCAATCCCATCGCCCAAGGCGAGAAGTTCGACGCCAAGGGCGGCTATGTCCGCCGCTGGGTTCCCGAACTGCGCGCCCTGTCCGACCGTTGGCTTCAGGCGCCCTGGACCGCCCCAGCCGAGGTGCTGCGCGACGCCGGCCTCAGGCTTGGCAAAGACTATCCCCACCCCATCTTGGATCATGGCCAAGCTCGTGCTCGCGCCCTCGACGCCCTCAAGACGGTGTCGGGACGCGGCGACGACACGACCGACCGTGATTGACGCGCAGAAAGGTTCATCATGAGTCTCGCCACGACCGACCTGGCCGCCGCCTCCGCCCGGACGCCCCGCGTCTTTGCGATGCTGCTGCGCCTGCTCGCCTCCAACTGGACCTACGGACGTCTGACGGTGCATCTACCGAATGGCGAAGCGCATGTGCTGGAAGGCGAACAGCCCGGCCCCAGTGGCGTGATGCACGTCAAGGACTACGGCTTCGCGCGCCGTGTCCTGGCCGCCGGCGACATCGGGTTCGCCGAGGGCTACATGGCCGGCGAATGGGACAGCCCGCATCTGGCCGCCCTGCTGGAAACCCTGGTCGACAACTACGACCATATCCGACGCCTGTTCGACGGCAACTGGCTGATGATGGCCGTCAACTGGCTGGCGCATCGCAGCAACCGCAACAGCCGGACGGGCTCCAGGAAGAACATCCACGCCCACTATGACCTGGGCAACGCCTTCTATCTGAACTGGCTGGACACCTCGATGACCTATTCGTCGGCGCGTTTCAGTCGCGAGGACGAGACGCTGGAAGCAGGCCAGCGCGAGAAATACGCCAGCCTGGCCCGTATGATGGACATTAAACCCGGCATGTCGGTCCTGGAAATCGGCTGCGGCTGGGGCGGTTTCGCTGAGTTCGCGGCGCGTGAGATCGGCGCGAACGTCACCGGCATCACCATCTCCAAGGAGCAGCACGACTTCGCGCAGCAAAGGCTGTTCAATGCGGGGCTGACCGAAAAAGCCAGGATCGAACTGATCGACTATCGCGACGTCCAGGGTCAGTTCGACCGCGTCGCCTCCATCGAAATGTTCGAGGCGGTCGGCAAGGAATACTGGCCCGCCTATTTCGACAAGGTCCACGATGTCCTCAAGCCGGGCGGCGTCGCGGGGCTGCAGATCATCACCATCCAGGACGCCCTGTTCGAAGAGTACAACGCCCGCACCGACTTCATTCAGAAGTACGTCTTCCCCGGCGGCATGCTGCCGTCAGAGGAGCGATTGGCGCCCGTCACCTCGACGGCCGGCCTGTCATGGCAGGCCGTCGAGCGGTTCGGCCTCGACTACGCCTCCACCCTGAAAAGGTGGGACGAGCGCTTCCAGGCGAGTTGGTCCGAGATCAGCAGGATTCCCGGTTTCGACGAGCGTTTCCGCCGCCTTTGGCGCTTCTATCTCGCCTATTGCGAGGCCGGCTTCCGCTCCGGCCGCACCGACGTCATGCAACTGGCCCTGTCCCGACCATGAGCTTTCTGATCTCCACCGAAAACCTCGCCGCCCGCCTCGGCGAACCCGGTCTGCGCATCGTGGACGGCAGCTGGCATCTGGACGGCCGTGACGCCCGCTCTGATTTCGAACAGGCCCATATCCCCGGCGCCGTCTTCTTCGATCTGGACGCCGTGTCGGACCGCAACAGCCCCCTGCCCCACATGATGCCGTCGCCGCAATCGTTCGCGGCATCCGTCGGCGCCCTCGGCCTCGGGAACGACCACCGGATCGTCGTTTATGACACGGCCGGCCTGTTCTCGGCGGCCCGCGTGTGGTGGATGCTGAAGACCATGGGCGCCAAGCACTTTCAGGTGCTGGATGGCGGCCTCCCGCGTTGGCTGGCGCAGGGCCGCCCTGTGCAGAGTGGCGAGTCGGAAGCCGTTGCGACCCACTTCGAAGCCGCAGATTCCGGCGAGTCTGTCGCCTCGCTCGATGACGTCCGCGACGCGTTTGCCAAAGGCGTTCAGGTCGTCGATGCGCGTGGCGCTCCTCGGTTCAGCGGTCAGGTTGCCGAACCCCGCCCCGGCGTGCGCAGCGGTCATATGCCGGGCGCGCTCAACCTGCCCTACGGCCGGCTGCTGAACGAGGACGGCACGATGAAGCGAGGTTCGGCGCTGGAGCAGGCCTTCGTCGATGCCGGCGTCAATATAGACCGGCCCATGGTCACCACCTGCGGCTCCGGCGTCACCGCCGCCATCCTGACCCTGGGCCTGGCCGAGCTTGGTCGCTCGTCACACCTCTACGATGGCTCCTGGTCCGAATGGGGCGCCCGGTCGGACACCCCGGTCGAGACCGGCTGAACTTCAGGCTGGAGGCGCGACAGGGACGACATCGTCGGCTTCGACAGCGTCGTCCTCTTCGCCACGTGACACCACGGTCGCCAGCACCAGGTCGCCGGTGACGTTCAGCGTCGTGCGGCACATGTCCAGGAAGCGATCCACGCCCAGGATCAGGCCGATTCCTTCGGGCGGCACCTTCACCATCACCAAGATCATCGCCACGACCGGCAGCGAACCGGCCGGCACGCCCGCCGTGCCGATCCCGCCCAGTATGCAGACCAGCATGACGATGACCTGCTGGGTGATCGTCAGATCGACGCCGAAGAACTGGGCCAGGAACAGGACCGTCACCCCCTCGAACAGGGCCGTGCCGTTCTGGTTGGCGGTGGCGCCGACCGTCAGCACGAAACGCGCGATCTTGCGCGGCAGCTTCAGCTCTTCCTCGGCCGCCTTCAGCGACACCGGCAGCGACGCATTGGACGAGGCGGTCGAGAAGGCCACCACCATCGGCTCGCGCACGCCCTTGAAGAAGGCGATGGGTGAACGGCCGCCCAGGATCCAGATCACCAGCGGATAGACCACGAACATATGGATCGCCATGGCGCCCACGGCGACGCCCACATAGGCCGCCAGCCGCACCAGCAGGTCCCATCCGAACAGGGCCGCCAGGTTGAACATCAGGCAGGCGATGGCGATGGGGGCCAGTTTGATGAACAGGTTGATCAGCTTCATCGTGACTTCGAACAGGCCCTCGATGACCTGCTGCAGCCGGTCGGTCGCGGGCGACTTGGCCATCACCAGGCCGATGCCGAAGAACAGGGCGAACACCATCACCGGCAGGATCTGGTTCTCGGCTGCGGCCGTGAAGACGTTCGACGGGATCAGCTCAAGGAAGAAGTCGCCCAGCTGGATGGTCTCGGGCGCCCCGCGCACGATTCCGGCCGCGCCGTCGCGACCTTGTTCCAGCAGCTGTTGCGCCAGCACGGGATCGACGCCCCGTCCGGGCTGGAACACATTGACCATGACCAGGCCGATCACCACGGCGATGCTGGACACCAGTATGGTCAGCACCAGGGTCTTGATCCCCGCGCGTCCCAACGAGCTGAGGTCGCCCATCTCGGCCACCCCCACCACCAGGGCCGAGAACAGCAGGGGGATGACCATCATGAACAGCAGGCGCAGGAAGATCTGACCCAGCGGCCCTGTGACGTTGTCCGTCAGCCAGACGACCCAGCCCGTGTCGGCGCCCAGCGTCAGATTGACGATCAGACCGCCGCCCAGACCCACGGCGAAACCGATCAGCATCAGCCAGTGCAGCGCGAGGCCGCCACGTTTCGTCTCGGTCATCTATCCCCCAGGAAGCGATACAAACGTCGGCGCTTATCGGATCGGCAGACCATAGATCAAGCCGGCCGGGCGCGCGTTCCATTGTGCGTTCAAACCGCGCGCCAGGTCGAGCGCCGATTGCGACCCCAGATTCCGCTCGAAGATCTCGCCATAGTTACCGACCGCCCCGACGGCGTCCCTGGCCCAGGTCTTGGACAAGCCCAGCATGGGTCCGAACTCGCCCTCGGCGCCCAGCAGACGCCGGACGCGCGGGTCCGTCGCAGTCTTGGACTGCGCCTCCACGCTGGCTTTGGTCACCCTTAGCTCCTCGGCAAGCATCAGGGCGTTCAGGGTCCAGCGCACGGTCGAGGCCCAACGTTCGTCGCCCGCCTTGACGACCGGCCCCAGCGGCTCCTTGGACGCCACGTCCGACAGGATCACATGTTCGTTGGGGTTGGTCAGAACGGTCCGCGCGGCGGCTAAAGCGGAGATGTCGGCGCTGAAGGCGTCGCAGTCCTCGCGGCCATAGGCGTCGCGCGCCGCCTCTTCGGTTTCGAAGACGACAGGCCGATATTCGATGCCACGCGACCGGAAATAATCGGCGGCGTTGATTTGCGAGGTCGAGCCGGACTGAACGCAGACCCGCGCCCCATTCAGCTCAGTCGCGCTGTTCAGGTTCAGCGATCGCCGCACCAAGAAGCCCTGGCCGTCGTAATAGTTGATGCCGGCGAAGACGAACCCCTCGCCCGCGTCACGGCTCATGGTCCAAGACGAGTTGCGCCACAGCACGTCGATCCGACCGTCGTTCAGCGCCGCAAACCGATCCGACGCCGACAAGGGTACGAACCGCACGGCGTTTGCATCACCCAGCACCGCCGCCGCCGTCGCGCGACAGAAGTCGACGTCGAACCCGCGCCACTGACCCCGATTGTCGGTATAGGCGAAGCCAACCAGTCCCTGATGCACGCCGCAGTTCAGGCGGCCGCGTCGCTTGATCGCCGCCAGCGTCGGGCTTTCGGGAACGGCGCTGGGCGTTGTTGCGGTCGGCGCGACATCGGTCGTCTCCGGCGTCGGATCGGCGTCCTGCCGTCCGCACGCGGCCGTCAGCAGCACCGCCGCCATCGCTCCGATCATCCAGCACCGCATCGCGTTCCAATCCCTCGCCGCTTGCGCCCCGCTGGCTTTAGAGGCCTTTAGGGCTCGATCCGCAACCCATCGGAAACGCCATGTCGCCGCATTCGGACCGCACCCGCCTGATCGCCGCCGCCACACGTCGGGGTCAGGGTCGTCGCGGCGTCAACCCGCCCATCGAGCGCGCCTCGACCATGCTCAGCGACACGGCCGGCGTCATGCGCGACGAGACGGACGGCCCGACCTACGGCCTCAGCGGAACCAGCGCCGCCCGCGACCTTCGCCGCGCCCTGGCTGATCTGGAGGGCGCCACGGACGCCTTTCTGGTCCCGTCCGGCCTCGCGGCCGTCACCGTGCCGCTTCTGGCCCTGCTGCGACCGGGCGACGAGGTGATCACCACGGACGCCGTCTATGGTCCGACGCGGCGCTTTCTCAGCCGTTATCAGGCCGCGCGCGGCGTCACGACCCGCTTCCTCCCCGCCGACGCCGATGCGTCGGCCATCGTCGCCGCCTTGGGCGACCGGACGCGACTGGTGCTGATGGAGTCGCCGTCGTCATTGACGTTCGAAATGGTCGATGTCGCCGCCGTGACCCAGGCCTGCCGTGCGCGAGGCGTCCTGACGGTGGTCGACAATACCTGGGCCGCCGGCCTTGCCTATCGCCCGTTGGCCCATGACGTGGATGTCAGCGTCCAGGCAGTCACCAAATACGTCGGCGGACACTCTGATGTGCTGATGGGCAGCATCGCCTCGAATGACCCCGCTTGCCTGCGCACCATCGGCGACACCATCGAGGATCTAGGGTGGCATGTTTCGCCCGACGACGCCTGGCTGGCGCTGCGCGGTTTGCGGACCCTGCCGCTGCGCTATGCGGAACAGGCCAGGTCTGGCCTGATCGTCGCGGAATGGCTGCAAGCGCGGCCCGAGGTTTCCCGCGTTCTCTATCCGCCCCTGCCTGGCTCGACTGGCCACGACCTGTGGCGGCGGGACTTCACCGGCGCGGCGTCCCTGATGGGCGTGGTCATGAAGGGCGGCGACAAGGCGGCGGGCGAGGCCTTCCTGAACGCCCTCAGCCTGTTCGGTCTCGGCTATTCCTGGGGCGGGTTCGAAAGCCTAATCACCCACGAGACCCATCAAATGGCCTATCGCGACCATCCGCCCGCGCTGGAGGGCGAACTGATCCGCATCCATATCGGTCTGGAAGACCCCGCCGACCTGATCGCCGATCTGGAACGGGGCCTCGCCGCCTTCACCGCCGCACTCACTGTTCTTTAAGCGACGCAAAGGACTGTGCGCCCGTGCGCGAACCGCCCGTTCAGACCCCGGATGATTCGCCGCCGCTGTGGGAACAGTGGGCGGCCGGTTTCGTCGTCTTCATGCTGACCGGCGCCCTGATCGCCCCCGTCATCGCGCCGACCCAGGTCGAGACGCCGATCCTGCGGTTCATCTGGTTGCCCGTCTATGCCGTCATCGCCGGCCTGATCGTGTTTCGCTTCGACAAGGTCATTCGGGCCTGGCCGGCCTGGTTGATGATGTTTGGCCTGGTCGCCCTGTGTTTCGTGTCGAAGTACTGGTCCATCGATCCCGGCGTGACCGAGCGTCGGGTGATCGCCATGGCCATCAACAGCGCCTTCGCCATCTATCTGGGCGCCCGCTTCCGCGACGACACCCTGCCGCGCGTCCTGATGTACACCGGTCTGGTGATGGCCGTCGGCAGCCTTCTCATGGTGTTCGGCTATCCCAAGGTGGGCGTGCACCAGTTCGACAACGCCGGCCTTTGGCGCGGTCTCTGGTACGAGAAGAACCAGATGGGGCTGGTCATGGTGGTCGGCGCCGTTTCGGCCGCAGCGACCCTGGCCGCAGATCATATCGCCGGACGCAGCAACCGTTTCTGGGTCTGCCTGCTGACCCTGGGCCTCACCACGCTCCTGGTGCTCGCCACCCAGTCCAAGACATCGCTTCTGTGCTGGGGCCTGGGCCTGGGCATGGTGGGGGGCTGGTGGGCGTTGAAACAGGGCGGCGCCGTGATCACGGTCGCCGGAATCTGGCTGGGCGTCATCACGGCGGCGGCGGCCACCTGGCTGTGGAACTCCGATTCCGCCGCCATACTGGAAGCCCTGGGGAAGGACCCGTCCCTGACCGGCCGCACCCTGATCTGGGACGCCTTGATGCGAAAGGTCGCCGAGCGTCCCTGGACCGGCTACGGCTTCAGCGCCTTCTGGGGCGTGGACTCCATTCCCGCTCGCGAAATCCGCATCGAGACCCAGTGGCCCGTACCGTCTGCGCACAACGGCTGGATCGACCTGCTGGTCCAGCTGGGCTGGCCCGGCGCGGTGGCGGTCGGCGCCGTCATGGCGATCTCGGCGATCCTGATCGTCGCGCGGCTGAATGGGCTGGGCGCGCGCGAAGGCTACTGGAGCATCGCCTATCTGACCGTCTTCACAGCCTTGAGCCTGTCAGAGAGCGTCCTGCTGACCCACGCCAACCTGCCGTGGATCCTGATGCTGGCGATCATGGCCCGCGCCGTCACCTTCGATCCGGCCCCAGTTCGCGCGCCGCTTGCTCGACCGGCCTCACGGGCCTACCAGACCCGCTCCCGAATCGCCTCAGACTATGTGAATGGCCGCCGACCTCTTCGCTTTTGACGACGAACCCGAAGCTCGCAAACCCGAGCCTCCCAAACCTGTGTCGGTGAAACCGCCCGAGGCGCCGCCCGCGCCTGCGCCATCCCCAGCTCCGACCGCAGCCGCTGCGCCTACGGCCGGCAGCACCAACGCCTATTCCGCGTCATCGATCGAGGTGCTCGAAGGGCTGGAACCCGTCCGCAAACGCCCCGGCATGTATATCGGCGGCACCGACGAGCGCGCGCTGCACCACCTGTTCGCCGAAGTCCTGGACAACGCCATGGACGAGGCTGTGGCCAAACACGCCAAGCTGATCACCGTGGATCTGGACGCCGAGGGCTATCTGTCGGTCCGCGACGACGGGCGCGGCATCCCGGTCGATCCCCACCCCAAACACCCCGGCAAGTCGGCGCTGGAAGTGGTCATGACCGTCCTACACTCGGGCGGCAAGTTTTCCGGCAAAGCCTATGAAACCTCAGGCGGTTTGCACGGCGTCGGCGTCTCGGTCGTCAATGCGCTCAGCGAAAGTGTCGAGGTCACGGTCTGGCGCGACGGCTTCGAATGGAAACAGGCGTTCAGCCGCGGCGCCGTCCTGGCTCCCATCCAGCAGATCGGCCCGTCCAAGAAGCGCGGCACCCTGATCCGCTTCAAGCCCGACGACGAAATCTTCGGCATGGGGGCGGCCTTCAAGCCCGCCCGCCTGTTCCGCATGGCCCGCTCCAAGGCCTATCTGTTCCGCGGCGTGGAAATCCGGTGGACCTGCGCGCCCGAGCGCATCACCGACGCCACCCCGACCCAGGCCAGCCTGCACTTCCCCGGCGGCTTGGCCGACGCCTTGATCGACCGGATCGGCGAACTGGACACCGTCACCCCCACCTTCGCCGGCCGCGCCGAGCGCCAGGGCGAGGCGGGGGCCTTCGAATGGGCCGTGACCTGGTCGCCCATCGGTTTCGGCGAATCCGACGGCTTCATCCAGTCCTACTGCAACACCGTCTCCACCCCCGACGGCGGCACGCACGAGGCCGGCTTCCGCGCCGCCCTGGTCAAGGGTCTGAAATCCTACGGCGAACTCACGAACGAGAAGCGCGCCGCCATCATCACGGCCGAGGACGTCATCGCCAACGCCGGCGCCCTGATCAGCGTCTTCATCCGCAATCCCGAGTTCCAGGGCCAGACAAAGGACCGCCTGTCCTCGCCCGAGGGCACGCGCATCGTGGAGCAGCTGCTCCGCGACCCGCTGGACCACTGGCTGACCGAGAGCCCCAAACAGGCCAACGCCCTGCTCGGCTTCGTCGTGGATCGCGCCGAGGATCGTCTGCGCCGTCGCAAGGACAAGGAAGTCCAGCGCGCCGCCGCCACCCGCAAGCTGCGCCTGCCGGGCAAGCTGTCGGACTGCAGCCGCCAATCGGCCCAGGGCACCGAACTCTTCATCGTCGAAGGCGATTCGGCCGGCGGCTCGGCCAAACAGGCGCGCGATCGCACCACCCAGGCCATCCTGCCCCTGCGCGGCAAGATTTTGAACGTGGCCTCGGCCACAGCGGACAAGCTGCGCCAAAATATCGAACTGTCCGACTTGGCCCTGGCCATGGGCGTTCAGCCCGGCAACCGCTTCAACATTGACGACCTGCGCTACGAGCGGATCGTGATCATGACCGACGCCGACGTGGACGGCGCCCACATCGCGGCCCTGCTGATCACCTTCTTCTATCGCGTCATGCCCGAGACCATCCGTCAGGGCCGGGTCTTCATGGCCCTGCCGCCGCTCTACCGAATCTCGGCGGGCCCCCTGAGCGAATACGCCCGCGACGACGCCCACCGCGACGAACTGCTGGCCACCGTCTTCAAGGGCAAGAAGACCGAGATCGGCCGGTTCAAGGGCCTGGGCGAAATGATGGCCTCGCAGCTCAAAGAGACCACCATGGACCCCAAGAAGCGGACTCTGGCGCGGATCACCGTTCCCGATGCCGAGACCGACATCGAGGACCTGGTCGAACGCCTGATGGGCAAGCGCGCCGACGCCCGCTTCCAGTTCATTCAGGAAAATGCGCAGTTCGTGAAAGAAGACCTGGACGTCTGATCGCGTTCGCGGCCCTTCCACCGAACGACGACGCCTGACAAAAGGGGGCATGCAGACGCCCGCTCCCTCCTCCGCCGTGCTCGACGAACTGAAGGCCGCCCTGGGTCCGGGCGGCTGGACCCAGGATCCCGAGGTCATCGCCCCGTCCCTGACCGAATGGCGCAATCGCTGGACGGGCCATACGCCGATCCTGCTGACCCCGCGCTCGGTCGAGGAGACGGCCAAGGCTGTGACCCTCTGCGCCCGCGAAGGCGTGGCGATCACCCCGCATGGCGGTGGCACCGGCCTGGTCGGCGGCCAGATCCCCTTCGGCGAGGTTCTGCTGTCGACCCGCAAGATGCGCGCCGTCCGCGACGTCACCCCGCTGGACGACGCCATGACGGTCGAGGCCGGCCTGACCCTGCTGGAGGCCCAACAGGCGGCGACGGCGGCCGGTCGCTATTTCCCGCTCAGCCTCGCGGCCGAGGGGTCAGCCACCATCGGCGGCGTCATCTCCACCAACGCCGGCGGCACCCAGGTGCTCCGTTACGGCATGATGCGCGACCTGGTGTTGGGCCTTGAGGCGGTCATGCCCAACGGCGAGATCTTCCGGGGCCTGAAGCGCCTGCGCAAGGACAACACCGGCTACGACCTGAAACAGCTGCTGATCGGCGCCGAGGGCACCCTGGGCGTGGTCACCGCCGCCACCCTGAAACTGTTCCCCATCATGCGTTCGCGCGCCGTCGCCGTCGTCGGCCTGGAGACGGCCGCCGCCTCGGTCGAACTGCTCGCCCGCGCCAAGGCCGAGACCGGCGGCGGCGTCGAGGCCTTCGAGCTGATGAAGCGGCTGGGCATGGAACTGGTGCTCAAGAACATCCCCGACACCCGCGAACCGCTGGACTCCACGCCCGACTGGTACGTCCTGATCGAGATCGCCTCGGGCACCCCCGGCGGCGCCGAGGCCCAGATGGAGGCCCTGCTGGAAGTGGCCTTCGAGCAAGGCCTGATCACCGACGCCGCCATCGCCCAGAATGACGCCCAGCGCGCCGCCTTCTGGCGTCTGCGCGAAGAACATTCGGCGGCCCTCAAGCCCGAGGGCGGCGGCTGGAAACACGACGTCTCCGTCCCCATCAGCCGCATCGCCGAATTCATCCACGAAGCCTCGGCCGCCGTCGAACGCTTCCACCCCGGCGCCCGCATCTCGGTCTTCGGCCACGTCGGCGACGGCAATCTGCACTACGACATCCTGCCGGGCGTGGGTCAGGACATCCCCGCCTTCATCGGTCGCTGGAAGGAAGGCTCGCAAGTGGTTCACGACGTTGTCGGAACCTACGACGGCTCCATCTCCGCCGAACACGGCCTGGGCCGCCTGAAGACCGAAGAGGTCAAACGCTACAAATCCCCTCTCGAAATCGAAACCATGGCCGCAATCCGACGCGCCATCGACCCCGGACGGATCATGAACCCGGCGGTTTTGTTCTAACCTCCACCTTTTCCTCGCCGCGTTGCAGGGAGTGGGACCGCGTAGCGGCGAAGGGGCCTCAAAGTCCCACAGGAGGCGCCTCGCCCACTTCAACAAATCCGTCATCCTCGGCCTTGTGCCGAGGATGACGGATATTGAGGGGCGTGAGTTGCGCTCCAGCCATCACAATCCCGCTGGTTCATTCCCAGCGAATCCAATCGCTTGCCGATTTATGTCCCGCTTCTCCCATCCCCCCTCCGAAACCGGCGTATTCTGCACCCGTCCCGTCGCCCGGAGGGCTCGCTTGGCCTGCGACCTTGCGGCGGCGGGAGCGGATGGAACGGGAGCGGGTCTGGAACGGCCCGCGCTGACAGCGACTCATGGAGCGGTGTCGGAGGGTCGAGGAGGATACTCGATCGCACTCGGGACGGGGTTTCGCAGACCCCGCCGACCCGTCGCAGGCTTATGGAGTTAGGCGATAAGACCGCCACCGCTCGACGCCCCGAGCTTGCAGACCAACCAACCGCGCGGAGCGTCAACCCTTCGTCGAAACGGTAACAACACAAACTCCACTCCGGGCGAAGGCCCGGCGCTCCGCCCAGCCCTCCAACACCTTCGCAGCGAAGGCGCGAGGCCGATTATGCCTGTCTATTTAATGGCGTTCTTCTTGATCCACAGCCGCCGGCGCCGCGCCTTAGCCTTGCCCGGTTCAAATCTTGACTGAAGCGGCCTATGTGAGCGGCGCTGCAACGGAGCCGCCAATTGCTGATCGTTCTTTCTCCCGCCAAAAGGCTCGACTTCACCGAGGCCGATCCGGCGATTCCCGGCACCGAACGTCGCTTCATCGACGACACCGCCAGCCTGGCGACGACCGCGCGGCGTCAGACCAAGGCCGATCTGCGCCGCCTGATGGGGATTTCCGACGACCTGGCGACCCTGAACGTCGCGCGCTTCAAGGCTTTCGATGCCGAATCAATGGATGGCGTCCAAGCCGCTTTCGCCTTCGCTGGCGACGTCTATGAGGGGCTGAAAGCGCGCGAACTCGACGCCAAGGCGCTGGAATACGCCCAGCACCATCTTCGCATCCTGTCTGGCTTCTATGGCCTGCTGCGTCCGCTGGACCGGATTCAGCCCTATCGCCTGGAAATGGGCACGCGGCTGAAGACCCGGCGCGGGACCAGCCTGTACGACTTCTGGGGCGAGCGGATTTCCAAACAACTAAACGAAGACGCAGAAGGCCAGACCGATCCCACCCTGGTCAACCTGGCCAGCCAGGAATATTTCGGCGCCGTGGACGCCAAGGCGCTGAAGCTGCAGGTCGTGACGCCGCAGTTTCGCGAAGAGAAAAACGGCGAGAGCCGCATCGTCTCCTTTTTCGCCAAGAAGGCGCGCGGCGCCATGACCCGCTTCGCCATCGACGAGCGCGTGGAACGGGTGGCGGACCTGAAGGCTTTCGACCGCGACGGCTACACGTTCGACAAGGCCGCCTCGACCGAAAGCGAATGGATATTCATCAGATCGGGAAATTCTTGATCCCTGCCCTGTCCTGCCGTTAGTCTCCCGCAAAAGAACCCAAGGCGGATCCATGTCGCAACGGCCCGAAACATCCTCTGACGTCCAAGGCGACACGCCCGCGCTGCGCATGATCGGCGATTTGAAGGGCCAGGTTGCGATCGTGACGGGATCGACCTCCGGCATCGGTCTGGCCCTGGCGCGGGCCGTGGCGGCGGGCGGCGGCGACGTCGTCCTGAACGGCCTGGGCGATCCAGCCGAGATCGAGCGCACGCGCGCCGACCTGGAAGCCTCGTCCGGGGTTCGCGTCCGATACCACCCCGCCGACATGACGCGCGGCGAAGAGATCGCGGACATGGTCGCCTTCGCCCAAGGCGAACTCGGCCGCCTGGACATTCTGGTCAACAACGCCGGCATTCAGCACGTCGAATCGGTCGAGAAATTCCCCACCGACCAGTGGGAAAAGATCATCGCCATCAACCTGTCCTCGGCCTTCTACGCCACCCGCGCCGCGATCCCGATCATGAAGGCGCAAGGGCGCGGCCGGATCGTCAACATGGCCTCGGCCCACGGGCTGGTCGCCAGTCCGTTCAAGTCGGCTTACGTTGCGGCCAAGCACGGCGTCATCGGTTTCACCAAGACGGTGGCGCTGGAAGTGGCGCGAGACGGCATCACCTGCAACGCCATCTGCCCCGGCTTCGTCGAGACGCCGATCGTGACGAAACAGATTGCGGACCAGGCCCGCACCCGCAACATGACCGAGGAGCAGGTGCTGACCGACGTCATTTTGGCCGCCCAGCCGACCAAGCGATTCGTGACCACGGACGAACTGACCGGGATCTTCCTGTATCTGGTCAGCGATCTCGGCGCCTCGGCGAACGGCGCCAGCTTCTCCATCGACGGCGGTTGGACCGCGCAATAAATTCAGACCGGAGCGACCATGGCGATCTTCAAACGCAAGACCGCCCAACCGGCGGAAGATCTGCCCGCTCCCACGGGCCGTCGTCCCGTCTGTCTCGCGCTTCAGGGCGGCGGCGCGCACGGCGCCTTTCAGTGGGGCGTGATCGACCGGCTGCTGGAAGACGACCGGCTGGATGTCCGCGCGGTGTCCGGCGTCTCGGCCGGGGCCATGAACGGCGCGGCCCTGGTGTCCGGCCTCGCGACCGGCGACGCCCGTGCGGCGCTGGACAAGCTGTGGCGCGAGGTGAACCAGTCCGGTGGTCGAAACGTCTTTGGCGACAGCGCCATGTGGAACGCCGCCCAGCCGCCCGACTGGATCAAGGACAACCCCTTCTGGCGCGCCGGCGAGACGCTGGCCATGTCCATGAGCCCCTATGAATTCAACCCACTGAACCACAATCCTCTCAAACGAGTTTTGAAGGCGGCGGTCGATTTCGGCGCGGTTCAAGCCTCGGACATCAAGCTCTTCGTCGCTGCAACCGCCGTCCGTCAGGGCAAGACGCGGCTCTTCGAGACGCACGAGATCAACGCCGATGTCCTGATGGCCTCCGCCTGCCTGCCCCACCTGTTCCAGGCGGTCGAGATCGACGGCGAGCCCTATTGGGACGGCGGCTATCTGACCAATCCGCCGCTCTGGCCGCTGACCGGCGAGGATACACCGGATGACGTGCTGCTGGTGACGCTGAACCCCCTGGCGCGCGACGAGACGCCCCGCAGCGCGGGCGACATCGTGGATCGGCTGAACGAGATCGTCTTCAATGCGCCCCTAGTCGCCGAACTGCGCGCCATCGCCCTCGCCGGCGAGCTGATCGCTCACGGTCAGCTGAAGGGCGGCGGATCAGGCCCCTATCGCCACGTCCGCCTGCACGCCATCGAGGCGGACGGCTGGCTGTCGGATCTGTCGTTGCGGTCAAAGTTCAATACCGAATGGACCTTCCTCAACGACCTGAAAGCGCGCGGTCGCGCCGCCGCGGACGACTGGCTCACGACCTGCTTGCCCAGCGTCGGCCGCCAGTCCAGCGTCGATCTCCAGGCCCGGTTCGGCTAACCGACGAAGCCTGCGGCTCGTCTCAACCGATCATTGATGGCCTCGCCCAATCCGGTCATCGGGATCGGCGAAACGGCGATTCCGACCGGATGCGTCCGGTCCGCCTCGCGCAACAGCCGAAACAGATTGGCCGCCGCTTCCCGCAGATCGCCACACGGACTCAAACTCCAACGCGGATCACCGACGCCGCGACCGAACCCCAGCAGGACTTCGCCGCTCTTCGCCTCATCCGCCTCGATCCTGACCGGAGCGTCCGGCGCATAGTGCAGAGCCAAGCGTCCAGGCGACCGATGCCCTTCTCCGCTGTCCGCCAGCGCCCCGACGAGCGCCTCGATCTCTGACCGGGTGACGGCGCCCGGCCGCAGCAGGGCGACACGTCCGTCCAGCACCGACACGACCGTGCTCTCCAGCCCGACCTGGCAAGAACCGCCATCGACGGCGGCGGCGGCCGCAAAGCCGGTCTCGTCCGCCGCATCGGCGAACGTCGTGGGGCTGGGCCGGCCGGAACGATTGGCCGACGGCGCCACGACGGGACCGCCGAACGCCGCCAACACCGCTCTCGCCATCGGATGGGCGGGCACGCGTATCGCCACGGTGTCCAATCCGGCGCGGGCCAGATCGCAGACCCTCGTGGTATCTCGAACCGGCGTGACCAGCGTCAACGGCCCCGGCCAGAAGGCCTCGGCCAGGGCGCAGGCCGCCGGACCGAATGCTCCGATGGCCGCCGCCGCTTTCGCATCGACGACGTGAGAAATCAGCGGGTTGAACCTAGGTCTTCCTTTGGCGGCGAAGATAGCCGCCACCGCCTGGGCATTGCCCGCATCGGCGCCCAGCCCATAGACCGTCTCGGTCGGCAGCAGGATCAGATCGCCGTTCGCCAGCGCCTGTGCCGCCTGATCCGGGGTCTGGCTCACGGCCGACGGGGGATGATCGGGATCATCCGGTGCAGCACATTGTCCCGGTCGATGAACTGATGCTTCAGCGCCGCCAGGACATGCAGGGCGATCAGGACGTAAAGGCCCTTCACCGCCAGCTCATGCAGACCCATCAGGCTGCGCGCCGTCTCTCGTCCTCCACCAATGGGCAGCAGCGGCCAGGAGAACAGGCCGAACCATTCGATCGCGCGCCCGCCGGCGGACGACGCCAGCCAGCCTGTCATGGGGATGACGATCAGCGCCAGATAGAACAACACATGACTGACGCGCGCCGCGATCCGCTGCCACCGCGGCAGACTGGACGGCAAGGGAATGGCCGGATGGGCCAGCCGCCAGCCGATCCGCGCCAGGGTCAGCGTCAGGATCGTCAGGCCCAGCGACTTGTGCAGCATGACGAACTGGCCCGAAATCGGCCCTTCCGTATTCTCATGCGCCGTGATCAGCAGCACCTGGACCAGGACGGCCAGGGCGATGCCCCAGTGAAACAGCAGGGAAACCGTCGAATATCGATTGCGGGGCTCGCCCATGTCTTCCCTTCCGTGACGGCACTACGTCACCTTGCACTTAGATGGGGCGCGTCGCCAAGACGCTTGCAGCGACCGGCCCCGACGCGGCACTTAGGCCGCAACGACGATTGAGGAAACCCATGACCTACCGCGCCCCCGTTCGAGACCTGGCCTTCACCCTGGAGGCGGTGGCCGGCATGGCCGATGTGGCGGCGACCGGCGCCTTCCCCGACTATGACGCCGATGTCGCCTCGGCCGTGCTGGAAGCGGCGGGCCAGTTCTCGGAAGAGGTGCTGGCGCCGTTGAACCGGATCGGCGACCAGAAGGGTTCGACCTACGCCAACGGCTCGGTCACCGCCGCGCCGGGCTTCGCCGACGCCTATCGCCAGTTTGCGGCCGGGGGATGGACCGGCCTGTCCGCCCCGACAGAGGCCGGCGGTCAGGCCCTGCCCAAGGCGCTTGAACTCGCGGCTTACGAGACCGTCCATGCCGCAAACATGGCCTTCGGCCTTTGCCCCATGCTGTCCTTGGCCTCCATCGAGGCGTTGGAGCAGGTCGGAACGCAAGAGCAGAAAACCAAATATCTGACAAAGCTGGTCAGCGGCGAATGGACCGGGGCCATGGTGCTGACGGAGCCGGGCGCAGGCTCCGATCTGGGCTCTCTGATCACCACGGCGACGCCGAACGGCGACGGCACCTACGCCCTGAACGGCCAGAAAATCTACATCACCTGGGGCGATCACGACGCCACCGACAACATCATTCACCTGGTGCTGGCCCGTCTGCCCGATGCGCCCAAGGGCCCCAAGGGCATCAGCCTGTTCCTGACGCCCAAATTCGCGGTCAATGATGACGGGACCCTGGGCGACCGCAACGCCTTCCGCCCAGTGGGGGTCGAGCACAAGCTGGGCATTCACGCCTCCCCCACCTGCGTCATGAGCTATGAAGGCGCGACCGCCGAACTGGTCGGTCAGCCGAACCAGGGCCTGGCCCATATGTTCGTGATGATGAACGCCGCCCGCCTGGCGGTCGGCGTCGAGGGCGTCGGCATCGCCGAACGCGCCTACCAGCACGCCCTCGCCTATGCGCTGGACCGCCGCCAGGGCCGTTCGGTCTGGACCGGCGAAGCCAACGCCCCGATCTTCGACCATCCCGACGTGCGCCGGATGTTGAGCGTGATGAAGGCCAAGATTTCGGCGGCGCGCGGCATCTGCCTGGCCACAGGCGTCGCCGCCGACCTGGCCAAGCACGCCGGGACCGAAGAGGAGCGTCGTCGCTGGAAGGGTCGCGAGGATCTGTTCACCCCCATCGCCAAGGCCTGGTCCACAGATGTCGGCTGCGAGGTCGCCTCGATGGGGATCCAGATTCACGGCGGCATGGGCTTCATCGAGGAAACCGGGGCGGCCCAATACTATCGCGACGCGCGCATCGCCCCGATCTACGAAGGCACCAACGGCATCCAGGCGATGGATCTGGTCGGGCGCAAGCTTTCGATGGACGGCGGCGAATCGGCCCGCGCTCTGATCGCGGACATGAAGGCCACCCTGATCGATCTCGGCGCCCTTTACAGCGGCAAGCCGGTCGAACGGTTCGCGACGGCGATCGAGGCGGTTCAGGACGCCACGCTGTGGCTGCTGGATCAGAAGGCCGATCCGAATGCAGCGGCAGACGTCCTGGCAGCGGCCGACGCCTATTTGAAACTGCTGGGCGACGTCGTCGGCGGCTGGATGCTAGCCAAGGGCGCGCTGGCGGCCAAGGCGAAGCTGGATGCGCAGGACGGCGATCCGGCCTGGCTGCAAGGCAAGCTGGACCTCTACGAAGTCTATGCCGCCAATGTGCTGGGCCATGTCTCCAGCCGACTGGCGGCCATCGGCCAGGGCGGCGAACTGCTGCAACGGATGACGGTGGAAGCCTTGGCGGGCTGACGCGCCGCAGCTTTTCTTCATTTGACGTTCGACGCCCGCCGCGCCCAAACTTCGCCTTCGGCTATCAAGGGGAGCGACCGATGAATCGTCGGCAACTGATCATGTCCACCGCTGCGACGGCGCTTGCCGCCTCGGCCTCCCCCGCGCTCGCCCGCCAGTCCACCGGATCTCCCATGCCTCAACCGCCCGTCGCCAAGAAGATTCCCGTCGTCATCGAGCAACTGGGCCGCACCCGGACCGACGACTATCAGTGGATGAAGGACGACAACTGGCAGGCCGTGCTGCGCGACCCGACCCTGATCAAGGCCGAGGTCAAGGAGCATCTGACGGCCGAGAACGCCTATCGCGAGGCCATGATGGCCTCCACCCTCCCCCTGCAGCAGACGATGTTTGCGGAGATGCGCGGTCGCATCAAGGAGGACGATAGCTCCGTCCCCGCGCCGGACGGCGGCTGGAACTACTATGTCGAATACCAGACGGGCGATCAGCATCCGCGCTACATGCGGGTCGAGCGCCAGGGCACGTGGATGGTGGACGGTCAGCCGGTGACGAAGAATTTCGTCATGGCCCCCACGCCCCAACTGCTGCTGGACGCCAACGAACTGGCCAAGGGCAAGGCCTATTCCGAAGTCTCGGCCGCGAGCCACAGCCCGGACCACACCCTGTTCGCCTATGCCGAGGATGCGCAGGGCTCCGAGGTCCACAAGATCTACGTCAAGGATCTGGCGACCGGCGAGATCCTGCCCGACGTGATCGACAGCGCCACCGGCGACTTCGTCTTCTCGCCCGACAGCCAGTGGATCTTCTGGACCAATCGCGACGACAACGGTCGCCCCGACAAGATCTTCCGTCGTGCGGCGCGCGGCGGCGAAACTGCGCTGGTCTATCAAGAGGCCGACGACGGTATGTTCATCGGCGTCGGGCGCACGGCGGACGATCAGTTCATCGTCATCGGCATCCAGAACCAGGAAACGTCGGAGGCGCGTTACATCCCTGCCACCACGCCGACGGCCGAGCCCGTTGTCCTGGAACCGCGCGTGGTCGCCATTCGCTATGACGCCGATCACTGGGGCGACCGCTGGGTGATCCGCACCAACGCCGACGACGCCATCGATTTCAAGATCGTCCAGGCCCCGACGGCGACGCCGTCGAAGGCGAACTGGACCGACCTGGTCCCCCACACGCCCGGTCGCTTCGTCGAAGGTCTGGACCTGACGAACGACCATCTGGCGCGCCAGGAACGCGCTGACGCCAACACCCGCATCATCATTCGCGACCGCGCCGGCGAGGAGCACGAGATCGCCGTCGATGAACCCGCCTTCGCCCTGTCGCTGGCAGGCGCGTCCGAGTTCGAGACGACGACCACCCGATATGCCTACAACTCGCCGTCCACCCCGACCCAGACCTTCGACTACGACATGGCGACGCGCGAGCGGACCCTGCGCAAGACGCAGGAGATTCCGTCGGGACACAATATCGCGGACTATGTGGTCGAGCGGCTGAACGCCCCCGCTTCGGACGGACAGCTGGTGCCGGTAACGGTGCTACGCCGCAAATCCACCCCGGTGGATGGCTCCGCGCCCCTGCTGCTCTACGGCTACGGCTCCTACGGCATCCCCATGCCCGCCAGCTTCTCGACCAACCGGCTGTCGCTGGTGGATCGCGGATGGATCTACGCCATCGCCCATATTCGGGGCGGGTCCGACAATGGCTGGGGCTGGTTCCTCGACGCGAGGAAGATGACGAAGAAGAACACCTTCACCGACTTCATCGCCGCCGCCGAACATCTGATCGGTCGCAAATACGCCGCGGCCGGAAACATCGTGGCCCAAGGCGGATCGGCCGGCGGCCTGCTGATGGGCGCGGTCAACAACATGCGTCCCGACCTGTGGGCCGGCATCATTGGCCAGGTGCCGTTCGTCGATGTGATCAACACCATGAGCGATACCTCCCTGCCGCTGACGCCGCCGGAATGGCCCGAGTGGGGCAACCCTATCGAAGACCCGGCCGCCTACGATTACATGATGAGCTACAGCCCCTACGATCAGGTCGAGCCCAAGGCCTATCCGGCGGTGCTGGCCACCGGCGGTCTGTCGGATCCGCGCGTCACCTATTGGGAGCCGGAGAAGTGGGTCGCCAAGCTGCGGCCCGCCACGACCTCAGGCAAGCCGGTGCTGCTGAAGATCAATATGGAGGCCGGACACGGCGGCGCCGCCGGCCGGTTCGACTATCTGAAGGAAGTCGCCCACGACTACGCCTTCGCGGTCTGGGCCATCGACAAGGGCTGGGAGAAGGCGTGAGCGCACCGACGGTTCGCGACGCCCGTCCCGACGACATCGCTGCGATAACGGCCATCTATGCCGAGAGCGTCGCCAATGGTCGCGGGACTTTCGAGCTGGAGGCGCCTGACAAAATCGAAATGGCATCCCGGCTGGCCGGGGTCGAAGCTCTCGGCCTGCCGCGACTTGTGGTCGAGATTGAGGGCGTGGTCGCCGGCTATGCCTATGCCGGGCCTTTCCGCACCCGTCAGGCCTATCGCTACATGGTCGAGGACTCGATCTATGTCGCGCCCTGGGCCAGGGGACGCGGCGTCGCCGGCGCCCTGCTCGATGCGCTGATCGCCCGCTGCGAGGCGATGGGGCTTCGTCAGATGGTGGCGGTGATCGGCGATTCCGAGAACACAGGGTCCATCGCCCTGCATCGCACGCGCGGCTTCACCGACGCGGGCGTATTCAAGGCGGCAGGATGGAAGCATGACGACTGGCGCGATGTCGTCTTTATGCAGCGGGCGCTGGGCCAAGGGGGTTCCGTCGCACCCGACGCCACCGGCCTGCCGCTGGTGGACAAGAAGCCGACCCGTTGACGCATTGCGACGCATCGCCCTGACGCCTATCCTGACGCGGTGAAGATCCTTCAATCCCTGTTGCTGCTGATCGGCGCCCTGGCGGTGCTGGCGCTCGGCACGGTCGGCGCGTCCGCGTCGCCTGCTGCGGCAGCGCCCTGTCATGAAACAGGCCAGCCCATGCAGGGCGAGGCCCCCAGTCACGCCCCCAAGGCCATGAAGGCGATGATCTGCTGCGTCGCCTGCGTGGCGACGCCGACACTGGATCCCCCGCCCCTGTCCGGCTTGAAGGTCTCGCCCGCGCGTCTCGCCGCCGGACTGATCGACATGCCTGCCGGTCGGCTTCTGTCGCCCGAACCCGGCCCGCCTCGCCTCCTGGTCGTCTGACACCGCTCGCGCCTCACGAGGGCGCATTCCGTCACGATCATCAGAGGAGGCCTTGAATGGCTATCCGCATTCTCGTCGGCGCCTGCGCCGGCGTCTCCCTGCTCGCCCTGGCTCAAGCCGCAGCGGCGCAGGATCATTCCCAACACGCTCAACCAACCACGACCGCACCGTCGGCGGACCCGCACGCCGGCCACGACATGCCCATGCCGATGTCAGATGCGACGCCAGTCGATCACGCCAGCATGGGTCATGCGATGACCAGCCCCTATGGCCCATGGCCCATGAGCCGCGACGCCTCGGGCACCGGCTGGCAACCCGACGCCGGCGAACATGGCGGCATTCACACCGTCCGAGGCGACTGGATGGTGATGACCCACGCCATGCTCAACCTGGTCTATGACACCCAGTCCGGCCCGCGCGGGGGCGACAAGACCTTCGTCGCCGGGATGTTGATGACCTCGGCGCGGCGCGACTTCAACGACGGTTCGACGCTGAACCTGCGCGCCATGCTCAGCCCCGACCCGTTGATGGGCAAGTCCGGCTATCCGCTGCTGCTGGCGGCGGGCGAGACGGCGGACGGGGTCAGTCCCCTGGTCGATCGCCAGCATCCGCACGACCTCTTCATGGAGCTGTCGGCCAGCTATTCGAAGCGCCTGTCGGACAAGGACAGCGTCTATGGCTACATCGGCCTGCCGGGCGAGCCTGCCTTCGGTCCGCCCGCCTTCATGCACCGCATGAGCGCGATGGACAGTCCCGAGGCGCCCATCACCCACCACTGGCTGGACTCGACCCATATCGTCTTCGGCGTGACGACCCTGGGCTGGGCGCATGATCGGTTCAAGATCGAGACCTCGGCCTTCAAGGGACGCGAACCGGACGAGGAACGTTGGGGCATCGATTCGCCGCGGCTGGACAGCTGGTCCGTGCGGGCCGCCTGGAATCCGACCGACGAATGGTCGCTTCAGGCCTCCTACGCCGATGTCTCCGCACCGGAACAGTTGGAGCCAGACGAGGACGAGACCAAATGGTCGGCCAGCGCCATCCACACCCGCCGCCTGGGCGAAACCGGCTGGTGGTCCTCGACCCTGGCCTGGGGCCGCAAGACCAACGATCACGACGAGTCGAAAGACGGCTGGCTGCTGGAGTCCGCCGTCCACCCCAACGACCGCTGGACGGTCTTCGCTCGTGCGGAGCGGATCGAAACGGACGAACTGGTTCCCGGCGTCGGCGGCGGCCACGGTCCGCTCTACACGGTCGGCAAGGCGTCGGTCGGCGTGGTGCGTGACTGGCGGATCGCCGAACACGTCCGGTTCGGTCTAGGCGGTCTCTATGCGATGAACCGTGTGCCGACAGCGCTGGAGCCGCTTTACGGCGGCGATCCTGACGGAGCGATGATCTTCATGCGGCTGAAGATCGACTGACGGCTCAGGCCTGCCCGGCTTCGGCCGGGCGGGCCGGCGGCTCGCCCCTATGCCGCACGGCCTCATAGCCGAGCAGGGCCACACCTAGGACGAGCATGAGCCCGCCGGCGATCAGCACCAGGCGAACATGCCGGTGCAGGTGATAAAGCAACTCGCCGATCATCGACGGTCCCGCCACATCTCGGATCGTGTCAAATCGATCCGCTCTGGGCATCATACTGCAAAACGCGGACCTGACCGAGTCCGTGAACGGCGTTCTGTCAGACGAGGCGGCTTTGCACCACGGCCGCGCCGATGAAGCTGGCGAACAGAGGGTGAGGCGCGAACGGCCGGCTCTTCAGCTCAGGGTGATACTGGACGCCGATGAACCAGGGATGGTCCGGGCGCTCGACCGTCTCAGGCAGGACGCCGTCGGGCGACAGGCCGGCGAAGACCAGGCCGGCCTTCTGCTCGATCGCCTCGCGATAGTTGATGTTGACCTCGTAGCGGTGGCGGTGACGCTCGCTGATGGCAGTCGAGCCGTAGATTTCGGCGATCTTGGACCCGGCCGTCAGGGTCGAATCATAGGCGCCCAGACGCATGGTGCCGCCCAGGTCGCCGCCCTGCTGGCGCAGGACCCGCTGATTGCCTTGCGTCCATTCGGTCATCAGGCCCACGACCGGCTCGGCGGTCGGGCCGAACTCGGTGGACGAGGCCTTGGGATAGCCGGCCAGGTTTCGCGCCGCCTCGATAACCGCCATCTGCATGCCGAAGCAGATCCCGAAATAGGGAATTTTGCGTTCGCGGGCGAACCGCGCCGCCTCGATCTTGCCTTCCGAGCCGCGCTCGCCGAATCCGCCCGGCACCAGAACGGCGTGGGCGCCCTGCAGCCGCTGTTCGCAGGCCTCGGGGTCGCCTTCGAAGGTGTCGGCCTCGACCCAGTCGATGTTGACCTTGACGTTGTTGGCCACCCCGCCGTGATGCAGGGCCTCGATCAGGGACTTATAGGCGTCCTTGAGCACAGTATATTTGCCGACGACGGCGATGGTGACCTCGCCATCCGGCTGCAGGCGGCGGCGCGCGATCTCCTGCCACATCGTCAGGTCGGGCTCGGGCGCGTCGTCGATGCCGAAATGGGCCAGGACTTCGCGGTCCAGCCCCTCGCGATGATAGTCCAACGGCACGGCGTAGATGTCGGCTGAGTCCATCGCCTGGATCACGCCGCTTTCGCGCACGTTGCAGAACAGACCGATCTTGCGCTTCTCTTCCGCCGGGATCGGGAACTCGCAGCGGCACAACAGGATGTCCGGCTGAATGCCGATCGAGCGCAATTCCTTGACCGAGTGCTGCGTCGGCTTGGTCTTCATCTCGCCGGCGGTCTTGATGAAGGGCAGCAGCGTCAGGTGGACGAAGCACGACTGACCGCGCGGCAAATCCTGGCCAAGCTGACGGATGGCTTCGAAGAAGGGCAGGCCCTCGATGTCGCCGACCGTGCCGCCGATCTCGACCAGGACGAAATCGACCTCTTCACCGTCATCGGTCAGGGCCTTGGTCAGGCAGAAGGATTTGATCTGGTCGGTGACGTGGGGAATGACCTGAACGGTCGCGCCCAGATAGTCGCCGCGCCGTTCCTTCTCCAGGATGGTCGAATAGATCCGGCCCGTGGTGATATTGTCGGACTTGGCCGCCGACACGCCGGTGAAACGCTCGTAATGGCCCAGATCCAGGTCGGTCTCGGCGCCGTCATCGGTCACGAAGACCTCGCCGTGCTGGTACGGGCTCATCGTGCCCGGATCGACGTTCAGATAGGGGTCCAGCTTGCGCAAACGGACCTTATAACCCCGCGCCTGCAGAAGAGCGCCGAGAGCGGCGGAGGCGAGGCCTTTTCCTAGCGAGGAAACCACGCCGCCGGTGATGAACACATAGCGAGCCATGGGCGGACACCTTACTCCATGATTCGCGGACGGCGCATCGCCCGCCGCGAATCGAACTGTTGATCAAAAGAAGAAAGCGCGCCCTGCGGCGCGCTTTCGGGAAGTCGGGTCGTTGGCTGACCGTTACTGGGCGGGCTCTTGGGCCGGCGCCGTCGTCGCCGACGGCAGGCTGGCTTCCAGATCGTCCAGCGACGGAGCCGTCGGCTGGGCCGGAGCGGCAGGCTGTTGCTGGGCGGGCGCCTGCTGTTGCGTTTGCGGCGTGGTGGCCAGAGAGCCGACGGCGTCGGCGTCGATCACCGAGACCGAAGCGCGGTCCATGTTGCCGACGACAGTCAGGACGATGGTCAGGCCGAACAGCAGGAAGGCCAGAATCCAGGTCACCTTCGTCAGAAGGTTGCCTGCGCCGCGCGCCGTCATGAAGCCCGACGGTCCGCCGCCCATCCCCAGGGCGCCGCCCTCGGAACGTTGAAGCAGCACCACGCCCGTCAGGGACACGGCGATGATGATGATGGCGACGAGCAGGATGGTCTGGAGCATGGCGTCATTCATGTGGGCGCGGATCTGCGCCGATCAAGCGGCGGCCTCTATCATCGAAGCCGGCCCGGAGCAAACGTCAGGCGGCGGCTTTGACGATGGGCATGAAATCTTCGGCCTTCAGAGACGCCCCGCCGACCAGGGCGCCGCCGACTTCCGGCGTGGCCAAAATGTCCCGGGCGTTTTCGGGCTTCACCGAGCCGCCGTACAGGATTGGCGCGGTTCGCGCGCTGTCGCCTAGCCGCTTGATCATGGCCGCGCGGATGGCGGCATGGACTTCGGCGATCTGTTCCAGCGTCGGCGTCAGACCGGTCCCGATGGCCCATACCGGCTCATAGGCTACCGCGAAGTCGCGTTCTGACAGACCCATCGGCAAGGAGCCCTCGACCTGTGCGGACACCACGGCGATGGCCTCGCCCGCCTCGCGTTGCTCAAGCGTCTCACCGACGCAGACGATGGGCTCCAGCCCCGCAGCGATGGCGGCCTCGACCTTGGCGGCGACATCCGCATCGGTCTCGCCAAAGGCGGCGCGGCGTTCCGAATGCCCAAGAATCACGACGGTCGCGCCCGCATCGGCCAGCATTTCCGCCGATACCGAGCCGGTGAAGGCGCCGACCGGTTTCTCATGGCAGTCCTGACCGCCCACGGCGACGCCGCTGTCGGCCAGCGCCGCACTTATCCGATCGATCAGCGTGGCCGGCGGGCACAGGACGACCCTAGGCCCCTGCCCCGCGGCGCTGACGGCGTCTCTTATCGCTTCAGCCTGCGCCAGGGCCGCCGACAGGCCGTTCATCTTCCAATTGCCGACGATCAACTTCACGGATTGTTTCATGGCCGCCTGTCTAGAAGGAGCAAACCGCGAAGCCAAGGGGCCCCGCCGCAATCCGAACACGATGCCGTCCTTGCAGCAGCGTGCCTGGCCCGACTATACGCGACCACTGACGCCAACATCGGCCCCAATCTCGGCCAGTCTCGGGTTTTCGAATGCTCACCGCCTTCCGCGCCTTCTCTCGATCCAAATGGGCGGCCGCCCTCCTTGTCCTGATCGCGATCAGCTTCGTGATCGTCGGCGCGCGGATGGACGTGTTCTCGAACCTGGGTCCCAAGCACGTCATCGATGCGGGCGACCGCTCGATGAACGAGTTGGAGTTCCGCACGGCCTTCGATCAGGTGCGCGAACGCCTGCAGCAGCAGGTCGGCCGTCCTCTGACCAACGAGGAATTGGTCGCGGAGAACATCCACACCCGGTTCCTGACCGAGCAGACCCAGCAGCTGGGCTTCCTGAACTGGGCCTGGAAGGCGGGCATCCGCCCCGGCAAGGAACTGATCGTCAAGCAGATCCGCCAGATCCCGGCCTTCTTCAACTCGGTCACTGGCCAGTTCGACCAACAGGCCTATGAGGCCGCCCTGGCCCAGCAGAACCTGACCCCGGCCATGCTGGAACAGGACCTGCGCGACCAATACGTCACCGAACATTTCGGCGCCGCCGTCTTCGCCGGCGCCCGCGTGCCGCGCATCTATGGCGCGCTGCTGGCCGGCTCTGCCTTCGAAAGCCGCGACGGTCGCTGGTTCGAGGTCACGTCTGCGATGGCAGGCCAGGTCCCCGCCCCGACCGACGCCCAGCTGAACGCCTTCATCCAGGAAAACGCCGAGCGCCTGCGTGCGCCGGAGTTCCGCATGGTTTCCGTCGTCCTGTTCACGCCTGAAGCCTCGGCCGCGACGCCGATTTCGGACGACCGCATCCGCGAGCGTTTCGAGTTCAAGAAGGACACTCTGGGCAAGCCCGAGACCCGCACCTTCGTCACCCTGACAGCGCCCAACCGCGAAACGGCCCAGAAGATCGCCGCCGCCCTGCGCGCCGGCCAGACGCCGGCCGACGCCGGTCGCGCCAACAACGTCACGCCCGCGACCTTCGACGCCACGCCCCGCTCCGCCATCGGCGACGCCGCGACGGCCGGCGCCGTCTTCGGCCTGCAAGCCAACCAGGTCTCCGACCCGGTCCAGGCCGGCGTCGGCTTCGCCGTGGCCAAGGTCACCGCCATCCAGTCCGCTGCGCCTGCGACGCTGGAAAGCGCGCGTGAAGAACTGATCCAGGAACTGCGCGCCGAAGACGTGAAGACCCAGACCTACGCCAAGGTCGAGAAGTACGAAGCCGCCCGCACGGCCGGCAAGAACCTGGCCGACGCCGCCCGCGAAGCCGGCGGCCGCGTGGTCGATCTGCCGCCCTTCACCCGCGACGGCAAGCTGCCGAACGGCCAGGCGCTGAACGCCCCGCCGCAAATCTTCGAGACGGCCTGGGGTCTGACCAAGGGCGGCGAAAGCGACGTGATCGACGCCGGCCAGGGCCAATATTTCGCCGTGCGCGTCAACGACATCCGTCCGGCCTCGCTGCCGACCCTGACCGAGGTGCGCGAGCCCCTGACGGCCCAATGGATCCAGCGCGAGACGATGCGTCGTCTTTCGACCAAGGCGGAAGAACTGACCACCCGCGTCCGCAACGGCGAGGACATCGCCGCCGTCGCCCGCTCGGTCAATGCGCCCCTGACGGTCCGCACCGGCGTCGTTCGCAACCAGGCCACGCAGGACTCGCTGGGTCAGGGCGTGCTTCAGGGTCTGTTCGGCCAGTCCAAGGGCCAGGCCTTCTCGCAACCCGCGTCGCAGACCGCCTATGTCGTTGGTCGCGTCGATAACGTCCTTGCCGCTAATCCCGCCGTGGCAGGCCCTCTGGCCGAGCAGGTTCGTCCGCGCCTGACGCAGGAACTGGTCCAGGCCATGGTCGAGACGTCCTTCGCCGCCGGCGCCCAGCGCTCCAAGGCCAAGAACGACCCGGCTCAGGCGCGCTCGGCCCTGGGCCTGTCGGCCGACGCGACGCCCGCAGCCCCGGCGCAATGACCGAGGCCGTATCGGGGCAAGCCGACTTCGACGCCTTCGCCTCCGGCCTCTCGGCCGGCAGGCCGCAGGTGGTGGTGCGCCGGATCATCGACGACCTGGAAACGCCGGTCTCGGCCTATCTGAAGCTCGGTCGCCACCGCCCCTACGCCTGTCTGCTGGAATCGGTCGAAGGTGGTGCGGTCAAGGGTCGCTATTCGATCCTGACGCTGGACCCGGACGTCGTCTGGCGCTGTCGTTCGAACGCGGCGGAACTGTCGCGCGGGCCGGCCATCGCCGAGGGTCGGTTCACGCCCGAAGCCCTGCCCACGCTGCAATCGCTGCGCGCCCTTATCGCGGCGTCGAAGTTCGACCTGCCCGATGGCCTGCCGCCCATGGCCGCCGGCCTGTTCGGTGTCTTCGGCTATGACATGGTTCGCCTGCTGGAGCCGCTGGGCGCGCCCAATCCCGATCCGTTGGATCTGCCGGACGCGGTCCTGACCCGTCCGTCGCTGGTCGCCATCTTCGATTCCGTGCGCCACGAGATCGTTCTGGTCTCCGCCGCCTATCCCGACGCCGGCATCGCCGTGCGCGAGGCCTTCGACGCCGCCGTGGCGCGACTGGACGCCTTCGATACCGCGCTGCGCGAGCCCCTGCCCGTCCGCGCCGCGCCGCAGGAAACGCCGGCGCCGACCTTCACCTCAGCCGTGGACGAAGCCGCGTTCGGCGAAATGGTCGCCAAGGCCAAGGACTACATTGGCGCGGGCGACATCTTCCAGGTCGTGCTCAGTCACCGATTCTCGGCACCCTGGACCGAGGATCCGTTCGCCTTCTATCGGTCCCTGCGTCGCCAGAACCCGTCGCCCTATCTGTTCTATCTGAACTTCGAGGGCTTCCAGCTGGCCGGTTCCAGCCCCGAGATTCTGGTGCGTCTGAAGGACGGCGAGGTCACCATCCGACCGCTTGCCGGCACCCGCATGCGCGGTGCGACGCCCGAGGCGGACAAGGCGCTGGAAGTCGAACTGCTGGCCGATCCCAAGGAACGAGCCGAGCATCTGATGCTGCTGGACCTGGGCCGCAACGATGTCGGTCGGGTCGCTGCACCCGGCACGGTCGAGGTGACCGAGAGCTTCGTCGTCGAACGCTACAGCCAGGTCATGCACATCGTCTCCAACGTGCGCGGCAAGGCCGACCCGAAGCTGGACGCCGTCGACACCCTGCTGGCGGCCCTTCCCGCCGGCACTCTGTCGGGTGCGCCCAAGGTGAGGGCGATGGAGGTCATCGACGAGTTGGAAAGCGAGAAGCGCGGCGTCGGCTACGGTGGCGGCGTCGGCTATATCTCGGCCGGCGGCGAGGCGGACATCTGCATCACCCTGCGCACCGCCCTGTTCGCCGACGACCGGATTTTCGTCCAGGCCGGCGCCGGCGTGGTCGCCGACAGCGACCCTGCGGCCGAATACGCCGAAACCCAGCACAAGGCGCGCGCGCCGATGCGGGCGGCCGACGACGCCTGGCGCTTCCGCACCGGCAATCGTTAGCGCGTAACGGTCATCGTCGGATCGTCGAATTGAACGCCGGGGCCGACGATGACGACGCCCGCCATCAGCACGGCCGCGGTCGCTGCGAATGCAGCGGCGCCGAGGGCGGCGACCGGGTTCGGTTTCGTCTCGACCACGACCAGCTTCGCCTTGGCGGCGGCGATCTTGGCGGCGATATCTTTTTCAGTGGCGAGTTTCACAGCCGCATTTATCTCCGGGTCGGGTTAAAATGCGCTTTACCGCCGCGCCCGCTTGGCGCGGACGCCCGTCGAGCCTAGAAGCCAAGCCATGATCCTCGTCGTCGATAACTACGACAGCTTCACCTACAATCTCGTCCACTACCTCGCGGAGTTGGGCGCGCCGACGCATGTCGTGCGCAACGACGACCTGACGGTGGACGAGGCGTGGGCGCTGAACCCCGCCGCCGTGCTGTTGTCGCCCGGCCCCTGTGCGCCGGACCAGGCCGGCATCTGCCTGCCGCTGATCGACACCGCTCCGGCGTCGATGCCGATCCTGGGCGTCTGCCTGGGCCATCAGGCGATCGGCCAGGCCTTCGGCGGCGACGTGATCCGCGCCAAGACCCTGATGCACGGCAAGACCTCGCCGATCCTGCACGAGGGCAGGAGCGTCTTCGCCGGCCTGCCGTCGCCCTTCATCGCCACCCGCTATCATTCGCTGGCTGTGAAGCGCGAGACCCTGCCCGACTGTCTGGAGGTCACGTCCTGGACCGCCGATGGCGAGATCATGGGCCTGCAGCACCGCACCCGCCCGATCCACGGCGTGCAGTTCCACCCGGAATCCATCGCCACCGAACACGGTCACGACATGCTGGCCAACTTCCTGGAGATCGCCGGCGTGAAGCGCCTCGCGGCCGCCTGACGGTGGGGGACGGATTCAAGCCGATCCTCGCCCGGCTGGTCGAGGGCCATCCCCTGACATCGCAACAGGCGCACGACTTCTTCGCCGCCTGCCTGCGTGGCGAGCCGACCCCGTCGCAAGTCGCCGCCGCCGTCACCGCCATACGGATGCGCGGCGAGACGGTGGATGAGATCGCCGCCTTCGCCGGCGCCATGCGCGAGGCCGCTCTCACGCTGGATCATCCCTACGAAGTGATCGACACCTGCGGCACCGGCGGCGACGGTCAGCACACCTACAATATCTCGACCGGCGCCGCCCTCGTTCTGGCCGGCGCGGGCCTGAAGGTGGCCAAGCACGGCAATCGCGCTATGTCTTCTAAATCAGGGTCTTCCGACGTTCTGTCGATCCTGGGCGTGAACCTGATGGCGGATAAGGCTCAGCAGAGGAAGGCGCTGGACGAGGCCGGCATCTGCTTCCTGTTCGCCCCCGCCTACCACGGGGCCATGCGCCATGTCGGCCCCGTGCGGGCCGAGATCGGTTTCCGCACCGTTTTCAATCTTTTGGGCCCACTTTCAAACCCGGCATCTGCGAAACGCCAGGTCATGGGCGTCTATGATCCTCGCCTGCTGGAGCCCCTGGCCGAGGTGCTGGGTCGGCTCGGCGCGACGCGAGCCTGGACGGTCCATGGCCAGGGCCTGGACGAACTGGCGACCTCCGGATCGACGGAAGTGGCTGAATGGAGGGACGGCGCGGTTCGCCGTTTCCAGGTCACGCCCGAGGACGCCGGCCTGCCCCGCGCCTCCATCGAAGACATCCGTGGCGGCGACGCCGAGGAGAACGCCCTCGCCCTGCGCGCGCTGCTCGCGGGAGCCGCCGGCCCCTACCGCGACATCGTGCTGCTGAACGCCGCCGCCGCCCTCGTGGTATCGGACCGGGCGGCCGACCTTGCCGAAGGCGCTGTCCTCGCCGCCGCCGCCATTGACGACGGCCGGGCTGCCGAGGCTTTGGAGCGTCTGGCCCGCATCACCTCCACGCCGCTGGAAAGCCAAGAGCCCGCATGACCGACGTTCTGGACCGTATCGCCGCCTACAAACGCGAAGACGTCGCCGCCCGCAAGGCCGCGACCTCGCAGGACGCGATCGAGGCGCTGGCCCGCACCGCTTCGGCTCCGCGTGGTTTCCGCGCCGCCCTTGAGCGCGTGGAAGAAGAGACCGGCCGTCCTGCCCTGATCGCCGAGATCAAGAAGGCTAGTCCGTCCAAGGGGCTGATCCGGCCCGACTTCGACCCGCCGGCCCTGGCGCGGGCTTACCAGGCGGGCGGCGCGGCGTGCCTCTCGGTCCTGACCGACGGCCCCAGTTTCCAGGGCGATGACGCCTACTTGGGCCAGGCCCGCGACGCGGTCGCCCTGCCCTGTCTGCGCAAGGACTTCCTGGTCGATCCCTGGCAGGTCGCCGAGAGCCGCGCTTTGGGCGCCGACTGCATCCTGATCATCCTGGCCATGGTCGATGATCGGCTGGCTGCAGAACTGCTGTCCGAGGCCGAAAGCTTCGGCATGGACGCCCTCATCGAGACCCATGACGAGGAGGAGATGGCTCGCGCCTGTGCGCTCGGGGGCGATCTGGTCGGGGTCAATAATCGGTCGCTGCGCACCTTCGAGGTCGATCTGGAAGTGACCGAGCGCCTGTCGATGCTCAGCCCCGTCCGCGCCCTGCTGGTCGCCGAAAGCGGCATCTTCACGCCCGAGGACGTCGAGCGCGTCTCGGCCGCCCATGCCCAGGCCATTCTGGTCGGAGAGAGCCTGATGCGTCAGGCGGATGTCGAGGCGGCGACACGGCAATTGCTGGCGGCCTGATCGTCTTCCTCGCTTCACGCGTCGTCCCAAGGGCGCTGTTAAGTTGACATTAGGAAGGAACACTTACAGAACATCGACAAATGTTCACGGCCCGTTCCGATTCGTCGGCGGGCGCATGAGGGCCTGGCGATGCTCACGCGCAAGCAGCACGAACTGCTGATGTTCATCCACGAACGGATTCAGGAGACGGGCGTCTCTCCCTCGTTCGACGAGATGAAGGAGGCGCTGGACCTGGCGTCCAAGTCGGGCATCCACCGGCTGATCACGGCGCTGGAGGAGCGTGGCTTCATCCGCCGCCTCGCCCACCGCGCCCGCGCCCTGGAAGTCACCAAACTGCCCGAACAGGCCACGGCCGGCGCGCCTCGCGGTCGGGCCGGATTCAAGCCTGACGTGATCGAAGGCGGCGGCGGCCGCGGCCTGGCGCCGCTTGCGGCCAATGACACCCGCGAGCTGCCGCTGATGGGCAAGATCGCCGCCGGCACGCCGATCGACGCCATAGAACACGAGACGGCGCGCTATCCCGTTCCCGAATCCATGCTGGGCTCGGGCGAACACTACCTGCTTGAGATCGAAGGCGATTCGATGATCGAGGCGGGGATTCTGAACGGCGACATGGTGGTCATCAAATCGACCGACAACGCCTCCTCGGGCGAGATCGTCGTGGCGCTGGTCGAAGGCGAACATGCGACGCTGAAGCGGCTTCGCAAGAAGGGCGCCTCCATCGCGCTGGAGCCCGCCAACCGCAACTACGAAACCAAGATCTACGGATCGGATCAGGTCGCCGTTCAGGGCAAGCTGGTCGGCCTCATGCGCCGCTATCACTGACGTCCGGGTTCGGCTGGCGCGCCCAAGGGCGGTCGCCCCTCACGTCGGCCGTCCAGACGGCGCGCCATCGGCCCGTTTCAGACGGACTGACACGCCATAACTCGACCGCGCCGCCTCTGGCGAAATCGACGCCGTCGAGCACCAGGCGATCCTGACAAGCGCTTGGGATCGATGTGAGAACCGCGCGCACGCTGACGACGGGCGCCGCGCGGCATAAGGCCTCCATCTGGTCCGGACCGGGAGTCTTACGTCCCCACCAGATTGCGACAGGACCAGCCTGCTCAGCCTCAGGCCGACAAGAAAAGCGCTCGCAGGCCCAGCCCGTCTCCGGCCGATCCGTCATGGTCAGGCCGCGCCGCCTCGACCACAGATCGACGGCGAACTCTCGGACGCCGGGCCTGACGACAACCGCCTCCTTCTCGTTATGAAATGCGGCGTTTGTCCCCCCGTCTCCGATCCACAGATCCGGCGTCGGCGCGCGCGGCCAGACCAGAACGGCCGCCGCCAACGGCAGGCCCAGCCACCTCAGTCGTCCCTGCCACAGACAGACGAACAGCACCCCCAGGAAGGCGATCGGCAGGACATAGTCCGGCGCACTGGCCACCGTCCGCACCGCCCCCGGCAACCTCGCCGTCCAGGTTCCGATCGCCAGCATCAGATCGACGCCCCATCCCGCAATCGCCAAGAACGGCCCGCCCAGCCCCAGCGGCTCCAGCGCCGCGCCAATCGCCAGCGCCGGCATCAGGATGAAGTCCGCGACGGGCGACGTGCCCAGGTTCGCCAACAGCCCGTACATGGCCGTGCGATTGAAATGCTGCATGGCGAACGGCCCCGTCGCCAGCCCCGCCACGACGCTGGCCGCGACGGCCGCCGTCAGCCAGCCGCCGAACCGCTGGACCGCCAGAATCGGCCACGGGGCGGAAATCTCTCGCGTTCGCTTGGGCCAGGCCTCGACCAGGGCGACCAAGGCGGCGGTCGCCGCGAACGACATCTGGAAGCCCGGGGTGACGATGGCTTCCGGCTGGATGGCCAGGACGATGAAGGCGGCGACGGCCAGGCCGTGCATCGTCACCGCCTGCCGATCCAGCAGGATGGCCAGGAAGGCGATGGAGGCAGTGATGGCCGCGCGCTCGGCCGGAGGGGGCGCACCCGACACCACCAGATAGACGCCCACCGCCGTCAGCCCCGCTATGGCCGCGACCTTCTTGCCGTGAACCCGCAGGGCCAGCCAAGGCCAAGCCGCCACGGCCAGCCGCACGGCGAAGAAGACGAAACCGCCGACAATGGCCATGTGCAGCCCGGACACCGACAGGATGTGCGCCAGGCCGGAATTCCGCATGACGTCCATGTCCTCCTGACTGATCCAGGTTTCATGGCTGGTGGTCATGGCGGCGGCGATTCCGCCCGTCCGCTCGCCCAGGCGCGCCACGATCCGCTCCGCCAGCGCGTAGCGCGCGCTATTTACGGCCATCACCAACCGAAGCCGCCATGGCGGCGGCGCGAGATCGGCCGGCCGTGTCTCACCCAGGGCGAAGGCCACACCGCCCATCCCCTGGAAGAAGGCGTTGCGGCCGAAATCATAGGCGCCGGGGCTGGCCGGCGCCGGTGGCGGATTGAGGATGCCGAAGAGACGGATCGCCTCGCCTGGTTTGGGCGGTTCGCCCCGCACCGTCGCCCGCAAACGCACGGGCGTCTGTTCGGACGTCAGCCCGCGTATCCAGACCGGCGCGATCACGATCCGCGCGCCCCTCTGGCCAGGACTGTCGACGTCCACAACCCAGGCCTCGATCACGGTCGGCTCGCTCATTGCGGGCGCGATGGGCGCGGCGACCATTTCGGTGCGGACCTTGGCGGCCGCCAACCCGCCGGCGACACAGGCCAGCATCAACAGCGGCCAAGTCAGACGCCGCGCCCATCCCCGCCGCCTCGCCGAGATCCAGGCTGAAAAAGCGACGACTACGCCCAGCAACAGAAGCCACAACGGCGGCTCGGCACGCAGGGCGAAATAGACCGCGGCGCCGGAGCCGAATGCGACCGGCGCCCACAACCGCCATCGCAGCGTCTGCGCCGCGACCTCCTCGCCCAACCACGCGCGCAATCGCGCGGCGGGGGTAGGCTTTGCCGCGTCGGGGCGTATAAGGGCCTCGCTTACGGACCCATCGCCTATGACCTCACCCTCCTCGACTGTCGTCACCCGCTTCGCCCCCTCGCCGACAGGCTATCTGCATATCGGCGGAGCGAGAACCGCTTTGTTCAACTGGCTGTACGCCAAGAGACACGCTGGGCGTTTCCTGATCCGGGTTGAGGACACCGACCGCGAACGCTCCACAGACGAGGCCGTCAAGGCCATCTTCGACGGCCTGAGCTGGCTGGAGCTGTTCGCCGACGAAGAGCCGGTTTTTCAGTTCAGCCGTGCCGATCGCCACCGCGAGGTGGTCGATCAACTGCTCGAAACGGGCCACGCCTACCGCGACTTCACCTCTGCCGAGGACACCGGCCGTCTGCGCGACGAAGCCAAGGCCGAAAAACGCACCTTCGAATCGCCCTGGCGCGACCGCGAACCCACGGTCGATGACCTAGCCCTGCCCCACGTCGTGCGCTTCCGCCGCCCCAAGGCGACGACCGTCACCGTCGCCGACGAGGTTCAGGGTTCGGTCAGCTGGTCCACCGAAGATCTCGACGACCTGGTGCTGCTGCGCTCGGACGGCGCGCCGACCTATAACCTCGCCGTCGTCGTGGACGACCACGACATGGGCGTGACCCACGTCATTCGCGGCGATGACCATCTGAACAACGCCGCGCGTCAGAGCCTGATCTACGACGCCCTGGGCTGGACCCGGCCGACCTTCGCCCACATCCCTCTGATCCACGGTCCCGACGGCGCCAAACTGTCGAAACGCCACGGGGCCCAGGCGGTGCATGAATATGCCGAGATGGGCTATCTGCCCGAGGCCATGCGCAACTATCTGGCCCGGCTAGGCTGGGCCCACGGTGACGACGAACTGTTCAGCGACGCCCAGGCCGTGGAATGGTTCGACCTCGCGGGCATCGGCAAGGCGCCGGCCCGGCTGGATTTCGACAAACTGGCCCACGTCAACGCCCACTGGCTGCGCCTTGCGGACGATGAGCGGTTGTCCAAGCTGACGCTGGACGCGCACCTGCAGCGCGGACACAGCCTCGCCGAGGCGGACGAGGCCCGGCTTCAACGCGCCATGCCCTTCGTCAAGGATCGCGCCAAGACGGTGCTGGACCTGGCCGAACAAACGGCTTTCGTTTTGAAGGCCCGCCCTCTGGCCATCGACGAAAAAGGCCAGCCCCTGCTGAGCGGCGACACGCTTGAGCGCCTGGGCCGCCTGCGCGACCGGCTGGCCCTATTCCAGTCGTGGGACGTGTTCGCGCTGGAAGCCGAACTCAAGGCTTTCGCCGAATCCGAGGGTGTGGGCTTCGGCAAGATCGGTCCGCCGATGCGTGCGGCCCTTACCGCTGGGTCAACATCACCTGATATTGCACGAACTTTGTCGGCTCTTGGGCGCGACGAAAGTCTCGGGCGCTTGGATGATGCGCTGCAACAGACTAAGTGATCACCCACAAACCAAAAAAGCGGCCGACGCCTCCCCGCGCCTGGACGTGTGATGCAAAGGGGCATTCATGACTGAACAAGCCAAACCCGCCAGCTCGGCGACCCTGTCCTTCGAGGACAAGACCGTCGAGTTGCCGGTCCTTTCGGGCTCCACCGGCCCGGACGTCATCGACATCCGCAAGCTCTATGCGGGAACGGGCGCCTTCACCTTCGATCCGGGCTTCACCTCCACCGCTGCGTGCGAATCGGCCCTGACCTACATCGACGGCGACGCCGGCGTGCTGCTGCACCGTGGCTATCCCATCGACCAGCTGGCGTCGAAGTCGAACTTCGTCGAGGTCTGCCACCTGCTTCTGCACGGCGAGCTGCCGACGGCCGAGCAGTTCGAGAAGTTCGAAGACAGCATCACGATGCACACAATGCTGCACAGCCAGTTCGACCGCTTCTTCGAGGGTTTCCGCCGCGACGCCCACCCGATGGCCATCATGGTCGGCACCGTCGGCGCCCTGTCAGCCTTCTATCACGACAGCCTGGACATCCATGATCCGGTCCAGCGCGACATCTCGGCCATCCGCCTAATCGCCAAGATGCCGACCATCGCGGCCCGCGCCTACAAATATCACATCGGCCAGCCGTTCGTGTCGCCGCGCAACGACCTGTCCTATGCCGAGAACTTCCTGCGCATGTGCTTCGCCGTGCCGGCCGAGGACTATCACGTCGATCCGGCCCTGGTTCGCGCCATGGACCGCATCTTCACTCTGCACGCCGACCACGAACAGAACGCCTCGACCTCGACCGTGCGTCTGGCGGGTTCGTCGGGCGCCAATCCGTTCGCCTGTATCGCCGCCGGCATCGCCTGCCTGTGGGGCCCGTCGCACGGCGGCGCCAACGAAGAGGCGCTGACCATGCTCAAACAGATCGGCACCCCGGACAACATCCCGGAGTTCATCCAGGGCGTGAAGGATCGCAAGTACAAGCTGATGGGCTTCGGCCACCGCGTGTACAAGAACTACGATCCACGCGCCAAGGTCATGCAACAGTCGGCCTATGAAGTCCTGGCCGCCACGGGCCGCGAGAACGACCCGCTTTTCCTGGTCGCCAAGGAGCTGGAGAAGGTCGCCCTGTCGGACGAATACTTCACCTCGCGCAAGCTGTTCCCGAACGTCGACTTCTATTCGGGCATCACCCTGTCGGCGATGGGCTTCCCGACCAGCATGTTCACCGTCCTGTTCGCCCTGGCCCGCACAGTGGGCTGGATCGCCCAGTGGCAGGAAATGATGGCCGATCCCTCGCAGAAGATCGGCCGCCCGCGTCAGCTCTACACCGGCCCAACCGAGCGCGATTACGTGCCGATCGAACAACGCGGCTGATCGACGGCCTCACGTCTGAAATTGCAGAACGCCGGGGAGCCATCCCCGGCGTTTTTCTTTGCCGTCAGACCAGCTGCAGATCGGCGAACCGCGCGCCCAGATCGTCCAGGTCGCGATGCATGTGCGCCACCCCGATGGCGGCCGCGCCCAGGGCCATGTCGTCACCCTCTACGGCCATGGACAAGGCCAGGCTCTGGTCGATCGGTCCCATCGGCGCGGCGGCCTTTCCCTGCGAAAGGGCTTGCAGCCGCTCCACCGCACGCGCCGCGTCCTGTGACCAGGGATCCAGCCGCGCGCCTGCGCCTTCGGCCTGAAAACCACGCCCCAGAATCACGATGTCGCTACGCACCCGCCAGAAGGCGCGCGCCAGGGCGGCGCGGTCGGCGGTTTCGCGCTGGGCCCCCGGCAGGTCAATCACGTTCTTCGCCGCCTGACCCAGAGCGTCCAGCCGTCGTTTCAGATCGGCATGGCGTCGGGTGATCTCGGACGCGTCCGCCGGATCGCCTTGGGATATCAGGGCCAACAGCGCCGCCGCCTCCCCCGCCGCCTCGCGCGCCTGAAGCTTGAACGACTGGCGGGCGTGCCGGGGAAACAGCGCCAGGATCGCCATCACACCGACGCCGCTGCCGACCAGGATTTCCATCACCCGATCCAGAGCCAGCGACGCCGGCCCTTCCGCCCCGGTCCCGCCGGCGATAACGATGGTCGCCGTCACGGGTGCGATCTTCAGCCAGGGGCGGCCGGTTCCGAAAAACGCCAGCAAGGCCGTGGATGCGGCGATGCTCAGGGCCATGCTTTCCATGCCGGGCGGCCGCAGGAAGGCGAAGACCGCACCGAACAACGCGCCCGTCACCGTGCCTATGGCTCGGTCCCGTGCGACGGTCAGCACCCCGCCCCCGACGCTGGCCTGGATGACGACGATGGCGGAGATCACGCTCCAGTAGGGATGCGGCAGGTTCAGCCATGTGGCGAGATAGAGGGCGGCCATGGCGCCGACCGCCATCTGCAACGCGGCCCGCACCTCGGCGGCGCGCCGAGGACTGAGGGCCCGCCCCATCGTCAGGCCTTCCGTTTGGCGGCGATGACCTTCAACACGGCGTCCGCCGCCAACTCCGACGGGTCCGCTCCGCCGCGCCCCATCAAGTCCAGGGCCGCTGTCTGACGTTGCGCCTGTTCGGCCGCCATGGCCGGATCGGACAGCAACCGACCGACCGCCGCCGCCAGGATGGCGGGCGTCGCCTCGTGCTGGATGAACTCCGGTGCGATCCTCTCGTCGGCGGCGACGTTGAACAGGGTGACGTGTTTCGCCGTCACCATCCGCTTCATCAGCTGATAGCTCAGCCCGTCGATCCTGTAGGCGATGACCATCGGCGCGCCGGCCAGGGCCAGCTCTGTCGAAACCGTGCCGCTTGTGGCCAGGGCGACCGTCGCGGCGCGCATGGCGTCGTACTTCTCGGCCTCGTCCACCAGATGCGCCCGGAACGGCCAGGCGGCGACCCGTCCCGCGACATCCCTTGCCACGGTCCCGGCGGCGACGACGGCGATTTCCAGCGCCGGATCGATGGCCTTCAACTTGCCGATCGCCGCTTCATAGACCGGCGTCATTCGCGTAATTTCACTGGGGCGGCTGCCCGGAAGCACCAGCAGCAGCTTGGCGTCGGCGGCGATGCCGCGTCGCGCACGGAAGGCTGCGCCGTCGGCGCCGGCCATGTCCACATGCAGGGCGGACGAGCCGACCACGGTCGTCGGCAGACCTTCCCGCTCGAACCAGGGGGCGTCGAAGCTGTAGAGCGCCAGCAGATGATCCACTGCCGCCGCCAGCGTCCTGGCCCGGCCCGGCCGGGACGCCCACACCTGCGGGCCGACGTATTTGATCAGAGGCAAATCCGGCCGCGCGGCGCGGATGGCCTTGGCCACACGAATGGTGAAGCCCCAGCTGTCGATCAGGACCACGGCGTCGGGCTTTTCTCGCTCGGCCAGCGCCGCCGTCTCCTCGACGCGGCGCTTGACCTTGCCATAGGCGCGCAGGCCCTCGATCCAGCCCAGGATCGACAGTTCAGCGATATCGAACGGGCTGACGATACCCTCGGCCGCCATCTGGGGACCGCCGACGCCGACAAAAGTGACGTCCGCACCCAACCGCGCCTTCAGCGCCCTGGCCAGACCGGCGCCGAGCGCATCGCCCGAGGCCTCGGCCGCCACCAGCATGATCTTCAAGGGGCGGCTCATCGCGCTTCGCCCCACACGAACAGGCCCAGCCGGTCCGCCGCCGCGATTATGGCCGCGCGGTCGATCAGGATCAGCCGTCCCGCCACTCCGCCGATGCCGGCCAGATCCGCCGCCGCCGCCATCTCGACGGTGCGCGGCCCGATCACCGGCATGTCCACCCTCAGGTCCTGGATCGGCTTGGGCGCCTTGCCCAGCGCGCCCTTGCGATCACCGGCCGAGCCGCGCAGATCGGCCGGCAGCCCGGCGACCCGGCTCAGCATGGCGTCGGTCCCCTCCTGCGCCTCGACCGCCAGAACAAGGCCGTCACAGACGACCGCGCCCTGACCGATATCCAGTTCGCCCGATTTTTCAGCGACGTGCAGCGCCTTCTTCAGGTCGGCCAGCTGCTCCGGCGTCGGCGAAACGGCGCCCAGGGCTCCAGCCGCCAGCATTGCCCCGCCCAGGATGTCGTCGGCGCCCTCGACGGCGAAGCCTTCGGCCTCGAACACCGACAAAATCTTGCGCAACAGGGCGTCGTCGCCCTTGGACGCCGCCGCCACGATGCCGGGCAGTAGAGTCGCGCCCTTGAAATCGGGCTTCAACGTCTTGAAATCGGGTCGGTTGACGATGCCCGCCAGACAGACGGTCGTGCAGCCCTCGGCCTTCAGGGCCTTCAGGATCGCCCCGATCTGGGCCATGCCGAACTCGGCGCCGGGCCAGCGCGCCAGATGGGGATCGGCGAACCCGGCCAGGCGGATCAGGAAGACCGGCCGACCCTCGGCGTCGCACCGCGCCGCCACCGCCCCCGGCAGGTCGCCGCCGCCCGCGATCAGGCCCAGCTTGCCGAACCCAGTCATTCCGCGTTCGGCAAGCACAGCGGACGCCGCCCGCCGTCGCGGATGAAGGCGATGATCTCCATGATCTCGGGCAGGTCGGCATAGGTCTCGGCCACCCCGTCGATCCGGCCCGCGAACTCGCCCTGGCCCTCGAACAGGTCGCGATAGGCGGCCAGCAACCGTCGCACCTGATCCTTGCCGTATCCCTTGCGCTTAAGCCCGATCAGGTTCAGCCCGCGCAGCCGCGCATGATTGCCCCAGGCAGAGCCGTAAGGGATGACGTCGCGCGTCACGGCCGCCAGACCGCCGATGATCGCCCCCTGCCCCACACGGCCGTTCTGGTGGACGGCGCACAGGCCGCCCAGGAAGACCTTGTCGCCCACCTGGGCATGGCCGCCCAGGGTCGCGTTGTTGGCCATGACGACATTATTTCCAACCACGCAGTCGTGACCGATGTGCGCGCCCGTCATGAACAGGTTGTTGGCGCCGACCACGGTCACGCCCGTCCCCTGCGGCGTGCCCCGGTTGAAGGTGCAGTGTTCGCGGATCAGGTTGTTCTCGCCGATCTCCAGCCGCACCGGCTCGCCCTTGTAGCCATTGTGCTGCGGGTCGCCGCCGATGACGGCGAACGGATGGATCACCGTTCCCGCCCCCACCATCGTATCCTGCTGAACCACCACATGGCTGACCAGACGCACGCCCTCGGCCAGCACCACGTTCGGACCCAAGACGCACCAGGGCCCAACCTGAACCCCGTCGGCCAGGGACGCCGTGACGTCGATCAGGGCGGTCGGGTGGATGGTCATCAAGCGGCAGGCTCTGTCGCTGGGGTGGGCACGGTCACGACCATGGCCATGAACTCGGCCTCGGCCGCCAGCTTGCCGTCGATGAAGGTCTCGCCGCGGAACTTGTAGGCGTCGCCGCGCGCCTTGATCACCTTGACCTCCATACGCAGCTGGTCGCCCGGCCGCGCAGGCTTCCTGAACCGCACCCCGTCGATGGACATGAACATGATGACCTTGTCGGCCACGGCCACATCCAGGGTCTTGGACATCAGCAGGGCCCCCGTCTGGGCCATGGCCTCGACGATCAGCACGCCCGGCATGACGGGGTCGATCGGGAAGTGGCCCGGGAAGAAGGGCTCGTTGTGAGTGACGTTCTTGATGCCGACGATTGAGGTGCGAGGCACGAAGGCCTCGGCCTTGTCCACCAGCAGGAAGGGATAGCGGTGCGGCAGCCGCCGCATCACCTCGGCGTAATCGATCTTGCCGTCTTCGCTCATCCCTATGATTCCTTCGGGGCCTTCTTTGAAGAGGCCTGTTTGGCGAGCCAGATGGTTTCGCGCAAGAACTGTCGGATCGGACGCGCCGGATAACCGGACCAGGTCTCGCCGGCAGGAATGTTCGCCAGCACCCCCGCCCCGGCCGCAACCCGCGCGCCCTCGCCGATGTTGATATGGTCGCCGATCCCCGCCTTGCCGCCGAAGATGACGTTGTCGCCGCTGGTGACCGACCCGGAGATCCCCGTGTTGGCGGCCATCAGATTGTTGCGGCCGATGACGCAGTTGTGGCCCACCATGACCAGATTATCGATCTTGGTGTTCTCGCCGATGACCGTGTCGTCATAGGCGCCGCGGTCGATGCAAGAGTTGGCGCCGACGGTCCCCCCGTCCTGCAGGATGACGCGGCCAAGCTGCGGAATACCCAGGGCGCCCGCGGCCGTACCGGTGGCGCCAAAACCCGCCTCGCCGATCCGCGCGCCGGCGTACAGCTTCACCCGATCACCGATCAGGGCGAAGCCGACGGTGACGTTCGAACCGATGACGCACTCCCGGCCGATCTGCACGCCCGGCGCAATGACGCTGTTGGCGCCGATGCGGGACCCGCGACCGATACGGACGCCCTTGCCCAGAACCGCGCCCGGTTCGACCACGACGCTATCGTCCTCGGCCGCTTCGTCAGTCGTGATCGCCACGTCGAGCGTGACAGCGCGGTGCAGCAGAAGCGACGCCTTGGCCCAGGCGGCCTGAGGCGTTCGCGAGACGATCACGGCGGCGTCTAAAGGCGCCGCATCTTTGGCCTCGGCCGGCACGATCACGCAGCCGGCCTTCGTCGTCGCCAGGGCGGAGGCGAACTTGCGGTCGCCCAGAAACGCGATCGCGCCCCGGTCCGCAGAGGACAGGGGCGCGACGGAGGCGATAATGCGATCCCCGCCCCGCTCGACCTCGCCGCCAATCTGCGCAGCCAGGTCGGCGACGCTGAAAGGCGACAGGGTTTCGAAGAAGCGAGGATCCGGCATCGGCGGCTTAGTTGGCGGCCGCCGGTTGTGCTTGCGTCTGAGCCGGCACCGGCATGCGGTTGAAGCTCAGGGTCGGCAGGGCGGTGTTCAGGCGCTGGATGGCCAGGTCCGTCACGTCCATGGCGGGGTTCATCATGAAGACGCTCTCGCGGTCGAGCAGCAGGCCGCAGCCCTTCTCTTGGTACAGCGCGGTCAGGATCGGCGAGACGGCTTCGGTGATGGCCTGGCGCTGCATGCCCAGGGTGTAGCGCAGCTCGTTCTCACGGGTGGATTCCAGCTGCTGGGCTTCCTGAGCACGCTGTTGCAGAGCCTGACGGCGCTGTTGCAGCTGGTCGGCCGGCAGGCTGGAACCCGACGTCTGAAGCTGCTGCGCTTCGGTCTGGATCTGCGTGGCGTAGGGTTGCAGTTCGCCTTGAACTTCCTGAGCCAACTGCTGCATGCGGGCTTCGACAGCCTGGCCGGCCGACGATTGGGCGAGCAGACGCGCGTTGTAATAGACGCAGACGCCCGGGATGACCGGGCCGGGGTTGGCGGGCGCCTGTTGCGCCGAAGCGGCCGTGGCGAGAAGCGAAGCGGCGGCGGTCGCCGCGATGATCAGAGTTTTCATAGGGTTTCCTCGTGCGGTCGAAAAAGCCGCGATTAAAACTGGGTGGAGGTCGAGAAGCGGAAGGATTCCGTCTTGTCGTAGTCTTCCTTGGACAGAACCTTGGAGATGTCGAAGCGGATCGGCCCCATCGGCGACCTCCAGTGAATGCTGATGCCCGCCGAAGCACGCAGCGACAGCTCGTCGGCGATATTGGTGTTCACCGTGCCTGTCGATGTCAGCTTGTAGCGGTCATCCAGCACGCCCAGCGTGCCCACATCGGCGAACAGCGAAGTCTTGATCCCGTACTGCTCGGGCAGATAGTTCGGCAGGGTCAGCTCGACCGTGCCGATGGCGTAGAAGTTTCCACCCAGAGCGTCGGTCGTGGTCAGGTCGCGCGGCCCCATACCGGCCGTCTCGAAACCACGGAAGCTATTGCCGCCCTTGAAGAAGCGGTCGTTGATGCGGATTGGGTCGCCGTTCCAGCCGCTGACATAACCGGTCGAGCCCTGAACGCTGACGATCCAGGCTGGGGTGAAGCCATAGTACCAGCTGGCGTCGGCCTCGGTCTTCACATAGTTCACGTCGCCGCCCAGACCCGCCAGATCCTGACGCAGCGAGCCCGCCCAGCCGCGCGTCGGGCGGACCGGGTCGTTGGTGTAGTTAACCTGCAGCGTGTAGCCGGCCGACGAGTTGATGTAGCTGCCGACCTGATCGCACAGCGCCGACGACCCTTGGCCTGCACCAGCGCAATAGCCGGTCGGCACGATGATCTCGTCAGACTTCAGGAAGTAGCGGGTGCTGAGCAGCATGTTGCCATTCAGCGGATAGGACAGACGCAGGCCCGCACCGGTCGAACGATAGTCGTACGACGAATATTCGCTGAGGTCGTAACGCGAGTGGAAGACGTCGAAGCCGGCCCGCAGGTCACGGCCAAGGAACTTGGGCTCGGTGAAGCGGAAGTCCACCTGCTGGCGCAGCGAACCCCATTCCAGACGCGCGACGACGTTCTGGCCGCGTCCGCGGAAGTTCCGCTCGGAAATGCCCAGGTTGACGGTGAAGCTGTCGACCGAGCTGAAGCCGGCGCCGACGGACAGTTCGCCGGTCGGCTGTTCCTGGACGTTGACGTTGATGACGGAACGGTCCGGCGCGCTGCCGCGCGTTTCCTCGACCGTCACGTCCTTGAAGAAGCCCAGCGCGCGCAGATTGTTGCGCGACCGCTCCATCAAGGCGCGGTTGAAGGCGTCGCCCTCGGTCAGCAGCAGTTCTCGACGGATGACCGGGTCGATGGTGCGGGTGTTGCCCACCACATTGATGCGGTCGATGTAGACTCGCTGGCCTTCCGACACGTTGAAGGTCACGTCCACCGTGTCCGTGTCTGGATTGGCCTTGTAGGTCGGGTTGATCTCGACGAAGGCGTAACCGGCCGAACCCGCAGCGAACGTCAGGGCGTCGACCGCCTGCTCGATCTTGTCGCTTTCGTACAGATCGCCCGAGCGGATCGGGATCAGACGTTGCAGGAAGTCGGCGTTCAGTCGGTCGTTCTGGGTGACGACCTTGACCTCGCCGAAGTTGTACTTGTCGCCTTCATTCAACGTCAGCGTAAGCTGGAACGCCTGATCGTCCGGCTGCAGCTCGGCGACCGACGAGACGACACGGAAATCATAGAAGCCGCGGTTGGTGTAGAACTTCCGCAGCTGCTCCTGATCGTATTCCAGGCGGTTGGGGTCGTAGTTGTCGTTGTTGGAGAAAAACTTCCACCACGTGGACTTCTCGGTGACCATCACGCCGCGCACGTCGCGATCAGAAAAAGCGTCGTTGCCCAGGACGTTGATCGCGCTGATGCCGGTCTGCGGGCCTTCGTTGATCTCGAAGATCACATCGACGCGGTTCTGCTCCAGCTGAACCAGCTTGGGCGTCACGGTCGCGGAAATCCGTCCCTGCAGGCGGTACAGCTCGACGATGGCGCCGACGTCTTCCTGCACCTTGGCGCGGGTATAGATGCCGCGCGGCGCCAGCGTCACTTCCTTGGTCAGCTTGTCCTGGGAAAGCGCCTTGTTCCCCTCGAACACCACCTGGTTGATGATCGGGTTCTCGACGATCTGAACGATCAGGTCGCCGTTCTGGATGCCCAGTTGAACGTCGGCGAACAGGCCGGTGCGCGACAGGGTGCGCACGGCGACGTCCAGCACCGAGGCGTCCACCGCGTCGCCGGGCCGGATCGGCAGATACGACAGGACCGTCGTCTGATCGATCCGCTGGGCGCCCTGCACGATGATGCGGTTGATCGTGATCGTCTGCGGCGCAGCGATCTCGACGCGTGGCTCGGCGCCGGCGGCAGGCGCTTGGGGCGTCGCGGTCTGAGCCGGCGCAGGGGCCGGCGTGGCGGGCGCCGTCGCGGGTGCGGTCTGGGCCAGCGCAGGCGCGCCGAGGCCGGCGGCGACGGCCAGAGCCAGCAGGCTGGAACGGGCGCTGAGTCGGACGGCGGCGCGAGAGGTCATGTCATTCATTCGGGAAACCATCGGGGGCTGGCGTCGGCTCACGAGACGAGCCCGCCGAGGAATTGGAAGAGGTTGAGCTTCTGTAGGTCGTTCCACGTCGCGAACAACATAAATCCCGCCAAAAGCGCAAGGCCTGCACGATAGCCCATCTCCTGGAACCGCGCCGACACAGGCTGCCTGGCCACGGCTTCGTAGCCGTAGAAAAGCAGATGCCCGCCGTCGAGGATCGGGATGGGAAGAAGGTTTAGAAAGCCGATTCCGATCGAAAGTATGGCGGCCAAGGTTGTCAGGGTCAGGATCAGGTTGATCGCGATGGCGCCGGGGGCCGGATTGGCCTCGACCGCGGCGGTCGTCAGAGACCCCGTCGCCTTGGCGATGCCGAGCGGTCCGCTGAACTGATCGCCCGACTCGCGACCGGTCACCAGACGCCCGAGATAGGTCAGGGTCGAGCCGATCACGTCGCCGGTCTGGCGCACGCCCTCGACCACGGCGCCGACCGGGCCATAGCGGACATGGCGCACATCGCCGGCCGACGACCCAAGGCCCAGACCGATGCGGCCGACCTTGACGCGTCCCGCGATAGGATCGTTCTCTTCGCGGCGTTCGGGCGTCGCGACCAGTTCGACGGGCCGTCCAGCGCGCTCGACGGTGAAGCGGACGGGATCGCCGGTGGACAGCATGACGGTGCGCGTCACCGCGCTACCGTCCTTGATGGGCTTGCCGTTCACGTCGGTGATCAAATCGCCGACCTGGAAGCCGGCGGCGGCGGCGGGCGATCCCGCCTGAACCTGAGCCACGCGGGCAGGGCGCAACGACACGCCCACGGCCATGAAGACGACCGCAAAGATGGTGATGGCCAGGATGAAGTTGGCGATGGGCCCGGCGGCGACGATCAACGCGCGCTGCCACACGGGCTTGAAGTGGAAATAGTCGCGCTCGGCGCCCGGCCCGCGCTCGGCGACCACACGCTGGCGCAGTTCGTCCAGCCCTGCCCTATCCGGCACGCTGGACGCGTCCAGGTCGCCGGAGAACTTCACATATCCGCCAAGCGGCAGCCAACCCAGCCGCCATTCGATGCCGTGGCGATCGGTGCGGCTGAACAAGGCCTTGCCGAAGCCGACCGCGAAACGATCCACCTTCACGCCAAAGGCGCGCGCGACGAGGAAGTGACCCAGTTCATGGATGGTGACGATGAACGTCAGCACCAGCAGGAACGAGGCGATTGAGATCAGGACCTGACCCAGGACGCCCAGCATTCGAAAATCGTCTCCCCTGGCCTGCTATCAGGCCGCGTTCGCAAGACCGGCGATAACGGTTTCGGCCATTCGACGCGTTTCGGCATCGACCGACAGGGCCGCGCCGCAGGCGTCTCCAGAACCGAAAGCCATCCCCGCTTTCGTCGCACGCTCAAGGGTTTCGGCGACGACTGCGGCAATATTGAGAAAGGCCAGCTTGCGGTCAAGAAATGCGAAGGCCGCGACCTCATTCGCCGCATTGAACACGGCGGGCGTCGCGCCCCCCGCCTTCAACGCCTGACGGGCCAGATCCAGAGCCGGGAAGCGCGCCAGATCGGGCGCCTCGAAGGTCAGCCGCCCCAGGGCCGCAAGGTCCAGCCTGGGCGCCGGCCAGGCGATCCGGTCAGGCCAGGCCAGGGCGCAGGCGATGGGCGTACGCATGTCCGGCGGCCCCATCTGGGCCAGCGTCGAACCATCCACATATTCCACAAGGCTGTGGATGATCGATTCGGGGTGCACCACCACGTCGATTCGCTCCTGCGGCATATCGAACAGATAGGCCGCCTCGATCATCTCCAGGCCCTTGTTGGCCATGGTGGCGCTATCGACCGAAATCTTGGCTCCCATGCTCCAGTTCGGATGCGCCACCGCCTGTTCGGGCGTGATGCCGGTCATCTGGTCGCGCGGGGTCTGTCGGAAAGGCCCGCCCGATGCGGTCAGGATCAGCCTGGACACCTGCTCGGGCGCGTCGGCGGGAAAGACCTGGAAGATGGCCGAATGCTCGGAATCGACCGGAATCAGCCGCCCCCCTGCCCGCTTGACCCGCTCGATCAGCGCCGGGCCGCAGCAGACCAGGCTTTCCTTGTTGGCCAGCGCCAGGGTCGCGCCGGTGGCCGCCGCCGCCCAGGCCGACTTCAGTCCCGCCGCACCCACGATGGCGGCCATGATCCAATCGACCGGCCGCGTCGCAGCCTCGACGATGGCGGCGTCGCCGGCGGCGACCGCGATGTCCGTTCCTGCCAAGGCGTCTCGCAACGCGTCCAGTCGCGCCGGATCGGCCGTGACCGCCAGTTTCGGACGCCAGCGCCGCGCCTGTTCGGCCAATTTGGCGATGTTCGCCCCGCCGGTCAGCGCCTCGACCTCGAAAACGCCTGTGCCCGTTGCTTCGGCCTGAGCCATCAGGTCCAGCGTCGAGGCGCCGACCGATCCAGTCGAGCCCAGGACCGTGACGCGACGCCGGATCACGCGCCGCGCTCCAGCAACAGGACGATCAACCGTCCGGCCGCGACCACGACGACGGCGAACATCAGGCCATCAACTCGGTCCAACAGCCCGCCATGGCCGGGAATGGTATTGCCCGCGTCCTTGACCCCAAACCGACGCTTCAGGCCCGATTCCCACAGGTCGCCGGCCATGGTCGCCAGCGCCGCCGCCAGCCCCAGAATCGCACCCCAGAATATGGTAAGCCGGCCCATGTCGAACCACGCAGTCATGGCGGCGCCGGCCACCGCCCCCGCCAGGATACCGCCTATGAAGCCCGACCAAGTCTTGTTGGGCGAATAGCGCGGCCAAAGCTTGGGACCGCCGAACGTAGACCCTGCCAGATAGGCCAGAATATCCGCCGACCAGGTCACGGCGAAGACCAGCGCCGTCCAATGGAGACCCACCGGGCTCTCGCCGTCCCGTAGCCAGATCAGCAGGATTGAAGGCCAGCCGAGATAAAGCACGCCGTAGGCGGCATCGACCGCCTGTTGTCCGCGCTTGCGGGCGAGCAGGCCTGCAGCCGCGGCGCCGAATACCAGGGTGACAAAAGCCACCGACATGACGCCGAAGTAGGCGCTGACGACGGAGGCTACGACTGCAAGAGCGACGGCCAAGCCGATCGGGCGCGGCGCTCTTGGCGCGCTCATTGCGCCCCATTCGAAAGCGAGAACGACGGCGGCGACGACGACCAGCGCCAGGAACCAAACGCCTCCAAACCAGGTCGCAGCGACAGCAGCCGGCGCCAGCACGGCGGCGGAAGCGGCCCTCAACGCAATGTCACGCCCCTTGACCGCCATCAGGCCGTCGCGCGCTCAGGCGCGACCACACGGCCGCCATAGCGACGATCACGTTGACCGAAGGTCGAGATCGCCTCGGCCAGCGCCTTGGGTCCATAGTCGGGCCACAGAATGTCCTGGAACACCAGTTCCGCATACGCGGCTTCCCACAGCAGGAAGTTCGACAGGCGCTGCTCGCCGGACGTGCGGACGATCAGGTCCAGCGGCGGCGAACCCGCCGTCGCCAGCCCCGAGGTCAGGACCGCCTCGGTGATCGGCTCGACCGTTTCGCCAGCCAGCACCCGCTCCATGTGGCGACGGGCGGCGTCCACCAGATCGGCCCGTCCGCCATAGTTGAAGGCGACCTGCAGCAGAAAGCGGTCGTTATGCGCCGTCTGGGCCTCGGCTCTTTCGATGATGGCGGCGATGTCTGCAGGCAGGCCTTCGCGACGGCCCAGGATCTTCAGGCGCACACCCGCCTTGGTCAGGCGCGCCAGATCGCTGGCGACATAGGTCCGCACCAGCCCCATCAGGTCCGACACCTCGTCTTCCGGTCGGCTCCAGTTCTCGGTCGAGAAGCCGAACACGGTCAGACAGTCGATGCCCAGGTCCGGCGCCGCCTGGATCGTGCGCTTCAAGGCCTGCACGCCCTCGCGATGGCCCAGCGCCCGCGGCAGGCCGCGTGCCTGCGCCCAGCGCCCGTTGCCGTCCATGATGATGGCGACATGGCGAGGCCCATCCGGGCCCCGTTCCTTTGGGCTTTGGCCTGAAGGCGCGGCGCTGTCTGCCGTCATCTGTGGTGTGATCCCTTTAGGGCCAAGCCGTTTCGACTAGACCTGCATGATCTCTTGTTCCTTGGTCTTCAAGGCCTCGTCGATGCGCTTGATGGCCGCGTCGGTTTCCTTCTGAACCTCGGTCTCCATCTTCTTCTGTTCGTCCTGGCTGATCTCGCCGGCCTTCTCGGCCTTCTTCAGGTCGTCGTTGGCGTCGCGACGGACGTTGCGGACCGAAATCTTCTGCTGCTCGGTGTATTTGCCGGCCAGCTTGACCAGATCCTTGCGGCGTTCCTCGGTCAGGGGCGGCACAGGGATGCGCAGCGTCTGGCCGTCGACGATGGGGTTCAGGCCCAGGTTGGCGTTGCGGATCGCCTTTTCGACCGCGACGACCATGCCCTTGTCCCAGACATTGACGCTGATCATGCGCGGCTCGGGCACGCTGATGGCGGCGACGGCGCTCAGCGGCGACGCCGAGCCATAGGCCTCGACCCGCACAGGCTCCAGAAGGCCCGCATTGGCGCGTCCGGTGCGCAGGCCGCTGAACTCTTCCTTCAGGGCGGTGACCGACCGCTCCATGCGGTCTCGATAGGTCTTCAGTTCAGGCTTTGCCATGGTCTTGGTCTCTCTTGTCTTTCCTGGTCACGCAGACGTTCAAGCGACGTCCTGAATGACCGTGAACGTGCCTTCGCCGGTCAGGGTCCGGCGCAGCGAGTTTTCTTCCCGAATGGAGAAGACCACGATCGGTATGCCCGTGTCGCGCATCATGGCGATGGCCGAGGCATCCATGACCCGCAGGTCCTTGGCCAGGACGTCCTGATAGGTCAGGGTTTCATAGCGGGTGGCGGTCGGGTCTTTCTTGGGGTCGGCGGTATAGACGCCGTCCACGCTGGTGCCCTTCAGCAAGGCGTCGCAGCCCATTTCGGCGGCGCGCAGGGCCGCGCCCGAGTCTGTCGTGAAGAAGGGCGCGCCGACGCCGGCGGCGAAGATCACGACACGGCCCTTTTCCAGATGACGCAGGGCGCGACGGCGGATGTACGGTTCGGCGATGGCGGCCATGGGAATGGCGCTCTGTACCCGGGTCGAGACGCCGATCTTCTCCAGCGCTGACTGCATCGCCAGGGCGTTCATGATGGTCGCCAGCATGCCCATATAGTCGGCCTGTGAGCGCTCCATACCCGCCGCGGCCTTGGACAGGCCGCGGAAGATGTTGCCGCCGCCGATCACCAGGCAGATCTCGACACCTTCCGCCGCCACGTCCGCGACGGCCTTGGCGACCGCATCCACCGTCTTCATATCGACGCCGAACGACTGATCGCCCATCAGCACCTCGCCGGAAACCTTCAGCAGGACGCGTTTGTAGCGGAAGGTCGAGGTGGCGTCGGGCATGCGGGAAGGTCCGTTTGACTGCGGCGCCATTGAATCAGGCGACTTCTTATAGACGAAAGGCGCGCCGGCCATCAAAGCCGAACGCGCCCTTCTGATACAAAACCCTCACGAATGAGGGGAAGATTTCTTAGTTGCCGCCCATCATGGAGGCGACTTCCGACGCGAAGTCGGGACCTTCGACCTTCTCGACGCCTTCACCCAGCGCCAGGCGGACGAAGCCGGCCAGGTGCAGGTTGGAGGAGCCCAGTTCCTTGGCCGAGTTGGCGACCAGTTGTTCGATGGTCACGTCCGGATCCATGACGAACGGCTGCTTGGACAGCACCACGTCCTTCTGGAACTTGTTGATCTGACCTTCCACGATCTTGGCGATCATGGCTTCCGGGCGACCTTCTTCCTTGGCCTTTTCGGTCAGAACGGTGCGTTCCTTCTCGATGGCGGCCGGGTCCAGGTCGTCGGTGTTCAGCGACAGCGGAGCGGTCGCTGCAACGTGCATGGCGATCTTGCGGCCCAGTTCGCGAAGCGCAGTCTTGTCGCCCTCGCCTTCCAGAGCCACCAGCACGCCGATACGGCCCACGCCCGGCGAAACCGCGTTGTGGACGTAGGTCGAGACGACGCCTTCCGAAACCGACAGGCGGGCGGCGCGGCGCAGTTGCATGTTCTCGCCGATGGTGGCGATCATGTTGGTCACTTCGTCCTGGACCGTCTTGCCGGCTTCCAGTTCGGCGCCGTGCAGGGCTTCGACCGAGTGGTGGTCCAGACCCAGTTGGGCGAACGACTTGGCGGCGTTCTGGAACAGTTCGTTGCGGGCGACGAAGTCGGTTTCCGCGTTGAACTCGATGGCGGCGGCGACTTCGCCCTTGCCGTCTTCCTTGGACGCGACGGCAACCAGGCCTTCAGCGGCGACGCGGTCGGCCTTCTTGGCGGCTTTGGACAGGCCCTTGGCGCGCAGCCAGTCGATCGATGCTTCGATGTTGCCGTCGTTTTCGACCAGCGCCTTCTTGCAGTCCATCATGCCGACGCCCGAACGCTCGCGAAGTTCCTTCACGAGGGCGGCAGTGATCTCGGCCATGTTCTTCTCCTTGGGGGATTTCGTATGTGGGAACGGCCGGGCTGATTTAGCCCGGCCGTGTGTCAGTTCAACGCACGGCCTTCACCTTAACGCGGGAAGGCCAAGGGACAGTCTCAGACTGCGGCCTTCTCGGTTTCGACGGCGTCGTTCGCTTCCGAAGTGGCGGCTTGCGCAGCTTCGTCGGCGACAGCCGGTTCAGCAGCGTCTTCCAGCTCGGCGGCGACCGATTCCGTGCCGGCCGGAGCGGCGTCGGCTTCGACAGGGGTCGAGGCTTCACGCAGCATGGGCTCTTCCGGATTGATCGCAGCACCCAGGTCCACGCCCGAGGCGGAGGCGCCGGCGGCCAGGCCGTCCAGGACGGCGTCGGCGATCAGGTCGCAGTAGGTCTGGATGGCGCGGGCGGCGTCGTCGTTGCCGGGGACCGGATAGGTGATGCCGTCCGGATCCGAGTTGGTGTCCAGGATGGCGATGATCGGGATGTTCAGCTTGCGGGCTTCCTGGATCGCGATCGCTTCCTTATTGGTGTCGATCACGAACATGATGTCCGGAATCGAACCCATATCCTTGATGCCGCCCAGCGACAATTCCAGCTTGTCCTTCTCGCGCTCCAGGTTCAGCAGCTCCTTCTTGACGCGGCCTTCGCCGCCGTTCTCAAGGATGCCTTCCAGTTCGCGCAGACGGGCGATCGAGCCCGAGACGGTGCGCCAGTTGGTCAGCGTGCCGCCGAGCCAACGGTTGTTCATGTAGTACTGGGCGCAGCGCTTGGCGGCTTCGGCGACCGGCTCTGCGGCTTGGCGCTTGGTGCCGACGAACAGGACGCGGCCGCCCTTAGCGGCGACTTCGCGCACGGCCACCAGCGCCTGGTGGAACAGGGGCATCGTCTGCGACAGGTCGATGATGTGGATGTTCGAGCGCGAGCCGAAGATGTAGCGGTCCATCTTCGGGTTCCAGCGGTGCGTCTGGTGGCCGAAGTGAGCGCCTGCTTCAAGCAGGGTGCGCATCGAGAATTCTGGCAAAGCCATGATCGTTCAGTCCTTTTTCCGATCAAACGTGGCGCGGGGGATTAAAGGTCCGACGACCCTCGGAATGGTGCGTCTCAGGATTTCTCCCAGAGACGCGCCTCACCCGCGTTGCGAAATGCGGGGGCCGTGTAGGCCGGATGGGCCGCAATAGCAAGCGTCGCCTCGCCAAACGCAAGAAAGGCGGCCCCTTTCGGGACCGCCTTTCCAAGATCGATAGACGGCTTTCGCTAGTTCATCGCATCAAGCAGCGCTTGGGCGCGGTCACGATGGGCCGTGACAGGCGCGATCAGTTCGCGAGCCAGGGTCGCGAGCGCGGGCGCGTCTGTATTGTCGTCAAAGCCGTTGAGCAGCGTCAGGGTCTCATTATGAGCGGCGACCTGCTGGTCCAGATAGACCTTGTCGAAATCGCCCGGCGTGGCGGCGTTCAGATTGTCGATCAGACCCTTGCGACGCTCGTCCAGAGCGGTCGGGATAGCGACGTTGGGCGCAGCGGCCGCCGCCGTTCCAAGCTTCTCACCCGCAGCCGTGTGATCCTTGGTGATCATGGCGGCCAGCGCCTTGACGTCGGCGTTGGTGGATTTGGCGGCGGCGATCTTGGCGGCTTCCAGCTCATACATGTTGCCGGTGCCCAGGCCGGTGACGAAGCCGTCGACCGTGTTGGCGCCCATGGTCATGGCGGAGGTCTGGCCGACGACGCCGGAGGTGGCGTCCTGGGTCGCGTTGACGGCTTCGCTGGTGTTCTGGGCGGCGCTGTCGCCACCCTGGTTGCAGGCGGCGAGAAGGGCCAGCGAGGCGACGCTGGCGATGGCGAGATATTTCATTGGAACAGTCTCCCTATGGACTGACCAAACCCATCACGCACCCGTGAGGTTCCGAAATATCAATAGCTTGACCATACCCAAGCCTGTGGCGATCTAGGCGTCCTCCAGCATCACCACGCCCGGCGCGGACTTCAGCGCGCCACGCAGGGCGCCGTCCAGACGGTAGCGGCCGGGAAGCTTGACCTCGACCTCCTGGCGGCCTTCCAACGAGGCGACCAGGGAGATTTCGCCACCCTTGCCGATGGCGCCGGAGCGGGCGCGCTCCAGCCGGGCCTTCAGCGCTTCGGCGTCCGCGCTGCGCGCCGAAACGTGGATGCGCAGGCCGATGTTGGCGTCGTCCAGAAGGTTGTCCATGCGCGAGGCGTCATCGCCAAAGAAACGCACCTCCCCTTCCGACGACTTGGCGCGCACCCGCACCATGACCGATGCGCCGGGCTCCAGCACTTCGCGGCATTTGCGCAGTTGTTCGGGCGGGAACAGGCATTCGAACTCGCCCGTGGGGTCCGAGAAGGTGACGAAGGCGAACTTCTCGCCCGTGCGCGCGCTGGCCCGCTCCTGTTTGCGACGCACGACCCCGGCCATCTGGAAGGCCTCGTGGCCGGCCTCGGCCAGAGAAATAGCCTCGGCGACGAAGGTGACGCGCTTGCGCTTCAGGGCCGAAGTCATCTCGTCCAGCGGGTGACCGGACAGATAGAAACCGACGGCCGACAGTTCGTGATCCAGCCGTTCCGGCCCGACCCAAGGTTCGACCGTCTTCAGGCGCGGGCGGCCGGCGTGGGCCTGATCGCCGCCGAACAGGCTGACCTGGGACGAGGCGCGCTCGGCGGCCACGCTCTGGCAATAGGCCATCAGCACATCGGCCTGTTCCAGCAACTGACGCCGGTTGGGGTGGATGCTGTCGAAGGCGCCGGCCTTAGCGAGACCTTCCAGCGCACGCTTGTTGACGCTGCGCGGATCGACGCGTTCCAGGAAGTCGAAGATGTCGGCGAAACGTCCGCCGCTCTCGCGCACCTCAATGACGTGTTTCATCGCCTCCAGGCCGACGTTGCGGATCGCGCCCAGGGCGTAAAGCACCGCCCCCTTGTCGTCGTCGAAGGCCACGTCGAAGTCGGCCGACGACCGGTTGATGTCGGGCGAAAGCACCGGCACCTCGAACCGTCGCGCGTCCTGATAGAAGACCGCCAGCTTGTCGGTGTTCGACAGGTCCAGGCTCATCGAGGCGGCGAAGAACTCCACCGGCTGGTTGGCCTTCAGCCACCCCGTCTGGAAGGAGATCAGCGCATAGGCGGCGGCGTGCGACTTGTTGAAGCCGTAGCCGGCGAATTTGGCCACCAGATCGAAGATGGAGCCGGACTGAGCCTCGGGCACAATCTTTTCCAGCGCGCCTGCGATGAAGCGCGCCCGCTGGAAGTCCATCTCCTCCTTCTTCTTCTTGCCCATGGCGCGCCGCAACAGGTCGGCCTCGCCCAGGCTGTAGCCCGCCAGGATCTGGGCGATCTTCATCACCTGTTCCTGGTAGATGATGACCCCATAGGTCTCGGTCAGCACCTCCTTCAGGCTGGGGTGCAGATAGTCGACCTCGGCTCGGCCGAACTTGCGGTCGATGTAGGTGTCGATCATCTCCATCGGCCCCGGCCGATATAGCGAGATCAGGGCGGTGATCTCTTCGATGGAGCCGCAACGCATCTTGCGCAGGGTGTCGCGCATGCCCTGGGATTCCAGCTGGAACACCCCGACCGTCTGGCCCGAGGCCATCAGCTCATAGGTGCGCGCGTCGTCCAATGGCAGCGTATTCCAGTCCCGCGCGGCGCCGCGCCGTTCCAGATAGGCGCGCGCCCGGTCCAGCACGGTCAGGGTCTTCAGGCCCAGGAAGTCGAACTTCACCAGACCCGCCGGCTCGACCCATTTCATGTTGAACTGGGACGCCGGGATGGTGGAGCGCGGATCCTGATAGAGCGGCACCAGTTCCGTCAGCGGCCGGTCGCCGATGACGATGCCGGCGGCGTGGGTCGAGGCGTTGCGGTAAAGCCCCTCCAGCTCCAGCGCCGTTTCCAGCAGGGTGCGAACCGCCGGCTCGGCGTCCCTCGCCTCTTTCAGACGCGGCTCAAGCTCGATGGCCTGGGCCAGGGTGACGGGCGCGGCCGGGTTGTTCGGCACCATCTTGCAGAGCCGGTCCACCTGACCCAGCGGCATCTGCAGCACCCGGCCCACGTCGCGCAGCACGGCCCGCGCCTGCAGGGTGCCGAAGGTGATGATCTGGGCCACCCGGTCCTTGCCGTAACGGTCCTGGACGTAGTCGATCACCTCCTCGCGCCGCTCCTGGCAGAAGTCGATGTCGAAGTCGGGCATGGAGACCCGCTCGGGATTCAGGAACCGTTCGAAAAGCAGGCCGAACCGCAGGGGGTCCAGATCGGTGATGGTCAGGGACCAGGCGACCAAGGACCCGGCGCCCGAGCCCCGCCCAGGCCCCACGGGGATGCCATGGGTCTTGGCCCATTTGATGAAGTCCGCCACGATCAGGAAGTAGCCCGGGAACCCCATCTGCTGGATGATCCCGACCTCCCATTCCAGACGGCTCCAGTATTCCGCCTCGGGAAAGGCCGGAGCGACCTCGGTCAGGCGGACCTTCAGCCCTTCGCGCGCCTGATGCGCCAGTTCGTCGGCTTCGGACCGCCCTGCCCCGGTGTCGAACCGCGGCAGGATGGGAGCGTGGGTGTTGACCAGGAAGGCGCAACGGCGCGCGATGTCGATGGTGTTCTCGCAGGCCTCGGGCAGGTCGGCGAACAGTTCGCGCATGATGGCGGCCGGCTTGAACCAATGCTCGCCGGTGATCCGGCGACGATCCTCCTGGCCGGTGAAAGCGCCGTCGGCAATGCACAGCAGGGCGTCGTGCGACTTCGCCTGCGCCGCCTTGGCGTAATAGACGTCGTTCGTGGCGACCATTGGCGTATCGTTGGCGTATGCCCATTCGACCAGACCCGGCTCGGCCCGCTTCTCGTCATCCAGCCCGTGGCGTTGAAGCTCGACATAGAAGCGGTCGCCGAAGGCCGCCTTCATGGCCGCCAGGGTCGCGGCGCCTTCGGCCTTGTTGCCTTGGGCGAACAGCGGATCGACCGGGCCGTCCGGGCCACCGGACAGCAGGATCAATCCTTCGGAACGCGCGACGACCTGTTCCCAGGACACACCCGGCTCGGCCATCTCGCCCGCATCCAGATAGGCTGACGACGACAGCGCACACAGGTTCAGCCACCCGGCGGTATTCTGAGCCAGCACCACCACTGTCGGAACCTTGGCCCAGCGGGCCTTGATCTGGCCGCCGATGCCGAACACCGGCAGGGCGCAGGCCACGAGAGGCTGGACGCCCGCCTCCTTGGCCGTCTGGCTGAACTCCAGCGCGCCAAACAGATTGGCCCGATCCGCGACCCCGACCGCCGGCATGCCCGCATCGGCGGCCAGCTTGCCGACCTTGGCGGCCTTGATCGCGCCCTCCAGCAGCGAATAGGCCGAGCGGACCCGCAGATGGACGAAACCCTGACTGTTCACCGGCTCGCTCAATGCCTTCTCCGACCGCCGGCCCGCTCATTCGCGGCCTAGTCCGCCCTGACTCTCATATCGGGCGGCGATCAACCATCGCAAACCCGCTCTCGGGCGGATGGGCTGTGGATCACTGACTTCAGACGGTCATCGGCAAAAACACCGTCTAATCCGTCTAATTCGTCTGACCTCAGGCGCCGGTGACGTTGATCGCTACGGTCCAGACCATCAGCACGAAGCCCCCGCACGACGCCAGCGACAGCATATCTCTCATCAAACGCGGCATGACATTGTCTCCCACCAATCCGATATGTTCCGCTAATGTTCTATGTTGGCTTTTTGTTCTCGTCAACCATCGTGTTTGAAACCATTCGACCGACGCCGTCGTAGTGAGTGGAAAGGGAGATCGACCGATGTCTAATCGCACCACGCTCGCCGCGCTCGCATCCCTGACCATCGGGGTGCTGGCGCTCGGCGCACCCCTGCCCCGCCCGGCCGAGGCCCAGACGACGCCGGCGCTTCAAACAGCCATCTTCGCGGGCGGCTGTTTCTGGTCCGAGGAAAAGGCGTTCGACGACCTGCCCGGCGTGCGTTCAGCGGTGTCCGGCTTCGTCGGCGGCCATACCGCCAATCCGACCTACGAACAGGTGGTGCGAGGCCGCACGGGTCATATGGAAGCCGTGCAGGTCACGTTCGATCCGCAGGTCGTCAGCTATCGCGCCCTGGTCGATCGCTACTGGCGCACCATCGATCCGACCGATCCCAACGGTCAGTTCTGCGATCAGGGGCCGTCCTATCGGGCCGCCGTTTTCGCCACGGGCGCCCAGCGCGCAGACGCCGTCGCCTCACGCGATGCGGCCATGCGTATCTTGAGAACGAGCTTCACCACGCCGGTCGTCGGCGTTCAGCGCTTCTGGCCGGCGGGGGCGGAGCATCAGGACTACGCCAAGCGACACGCCGCCAGCTATCAGGCCTATCGGGTCGGTTGCCGCCGCCCCGAACGCCTGAGGGCGATCTGGGGCGACGCCGCCGTCAGCTGATTTCAGTACGCCTGGCTCAATATGCGTGGCTTTGGGCCGCGCGCTCTTCCAGATGACCGTCCTTCAGGGCGAAGACGCGGTCCATATGGCCGGCCAGCTCCATATTGTGGGTGGCGATCAGGGCGGCGACGCCTGTGTTCTTGGCCAGGTCGCGCAGGGCTTCGAACACGGACTGGCTGGTGGTCGGATCCAGATTGCCGGTCGGTTCGTCGGCCAGCAGCAGACGCGGCCCATTGGCCAGAGCCCGGCCTATGGCGACCCGCTGCTGTTCCCCGCCTGACAACTGAGCCGGCTGGTGCGTCAGGCGCTCGCCCAGGCCCAGGGCCTTCAGGGTGACCTCGGCGCGTTTTCGGGCTTCGTCCTGTGGCAGCCCCGCGATCCGCATCGGCAGGGCGACGTTGTCGCGCGCATCGAACTCGGGCAGCAGATGGTGGAACTGATAGACGAAGCCGATCCGGCCCAGCCGCAGGCGCGTGCGGGCGCGCTCGTCCAGATTTCCCACCTGTTCGCCGTCGATGGCGACCGTGCCGCTGGTCGGCTTTTCCAACAGGCCTGCGGCGTGCAGCAGGGACGACTTGCCCGAACCCGACGGACCGATCAGCCCGACCAGTTCGCCCGGAAACACGTCCAGATCGACGCCTTTCAGCACGGTCAGACCGCCCTGGGCGGTGTCATAGGTGCGGGTCAGGCCGCGCACCGACAGGATCGGAGCCTTACTCATAGCGGAGCGCCTCCACGGGATCGATGCGAGACGCGTTCCAGGACGGCGGCAGGCTGGCGATACAGCTCATCAACAGCGACCAGAAGGTCACCCAGGCGACGTCGGCCGGATCGACCAGGGCCGGAATGGCGTCCAGCATATAGACGTCGGAATCGAACAGTTTGGTCTGAAGCACGAACTCCAGGAAGTGCTGGATCGAGCCGATGTTCCAGCAGAACAGCAGCCCCAGCACCAACCCCGCGATGGTGCCCGCCACGCCGATCATGGCGCCGGCCATGAAGAAGACGCGCAGGATGGACGACGGACTGGCCCCGATCGTGCGCAGGATGGCTATGTCGCGGCCCTTGTTCTTCACAAGCATGACGATGCCGGAGATGATGTTCATGGCGGCGATGGCGACGACCAGGCCCAGGATGATGCTCATGGCAACCCGCTCGACCTTCAGCGCGCCATAGAAGGCGGCGAGGCGTTCGCGCCAGTCGCTGACGACCGCGCCGGGGCCGGCCGCATCTCGGATGGCGGCGGTCAGGGCGCCGACCTGATCGGGGTCATCGACCTTGATCTCGATGGCGTCCCAGACGCCTTCCTTGCCGAAGAAGAGCTGCTGTTGCTCCAGCGGCATGAAGATGAAGGCGCGGTCGTAGTCGGCGGCGCCCGAGCGGAACAAGCCGCCGACGAAATAGGTCTTCTCCAGCCCGCCCAGATTGCCAAAGGCGCTGTCGGCGCCGGTAGGCGAATACAGGGTGACCGGATCACCGACGCGCAGTCCCATCGAGGTCGCCAGGGCAGCGCCGACCAGGATGCGGTCGCCGCCGTATGGGCCCTTGCCGAAGCCGGCGCGCTCCTGCGGCGTCAGGCTGTCGAACACATACTGGGTCTTGGCCAGGTCTTCGGGACGGATGCCCTTGGCGATGGCGCCGGTCGTATAGCCGCCGACGCGGATCAGGCTCTGCGCCTCGTTCAGCGGACTGGCGCTGGCGACGCCCGGCACGGCCTGAATCCGCTTCAGCGCGGCTTCGCGATCCGGCGAGGTCAGGACCGCGCCCTGCACATACATGTGCCCGTTGAAGGCCAGCATCCGGCCCAGCAGCTCGCTGCGGAAGCCGGACATGATGCTCATGACGCTGATCAGCACGGCGACGGCCAGCATGATGCCGATGAAGCTGATCACGGCGATGGTGGCGACGCCGCCCTCCTTGCGCTTGGCGCGGAGATAACGGAGGGCCAGGCCGATCTCCCACGAGGAGAAGGCGCCGGAAGGACGGGACGGCAGGCTCAAGTGGTCAGCCTTTCGATGGCTTCGGCGAGCGGCACGGAGACCTTCTCACCGGTGGCGCGGCGCTTCAGCTCGACCACGCCGTCGGCCAGGCCCTTGGGACCGATGGTCAGCTGCCACGGCACGCCGATCAGGTCGGCGGTGGCGAACTTGCCGCCCGGCCGTTCGTCGGTGTCGTCGTACAGCACGTCCTTGCCGACCTTTTCGAGCTGGGCGACCGCGTCCTCGCAGGCGGCCGAGACGGCGGCGTCATTGGCGCGCAGATTGATGACGACCACGTCGAACGGGGCCACGGCGTCGGGCCAGATGATGCCACCCTCGTCATGGCTGGCCTCGATGATGGCGCCCAGCAGGCGCGACACGCCGACGCCATAGCTGCCCATATGGACCTCGGCGTCCTGGCCGTCAGGTCCTGCGACCTTGGCCTTCATCGGGGCGGAGTATTTCGTGCCGAAATAGAAGATGTGGCCGACCTCGATGCCGCGCGCCGACAGGCGGTCGCCCTCGGCGGTCTGAGCCTCGAATTGGGCCGCGTCGTGCATTTCCTCGGTCGCGGCGTAAAGCGCTGTGCGCTCATCGACGATGGCTTGAAGATCGTCCCAGTCCACATCCGCGCCGGGCGCGGGCATTTCGACCAGGGCCTTGTCGCAGAAGACCGCGCTCTCGCCCGTCTCGGCCAGAACGATGAACTCGTGGCTCAGGTCGCCGCCGATGGGGCCGGTGTCGGCGCGCATCGGCACGGCCTTCAGACCCATGCGGGCGAAGGTGTTCAGATAGGCGACGAACATGCGGTTGTAGGCCTTGCGGGCCGAGGCCTCGTCCACGTCGAAGGAATAGGCGTCCTTCATCAGGAACTCGCGACCGCGCATGACGCCGAAGCGGGGCCGGCGCTCGTCGCGGAACTTCCACTGGATATGAAACAGGTTCAGCGGCAGCGACTTGTAGGACTTCACATAGGCGCGGAAGATGTCGGTGATCATCTCCTCGTTGGTCGGCCCATACAGAAGTTCGCGCTCGTGCCGGTCGGTGATGCGCAGCATCTCGGGGCCATAGGCGTCATAGCGGCCGCTCTCGCGCCACAGGTCGGCCAGTTGCAGGGTCGGCATCAGCAGTTCGACCGCCCCGGCCCGCTGCTGCTCCTCGCGCACGATCTGCTCGACCTTGCGCAGCACCCGCAGGCCCAGCGGCAGCCAAGCATAGATGCCGGCGGCCTCCTGCTTGATCATGCCGGCGCGCAGCATCAGCTGGTGCGAGACGATCTGGGCGTCCGAAGGGGCTTCCTTCAGCGTGGGCAGGAAAAAGCGCGACAGGCGCATGATGGGAAATCCTAGGCGTAGAGACGGAACAAGGCTTTAGCCGCTGGACCGGGGCGAAAGCTAGGCCGGGTTGCGGTTTAGACGGCCGGGCCGTTGGCGAAGTTCGGCAAGGGCAGCCAACCGGTGAAGATCAGCACCATGACGAAGATCCAGACCAGGGCTGAGACCCAGGTGGTGGTCACGAACTTCTTCTTCAGGTTCGGGGTCGTGGGCGCCCCCCATTGCGTGCCGTCGGTCGGCGGCTCGTGCGTCTCACGCGACGTGCCCAACGGCAGCACGGCGAACAGCACCGTCCACCAGGCGATGATGTAGATGCCGACCATGGTGAAGACGCCGATGGGCATGACGGACCTCTAGGGATGGGGCCGGCCGACGCCGTAGCGGGCCGCCAGATAGGGAGCGATGGCGTGATCCTGGAGGAACCGACGGCCGGTCGTTTCGCTGACCTCGGCCTCGGGCCAATCCAGTTCGCCGTCCAGGATCAAGATGGGGCAGCTCTGATGCGCCTCGCCGACCTGGTCGATGACCGGCTGGCGTGGGCGCGGATGGTCCAGATAGACCACCTCCAGCGCGTCGCGAAGCTGAGGATAGAAGGCCAGCACCCCCTCGATATAGGCGCCGGGCGGGCAGAACCACGGTCCACCCTGATCGTCGTGCCAGTCGGGGTTCAACAGGAAGAGTCGCTCGGCCATTTGCGTGGATATATCCGAGTTGAGCCGATTGTCGCGACCGCTATTCGCATTCCGCCCCGAACCCCGGCGCACGAAGGGCCAACAGGATGGACGATCGCGCCTGCTGGGTGATCGCCCCCGCCCCCTGCAGCACGCAGCCGACAGCGGTGTTAGAGTTCGGCGCCAGGAGACCATAGGTCAGCCCCTCGGTCGCAAGTCGCGCCTGCGCGCCCTTCAGCATTTCGACGGCGGTGGCGACACGGGCGGGGTCGTTGGTGATGCGGGTCATCTCGTGCAGCGCCTCGCCCGAACTGGGGAAGTCGTAAGCGTTCGGGTCGAACGGCGCGATCTCGGCGGACAGGCGTTCGGGGTGGGTGTCGATGCCGAACTTGGCGTTCTGGCTGGCGGAAAAGGCGATGGCCGGCCCGCTTTCCGGCACGACCAGAATATAGGCGTGACGGGGAAACAACAGATATTGCGCCATGAACTTGGTCACCGGCACCAAAGGCATATCGTCCGGCCCCAGGGCGTGGGCGCCGACATAGACGCCTGACGGCACGCTGCGCGCATCGATCCGGCCATTCAGCTTCAGGATCCGATCCACCATCACATGGTCGAGCAGGAAGACGCCGTCCTCGGCCTCGCGCTCCAGGAAGGCGTGGATGGCGACGGTGTCGGGCGCCGGCCCAAGGTCGCGCCCATAGACGGTGGGAAAGGCGGTCGGCGACATGGGCGCCCCGTCCGGCGGACTGAACCACAGGACGCGCAGTTCATGGACCGTGCGGGACAACGGATCTTCGCCCCGGAACGTCGACAGGCTGAGCACCAGATTGACGGCGGCGAACAGGGCGACGAAGCCGACCATCCCCTGCCCCACGATAACCACCCAGCGCCGCCAGCCGTGCAGCGGATGCCGGGCATGACGCACCCGTTCCAGCAGGCGGCGCACGCGGGTGGGTTTGTCAGACATGGGTTCCCCCGACCATTCAGGCGCAGGGAATGCGCCCGAACGGTCAAGGTTGCATCAGACCCGGAGGACCACGGTCTCGACGATGGGACGGCGATCCCAGATCTGCTGGCTGGCCTTCTTCAGCACACGAGCCACAGCCTGTTCGATGACCATCTCGTCGTCCAGAGCGTCGCCCTTCAGACCTTTGATCACCTGCTCGACCCGCTCGGCCAGCTTGTCCAGCGCGTCGCCCAGGGGCGTGCCGGTGTCGCCGGGCAAGCCGACGCTGCGGATGTCGATGTCACTGGCGATGCGACCGCGCTTGTCCAGGGCGAAGCTGACGATCAGAACGCCGTTGGTCGAGGCGTGACGACGCTCCTTCAGGGCCTCGCCCTGTTCGGTCACCAGCATGCCGCCATCGACGTACAGGCGGCCGCTAGGCACCTCGTCGATGATCTTGGCCGGGCCAGGCGCCAGGCGGACCATGTCGCCGTTGCGCGGCGTGACGGTCTCCTTGATGCCGATGTCCTTGGCCAGGTTGGCGTGTTCCAGGAGGAAGCGGCGCACGCCGTGGGTCGGGACGGCGATCTGCGGCCGGACCCAGTCGTACATCTGCTTCAGTTCGTCCCGGCACGGGTGGCCCGAGACGTGGATGCCGGGGTGATCCTTCTCGGTGTAGAGGCGCACGCCCCGGTCCGCGAGACGGTCCTGCAGATTGCCGATAGCCAGTTCGTTGCCGGGGATCTGGCGCGACGAGAAGATGCAGTGGTCGCCCAGGCCCAGCTTCACGACCGGGTGGGTGCCGTCGGCGACGCGCGACAGGGCCGCACGGGCCTCGCCCTGGCTGCCGGTGCACAGATACAGGATCTGGTCGGCGGGCCAGACGCGGGCCTCTTCGTCCGACAGGAAGGGCTTCACGTCCTGCAACATGCCAACGTGTTTGGCGGCCGCCGTGATCTTGTGCATCGAGCGGCCGGCCAGCGACACGCGACGACCGCAGGCCTCGGCGGCGCGGATGACGCTGTCCATCCGGGCGACGTTGGAGGCGAAACAGCCCACAGCGACCCGGCCCTTTAGGCTGCCGATCAGTTTGGCGATCGCCACGGCCACATCGCCTTCGGACCCGGCGACGCCCGGCACGAAGACATTGGTCGAATCGCAGACCATGGCCAGCACGCCTTCGTCGCCCAGGGCGCGGATGGCGGGGGCGTCGGTCTTTTCACCGATGATCGGCTGGTCGTCGATCTTCCAGTCGCCGGTGTGGAACACCATGCCCAGAGGGGTGTCGATGGCCAGGCCGCTCGGCTCGGCGATCGAATGGCTCATGTTGACGAAGGTCACGCCGAACGAACCCACGTCCACAGTCCCGCCCAGCGGCACCTCGATCACCTGGACCTCATCAAAGATGCCCCGCTCGCGCAGCTTGTCCTTGATCAGATAGGCGGTGAAGGGGGTGGCGTAGACCGGCGCCTTGATGCGCGGCCACAGCCAGCCGAGAGCGCCGATGTGATCCTCGTGCGCGTGGGTCAGCATGATGCCCTTGATGTTCTCGCCTTCCAGGAAGGCGGGATCGGGCACGATCACGTCCACGCCGGGCGTGGACAGGTCGCCGAAGGTGACGCCGACATCGACGATCAGCCATTCACGATTGTCCGCCGGGCCGAAGCCGTAGGCGTTCAGGTTCATACCGACTTCGTCGGAGCCGCCCAGAGGCAGGAAAACGAGTTCGTCTTGGTTTTGCTTTTTCATTCAATCAGTCAAATGGGCGTTACGACGCCAGATTTCGAGGAGGCCGCGAATAGTAAGGTCGGGATCGAAGTGATCGATGCTGTCGGTCGCGCCTTCGAACAGGCTGGCGACGCCGCCGGTGCCGATGACGGTCATGGGCTGCGCCCATTCCGTCTTGATGCGCTGGACCAGGCCTTCGATCAACGAAATATACCCCCAGAAGACGCCGGACTGCATGGCCTCGACCGTGCCCTTGCCGATGACGTGTTCGGGTTTCTGGATGGCGATGCGGGGTAGTTTGGCCGCCGCCTCGTGCAGCGCCTGCAGCGACAGATTGATGCCGGGCGCGATCAGACCGCCTTCGAACGCGCCGTCAGCGGACACGATGTCGAATGTCGTCGCCGTGCCGCTGTCGATCAGCAGCAGGTCGCCGGGATACATCAGCGACGCCCCGACAGCGTTGACCAGCCGGTCGGCGCCGGCCTCGCTGGGCTTGGCGATCCGCACCTCTATGCCCAGTTCGGCGTTCTCGCCGATGACTAGGGGTTCGATGTTCAGGTAACGCCGCGCCAGATTGCGCAGGTTGAAGATCGACTGCGGCACGACGCTGGAAATGATGCAGCCGGTGAGGGCGGCGAACTCCAGCCCCTTCATGACCATCAGCTGGTTCAGCCAGACGGCGTATTCGTCGGCCGTGCGACTGGCCTCGGTCGCGGCGCGCCATTGGGCGATCCAGTCCGAGCCGTCGTGAACCGCGAACAGCGTATTGGTATTGCCCTGTTCGATCGCCAGAAGCATCAGGCGGCCTTGCCGAAAAACACGTCGCCCGCAGAGATGAGGCGCACCGAACCATCGGCCAAACGCAGGCGCAGCGCACCGTCAGGCTCCACACCCTCGGCCAGGCCTTCCAGCGTCTCGTTGTCCAGACGCGCGGTGCACGGCCCGTTCAGCCCGGTCAGCCGGCTGGTCCAGGCGTCCAGAACCGGCTCGAAGCCCAACGTCTGCCAGCGCCCCCACCAGACGGCGAAGGTCTCGGCCAGAATCTCGGCGGCGGCCTCGATGGGCGGGACATAGGCCAGATCGGCGCGCAGGCGAGCGGCGATGGAGGTTGCGCCACGTTCGGTGCCTTCGGGCGCATGGGCCAGGTTCACGCCGATGCCGACCGCCAGCCACAGATCACCGTTCGCATGAGCGCCGGACTCGACCAGGATTCCGGAGACCTTGACCCCGTCCAGCAGGACGTCATTGGGCCATTTGATCGACACCAGGGCCGGCGAGACGAACACGTCCAGCAGGTCGGCGACGGCCAGCGCCGCGACGAAGGTGGCCTGAGCCGCCTCGGCCGCCGACTTGGGTGTGGTGACCAGCAGGGTTGCGGCCAGATTGCCCTGATCGCTTTCCCATTTCCGCCCGCGACGCCCGCGACCGGCGGTCTGGCGGCGAGCCACGATCCAGCGCGGGCCTGCCTCACCGGCCTCGGCGAGGCGGCGCGCCTCGGCGTTGGTCGAGTCGATCTCGTCGAGAATAACCAGCGGGACGGGCGTCAACGCCCTACCCGTTCCCGAAGCCGGCGCTCGCAACCTTGGTCAGCGGCTCCAGCCAGGTCAGGCCGACAATCACCAGCGGGAAGGCGAAGGCGGCGCAGGCCCAGCCGATCCACTTGGCCTCGACCGGCGCGGCGTCCGTCGCAATGTCGTCTAGCGGCGGATCGAACCACATCAGCTTGAGGATGCGCAGATAGTAGAAGGCGGCGACGACCGAGGCGACCAGACCCGCAGCTGCGACAGGCCACAGACCCGCATCCGCGGCGGCGCCGAACACATAGTACTTGCCCCAGAAGCCCGAGAACGGCGGCATGCCCAGAACCGACAGCGACAGGACGGTCAGGGCGACAGCCGTCAAAGGACGATCCTTCTTCAGACCGGCGAGATCGGCGATGCGACGGATCGGACGACCCGACTTGGACAGGCTGAGCAGGATGGCGAAGAAGCCCAGTTGATCGATGACATACAGGGTCATGAACATCAGCATGGCCTGCAAGCCCTCGGCCGTGCCCGCCGCGATGCCGAGAAGCGCATAGCCGATGTTGGCGATCGAAGAATAGGCGAGCAGGCGCTGGATGTCCTTCTGAGCCAGACCGCCGAAGGCGCCGACGACGAAGCTGATCAGGGAGATGGCGATCAGGACCTGCGACCATTGGGCGTGGGCGTCGCCGAAGCCATGCTCCAGCGCGCGAGCGATCAGGACCATGGCGGCGACCTTGGGGGCCGTGGCGAACAGGGCCACAACCGGCGTCGGCGCGCCCTCATAGACGTCAGGCGTCCACATGTGGAACGGCGCGGCCGAAACCTTGAACGCCAGACCGCAGATCAGGAAGACCAGGCCGAAGACCAGGCCAGGACCGGGGTTGTCCTGGGCGAAGGCGGCGATGTCCTCGAACCGCATCGAACCGGCGAAGCCGTAGATCAGGCTGGAGCCGTAGAGCAGCAGGCCCGACGACAGGGCGCCCAGGACGAAATACTTCAGGCCCGCTTCCGACGCCTTGACGTCGTTGCGGTGGAAGGCGGCCAGCACATAGAGGGCCAGCGAATGCAGCTCGATGCCCACATACATGGAAATCAGGTCGCCCGAGGACGCCATCATTCCCATGCCGACCGAGGCCAGCACGATCAGGACCGGATATTCGAACTTGGCGATGCGCGTGCGCTTCATCCAGCCGTCGCCCAGGACGACCGCCACGGCAGCCGACAGATAGATCAGGCTCTTGGCGTAGATGGCCAGCGGATCAGCGACATAGGCGCCGTTGAAGGCGACGCCCCACGGGCCGACGATGGCGATGACCGACGCGGCGATCAGCAGCAGGACCGACAGGATCGAGACCAGACGGGCGCTCTTGTCGCCGATGAAGGCGCCGACCATCAGCAGGACCAGGGCGCCGACCGCGAGGGTGACTTCCGAGGCGGCGAGATGCAGGGCGGAGGACAAATCAGGCATTATGGTCTCACCCGCCGATCGCGGCGCGATAGGCGCTGGTCAGGGCCTCGACGGCAGGCCCGGTGTAATCGAGGACGGAGGCCGGATGGACCCCCAGCCAGATGGTTCCGACGATCAAGGGCACGAACAGCAGCAGTTCGCGCTTGTCGATGTCGGTGATGGTCTCAAGCTTCGGATTGGTGATCTCTCCGAACATGACCGCGCGGTACAGCGTCAGGGCATAGACCGCCGAGAAGATCACGCCCGAGGCCGCCACCAGAGCCGCCCAGGTCGAGGCCTGATAGGCGCCCGTCATGGTCAGCACTTCGCCGACGAAGCCAGAAGTGCCCGGCAGGCCGACGTTGGCCATGGTGAACATCAGGAAGATGGCCGCATACCAGGGCATGCGCGACGTCAGACCGCCGTAGAAGGCGATCTCGCGGGTATGCATCCGGTCGTAGACGACGCCGACGCAGAGGAAGAGCGCGCCCGAGATCAGACCGTGGCTGATCATCTGGAAGATGGCGCCCTGCATGCCGACGTCATTGCCCGAGAAGATGCCCAGGGTGACGAAGCCCATGTGGGCGACGGACGAATAGGCGATCAGCTTCTTGATGTCCGTCTGACGCCAGGCGACCAGCGAGGTGTAGACGATGGCGATCACCGACAGGGTGAAGACCAGCGGACGGAACATCTCGGACGCGACCGGGAACATCGGCACGTTGAACAGGATGAAGCCGTAGCCGCCCAGCTTCAGCAGGATGCCGGCCAGGATGACCGACCCCGCCGTCGGCGCCTGGACGTGGGCGTCGGGCAGCCAAGTATGGACCGGCCACATCGGCATCTTGACAGCAAACGAGGCGAAGAAGGCCAGCCAGAGCAGCGGCTGAACCGCCGGGTCGAAGGCGTATTGCTTCAGCTCGGGGATGCTGGTGGTGCCGGCCTCATGGGCCATCCACAGCATGGCCAGCAGCATCAGGACGGACCCCAGCAGGGTGTAGAGGAAGAACTTGTAGGCCGCGTAAATCCGGTTCGCCCCGCCCCAGATGCCGATGATCAGGAACATCGGCACCAGCGTGCCTTCGAAGAAGATGTAGAACAGGAACAGGTCCAGCGACGTGAACACGCCGATGACCAGCGTCTCCAGCACCAGGAAGGCGATCATATATTCGACGACGCGCGTCTCGATCGACTTCCAGCTGGCCAGGATGCAGATCGGCATCAGGAAGGCGGTCAGCAGCACGAACAGGATCGAGATCCCGTCCACGCCCAGGTGATAGCTGGCGCCCGCGAACCACGGGACGAACTCCACGAACTGATAGCCGGTATCAGCCGGATCGAAGCCGGCGACCAGCACGACCGAAACGGCCAGGGTGACCAGCGTCGTGACCAAGGCGATCCAGCGCGCGGCCGGAGCGGCGGCGTCGGCCGACTTGAAGGTCAGCCGGGCGACGAAGAGCGCCAGGGCCCCAATCAGGGGCAGGAATGTAACGAGGCTCAGGATGTAGGGCACGAGATCAGGCTCCCCACGCGAGGATGGCGAAGGTGAGCAGACCGGCGACCCCCAGCAGCATCACGAAGGCATAATGATAGACATAGCCGGACTGGATCTTGGCCAGTCGAGCGGCGGATTTCAGCGACACCCAGGCAGCGCCGTTCGGACCGAGACCATCGATGATCTTCACGTCGAAGATCTTCCAGAAGACATCGCCGATGGCCTTGAAGCCGCGCACGAAGACGAAGTCGTACAGCTCGTCGAAATACCACTTGTTGTAGAGGAAGCGGTAGATGACGCCGTTCCGCTCAGCCATGCGTCGGCCCATGCCTTCGCGAGCGACATAGATCCAGTAAGCGAAGGCCGTACCGATCAGGGTCAGGATCAGCGGCGACCACTTCACCCAGGTCGGGACGTCGTGGCTCTCGTGCAGGACGTGGTTGTTTTCTCCGGTGAAGATCGCCCCGCGCCAGAACTCGCCCTCGTGGTGGCCTATGAAGTGCGGCGCGAAGACGAAACCGGCGGCGACGGCGCCGACCGACAGCAGGATCAGCGGAACGAGCATCACCCACGGGCTCTCGTGCGGCTTCAGCGGGCCGTGATGACCGTGGTCGTCGTGGGCATGATCGTCATGGGCGGCATGCGCGACGGCATGACCGTGATCGTCGGGCAGCGGCTCGGAGTGCGTCTCCAGCTGAGCATCCGTGGCGTGATCGTCGGCGTGATGCGCGCCCTCTTCCCTCCACACAGGCTTGTTGTGGAAGGTCATGAAGACCAGACGCCACGAATAGTAGGCCGTCAGACCGGCAGCGATGATGCCGACGAAGAAGGCGAACAGGCCGATGGCCGAATGGCCCGAGGCCGCCGAGGCGTAGGCGCTCTCGATGATCGAGTCCTTGGAGTAGAAGCCGGCGAAGCCGCCGACGCCGGGAATGCCCAGGCCGGTGATGGCGATGGTGCCGATGGTCATCACCGCATAGGTGACGGGCAGCAGCTTCCACAGTCCGCCCATCTTTCGCATGTCCTGCTCGTGATGCATGCCGTGGATCACAGAACCGGCGCCCAGGAACAGCAGCGCCTTGAAGAAGGCGTGCGTGAACAGGTGGAACATGGCGGCCTGATAGGCGCCCACGCCCGCTGCGAAGAACATGTAGCCCAGCTGCGAACAGGTCGAATAGGCGATGACCCGCTTGATGTCGTTCTGGGTCAGGCCGACCGTCGCGGCGAACAGGGCCGTGATCGCGCCGATGATGGCGATGATCTGCGACGCGCCCGGCGCATACTCATAGATCGGCGACAGCAGGCAGACCATGTAGACGCCGGCGGTCACCATGGTGGCGGCGTGGATCAGGGCCGACACGGGCGTCGGGCCTTCCATCGCGTCCGGCAGCCAGGTGTGCAGGAAGAACTGGGCCGACTTGCCCATGGCGCCGATGAACAGCAGGAAGCCGGCCAGATCCAGGGCGGACCATTGGACGCCCAGGAACTCCCACGTCGTGTTCGCCTTGGTGGCGATCATCGGGAACAGTTCGGCGAACTCAATCGTGCCGTACATCCAGAAGATCGTCATGATCCCCAGGACGAAGCCGAAATCGCCGACGCGGTTGACGACGAAAGCCTTGATGGCGGCGGCGCTGGCCGTCGGCTTCTTGAACCAGAAACCGATCAGCAGATAGGACGCCAGGCCCACGCCTTCCCAGCCGAAGAAAATCTGCATGAAGTCGGCGGCCGTCACCAGCGCCAGCATCATGAAGGTGAACAGCGACAGATAGGAGAAGAAGCGCGGCCGGCTGTCGTCCTCGGCCATATAGCCCCAGGAATACAGGTGGACCAGCGACGAGACGCTGGTGACCACGATCAGCATGGTCGCCGACAGGGCGTCGATGCGGATCGACCAGGCCGACTGGAAGTCGCCCACATTGATGAAGGGCGCCAGGCGAATGGTGAAGGGCTCCATATGGCCCCAGGTCCATTGCCCGAACACCGTCCAGGCGACGGCGCACGAGAAGAACAGCAGGCCCGTCGTGACGGCCTGCGACGGGATGTTGCCGATCCGGCGTCCGAAGAAACCGGCGACGGCCGCGCCCAGCAGCGGGGCGAAGATCCCGAGAATGACGAGGGTATGGAAAGTCACGCTCAACCCTTCATCACGGAGGCGTCGTCGACGGCGATGTCGCCGCGGTTACGGAAGAAGGTCACCAGGATGGCCAGGCCGACGGCGGCCTCGGCCGCGGCGACGGTCAGGACGAACATCGCCATGATCTGCCCGCTGATGTCGTTCAGATAGGTCGAGAAGGCGACGAAGTTGATGTTCACCGCCAGCAGGATCAGCTCGATCGACATCAGGATGATGATGACGTTCTTGCGGTTCACGAAGATGCCGAACACCCCGATGGTGAACAGGATCGCGGCGACCGTCAGATAGTGGGTCAGACCGATGTCCATCAGAGAAGCTCCTCGGCGCTGACGCCCTCGCCCGTGGCGGCAGGCTTGATCTCGACCGACTTGCGGCGGTCGCGGTTCACCTGATCGCCGGGGTTCTGGCGTTTGATATTCGGCTTGTGGCGCAGCGTCAGGGTGATGGCGCCGATCATCGCGATCAGCAGCACGATCCCGGCCGCCTGGAAGAAGTAGACGTAGTCCGTGTAGAGCACGCGACCGATGGCCTCGACATTGGTGACGCTGGCGTCCGGCGCGCCCGGCGCCGGCAGGCCCGCCGCCGCCCCGCCCTGGACCACGGCGACCGAGACGATAATCATTTCCACCAGCAGCACGGCGGCGATGATCGCCCCCAGCGGCAGATAGCGCGCGTAACCTTCGCGCAGCTTCAGGAAGTCCACGTCCAGCATCATGACGACGAACAGGAACAGCACCGCGACCGCGCCGACATAGACGACGACCAGCAGCATCGCCAGGAACTCGGCGCCCAGCAGAACGAACAGACCGGCCGACGAGAAGAAGGCCAGGATCAACCACAGCACGCTGTGCACGGGGTTGCGCGCGGTCACGACCAGAAGGCCGGAAACCGTGGCGACCGCCGCCAGCAGATAGAAGGCTATGCCTTGCAGCATGTCGGGACGAAGCCCCTTTCGTATCGGCCGCGACTCCGTTTTTGGAATCGTCGGCCCGTTAGCGTGAGCGCCTTAGCGGTAAGGCGCGTCGAGTTCCAGATTCTTGGCGATCTGCCGTTCCCAGCGGTCGCCATTATCGAGCAGACGTTGCTTGTCGTAGAGCAGCTCCTCGCGCGTCTCGACGGCGAATTCGGAGTTGGGCCCCTCCACGATGGCGTCCACCGGGCAGGCCTCCTGGCACAGGCCGCAGTAGATGCATTTGACCATGTCGATGTCGTAGCGCGTCGTGCGGCGGCTGCCGTCGGCGCGCGGTTCGGCCTCGATGGTGATGGCCTGGGCCGGGCAGATGGCTTCGCACAGCTTGCAGGCGATGCAGCGTTCCTCGCCGTTCGCATAGCGACGCAAAGCGTGCTCGCCGCGGAAGCGTGGCGACTGCGGGTTCCGCTCGAACGGATAGTTCACGGTCATCTTGGGCCGCGCCATATATTTCAGCGACAGGCCGATGGCACCGATGACGTCCAGCATCATCGCGCCCTTGGTCGCCTGGACGATACGGGTGAACATCAGGGCTTATCCTTGGGGGCGGGCGTCGTCTTGGGGGCGGTCTGGGGAGTTGTCTGGCTGGCGCGCCAGTCCTGTTCGATGCGGTCCTGGCGTTGTTGCCACTGATAGCTCGACTCCGGCATGCGCGTATTGTCGGGCGCGCAGGCGGCCGTCAGCGTCAGCAGGCCGAAGGCGATGACGAGACCCTTCATCACGACCCCACCACGAAGACGCGCCAGGCCGAGACGATCACGACCGCCACCAGCGAGGTCGGCAGGAAGATCTTCCAGCCCAGGCGCATCAGTTGGTCATAGCGATAGCGCGGCACGAAGGCCTTCACCATCGAGATGCACACGAACCAGAAGACCGTCTTGATCATGAAGGTCAGCAGATAGATCGTATAGGCGATCCAGGCCGGCAGTCCGTCCATCCAGGCCTGCGGCACGCCGGGGTTCCAGCCGCCGAAGAACAGCAGGCTGATCATCGCCGACATAAAGACGATGTTGACGTATTCGCCCATCATGAACAGCAGGTACGGGGTCGAGCTGTATTCGACCTGATAACCGGCGACCAGTTCGGACTCGGCCTCGGGCAGGTCGAACGGCGGGCGGTTGGTCTCGGCCAGGGCCGAGATGAAGAAGATGATCGACATCGGGAACAGGATCACGACCAGCGGCCAGGTATCCGCGCCGCCGCCGAACCCGTACCAGTTCCAGAACATGCCCTTCTGGCTGTCGACGATGGCCGACAGGTTCATCGTGCCGGCCAGCAGGATCACATTGATGATGATCAGACCCAGCGAGACTTCATAGGACACCATCTGCGCGGCGGAACGCAGCGAGCCCAGGAACGGATACTTCGAGTTCGAAGCCCATCCGCCCATGATGATGCCGTACACGCCCAGCGACGACACCGCGAAGATGTACAGGATGCCGACGTTCAGGTCCGAAACCACCCAGCCGGGCGCGAACGGAATGACCGCCCAAGCCATGAAGGCCAGGATCACGGTGATGATCGGGGCGATGATGAAGACCGCCTTGTCCGCACCGGCCGGGATCACGACCTCCTTCAGCACGAACTTGATCATGTCCGCGAAGGACTGAAGCAGGCCGAAGGGACCGACGACGTTCGGACCCTTGCGCATCTGCACCCCGGCCCAGACCTTGCGGTCGGCCAGCAGCAGGAAGGCGACGGCGATCAGCACGCCGACGGTGATCAGCAGGACCTGACCGACGGTGATCAGCGTCCAGCCCAGAGGCGTGGCCCAGAAGGAAACGGGGTCCATGGCTTACTCCGCCGCCATTGCGACCGGGGCGATCCGCAGGGCGGACAGCTCGGCCATCGTCGCGCTGGCGCGCGCTATCGGATTGGAAAGATAGGGGTCGGTGATCGCCGAGGCGAACACCCTGTCGCCCAGATCACCCTTGGCGCCCAGGGCCGCCACGTCGAACGACGCCGGCGCGGGCAGATAGTCGATCCGGCCGAAGGTCGGATGATCGCCCATCAGCTTGGCGCGCAGCTGCTCCAGCGTGTCGTAAGGCAGGGTCTGATCGACCCGAGCCGACAGGGCGCGGATGATGGCCCAGTCTTCCTTGGCCTCGCCCTTGGGGAAGACGACGCGTTCGGCCATCTGCACCCGGCCCTCGGTATTCACATACAGGCCCGACTTCTCGGTGTAGGCCGCGCCCGGCAGGATCACGTCGGCGCCGTGCGCGCCACGGTCGCCGTGGCTGCCCAGATAGACGCGGAAGGCGTTCGAACCGGTCGGATCGACCTCGTCGGCGCCGAGCAGGAACAGCACGTCCAGCGCATCCGGCTTCAGCATCTCGGCGACCGTCAGGCCGCCTTCACCAGGCACGAAGCCCATGTCCAGACCGGCGACGCGCGCGGCGGCGTGATGCAGGACGTTGAAGCCGTTCCAGCTGTCGGTCACGACGCCGACCTTTTTCGCCAGGGCGCCCAGAGCGTTCAGGACGGCCGGGCCGCCCTCCCCGTTCAGCGCGCCGGAGCCGACGATGATCGCCGGACGCTCGGCCTTGGTCAGGAAGTCCATCGCCGACTTGGGCAGCTTGCCCAGGGTCTGCGAACCGGCGCCCAGATAGGCGTAGTCGAACGTCAGGTCGGCCTGTTCGCCGATCAGACCGATCTCGACGTCGCCCTTGATCCAGCTCTTGCGCAGACGGGCGTTCAGCAGCGGCGCCTCGATGCGCGGGTTCACACCCACGATCAGGATGGCGTCAGCCTTTTCAATGCCTTCCAGGCCGGTGTTGAACAGCCAACCCTCGCGCGGACCATAGCCCAGGGCGGCGCCGTCCTGGCGGCAGTCGGTGTTGTTCGAACCCAGGGCGCGGAACAGGTCCAGCGTCGCCTTCATCGACTCGGCGTCCTGCAGGTCGCCGGCGATCACACCGATCCGGTCGGCCGGGGCCGCCTTCAGCTTGGCGGCCACGGCGTCCAGCGCCTCGTTCCACGAGGCGGCGCGCAACTTGCCGTTCTCACGAATCCACGGGCGATCCAGACGGCGTGCGGTCAGACCGTCGACGACGTAACGGCTCTTGTCCGACAGCCACTCCTCGTTGATGCCCTCGTTGACGCGCGGCAGGACGCGCATCACCTCGGAGCCACGGAAGTCGGCGCGGATGTTCGAGCCAAGGGCGTCCATGACGTCGATGGTCTCGGTCTTCTTCAGTTCCCACGGACGATAGTGGTACTGCCACGGACGGTGCGTCAGGGCGCCGACCGGGCACAGGTCGTTGACGTTGCCGGACAGTTCCGAGGCGACCGACTTCTCCAGATAGGTCGTGATCTCGGCGTCCTCGCCGCGCGAGATCATGCCGATGTCCGGCACGCCGGCGACTTCGGTGATGAAGCGGACGCAACGCGTGCACTGGATGCAGCGCGTCATGAAGGTCTTGATGGTCGGACCCATGACCTTTTCTTCGACCGCGCGCTTGTTCTCCGAATAGCGCGAGCCGTCGCGGCCATAGCCCATGGCCTGGTCCTGCAGGTCGCACTCGCCGCCCTGGTCGCAGATCGGGCAATCCAGCGGGTGGTTGATGAGCAGGAACTCCATCACCCCTTCGCGGGCCTTCTTGACCATCGGCGTGTCGGTGAAAATCTCCTGACCTTCGGCGGCCGGCAGGGCGCACGACGCCTGCGGCTTCGGCGGCCCGGGCTTCACCTCGACCAGGCACATGCGGCAGTTGCCGGCGATGGACAGGCGTTCGTGGTAGCAGAAGCGCGGAATCTCCTGCCCCGCGCGCTCGGCGACCTGGAGCACCGTCATGCCGGGCTCGAACTCGGTTTCGACGCCGTTGACCTTGGCGACTGGCATCAGCGGGCCTCTTCTTCAGCGGGAACGGCCAGTTCGGCCTGTTCCGTGGTCCCATCCGGGAGCGTCTGTGTGATGGTGATCGCGTCGCCGTCCATGACGTAACGGATCACCGGGTCGCCCGACTGGTTCATCCAGCGAACGAGCGTTGCATCGGGCAGATCGAGCGGCTTCCACACGATCAGATCGTTTTCGACGCGGCAGTCGGCGCGCATCCGCCCGCCATCGACCGGCGCGCGCCATGAGGCGTGGACCACGCCGTTCTCGACGCCGTCGACGGCGACCGCCGACGGCTCCTGGCCATGCACCTGGGCCAGACCGGCCTGGCACACGCGGCGCAGTTCGCCGACGGTCAGAACCTTGGGCGCCGTCTGCACGGCGTCCGAAGCCTTGACCTCGGCCGACACCTTTTCCGCAGGCGTGGGCGCAGCGTCACGCTCGCCGCAAGCGGCGAGAGCGAAGGCTCCGATCACGATGGCAGGCGAAAGGCGCATTCCTACTCCGCGGCGATCGCATGGCCGGCGAAGTTCGCGCGGCGGCTGCGGTAGTTGGCGATGCGGTCTTCGATCTCGTGACGGAAGTGACGGATCAGGCCCTGCACAGGCCAGGCGGCGGCGTCGCCCAAGGCGCAGATGGTGTGGCCTTCGACCTGGCTGGCGACGTCCAGCAGCAGGTCGATCTCCGACGGATCGGCCTCGCCCACGGCCATCCGCTCCAGCACGCGCCACATCCAGCCGGTGCCTTCGCGGCACGGCGTGCACTGACCGCAGCTCTCGTGCTTGAAGAAGTAGCTGATGCGCGCGATCGCCTTCACGATGTCGGTCGACTCGTCCATGACGGTGACGCCGGCCGTTCCCAGCGATGAGCGAACCTCGCGCATGGAATCGAAGTCCATCATGACCGTCTCGGCCTGTTCGCGCGTGATGACCGGGCAGGACGCGCCGCCAGGGATGATGGCTTTCAGATTGCCCCAGCCGCCGCGAACGCCGCCGCCGTGATCCTCGATCAGCTGACGCAGCGGGATCGACATGGCCTCTTCGACGACACACGGCGTGTTCACGTGCCCCGACAGGGACATCAGCTTGGTGCCGGTGTTGTTCGGACGACCGAAACTGGCGAACCAGTCCGCGCCGCGACGCAGGATCGTGCCGACGACGGCGATGGACTCGACGTTGTTCACCGTGGTCGGGCAGCCGTACAGGCCCGCGCCGGCCGGGAACGGCGGCTTCAGACGTGGTTGGCCCTTCTTGCCTTCCAGCGATTCCAGCAGGGCCGTCTCTTCGCCGCAGATGTAGGCGCCGGCGCCGTGGTGGATATAGACGTCGAAGTCCCAGCCGTGGACGTTATCCTTGCCGATCAGCTTGCCTTCGTAGGCCTGCTTGACGGCGGCTTCCATGCGTTCGCGCTCCAGCACGTATTCGCCGCGCAGGTAGATGTAGCAGGCATGGGCCTGCATCGCGAAGCTGGCGATCAGCGCGCCTTCGATCAGCAGGTGCGGATCATGACGCATGATCTCGCGGTCCTTGCAGGTCGCGGGCTCGGATTCGTCGGCGTTGATGACCAGGTAGTGAGGACGATCCTTCACTTCCTTGGGCATGAACGACCACTTCAGGCCTGTCGAGAAGCCCGCGCCGCCACGGCCGCGCAGACCCGAGGCCTTGACGTTGTTGATGATCCAGTCACGGCCAAGGTCCAGCATGTCCTTGGTGGCGTTCCAGGCGCCGCGATTCTTCGCCCCGTCCAGCGTCCAGTCCTGGAAGCCGTACAGGTTGGTGAAGATGCGATCCTTGTCTTCGAGAATGCCGATCATGGCCCTCAGAGTCCTTCCGCCAGACGGCGCTTGTGGTGACGAGTGCGCATCCAGATGGCCGCAATGACCATCACCCAGCCCGCCGCCAGCATGAAGTAGGAGAGATTGACCGCCCACGGTCCGACCGCGCCCTGACGCGAGATCAGGATCAGAACGGCCGCGCCGACGACCATGGCCAGTCCGCCCGCGCGCAGCGGACGCCCGACATTGCGCAGTTCCTTGCGATAGGCCGCACGGCCTTCGTCGGTGCTCAGATCTGGCGGCGCCATCAGGCCGGCGCCTTCTCGACCGGCGCCGGGTCGCTGTTGGGCAGCTTCTTGATCGGCTTGGCGGCCGACCCGTCGTAAAGCGCGGCGTCCAGCAGCGTCTTGGCGCCGCCCGTCGGTTCCGACGTAATGCGACCCGCATATGATCCCGGTTTCGGCGTCTTGCCGGCGGCGAAATCGTCGATGATCTGGCCGATGGTCTCGGGCGTCAGGTCTTCGAAATAATAGTCGTTGATCTGGGCCATCGGCGCGTTCGAACAGGCGCCCAGGCATTCGACTTCCTGCCAGGTGAAGCGGCCGTCGGCGGACAGATGGTCCTTGGGACCGATCTTGTCCTTGCAGACGCGCATCAGCTCATTGGCGCCGCGCAGCATGCACGGCGTCGTGCCGCACACCTGGATCAGGGCGGTCTTGCCGACCGGCTCCAGCATGAACATGGTGTAGAAGGTCGCGACCTCCAGCACCCGGATGAAGGGCATGCCCAGCAGTTCGCCGACGGCGCGGATGGCGGGTTCGGAGACCCAGCCCTCCTGCTTCTGCACCAGCCACAGGACCGGGATCACCGCCGACTGACGACGGCTTTCCGGGTATTTCTTGATCCACCATTCGGCCTTGGCCGTGGTGTCGGCTGTAAAGGCGAACGAGGCGGGCTGTTCCTTGGCGAGACGACGAACGCTCATCGGTCCACTTCTCCGAAAACGATGTCGAGCGAGCCTAGGATGGCGGACACGTCGGCCAGCTGGTGACCGCGGTTCATCCAGTCCATGCCTTGCAGGTGACGGAAGCCCGGCGCGGATATCTTGACGCGATAGGGTTTGTTGGTGCCGTCGGAGACCAGATAGACGCCGAACTCGCCCTTGGGTGCTTCGACCGAGGCGTAGACCTCGCCCTCGGGCGTCCTGAAGCCTTCGGTATAAAGTTTGAAGTGGTGGATCAGGGATTCCATCGAGCGCTTCATCTCGCCACGGCGCGGCGGCGTGATCTTGTTGTCTTCGACCAGCACCGGCTCGCCGGGACAGTTGCGCAGCTTGTGGATGCACTGCTCCATGATCCGCACTGACTGCTTCATCTCTTCGATGCGCACCAGATAGCGATCCCAGCAGTCGCCGTTCTTGCCGACCACCACGTCGAACTCCATCTCGGCGTAGCATTCGTACGGCTGCGACTTGCGCAGATCCCAGGCGACGTCCGAGCCGCGCAGCATGACGCCGGTGAAGGCCCAGGCCAAGGCCTGTTCCTTGGACACCACGCCGATATCGACGTTGCGTTGCTTGAAGATGCGGTTCTCGGTGACCAGGCTTTCGATGTCCTTCAGCGCCGGCGGGAACTCGTGGCACCAGCGACCGATGTCGTCGATCAGGTCCATCGGCAGGTCCTGGTGAACGCCGCCGGGACGGAAGTAGTTGGCGTGCAGACGCGAGCCGGACGCCCGCTCGTAGAACACCATCAGCTTCTCGCGTTCCTCGAAGCCCCAGAGCGGCGGCGTCAGGGCGCCGACGTCCATGGCCTGGGTCGTCACGTTCAGCATATGCGACAGGATTCGGCCGATTTCCGAATACAGGACGCGGATCAGCTGCGCCCGGTAAGGCACCTCGATGCCCAGCAGTTTTTCGATGGCCAGGCAGAAGGCGTGCTCCTGATTCATCGGCGACACATAGTCGAGACGATCAAGATACGGCACGTTCTGAAGATAGGTGCGGGCCTCCATCAGCTTTTCGGTGCCGCGGTGCAGCAGGCCGATGTGCGGATCGACGCGTTCGACGATCTCGCCGTCCAGCTCCAGCACCAGGCGCAGCACGCCGTGCGCGGCTGGGTGTTGCGGACCGAAGTTGATGGTGAACTTGCGGTCTTCCATGTCGCGCGCATGGGCGGTGCGCGTGTCGAGATCGTCCTCGAACACATCGACGCCCATCGGCAGGGTGGGGTTTCCGTCAGCCATTACGCCTGGCCTCCCGCCTTCTCGTCGCCCGGCAGGACCGGAGCGGGGTATTCGGCGCCTTCCCAAGGCGACAGGAAGTCAAACGTACGGAACTCTTGCGTCAGCTTGACCGGTTCGTAGACCACGCGGCGCTGTTCCTCGTCGTAGCGGACCTCGACATAGCCCGTCATCGGGAAGTCCTTGCGAAGGGGATGCCCCTCGAAGCCGTAGTCCGTCAGCAGGCGACGCATATCCGGGTGGCCCGAGAACAGCATGCCGTACATGTCGTAGGCTTCGCGTTCGAACCAGTTGGCGGCCGGATAGGCCGAGATGACCGAAGGCACCGGCTGGGTCTCGTCGGTCGACACCTTGACGCGCAGGCGCGCGTTCCGGGTCATCGACAGCAGATGATAGACGACCTCGAAACGCTCCTTGCGATCCGGATAGTCCACGCCGCAGAGGTCCAGCAGCTGCTGGAAGCCGAACTGATCGCGCAGCGCCGTCAGAACCTCGACGATTCGCTCGCGCGGCGCCACCAGCGTCAGCTCGCCAAAGGCGATCTGCGCCTCGACACCCAGCGCGCCGACCATCTCGGCGCCCAGCGGCGTCAGGGCGGTTTCTTGTTGCGCTTGAACAGCCAGAGACGTCATCGGTCGATCGTCCCCGTGCGACGGATCTTCTTCTGCAGTTGCAGCAGGCCGTAAAGCAGCGCTTCCGCTGTCGGCGGGCAGCCGGGCACATAGACGTCCACCGGCACGACGCGGTCGCAACCACGAACGACGCTGTAACTATAGTGGTAGTAGCCGCCGCCGTTGGCACAGCTGCCCATCGACACGACGTAGCGCGGGTCGGGCATCTGGTCGTAGACCTTGCGGATGGCCGGGGCCATCTTATTGGTCAGGGTGCCGGCGACGATCATCAGATCCGACTGACGGGGGCTGGCGCGTGGCGCCATGCCGAAGCGTTCGACGTCGAAGCGCGGCATCGACATCTGGATCATCTCGACGGCGCAGCAGGCCAGGCCGAAAGTCATCCACATCAACGAGCCCGTGCGCGCCCAGTTGATGACGTCGTCGGCGGCGGCGACCAGATAGCCCCGCTCACCGAGCTCCATGTTCACGGCCTCGAAGAACTTGTCGTGGACCTTGGGGTCATAGCCCTCGACGGTCGAGCGCGCGGCGGCGCCGGCCGGAACCAGCGGCGCGCCGGAAGCCGTGACCAGGGTCGTCGGCGTGGAAGTGGCGACTACTCCCATTCTAGGGCTCCCTTCTTCCACTCGTAGATAAAGCCGATGGTCAGCACGCCCAGGAAGACCATCATGGACCAGAAGGCGAAGACCATTCCGGCGTGCGACAGGTCGAACATCGACACCGCCCACGGGAACAGGAAGGCGACTTCCAGGTCGAAGATGATGAACAGGATCGACACCAGATAGAAGCGGATGTCGAACTTCATGCGCGCGTCGTCGAAGGCGTTGAAGCCGCACTCATAGGCCGAAAGCTTTTCGGAATCCGGATTCTTCGGCGCCAGCAGAAGCGGCAGCGCGATGAACAGGATGCTGATCAGGCCGGCGACGCCCGCGAAGATCACCACCGGAAGATATTCGAGAAGGAATGCGTTCATTCGAAGAACCTCGTCCGCCGGGGAGAGGCGGGATTCGGCGCTTCTTAGACCCAAGAACGTCCCCGTTCAAACCCCTGCGGACATTGGCTTTTCATTGAGAATGGATCGCAAGTTTCTGCGCCATATGTCGCAGGCCCGACGCTTGCGCGGCTGGCGTCCGCAAAGCCCTATTGCGGGCCTGATCGTGTAACCGAAAGTCATCCGAATGAGCGCAGCCAGCCGCGCCCTGAACGCCGTGGAGCGGATCGGGAATCGCCTGCCCGATCCCGTCTTCCTGTTCCTTTGGCTGATCGCTGGACTGATCGTCCTCAGCATGGTCGGCGCGGGCCTGGGGTGGTCCGCCGTCAATCCCGTCACCGGCGATCAGTTGGTCGCCAAGAGCCTGCTGTCGCCTGAGAACCTGGGCCAGCTGATCATCGGCATGCCGCGCACCCTCGCCGACTTTCCGCCGCTGGGGATCGTCATCACGATCATCTACGGCGCATCGGTCGCCGAGCGGACAGGCCTCTTCGCCACCGCCATTCGTGGCGCCCTGCTCAACGCGCCGCGCGCCATACTCACGCCGATCGTCGTCGTCACCGGCATGGTGTCCCACCACGCGTCGGACGCGTCATATGTGGTCGTCATTCCCCTGGCGGCCGTAATCTTCGCCGCGGCGGGCCGCAATCCGCTGGCCGGCCTCGCAGCCGGTTTCGCCGCCGTCTCGGGCGGTTACGCCGGCAATCTGTTCCCGGGCGCCAGCGATGCGCTGATCCTGGGCATCACCGAACCGGCCGCTCAACTGATCGACCCGTCCTATTCGGTGAATATCGCCGGCAACTGGTTCTTCATCGTCGGGGTCGTCTTCGTCTTCACCCCCATCGTCTGGTTCCTGACGGATCGCGTGATCGAGCCGCGCCTGGGCGTCTGGAAGCCGGCCGAGGGCGTCGCCGCCCCCAATGCCTCGGAAAAACAGCCCCTGACCGCCGCCGAGAAGCGCGGCCTGCGGTTCGCAGGCCTGGCGGTTCTGGGCATGATCGCCCTGTGGGCCACGCTGACCTTCCTGCCCGGCTCGCCGTTCGTCGATCCCGAGGTCGACCCGGAGCAGAAGTTCAATCCGCTGTACAAGTCCCTGGTCGCCTTCTTCGCCATCACCTTCTTCGTCGCCGGCGGGGCCTATGGCGCGGGGTCCGGCACGATCAAGTCGCACCGCGACATGGTGACGATGATGCGCGACGGCATCGCCCAGCTGGCGCCCTATATCGTGCTCGCCTTCTTCGCCGCCCATTTCGTGGCGATGTTCAACTGGTCGGGCCTCGGGCCGATCCTGGCGGTGAATGCGGCGGCCGGACTGAAGACCCTGGCCCTGCCCGCCCCGCTGCTGCTGATCTGCGTCGTCTTCGTTTCCTGCTTCTTCGACCTGTTCATCGGCTCGGCCTCGGCCAAATGGTCGGCCCTGGCGCCCATCGTCGTGCCCATGTTCATGCTGCTGGGCATTTCGCCCGAGATGACGACAGCCGCCTATCGCATGGGCGATTCGGTCACCAACATCGCTACGCCCCTGATGAGCTACTTCCCGCTGATCCTGACCTTCGCCCAGCGCTGGGATCCACGATTCGGGCTGGGATCGCTGATGGCGACCATGCTGCCCTATGCGGGCGCCTTCCTGGTCGCCGGTCTGGCCATGGTGGCGGCCTGGGTCGCCTTCGACCTGCCGCTGGGGCCAGGGGTCGGCGTCCACTATGAACCGCCCGCCCCGGCCGTGGCCGCTCAGGAGCCCACCAGCGGCGGCCTGGCGGGCCCGCACAGCCCGCCCCAGGCGGCCATCGTCACGCCGTCCACAGCCCCGTCGCGTTGAGGGTCGCGTTTCTCCGAAAAGGTCGCTTGACGCGATGTGCCAGCCCGCCTAAACGACGCCCCTCGCCGGGGCGCACAGCCGCTTCGGCCGGGAAACGCGGGTGTAGCTCAGTTGGTTAGAGTGCCGGCCTGTCACGCCGGAGGTCGCGGGTTCGAGCCCCGTCACTCGCGCCACTCTCTCTAGCAATAGATGGAGTGGCGCACACCGCCTTCCCAAAAAGCTTTCGAAACAGCTCAAAAGTTTCGACCTGATACGCGGGTGTAGCTCAGTTGGTTAGAGTGCCGGCCTGTCACGCCGGAGGTCGCGGGTTCGAGCCCCGTCACTCGCGCCACTTCTTTTCCAGACATTGCAAAAAGAAGTGGCGCGCCCCCGTTTCGGAACGCGCCTAATTCAATCGCTGATCGCCGTGCGTCTGCACGACCGATCAATGGAGCGGCAGCGCCGTATCCGGGTTAACGAAGGCCGCCTCGCCCGTCAGCTCGCCATAGACCACGCACAGATCCTCGAACACGCGGTTCCAGGCGAACTGGCTGACCGCCTTCTCGCGCGCCGCCCGACCGATGGCTTCGATGTCGCGGGCGAACAGGGCCTCGACCGCCTGGGCATAGTCGTCGGCGTCGGCGCTGACGGCCAACTGGCCCACGCTCTCGTCCACCGTCTCGGCGACGCCTCCTGCATTGACCCCCACCACGGGCCGCCCGCACGCCATGGCCTCCAGCACGATCAGACCGAACGGCTCCTTGTCGTTGGCGTGAACGAAGGCGTCGCAGCTGGCGATGATCTTGGCGACCGCCTTGGGATCGCTTTCGTACGGCATGGAGATGACGCGATCTTCCTCCGGCATGCCGGCTCCCGCGCCGACCAGCACCAGATAATAGGGCGCGCCCAGCTTCTGGACCGCCTCGATCAGCACGTCGACGTTTTTCTCCTTGGCCGGCCGTCCGGCGAAGCAAAGCAATCGCGCATCCTCGCCCAGGCCCAGCTTGTTCAGCAGCCATTGACGGTCCCGGCGTTCCGGCCGGAAGGTGTCGATCTCCACGCCCAAGGGACGGATGACGATATTGTCGACGCCGGCCTCCTCAAGCCGCCGCGCGATGAACCGGCTCGGCGACACCACACGATCGAACTGGGAAAATAGTTTGGCCCAGCGCTTCTCGACCGGCTTCTTGGCCCATTCGCCGAAGTGCAGCGCCGCCAGACCCGCCGGATCGGAGTGGCAGAAACCGACGACCGGGCATCCGACCCGCTGACCGGCCTCCAGGGCGCCCTGCCCCGGCGTATAGGGATCGCCCGCCTCGATGATCGACGGCTTCATCGCCGCCACCCAGGCGCTCCAACGCTTGACCGAGCTGGGCCAGCGATAGCCGTCGCCGAACGGCAGCTTGGTCGCCCGCAGTTGCACGATGCCGTCGGCGCGCGCCTTGTGCCGGGCGCCGGGCACGATCAGCGAATGGCTGACGCCGGGCCGGTTTGATTCGATCCAGGCCTTCTTGGACAGGATGTAGCGTTTCACCCCGCCCGAACGCGGCGCATACAGCATGGTGGTGTCCACCAGGCGCGGCCGCTCGTCCATCGCCGCCGCCTTCAGGGCCCGCAAGGTATCTGCGACTTCCACGTCCAGCCCCGGAATCAGTCGGAGTTCGCTTTCCTGAACGTCGAGGTCTGTCATGCTCATGGAGTGTTCTCGCCTGGTCTGGGCTGTCGAACGCCGAAGGGGTTCGTTGGATGCGTCGCCGGGACGCGGCCTTTAGACCTTGCGTCGGCCGTAAACCCCGTCGCGGCAAAGCTCAAGAGCGGCGCGCTGCAAAACGCTCCGTATCCCCCGCAACGCTCGCGAACCGCAGAACGCCGGTCCGGTTATAGCGAGGCGCACGAGCTATTGCGGCCTTGTATTCGCCTCAAATTCGATAAACTTGGAAGGCTGGCGCGGACCCTGCTAAGGGATCGACCGTACCGTGATGCGTGACCACCAGGGGTTTCTACCGAATGCGTATTCTGCTCGCGACCGCCGTAGCGATCGCCCCCTTGATGGCCGCCGCCGGAGCTCAGGCCGAGATCGTCATCTCGACCGCCCGGACCACGCCGATCCAGACCTCCAATGCGACCGGCACAGCCGCCGATAACATCCGCATCGCCAGCGGCGGCAGCGTCGCCGTTGGGACGGGAGCGGCTGTAACGCTGAACTCGAACAACAGCGTCGACATCGACAGCGGCGGCTCGATCACCATCGCCAATGCGGCTGACGGCGCGACCGGCATTCAGGTGAATGGCGGTAACACCGGCACGGTCACCGTCGGCGGCGCGATCAACATCACCGACACCCTGACGGAACCCAAGGACGCGGACGAAGACGGCGATCTCGATGGTCCGTTCGCCGTGGGAACCGGCCGCTACGGCGTGCGTGTCTCCGGTGCGGCGCCGTTCACCGGCGACATTAACACCGAAACGTCCGGCTCCATCCGGGTCGAGGGCAACAACAGCTACGGCATCGGCGTCGAAACCGATGTCGTCGGCTCGATCCAGAGTCTCGGCACGATCGGCGTGCTGGGCGACAACAGCACCGGCATCCGTGTCGCTGGCGATGTGTCTGGCGACGTCGAGGTTCTCGGAACCGTCACGGCGAACGGCGCCGGATCTCAGGGCGTAGCGGTGGAAGGCGACGTTGGCGGGGTCTTGAAGCTTCAGGGCCAGATCGCATCGACCGGCTACCGCTACACCACTCCGCCTCCCACCCGTCCTGAAACCGGAGACTATGCCGACTCGATCGTGTTTCTCGACGAGCTCGACGCCGACGACCTTCTGCAAGGCGGCGCGGCCGTGAGCGTCGCCGGTAATGTCGCCAAGGGTGTGCTTCTCGACGTCGCCCCCACCTATGCCAACGGCATCGAAGGCGATGACGACGGCGATGACGTCAAGAACGGTGACGAAGACGACGACGGCGATGGCAAGAAAAATCGGGACGACACCGACCGCGACGGCGACGGCATCCTCGATACCGCGGAAACCACGGCCACCATCACCTCGCTGGGTGGCGCGCCCGCCCTGCAGGTCGGATCTTCCACGCAAAGCGTGAATGTCGGCGTCGTCGGCACGGGCGCGGACGCATTCGGTCTGATTAATCGTGGCTCGGTTACAGCCAGCGGCGTCTACACGGGCGTCGCCAGCCAAGCCTTGGTTGTGGGTGTGAACGGCGGTCAGACCACCACGATCCGGGGCGGCATATCCAACGCCGGCACGATCGCTTCGTCGGCCCTCAACGCGAACTCCACCGCCATCCGCCTCGGCGCCGGCGCCTCCACGCCGACCATCGCCAACTCCGGTTCGATCCAGACGACGCTGACCAGCAATGTGGCCAGCACCGCAACCGCCGTCCAGATCGATGCGGGCTCCAATCTGTCCTCTTTCACCAACTCCGGAACCATACTCGCTGGGGCCGCCGGTAATCGAGTCGACGCGACGGCCATCAGGGACGCGTCGGGCACGCTTGCCAGCCTGACCAACACGGGCAGTATCCGCGCCATCGTTGCAGCGGACGAAGATGACGACACGCCCGTGGACAGCACCGCCACCGCCATCGACGTTTCGGCCAACACGACCGGCGTGACGCTCGTTCAAAATGGCGTGGTCGATGTCGAAGACGACGACACCACCACGGTCGATACCGACGGCGACGGCGTGTCCGACACGCAGGAGCCCGCAATCGAGGGAAATATCCTGTTCGGATCCGGCGCCGACACGCTGGACGTTCGCAACGGCACCGTCGTCGGCGACATCAGCTTCGGTACTGGTGCAGACCGGCTGTCCATCACCGGCGGCGCGACCGTCTCCGGCGCGATCACCGACGCCGACGGCCTGCTGGACATCAATGTGGCGGACGGCACCCTCATTGCCGGCCAATCGACATCGACGACCATCTCGAACCTGGACATCGGCGCGGACGGCACCCTGCTGGTCTCGCTCGACCCGGCAAACGACACGACGCCCGGCTTCAATGTCACTGGGACGGCGAACCTGGCGGAAGGCGCCGGCCTGGGCGTGCGCTTCACCTCGCTGTTGGAAGGCCCCGAACGGTTCACCATCATCCAGGCCGGCACGCTGAACGCAGGCACTATCGACCAGACGCTGGTCGAGGCGAACTCGCCTTATCTGTACGTGGTCAACGCCGCGGCCGACGAAGCCGCCGGCGAGGTCTATGTCGATGCCCGCCGCCGCACCGCCGAGGAAGCCGGGCTCATCTCAGTCGAGGCTTCAGCCTATGACGCGGTCTATGGCGCGTTGGGCGACAATGAAGCGTTGCGTAACCTGTTCTTGTCGCAGTCCTCACGTGAGGACTTCATCGACGCCTATGAGCAGATGCTTCCCGATCACTCCGGCGGCCCTCTGATGTCGCTTTCTGCCGGGGTCGATGCGGTGACGCGGGCGCTTACGGGTCGCAACGCCTCAGCAGCGCCGGGCGAGACCAGCGCCTGGGTGCAGGAGATCAACTTCTACGCCGACAAGGACAAGACCGATTCCTACGGTTTCCGCTCGGAAGGCTTCGGCGTCGCGGGCGGTGTGGAGAAGGGCTCCAGCCTGGGGGCCTTCGGCATCTCCGCCGCCTTCACCTCGTCGGACATCAAGGACCCCGAAGCCGAGGCCGAAGAGGTGCTCTCGGCCAATCTCTTGGAACTGGGCCTCTACTGGCGCGCCCAGGGTCAGTACTGGACAACCTGGGCCCGTGCGGCCGGTGGTTACGCCTCCTTCACCGCCGACCGCTCTCTGGTCGCCAGCGGCGTCTATCTGAACAACAAGTCCGACTGGCACGGCTGGACGGCGGCGGTCGCCGGCGGCGCATCCTATGAGCGCAACTTCGGTCGCCTGAACGTTCGCCCAGAAATCTACGGCGAGTATTTCAGCCTGTCGGAAGGCGCCCGCAGCGAGACCGGCGGCGGCGACGGCTTCGACCTCGACATCGATTCGCGCGACAGCCACATCTTCTCGGCGGTGGCCGCCATGAACATCGGCTACGGCTTCGGTCGTAACGGTTGGGTACGTCCCGAACTGCGCATCGGCTATCGCCAGAACATCTCGGTGGACGCAGGCGAGACCATCGCGCGCTTCGCCAGCGGCGGCCCCGACTTCATCCTGTCGCCGGACGCCGTCGAGGGCGGCGGACCGATCCTGGGCTTCCGCCTGAACTTCGGCAACGAACTGGGCATGCTGTCGGTCACCGGCGACGCCGAACTACTGGAAGACTACGTCCGCTACTCGCTGCTGCTGCGCGCCAGCTTCCGCTTCTGATCAAAAGCGAACGCCAGAAACACGAAAGGCCGCCGGAGCGATCCGGCGGCCTTTTTGTTTGGTAGGCGGCGACGGGTTCGAACCGCCGACCCTCTCGGTGTAAACGAGATGCTCTGACCAGCTGAGCTAGCCGCCCCCAATGCAGAGCCGGGCTTATGCCCGTTGGACTTCAACCGTTCAAGGCGCTTTTCAAACCTTCCCCAGCACGAAAGCGCGCGGTGCGGGATGCGGGGCGCGCCACGGCGGCCCCCGTCTGGGGATTGCGGGCGACGCCGGCCTTGCGTTCGACCGCGACGAAACTGCCGAAGCCGATCAGCTTGACGTCCCGGCCGTCCGCCAGGGCTTCGGCCACACCATCGGTAAAGGCCTCAAGCGCCGACTTGGCCTGGTCGCGGCTGATGTTCGCCGCGCTGGCCATTCGGCCGATCAGTTCCGCTTTGGTCATCTGTTCCCCCGGGCGAATCACTAAAGGACAGATCGACGGTTGCGTCAAAAACGAAAACGCCGCCGGCATGCTCACCGGCGGCGCTCTCTATTCAACTCGACGTTAGTGGCTGACGGCGGCCGGCGGCCCGTCGATGAGCGGAACAGGCGCAGGCAGCGGATCCGTCGCCTCGTCCCATTCGACCGGGGTCAACGTACCGACCAAGGCCCACTTTAGCGCCTCGTCCGCCGTCGAGATCGGCACGATCTCCAGCGCCGACTTCACATTGTCGGGCACGTCGGCAAGGTCCTTTTCGTTCTCTTGCGGGATCAGCACCGTCTTGACGCCCGAACGAAGGGCCGCGAGCAGCTTCTCTTTCAGCCCGCCGATGGCCGTGACCCGGCCGCGCAGGGTGATCTCGCCGGTCATGGCGATGTCCTTGCGGATCGGGATGCCCGTCAGGACCGAGACCATGGCCACGGTCATGGCGACGCCGGCGGACGGACCGTCCTTGGGCGTTGCGCCGTCCGGCACGTGGACGTGGATGTCGGTCTTCTCGAACACCGGCGGCTTGACGCCGAAGGCGAGCGCGCGCGAGCGGACATAGGAGGCGGCGGCGGAGATCGACTCCTTCATCACCTCCTTCAGGTTGCCGGTCACGGTCATGCGGCCGCGGCCCGGCATCTTGATCGCCTCGATGGTCAGGATGTCGCCGCCGAACTCGGTCCAGGCCAGGCCCGTCACGATGCCGACCTGATCCTCCTCGTCCGTCTCGCCGTAACGGAACTTCTTCACGCCCGCATATTCGGCCAGCTTGGCGTCATCCACCGTGATCGACTTGGCGCCCGTCTTGGCCATCTCGCGCACTGCCTTGCGGGCCAGACCGCCCAGGGCGCGTTCCAGCGACCGCACGCCGGCTTCGCGGGTGTAGTAGCGGATCAGGTCGCGGATCGTATCTTCCGGGATGATCAGCTCATCGGCCTTCAGACCATGGTCCGTCAGCTGTTTGGGCAGGACGTGACGCTTGGCGATCTCGACCTTCTCGTCCTCGGTGTAGCCCGACACCCGGATGATCTCCATCCGGTCCATCAGCGGCTGCGGCATGTTCAGGCTGTTCGCCGTCGTCACGAACATCACCTGGGACAGGTCGTAGTCCACCTCCAGATAGTGGTCGCCGAAGGTCGAGTTCTGGGCCGGATCCAGCACCTCAAGCAGGGCCGAGGACGGGTCGCCGCGCCAGTCGGACCCCAGCTTGTCGATCTCGTCCAGCAGGACGAAGGCGTTGGTGGTCTTGGCCTTCTTCATCGACTGGATGATCTTGCCGGGCATGGAGCCGATGTAGGTCCGGCGGTGGCCGCGAATCTCGCTCTCGTCGCGCACGCCGCCCAGCGACATGCGGACATATTCACGCCCGGTCGCCTTGGCGATGGACTTGGCCAGCGAGGTCTTGCCGACGCCGGGAGGGCCGACGAGGCACAGGATGGGCCCCTTCAGGCTGCCGGTGCGGGCCTGGACAGCCAGATATTCGACGATCCGTTCCTTGACCTTCTCCAGGCCGAAGTGGTCCTCTTCTAGGATCTCCTCGGCCTTGATCAGGTCGATCGGCTTCTGCTTGGCCTTGCCCCACGGCACGGACAGCAGCCAGTCGAGGTAGTTGCGGACCACGGTCGATTCGGCCGACATCGGGCTCATGTTGCGCAGCTTCTTGACCTCGGCCTCGGCCTTGGTCCGGGCTTCCTTGGACAGGCGCGTCTTACGGATGCGCTTCTCCAGATCCATGATCTCGTCGCGCGCGTCGTCGGTCTCCCCCAGCTCGCGCTGGATCGCCTTCATCTGCTCGTTCAGATAATATTCGCGCTGGGTCTTCTCCATCTGGCGCTTCACGCGCGAGCGGATCTTCTTCTCGACCTGAAGGACCGAAATCTCGCCTTCCATCAGGCCGTAGACCTTCTCCAGCCGCTTGGGCACGTCGAAGGTTTCCAGAAGGCCCTGTTTGTCGGCGATCTTGACCGACAGGTGGGCGGCGACCGAATCCGCCAGCTTGGACGCGTCGGTGATCTGGGGGATGGAGCTGAGGGCCTCGGGCGGGACCTTCTTGTTCAGCTTCACATAGTTTTCGAACTGCTCGACGACGGCGCGCAGCATGGCCTCGGTCTGCGAGGCATCGCCCGGCTCGTCCTCGATCTCGACGGCCTCGGCCTCGAAATACTCCTCGCGGTCGGTGAAGCGGGTCAGGCGCGCCCGGCCCTTGCCCTCGACCAGCACCTTCACCGTGCCGTCAGGCAGTTTCAGCAGCTGCAACACAGTGGCCAGCACGCCGATGGGATAGATGGCGTCGGGCGACGGGTCGTCATCGACGCTGTTCTTCTGGGTCGCCAGCAGGATCTGCTTTTCGCCCTTCATGATTTCGTCCAGCGCCTTCACGGACTTCTCGCGGCCCACGAACAGCGGCACGACCATGTGCGGGAAGACGACGATGTCTCTCAGCGGCAGGACGGGCAGGATCTTTGGTTCAGTCATGATGCGTACTCCTGGGCCATTGATCATCTCCGGCCCGCCGCCACGGTCCGCCGGGCAAGAGGCCCGACCGGCGCATGACGGCCCGTCGATTCCGACGGCGTTCGGATGAGTATGTGGTTTGAAAGACCCACGGTTCAAGCGTGACCGATGAACCACCCACATCTGCGTGGTCGCACGGCCCGCGATCGCGTCGCTTTAGGCCCGCATTATGCGACGCGGCGCTTTCGACATGGCGGCTTTACGGGGTTCGGGCGTCTGCTTGGGATCCAAGGAGATGCCCCATGAGCCGTTCACATCTGCTGGCGGAATCGCTGAAACGCCCCGCCCCAAAGCCGACCTCCGTCCAGATGGCGATGACCTTCATCGGCGCCCTGTTCGGCGCGCCGATTCTTCGGGGGCCGTCGCGATGATGCAGGGCCATGTCGAAGGCGGGGCCGCAGCCCCCGTCCCACCCCGACGATACAGGGTGGTGCCCCGCGCAAGCGGCTGGGCGGTGGCGATCAACAGAGCCACGACCCGCCCCCTGCCCGACCGCGCCGCCGCCGAACGCCTGGCTGCACGATTGCAGGCCGAGGCCGACCGCCTGAACCGCGACCAGCACAGGCGCACCCAATGATCGCCGCCCCGCCCGTCCCACCCGCCGTAGAAATTCTGACGATCCAGCCCATCGGCAATCGCTGGCGCGTCACCTCAAGCGACGGTCTGTTCGAGGGCGTCTTCACCGACGCCAAGAGCGCCGTCCGATGCGCCAAGGCCGAGGCGGAGGCCCATCCCGGTCACATACTGTTGCTAGCCGAACCCCGCATGGCGGCTTAAATTAAAAAAGGCCGGAGCGATCTCTCGCTCCGGCCTTCGCCTCTATCGCTTCTGGCGGCCCGATCAGGCGGCGCCGTCGGCCTTTTTCTTCGACACTTCGGAATAGATCAGCAGGGGCTGAGCCTTGCCTTCGATCACCTCGGCGTTGACCACCACCTCTTCGACGCCTTCGAAGGTCGGCAGTTCGAACATGGTCTCCAGCAGTATGCCTTCCAGGATCGAACGCAGGCCGCGCGCGCCGGTCTTGCGGGTGATGGCCTTCTTGGCGACGGCGATCAGGGCGTCGTCGGTGAAGGTCAGCTCGACATTCTCCATCTCGAACAGGCGCTTGTACTGCTTGACCAGCGCGTTCTTCGGCTCGGTCAGAATGGTGACCAGCGCCGCTTCGTCCAGGTCTTCCAGCGTCGCCAGAACGGGCAGACGGCCGATGAACTCGGGGATCAGGCCAAACCGCATCAGGTCGTCGGGCTCGACGCCCTTCAGGATATCGCCCGTGCGACGCTCGTCGATTTCCTTGACCTTGGCGCCGAAGCCGATCGAGGCGCCCGCCCCTCGCGCCGCGATCACCTTCTCAAGGCCGGCGAAGGCGCCGCCGACGATGAACAGGATGTTGGCGGTGTCGACCTGCAGGAACTCCTGCTGCGGATGCTTGCGGCCGCCTTGCGGCGGCACGGAGGCGACGGTGCCTTCCATGATCTTCAGCAGGGCCTGCTGCACGCCCTCGCCCGAGACGTCGCGGGTGATCGAGGGATTGTCCGACTTGCGCGAAATCTTGTCGATTTCATCGATGTAGACGATGCCGCGCTGGGCGCGCTCGACGTTGTAGTCGGACGCCTGGAGCAGCTTCAGGATGATGTTCTCGACGTCTTCGCCCACATAACCGGCTTCGGTCAGGGTCGTGGCGTCGGCCATGGTGAAGGGCACGTCGATGATGCGCGCCAGCGTCTGGGCCAGCAGCGTCTTGCCCGAGCCGGTCGGCCCGATCAGCATGATGTTCGACTTGGCCAGTTCGACGTCGTTGTTCTTCGTCGCGTGGTTCAGGCGCTTGTAATGGTTATGGACGGCGACCGAGAGCACCTTCTTGGCGTGCGACTGACCAATGACGTAGTCGTCCAGGACGTCGCGAATCTCCTTGGGCGTGGGAACCCCATCGGTCGTCTTCTTGAAGCCGATCTTGTGCTCTTCGCGGATGATGTCCATGCACAGTTCGACGCATTCATCGCAGATGAAGACGGTCGGGCCCGCAATCAGTTTGCGGACCTCGTGCTGGCTCTTTCCGCAGAACGAGCAGTACAGAGTGCTTTTGGCGTCTGAGCCGGCTGCTTTGGTCATAGACCCTTATCTCACTCCCGCGGGGCGAACCGAAATGGCCCGAAACGCGCTTCCCTCACATTGATGCCAGTACTCTGGCTGCGAAGGTCTTCAAAAAATGACAATTACCCATCCCACGTGCGACGACAACCCCGAAGGCGGCAAGGGATTGTTGCAGTGCGTGGATGGATCAGTGTCGGCGGGGATCAAGGCGAATGTCTGACATGGGGATCGTGCAGGATTTGCGCCAGTCCAAGGCTAAGGGGCGTCCCATTGTCGCGTTCGATTTCGATGGGACACTGACGATTCGCGACAGTTTCACCGAATTCCTGCGTTGGCGCGCCGGTCCCGGCGCCTGGGCTTTGGGTTTGGTCAAGCTCGCGCCTGCCGTGGCGGCCTATGCACGGGATCGCGACCGGGGACGGATCAAGGCGGCGTCGGTGAAGGAGTTCCTGCAAGGCGCCGATCGTCAGACCCTTGAAGCCGAAGCCGAGCAATTCGCGCAGGACGTCTGGCCGCGCTTCATGCGGCCCGATGCGCTTGCGGTCTGGAACGACTGGGGCGAGCGCGGTGCCCATCGCGTGATCGTGACCGCCTCCCCCACCACGACAGTCGCGCCTTTTGCCCGAAAGCTGGGCGCGGAAGCTCTGCTGGGCACCGAGTTCGTATTCGACACGGACGACCGAATCACAGGCGCCTTTGCGGGTCCGAACTGTCGGGGTGAAGAGAAGGTGCGACGGCTTAAGGCGGCCTATGGCAACGACATGACCCTGGTCGCCGCCTATGGCGACACCTCCGGCGATACCGAAATGCTGGCCATGGCGCAGGAGCCGGGCTTCAGAGTATTCCGCCAGAAGCCGTGACGCCCTTCAGTTGCCGTCGGCGTCCACGTCGAACACGACGGCCTTGCCGCGCGAGGCCGGATCCCATCCGGCTGCGATAGCCGAGGCGATGGCGGTGCGCACTGCATCGACATTGACCCGCTGCTTTTCGACATCCGGCCGGCCATTGGGTCGCAGCGGCGGCGGGAACTGCACGATGGCCTCGCGCTTGAAATCGACATGGCGCAGGGAGACGGCCATGCCTTCCCAGACGTTTCCGCCCTTGGGCTGAGGCTGGCGACGAAGTTCCCAGGCATAGGTTTCGCCGTCGACTTCGACCGTGCCGCTTGGATCTCGTGTGAACTGCATGGCGGTTCCGATAGCACAAAATGAAAAAGGCGCGCCGCGATCGGCGCGCCTTTTTTGGTCGTTTTTCGGGCGGCTTAGTTGCCGGGCGATTTAGTTGCCGGGCGTCTTCACGCCGTCGGCGTCCGCCTGTTCGCGGCGATCATAGACGTGGTCCACGATGCCCCAGGCCTTGGCTTCCTCGGCCGACATGAAGTGGTCGCGGTCCAGGGTCTTTTCGACTTCCTCATACGTCCGGCCAGTGTGGTGGACGTAGATCTCGTTCAGACGCTTCTTGGTGTAGCGGATGTCGGCAGCATGCAGTTCGATGTCCGACGCCTGACCACGGAACCCGCCCGACGGCTGGTGCACCATGATGCGCGCATTCGGCAGGGCGATCCGCTGACCCGCCGCGCCGGCCGTCAGGATCAGCGAGCCGGCCGAGGCGGCCATGCCCATGACCACGGTCGAAACCGGGCTCTTGATGTATTGCATGGTGTCGTAGATCGCGAGCGCCGAGGACACCTGTCCGCCAGGGCTGTTGATATACATGCTGATTTCCTTCTTCGGGTTTTCCGACTCCAGGAACAGCAGTTGGGCGCAGATCAGCGACGCCATGCCGTCCTCGAACGGCCCCGTCAGGAAGATGATCCGCTCGCGCAGCAGGCGAGAGAAGATGTCGAAGGAGCGCTCGCCACGGCTGGATTGCTCCACCACCATGGGAACGAGGTTCATGTTCATCAGTTCGATCGGATCGCGCATGGATGCCTTTTCGGGATGCCATGGGCGCGATTCAAGCCGCGCCCTTCGTCCTAGCATATCGCGTTCGCGTGCCCCTGACGCAAGGCGGGACTTTGTGATCAGGGCTGTCGGTCGTTCGCCTCGACACGGTCGTCGCGCTCACCGACCATGCCGCGCACAATATCCCGCGCCTGCTGAGTGGGGCGGGCCCGATTGCGATTGGCCCGATACAGGGACGCCAGATAGTCGCGATCCCACTGGGTCAGCCCGGCCAGTCTATCGGCCTCGGGCGAGAACAGGTTAAGGACGCTGTCATAGCCATTCGCGTCGGCGTCCGGCTCGACCTGGGCCAAAGCGATCATCGCCACATAATCGCTGAGCGCCCCGAACCCCACCGTACCAATCTTACTGACATCGAGGATGATGATCACGCGCGCCAGGTCGTCACGAATATTGGAACGCAGCCGCGACGCATCCCTGACCGTTATGGTCGGCGGCTCTTCGTTATCCAGTCGAACCGCGATCTCGCCGGTGTCTGCACTGACCGGCAGGCTGACATGCCACCAACGGACCGGAGCGTCCGTGGTTTTGAACCGCCTCAAGGCCTGAGATCCGAGATCCGTGTTGCTGCGCGCGGGGCGAAACCCCTGAGGATTGTCGTCCACCAGCGCCGAGGCCAACGCCTTGGCGTCGGCAGATGCCACAACCATGATGTCCGGGCGGCATCCGGGCTCGCCGACCTCAAGGCCCACGTCCACGGCGGCCTTGGCCACGCGATCAACCATGAACTGCGCATACCGCTCGTCCATGTTGGCGACGCCTACGCAGATCGTACGATCCCAGCGCGCGAGACCTCGCCCACGAGGCGGCGCGGCGATGTCGTCGATGAAGGACTGAACCTGCGGTTCGAGCCGCCGCCCGGTGACCTCGACGTCTCCCAGTTCCGCTGGCGTCTGCGGGCTCGCGGAAGCCTGTTCCTGAGCGAATGCCGGAACGGCGATGGACAAGGCGGCGGTCGAAAGGAGCGCGACAAGCATGTTCATCGAAGTTCACATCTGATTGTTCTGGAAACAGAAAAGGGCCCGCAAATTGCGGACCCCTCACAACTATCACTTCGCAATGAAATAACCAGTTACGCTTCTGTAAGAACGAGACTTACGCCTCCTCGTCTTCCTTCAGCAATTCTTCCTTCGTGATCGGCGTATCGGTCACGTCGGCGACGCCCACGATCAGGTCCACGACCTTCTCTTCATAGATGGGGGCGCGCATCTGGGCGGCGGCGTTGGGGTTCTGGCGGTAGAAGTTCAGGACGGCCTGTTCCTGGCCCGGATAGTTGCGGGCTTCCTGCAGGATGGCGGCGTTCAGCTCCTGGTCGGTGACCTGAACGTTGTTGGCGCGACCGATCTCGGCCAGCACCAGGCCCAGGCGGACGCGGCGCTCGGCGATCTTGCGGTATTCGGCCTTCAGGTCTTCGTCGGACTTGGCGGCGTCTTCTTCAGGCAGACGGCCGGCGGTCTTGTCGGCCTCGACCTGTTGCCAGATGCCGTCGAACTCGGCGTCCACCATCTTCGGCGGCAGCGGGAAGTCATGGGCTTCGTCCAGTTGGTCCAGCAGGGCGCGCTTCAGCTTGAAGCGGGCGGCGCCGGCGTATTGCTGGTTCAGGTTCTGGCCCAGCAGTTCCTTCAGCTTGTCCAGCGACTCCAGACCGATGCGCTTGGCGAAGTCTTCATCGACCTTGGCTTCGACCTCAGCCTTGATGGCCTTCACCTTGACGTCGAAGGTGACCAGTTTGCCGGCCAGGTGAGCGGCCTGATAGTTCTCGGGGAAGGTGACCTCGATGGTCTTCTCTTCGCCGACCTTGGCGCCCGTCAGCTGCTCTTCGAAGCCGGGGATGAAGCGGCCCGAGCCGATCACCAGGTCCGCATCCTCGGCCGTGCCGCCTTCGAAGGGTTCGCCGTCCAGCTTGCCCAGGAAGTCGATGGTCAGTTGGTCGCCCTCGGCGGCCTTGACGGTCTTGCCCTTCTTGTCCTCGTAGGACTTGGCCTGACCGGCCAGTTCCGTCAGGGCCTCGTCCAGATCGGCGTCGGACGCTTCATAGGTCGGGCGATCCAGCTTCAGGCTCTTGGGGTCGATCGGCGTGAAATCAGGCATGATTTCCAGAGCCATCTCGTAGGCCAGGTCTTCCTCGCCCTTAATGACCTTGTCCATGTCGGACGTCAGCTTCATCTCGGCGGGAGCGGCCGGACGGACCTTGGCCTCGTCCAGGGCCTTCTGGCTGGATTCGTTCAGCTCGGCGTTGATGATCTCGCCCATGAACTCACGGCCGAAGGTCTTCTTGACGTGGGCGACCGGCACCTTGCCCGGACGGAAGCCCTTCAGCTTCACCTGAGGCGCGACTTCCTTGACGCGGGCTTCGAGCTTCTCGTTCAGCTCCGCAACGGGAATGGTCACCGCGATCACGCGGCTGAGGCCTTCGTTCGACTTTTCGACGACTTGCATGGTCGGGATTCTGACGCTCTGTGGCGCATGGGCCTTAAGGAGGGCCGGCGCGGAATGGATAAAGCAAGAAGGCCGCCCTGACCCAGGTCTTGGGAAGGAGCGGCGCCTCGAAGCCCGCCCTTATGTCGAGAAGGGCCCCAAAGGTCAACGCGGGCGTGATCGCGGCCGGTGGTTTCGCGCATCAGGCAGGGTTATGTTGGCCGCATGAGCCAGCCCGCCTCCCCCATCGGCGTCTTCGTCACGCCCGTCACCCCGCTTCAGCAGAACTGCACCACCGTCTGGTGCACAGCCACAAACAAGGCCGCCGTGATCGATCCGGGCGGATCGGTGGATGTCGTTCTGGGTGAGGTTCAGCGGCGCGGCCTGACGCTTGATCAGATCTGGATCACACATGGCCATCTGGATCATGCGGGCGGAGCCGCCGAGATGCAGGAGAAGACCGGCGTCCAGATCACCGGCCCTCAGAAGGCTGATCAGTTCTGGATCGACCGAATCGTCGAGAGCGGACGGATGTATGGCCTGCCCGACGCTCGCCCTTTCACGCCTGACCGCTGGCTGGAGGACGGCGACACCGTCAGCCTAGGCGAGACGACTTGGGACGTGCGCCACTGCCCCGGCCATACGCCGGGTCACGTCATCTTCTTCAATCGCGCGGCGCGATTCGCCCAGGTGGGGGACGTATTGTTCAAGGGATCTGTCGGCCGCACCGACTTCCCGCTCAGCGATCCGCCAGCCTTGATCCGCTCGGTGATCGAAAAGCTCTGGCCGCTGGGCGACGACGTCACCTTCGTGCCGGGACACGGACCGATCTCGACCTTCGGCGAGGAACGCCGCACCAATCCCTTCGTGTCGGACGCTGCAATGAGACAGGCCCCGATCCAGCGTGAGCCGGCGGGGCCTGCCTAAAGCTCTCGCCTGGATCAGCGGCGCAGGATCATGCCGATGATCACGCCGATGCCCAACGCATACAGGGTCGCCTTCATCGGACTGTCCTGAATGTCTTCCTGGACGCGATGCACGCGACCTGAAATCTTCTCGCGCACCAGACCTACGTCTTCGCGCACGGCCTGGCGAATGGAGGCGGTTTCGCCGAAGGTGCGGCGTTCACCACCGGCAAGAATGGCGTCGGCTTCGCGGTCCAGACGCTGCGTCAGATCGTCATCATCCAGAACGATGTCGTCTGGCGAAGGCGAAGTAATGGTTGTGTTGGTCATGTCGATCTCCGGGTTCGCACAACAAACCGACCGGGCGACCAGTGGTTCCTTTGAACGTCCATGGCGGGGTCGCGTTGGTTACGGGCAAGGAGAAGATCATCATGACCTACATCGAACCCACCCCCACGACACCCCAGCCGGAAATCCAGCCCGAGACCACGCCTCAACCGGAAATTCAGCCGTCCGACACGCCTGACGAAGTTCCACCGATGGAACCCGATGGCGGGGGCGAAGGTGATTCCAGGCCTTATGGAGCCGGATGAAGTCAAACCACGAAGACGCTCAGGGGTGTGACAGTAAAACAGGGTTCCGAACGGAACCGTCACGGAGTCACTGGGTTCATTTCAGCAAGCGCAACGGCAGCACTGAAAGGATACCGATGGACAGCCAGCCCTCACGACCCTCCGGCGTTTCCAAGAGAGGTTTCGCCTCCATGGATCCAGAACGTCAGCGCGAAATCGCGCGCAAAGGGGGCGCCAGCGTCCCCAGCGAAAAACGAAGCTTCTCCCAGGATCGCAGCCTCGCCGCACAGGCCGGCCGCAAGGGTGGAGAAGCGTCTCACGGAACCAAAAAAGACGCGGACGCCGCAGACGGCGAATAACCCGCTGAGAGCTATAAAAACAGGGCGGCCCGTCGATCGACGCGCCGCCCTTTTTCTTTGTGTTTGGCGCGTCGCGCTGTGCGACGCGCCAAAGCCGATTCAGGCCCTGAGCAAAGCCAGAGCGACGCTGGGTTCAGGCGACACGTCAGTACGCACCACGGACCAGCCGGACGCCTTCGCCATGGCTTCGACGGACTCTGGAGTGAACTTGCGTGAGCTTTCGGTGTGGATCGTCTCGCCGCTCATGAAGCGGAACGACTGATCGCCGATGCGAACCGTCGTCGGGGTGATGGCCTGCAGATGCATTTCCATCCGTGACGCCTCGGCGTTCCACACCGCCCGATGCGTAAAGGCGTTCAGATCGAAATCGGCGTCCAGTTCGGCATTCGCCCGAACCAGCAGATTGCGGTTGAAGGCGGCGGTGACGCCTTGGCTGTCGTCATAGGCGGCGACCAGGATCGCCGGATCTTTGACCAGATCGACGCCCAGAATGAACAGCGCCCCCTCCCCCAGCATCCGACGCGCGGCCGCTAGAAATCGTTCCGCCTCGTCCGGCTGAAGATTGCCGATGGTCGAACCGGGGAAGAAACCGATGCGGCGGCCGTGCGGCAAATCGTCCGGCAGGGGCGCCAGATGTTCGAAGTCGCCCAGCACCGACTGAACGGTCAGGTTCGGATAATCCGCGCGAATGCGGGTCGCGGCATCCAGCAGGGCCGTCTCGCTGATATCCAAAGGCACATAGGCCCCCAGGTCGGGCACGGCGTCCAGCAGGATACGAGTCTTCTCGCTGGCCCCGGACCCGAACTCCACCAGCACGGCGTCCGGCCCGAAATCGGCGGTCAGGGCCGCCGCGCTCTCACGCAGCAGCGCCGTCTCCTGCCGCGTCGGATAGTATTCCGGCAGGGCCGTGATGTCTTCGAACAGCCGCGAACCCTCGGCATCATAAAACCATTTGGGCGGCACGGCCTTCTGGTCGCGCGACAGGCCATCGACAATGTCGCGCCGGAATCCTGCGGTCTGGGCGTCGTCCGTCGGCGCGGCGTGCCTGTGCGGGGCGTGCCTGTGCGGGGCGTCTTCGGCTAGTCTCAGACCCATGAAGGCCCACCTTTGTTGCGGGTAGAAGAAGTTCCGATACGTCACTCGGGCATGATCGGACGGCGTGGCGAAGGCACCGCCGCGCAGAACCATCTGATTGGCCATGAACTTGCCGTTGTATTCAGCGGCTGTGCCGGACGTCGGCTGGAAGCCGGGGTAAGGCGCATAGGCGCTGGACGTCCACTGCCAGACCTCGCCAGACAGGTTCGAAAACCCCTCGGGCGCGGTCGTCGCCGCATGTTCCCATTCCGCCTCGGACGGCAGGCGTTTGCCGGCCCAGCGCGCATAGGCGTCGGCCTCGTAGAAGCTCACATGGCGCAAGGGCGCGGCGGGATCGACCGGGGTGCGGCCGGTCAGCCCCATGACCGTCCAGTCGCCGCCGTCGCAGCGCCAGTACAGCGGCGCGGTCCAGCCTTGGGCCTTCACCGTCGCCCAGCCGTCCGAAAGCCAAAGGTCCGAGCGGGTGTAGCCCCCGTCCTCGATAAACCGTATCCAGTCGCCGTTGGTCACCAGATCGGCAGCTAAAGCGAACGGCTCCAGCCAGACCCGGTGTGCGGGGCCTTCATTGTCGAAGGCGAAGCCGGCACGGCCATGACCGATCGACACCAGGCCCGCGTCGAACGAGACCACGCCGCCGCGCGTCGTCTCGACCGGCTGCTCGCGGGGTTCGACCTCATAGGCGGCCGGGTCGAGCGGCGAACGCGACATCAGGTTCAACAGATCCATCAGGAACAGTTCCTGATGCTGCTGGTCGTGATGCAGACCCAGTTCGAACAGATACCGCTCCAGCCCGCTCGACGGCCCCTGCGCCAACCAGGCGGCCATGCGCCGGTCGATCTCGCGGCGATACGCCAGAACCTCATCGACCGAGGGGCGGGTCATCAGCCCACGCTGGTCGCGCGGCACCCGCTCGCCCAGCGCCTCATAGTAGGAGTTGAACAGTTGCTGGAAACGCGGATCGACAGGCCGATAATCTGGATCGCACGCCAGGATCAGCGCTTCGAAGAACCAGCTGGTATGGGCCAGGTGCCATTTGCCGGGGCTGCAATCGGCCATGGACTGCGCCGACAGGTCTTCGACCGACAGTCCCTGGGCCAGGGCAGGCATCGCCGCCCGAACGCACCGGAACCGCGCCACGTCCGACGCCGCCCGCGTATCGGGCTCGAATCGAGCATTCATATCAGCCGTTCCGTTCCGCGCCAGTCCCGCTGCCCGGACCGGGCGTCGCGTCGTTCAAGCAGATCGAACGTCACGCCACGGTCGGGGTTCCCCGGTGAGTCGTCAGGGATTTGGTAAGTCTGGCTGCGAATTCAACGCACCGGCCTGCCGCCATGCTTGGCGTATTCCAGCCGGGCGATGGTGCGGTTGTGGACCTCGTCCGGGCCGTCGGCGATTCGCAGGGTGCGCACCGTCGCATAGAGTTCGGCCAACGGCGTGTCGCCCGAAACGCCGGCGCCGCCGAACGCCTGGATGGCGTCGTCGATGATTTGAAGCGCCATGCGCGGCGCGGCGACCTTGATCTGCGCAATTTCGGAACGGGCGTTCTTGGCCCCTGCCTGATCCATCATCCAGGCGGCCTTCAGCACTAGGAGGCGGCACATCTCGATATTGGTGCGGGCGTCGGCGACCCGCTGCTCCCACACCGAATGTTCGGCCAGCTGCTTCTTGAACGCCGTCCGGTTCAGCAGCCGCATGACCATCAGCTCCAGCGCCCGTTCCGCCGCCCCAATCACGCGCATGCAGTGGTGGATGCGGCCGGGGCCAAGCCGCCCTTGCGCGATCTCGAACCCCCGGCCCTCGCCGGCGATCAGGTTTTCGACCGGCACGCGGACGTTCTCCAGCACCACCTCGGCGTGGCCGATGGGGCGTTCGTCATAGCCGAAGACCGTCAGCATCCGCTCGACCCGGAAGCCAGGCGTGTCGACGGGCACGATGACCTGCGACTGCTGGGCGTGGCTGGCGGCGTCGAAGTCGGTCTTGCCCATGACGATGGTCATGGCGACGTTCGGGTGCGCCATATTGGTCGACCACCATTTGCGGCCGTTGATGACATAGTGGTCGCCGTCGCGCTCGATCCGGGTCTGGATATTGGTGGCGTCGGACGAAGCCACTTCGGGCTCGGTCATCAGGAAGGCGGAGCGAATCTGGCCGGCCATCAACGGCTTCAACCAGCGGTCCTGCTGGGCGGCGTCGCCGTACATGTGCAGGACTTCCATATTGCCGGTGTCGGGGGCGTTGCAGTTGAACACCTCGGACGACCACAGATGGGCGCCCATCATCTCGGCCAGCGGCGCATAATCGAGGTTGGTCAGGCCCGCGCCCCCATTCTCACCTTCATGGCCGCCCGGCAGGAACATGTTCCACAGGCCGGCGTCACGCGCGGCGGCCTTCATCGCTTCCATGACCGGCGGCTGACGGGTCGAGTCCTCGCGCACCTGCGCGAAATATTCGTGCTCGCGGGGGATGACTTGTTCGTCCAGGAAGCGGCGGACCCGGGCGTGCCAGTCCAGGGCCCGGTCTGAATGTTTGAAGTCCATGGCGTTTTCCTCTTCCCGTTCGCGCCTCTGCCGGGCGCTCGATACGAAAACGGCGCGGCCCCGATCAGGAGCCGCGCCGCCATAACTGGTCGTTCAGGCCGGCATCAGCGCTTCAGCAGCGGAGCCAGCTTCTGGGCGATCATCATGTCGCCGGCGATCTTCAGCTTGCCCTGCATGAAGGCCATCATCGGGTCCAGCTTGCCTTCCGACAGGGCCATGAAGTCATCCCACTTCATCGAGACGGTGGCGTCGGCGGGCTTGTCTTCGTTGGTGACGGTATTCGGCACCGAGGCGCCGTCGATGTAGATCTTGCCCTCGTCGCCGAGGTCGAGCTTCACGGTCTTGCCCAGACCGGAGTTGTCGCCGACGGCGCCGCGGATGTGTTCAGTGACTTGTGCGAGATCGGGCATTGGGGGCGTCTCCCTAAAAGGACGTTGTGAACTACGGGTTAGCCCGCATCGACGAGGGCGCCAAGATCACGTCGGGTAAAGGTCGCATCACTTCTCCGGATCGCCATCCCGAAAGCGCCATTTCATCGCCAGCACGCCCGACGCCATCACAAGGGCGCAGGCGTTCGCCACCGTCACCGGCCAGGCCTGCGTCATCACGCCATAGATCACCCACAGGACAAAACAGGTCACCGTCAGCGAATAGGTCTTCAGGCTGACCGAAGACGCGTCGCGCTCCTTCCAGATTTTGATCGCCTGGGGCGCGAAACTGGTGATCGAGCAGACGGCCGCCGCCGAGCCGACGATGTTGGCGATCAGGTCGCTCACGCGATGATCCGCCGTTGAAAATGAAAGTCGCCGTCGGTCATGCCGCAATCCCTCGCGGCCGCCCCGAACCGATGTCACGGACGAACGACAGGCGGCGGCCGCCGCGCCTGCGTCGCCTGTTCGAAGGCGTAACCCAACGAAAGGATGCGTGCGTCCTCCCACTTCCCGCCGAGGAAGCTCAAGCCCACCGGCATCCCCCGATCAAAGCCCATCGGGACGGTCAGGTGCGGATAGCCGGCGACGGCGGCCAGCTGGCTGGCCGAGCCCTCCATGTCATCCTCGTCCTTGGGATCGTTGGTCCAGGCCCGCGAAGTCGTCGGGGCGATCAGGGCGACCAGGGCATTGTCGCGCATCAGCCGGTCGATCCCCTCCGGTCCCGCCAACCGCAGCGATGTCGCGCGCGCCTCCATGTAATCAGCCGCCGTCAGATCCCCCATCGCCTGAGCGCGCTCGAAGATGTCCTGACCGAACAGCACCGTCTCGCGCGGTTCGGCAGCATTGAAGGCGATCACGTCGGCCAGGGTGCGGGTGCGGACCTGTTCCGGGTCGGTCGAGGCCAGATAGGCGTTCAGGTCGTGCTTCAGCTCGTACAGCAGCACCTTGAACTCGGCCGCTCCGATGACCCGACCATCCGGCCCCTCCGGCAGGTCGACCAGCACGGCGCCCGCATCGCGCAGGGCTTGCAGGTTCTGCTCGAACACAGCCTGGGTCTCGGCCGAATACCCCTTCAGGAACCGCATCACCCCGATCCGTGCGCCGCGCAGAGAACCGGCGTCCAGCCCGGCGGCGTAGTCCACCTTTCGCGCGTCGGCCTCGACCGTTGCTGGATCGGCCGGATCGGACCCGGCGATGACCGTCAGCACCTTGGCGGCATCCCGGACCGTCGTCGCCATCGGCCCGGCCGTATCCTGGGAATGGCTGATCGGCACGATATGGGTCCGCGACACCAGGCCGACGGTGGGCTTGAACCCGACCACGCCGTTGACCGAGGACGGACAGGTGATCGACCCGTCCGTCTCCGTCCCGATGGCGACCGGCGTCAGGCCCAAGGCCACCGCCGCCCCGCTGCCTGACGACGATCCGCACGGCGTGCGCGCGGGATCATAGGGGTTCAGCGTCTGCCCGCCGACCGCGCTCCAGCCGCTGATCGAGTCCGAAGACCGGATGTTGGCCCATTCCGACAAATTGGTCTTGCCGACGATCACCGCCCCGGCGGCCCTCAAACGGGCGACGAGAGGCGCATCCCGACCCGGCGCATTGCCGGCCAAAGCCAGCGAACCGGCCGTGGTCGGCATGTCGGCCGTCTCGATATTATCCTTCAGCAAGATCGGCATACCGGAAATCGCCGACGCGCCCCGGCTGGGCGAGGTCTCGGTCCAGCGCAGCACCGCATGGGCGGCGTTGTTCGCCCGCCCCGTCGCGACCACGGCGGACGCGGACGGATAGGCGCCCTGCCCGGCCGCGCAGCCCGCAAGGGCCAGCGCGGCCGCAGCGGCCAGGATCAGTCGGCGGCTGGTTCCGCCCGCTCGCCGATCGTGCGGTCCAGGAAGTCGAGATAGGTGCGCCATTGCTGAAGTTGCCTCGGTTCGCCGCGGACGCCGTGTCTCTGGCCGGGATAGAGCATCATTTCGAACGGCATGCTCTTGGCCTGGAGGGCGTCGATCACGCGCGTCGCATTGCCCAAGATGACATTGTCGTCGGCCATGCTGTGCAGGATCAGCAGACGGCCGGTCAGGTCGTCCAGACGCGGCAGGACGTCGGTGGCGGCATAGCCTTCAGGATTGTCCTGGGGCGTGGACATGTAGCGTTCGGTGTAGTGGGTGTCGTACAGGCTCCACTCGGTCGGGGCGGCGCCGGCCAGGGCCGAGGCCAGACCGGCCTCGGGCTCGGTCACGGCCAGCAGGCTGAGGAAGCCGCCGAAGCTCCAGCCCATCATGGCGATCCGGTCCGCATCGACATAAGGCAGTGTCTTCAACCATTTGGCGGCTAAAGTCTGATCCTCGACCGCAGGAATGCCCAGACGGCGATAGATGCTGGTCTCGAAGGCCTGGGACCGGTCGCCCTCGCCGCGATTGTCGACCCGGAAGACGATATAGCCCGCCTCGGTCAGCAATTGGTTGGTCAGGGGCTGCCAGCTCTTCTGCACGCCCGCGCCGGTGCCGGGGCCGCCATAGACCTGCATCACCACAGGATATTTCTTGGACGGATCGAAGTCGGGCGGTGTCGTCATGCGCCAGACCAGGGTCTGGCCGTGGCTCTGCATCGTACCGAACTCGGGCGCCCGCAGCCGCGAGACGTAGGGGGTGAAGGGGTGTGCAGCGTCGAGCCTGTTCTCCTCGATCCAGCGCACGCGCGTCCCGTCGATCCGGTACAGAGCCGATTGCGTCGGCGTCGCCGGATCGGAATAGTTGCCGACATAGGCCGTCGCCGGCCCGTTGACCGAAACGCTCCACCAGCCGCCGCCCGGCGTCACCGCGACCGGATCGACCGTCCGGTTCAGACTGGCCCGGAACATCTGCTGTTCGATCGGCAGTTCCTCGCCGTCGCGCATCGAGGCGGTGAAATAGACGTCGCCGGTCTGTTCGTTGACGCCATCCAGATGCTTGACCGGATAGTCGCCGCGCGTGATCGCCCGCAGCCGCCGCCCGTTACGGTCGTACAGATACAGGTGCCGCCAGCCGCTGTCCTCGTTGGACCAGATGAACCGGCCGTCGGCCAGCACGCGGAAGTCGTTGTTCAGATCGACCCAGGCCGAGGCCTTCTGGCTCAGGATCACGCGCGAGGCGCCGGTGGTCGGATCGACGCTGAGCAGGTCCAGCGTCTTCTGATCGCGCGACTGGCGCTGGACATACAGGGTCTTGCCGTCGCCGGCCCAATCGACCCGCGCCAGATAGATGTCGGTATTGGAGCCCAGGTCCACCTTGACCCGTCCTCCCCCCTGCAGATCGCGGACATAGAGTTCGACCACCGCATTGGGGCGGCCGGCGCGGGGATAGCGCTGCTCGACCATGGTCGCGCCGGCGCCGGTGATCTCGAAGCGCGGCACGATGTCCACCGGGCTTTCGTCGACGCGGGTCAAGGCGATGTAGCGTTCGTCGGGGCTCCACCAATAGCCGGTGTCGCGGTCCATTTCCTCCTGGGCGATGAACTCGGCCGTGGCCCAGGTGATCAGACCGGCGCCGTCGTCGGTGATCGGCGTCTCCTGGCCGCTGGCCAGATCATAGACGACCAGGTTCTGGTCGCGGACATAGGAGACATAGCTGCCCTTGGGCGAGACCTTGGCGTCGATCTCGTCGGCGGGCGTCTCGGTCAGGCGGCGCACCTCGCCGTCCGCCCGATTGGCCAGGAAGATGTCGCCTTCCAGCGGCGCCAGGATATAGCGCCCCTGCTGATCCCACGAATATTCGACCACGCCGCGCGCGCTGATCCGCATCCGCTCGCGCCGCGCCTTCTCTGCCTCCGACAGCTCGCCCGCGTCGGGAACCAGCGCCCGCGCGTCGATCAGCTTGTAGGGTTCGCCCTCGCCGGTGGGCGCGGCCCACAGGTCCTGAACGTCCACATTGTCTTCGCGCGAGCGCAGGAAGGCGACCAGTTGCCCGTCCGGCGACAGGCTGACGCCTTTGGCCACCGGGCCGTTCAGGCTGGGGCTGGAAAACACCCGCTCGGGCGTCAGGATGTTGGACGGCGTCTCCTGGGCGAGTGCGGAACCGGCCGACAGAAGGATGGTCGAAGCAAGAAGGACTGTGCGCATGGTCGGTGACGCTAGCGGCCCTTCTGCAAGCCGTCACGAGGAAAAGTCGTCGTCTAACGAAAGGCTTTTCCTTCCCTGCGAGCGGGTCTCAGATTAGAGAGACCGCACCATGACCGACGCCGCCCTCTCCCCCGCTCCCGTGAAAGCCAGCCCGTTCAATGAACTGGAGGTTCTGTGGGTCCGCCATTGGACTGACAGCCTGTTCAGCTTCGGCGTGAAACGGCCCGAGGACTTCCGCTTCCGCTCGGGCGAGTTCGTCATGATCGGCCTGCCGGGCGAGGATGGCGGCAAGCCCGTCCTGCGCGCCTATTCCATCGCCAGCCCCTGCTGGGCCGAGGAGCTGGAGTTCTTCTCCATCAAGGTCGCCGACGGCCCCCTGACCTCGCGCCTGCAAAAGATCGTCGCCGGCGACACGGTCCTGATGGGCAAGAAGCCGACCGGCACCTTGGTTCTGGACGCCCTGACCGGCGGGGAGCGGCTGTTCCTGATCGGCACCGGCACGGGGTTGGCGCCGTGGCTCAGCGTCGCGCGCGATCCCGACACCTATGCCCGCTTCGGCCATGTCTATGTGATCCACACGGTCCGCAGCGTCGCCGACCTGGCCTATCGCGACTTCTTCACCCGCGAAATCCATGACGATCCCCTGGTCGGCGAAGAGGCTCAGGCCCAGTTGACCTATTATCCCACCGTCACGCGCGAGGATTTCGAAACGCCCGGCCGGATCACCGACCGCATCAAGTCCGGCGACTTCTTCCGCGACCTGGGCCTGCCCGAGGGCTTCGATCCCGCCCGCGACCGCGCCATGCTGTGCGGCTCCATGGCTATGATCAAGGAAGCCGGCGAACTGCTGGAGACCTATGGGCTGAAGGAAGGCTCCAACGCCGAACCCGCCGACTATGTGCTGGAACGCGCCTTCGTCGGCTGACGTCTTGGCTTGCGCGGCCTGAGCGGCTAACCCCACCGCCATGCACCACCCTGCTCTTGTCGCCGTCGACGCCCGCGTCGATCCCGCCGAATGCCAGTCGATGGCCGATGTCCGCCAGGGCGTCGATGCTCTCGACCGCGCCCTGGTCGCCCTGCTTGCCGAACGCCAGCGCTACATGGACGCCGCCGCCCGAATCAAGCCCGACCGCGACGCCGTCTTCGACCAGGCCCGCATCGACGACGTGGTGGCCAAGGTTCTCGTCGCCGCCGAGGCCCATCACCTGTCGCCCGAAATCGCCGAACCCGTCTGGCGCCTGATCATCGACCGCTGCATCGCCCACGAGTTCGCGACCTACGACCGGACTCGCAGCTAGGTCAGCGCACGTCAGCCATCCTATCGGCGCGGGAAGTTCGACCTGATTTCAGAGTGTTGAGCCGCGGCAGCGTCAATCGACCTGGCGCCGCTTCCGGGCGCCGTATAATGGCTGTCCGATCTTTGACATCGCTGCGCGCCTTGCCTGCCGAATTGCACTTTCTTGCACTTTGCACGCGTTTTCGGAGTGAAGTGCAATTTCGGCGTCCGCTGAAGTTGGACTCGTTTGGACACTTGGACTGTTTTTTCCGAGTCCAACTTTCACCCCGACGGCCTCAGGCTTTGAGGCCCCGCAGCATCAGTTCGTGGCGATAGGCGGCGACATCCGCCAAGGCCGCCTGAAGCGCATCGCGAACCCGCTCCAGCGCCGGCGCGGCCAGCGTCTGGTCCGCGCCCTCCGCCTCGGCGCAGATCGCCGCCAGGTCTCGCGCGCCGATGCCCGCCGCCGCGCCCCGGATCGTGTGAACCCCGTCGCGCCAGCCCTCGGCCTTGGGATCCAGCATGACGGACCACAGGCCGGCCTGCTGGACGAACAGGCCCAGCACCTCCTCGTTGATGGCGTCATCCCCGCCCGTCATGCCGTTCAGCACGGCGAAATTCACCGCGCCGGTCAGATCGCGCAACGCCATCAGGCCGCCGTCTCCTCGCCCTTGGCCAGGCGCGAGTTCTTGGACGACCAAAGCAGATAGATCGCCACGCCGATCACATTCCAGACCAGGAAGCCGATCTGCGTCACCGGCTTCAGGCTCAGGAAGAAGACGATGCAGCCGATCACGCTGACTGCGCCCACGACCGGCCACAGCGGCGCCTTGAACACCCGCTTGCGGCCGGGCTCGCGGATGCGCAGCACGATCAGGCACACCCCGACCGAGCAGAAGGCCGCCAGAGTGCCGGCGTTTGCCAGGGACGCCAGCTCGTCCAGCGGAAGCAGCCCCGCCAGGATCGCCACCACCACGGCGGTGAACACCGTCACCACCGCCGGCACGCCCCGGCTGGACACCTTGGCCAGGCGACGCGGCAACAGGCCGTCGCGCGCCATGCCCAGGAAGATGCGGCTCTGACCGAACAGGAAGGCCAGCAGCACGGTCGGAAGCGCGATCACCGCTGCCGCCGCGATCCACTGGGCCGCCGTCCCCTGCCCCATCTCACGCAGAATCAGCGCCAGGGGCTCTGGGCTGCTGGCGAAGCTGGCAACCGGCCGCGCGCCGATCGCCGCCGCCGCCACGACCAGATACAGCGCCGTACAGATCAGCATGGAGCCGACGATGCCTATGGCCAGGTCGCGCTCGGGCTTCTTGGTCTCCTCCGCCGCCGTCGAGATGGCGTCGAACCCATAGAAGGCGAAGAAGATGATCGCCGCCGCCGCCATCACCCCCGTCTGGACGAAGGGCGCGCCGAAGCCGTTGGGCATGAAGGGCGTGAAATGCTCGGGCTTGAACGCCGGCAGGGCAATGGCCACGAACACCACCAGCGCCGCGATCTTGATCAGCACCAGCACCGCGTTCAGCGTCGCGCTCTCCTTGGTGCCCAGCAGCAGCAGGCCCGTCACTACGCCGATGATGGCCACGGCCGGCAGGTTGATGATCCCGCCTGCGTGCGGCCCGGCGACCAGCGCCAGCGGCAGGTCGATCCCCAGCCCGCTGAGAAACCCGACGGCATAGCCGGACCAGCCCACCGCCACGGCGCTGACTACCAGCGAATATTCCAGGATCAGGCTCCACCCCACGACCCAGGCGATCATCTCGCCCAGTACGGCATAGGAATAGGTATAGGCGCTGCCCGCCGTCGGCATCATGGTAGACAGCTCGGCATAGGCCAGGGCCGCGCAGGCGCAGACCAGTCCCGCCAGGCCGAAGCTGATCATCACCGCCGGCCCCGCCAGCCCCGCCCCCACGCCGATCAGCGTCAGAATGCCGGTCCCGACGATGGCGCCCACGCCCAGCGCCAGCAGGTGCGGCCAGCTCAGCGTCGGCTTCAGACGCGGTCCGTCGTGCGGCGCCATCATGACATCGATTGATCGACGCCGGTTCCAGAAGGCCATGAAGCTCGCTCCCCCGCCGCTTGCCGCGGCTGATTCCACGGGGACCATACCCCGCCGAAGAAAGTTTGCGAAAGCGCTTGCCAACCCCCGAACCGCTGGGTAGTAGGAGCGCCCTTCGGCAAGGCCTCTGGTCCCCGAAAACGCAGACGATCGGTCGGGTGATTAGCTCAGTTGGTAGAGCAGCTGACTCTTAATCAGCGGGTCGTAGGTTCGAACCCTACATCACCCACCATCGTCTTATTGATTTCATTGCATATTTAGGCAGACGAACCGAGCGCCTATCGTAAGGCTATCCTTTAGGACGGCTATTAGGACGGTGGTTAGGACGGTGGATTACGGTCGGCGTTGCCTGACGATCTGGCCGTCGCGACCCCGGCACTGTTCCGACCGTAAGCTCGCGGATGGTCGGAGATGACACCGCCACTCAAACTAATGCCCCTCGCTTCCGAATCGGAGGCCTCTGATGGCGGCGCACATGGCAAACTCAACTGACTCCCCTGCACGCTCTCGCTATCTGAGGACGCCCGAAGCAGGCCACTTTCTGGGCCTTTCAGGGCGAACCCTTGAGAAACACCGCACGTACGGAACTGGACCGACCTACCGAAAGATCGGAGGTCGAGTGATCTATGCAGTGCACGACTTAGAAGCTTGGGCAGATCTCGGTCTACAGAACTCGACTGGGGAGCCCAGGAGTCAGATCCGAGCCGCTAAGCCACAGGATGGAGGACGTGCCGCGATTTGAGGCGCGGCGTTTGAAATATGCCCACTCGATGGTTCGATTGCTCATAAGGCTCAGTCGCTCCGGCGATGAGTTCGCGTCGGTTCATTGCGCATTTCCTTCAACGCGGCGGCAAACTTCATGGTCCGCCCAGTGGCCTAGGACTAGGCTGGCGCTTTGGGACGATGGATGACACAATCACCGTGATGCATGACTAACGTCCGGCAACGCGCCTGTTGGCGGCGCCGACCCCCTGACACGCATGCTCCGGTCTCTTCGGCTGGAGGGCCTGGAGTACGGCAGACGGCGCCTGCCAGGGGGATGGGCGTACAGCTTCCCCGAAAAAGACAATGCGTACTTTCATTTCATTGGAGAAGCTTCCTGCTGGCTGCTTGCGCCAGGCGGGAAATGGGTCGAGCTTCAATCGGGTGACGCCATCCTGCTGCCGCGCGGCGACGCCCACGTCCTAGCCAGCGCGCCCGACGCGAGCCAACCCCCATTCCCGGCATGGCAGTGCCGTCCGTTGTGGGAGGACCGATACGAGCCTGATGCTGCTCACGCGCCGGATGAAGTGATCCTCTTCTACGGATCGATGCGTTTTAATCTCGATCGTTCGCACCCTTTGTTTCGCGGCATGTCGCCGGTCCTACACGCGCGGGCGTTGATCGGATCGGAGTGTCTCATTTCGCCGCTGCTCGATGCACTCGCCGCTGAGATGGTAAGCTACCGCGTCGGGGCAGCAGGAATTGCAGCACGATTAGCCGACGTTCTTGCCGTCCAGATCATCCGCTCATGGATGGAAAGCGGAGCATCGAGCGAAGGCGCCTGGATCAGGGCGGCAAGACAGCCAAGGATTGGCGAAGTCATCGCCGCGATCCATGACAATCCCGGTGGGAATTGGTCGGTCGCGAGCCTTGCCGCGATCGCAGGCATGTCGCGTTCCGCCTTCGCTACAGCCTTATTCCGATATCTTGGGGGACACACCCGCACGTTACCTGACGGAGGTTCGGATGCAGCAGGCAAAGCAGTGGATCGCACAGGACAGTGCCCGCATCGCTGAAGTCGCCGAGCGCTTGGGTTACGATTCAGAGGCGTCATTCAGTCGAGCGTTCAAACGCGTCATGGGCGCGTCCCCAAGTCGCTATCGTGTGACCAAGGGCTGAAACGCCGGGACACGACTTTTCCGCCGGCAGTTATCGTGTGTCATCCTGCAGGACACGCGACCTGGATGTGAGCGTCGGTGGTTATCACGCGATCAGGCAAGATTTCCCAAGTCCGGCGCATAGCGCTCGCCTTCGACATCTAAAATCTGCAGGGCTCCCCCGATGCTGTGAACGATGGCGGCGGAAAAGCTGTCTTCGTACAAGAAGTAGTTGCTGATCAGGCCGTCAGAAAAGTCGAAACGGAACGCGATTTCCCATGTGCCGGTTCGACCCGTCTTTGGGCTTTCGGCGTGAACGGTAGCGAACCCCACGACGGTATCGTCATCGGCAACCCAGCGCTCGATACCATCGACGCGACTGATTTGGGCTGCGCCGAGGCGTCGCTGATAAACTTTCACAGCCTCACAGCCGCGATGGTTGCCCGACCAGGGAATAGCCGATGAAGGATGAGGCGAAGCTGCCGATATAACTGTGTAATTGACGTCAACCGCCATGGTTCGTCAATCACGGATAGGTCGCCGAAAAGTACTCCGTCTATATATTTCTTTGCGACGGCGAGGTTTTGTTTCGATCGGTCGGACATCATGGCTCCTTAAGCGGATCGCCGACGTGCGCGCCCGTTTGGAGGCATGCTTCACGAAGAGCCGATCACAGTCTCTACTGTTCTACGAGGCGGCGGTCCGTCCATGATCTAAAAGCCGTTTTTATATGCCGTTTGTCTCGCCAAGTCCGGCTGCGCCACTTTTTCCGCGGCCGCAGCCCACACCGCTACCCCCGCCCGAAGCCGCCTTTCCGCTTCGGGTGCAGGAAGCTCATCTGCAATGCAGCCTGGACGTCCGGTTTCCACCCTCAACAGCCATAGGCGGCGTCTGCTTGTGTGCGACGCGATCAAAGCACTGATGTCAACCTCGCAAGCCGACCCATTGCTGTCATTGGGCTAAGCTCCCAAATCAGGATTATGACCTTGTTCGATCAAATGGGGCTCCGGCTGCCCATCATCCAGGCTCCAATGGCAGGGGTCTCCACTCCCAAGATGGCGGCTGCAGTCAGCAATGCCGGGGCGCTGGGTTCCATTGGTGTCGGCGCGACGAATGCCGCCGGCGCGGCGGGGATGATCGATGATGTTCGCCGGCTCACCGATGCCGCTTTCAACGTCAATGTCTTCGTTCACAATGCGCCGTGCCGTGATGCTGACCGCGAGGCGTCTTGGCTGACTGCAATGGGCCCCTTGTTTGAGGAGTTTGCTGTCGCGCCGCCATCTTCTCTCACGACGATCTATAGGAGTTTCGCCGACGATGATGACATGCTGCGCGTGTTGATCGAGCGAGCGCCTCCTGTTGTCAGCTTCCACTTCGGTTTGCCGGAAGAGGCAAAGGTGACGGCGCTGCGGCAGGCGGGATGCGTCTTGATCGCCACGGCGACCAGCCCGGGAGAAGCCCTCGCTGCGAAGAAGGCTGGCATGGACGCCGTTGTGGCCCAAGGATTTGAAGCCGGGGGGCACAGGGGCGTGTTCGACGCCGCCGGTGATGATGCACAGTTAGGAACACTCGCGCTCACGCGGCTCTTGGTGGCGAAGGCCGGATTACCTGTCATCGCCGCTGGCGGGATCATGGATGGACAGGGCGTAAGAGCGGTCCTGGACCTCGGGGCGACAGCGGCCCAACTGGGGACGGCGTTCATTGCCTGCCCGGAAAGCGCGGCTGATGACGCGTATCGCGCAGCGCTACAGAGCGACGCCGCTCACTATACCACAATGACAAACGCTATCTCGGGGCGGCCTGCACGTTGCCTACGAAACCGCTTCACCATTTGGGCCGAGAGCGCCATTGAAGTCACGCCCGACTACCCTGTCGCCTACGACGCAGGAAAGGCCGTGAACGCAGCCGCCAAGAAAATGGGCGAGGGTGGCTTTGGCGCGCAGTGGGCCGGTCAAGGCGCTCCCCTGTCCCGATGCATGGGCGCTGCCGAACTCGTTCAGACGCTCGAACGCGAACTTATAGGCTAGATCTGCTTCGCAGCTAAAGCGGATCTGGGGATTGTCCGCTTTCCGGCAGGATGCCCAAGCCGGTTCACCGGTCGATCTGTGCTGCTGGGCCGTCATCCACGGCTCAGCGTCGCGATCCCCGGCTCAACCCTCTCAGGCCGCCCTAGTCATACAGCGCACTGTAACTCGACGAGAAGGGTCGCAATGGCCTTCTTTTTAGCTAAAGCGGCCTCGATCAGCCGGTCGATCTCCGCTTCTTTCTGCTGAAGTGCCGCGACCAGCATCGAGGGCGATGGCGTCGCCCCGTTAGGGTCGGGCATGCCTCTTTTGATTTCAGCCAGCGAAAAGCCCAGGCGCTGAGCCTGGTCCAAGAACCGGAGGGCATCGGCAGCATCAGCGCCATAGCTTCTATAACCATTGGCGGCGCGCGGCGCCTGCGCGAGCAGTCCGCGCGCCTCGTAGAAGCGTATCCGGGAAATGGATATCCCGGTTTGTCTCGCCAGCTCACCAATACGCATAAACGTCTTGACCCTCGATCTAGGTCGAGGGTTCATACCCGTGCTCGACGAGGATACCAGCCGAAAAGGCAAAAGAGTTGAGCGCAAAGACAATCATCATCACTGGAGGCACGTCCGGCATCGGACTTGCTGCGGCCAGGGCATTCGCTGACCGGGGGCAGCGCCTGATCCTCATCGGGCGTGATGCGGATCGGGGTCGTGAGGCTATCGCCCGTCTAGCCCCCTCACCGGCAGGACCCCACCGTCTGATTTCAGCGGACCTGTCGCTGATGTCGCAAGTGCGGAGCGTCATCATGGACATCGAGGCCACAGAAGAGCGTATCGACGTTCTGGCCAACAATGCCGGCGCCTGGTTTCAACATCGCGCGCTGACGGCAGAAGGCATCGAGCGCACCGTGGCGATCAACCACCTCGCCCCTGTCGCGCTGACCCTCGGCCTGAAACGCCTGCTGCTGGCGGCTCCGGCCGCCCGCGTCGTGAACACCGGGTCGTTCGTCTACAGGCAGGCGCGATACGATCCGGATAATCTGCAAGCGGAGAAGCACTTCTCGACCAACGCCACATACGCGGCGACTAAGCTCTACAATCTGATGGTCACCCGTGCCCTGGCCAACCGTTGGCTGGATACGGGGATCACCCTCAACTGCTTCAGCCCCGGCTTCGTCGCCACGGAGTTCGGCCGCGGAGAAAGCGGCCTGCTCGAACCTCTTTATCGCTTCACCCGGCTGTTCGCGATCCCCCCGGAGAAGGGCGCCGCCACACTCATTCATCTCGCTGATACCGCCGTATCGGCAGGCATCAGCGGAGCTTATTTCGAGAAACGCCGCCGCCGCGATGTCCGCGGCCCTGCCGCAGACTTGGATCTGTGCGAGGCTCTGTTGGACTGGAGCGTCCGCTTCACCGGTTTCGACGCGAGAACGGTTTGATCGTTAGTCGGACACGCCCGCCTCAGTTTACGGGACGTGGAAACGCCGATGGCGGCCCGCAGTCTCGACATCAGCAACTGCTGGACCATCAGGTCGGGCTTCCGTGTCGGCGCAGATCCGGCCTGGGTGGCTGCCGCCATCTGAGATTTAGTCGGGCAGTCCCCGGGTCCAACTACCCTCCATGCGCCTTCTTGGCCTTGGTCAGTTCGATCATGCCCTGAGCGATGCCCATCTCCGGAACGATCTCGCCGGTGCGGTCCGAGATGGCGTCGAAGCGGGCGGCGACCTGTTCGGGCGCATCCTCGCCAGTAATGAACGCTCCTTGCGTCAAGGTGACATAGGCGCGTTCGAATCCGCCGGCCCCGGCGGCCAGGATGGCGCGGCTGGGGGCGTCGCGGCTGACCAGATACAGCAGGCCCGGCGTGACCAGGGCAGGAGACAGGGCCTCCAGCGGAAGCGCCGCGCCCAGATCCTCGGTCATGCGGGTGTGGGCGGTGGGCGCCAGGCAGTTGACGCGGATGTCGTTCTTGGCCCCCTCGATCGACAGGGTCTGCATCAGGCCGACCAGGGCCATCTTGGCCGCGCCATAGTTCGACTGTCCGAAGTTGCCGTACAGGCCTGACGACGAGGTGGTCATCACGATCCGGCCGTAGTTCTGCCCCCGCATGATCTCCCACACCGCCTTGGTGCAGTTGACCGCCCCCATCAGGTGGACATCGACGACGAAGCGGAAATCCTCGATCTCCATCTTGGCGAAGCTCTTGTCGCGCAGGACGCCGGCGTTGTTCACCAGGATGTCGATCCGGCCCCATTTCGCCATGGCCTGATCGACCATGGCCTGGACCGCCGCATAGTCCGTGACGGAGGCGGCATTGGCGATGGCCTCGCCGCCGGCCGCCTCGATCTCGGCGACCACGGCCTCGGCGGCGCTGGCCGATCCGCCCGAGCCGTCGCGGGCCCCGCCCAGGTCGTTGATCACCACCCTGGCCCCGCGCGCCGCCAGCGCCAGGGCGTGCTCGCGCCCCAGGCCGCCGCCCGCGCCCGTCACGATCGCCACCTGTCCGTCGAACCGCATCGTCATACCCCGTTCTTCGATTAACTGTTATAAATCCGCAGGCTTGCGTGACCGGCGCTTCATGCCAACTCAACAGCAGGCAACGGCCTCTTAAGGAGGCCCCTCAGAGTGTCGCGCGTCTGAATGTATGAAGCCACGATGTGGTAAAGCGAGCTGGCCGGCGCAGGCTCATCTAAGAAACTCTTAGATTCAAACATTTTGTCACGCCACACGCCGTGTTCCATCAAGTAGCTCAAAAGCGCTCTTAGGGCGAGACTTGCTTGACTTATGAATTCATTCTGATGGTGACTATCGCAGTGAGATGCAAAAAACATTGAGGCCTTGAGCCATTCGGTCTGAGGCCACAATCTCGCGCGCGACAGGCGTAAAGAACCATCATCATTCATCTCATCGACGGCCACGCGACGGCTCGGATCGACCCCTTTCAGGCCCGCCGCGTAGATGCGTCGCGCGTCATCGATGACGTTTTGGTCAGCACGCGCTTGGCCGTAGCGTGCCAGGAGCCAAGCCCACTCAAATTGATGACCTGGCTCCACAAGACGACCATCAAGGCCGTCCGCCGGCGACCAGTCCGCCTCAAAGAATTCTCGAATGTATCCGCCTTGACGGTCGATGAAACGGGTCTGTGCCAGGCGCACGATCTGATCGGACATGAGCCGCCAGCCTGGATCACGCCCCGCCTCTTCCCAAGCGAGAGACGCTTCGAGAAGGTGCATGTGCGCGTTGGATTGATAGGGGTGGGCGCCAGCCTCCCGCATGCCGCCTTGGATGTCGGCCGCCTCACAAAGTCCGTCACGCAAGGCGACAGCGTCGCGCTCGAAAATGGTAGAGCCATAAGCCCGCGAGATGCTCGCCAGAGCGAGCAGATAGAAGGCCTGGTCATATAGGTAGGCCGTCTCATCGAGCGTCTCCCCCCCATACGCTACGCGCGTGCGCATCAGTCCGTCGGATCGTAGGAAGACCTCATTTAGACGCTTGAGACCCATCTCGATCGCCGGCCTCCACGGACCATTCCAACCGCACCGTCCCGCCTCAGCGAAGACATACAGTTGCCGGGCCTGAACCCGTGCACGACGAGGCTCGACAAGTCGGCGGCCATCTTGGCCCAGGCGTTCTTCAAATGCCCCGACCGCGTTGAGCCCTAGCGTGCACCAAACCGGCAGCGCCGCTTGCCGAAGCCATGTTGTCAACGCGGCTGCGTCTGCGAGGAGTTCCTCATCAAAGCCTTCCGAAGAGTGCGAGACAAGTCCATGTTCGGGCAAACTCATCGGATGGCGCTCAACATCTGCTGTTGTGGAGCGAGGCTTGCTGGTTGGCCCACCCAATCCCGATTTTCGCGCCATGTCGTCGAAACTGACGGCGCTGTTCCTTGGCGACGATCGTTCGTTCTCTTATTCATGATCTGATCTTCCCAGGGTCGGATTGGGAGGCGGTCCGGGCCATGATCAACGCGCCTTCGAGCCCTGCATGCTCAAGCGCAGCGGCAATGATGTAGGGCGAACTTTCCGCCACGGCCGACGCGCCGTAGTCGTTGAGCTCCAGCTTCATCCGAGCTTCGATCTCGGGCAGAAGCTCCGGCGTGGACATGACCCCGCCGCCCATGATGATCTTTTGAGGCGACCATGCCAGGAGAAGCGATGCGGCGAGCTGACCGAGGTAGTCGCAGACGATCGCACGCACCTCCGGCGTCTCATCAAGACGCCGTCCCCCAAGGCGCACTGCCAGCGCTGGACCTGCCGTCAGCCCTTCCACACAATCTCGGTGGAAGCGACAGGTGCTCGGGTGCGCATCGCCCTTGGCGCGCCTGACGGGAAGGTGGCCGATCTCGGGATGCAGTCCGCCTTTTAGCGTCCGTCCATCCATTACGAGCCCCCCGCCAATGCCGGTTCCGATGGTGACGTAGGCGACGCTGTGAAACCCGCGACCCGCGCCCAGGGCGTGTTCGGCGAGCGCCGCAGCGTTCACATCCGTGTCGATGACGACAGCGGCCTTGAGGCGCGTTTCAAGAGCACGCATCAGATTGAAACCCGTCCAGCCCGCCTTGGGCGTGGCCAGCATACGGCCGAAATCGGGAGAGGCCGGATCGACGATGACGGGGCCGAAGCTCGCGACGCCGACCCCTCCAATTTGCGCGCCGACAGGAAGCGCGGCCTGGATCGTCGCGACTAGGGTGTCCACAACCCGTTCCGGTGTCACAGTCGGAAATCGCGTCTCGGTCAGAGTGCGACCCGTTTCGTCGATCACACGACACACGATCTTCGTGCCGCCGGTTTCAATCCCGACCAGCACCGATGGAGGAGACGTCATGGGATGGGCTCGGACAGCGGGGCCGGCCTAGCGACGCGAGACGTGACGGATCGATCGCCGCCATGTTCCGCGCAGGCCTCGAGCGCAAGAAGGATTTCAAGCACGTGAGCGGCAAGCCGGCCGCTGACGCGGGGTTCACGCTGCTCGCGTATCGCGCGGACCAGTTCGATCAGACCCAGCCCGCGTCGGTCTCCCAAGATCGGTGGTGACGTCGGGCCGATCGGCTGACCGGTCGCCGGATGCAGCCCGGCTTCGATCGTCTGCATCGCGTTCACGATGGTCGCGGCATCGAGAGGCCCGGTTCCGCCGGGTTCGCCGGCGATGGTCGTCCAATCGCCCTGCCCGCGCCCAAGACTGACCTCACCCCCGAAAGCGTTCGGATCGGGACATGCCAAGGTGCCGGTCTCGCCGTAGAGTTCGATCGGCGGACGACGATGCTGGCGCACGTCCCAGGACAGGGTCAGCGCGACGTTCGCTCCGCTCTCGAACAGGAGGACGCCGTTGACGGTCGTGCAGACCTCGACCTGGATGGTCTGGCCCGCACGGGTCGGGCTGGTGACCGTGCGCTGGGCGCGTGGCGATGATCCGATCGCTGCGACCCGTTCGACCGGCCCCAACAGGTTGATGAGTTGGGTGACCGCATAAGGACCGATGTCCAGCAAAGGCCCGCCGCCCCGACCGTAGAAGAAGGCGGGGTTCGGATGCCAATGTTCCATGCCGCGTGACGCCATGGTCGCCGCCCCGCCGACGATCTTGCCCACAACGCCATCGTCCAGCAGCTTCCGGGCCGCCTGGTGGCCAGGCCCCAGGAAGGTGTCCGGGGCGCAACCGATCTTTAGTCCCAGCCTATCCGCCAGCGCGATCAGCTCGTGGGCATCCGATAACGAAGTCGCGAACGGTTTCTCGGTGTAAAGATGCTTGCCTGCCTCAAGGACGGCGCGGCCGATCTGATGGTGAAGTTCCGGCGGCGCGAGGTTCACCACCACCGAGATCTCGGGATCGGCCAGCATGGCTTCGGTGGTCATAGCCAGACCGCCATACCGCTGCGCCTGAGCGGCGGCAGAGACCATGGTTCGGCTCGACACGGCCTTGAGCCGCAGTTCGGGCGAACGACTTATCGTGCCGAGATAAGCATGACTGACCATGCCGGCCCCGATCACACCGATCGCAGGCAGTGATGGATCTTTTTTCAACACTTCAATCATCCGAAGCGGTGCGCCCGCGCAGGCTGCGCCGCGAGGCGCGGCAATCCGAGCGGCAGGCTGTCGTCGCCGTCAAGAAATCGACGAAGAGAAACCAGCCGAGATGACATTTCGGTCGCTTGCCGTTCCAGTTGTTGGCGCAGCACTAGAACGCGCGTCGCTTCGGGAATTGCGTCGTCCATGAAGGCGCGGATATCCGCGATCGCGACGTCCATGCTCCTGAGCTGGACAACGAGATGCGCGATGTCGCTCTGGCGGGGCGTGAACAGGCGCTCACCCTGACGCGTCCGGCTCGAACAGATCAGGCCCTCGTCTTCGTAATGGCGCAAGGCCCGTTGCGTCACCCCGCATGACCGGGCCAGATCGCCGATGCGGGTCGCCGCGACGCCTGCGCGATCCCGGCTGGCGTTCACAGGGCGCCTGGAGCCCTCGTCGGCGAGACTGCGCAAGTCGCAGCTTCCGCCCCGCTCTACTCCCAGATGGGCGATTTCATTCATCCAGGCCACCATTCATCTTACCCGGCGAGGTTTCTGCAAGCTTGTCGAGGGATGAAGGCGGTAAAGGCGCGTTGACCATCGCGACCCAGATGCCGATCAACGAAATGATTCCGGTCACCACGCCCAACCAGGCGAGCGCCATGCCCAGACTACCGGGTCCGGAGATCACGGAGCTGATCCACCCGATGACGACAGCGGTCACCGGTCCACCAATGACCGTGCCGACGATCTTCAACGCGGCCAAGCAAAGCGCGCGTTCTTCATTCGGGATAAGGACGGCAATGGCTGCGTTGTTGACCAGGCCCACGATCACACCTCCGATGAGCAGGGCGAATAGCACCCAGGCAAAACCGCCGACCGTCGGCATAATCGGATACAGGCTGGCGGGGATGCTGAGCGCGGTGGCGATCAAGGCAGGCAACAGGATGCCGCCGCGCATCTTCAGCTTGTGTCCCGCATCGGCGGCGAATCCGCCGATCACGGATCCGATGATGCCTGACGCCAGGATCACAACACCAACCCAGGCGCCGAACTGGCCCGGCGTCTGATTATACTGTCGGATCAGCACCGAGCCCATCCAGATCGCGGCAGCGCCTTCGGCCATGCCACCCGCGAAGTTGCCGATAAACAGCGGTCCAAGGAACGCCTTTTGTCGCCAGAAGGCTCGCAGCGCCTCGCCCACCGAGGGGTTGGGATTGGCGACCTCGTGGCGTTTAGGTTCCTTCATCAGGAACAGAGGCAAGACACACAACGCCGATCCAATCCCGACCAGCAGGTGGGTCTGACGCCACGCCGCCATATCCGGAAATGCTGTCAGAGGGTGGGCCTCAAGATAGCCGAACAAGGTTCCACCGATGGCAAAGGCCGCCGCCGCGCCGGCCCAGGCGCCGACAGAGACAACCAACATGGAGCGCCCGCGACGCTCGGGAGCACAGACGTCGGCGAGGAGGGAAATGAGGACTGGAAAGGCGGTACCGGCCCCGATGCCGGAGATCAGTCGGGCAGCGAACAGGCCATAAAAATTCTCGACGAAGGCCATGCCTATCGCCCCTAGCGCCCACATTGACGCCAAAAAGATCAGCAGGCGCGTGCGTGTCCCATGGTCCACCATCCAGGCGACCGGCAGAGCCAGGAGGGTGGCGGGAATGGCCCCCGCCACGCCAACGACCAGCCCAAGCTGGAGATCGTTCAGACCCAGGTCCGCCTTGGCCGCTTCCTGTAGCGGTGCAAGGATGCCGCCGACCGTCAGGGCCGAGAATATGGTCAGCGTCAGGAGCCATATCACGCTCCACTTGGTCTTTCGGAAAACGCTCGAAGCAGGCGTCGCAGGCCCCGAGTCCGGGTCGATCGGCACGGTTGTCATTAAGCTGTCCTCTGACACGGGCGCCGGGCCCGGTTTGATTAGGTGCTGCTGCTGAAAAGGGTCTCGGTCCTGGGCCCGTCGATGGCCTGACCGGCGCATCTTGCGGCGGCTTCAGGCTGCGACCGAAGGCTGCCGATCATCCCTATGCGCCCCCGTAGACAGCGCGGAGCCGGGTCTTGTCGATCTTGCCTGTCGCCGCCAACGGCATGCTCGGCACACTGACGATCCGGTCCGGGATCCACCAGTCGGCCACCCGCCCCTTCAGCGACGCCACGACGGCCGCCTGGTCCACGTCTTGCCCCTGACGCGGTTCGATCACCATCAGGGGACGCTCGCCCCATTTGTGATCGGCGCGACCGATCACCGCCACCAGGGCGACATCGGGAAGCGCGCCGACAAGACCTTCCATCTCGACGGGATTGATCCACTCACCCCCCGACTTGATCAGGTCCTTGGATCGACCCGCGATCGTGAGAGCGCCCTGATCATCGATGACGGCCAGATCGCCGGTGTCGAACCAACCCTCCTCGTCAAGCGCAGGCGCCTCGGCGTCGAGATACTGACGCAGCACGCTATGGCCGCGCACCTTGAGGTGACCCTCGACGTTCCGTTGCTCCGACAAGGGACTGTTGTCAGCATCCGTCAGCCGGATATCGAGGCCCATCGGCACCTGGCCCGAAGCCCGCGCGGCGCGAGGCTGGGTTGACGGCGGAGAGATGGTTCCCAAGGGCGACAGTTCGGTCATGCCCCAACTCGTCTGGACCGTGACGCCGAGACGATCCTCGATCCGCTGCAACAAGGCGTCGGGACAACTGGCGCCGCCGAGCGCCACCCGCTTGAGGCTTGGAAGCGCCTCGCCTGTCGCATCGAGATGATCCAGCAGACCCAGCCACACGGTCGGCACGCCGGTCGCGACGGTTACATTGTGGCGCTTGATCAGTCCTGCCAACGACGCGCCGTCGGTGTGACGGCCCGGCAGAACCATCGCCGCCCCGACCGCCGGCGCGGCGAAAGGGATGCCCCAGGCGTTGGCATGGAACATCGGCACGGCGACCAGGATGGTATCCGCCGCCGTCAGGGCGAGCGTGTCCGCCTGCATCATCCGCAGCGTGCTCAGATAGTTTGCGCGGTGGGTGTAGAGGACACCCTTGGGTGCGCCGGTGGTGCCCGAGGTAAAGCATAGACCGGCGGCCGCGCGCTCGTCGAAGTCACCCCAATCCACGGGGCGGCCCTGGGTTGAGAGAAGGTTTTCCAGGCCGATCCGGTCACCGCGGCCCCCGTCCCCGCGGCTGTCATCCCCCTCCCCGTCGAGGATGACGACCCTTTCCAGCCTTGGACAGGCTTCGACCAGTGCGTCGGTCAGGGTGGCCAGCCCGCCCCCGACAAACAGCACCCGATCATCGGCCTGATTGACCATGGCCGCGAGTTGCGCCGCCGTCAGACGCGGATTGAGGGTGTGGCAGACCATCCCCACGCCCATGGCGGCATACCAGACCTCCAGATGGTGCTGGGTGTTCCACGCCAGGGTTGCGATCCGATCTCCTGGGTTCAATCCGATCGCCAGCAGCGCCCCGGACAGGCGGTTGGCGCGATCTCGCAATTCCCCGTAATGGATGACCGCATCGCTCCCGACCGCACGGCCAGTGATGACGGGCGCCCGACCATGCCACTTGGCGGCATGGTCGAGAAACCGATCGACCGTCAGGCCGTAGTCCTGCATGGACCCTGAAGTATTGCGCGACACCCTGTCGTTCCCCGACACTAAAAAGTTTTCGTCAGACGAACGCCGTACTGGCGCGGCGGACCGGCGTAGCGTTGGCCGCTCTTGACCGCACCGACGTATTCCAGGTCGCCCAGGTTCGTGCCGTAGGCCTGGAGTCGCCAATCCCCCGCCGCATTCTCGTACGTCAGTTGCGCGTTGAAGATGTCTCGCGCCTCCAGACGATCCCCGAGGGCTTCGTTGGCGAAGATGGTGGCCCAGGTCTCCGAGATATGGCTGTAGTCCAGCCGGGGCGTCAGTCGGCCGGACCCGAGAGCGAAGGTATATTCCACCCCGGCGCTGACCGTCAGTTCGGGCGCATACGTCTGGGCGTTGCCACCGACATTCCGGCAGGTCGCCGAAGCCGGGCCTGTCGACGGATTGCAGTTCCCCGTCAGCGGCCCGCGGGCGTCGAGAGCGAAGAAGTCGGGCAGTTCCGAATGGGATACGGAGGCTCCGAGATCGAAGCCGAGATTGCCGAATCGACCCTGAGCGGACGCCTCCAGGCCGTAGATCTCGGTCTTTCCCGTGACGTTGCTGATTGCGCTGGACGTCGGTACGACGGGGTCGCCGAGAATGATCTGGAAATTCTCGTAAACATTGTAGTAGGCGCCCAACTGGGTCCGCAGCCGCCCGTCCAACCAAGTGCTTTTCCAACCCGCCTCATAGTCGAGAACGTCTTCGGATTCGAAAGGCTTGGGCGCCACGAGGGCGAGGTTTGGCCCGTTCAGACCGCCGGCCTTGTGACCTGTCGCGACGAAGGCATAGACGAAGTTGTCCGCATCCAGGGTCCAGTTGACCGCGACCTTGCCGGTCACCTTCTCGTGGCTTGTCCGGTCGTCCTGCACCAGAGACAGTCCCAGCAGCGGGATCGCGGTCAGCCCCCGGTTCTCCGCAGTCGAGCGAGAGTAGCGAGCGCCCACCTGGATCTCCAGCGCATCGGTAAGCTCGTAGGTGATCTGTCCGAAACCTGCGGCGGTGGTCTTGGGATTGTCGCCCTCGGTCGTCAGAGTGACGAGGAAGGGCAAGGGCGGGAACAGCGTCGCGGCGACAGACCGCCCCTGCGGAAACTGCGTCCGGTCATCCTGGTAATAGGCACCAAGGATCCAGCCCAGACGCCCTGTGTCGGGCGAGATCAGGTTCAGTTCCTGTGACAAGATGCGCTCGGTCGCGTAGATTTGGACCGTCTGATTGTTGATTGGCAGCAGGCCGAAGCCGCCGTCCGAATCCGATCGGACCTGGGTCGTGCCGTCCTGATATCCGGTGATCGAGCGCAGCGTCACGCCGTTTTCGAATGTGTAACTGACGTTCAGAACAGACCGGACCGACTCGTCTTTGGCGAGGAAGGGACCATTGGTTCTGATGTTGAACAGCCCGTCGTTCGCGCCGAGCAAGGTGGTCGGATAGCCCCCCAGATCGATGTGGCTGTAATCGGTCTTGAACAGCACGCGCAGAGCGTCGTTCGGCTGCCAGAGAAGGCTGATGCGGGCGCTATTGCTGTCGACTGCACCAGGCTCCCCTAGCGAAGCGGCGCCTTGGATCACGGAGTAGAAGCTGTCGCGGGTCTCGCGATTAGCCGCGAGGCGGATCGCCAACGTGTCGCTGATCGGCAGGTTGACCGCACCGTGAACCCTGATGTTGTCGTAGGTTCCATACTGGGCGCTGACATAGCCGCCGAAGCCGTCAAGATCGGGATTGCGCTGGGTGATGAAGACCGCGCCGCCCGTGGCGTTCTGACCCGCGAAGGTGCCCTGGGGCCCCCGCAGCAGCTCCAGGCTCTGAATGTCATAGAAGGGCTCGTTCTGGAAATAGGCAGGGAAGACCGCCACACCGTCACGATAGGTGACCACGCCGACGCCGATGTTGGAGTTGTTCTCGGTCTTGCCTATGCCGCGGATGTTGAAGCTATTTCCCTGACCTGAATTCTGAACCGTCACGGACGGCATCGAGAACTGAAGGGTCTCGATGTTCGTGACCCCCTTGTCCTGCAGTTGCTCGCCGCTGAGGACTGAGGCCGCCACGGCGGTGGTCTGCAGATTGGTCGTTCGACGCTCCGCCGTAACGACCACTTCCGCAAGCGTCGCCGCCTGCCCCTCCACCACCTGGGTGGCTTGGGCGTGCGCCGCCCCGCTCCCAAGCAAGGCGATGACGGATGTCGTGATCCAAAGCTTTCCAGCCATGATTTTAGCCTCCCTCGATGTCTGCGCTTCCAAAGGCGATCTCCGTCGCCTGCCCGGCCTGTGTTCCACCAAAAAACTGAGCCGTCAACATTCATTAGTGACACAATGAATGTTGACATCGCGACGGGGTGAATGGGAGGGTTGGTTTACTGTGCCGCAGAGCGCCGATCGAGAACGCCGTTCCGGCGACAATAGGAGGAAGACCAGTGCCCTACACATCCAACGGCGGCATCCGTCTCTACTGGGAGGCGCAAGGCGAAGGGCCGCCGATCCTTCTGATCATGGGACACAGCCTTAGTTCGGCCATGTGGTACGCCGCCAAAGAAGGGCTCGGCGATCGCCATCGACTGATCTGGTTCGACAACCAGGGGACAGGACAGAGCGGGTCGCGCCGGCGAACGTCGATCGCGGAAATGACCGCCGACGCCGTGGCGGTGCTCGATGCGGCGGGGGTCGACAAGGCGCACATCTATGGCGTCTCAATGGGCGGGGGCATCGCGCTGGAGTTCGGCGCCCGCTATCCGAACCGCGCCCGCTCACTGATCCTCGGCTGCACCAAGGCCAAGCTGCCGGATGGGCCGCCTCGGGGGAAGTGGAAGGTCAGCGTGATCTATCGCCTGCTGCCGCTGCTCAAACTCTTCGCCAAGCCCGGACCGTTCAAGAACGGTTATGGCGACAACGCGCCCGACGACGCGATCGCCCGAGACAAGGCCATGGGCAAGAATGAAGTCTTCTCGATGCCGGGCGTGATCGCCCAGAGCCATGCCATCATCGACTATTCGATCACGCCTGAAGAGGTCGCGGCGGTGAAGCTGCCGGCCCTCGTCCTGCACGGCGACCAGGATCAGGCGGTGCCCTACGAAGACGGCAAGAGGCTGGCGGAACTCTTGCCCAACGCCCGGCTCGTCACCTTCGAGGGCATAGGCCACAACTATTTCATCGGCGCCGGTGACCGCGCAAATGCCGAAGTCGACCGCTTCATCCAGGCCGTCGAAAAAGCGGCCTAAGCCCTCGGTTCAAACCATCGCCTCATTCGTGCGGAGCACAGACATGTCCAGAACCCTTGTCGCCGGCGTCGGCATGATCCCCTTCGCCAAGCCCGGCCAGAGCGCCGACTGGGACGTCATGGCCGAGCAGGCCATCCGCCTCGCCCTGACCGATGCCGGTGTCGGCTATGAACAGATCCAGCAGGCCTATGCCGGCTACGTCTACGCCGACTCGACCGCGGGACAGTCTGCGCTTTATCGCGTTGGCTGCACGGGCATCCCGATCGTCAACGTCAACAACAACTGTTCCACCGGCTCCACCGCCCTGTTTCTGGCGCGCCAGATGATCGAGGCGGGCGTCGCCGACTGTGTCCTCGCCTTCGGCTTCGAGCAAATGATGCCCGGCGCGCTTGGTGCGGTGTTCAACGACCGCAAGCGGACCCTCGACCATCATCTGACCGTGCAGGAACAAATCCTCGGCTACGACGACACCTCGCCTCTGGTGGCCCAGCAGTTCGGCGGGGCGGGACTGGACTATCAAAGCCGCTACGGCGCGGCCGACGAGGTGTTCGGGATGATCTCGGTCAAGGCGAGACGCCACGCCGCCAACAATCCCATGGCCCTGTTCCGTGATCCCCTCTCGTTGGATGAGGTGATGCAATCGAAACATCTCTACGGCCCCCTCACCCGTTATCAGGCGTGTCCGCCTACCTGCGGGGCCGCAGCGGCCGTGCTGGTCTCGCCGGCTTTCGCGGCTCGGCATGGGCTGGACGCCCGGGTCGAAATCCTCGGCCAGGCGATGACCACCGACTATGCCGACACCTTCACCGGCCGCTCGATGATGAGCGTTGTCGGCTTTGAAATGACGCGCGAGGCCGCTCGCTCGGTCTACGAACAGGCGGGCGTCGGACCCGACGATATCCAGGTCGTCGAGCTGCATGACTGTTTCACCGCCAACGAACTGATCAGCTACGAGGGCCTGGGTCTGTGCGACGAAGGCGAGGCCGAATCCTACATTCGTGACGGCCAGAACACCTATGGCGGGCGCCACGTCGTCAATCCGTCGGGCGGGCTTCTGTCCAAGGGCCACCCGTTGGGCGCCACCGGCCTAGCCCAGTGCTACGAGCTGACCCAACAACTACGGGGGTCCGCCGACCGCCGTCAGGTCGATGGAGTCAGCCACGCCCTGCAGCATAACCTCGGACTCGGCGGCGCGTGCGTGGTCACCCTGTACGGGGTCGCTTGAGATGACCCTGCTTAGTAGATGGGAACTGAAGGATTTCGACCCCGGAACGGGTCTGGGCCAAGGCGCCGCTAAGCAGGACGGCGAAGGCTGGCTTCCGGTCTCGGCCCCCGGCGACACCTATCTGGCCCTGGTCGAGGCGGGTCGGCTGGCGCATCCTTATCAGGGGCGTGGCGAGGACCCAGCCGCGTGGGTCAGGGACCGGGAGTGGTGGTGGCGGTGCGGGTTCCTGACCCCCTCGGCGTCTTCCGGCGACCGGGTCGAGTTGACGTTCGAGGGGCTGGACACCTTCGCTTCCGTTTATCTGGACGGCGAACTGCTGGGTCGAACCGACAACATGTTCCTGCATCATGCGTTCGACATCACCGAGCATGTCCGCCCCGGCGAGAACCATCTGCTGGCGGTCTGTTTTGATCCTCCAGCGCAGTCAGTCGGCGCCAATGTCTTGCCTATTTGGAGCGCCTTCAGCGACCGGATCAGCCATTCCAAACGCAATCAGATCCGCAAAGCCCAGTTCGGCTGGGGTTGGGACTGGGGTCCTGACCTGCCCACCGTCGGCGTCTGGAAACCTGTCCGCCTCGAAACCCGCCCGCAGGAACGGATCGGCGGCGTCCGGTTCGACACACTTGTCGCCTCCGCCGAGGCCGCGCAGATCCTGATCACGATCGAGTCTCCGGCCGACGAGGCGCTGATGGTCGAGGTTATTTTCGCCGACCCTGACGGTGCCGTGGTGCTCCATCGGCGCTTACAATCGGGCGACGCCTCGCTTGAACTGACCCTAGAGAGTCCAATGCTCTGGTGGACGGCGGATCTGGGTGATCAACCGCTCTACACTCTGACCGTTCGTCTCTCTGCGGACTATCGTCTTCTGGACGAAATCCGCCAGCGGGTCGGGATTCGCACCATAGCCCTCGATCAGTCGCCCGATCCTGGAGAGCCGGGCGCGACCTTTTTCCGCTTCCTCCTAAACGGCCATTCCATCTTCGCAAAAGGCGCCTGCTGGGTGCCGACGACCTCCTTCGTCGGCGACACAGCGTCCGAACCCTACGAGCGGCTCATCGATCAGGCCGTGAGCGCGAACATGAACATGATCCGTGTCTGGGGCGGCGGCATCTATGAGCCGGACGCCTTTTACGACCTGTGCGATCGCAAGGGTCTCCTGGTCTGGCAGGACTTCATGTTCGCCTGTGCCCATTATCCCGAAGACGACGCATTCGTGACCTCAGTGCAGGCGGAAATCGAACAGCAGGTTCGGCGTTTGCGCCACCACGCCTGTCTCGCCGTCTGGTGCGGCAACAACGAGAACCAGGCGATACACCGGATCAATGAGGACAATACCGGCGTCACGTCTCTCCTCTTCGGCCTTAAACTGTACGACGATCTGATGCCGGCCCTGCTCGAACAGCTGGACCCGGCCAGGCCCTACCGACCCAGCAGCCCTTTGGGTGGAACCAATCCTAACAGCATGAAAGCAGGCGACGTCCATAACTGGACCGTGTGGCACGGGCTTCCACCGATCCCCGATGACCGGATGGTCGGAGAGTTCCGGACCGATCCGGAAGGGGTGTCCTACCTACGCTATGCCGAGGACACGTCTCGCTTCGTCTCGGAGTTCGGATTGCAGGCCGCCCCGGCCCAGGCGACGCTTAAGCGTTGGATGGAGTCCGACGACCTCCACCCCGACAGCGAGGGCTTTCTTGCCCGGATCAAGGACGAGGCGCGCAAGGCCTATGCGATGATGGAGCCCGTCACCGGCCTGCCGTCAACGTTGCAGGAGTATGTGGACTTCTCCCAATGGTGTCAGGCTGAGGGGCTGAAGTTCGGGATCGAGCATTTCCGGCGTCGCCGCCCCCACTGTTCCGGCGCCCTGTTGTGGCAGTTCAACGACTGCTGGCCCTGCGTCAGCTGGAGCCTGATCGACTACGACGGCGTGACCAAGGCCGGCTATCACGCCGTGCGACGCGCCTTCGCCCCGATCCTAGCCTCCTTCCGTCGCGCGGATGACGGCCGGATCGAACTCTGGATCAGCAACGACGGCGCGCAGCCCATCGAGGGTGTGGCGACCCTCGTGCTACAGGGCCTGGACGGCACGGAGCGATGGCGAGAAGAGCTGGCGTATTCGGTCCCGGCCGGGGGTCACGCCATCGCCTGGCAAGGCGACTCGCCACAGGGCGACGACATTGTCCTGAGGGTCTGGTCGATTGACGACGCCTTCGAGGCCAATCGATATCTGCCGGTCACCATCTCCCGGCTGGCGCTCACTCCCGGCGCCAGGCCCGTCGCTTCCGTGACCCGTCTGGGCGCTACGGCGCTCCGCATCGATCTGACGGCGGACGTCTATCTCGCCTTCGTGCATCTCACCTCTGATCGCTCGGACCTGACGTTCAGCGACAATCATTTCGACCTTGCGGCGGGTGAAGCCAGATCCGTCGTTGTGCGCGCGCGCGGGCCGCTGGGGCCTGACGATGTATCGATCAGATGCTGGAACGATCGCGGGTCCTGATTGAAACCCGCTATGGAGGCCTAGATCGGCGTGGTTCCGGTGCGTTCCTGCTCGTAGATCGCCCGGAAGCCGCCGGCCATGAAGGTCGCCATACGCCGCTTGATGGAGGCAAAATCTTCGGAATGGCAGAGCCCGCCGGACAGGACGTCGATCCGGCCGGTTCGCGCCAAAGTAGTGATCAGGGATCCGGAAACGAAGTGATAGCCCCAGAAGATGTCTTCGTCGGACATCTCCGGCATCGCCTTCTTCAGCAGGGCGATCAAACGGATGACCACCGGGTCCATCAGTCGGTTCAGGAGTTCGGATCCCCACTGCGGCGTATTCGCGACCTGGGCGGCCAGGGCGGCGTAGTTGCGCCACGCCTCGCCGCCTGTTCGATAGGAATCTAGGTCGGTATCGAGAAAGGCGTGCAGAGCGCCTTCAAGCGTGACCTTGCCGCCTACCGAAGCTTCGTAGGCATCCATGGCCTCGATCCGCCTGTTGGCGGTGACAGGCGCGCGCCGTTCGACGACCGCGTCGAACAAGGCTTTCTTGTCGTTGAAATAATAGTGCACCAACGACGTATGAACGCCGATCGCCTTGGCCACCTGCCCGAGCGACACTCCGTGCAAGCCATGCTGCGAAAACAAGGTTTCTGCGGCATCGAGAATCTGCTGCATCGTTTCCGCGCGCTGTTCCGACTTGGATCGAGCGCTGGATTTAGGCGTACCGGCACGGCGGGGCGATTTGGATGTTACCAACAAAGGACTCCTGAACTCAGGCAAGGCCAGACTTCATTAGACGTTCGACAAAGATAGTGCAGCCCTTGCGACTTCGCTTCCAGTTCGGCCGTAGCCGCGAAGGCCGTTCGAGGGACTGCGAAGCCTTAGGACTTCCGTCAAATTCCATGACTCCCGATCCAGGCCAAGGCGACGCACTGCCACCGCGGAAGTTTAAGGGTGGCGCGGCGACGCGTCACTCTCTCGCACGCCGGAGGAACCACCACTCCCTCATTACATTCATTATGTTGACAATGAATGTAAATTTGGCGTTATTTTGCTGCTCCCTTGGATCGCTAGGGAGATTGTCCAGCATTTGCCGCGATCCGGTCAGGAGCCCCTAATGCGTCTGAGCACTTTCGGCATATTGTGTGGCGCGGCCTCGCTTGCGGCCTGTAGTCCCACTGGGCCTGATTCCGCTGCGAATCCCGTCGAGGCCACAGAATTGGCCATTGCAAGCGAGCCCGAAACAGAGGTGCCGCTCCCCGTCGGTCCGACTTCTCCGTCGCCTGGGTCGAACGCCTCGGATCAATCCATCAACCCAATACCGACCGCCCCGATGAGTCTGACCGGATGGACGGGGGAATGGTTTGGTCCAGAGGGTCTGTCTCTGACGATCCGATCTGATGGTCCACGACGTGTTCGGATTAATTTGAAGGACTCGCTGGACTCCAGTGCTCAGTACGTCGGCCAGGTGAACAGCGACTCCATCTCCTTCGAGCGCCAGGGCGTCACCGAGACCCTGCGGCGCGGCGTTGGAACGGAAACAGGCTTCTCCTTCCTGAGGTCGCGCAAGGACTGCCTGATCGTGAGAACGAACCAGGAGGGCTATTGCAGGCGCGCCGCCTCCCAAAACGCTTCTGCGCTGACACCCTGGCTTGGTCGCTGGCAGGGCCCGGAAGGTTTGTTCATGGACGTCCAGCCTGGAGCGTCGGGCGACCAGGTCCGGCTGACCGTGAAAGACAATCTCGACAGCCAGGATAACTATGTCGGACGGTTCGACGGCTCGGCCATCCGTTTCGAAAGACGGGGCCGGACCGAGGCAATCCGTCGAGGAAACGGATCTGAAACCGGCTTTTCGTTTCTCCGCTCGCGCCAGGACTGTCTGATCGTGATTGCCGGACGCGAAGGATATTGCCGCCCATAACGCGCGCAGTGGAGCGATTTACGTAACCAACTGCGACCGCAGATCGTCCGTCCTGGAGAAGCCTATTGAAACCGATGATCGCGCCAGAGTGGGCGATTGGCCCGTTCAGTCGCCCGACGCGACTGTTGGAGAACCGCCGCGACGTGCGGTTCGACTGCCCCGTGTCGCTGAAACAGGTCGAATGGGCAGCCAAGGATCTGTTTAACCCCGGCGCCATAGTCCACGAGGACAAGGTCTGTCTGCTGGTACGCGCCGAGGACAATGCTGCACGATATTCGGGGACGTCACGCATCGGTCTCGCCACAAGTGTGGACGGGCTGACGTTCGAGCTAGAGCCGGAACCGGTTCTCTTCCCGGCAGATGACCGATGGCAGGCGTGGGAGTGGTCGGGCGGGCTGGAAGATCCCCGCGTCGTGCAAGCGCCGGACGGTCGATTCATCTGCACCTATACGGCGTTTGATGGAAAGGTCGGTAGCCTGTTCGTGGCGTCATCCACCGATCTGAGAACCTGGACCAAGCATGGACCGGCCTTTGCTGAAAGCAACTACGTCCGCCTTCCCACGAAATCCGGCGCCATCATCACCCGGGTGCAGGATGACCGGTTGGTCGCGGCGCAGATCGATGGTCGCTACTGGATGTACTGGGGCGAAGGCATGATCTTCGCAGCGGTCTCAGACGATCTTATCCATTGGCGACCGATCGAAGCGGACGGTTATCCAGACAAATATCTGACCTGGGATCCCCAGAGCGTCGGTCCATCAGGACACTGGAGCAGAGACCGCCTTGAAGGCCGTCCCGGCCTTCGATCACTGGCCGGTCCAAGACGTCGGCGCTTTGATTCCTGGCTCACCGAACCAGGCCCTCCCGCCGTGCTGACGAACGACGGCGTCGTGCTCATCTACAACGGCGCCAATGCGCCCGATGACGGCGCCGAAAATGTCCCGCCGTTTGCCTACCAACCGGGTCAGATGCTGTTCGACAGGGAAGATCCCACGGCGGTGATCAGTCGCGTCGAACAGCCCTTTTTGACCATAGATCCGGTCGAGGCGCATGGGCAGGTCGGCAATGTCTGCTTCGCCCAGGGTCTGGTGTTGTTCAAAGGCAAGTGGCTGCTCTACCTGGGCTTGGCCGACTCACGTGTCGGCGTCGCGACCGCTGAGTTCAGACAGCGCTGACGAATGACGACGAGCCAGGGACGTCCGCCGTGAGCGACTTCATTATACCTTCGACGCGTCGCAGACATGGCGGGCCTAGACGTCGGATCTGCGTCGACCAAGGCCTCGACGACTATGTCGGCTCCCATCAGCGGCGCGGCACAGGCTCGGCTTGCGGCCCATACCGATAACGCCCTGGAAATCCAGCTAAGCCTCGTGTCCTTGCTAAGGCGGGGGAACTGAGTCGCGCATCGTCAGAATTCGACCCGCCGTCGACATCGGCGAATTTGAATCACGTGATTGATTACGCGCCCCCCCTGGTCCTGGTTCACCATGCGGTGAAGACGGACAGACATCAGTCATGTGCTTCTACGCTTCGGCCTAGCCAGAGCGTCTTGGCCTTGCCGGCCGCCGCAGAGATGAGAATGGCGGGGATCGCTTCCAACGCAAGCCATCCCAGAGCAACGACGAACAGGGGCTCCAGGCCTGTTTGCACCAGCATCACAGGCGCCTGACCAAACACCATGATCGGCCCCCAGCGCCATGATCTCGTGGGGAAGAACCAGCTAAACGTTGCGCCGATCACCAGGGACGCCAGAAACCACGCAAGATAATAGGGAGAGTCCCACGGCTCTACTGCGGCCAGCGTGACGCTCGCGGCCGCCCAGAAGCCGGTACCGATAATGGACACAGCGAGAAGGCGAAGACTGTCTTTTTTCATGGTGTTTTTATCCAAAAGTTTCATGGTCATAATGAGCCCCGCGCCAAACAGCATGGACGTTGCTCGTCGGCTCTCACGCCGGCAGGCTGCGGCGACGCCGAAGTCCCAGAGAAAGCAGCAGCAAAAATTCACGCCGCCATAAACGCGATTTGTCGTCCATGCGCCATGAGCAGTCATGCAGAGGCATGGCCAGGCGGAGCTTCCGTCGCGGCCTCTTGCCAGACGACCTACTGCTTCATGGTCGGGGAGATAATCTGCTAACTTCGAGAAAGATCATCATCGAGAAAGAGAAGACGATGGACCGCCTCGAAGGCATGACGATCTTTCTGATGGTGATCGAGAAGGGCAGCTTCTCCGGCGCCGCCCGCGAACTTCGCATCCCGGTCCAGTCGGTCAGCCGTAAGGTCGCCGACCTTGAAAATCATCTCGGGACCCAGCTGCTCACCCGCACGACCCGCAAACTCAGCCTGACGGATGCAGGCATCGCCTTTGCGTCTACCTCACGCCGGATCGTCGATCTGGTGGATGAGGCGGAGCGTGAAGCGGCCGGGGAGTTCGTCACGCCTCGGGGCGATCTTGTGGTGACCGCCCCGGTCTTTTTCGGCCGGCTGCACCTCGTCCCGATCGTGGCGGATTTCCTGGCCATGTTCCCCGACATCAACGTCCGGCTTGTGCTCGGCGACCGGAACCTGGACCTGCTCGACGACCAGATCGACATGGCTTTGCGCATAGGGCGGCTGCCCGACAGCGGAATGATCGCCACCCGAGTGGGCCAGGTGCGAGGCGTCGTCTGCGCCAGCCCGCGTTTCCTTGCCGCCCATGGCGCGCCGCGCAGGCCCGCCGATCTCGCTCACTTCCCCTGCATCGCGACCGAAGGCCCGACCTCGCCCGCGGGCTGGCGCTTCCGTGACCCAGGACGTGACAAGGTTATCGAGGTGGCGGTTCGCGCGCGGCTGACGACGGCGGCCGACGCCGCGATGGAGGCCGCCGTTCTGGGCCTCGGCTTCACACGCCTGCTTCACTACCAGGTTGAAGCGGCGCTTCGTTCAGGCAGCCTCGAACTGGTCCTTGAGGATTACGAGGATGAACCTTTTCCTGTTCACCTCGTGCACGCGCCACGCGCGCACATGCCCCTCAAGATGCGTCGTTTCATCGACTTCGTCGCGCCGCGCCTTCGAGACATCCTCATCCGGATCGAGACCGGCGCCTGAGACGACACAGGAAGCGGCGGCAGACCGGTTAGCCGAGGGCCTTAGAGTTGGCGGACCGTGCCAGTTCGCGAATAGCGCCGGTCTCAGTTATGCGAACGAAGCCGCAGGCCTGATCAGGATTTACGGCTCAGAATCCGCCGCTTACTTTCACGGCATGATTGAAGGTCTATCGCAAAATCGGCGCATTATCTCCCAGGCTCTGATGATGCACAAGTCATGGGCACCGCTGCGCCGTCGCGCACATGAAGGAATGACCAATGACCGACCCGACTCTCGCTCGCCGCTCAGTGATGAGCCTCATGGCCGTCGGCGGCGCCCTCGCGCTTGGAGCGCCTTCCACGCAAGCACAGACCGCCGCCCCCGCTGGCCCGGCGGCCTCCCCAGTTCGCTACAAGACGCAGCGGGTCGACGACCTTGAGGTCTACTACCGCGAGGCTGGCCCCGCAGACGCCCCGGTCATTCTGTTGCTCCACGGCTTCCCGAGTTCGAGCCACATGTTCCGCGACCTCATCCCCGCGCTGTCGGATCGCTACCGCGTCATTGCGCCGGACCTCCCCGGCTTCGGCGAAACCAAGGCGCCGTCGCGCGCCGACTGGACCTATTCCTTCGCCAACCTGGCCAAAACGATGGAAGGTTTTGTCGATGCGATCGGCCTGGATCGCTATGCGATCTACATCTTCGACTATGGCGCGCCCACGGGTCTGCGGCTGGCCCTCGCCCAGCCGAACCGCGTCACCGCGATCATCAGTCAGAACGGCAACGCCTATGAAGAAGGCCTGAGCGAGGGCTGGAGCCCGATCCAGCGGTACTGGCAAACCCCCTCCAGCGCCAATCGTGAAGCCTTGCGCGGCTTGTTCGCCTCCGATGCAGTTCGCGACCAGTACGTCACCGGCGTCAGCGACCCATCGCAAGTGTCGCGCGACGGGTCCAATCTGGACTCGTGGTTCCTGGGCAAGCCTGGGCGAGATGAAATCCAGCTGGACCTCCTTCTCGACTACCGCACCAATGTGGATCTCTATCCGGCGTTCCAGGCCTATTTCCGCGACAAGAAGCCTCCACTCCTCGCCGCTTGGGGACGAAACGATCCATTCTTCCTTCCGGTCGGCGCCGAGGCCTACAGGCGAGACCTGCCGGCCGCCGAAGTCCACTTCTTCGACACCGGTCACTTCGCCCTGGAAACCCACAGTGCCGAGATCGCCGGACTGATCGGTGATTTCCTCGGTCGGCATCTCCAATAGTCCCGCCTAACCCCGGCGAGAAAGCCAAAGCCATGTCCGAAACCCTCACCGACGGCGTCCACCACATCGGCCTCGCCGTCCGAGATCTCGACGAAGCAGCGAGCTTTTTCTGCGGGGTTCTGGGCTTCTGGGAACGGGGCCGGAATGACGACTATCCGGCCCTGTTCATTTCAGACGGCAAGATCATCTTGACGCTGTGGCAAGTCGCCGATCCAGCCTATTCCATTGCGTTCGACGGGCGCGGCAACATCGGCCTGCATCACCTCGCCCTCGCCGTCCAAGATAGAGCGATGCTTGACCTCGTGCATGACCGGGTTCGGACGCATCCTGGCGTCACGGTAGAGTTTGCGCCTGGGCCGACGAAGCCCGGTTCAGATAAGCTGCACATGATCTGTGCAGCAGCAGGAGGCATCCGTATCGAGTTCATAGCACGATGAGACTCAGCCAAGCTCGAATCGTCTCAGTGCCGATCATAAATTTGGGCGGTTAGAACACGCGTTGCACCGGTAGGCTTCTTGAGATCGCCCGCGACCAATAAGCAGACGTTGCCGATGACCGCCGTGATCCAAAACCGGTCATCCCTTGCTCGTCATTTGAGGGGCCACCGGTTCACATCCCCAATAGCGCGCCAAGAGCCCCTCGTCGTTGAGGAGGACTACGAGCCGCTTGAGGATCGCCCACGCCGTTTCCGCGTCGGGCGGATGCGCCCTGGATTTCGGCTGTCGCCTGAGATTTCGTCGGGGTGGCTGAGTGGTGGCCCGCGACGCCTATTCTGCCAGCGCGCTTCGGTTTGCCTCGGCCAAATCAGCGACCGATCGCCCGGCTCAAGTCCCGTATCGAAGAATAGGTTTCCCCATTCACGCTGTACCCTCGCGGCGAGTGGCGAATGACCAGGTCGGCGCTGCCCTCGCCCGTGCTGGTCACGAAGCCCATCCGCTCGACGTAGCGCGCCAACCAGACTGCCGTCGTATCGACGGCGTCGATAAAGACCGCGCCTCGCGCCGCACCGCGCGTCTCGAACCGTCCCGATTGAAGCGAGAAGACAAGATTGGCCTGATCAAAGGCCTCGCCGATCGCACCGGACAATGCGACATCCTCGGGCGCGCCATCGATGAAGCGGCCGTGACCCGGCAAGAGCCAGATCCGGTCCGCCGCATTCAAAGAGAGCTCCAGGTCGTGACTGGACAGGATGATCGAGACGCCCGTCTCATGCGCGATCCGCCGCAAGGTCGCTGTGATGGTCACGCGGCTGGGCAGGTCGAGGAAGGCGGTGATCTCGTCCAGCAGCATGACCTGCGGACGTTGCGCCAGCGCGCGGGCGATCATCACCCGCTGTCGCTCGCCGTCAGAGAGACTGTCGACGAAACGATCTCGCAGGTGCTCACCCTCGACCTGCTCCAGCGCCTCCGTCGCGATCGCGCGATCCTCGTCCGACAGCGCACCCGTCCACCCCGTGTAGGGCTGTCGCCCCATTTCGACGAGTTCGCGGACGCGCAGGGCGCCGACCTGGGGCCGGTCGGTCAACACCACGGCGACCTTGCGCGCCCGCTCGGCGGTGGGCCAGGCCCGCACAGGCCGATCATCGAGCCGGGCTTCGCCGCTGATGGCGGGGATGAAGCCGGCGAGCGTGCGCAGCAGCGTCGACTTGCCCTGGCCGTTGCGGCCCAGAAGGCAGATGAACTCGCTCGGCTCAACCGTGACCCGGTCCAGCGTCGACAGGACGCGTCGGCCATAGCCGATCTGTAGATTGGCGATCGCGTACATCAGCCCTCCCCTCCGCGCAGACTGCGCGACCGCAGCAGCAACAGGATGACGAGCGGCGCGCCGATCAGCGCCAGGATGGCGTTGAGGTGCAGGAAATGCTGCTCCCAGGGCAGGTGGACCACGAGGTCCGCCGCCAGGGCCAGGACCGCCCCGATCAGGGCGGTCGCCGGGATCAAGGCTCCGATCCGCGCTGATCCTATTAGGCCGCGCGCCAGATGCGGTACGATCAGACCGACGAAGGCCACCGGCCCACAGAAAGCCGTGACCGGGGCGGCGAGCAGGATGGTGGCTCCCAGAACCAGCCGGCGCAGACGGTGAACATTCACCCCGAGGCTCTCGGCGTAAACATCGCCCAGCAACAGGGCCGTCAGCGGCTTGGCCAGCACGACGGCGCCGAGGAGACCCAGGGCCAGGAGCGGCCCCAGAGTGACGAAATCGCTCCAGACCACATTGGCGAAGGTCGCGTCGTTCCAGGCGGCGAAGATGCGCCCCTGGCTGCGGTTGGTGAAATGCAGCAGGACGCTGATCAGCCCCTGGGCGAGGAAGCCCAGCATCAGCCCGAGCACCAGCAGGGTGACCGTCCCCACACGGCGCGCCATGGCGCTCATCGCCAGCGCCACGCCGAGCGTGCCAAGGACCGACCCGACGACGACGCCGAGACCCGCGAAGCCCGTGAGGATCATGAGGAACCCCGGACCGACGATTGCACCCGCCACGATCACCAGGGCCGCACCGAACTGCCCGCCGGCCATCAGACCGAGCGACCAGGCATCGGCGAGCGGATTGCGGAACAGGGTCTGCATCAACAACCCGGCCAGCCCCAGGGCCGCGCCGCCAATCACAGCGGCCAAGACCCGAGGCAAACGCAGGTCGACGACGATGCGGGATTCCATCGATCCGGAGCCGATCGATCCCAGCCCCGCCACGACGTCCCCTGCGCTCAACATCACCTGGCCGATCATCAGGCTGGCCAGACTGACGATCACCAGCACGGCGGCCAGACCCAGTCCTACGGCCAATGACCGCATCGAACCCGCGCTCATCGGTACACACCCCGGTCCACCGCCTTCAGGAACCGGAAGGGCTCCGCCACCAGCTCCGGATGCAGCGCCTTGACGAAATCGGCGAGCACCCAATCCGGTCGGACGAAGACGGTCTGGTACCAGTCATAGGCGTTGGCGGAGAGATTGCTGCGCCCCGTGTTGGCGAACAGACGGCCGTCACGGAATGCCGGAGAGACGCGTTCGATAGTCGTGCTGCGAGGCGGGGCCGCGTGGAGATCGCCGATGATCCAGGCCTCCGCCTTTGCTGCCACAGGCAGGATCTGTTCGGTCGACAGGGTTTCGGACGACCACTGGCGAGGGTCCTCCGGCCGGAGCAGCAGATTGAGCCCTCCGGCGTCGGCCAGATAGGCCTGTTCCGCGCCTCTAACCGTGGCGACCCAGCGATCTCCGCCGGCTGGATAGGCCCAGAGCATGGGCACGGCGGGCCTCGCCGCGACTGCCGTTTTCAGCGCCTGCACCCTCATGTCGATCTGGGCGAACAGCCGGTCGGCCTCGGCCTCTCGACCGGTGAGGAGGCCGTGGAGCCGGATCCATTCGGCGCGTCCGAGGTAGGTGGGCTCGTCCTCGGCGAACGTCGGCACGACCGTCAGGCCGAGACGCCGGGCGCGATCCAGGACGGGTGTTTGCGCCAGGTCCGACAGACGCATCAGAAAGACATCCGGACGGACGGCCAGCAGGACGTCGAGATTGGGCGGAGCATGCCAGTTGTAGCCGATCTGGCCGATGCGTCCGTCGATGACGCCCTGACGTACCGCATCGTCGAAGGACACGCGACCGCCGACGGCCACCAGCCGATCCTTGACGCCGAGCTGGCCGAGGAAGGCCTCGTCTGAGGCTGCGTTGGCCGCGATCCGTATCACCGGGGTGCGGATCACCGTCGCCTCGCGCAGCGAATCAGGAAGCGTTGGCGCCGCAGCTCCCCGGGGCGCGAGAACCAGGACGGCTTCCTGCTCCTGGGCCTGTCCGCCGCTTTGATCTGCGACCGGCGCCCTAAGACGCGCGACGACGTAGCCCTCGTTCTGCTCCAGCCGTAGGTAGCGCGCATGGCGAAGCGGAATTGTCTCTCCGCTTGGCGCTACGGCGTCCGTCCCTCGAACTTGAGGTTCTGAACAGGCGGACAGGGTCGCAGCGCCCGCCGTCAGCAGAAATGATCGTCTCAGCATTGCGCTTTACACCCCCTGTCGGGTCCGGATCCGGGCGAACAGAAATATCAGAAGAGGGGGTGACTAACTGCAATGTTATAGCATAACAAGCCCGACCATTTCGGGGGACTTGATGAAACTGCTGCTCGCCACCGCCAGCCTCGCCGCCCTGTGCGCGGCGCCCGCATTCGCCCAGGACGATTCGATCCTGCGCCAACAGGATGACGCATCCGAGCTCGATGCGATTACCGTCTTCGGACGCCGACTCGGACGCATACCCGGCGAGACCGCCACCAAGACCGGCGCGCCCGTTCTGGAGACGCCGTTCACCGTCAACATCGTCACGCGAGAGCTGCTCGACCTTCGCAACGTCTCCAACATCGGCGAGGCGGCCGAGACCGTCAGCGGCGTCCAGCGCACGATCGGCTTCTCCGGCAATCAGCGCTTCCGCATCCGCGGCTTCCAGAACATCTCGACGCTGCGCGACGGGTTCCGCCAGTCGGTCAGCCAACCCGAGATCGATCTCCAGGGCGTCGAGAGCATCGAGGTGCTCAAGGGGCCGGCCTCAGCCCTCTATGGCCGCTTCGAGCCCGGCGGCGTCGTCAACTTTGTCTCGAAACGCCCTTATGCAGAATCGGGCGGCGAGGCCTTCATCGTCGGCGGCTCCAACGCCTACTGGCGTGGCGGCCTGGACGTGAACGCCCCCCTCACGGCCGACGGCACGGTCCTGGCGCGCCTGAACGTCGGTTACGAGAACGCCGACAGCTACCGCGACCTAGTCGACAACGAGCAGCTCTACATCTCGCCTGTCGTCGAATGGCGGCCTGACGCCGACACCAGCCTTCTGGCCCGGCTGGAATATCTGCAACGGGACGCCGCCTTCGATCGCGGCTTCGGCGCCAACGCCGCCTTCCTCGATCAGCCGGTCAGCCGGAACTACGGCGAAGAGTTCATGCGGATCGAGAAGGAGCAATGGGTCGCAGGTCTGGAGTTCAACCGTCGCCTGAACGCCGACTGGCGGCTTCGGCTAGGGGGCTTTGTGTCGGCAGTGGATGTGCCGGAAGAGCAATTCTTCAACTATGGCTTCCCGCCCCTGTCCGGCACGACGGTCAATCGCAGTTTCGTCAGCTATGACGAGACCCAAGACGACCTGACGCTGCAGGCCGAACTGTATGGCCGCCTCGTCACCGGCCCGCTGATCCACCGCCTGCTGATCGGCCTCGATCACAGTCGTGACGAGCTGTCCTTCCTCAATGGTCAGATCGCCTATGGCCAGCCGATCGACCTGCTCAACCCGGTCCAGACCGGCCGACCAACGACCTATCTCCCGGTGGGCGACAGCCACTACGACTACACCGCGACCGGCCTCTACGTTCAGGACGAGATCGCCTGGAACAACTGGCGGCTTCTGCTGGGTGGCCGGCTTGAGGAGGTCGAGACCTACGCCTTCAGCGCCGATTTCGTGGATCCTGGCGTCAGCCGCACGGACAGCCCCTTCTCTCCCCGCGCCGGGCTGACCTATCTGCTGACGCCGCACTGGTCGCTGTATGGCAGCTGGGCCCGGTCCTCGCGCAACGAAGGCGATGCAGGGCTTCTGGAAAGCGGGCTGACGCCCAAGCCGACGCGCGGCGAACAGTTCGAGTTCGGAACCAAGGCGCTGGCTTTCGACGGAAGGGCCGAGCTCACCCTGTCCGCCTTCGAGATCACCAAGACCGGCGCGGTCGTTTCCGATCCGGTGGACTTCAATCTGGTCATCCAGGCCGGAGAAATCCGCATGCGCGGCGTCGAGGCCGAGGTCTCGGCGCGGCCGCTCGATCCCTGGACCCTGGTGGCGTCCTACGCCTACAGCGACAGCGAGATCGTCGAAGACACCAATAGTGTCATCGTCGGCAACCGTCTGGCCGGCGTTCCGGACCACCAGGCCGCCCTGTGGACCTCCTGGGCGTTCGACGGCGCCCTTGACGGCCTGACCGTCGGTGGCGGCGTCTTCCATGCCTCCAGTCAGGCGGCCACCACCAGCAACACCCTGGACCTGCCCGGCTACACCCGAGTGGATCTCAACGCCGCCTATGCCTTCGGAGACGGCTACGAAGTGCGGGTGAATGTCGACAACGTCACGGACGAGACGATCTTCATCACCGGCGGCTTCTCCCAGATCTATCCGCAGGCGCCGCGCACGGCGCGCCTGACCCTGAGCAAGCGCTGGTAGGATGCGGGCCGCCCTCGCCTTCACCGCCGCTCTCGTTCTGGCCGAGGCGGCGCAAGCCCGCGCCGCACCCGCTCAGCCGGCGATGACGGAAAGCCAGGCGCCGCGACCGCCCGCCCTGAACCATGTCTATATCGTGGTGGATGGACCGACCTTCGAGGCCCTGCGTGACGCCCCCGAACTGGCGGCGCTGCTCGGCCGAACGGACGGCGGCTTGCCCGACTACGCGCCCCCCGCCCCAGACGCGGACCGCGTCTTCTTCCGGGGGCGCCAGACCTATCTGGAAATCTTCGCGCCGGAGAACCGGTTCAACGAACCTGTCGGCAAGGTAGGGCTGGGCCTTGGCCTGGATGCCCCGGCCGAATTCGAGGCGGTCGAGCAGGCTTGGCGGAAACACTGCGGCCACCGCGCCAGACGCACGCCGGTCGCCTACAGCCGAACCAAGCCGCCGACACCCTGGTACGACGCGGCCCAATGCGATGACACCGCTGTGGGACCCGAGCTGGCGGTCTGGGCCATGGTCTACCGGCCGGAGTTCCAGCGCTGGCAGGCCGAAGCCGGCCCCTCCAGCCTCCCCGTCACGCGCCGGGCCGACATCCTGGCGCCCCGCGCCTTGGCCGGTCAGGGACGGTTCGATATCGCGGGACTAACCCTGGCGCTGTCGGCTGACCTGCGCGAGCGGCTCATCGGCCAACTGGTCGTAGCCGGTTTCCAACGCCGGGACGTGCCGGACGCCGTCGAGCTTCAGGCCGACGCCTTCCTCCTGAGGCTGGTCGAACCGTCGGGCAGAACAGGTTTGATCGCCATCGACCTGGCGACCGCATCCCAGTCCCCGCCTGACCGCGTGCTGGGGGCCGCCCTGTTGACGGCAGAGCCTGGCGGTCGCGCCCTCCTCCGCTTTCCCCCCGATCAGAAAACGCGCGCCGAACAGGACCAGCCATGACCGAAACCGCACCCATCCGGATCGAAGACCTCGTGGTCGATTACGGCGCCGACGCCGTGCTGACCGGTCTTTCGCTCTGCGTGCCCGCCGGCAGCATCACCGCCTTGCTGGGCGGAAATGGCGCCGGCAAGTCCACGACCCTCGCCACCCTTCTGGGTTTCGTGCGCGCGCGCTCGGGCACGGTGCGGGTCGATGGGATCGATCCTGGGGCCGATCCCGATGGCGCGCGGAGGCGCATCGCCTACCTTCCTGAGAACGTCGCGCTTTACGAGCATCTGAGCGCTTCAGAAAACGCCGAATATCTGCTGGCCCTGTCCGGCGAGACGCCTGCGCGGGAGGCGCTCTGCGAGGCCTTCCGCGCCGCCGGCCTGCAGGAGGCCGCCTGGTCCCAACGCCTGGCCGGTTTCTCCAAAGGCATGCGACAGAAGGTGGCCATAGCGGTGGCTCTTCTGCGCCGAACGCCCGTTCTGCTGCTGGACGAACCGACGTCCGGCCTTGATCCTCGCGCCACGGCCGACTTCAACGCTCTGGTCAGCGCGGTCCGGGACCGGGGCGCCGCCATCCTGATGGTCACCCACGACCTCCTGAGCGCCGCAAACGTCGCAGACAGAATCTGCTTCCTCGACGCGGGACGCATCGTCGAGGACCTCGAGGCCGAGGGTCCTGACCGGTTCGACATCCGCGCGCTCCACAGACGCTTCGCGGTCACCGAGCGAGCGGCCGCCGCATGAGAACCACGCTCCTGATCGCACGCGACGAGCTGCGATTGATGATCCGTAATAAGGTTGCTCTCATCGCCGTCGTGCTGATGACTCTGCTGACGCTCACCGCCGTCGCCAGCGCCTGGTCGCATCAGCAGCATGCGGCCGACCTCCGCGCCCGGCATCAGTCGGAGGCCGAACAGGCCTTTGACGCTCAGCCTGACCGGCACCCGCACCGAGTCGTCCACTATGGGCACTTCATCTATCGTCCATTGAGCCCGCTCGCGGCCTTCGATCCTGGCGTCGACGCCTTCACCGGCAGCAGCCTCTTTCTCGAAGGCCACCGGCAGAACACGGCCAACTTCGGTGACGTGCGTCAGAGCTCCATGCTCGTCCGCTTCGGCCAGCTTACGCCGGCCTTTATCCTTCAAACCGTCGCGCCGCTCCTGCTGATCTTTCTGGGCTACGGCGTGCTGTCGCGAGAGACAGAGCGCGGCACCTTGCGGTTGCTGCTCCTGCAGGGCGCTCGACGCTCACAGGTCGTCGGCGGCAAGCTGATCGCGCTCGGCGCCGTCACGCTTCTGGCGGGCCTGCCGGCGATGATAGGCTTCGCTTTAATAGCGGGGAAGCCCGGCGCCTCGGCCCTTCCCATGATGATCACCGCGTTGGGTTACGGCGCCTATCTGGCGCTTTGGGCGATAATCATCGTCTTCGTTTCCGCTTGTGTCCGCCGCAGCCGCACCGCCTTGATTGGGCTCATCGGTTTCTGGGCTGTGACGGTCATCCTGCTCCCGCGGGTCGCGCCCGACATCGCCAACGCGGTCGTGCCGCTAGAAAGCCGGCTGCAGACGGATATTGCCATCGGCCGCGACCTGCGTCGTGCCGGTGATAGCCATGACGCCAACGATCCGCATTTCGCGGCTTTCCGGCAGTCTGTGCTCGATCGTTACGGCGTCGACCGGATCGAGGACCTTCCCGTCAACTACAAGGGTCTTCAGGCGATCGAGGGCGAACGCCTGACCTCCGAATTGTTCGATCAATATGCGCGCAGGGCCCATGCGGCCCAGCTGCGCCAGAACCGAATTGTCCAGACTGCCGGCCTGTTCAGTCCCGCCATCGCGCTTCGTTCGATGTCGATGGCCGCAGCGGGCACGGACCTGGCCGCGCATCAGCGTTTCCTGGACCAGGCTGAAGCCTATCGTTTCGATCTCGTCCAGCGACTGAACCGACTACAGGCTGAAAGCGTCAGCTATGCGAATGACACCGCCAGTGACGCCGGCGCCGACCGCCGCAAGCGGATTGCCGCCGACCACTGGCGACAGATGCCGCAGTTCCTCTACCGACCGGCAAGCGCATCGGACCTGGCTCGCGCCGCCTTGCCCGGCCTTCTCGTCCTAGTCGCCTGGCTGAGTCTCGCCGGCCTGCTGCTGACCGCCGCCTTACGCCGCCTGGGAGGCCGCTGATGTCCTTGTGGATATATGAAGTCGGATTGATCCTTCGTTCGCCCGTCGCCCTGATCGCCACGCTTCTTCTGGCAATCTTCGCGGGTGCCGCCGTCCTGGCCGGTTTGCACGAGGTCTCGCGTCAGCAGGCCGCCATCGCAGCCATCCCCGCCGCTCAGGCCGAGGACAACGCCGCTGTCGCCGTTCGCGTGGCGGAAAGTCAGGACGCCGGATCGGCCGCCTACTACAGCTTCCATCCCACTTGGAACGCCCCATCGACGCTGGCCTTCGCCGCCTTGGGTATGCGGGACGTCTCGCCCCACATGCTGCGCATTCGCGCGCTCGGTCTGGAGGCGCAAATCTACGACGGCGAGACGTTCAACCCCGAACTGGCGCTTCCAGGCCGGTTCGACTTCGCCTTCGTCCTTGTTTTCCTAGCGCCGCTGTTCGTCATCGCCCTATTCCACGACCTGACGTCCGGCGAACGGGAGGCGGGGCGACTTCGCACGCTCGAGGCGCTCCCCCACGGCGGTCGTGCTCTGTGGCTTCGACGGTCCGGTCTGCGCTTCATCATGCTGTGGACGGCTCTGGGCGTTCCCTTCTTGCTGGGCGCGTTGGTCTCACGCGCGCCCCTTGCGGGGACCGCAGCCTTCGTTGTGATCGTAGCCGCCTACCTCCTGTTCTGGATCGCCGTCGCTCTGCTCGTAAGCCGGCTGCGCTGGAGCTCGGTCGCCAACGCCGCGGCGCTGGCAGCGATCTGGCTCGTGCTCGCCCTGGTGCTTCCCACGCTCGCCAATGTCGTCATCAACCGCGCCCTTCCGGTCGAGCAGGGATCGGAGATCGCCCTTGCGCAGCGCGAGGCGGTCAACGGCGCCTGGGACATTCCGCGCGAAGACACGATGCGCAGGTTCTACGCAAATCATCCCGAGTGGGATGGCATCGCGCCGCTTCCCGAGACCTTCCACTACAAATGGTACCTCGCCTTTCATCAGGTGGGAGACGAGAGCGTTGCGGATCAGGTCCAAGCCTACCGGACGGGCCTGGAACGCAGAGACGCCGCCGCCAGAACACTCGGCGTCTTGCTGCCGACCGTCGGCGTCCAGGCCGTCCTGACCCGGCTGGCCCGGACGGACCTCCAAGCCCAGCTGGCCTATCAGAACGATATCCGCGCCTACCACCAGCGACTGCGCGCCTTCTATTACAGCTACCTCTTCCATGACCGCCCGTTTGCCGCCGCAGATTTTGGGCGGGCGCCGACGTTCGTTGAAGGTGGCTGATTTCGCATGACCGCCCAAGCGCCACGGACGGCGCCGCTTCGACGATTGGACGCGCTCGTCACTATGCGTCGCAATCCATACCGACCCGCTGCATCCAGCGACATCACACACGCATTTACCTCCCTCTGATGAGCCTCGAACCATGTCTTTGCGTCAGCCTTCAACCCGGCTGCGGCTTCTTTGCGCCGCTTCCTCGATCATCCTCATGCCATCGCTGGCAATGGCCCAAGACAAAGACATTGCGTCGCCGCAGCTTACGGGGGTCGGCCAACTCGACGAAGTCGTGGTTACGGGCAGATCGCTGGGCGAGCTGGGCAGGCAGTCGCACCTGCCGGTGCAACTGCTGGCCGGAGAAGAATTGGTCCACCGGCGACAAGGCGGTCTGGGCGAGACGCTTGCAGGGCTGCCCGGCGTGCACCTCGACAGTTTCGGCGGCGGCGCCTCCCGGCCGGTGATCCGAGGCCAGACCACGCCAAGGATCGAGATTCTCTCTGACGGCGCAAACCTTTTCGACGTGTCATCGACCTCGCCTGATCACGCGATCACGACCGATCCGCTTCTGCTGGACGGCATCGAAGTGCTGCGCGGGCCCGCCGCCTCCCGCTACGGCGGCAATGCGATGAATGGCGCGATCAATCTGATCGACAGCCGCGTGCCCAAGGTCCTGCCCCAAGGCGGCCTGACCGGAGCCGTCGAGGCGCGCTATGGCACAGGCGACGACGAGCAGGCGTTCGTTGGCCGTGTCACGGCCGGGCTCGAAGCCTTCGCCGTCCACCTTGAAGGCTCGCATCGCAGCGCCGACGACTACCGGATACACAGCGCCCATGGATCTGACAGGCTGACGGACTCTTTCGCGGAAAGCTCGAACTACGGCGTCGGCGCGTCCTGGATCACGTCTAAGGGTTATATCGGCGCCGGCTGGTCTCGGATGGAAAGCGAGTACGGCCTCCCCGGCCACACCCACGCCAATGGCGTCTGCCACACGCACTATTACAATGACTACCTCGACCTGCATTGCCGCGGACATGGAGGATTTGTCGATCCGATCACGACGCCCGACGACCACACAGCCTACATCAAGCTGACCAGCGATCGTGCCGATCTCCGCGCGGACTATGACAACCTGCTGCCGGGGCTCACCCACCTTCGCCTGCGTGCGTCTTACACCGACTACCGACATGACGAGTTCGACGGCCCGACCCTCTTCACCCGATATGCCAACGAGGTCTGGGACGGCCGGGTCGAACTGACCCACAAGCCCCTGTTGGGCTTCACGGGCACCTTCGGCATTCAGTACACCGACGGAACCTTCGCCGGTCTGAACATCAACGATTTGGCCCTGCCCTTCCCCGAAGACGACTATGGCTTGGACGGGGTCGCCGACTATCTTACTGATAATGTCGCCGTTTTCCTGAGCGAGCGTCGATCAATCGGTCCCATCGACTTTGAAATCGCGGCTCGCAAGGATTGGCGCACGATCAGCGCCAGCCCCCCGCCCTTCCGGACCACCCTGCCCGAAGACAACTGGGCCTCCGAGTACTATGGCCCGAACTGGCGCGAGGTGCTCGAGGGCTTCGCTCTCGACAGCTTCGATCAGTTGCACCCTCGAACGGAGCACAACCCATTCTCGGCCTCGTTGGGGGCGACTTGGAACATCGACGCCGAGTATGCTCTGGCGCTGTCTTTGGCTCACACCGAACGGGCTCCGAGCGTGCGCGAGCTCTATGCCAACGGCAACAACCTGGCGACCAACAGCTACGAAATGGGCCTGACGCAATCGCCAGGCGACTGGCTGTGGGACGACTTTCCGGTGTCGTTCCCGCGCAGCGCGCCTGACCTGCTGGAGGAGACCCGCTCGATCAATCTGACCTTGACCAAGGCGACCGGCCCGACGCGGTTCGAGATCAGCGCCTTCCATCAGCAGATCGACAACTACATCTTCGCGCGCCTCATCGACACCGACAGCGAGCGCGGCGCGGCGCATAACTGGCTGCTCTATGTCGCCGCTGACGCCGCATTCAGCGGGATTGACGGTCAGATCAGCCACGATCTGAGCCGCGCGGCACGCGTCACCATTTTCGGCGACTATGTGCGAGCAGAAATGAAGAGCGAGAACGACAACCTGCCCCGCATCCCGCCGGGTCGTCTGGGCGTCCGCTACGCGTGGAGCTCCGGCCCGCTGTCCGCCGACGCCGAATACTATCGCACCTTCGAGCAGGATCGGGTCGCCGCCTATGAGACACGCACCCCCGGCTTCGACATGCTGAACGTCACGGTTTCCTACCGTCTAGATGTCGGCGCCGAGCGCAGCGTCGATCTCTTTCTTCGCGGGACGAACCTGACGAACGATCTAGCATATGTGCATACCTCCTTCGTCAAGGACCAGTCACCCATGCGCGGCCGCAACTTCGTCTTCGGCATGCGTCATCGTTTCTGATGTCTCCGATCGCGAGCACCGGACGTTTTCAGATCAGAAGATGTCCGGCGCCCTTGGAACAGCGGATGCTAAATGTCGCCGGTCTTGGATTTATCATCGCTCGCCGCGCCCTCCGCTTCTGACCACAGGCCCAGCGAGACATCTACTCGCAGGTCAACTTCGTAAATTGGCGCTTGCGCCCAAACCCCCTAGCCCTCTTCGAGCTGATAAAGTCGGCAGTGCGCCAGTAAAGGACGGCGCTGCCAGTCTAACGTTAAATTGTTTCCACTTCAGACCGCCTAACGGTCTGATCGGAGATCGCATTTCGTGAAGCAGCTATCCTTCAAGCGTCATCGCTTTCTTGCGGGGGTGATCCGCCACGCCGTATGGCCCTACTTTCGCTTCAGCCTCAGCCTTACCGACGTTGAGGAGTTGTTGGCCGAGCGGGGGATCGACGTCAGCTATGAGACGATCCGCTGCTGGACGATCAAGTTTGGGCCGCAGATCGCACGACGGCTGAAGAAGCTCCGCCCCTCCCCTTCTCCTCGCTGGCATCTCGACGAAGTCGTTTGCTCAATCGGCGGAAAGCGCATGTTTATTTGGCTCGCTGTGGACGAAGAAGGTGAAGTGCTTGACGTTGATGTTCAGCGACGGCGAGCCACTGACGCGTCCTTAGAGCTGCTAGAGCGTCTTCTGCGAAATCAGCCTGTCGAGCATGAAAAGATCGTGACCGACGGTCTCGCATCATACCAACCAGCCTTAGGTCAGCTTGGTCTGCGGCATCTGCATTCCCTTGGCCGGCCTCGAAAAAACAATCGGGCTGAGAACTCTCATGTGCCGATCCGACGACGAGAGCGGCAGCAGCAATCCCAAGCTTCGGCCCAGCGCTTTCTCACCACTCACGCCTCGGTCTCCAACACCTTCTACACCCAACGACATCTCATCAGCCGACCCATCCTTCGTAGTTTTCGCGATAGCGCTGAGGCAGCTTGGACCGAAGCTACTGGATGAGATTTCGTGTGTCTGGGACAGGGTCCAGCCATGCCGTTAACCTGACAGCGCTTTCGGCGGGGTCTTCCAGACCCGTTTGCATTCGAAGGGGGGGGCGGGAGATCGGTCACACGCCCCCTTTTACGGCCGCCAGCCGGATGTCAGGGCGCCCGATGCGCCGCACGCCAAGCCGAGATTCGCGTGACGGCATTTTCCCTCATCGCCCCATAGAACAGACCATACTCGTTCAGGTGATAACTGCCCGCCAGCCGCGTCAGCTGATCGCTGTAGGCCTCGGGCGCCTCCCCGAGGTCGACCTCCAGCATTCCGTCGTGGCAGCGCGCCCCCGTCAGGCCGGGCGTCGGGGCCGGAACGGGCGTGGTGTGAGGCAAGGGAATGCTGCCGGGGTTCTGCGCGGCCGGTGTCGCCGTCTCCATCGACCCCGCCCGCCAGGTCAGGGGATTGACGCAGATCGCCGGCGGCTGGTCCGCCTCCTTCAGCGCCCCCTGCCACCAGTAGGTCTTGTCGTTGATGACCATGCGGGAGATCGCGCTGCCGATCTTGGAGGCGTTCCAGCTCAGCACGCAGCCTGTCTGCTCCGCCGCGTCGCAGATGGGCAGGCCGATCTCCGGGAAAGCGTTCGGCGTATAGCCGCCGATCAGATAGGCGACGACCATTCGATCCTGCAGCGGCGTGCCCAGGATTTCCCGCTGCAGCAGCTGAGCCGCGTGCAGCGTCCCCTGGCTGTGCGAAGCGAGGATGAAGGGGCGCCCGTCATTGTGCTCGGAGATGAAGCGGCGAAAGGACGTCGCGACGTCCTGATAGGCCAGATCGACCGCGCCCTGGTCGCCCAGGCCCGTCAGCGTCGCCTGGCGATAGCGTGGAGCGTAGATGCGGCAGCAGCCGTTGAAGACGCTGGCCTGGCCCAGCAGGACGGCGGGATTGAGCGGGGCCAGTGTGTCGTCGGCATCCCACGACCCGTTCAGGCTCTCCTTGTCGGCGATGGTGGTGGGGGAGATGAAGAATACATCGGCAGGGGCCTCGGCCTCCACCACCGGCGTGAGGCCCAGGGGCGTTGATCGCTCCAGGCCACCCCGTCCCGGAAAGGCCAGCCAGGCCTCGTCTCGGGCATAGTCCGGGGCGGCGGGTGCGGTCAAAGGGTCAAACGGAGGGGGCTGCTTGCCACCGCAGCCCATCAGGAGGAGGACGCCAAACAGAACGGCGGCACGGCGGGTCGAAGCGCGTGACATGTGGTGATCCTCAAACGTCTTTTAGGATGGTCGCCTGAGCTGAGGCTCCCACCACGAGAGCGCCTCGTCAACATTCATTATAGCATTAATTAATGTATGCATTTACTCTCGCCCGGCCTTGAGCGGCCAGGACAGCAGGCTCGCAATTACCGCGTCGGCAGTCGTCTCCCTGGCCAGAAGCGCCCCATGGCCTTGCAGATTGGCATATCTGCCCGGGCATGGCCCTAGAGCACGAGCAGCCAGGCCCATTCGAACTGGTGTCCCGGTCGGATCAAACGACCGTCTGCGCCGAGCGAGTCGGACATCTACCCAGTCCAGCTTCCGCGAATGCCGCCGCCGCAATGTCCGCGGCCCTGCCGCAGACTTGGATCGATGCGAGGCTCTGTTGGACTAGAGCGTCCGCTTCACCGGTTTCGACGCCAGAATGGTTTGATCGTTAGCCGGCCACATCGTTTGGCTGGACGCGCGCACCCGATTCAGGTGCGAGCGTCCGCCTCGTGCGCAAAAAAGACGATGGTCTCGCGTCTACGGCGCCGCTCACAGGTTTCGCCAGGCCGATCGTGGACCACTATGAAATCGGGTGACGATAAAGGCCAGATATCGCCGGATATTGGAGCGAGGAGAGCAGGCGCGGGTGGATCCGACCTGATCGTCTTTCAGATCCCGGCCCTCGAACTCCAGGTCTGGAACGTCTCCGGCTCAGCTTCGTCAGCAACGGACTTCAGATACTTCGGCGCCCAACTGTCGCGGAGGAAGTCCTCCATGCGCGTGGGCAAGGGCGCGCGTTCGCCGTGAAAGCGGACCCGGCCGCTGTTGAGGGCCTCGATCGTCTGGTCATCGTCGAGCCAGTTTTCCTCCGAGCCGAAGCGTTTGAGGTATTCGTCCTTGATGTCGTCACGCGTTCTGTCGATGAACCGGTACTCGACCGGCCGTCCGATTTCCCGGCTCATCAGGGCCGTAATCTCCGGCATGGTGAGATCCTCCGATCCGACCTCCCGGATGACCCGGCGCTCTCTGGTCGGATGGGTCAGTTCCTGGGCCGCCAGATCGGCGATGTCCCGGGTGGCGACCCAAGGGGTCTTGAGATCCGGATCCAGAGACCAGCCGATCCCGCCGTGCCGGGCGACAGCTTCAGTCCAGAACAGAAGGTTTTCCATGAACCAGGCGGCGCGGAGATGGACGAGGTCGATATCTGTCAGCGCGTTCAACGCCTCTTCGAGGTGATGAAAGCCCTCGAAATGGCCAGTGTCGCCCCGGACATCGGATCCGATAGCGGTCAGATTCACCGCAAGCTTGACGGGCGAACCCTTCAGTGCGGCGACGAAGCGGCGTGCGACCGCTGGATAATGGCCACGCAGGTTGCTCCAGTCGGTCTTGACCATGAGGAAGGCCGCCTCGACATCCTCAAATATCGCGTCCAAATCCCCCGCCCCCGTATCGAAGCTTCCGATCACGGGTTGGGCCCCTTCGGCGACGAGGGCGTCCAAAGCGGGGCCGCCACGCGAGAGCGCCTTGACTTGATGACCCTCGGCCAGAAGAGTTCGGGTGAGTTGGGCGCCGATCCTTCCGGTGGCCCCGACGACAGCAATGCGCATCACGTTCTCCAAGACTTGTGAGCGCTCGGGATAGCGGGTTTGCACCCTGTCCGGATTTAAAGATAATGCCATATGATCTCTAAATTCGGCCAAATCGATCAAGGAGCACCCGTCTGTGGGCTAGGCTTCGACCCGGATCGATCCGATCATCCAGCGGTCGCCTTCGATGTCGATTTCAAGGACTACCAGGCGGAGGTGCCGCAACACAGCCACCGACAGGGCCAGTTGGTGCTCGCCCTCCACGGCGCGGTGACCTGCACGGTGGCGGACAGCCTCTGGATCGTCCCACCGGACTGCGGGATCTGGATTCCGGGCGGGATCCCGCACAGCAACTCGGTCACCGCCAACGCCCGCCTATCCTATCTGTTTGTGGAGCCGGCTGCGGCGGCGATGCCTGACGAATGCTGCACGCTCTCCGTCTCGCCCATGGTCCGCGAGATGATCCTGCGCTTGGCCGCCGAACCGAACAAGGCCCGAACGGGGGATCATGCCGGCCGGCTTGTCCGCGTGCTGCTCGATGAGCTGGCGCGGATGCCGAGACAAGGGCTGAAGCTGCCCGTCTCCAAACATCCCAAGATCGCCGCGATCACGGCCGCCCTGACGCTGGAGCCTGCTGACCGGCGCACGCTCCGGCAATGGGCGTCCCATGTCGCGATGAGCGAGCGTTCTCTAAAACGATTGATGGTTCAGGAAACGGGACTGACCTTCGGTCGGTGGCGCCGCCAGCTGCATCTGGTGATCGCCCTTCGCGAGCTCGCCGGCGGCGCGACGGTGCAGAGCGTCTCCATTGACCTCGGTTATGAATCCCCCACGGCCTTTATCGTGATGTTCAAGAAGGCTCTTGGCGCTACGCCGACCCGCTATTTCAAGACCTCGGCGCCCGACCGCCACTAGCCGGAAAGCCCTCGCGACGCCCGCGTGGGTTTTTGGCGGACGCCGATTGTCAGCAACTGGTGCGTCGGGGCCCAGAATCAACGTCGGTTCGCCGTCCGCATTGACGTCCGCTGTAGGATCCAAGGTTAAGATCACAGGCGTTGCGGAAATCGACTGGCCCTAGCCCCATGCGATCGACAACGCCTTGCATCACCACTGTCGCGTGCGGCGTCGCGCGTGGATTGCGTCTGACGTGACCCCCGTCTCTCATCCAGCCATAACGAGAGAGCGGAAAGTAGGCTCCAGACTCAATCTGCATTGTGGTTTTTGGTAGCCTTGGGCAGTTGCATCAACTCGATGGTCGCGCCATCGGGGCCGACGGCGTAGATCACCTTCGTTCCCGCTCGGGTACCGCCAGAGATCACCTGCGGCTTTCCCTGTGGCATCCATTCGTAGACTGCAATCCGTTCCAGAAGACTGTCTATGTCGTCCACAATAAGAGCTAGATGAGCAAATCCCGGATCGAATGGCCTTGAGGCTCGATGTTGCAAGTCGACACCACGATATTCCAGCAGTTCGATCATCTGCCCTGCCAGCGACACTACGGCCATGCGGACGGTAGCTCCGTGAGCCCCGGTCACCTCCCCAAGGAATTCCCCATCCATATCGCCAACCCGAACCAGTTGCCCACCCAAACCTTCAACCCAAAAACGAAGGGCCGAGTCCAGCGAAGCAACGGAGAACCCGACATGGTCAGCGCGACGCACGGCGAAATCTGAATTCTCAAGCACATTTCTCTCCAAAGCGGTATTAGACTGTGGTTCGGTATCTTCAGCTTCGGCAGGCCGCAATGGCGCAGGCTCTTTAGGCGCTAAGCCATGGCCAGCTTCTGGTATCGCCCAACTATGCGCCGGGGCTCGACTTGTTAACGGCTGTGATCGGTCCTAGCCACCAGCGTGCCTATCACCGGACGCTCCGAACGGCAGCTTCGGGTCGAGTAGTGACGAAGGCCCCCGATCAACAAGCGGACATTCAGGCGTGGCGACCAAGCAGCCCGAAAGCGGCCTCCCGGATTGGCCGAGATGCGTCATGAGCCGACGTGGCCGCCTTCCCAAACGCGACCTGGTCTCCCCGATCTGCTGGCTACAACCTTGTCTGTCTGCGACATTCGTCAAAAGTAGTTTGTGCCGGCTTGGCATCTACAGCCAACCCCGTAAAAATGCCGGGCGGCGGGCCTCGACCGGATAGCCTTCGATCTTGAGCCAGGGGACGTTCTGCGTCGGCGGCGATCGCGGGTGAAGACGTTGAACTTCACACAGAAGTTCCCGGCCCGCCCCCTCCCCCTGTGCAACCCGTCACGGACGTCGTCGTCACCATCGGGCTCTACTCAGCCGTAGCCATCGATCTTTTTCGGACACCGGGACCTCCGCCAAATCCGCATGGTCGCGCCAGTGCGTAATGACGCCCTGCTGGACCTCAAAGACGCTGATGGCGCGCACGTCCAGCAATCCTCCGCAGCGTGCCGCAAGGAGGTAGGCGCTGTCTGCGATCACGAGATCATCTTCGGCGACGCATTTGAGGATGTGCAGTTCGAAGAGCGAATAGCTTTGAAAGAGCCGGCCCCAGAACCCGAGCAGCGCCGTTCTGCCGATAAGGTCGCCCGCGATGTCGAACCGTGCCGCGACATGCTCAGCAAGATAGGTTTCAAGCCGTCGTACGTCGCGACATGCGATCTCCTTGGCGAAAGCTTGGACAACAGTTCCGGGCATCGACGACATGATCACAGTTCAGATGAGCGATCATGATCCGATTCTTAATCAAAAATCGCGCGCTGCGTGTGGGACCCAATTAATCCGGTTCAATCACGCCGGCCCGCACCGCGACTGCGACCGCCTCGATTCTTGTCCGGACCCGGAGTTTCGAACAGACCTTCTCCAAATAGCTGTCGACCGTGCGGGGCGACAGCCCAAGGATACCACCTATATCCCCCGAACTCTTTCCGCGAGTGACCCAGATGAGGCATTCGAGCTCCCTCGGGCTCAACGCGAAGCGCTGCGATCCGACATCCATTTGATGGTCTGGGGGCATGATTTACCTCGCCTTTGACTTTCGCATCGTGGCCCGCCCTCTCCGACCCGACAACGCAAACCCGTTGCGGCGACCCCGCAAGGATCTTGCGGAAATGCGTCAGCCAAACCCGGTCTTTCCGGTCGCGTGCCGTGCTTCGCGGATCACTTGCCCTGGCGGATCACGGCCCCTAAACGGGTTGGTGTCGGGCGCCGTCATATAGGGGCGGAACTTGAGCCGGGGCCTGCCTTTGGCGGAGGCGGCGTTTCACCCTGAAGTCGCGGGCCTCTTCGCAGAGGATTCCTCGCCCGACCCCTCCGCCTTGCACACAGACTCGGTTTGATTCATGCTCAGCCGTCGGCGTTCGCGTCGATAGGGGCCGGGAATCCCCTGTGCGAAGCTCAACCTTTACGACCGCGCCCTAACGCGCGGCGTCCGTCCGCCATCGGCTGCGGCGCACCCCTGAGTGCGTCCGGCCCGCGCGGACGCGCTCTCGGATTCCCGCCGTCTGACAGCCGGCTGGAGGTCGCGTTGAGCGATGTGAAGGAGTTGAATCCGGACGCAGCGGCGAGCCTCAACGGGCTCTACCGCCGCTATTCGGGATGGCTGGAGAAGCGGCTTCGCGGGCGTGTGGGCATCGACGAGGCGGACGACGTAGTGCAGGAGACCTATCTGCGTCTCACCCCCTATCTCCTTGAGGACATCCGGCACCCCAAGGCGCTGCTCCTTCGGGTCGCCCTAAACCTTGTCCGCGACGAGCATCGCCGTCTGGTCCGGCGGGACCGCGCGTTGCAAGGTGAGGCTCCGATCCTGGGCACCGCGGCTGACGCGCCTGTTGATCGCCTCCATCTCAAGCAAATCCTCCAGACGATGCCGCCTCTCTACAGGGACGTCTTCGTCTTGAGCCGGTTTGACGGTATGACATACGCAGAGATTGCTCTGGCTCACGGGATCAGCTTGGCTACAGTCGAACGACGTATGGCCAAGGCTGTCGAGCACTGCATGGCGCAACTGGACGTCTAAGGCGCGAACGATGACTGCCGACAAAGACCTGGACGCAAGACGCCGCGAAGCCGCGTCATGGTTCGCGACCCTCAACCAGAAGCGGGTCGCGGCTTCGGACATCACAGCCTTCAGCCAATGGCGCCGCAACCCGCAGAACGCCGAAGCCTATTCGCGCATCGAGACCATGTGGGAGGCGGCGGGAAGCCTCAAGGGGGACGCCGATATCGCCGCCTTGACGCAGGGTGCGCGCGCTCGAGCCGACGCGTCGCGCCAATCCCAAAGCCGGTTGGCCAAAAGTGTCGTTCCCATAGGGGCGATCGCCACGGTCGCCGCGCTCGCGGTCGGCGTCGCCCTGTGGTCCAGCCGACCTCAGTCTTACGAGACGGCTATGGGGGAGCGCCGGGTGGTGGTTCTGGCTGACGGGTCACGGGTGACGCTGGACACCGACTCCAGCATCCGCGTGAAGCTGACCCGCGGGCGACGCGCCGTGGAACTGGCGAGCGGTCAGGCCTTCTTCGAAGTTCGGGGCGATCGTGCCCGCCCGTTCATCGTCCGCGCTGGGGACACCGACGTGACCGCCGTCGGCACCCGGTTCGACGTGCGTCGATCGGGGGACGGCGCTCAGGTGACCCTCGTCGAGGGCAAGGTCGATGTCAGCGATCGTTCGGCGGTCTCTCAGGCGTGGTCCCTCACGCCGGGCCAGCAGATCGTCACGACCTCGCCGCGTCACGCCGTCCGGACCGTGGACGTCGCCTCGGAAACGAGTTGGACGACGGGGCGACTGATCTTCGCTGGCGACACCGTCGAAACCGCCGTCGCCGAGGTCAATCGCTACAGCCGCACCAAGGTCGTACTTCAGTCGCCTGGCATCTCCCGCATCGCCGTCAGCGGCGCTTTCAACACGGGCGACGTCGAGGGGTTCGTCTCCGCGCTCGTCGAGCTTTATCCCGTCGTCGCCGAGCGAACTCCAACCGGTCAGATCATCATTCGTGACGCCCCTGCGAAAAATGCGGCGGTGCGCTGAGGGGTTTTGCCGCGCCCCTTCGTCTCTTCCCCGACCCGCGTCTGTGCGGGTATCCATTTCGGGGGAGTGTTATGCGTATCGGTCCTTGTTCCACTGCGCTTGGCGTATTGATGCTCGCTGCGGCGACGCCCGTCATCGCCCAGGCGCAAACGGCTGCCGTGCAGTTCCGCGTTCCCGCCGGCCCGCTGCAAACCGCACTGCCCCTCTTCGCGGCCCAGAGCGGCGAGCAGATTCTCTATTCCACCGACCTTGTCGCCGGTCGTCAGTCTCCCGGCGTCAATGGCGCGCTTCGGACTGACCAAGCCCTCACCGCCCTGCTGCAGGGCACCGGACTGCGCGCCCGGCGGACGAGCGCCAACACGCTCGTCGTCTTCGATCCCTCCGCCCGTGCAGAGGCGACGGACGAGGCGGTCGAGATCGCGGAAGTGATCGTCACTGGCAGTTTGATCCGCGGCGTCGCCGACGGCCCCTCGCCCGTCATCACCGTGACCCGGGACGATATCGACCGGCAAGGACATGGAACGGTCGCCCAAGCGCTTGCCGCCCTGCCCCAGAACTTTGGCGGCACCGGTAACGATGCCGCCATGAGCAACGGCGGCGACCGGAGGGGTACGAACAGCTTTTACGCCTCGGGCGTCAATCTGCGCGGCTTGGGCAGCGATGCGACTCTCGTTCTGGTCAACGGCCGACGAATGGCGGGCACAGGAAACAAGGGCGACTTCGCCGATGTCTCCACAATACCGACCAGCGCCGTGGCCCGCATCGACGTGCTGCTCGACGGTGCGTCAGCGCTTTACGGAGCGGATGCCGTGGGCGGCGTCGTTAACATCATCCTGCGTGAGGACTATGACGGCGCCGAGACGCGGGTCCGGTACGGCGTCACCTCGGATGGGGCGAGCGATGAGTTCCAGATTGCCCACACCGTCGGGGGGCGGTGGTCGTCAGGCTCGATCCTGGGCACCTATGAATACAATGACCGCAGCCGCCTGGCGGCATCCGAGCGGGACCGGGCGAACGACGCGGACTTGCGGCGGTTCGGAGGCGCCGACCGGCGTCGCATCTTCAGCAACCCCGGCAACATCGTCGTCTTCGACGCCGCAGCCGGCGGCTATGTCCCCACCTTCGCCATCCCCAGTGGGCAGAATGGCGAAGGCCTGAGCCCGAGTGACTTCATCGCCGGTCAAGGCAATCTCTACAATCACCGCGAAGGCTTGAACGTCCTGCCGGAGCAAACCCGACACAGCGCCTATCTGATCCTCAATCAGGACCTCGGCGACCGCGTCTCGGTCAACGCCGATGTTCGCTATGGCCTGCGCGAGTTCGAGGCGGTGTCTCAAGGGTTTCCAACGACCTTCACCGTGACCGCAGCGAACCCCTATTTTGTGTCTCCGACAGGCGCGACATCACACATCATCGCCTATAATTTCGGCCGCGATCTCGGCAATCCGAGGATCGAAGGCCGCGCCGAAAGCCTGGGGGCCTCGATCGGGGCCAAGATCGATCTGGCGGGAAGCTGGCGGCTGGACACTTACGCCGCCTACGCGCGCGAACACGGTGAAAACTCAAGCAGCAATCAGCTGAACTCCACCTTCCTGCGCGAGGCGCTCGGCGCGATCGCCGATAATCCGGCGACCGCCTACAGCGCACCGCGCGATGGATACTTCAATCCCTTCGCCGACGGCTCGAACAGCTCTCCGGCAGCCTTGGCCTTCATTGGCTCCGGCTGGGCGCGCGGGGTCGGGGAGACGACGGTTTCGTCCGTCAATGCCCTGGCGGACGGGTCCCTATTCACCCTTCCCGCCGGGGAGGCCAAACTGGCCGCCGGCGTCGCCTTCCGCCGCGAGACCTTTGGTCGCTGTCGCCAGCCTACGACATCACCTGGAGCTACAATCCGACCGGCCTGTGGACGGCGCGGCATCAGATGTCGATGAACGGCAAGCGTGACGGCTTCACTCTCGACGATTTCGACGCCAGCGCCCGCACTGCGTCGATCAATGCCCGCCGCGCCCGGGCGATCGTCCAGGAGGTCCGCGACGCGGTCGAGCGGTGGCCGGAGTTCGCCGACGCCGCCGGCGTCGGCGCGGACTGGCGCAAATCCATCGATCCGTCACTGAGGACGGTGCTCTAAGTCGACCGCCCGTCGCCTTGTTTGAGCGCGCCTCGGTTACGGGCGGGTGGTTGAGGTCCGGCTTCGCCGGGACGGCGCATCGATCAAAACCGACGGCAGGGCATGCACGGCCAGGCGCGCCGCCTGAACCTCAAGCTTGCGGATCGCCGCCCGAGGTCCGGCCTTCAGCCGAACCGCATCCGGATCTTCCGCCATCAGATCGTCCAGCAAAGTGCGACTGGTGCTGTTGAGCCACCGGCTCAGTTCGTCACTGGACGGACGCCCGCGTTTTACCGCAGCGCCGATGAAGAAGGCTGACAATCGCTCCTGCTGGGCGCGCAGATGATCCCGCATCAGCTTGGATCGCGTGATGTAGCCCGAGTTCACGCCCGGCAGTGCGTGGTTCATCAGAAGGTGCATGTCGACCTCGGAGACCTCGGCGGCCTGGGCCAGCGTCCGGTAGGTCTGACGCAGGTCGTTGCCCCAATGGCTGAGGACCGCCCGGTCCTCCTTATGCTCTGTCATGTGACCGCAGGGCGCATCGCTCGGGAACAGCCACACGCGACCGCTCTCCGGATAGATGATCGGCGCGATCCGCCTGAGCCGGAAGATGGATTCCATCATCGCCCGCGACAGAGGCACGTCAAAGGCCTTTATCTCTCCGCCCTTGGGCTTGGAGAGATGCATGATCCGGTGTTTCAGATCCAGATCGGTGACGCGGACGTTCTTGAGCACCTCCGGCCGGGACCCCGACAGCAGGGTCATCAAATGGAACTCGCGGCGGATCGGGTTCGTGATCCTGGCAAGTTGTTCGAACCAGCCCGGTAGGTCTGTGACCCCCATAGCGGTGTCCTTGCGCTTCTCCGGGTTCCAGTCGACGGCGGCTGCCGGGTTCTCCGGCGGAAGCGCACGGCACGTCTTGCGGGCGTGATTGTAGACGGCGCGGAAGGTGCGCATGGCGCCGTTGGCGATGGCGGGCCCGTTGTTCGCGCTGATCAGGTCGTGACGATCCGCCAGGAGGCGAGGCTCGTCACCGAGCTCGGAGAGCGGCCGGTCGAGCCAGTCCGCGAACAAACGCTCCATATGATCGGTGTACCCCCGGATCGTGGCGGGGCTGCGCTGTTTCCGTTCGAGGTGGGAGACCCTGAACCGCGACCAGGCTTCCCGCACCGTCGGGACGCCCAACGGCGCGGCGCGCGCGGCCTCGTCCTCGGCCTTCTCGGCGGCCTTGGCCGCGGCCAGAATCTCTACCTTCTTCTTGGGACGCGGATCCTCGCCAGCGGCAATGAGCAGCAGGAGTCCCCTCGCCTTCGCGCGTGCGGCGCGCGTGTTCAACTCGCCGACCTCGCAGACCTTCATCTTGATGGTTGAGCGCGTGCCGTCGTCGCGGCGCAGATCAGCCTAGATGATGAAGGTCTTGGTCGAGGCGCCGATCCGCACCGCGAAGCCGGGTTGTTCGGTGTCGCGGACCACGATCTGCCCGCTTCTGGCGAAGGGCATGCCGATGAGAATTTTGTCCGTTAGAGCGAGGCGCTGATCTGGCATTTGCTGACGTTTTCGGCGTTAGGACGGTGCCGAAACCCCCTATTAGGACGGTGATTAGGACGGTGAACTCCGGCTCGAGAGTCTCTTTCTCGAAATGCGAAGAAGACGCCAAATGTGCGCTAGAGGGTATATAATGTCAATTATTTCAATTGCTTGATCGCGCTCTAGCGTGCAATCGGCGGGGTCAGGAAAACCGAAGAACGGGTTCTCTTAATCAGCGGGTCGTAGGTTCGAACCCTACATCACCCACCATCGTCTTCTTCTTCTAAAATGAGAACTGCCAAGAGCTTGTCCGCCGGACGCTCGACAGCCTGCCGTATCTCACCGCTCGCTCGCGCAGATTTTAACGCGGTCGTTGACCCAGCACCCTTCGCTGAACCTGGCCGCGCCCAAAGGGTCGCCGGCGCGCGTGTCGTCGGGATCGGCGTTCCATGTCGCGGTCGCGGTTCCGTCGCCATTGGTCGTGACCACGGCGAAATGAGACTGCGCCGGCTTGCCGTCCGACCAGGCGTTTAGCGTGTAGCCGCCATCGCCGAATGGAAACACCAGGCACGGCCCATCGACATGCACACGGCCATCGACCGCGAGGTAGCACGCCTGCCGCGAAGACGTGGGCGAGGCCGTCGATGCGGCGGCGGCCGACGGAGCCGGCGCCTGGGCCTCGACGCTTGATCCATATCCTTCGGACGAGACGGACGACGAGGCATGCGCATCGGCCCGAACCGGATCAGAGCTTTCGCCGCAGCTTGCGACCAAGCCGCCGAGAAGTCCGCAAAGGACGCCGATCGACAATCGCGATCCGCGCTTGATCTGGTGCATCACGACGCGCTTTCCTTCAGCCGGTTTCATCCTCCAACCCCGGCTTAACGCCCTTGTTCCGCCCGCAGCACGCGTTTTCGGGATCGCGGTTGGGTTCTGACCCAAAAGAAGCTTTCGGGCTTGGATTTCGCCTCGCTCGGCTTAAATGCCAGACCCCGCTTTCAGTTGGGGCCCTTGCTCGACGGAACCCGCACCATGGCCGACTACGACTACGACCTCTTCGTCATCGGCGCCGGTTCGGGCGGGGTTCGGGCGGCGCGGCTGACGGCGCTGGACGGCAAGAAGGTCGCGGTCGCCGAGGAATACCGGGTCGGCGGCACCTGCGTCATTCGCGGCTGCGTGCCCAAGAAGTTCATGGTCATGGCCTCCGAGGTCAGCCACGCGCTGGAAATCGCCGAAGGCTACGGCTGGTCGTTCGACAACGCCAAGTTCGACTGGCCCACCTTCCTTGAGGCCAAGGACGTCGAGATCGCGCGCCTGTCCGGCATCTACGCCGCCAATCTGGGCAAGGCCGGCGTCGAACTGGTCCACGGCCGCGCGGTCCTGAAGGACGCCCACACCGTCGAGATCGTCGGCAAGAACCGCACCATCACCGCCGAGAAGATTCTGATCGCCACGGGCGGGCGGCCGTGGAAGCCGGAAGACATGCCCGGCATTGAACACGCCATCACTTCGGAAGAGGCCTTTCACCTGCCCGAACTGCCCAAGCGCATCCTGATCGCCGGCGGCGGCTATATCGCGGTGGAGTTCGCGGGCATCTTCGCCGGTCTGGGCGTCGAGACGACCCTGATCTATCGCGGCCCCAACATCCTGCGCGGCTTCGACGACGACGTGCGCGCGCATCTGGCGGGCGAGATCGAGAAGCGCGGCATCAAGGTCGTACTGGGCTGTCAGCACGAGAAGATCGAAAAGACCCCCACCGGCCTGGTCAACCACCTCGAAAACGGCATGAAGCTGGAAGCCGACGTGGTCATGTTCGCCACCGGCCGCATTCCCCACGTCAAGGACCTGGGCCTGGAGGCTGCGGGCGTCGAGCTGAACGACGAAGGTGCGATCAAGGTCGATCCCTATTCGAAAACCACGGCCGACAACATCTGGGCCATCGGCGACGTGACCGACCGGATGAACCTGACGCCCGTCGCCATCCGCGAGGCTGTCGCCTTCCACCAGACCGTCTATCGCGACAACCCCCAGCACTTCGACTACGAGGCCGTCGCCACCGCCGTCTTCAGCCAGCCGCCGGTCGGCGTCGTGGGCCTCAGCGAGGCCGAGGCGCGCCGGTCATGCTCGAACGGCGTGGACGTCTATGTCACCCGCTTCCGCCCGATGAAATACGCCTTCACCGGCTCGGACGAGCGGGTGCTGATGAAGTTGGTGGTTGACGCCGACAGCCAGCGCGTCGTCGGCGTCCACATCGTCGGCCCGGACAGCCCTGAGATGATCCAGTTGGCCGCCATCGCCGTAAAGGCCGGCCTGACCAAGGCCCAGTGGGACGCCACCTGCGCCGTCCACCCGACCATGGCCGAGGAACTGGTCACGCTAAAAGAGAAGCAGTCCGGTGCCACCTCGGCCGGCTGACGCCCTTACGGACGGGGCCGGTCGCGGAACCGTTCCAGCAGGTCCAGCCGTGTGCTGAACGGAACCGGCGTCACCGTCGGCCCGGCGTTGCCGAAGTTCATCAGCCGGGTATCCCCTGCCCTGGCGCGCGGCCATTCGATCCGGCCGACGCCATTGGGATCGCCCGAACGCGCAAAGGCGGTCCAGTAGCCGATCATGGCCTCCGACGCCTTGCGATCCCGATCCTCGACCGGATACGGCAGGGTGTTCAGCGTGCCGAACACATAGGGCCGCTCGATCGCATGGGTCGCCCCGCCGTGCGGCTCGGGATTCTGCGGCGACGAGATGTCGAACCGATAGAGCCAGGCCGGATGACCGGCCTTGTTGTGCAGCCGCGCCAGCATCCGCGCCGGCTCCGAGAACACCAGGTCCGTAATGGACAGCTTGTCGAACGCCTCCAGACCGCCATAGGCCTGAACCGCGTCGGCCCGCTCCAGCCAGGTCATGTCGTCGTCGATCTGGCCATAGCCGTTGCGGTCCGTCGGTCGCATCCACCAGAACTCGGCGCTGTTCGTGCCGATGATCATCGGCACCGGCGCCTGCCGCCCCGCCTTGAACGCCGCCTCGACCGTGGACGGCACGATCCGCCCGTCGATCAGCGTCAGGTCTCCGTTCGCGAACACCGGCGGCGGCGTCAGAAACATCTCCGCCGGCGCGGCGCGCAGATCGGCGGCGGTTCTCAGACCCGCGCCGAATGACCAGACCTCGCCCCGCTCGCGCGCCGACGGGGCGCCGTGCGGTCCCTTCTTGTCCAGCGGCGTCTGCAACTCGCGCCCCAGGCCCGACTGCACCACGGCCCGGTCGAACAGGCCCCGCGCTGGTGGCGAGATCATCAGCCGCGTCACGATGGCCCCGCCTGCCGACTCGCCGAAGATGGTGACGTTCTCGGGATCGCCGCCGAAGTCCGCGATATTGGCGCGCACCCATTTCAGCGCCGCCGTCACGTCCATCAGGCCATAGTTGCCCGCCGCCTCGCCCGTCGGACGCTCGGCCGCCAGCGCCGGGTGATCGAAGAAGCCCAGCCGCCCCAGCCGATAGTTAAGCGTCACCACGACGACGCCGCGCTTGGCCAATGTCGTGCCGTCATACAGCGGCGCCGTGCCCGACCCGTTCACCAGACCGCCGCCATGGATCCACACCATGACCGGCGCCGGCTGGCGCGTGCCCACAGGCCGCCAGACGTTCAGGTTCAGGCAGTCCTCGCTCATCGGCAGAGGTCCCACGCCCGGATCGCCGTTCGGCGGCGCCTGGATGCACAGGGGCCCATAGGTCGAGGCGTCACGCTGACCCTGCCATGTCGGCGCCGGGCCCGGCGGGCGCCAGCGTCGCTCGGCCGTCGGCGGTGCGGCGTAGGGGATATTCTTGAACGCGGCCACGTCGGCATCGGCGCCTCCGATCAGGACGCCTTGCTGAATGCGGACAGTGGGCTGGTCGGCTGCGGGCGCCATCATGAGCGAGAGGGTGGCGAAGACGCCGGCGATTGTCATCCCCGCTGCTTAGCAAATCCTGTGATCGCGCCAATGACCTTGCGATCACAGTTCACGACATCTCGCTGTAGAACCGATTTCAAAATCGTGCGTTATCGCCAAGCTGGACGGGGTAGGCGTTGAACGACACGACACAATCAAGCGACCTGACCGTCAATCTGGGCGCGGCCTTCGAGGCTTCGCCCAACCCGTATCTGTTGCTGACGCCCGACCTGCGCATCGCAGAATTCAATCAAGCCTATGTGGACGTCACAGGCGCCAGGCGCAGCGAGGTGATCGGCCAGCTTCTGTTCGCCGCCTTCGACTCCGGCCCCGGAACCGAGGCGCCGGAAAACGTGCGACAGGTCCGCGCCTCTCTGGAAAAGGCGCGCGATACCCGACAACGCGATCACCTCGCCGTCGTGCGCTATTCGATGCCAAAGACCTTGCCGGACGGCAGCGAGGCCTTTGTTGAACGGATCTGGAGCGCCACCCACACGCCGATCCTGAACGACGCGGGCGAGGTGGTGCTGCTGCTTCAGCACACCATGGACGTCACGGATCTGTCCCCGAACATTCAGCCGGACGAACCGACCACGGCGCTGGATGCGATCATCGGAGGCTCGGTCCTGCGCCGCGCCCAGTCCGTGCAGGAAGACAATCGACGCCTTGAGACCGAACGCAATCGCCTGGTCGAGATGTTCATGCAGGCGCCGGGCTTCGTGGCCATACTGTCTGGCCCGGAACATCGGTTCCAGATGCACAACGACGCCTACAGCCAGTTGATCGGCCACCGTGACATCGCCGGCAAATCCTTGCGTGACGCCCTGCCGGAACTTGAGGGTCAGGGCTTTTACGAGTTTCTGGACGAAGTCTTCGCGACCGGCGAGCCCTATGAAGGCCGCGAAAGCGTGGCCCAGCTGCAGCGGACTCCAGACGGCCCGCTGGAAACCGTCTATCTCAACTTCATCTACCAGCCGATCCGCGACGGCGCGGGCGCGGTCGTCGGCATCTTCGTCCAGGGCCACGAAATCACCGACAACGTCCTGGCCGCCCAGCGTCAGAAGCTGATGATCGACGAACTGAACCACCGGGTGAAAAACACCCTGGCCACGGTCCAGTCGATCGCCATCCAAACCGCACGTTCCAACACCGATCCCGCAGGCTTCGCCGAGACCTTCCAGTCCCGGATCATGGCCCTGTCGCACACCCACAATCTGCTGACGCAAAGCCATTGGGAAGGCGCCGACCTGCGCGCCATATTGGAGCACGAGACCGAGGCCTATGGTCATACCCGCATCAGCCTGAACGGACCGCCGGTGTCGCTGGAGCCCGCCATCGTGCTGTCTCTGGGCATGATCTTCCACGAACTGGCCACCAATGCCGCCAAATATGGCGCTCTGCACACGCCAGAAGGTCGCATCCTGATCGACTGGGCGCTGGCGGATCAACGCGCGCCCAAGCTCAAGCTCAGCTGGCGCGAAATGGGCGGGCCGAAAGTTACGGCGCCGGACAGAAGAGGCTTCGGTAGCCGCTTGATTGAACGAAACATTCGCCATGATCTGGCGGGCGAGATCGATCTGGTCTACGCCCCCGATGGATTGATCGCGGAACTGACGGTTCCGCTCGACAGGACGGCTTCACGATGACCCAACCCCTGAGCGGCCGCCGCGTCCTGGTCGTCGAGGACGAATCCCTCGTCGCCATGCTTTTGGAGACGATCCTGGAAGACATGGATTGCATTCCGGTCGGTCCGGCGTCCAACATCGACGACGGCGAGGCCCTGGCCCGCGACACCGAAAACCTCGACGCCGCCCTGCTGGACGTCAACGTCGCCGGCCGTCAGGTCTTCCCCGTCGCCGAGGTGTTGAAGGCGCGTGGCGTGCCCTTCGTCTTCTCGACCGGCTATGGCGAAGGCGGCCTGCCCGAAGAATGGCGCGGCCAACCCACCATCCAGAAGCCCTTCACCGAAGCCGCCATCCGCGACGCCCTGATGAAGGCCATGGGCGTCGCCCAGGCCTGAGCCCTAACTCGGCATCCGCCGCGGCGCGAACCAGCCCGTGTCCGTCATCTGAACCGATCCCGCAACCGCCAGCACCTTGAGCGTATGGGTGATCAGCCGCTTCGCGCGCGGCCGACTGCCCTCGAACTCGTCGATCAGCTCGGTCGGCGACATCGGAACGCCCTGTCTGCGAAGGATTGAAAGCAGGCTCGACGCCAGGACGCCCGGTTGTTCAGGCAACAGCGCCTTTTCCTTCGATGTCGGCAGAAGAGGCTGCGCCGGTCTCGCAACGCCTTGGCGGACCTTGCCGGCCTGATAGGCAGGTCGCAGGAAGCGGATGTCGCCCTGCTCCTCCTGCTCAGCCCTGGCCTGGTTCAGTTGGATCAGGCGCTCGACGATCTGGCTGTCCGCCAGATCGTCAGGCCAGCCATAGGCCTTGGCCACCAGTTGATCGAGACGCTGGTGCAGATGGTCGATGATGCCGACGCGCCCATGGTCGTAGATCGCGCGTTCGGCGTCCGACACGTGATCGCCCAGGCCTATTCTTGCTCTGGCGTTGTAAAGCCCGGTCATCGTCAAGGCGTCACTGTCGCGCAGGACGCCAGCCCTCACGGCATCGAGTTCCTCGGCCAGGACGCCGATCTCGGCCGCCAAGGCGGCGCCGGCATCCGGAAATGGGAAGGTGTCGAAACAGGCGCCTTTCACATAGACGGCCTCGCGTTCGTATTCGCCGATACGGCCCGCGTTGGCGGCGAACCATGCGCGATGCTGGCGCGACGACAAGACGCCGAGCACGAACGGATCGTCGCTGGCGATCACCACCAGCTTGTTGTCCGGCAAGGTGGCGGCGTCCATGAATCGAAACCAGCGATGTTTGGCGGTTTCTATGGTGACGATGAAGCGGCTCAATCCTTCCAGGGCGTCCCGCAGATCGCGACGCGGCTCTCCGAAAATCCACCAGTTGTCACGATAGGCCGCCCGGTTGTTGCGATCCCGATCCGGCTTCACCGTCTCCAGAAGATGCTGGAACAGCAGCGGATGACGACGACGCGCCTCACCCTCGTCCCAGCCGAAGAAGTCGATGACCTGCAGACCGCGTGACCGATCCGCCAGATCGCGGCCATTGCGATAGTCGCGAACCGGCGACGGCGCCTGCGGGTCCGAGCCGGACAGCAGGCGTTTCGCCTCCTCCGGCGCGACCTGAAAGCCCGCGCCCATCAGCTGCACGCCACGATAGGCCAGCACGGCGTTGGCCTTCAGCTGTCGGATACGCGTCAATCGACTGTCCAGCATCAGGTCCGGGCCGATGTCTCCGTGCCGCTCTTCAAACGTCTTGGCATCCGCATCCTTGACTCTCAGCCAGCGTCCCTGCCCGTCAGGCTCGCCGCGCTCGGCGACGGACATGGCGATCCTGACGTCGGCGCATCCCGCGCCCCTGGCCCACGGATGGTCCGCGATGGCGAAGACGATCCTGATCGGCGGCCGTTTGGCCAGATGGTGCGCGATCACGCGTCGCGAGAAAGTCTGGGTGATCGAGTTCGTCGTGATGAAGCCGAACCGACGCAAACGCGTGTCGGGGCGAGCAAGGATTTCCGCGGCTCGATCCCACCAGGCCATGACGAGGTCTGCAGACAGAAATCGGCCGTCCCGGATCGCCGCGAGGGCATCGACGTAGCCGTCGCCCAACTCTCGTCTCAGGCCCTTGCCGCCGATGAAGGGCGGATTGCCGACGATGAAATCAACCTCTGGCCAGGGCGTCGGGCGCGGATCGACATAGCGAATCGTTTGTCGCTCGGCCTGATCCCGCCGGTGGACCACCTCGACGCGCGAGAACTCCAACAGGGCGTCGGCCTGCCGAATGGTGCGAAAGTTCTTGAGGATGGGCTCCGACGGCATCGGCGCGCCGGATATGCGGAAGTGCCACTGAAGATGGCCGATCCACATGACCATCTCGGCGATCCAGGCGGCGTTGGCGTTCTTTTCGATGCCGTAGAACTGCTCGGGGCTGACCACCCGCCCGTCGAAAGCCAGCACGCCCTGGTGTTCGCCCATTTCTCCCAGCGCGCTGAAGATCTCCTCTTCCAGCTCCTTCATCATCCGCGTGGCGACATAGAGAAAATTGCCCGTGCCGCAGGCGGGATCCAGCACGCGCGTCTTGCACAGCCGGTCATGAAAGGCGTGCAGACGGCGACGCGCCTTTACGACGTCGCCCTGCATGAAGTCCGCAACGGCTTCGCCCTCCACCGCCTCCCAATCCGCGCGCAAAGGCTCCATGATCGTCGGCTCGATCAGGCGCTCGACATAGGCGCGCGGCGTGTAATGCGCCCCCAGTTCGGCCCGCTCCGCCGGGTCTAGCGCCTGCTCCAACAGAGTTCCGAAGATGGCGGGCTCAACATCGGTCCAGTCGCACTTCGCCGCTGCGATCAGGGCGGCCAACTCGCCTTCCTCGATCGGCAGCGTCTCGACCGTACTGTAGAGGCCGCCGTTGAACCGGCGGATGGGCTGGCGGGTGGCGACGCAATAGCCGCCCTGATCCATGGCCGTGAACAACGACCGCGCGCCCTGATGGAATCGCTCCGCCTCCCCGCGATAGCTTTCCAGCAACCCCAGAAAGCTTCGCCGTTCGATCAAACCGACGCTGTCCGCAAACATGGCGAAGATGCACTGCATCACGAAACGCGCGGTCTTGCTCGCCTGGGCGGCGCGATCGACGGGCCCGAGCCCGGCCTGACGCCGACCGTTGATCGACTTCACCAACCAGGCCAGAGACGTCGCGATCTCGGTCGTCACCGCCGCCGACCGCGCCGCCGGATCGAGCGACATCGGATCGGTCCAGACCCGACGCAGCCGCTCGCGGATCTCGGGCGAGCGCAGCTGGTCCAGAGTGATCCGGTAGCCCGCCCGATCCGGGAACGGCGCATAGATCTTGCCTTGCCGCGCAAAGTCGGACCACAGCTCTATCGACCGTCCGACATCCACCGCGATCAGGAAAGGCGGCCATTCGGCCAAGGCCTTGGCGTAGTTTTCGGCCTGGCGCTTGGCGACCCGCATAACCCGATCAACGGCGTGCGGCGATGACGCGAGTCCGCGTTTGGAAGACTTGCCCAACAGGGGCCAATTGGGCCGCCGTGTCCATCGGTCCGCCGTCACGACGTTTGTCCGACTGTTTGGCCTCAAGAACAAAGCACCCTAGCTTGGCGCAATCGATCCGTCCCGCTGTGGTCGATCCATCATCATGACGAAACTGGACCGAGCGTTCGAAGCAATAGTCGAGGTCGCCAGCGCGCACGTCGTCCGGCGCCGGTACCCCGATCAGTCTGCACAGTTGTATGATGAAGGTCTGATACTGAGACCGCTCGCTGATCGGCGCAGCGGACCAGTGTTTGATGAAGGCTTGAACATCGTTTGATTGTTCTGCGGCCATGCAGACAATCTATGGTTCGATTCATAAATGCAATCTATACGTGCTTTCCGCCTCGGCATGCCGCGTTCAGCAAAGGCTTGCCCAGCCAATAGCAAAGCTCGGCCGGTCGCGAGATGTCCCAGATCGCAAGGTCGGCGGCTTTGCCGGCTTCGAGCGTCCCGATCTCGGCCAGCATCCCCAGCGCTCGCGCCGCCTCTCGCGTCGCGCCCGACAAGGCCTCCTCTGGGGTCAGGCGGAACTGGATGCAGGCGAGGTTCAGCGCGGCGGTCATGGAGGCGACGGGCGAGGTGCCGGGGTTGCAGTCGGTGGCGACGGCCATCCGCACGCCGTGGCGGCGCAGCAGATCGACGGGCGGCGTTTGGGTCTCGCGCAGCATCAGATAGGCGCCGGGCAGGAGGACAGCAACGACGCCGGCGGCGGCCATGGCGGCGACGCCGTCTTCGGTCGCATGTTCGATATGGTCGGCGGACAGGGCCTGATAGCGCGCCGCCAGGGCCGCGCCGCCGCCGTTCGACAACTGGTCAGCATGCAGCTTGACCGGCAGGCCAAGCGTACGGGCCTTGTCGAACAGGCGCGACACCTCGTCGCTCGAAAAGGCGATGGGCTCGCAATAGGCGTCGACCGCATCGACCAGACCTTCGGCATGGGCGGCGGGAAGGATGTCGTCGATGGCCAGATCGACATATGCGGCGCGGTCGTCGCGATATTCGGGAGGCACGGCGTGCAGGCCGAGGTAGCTGGTGCGGACGCGCACCCCGCCTTCGCGTCCGATCCGGCGCGCGACGCGCAGCATCTTCAGCTCGGTCTCGCGATCCAGGCCATAGCCGGACTTGATCTCAACGGTCGTGACGCCAGTATCTTTCAGCCCCGCCAGCCGGGTCATGGCCGAGGCGAACAGGTCGTCTTCCGATGCCGCCCGCGTAGCCTTGACCGAGGAGACGATGCCCCCGCCGGCACGGGAGATCTCTTCATAAGTCGCGCCGCCCAGTCGCTGCTCGAACTCGGCCGAGCGGTCGCCGCCGAACACCAGGTGAGTATGGCAGTCGATCAGGCCCGGCGTGATCCAGCGACCGTCCAACCGCTCGGTTTCGGCCGCATCCACGGCGGGCAGATCGGCCCGCGGCCCCACCCAGGCGATCCGGCCGTCGGCGACGACCACGGCCGCGTCCTGAATGGCGCCGTAGGGAACCGGCCCCTCGACCATGGTGGCGACGTGGCAGTCGATCAGCAGACGGTCGGCCTTCATCGGCGGGCCTCCTTGGCCAGAACGGGGGAATGGGCTGACGAGAAACGCGCCACCAGATCATAGCGGTCGCCGGGGAAGGTCTGCCAGACCCGCGTCACCCCCTGCCCGTCCCGCCACGTCCGCCGCTCGACGCACAGGCAGGCGGCGCCGGGCTTGAGTTCCAAAAGGCGTGCGGCGCGGGCGTCGGCCGCGATGGCCGAGATGCGGTTCTCCGCCTCGGTCCAGGGGGCGGAGTCCAGCAGCCAGCTTCCCGGCGGAACCGTCTGAAAATCAACATCTATGGCTTGCGACGCTGCGCCCAGGGCGATCAGCCGGTGCTCCAACGCCAGCGGCGCCCCGTCGGCGCTGTGTAGACAGGTCAGGTCCAGCAGACGACCGCCCGACGCCAGTTCGATTTCCTCCGCCCCCTCCGGCTCGCGCTCGATCCGCTCCAGAAGGACATAGGCGTAAGCCTGCCCTCGCTCGATCACCTCGGCCCGCAGGTCGGGAATGGCCAGGACGGCGGCATGGGCCTTGGGCTGGGCGACGAAGGTGCCGGCCCGGCGACGGCGCGTCACCAGCCCCCGGCCCGCCAGCTCGGAGATGGCCTTTGACACCGTCATGCGCGAACAGCCGTAGCGGTCGGTCAGTTCGTGCTCGAACGGAATCCGGTCGCCGGGCGACAGATCGCCGGACAGGATGCGCCCCTCCAAATCGGCGTAGATGCGGCGGTGCAGGCTCACTCCAGCACCGTCGCCAGCGCGTTGCGATAGCGCGCCTTGATGGCGTCGCGCGCGATATGGCGGCCGTCCTTCACGACCTCGCCCCCCGCGCGCCAGACTGACGAAATCGAGCCCGTCGGCGCGCCGAAGATCCAACTGTCGAGCACCGCATCGCCTGATCGTCCGGCGAAGGCGACGCCGCTTGCATCCAACGACACGATGTCCGCAGACGCCCCGACGCTCAGACCCGATACGGCGCCGGTGGCCTGGGCGCCGCCCGCCAATGCGCGCTCGAACAGAGCGCGGCCCGTCGAGCGCTGGAGGTCCGCCATGACCGCCCGACCGCGCAGCGCCAGGCGCTGGCTGTATTCCAGCATACGCAGTTCCTCGGCCACGCCGATCTGGACGTTGGAGTCCGTGCCGATCCCGAACCGCCCGCCGGCGCGGGTGAACTCAGCCGCCGGAAAGACGCCGTCCCCCAGATTGGCCTCGGTGATCGGGCACAGGCCGACGACGGCGCCACGCGTGACCACGCCGCGCCATTCGGTCTCGGTCACGTGGGTCGAGTGGATCAGGCACCAGCGCGCATCGACCGGCGCATTGGCCAGCAGCCATTCGACCGGCCGCGCCCCCGACCAGGCCAGGCAGTCCTCGACCTCCTTGGTCTGTTCTGCGACATGGATATGGACCGGCCCCTCGCCCGCCAGCGCGGGCATGGCGGCCAGTTCGTCCGGGCTGACGGCGCGCAGGCTGTGCGGCGCCACGCCGACCACGGCGTCCGGCAGATCGGCGGTCAGGATGCGGCATCGCGCGATCAGATCGGCGAACCCATCCAGGTCATTGATGAAGCGCCGCTGGCCGTGCGACGGCGACTGTCCTCCGAACCCGGCATGAGCATAGAAGACCGGCAGCATCGTCAGGGCGATCCCGGTCGCCTGCGCCGCCGCGACGATCCGCGTCGCGATCTCGGCCCGGTCGGCATAGGCGGCGCCCGAGGGGTCGTTATGCAGATAGTGGAACTCGGCGACGCGGGTGAAGCCGCCCTCCAGCATTTCCATGAAGGCCAGGGCCGTGATGGCCTCGATCTCTTCCGGCCCGCCCCGGTCGAGGAAGCGATACATCAGTTCGCGCCAGGTCCAGAAGTCGTCATCGGCCCCATCTTGGTTTTCTGGCCCGCGCGCCTCTGTCAGGCCGGCCATGGCCCGCTGAAACGCATGGCTGTGGACATTGGCGACGCCCGGCAAGGCGACTCCGCCGCCCCCATCCCCGCCAATGCCCGCCACGCCCGCTTCGAGACTGACGATCCGCCCGCCCGCCACGCCGATGCGGACATCGTGCGCCCAGCCCTCCGGCAACAGGGCCGCCTCGAACCAGAGGGAGCGATCCACGGGCTGCGGCTGAAGGGTCACTGGACAGGTCCGTCGTGTTGCGATCAATATGTCTAGACATACCACGACGGATCGATTTGGCGAGGGAGGCTGGACGGATGCAGGACTGGCTGACCGTGCATGAAGGTTCGGCGCCGCTGGTGATCGGCCTGCCGCACACCGGGACCGACATTCCCGCCGCCATCGAGGCGCGGATGACCTCCGGCTGGCTGGCGCGCAAGGACGCCGACTGGTGGGTGGATCGGCTGTACGACTTCGCCGTCGACATGGGCGCGACTCTTGTCCGCACCGGCGTGTCCCGCAGCGTCATCGACGTGAACCGTGATCCGTCGGGCGTCTCCCTCTATCCCGGCATGACCACGACCGGCCTGTGCCCTACCGAGACCTTCGATGGCGAGCCGCTGTATCGGGCGGGCCAGGAGCCCGACGGGGCCGAGATCGCCGAGCGACGCGCGACCTGGTTCGATCCCTATCATGCGGCCCTGCAGACCCAGTTGGATCGGCTGCGCGGCGACGGTCCAGTCGTGCTCTACGATGCCCATTCGATCCGCTCGATCGTGCCACGCCTGTTCGAGGGCGAACTGCCTCAGTTCAACATCGGCGACAATGACGGCGCGACCTGCGCTGGAGACCTGACCCAGGCTGTCGAGGCCGCTTGTGCGATCAGCGGCGCCAGCCTGGTCGTCAACGGCCGGTTCAAGGGCGGCTGGACCACGCGCCACTATGGCCGGCCCGAGACCGGCGTCCACGCCATCCAGATGGAGCTGGCGGACCGGGGCTACATCCTCGATCCATCAGGACTCGTGTCGCCGGACAACTGGCCCAGCCCCTACGAACCCGAACGCGCCGAACCTATGCGCCAGCATCTGCACCGGGTGCTGACCGCCTGCATCGCCTTCGCCGAGAGCCAGAGATGAACACGCCCAACGCCCGGATCGTCCGCAGCCCGCGCGGGCCGGACAAGACCGCCAAGACCTGGGCGGCCGAAGCCGCCATGCGTATGCTGATGAACAACCTCGACCCAGAGGTCGCCGAGCGGCCCCAGGACCTCGTGGTCTATGGCGGCATCGGCAAGGCGGCGCGCGACTGGGCCGCCTTCGACAGGATCGTCGAGACGCTGAAGACGCTGGAAGCCGACGAGACCCTGCTGGTGCAGTCGGGCAAGCCGGTCGGGGTGTTCCGCACCCATGCCGACGCCCCACGCGTCCTGATCGCCAACTCCAACCTGGTGCCCAAATGGGCGACCTGGGAGCATTTCAACGCACTCGATCGCAAGGGCCTGATGATGTACGGCCAGATGACGGCCGGGTCGTGGATCTACATCGGCACCCAGGGCATCGTCCAAGGCACCTATGAGACCTTCATGGAGGCCGGTCGCCAGCACTATGGCGGCGACTGGTCGGGCAAGTGGATCCTGACGGCCGGCCTGGGCGGCATGGGCGGCGCCCAGACCCTGGCGGCGACCATGGCCGGCGCCTCCTGCCTCGCCATCGAATGCCAGCGCAGCCGGATCGAGATGCGGCTGAAGACCCGTTACCTCGACGTCATGGCCGAGACGCTGGACGAGGCTTTGGCGCTGATCGAAGACGCTGGCAGAACGGAAAAATCCATATCTGTCGGATTGTTGGGCAATGCAGCGGATGTTCTGCCTGAAATGGTCCGACGTGGCATTCGCCCCGATCTGGTCACCGACCAGACCAGCGCCCACGACCTGATCAACGGCTATCTGCCCTCCGGCTGGACCGTCGCCGAATGGGAAGACAAGCGTGTCAGCGATCCCGACAGCGTCGCCGCCGCCGCGTGCACCTCCATCGTCGAACACGTCAAGGCGATGCTGGCCTTCCAGGCGATGGGCGTGCCGACGACCGACTATGGCAACAACATCCGCCAGGTCGCCTTCGACGCGGGCGTCGCCAACGCCTTCGACTTCCCCGGCTTCGTGCCCGCCTATATCCGCCCGCTGTTCTGCCGCGGGATCGGCCCCTTCCGCTGGGCCGCCCTAACCGGCGATCCAGACGATATCCGAAAGACCGACGCCGCCATGAAGCGGCTGTTCCCCGACAACGCCGGCCTGCATCGCTGGCTGGACATGGCGAGCGAGCGTATCGCATTTCAAGGCCTTCCGGCCCGTATCTGCTGGATCGGATTGGGTGATCGCCACCGCGCCGGCCTGATGTTCAACGAGATGGTGGCGTCGGGCGAACTGTCCGGCCCCATCGTCATCGGCCGCGATCATCTGGACAGCGGATCGGTCGCCAGCCCAAACCGCGAGACCGAGGCCATGATGGACGGCTCAGACGCCGTCTCCGACTGGCCCCTGCTGAACGCCCTGCTGAACACGGCCTCGGGCGCCAGCTGGGTGTCGCTGCACCACGGCGGCGGGGTCGGGATGGGCTATTCCCAGCATTCGGGCGTCGTCATCGTCGCCGACGGCACCCCTGATGCCGCCAGACGGCTGGAACGGGTGCTGTGGAACGACCCCGCCACCGGCGTCATGCGCCACGCCGACGCCGGCTACGACATCGCCAAGGCCGCCGCTCGTGAGCACGAACTGAACCTTCCCAGCCTCGCCTGATCTAATGTTCCAGGCCGGTCGACTGCCGGCCCTCATCTCCTAGGAAAGCCGCATGGAATTCGCCGCCGTCGCCCTGCCTCTGGCCCTGGGGATCATCATGTTCGGCCTCGGGCTGGATCTGACGCCAGCCGACTTCGTGCGCGTGGCCAAACAGCCCAGGGCGGCCGCCGTCGCCCTGGGCTGTCAGTTGCTGGTGCTGCCGGCCATCTGTTTCGCCCTTGTGCTTCTGTTCCGCCTGCCGCCCATCCTGGCGGTGGGGATGCTGCTGCTCGCGGCCTCGCCCGGCGGCACGACCGCCAACCTCTACAGCCATCTGTTCCGGGGCGATGTGGCGCTGAACATCTCGCTCACGGCGATCAATTCGGTCATCGCCGTTGTGACCCTTCCGGTCATCACCAACCTGGCCATCGCCTGGTTCCAGCCCGGCGACCTCAGCGTCGGCCTGCAGTTCAAGAAGACGCTGGAGGTGTTCCTGATCGTTCTCGCGCCGGTCGCACTGGGCATGACGGTGCGGGCGCTGAAACCGGGCTTCGCCAAGGCCATGGACAAGCCTGTCCGCATCGCCTCGGTGGCGATCCTGGTCCTCGTGATCCTCGGATCGGTCGCCAGCAGCTTCGACCTTCTGGCGGCCAACGTCCTGCTGCTCGGCGGGATCGCCATCGTCTTCTGCGTCCTGAGCCTGACGGTCGGCTACGTCGTTCCGCGCCTGCTGAAGATCGAAAAGTCCCAAGCGGTGGCCAGCGCCTTCGAGGTCGGCATCCACAACGCCACCCTCGCCATCGTCATCGCCCAAGGCGTGCTGCAACAGCCGGAAATGTCGCTGCCGGCGGCGGTCTATGGCGTCTTGATGTTTCCCATCGCGGCGCTGTTCGGCCTGTGGGTTTCACGGCGGCCCGGCTGAGCCGCAGACAGGAACAAGCAGACATGACCCTTATCCTCGGCCACTCGCCGCTCACACTCGCCCAGTTGCGCGCCGTCCTTAACGGCCCTGTCACGGTCGAACTGGCGCCCGCCGCCTGGACCGACGTGGACCGGGGCGCGGCCGTGATCGCCGACATCGTGGCCCAGGGCCGCACCGTCTATGGCGTCAACACGGGTTTCGGCCTGCTGGCCAACACGTCCATCGCGCCTCAAGATCTGGAAACACTTCAGCGCAACCTGGTGCTGAGCCACGCCTGCGGCGTCGGACCATTGCTGCCCGATGCGGTGACGCGCCTGTTGATGGTGCTGAAGATCGCCAGCCTGTCGCGCGGCGCCTCGGGCATACGGCGCGAGACGCTTGAGGCCCTGATCGCGCTGGTCAACGCGGATATCCTGCCCTGCATTCCGTCGAAGGGCTCGGTCGGCGCCTCGGGCGATCTGGCCCCGTTGGCGCATATGAGCTGCGTCCTGATCGGCGTCGGTGAGGCGCGCGTGCGCGGCCAGACGCTTGAAGCAGAGGCCGCGCTGGCGACGATCGGCCTGACGCCCCTGACACTCGGCCCCAAGGAAGGCCTCGCCCTGCTGAACGGCACCCAGTGTTCGACCGCCCTGGCCCTGGCGGGCCTGTTCGCAACCGAAGCCGTGTTCGCCGCCGGCATCGCGGCCGGCGCCCTGTCGGTCGATGCGCTGAAGGGCTCCGACGCCCCGTTCGATCCGCGCATCCATGCCCTGCGCGGCCAGCCGGGTCAGATCGCCGTCGCCGGCCGCCTTCGCAACCTGATGACCGGCTCAGCCATCCGCGACAGCCACCGCGACGACTGCGCCAAGGTGCAGGATCCATACTCCCTGCGTTGCCAACCCCAGGTCATGGGCGCGATCCTGGATGTCCTGACCGGCGCCGCCGCCACGCTGGAGCGCGAGGCCAACGCTGTGACCGACAATCCGCTGGTCTTCATCGAAGACGAGGACATCATCTCGGGTGGCAACTTCCATGCGGAACCCGTTGCTTTTGCAGCCGATCAGATCGCCATGGCGCTGTGCGAGATCGGCAATATCTCCGAGCGCCGCACCTCGATCCTGGTCGATCCGAAGATGAGCGAACTGCCGGCCTTCCTGGTCAAGGAAAGTGGTCTGAACTCCGGTTTCATGATCGCCCAGGTCACGGCCGCCGCCCTGATCGCCGAGAACCGGATGGTGGCCCATCCATGCAGCGTGGACACGGTGCCCACCAGCGCCAATCAGGAAGACCACGTTTCCATGGCCACCCACGGCGCGCGCCGCCTGCTGGACATGGCCGAGAACGCGGCGACGGTGGTCGGCATCGAACTTCTGGCCGCGGCGCAGGGCCTGGAATTCCATCGTCCGCTGACCAGCTCCCCCGCCCTGGAACAGGTCTTCGCCATCGTGCGAGAGGCCGCCGCTCCCTATACCAGCGATCACTATTTCGCGCCTGACATCGCACGCGCGACAGACGGCGTGCGCGCCGGTCGCTATCGGGCTTTCGCCGCAGACCTCCTGCCCTCGGCCTGACGGCTTAGCCGCCAAGAATACCCAGGTGCTCCAGCAGGATCGCCGTGCCCAGGCCGATCAGGGCCACGCCGCCGACGATCTCGGCAGACTTGCCAAATCGGGTTCCCACGGCCTTGCCGATCAGCATGCCGATGGTGGTCAGGACGAAGGTGGTGAAGCCGATCGAGGCGGCGATCACCCAGATGTTCACGCCGATGAAGGCCAGGCCCACGCCCACGGCCGCCGCATCGATGCTGGTGCCGATGGCGGTGGCGATCAGGGCCCAAGGGCCGGACCGGCGCGGCGCAGCGTCGTCTTGCGCATCGCGTGGCTTGGCGCCCTCCCAGATCATCTTGCCGCCGACGATCAGCAGAAGCGTGAAGGCGATCCAGTGATCCACCTTCTCGACCAGGCCTGCGGCGACGATGCCAAGCCCCCAGCCGATCAGGGGCGTGATCGCCTCGATGACCCCGAACACCAGCCCCGCCTTGATCGCGTCCTTCACGGCCGGACGATGCGAGGCTCCCCGGCCCACGGCGGCAGCAAAGGCGTCCGTGGACATGCTGAGGGACAGGATGGCGATTGTTCCCGGGGTCATGGACTGCACTCGACCGGACGCAAGACAGCGGTTCCACTCCGGCCGGTGCGGCGGTGGAACGCGCTGGTCTCGCTAGGCGGTGATGGTCCGCTGATCGCGCCACGCGCCGAAACGCGAGTGTGTTGACACGATCCCGACGTCTCGACGTCGGAAGCTACTCCCCAACAGGAGGCGGTCCTCTACACGGGCCGCCGAAGGATTGGCAACCGTGCAGATCAGTCGAAGGGGTGCAGCGGCGCCCGTCTCAGAGCCGCCAGATTGGCTGAGTCGGTGCAGAAACAGGCGGTTCTCAGCTGTCGAATGACCAGCTGAAAATGATCTACGACCGCCTCGGTCGAGATCGTCGCCGCCGCCAGAACCCCCGCCGCCTGCCCCGCCACGTCCGCGCCGAGACGAATCGCCTTGGCGACATCCAGGCCGTTTCGCACGCCGCCCGATCCAATGATGACGGCGTCCGGGCAGGCGCGCCTGACGTCCACCAGCGCGCGGGCCGTCGGCGTGCCCCAGTCGGCGAAGACGGCGGCGTGGGCCTTGTCCGCCGGATCGACGGCGCGTTCGCTCTCGACAAGCCCCCAGTTGGAACCGCCGGCCCCGGCGACGTCCACGGCGGCCACGCCCATGTCCACCAGTCGCCGCGCCGTGTGACCCGACAGGCCCGCCCCCGTCTCCTTGACGACGACCGGAACCTCCAGCTTGCGGACCAAGGCTTCCAGCGCCGCGCCGACGCCCCACCAGTCGCGGTCACCCTCGGGCTGACAGGCTTCCTGCAACGGATTCAAGTGAACGACCAGGGCGTCGGCGTCGATCATCTCGACCGCCCGCCGGGCTTCGTCCAGCCCGAAGCCACGCGTCAACTGGGCCGCCCCGATGTTGGACAGGATGAAGGTGTCCGGCGCCCGACGACGCAGCGTCCGGTCCAGACCGCCCGCCGCCCCGCCCTCGACCGCCGCGCGCTGCGAGCCGACGGCCAAGGCGATGCCCAGATGCTGGGCGGCCTCGGCCAGGCGCGCATTGATCGCCTCGGCGCGCGTCGGTCCGCCGGTCATGGCGCTGATCAGCAAAGGGGCCTTCAGCCGCCTGCCCAGGAAGTCGGCGCCGAGGTCGATCTTGTCGTGATCCAGATCCGGCAGCGCCTCATGGACGAAATGCACCCGGTCGAAACCCGCGTCGCGCGCGTGTCGGCCGCGCCCGGCCAGCACCACGTCCAGGTGTTGATCCTTGCGATTTGGCGGGGTGGCGTCGGTCATCGCCTTATTTCGGCGTCACGACGATGGGCGCCTCATCGTGGGCGGCGACCGACGCGCCGGCCGGCTGACGCTCCACCGTCAGAGCATAGGCGCCCGTCTGATTGGGGCCATAGGCGCGGGCGCGCACCAGATACCAGCCGTCGTCAGGCGCGGTCCAATCCAGCTTGGCGTGGGCGTCCGACAGGCCGTCGTCGTCGGTGGCCAGGCTGGAGAAGTCGCCGTCGTCATCGACTTGACCCAGGTCGATGAAGGAATCGAAGGCATTCGAGACCATGGTGATCCGCAGTTTCTCGTCCTTCTTGGCCTGGAACCGATAGGCGTCGAAATAGGCGCCTTCGTCGCTGAGCGCCGCGCTGTTGGACAGGGTTCCGCGAACGGTTCCGCCGACCAGCAGACTGCCCGGCTTGGGCTCAGGCCCACGATCCAGCAGTTCGAGCGAGTAAAGTCCCTTGCCTTCCGAATCCAGCGGCGAGGCCCGCACCACATAGTCGTCGGCCGACGGCAGGGTGAAGTTCAGGCGCGAATCCGTGCCTTCCGCCAGGCCGTCGTCATCGCTGGCCAAGGCTTCGAACGTATCACCGACCTCGCCGATTTCCAGATAGGCGTCGAAGTCGCCCGAGCGCAGAATGGCCTGGACGCGCTGCCCCTCCGTTCCGGTGAAGACATAGGCGTCATAGCGTTTGCCGTCGTCGCCCTGAGGGTCCTCGTCCGTGATCTCGCCCTCGACCTTCTGCCCGAGGGTCGCCGGGGTCGGTGGAGGCGGCGGCGCGGTTTCGGTCAGCGTCAGCGTATAGTCGCCCTCCGCCTCGTCGCTGAAGCCCCGCGCCTCGATGATGTAGTCGCCGTCGGCGTCCAGGGTGCGGGCGATGCGCGAATCCGTTCCCGATCCGGCGCCGTCGTCATCCTCGGCCAACACGGTATCGTCCGACGCGCGCCGCAGGGTCAGATAGGCGTCGAAGTCGCTGGACTTCATCTCGATGGCGACGCGCTGGCCGTTCGTGCCGGTGAAGCGATAGGTATCGGCGCGCTGACCGCCGTCGTTGACGGGGCTGTCGGACCCCAACTCGCCCTTGATCTCGTCGCCCACGGCGATGGGCTTGGACGGCGCGGCGGGCGGCGCCTCGGCCAGACCCACCTCATAGCGGCCCAGGCCGTCTTCCAGCGACGTGGCCCGGATCACATATTCGCCTGCCGTCGGCGCCGTAAAGGTCAGGCGCGAATTCAGCCCGCCGCCGGGCGCGTCGTCGTTGGAGCCGATCTCCACGAAGTCGGGACCGTTCATCCGCCCGACCCGCACCAAGGGATCGAAGGCCTCGGAATCCAGCGTCACGACGAACCGGTCGCCGGCGTTGGCGCGGAAGGCGTAGGCATCATAGCGGCCGCCGTCCTCCTGCTCCGGATCGCGCGCGGTCAGTTCGCCGCTCTCGGTCGCACCGAGGCGGATGCCGCTAGGGCGCGGGGCACGCGGCGCGGCCGGGCGTTCCTGCAGCGACAGGCGATAGTCGCCGCCGTCCAGCCCGCTCAGTGTCCTGGCCCGCAGCACATAGGCGCCCGCCCGTTCTGGCGTGAAACGCAGACGCGCGTTCGTGCCGTCCTCCAGCCCGTCGTCGTCGGTCGCCAGCGGCTCGCCCTCTACGCCGTCCGCATAGACCGCCAGAAAAGCGTCGAAGGCGTCGGACCTCAGAATGGCTTCCAGACGCTGGCCTGCGCGTGCGTCGAACCGGTAGTCGTCATAGCGATAGTCGTCGTCCGCCGCCTTGCCGTCTGCGTCCGTCAGGGCGCCGTTCACCGTCGCGCCGATCCGCAAGGGTTGCGCGTCCTGGGCCAAAGCCGGCGCGGCGGCCCACAGAAGGGCGACGGTGCTGACTGCGGCGGCAAGAGACGGACGATTCATGAATTCCTCCAGCATTGGACGGGGATCATAGACGCCGAACCGTGACGGCTGTAAATCGCCGCCATCCTCATTTCCCGCCAGACGGAGCTGCCATGTCGGCCCAATCCACGCCTGCGACCCTGATCGACGGCAAGGCCTTTTCGGTCGCCCTGGTGGAGCGTGTCGGCGCGGCCGTCGCCCGGCTGGAGAGCGCACACGGCGTAAAACCCGGCTTGGCCGTCGTCATCGTCGGCGAGGATCCCGCCAGCCAGATCTATGTGCGTAACAAGGGCGAGACGACCCTGCGCGCCGGCATGCGCTCCGACACCCACCGCCTGGCCGACACCACCAGCCAGGACGAACTGCTGGCCCTGATCGCCCAGTTGAATGCGGATACGGGCATCCACGGCATCCTCGTTCAACTGCCCCTGCCCGCTCACATCGACGCCTCGGTCGTGCTGGACGCCATTTCCCCGGACAAGGATGTGGACGGCTTCCACGTCGTCAATGCGGGTCGTCTGGCCGTCGGACTGCCGGGCCTCGTGCCCTGCACGCCGCTGGGCTGCCTGATGCTGCTCAAGGATCAGCTGGGCGACCTGTCGGGTCTGAACGCCGTCATCGTCGGCCGCTCCAACATCGTCGGCAAGCCGATGGCCCAGCTTCTGCTCGGCGAGAGCTGCACCGTGACCGTCGCCCATTCCCGCACGCGCGACCTGCCCGACGTGTGCCGCAGCGCCGACATCCTGGTCGCCGCCGTCGGTCGCCCCGAGATGATCAAGGGCGACTGGATCAAGCCGGGCGCGACCGTCATCGACGTGGGCATCAACCGCGTCCCCTCGGCCGATCCCGTCAAGGCCGCCGAGGGCAAGACCCGCGTCGTCGGCGACGTGGCCTTCAAGGAGGCGGTCGAGATCGCCGGTCGCATCACCCCGGTGCCGGGCGGCGTCGGCCCCATGACCATCGGCTGTCTGCTGGCCAACACCTATTCGGCGGCCTGCCGCATCAACAATATCCAACCGGAGCCATTGGACGCTTGATGCATTCATGCGGCGGGTCAATATTCGACCCGACGGCGATCAGCGCCGACAGGGAGATGTCATGGTTCGCCTCAACGCTCGCGCCCTTGCTCTGACGGCCGCACTCCTCATCACCCCGGCTGCGGCTGCCTGTGGCTACAACACCATCCCGACCAAGCAGGAACGCGCCGAGGCGGCCTGGGCGGACGTGCAGAGCCAATATCAGCGCCGCGCCGACCTGGTTCCCAATCTGGTCGCCACCGTCCAGGGCGCCGCGATCCAGGAACGCACCACCCTGACGGACGTGATCAACGCCCGCGCCCGCGCCACCTCGGTCAACGTCTCGGCCGACGACTTGGATAACCCGCAGGCTTTCCAGCAGTATCAGGAGGCCCAGGGCCAACTGTCCGGCGCCCTGTCGCGCCTGCTGGTCACGGTCGAGGCCTATCCGCAACTTCAAGCCAACCAGAACTTCCTGACCCTGCAGTCTCAGTTGGAAGGCACCGAGAACCGCATCGCCATCTCGCGCCGCGACTACAATGAGGCTGTTCGCGACTACAACACCACGCTGCGCACCTTCCCGCAGGTGATCTGGGCCAAGACCCTGCACGGAGGCTCGCAGCCGATGCAGTTGTTCACCGCAACCGCCGCGGCCCAGTCGGCGCCCCAGGTCAACTTCAACCTGAACGCCCCGCCCGCAAACGCTTCGGCGCCCGGCGGCGGCGCACCGGCCGTGGCGCCGGGCGCGACCCCGCCCGCGCAGTGACAGGTCTTCAAGCGGCGGCGCGGCGTCCGACGGGCCTCGCCGCCCTCCTTCTGTGTCTGGTCGCCGCCCTGCTGTTTGCCTTTCCGGCGACGGCCCAAACCAAGCTCGACTTCCCGCCCCTGACCGGGCGGGTGGTCGATCAGGCCAATCTGCTCGATCCCGCGACCGAACAGGCTCTGACGGAAAAGCTGGCGGCGCTGGAGGCCAGCAGCACCGACCAGCTTGTCGTCGTGACCGTGAACAGTCTGCAGGATCAGGAGATCGAGGACTACGGTTATCAACTGGGTCGCGCCTGGGGCATCGGCCAGAAGGAAAACGACAACGGCGCCTTGCTGATCGTCGCCCCCAACGAACGCAAGGTCCGCGTCGAAGTCGGCTATGGGCTTGAGCCGATCCTGACCGACGCCTTCTCGTCTCAGGTCATCCGCGACGACATCCTGCCGTCCTTCCGCGACGGCGATTACCAGGCGGGCGTGGTCAAGGGCGTGGATGCACTGATCGGCCAACTGTCGCTCGACCCCGCCGAGGCGCAGGCGCGAGCCCAGGCGGCTGCGGCGCAGCAGACTGACACCAAGCCCGAGTCCATCATCCCAGTGGTCATCATCGCGGCCATCTTCCTGTTCATGTTCCTGATCGCCATGCGGTCCGGGCGCGGGCGGCGCAGCAACGTCGGATCCGTGCTGCTGTGGGCTGCGTCCGAAGCGCTGCGAAGCTCGGGACGCGGCGGTGGCGGATGGGGCGGCGGTGGCGGTGGGTTCGGCGGAGGCGGCGGCAGCTTCGGCGGCGGCGGCGCCTCGGGGGGATGGTGATGCAGATCACGGACAACGACCGCGCCCGGATCGCCGAGGCCATCTCGGCCGCCGAGCGACAGACGTCGGGCGAAATCTTCTGCGTGATCTCGCGACGGGTCTCCACCTATCTGGACGTCAGCCTGGCCTGGGCGGCAGGCGCCGCCCTGCTGGCGCCCATCGTCTTCATTCCCTTCTTGCTGGATTTCCGCTGGCCCGGCGATGGCTGGGAAGCCGCGCATGATGCCGCCCAAGCCGCCACCACGGGTCAGGCCCTGGCGCTCTATGCCTTGTCTCAAGCCGTGGTCTTCGTCGGCATCTTTCTGTTGACGCGCATTCCCGCCGTTCGCAGGCTGGTCACGCCTGCCGGTGTCCGGCGTGGTCGCGTCAGAGAAGCCGCCTTGCAGCAGTTCATGGCCCAGGGTGTCCATGTCACCACCGAACGCACCGGCGTCCTGCTGTTCGCCGCGCTGGACGAACATCAGGTCGAGCTGATCGCCGACGAAGGCATCTACGCCAAGGTGGATGAGGACGCCTGGGCCCAGGCCGTCGCCGTCCTGACCCGCGAACTGCGGGCCGATCGTCCAGTCGAGGGTTTCGCAGCCGCTGTCGACCTGTGCGGACAGGTTCTGGCCCGACACTTCCCGCCGCGCCCCGACAACCCCAACGAACTGCCCGATCACCTGATCCTGCTCTGATCGTCGTATCGGGGTCGCATTCGCGCGTCAGAAGGCCTAGCCCACGGTCAACGTCCAAGAACCGACACGTCCCCAAAACCCTCATGCCTCGCCTTCTCACCTATAATGTCCACCGCTGCGTCGGCACGGATCGCCGGCTGGATGTCGGCCGGATCGTCGCCGTCATTGGCGAATACGAGCCAGACATCGTCTGTCTCCAGGAACTGGACGTCGGCCGCGTTCGCACGGGCAGCGTGGATCAGGCGCAGGCCATCGCCACCGGCCTCGCCATGACCTCACGCTTTCACCCGGCAATGCGGGTCGAGACCGAACAGTATGGCGACGCCATCCTGACCCCCCATCCTGAACGCCTGATGCGCGCCGGCGCCCTGCCCACCGTATCCGGCATTCCGGGCCTTGAGCCGCGCGGCGCCATCTGGTCCGAGATCGAGATCGACGGGACCGCCATCAATGTCCTGAACACCCATCTGGGCCTGGTCCCCCGCGAACAGCGGCTTCAGGCGGCGGCTCTGGCCGGGTTGGGCTGGGTCGGCGCCTGCACAGGACCGACCTTGCTGGCGGGCGATTTCAACGCCACCTCCATCACCCGCCCCTATCAGACCCTGTGCCGCAGCCTTCAGGACTGCCAGCGCCAGCTTGGCCTGAAGCCCAGCGTGAAGACCTTCCCTTCGGCCTTCCCCGCCATCCGCATCGACCACTGTTTCGTCAGCCCCGAAATCCGCATCCGTGCGGTGCGCTCGGCCTTTTCGCCCCTGGCGCGCGTGGCGTCGGACCATCTGCCGCTGATCATCGATTTCGATGTGGTTCAACCCGGCGCGTGACCGCCCTCGGACGCCGGTCGGGTGCGTTGGGACCGTTTCAGCCGCTTCCAAGGCCGCCAGGCGTCGGTCGAGGAGGTCGGGTCGCCCAACTGCCATTCCGCGAACATCCGCTGGATGCGCGTCGGCGGGTCCGACCCCAGCGGCTTCAGCCGGTCAGTCTCGAAGCTGCAGATGGCCGCCCCGACCGAGCCGAATACGCCCTCGACCGCCGCATAGTCCTTGGTCGCCACGCCCAGCCAGTGGGCGATTGTGCGGTGGCGATAGGCGGCGATCACGGCCCGCCCGGCGTCATCCGTCGGCTCGGCGGCGATGTCGCATTCGGTGTCCAACCCCATCGAGCGGTTGTTCAGGTTCGTGGATCCGATTCTCAGCAGTCGGTCGTCGATGATCGTCACCTTGGCGTGAACGATGATCCGGTCGCCATGCTCGGTCAGCGGGGCGAAAGCGAAGAAGCGGTTGTAGGTGTCGGCCTGCTCCAGCCGATGCAGCACCTCGGCCCGCGCCGTGTCCATGGTCAGGCTGTCGAACCAGCTGGGGCTTTTCGCCGTCGAGATGACGATCACCTGCGGCCCGTCCACCTCGGCCAGCCGTTCGGCCAGGGCCGCGGCGATGACCGGCGAGGTGAAATACTGGTTTTCAAAATAGATCAGTCGCCTGGCGCGGCGAATGGAGTCCAGATGCAGCGCTTCGCTTTCGCGCACCTCGTGACGACCGGACCATTTGGGCTCGGTGCGGGCGATGCCGACGGGAACGTCGGTCATCTGCACAGGTACACCATCGGGCCAGGGATCGCTTTCGACCTCATCCGGAGTGGTGCGTTCCCAGGTCGCCTTGAACCAGCGTTCCCGCGCCAGATCACCCAGCGCGCGCGCCGCCGGCCCGTCCATCACGGCCATCACCTCATGCCGCGCCTTGCAGATCAGGCCGCTGGGCAGGGCGCGGCGCGGGTCGCCGTCCAGATGCTCGTCGGAATCCCAACGGTCGGTCGAGATGTCCCCGCCGCCGCAGAAGGCCACCTTGTCGTCGATGACGATGACCTTCTGATGGTGACAGGCGCCGATCGGCCCCGGCGAATCCAGCCGGAACTCGACCATTCGCTTGCGGAACCAGCGCTGCGCCCGGTGCGGATAAAAGCCCTGCGACGCCGCGATCAGCAGGGGCGACTTCCAGATCAGCAGCCGCACGTCCAGATCCGGCTTCTTCTTCACCATCATGCGCAACTGGCGACCGATCTCGGCTGATTTGTCGCCGGGCCGCGTCTCTGGGTCCAGGTGCGTGCGGGGATCGAACTGCCAGCCCAGCAAGACGATGGACCTCTCGGCCTTGTGCAACGCCGACGACAGGGCGTCGAAATAGGCCTCGTTCTCCATCAGCACCGAAAAGCGATGCGCGACCGCAGAGGTCCACAGGCCCGGACCGGGCTCCAGAAGACTGCCTTCGTAACTGTCGCCGCCTTGCGTCATGCGACCCATCTGCCTGATTCGCATGACACGGTGTCGGAGCGTCCGCATCCTCCGTTCCACGCACGTCTCGTCGGGTCAATCTTTCAGGGCGGGATTGTGACGTTCGTCGATTTGGCGCATAAGGAGCGTAGCCATACAGGCTGCGAGGGAGGGTAGAATGCAGGCGCTTGTCGAACTGATCGCTGGCTTCATCGCCCTGCTGGCCGCCGTCGTCCTGTCGCAGTTCGGCGTGGACACCCAAACACCGAACCATGCCGACCGCGAAGTGCGCCGTGTCGCCGAGTGTCGCGACGCCGGATCGCAAGCGCCCCTGCTGTCCGAAACCCAGCGCGACTGCTGATCGGATCGCGCCTTCTGGTGCGTCGGCGCAGCGGTTCATCGACAGGTTGCGGTCTTGAGTCGGTTTCGTCCGCACCAATCATGCTCTAGGGTTTCCTCGGCGCTGTCGGACGCCCGCGTAGAGATCGAGTTTTAGAGCTGATGAAGTCTCCCAAACGGCCGCCGCTTAAGCTGACCGACGACGAAGGCGTTACGCCCGTCGAACTGTCGATCACGGACGAGACGCCGTCGGATGATGCGACTTCAGAACTCGAACCGATCCCCGAGCCGGATTTCGAAATCATTCAGCCGACGTTCGAGGCGCCCCCGTTCGACCCACCCCCATTCGACCCTCCCATGTCCGAGCGCCGTCGACGTCGCCTGCTGGAAGAACAACGCCTCGCCGAGGAACGCGCCCTGGCGGCGGAACGTGGTCCCATCGAGCCCGAGCCCATGGCAACGCCTGAACTGAGCGCAGAGCCTATGCCGGAATCGACCGCCGCCGTCGAAATGGCCGTCGCCGCAGGAAAGCCGCCCGCAACCTTCGAACTGTCCAACCCGCCTGCGGTGAAGACGGTCGCAGCCAAGACCCAGCCCGAACCGTCCGGCCGGCACGCCTATCTGATATCCGGCATCGCGTCCGCCCTGTGGATCGGCGGGGTCGCCTCATGGGCCGCCTATGAGTTTGGCGCGGGCGGGGCCGAGTTGGACCCGCTGCGGATCGCCATCTATGTCCTGATCGCCCTGGCCCCGGCCGGGCTGGCCATCATGCTGGCCCATGCCGTGCGTCAAGGGGCCGGCCTCGCCGCCGAGACCCGTCGCGCCCGACAGCTGGCCGAGGCCCTGGTCGCCCCGACCGCCCTGGCCGCCCAACAGACCGGCGAAGTCCTCCAATCGCTGCGTTCCGACATCGACCATGCGACCTTGGCGGCCGAACGCGCCCGCAACGACATGGCCCTGCTTCGCGAAGCGCTCTCACAGGAAACCACGCGTCTGAACGAGGCGGCAGAAAACGCGGGCCGCACCGCCCGGTGCCTGACCGAAAACCTGGGGCGCGAGCGCGACCAGATGCAGACCCTGGGCATTCATCTGGACACCCAGGCCGCCGGCGTCATCGACGCGGTGGAACGCCAATCCCGCATGGTCGCGGACGCCTCCGACCTGGCGCAGGCGCAACTGCGTGAGGCCGAGGCCGCCCTGGCCGCCCGCGCCGCAGATCTGGCCGCCGCCGCCGGCGAGGCCCAGGACGCCGCGCGTGTCGCCTCCGACGATCTGGCGCGCCAGACGATCCGTCTGGAAAACGCCGGCACCGGCGTCGCCGAACAGATCCAGTCGGTCGAAGAAGGCCTGGGCCAGCAACGCGCCGCCCTGGTCACCGCCGCCTACGCCCTGCGCACCGATCAGGAAGACTTCTCCGCTCAGGTCGAGAGCCAGCGCGCGCAGTTGATCGAACACCTGTCCGCCACCCGCACCGCCGCCGGCGATCTGGATCGCACGTCCCAGACCTCGGTCGAGTCGATGCGCGACCTGGTCGAGGCCGCCGCCGATCAGTTCCGCGCCCTGGTGGACATGTCGCAACGCGAGGCCGACGGTTTCGATTCCGCCACCAAGGTCGCCCTGGACCGCTTCGAAGCCCTGGCCGCCGAGGCTCGCGACGCCCTGATGGAAGAAACCCGCCGTGCGCTGGAGCAGATGCGCGCCACGGCCGAGGATTCCCGCGCCGCCGCCGCCGATGCCGCCGAACAGGCCCGTCTGCGCACCGACCGACTGGGCGAATCCCTGTTCGAAGCCGCCCAGAAGGCGGACACGGCCGCCGACGCCCGCATCGCCGACGCCCGCCGGATCGTCAACGAAACCTCCGGCCTGGTGGACGAGGCCGGCGAGCGGATGGCCAATCGACTGGAGACCCTGGTCACTCGACTGAGTTCGGCCCTGTCGGAGATCGACACCGCCGTCGCCGACATCGACGAACGCGCCGCCCGCCTGCCCCAGGAAGCCCGCGCCCGCGCCGACGCCGTGCGCGCCACGGTCGAGGACGGTCTCGCCGCCCTGTCCGCCGCTTCGCGCAAGGCGGCAGAAGATACCGAGGCGCTGGATGTCGGGTTCCAGGAGCGTGTGCGTCGCAACTACGACATGCTGACCGAGGCCGTGCGCCTGATGGGCGTGGTGTCGGGCGACGCCTCGCCACCTCGCCGTCGCGAACCGACGCCCGAAATCGAACCCCATCCCGAGCCTCGCCAGTCGCGCATGTCACCGCCGGAGACGCCGCCAGAAGAGCGCCGGTTCGGCCTGCGCAGTCGCCTGCGGCTTGAACCCGCCGAAACCCCGCGTCCGCCGTCGGAAAATCGGCTGGACTGGAGCGATCTGATCTCCGGCGACGACGAGAACGAGGCCCCGCTGGAGTTGGACACACCCTCCCCTTCGCCCGCCGAAGCCGAGGCCCTGTCCGAACGCGTGGCCGCCGCCATCCGGCGCATGGGCGTGGATCCCAACGCCCTGTTGCCCCGCTCGCGCGTCGAGGAAGCCGCGCGCGCGATCAGCAAGGGCGACCCCGACGCCGCACGCCAGATCGTGCGCCGCGTCGCCCCCGCCGCCGTGCGCAGCGTCTCGCGCCGCGTGCTCAGCGACGCCGAACTGCGTGGCGACGCCGAACGCTATGTCCGCAACTTCGCCGTCATGTTGAACGCCTCGGCCCGCGCAGGCGACAGCGCAGCGGTCCAGACCAGCCTGGCGTCCGACGGCGGCCGCGCCTTCATGTTGCTGGATGCGGCCGTCGGCGACCTGGGTTAAGGATCATCAGGGCTTGACCGCGTTCGGAAGTTACAGCCTCCTGCGCGTCACCGAACTGTCATGGATGGGGCTATGGCCGGCACGATGAACGAGATCGACGGCCCTGCGAGCGTTGACCGCCGCCCTGGCATAATAATCTGCGCCTACGATGGCGAGGACGATGGCTGGGATCTGGTCGAGAATCTGTCCGGCGAAATCTGGAGTCCCGTCGGCGCCCGCGCCGTGCCCATCGCCGCCGCCGACCCCGACGAACTGGCCTCGACCCTGGCCGCACGCCTGAGCAGCGGCGATTGCCGCGCCGTCCTGCTGGTCGGGCGCACGCATAAGGGCTCCGGTTTTCGGGTTCAGATGCGCGCCGAGAACCGCACGCTGGATTACAAGAACCGCCTGTCCAGCACCGGCCCCGGCATCGCCCGCACCACCGCGCCCGTCGCCGACATGCTGCGCGCCCTGACCGCCGCCGGCCTGCAAGCCGACGCCTCGTCGGAGGCCGAGGAAGATGTCGGCTCCTACCTTCTCTACCGCGTGCTGGCGGACCTGCCGGACGGCCCGTTGACCCCGTCGGTCGGCCTGTTGCGCGCCCCCGCGCCCGCCAACGAGGCCGCCGTGCGCAAGGGCATCAAGGCCGCCGCCTCCGCCATGGCCAGCCATCTGACGCCGCTGCCTCGCGCCGGTTAATCCTTCCTGATCACAGACATTCGGGATGCGCCGGGCTAGGGTTCTGGAATGCCAGTGAGTCGCAATCTGATCGTCTTCGCCGCCCTGAACGGCGCCATGGCCGTCGCCGTCGGGGCCTTCGCCGCGCACGGGGCCGGGCCGCAGATCAAGACCCTGCTGACCACAGGCGCCCAGTATCAGATGGTCCACGCCGTCTTCGCCTTCGGATGCGCCCAGTGGATTGTCGGCGGTCGTTTGGCGCAGATCGCCGGTTGGCTCGGCGCCTTAGGAGGCCTGATCTTCTGCCTCTCCCTGGCCCTGATCGCCTTCCTCAGCGCCCCCGCCTTCGGCGCGGTCGCACCCGTGGGCGGCCTGCTGATGATCGCCGGCTGGGTCTGCCTGGCCGTCGCCGCGCTTCGTTCCTAATCGCTTCGTTCTCGCAGAAAGACCGTTCCTTCATGGCCTTCCCTACGCCCGCCGAGCCGCGTCGTGTGCTCCACCCCGAGATCGAGTCCTATGCCTCGGGCTGGATGACGACCGAGGGCGTGCACGAGATCTATTACGAGGAATCCGGCAATCCCCAGGGGCTGCCTGTTCTGGTGCTGCACGGCGGGCCGGGCGGCGCGGTCAACCCCGGCATGCGGCGCTTCTTCGACCCGGCCGTCTATCGCATCATCATGTTCGATCAGCGCGGTTGCGGCCTGTCGCGCCCCCACGCCTCGCTGGAGGACAACACCACCTGGACCCTGATCGACGACATCGAGCGGCTGCGCGTCCTCTGTGGCATCGACAAATGGGTGGTGTTCGGCGGTTCGTGGGGCTCGACCCTGTCGATGGCCTACGCCATCACCCATCCTGATCGGGTCAAGGCCCTGCTGCTGCGCGGCATCTTCCTGCTGACCAAGAAGGAACTGCACTGGTTCTATCAGGACGGCGCCTCGATGATCTTCCCCGACGCCTGGGAACGTTTCGTCGCCCCCATCCCCGAGGCCGAGCGCGGCGACCTGATGGCCGCCTATTACAAACGTCTGATCGGCGACGACGTAGCCGAGCGCGAACGCTGCGCCGTCGCCTGGTCCAGCTGGGAGGGCGAGACCGTCAGCGTCGAGGGCCCCAACGCCCGGCCGGACAAGTTCGCGGAGCCTGACTTCGCCGTCGCCTTCGCCCGGATCGAGAACTGGTTCTTCACCAATGCCGGCTTCTTCGAGGAGGACGGCTGGCTGCTGAAGAATGTGGACCGGATGCGCCACATCCCCTGCTGGATCGCCCAGGGGCGGTTCGACGTAGTCACGCCGATCTCGGGCGCCTGGGCCCTGCACCGCGCCTGGCCCGAGGCCCATCTGGACATCGTCGGCGACGCCGGCCACGCCTCGTCCGAGCCGGGCATCGTCGACAGCCTGGTCCGCGCCGCCGACTGGGCCGCGACCCTCCAGGCGTGAAAAAGCCGCCGCGCCCGACGGCGCGGCGGCTCTCCTTGTCTAAGAAATCAGAACCGCTTTGCGCTGCGGTCGTCGATGCTCCACGCACCGGGACCGGCCGTGAAGATGTAGAGAAAGACGAAACAGAACAGGATCGCCGCATCGCCGCCGTTCACTGCGGGATGCGGGCTGCTGGGGAAGTGGAACATCCAATAAGCCACCGCCATCTGGCCCGAGGCGATCAGTGCAGCCGGTCGCGTGAACAGGCCCAGGATCAGCAGCAGGCCGGTGACCAGTTCGATTAGGCCGCCGATCCCGAACAGCGACAGCAGCTCCTGCTGACCCGGCTCGGCCCCGGTCGGAAAGCCGAAAACCTTGACGACGCCATGCGCCAGGAACAGCAGGCCGGCGACGATCCTCAGCGCCGCCAGCGCGCGAGAAGACCAGCCATTCACTTGATTGAACATTTCTTTCCTCGGCTTTCAAAAGCAGACGTCACGGTCGGAACGGGTCCGACCGTGAAGCTTGATCCTAAAATCAGGCGGCGTCCACCAGCACGATCTCGGCGTCGGACAACGCCTTGACCGTCACGACATCCTCCTGCGCGATGGCCGCGCCGTCGCGAGCGCTCAGCTTGACGCCATTGACCTCGACCTCGCCCTTGGCCGGAACCAGATAGGCCCGACGGTCGGCGCCCAGCGAATACTCGGCGCTGTCGCCCGCCTTCAGCGTCGCCGCCACGATCCGCGCATCGGTGCGGATCGGCAGGGCATCCGCATCGCCCTCAAAGCCCGACGCCAGGACCACGAACTGGCCCGAACGCTCGCCCTTGGGGAAGGGCTTGGAGCCCCAGCTGGGCGCCTCGCCACGCTTGGTCGGCTCGATCCAGATCTGGAAGATCCGCGTCAGCTCCGGCTCGGCGTTGTATTCGGCGTGGCGGATGCCGGTGCCCGCGCTCATGACCTGGACATCGCCGGCGACGGTGCGGCCCTTGTTGCCCAGGCTGTCCTCATGGGTGATGGCCCCGTCGCGGACATAGGTGATGATCTCCATGTCGGCGTGCGGATGCGGCGGAAAGCCCGAGCCGGCGGCGATCTCGTCGTCGTTCCAGACCCGCAGATTGCCCCAGCTCATCCGCTTGGGATCGTAGTAGTTGGCGAAGGAGAAATGGTGTTTGGCGTTCAGCCAGCCGTGGTTGGCGCCGCCAAGGGTTTCAAACGGTCTGCGCTCGATCATCGAACTCGTCCTTTCGCGTCGGAACCGTCCGACGCCTTTGCTTGACGCCAAGATAGAGATCGGCGACCGAACAGAAATAGAAACAACCGAAACTCATCGTTTCACGACGCGGAGCCACCCATGTCCCGCCTGCCCGACCTCGAAGCCTTGGCCATCTTCGCCAAGGTCGCCGACAGCCAGTCGTTCTCCGCCGCCGCTGAGACCCTGGGCCTGTCCAAGGCCACGGTGTCCAAGGCGGTGACGCGGCTGGAGCAACAGCTGAAGACCACCCTGCTCCACCGCACGTCGCGCCGGTTCGCCCTGACCGATGCAGGACGCACCCTGGCCGCCCGCGCCGCCCATATGCTGGCCGAGGCCGAGGGCGCCGTGTCCGAGGCGCTGGACATGTCTGTCACCCCGCGCGGCCTGGTGCGGCTGGCGGCGCCCATGTCGTTCGGCATGGCCTATGTTGCGCCAGCCCTGCCCGAGTTTCTGGCGACCCACCCGGATGTGTCGATCGACCTGCATCTGTCGGACGAGGTGATTGATCTGGTCGGCGGAGGCTTCGACTGCGCGCTGAGGATCGCGGCCCTGGCGGACTCTTCGCTGACGGCGCGCAAGCTGCGGCCGGTGGCGCGCGCCCTGGTGGCCTCGCCGTCCTATCTGGAACAGCGCGGTCGTCCGACCCACCCCGACGACCTGGCTCGCCACGCCTGCCTCGGCTACGCCTACATGCCCAGCCCCGACACCTGGCGGTTCAGCAATGATGCAGGCGAAGAGGTCGTCGTGCATCCCCGCGGGCCGCTGAGGGCCAACAACTCCGACGCCCTGACCGCATCGCTGTGCGCGGGGCTGGGCCTCTTTCCCCAGCCGGACTTCATCTACTGGAAGGATGTCGCCGACGGCTGTCTGGAGACGGTGATGACCGACTGGCGCCTGCCGCCCATCGCGCTTCATCTGGTGGCGCCCAGCGGCGGACCGCGACCCGCACGGGTCACGGCCTTCATGGATTATCTGGCCGCCAAGTTCAGCGGGCCGCTCTGGCCCGGCGATACCGTGGGACGCTGAGCGTCAGCCGCACTTCACTTCGCGAACGATGCTGGTCGCCTCGTCATAGACGAAGTTCACCCGGTTCTCGCGATAGTCCATCGTCGCCGCGCAAGTGGTGCAAAGGACGCGGAAGGTCTGGCCCTCAGGGGCGGTCGGGATGGTCGAGCGGTTGCGCCCGACGTAGCTCTGATAGTCCTCGACCTTGCAGGCCTTGAAGGCGGTGTCCGACCCCGGCGTGGGATCGACAGTCTGCGTCGGCGCACAGGCCGACAACGCCAGGGCGGCGACAGCCGCCAGTGTGCTGAGAAGGGTCTTCATGATCGTCTCCCTATGGGCGCGGCCGACTAGCCGCAGCGAACCTGTTCGATGACGCCGGTCTGTTCGTTGTAGAAGATATTCAGCCGAAAGGCTGAAAAATCCTGCGTCACCGGGCAGGTGGTGCAGGTCACACGGCGGTTGACGACGTCCACCGGAACCGGGATTTCGGTGCGCGACTTGCCGACAAGATACTGCATCTCGCCAGCCTTGCAGACGTCATCGGTTTGCCCGGTCGGCATGCGGCTTCCGACGGGCGGGTTCATCTGCGCATGTTCCACAGCGCGCGGCGCGGGGGCATCGGCGACAGGCGTCGAGCAGCCCGCTAGCAAGACCAGCCCGATCAGGCCGCCTTTTCCCAGCGCCCTTCGTCGGTCTGACGCCAATAGGCCAGGTTCGCGCCCTGATCTTTCAACGTCTTCCAGCGTCCGCGCGCGTGCTGCAGGGCCGGCTCGTCCCGACCGTCGAAAATAATGAAGCATCGTTCGAACCCTTCCGTCGCGCCCAGTTCTGCGTCGTCAACGATGAACAGCGCCTGAGCGCCGTTCAGGTTCTCTCCCGATTCGCTCAACAGCACAGGCTGGCGGTCGGCATTGGGCTGATCCGCCCGGCCGTGCGGCAGGAAACTGTCGTCGCGAAAGGTCCACAGCGTCTCGTCGACCTCGTCCAGCCGATGCGAATGCGACGACTTGATCAGCGCCCGCCAACCCCGCTCGATCGTCTTGTCGAGCAGGGTCGGCAGCACCTGATCCAGCGTCGACCGCTCCAGGTGGTAGAACCAGATTTCGGGCTTGTCGCTCACCCGGCTCTATCTCCGGCGATCAGGCTTCGTAGGTGTCGGCGACCATGCGATCCAGCGTGCGCACGGCGAAGCCGACGCCGCCTTCCGGCACGGTGGGGCTGGGGCTCTTGTTGGCCCAGGCGGTCGGGGCGATGTCCAGGTGCGCCCACGGCACGCCGTTGGTGAACCGTTGCAGGAACAGGGCGGCGGTGATCGAGCCGCCGGCGCGGCCGTTGCCCGTGTTCTTCACATCGGCGATCTTGGAATCAATGTGCTGCTCGTAGATGGCCGGGATCGGCATGCGCCAGAAGTTCTCGCCGACTTTCGTCGCCGCCGCCAGGATCGGATCGGCCACGTCGTCGGAGTTCGAGAAGACGCCTGCGTAATCCAGGCCCAGGGCCACGATCATGGCGCCCGTCAGGGTCGCCAGGTCGATCATGAATTTCGGCTTGAAACGCTGCTGCGTGTACCAGAGGGCGTCGGCCAGAACGAGGCGACCCTCGGCGTCGGTGTTGATCACCTCGACCGTCTGGCCCGACATGGACACGACCACGTCGCCGGGCCGTTGGGCGTTGCCGTCCGGCATGTTCTCAACCAGGCCCAGGACGCCAACGGCGTTGACCTTGGCCTTGCGGCCGGCCAGGGCGATCATGGTTCCGGTTACGGCGGCCGCGCCGCCCATGTCCCACTTCATGTCCTCCATACCGTCGGCCGGCTTGATCGAGATGCCGCCGGTGTCGAAGCAGACGCCTTTGCCGACGAAGGCCAGGGGCTGGGCCCCCGCTTCGCCGCCGTTCCATTTCATGATCGCCAGTTGGCTCTCGCGACGGCTGCCCTGGCCGACACCCAGCAGGGTGCGCATGCCCAGTTTCTCCATCTCGGCCTCGCCGAGGATCTCGACCTCCAGGCCCAGGCTTTCCAGCGCCTTGACGCGCTTGGCGAACTCGGCCGGATACAGGACGTTGGCGGGCTCGGACACCAGGTCGCGGGCAAAAATCACGCCGTCGGCGACGGCCGACAGCGGCTCCAGCGCGGCCTCTGCGGCGCGCAGGTCAGAGGTCACGACGCGGATCGCGGTGATCGACGGAATCTTGTCCGGCTTCTGCGTCGTGCGATATTTGTCGAAGCGATAGGCGGCCAGACGCGCGGCGAAGCCGACGCGGGCGGCCTGCTCCGGCGCCAGGTCCGAGGCGTCGATGGTCAGAACCTCGGCGCCCGACAGCTTCACGGCCGCATAGGCGTTGCCGCCAAAGGCCTCGACCGCCAGGTCGTCCTGCTTGTCCTTGGCGCCCGCGCCGACCAGCAACACCGTGTCGGCGTTGACGCCGGCCGGGGCGGCGACGCTCAGGCTCTGACCGGCCTTGCCGGTGAAACGCCCCTTGCCGGCGGCCTTGGTCAGGGCGCCGCTGGTCTTGGCGTCCAGAGCGGTTCCTGCCGGCGTAAACGCGCGATCTTCAAAAACCGGAACCGCCAGAATCTCGGCGGCGTCCACGGCAGCGACGAACTCGATCTTCATTCAAACAACTCCAGCCAGGCCCCACCCGGCGTCTGCAAAGGCAAAAAGACAACGGCGCGTCTGCTTGTCGCGGACGCGCCCTGATGTGCTACTAGATGCGCCTCAATATCGCCGCCTGCAACCGGGCGAAGTCCAACCGCCCATGACCCTGATTCAAAGATACCTTTTTCGCCAGATCCTGTTCCCCGTGGTCGCCGCCTGCGCAGCGCTGGCGGGAATCGGAATTCTGAGCCAGAGCCTCGACCAACTCCAGGTCATCGTGGAGCGGGGCCAGAGCGTGTGGGTCATGGTCAAATTGACCTCGCTCGCCCTGCCGCAACTGCTCGCCGTGATTCTGCCCATCGGTCTTTTCGTCGGTGCCCTGATCGCCCTGACGCGACTGCAGCGCGAGCAGGAACTGACGGCGGCCTTCGCCGGCGGCATGACCCGCTGGCAGGTGATTTCTCCCGCCGCCCGCATCGCCGTGCTGGTCGCCCTGGTCACCCTGCTGGTCAACGTCTTCATCCTGCCCTGGGCGCAGCAGGAGGCCCGGCGTCAGGCCTTCGACATCCGCACCGACCTCGCCGCCCTGCTGGTCGAAGAAGGCCAGTTCGTCCAGGGGCCTGACGGCCTGACCGTCTATGTGCAGCAGATCGAACAGAACGGCCTGCTGAAGAACCTGTTCGTCTATCTGGACGACAAGGAGAAGGTCACGACCTGGAACGCGTCGGAGGCCCGATTCAGTCGCGATGCAGGCGGGACGCCGGTCCTGACCATGCTTGACGGCTCGGCCCAGCGTTACTCGTCGGGCGGCGTGCTGGAGACCTTGTCGTTCGGCCGATACGACTTCTCGCTCGCCCCCTTCGTCGGCGTCACCGACACCATCCGCTACAAGCCGACGGACCTTTATCTGCGCCAACTGCTTAACCCGACGGCCAAGGTGATCGAAGTCGCGGGATCGCGCGGCGAATTGCTGGCCGAGGCCCATTCGCGCCTGTCGTCGCCGCTCTACGCCCTGGTCGCCATGGCTCTGGCCCTGTCCGCCATCCTGGGCGGCGCCTTCAGCAGGACCGGCTATACGCTGCGGATCGCCAAGGCGGCGGGCCTGTTCCTGCTGCTGCGCGTCATCGGCTATGGCCTCGTCGCCGCCAGCGCCTGGAATGGCTGGATGAACATTCTCCAATATGTGGTGCCCGTCATCGCCATCGCCGTCGCCCTGCGCGTCCTGTTCCGCGCGCTGAAGCCGCGACGCAGCAAGCGCTGGCTCTTCGTGCGCGACCTGAAAGCGAGGTTCGCATGACCACCGCGCTCATGCCGGCCCGTCGTTCGCCGCATATTCCTCGTCTCGGCGGGATCGAACGCTATGTGTTGGTCCAGCAGCTCAAGTCGCTGGGCGTGGCCCTGGCCGTGATCTCGGCCCTGGTCATGCTGATCGACTTCGTCGAGGTCTCGCGCGGCGTCGGCTCGGCCCAGGACCTGTCGGCGGTGCGGATCTTCGGCCTGGTGCTGCTCAAGTCGCCGTCGGTCATCGTGCAGCTGATGCCGTTCGTCTTCCTGTTCGGCACCCTGTCGGCCTTCATCAGCCTGAACCGGCGCAGCGAGCTGATCGCCATGCGCGCCGCCGGCGTGTCCGCCTGGCGCTTCGTCCTGCCGGCCGCAGGCATGGCTTTTGTCCTTGGCGTGCTGACCGTGACCGTGCTGGGACCGCTGGCCTCGGCCGGCGACGGCCTGTGGCAGCGCGAACGCGCGCGCATCTCCGGCACGGCGCCCGGCGGCGATCCCAAGGAGGCGATCTGGCTGCGCGAAGGCGACGACCAGCGTCAGATGATCATCCGCGCCGGACAGCAGGACCGCGCCAACGCCCGTCTGTTGAACGTCAGCTTCTTCATCTACACGACCGCACCCGGCGGCGGCCGCACATTCTCCGAAAGGATCGACGCCAAGTCGGCCTCGTTGAATGCGGGCGCCTGGCGCCTGACCGACGCCGTCGGCGCCCAGATCGGCCAGCGCGCCGTGACCTATTCCAGCCTGACCCTGGTTTCCAGTTTGGCCGACGAAGAGGCCTTCGACCGTTTCGCGCGGCCGCAATCGACCCCCTTCTGGTCCCTGCCCAATCAGATCAGCCGCATCGAAAACGCCGGCTTCACCTCCACCGCCTACCGCCTGCGCTTCCAGCAGCTGTTGGCCACGCCCCTGGTGTTCGCCGCCATGTCGATTCTGGCCGCCGCCTTCTCGCTTCGGCTGATGCGTCTGGGCGACCTGGCGCGGATGAGCGTGTCCGCCGTGGTGCTGGGTTTCGCCTTCTTCTTCCTGAACCAGTTTTCTTCGGCGATGGGATCGGCCGAGGTCGTTGCGCCCTTTGTCGCCGCGTGGCTGCCGCCCGTTCTGACGGCGCTCGCAGCCTTTACCTTGCTGTTCTATACCGAAGACGGCTAATCGGGCGCTCGCTTCTCAGAATACGGATGGCCTATGCAGGGTGATCGCCGCGATCGGCGCCTCAACGCTTTCAGAGCAAGGCTTCTCGCCGGTGCGACATTGGTCGCCTGCGCGCCCTTCGCCATGCCTGTTCTGGCGCAAACCGTTCCGGCCGCGACCACGACCGCGCCTGCCGACGGCCTGCAGCCGGAAGCCGTCTATGTCGATGCCGACAACGCCCGCCGCGAAGGCGACAACATCGTCGTCAGCGGTACGCCCGAGAACCGCGCCTATGTGCGCACCCGCGGCCATGTGCTGCGCGGCGAGAACCTGTCCTATGACCTGAACGCCGGTTCGGCGACCGGCGAAGGCCAGGTCGAGGCCATCGCGCCGGACGGAACGGTCGTCTACGCCAGCCGTCTCGAACTGGACAAAGACCTGACCACCGGCGTCGCCGTCGATTTCGCCACGCGCCTGTCGAACGGCGCCAGCCTGATGGCCGCCACGGCCGTGCGCCGCAGCGAAAACGTCAACGAGCTGAACTATGCGCGCTTCACCCCCTGCCCCATCTGCGACGACGGCGGGCCGAAGACGCCGACCATCTCGATCCAGGCCGAGAAGGTGGTGCAGGACGAGCAACTGCGCGCCATCCTGTATCGTAACGCGGTCTTCTACATCGGGCCGGTGCCGGTCTTCTACACCCCCTTCTTTGCCCACCCCGACCCTACGGTAGAGCGGGCGTCGGGCTTCCTGGTGCCGATCGTCAACTATGACGAAGGGCGCGGCGTCTCGGTCGAGGTTCCCTACCTCCACGTCGTCTCACCGTCCGAGGACTGGCTGATCAGCCCCCAGATCAACACGTCCGTCGCCCCGCTGCTGAACCTGCAATGGCGCCGCCGATTCGCCGACGGCATGATCGTGGCGCGTGGCGGCTATACCTACGCCCGCGAGTTCGGCGATTTCGATCTGGACGGCGACGGCGACTTCGAGAGCAATGTCGATTTCGGCGACCGCAAGAGCCGCAGCTATCTGCTGTCGCACGGCGAATTCGACCCCGACGGTCCGTGGCGCTTTGGCTTCACGGCCGAACGGACCTCGGACAAGACCCTGTTCGACCGCTACGATGTCCGCGATCCCTATCAGGACAACGGCCTCTACTACGGTGACCGCCGCCGTCTGATCAGCCAGATCTACGCCGAACATCAGACCGACCGTTCCTATGTTTCGGTCGTCGCCTTCTCGATCCAGAGCCTGCGCCTGAACCCCGCCTTCGCCGCAAACGACTTCCGCGACGCCAACGGCTTCAAGGTGTTCGAGAACGACGACACCCTGCCCCTGGTCGCGCCGCTGATCGACGCGCGGTGGGAGCCGCACGAACTGGTCTTTGGCGGGCGTCTGCGCCTCAAGGGCTCGGCCGTTTCGCTTTATCGCGACGCCTTCGTCGGCGCGCCGATTCTCAACCCCGAGATCGTGCCGCCCGTCACGACGGGCCTCAGCGGCGTCGACAGCCGCCGCATCACGGGACAGATGGAATGGCGTCGCACCGTTATCCTGCCGGTCGGGATCCGTGTCGAGCCCTTCATCGACACCCGCGTCGATCTCTATTCCATGTCCGATCTGCCCCCCATGATGGGCATAGACAGTGACTCAACCGTCAGCCGTTCGCGCCTCAGCGCCGGCGTGGACGTCAGCTATCCTTTGGTCAAACGCATCAGCGACGCCGACATCATCCTTGAGCCGGTCGGCCAGCTGTCGGTCTCCAACAAGGTCAGCTTGGATCGTCGCATCCCCATCGAGGACTCCCAAGTTCTGGAACTGGACGAATCGTCCCTGTTCCGTATGGACCGCTTCTCCGGCTACGACCTGCTGGAGGGCGGCGTGCGCCTGACCGCCGGTGGACGCGCCACCATCCGCTGGGCCGAAGGTCGCAAGGCCAGCCTGTTCGTCGGCCGGAGCTATCGCTTCGACCAGCAGGACGACTTCCGCACCTCCATCCCCGACGATCCCGCTCGCCTCTACGATCCGACGGGGCTCGCGGCGGAGACCTCCGATTGGGTGGTTCAGGGCGATTATTCGCCGTCCGACCGCATCCGCAGCTGGGTTCACGCCACCATCGACGGCTCGGGCGACGTGCGTCGCGCTGAGGCCGCCGTCGATGGCCGCTGGGGCCGTCGCAACCTGGCCACCGTCAGCTACATCCTGGATCAGTCGAATCCGATCGATGGACCGCTGAACCGCAACTACGAGTTCGTCCAACTGGCGGGTCAGCAGTTCGTCTATGGCAACTGGGGCGTCGCGGTCGCCGGCATCGCCGATCTGGATCAGAACGAGATCACCCGATCCGAGGTCGGCGTGCTCTTCGACGACGATTGCCTTCGCTTCGAACTGGGCTATCGCCGCGACAACACCCGTGCGCGGCCCGGCGGCCCGTCGGAAGGCATCTATGTGCGCCTAAACCTCGCCACTTTCGGAGGTTCAGGTTATGGACAGGGCGATATGCGTTGAGCATGACGCTTTACGGGGCGCGACCGCCTGCCGGCCTGGCTGGCGGACCGCTGTGAGGAATCAGGACGACCAATGGGTTTGATGCGTTATTCGACGGGGGCTGCGCTCGCGGCGTTCCTGCTCGCCGGTTCTGCCCATGGCCAGACGGCGCCCGCGCCCGTTCAGGCTCCCGCGCAAGGCCCCGCGGCCGGCGCGCCCAATCCTGCTGGGGAGGAGGCGCCCGCCGCCGCTCGCGCCGAACCTCAGTTCGAGATGGCCGACGGCATCGTCGCCACCGTCAACGACAAGATCATCACCGGCTATGATCTGCGCCAGCGCATGCTGATGCTGATCGCCTCATCCCAGGTCCAGCCGACCGAGCAGAACCTGCCTGCTATCCAGCAGGCCGCCCTCAACGCCCTGATCGAAGATCGCCTGAAGACCCAGGAGATGGCCAAGTTCGAGAGCCTGCAAGTCACGGACGAAGAGGTCGACGCCGAAATCGCCGAAATGGCGCGTGCGGCCGGCACGGCGCCCGCCGCCTATCTGCAGTTCCTGCAACAGGGCGGCATTCAGCCCGCCGCCTTCCGCGAGAACCTGCGCACCCAGATCGGCTGGGGCCAGCTGATTCCCGGCCGTTTCAACAGCCGCGCCCGCCCCAGCACCCTGCAGGTCGATCAGGAAGTCCGTCGCCTGAACGAGGCCGCGTCGAAGCCGCAGTTTCTGATCGGTGAAATCTACATCGACGCCGCGCGCGTCGGCGGCGCACCGGCTGCGCTGAATGGCGCTCGTCAACTGGTGCAGCAGATCATCGGCGGCGCGCCCTTCCAGGCCGTCGCGCAACAGTTCTCCTCGGCCCCGTCCGCCAACGCCCGCGTCCCCGGCGACGCCGGTTGGGTGGTCAAGGATTCGCTGCAACCGGCCGTTCAGTCTGTGCTGGAACAGCTCCAACCGGGCCAGTTGTCCAACCCCATCGTCGTCGATGGCGGCGTCTATATCCTGTATCTGCGCGACAAGCGCGACGGCGCCTCCACTAGCCTGGTTTCGCTGCGTCAGGTCATGGTCGAACTGCCCGAAACCGCTTCTGAAGCCGATGTCGCGGCCGCCAGCGCCAAGCTGGAAGCGATGCGGACTGGCCTGACCTGTGACAACATCATCTCCCAGGCGCGCGCGACCGAGGGCGTCCTCGGCGCCGACTTGGGCGAATCCGACGTCGCCAACCTCGCGCCCCAGTTCCAGCAGTTCGCCCGCACCGGCGAAATTGGCACGGTCTCCACGCCGATCCGCACGCCCCTGGGCCTGCACCTCGTCGCCGTCTGCGGTCGTCGCGTGGGCGGCCCGGAGGCGCCGAACCGCCAGCAGGTCGAAAACCGGCTGCGCAGCCAGAACCTGGCCGTGCTGGAGCGTCGCTATCTGCGCGACCTGCGCAGCGACGCCCTGATCGAGTTCAAATGACCCCAGCGGTCGCGCCTCTGGTCCTGACGCTCGGCGAACCCGCCGGCGTCGGGCCCGAGATAATCGCCGCCGCCTGGAAGGCCCTGAACGCCCAGCCTCTCGACTTCGCCGTCATCGGCGACGCAGCCCTCCTGCGCGCACAGAGCATCCCCGTCGTCGAGGTCAATGGGCCCAGCGACGCCCATGGCCGCTTCGCCTCGGCGCTTCCGGTCATCCACCGCCCCCTTCCCGCGCCGGTCGAGGTCGGAAGGCCCGATCCCGCCAATGCCTCCGCCGTCGCGGACGGGATCGAAGAAGCCGTCAGCTTCGCCCTGTCCGGCGAGGCTTCCGGCGTTGTCACCGCTCCTATCGCCAAGGCGCCGATGTACGCCTCTGGCTTCCGCTTTCCCGGCCATACCGAGTTCATCGCTGAACTGACCGCCGATGCGCCCTACGCCGGCACGCGCGGCCCGGTGATGATGCTGACGGCGCAAAACCTGCGCGCCTGTCTGGTCACCATCCATGTGGCCCTGGACCAGGTGCCGGAACTGGTCACGGCCGAGCGCGTCGCCCGGACGGCCCGCGTGGTCCACGAAAGCCTGAAGCGCGATTTCGCTATCGCCCGCCCGCGCCTGGCCATGGCCGCCCTGAACCCACACGCTGGCGAGGGCGGCGCCCTCGGGCTTCAGGAGATCGACATCCTGATACCGGTCGCCCAACAGCTCCGCGCCGAGGGGATCGACATCACCGACCCTAGACCCGCCGACACGATGTTTCATGACGAGGCGCGGGCCGGCTACGACGCCGCCATCTGCATGTACCACGACCAGGCCCTGATCCCGGTCAAGACGCTGGACTTCTGGGGCGGGGTCAATGTCTCGCTGGGCCTGCCCATCATCCGCACCTCGCCCGACCACGGCACCGGTTTCGACATCGCCGGCAAGGGCGTCGCACGGCCCGACAGCCTGATCGCCGCCATTCGTCTGGCATCGGAGATGGCGGCGGCCCGCGCCGCGCGCTAACAGGGCGTGTGACCGACCTTCCCTCCCTCCGCGAAACCCTCGACGCCCACGGCCTGCTGGCCAAGAAGAGCTTCGGCCAGCATTTCCTGCTGGACCTCAATGTGACGCGCAAGATCGTCCGCATGGCCGGCCCGTTCGACGGCCGGGCCGTGATCGAGGTCGGCCCCGGCCCCGGCGGCCTGACCCGCGCCCTGCTGGAATCCGACGCCGGCCCGGTGGTCCTGGTCGAGAAGGATCCGCGCTTCATCCCCCTGCTGACCGAACTGGACGACGGCTCCGGCCGCCTGACCATCGTCGAGGCCGATGCGCTGAAGGTGAAGGAGGCCGATCTCGTCTCCGGCCCGACCCATCTGGTCTCCAACCTGCCCTACAACGTCGGCACCCCCCTACTGATCAAATGGCTGACGGGCCCCTGGCTCCCGCACAGCCTGACCCTGATGTTCCAGAAGGAGGTCGCCGAGCGTGTCGCCGCGGGTCCGGGCGAAGACGCCTATGGCCGTCTGGCCGTGATCTCCCAGGCCGTCTGCACCGCCCGCATCGCCATGCACCTGCCCGCCGCCGCCTTCACCCCGCCGCCCAAGGTGGCCTCGGCCGTGGTCCACCTGGTACCTCTGGACGAACGCCCGTCGCCCGAACGCCTGAAGAAGCTGGAACGCGTCACCGCCGCCGCCTTCGGCCAGCGCCGCAAGATGCTCCGCTCCAGCCTGAAACAACTCGGCGGCGCCGCCCTGTGCGAGGCCGCCGGAATCGAGCCGGACGCGCGCGCCGAGACCATCGATGTGGCGGGCTTCCTGCGTCTGGCGGATGCGCTCCCATGACGGTCGAACCCTTCCGCGCCATCTCCATCAGCCGACTGGCGCACCAGTTGAAGGCCGAAGGTCGGTCGATCATCCATATGGAGTTCGGCCAGCCCTCGACCGGCGCCCCCGCCGCCGCCATCGCCCGTGCGCATCAGGTGCTGGACGCCGACGCCATGGGCTATTGGGAAAGCCCCGATCTGCGCGCCCGCATCGCGCGCCTGTATGACGACCGGTACGGCGTCACGGTTGACCCCGACCGCATCCTGCTGACCTGCGGCGCCTCGCCGGCCCTGGTCCTGGCGCTCAGCACCCTGTTCAAGCCCGGCGACCGCGTCGCCTTGGCCCGCCCCGGCTATGTCGCCTATCGCAACACCCTGCGCGCCCTGCACCTTGAACCCGTCGAGATCGCCTGCGGCCCCGACACCCGGTTTCAGCTGACCGCCGCCCAGCTCCAGGCCCTGGATCCCGCCCCCGCCGGCGTCATCATCGCCAGCCCGGCCAATCCGACCGGCACCATCATCCCCGACGCCGAACTCACCGCCATCGCCGAGGTCTGCCGCGCGCGCGACATCGCCATCGTCTCGGACGAGATTTATCACGGGCTCAGCTACGTCGGCCCGACCCCGTCGATGCTGCAGTTCGCCCCCGACGCCGTGGTGATCAACAGCTTCTCCAAATACTGGAGCATGGCCGGCTGGCGCCTGGGCTGGCTGCTGGTGCCTGAGAGCCGGATCGACGCCGCCCGCGCCTATATCGGCAACATGTTCCTGACCCCGCCGTCGCTCAGCCAGCACGCCGGCCTCGTCGCCATGGACGCGGTCGATGAGCTGGAAGGCCATATCCACAACTACGCCCGTAACCGCCAGCTGATGCTGGACGCCCTGCCCGCCCTGGGCCTGAAAAAGATCGCGCCACCGGACGGCGCCTTCTACATCTGGGCCGACATCGGCCATCTGACGGACGACAGCGTGGCCTTCTGCGAGCGGTTGCTGCGCGACACCGGCGTCGCCACCGCGCCCGGCGTCGATTTCGACCCCGTCGACGGACATCGTTTCATTCGCTTCAGCTTCGCCGTCTCGACGCCGGAGATCGAAGAGGCGCTTAACCGCCTGCGCCCCTGGTTCGCCGCCCTGGCCTAAGCCGCTTCGGCCTGCCCGCCCGACGACGTCGCCTTGTGCAAGGCGTCGTAGAGCTTGCGAGGCTCCAGCGGCTTGGCCAGCCAGTCCGTCATCCCGGCTGCATAACAGGCCTGAACCTGCGCCGCCTCGGTCCCGGCGCTGAACCCGATCACCGGAACCGCAGCATTCAAACCGCCCGATGCGCGCAGGCGGCGCGTCGCCTCATTGCCGTCGATGCCCGGCATGTTGACATCCATCAGCACCACGTCGAACGGCCGCTCGGCCAGCAGCGCCAGCGCCAGATGACCGTCCGAGGCGGTCGCCAGGTCCACGTCCAGCGGCTGGAGCACTAGGGAGATGGTGCGACGGTTGATCTCGTGATCGTCCACGGCCAGCACCCGGATACGGCGCGCCAACACCGGCGCCGCAGCATCCAGGCTATTCTCGGCTTGCGTCGGCTCGCCCGCAGGCAGGTCGATGCACAGGGTAAAGGCGGCCCCCTGCCCCGGCACGCTCTCGACCGTCAGGTCGCCGCCCATCAATCGCGCCAACTCGCGGCTGACGGTCAGGCCCAGCCCCGTCCCGCCATAGGTGCGCGCCACCTCGGCCGATCCTTGAGCGAACGGCGTGAACAACCGGCTCATAGCTTCAGGCGTGATGCCTGCACCCTGATCGGTGACGGTCAAGGTCAGACGATGGCGGCCGTCGGCGCCCGGCGCTGCGGCCTGCAGCCGGATCGTGCCGGCCGGCGTGAACTTGATCGCATTCGACACCAGATTGTTGATGATCTGGCGCAGACGATAGGGATCGCCCCGCAGCCAGACGGCGTCACCTTCGCCCCCCGACATCTCCAGCGTCAGTCCCTTCTCGGTCGCCGGCGCCGCCCAGAACCGCGCTGTGTCGCGCATCAGGTCGCCCAGTTCGAAGTCGCGGCTCTCCATCGACATCGCCCCGGCCTCCATCTTGGAATGGTCCAGCAGGTCGTTCAGCATCCCGGTCATCAGCTGCCCGGCGTCAATGATCAGGTCGGCGGTCTCCTCGCGCTGCTCGGGCAGCTTGCCGCCGCGAATGACATGGGCGCCGGCCAGGATGGCGCTGACGGGCGTGCGCAGTTCGTGGCTGACGATGGCCGCCATCGCGGCGCGATCCGCCATGGCCGCCTGGGCCTGCTCCAGCCGCTCCTCGGCCTCGGCGCGCGACTGGATTTCGGCCTGACGCGCCGCGTGCACCCGCCAATAGACGTTCAGGATCGCCCCCGCGAACAGGGCGGCCGACAGGGTCATCACCACGACGCCGTGAGTGTTGCCCTGAAGGATCTTGACCACAGGCATCAGCGTCAGCACCGCCAGATAGGGGCCACCGCCGATGAAGAAGATCGTGCGCGAGCCGATCCCGGACGCCACATTGGTCAACAGACCGCCCGCCAGCGTCAGGGCGGCCAAGGTCACCAGGGCCGGATGATTGGACGACCAGATGATCAGCGCCATGCCGCCATAGGTCGTCGCCATCAAGGTCGTGGAGGCCAGGGCCAGTGCGACCCAAAACCGTCGGCGGGAAGGTTCTGCACGCCTGAATGGCGCCATGGCGACTAATTCGAACGCTTGAACCAGCAGCGCGACGGCAAGCCAGAGGGGAATCCACCGCCCCATGTCGGCCGCATACATCGCCCAGGCGACCACCACTGCCAGCAGAAGCCTCACCGGAACCTGCTTGACGCGTTCCTTGGCGCTGCTGGCCAAGAGAGGCCCGATTGAATCCAGAAAACGCATGATACCCCCGTTCACCGCCTAACGTTAGGTCAAGAGGGCGAACAGGACGTAAACCAAGCACATACAGCCGCTAGGGAATGTTCCCTATCGCCTCATTTACCGTCTGAAACCTTCTGTCCGGCGATAAGGGCTTCAGTAGCGTAGCGTTGAGTAACCCGCAGCGCCGCCGGTCACCCCCACGGCTTGCGGCGCTGCTTTTTATTCAGACGACCTCGCGCAGCAGCGCGGTGCGATAATCCTCGACCCACAGGTTACGGAACCGGCGCGACCGCTCCGCATGATAGATGTGGGCGAGTTCGGCGTAGGATCGGTCGAAGTCCTCGTTCACCAGCACATAGTCGAAGGCGTCGCAGTGTTCGATCTCGCCCTTGGCGTTGGCCACGCGGCGCTCGATCACGTCGTCGGCGTCCTGCGACCGCGTCACCAGGCGTCGGCGCAGCTCTTCCAGACTGGGCGGCAGGATGAAGACGCGCACGGCGTCCTCCGGGCATTTCTCGGCCACGTCGCGCGCGCCCTGCCAGTCGATGTCGAACAGGACGTCGCGCCCCTCGGCCAGCGCCCGATCCACCGGCGCGCGCGGGCTGCCGTAGCGATTGCCGTGAACGTCCGCCCATTCCAGGAAGGCGTCTTGGTCAATCAGCCGCTGAAACTCGTCGTGCTCGACGAAATTATAGTCGCGCCCGTGCACCTCGCCCGGGCGAATGCCGCGCGTGGTCATGGAGACGGACAGCTCCAGGCCGCCGTGATCCGCCATCAACCGGCGACACAGCGACGTCTTGCCGGCGCCCGAGGGGCTGGCGACGATCAGGAGGACGCCCCGGCGGGGCGTGCGTTCATTCGACATTCTGGACCTGCTCACGCAACTGTTCGATGACGGCCTTGAGCTCCAGGCCGATTCCGGTGAGCGCGGTCGTAGCGGATTTCGAGCACAGCGTGTTGGCCTCACGCATGAATTCTTGCATCAGGAAGTCGAGTTTACGACCGGCGGGCGCCGAGGCCACAAGCTGGCGCGCCGAGGCGACGTACGCCGTTAGCCGATCCAGTTCCTCGCGCACGTCCGCCTTGGTCGCCAGGGCGGCCGCTTCCAGAAAAATCCGGTCTTCCAGACCCGGCGCATCCGGCGCCAGTTCAGTGATTCGACGCGTGAAACGCTCGCGAATGGCTTCGACCTGGACTGTCGCCTCGCCTTCGGCCTGCATCGTCAGCGTCTCGATCCGGGCGATAAAGTCTTCCAGCACCGGCGTCAGCTGCGCGCCCTCGTTCTGGCGCGAGGCCTTCAGCGCATCCAGCGCTTCCTCGACCGTGTGCGCCATGGCGGCTTCCAGCACGGCGCGATCTTCGGGATCATCCACCTCTTCCGGCGCCTCGATCACGCCGCGCAGGGCCAGCAGGCCGTCGGCCGACGGCGGCGTCGCGCCGTCCTCGGCCAGTTCATTGGCCAGGGTCAGATAGCGCGCCAGCACGGCGGCGTTGATCGTGACCGCCGCCTCGCCTGCCTCGACCCGCTTGGCCTGGACGCCAACGGTGACCTGGCCCCGCGCGAACCGCGCCTGGCCCGCCGCCTTGGCCGCGCGCTCCAGCGCATCGAAACCGTTCGGTCCCCGGAACCGGATCTCCAGATTGCGCCCGTTGACCGAGCGCGCCTCGACCGACCAGGTCCAACCCTCGCCGGCCCCATCCGCCCGGCCAAAGCCGGTCATTCCAGAGAGGCTGCTCATAGTGGTCCCTGCGTCGCGCCTGCCGGAAGCGTGATCGTCGCCTGTCCGCCGGCAACGGGCGCAGCGGCCGGCTCGGTCGTCATCGGCGCCGCACTGGTCCCCGGCGTCACAGGCGCAGCGGCCTCGGGCGGTAGGCCCGCCTTCTGACGCTCGATGTGGCGCCAGCGCGCCACGTTCTGCAGATGCTCGTCATAGGTCAGGGCGAAGGCGTGTCCCCCTGATCCGTCCGCGACGAAGAACAGGGCTGGATCAGCCGGCGGGTTCAGCACCGCCTGCACCGCCTCCTTGCCCGGATTGGCGATGGGCGTCGGCGGCAGGCCGTTGATCTGATAGGTGTTCCACGGCGTCGGCGCCAACAGCTCGGAACGCCGGATGCCGCGTCCCAGCGGCCGTCCCTTGGTCACCCCATAGACGATGGTCGGATCGCTCTCCAGCCGCATCCCAGCCCGCAACCGGTTCGAGAACACCGCCGCCACGCGCGGACGCTCGGCCGCCAAGGCCGTTTCCTTCTCCACGATGGAGGCCAGGATCACCGCCTCCTCGGGCGTGCGCGCGACCGTAGCCGGCGAACGCTGGCTCCACAGCAGACGCAGGTTCTCGTTCGCCGCGCGCTGCATCCGGTCGATCACAGACTGACGCGTATCGCCGCGCGACACCTCATAGGTGTCAGGCCACAGGCTGCCTTCCTCGGGCGTCTCGACCACAGTTCCAGTCAGCACCGGCTCCTTGTTCAGGATGTCCACCGCCTGCATCGACGACCAGCCTTCGGGCAAAGTCACGAAATGGCGCACCACCCGTCCCTCGACCAGCAGGTTCAGCACACCGGCCAGGGATGTGCCCGACGGCACCTCGTATTCGCCGGCTCTCAGCCGACGATCCGCCCCGGTCAGGGTCGCCGCCGCGCGGAACAGGTCCGTCGAACGGATCACCCCCGCCGCCTTCATCCGCGCCGCGATGGCGGAGACGCCCGTTCCGCTGGCCAGGGTCACGACCGTTTTGTCGCCCTGCCGCGCCGACGGCCCCGGCGCATAATAGATCGCCCAAACCGCGATCAGCGCGGCGAGCAGGAACAGGCCGAAGGTCGCGGACGCGGTCAGCAGCGAGACCGTGAACCCCGACCGCCCGCTGGATTTCTCGACCCGTCCGCGCCCGAACATCTCAGTCGACCTTCTTGAAGATCACCGAGGCGTTGGTGCCTCCGAAGCCAAAGCTATTTGACATGGCCACCTCGATCTTCATTGGCTTGGCCTTGTTGGGCACCAGGTCGATGGGCGTCTCCATCTCCGGGTCGTCCAGATTGATGGTCGGCGGCGCGACCTGATCGCGGATCGCCAGCACGCAGAAGGCCGCTTCGATGGCCCCGGCCGCGCCCAGCAGGTGCCCCGTCATCGACTTGGTCGAGCTGACGGTCAGGTTCTTGGCGTGATCCCCGGCCAGGCCCTCGATGCCCTTCAGCTCGATCCAGTCGGCCATGGTCGAGGTGCCGTGGGCGTTGACGTAGTCCAGATCCGACGGCTGCATCCCCGCCCGTTTCAGCGCCATCTTCATGGCCCGGACCCCGCCTTCGCCGTCCTCGGACGGGGCGGTGATGTGATAGGCGTCGCCGCTCATGCCGTAGCCGACGACCTCGGCGTATATCTTGGCCCCGCGCGCCTTGGCGTGTTCGTATTCCTCCAGCACCAGGATCCCGGCGCCTTCGCCCATGATGAAGCCCGCGTGGCCCCGGTCATAGGGACGCGACGCCTTCTCCGGCGTGTCGTTGTAGGCGGTGCACAGCGCCTTGCAGGCCAGGAAGCCCGCGATGCCGATCGGCACGACCGAGCTTTCGGCCCCGCCCGCCACCATCACATCGGCATCGTCCAGGGCGATCATTCGGGCCGCATCGCCGATGGCGTGGGCGCCGGTGGCGCAGGCAGTCACGGCCGCATGGTTCGGCCCCTTCAGGCCGTGGCGGATCGAGATCTGCCCCCCGGCCAGATTGATCAGGGCGCTGGGGATGAAGAAGGGGCTGACGCGGCGCACGCCCTGTTCCTTCAGGACGATGGCCGTCTCGGCGATGGGGCCCAGGCCGCCGATGCCGGAGCCGACCATCACGCCGGTGCGCTCCTTGTCCTCGTCTGTCTCGGGCTTCCAGTTCGCATCGGCCAGAGCCTCGTCCGCCGCCGCGATGGCGTACAGGATGAAGTCATCGACGCGCTTTCTGTCCTTCACGGACATGATCTTTTCGGGGTCGAAGTCGCCTTCGCCGCCGCCGCCGCGTCCATCGACGCTCGGGATTTCACCGGCGATGGTGCAGCCATAGCCCGTGGTGTCGAACGACGTGATCGGACCGATGCCCGATCGTCCCTCGACGATACCCTTCCAGCTCTTCTCGACGCCCCAACCCAGGGGGGTCAGCAGACCGATGCCCGTAACGACGACGCGGCGCATGGTGCGTGCTCCCTTATCTCCAGCCCGACCTTTCAGAATCATCGCGGATTCCCAAGGGTCAGAAACAGTAAAGGCCGCCGGGCGTCTCCGCTAGGAGCGCCGGGCGGCCCTGTGAACCGTCAGCCTGTTCGGCCGATGTCGGCGACTGAAATCAGCCGGCTGACTTTTCGTCGATGAACTTGACCGCATCGCCGACCGTCTGGATGTGCTCGGCGGCGTCATCCGGGATCTCGATGTCGAATTCTTCTTCGAAGGCCATCACCAGCTCGACGTTGTCGAGCGAGTCGGCGCCCAGGTCGTCGATGAAGCTGGCCTTTTCCGTAACCTTGTCCGGATCGGCGTCCAGGTGGTCGATGACGATCTTGCGAACGCGCTCTAGGGTGTCGGACATGAGTGTCTCTCTGCCTGTTTGAAATCGCCGCGGAGGCGGGGGTAGCTAAGAAATCGCCGTCTCACGGCAGCGATGGCGACGCAAGCCCGAAAGCCCGAACCGCCGTTGCATCAAGCCCTTTAGCACAGGCTTTCGGGCTGGAAATAGTCTGTTGCGCGTCGTGATGACGGCAGACGACCTTAAATCATCGCCATGCCGCCGTTCACATGCAGGGTCTGGCCCGTCACATAGGCGGCTTCGTTCGACGACAGATAGACGGCGGCGGCCGCGATCTCGTCGCCCGTGCCCAGTCGTCCGGCCGGGATACGGCCCAGGATGGTCTCGCGCTGCTGATCGTTCAGCACATCCGTCATCGGCGAAGCGATGAAGCCCGGCGCGATGCAGTTGACGGTGATGCCGCGCGACCCGACCTCCTGCGCCAGCGACTTGGAAAAGCCGATCATGCCGGCCTTGGACGCGGAATAGTTGGTCTGGCCCGGATTGCCGGTCACCCCGACGATTGAGGTCACGCCGATGATTCGCCCCGAGCGCCGCTTCATCATCCCCTTCACCGCCGCGCGGGTCAGGCGGAAATAGCTTTCCAGATTGACGGTCAGGACGGACTGGAAGTCCTCGTCCTTCATCCGCATCAGCAGGCCGTCCTTGGTGATGCCCGCATTGGCCACCAGGATGTCCAGCGGCGCGCCCGCCGCCGCCTCGGCCGCCGCGACCAGATTATCGACCGACTCGGGATCCGACAGGTTCGCCGTGGCGAAATGCGCTCGCTCGCCCAACTCTTTGGCCAGATCCGCCAGAACCGCCTCGCGCGTGCCCGACAGCACCACGGTCGCGCCCTGGGCGTGCAGCCCCCGCGCCACGGCCCCGCCGATCCCGCCCGTCGCGCCGGTCACCAGCGCGGTCTTGCCTGCAAGATTGAACATTTAGATTCTCCGCTCATCCCGGCGAAAGCCGGGGCCCAGTGCTTTCATACGCAGGATGGCCGGGATCACCGTTCCTGCGCAAACCCAAACGCTCATCGCCCAAAGATCTGGGTCCCGGCTTTCGCCGGGATGAGCGGCTAAATCAAAGAGCCTTGGCGAACGCTTCCAGCTCTTCCGGCGTATTCAGCGGCAGGCTCTCGGCCTCCGGCGCAATCCGCTTGGCCATGCCGGTCAGCACCTTGCCTGAGCCGATCTCGACGAAGCGGGTCACGCCGCCTTCCGTCGCCATCCACTCCATGCTCTCGCGCCAACGCACACGGCCGGTGACCTGCTCGACCAGCAGCCGGCGGATGACTTCAGGATCGCGCTCCGGCCGCGCCAGCACATTGGCCACCACGGGCACGACCGGCGCCACGATGGTCGCCGAGGCCAGGGCCGCCGCCATCTCGTCCGCCGCCGGCTGCATCAGCGGGCAGTGGAAGGGCGCCGAGACGTTCAGCGGGATCGCCCGCGCGCCCAGTTCCTTGGCCTTTTCGATGGCGCGGTCCACCGCCGCCTTCTCGCCCGAGATGACGATATTGCCGTTGTTGTTGTCATTGGCGACCACGCAGACGCCGACCTCGGCGCCCGCCGCCGCCGCCGCTTCCGCCAGGGCCAGATCCGTCTTGGGGCCGATCAGCGAGGCCATCGCCCCCTGCCCCACCGGAACCGCCAGCTGCATGGCCTGGCCGCGCAGCTTCAACAGCCGCGCCGTATCCGACAGCGAGATCGCCCCGGCCGCCGCCAGAGCAGAATATTCGCCCAGCGAGTGACCGGCGACATAGGCCGCCGTCGTCACGTCGAAACCGAACTCGACCTTCAGCGCCCGGATCGCCGCCACCGACACCGCCATCAAGGCGGGCTGGGCGTTCTCGGTCAGGGTCAACTGGTCTTCAGGCCCCTCGCGCATCAGCACGGACAGCTTCTGCCCCAGCGCCTCGTCCACCTCGGCAAAGACGTCGCGCGCAGACTGGAAGGCGTCGGCCAACTGCGCGCCCATGCCGACGGCCTGGCTGCCCTGCCCCGGAAACAGAAGTGCGAGGGTCATCGACCCCTCCCTGAATCATTGATCAAGAGCGCGGACCCGTAAGGCCAGACTTCCGTGAGGGCAAGGCGGTAGCGGCTCCGCCACGCTCACCTCCCCGTCGGCGAAGGCCGACGGGGAGGACAGGCGATCGCGTCAGCGAGCGCCAGAAGGGGGCGCCTCGGTCTCCGAAGCTGGCGTGGTCATCACCCTGTCAGAGTCGCCCCCTGTGGTCGCTCCCGCTACCTGTTCTCCCCGCGCCTCCACGCGCGGAGAGGTTAAGCCAACCCGCACAAGCTCGCTTGGCCTGCGACCTTGCGGCGGCGGGAGCGGATGGAATGGGGGCGGGTCTGGAACGGCTCGTGTTGACATCGACTCATGGAGCGGTGTCGGAGGGGCGCGGGGGATACTCGGCCGCACTCGGGACAGTCCTCGCAGGGACTGCCGACCCGTCGCAGGCTTATGGGGTTAGGCGATAAGACCGCCACCGCTCGACGCCCCGTCCTCGGGCTTGACCCGAGGATCAGCAGACCAACCAACCGCGCGGAGCGTCAAACCCTTCGTCGAAACGGTACTTACAAACTCACACTCCGGGCGAAGGCCCGGCGCTCCGCCCAGCCCTCCAAGAATGGGCCTCCTTCCACGCCCCGCCTTACGCCGAAGGCGGGCTCAGACGCGTCCGGTCTTTCTCAACAGTCTATCCCGCGCCGCATTGACGCGCACGGCCAGGCCTTCGGTGCCGCCCTGATCCGGGTGAGCGCGCGCCATGGCCCGTTTCCAGGCCGCCCGTATCTCGGCCTCGCTCGCCCCCGCCCCCACGCCCAGAACGGCGCGGGCGTCGGCTTCGCTGATCGGTTCGGATCGGATCACGGGCCGAACGCGCGAGGACCAGGCCAGATAGAGGCCAGCCGCCGCCAGAGCAGCCGCCGTCAGCCACGACCCGCGAAACGCCGCCAGGGCGCCGCCGGCCAGCATGACCGCCCCCAGCAGGGTCGCCGTCACGCGCCAATGCGCCCGACCGCGTCGCTCGGTCTGCCGGCCCAGTCGCACCAGCGCCCAGACGGCGATCGCCGCCAGGGCCAGCCAGATCAAGGCCATGGAGAAATCAGGCCGCCACGTCCAAAGGGCTGAGCGCCTGTTCCAGTCCCATCGCCTTCATCAGGTTGCGCATTTCCTGACGCGCGGCGACGTGGGCCAGCGACACCGCCACCGGCCGAATGTCGTTCGACAGGTCCGCCACCGTCAGGCCGAAGGGGAAAAGCTCGCGATAGATGACCCGGTCGCGCAGGCCCGGCCCGACGCGGAACCCGACCCGTTTGGCCAGCTTGGTCATCCGCTCTTCCAGCCGCTTGCGGTTGCGCGCCTCGGCGACCGCCAGGCGGTTAGTGACCACCAGCCAATCGATGGTGGCGTGACGCCCCTGGGCGATGGCCCGCTGCTTGCGCGCCTCCCAGACGCTCTCGGAATAGATCGACGGTTTCAGCAGATCCAGCGTCACCGGGTCGACGTCGCCCAAGAGGTCGAAATCGACGAAACTGTCGTTCATCGGCGTCACGATCTGATCGGCGCGGGCATGCGCCGCGTTCGACACCGCCGTATCACCGCCCGGCGTGTCGATCAGGATGCAGTCCACGCCTTGCGCCGCCGCCTCGTTGAAGGCACGGTCGAAAGCGGCGATCTGTTCGGCGACCTCAGCCTTGGCCAGGGCCTTGCCGTCGCCCATGTCGGGGATGAAGGGTTGGGGCAGTTGCTGCCCGTTCGCGGCCAGCCAGGCCAAGCGATTGTGGAAGAAGCGCTGCATCGACCGCTGGCGCAGGTCGAGGTCGATGATCGCCACCGTCCGGCCGGCGTGCAGCATGCCGGTCACGATGTGGATGGCCAGGGTGGACTTGCCCGCCCCGCCCTTTTCGTTGCCGAGGACGATCACATGCGGCTGCGTCATTCGAGGGAATCCTCTGTGCTGACCGCGCGACTCAAGCTGCGCGGTCCTAGGTCCGGTGAGATTCGGCCTCAATGCCGCAAACGTCAACGGAACCTTAACGCACACCTGTGGACGGCGAGCGGGCGGGCCTCAGCTGTTGCGCGCGCACCATGCGTCCGCGACATCGGCGGACTGGCACACGGCGGCGGCGGTCTCGGTCGAGACCGGCCCGACCTTAAGCCGTGTCAGGTTGCGGCCGTTGACCTGAACCTCTTCGAACACCGGCGACAGGCCCGCCAGATCGGACTTGGCCCTCAGCCGCACCCATGCCTGCTGCGCGCCGGCGGGACTGGAATAGGCGCCCAGCTGGATCGTGCGCCCTTGCGTCGGAACACTCAGGCTGGCGGGACGCAACAGGGGCGCCTGAATCCGCGCGCGCGCCTCGTCCGCTGCGGCCTTGACGACGGCGGGCGCAGCCGCCTGAACCACGGGCTGGGTGACGCGGATGACGGCGTCGCGCAGACCCGTATCCTCGGCCTCGGGACGAAGGCCGGCCTGGGCGTCGCGGGCGTCCCACATGGCATGCGGGTCCATGACGGCGACCTTGACCGGCGTAAACCGGGTGGGGCGCAGACCCTCCTGCTCGGCGGATCGATGTCCGGCGTCGCGGGCGCCGGGCGTCAGAGGAACGTCGATCGCGGCGACGTTCTCGGCCATCGAACGGAAACGATGAGGATCGCTGTCCACCGCGCCGCAACCGGCCAAGGCCAGGCCGCCGGCGCAGGCCAGAGCGATCAGAACTGGACGGGTCGCTTCTGCGGGCGTCATAAGCACGACCCTAGAGCCCAGACTTTGAGGTCTGGTGCATCAACAGGCTTAAGCGGAAAGGTTAATCGCTTCATAATGATAGACGCCGCCCCCCTCCCCGTCGTCCGCACCGTCGCCGAACTGCGTGCGATCGTCCGGGACTGGAAACGACAAGGCTTGAGCGTCGGCATGGTTCCGACCATGGGCGCCCTGCATGAAGGCCACCTGACCCTGGTGCGCGAGGCCGCGCATCGCGCCGACCGCGTCGTCGCCTCCAACTTCGTCAATCCGACCCAGTTCGCCGCCCACGAAGACCTGGGCAAATATCCCCGTCAGCAGGAAGAGGACGCGCGCCTGCTGGCCGGCGCCGGCTGCCACCTGATGTTCGCCCCCCCGGCCGAAGAAATGTATCCCGAAGGCTTCGCCACCAGCATCGCCATGACCGGCCCTGCCCTTGGCCTGGAGGGGGATTTCCGGCCGCAGATGTTCGGTGGCGTCGCCCTGATCGTCACCAAGCTGTTCAACCAGGTCCAGCCCGATGTCGCCGTCTTCGGCGAGAAAGACTATCAGCAACTGATGGTCATTCGTCGCTTCGTGCGGGATCTGGATCTGCCGGTCGAGATCGTCGGCGCCCCGACCGAACGCGACGGCTGGGGCCTGGCCCTGTCCTCGCGCAACGGCTACCTGTCAGAGGCGGAACTGGAGATCGCGCGGCGTCTGAACGGCATTCTGGCTGAAGCCGGCGTCCAGGCCGCCAGCGGGCGCCCCCTGCCCGGCGTCGAGCGCGAAGCCTATGCCGCCATCCTGAAAGCCGGGTTCGAGCGCGTCGACTACGTCGTCATTCGCCACGCCGAGGATCTGACGCCGTTCCGCAACGACATCGTCGACGCCCCCGCCCGCATCCTGACCGCCGCCTGGCTGGGCAAGACGCGCCTGATCGACAATATGGCCGTCTGAAACGACAGGGGCCGCATCCGTTCGCCGAATGCGGCCCCTTTCAGATCAGCCGATGGCGCCGACGCAGCCCTCGGCCTCGCCCGGCGCCAGGTGGGCGTCGGTCAGGGCGATGGTCCAGCCGTGATGGGTATTCAGGCCCCAGCGCCGCGCGCCGCCGCCGTCGCCCGCATCTCCGCCCGCCGTCACCACGACGCGGCGGCCTTTCGGCAGGGCCGGCGGATCGATCTTGCCCACGGCCAGCGACGTCGGCGTCTCTCCGCCGTATCCGTCGAATACGCTGAGCATCGACCATTCGCGACGCAGGCCCATCCACCAGGCGTCCTCGGTATTGATCGCCAGCACCGCGATGCCGTGCCCCTCGGCGGCGAAGGCCAGGGCCTTCTGTGGATCGCGCACCATTTTGATGTCGGCGGCGGCGCCGAAGCGCAGGCGGGCGCCGTCATAGGCGCGGGTCGGTTCGATCGGAGCCCAGACCTGCACCTGCAACCGCCCCTGGCGCGCCAGGCCCCAGCCGACGATCTCGCGCCACAGATGCTCGACCGCCTCGGCGTTCTCGGGCTGAGCCTGTTTCAGCATCCGCGACAGCACGGTCTGCTCGCGGTCGGGACGAAGCTTGGTATGCGGGCCTGTCGGCGCATCCTTGGCGCGGCCCACGGTGGCGGCGACGGCGAGGCGTTGCTCGAACAGGGCCAGGATCTGATCGTCGATGCTGTCGATCTCGGCGCGCAGGGCGGCGAGCGCCTGTTGCTCGGGCGTCAGGTCGGCCATGTCAGGCCACACTTGCTGGACGTTGGAATTGGGCATGGGATCGGGCTTTCGGCATTCTGAATTTCGATATGTGCAGGGGCGAACAGCCGCTCTGATCCAGAGCGGTCGCCGGTGAGACGGTCAGGGACGAAAAGCGCCCGACGCCTCAGCCGGCGTATCGAAAGCCGTAAAAGCCGTAGCCGAAATAGAGGCCGGAAACCGCGCGCGAACGGTCGGAAGAAACAGAAAGGGCGCGCTGGCGGGACATGGTCCGGTTCCGGTTATGCGGATCGTTTTGCGATCCGTGCAGGTCTTAAGGACGCAAAGACCGTGCGCCGTCAACCCTCAGGGAAGCTCAACAGGACAAAACGCGTCTGATTATCGCTGGAATCCTGCAAGTCGTTGCGCAGGATCGACAGGCCATAGACCTCTGCGGCGCCGACCGGGGCGATGGCCGCCCGCGTCGGATCGCCCGCTTCGGCGACATCGCGCGCCGCGCCTGCGGTGTCGAAATGCTCGATCACCTCGACGTTCAGCCCGGCCAGCGTGCCCTTGCACTGAGCCAGGGCGATGGGGTGGCTTTCCACCGTTTTGATGTCAGACAACCGCGCGCCTGGCGTCGCCATCAGGGCGTGACGGATCGGCCGCCAGACCTCGGCCACAGGCTTCACGCCAAGTCCGCCCACCAGCGTCGCCGCCGGCTCCACGAGGCCGATGGTCGAGTTCTCAACGGGGATCAGGGCGCAGCCGCAATCGCCGGCCCGAAGCGCATCCAGCGCCTGGGCGAAGGTCTCGAACGCCACAGCCTCGTCCCACGGCCGCAGGGCCAGGCAGGCCTCGTGGCTGAACGAGCCGGGCGCGCCCTGATAGGCGACCCGACCGGGCTTTTCGTCAATCTGAGCCGCAACTTCCATCGATCACTACCTCGGAATCGTCCCGATCAGGCGCTGCGGAGATGGCGTCACCATGACCGGATCAGCCCGCATTTTAGGCGCTGACGGCGGCTAGGCCGCCGCCGACTGCGCCACCCGCCCCGCCTTGAGCCGCTCGGCCACCAGGAAGGCCAGCTCCAGCGCCTGGTCGGCGTTCAGGCGCGGGTCGCAATGGGTGTGATAGCGGTTGGACAGGTCGTCCTCGGTCACGGCCTGGGCCCCGCCGATGCACTCGGTGACGTTCTGGCCGGTCATTTCCAGGTGGACGCCGCCGGGGTGGACGCCCTCGGCCTCGGCCACGTCGATGAAGGTCCGCACCTCGCCCAGGATCCGGTCGAACGGCCGTGTCTTGTAGCCGTTGCCGGCCTTCAGCGTATTGCCGTGCATCGGGTCGATCGACCAGATCACCTTGCGGCCCGACGCCTTCACTTCGCGCATCAGCTTAGGCAGGCGCTCGCCGACCTTGTCGTGACCGAAACGGCCGATCAGGGTCAGGCGACCCGAGACATTGTCCGGGTTCAGGGCGTCGATCAGCGGCAGCAGGTCGTCGGCCGTCATGGTCGGCCCGCACTTCACGCCGATGGGGTTCTTGATCCCCTTCATGAACTCGACGTGGGCGCCGTCCAGCTGACGGGTGCGCTCGCCGATCCACAACATGTGGGCCGAAGTGTCGAACCATTCGCCCGAACCGCCGTCCAGACGCGTCAGGGCGCTCTCGACGTTCAGCAACAGGGCCTCGTGGCTGGTGAAGACCTCGACCCGGCTCAGGTCCGGATGGGTCTCGGGCGTGACGCCGACGGCCTCCATGAAGGCCAGGGCCTCAGTGATCTTGTCGGCCAGTTCGCGGTACTGGGCCCCGGCGGCGTTGTCACCCGCGAAGCCCAGGGTCCAGCGGTGAATGTTGTACAGGTCGGCATAGCCGCCGCCGGCGAAGGCCCGCAGCAGGTTCAGGGTCGAGGCCGACTGGTTATAGGCCCGGATCAGGCGCTGCGGATCGGGCACGCGCTCTTCCGGAGTGAACCCCATGCCGTTGATGATGTCGCCGCGATAGCTGGGCAGCTCGACGCCGTCGATCTCCTCCAGCGGCGACGAACGCGGCTTGGCGAACTGGCCGGCGATCCGGCCGACCTTCACCACCGGCTTGCGGCCGGCGAAGGTCAGGACCACCGCCATCTGCAGGATCAGGCGGAAGGTGTCGCGGATATTGTCGGTCGAGAACTCCTTGAAGCTCTCGGCGCAGTCGCCGCCCTGAAGCAGAAAGGCCTCGCCGCGCTCCACCTGGGCCAGTTTCGACGTCAGGCGGCGCGCCTCGCCGGCGAAGACGAGCGGCGGCAGGGCGCGCAACTCGTCCTCGACGACGGCGAGGGCTTTGGGATCTGGATAGTCCGCCGGCATGTGCAGGGCGGTCTTGGTTCTCCAGCTTTCGGGGGTCCAGCGTGTCATCGTGCAAGAATAGGACTTTGCGCCTGTCCAAACAACGAAAAGACGGATGGATTTTGCCGTAAGACGTCAGTCTTCGGCGGGCGGCGCCTTTTCAGTCGCGGTTTCAGCCTTGCGCTCGGCCTTGGCCGCCGCCTTCTCGGCTGCCTTTATGGCTGCCGCGCGGTCGCGTTCCTGACGCTCGAAGCTGTAGTTGGGTTTGCGGGCCATTGGCGTCCTCGTCTCATGTCCTAGTCTGGCGGTGAAGGTGGCGATGCATCGCGTTCAACGCAATCGCCAAATCCTGCCGCGCACGGATTGCTCCTCAGAGCAGCCGTTCCTTGCGTGTCAGAATCTTCGTCGTGGCGTCCAGCGTGATCAATATGCGAGCAAGAAGTGTCATGGGCGATAAACGCCTTAAGGCACTCCGCGTTCAGTCCCGCAAACCTTTGTCGCACCCAACAGGCGAGCCACAATGACCCAACCCATCCTGCTCGGCGGCGTCGAGGCCGGCGGCACCAAATTCATCTGCGGCGTCGCGGACGTCGGCGGCAGGATCATCGACCAGATCCGAATCCCCAACACAACGCCTGACGAGACGCTGGACGCGGTCGCCGCCTTCTTCGTCAAGGCCCAGGCGCGCCACGGCAAGCTGGCGGCGCTGGCGATCGGCAGCTTCGGTCCCCTCTCCTTGCGCTCTGACGCGGCCGATTACGGCGCGATCACCACGACGCCCAAACCCGGCTGGAGCAACATCAATCTGCTCGCCCATCTGCGGCGCACGCTGGATGTACCGATGACGCTGGACACCGACGTGAACGGCTCGGCCATTGGCGAACACCTGTTCGGCAGCGGAAAGGGGTTGGACAGCTTCTGCTACGTCACGGTCGGGACCGGCGTCGGCGTCGGCGTGATGATCGACGGCGCGCCTCATGGCGGGGCGAACCATCCCGAAGCCGGTCATATCCGCCTGCCCCGCGCAAAGGGCGACGAGACGTTCGCGGGCGTCTGCCCCTTCCACGGCGACTGCCTGGAAGGCCTGACCAGCGGCCCTGCCCTTCACGTCCGCTGGGGCGCGCCGGCCGAGACCTTTGCGACAGACCACCCGGCTTGGGCGATGGCGGCCGAATATATCGCCGGCCTCTGCACGAACCTGACGTACATGCTGCGGCCCGAGCGAATCATCATCGGCGGCGGCGTGATGCAGCCGCAGATGTACGATCTGGTTCGGCAGGCGCTGACAAGACAGTTGGGCGGTTATGACGCCAGCCTCCGCGATCTCGACATGGAGGCCTATGTCGCGGCCCCGACCGCCGGCGCCTCGGCCGGCTTGATCGGCGCCTTCGCAATCGCCTATCGCTCGATCACAGGCCAATGGCCGCCAGACTGGGCGACGCAAGGGTAGACTGGAAATGGGGAAGATGGTGGACGCGACAGGGATTGAACCTGTGACCCCCTCGGTGTGAACGAGGTGCTCTCCCGCTGAGCTACGCGTCCTTGCCTTGCGGAGGCGGCGACATAGCCCGGTCGCCGTCCCCGCGCAAGCGCCTGTTTCAGATTCCGGCGGCGCGAACACCTTCGGCCGTGTCGGCTTCCGGGTCGCCCGGCAGCCAGGCGACGTGACCATTGTAAATGTCCTCGTTCAAGATCCCCTCCTCCTTGGCCACCAGCACCGGCACCAGCATCTGGCCGGTGACGTTCGTCGCCGTGCGCATCATGTCGATGATCCGGTCAATGGCGACGATATAGCCGATGCCTTCCAGCGGGAGACCGGCCGTAGACAGGGTCAGGGTCAGCATGACGATGCTGGTTCCCGGCACGCCCGCGGTGCCTAGCGAGCCCAGCACCGCCGTCAGGCCGATCAGGATATACTGCGTCAGGGTCAGATCGATCTTGAAATACTGGGCGATGAAAATCGAGGCGATGGCCGGATAGATGGCGCCGCACCCGTCCATCTTCACATTGGCGCCCAACGGTACGGCGAAGGCGGCATAGGCCTGGGGCACGCCCAGACGCTCGACCGTCTGGCGCAGGGTGATCGGCAGGGTGCCGAGCGACGACGAGGTCGCGAATGCTGTCTGCTGCGCCGCGAAGGCGCCGCGGAAGAAGCTGGTCACCTTCAGACCGTGAAGCTTCAGCAGGCCCGAATAGACGATCAGGATGTGGAACAGGCAGGCGGCATAGATGGCGCCGATGAACTTCAGCAGGGGCAGCAGGGCTTCCCAGCCATAACCGCCGACGACCGAGCCGATCAGGCCGAACACGCCGATGGGCGTCAGCTGGATCACCCAGCGGGTAATGCGGAAAATGACCGCCGCGCCTTCGTCCACCAGCCGTCGCACCCCCTGCGCCCGGTCGCCCAGCGCCACCAGCGCCATACCAACCAGGGCAGAGAAGAAGATGATCTGCAGCACCTTGCCCTCGGCGAGGGCCGCAAACGGATTGGTCGGCACCACGCCGATCAGCACTTCGAGCGGCGTGGGGATCACCCGATCCTTGACCTCGCCCAGCGGCAGGTTGGACAGGCCGACGCCCGGATTGATGATGTGCCCGAACGCGAACCCGACCAGCACGGCCAGCAGCGAGGTGATGGCGAACCAGACGATGGTCCGCACGCCCAGCCGCACGGCCCCCGCACCCTCGCCTAGCTTGGCGATGGAGCTTGCGATGGTGAACAGCACCAGGGGCGCCACCACCATGCGGATCAGGTTCAGATAGACGTCGCCGATCGGCTGAAGCCAGACCTCGGCCCGCTCCCGCAGGATCAACCCGGCGATGATGCCGAGGATGAAGCCGGCGGCGGTGCGCTGCCAAAGCGGAATCTTGAAGAAGCGAGCGAACATAGAGGGACTTTCAACAGGGGTGCGCCAATCTGTCCATCGCCGTGTCGATCCGCAATCGCTCGGGCGATCATTCAGCCGACAGATTTCCTGTCGGCGCCCCTCAGAATTTCAGCGCCTTCATGACGTAGAAGTCCGACAGAATGCCGTCGATGGCCTCTTCGACGTCCTCGAATTCGTCGATCAACACGTCGGCGCCCAGGTCCTCGACCGGCACCGGCGTGAAACCGAAGGTGACCAGGATGCACGGCATGCCCGCATCCTTGGCCGCATCGGCGTCGGGCGCCGCGTCCCCGACCATGATGGCGCGTTCGGGATCGCCGCCGGCCTTGACGACCGCCTCCTTCAGATGCGCGCCTGACGGCTTGCGCGCGCTGACCCGATCCGGCCCGACGATGGCGGCGAAATGCCGATTCAGATCCAGCTTTTCCAGCAGCAATTCCGATAGATCCGACCGCTTGTTGGTCGCCACGACCAGGATCGCTCCGCGTTCGCTCAGCCGCTCCAACGTCTCGACCACCCCGTCGAACGGTTGCGACCCGTCGGCGATGTGGGCGGCGTAATCGACCAGGAACCGTTCGAACAGTTCGTCGGACTGCGCCCGTTCGACCGAGGCCCCGGCGGCCTCGAACCCATGAACCAGCAGCGCCCGCGCGCCCGAACCGATCAGGGTCGAGGCGGCTTCCATCGGAACGGGCGGCAGTCCCTCCTCGACCAGCAAGCGGTTCAGGGTTCCGATCAGATCCGGCGCGGAATCGACCAGCGTCCCATCCAGATCGAAGGCGATGGTCCAGCCTTCCAGGTCGCGATCGGTCATCCACATCTCCCGCTGGCCCGCATGATGGGCTAGATCGCAGGACGACTAGACCGCGAGACGATTCATGACCAGCCAGACGCGCGCCCGCGCCGCCATCATTCTCGCCGCCGGCCAGGGCACGCGGATGAAGTCACCCCTGCCCAAGGTGCTGCACCCGGTCGCCCACCGCGCCATGCTGGACCACGCCATCGATGCGGCCGAGGGCCTGGGCTGTGAACGGATCGTCGTCGTGGTCGGAACCCACTCGCCCGAGGTCCGCGCCCATGTGGTCAAGCGGTTGGGCGAGGCGGCCATCGCCGTCCAAGACCCGCCGCTCGGCACCGGCCACGCCGTCCGCGCCGCCGAACAGGCGCTCTCCGGTTTCGACGGCGAGGTGGTCGTCACCTACGGCGACGTGCCCCTGCTGAAAGCCGCCGACATCGAGCCTGTGTTCAATGCCGATGGTGTGACCGTGATCGGCTTCGAGGCGCACGATCCCGGCGCCTACGGCCGGCTGATCCTCGACGGCGAGACCCTGACCGCCATCACCGAGGCCAAGGAAGCCTCGGCCGAAATCCTTGCCATCACCGCATGCAACTCTGGCGTCATGGCCGCGCCTGCCGCCCTGCTGTTCTCGCTGCTGGCGGATGTCCGCAACGACAACGCCAAAGGCGAATACTATCTGACCGACGTGGTCGAACTGGCGCGCAAGGGCGGCCACCCGACCCGCGCCGTCTTCGCCGCCGAGGACGCCGTCATGGGCGTCAACTCTCAGGCCGAACTGGCTCAGGCCGAGGCCCTGTTCCAGAGCGTCCAGCGGGACTTCTTCCTAGCCGCCGGCGTCACCATGGCCGCGCCCGACACCGTCCATTTCGCCTGGGACACTCAGATCGGCGGCGGAACCGTGATCGAACCCTTCGTCGTCTTCGGTCCCGGCGCGGTGATCGAGGGCGGTGCCCGCATCCGCAGCTTCAGCCATGTCGAAGGCGCCCGTGTCGCTTCCGGCGCCGAGGTCGGTCCCTACGCCCGGCTGCGGCCCGGCGCGGATCTGGCTGAGGGGGTCAAGATCGGCAACTTTGTCGAGGTGAAGAATGTGAAGATGGCCGAGGGCGCCAAGGCCAACCACCTGGCCTATCTGGGCGACGGCTCGGTCGGGGCGGGGACCAATATCGGCGCTGGAACCATCTTCTGCAACTACGACGGCTTCAACAAGGCCCGGACCCAGGTCGGCGCCGGGGCCTTCGTCGGCTCGAACTCCAGCCTGGTCGCCCCGGTCGTCATCGGCGACGGCGCCATCGTCGCCTCGGGATCGGTGATCACCGAGGACGTGCCGGCCGACGCCCTTGCCTTCGGCCGTGCGCGACAGACCCTCAAGCCGGACGCCGGCGCCGCCTTCCGCGAGAAGGCGAAAGCTCAGAAAGCCGCAAAATCCAAATGAGCGACATCCAGAAAAAGAACGCCGGCGAGGCCGCCGCCGCCCATGTCGAGGCCGGCATGGTCGTCGGCCTGGGCACCGGCTCGACCGCCGCCTGGTTCGTCAAGGCGTTGGCGGCGCGGGGCCTGCCCGGTCTGCGCTGTGTCCCGACCTCGGAAAAGACCGCTGACCTGGCGCGCGAACTGGGCCTGACCCTGTCGACGCTGGAAGACACGCCCCGCATAGACCTGACTGTCGATGGCGCCGACGAGGTCGGCCCCGGTCTCGCCCTGATCAAGGGCGGCGGCGCGGCCCTGCTGCGCGAAAAACTGGTGTGGGAGGCCTCGGCCTGCTGCATCGTCATTGCCGATGCGGCCAAGGTGGTTCCGGTGCTGGGGATCTTCCCCCTGCCGATAGAGGTGGTCGCCTTTGGCCACAAAACCACGGCCAACCGCATCGCCGACGTCCTGATCGATCATGACATCAATCAGCCCGCCCGCGTACGTCAGGCAGATCGCGGTCTGGTCCGCACCGACGGCGGCAACCTGATCTACGACGCCGGCTGCAAGGCCATCCACGATCCGGTTCGCTTGGCCGACGATCTGAAACTGATCACCGGCGTCGTCGAGCACGGCCTGTTCCTGGACCTTGCGGACCTGGCCATCATCGGCACGGATGAAGGCTTCGAGGAACGCCTGCCCTGACCGCTATTTCGCCGCCAGAGCCCCTTCGACGCTCAGGGTCGCATCGGCGTTCTCGACCACGTTGAGGCTGCTCGCCTGAATGCCGCGCCCGTCCAGCGCCGCCAGCCAGCCGAAGGCCCCAGCGGTCGAGACATTACTCAGGGCGAACCCCAGGCCGCCGTCGGGAGACATCCCCATGACGGGTGAAACGCCGCCGGCCGCGCTGACCTCGGCCACGACGCCCTGAACGTCCACACCGCTCGCCCCCGTCGAACGGGGCGCCGCTTCGCCGAGCGCGCGCCGGATCGTGGACAGGTCCGCCTCCGCCGTCACACGCTGATCGGCCGCATCGGCGCGCCAGGCCCAAACCGGCCGCACGATCAGCAGCCACGCCAGAACCGCGAACATCAGCAGCCCCATCACTGCCAGCATCCGCTGCTCGCGCAGGGACCGTCCGTCCCACCAGGCCATGGCCTGTGCGATCATCCCGTTCATGACGCGCCTCCCAGCACGACTTCGCTGACCACGCGACCGCCGTCCTCGACGGTGCTGGTGTCCGACAGGCTCAAACCCGATCCGTTCAGCGCCGTCCGCATGGCGTCCAGGTCGCCGAAAGCGGGATAGCTGACGGTGGCCCTAAGCCCCTGGCCGGCCAAAGACGACATGCCGTCCAGTTCCGCGTCCTCAACACCCTCCACCGCAGCGAACAGGGCGGCGGACGCTGCGGCCATGCCGCCGGGCGGCGGGGCCGCAGCCAGCTGACGGCGCGCCTCCGCGATCGGATCCGCCGCCTTGGCCGCGTCCGGCAACGCCTCCGCGATCAGGGCCAGCGTCGCTTCACGCGCCTGACTGGCCTCATGCCGGTCATGCGCGGCGCCCGCGACGGCCAGGATCAGCGGCGAGATCACCACCGCCGCAGCCAGGGCCGCGACCCGACGCCAGCCGCCGCTCGATACCTGGCGTATCCGCTCCACGCCGGACAGCAGATTGACCGGCAGCGGCGCGGTCGCCAGCGCCGACAGGGCGGCGTCCCAATCCCCGACCGGCGCCAGCGACCGATCGCCCGCTATGGCTTCCACCAGATCGGCTTGGACCGTGGCGGCGAACCCGCGCCCGCGCAGAGCCACATCGCCGCCGACCGCGACCGTCGCCAGGGTCAGGTCGTCCTGAGGCTCAGGCAGGACCAGGCAGTCGGGCACCACGGCCTCGACCGAGACGCCCAGGGCGGCCAGATAGTCGATCCAGGCCTCCAGCAGGGTGGCGCTGACGGCGGCGGTCAGGCGGGGACCGTCCGCGACGCCGGGCGCGCCGACGGCGACCACGGTGCGATCCGGCAGGGCCGCCAGGTCGTCCTTCAGCATCCAGCGCGCCGCCGCCCGCGTTTGGGCCGCGCCGCCGACCGGCAGGTCCAGCCACCGGATCAGGACATCGGCCCCCGGCGCGACCGCAATGGTGCGCACCTCGGCGTGCGGCGCCTCGCCTTCCAGCAGCAAGGCGCCGCGCTGAAGCACCCGGCCGTGGCCATCAAAGACGACGAAGGGCGCGGGCATGGACGCCGCCGGGGGGATCTGGACAATGCGGGTCGTGGTCATTCTTCGGGTATCCAGCGGCGGATGACGGTGCGCACGCTCCCTTCGGGCGCGGCGTACAACAGGGCGGTGCGGACGGCGTGGGCGCCGCCGTAGTCGACATCGACGGTCAGGTCGAAAAAGCGCGTCAGCAGCGTGGCCTGCGCGCGCGTCTCGTCGTCGGGCGTGAAATCCTGCAAGGCCGGCTGCGCCCAGAAGGCGTCGGCGCTGGCCCAACCGGTCGCCGGACGCGCGGCGATGGCGGTCTTCGCCGCCGCCGGCCCCAGCGCGCCGCGCGTCAGCATCGTCAGCAAAGGCGCCTGATCCGGTCTCAGGGTGTTCACATTGATCGCAGACAGCCGGGTCGTCGGCAGGGCGCAGACATAGGGCCTCAGACGCCGGTAAAGCCCCTCGTCCATCCCGGCGACGGCGCGCATCTCGCTGACATCAGCCAGCATGATACCGGCGGTGCGATAGGGAACCGACAGTCCTGCGTATCGCGCATCCTCCGCGGCCCCCGGCAGGGGGTCGCCGTCCGCGTCCATCCAGTCGGTCAAGGCGGCGCCGACCGTCGCCATTCGCGTGCGCGGCAACCCCAGCGCCGTCCCCAGCGCCACGAACTGCGCCAGCCCCTCCGGTCGTGCCACCAAGTCCTCGCCCTGGCCCAGCACCAGACTGTTCAGGTTGAAACAGGCCTGGCCGTCATGGACCACCGCCTGGATCGCGCCGTCCTCGATAGGGAAGCTGAGCACCCTCCCATCCCATCGCGGCTCCAGCGGCGTGCGGACGGAGTCTGCGGCCATCAGGTCCTCGATCTGGCGCCTCGCCAGGCTTTCTGCGCCGGCGGCGTACCACTGGGCCTGGGCCTGGGTCTCGACATTGGTCGTGCGGCGAACGGAAAAGCGCACGTCGTCCAGAATGGCCACCGCCACGACGGCCATCACCGCCACCAGCAGCAGGACGGTCAGCAGGGCCATCCCCTCGCGTTCTCGACGCCGCCCCCTCACGCCGCCGCCACCAGGAACAGCTGTTCGACGCGCCCAAGGCCGTCCAGCGTCATGATCACCCGCACCGCGTCGGGCAAGGGCCGCGCGCTGGTCGAGATGAAGGCGGGGGCCTCGCTGCCGTCCTGCAGGAAGGTGACCGCCACGTCGCGGACCCCAGTATAGAGCAGCTGGGCGTTCTCGGCCCGCGCCCCGTCCAGATAGGACGACACCCGCCGCTCCAACCGCCCGTCGGTCAGCCGATATTCCACGCGTTGCAGCGACGGCCGCGCCGCAGCGTCGGGATTGCTCCATCCGTTGCGGACCAGGACCAGAACCGGATCGCCGGGCGCCTGCGCCCCCATCAGGGCGCGCGGCAGGGGACGTCCGCTGGGCCCGCGCGTGCGCCGGTCGGAGGCCTGGGCCAGATCGGCCTTCAGCAGTGCGCGCGTCCGTTGCAGGGCGGCGGTGCGTTCGACGTTGCTCTGGACGGCGAACCGCGTGTCGATCGTCTGGCCCAACACAAGAGCGCCCGCCGCCGCCAGCAGGGCAAAGATCAGCAGCGAGACCAGCACCTCGACCAGGGTGAAGCCCGCGCGGGCCTTGGCGATCTTCATGTGCCAGCCGCCCGGAACAGCACGCGATCCGCCGCCTGGCCCTCGTCGTTGGCGACCCGCACGTCGATGCGGCCCACGCCTGGAACCTCCGTCCCGCTGACCACGCGCCGCCAGCGCCAGACCTGGCCGCCCAGCGTCGTCTGACCCGACGTCTCCCCGACCGGCAAACTGGGGGCGATAATGGCCTCCGCCGCGACGTTCTCCGCCACGATGCCGCCCAGGGTGCGCGCCTCGACACGGGCGGCAGAGCGCGTGCTCTCTCCCGACAGGTTCAGCAGGGCCATCGCCGCCAAGGCGAACACCGCCAGCGCGACCAGCATTTCGATCAGGGTGAAGCCGGCGCGGTCAGCCATCGACCACCACCTCGCCTGCGCCGTCCACGACGACGGTGCGCCCCTTGCCGTCGCGCATCAGCCTGATTTCGGCCGGGTCCGTCACGCCCGTCGGGTCGAAGACGATCCGCGCCCGTCCTGGCGCGCCCAGGCCCTCGTCCCAGGTCTGGGCCGTAAAGACGCCGTTCAGGGCCGTCCAGTCCCGCCCGTCGAAGTTGGAAAAGCGATAGCCGACGCGGTCCACATCCACTGCGACCGGCCGGTTCGTCAGGATCGCCTCTTCCCTGGCGCGCACCAGCCGCGCGGCGAACCGTTCCGCCTCCATCCCGACCGAGGGCCGGGGATCGGGAATGGACAGGACGACGGCGCCGGCCGCCAGGCCGATGATCGTCATCACGACCATCAGCTCGACCAGGGTGAATCCGGCCCGAACGGCGGGCCTAGCCCTGCCAGTTTCCAAGGTCGGCGTCATTGCCCTCCCCTCCCTCCTTGCCGTCCGCCCCCAGCGAGAAGACGTCGAACTGCCCGCCATGGGCGCTCTGGCGCCGATACTGGTAGGCATTGCCCCAGGGATCTTCCGGCAGACGGCGCACATAGCCGCCCTCGCGGTAGCGTTCGGGCTGGGTCAGGCCTGCGGGCGGCGCGACCAGGGCCTGCAGCCCCTGCTGGTCGGTGGGGAAATTCAGATTGTCGAGCCGATAGGTCTCGATCGCCTGTTCGAGCACGGAGATGTCGGCCTGGGCCTTGCCGACCATGGCGCGGTCCTGGCTGGGCAGGACGTTGATGGCCACCACCGTCGCCAGCAGGCCGATGATCACGATGACCACCATCAGCTCCACCAGGGTGAAGCCTGCGCGCTTGCGGCGGCGGGTCCGGGGTTCGGTCTTGGTCATGAGAAGTCCTTTCATCCCATCGCCAGGGTGTTGATCTGAAGGATCGGCAGCAGGATCGACAGCACGATCAGGGCGACCACGCCGCCCATGACGACGATGATGGCCGGCTCCAGCAGGCTCAGCATCACGGCCGTAAAGGTCGAGAACTCGCGCTCCAGATAGTCGGCGGCGCGCTCCAGCATCGGCTCCAGCCGTCCGCTGCTCTCGCCCGAGGCGGTCATGTAAACCAGGATCGGCGGAAAGACGTCGGCGCGGCGCATGGCGGCCGACAGGCCCCCGCCCTCGCGCACGGCGTCGGCCATCGCCTCGGTCGCCTGGCGAAGCGCCCGGTTGGACACCGTGCGCGCCGTGATCGTCAGCCCCTCCAGCACGGGCAGGCCCGCGGCGATCATGGTCGATAGCGTCCGCGCCATCTTCGCCCCATGCAGGTCGCGCGTCAGCCGCCCGACCAGCGGCAGGCGCAGCACTGCGCGGTCCATCGTCATTCGGATTTCCGGTCTGCGACGCGCCACGACGCCCGCCGCCGCCAGGACGGCCAGGACTACCAGCACCAGCCAACCCCAGTTCCGCATCAGGTCCGACACGCCGATCACCAGCCGCGTCAGCAGCGGCAGCGTCTGGTTCATGCTGTCGAACTGATCCACCACCTTGGGCACGACGAAGGTCATCAGGGCGCCGATGACGCCCAGCGCCACGACCGCCAGAACGCACGGATAGACCAGCGCCGTGATCACCTTGCCGCGCACCTGCTGGTCGCGCTCCAGCCCGTCGGCCAGCCGCTCCAGAATCGGTTGCAGGGCCCCCGACTGTTCCCCGGCCGAGACCATGGCCCGATAGAGCGGCGGAAAGGCCTGGCCCTGGCGGCTCATGGCGTCGGACAGGCGACGCCCCTCCATCACCCCGGCGTGGACGCCTTCCAGCACCCGGCGAACCGCGACGCGGTCGGCCTGAAGCGCCAAGGTCCGCAGGGCCTCCTCGATCGGGGCCACGGAAATCAGGGTCGCCAGCTGCCGGGTGGTCAGGGCCAGGGTCTTGGCGTTCAGCTTGCCGCCCGGCCGCGCGGCGGTCTCGGCCCGGCCGACCACGCGCGCGGGCGTGATCTCCAGTGAGGCCAGACGACGACGCGACAACAGGCTTCGCGCCGCGACCTCGTCCGCTGCGGTCAGTGCGCCGGACACCGTGCGTCCGGCCGCGTCCACGGCGACATAGTCGAACGCCGCCATCAGCCCGCCTCGCCCGAGCTGTCGCCGTCCAGATCGACGGCGGTTTCCTGACGCGACACCCGCACCGCTTCCTCGATGGAGGTCACGCCTTGCAGGACCATATCGCGCGCGCGATCCGCCAATGTCCCGCCCCCCGCGAAGGCGGCGGCGCTCAGGGCGTCGCCGTCGGCCTCGGCGGCGATCAGGCGACGGACGCGGTCGTCGATCTTCAGCACTTCATACAGACCGACCCGGCCGATATAGCCGGTGTTGGCGCAGTGGGCGCAGCCGTGCGGACGCCAGACGCGCACCCCGGCCTTGGCGCCGATCAGACGGGCGGTGGTCTTGTCGGCGATCTCGGGCGTCCGGCACTCGCTGCAAAGCCGTCGCACCAGCCGCTGGGCCACGACGAGACGCAGGGTCGATGCCAGCAGGAAGGGCTCCCCCCCCATGTCGCGCAACCGCGTCACCGCCCCGACCGCATCGTTGGTGTGAACGGTCGACAGCACCAGATGCCCGGTCAGCGACGCCTGAACGGCGATGCCCGCCGTCTCCACGTCGCGGATTTCGCCCACCATCACCACGTCCGGGTCCTGGCGCAGGATGGCGCGCAGCCCGGCGGCGAAGGTCATGCCGACCTTGGTGTTGACCTGGGTCTGGCCCACGCCGTCTATGGCGTATTCGACCGGGTCCTCGACGGTCAGGATATTGCGGGTCTGGTCGTTCAGAAGCGACAGCCCGGCGTACAGGCTGGTGGTCTTGCCCGAACCCGTCGGCCCCGTGACCAGGATGATCCCGTTCGGCTCGGCCAGCGCCCCCTTGAAGGCGGCGAAGGCGTCCGTATCCATGCCCAGCCGATCCAGCGTCATGCCCGCCTGATCCTTGTCCAGGATCCGCAGCACCACCCGTTCGCCGCCCCGCGACGGCAGAGTGGACACCCGCACGTCCAGCGTCTTGCCGCCAAGCGCCAGCGGAATCCGCCCGTCCTGCGGCACGCGTTTTTCCGCGATGTCCAGCCGCGCCATGACCTTGATCCGCGACACCAGCAGGGGCGCGATGCGCGGGTTCAGGCTCAGGACCTCGCGTAGCACTCCGTCGATCCGCATACGGACCAACAGCGCCGTCTCATAGGTTTCCAGGTGGATGTCCGAGGCCCCGGCCCGCACGGCCTCGGCGATCACCCCGTTGATCAGCCGGATGACCGGCGCGTCGTCGGCGGTGTCCAGCAGGTCAGCCGCCGCCGGAATGTCGTCGATCAGGCTTTCCAGCCCCGCCGGCATGTCCAGATCGTCGCCATCCCCGCCCGTCAGGTGGTCGCCGGCGTAGATTTCCGACAGCTGCCGGTCGAACGCCGCCTGGGTCAGGGGCTCGACCGCCAGCGGCCGACCCAGCGCACGCCGCGTCTCGATCAGGGCCATCGGATCCGCGCCCTGCCGCAGCCCCACCCGCGCCACGTCATCGATGTCCAGCAACAGCACGCCGTGCCGCTTGGCGAACCCATAGGGCAGGCTGGGGCTGACAAGCGTGATCACGGATCAGCTCCCCGCAGGCGGCAGGGGCGCGACGTCGACCGGCGCGATGGGGGCGGTCGGCGCGATCACCATCGGCTCGCCCACGGCGGGCGCCGCCGGCGGCTGGGTGCGCATATAGTCCCGCACCAGGGCGTCCAGGCTGGGCTCGCGATCCGGCTGAACCGCCTGCTGCTGGGCGCGCATATAGCCCCAGCGGTCGGCCGCCAGGCCTTGGGCCTCGGCCGGGGTGCGGATGATGGTAGGGCGCAGGAAGACCATCAGATTGGTCCGCCCCCGCTGTCGGCTGGTCGAGCGGAACAGCACGCCGACGCCCGGAATGTCGCCCAGCCCCGGCACCTTGTCGGTGGCCAGCCGGTCGTTCTGGTCCAGCAGGCCGCCCGCGACGGCGATGTCGCCGTCATCCACCACCAGCGTCGTCTCCAGCTCGCGCTTGTCCAGTACGAGATCGGACGCGCCGTTCGTCAGCACGCCGTTGATGGCCGACACTTCCTGACGCAGGGTGAGGGTGATGGAGCCGCCCGCGTTGATCTGGGGCTTGACCGTCAACCGCACGCCGATGTCCTTGCGGTCGGTCGTGGTGAAGGGGTTGGAGTTTCCGTCCAGCAGGGTCTGGCCCGTCGTGATCGGCACCTCCTGCCCGACCAGGAAGGTCGCCTCCTCATTGTCCAGCGTCATGATCGACGGCGTCTGGAGCAGGTTGGAGCCTTCGTCGGTCTTGGCCGCGTTGATGATGAAGCCGAACAGGCCGTTGCCGATCTTGCCCCCGCCCCCGCCGACGAAACCGTTGGCGCCCAGCAGGCTGTTCAGCGCCAGGCTCTGAAGCTGTTCGCGCAACGGATCGTCTGGATCGAGCTGGCCCGCCGCGGCGCCGCCGGCCAACGGGACCAGAGGCGAGGCGCGGTCGGAATAGTTGGTCAGGCCCATGCCGTTCTCGCCGCCGTACAGCCACTGGACGCCCAACTCGCGCACCGCATTGTCGCTCAGCTCGACCACGATGGCCTCGATCAGCACCTGCTGGCGACGCACGTCCAGGCGACGGATCACATCGGCCAGCGTCCGCTGCATATCCGCCGGCCCCGAGATGACCAGGGCGTTGGCGCCGGGGAACCGGGCGATGGTCGCGCGCTGGCCTGTCGCCGTGACCGTGGAAGAGCCGATGGTGCCGGTGTCGGCGTCTGCGCCGTCCAGGCTGGACGCCGTGCGCGACAGACCGCCGGAGCCCGCGTTCGTCGTCCCCGTCGGCGGGGTCCGCAGCCGTTGCGTCCCCTCCGTCGATGCGCTGACCGGCTGACCGACGACCTGTTGCAGCACCGGCAACAGCTGCTCGGCGCTGGCGTGTTCCAGGAAGATGACATTGACGTCCTGGCTGGCGCGCGACCGGCCGTCCAGATCGTGGATCAGCCCCCGCACCCGGGTCAGCGCCTGGCCGTCGCCGCGCAGGACGATGGAGTTGGAGCTCTCGACCGGCGTAACCGTGACCATCCCCTGCCCGCCGGCGCCCGGCGCCGACATCACCTGTTGCAGCACGCCTGCGATCTCGCGCGCCGAGGCGTTCTCCAGCGAGACGACCTCATAGCTGGACCGATCCACGTCGATCCGCGCGATCAGCGACCGGACCCGCGCCAGGTTGTCGGCGAAATCCGCCACCACCACGCTGTTGGCGCCGGGATTGGCCAGCACCTGCCCCTGGGCCCCGACCAGGGGCCGGATGGTTTCGGCCGCCGAGGCCGCGTCGATGTTGCGAAGCTGGAACACCTCGGTCGAGAACCGCTCCACCCCCACGGTGGACGGCCCTTGCGCCGCGCCCTGGGCCGGGCTGATGCGATAGGCGCCCGATTGGGTCGGCGTGACGACCAGGCCGTTGGCCCGCAGGGTCGACAGGAAGACCTCGAACAACTGCGTGCGGCCCAGCGGCCGGTCGCTGGTCACCGTCACCGTGCCCGTCACCGCCGGATCCACGATGAAGGTGCGCCCCGTCGTGCGGGCCACGTCCTGAATGAAGGCGCGAATGTCGGCGCCCTGAACGTTCAGCGTCTGGCGCGCCTCCTGGGCGAAGACCGGCACGGCCGACAGCGGGCCTTGCAGGACCAGCACGGCGGCGAGCGCGCCGACGCCGGATCGCATCAGGCGGTTGCGCAGAGAGGCGGTCATGGACGCGTCCTTATGGTGGTGGTGCGCGTTTCGCCGGCGCGCTCGTACTGGATTTCGGCGGCGGGCGCGCTGGCCAGCTGGCCGCGCAGGGCGCCGATGGCCTGGGGGCTGTTCAGCGCCACGCCGTTGACCGACAGGATGACGTCGCCGGACTGAAGCCCCGCGCTGCGCAGCTCGGACGCATTGCCGGCCGAGGATACGGTGAAGCCGTTGACGCCTAGTCCCTGGATGCGGGGACGCAGCGACGCCTGGGCCATCAACCGCTGGGGATCGACGACCGCGCCCTGGGCCGAGGCCGGCGCAGGGCTGGGCGGCGCCACGACCTGGGGCGTCGAGGGCGGCGGAGGCGGCGCGGCGGCCCCAACGGGGGCGTCGGTGAATTCGAGGCGGCTGAGCGACTGGCCGCGCGCCAGGGTGACGAAGTTGGGGCCGACAGCCTGCAGCACCAGCCCCGGCTCGACTTCTTCACCTACGCCCACGGACACCTGGCGGCCGTCGGCCAGACCGATAATGGCCGATCCGCTGCCTACGCCTCCCGACCGCACGCCGAACAATCGCATCTGGCTGGATTCCGTGCCCGAAGCGCCGGCGAGCGCTCCCTGCCCGCCCGTGCGGAAGAAGGCGTCGAACCGCGAGAGAATGTTCACGTCCACGGGCCGAGTCGCCGCCGCAGCGGCCATCTGCTCGGGCGCCGCATGCGGCGCGACGAATATCCAGACCAACCGCCCGCCCTGGATCAGCAGCAGCAGGATCAGGATCGATTCGACGATCCGGCGCAGCGGCAGGCGACGGGCCGTTCCGGCCGCCGACGTCAAGCTGAAGTTGCGGAAGGCAGCGATCACGGCGCCATGCTCGTCACGGCCCCCGACGGCCGTGACGCGACTTAGACTAATCGTCCGTATGCGGGCCGCACCAGAGTGTGAAGACACCAAGAACATCTCGTGACAGTCACGGTCCATACGGACGATCCCGAAACGAAAACGACCGGGAAGCCGAAGCCTCCCGGTCGCAAGGTCGCAGCCTGTTTCTGGATCAGAAGCGGGCGGTCAGGCTAACCGAGGCGCTCTGGCCCAGGTCGTAGTTGTTGACCCGGATCTTGTTCCCAAGCTCCTGATATTCGTCGAACTCGGTTCCAAGCAGGTTCCGCAGCTCCAGGGCGAAGCCCATGTCGCGGGCCATGACGGTGAAGTCCTTGCGATAGACGAAATCGAGGAAGACGCCGGGCTCCTGGATGAAGTCCGGTTCACGGCCGCTGCCGACGCCTGCGCCCCGCGCGGTGATGCGATCGCTGACGTAGTTGACGATGATCGTCGCCTGCGACCGGGCGGTGTCGTCTTCCCAGCCCAGTTGCAGGTTGGCGACGTGTTCCGACTGGCCCTGAAGACGGCTGCCGTCCTGGATGAAGAACGAAGCCTGCTCCGGCGTGCCCGCGCCGCCCAGCGTCAGGACGGTGTCGTCCTCGCCGACCTCAACATCGGAGTCCGAATAGGTATAGTTGGCCTGCACCAGCCAGCGCTTGTTGGCGATGAAGGACATGCCCTGGTCGGGGAACTCGAAATACTTCTTCACCTCGACCTCGGCGCCCATGATGGTGGCCTTGGGCGCGTTGAGGAAGGATTGCTGACGCTGGTTGCCGACGTCGACGATGACGGATTCAACCGGCTTATCCAGGTCCTTGTAGAAGACGCCGGCCGTGATGAACTGCTGGCGGGCGAAATACCATTCGTACCGCGCATCCAGGTTCAGCAGTTCGGTGTCCACCAGATAGGGGTTGCCGATGAAAATGCGGTCGCTTTCCGGGTCGGTATAGGCCTGAGGCGCCAGTTCGCGGAACTGCGGACGACCGATCGTCTTCGATGCGCCGAAACGCAGTTGTTGATCCTCAGCGAAGTTCCAGGTCGCGGTGAACGACGGCAGCCAATACTGTTCGTCGATCTCGGTGGCCTCGAAGGTCGAGGCGCCGCCGAACAGATCGCGCGGCGTGACGCTCTGCTGACCGTCCTCGAAGCGAACGCCGACCGTGGTGCGGACCAGCGGAATGATTTCCGCATCGACCATGGCGTAGGCGGCGTTGACCTGCATCTCGGCGTCATAGGCGCTGGCGCCGTTGCTGCCGGCGATCTCACGCAGCTGCAGGGTGTTTGGGTTGATGTTGTAGTCCGAGAACAGATAGTCGATCCGCGAGTGGCGCTGATCGTCCGTCAAACCGTTGACCGCCTCGAACTGAAGGTCGTGACGCGAGGCTTCGCGGTTGTTGTCCAGCGAGGCGACGCCGGCGCTGATAATGGCTTCACGCGCCGACGACAGCGGCAGGGTGTAGGCCACATCGACGCCACCCGAGACGATGTCGTCGTCCAGTTCGCTGAACGAGATCAGATTGCCCTGGACGTTGTGGATGAAATCGCCGTCCGCATCGACGCCGTACTGGAAGCGCGATTCATAGGGAGCGTCGCGCGACGTCTTGGCGTAGGCCGCGCGCCAATCGACTTCCAGGGAGCCGTCCATGAAGTGGTGTTCGCCGGCCAGTTGGCTGCTGAACAGCTGGCGAACGAACCATTCGGTATAGTCGTTGCGGATCACGCCGCCGCCGGCGTCGAAGTCCGGTCCGGCGACCGTGCGAGCTTCCTTGGACGTGTTGCGGACGTAGAAGTTGGTCCACTTCACCTCATGGTCCTCGTTCGACAGCGACAGGCCGCCGAGGAAGTTCAGGCGAATGTCGTTCTGGTTCGATTCAACCGCATAGGTGGAGACCGGCACCAGGACATCGCCCTGGAACTGCCCCTCCTCCTGCACGCCATTCCGGGCATGCCAGCTGTTGTCATACCCCGCGACAGCCACGACACCCAGGGTGCCCAGGCCGGTTTGTTGCGAGAAACCGCCGGCCAGTTCCACGCCGCCGTCGATCGGCGTCTTTTCACGCTGCAACAGACGTAGAGGCGCGTTGACCAGCGACTGCCCCATGGTCTGGAGCTGGTCGGCCGAGAAGTTGGCGGTATTGATCTGCTTGCCCTGCGCGAAGGCGATGCCGATCGCGCCGGGCACTTCTCGGGTGTCGTCATCGAACCCTGTAAAGTCGGTGCGCGAGCCGTAGTAAATCAGGTTGTCCTTGCCGGTCGACTCGGTGTTGCCGGCCAACGAAAGCTTCATGTTGAAGAAGGGTTCGGTCGGCGCGTCGATGGTGCGCAGGTCGATGACGCCGCCGCCGAACTCGCCGGGGAAGTTGGGCGAATAGGTCTTCTGGACCGTCACGCCGGCCAGGATGCTGGAGGGGAACAGGTCCAGCGGCACGACGCGTTGCAGCGGCTCAGGGCTGGGCAGCGGCGAACCGTTCAGCAGGGCCGACGAATAGCGCTCGCCCAGGCCGCGCACATAGATGAAGCGGCCTTCGACGATCGACAGGCCCGTGACGCGGGTCAGGGCGGCGGCGGCGTTGCTGTCGCCGGTCCGCTCCAGATCCTCGGACGTCAGGAAGGCCGCGACCTCGGAGCTTTCGCGGTTGGGTTCGGGAATGTAGCGACCCAGGACGACGATCTCGCTGACCTCGGACGGCTCCTGCTCGATCTGTTCGGCGGGCGTTTGGGCCGTGGGGGCGGTCGGCTGGGCGGCGGTTTGGGCGAACGCCAGGCTGGGCGCGATCATTGCGCTGCTGGCGAGAAGGACCCCGCTCAGGGTCAGAGTAAGTCTATTCATGGTCTGCGCCTTGAAGGGATCGGGAAACGCGAAGAACCGGCGGCGACCCCATGGTCGCCGCCGGCGCTGTCATCGTCAGCAGGTGGAGCCGGCGGTCAGGCCGCAGGTCCAGCCCTGCCACCAGGTGTCGGACGCGTTGCGCACGGCGCCGACGTAGGTGGTGGTGTCGAAGAACGGATAGACCGTCTTCGCATCGATCGCCGTCACGGCGGTTTCGTTGGCGCCGTTGATGAAGGCCAGGTTCTGGTTAGTCAGGGTCGTACCAGAAGCCGGGGCTGTCAGGGTCGATGTGCCCGCAGCGGTCACATTGGTGTTGCGGGCGTTGGTGAACACAGCCGTCGAGCGCGCGACGTTCGCCGGACGGTAGGAGACCGAGCAGGACATGTAGATCGAACGCAGCGACGGCGTCGTACCGCTGTCGAAGCTCGTCTGGGTATCGACATCGGCGATGTCGAAGCAGCCGGCGACCGAACCCGCCGTCGAGGTGGCGACGATGTTGATCAGGTTCGGATTGGTGCCGGTGTCGAAGTGCATGACCGTGTGCGCGTCGATCGAAGAGTTACGACCGACCAGGGTCCAGTTGGCGATCTTGGGCTGCGACAGGTAACGCGAGGCGTAGGCCGTCGAAGCGGGGGCGGACGAAAACTCGAAGGCCGCCGAGCGGCTGGTCGAGTTCGGCGCACGCTGGGTCACGATGCCGAACTGGGCGCCACCGCGCCAGCCGGTATCGGTGTCCAGACCATCGTCGTCGGCGCCGTTGATGACGATGTGCTTCAGGTTGGCGTTGCCGCCGAAGATCTCGATGCCGTCGTCAGAGCTGTTGTACGACTGGATGTATTCCAGGGTCGTGCCCGAGCCGACGCCGGCCAGGGTCAGAGCTTGAAGCTCGTTGCCGGTCGAGATCTCGAAGCCCGAATATTTGATCTGGACGTAACGCAGGCGGCCCGAGTTATCGGCGGGCGTATTGCCGCCGTAGAAGGCGTTGGTGCCTTCGACCTGTCCGGTGCAGGTGACGGGAGCCGTCAGCTGGCAGTTGGCCTGCGGTGCGCGGCCGGTCAGGACGATGCCGCCCCACTGGCCCTGCGAGGACTCGGCGGTCGTGCCCTCGATGTTCTGACGGCTGGTGAAGATGATGGGGTTGGTCGCGGTGCCTTCGGCGAAGATCTGCGAACCGCGGTTGACGATCAGATAGTCGCCGCCGCCGGAAGCGAACACCTTGACGCCCGGTTCGATGGTCAGGATGCCCTGCGTTCCCGTCGTCGACGCCGGGTCGATGCCACGGTCCGTGCCGACTTCGGTGCGGCCGGTGATCGAATAGATGGTGCCGGCGCGCACGGCGAGGGTCAGATTGCCCAGAACCTGTTGCGGCAGCTGGCAGACGCGCAGGCTGTTGTTGGCGATGGTGCCGACGTTCGACAGGCCGGTGGGGCAGTCGGCGGCAGGTGTGCCAGGAGCAGGGGTGGTCGGGCCGCCGCCGCCGCCATTGCCGCCGCCGTTGCCGAAATCGCCTTCTCCAGGCGAGGCCACTTCGGCGGAGCCGCAGGCGGCGAGGGCGAGCGCGCTGGCGCATGCCACGAGCAGGTTTTTCATCTGAAGGCCGGTCATCGTCAGTCCACCGTGTGTCTGGTCAAAGAGCTACGGCAGGGGACGTCCGAGCTCATGCCCGGCCGCATCGACGTGATCGCCCCTCCTGCCCGGCTACAGTCATTAGGGACGCCGTGTGACGGCGCATGCGCTGGATCATGAAGGTTCGGCGGAAGTTTTACGGATGATCGACGGCTCTTTTGCGAAAACCGATCCGCCCGCCGACGATAACGACGATCTCGTCCTAACAGGCGCCTCTTCGGCTCAAGACAGCGTGGATCGTCCGGGCCAGGATCATCAGGTAGACGCGGACCGAGGCGTTTCTGACCAGCCAGACATCCATGGCCACGCGACGGCAATAAGCCACGTCGTTGCGGCCGGAAATCTGCCACAGACCGGTCAGGCCGGGCCGCACCGCGCAATAGGCTTGCAGCCGCCGTCCATACAGTTGCGCCTCGCCCAGCACGATCGGACGCGGCCCGACCAGGGACATCTCCCCCCTCAAGACGTTGATCAGTTGGGGCAGTTCATCCAGGCTGGACAGCCGCAGCACGCGCCCCAGGCGGGTCACGCGGGCGTCGCGCCTGAACTTGCGCGCCGCCGCCCATTCCGCGTCCATCAGATCGGGCAGACGGGCCTCGGCGTCGACGGCCATCGACCGGAACTTCAGGCAATCGAACAGCACGCCGCCCCGCCCCAGCCGCGCCTGACGAAACAACGCCGGCCCGCCATCCTGGCCCCGGATCGCCAGCGCCGTCAGAACCATCAGCGGGAGAAAGAACAGAATCGCAGCCAGCGAGACGACGACGTCGAGCACGCGGATCCACCGCGCCTGGTCGCCACCACGTCGAGACGTGTTCGGACGCACCCGCGCCTGCCGCCGCCCAGCGGCCTCCGCTATCGCCATCGGTCCGCCCTCCCCGGCGGACTATTTCTCAAGGTTGCAATTTTGGCAACTCCTCATGCGTTTACGGCCTGGACGCGCAAGCCCAGACTTCTTGACCGGCGTCTTCTTCGCTATCACAGGTTGCATCGTGCCCGCCAAACCCTCCCGCCCGTCGCGCCCCTCGCCTCTCCGGCGGACGTGAATCTGAAGCGATCCCCCACCGGGCCCCGCTGGTCGGGAAAACGCTCCGTCGGCCTTGCTGGTGGGGCTCAGCCTTCTGCTGTGGGCCGCGATCGCCGGAGGGGTGTATCTGCTGGTCCGCCTGGCGCTCTGATCAGTCCCCGCCCCACCGGCTCAGGATGACGGCCGTGCGCCGTCCGTCCACTGTCACCGTCCCGGTAAGGACAGGCGTGTGGTCCCCCAGGTTTCTACGCGCGGTGGCCAGCGCGCCCTGGTCGAGACGAGCCTGAAACTGGACAACTCCACCGTCAGGCGTCGCGCCCCTCATCTGCACGGAATCGTCGGTGACGACATAGGCCTCTGGCGTGATCCGCGCCTCCCCACCCGGCCCCGTCAGCGTCAGAAGCAGCGGCGGCGCCGTGCGATCTCCCGCCTCCCAGCTGGCGAAGGCCGTCGTCTGCCCGATGAACAGCGACGTCGTGCCGCCTTCCGCATCGGGCGCCGAGCGATATTCGCCGGAAATGTCCTCGCTCAGCCGGTGGCTGAACGCCACGGCCGCAGGGGGCGCACTATCTGCGACGGGCGCCTTCGCCTCCCGTCGTTCGCACGCCCCCAACGCCAGCACGCAGAGCGACAGCGCCGCCGCAAGCCGACGCATCACCGGTCCATCGCCCTGTCCAGCGCCCGGAACCCGGCGATGGCGATCTCGGTCGCGCTGGTGAAGACGGCCGGGGTGATCCGCTCGAAGTCGTCGCTCGGGCGGTGATAGTCGGGGTGATAGTCCACGCCCATATAGAGGAACGGCACGCCCGCCTCGTGAAAGGCGCCGTGGTCGGACGCATCGACCCAGTTGTTCTCGCCCGTATCCTGCGGCGTGTCCTTGCCGAAGGCGAACGAGACCTGCCCTTGCTGCGCGACGGCCTCCAGAACGGGGCGCAGCTGCGGGTGCTGATAGGTCCCCGTGACCCACAGATGACCGTCCGTCTCGGCCCGCGCCGTCATGTCGAAGTTCAGGTTCAGGCTGATGGACGATAGCGGGACCGGCGGCGTCCGCACGAACTCGCGCGCCCCCAGCAGCCCCCGCTCCTCGCCGTCCAAGGCGACGATCAGCACACTGTGCTCGGGCGGGTTCGCCTTCAGCCGCGTGGCCATCTCCAGCATCGTCGCCACGCCCGAGGCGTTGTCGTCCGCGCCGTTGTAGATCTGGTCGCCGCTGACGCCGACGTGATCGTAATGGGCCGTCACGACGATATAGCGATCCGGCACCCGCGTCCCGGGGATCAGCCCGACGATATTGACCCCGCTGAAGGCTTTCACCCCCTCCGCCGCCCGACCCGAGGCCTGGAACGGCTGCAGCCGTCCGAACGGCGGCGCCTGCACCCCGATCGCCTCCAGCCGGGACACGATATAGGCCCGCGCCCGCTCGCCGCCCGGCGATCCGGTGTCGCGCCCCTCCATGTCATCCGCCGACAGGATGCGAACGTCCTCCAGCAACTGGCTCGGCCCCATCTCCACCGCTGCGGCGGGTGCCTGCTCGACCGGGGCGGCGGGCGCGGCCACACACCCGCTCAGCACCAGCGCGGCGGTCAGGAGGATAGGAAAAGGCGAACGATTCATGCAGGCTCCGAGGCTGGGTCGTCAGCCTAGCGTCCCTTCCCCCGGCCGTCAGCATACGGTTCTGTCATGCAGGCGCCGCCGCAGATGATAAGACGATCCTCATGGCCCCGATGATTCCCTCACCCGTTTCCATCGACTCCCTGACGCCGGACGCGGCGGCGGAGGAGCTGGCCTGGCTGGCCGACGAAATGACCCGCCACGACGCCCTCTACGCAGAGGCGACGCCCGAGATCTCAGACGCCGACTACGACGCCCTGCGCGCCCGCAACTTGGCGATCGAGAACGCCTTCCCCGACCTGGTCCGCCCCGACTCCCCGTCGAACAAGGTCGGCGCCGTCGCCTCCAGCCAGTTCGCCGAGGTCCGCCACGGCGTGCCCATGCTGTCGCTGGACAACGCCTTCGACGAGGGCGAGGTGCGCGACTTCACAGCCCGCATCGCCCGCTTCCTGAAACTGCCCGCCGATGAACCCATCGCCTTCGTCGCCGAGCCCAAGATCGACGGCCTGTCGGCCAACCTCCTCTATGTCGACGGCAGGCTGACCATCGGCGCCACGCGCGGCGACGGTCGTGCGGGTGAGGACGTCACCGCCAATCTGAACACCATCGCCGATGTGAAACAGACCCTAGCCGGCGACGACTGGCCCGACCGGATCGAGATCCGGGGCGAGGTCTACGCCCCCAACGACGCCTTCGCCGCCTTCAACGCCGCAGCGGAAGCCGAAGGCCGCCGCACCTACGCGAACCCCCGCAATTTCGCCGCCGGCTCCCTGCGCCAGAAGGACGCCCGGATCACGGGCAAGCGCCCGCTGAACTTCTCCGCCTACGCCTGGGGCGAACATTCCAGCGACTTCGCCGAGACCCAGTGGCAGGCCCTGCAAAAGCTCAAGGCCTGGGGCTTCCCCGTCAACGCCCGTTCGCGCCGGGTCGAGGGCGCCGAGGGCCTGATCGCCGTCTATCGCGAACTGGAACGCGACCGTGCGACCCTGGGCTATGACATCGACGGCGTGGTCTACAAGGTCGACCGCCTCGACTGGCAGCGCCGCCTGGGCTTCGTCGCCCGCAGCCCCAGATGGGCCATCGCCCACAAATTCCCGGCGCAACAGGCGACCACGGTGCTGGAGGGCATCGACATCCAGGTCGGCCGCACCGGCTCCCTGACCCCCGTCGCCCGGCTCCACCCCGTCACCGTCGGCGGCGTGGTCGTCCGCAACGCCACCCTGCATAATGAAGACGAGATCGAACGTCTGGACGTCCGCATCGGCGACACGGTGCGCCTGCAACGCGCCGGCGACGTCATCCCCCAGATCCTGGGCGTGGTCCCCGAGTCACGTCCCGCCGACGCCGTCCCCTATGTCTTCCCCGACAAATGCCCGGTCTGCGGCTCGGAGGCTGTACGCGAGGGCGACGAGGTCAAGCGCCGCTGCACCGGCGGCCTGATCTGCGACGCCCAGATCGTCGAACGGCTGAAACATTTCGTCGGCCGCCGCGCCTTCGACATTGAGGGCCTGGGTGAAAAGCAGTTGGTCGCCTTCAACGTGCGCGGCTGGATCAAGGAGCCGGCCGACATCTTCCGCCTTGCCCGCGACGAGGCGCGGCTGAAGGAACTGGAGCGCGACGACGGCTATGGCGAGACCAGCATTCGCAACCTGGTCGCCGGCATCGACGCCCGTCGCGTCATCTCGCTGGACCGGTTCCTGTTCGGCCTGGGCATCCGCGACATCGGCGAACAGACTTCCATCGTCCTGGCCCGCGCCTTCGAAAGCTGGTCCGCGCTGAAGGCCGCCTGTCTCCAGGCCGCCTCGGGCGTGCCGTCCGACGCCTGGACCGCCCTCGCCGCCGCCCACGCCATATCGCCCCGCGTCCTGACCCTGATGGCCGAGGCGACGCCCCCCGTCGCCGATCCCTGGCCCGAAGCCACGCTGGACATGAAGATCAGCCAGGCCTTCCCCGGCATGGCCGCCCCGGCCCGCCGCTCGCTGTCGACGATGACGGACGACTGGTCCGGCCTAGTCGAACTGGCCCGCGTGGCGCGCGAGGAAGGCCCATCGGAAATCCTGAATCAGATCGCCGGCGTCACCGGCGTCGGCCCCGTCGCCGCCCTGGCCCTGGCCCACTTTTTCCACGAGCCGCACAATCTTCAGGTCGTCGCGGCGCTAGAGGCCGAACTCACCGAAATCCTCGACGCCGAACGCCCCAAGTCCGACACCCCGGTCGCGGGCAAGACCGTGGTCTTCACCGGCGCTCTGGAACGCTTCACCCGCGACGAAGCCAAGGCCCGCGCCGAAAGCCTGGGCGCCAAGGTCTCTGGCTCGGTGTCGAAGAAGACCGACTATCTGGTCGCCGGCCCCGGCGCCGGCTCCAAGCTGAAGGACGCCGAGAAGCACGGCGTCCAGGTCCTGACCGAGGACGAATGGCTGGGCCTGATCGACGCTCAAAGTTGACTTAAGGTCCGGTTTTCGTTGGCGATACCCGTTGTTTCAGCCTTGTTTTCAACTGAAACCGGGATCAACGTCGCCTTCAACGGGCGGCGAAACCGCCCGACGAAAGGGAACGACTATGAAGATCAAGATCATGCTGGCCGCCGCCACCCTGGTGGCCGCCCTCGCCTCCCCGGCCCTGGCCGGCGATCCGACCGGCCTGTGGCAGACGCCGACCAACGGCGGCCAGGTTCGCATCGCGCGCTGTGGTCAGGCGCTGTGCGGCACGCTGGTCACGTCGAACCATATCCGCGCCGACGCCAACGCCCGCGACACGCAGAACCGCGACACCGCCCTGCGCAGCCGCACGCTTCGCAACCTGCCCATGCTGACGGGCTTCACCGGCGGCCCGACCGAATGGCGCAACGGCTCGGTCTACAACCCGGCTGACGGCCGCACCTATCGCGGCACCATCACCATGACCGGTGACAACAGCCTGAATCTGCGCGGCTGCGTCGTCGCCCCCCTGTGCAAGACCCAGACCTGGACCCGCATCCAGTAGGATCGAAGCGCCAGACAGACGAAAGGCCCGGCCGGAGCGATCCGACCGGGCCTTTTTTTCATGTCCGCCTATCGGCCTTAGCGGTTCAGGGCCGCTCGCGCCGCCTCGGCGTAACGATGCCCCGTCGCGGCGCCCTTGGGGAAGACCGCCTCGATCCGCGCCAGATCTTCGAGCGTCAGAAGGACATCCGCAGCCGCCGCATTCTGCTCCAGGGTCGCGATGCGGCGTGTGCCGGGGATCGGGACCAGATCCTCGCCCTGCGCCAGCACCCAGGCCAGGGCCAGTTGGGCGGCGGTGACACCCTTGTCTGCGGCGATGGTCTTCACGGCGTCCACCAGATCCAGGTTCTTCTGGAAGTTCTCGCCCATGAAGCGCGGATTGGTGCGACGGAAGTCGTCGGCGTCCAGATCGTCGATCGAGGTGATGTCGCCCGACAGAAACCCCCGGCCCAGGGGGCTGTACGGCACGAAGCCGATGCCCAGTTCGCGCACGACCGAGAACAGCTCTTCCTCGGGATCGCGCGTCCACAGCGAATATTCCGTCTGCAGCGCCGTGATCGGATGAGTCGCATGGGCCTTGCGCAGGGTCTCCGGCGCGGCCTCGGACAGGCCCAGGAAGCGGACCTTGCCCTCTTTGACCAGTTCGGCCATCGCCCCGACCGTCTCCTCGATCGGCGTGTCCGGATCGACGCGGTGCAGATAGTAGAGGTCGACGTGATCGACGCCGAGGCGTTGCAAACTGCCCTCGATGGCGCGGCGAACGTTTGCCGGACTGCCGTCGGTCATCAGCTTGGTGCGGTCGGCGTTGTAGTTGATGCCGAACTTGGTGGCGATGAAGGCCTGATCGCGCCGGTCCTTCAGCGCCTTGCCCACCAGGACCTCGTTGGTGTGGGGGCCGTACATCTCGGCGGTGTCGAACAGGGTGATGCCGAGATCGAGCGCGCGATGGATGACCGAGATGGACTGGGCCTCGTCCGAGCCGCCGTAGAAAGCGCTCATGCCCATGCAGCCCAACCCTATGGCCGAAACCTCGGGACCGTTCGGACCCAGCTTGCGCGTCTTCATGAGGCTTTCTCCTGTCGATGTTGGGGATCGACCCAAAACCCTAAAGTGGCGGCCGATGATCAGGAGATGGTCGCTGCGACGGCGGGCTGCAAGCCCGGCCGTGCTTTGCGATGGTACCGCCTCTCAGGCTTGAACTGAGGACCTCCGGTTCCACAAACCGGCGCTCTAACCAACTGAGCTAAGGCGGCCCGCGCATCGCGAGGCGCGTTCTCTACCGAGGCCTCACCAACCAATCAAGCATAGAGTGCGGCATGAACAAACAAAAACGCCCCGGCGGATGCCGGGGCGTTCTGTTGACTGCAAGACTAGGCCTACTGGAGGCGGAAGCGAACCGTGAAGCGCGCTTGTCCGCCTTGAGCGACACCATCCACCGTACCTGGCGCAAAGCGCGCAGAACGCATGGACGCCACAGCTTCACGACCAAATCCGGCGCCTGATGGCGTTTCGGAAACGATACTGCAGTTCGTAGCCGAACCATTGGCCTGAACCGAGCAAAGCAGGACGACCGTTCCCTCCTCGATACCACGCTCTTGGGCGCGGGCGGGGAACTCGGGACGGGGCTGGCGCGACCACGAGACGTTCGTGATGGTCGCCGGACGGGCCGGAGCCGGAGGGGCGGGCGGAGGCGGCGGTCCAGGAATATTGACGGGCGGGCCCGTATATTCAACGCGGTCTTCCTTCTTCGTCGGCGTGATGTTCACCGGCGGAGGCGGCATGACGTTGGGGACCGGAGCCGGCACGCGAACCTGAAGCTTCGGCGGCGGAGGCGTATCCGTCGGCGGAGGCGGCGGGGGCGGGGGCGGCGGAGGCGGCGGAACCGGCTCGACCAACTCGACCTCGACGGACTCGTCGACGTAGTTGAACTCCTTCAGCTTGAACTTCGACTGTTGCAAGAAGAAGATCAGCAGAGCGAACAGGATGGTGACGACCAGCAGGCAGACGATCAGCACGGGGTAGGAAACCCCCATGAAGCCCTTCTTCTTGGGTACGTCGTAACGACTGCGATGATATTCGACGTCTGTCATTCTATCTCCGCACCCTAACTCGTCGCCTGGTCTTCGCCGACCAGTGCAACACTATAGAAGCCGTTATCCTGAAGCGCATTCATGACCTGCATGAAGTCGCCGTAACGGGTGTTCTGGTCGCCCCGAATGAAGATCCGCTCATCCGCCGGGTTCCGGGCGCCGATCTGTTCTTTCAGATCTTCACCCAGGGATCCGACGTCGGTCCTGAAGTCGCCCACATAGACGTCGCCGTCGTTCTGGATCGAAATATAGACCGGCTTGGGCGGGTTCGGGGCCGCCTTGGCGACGGCGATTGGCAACTCGACGGGCACCGACACGGAAGCGAGCGGAGCCGCGACCATGAAGATGATGAGCAAGACCAACATGATATCAACAAAAGGCGTGACGTTGATATCGCTGTTGGCCTCGACCTGGTTGCCGCCGCCGCCCGTTTTAATCTTGGCGGCCATCCGTCTTACGCTCCCTTGTCGAGCTGACGCGAGATGCCGTTCAGCAGCTCAGCAGCGAAGCCGTCGGCGCGGGTGCCGTAGGCGGCGATCCGCGTGTTGAAGTAGTTGTAGAACACAACGGCCGGGATAGCGGCGAACAGACCGATACCGGTGGCCAGCAGGGCCTCGGCGATACCCGGAGCAACGACGGCCAGGTTGGTCGTGTTGGACTGCGCGATGCCGATGAAGGAGTTCATGATGCCGTAAACGGTGCCGAACAGTCCGACGAACGGACCGATGGAGCCGACCGAAGCCAGGAACTGCTGTCCGCCCGAAAGGCGCAGGGCCAGACCGGATTGAACGGCGGTGACGGCGGCGGCGGCGCGGCCCAGAGCCGAGTCGAGGTGATCGCCCGTGACGGACAGACCGGCCTGACGCGACAGCTCGACTTCCTCGGTGGCGGCGGCGGCCATGTCGGCCAGCGGGTTGCCGTCGAACTCTTCCTGGGTCGAGACGGCGCGCATGTCAGCGATGGTGCGAGCGCCGCGGAAGCTTTCGAGGAAGTTATCCGTCTTGCGGTTCAGAGCGCCGAACTCGAACAGCTTGATGAGCAGCAGGGTCCACGAGAGGATCGAGGCCAGCAGCAGGCCGGCCATGACGACCTTAACGACGACCGTGGCTTCCATGAACATGGAGATCGGCGTGATGTCGCCGCCGTGACCGCCGCCAACGGCTTCGTTCATGCTTTCGGGGTTGGCCGCGTCGGCGGCCGGAGCCATTGCCGTCGGGGTCGCCGCAGGTGCGGCAGCCGGGGTCGGCTCGGCCGGGGCCTGAGCCAGGACCGGCGAGCTCGCCATCAGCGCGGCGGCGCCCGCCATGGCGAGAAGGATGTTCGTCTTTTTGCTGTTCAGCATAATTCGCCAGTTCCTGCTTGGTCTGACTCGTGGAACCAAAGGTGCGGCCATAGTCAGCGACCGCCCCCCAACCTGAAATGTTTCCTTCAACGCGCCCCGTCCTATCGAGGATCCGGGCCCGTTGAAATCTTCGGTAGAGGCCGTCCGGTCGCCCGCCCAGCCTCTGATGATCGAACCTTCGGAGAGCGCGTCTCCTGTAATCCGTATTAACGCCTTCTTGGGAAGGCGTCTCAACCCTTTGACGAACCCTTACCGGAGCGTCAAGGGACAAGAGCGGCTTTTAACCCGTCGAGAGACATGGAGAAAAGTTCCACTCGACCTTGGCATTAAAACGCCGACGCGCGACATTTTCATGATGATCGCGCGTCATTTGGAGCAAGCTTGTCGCAGATCGTCGCATTGCGGCTAAATCTTACCAGATCGAACGAAACAACGACCAATCAAGCCTCATACGCCAAGGGTAGTCACGCGACAGCCACACGCAGGAGCATCATGTGATGCCTCAAACGCATAGTGATCGATGTGAGGAAAGTGATGGTGCCTGGAGGCGGGTTCGAACCACCGACACGCGGATTTTCAATCCGCTGCTCTACCAGCTGAGCTATCCAGGCGCCGACGCGGCGTCGCGAGAGGCGGGTCTATAGGGGAGGCTTTTCCGCCTGTCCAGCGCCCAATCAGTCCTTTTCGCCATCATCTTCGGCGCCCTCGTCCAGGGCGGCCGGAATGGCGTAGCCGCCTGTGAACCAACGCTGCAGGTCGACCTCGGAGCAGCGGCGCGAGCAGAAGGGCTTGTACTTGGGATCGGCGTCGGCCTTGCGGCAGATCGGGCAGGTCGCCATGGCTCAACTCTCTTCTATATTGCCGCGTCCGACGGGGACGGCGACGTCGGCCTGCACATGGGCCCGCGGCCCCAGTCGCGCCGCCATTGGGCTGGCGATGGCGGCTTCCTCCGGCGCGCAGCGTGCGGTGATGCGCGGGGATAGAGTGTCGGACAAGAGCTGACGCCGTAGATGCCGCACAAGCGATAGGGCGCGCGTCTGGACCGACGGCCGTCCACTGGCGTCGAGCAACACCTCCTCGATCGGCGTGCGTCGCCAAGGCAGCGACACCTGCAACAGGCCGAATCGACTGACGGGTCCGAAAACGGCCTGCGGTTCGTGGGCGAAGGCGGCCCTGGCGCTCTTGGACTGCGCCTCGGCGTCCTGACCATCCCCGACCAGGTCGATGACGACCAGACCGGACCAGTTCCGAAGCCCGATCAGCCGCGCCGCCTGTCTTAGCCCCTCACGATTTGCGACCGCTCTCGCCTGTTTCGGATCACGACCGGGCATCGAGGCGAAATCGATGTCCACGGCCACCAGGGCGCGAGTGCGTTCGATGGCCAGGTCGATTCCGTGCGACCCGAAGACGCAGGACCGGGCCAGCGCCTCTTCCTCAGCCTCTATGACCGCGTCGATGGCGGCGATTCCGACGATTGATTCCTCGTCGGGCGCGAGTTCGCGCAACTGTTCGGCGATACTGGGCGCGGCCTGAAGCAGGCGGGGCGTTCCCTCCCCCGGCCCAAGGCGACGAACCACGGCGCCCTTCCCGGTCCGAGGCTCGGCAGTGACGACGACTTCCAGCCGTTCGCCTTGGCTCAGGCGCTCGTTGCGAGGAAAGGGCAGGAAGGCAGCGGTATCGGCGCCGATATCGACGAAGGCGCCGCGCAGGCCCTGATTCACTTCGGTCACGCGGCCGATCAACCGGGCGCCGAGCCGCGTCTGGGCCGGGTCGTTTTCGCGATGGATCAAAAGATGGGTGTAGCGCCCGTCACGCATGACCACGCCGCGCGTCTCGCCGGGCGTCTCGTCGAGGAAGACCTCGACCGCGCCGCTCATGCGCGCCAGCCGACGCCGTTCAACAGCTGGACGGCCTCATAGACCGGCAGACCCATCACCGAAGGATGGCTGCCGACGATTCGCTGGACGAAGGCGCCGGCCGGCCCCTGGATGCCATAGCCGCCGGCCTTGCCACGCCAGTCGCCTGTGGCGACATAGGTCGCGATCTCGTGGTCCGACAGCGGCTTGAAGGTCACGCGCGTCTCGTTGACGCGCGACGACAGCTTGCCGTCACGCACCACCGCCACGCCGGTGAAGACGCGGTGATTGCGGCCGGACAACAGCTTCAGAAAACGGATCGCCTCAGCCTCGTCCGCCGCCTTCTCCAGGAAGCGACGACCGACCGACACGACCGTATCGGCGGCGATGACTACGGCGTAGGGACGCCGTGCAGCCACGACCTGAGCCTTCGAGGTCGCCAGACGTTCGGCGAGACGCGGTGGCGTCTCGCCCTTCAGAGGCGTCTCGTCGATGTCGGCGGGATCGATATGGTCGGGCGTGATCCCGACCTGCGCCAGCAGTTCGATGCGGCGCGGGCTGGCCGAAGCCAGCACCAGTTCGGGACGACCCGCGCTCACTTACTTGAAGCGATAGGTGATGCGACCCTTGGTCAGGTCGTAGGGGGTCATTTCGACCAGGACCTTGTCGCCGGCCAGCACGCGGATGCGGTTCTTGCGCATCTTGCCCGCCGTGTGGGCGATGATCTCGTGGTCGTTCTCAAGCGTCACGCGGAAGGTGGCGTTCGGCAGCAGTTCGCTGACGGTGCCGGGAAACTCAAGTAGTTCTTCCTTAGCCATGCGGCCTCTCACGCCCGATTAAAATGCGTTCGACCCCACGCCGGGCGGGCGCGAGGGGCGGAATGGAGGGGCCTAATGCCCGAAAACGCAGAGATAGTCGAGGTCAGCCGCGACGGTAGAGCGCACACAGTAACGTAAACAGCCGCCGCGCCGTTTCATGATCGACGACGATCTTGCCGTCCAGTCGTGTCTTCAACTGGTCGGCCCCCTCGTTGTGCAGGCCACGCCGGCCCATGTCGACCGATTCGATCTGGCTGGGAGACGAGCCGCGCAGGGCCTCGTAATAGCTGTCGCAGATCAGCAGATAGTCTTTGATCACGCCCTTCAGCGGCGTCAGGCTGATGGCGTAGGTGCGGTTGAAGTTCTCGCCGTCGATGTCGAACACCAGACGATTGTCCTGCAAAGACAGCTTCAGCTTATAGGGTCCACCTTCGGCGCCGACGGGCTCGAAGCTGTTCTTCTCGACCAGATCGAAGATGGCGACCCGGCGCTCATGCTCGATCTCGGCCGTCGCGGCGGGCAAGGTGACCGCGTCCAGTTCGACCGACGCCAGCTTGTGGGGACCGCTCATGCCGCATTCCCTTCATCGCGTTTGGGGGCGTCCAGGTCCGGGCCGTCGAGGTGGGTCGGCGCCACACGCGCCGGCCACCGCTCAGAAATATCCGTGACCACCGCGTCCAGGCATTCGACGTCGACCCGTAGATCCCCGCCGCCGGCGAACATCAGGATGACCTTGCCGCCGGGCGCATCCGTCGGGATGAAATCGAGCGCCAGCAATTCCAGCGAGGCGTCTGGGCTGCGCGACAGGCGACGGCTCTTGACCGCCAGCACGTCGCCGAACTGCATGGCGCACATCACCCGCGTCTCGCCGCATTCCCAGCAGAAGCGGCTGAAGGCGATGGTCAGAGTGCGCGCACTCTTCTCCCACACGATATCGACCGGCCGCAGGATGGCGTCCTGCAGCGCGGCGGAAATGATCTGAAGATCGTCGGCATCCTCGGCCAGCAGGCGCAGCGGTTCGACCGGCGCCTTCGCTTCGGAAATGACGCCGTCGATCTCAGTGCTCATCACCTGTTCCTTTTATGCGTCGAATGTCCGCCCCGCACGCGCCGAGCTTTTCTTCCAAACGCTCGAAGCCGCGATCCAGATGATAGACGCGTCCGACCGTCGTCTCACCTTCGGCGACCAGGCCCGCGATGACCAGGCACATGGAAGCTCGCAGATCGGTCGCCATGACCTGGGCGCCGTGCAGCACCTCGACGCCGTTGACGTGGGCCTCGCCGGCGTGGACCGAGATGTCCGCCCCCAGCCGCGCCAGTTCCGGCACATGCATGAAGCGGTTCTCGAAAATGGTCTCGCGCACCGTGCTGACGCCCTCGGCCGTCGTCATCAGGGCCATGAACTGGGCCTGCAGGTCGGTGGCGAAGCCCGGATAGATGGCCGTCTCGACATCGACGGCCTTCAGCCGCTGCTTCGGATCGCGCTTGATCAGCACGCCATCGGCGGTGGGCGACACCTCGATCCCGGCCTCAATCATCTTGTCGGTCAACGAGCCGATCAGTTCGGCCCGCGCCTTGGTCAGTCGCACCTCGCCCCCCGCCATGGCGGCCGCGACGGCGTAGGACCCCATCTCGACTCGGTCGGGAATCACCGACCAGGTCGTCCCGTTCAGCGACGAGACGCCGGTGATGGTCAGAACATCCGTGTCGATGCCCTCGATCTTGGCGCCCATGGCGGTCAGACATTGAGCCAGATCACCGATCTCGGGTTCGCGCGCGGCGCGGCGAAGCACGGTCGTCCCCTGCGCCAGTACGGCGGCCAGCAGCGCGTGTTCGGTGGCCCCGACCGAAACGAACGGAAACTCGATCTCGGCCCCTTGCAGCCCCTTGGGTGCGCGAGCAGTGACATAGCCTTCGTCCAGCTCGATCTCGGCGCCCAGCGCGGTCAGCGCCTGGAGGTGCAGGTCCACCGGACGCGCGCCGATGGTGCAGCCGCCGGGCAGCGACACCTTGGCCTCGCCCGTGCGCGCCAGCAGCGGCCCCAGCACGTTGAACGAGGCCCGCATCTGGCGAACCAGATCATAGGGGGCGAAGGTCGAGGTCAGCTCGGCCGCATGAAACAGGCTCTCCTGCCCGTCTGCGCCGTCGCGCTCGGTCACTTCGATGCCGAACTGGCGCAGCAGTTGGCCCAGGAACCGGGTGTCCGCCAGACGCGGCATATTGGTCAGCAGCAGAGGCTGATCCGTCAGGATCGAGGCGGCCATCAGCTTGATGGCGGAGTTCTTGGCGCCGCTGACGGGGATGTCCCCGAAAAGCTGGGCGCCGCCCTGAATGGCGATGCTGTCCATGACGTCCTTAAGCGCACCCGAAGGAAACGCCTCGGGGGATGGTTCTCTAGCAAGCCGTTGGACGCTTGCCAAAGGGCTGCGAGGTCGCGAGCCGATGACTTTCAGTTGCGATGCGTCAGTTGCTGTCGCGCGGCGTCGCAGGCGTCCGCGCCGGGGCCTTGCGACGACGCAGGTTGGCGCGAAGGGCCGAAGCCAGACGGATCGCCTTCTCGGCCTTGGCCCGCGCGATTTCGAATTCCGGCCCCGATTCGACGGGCGGCGTCGCAGCAGAAGCGGCGGCAGGCGTATCGGCATCATGCGGAGGGTGAGTCATGGCCGGATGATGCCGTGATACCGGGCCATGTCCAAACTTTCTTTCGGAGGATCAAAAAGGCGCTTCCCTCCCCGGAAGGGTTTGGCTATACGGCCGCTTCCTCAGTCGGGGCCGCCGTAGCTCAGTGGTAGAGCGCATCCTTGGTAAGGCTGAGGTCGTGGGTTCGATTCCCCCCGGCGGCACCATCTGAGAACTGAAAAGGCCCGGCTTTCGCCGGGCCTTTTTGAGTTTCAGCGATAGTCGCGGCGACCATCAATCGTAGCCGTATAGCCCTCGACGATACGTATCGCGCTCGTCCGCGTCGCCGTCCTTGTTCCAGCTGAAGCCCATGGACAGCGACTTGGTGGTGGTGTCCGCGCCATAGCCCCGACCGCGCCAGCCGCCGCCGTATGGCGAATAGAAGCCCGGTCCGCGCAGGCCATAACCGCCGTAGCCATAACCCCAAGGCTCGTTGCGCCCCTCGCGATAGGCCAGGTCCAGACGACCGTTCTCGCCGACAGGGAGGGAGACAGCGGCGCCATAGCTGCGATAGCCGCCGGTGCCGATTCCAGCCTCGACCATGCCGTGCATCTTGCGCTCGGCCGGCGGACCGACCTCGGCGCCTTCGTCGAAGCTGGCGCCCGGCGTGCGCGAGCTGATCCAGTTCTGGATCTGCTGTTCGGTCGTCAGGCCGTGCGGAGCAGCGTCCTGAGCCGTCGGAGCGGTCACCGATTCCTGAGGCGCGGCCGCCATGGCCTGGGCCAGGGTCGGGGCGTTGGACGGCGCGGTCGTAACGACGCCGTCGGGATCACCGACCGCCGCGACAAGAGCCGCACTCGCCAAGAAACCTGCAATCAGCATGGGCCGCCTCCGTTCGAAATCATCCTAGCACAGCGATTGAGGCCAAGGTCAGGCGACGCCGTCACCCCGGTGCAATGGGTCAGGCAAGGCCTCGCCTTCGGCGACGAAACTGAGCGCGACCGAGTTGATGCAATAGCGACTTCCAGTCGGCGGCGGGCCGTCCGGGAAGACGTGGCCCTGGTGGCTGCCGCAGCGGGCGCACTGGGTCTCGATGCGGACCATGCCGTAGCTGGTGTCGCGAATCTCGTGGACGTGGCTGTCGTCCACAGGCTGAGTGAAACTGGGCCAGCCGGTGCCGCTCTCGAACTTGGTTCCGCTCCTGAACAGCGGCAGGCCGCATTCGCGGCAGCAGAAGACACCCGCCCGCTTCTCACCCAGCAGGGTGCCGCAGAAGGGCGCCTCGGTGCCGTGGGACAGCAGGACGCGCTTTTCCTCGGCGTTCAGGTCCGCTTCCAGACGGGCGCGCTCTGCGTCGTCGGGAGGAGTCAGATCATAGCCAGAGGGCGAACGCAGGGTTTCGGAGGTTTGGGCGAGATCGGTCATGGTCTGCAAATGGGAAGGGCCGGGCCGAGGTTCCACCCCCTGCCCGCCCCCTGATCCGTTCGGCGCTGCGTTTTTACTGGAACAGCGTGCCGACCCAGGCGCGCACGGCGGTCTCGTCGGTCGCCGAACCCGTGTAGGCGAGGCCCTGCGCCGGGGTGAAGGGTGCGTCGTTGCCGCGCTGACGCGTCGTCCAGGCCTTATGACCATAGGTCAGCTCGGCATAGTTCGACGGCAGGCGCAGCACGGTCGGCTCAATGAAGATCGAGTCTTCCGCCGTCACCGATCCGGCCAGGCGCACGTTCGGCAGGCGCGTCAGCAGGTCCAGCGTATCCAGGCAGCCGCTGGTGCAGCCGCTGTCGACCAGGACCACCACCTGACCGGCGACCGGGTTGGCCGCGCCGGTATCCGCCACGGACGGGCGGCCCGGCATGGTGAAGGTCGGCTGATTGGCGGCGAGCGCCGAATCGAAGGCTGCGACGATGGCCTGGGTCTGTTCGATCACCGGACCGGATTCGGCGACGAAGCGCGGATCGGCCTGCATCCGAGCCAGGGTGTCGGCGAACCACTGACGGTTGGCCGTCGTGGCGCGATAGGTGATCGAGCCGGCTTCCGGCTGACGGCTGACGGTGAATTCCGGCGTCCAGATGCGGTTGGCCAGGCCATAGCCCTTGCCCGTGGCGTTCAGCGATGCGCCGTTCGCGCCGCGCAGATCGATGACCAGACCTTGCGCGCCGCGAATGGCGGGCAGTTGGGCCTCGACGGCGGCGAAGAAGGCGTCCCATCCGGCGTCATCCGCCAGAGTGTGGACGTGGATCCAGGGACGGCCGTCGACCGTCTCGACCGACAGCGGGTTGGCGCCGGGCATGTAGATGGTGGCGCGGTAGGCGGCCTCCAGGCTGGCGGCGTCGGCCGGCTGGGGCTGCATCTGGAAGTCACGATCGCGACGACCGACCTTGAAGGTGCATAGCGAAGGCACGCCGCCGGTGAAGGGGTTGTTGCGGTTCCACAGCAGATAGGGGGCGGTGCGGACGCGTCCGGCCTCGGTCGTCAGGTCGCCTTCCCAACGGTCCAGCCGCTCTTCGGCAAGTTGAGCGGCGGTCTTGTCGCCGCATTTGACCAAGGTCGCGCCGACCGGCGGCACGTTGCGCACGCCCGGCTTCACATAGGAAACGACATATTCGCCATTGCGCCAGGCCGTGGTCACCCCCGGCCAGCTGGTCGCGAAGAACGGGCCGAGGCCCTCGTAGGTCGGGCGGATCGCGATGTTCGAATCGCGGAAACCGTTGGCGTAGTAGCGCATCAGATAGGCGTGGCTGTCGCCGCTGTTGACGCGCCCGACCTTGCCTTGCGCGTCGGCCAGACCAGCGTCGATCCAGGTGCGGAAGGCTTCGCTGGGCGCGCCGGGGATCACGGCGGCGGGATGGTTGGCGGCCAGGGCGTCATGCGCGGCCTGAAGGTCCTGTTGCGCCAGGGCGCGAAAATCCTGTGCGACTGCAGCGCCGGCGGCGACGGTCAGCGACAGAACGGCGGCCGATGCGGCGGCGATCATGCGGTTCATGGAGGTTTCCTGCGGCCTTCTATTTCAAGCTCGTGGCGACGGTTAAACCTCATGCGTCACGCGCTTGCCAACCCCGCAGGTCAGGATTTCGCCCGATTGTCACACGCCCTGCGGCGATGCGGCGCGCTTTAGAACGGCGCCTTGGCCTCGACCGCGGCGCCGAATATCCGGTCGAAGCTGCGTCGCAACGCCTCATCCGCCTCGTCCATCGTCGCCAGCACGCCCAGATCGACCAGGCTAGTGACGCCATGATCCTGAATGCCGCACGGCACGATGCCGCCGAAATGGTCCAGGTCCGGCTCGACGTTCAGGCTGACGCCATGGAAGCTGACCCATTTGCGGACTTTGACGCCGATGGCGGCGATCTTGTCCTCGCGCGACCAGCCCGGCCCCTTGCGCGCGACCCACACCCCGACGCGGCCCGGCCGGATGTCCGCCTCGACGCAGAACCGGTCCAGTGCGCCGATCAACCACAGCTCCAGCCCGCGCACGAAACACCGCACGTCCTTGCCGCGGCGGTTCAGGTCCAGCATCACATAGGCCACGCGCTGGCCGGGGCCGTGATAGGTGAACTGCCCGCCCCGCCCCGTCCGGTGCACCGGGAACCGGCCCGCATCCAGAAGATCCTCGTCCTTGGCCGAGACGCCGGCGGTATAGAGCGGCGGGTGTTCCAGCAACCACACCATCTCCTGCGCCTCCCCGGCCGCGATGGCGGCGACGCGCGCCTCCATGAAGGCCTCGGCGGCGGCATAGTCGACATAGCCCTGCGACACGGCCCATTCGACGGGCCGCCCGTCGTCGAGACGCAGTTTCTGAAGGGACGGGCTTAACGGCTCAGCAAGCATGACGCTTCAATGTGGTCGGCGAGGCGTTTGCGCAAGAGACGGCCTTTCAGTGATCGAGAGCTTTACGTGACCCAAATCAACGCCGTCGACGTCGAAATCTCCGTGGTTCTGGGTCGATCGGTGCTGCCGATGTCGCAACTGCTGCGCATGGGCCGTGGCGCGGTGATTCCCCTGGACGCCGCAGAGGGCGACGAGGTCTGGATCCTGGCCAACAACTACCCCGTCGCGCGGGGCGAGATCGAGATCCGCGACGACCGAATCGCCATCACCGTCACCCGCCAGGCCGACGTCTATGACTTCATGGCTGGATCCGCCTGACTGCACGAGTGGCGAGTGGCGAGTGGCGAGTGAACGCGTTCTCCGTTTTCCTGCGAAGAGTTTAAACCCAGGCGTCGCGTGAATCCCCGGAAACTACTCGCCACTGACCACTCGCCACTCGCGACTAAATTCGCCCCTTTCCTTTTCCAGCGGCTTCGTCTATTCGCCGCCGCTCCGATGCGAGCGGTCGTGGCGGAATTGGTAGACGCGCAGCGTTGAGGTCGCTGTGGGGCAACCCGTGGAAGTTCGAGTCTTCTCGACCGCACCATCTGGCTAAACAGGGCGATTCATCGGCTAACTACGGCTGGACATACCAAGGGAGGCGACCACGTGAACACCACGGACTCCGCCTTCGCTCCAGCCGAAGCGCCTGATAACGAAGACCACGCCGCCCTGGACGAGGACTATGTCCTCACCCCTCAATTCGTCGAGAAAGTCGTGGACGCCGCCGACGACGGCGATGGGGTGCGTCTGCGGTCACTGCTGGAAGACCTGCACCCGGCCGACGTCGCCGACCTGATGGGCTTTCTGACGGCGGAACACCGTGCCGTCGTCGTGCTGTGGCTGCCGCCGGAGCTGCTGGCCGAGACCCTGCCCGAGCTCGATGACAACATCCGCGAGGAGGTGCTTGAGCGGGTGCCGCACGGCACCCTCGCCGTGGCGCTTCAAGAACTGGATTCCGACGACGCCGCCGCCGTGGTCGAGGATCTGGAGGACGACCAGCGCGAGCGCGTCCTGGCCGCCATGCCCGAGGTCGATCGCGCCGCGATCGAGAACAGCCTGGGCTATGACGAGGAGTCCGCCGGCCGCCTGATGCAGCGCGAGGTGATGGCCGCGCCCCAGTTCTGGAGCGTGGGCGACACCATCGACCACATCCGCAAACAGGGCGACGACCTGCCCGAGCTGTTCTTCGACATCTATGTGGTCGATCCCCTGAATCGCCCCGTCGGCGGCGTGCCGATCAGCGGACTGTTGCGCGCCGCGCGCAGCACAGCCCTGTCCGACCTGATGGAGCCGATCAACGTGATCGCCGTCGGCCAGGACCAGGAAGAGGTCGCCTATATCTTCGAGAAGTATCACCTGATCTCTGCGCCGGTCGTTGACGCCGGCGGGCGGTTGGTGGGCCAGATCACCGTCGATGACATCGTCAACATCATTCAGGAAGAGAACCGCGAGGACATCCTGCGTCTGGCCGGTGTCTCTGACGAGGACCGCGGCTCGTCCGTGTCCGAAATCGTGCGCGGTCGCGTGCCTTGGCTGGCGATCAATCTGGCGACAGCGGCCCTGGGCGCCAGCGTCATCGGCCTGTTTGAAGGCACGATCCAGCAGATCGTCGCCCTTGCCGTCCTGATGCCGATCGTGTCCGCCATCGGCGGCAACGCCGGCACTCAGGCTCTGACCGTGACCGTACGTGCGCTGGCGACGCGCGAACTGAACAGCTCGAACGCCCCTCGCACCTTCTGGCGCGAGATGGCGGTGGGCCTCGCCAACGGAATGATTCTGGCGCCCCTGATCGGCATCGCGGCCGGCTTCTGGTTCCGCGACGAAGACTGGAAGATCGGTCTGGTGATCGGCGCCGCCATGATCCTGAACTTGCTGATCGCCGCCAGCATCGGCGTCCTGACGCCCCTGACCCTGTCCAAGCTGAAGTTCGACCCCGCCGTGTCGTCCGCCGTGTTCGTCACGGCGACCACCGACTTCTTCGGCTTCCTGATCTTCCTTGGTCTGGCCACACTGGTGCTGCTCTAGACATCATCCACGCCGATCCGGCGCGGCCCTTGCTGATGATCGTGCGAGCGCCGCGCGCCTGTTTCCAATTGGGTCAACTGTGTCTGACGTCCTCCCCAAGCCCGGGCCCAAACCCGGCCCCAAACCCAGCAAGGTGTCCCGCGAAGGCGTCCTGCTGATCAAGAGCTTCGAAGGCTTCCGTCCTCGCGCCATGCAGCGCAGCGACGGCCGCTGGGTGATCGGCTACGGCCATACCCATTCGGCCCGCGAGGGCGCCACGGTGTCCGAGCAGGACGCCGAATTGCTGATGCAATACGACCTGATCCCGGTCGTGAAGGCTGTGGCCGATCATGTTCGCGTGCCCCTGAACCAGCACCAGTTCGACGCCCTGGCCAGTTTCGCCTTCTCCATCGGCGCGGATCGGTTCGCCTCATCCGACGTGGTCGAGCAGTTGAACGCCGGCGCCGCTCGCCAGGCCGCCTTGGCCCTGTCCGAATGGGCGGATGACGCCGCCGCCGAAAAGCCGACGCGCCGACGCTCGGCCGAGCATGCGCTGTTCAACGCCGCGCCCGGCGCGCCCGTGACCCTGGCGGACCTGCTGGCCGCCCCTCTGCCGTCTCCTTTCGAGACGCCCCAGCCGACCCTGGCCGCCGTCGAGGGCGCGCTGGACGAAGCCGTCGCCTCCTTCCCCGCGCATGAAGAGACCGCCGCCCCGGCTGCGCCTCAGCCCCATTCCATCTATCCCGCCACGGCCGTCGGTCCCGTCGCCGACATCGCCCCTCTGATGGGGCAATCGGAAGCCGTCTCGACCCAGGCGCCGATCGTCGTCGCCAATGACCTGCAGGCGCCGCTGGAAGCCCAGCCCACTGCCGCCACGACAGAGTTCGCGCCCGCCGAGAAAGCCAGCGTAGTCCTGACAGCGCCAGGCCTGTCCGAACAGGCGGCGCCCGTCGATGCCGAAGCCGCGCCGACCTCCGAACCGGACGCGACACCCGTCGAACAGACACTGAGCACGCGCGAAGTCGTCGCCCGCGCTCGGGCCGCGAAACGCCCCGGTTGGGGCGAGACGGCCACCTTCCTGATCATGGGCGGCCTGGGCATGCTGTCCTTGGGCGTCGCCATGGCGGCCTTTCGCCGCGCGTCGGTGTCGAACAGCAGCGACACGGCCACCGTCGCCTGGGTGCTGGCCCTGATCGCCGTCGCCTGCGTCGGGGTGTCGGGCTACAATCTCTATCGTCGCTGGGGACGGGCTGACCGCACCTGACGGCGCTTGGCGAAAGGCTATGCGCAATGCTACGCCCTAGCGCATGAGCATTCCCTTCGCGCCCCAATCCATGGAATTCGGCCTTGGCGAGAACGCCGACGCCATTCGCGACACGACCGCCCGCTGGGCCGCCGATCGCCTGGCCCCCCTGGCGGCAGAGATCGACGAGAAGAACGCGTTCAAGCGCGAGCTGTGGCCTGAGATGGGCGAACTCGGCCTACACGGAATCACTGTCGAGGAAGAGTTCGGCGGCCTGGGTCTGGGCTATCTCGAACACGTCGTGGCGATGGAAGAAGTGTCGCGCGCCTCGGCCTCGATCGGCCTGGCCTATGGGGCGCACTCCAACCTCTGCGTCAATCAGATCCGTCGCTGGGGCACGCCCGAGCAGAAGCTGAAATATCTGCCCAAACTCATCAGCGGCGAACACGTCGGCTCTCTGGCCATGTCCGAGGCCGGCTCCGGTTCCGACGTGATGTCGATGCGCACCCGCGCCGACAAGAAGGGCGACCGCTACATCCTGAACGGCACCAAGTTCTGGATCACCAACGCCCCCCACGCCGACACCTTGGTCGTCTATGCCAAGACCGATCCCGAGGCTGGCTCGAAGGGCTGCACCGCCTTCCTGATCGAAAAGGGCATGAAGGGGTTCAGCGTCTCCAAGAAGCTGGACAAGATGGGCATGCGCGGCTCGGACACCGCCGAAATGGTGTTCGAGGACTGCGAGGTTCCAGAAGAGAACATCATGGGTCCGCTGGGCGGCGGCGCCGGCGTGCTGATGAGCGGACTGGACTATGAGCGCGCGGTCCTGGCCGCCGGCCCCTTGGGCATCATGCAGGCCGCGTTGGACGTGGTCCTGCCCTACGTTCGTGACCGCAAGCAGTTCGGCAAGCCCATCGGCTCATTCCAGCTGATGCAGGCCAAGGTGGCCGACATGTACGTCGCCCTGAACAGCGCCCGCGCCTATGTCTATGCCGTCGCTCGCGCCTGCGATCAGGGCAAGACGACCCGCTACGATGCGGCGGGCGCGATCCTGCTGGCGTCCGAGAACGCGGTGAAGGTGTCGCTGGAGGCCGTCCAGGCCCTGGGCGGCGCCGGCTACACGAAGGAGTGGCCGGTCGAGCGCCTGGTCCGTGACGCCAAACTCTATGACATCGGCGCCGGCACCAACGAAATCCGTCGCTTCCTGATCGGCCGGGAACTGCTGGGAAGCTGATGGTTTCTTCAGGGCGGAAGGAGACATCCCATGCCCGCAAAATCCGCAGCCCAGCAAAAGGCCGCCGGCGCCGCCCTGTCGGCCAAGCGCGGCGAGACGCCGAAGTCGAAACTTAAGGGCGCGTCCAAATCCATGGCTGCGTCCATGACCGAGACGCAGCTCGAAGAGCTTGCCGCCACAAAGCGGAAGGACAAGCCGGAGCATGTGCAGGACTGAGACAAAGGCGAATTATCTGACCGCCTTTCCGTTCTGTAAGTGGCGATCCACGCGCCGACCGCCTAGATGGGCGCAATCCCCAGCCGAGCGCCCTGCCTGATGCCCGCCCAACCGCCTCCGAACGACGACCTGCGGCGGTTTTCCGACGTCCTCGAAGATCTCGGCCACGCCCCAGAACCCAAGCTGACCATGGCCGAACTGGTCGCGTCCTTCGGCGAGCGCGGCTTCGGGGCCATGATCCTGATTCTGTCGCTGCTGGCTCTCCTGCCCTGGCCTCCCGGCGGCAAGGCGGTCTTCGCCGTGCCGATCATCCTGATGTCGCTGGAACTGGCATTCCAGAGACAAACCGTCTGGCTACCGCGCTGGATGTTGAAGGCCTCGGTCTCACGCAGCGCCTACAACGCCCTGATCGCCACGCCCTTCGCCGCCCCGGCTTGGCTGCGTCGCTGGGTCCTGTCGTCCAGAGTTCGGATCGCGCACCGCCGCTACATGTTCGCCGACCGCATCCGGCGCGCCGTACGTCGACGGCCAAAGGGCGCCAGCGTCCTGAAACTGGTCCGCGCTATCGAAAGGCTGACCCGCCCGCGCCTGCCCCTGCTGACCGGCGATGTCGCCGACACCTTCACTGGCCTGGTCTGCGTCGTGCTGGCTCTGATCATGGCCCTGCCCATCCCGTTTGGAGACGCCCTGCCCGGCATCGCCCTAGTCCTGTTCGCCCTGGGCATGATGCAGCGCGACGGGGTGGCGATCCTGCTGGGCATGCTGGCGACAGCGGCGAGCGCCCTGTACCTGTTTCTGATCTGGGCGACCGTGGTCGAGGTGGGCCATCACGTCGCCGGCTGGTTCGCCCGCTTGTTGCACTGACCGCCAAGGAAAAGGGCCGCCGAGTTTCCTCGACGGCCCTCCACTGTCTGACCGCAAACGGTCCGACTGCAACTCTGTCTGAAAGGCTCAGACCAGGCCCTCTCCGAGGACCAGGGTCGCGGTCGCCGCTCGCGATTGATGACAATGAGACACTGGATCACCTCCTTTCGACTGTTGAACAGGGAGGTGAAACATAAGACGCCTCAACGCCTTGCGCCAAGAGGCTTCGCGTTATCGTGACTGCGTCGGTCTATTGCGTGGGCGACGCCCCGCCCGACAGGCCCTGCATGATCATCCGATTGATGTCGATCAGGTCTTGAAACGTCTCTTCGCCCCGCATCACCGCCGAAGAATGGCGATTGATGAACAGGCTCAGTGAAATGATCTGCGCACGCATGGGCGCCCCAAGAGCATTGGTGGGATCGCTGCAATCGCCGGCCAGCGTCGACCACAGGCGCCGGTTCCAGTCCAGCGCATCGATGCGCGTGGCGATGTCCGACGCATCGACCGTGGAGGCGTGGACCAAAGCGCGTGTGACCTGACCGAACAGTCGGTACTCCAGGTCGCGTGGGCTCTCAGCTCTCGCTGTCGCCGCTGTGTACGCCTGAAGCGACATTCAGCACTCTCTCTTCATATTCGACAATCTTACGCGCCGACATCAGGGCCTTGTAGTATTCGCGCGCCAGCACGTGACGCGAGGCCGAGACGCATTCGGCCAAGATGTCCGGGTTCTGCGTCGCGCCCATGAATTCGGTGATCCGCAGCGCCAGCTCGTCATAGAATTTCGCCGCTGCGCTCTCGTCCAGATACATCATCATGATCGGGAAATAGATCCGCCGGCCGGGCGTGGTGACGTCCTCGGCCTGCATGATGTCCTTCTCGCGCAGCACGCTGGCGCGGTTTTGCAGAATCAGCACGCCACGGCGGTCGCCATTTTGGACCACGGCGCCATTCAGGACGAACTTCTCGCCGGGTTTCAGCGACAGCTTCAGGGCCATTGAGCACCGAACTCCAGACAGGAATCGAGCCCGCCGCGCGGGACAGGCTCAGTTGAGTCGAACCTTAGCCCGCCATCAGTTAACCATCCCTTGTGCACCGCCTCCGCTGGAACGCGTATCGTCGCCGCTGCGTTGGTTTGTCGAAGAGGAGACGACAATGCCGGACAACGATTATCAGGACGACCAGGAACAGTCGGAAACCTTCGACGAAACCCATCTGGACGACGAAGGCGACGGCGAGTTCCTGCTCGACGAAGCCGATCAGGTATTGGACGTCACCCAGGCCGACGGCGATGCCGAAGAAGAGGATTTCGACGAGGACGCCGAGGTCGATCTGGATGACCAGCTCGCGCTGGACGGGATCGAGCGAGAAGCCGATGCGCTGTTGGGCGTCGATGGCGAAACCCTCAGCCAGATCGACGCGGACGGCGAGCCTCAGTCCGCCCCAGACGAAATCGAACTGGTCTATTCCGGCTTGATGGAAAACGAACGCGGCGCCCAGGCCAGCGCCGCGCACTGGGAGGCTAAACGCCTCTCGGACGACGACATCGCCGACCTGGGCTATGGCCCGGACGGCGACCAAGACAGCCCGGCTCGATAAGGGAGAGATCGACATGGACCACAGCAACGCCCGCAACGATGCGTCGTCGGACGCCCCGCACGCAAAGCGCAGCAAGTCCGAAGACGGCGTGCCCGATCAACTGGACAAGATCGACAAAGACGAGAGCCGCCAGGAGGCCTTGGTCGATGAAGGGCTGGAGGAGACCTTCCCCGCCAGCGATCCCGTCTCGGCCAAACGCATCACCTGATCACTGTTCATGCGGATGACGATCCGCTACCCACTTCGTGGAGACACGGAGTGGGTTTTTCATGAGCCGGTTCGAAGGCACAGATCGATACATCGCCACCGGCGATCTGAAGGTGGCGGTCAACGCCGCCGTGGCGCTTGAACGCCCTTTGCTGATCAAGGGCGAACCCGGCACCGGCAAGACGGTTCTGGCTTACGAGATCGCCAAGGCGTTCGACGCGCCCCTGATCACCTGGCACGTCAAATCCACGACCAAGGCCCACAGCGGCCTCTATGAATATGACGCCGTAAGCCGCCTGCGCGACAGCCAACTGGGCGAGGAACGCGTTCATGACGTCCGCAACTATCTGAAGAAGGGCAAGCTTTGGGAGGCTTTCACCGCCCCGGCCCGCCCCGTCCTTCTGATCGACGAGATCGACAAGGCCGACATCGAGTTTCCCAACGATCTGTTGCAGGAACTGGATCGCATGGAGTTCTACGTCCAGGAAACCGACGAGACGATCCGTGCCGAGGTCCGCCCGATCGTCATCATCACCTCGAACAACGAAAAAGAACTGCCCGACGCCTTCCTGCGCCGCTGCTTCTTCCACTTCATCCGCTTCCCCGATCCCGAAACCCTGTCGGCCATCGTCGATGTCCACTTCCCCGGCATCAAGCCACGCTTGGTTTCCGAGGCGCTGAAGACCTTCTACGAGATCCGCGACACGCCGGGCCTCAAGAAGAAGCCTTCGACGTCGGAACTTCTGGATTGGCTGAAGCTGCTGCTGGTCGAGGACATCGACGCCGAGACCCTGCGCGAGAAGACGCCCAACAAGCTGATCCCGCCCCTGCACGGGGCCCTGCTGAAGAACGAACAGGACGTGCATCTGTTCGAACGTCTCGCCTTCCTGAACCGCCGCGAAGGCTCGCGCCCCGGCGGCTGACCTGTGATTACCGCGATTTCACTGGATAGTACGGCGCCAGCGCGCAGTATGAAGGCCACGAGAGGTTCGACCATGCGTCATATCCTGCTTTATCTAGCCCTGAGCGCCAGCCTGGCCGCGTGCGACGGCGACAACTCGGTGCGGATCACCACCACCTCGTCCGGCGACGACCAAGGCACGGGCGTCCTGAAGGTCATCGACGCCCTGCAGTGTCCCGACAATGTCGGCGTGTTGACGCGCAAGGGTCTGATCGCGGCCGGCGGCACGAGCTGCGTCTATGGCGGACCCAAGGGCGCCGACGTGGTGCTGCATCTGGTCAAGCTGGACGGACGTTCCGTCGATGACGTGCTGCGCGACTTCGAAGAGCGCGCCAGCACCGACCTGCCCCACACTGTGGCGCGTCTGGCTCCCGGCGCCGGCGACGCCCCGCCCGCGCCATCGACGACAGAGCCGACCGAGACCGCCTCGGTCCAGGCGCCCGGCGTCGATATCCGGGCGCGTGGCGACGACGCCTCGGTCAATCTTCCCGGGCTGAAAATTGAGACCCAGGGCGATAACGCCAGCGTCCGTATCGGCGGCATCAACATTCAGTCCAAGGACGGACAGAACACCCGCACGGAAACCTCCAGCGTCAGCATCGACACCAACGACAACTCCACACGCGTGCGGACCCGTGCGCCGGGCGCCGCCACGCGCATGACCTACATCCTGGCCGACGATCAGCCCAGCAACGCCGGCTGGCGTCAGGTCGGGTTCGAGGCCAGAGGCCCCAGCGGCGGCCCCATCGTGGTCGCCGTGGTCCGGTCCAAGGATCGCGAGAACGGCCGCATCTTCGACGACGCCAAGGATCTGGTCGCCCTGAACGTCGGGCGCTGACGCTCGTCGAAGGGCTGGTTTTCCCCGTCCATCGGCGCGGATGGCGCCGTGCGGCTTGATCCCGGCGCGTCTTTGGGTCACCTGACCCCCCGACAAGCGATCAGGACACGCCCTTTGGCCGAGCGCACACCCAAGAAGAACGCACCGCGCGCATGGCAGCGCATGCTGTCAGGCCGTCGTCTGGACCTGCTCGATCCCTCGCCCTTCGACATCGAGATCGAGGACATCGCCCATGGCCTAGCTCGCGTCGCGCGCTGGAACGGCCAGACCATCGGCGAGCACGCCTTCTCGGTCGCCCAGCACTCGTGCGTCGTCGAAGAGATCGCCGCCCACATCAAGCCCGGCCTGGATCCGAAATGGCGCCTGGCCGCCCTGCTGCATGACGCCTCGGAATACGTCATCGGCGACATGATCTCGCCGTTCAAGGCGGCTCTGGGTTCGGGCTACAAGGACTTCGAAGCCCGGCTGGAGGCCGCCATCCACCTGCGATATGGCCTGCCGCCCAAGACGCCGCAGACAATCAAGACCCTGATCAAGAAGGCCGACAAGGCCTGCGCCTTCTTCGAGGCGACGCAGTTGGCCGGTTTCACCGAAAAGGAATCGCTCGGCTTCTTCGGCAGTCCGCCCGAGGGCTACAGCCTGACCATCGAGCCCCAACCCGCTCCGGTCGCCCAGGCCCGTTATCTGGAGCGCTACCGCGTCCTCGCCGGGGCCGTCGGTCTAATTCCCGCCGACGACGCCTGGCACACGGAATAGATCGATGATGCAGGGGGCGGAGGACGGCGTGCGCATCGGTCTGTCGGCGGTCGTCATGACGCTGAAGGATCGCCAGGCCGTCGTCCTGACCACCCCGGCCGAGGACGGCTCGCGCGCCCTGCCCTTCGGCCCGTTCGATCCGTTGCGCGACCGCACGTTCGAGCGCGCCCTGCGTGACTTCGTGACGGCCCAGACGGGATTCCGGCTCGGCTTCGTCGAGCAGCTCTACACCTTCGGCGACGCGGGCCGCGCCTCGCCCCGCGCCACACCCGGCCCCGGCCGCCACCGCGAGGTCTCCGTCGGCTATCTGGCTCTGACGCCCGACGCCTCGGAAGGCCAGACCCACGACGCCCGCTGGGACGCGGTCTTCGACTTCTTTCCCTGGGAAGACCGGCGCGGCGACCACGACGCCGCCCTGACCGACGGCCTGCTCGCCTGGGCCGCCGGCGACGAACACCGCCTGGCCCGCGCCCGCGCCCTGTTCGCCCTGACGCCCGAGCATCGCTGGAACGAGGAGCGGGTGCTGGAGCGCTACGAGCTGCTCTATGAGGGGCGCCTGGTCGCCGAGGCCTGGCGCGATGCCGATCAGCCCCCACCCGAGCCCATGCCCGGCCGCATCATGACCTCGGATCACCGACGCATCCTGGCGACTGCTCTTGGCCGGCTGCGCAGCAAGCTGAAATACCGCCCGGTCCTGTTCGACCTGACCCCCGGCGTCTTCACCCTGTCCCAACTTCAGGCCGGCGCCGAGGCCGTCTCGGGCCTTAGCCTGCACAAGCAGAACTTCCGGCGCGGGGTGGAGCGAACAGGCCTGGTCGAACCCACCGGACAGCTCTCCTCGACCACCGGCGGCCGCCCCGCCGAACTGTTTCGATTCAAGGGCGTGGACGCCCAAACCGGCGCCGCGCCGGGCTTGTCCCTGCCTGCCCAAAGATAGCGGCGGATTTCTTTAACAGACGGGTTGCGAAGCGCTGCGGCTCCGATTAGAGAAGCCCCTCGCTCGACCAAGCGATATCGGCGCCGCGGAGAGGTGGCAGAGTGGTCGAATGTACCGCACTCGAAATGCGGCGTGCCTGGAAGGGTACCGTGGGTTCGAATCCCACCCTCTCCGCCATCGTCTCTTGAAAAGAGCCGTTTTTCAGTGCCTTGCCGGGGTCGTTGCATCCGGCCCTAAGGCAGCCCCTAAATTGCTATTTTGTTGGGGATAACCCTTACGCGGCTTTTTTGACCCGCTGCGCAATGAGGATTTCTTCAGTCGTTCGGATTGCGAAGTTAGCCGCTTTAGCCGAGTGCTTGTGCGTACGCCAGAAGCATTTCTGTGTGACGGTGTCGATCAAAGCAAACCGCCAGTTGGAGTACGCGTCTTTTTGAAGCCCGACTTCCAACAGATGCACCCCAATGCTCGCCACCTGAGCCGTGAGCCGAACTTCTTTGAACATCCAAGGCACATAGGCGGTTGTCACACCCTTCCGTTCAACGGCGAAGCAGGGCTTCAGGCTAACGATCAACTCGCCCTTTGGGCCTGCAAGTTCGCCTGAGGGAGGCTCTTTGCCAACACCGGGATTTGCGATCTTCCAGCCGTACAGTCCCTTCAGCGCCTCTTGGTTGTCCAAACGCTGGTGTGAGCGGCTAATCTTTGACATCGTGTCGGCGACAGCCTGATCGTAGGACACGTCGTCCCCGAACATCTTCTGCGCGCCAAGCTTAGCAGCCCAGTGATAGTCTCTGCCACCCGGATCATCCGCATATTTTGCGAGCCTCGTTGTCCGAGAAACGGAATCAAGGCAATCAGAGAAAAGAAAAGCTACCAGACCCATGCGCGTCATTTGTCGCCCTTTCACAGCGAATCAGCATGAGTGACCGATTCCCGTTCGTTAACAAGCGATGAATCTGGTCAGCGCCATCTAACGCGCGGTCCGCCGTGCGCCGCCACAGAAGCTTCCTCTAACGACCTTCGACGGCCTCCACCTCGGCCCGAGTGAAGAACACGTTCTCAGGCACACCGCCCATCCGGCAGCCACCCCCCTTGAGAGCGATGAATTCCTCAGCCATTGCGCTGAACGAGGGGGCGGAGCTTTGCTGGTCGAACTTGGCTAGCGGGTCCACGCCAGATTTCACCAGTGCTCGTGCGGCTGCACTTTTCGTACGGGCTTCGGCCAACGACGTATCGGAGAAGCCGCCAAGGCCCATCTCTCGGCGACGCCCCTTCCACTGGTATACGTAGACCCAGCTTTTCCGACGATCAGAGACGCGCAGATAGAGGCCTGCTCCGTCGTTGTGAAAACCAATGCCAAGCGACTTGGCGGCGAGTGCTGTAAGGCGATTTGTTGTGCTCATGAGGGCGACGTGGCCCTAAGCCCGACCCTAAAACAACCGGTTGGATTGTCAGCAACGGTGGTGGACACCACTGGACGGAAACCACGATAACCAACTGTTAATAACCGTGATTTTGACAGTTAGGTACGACGGCGGATGAGCGTCCTGCGGGCACCCTCTCCGCCATCCGTCAGCCTCATCGCTGACGACCGCCGAATAAAGCTATCTAACTACAGAATATGCGCGCTTCGGGAGAATATCCCTGCGGCCTCAGTCCGCCTCGTCCTAGCTACGAGCACGGAAAAACGGGCGGCCTTTCGACCGCCCGTTTGTTATTTCCAACTTAGAGCGACAAGCCCCTGACGCGACCCTTACCGCGCATCAGAACCTGTAACGCGCGCCCACGAACACCTGACGGCCGGTGTGGTGGTAAACGTAGGTGCTGTCTCGAGGCCCGTCGAGATCGCCGTGGTTCTGGCGATTTTCCTCGTCGGTGAGGTTCAATCCCTCCAGCGTCACGCTGAGGTTTTCGGTGAGATTGTACGAGGCCGAAGCGTCGATGGTCGTCGTCTCGGTCTTGCCTTGGTAGGGGATACCGTTCGAGCCGCCGTTCGAGCCAGGTACGGACTGGTAATAGGCGTCACGATAAGCCGCCGATACACGCGCATTGAACTTGCCGTCGTCATAATAAAGCGTGGCGTTCCAAGCATTTGGCGACAAGTTCACCAAATCCTCGGTCACGAACACACGGCAGGACGAGTCCGTGCAGTAGTCGATTTCCGATTCGACGTGTGTGTAGTTCAGCTGAGCACCCAGGTTCGCGAACAGACCAGGCAGGAAAGTGAAGGTCTGCTGGTAGCTGATCTCGAAGCCCTTCAGAGGGCCACCTGGAGTGTTAGTCGGCGTGCTGAAGACATACTCTTCTCCGACGGGACGGTTCGGTGCTGCGGGGAAGGCGACCGGATTCAGGGCCGTAAGTTGGGCGTAGGTCAGAGTCTGCTGCGTCGTTTGCACATAGGTCGAGATGTCCTTGTAGAAGTAGGCAAAGGACAGCAGGGCCTCAGGCGCGAAATAGTACTCGACTGAAAGGTCGTACGTCTTGGCGCGATACGGATCCAGCGCCACGTTGCCGAGCGACGCCGTACGGTTAGCGGCATCGAATGCACTGAGGCCGAACACTGGGATCAGACTGCCGACCGGCGGACGCGCCATGACCTTGGCGGCGCCGAACCGGACGATCAGATCCTCAAACGGTTCCAGCGAGACGTTCAGCGACGGCAGCGTGTCTTCATACTCGTTTTCACCGGTCGTGGGCGTCGCAACCCCGCCGACGTTGGAATAGCCGAGAGCGTTGACCTCGGTCTCGACCTGACGGACGCCGACGTTCCCGCGGAAGGGTATGGAGCCGATCGTCGTGTTCCAGTCAGCTTGGACATAGGCGCCGGTGTCTTCTTCCGACACGTCCCGCCAGCCGCCGAAGGTCGAGATATTTTCGTTGAGGCCCAGCAACCGGAAATCGCCACCCGAAACGCCGGTGTCGCAGTTGCAACTGTAGTTCCAGACACCATCGAGCGCGCCCAGATCCGGACGGACCCAGGAGGTCGCCGAACCCGCAGGCAGGTCCAGGTTTTTGCCGAAATCCTCCAGCATGTTCGTGACGTCGGCCAAGCTCACGCCGGCGGGCAGTTCAGGGGCGCCGTTGTTGAGACGCGCGAAGCTTCGGCTGCTGGATTCGAACTTCTTCCAGCTGACGCCGGCCTTCAGCGTCAACCAGTCGTTCAAGTCGTAGACTAAATTGGCCTCGGCGGTCGAATAGACGTTGTCCTGGAAGTTCGAGCTGGAGCGGAGTTCGGAACGGGGTTGGGCGCCGGTCGGCCCCACGATCGACCACTGGGCCGGATCGGTGACGTCGAAACCGTAGCCGATCAGGGGAAGGTTCCGATCGTCGCGGAAATCTATCGTGTAGCCATCAACGTTTTGACGGTCGATGATCGCACTGACCTGCGTCGGGTTGCCGAACTGAGAATCCGCGCGACCGACTAGGCCGTTGAAGCGGAACTTGTCCGAGAACTCGTGTTCGACACCGAACGTCAGCTGGGTGAACTCGGTCTCCAGGACGTCAAAGCGCTGCTCGCTGCGGATATCCATATTGTCGAGCTCGGCGTAGATCATCTCGCCGGTGTTGGGGTCGATCTCGTAATCGACGATTTCCACCTCGGGCTTGCCGCCCTGGCTCGCATTGCGACTAAGCGACCAAGCCTGCAGGAAGTTCTCGCTGCGGGTCGAATCCAATTTCGAATACAGGGCGTCGAAGGTGAACAGGGTCGGGCCGTTATCCGGACGCGCCTGGAACGACAGAGTTGCGCCGAGACGCTTCTGCCCATGCTCAAGACTGCCATAGCGTGGAATACGTGGGTGATAGGTTCCGGCCGGATTTGGCAGAATGCTTGTGTTAAGGAAGCCGTTATCGGCGTTGGCCGGCCCCCAGCGAACCGAGCTGAAGCCTTCTTCCAGGCTCTCCTTCTCGCTGTAGGCGATCGAGAACAGCGCGCCCAACTGCCCGTCGGCCCAGGTGTTGGAGATCAAGCCGGCGAACCGCGGGTCCCAGTTCTCGGACAGGTCGTTGTAGCCATACTGTCCAGAGATCGCACCCTGGAAACCCGGCTTGTCAAACGGGCGGCTGGTCTTCAGGTCGACAGTGGCGCCCAACGACCCCTCTTCAACCTCTGCAGAAGCGGTCTTGCGCACCGTGATGTTGTTGAAGAGTTCGGACGCAAAGACGTTGAAATCGAAGCCGCGGCCGCGGTTCACGCCGCCCGAGGAGTCAGTCGCGCTGGTGGTGGCCTGAGCCTCGATGCCGTTGATGCGGGTGCGGGTAAACTCCGAGCTCAGGCCCCGCACGGTGATCGAACGGCCTTCGCCGGCGTCGCGGTCGATGGAAACGCCGGGAATGCGCTGGATCGACTCGGCCAGGTTGGTGTCTGGGAAGTCAGCGATATCTTCGGCCGAAATGGCGTCGACGACGCCAGCCTCGTTGCGCTTTATGTTCAGGGCGTTCTGCAGGCTTGCGCGGAAGCCCGTGACGACGATCTCGCCGACTTCGGTTGCATTGTCGTCCTGCGGCGCGGCAGAGGTATCGGCAGTTTGTGCGGCGGCGTCGTGCGCCACCATGGCCAGGGCGAGCGCGCCCAGCGAGGCGGTGGCGACCAGTGCGTGGCGCGCAAATTTGTGGCGTTGGGTCATTCTATTGTCTCCTCCCAAGTGTGGCGATCTCGGGGATCGAAATGTCCCCGTTCCAGCCGCCCGCTGCTGGCGGGCGACACCGGTGTCAACGCTTGTTCGCCAAGCTGCTGCTACCGGTGTCATAAATGTTTAGCCACACATGTCGCCGTGTGGCAAGAACGTGACCGCCATGATCTCAAATTTGTAATCTAACGAATACAGCAGTGCTCAGAGGCTTCTGAACCAACGCCCAGCGCGCAAGACGCTGGCGAGAGGAGGGAAGAATGATCTTCAAGACATACACTTCAGTGTTTTACACGCCGATGGCGGTAAGAACGGTGTTCCAGCCCATTGTCGGTGTTGCGACATGATCACCAGACGCTCGGCTATCGCCGCCGGCCTCGCAGGCGCCGCCTTACCCTTCGCGGCAAGAGCTGATTCTTACGATCCCCAGGTGCGCACCACGGCTGGGCCGGTGGTCGGACTGCGCCGCGACGGAATCAGCGTGTTCAAGGGCGTGCGTTACGGCGCGCTGACCCGACGTTTCCAACCGCCGGAGCGGCCGGCGCCGTGGCGCGAGCCTGTTCGCGCGACGACCTATGGCGCGGCCAGTCCCCAACGCGGTGACGAGGCGAATCAAAGCGAGGACTGCCTGTTCCTGAACGTTTGGACGCCGGGGACCGACGCCGCCCGACGGCCGGTGATGGTCTATATCCACGGCGGCGCCTATTCGAGCGGGTCTGGATCTGACCCGCTGTATGACGGGACGCGGCTGGCGGCGCGCGGCGACGTGGTGGTGGTCACGCTGAACCACCGGTTGAACGTCTTTGGCTATGCCTATCTGGCGCGGCTGGCGCCAGGGTTCGAGGATTCGGGCAACGTCGGTCAGATGGATCTGATCCTGGCGCTGCAATGGGTGCGGGACAATATCGCGGCCTTCGGCGGCGACCCGTCGCGCGTCATGCTGTTCGGCCAGTCGGGCGGTGGCGCCAAGATCGCCACCCTGATGGCCACGCCCGCAGCCCAGGGCCTGTTCCACCGCGCCGCGACCATGAGCGGCCAGCAGGTCACGGCGTCCGGCCCGATCAACGCCACGACGCGAGCGACGGCCTGGCTGAAGGCCATTGGCCTGACGCCTGACCGGGCGGCCGAGGCGGCGACGATGCCGGTCGAACGGCTACTGGAGGCTCAGACCGCCGAGGATCCCATCCTGGGCTTCGGCGGCCTGTATTTCGGGCCGGTGCTAGATTTCCGCACCCTGCCCCGCCATCCCTTCTATCCCGACGCGGCGCCTCTGGGTCGGTCGATTCCGATGATCATCGGCAATACCCGCGAAGAGACGCTGGGCTTCATGGGCAATGATCCCAAGAATGTCGGCCTGACGTGGGAGACCCTGGCGACGCGGCTGTCGCCCGGCGTCATGCGAATCGACATCACGCCCGAAGCGGTGATCGCCGGCTATCGCGCCATGCATCCCGACTGGTCGCCCGATCAGGTGCTGATCGCCGCCACGACGGCGGGCCGGTCCTGGCGCGGGGCGGTGATCGAGGCCGAGGAGCGGGCCAAGGCCGGGGCGCCCGCCTGGGTCTATCGGCTCGACTTCCCCGGCGAGATGGCGTCGGGTCGCAAGGGCGCCTTCCACACCGCCGACATCCCCTTGGTGTTCGACAATGTCGAGGCGGCCGGCTCGCGGACGCGAGGACCGGGCGCGCAAGCGCTGGCGGATCGGATGAGCGACGCCTTCATCGCCCTGGCCCGCGACGGCGATCCGAACCATGCCGGACTGCCGCCCTGGGACCGCTACGAACTGCCGCGCCGCCAGACCATGCTGATGGACGTGCAGCCGCGCATGGCCGATGACCCGCGTGGCGACGAACGGGCCTTCTTCTCGGCCATTCCCTACATCCAGCCGGGCACGTGAGCGGACTTGGACTCCAACTCGGAAAAAAACAGTCCAGCGAGTCTAACTTCCGGTCCCTCTCGTGTCATTGACTGAAGACCGGGGAGTATAACGCGGCCCGGAGGGCTGTTAGGTCGATTCTCGTTGGCGAGCGAAAAAGCTGGAAAAATCAATTCCTTTCACTGTCAAAATAGGATGGCTAGCCCAGGGACGGCGTTAGATGCGCCGATCAAGTCGTCATCGCGGCCTGCAGAAGACCCGCAGTCGAAGTTGGACTCACAGAGCTTCTAAAGTGGGAAATCTAACCGCGCCGCCCAGGCGCGGACCAGGTCAGGCCAGACTTGGGCCGGTCGTCCCTGGATCAGGCGGATGCCGAAGCCATGGCTGCCTTCCTGGAACAGATGCACCTCGGTCGGAACGGCGGCGGCCTTGAGCGTGGTCAGCAGTTGCAGGCTGTTCTCGACCGGCACCGAGGCGTCGTCGAGCGCGTGCAGAAGGAAGACGGGGGCCGCGCCCCGCCAGTCCATCCGCTCCAGAGAATAGGCCGCTATCCGCTCCGGCGACGGCGTCTCGCCTAACAGGTGGGTGCGCGATCCGGCGTGGACATAGGGGTCCGCCATGGTCGCCACGGGATACATCAGGACGGTCAGGTCCGGGCGAAGCGACAGGGCGTCGGCGGCGTCCGTCGCCGCATAGGCCGCATCCGTGCGCGCACTGGCCAGGCCCGCCAGATGCCCTCCGGCCGAAGCGCCCAGGACGCCGATCTTCTTCGGATCGACGCCATAGTCGGCGGCCCGACTGCGGATGAGGCGAATGGCGCGCTGTGCGTCCTGAAGCGGCGCGTCGGCTCCGGCTGCCCATCCGTCGGCCGGCAGGCGATAGCGCAGCACGAAACAGGTCGTGCCGCTGGCCGCGAAGACGCGCGCCACATCGTAACCCTCCTTGTCCAGCACCGCCCAGCGATAGCCTCCGCCGGGGATCAGCAGCATGGCCGATCCGTTCGGACGCTCCGGCCGAAACACGGTCAGGATCGGATCGGTCGTGTATTGGGCGTAACGGTCGTGGAAGGCGGGATCGGTCGAACGCTCGGGCACGATCGGTGTGACCGTCACCCCCTCCCCGCCTGGCGTGCCGTCGGGCCACAGGCGGATGATCTCGGTCGGATCGGCCGGGCCGGCGCGTCCGCCGTCCGCGATCGTCTGCGCCCTTGCGCCCGTGACGCTCAAGGCCATCCCGGCCCCTGCCGCCAGCCCCAGAAGCGTCCTGCGTTCCATATCCATCGTCGTGCCTCGCATCTTTGAATGGAAAACGGCCGGACGATCGTTCGCCCGGCCGCTCTCATCGCATTGATCAAGCCGGGCGAACCCGACTCAGCCTTAGAGCTTGGCCGGCTCGTACTTCGGCGTGATCAGGTGGATCACCAGCAACGCCAGCAGATAGGCGGAAGCGGCCACTACGAAGATGGGCGTATAGCTGCCGATCTGATCCAGGACGTAGCCGGCGTATTTGGCCATGGCCATGCCGCCGAAGCCGCCGATCATGCCGCCGATGCCGACGACCGACCCCACGGCCGAGCGCGGGAAGACGTCACCCGGCATGGCGTACAGGTTGGCCGAGAAGCCCTGGTGAGCGGCTGTGGCGACGCCGATGATCAGCACCGCGACCCAGACGTTGGCGGCCATGCCGGCAAAGGCGACGGGCACCACGGCCAGGGCGCAGATCAGCATGGTCAACTTGCGCGCTGCATTCAGGCTCATGCCGCGCTTCAGGAACTGGCCGGACAGCCAGCCGCCACCCACCGAACCGACGTCGGACATCAGATAGATGGCGATCAGCGGCGGGCCGAAGGTCAGTAGGTCCAGATTGTATTGCGAGCCCAGGAAGCCCGGCAGCCAGAACAGGAAGAACCACCAGATCGGGTCGATCAGGAACTTGCCCAGTGCATAGGCCCAGGTTTCCTTGACCGTCAGCAGCTTCAGCCAGCCGATCTTCTCGGCCGGATCGGCGGGATCCTGTTCGATGAAGGCCAGCTCGGCCGGCGTGACCTTCTTGTGCTGGCGCGGTTCGCGATAGATCAGGAACCAGATCGGCGCCCAAATCAGCCCGGCGACGCCCAGAATGATGATCGCCATTTCCCAGGCCGGGTTCTCGCGCGAACCAAACCAGACCGTGGCGATCAGCGGGATCAGCAGCGGCGTCAGAATGGCGCCGATATTGGTGCCGGCATTGAAGATACCGACGGCGAATGCCCGCTCCTTCTTGGGGAACCACTCGGTGACGGCCTTGATGCCGGCGGGGAAGCCGCCGCCCTCGCCGATGCCCAAGGCCACACGGGCCGCGATGGCGCCGCCCATACCGCGGATGCCGGCGTGAGCGATAAAGGCGATCTGCCAGATGATGAAGGCCAGGCCGAAGCCCCAGCGGGCGCCGATCCGGTCCACGATCCTTCCCCATAGCAGGTAGGACACGGCATAGGACGCCTGGAACCAGAAGATAATGTCGGCGTAGTTGGTCTCGGTCCAGCCGAACTCTTCCATCAGGGTGGGTTTCAGAACCCCGATCGCCTGACGGTCGACGTAGTTGATCACCATAGCCGCGAACAGCAGCCATACGACCACCCACCGGTATCTTCCCGGTGATGGCGCCTTGATCTTGATGGGACCTGCGCTTGCAGCGTCAGTCATGGTTTAGCACCCGTTCCTGTAGTCCTCGACGCGTCCCTGCTCTTTTCCGTCCCTGAACGGCGGCGGGGTGGGCGTCCGATGATGTTTACTTGGGCTCGGCCCTGACGACCGAACAATGAAGTTCTGCGATACCTTTGAAGATGCACACGGCCTCGTCGCCCGCGTGGACACGGTGGACGCCGGTGACGGCGCCGGTCGAGACCAGCGTGCCCGCCTTCAGCGGACGGCCCCAGCGCGCGCAATGCTCCAGCAGAAAGCGTACAGATTCCATCGCGCCGCCGGCCAACGACAGCGAGCCGCCCGTGCCGACGCTGGCGCCGTTGATGACGGTCTCGACCTCGATGCCGTCCAGGCGCTCGCGCCAATTCTCGACCTCGGGACCGATCATCAGCCCGCCGTTGTTGCCGAAGTCGGAGGCGACGACGGCCGAACCCAGCTCATTGATCGCCGACAGCGGGCTGCCGGCCAGTTCGACGCCGATGAAGACCTTGTCCACGGCGGCCGTAGCTTCCTCGATGGTCCAGTCCGTCTTGGCCGGATCGGCGTCTGCGCCAATGCGGGCGATGAACTCCGATTCGACGGCGGCGAACCCACCCTTGATCTCGGGCAGCGGCACGACGGTGTCGCCGGGGGCCGCCCAGACATTGCGTGCGAAGATGGCGCCGGCCAGGCGGTGGATGCCCAGCTTCGGCTGCTGCGCCGGCGGCACGCCGCCGACCTTCCAGCCCACGACCTCGTCCGGGAACAGGCCGATGGCGATGTCCTGAATGGCGTAGGACTCGGCCATGCTCTGGGGAATTGCGCCCGGATAGTCGGGCGTGCAGCGCGCCGCCAGGCGCGCCTCGACGAACTGTCGGGCGATGTCGGCGTGGTCGGCCGACAGCGAAGCGGCCGAGCCGGAATCCGGGACGGACGTCGCGCTCATCGGGCGTGGCTCGCGAATGAAAGGGTCGAAGTCAAAGCAGTCGCCTCGTGAATAAGCTTCGATAAGAGCGGCGAAGGAAACCGGTGTCAATGCGCTTTAGCAACGCCCCATGGCGCTGACGGCGAGTCGCGGCTATGCCTTTGCATTGCACATAGGGAAGGAGCCGAACCTTGGCTCAAGACGATCCGCGATCCGGCAAACCGGGCAAGCGGGCCACGATCAACGATGTCGCCAGAGAGGCGCAGGTCTCCAAGAAGACCGTCTCGCGGGTCATCAACCAATCGCCGTTCGTCAAGGAAGACACGCGCGAACGGGTCAACGCCGTCATCAAGACCTTGGGCTTCACCCCCGATCCCCAGGCACGCGGCCTGGCGTTCCGGCGCTCGTTCCTGGTCGGTCTGATTTACGACAACCCTAGCCCGACCTATGTCGTGAACATGCAACAGGGCGTTCTGGATGCGCTGAAGGGTTCGGGCCTGGAACTGGTCGTCCACCCGTGCAACCGCAACTCCCCTACCCTGCTCGAAGACATTCGAGGCTTCGTCGAACGCCAGCGTCTGTATGGCGTCATCATGCCGCCGTCGGTGTCGGAGGACGAACAGGTCATCGACCTGCTGCGCGACCTGGATTGTCCCTATGTCCGCATCGCCTCGGTGTCGCTGGACGAACCGCAGGCCATGGTGGTGACCAACGACTGGATCGGTGCTGCCGAGGCGGCGGCGCATCTGGCGGACCTAGGACACCGGCGAATCGGCTTGGTGCGCGGCCCGGACCTCTTCCGCTCGTCGGCCGTGCGGGGCAAGGGGTTCCTGGACGCCCTGGCCGAGCGGGGCATCCCGCTGGACCCCGCCTACGACTTCAAGGGCGCCTATACGTTCGAATCGGGCGTCGAGGCCGGGCACGCCCTGCTGGCGTTGGACACGCCGCCGACCGCCATCTTCACCCTGAACGACGACATGGCCATCGGCGTGATGCAGGCGGCGCGGGATCGCGGGCTGGAGTTGCCGCGCGACTTGTCGGTCGTGGGCTTCGACGACCTGCCGATGGCGGCTCGGGTCTGGCCCAATCTGACGTCGGTGCGCCTGCCGATCCGCGACATGGGGCGGATGGCGGCCGAGAAACTGCTGGCGCCGATGCGCGGCGTCGATCCGGCCAAGATGCAGCAGCCCGAGGTGCGTCCGGCCCTGGTGGTGCGCAAGTCCGCGATCAACGCGGCTTGAAAAAGGTGGATCGGCGCGCGTGATCGCGCGCCGACCTCTAGGCCTTAAGCCGTTTCGAGAACGGGCTTGGCGGCGAGAACACCCTTCAGATAGTCGCGGATGCCTTCGTCGGTGGCGTTGGCGAAGAAGTAGTCCTGGAAGCGCTCGCCGGCGATGGCGGCCTTCAGCAGGTCCTGGTCCATCGTCTTCAGCACCGTCAGCATGTCGTGGCAGGTCACGGCCTTCAGGTCGCTGAGAACGCCGCGATTCTTGCGCATGATCTCGGCGCGTTCCTTGGGATAGCCCAGGCCGCGCTCGCCTTCGAACAGCTTGCGATAGACGTCCTGCAGGTTCAGTTCCGCCGCCCATCCGAAGCCCTTGGCGTAAGGCATGGCGATGGCGTTGCCGTCGTTGATCTGGCCGAACAGGAAGGCGTCGGTCGGGTCGATGATCAGACCGCAGAAGACGCCCGGCATGGCGTTCGCGGCCAGCATCGAGCCTGTGCCCGTGCCGCAGCCGGTGACGACGAAATCGGCCGCGCCCGAGTTCAACAGGATGCCGGTCAGCACGCCGTTCATCACATAGGTCAGCGACGCCTTGTCCTCGGCCGCATACATTCCATAGTGGAAGACTTCATGGCCCAGGGGTTCCGCAACGGCGGTCAGCGCGGCATGCACCGTCTCGCTTTTGGCGGCTTGGCTGTTTTCAATGATGAGAGCGATCTTCATGGGGGAATCCTCAAGACGGTGGCGAAGCGATGCCGAACAGATGTCGGCGATTATGGTGTAATCGATTGCATCATAATATGACACCGGTTACCTAGTCCACAGAAGGACGGACGCAAGATCCGTCACTGTGGCTCGCGCTGTGAGCTCCCAGGGAGACCCAAATGTACGACCCCATGTACGACAAAGTCTATCAGGCCACCCATCCTGACATGATGGACGGCGCCTCGAACCAGCAGCTGCGGGATCGCTATCTTATCGAGGGTCTGTTCGTTTCGGGCCAGATCAGCCTGAACTATTCCCACCATGAGCGCATGATCATCGGCGGCGCGACCCCGGCCGAGACCGCCCTGACCCTCCCCACCCACTCGGAGCCGCCGTCGCTGGCAGGCGCCCCGTTCTTGCAGGCCCGCGAACTGGGCGTGGTCAATATCGGCGGCGCCGGTTCGATCACGGTGGACGGCGAGACCATCGAACTGGGCTTCCGCGACGGCCTGTATGTGCCGATGGGATCGAGCGACGTCAGCTTCGCCTCCAAGAATCCCGCCGAGCCCGCGAAATTCTATCTGGTCGCCACTCCGGCCCACGCCCGATACGACCTGACCAAGATCTCGATCGACGAGGCCGTGCCGCTGGAAATGGGCGCGCTGGAGACGTCGAACGAACGGACCATCTACCAGTATGTCGTGCCGGCCAAGGTGAAGTCCTGCCAGCTATTGCTGGGCGTGACGGTGCTCAAGCCCGGCTCGGTGTGGAACACCATGCCGCCCCACATTCATGACCGCCGTTCGGAAGCCTACCTCTATTTCGGCTTGAGCGAGGACGACCGCGTCTTCCACTTCATGGGCGAGCCGGACAAGTCGCGACACATCGTCATCGCCGACGGCGAGGCCGTGATCTGCCCGCCGTGGTCGATCCACACGGGCGCGGGCACGTCGAACTACACCTTCATCTGGGGCATGGGCGGCGAAAATCTCGACTACACCGACATGTACAAGCTCGACATCTGCCAGTTGAAGTAATCAGGACAAGAGGAAGAAAAACATGAGCAATCCGTTCGACCTGACCGGCAAGGTCGCCTTGGTCACTGGCGGCAACACGGGTCTGGGCCAAGGCATCGCCCTGGCCCTGGCCGAAGCCGGCGCCGACATCGTCTCGGTCGCCCTGTCGGATTCCGACGACACGGTCGCCAAGGTGCAGGCCCTGGGCCGTCGCGCCCACGCCATCAGCGCCGACCTGACCTCGATCGAGCCGGTCGAGCGCGTGGTTCAGGAAGCTCTGGCCGCCATGGGCCGGATCGACATCCTGGTGAACAACGCCGGCCTGATCCGTCGCGCCGACGCGGTGGACTTCACCGAGTCCGACTGGGACTTGGTGATGAACATAAATCTGAAGACCGTCTTCTTCATGAGCCAGGCGGTCGCCCGTCTGTTCATCAAGCAGGGCGACGGCGGCAAGATCATCAACATCGCTTCCATGCTGTCCTTCCAGGGCGGCATCCGCGTGCCCTCCTACACCGCCTCCAAGTCGGGCGTCGCCGGCCTGACCAAACTGATGGCCAACGAGTGGGCGCCGCACCGCATCACCGCCAACGCCATCGCCCCCGGCTATTTCGCCACGGCCAACACCCAGGCCCTGCGCGAGGATCCGGTCCGTTCGGCCGAGATCCTGGGGCGTATCCCCGCCGGTCGCTGGGGCGAGCCTTCGGACCTGGGCGGCGCGGCCGTCTTCCTGGCCAGCCGGGCCTCGGACTATGTCCAAGGCGCCATCCTGCCGGTCGATGGCGGCTGGCAGGCGCGCTAACGCCCCCCCTCCGTCATCCTCGGGCCTGTCCCGAGGATCCAGACTCCCGGTTTCACCGTCGGCGCACCTGTGGAAGCACCGGGAGTCTGGATCCTCGCCACAAGGGCGAGGATGACGACGAAATATTGAAGGCGTTCGCCATCGCATCGCTTTCAGGCACAGTGCCGATCCGATCCCGCTGCGGTTAGTCTTCATGTCCCAGAACGCCCCATCCAGACGCATCCTCTGCTTCGGCGAGATGCTGCTGCGGTTCTCGCCCAATCAGAACGAACTGCTGATGCAGTCCCCCGCCCTGACGATCCGTCCGGCGGGGGCCGAGGCGAACGTCGCCGTGTCCCTGGCCCGCTTTGGCGCGCCGACCAGCATGGCGACGGTCCTGGCCGACAATGCGCTTGGCCGAGGCGTGCGCGACGAGGTGCGCAAGCACGGCGTCGACACCTCGCAGGTCGTATTCAAGCCCGGCCGGATGGGCCTGTATTTCCTGACGCCCGGCGCCGTGCGTCGTCCGTCGGAGGTGCTCTACGACCGCGCCGGCTCCGCCTTCGTCGAACATGTCGATACGGCCTTCGACTGGGATCAGTTGCTGGACGGGGTCGAATGGCTGCACGCCTCGGGCGTGACTCCGGCGACGGGGCCGAACGGTTCGGCCGCCGCCGTGGCCATCATCGAGGCTGCCGTCCGCAAGGGCGTCAAGGTCAGCTATGACGGCAACTTCCGCGGCAAGCTGTGGGAACAGTGGGACGGCGATCCGCCGACCACCCTGGGCAAGATGCTGGCCGGCGCCACGGTCGCCTTCGCCGACGACCGCGACTTCTCCCTGGTTCTGAAGACCAAGTTTGATAACGCCGATCCGGCCGTTCGCCGCCGCGACGCCGCCAAGGCCGCTTTCGCCGCCTTCCCCCGCCTGCAACGCATCGCCTGCACCCTGCGGGTTCAGGGCAGCGTCGCCGACCAGGCCCTGTCGGCGGTCATGCTGACCCGTGATGGCGACAATGTCATCGAAACTAGCGCCGAGGCCATTCACATGGCCGGCGTCGTGGACCGCGTCGGCGGCGGCGACGCGTTCGCCTCGGGCGTGCTGTTCGGTCTGTGGAGCGGATGGTCGGACCAGGAGGCGCTAGACTTCGGCTTGGCGGCAGCGGGCTTGAAACATTCCGTGCCCGGCGACTTCAACCTGTTCACAACCGACGAGGTGCGCGCGGCCATGGGCGACGGTGGGTTCGATATCCGCCGTTGAGGATGCAAACGTCGTGATTTGCTGGAGGCCGCGTGGAGAAGTCCATGCGGCCTTTTTCATTGGCTTCCAAGGACTAGGAAACCGGTGTCAGGCATGCTTGAGTGACGCTTCGAAACGGTCGCCAAGAACCGTCCGAGAGAGGTCACACCAGGAGTTCCCATGTCCGTAACGTCCATGAACCGCCGCGCTCTGCTGGCCGCCGGCGCCGCCGCCACCTTCGTCGCCGCATCCGGCCCCGCCCTCGCCCAGGCATCGCCCGAGCGGGCCGCCGTGCTGGACGCCATGAAGCGCGCCGCCCGGTTCATGAGCGAGGAGGCCGCAGTCGATGGCGGCTATGTCTGGCAATATCTGCCCGATTTCTCGCGCCGTTGGGGAGAGCTGGAGGCCAGCCCGACCATGATCTGGGTCCAGCCGCCCGGCACGGCGACCGTCGGCCACCTGTTTCTGGACGCCTATCACGCCACCGGCGACGCCTTCTACTACGAGGCCGCCAAGAAGGCCGCCGACGCCCTGGTCAAGGGTCAGCACCCATTGGGCGGCTGGAACTATGTCATCGACACCGCTGGCGAGGAGTCGCTGAAGCAGTGGTACGGCACGGTCGGCGCCAATGCTTGGCGGCTGGAGGAATTCCACCACTATTACGGCAACGCCACCTTCGACGACGCGGGCACGGCCGAGGCGTCGCAACTGCTGCTGCGGGTCTATCTTGAGAAGAAGGACCGCAAATATCTGGCGCCGCTGAACAAGGCGATCAGCTTCGTGCTGGAGAGCCAGTACGAAAACGGCGGCTGGCCCCAGCGCTATCCGTTCGTCCAAAACGGCGGCCTGCATGGCCGCGCGGACTATACGCCCTACATCACCTTCAACGACGATGTGGCGGGCGAGAACCTAGAGTTCCTGATCTATGCCTATCACGGCCTGGCGCGGAACAGCCGGGGCGATGCGAAGATTCTGGACGCCATCAACCGCGGCATGGACATCTTCGTGAAGACCCAGCAGCCGCAACCGCAACCGGCCTGGGGCCTGCAGCACTTCCCCGACACGTTAAAGCCCGCCGGCGCGCGGACCATCGAGCCCCAGGCCTTCGTCACCCATGCGACTGGGACCAACATCCGCTCGATGCTGGGCTTCTATCGCCTGACCGGTGACCGGAAATATCTGGCGCGCCTGCCCGAGGCGATGGACTGGCTGGATCAGGTGGCGACCAAGCCGCCGCTGAACACGCCGGGCCGCACGCACCCAACCTTCGTCCTGGAAGGCGCCAATACGCCGATCTATATCCACCGTCGCGGGTCCAACATCGCCAACGGCCAGTATTATTCCGACGACAACCCCACAAATCTGATCGTCCACTACGGCTCGTTCCGCAACGTGGACACCCCGGCCCTCCGCGCCGAATATGCGCGTCTGTCGGCCCTTCCGGTCGAGGAGGCGACCCAAGGCTCGCCGCTGAAGGCGCGCCCCGGCTCGCTGAACCTACCGAAATATTTCACGCTTCAGGACGTGGACGTCTGGGACATGTCCAGCGACGCGCGCCGTCCGACCCGCCCGCACGCCAATCGCGCGGCCGAGGTCATGGCTGGGCTGAACGCCCGCGGCTACTGGCCCACGCCGCTGACGACAACGTCCAACCCCTACAAAGGCCCCTCCCCCACGGCGGTCACCGGCGGCGAATATCAGATGACCCGCGTCGGCGACCTGTGGGACACCTCGCCCTATCAGACGGACTTCCCGGTCGAGGGCGTCTCGACCTCGGTCTTCATCCGCAACATGGGCGACCTGATCGAGGCGTTGGGGGCGTAGGCGAGACCACCCTCCGTCATCCTTGGGCTTGTCCCAAGGATCCAGACTCCCGGTCTCAGGACGGATGCACCGGGGTCTGAATCCTCGCCACGAGGGCGAGGATGACGCGTTGAGGAGTGCGACCGCTCGGCTAGAGCGCCAGCATGTTCCGCGTGATCCCGGCAACCGACTTGGCGCCGGTCAGGGTCATCGCCACCCGCATCTCCTTCTCGAACAGGTCGAGCAGGTTGCCGACGCCAGCCTCGCCGCCCGCCGCCAGCGCATAAACGAAGGCCCGACCCAGCATGACGGCGTCGGCGCCCAAGGCGATGGCGCGGACCACGTCCAGGCCGTTGCGAATGCCGGAATCGACCAGGATCTTCAGATCGCCCTTCACCGCCTCGGCGATGGCCGGAAGCGCCCGGGCCGAAGACAGCACCCCATCCAGCTGGCGCCCGCCATGGTTCGAAACCACGATGCCGTCGGCGCCGAAGCTGACGGCGTCACGGGCGTCTTGGGCGTCGAGGATGCCCTTGATGATCATCGGCCCGTCCCAGAAGTCGCGGATCCATTGCAGGTCCTTCCACGAGATCGACGGATCAAAGTTGTTGGCCAGCCAGCCGATATAGTCGGCCAGGCCCGTCGGCTTGCCCAGATAGGCCGACACATTGCCCAGGTCGTGCGGCCGGCCGTTCAGCCCCACATCCCAGGCCCAGGCCGGATGGGTCATGGCCTGGACCATGCGGCGGATCTCGGCATTGGGGCCGCTCATGCCCGAATGGGCGTCGCGGTAGCGGGCACCGGGGGTCGGCATGTCGACGGTGAAGACCAGGGTCTTCACCCCCGCTTCCTTGGCCCGCTCCAGCGCATTCCGCATAAAGCCCCGATCGCGCAGCACATAGAGCTGGAACCACATGGGCCGGTCGATGGCGGGGGCCACCTCCTCGATCGGACAGACCGAGACGGTGGACAGGGTGAAGGGCACGCCGCGCGACGCCGCCGCCTTGGCCGCCTGCACCTCGCCGCGCCGGGCGTACATTCCGGTCAGGCCGACGGGCGCCAGGATGATGGGCAGGCGCAGGGTCTCGTCGAACAGCCGGGTTTCCAGGCTGAGGCTGGTCATGTCCTGCAGCACGCGCTGACGCAGGGCGATGGCCTGCCAGTCCTCGACGTTGCGGCGCAGGGTCTGCTCGGCGTAGGCGCCGCCGTCGATGTAATGGAACAGGAAGGGCGGCAGCTTGCGCCGCGCGGCCTCTCGGTAATCGCCCGGCGACGAGATGATCACGCGCCCGTCCTACTGGAAGTTGGCGAAGGCGCCGCCATCGACCAGCAAGGCTGCGCCCGACATATAGCCGGCCATGTCCGAGGCCAGGAAGGCGACGACCGAGGCGATGTCCTCGGGCCTGCCCAGACGCCCCAACGGAATGCGGCCTTCCATATATTCGCGCTTGGCCGGGTCGGCGAGATCGTCCTTGTTGATGTCGGTGGCGATGGTGCCGGGCAGGACCGAGTTGCAGCGAATGCCATGGCGACCCAGGGCGACGGCGCAGGATTGCATCAGGCTGTGCACCCCCGCCTTGGTCGGGGTGTAGTGGGTCTGCATCTCGCCGCCGACCAGGGCCGAGATCGAGCTGATGGCGACGATCGATCCACCCTCCCCTTGCTGCACCATCTGGTTCGCCGCCGCCTGGGTCATGAAATAGGCCCCGTGGAGATTGACCTCCATCGTGCGGCGCAGGGTCTCGACCGGCATGTCGAGGAAGGCGTGGAAGGGGCAGATGCCGGCGTTGGAGACGAAGACGTCCACCCGCCCGAACGCCTCGACCGCCGCATTCACGAAGGCCGTGGCGCTGTCCGGCTGGGCCACATCGGCGTCGACCACGATGGCCTTGCGGCCCAAGGCCTCGATCTCGGCGACCACCTCGGCGGCGACCGCCTCATCCTTGTAGGTGTTGATGGCGACGTTCGCGCCCTGGCGTGCGGCCTCGATCGCCGTCGCCCGTCCGATACCCCGCGATGCGCCCGTGATCAGGACGACCTTGTTCTCAAGCAGCATGCGGGCTCCGGCGTTTCACTGTGTTCAGGGTTTCGGCAGCCAACCGAGGTCGGCGCTGATGGCGTTGGCGGCGTCGGTGACGGTCTTGGTCAGTTCCGTCATCCGGGCGTCGGACATGTATTGGGCGGCCGAGGAGACGCTGAGCGCGGCGACGATATGGCCGTCCACCGAACGGATCGGGGCGGCGACGCAGCGAATCTGGTCCTCGTTTTCTTCCAGGTCGAAGGCGTAGCCCTTCTGGGCGTAGCCATGCATCCGCTCCAGCCAGACGGCCCGGGCCGACGAATCATAGGGCGCGCCTTCGGGCGCATAGAAGTCGATCCACTCAGGCTCGGACTTGTCGAGAATCAAAGCCTTGCCCAGACCGGTCGAGGCGATGGGATGCCGTTCGCCCAGGCGAGAGCCGATGTTGATGCGGCGACGACCGGCGACCTTGTCCAGATAGAGCGCGTGGCGGCCATCGAGGACGCCCAGGTGAACCGTGTCGTCGGTCTGGGCCGACAGCTGTTCCAGCCAGGGCCGGGCGACGCGCGGCAGATGCATCTGCTGGCTGGCGGCATGGCCCAGTTCCAGCAGTTTCGGCCCCAGGCTGTAACCCTCGCGCGGGCGGAACGACAGCAGGCGACGATCTACCAGGGCCGAGGCCAGCCGGTGGGTCGTGCTGCGGGTCAGGTCCAGCTTCTCGGACAGCTCGGCCAGAGGCAGCGAGCCCTCCATCAGGGCGTCGATCACGTCCAGGCCGCGCAGCAGGGTCTGACTGCCGGACGCCTTGGCGCCGACTTCTTCTTCCCCATCGACCTGTGCGGTCTTGATTGACGCCACTCGTCCCATTTCGTAATCCTCATTCTCAGAATGTAGCAAAACACGCAAGCTTGTCCGGGGAACTGGGTTGAGTTTGACGCGGCGCACGGAGGAAAGCCAGTGAAATCCCGCATGATGGGAGCAAATCACCAAATGCCGGTGATTTCTCAATGAGCCGCCTGCCGAAGATCAAACACGTCCGCGCCTTCGTCGTGAAGAACGACGGTTCAGGCGGCGGCGCCGACTATCATGACCAGGGCGATGGCCACTGGATCGACGACCATATCGCCACGCCCATGGCGAAATATCCCGAGTATCGCCAGAGCCGCCGCAGCTTCGGCATCAATGTGCTGGGCACCTTGGTGGTCGAGATCGAGGCCGAGAACGGCGTCGTCGGCTTTGCCGTCACGACCGGCGGCGAACCCGCCGCCTATATCGTCGAAAAACACCTGGCCCGCTTTCTGGAAGGGCGCGATCCGTCCGAGGTCGAGAAGATCTGGGACCAGATGTATTTCTCCACCCAGTACTATGGCCGCAAGGGCTTGGTGGTGAACGCCATCTCCGGCGTCGATCTGGCGCTGTGGGATCTGCTCGGTCGTCTGCGCCAGGAACCGGTCTTCGCCATGCTGGGCGGCCCTGTCCGCGACGAGCTGACCTTCTACGCCACCGGCGCGCGACCCGACAAAGCCAAGGAACTGGGCTTCATCGGCGGCAAGATGCCCCTGCACCACGGCCCCGCCGAAGGTGAAGAAGGCCTGCGTAAGAACCTGGCCGAGCTGGAGGCCATGAGGAACGCCTGCGGCGACGACTTCTGGCTGATGTTCGACTGCTGGATGGCGCTGGATCTGAACTACGCCACCCGCCTGGCCCACGAAGCCCACAAGCTGGGTCTGAAGTGGATCGAGGAGGCGCTGAGCCCTGACGACTACTGGGGCTATCAGGCGCTGAAGAAGAATGCGCCCAAGGGCATGCTGGTCACCACCGGCGAGCATGAGGCCACCCGCTGGGGCTTCCGCATGCTGCTGGAAATGGAATGCTGCGACATCATCCAGCCGGACGTGGGCTGGTGCGGCGGCGTGACCGAACTGATCAAGATTTCCGCCATGGCCGACGCCAAGGGCGTGCTGATGATCCCGCACGGATCGTCCGTCTATTCCTACCACTTCGTGGTGACGCGCCATAACAGCCCGTTCGCGGAGTTCCTGATGATGGCCCCCGGCGCCGACGAGGTCGTGCCCATGTTCCATCCGCAGCTGATCGGTGAACCGGTTCCGGTGAACGGCAAGCTCAAGGTGCCGGATGCGCCTGGTTTCGGCGTCGAGCTGAACCGCGACATCGCCCTGCACCGCCCCTACGCGCGCTAAGACGAAAGACACTCAAGAATGAAACTGCTGCGTTATGGCCCCAAGGGCCAGGAGAAGCCGGGCACGCTGGACGCCGAGGGGCGGATCCGCGACCTGTCGGGCGTCGTCGCCGACATCACGCCGGATCAACTGCATGGCGCGGCGCTCGAAGCGCTGAAGGCCATCGACCCGACCACCCTGCCCCTGGTCGAGGGCCAGCCCCGCTATGGCGTTCCGGTGAACGGCAGCCGCAAGTTCATCGCCATCGGCCTGAACTTCGCCGACCACGCCGCAGAATCCAACCTGCCTATTCCGGGCGAGCCGGTGGTCTTCACCAAGGCCATCACCTGCCTGAACGGGCCGAACGACGACGTCATCATTCCGCGCGGTTCGGAAAAGACAGACTGGGAAGTCGAACTCGGTATCGTGATCGGCAAGCCCGCAACCTATGTCACCCAGGACGAGGCGCTGGATCACGTCGCCGGCTATGTGCTGATCAACGACGTGTCCGAGCGCGCCTTCCAGACCGAGCGCGGCGGCACCTGGGACAAGGGCAAGGGTTGCGACACCTTCGGCCCGGTCGGCCCCTGGCTCGTCACCACCGACGAGGTGGGCGACGTCCAGGACCTGGACATGTGGCTGGACCTGAACGGCAGGCGCATGCAGACCGGCAATACGAAGACCATGATCTTTGGCGTCGCCGAGATCGTCTCCTATCTGTCGGAGTTCATGACGCTGGAGCCCGGCGATCTGATCACCACGGGCACCCCTCCGGGCGTGGGCCTGGGCCAGAAGCCGCCGCTCTATCTGAAGGCCGGCGACACGGTTCGCCTGGGCATCCAGAAGCTGGGCGAGCAAGGCCAGACCTTCGTGGAGTGGACGCGATGAGCGCCTATCAAGGCCGTTTTTCGGGCCGCACCGCCGTCGTCACCGGCGGCGCCTCGGGCCTGGGCAAGGCCTCGGCCGCCCGGATCGTCGCCGAGGGCGGCAAGGTCGTGCTGTGGGACCTGAACGCCGACGCGCTGAAAGCGGCGGCCGAGGAAGTTGGCGCGACCCACGTCGTGGCCCTGGACGTATCCGACGCCGACGCCGTCGCTGCGGCGGCCGAGGACTCGAACAAGGCCTTGGGCCACATCGACATCCTGGTCGCCTCGGCCGGCATCACCGGGGCCACCGTGCCGGTCCACGAGTTCCCGATCGACAGCTGGAAGCGGGTCGTCGACATCAATCTGAACGGCGTCTTCTACTGCTCGCGCGCCGTCGTGCCCTTCATGCTGGCCAACGGCTACGGCCGGATCGTCAATGTGGCCTCGGTCGCCGGCAAGGAAGGCAATCCGAACGCCAGCGCCTATTCGGCGTCCAAGGCGGGCGTAATCGGTTTCACCAAGTCGTTGGGCAAGGAACTGGCCGGCAAGGGCGTCATCGCCAACGCCCTGACCCCCGCCACCTTCGAAAGCCCGATCCTGGCCCAGATGCCGCAAAGCCAGGTCGACTACATGCGCTCCAAGATCCCGATGGGTCGCTTGGGTGAGGTCGACGAGAGCGCCGCCATGGTCTGTTTCATGGCCTCGGAAGAATGCAGCTTTACCACCGCCTCGACGTTCGATACGTCGGGCGGCAGAACGACCTATTAGGCGCGCGCGGGTGGCGTCTGATCTTCGCATCGTCGACGGCCACGTCCACCTGTGGGACCTGTCGCGGGCGCGCTATGGCTGGCTTCAGGACGATCCCCTGCCGAACAATCCGGCGGGGGACATGTCGCCCATCGCGCACAGGAACTATCTGCTGAAGGACTACCTCGCCGACACGGCCGGCTGGCGCGTGGATAAGATCGTCCATGTCGAGGCCGGCCAGCCCATCGGCCGGCAACTGGCCGAAACCGATTGGCTCCAGTCGCTGGCGGATGAGTACGGCTATCCGCACGCCATCGTCGCCGGCGCCGACCTGCTCGATCCCGACCTCGACGCCCTGCTGGAGGCCCACGCCGCCCGGCCGAACGTGCGCGGGATCCGCCAGATCGTCTGCTGGCACGAGGATCCGCTGAAGACCTATACCGACCGCGACCTGTTGCGCGATCCGCAGTGGGTCGAGGGGTTCGCCAGGCTGGCGCGCCACGGCCTGTCGTTCGACCTTCAGCTCTATCCGTCGCAGATGGCGACCGCCGCCATCATCGCCGCGCGCCATCCCGACATCCCCATGATCGTCAACCACGCTGGCCTGCCGACCGACCGCGACGCCATCGGTATTGAGCGGTGGCGCACGGGCCTGCGCCTGCTGGCCGCCCAGCCCCAGGTCTCGATCAAGATCTCCGGCCTTGGCATCACCGACCGCGCCTGGACGCCCGACAGCATCCGGCCTGTCGTGCTGGACTGCATCGACGCCTTCGGGACCCAGCGCGCCATGTTCGCCTCCGACTTCCCCGTCGAGAGCGTTCACGGGACCTTTGACGCCTTCTATTCCGCCTTCGACGCGATCACGGCCGACTTTTCGGCCGACGAACGCGACCGCCTGTTCGCCGCCAACGCCGAGGCGATCTACCGCATCTGACACCCATTCCGCCGAAGCCGCATCAAGACGGCTAGGCCCCGAGGAAATCCAGGAGAGTATCCCATGGTCATCGAGACCGACGCCGCCCACACCCCCGGAGGGCTCGCCAAACCCGCCGGTTCGCTGAAGGGCCCGCTGGCCTTCGCCATCGCCTGCTTTCTGATCTGGGGCCTGGCCTACGGTCTGCTGGACGTGCTGAACAAGCATTTCCAGGAAACGCTGAGCATCAGCCAGGCCGACAGCGCCTGGCTGCAGATCGCCTATTTCGGGGCCTATCTGCTGCTGTCGATCCCGGCGGGAATGCTGCTGCACGCGCGGGGCTACAAGTTCGGCATCGTGTCGGGCCTGGCGGTCACCGCCATCGGCGCCCTGTTGTTCATCCCGGCGGCGGGCGCGGACGCCTTCCTGCCCTTCGTCGGCTCGATGTTCGTGCTCGCCGCGGGCCTGTGCATTCTGGAGACCAGCGCTGACACCTACGTCAACGTGCTGGGCGATCCGGCCAAGGCCTCGCAGCGGCTGAACCTGGCCCAGTCGTTCAATGCCCTGGGCGTCTTCTTCGGCCCGCTGATCGGCGGCGCCGTCTTCTTCAGCCCCACCACGACCGAAGCCCTGGGCGGCGCGACCCGCTCGATCCAGATCGTCTATGGCCTGATCGCCGTCGGCGTCGTCCTGTTCGCCCTCGCCGTCTGGCGCGCCCGCCTGCCGGAAACCGGCCTGTCGGACCACGGTAACGCAGTGGAGGGCGACGCCCCCGCCCTGCCCCTGTCGAAGCAGCCGCACTTCATCGCCGGCGTGATCACCCAGGCCCTCTATATCGGCGCCCAGGTTGGCATCGGCGCCTATTTCATCAATCTGGTGACCCACAACTGGCAGGGTCTGACGTCTCAGCAAGGCGCCTTCATGCTGTCGCTGGCGGCCATCGGCTATCTGGTCGGCCGCTTCTTCGCCACCGCGCTGCTGCTGAAGATCAGGCCGCGCGTCCTGCTGACCACCTATGGCGTGATCAATGTGGTCCTGACCCTGATCGTGGCGGCGGGCATCGACAAGGTTTCGCCCATCGCCCTGCTGGCCGTCTTCTTCTTCATGTCCACCATGTTCGCCACCATCTTCGCCTTGGGCACCACCGGCCTGGGCGCCGGCACCAAGAAGGCCTCGTCCCTGATGGTCATGGCCATCGGCGGCGGCGTGCTGCTGCCCTGGCCCATGGGCAAGATCGCGGACCTCTACGGCGCCAATGTCGCCTTCCTGCTGCCCGCCGTCTGCTTCGCCGTCGTCGCCTGGTACGGCTGGAAGGGCGCCGGCCTTGGCCTGAAGAAGGATGCCGCCTGATGCGTCTTCGCACCGCCCTCCTCGCCTTCACCCTGCTGGCCGGCCCCACAGCCGCCTGCGCCCAGACGGTGACGCCTACCGCCGCCGTCGCGCCCGCCGCGCCGATAGACCGTCACGCCCTGGTCACGCGTCACAACGTCAGCCTGACCGCGATCGACCGCCATGCCCCGATCATGCTGGGCAACGGCGACCTGGGCTTCACCGCCGACATCACGGGGCTTCAGACCTTCCCCGAGCAGTATTCGGAACTGGCCCCCCTGCTGACCATGGCCCAGTGGGCCTGGCACAGCTTCCCGAATCCGAACGGCTATACCGAACAGGACGGCCTGATCGACGTGCCCGTGCCGGGTCGGGGCGAACAGCCCTATGCCTGGATGAAGTCCTGGGCGGTGGCCGAGACCCAGCCCGCCTACACCTGGCTGCGGGCCAATCCGCATCGGTTCTCGCTCAGCCGCATCGGCCTGACCTTCGCCGACGGCAAGCCGCTGGACTTCGCCAAGGTCGCCGACACGCGCCAGACGCTGGACCTGTGGTCCGGCGCCCTGACCAGCCGCTTCACCTATGACGGCCAGCCGGTCGAGGTCGTGACCCGCGTCCACCCGACGCTGGACATGGTCATGGTCGAGATCGCCTCGCCTCTCGTTGCAGCCAATGGTCTGGGCGTCCAGGTCCGCTATCCCGGCGTGAACCCCGCCATCAATCCCGACCCGACGACGTTCGAGGCCTCTGACGCGCAAAGCCTGAGCATCGTCGCCTCCGACACGGGCGACGTCCACATTCGCCGCACTCTGGACGACACCACCTATTATTCCAGCATCACCGCCTCGGGTAAGATCGAACAGAGCGGCGCCGACACCTTCCGCGTCGTCTCCTCCGGTCGCGACCGGCTGACCGTCATGGTCCGTTTCGACCAACAGGCCCAGGCGCCCGCGACCCCCGCCTATAGCGCCGGTGTTCAGGCGACGACCGCCCACTGGAACGGCTTCTGGACCCAAGGCGGCGCCGTCGATTTCACGGGCTCTACCGACCCGCGCGCGGCCGAGCTGGAACGTCGCGTGGTCCTGTCCCAATACCTGTCGGCCGTGAACGGCGCCGGCGAACTGCCGCCCCAGGAAGAGGGCCTGTTCTCCAACAGCTGGTACGGCAAGTTCCACCTTGAAATGCACCCTTGGCACGCCGGCTGGCAGGCCATGTGGGGCCATCCCGACATGCTGGAGCGCAGCCTGCCCTGGTATGTCGGCAATCTGGACAACGCCCGCGCCGAGGCCGCCCGTCACCACGTCAAGGGCGCGTGGTGGCCCAAGATGGTCGGACCCGAGGGCCGCAACAGCCCCAGCCTGGTCTCGCCCTTCATCATGTGGCAGCAGCCGCACCCGATCCTCCTGGCCGAACTGGTCTGGCGCGCCGAGAAGGACCCGGCCGTGCTGGATCGGTATGGCGAGCTGGTCGAGGCGACCGCCGACCTGTTGGCCTCCTGGCCCATCGAACACGAAGGCCGGCTGAACCTGGGCACGCCGATGATCCCGGCGCAGGAGAACTACGATCCCCTGACCACCGTGAACCCGACCTTCGAGGTCGAGTATTTCCGCTGGGCGCTGGAAACCGCGCAAGCCTGGCGTGAACGCAAGGGACAGGCCCGCCGCGCCGACTGGGATCAGGCCCTGGCCAGGATCGCACCGCCGCCGATGAAGGACGGCCTGTATCTGCCGATCGAGAACCTGCCGGACTTCTGGGAAACAGCCATGTCCGACGCCTGTCGCAAGCACGCGGCGGCGGCCCAGTGCAAGAACCGCGACCATCCCTCCTTCCTGATGGCCTATGGCTTCATACCCGGCGCGCGGATCGACCCGGCAGCCATGCGCCGCACATTCGAGGCGGTCGAGCAGACCTGGGACGTGCGTCAGACCTGGGGCTGGGACTTCCCGATGATGGCCATGACGGCGGCCCGCATCGGCGAACCGGAAAAGGCCGTGAACTGGCTGTTCGCCGACCTGAAGAACAATCAGTGGGGCGTCACCGGCATGACCCCGCGCGTTCACCTAGACGAGCACGCCGACGAGCTGGTCCCTGTTTCGGCCGGCGCCGGCGGGGTCGAGATGGCGGTCAATCCCGACGGTCCCGGCTATCGCCGCGCCGCCGAGACCTATTTCCCGTCCAATGGCTCGCTGCTGATGGCCGTCGGCCTGATGGCGGCAGGCTGGGACGGATCGAGCGGCCACGCCCCAGGCTTTCCCAAGAACGGCTGGACCGTTCGGGTCGAAGGCCTGACCCCCGCGCCGTAATCCACAAGAACCGAGAGGAACGCCCCCAATGACGACCTCCAGACGCACCGCCCTGAAGGCCCTGTTCGCGGCCCCCGCCGTCGGCGCCTTCGCCACGACGACCGTTCAGGCGCAGCAGACCGCGCCCGCCGCCCCACCTGCGCCGGGCCAGACCCCCGTCTGGCCCGCGCCCAACACCGCCCCGCCGTCCACCCAAGAGACGCCGGTCGAGCGGCCGCGCTGGGACGGCCCGGTCCCGACCGAGTGGGTAGATCCCAAGACCGGCCACCGCATACGCCGCGTCTCGCCCGATGGCGGCGGCGGAAAGCCCTATTTCTACAAGAACATGTTCCTGCCGCCCAAGGCCGGCGCGCCCGACCTGATGGTCATTTCCACGCCCCAAGGCATCTCGACCGTTGATCTGGCGACCTGGGCCGTCAGCGTCCTGGTCCCCGATCACGACGCCGACCTGATGTTCACCGGCCGCAAGGGCCGCAACGTCTATTATTCCGTCACCGCGCCTGGCGAAGGCCAGTTGATGGACCGCGCCAAGACCCTGTTCGTCATCGACGCCGACACCAAACAACGTCGCGAAATCGGCCGGATACCGAACGGCCAGATCAACTCGGTCAACGCCGACGAGACCCTGCTGCTGGGCTTCGTCGCCTATGACAGCCAGCCGCTTCAGCCCACTGTGCCCGACCCCCGCAACCGTCGCTTCGACCAGGCCGAGTACGAAGCCAACGGCCCCGACGGGAAGCCGCTGAACTTCGCCCGCGCCAAGGGCGTGCGGATGCTCCAGCGCTGGGCCGCCCGCTATCCGATGGAGATTTTCGTCATCGACCTGGCGACGGGCGAACGGCGCGTGATCCACAAGACCAACGAATGGATCGGCCACACCCAGTTCTCGCCCACCGATCCGCAGCAGATCATCTTCTGCCACGAAGGGCCCTGGCACCGGGTGGACCGGATGTGGGCCATCCGCGCCGACGGCACGGGCCTGAGGAAAACCCACCAGCGGACGATGAACTTCGAGATTTTCGGCCACGAATGGTTCAGCCCGGACGGAAAGCAGGTCCTCTATGACCTGCAGACCCCACGCGGCCAGGTCTTCTGGGTCGCCTCGGTCGATCTGGAGACGGGCCGTCGCGTCTATCGCCGGGTCGAGCAGAACGACTGGTCCGTCCACTACAACGTCTCGCCGGACGGAACCCTGTTCGCCGGCGACGGCGGCGACGGCGACATGGTCGCCCATGCGCCCGACGGCAAATGGCTCGTCCTGCTGCGCCCCGAACCGATCGTCGACGCCGATCCGTCCAGCGACAAGGATGACCAGATCTTCGTCGAATATCTGCGCTCGGAACGGCTGGTGGACCTGTCGAACCACGACTACCGGCTGGAGCCGAATCTGACCTTCACGCCGGACGCCAAATGGATCGTCTTCGTGTCGAACATGCACGGCGCCAACCACGTCTATGCCGTCGAAGTCGAGCGCCGCGCCTAGAAACATCGACAATTTGTCGAGACCCGACGCCTGAATTGTCGAGGTTTTGTCGAGAATTTTCGACGGATTGTCTCTGTTCGAACATGACCTTGTTGCAAAATGCGGGAAGCTGTTGCAATAAACGGCACGTCGCCAATCCGACTATGCGCGACAGCATACCAAAAAATGACACCGGTGCCAGATGGCCACCGGGATGGGGAGAGAACGAATGCGACGGACCAACACCCGGACTCTGTGCGCCGTTGGCGTATCCCTGGCGGCCCTGATGGGCGCTTCGTCGGCGCTGGCCCAGACCGCCCCGGCCGCACCCGTGGCGGAAGAAGCCGCCCAGGACGCGACCGTCGTCGATGAAATCGTCGTCACCGGCTTCCGCTCCAGCTTGCAACAGGCGCTGAACATCAAGCGCCAAGAAGCTGGCGCCGTGGACGCGATCTTCGCCGAAGACATGGCAGACTTCCCTGATCAGAACCTTGCCGAGGCCATTCAACGCCTGCCCGGCGTGACCATCGAACGCGTCAACGGCCAGGGCACGACCATTTCGGTTCGCGGGCTGAACTCCGACTTTACCCGCACGCGCATCAACGGCCTGGAAGCCCAGGCCGCATCCGGCGGCAACCGCAGCCGCAGCTTCGACTTCTCGATGTTCGCGTCCGAGCTGTTCAACAGCATCAAGGTCCGCAAGACGCAGTCGGCCGAGATCGAGGAAGGCTCGCTGGGCGCGACCGTGGATTTGCAGACCGGCCGCCCGCTGGACTTCAGCGGCAGCGGCTTCAACTCCGCCCTGTCGGTGCAGGGCTCGTACAACGACCTGTCGGAGAAGACGATCCCGCGTCTGGCGGGCCTGCTTAGTTGGTCGAACGAAGACCGCACCTTCGGCGCCCTGCTGTCGGTCGCCTACTCCGAACGTTCTCCGATCCTGGGCAGCTTCAACACCACACGCTGGCAGAAGGGCAATCCGCTGGACGTCAATCCAGTGACCGGCTCGCCTTATGGACGTGGTCAGAACTTCGGCAACTGCATTCCCTGCACGACGACGGCACAGCGTGATGCGGTCCTGAACGCCTTCTATCCGCGCATTCCGCGTTACACCCTCGGCAATACTCAGGAAGATCGCCTGGGCATGACCGGCTCGCTGCAATGGCGGCCCAGCGATCGCACCGAGGCGGTGCTTGACGTGCTGTGGTCGCGGGCCAACTCAGAATTGGAAAGTCCCAACATCGAGGCCTGGTCGTTCAGCCGCGCCGCTGTGAACAGCGTCGTCGTGCGCGACTACGAGATCGACGCCGACAAGAACATCCTGTCGTACGGCGTCTTCGACAATATGCTGGTGCGAGCCGAGAACGGCTTCACGCGCAACGAAAGCAACTTCTACCAGGCGTCGCTGAACGTGCGCCACGACTTCACGGACCGCCTGCGCGGCAATCTGAAGATCGGGGCCAACCGTTCGGAAGCGCGAACGCCGATGAACGTCGCCTATGCCTTCGAGGCCGCTGGCGTGAACGGCTACAGCTTCGACTTCCGAGAGGATGATCGCAAGCCGACGATCAACTACGGCTTCGACGTCACTTCAGGCCAGCGTTTCACCCTGGTCAACGCCACGCGCAGCACCTCCGGCGGCAACTTCGACAATCAGGTCGGCGCCGGTTCGCTGGCCTACGACTGGTCCGACTCGCTGACCTTCAAGGTAGGCGGCGAATACCGAACCTATGGGTTCGAGACCTTCGGCCTGACGCGCACAAAGACCAACCCGACCGGCGCGGACCGGCTGACGGGCGTGGACAGCATCGGCCGCGTCGTCGACATCTCGGGCGGCGTGGACGCGGGCGCGGGCTCCGACCTGTCGTTCATCGTTCCCGACATCTCGAAGATCGCCGACTTCCTCAGCTTCTACGACGACCCCTTGGTCGCCAACCGCAGCGAGCGGGAAGTGGACGAGACGGACAAGGGCATCTTCCTGCAGGCGGACTTCAACACGACCGTCGCCGGCATGGTCCTGCGCGGCAACGCCGGCATCCGCTACGCCCAGACCGAGGTCACGGCCAAGGGTTGGCAAACGATCGCCACGGGCACGCCTCCGGTCACCACCTACGACTACGTCACGACCGAGAACGACTACGAAGACGTGCTTCCGTCCTTCAACCTGGCGCTGGAACCGCGTGAGGACCTGGTCATCCGCCTGGGCGCCGCCAAGGTGATGTCGCGTCCGACATTGGGCGACCTGACGCCCGGGGGCAGCGTGTCTCCGACGACGCGAACCGTCTCCTACGGCAACCCCCTGCTCGACCCGTTCCGCGCCACAAACTACGACTTCTCCGTCGAGTGGTATTTCCAGAACGAAGGCCTGCTGGCCGGCGCTCTTTTCTACAAGGACATCGACAGCTTCATCACGTCCGAGACGGTGGGCATTCCCTACAACCAGTTGGGCCTGCCGAACGAACTGCTGCAAGGCGCGGCCTCCCCGACCGACATCTTCCAGGTCACACGTCGCCTGAACGGCGCAGGCGGGGCGCTGAAGGGGATCGAGATCCAGTACCAGCAGCCCTTCACCTTCCTGCCCGGCCTGTGGTCCAACTTCGGCTTCACCGGCAACGTCACCTGGGTCGATTCCGAGGTCAGCTACGGCACGGCCGGCAAGAACCGTCTGACGGGCCAGTCGAAGAACACCGCCAACGCGACCCTGTATTACGAGGACGGCCCCTTCCAGGCCCGCGTCTCAGTCGCGCACCGCAGCCAGTATCTGCTGTCCTTCCCCGGCTCGAACGGCAACTCGGAAGAGGGCGTCAACGACACCACCAATATCGACGCCTCCATGTCGTACGAGTTCACGCCGAACCTGACCTTCTCGCTCGAAGGCATCAACCTGACTGACGCTTATACCGATCGCTACGTCGATGTGACGGACCGCGTGTCCGACTACCGTCACACCGGCCGTGAGATCGCCGTGGGATTGCGCTGGAAGTACTGATCTTCCCTCCCTGACGCTTCTAGCGCGATAGACTAAAGGCCCGGAGCGAACCGCTCCGGGCCTTCTTTTTGTTCGGTGCTGAAGGTTTGGGGGCAGGTGTCAGGCGCCCCGTGGGCGCAGGCCGGTGACGCCCGTCGAGTCGGTCACCTTGGGGCCCTTGCCGTCCAGGGTGTCGATCTTGCAGTCGCGGAAGCGCCAGTTCTCGGCGTTGGCGATGGCGCCCGCGTCCTGCACGTCCCAGTCCAGCCGTTCGAAGGTGAAATCCTTCAGCGGCGCCTCGGGATAGGCGGCGGCGGCAAAGCCGACCTTGCCGCCGACGGCCTTGATGTTCGACAGGCGGACATCGTGGATGCGGGGGATGCCCTGCTCGCGCGGGACCGGCGTGGCCAGGGCGCGCCAATAGTCGGGGATGTCGGTGATACCCGCCGGGATCTGGGCGTAGCTGTAGTTCGGATACCAGTTCAGATTGACCTGCATCAGCGTTCGCACGTCCTGCAGATGGATGTCGCGCAGATGGATGTTGGAAATGACGCCGCCACGCGTGTGACCCGACTTGAAGAAGATGCCCAGCGGCACCGGATATTCGATCCGCAGGCCCGACACCTCGATGTCGTCGAAGCCGCCCGAGGTTTCCGACCCGAACGTCATGCCCGCCAGGGCGTCGCGGACGATACAGTCGCGGATCTTCACCTGGCGGCACGGGCGGGCGACACGCAGCCCATCCCAGTCGCGGCCGGCCTTGATGCAGATGGCGTCGTCGTTGACCGACAGGTCGCACCGCTCGACCAGCACCCGTTCCGACGAGTCGATGTCGATCCCGTCAGTCGAGGGGCCTCGGCCGCCCAGGTTGTTGCGGATGATCAGATCGGCGACCTTAACGTCGTGCGAATAGCAAATGTGGACCGTCCAGAAACCCGACCGCGCCAGGTTCAGGCCTGAGACCTCGACCTGTTGGGAATCATAGACGTGGATCAATCGCGGGCGACGGCAGTCGTAATCGGCGGCCCAGCGCAGGTCGCGCGGGTCATAGTCGCGACGCATGGCCCAATAGCTGTCCCAGAAGACCTTGCCGTCGCCATCGACCAGGCCCTCGCCGGTGATCCTGGCGTTCTGCTGCTGATAGATGTTCAGCAGGCCGGCGGGCCAGTCCATCTCCACCCCGGCGACGCGGGTGCGGACAATCGGATAGGCGTCTAAGTTCTGAACCCCGCGCAGGGTCGCGCCTCGGCCGATCGACAGGGTCACGCCCGATTTCACGAACAGGGAGCCGGACAGATACAGGCCGGGCTTCAGCACCACCACGCCCCCGCCCTGCCCCGCTGCCGCGTCGATGGCGGCCTGGACCGGGCGGGTGTTGATCGTCACGCCATCGCCGACCGCGCCATAGTCGGCGGCGTCGAAGGTGCGACCGACCGATTGAGCGAAGGCAGGCGCGGCTGAAGCGAGCGCGCCGGTCAGGCCGAGTTGCAGCAGGGAGCGACGATGCATGGGCGTTTTCCTTCGCCGTCTGCGCGGCGTCTCACATTATGCTTATTCGTCCCACGATAATGGACAAGCCGTGAGACGCAAGCGCCCGCGTGTCGCAGCCGTCAGAGATAGGCCCCCACCTGCCAGGGCACGAACTCGTTGTCGCCGACGCCGAGGGCTTCGGACTTGGACGGCTCGCCCGAGGCGACGTCGAGCATCTTCTGGAAGATGACGACCCCAACCTCGGCCAGGCTGGTCCCGGTCAGGACGGGCGAGGCGTCAATGTCCATGTCCTCGTCCATCCAGTTGGCCAGTTTGGCGTTGGAGGCGACCTTGATCGACGGCGCAGGCTTGGCGCCGAAGACCGACCCCCGGCCCGTGGTGAAGACGATCAGATTGGCGCCCGAGGCGATCTGGCCCGTGGCCGAGCACGGATCGTAGCCGGGGCTGTCCATGAAGCTGAGCCCCTTGGCTTCCAGCGGTTCGGCGTAGCCGATCACGTCGTTCAACGGGGTGGAACCGGACTTGGCCACCGCGCCCAGCGACTTTTCCAGGATGGTGGTCAGGCCGCCCTTCAGATTTCCCGGCGACGGATTGTTGTTCAGCTCCATCTGATGGCGGTCGGCATAGTCGCGCCACCACTCCAGACGCGCGTTCAGCTTGTCCGCCACGTCCTGCGACGCCGCACGACGCAGCAGCAGGTGTTCGGCGCCCCAGATCTCGGGCGTTTCCGACAGCATGGCCGAACCACCGTGGGCGACCAGCAGATCCACCGCCGCACCCAGAGCGGGATTGGCGGTGACGCCGGACCAGCCGTCCGAACCGCCGCATTGCAGGCCGACCGTCAGGTGGGATGCAGAAACAGGCTGGCGTTCGACCTTGGCCGCCTCGGCCACAAGATCGCGGACGACCTCGATCCCGGCCTCGATTGCGCGAGCGGTGCCGCCGGCCTCCTGGATGGTCAGGGCGCGCAGATGCGGGCCGGATTGAAGGCCTTCGTTGGCGAGCCAGGCCGGGATTTGGTTGGCTTCACAGCCCAGGCCGACGATCAGGATGGAATGAAAGTTCGGATGCTTGGCGTAACCCGCCAATGTCCGCTGCAGCAGGGTCACGTCGCTGCTAAGCGACGAGCCGCCGCAGCCGCCCTGGTGTGTAAAGGCGACGACGCCGTCCACGCCCTTGGGCAGGCTGGAGTCCGGGAAGGCGTCGGCGATGCGGCGCGCCACGGTCGCCGAACAGTTCACGCTGGTCAGGACGCCGATGTAGTTCCGCGTGCCGATCCGACCGTCCGGGCGGACGATGCCGTTGAACGTCGCGCCCGACAGCGGCGCGGGCGGACGCAGATCGGCGCCAACCTCGGCCTCGCGCCCGTCCTCGGCCATGGCCAGGTTATGGACGTGGACGTGATCCCCGGCGGCGATGGCCGCCTTGGCGCGTCCAATGACCTGGCCGTAGCGGCGGACCAGACCGCCCTCCTCCACCGCATGGCGGGCGATCTTGTGCCCGGTGGCGATGTCGGCGCGCGATGGAGCGTCCAGTCCGCCGGGCGTATCGCCGACGGCGATGTCATCCAGGGCGATGGCGACGTCGTCGGCGGGGTTCAGAATCAGAACGCGAGACATGGTCTACTCCGCTGCCAGACGCGCGGCCTCGACCGCGCCGTTCCGGCTGAGCGACAGATAGGCGCTCGTGACCGCGACCGCGAACCGGTCGTCGGCGGCGAGCGCTGGCGGGAAGACGGCGGACAAACTCAGCAGGGCCGAAACTCGGGCCTGGTCGTTGTCGGCGTCGGCCAGCAGTTCGGCGGTCTTCGCCGCCAGCGGGTCATCGACGACGAAGGCCTCGCCGCTTTCGGTCAAGCCCGACTGCCATTTCATCCAGGCGGCAACGCCCAGGGCCATGGCGTCGATACCCTGCCCGGCCGCCAGACGTTCGGCGGCCCCGGCCAGCAGCCGCTGGGGCAGTTTCTGCGACCCGTCCATGGCGATCTGGCGGGTGCGGTGCATCAGGGCCGCGTTCGAGAACCGTGACATCAGCGCGTCACGATAGGGAGGGGTGTCCAAGCCCGGCGGCGGGTCCAGCGTGGGCTGCGCCTCGTCCCACAGGGCCTCGACATAGGCGCGGAAAGCAGGAACGGCGACGGCCTCATGAACATGCTCATGACCCGACAGGGCGCCGAGATAGGCGATGGCCGAGTGAGCGCCGTTCAGCAGGCGCAGCTTGGCGTCCTCCCACGGTTCGACCGCGTCGGTCAGTTGGACACCCAGCGATGCGAAGTCCGGCCGTTCGCCTGCGAACCGATCCTCGATCACCCACTGGGTGAAGGGTTCGGCCTTGACCATGCCCTGGTCCTCGACGCCTAGACGGGCGGTCAGGCGAGCGATGTCGTCGGGGATGGTCGCGGGGACGATCCGGTCGATCATCGTCTGGGGGAAGGCGCCCTCGGCCTCGATCCAGTCGGCCAGAGACGGGTCGATACGGCGGGCCATCGCCAGCACCCCGGCGCGGATGCGCTTGCCGTTGTGGGGAAGGTTGTCGCAACTGATGACGGTGAAGGGCTGAAGGCCTGCCGCCTTCCTCGCCCGCAGCGCCGCAACGATGAAGCCGGGCGCGGTTCGGGGCGCGGCGATGTCGGCCAGGTCGGCGGCGACATCCGCGTCGTCCAGCAGCAGGTCGCCCGTCGCCGGGTCGAGGCGATAGCCCTTCTCCGTTACCGTCAGAGTCACGATGTGGACATCCGCGTCGGCCATGGCCGCGACCAGGGCGGCGGGGTCTTCCGGCCCGACCATCACGCCGCGACCGGCGCCGATGATCCGCAGATGCTCGTCCGATCCGTCACGTACGACCAGGGTGTAGAGCCCGTCCTGCGGGTTCAGCTGGTCCCGCACGCCGGGCGATCGCAGCGAAGCCCCCAGCACGCCCCACCGCAGGTCGCCGCTCGCCAGCGCATCGTCGAACACGACCGCCTGGTGGGCGCGATGGAAGGCGCCGATCCCCAGATGGACCACGCCGATTTTCACCTGGGCGCGGTCGTAACCGGGAACGGCGACATCGGCGGGCAGGCTTGAAAGAGCCGCTGGGTTCAGGCGCGTCACAGCTTGTATGCCGCCTTGACCAGACCATAGGTCAGGGCGTGGGCCAGTTCGTGGGCCTCGTCCTCCTCCATCCGGTGTTCGACCACCAGCTTGGCCAGGAAGCCGCAATCCATGCGCCGCGCCACGTCGTGGCGGGCCGGGATCGACAGGAAGGCGCGGGTGTCGTCGTTGAAGCCGACGGTGTTGTAGAAGCCGGCCGTCTCGGTGACCTGCTCGCGGAAGCGACGCATGCCCTCGGGACTGTCGTGGAACCACCAGCTGGGGCCCAGCTTCAGCGCCGGATAGTGGCCGGCCAGGGGCGCCAGTTCGCGGCTGTAGCTGGTCTCATCCAGGGTGAAGAGGATCAGGGTCAGGCGGGTGTCCGACCCGAAGCGGTCCAGCAGCGGCTTCAGCGCCCGGACGTAGTCCGTCTGGGTCGGAATATCGCAGCCCTTGTCGCGGCCAAAGCGGTTGAACACCGTGGCCGAGTGGTTGCGGAAACTGCCGGGGTGAAGCTGCATCACCAGCCCGTCCTCGACCGACATGGCGGCCATCTCCGTCAGCATCTGCCCCCGGAACAGCTCGGCGTCGGCGGCGCTGGCCGGGGCCGTCGAGACCCGCTTGAACAGGGCCTCGGCCTCGCCCTTGGACAGGTCGGCGGTGAAGGCGGTCGGGTGGCCGTGGTCGGTCGAGGTGGCGCCCATCGCGATGAAGAAGGCACGGCGATCGCGCAGGGCCTGCAGATAGCCGTCCCACGACAGCGTATCGCGGCCGGTCTGTTCGGCCAGAACCTTCAGATTGTCGCGGAAGCCCTCATAGTCGGGATCCAGCACCGGGTCGGGGCGATAGGCGGTCAGCACCCGTCCCTTCCAGCCCGAGGCGGCGATGGCCTTGTGATGTTCCAGCGTATCGAGCGGACTCTCGGTCGTGGTCAGGACCTCGATATTGTAGCGGTCGAACAGGGCGCGGGGCCTGAAGGCGTCGGTCTTCAGCGCGGCGTCGATGATGTCGTAGTAGTGGTCCGCCGTCTCGACCGACAGCTGCACGTCGATGCCGAAGGCCTCGGCATAGACCCAGTCGTGCCACATCCGCGACGGCGTGCCGCGGAACAGGTGATAGTTTTCGGCGAACCGACGCCAGATCACACGCGGATCAGTCTCGACCGGGCCGCCGTCGGCGCGGGGAACCCCCAGATCCTCCATCGCCATCCCCTGCGAGTGCAGCATGCGGAAGACATAGTGGTCGGGCGTGATCAGCAGTTCGGCGGGATTGGCGAAGGGTTCGTTCAAGGCAAACCAACTGGGGTCCGTGTGGCCGTGCGGGCTGATGATCGGCAGGCTCTTGATCTGGGCATAGAGGCGACGCGCGACCGTGCGGGTATCGGCGTCGGCCGGAAACAGCCGGTCGGGATTGAGCTTGAGCGGATGAGCCATGACGTCCTTCACTGTTCCTCAATACGGAGGCGTTGGATCGCCTCGCGAGTCTGATCTCACCAGATACAATGTCGCATCAGAAAAGACACCGGTTACCTTGGCGAGAAGCGACGTCCATCTTATGGTACGAGAAAGCAAATAATGGAAGGCGTCGCCTGTCGGCGCTTCGGAGGATGTATGGCGTACCGTTCGTTTGTCGGCCTGACGGCCGTTTTGATGGCGACAACCCTGCTGGCCGGCCCGACGGCGGCGCAGACCGCCCTGCCCCCCGGCGTCGAAGCGGCCTGGCTGGAGCCCACGGCGAGGCCGGCGCTTGATTTCGATCCCAACGTCCTGCCGTCGCGCGCCGAAGCCCTGGCGGCCGCCGAATATGTAACGGCGTCCCAGATCGCCGCCATGGCGCGCGAGCCGTTGGCCCTGTCCACCGGCAGCAACCTGACGCAGATGTCGTCCAACTGGGTCGCCGCGACCTTCTATGTCGGGGCGGCGCGGCTGGCGCGAGTGTCGGAAGATCCCGAGACCCTGCGGTTCCTGACCGCCGTGGCCGAACACTATAATTATAGCGTGCGCGGCGCCCGGTCGGGGCCGACCATGCTGAACGCCGACGATATCGCCATCGGCGACCTGTACGAAGAACTCTACGCCCGGCGCCGCCAGGAAGGCGTGCTGATGCCGCTGCGCCAGCGGCTGGACTGGCAGGTCCCGCACCTGAACCGCTCGGTCGAGACCCCGGCCCTGGTCTGGTGGTGGGCGGACGCCCTGTTCATGGTGCCACCGGTGCTGGCGCGGATGTCGGCCCTGACCGGCGATCCCAAATATCTGACGGCAGCGGACCGGGAATGGCGACGCACGGCCGAGCATCTGTGGGTTCCCGAGCAGCGGCTGTTCCTGCGCGACGAACGATTCAAGGATCGCACCGAGGCGAACGGCGCGCCCATCTACTGGTCGCGGGCAAACGCCTGGACCATGGCGGGTCTGGCGCGCTGGCTGGAGAGCCTGCCGGCCGATCATCCGAACCGGGCCTATTACGTCGATCTGTTCCAGCAACTGTCGAGCCGCATCCTGGAACTGCAGCAGGACGACGGCCTGTGGCGCGCCAGCCTGTTGGCGCCCGAGGTCTATCCCGAGGCCGAGACGTCCGGGTCGGGCTTCTATGTCTATGGCCTGGCCTGGGGCATCAACCACGGCCTGCTGGATCGCGAGACCTATCTGCCGGCGGTGACCAAGGGCTGGGCGGCGCTGAACCGTCATGTCCTGCCCAGCGGCCTGATCGGCGCAGCGCAGAAGACCGGCGACATGCCGGTGCATACCCGGCCGGAAGAGACCGGCCTTTACGCCACCGGCGCCTATGTCCTGGCGGGGCTTGAGATCGCGGACCTGAACGGCCCGGTCCAGTCCCTGCCCCAGGCCGAGCCCGAGCGTGACACGCCCGAGGTCATCGCCGCAACGACGCCCATGCCCCCCGCCCCCGTCACCGTCGTCGGCGAGGAGGAACTGCGTCGCCGCGCCGAGGAAATGCGCGCAACCGCCGCCCTGTCCTACGATCCCGCCGGACTGGCCCGGCCCTCGACCATCGAGCGCCTGACGCCGCCGACGGCCGAGGAACAGCGCCCGCGCGCCGTCGCCCGCTTCGCGCCGGATCGGCTCGATGACCTGTTGTGGGAAAACGACCGCGTCGCCCACCGCATCTATGGTCCGGCCCTGGAAGGCCGCGAGCCGCCGTCGGGATCGGGCATCGACGTCTGGGCCAAGCGTGTCCGCTATCCCTTCATGGACCGCCAGCTGAAGTTCCCCAACTATCACACCGACCGCGGCGAGGGTCTGGACTACTACGACGTCGGGCGCGGTCGCGGCGCCGGGGGCCTGGGCGTCTGGCAGGACAACAAGCTGTGGACCAGCCGCAACTTCAAGACCTATCGCATTGAAGAGACCGGCGAAGACGAGGCGCGCTTCAGCGTCGACTATGCTCCCTGGCCGGTCGACGTGAACCGCCGGGTGTGGGAGACGCGCGACTTCTCCCTGCCGATGGGGTCGAACTTCACTCGCATGACCTCGACGCTGAACTCGGACAGCACCGAGCCCCTGATCGTCGGCGTCGGCATCACCCGGCGCACCAATGACAACGGCTCGGGCTTCGTCACCCGCGACGCCGCCAACGGCCGACTGACCTTCTGGGAACCGGAAAACCCCGAGCACGGCAGTATCGGCATCGCCATCCTGGTCGATCCGGCCATGGTCGAGGGCTTTACGCAGGACGCCGACAACTATCTGATCCTGCTGCGCGTCACGCCGGGCCAGCCCTTCACCTATTATATGGGGTCGGCATGGGACGGCGGGCTGGACTTCAAGACCCGCGAGGCCTGGGAAAGCTTCGTCGCCAGCTATACGCCGCCCGTTCCGTGGCGTTGACGGGCGATTTGTCCGTCCGGGGCGCAAGGCCGTCTTGCGTCCCGGCGCGAGGCTGGACATAAGGGCCGGACACCGCACACGCGGGCCGGCTTAGCTCAGTTGGTAGAGCGCCAGTTTTGTAAACTGGATGTCGCGGGTTCGATTCCTGCAGCCGGCACCATCTCTATGCGACCATCGGGGACATGGCCGACACAACCAACAAGCTGGGCCACAAGATCGGTGCGCGCGGCGGGAGAACCCGCCAGGCGATCCTCGACGCGACCCAACGCCTGTTGAACGAGCGGCATTACGGTGAAATCCGCGTCGCCGACCTGGCCTCGGCCGCCGGTGTATCTCCATCGAATTTCTACACCTATTTCAAGACCGTCGAAGAGCCTGTTCTGGCACTTTGCGAGGTTGCGGCGACTGATTTCCAGGGGCTGGCGACGCATTTCCAGGCCGACTGGCCGGGCGACCGAGCCTTCGTCATCGCCCGGGCCTTCATTCTGGACGTGATGGCGATCTGGCGAAGCCACGGCCAAGTCCTGCGGGTCGAGCACATGCTGGCCGACAATGGCGACGTGGCCTTCGTCGAGAGCCGGGTGCGCCGGCTGCGCCGGCTTCACCTGGCCATCGAACGCCGTGTGGCCCAGGCCCACGCCAGCGGCCTGCACCCCAAGGATTACAATCCCCGCCTGGCCTCATACCAGATCGCCTCGATCGCGGAATCAACGGCGGCCAGCTTCGACCTGCTGCGTCGCGCCGACACGCCGGAAGCCATTCTGGACACGGCGGCCATCATCATCGTCAAGCTGACGACCGGACGTTAAAGCCCCAGCGGCCCGTACAGCCAGGTCAGCCAGATACCTACGGCCAGGAAGACGCCGAAGGGCAGCTTCTCGGTTCCGCTGACCGTGCGACGCACCACCAGCATGCCGAACACTAGGCTGAGGCCGACGGCGCAGGCCCACAGCAGCACGCTGGGCAGACCCACCCAGCCGACCCAGGCCCCCGCCCCGGCGAACAGGAAGGGGTCGCCCCCGCCCAGGCCGTCGCGCTTGCGGATCGCCTTGTAGAGCCAGCCGACCAGCCACAGGCCGCCGAACCCGACCACGCCCCCGATCAGATGCGACAAGGCCAGATCCCAGCTCGCGCAAATGGCGACGACCAGACCCGTGGCGATCAATGGCAGGGTCAGAATGTCGGGAAGCCAGAAGTTCTCGCCGTCTACAATCGCGATCAGCAGCAGTTGCCAGCCCAGCACTGCTGTCGCCGCCATCAGAAAGACTGATGTCCCGCCGCCAGACGCCCAAAGCGCGGACCAAACGCCGACCGCCCCACCCGCCAGTTCGATCAGCGGATAGCGCCGGGAAATCCGGGTCTGGCACCGCGCGCAACGGCCCTGCAGCGCCAGCCAGCTGAACAGCGGAACCAATTCCCATGGGCGCAACGGTTGGTCGCAGCCCCGGCATCGCGAGCGGGCGACGACAATGTCCTCGTCACGCGGCAGACGCACGCTGACGGCGGCGATGAAACTGCCGAAAATCAGGCCCAGCCCGCCCATGACGGCGGCGGCGATCACAGGGTGCATCGAGACGTCCAGACGGCGGCGAACCGCCTTGGCTTAGCCGCCTCCGAGCACCACCGCCACATGATAGGTCACCAGCGACGCCAGATAGGCCAGACCGAACATGTAGCCGATCATGATCCACGTCCATTTCCACGAATTGGTCTCGCGCTTGACCACGCCCAGGGTCGCCACGCACTGGGGCGCGAAGATGTACCAGGCCAGGAAGGACAGGGCCGTCGCGAGCGACCAGTGCGAGGCCAGCGTCGAGGCCAGAAGTCCGGTCGCATTCTCCGCATCCGCGATGGCGTAGGTGGTGCCCAACGCCGCCACGGCGACCTCGCGCGCCGCCATCCCGGGGATCAGGGCGATGACCATCTGCCAGTTGAAGCCGATGGGAGCGAAGATCGGCTCAAGCGCCCGGCCCAGCATGCCGGCGAACGAATAGTCGATGGCCGGCAGTGTCGCGTTCTCGGGCGGATAGGGGAAGGTCGCCAGCACCCACAGGATGATCACCAGCGGCAGGATGATGCGACCCGCGCGGTTCAGGAAGATCTTGGCCCGGAGCCACAGATTGAACCCGACGCTGCGCAGATCAGGCGTCTTGTAGGCCGGAAGCTCCATCATGAAAGGCTCGACCGCGCCCCGCCAGAACACCTTGCGGATCAGAAGCGATACGATCAGGGCGCTGACGATGCCGGCGGCGTAGAGCCCGAACATCACCAATCCTTGCAGATTGGCGAAGCCCCAGACCGTCTCGTTGGGAATGAAGGCGGCGATGATCAGCGTATAGACCGGGATCCGCGCCGAACAGGTCATCAGCGGCGCCACCAGGATGGTGGTCAGACGGTCGCGTTTGGAATCGATCACCCGCGCCGCCATCACGCCGGGAATGGCGCAAGCGAAGCTGGACAACAGCGGAATGAAGGCCCGGCCATGCAGGCCCGCCCCGCCCATGATCTTGTCCATCAGGAAGGCCGCGCGGGCCATGTAGCCGAAGTCTTCCAGGGCGATGATGAAAAGGAACAGGATCAGGATCTGCGGCAGGAAGACCAGCACGCTGCCGACGCCGGAAATGATTCCGTCCACGATCAGACTTTGCAACAGGCCGTCGGGCAGGACCGTGGCGACCAGACCGCCCAGCCAGCCGATACCGGCCTCGATGCCGTCCATCAAAGGCGCGGCCCAGCTGAATACGGCCTGGAACATGACGAACAGAAGCGTGAACAGGATGACCAGGCCGGCGACCGGATGCAGCAGGATCGAATCGATCTTGCCGGTCAGGGTGTCGGGCCGCTCGGGCGGACGCACGCAGGCCTTCATGATCCGCTCGGCCTCGCGGGCGGCGGTGCGCAGCTCGGCGGCGTCGGGGCTATGCCACTGGCTTTCCGAAACGGCGGCGACGGCGGCCCGGTCTTCGATGGCGGCGATCAGATCGTCGATGCCGCGCTTGCGGGTGGCGACCGTGGTGATGATCGGCACGCCCAGTTCGGCGCCCAGTTTCTCCAGATCGATCCGCAGTCCCTGACGCTGGGCGATGTCGTACATGTTCAGCGCCAGAACCATGGGCCGCCCGACAGCCTTCAGCTCCAGGATCAGACGCAGGACCAGGCGCAGGTTGGTGGCGTCGGCGACGCAGACCACCACGTCGGGCGGCGTCTCTCCGGCCAGGCGCCCCAGGACGGCGTCGCGCGTGACCTCCTCGTCTGGACTGCGGGCGCGCAGGGAATAGGTGCCGGGCAGGTCCAGCACGGACATGGTCCGACCCGAGGCGGCGCGGATCAGGCCTTCCTTACGCTCCACCGTGACGCCGGCGTAGTTGGCGACCTTCTGGTGCGCGCCGGTCAGGGCGTTGAACAGGGCCGTCTTGCCGCTGTTGGGATTGCCGACCAGGGCGACGCGGGCGGTCTTCAGGGCGATGTCCATCAGACCGTATCCAGCTTGCCAGAGTCGAGCTTGATCGTCAGGCTCTCGGCTTCATGGCGGCGCAGGGCCACGCGCATATCGTCCACCTTCATGGCGATGGGGTCCTGACCGAACAGGCCTTCGTGCAGCAGTTCAATCTGCGCGCCCTCGACGAAGCCCAGTTCGAGCAGGCGGCGTTCCAGCTCGACCGCTTCCCCCTGATGGTGACAATGTGCGCCCACCTGGACGATGACGCCGCGATCGCCGCGTCGGGCCTGGCTCAGCTTGATGGTGTCAGTCAATTTTACGCTCGCACGGGCGAGGCCGCTCCCCAGCGGCTCCGCGTTTCCTTGACAGTGATTATCAGGTGCGAGCCCCCCGCGTCCAGCAGGACAGCCTGACCAATTGCCGCGCCGACGCATTGCGCTATCACAGGCTGAACAGGAGCCGCCATGACCCGTTTCGCCCTCGCCGCCCCGCTTCTTCTAAGCCCCATCCTCGCCCTGGCCGCCTGTGGTCAGGGCGAGCCGTCGCCGACGGCCCCGACCAAGCCCGTTCATGTCCTGACGGAGACGGAGAAGGCCACACTGCTGGCCTCCTTGCCCGCCCCTTACGATGCTGGCGATCTGGAGAACGGCCGCCGCGCCTTCGCGCGCTGCCGCGCCTGCCACACCATCGGCGAAGGCGGCCCAGACATGGCGGGTCCGAACCTGTACGGCGTTTTCGGGCGAAAGGCGGGCGATCGGCCGCGCTACAACTATTCCAACGCCATGCGCACCGCAGACTTCACTTGGGATGCGGAGAAGCTGGATCACTGGCTGGAGAACCCGCGCACGTTCCTGCCCGGCAACAAGATGACCTTCCCCGGCCTGCCCGACGCTGCGGATCGCCGCGATGTCATCGCCTTCCTGAAGGTGGAGACGGGCTACAAGCCGGAGCCGGCGCCCGCCTCCTGATCCATCAGCCTTCCGGCAGTTCCTTGGGTCCGCCTTCGCGCATTTCCTGGGCTTCCCATTCCTCGATCTTGCGCGAGGTCCATTCCGGCGACTTGGTGAAGCGGGCCAGGACGCCATAGATCACAGGCACCACGAACAAGGTCAGGACGGTGGCGAACATGGCGCCGGTGAAGATCACCACGCCGATGGTCTGACGGCTGCCCGCGCCCGCACCCTGCCACAGCACCAACGGCAAGGCGCCGAAGGCGGTGGCGATCGAGGTCATGATGATCGGCCGAAGACGCAAGGACGACGACTCGATGATCGCCTCGCGGATCGACCGGCCCTGGTCGCGCAGCTGGTTGGCGAACTCCACGATCAGAATGCCGTTCTTGGCCGCGACGCCGATCAGGATGATCAGTCCGATCTGGCTGTAGATGTTCAGGCTGGACCCGGCCATCAGCAGGCCGAACAGTCCGCCCGCCGCAGCCAGCGGCACCGTCAGCATGATGACCGCAGGCGTGATCCAGCTTTCGAACTGGGCCGCCAGCACCAGGAAGACCAGCAGCAAAGCGAGGCCGAAGGCCGCGAACACCGCTCCGCCCGCCTCCTGCTGGTCGCGCGCCGCGCCGCCCCATTGGGTGACGACACCGCCCTGGGGCTGTTTGGCCGCCTCGGCGCCGAGGAACTGAATGGCGTCGTCGATGGTCGTGCCGGGGTTCAGGTCGGCCTGCAGCGAAATGGACCGCTGACGATCCAGACGACGACGGTCCGGCGTGTCGCCGCTGGTCTTGGTCGTGACCACGGCCGACAGCGGCACCAGCTGCCCGCCGCCGGTCGCGACGTACAGGGCCTCAAGGTCAGCGACCTCGCGCCGGTTGTCGCGCTCGGTCTGCAGGATGACGTCGTATTCCTGTCCGCCCTTGATGTAGGTGGTGGCGGTACGCGACCCGAACATAGTCTCCAGCGTGCGGCCGATCGACTGGGAAGACACGCCCAGCGCCGCCGCCTTCTGCGGATCGACATCGACCAGCAGGCGCGGCGAGTTCGGCTCATAGTTCAGGCGCGGACGCGAGAAGCCTGGATTGGCCTGTGCCGCCGCCAGCATAGGCTGAAGCCAGTTGTAGATCTGCTGATAGTCGGTGCCTGTGGCGATCATCTCGATGGAGTTGGAGTTGCCGCCCCCGCGTTGGAAGGCGCCGGGAGTCGAGGCGTTGACCTGGGCGTCCGTCTGCCCGCGCAGCTTGCCGTTGAGTTCCTGGGCGATCTCGGCCGCCGTCCGGTCGCGCATGGACCAGTCGGCCAGGGTCAGGACGGCGTTGCCGGAGTTGAAGCTGCCGCCGCCGAAGCCCGGCGCGGAGACCAGATAGCTGTCGGCCTCGCCGTTCGCCTTGTATTCGGCCAGCAGGGGTTCCAGCCCCAGCATGATCTTGCGCGTATAGTCGAAGCCGGCGCCCTCGGGGCCGGCGACGCGCACCGTCACCCGGCCGCGATCCTCGTCCGGCACCAGTTCGTTGGGCAGGGTCAGGAAGATGCCCCCTGCGCCCGCCGCCACCAGCAGAATCAGGGCGCCGACGCCGATCACCGCGATCCGCCGGCCCAACATCATGTCCAGCGATCGCGCATAGGAGCGCTTCAACCGATCCATGCCCCAGTCCACCCGGCGCGCGACCCGGCCGCCGCCGTGCGCCGGTTTCAGAATCTTTGACGCCAGCATCGGCGATAGGCTGAGCGCCAGGAAGGCGGAGAAGGCCACGGCGGCCGCGATGGCCGCCGCCAGTTCGACGAACAGCCGCCCGACGTAGCCGGGCAGGAACAGCAGGGGCGCAAACACCGACAGCAGCACGATGGTCGTGGCCACGACGGCGAAGAAGACCTGACGCGCGCCCCGCTCTGCCGCGACCAGGGGGGGCTCGCCCAGGTCCAGACGACGCTGGATGTTCTCGACCACGACGATGGCGTCATCCACCACCAGGCCGATGGCCAGCACCAAGGCCAGCAGCGTCAGAAGGTTCAGCGAGAAGCCCAGCGGCGCCAGGACGATGAAGGTCGCCAACAGGCAGATGGGCGCCACGATGGACGGAATCAGCGCCGCCCGCAGACTGCCCAGGAAGATGAAGTTGACCAGGGCCACCAGGGCCATGGAGATGCCGATGGTGATCCAGACCTCGTCGATGGCGTGCGAGGTGAAGACGGAGTTGTCCGACCCGATCTCGATGGTCACGCCCGGCGGCAGGGTCGGCCGAATCTCGTCGATCATCGCATGGACGCCGTCTGAAATGGCCAGGTCGTTCGACTGGGCCTGACGGGTCACGGCCAGGCCGATCTGGTCCATGCCGTTGCCGCGGAACAGGCGACGATCCTCTTCCGGCGCCTCCTCGACGCGCGCGACGTCGCCCAGACGGGTGACGTAGGTAGGCTGGCCCTGGATGATGGCCGACGAGCCGCTGCCCGTCCCGGTGGCGACGGACGCCGAAGCAGAGGCCGAACCGCGGGTGCCGATGGGCAACTGCCGGAAGTCTTCCGGCAAGGCGTAGGTGCGCGCCACGCGGACGGTGTAGTCCTTGTCCGTCGATTCCAGCGAGCCAGCGGGCAGTTCGACGTTCTGGTTGGTCAGGGCCGTCTCGACGTCGTTGACCGTCAGGCCGCGCGCCGCCAGGGCGGCGGAATCCAGCCAGACCCGCATCGAATAGCGCTGCTCGCCATAGATGTTGACCTGGGCCACGCCGGGCACGGTCGCCATCCGGTCGACCAGATAGCGGTCGGCGTAGTCGGTCAGTTGAAGCCGGTTCATGCTGGTGGAGCGCAGGAAGACGATAATGATCGGCTGGCTGTCGGAATCGGCCTTGGCCACTTCCGGCGGATCGGCCTGGTCCGGCAGGCGGCCGACAACACGGCTGACGCGGTCGCGCACATCGTTGGCGGCGTCGTCGATGTTGCGGTCCAGCGAGAACTCGATGTTCACGTTTGAACGGCCGTCGCGGCTGGTCGAGTTGATGCGCTCGACGCCCTGGATGCCGGCGATCTGCTGTTCCACCGGCTCGGTGATCCGGCTCTCGATCACCTCGGCCGAGGCGCCGGCATAGGTGGTGTTGACCGAGACGATAGGCGGGTCGACGTCCGGCAGTTCGCGCACCGGCAGGAAGAAGAAGGCCGCCGCGCCGATCACGCACAGCACGATGGCGGCGACGGCCGCGAAGACGGGACGCCGGACCGAAACGTCGGACAGCATCATTGGGCGGCGCCCGACTTGCGGTCGGCAGACGACTTGCGATCTGCGCCCGCGACGCTGACCGGCGCCCCCGGCTGGATGCGGTTCAGGCCCGAGCCGACGATACGGTCGCCGGGTTCGATGCCCGACAGGATTTCGACGAAGCCGTTCTCGACGGCGCCGGCCTCGACCTCGACCCGCTGGGCGGTCGATCCGTTCTGGCCGGGTGCGATACGATAGACGAAGGCGCCGGCGCCCTCATATTGCACGGCTGATTCCGGGGCCGCCGCCGCCTGGCGCTGGCCCTGCTGGACCACGACGCGCAGCAGCATGCCGGGGCGGATCCGACCGCCGGGATTGGCGAACTCGGCGCGGGCTGTGGCGGCGCGGGTGGCCTCGTTGACGCGGGTGTCGATCAGGGCGATCCGGCCCTGGAAGGGTTCGTCGCCATAGGCGTCCGCCGTCGCCGTCAGCTGGGCGCCGGGCTGAAGCAGGTTCAGGTAGCGTTCCGGCAGGGGGAAATCGACGCGAATGGTCGAGGTGTCGTCCAAGGTCGCGATCACCGCGCCCGGATTGATCAGGGTGCCCGCCGTCACCGTCGTCAGACCCATGCGGCCCGCGAAGGGCGCGCGGATGACGCGGTCGCCGCGCCGCGCCTGCGCGGCCTCAAGCGAGGCGCGTGCGGTCTCCAGACCCGTCTCGGCCTGTTCCAGCATCACCTGGGGCGCGATGCCCCGGTCGGCCAGGGCCTTGTAGCGATCATATTCGCGCTGGGCCTGATTGACGTTGGCGCGGGCCTCGATGATTGCTGCGTCTTCCTCGCGCGCCTGAAGCTCGACCAGGGGCGCGCCGGCCGACACCAACTGGCCGTCGGCGAACAGGACGCGCGTGATCAGTTCGGTGGTCGAGGAGGTGATGTTGACCGACCGCTGCCCGCGCGCCACGCCCAGCACCCGGATCTGGTCCGAGAACTGACGCTGGCCCACGACGGCCTGCGACACCTCTTGGCCGCCACGTCGGCCGCCTGCGGCGCCCGGCCCTTGGGTGGACTTTTCGTCTCCGGTGGAGATCTTGACGATGGCGGCGATGACCATCAGCCCCAGCAGAACGGCTGCGGCGATGAGGAAGAAGTGACGTTTGATCACGCGGGGGTCTCTCGGTCAGGGGGACGCCGCATGCATTACCGGGTAATGAAGTGCGCGCAATGTTACGTATCAGTAACGTGGCGGATCACATTTTCCGTCGCAGAAATCTTCCCTAAAAGCTACGCCACACCGCCAGGACAGGCCCACGGGCGTTTGCGGCCTCTCGGCCTGCGACGGTTTGTCTCCATCCGGCCTGCACGCTCCAGCCCCCGAAATCGCGCACCACCGAGGTTTCCAACGACAGCCAGCGTGAGCCGCCGTCCGCCGCCCCGCCGAAGGCCTGACCCAGAACCATCCAGTCGCGACCGATCCGGGCGCCCGCCGTGGCGTCGATGCGCGTCTCGTCCGGCAGGCCGTCACGGAGGCGACGCGCGGCCTGAAGCTCGACGAACGAACCCTCCATGCCCCAGCGCGCGCCCATATCGCCCAAAGATCGGCCGACCGACACCCGCGCCTCCCAGTCGTGCTCGCCGACGCCGGGCTGGGCATAGCCGGCGTTGCGCCCCTCCCCGGCCCAGGTGTAGCCGCCATAAAGGCTGACGGCGTTGCGGTCGTCGCGCCAGACCTGCCAGGTCGCGCCGATCTCGATGGGACCGCGCCCGTTGTAATCGACGAAGGCGTCCTCGCCGTCCTGCCAGTCGGCCTTCAACTGCAGGGTCAGCCGGTCCGATGCGCCATATTCGGCGAACAGGCCCAGCGCCGCGTCGCGCCGGTCGCCGGGCAGGTCGCGCTCTTCGCCAGAGGCGTTAAAGCCGGTATCGGCGCTCAGCTGCTCATATTTGACGATCGCCTGCCCCTTGCCCTTGGGCTGGACCCAGGCGCCGGCGAAGGTCGGAGCGGGTGCCAGCGCACCCAGCGCCAGCACCGCCGCAGCCCCGGCGAGACCTAGGCGTCGTAGCCCGGCGACTTGCGATCCAGCTGACGCAGAGCGCCCGGCCAGGCCAGGGCCGAGATGAAGCCGATGCCCCGACCCTGCTCCTTGGTTTCCGCCTGCGCCTCGTCGGGGGCCAGCAGGATGTGCTGACGCCCGCCCGACAGGGCCGCGACCTGCTGCGCGCAGGCCCTCTCCAGAAAGAAGATGCCGATCCATGCCTGAGCCGCCGTTTCCCCGACCGCCAGCGTGCCGTGGTTTCGCAGCAGCATCAGCGGTTTGTCCCCCAAGTCGGCTACCAGACGTTCGCGTTCGTCATGGTTCAGAGCCAACCCCTCGTACCCATGATACGCAACCTGATACTGTAGTAAACACGCGTTCTGGCTGATCGGCAGCAAACCTTCGGCCTGGGCCGCGACGCCGACGCCGTTCACCGTGTGCAGGTGGATGACAAACTTGGCGTCGTCGCGCGCGGCGTGGACGGCGGAGTGGATGGTGAATCCCGCCGGATTGATGAAGTGGGTCGTGTCCTGGACGATGTTCCCCTCCAGATCGACCTTCACCAGCGACGAGGCCGTGATTTCGTCGAAATAGAAGCCATAGGGATTGATCAGGAAATGATGCTCCGGCCCCGGCACACGCGCCGAGATATGGGTGAAGATCATGTCGTCCCAACCATGCAGGGCGACTAGCCGATACAGGGCCGCCAGCTCCACGCGGACCTGCCATTCGGCCTCGGACACGCGCGACTTGATCGAGGGACTCGTTCCGTCCGCCATGGTTTTCTCCTGCCTCTGAACGGGCTTTGAGGAACCGTCCCCCTGCCCGCCAGCGCCGTCAACCCGCCTTGACGGATGTTGACGCTACGTCATCAGGCAGGCGTCAGCTTTGCTTAACGCCGTCTTCACGACCGCGCCTTATGGTTAAGCATCGTCGTCGGTTCGGGGAGCCGCTGTGCCTGTCGTTCAATTGGAGCCGCCCCGCGACGCCTGGGACGACCGGACCGTTTCCCAACTTCTGACCCTGGCGCAAAGCCGCTCGGCTGAGGACCGCCAGCGACTGCTGCTGAAGGTCACCTCCCTTTGCGAAGCGACGCGCCCGCCGGCCGAGGTCGGCCCGCTGCTCAGCGACATCTTCCTGACCCTCGCCGCCCAGGCCGAGCGGGACATTCGTTTGGCCCTGTCCGAGCGAATCGCCGGCGTCGACTGGGCGCCGCCCGCCCTGATCAACATGCTGGCGCTGGACGAGATCGAGATCGCTCGCCCGGTGATCACCTCCAGCCCGCTGCTGAAGGACGCCGACCTGATCCGCCTGTTGATCGAGGCGACGCTGGAGCATCAGATCGCCGTCGCGCGCCGGCCCCAGCTGTCCCGGCCCGTGGCGGACACGATCATCGACCGGGGCGAGGCCGTGACCATGACGGCCCTGGCATCGAACCGTTCGGCGGACATCAGCGAAGACGCCATGCGAAAGCTGGTTGACCATTCGCGCCGCATCGCCGGCCTGCGCGCGCCGCTGACGCGCCACCCCCGGCTGAACGAACAACTGGCCCAGCAGCTGTATCAATGGGTCGGCCAGGCCTTGCGCCAGTCGATCGGCGAACGGTTCCGCATCGACGACGCCCAGCTGAACGCCGCCGTCCAGCAGGCCGCCGCCAAGGCCGTGGGCAGCCCGGAATGGCGCACGGCGCCGACCAGTCGGCTGGTCGAAGACCGCGAACGCTCCGACATGGAACGTCGCCTGGTCGACAAGCTTCAGGCCGCCGGCCAGCTGCGTCCCGGCCTGCTCGTCCGCGCGTTGCGGGAACAGCGGTTCGAACTGTTCGAACAGGCGCTCGCGGCCCTGGGCGGTTTCAGCGACGCCCAGGTCCATCACGCCGTACGCGCCCCGACCGCCGAACCCCTCTATCTGGCCTGTATCGCCGTAGGCGTGGACAAGGCCGTCTTCGCCTCCCTGCTGGTCGAGGTGCGCAAGCTGTCGGGCGGAATGCCTGCCGGCGGCGGCTGGACGGCGACGCCGATGAACGCCCATTCCGCCTCGCGGGCCTTCCGCCAGATGATGGAAAAGCCCGCGATCGTTTGACTTCGCCTTCAAGCTCGGCTCACGTCCCGCCGTGACCCAGCCCAGTCCCTCCTCCCCCATTCCAGCCTCACCCTCGCTGGCCTTCGTCGCCAGCGATCGCCCTGAAGCCCAGGCGGCGCGCAAGTCCCTGATCGCGCGCTATGGCGCGGTATCCGAGCAGGAAGCCGACGTGATCGTGGCGCTGGGCGGCGACGGCCAGATGCTGGAGACGCTGCACGCCAACCTGCGCCAGCGCACGCCTGTCTATGGCATGAACCGCGGTTCGGTCGGCTTCCTGATGAACGACTACGAGGAAGACGGCCTGCTGGAGCGAATCGTCGCCGCCGAGCGCACCGTCATTCATCCGCTGCAGATGGACGCCTGGACCGAGAGCGGCGAGGTCCATACCGGCCTGGCCATCAACGAGGTCTCGCTGCTGCGTCAGACGCGCCAGAGCGCAAAGCTGCGGATCACGGTCGACGACCGCGTGCGGCTGGAAGAACTGTCCTGTGACGGCTGCCTGGTGGCGACGCCGGCGGGATCGACCGCCTATAATCTGTCGGCGCACGGCCCGATCATTCCGTTGGACGCCCGCATCCTGGCCCTGACGCCGATCAGCGCGTTTCGGCCCCGGCGCTGGCGCGGCGCCCTTTTGTCGCATGGCGCCAAGGTGCGGTTCGAGGTGCTGGAGGCCGACAAACGTCCGGTCTCGGCCACCGCCGACAACTTCGAGGTCAGGCGCGTCGCCCGCGTCGAGGTACGCGAACGGCGCGACCTCAGCCTGACCATGCTGTTCGACGCCGGACGCTCGTTCGACGAACGCGTGATGGCCGAACAGTTCGCCAACTGATCCGGTCACGGGTTCTTAAGCCCGAACCCGTACCTTGCCTTCAAAGTCCTATGGAGCCCGCCATGAGCAATCCGGCGCAAATCACCCCCCCGACGAACGCCCTGCGCATGAAGGTCGGCGGCGGTTTCGGCATCAACGCCGACGCCATCGCCAGGGCCGAAGAGGCGCTGAAGGCCATGTCGGCCCAGTTCGGCCAGTGGCTGAACGACGAAATCGTCAAGCTGGACAAGGCCCAGGCCGACATTCGCGAACAGGGCTACAATCCGACTACCGCCGAAGCCCTGTATTTCCGCGCCCATGACCTGAAGGGTCTGGGAACGACTTACGAATACCCGCTGGTGACGCGCATCGCCGGTTCGCTGTGCAAGATGCTGGACGACGCGGACCGCCGCATGACCGCGCCGGTCGTCGTTCTGGACGCCCACATCGACGCCATCCGCGCCGTGGTCCGCGACCAGATCAAGACCGACGAACACCCTACGGGCCGCGCCCTGGCCGAAACCCTGGAAGCGCGCGTCGCAGACCATCTCGCAGGCTGAAACGTCCCCCTCAGCCATGATGCGAAAGGCCCGCCGAACGGCGGGCCTCTTTTTATGCGGCGTTGGCGGCGGACAGCGCCGGAGACGGCGACTGATCCAGCCGTTCCATCAGATAGGCCAGGTCGTCTCGCTGGACATTGGGGCGCTGGGTCAGGAACCGCTCCAGCATCTGCTCGCGGAAATAGGCGCTGGACGTGTCGATCCCCTCGGACGCCAGCGTCCTCCAGGTATCGACCCCGGCGCGGAAGGCCTGGAACAGGCGCGGCGGCAGGCCCGCCCGATCATAGATGGCCTTCAGCCCCAAGGGCCCCGCGTCATGCACCATCAGCCAGGCCCGGTGATGGGGCGTGTTGGCGAGTTCGGCCAGGCCATGTTCGAACATCGCCATCTGACCGCGCGCCAGGCCGCGCAACAACAGCGAGGCGTTCAGGACGCGACGCGCGTTCAGATGGGTCATGAAAGCGGCCAGATCCGCACTGACGGCGGCCTGATCGGCCAGATCGACGGTGGTGCGCTCGCGCGCATATTGGGCCAGACGGATGGCGGTTTCCGGCGCGACGGCGTGGCGGCTGATCAGGTGCTCGCGCACCGCGTCGCTGGCCAGCTGGATCAGGCGCTCGGTCACGCTCATCGGCAAGACCTGGCGATAGGCCAGAGCCGTCAGCACCTCGGGCGCCTCGGCGAAACGATCAACCACAGCCGCCAGCGCGGCTTCCGATAGATCGGCGTTGTCGTTGGCCGCCACCGTGCGCACCGCCTGTTCGCAGCCTTCCTCGGCCAGCACGGTCGCGACATCGCGCGAGACCCGCGACCGCCCCGCCACCGCAATCTGACGCACCACCGACCCGGCGCGCACGATCTCGATCAGATCCTCGTCGCTGAAGGCGGGAGACGAGGCGATGATCGGCAGGGCGATACTGTCCAGATCGCCGGCCAACTTGCGCGCCACATCATTGGGGATCAGGTCCGACGCCTTAAGCGTGACGGCCATGGCGCGTCGCACAAGTTCGGCCGCGTCATTGGCCAGCAGACGCAGGATTTTCTGCGCCGCAGCCCGGTCGTCCTCGTCCAGTTCGGCGCGTTCCATGTTGCGGCACAGCTTGTGCGCCGCCTCGGCCCGTTCATCGTCGTCCGTCGCCTTTATGAGGCGTCGAATGTCCACTTCTGTGAGGCGTGCGCGGAAGGCGGTCATGGACGGCTCGTCATGGAATCGGGCGTGGATCCCAGAATGAGACTGCCATGCTTAACGGCTGGTTTACCATCGGTTGCAATGCAACGACTCAGGTCGATTGTTTGCCATTTGGCGAGAAAGCGCCGCCGAAGCCGCTGCTGGACGACCCGTCCTGACCCAGCAGCAGGGCCAGCAGACCCTGATCCTGCTTCAGCCGATCCATCCGCGCCGCCAGCATCTGGTCCTTGTCGCTCAGATTCGGAACCGCGTATTTGGTTTCGCCTGTCCCGGCCGCCGGCGCGCCCTCGCCCGCCGTGCGTTGCAGATTGGCGTGAACCTCGGCGACGGTGGCGGGGCGGCCGCTGCGGTAGAAGATGCTGCGATTGGCCCGCGCGGCTTCGGGGAACATGGCGACGGCGCTGGCGCCCGGATTGCGATCCATCGCCTGCATCAGGCCCGCCGCTCCAGCCGGACCCAGGAAGTGGGCGGCATAAAGATCGCCGGCCCCCGGCTCCTTGCCCGTGCGCCCCCGCAGATAGGCCGCGTTCGAAGCCGTCAGCTCGGCCGCCATGGTCGAGGCGGCATGGGGATCGAAACGCAGGTCCAGCACCACATTGCGCGCCGAACCCTCGACCCGCCAACGCCCGTCGCTACCCCGGTGGATCAGGTCGGCGTACTGGCCATAGCCGTGCTGGGCGCCGTGCTGTTTGACGGTGCCGAGCCAGGTCTGCTCGATGAACTGGAACAGGCCGGCCGCCGAAGAGGTCGGCGCCTTGGCGGACGGGTTCATCGCGCTTTCGCGACGCGCCGTCTTGATCAGGAAGTCGTAGTCCACGCCCACGGCGTTCGAGGCACGCCGAATGGCCGCCTCTACCCCGCCTGTCGATGGAATCGCTCCGATGCCCATGTGCGGATGGTCGGCGAACGTAGTTAACCAACCCTTAATTCTTAACGCGGCCGTTAACGGATCGACATTGGTCGAACCCCGAAACCTCCGCCGCAAAGCCGCCACAACCTGCGCGCTCAACTTGCAGTTACGGGCGCTGCGGGGGCGGTGAACGAGGGAGTGAAGCCATGATGATCCGTGCCGCCGGTGGACCCGGCTTGATCAGCCCCATCGACTTCGGGGAACGCAAGAAACCCATCCCACGCTGGATGCTGGGCGCCATCGGCGTCTCGGTCGTCCTCCACGTCGCGGCGGGGGTGGCGCTGTATAATCAGCGGTTCGAGTTGAGCGGGACGACGCAACCCGCCGAGCCCGACAAGCCCATCGACGTGTTCTTCCAGACCCCGCCCAAGCCCAAGCCGCTTCCGCCCACGGTCACGGCGGCCCCGCCGACGCCGATCCACAAGCCGGCGCTGACCGTGCCCGCCGATGTGCCGTCGCTCGCCCTGACGCCGCCGGATAGCCCGACCAATACGGCCCCGGCCGGGCAGGTGATCGTCAGCACGGCGCCCACCGGCGTCGAAGGCGGCACGGCCACGGTGGAAACGCCGCCGCGCCCGCCCTCGGTGATCAACAACCCGACCTGGGCCAGCCGCCCGTCGCCGGCGCAGATGGCGCGCGCCTATCCAACCCGCGCGGCGGAAAACGGCACGCCCGGTTCCGCCAGCCTCAGCTGCATGGTTCGCGTGGACGGCGGCCTGACCGGCTGCCGTGTCGTGGGCGAAACGCCGAGCGGCCAGGGCTTCGGCCGCGCGGCTCAGAGCCTGACCCGCGACTTCCGCATGAACCCGCGCACGGTCGACGGCCGCCCCGTCGACGGGGCGACGGTCAACTTCACCGTCCGCTTCGCGATGGCGAGCTAGAACCGACCAGGGTCGAGGGCGCGGGCTTCCGTCGAGGCCGCCCGCCCCTCGATCGCATCGGCGACGACCGCACCCACCAGCGGGCCCAGCAGCCAACCGTTGCGACGCGGCGCCAGGGCCATGAACAGCCCCTCGCCTCCCGGCGCAGCGCCCGCCATCGGCAGGCCGTCCGCGCTCGCGCCGCGCACGCCCGCCCGCCATTCGATGTCCAGCGGCTCGGGCATCCGATCCAGCACGCGCCAGGCCGCCTGTGTCAGGCGTTCGGACGTCTCGTCATCCGGCGCGGTGTCTCGCCGCCCGGGCTCCATCGTCGCCCCGATCACCGCCCCCGAAGCCATCGGCGCCACATAGGCTCCCGGCCCGCGCACGACATGAGCCACCAGATCTCGGGCCGCGACGCCGATCTGTCCCCGGATCGGCTGGATGGCGTCGATCAGAACCCGAGCAGGCTCAGGCAGACCCGCGACAGCCTCGCCCGCCCCCGTCGCCAGCACTACCGTCTCGGCGTCCAGCAGCTTGTCGCCGACAGGGACCCGCCAGCCGTGGTCGGTGCGGACGATCTCCGTCACTCGGCCCGTGATGACGGCCTGACCGAGCGCCTGTTTCAGCGCCGCCAGGGCCTGTGCGGGATCGACCTGATAATCCTCGTCAGTCGTGACATGGTCGCCCTCGCGCCGCGCGTCGAAGCCCATCGCGCGAAGCCTCGCCTCCATCCCGTCCACGTCGCCGCCCCGCCATTCAGCCGGTCGATGCGCCAGGGCGATCCCCGCCGCCACCGCGAACGCGGGCCACAGGTCGCGCCCCGCCCGGAACAGCCGGGCATGATCGGGCGACACATCGTCGATGGCTGATTCCATCGCCGGCGCGATCATCCCCGCCGCGACCAGTGAGGCGTTCACCTCGCCTGGATCGACCACCATTACCGCCCGGCCGCGCCGATGCAGTTCGAACGCGGTGCAAAGGCCTAGGACACCGGCGCCGACGATCACGATGGGAGGGGAAGACATCACGGGCCGTCTGATCGACCCGCGACGCTCCTATTGCAAGATGGCTTCAGCCTATTCCGCCGCCATCGAGGCCGCGCCCGCATCGTCCAGGCGCGCGACCAGGGCCGTATGCTGGTCCCACAGGGCGGTGGGCAGACGGTCGCCGAACTGGCGATAGAAGTCCGGGATCAGCGCCGCCTCCTCGGCCCAGACGCCCGCATCGACATCCAGCAGGATCGAGAGTTGAGCCGCTGTCAGGTCCAGGCCGGACAGGTCCAGCGCGGCCACGGACGGCACACGCCCCACCGCGGTCTCCACCGCCTCGGCCTCGCCGTCGATCCGTTCGCTGATCCACTTCAGCACGCGCGCATTGTCGCCGAATCCGGGCCAGACGAACCGCCCATCCTGATCCTTCCTGAACCAGTTGACGAAGAAGATACGCGGCAGTTTCGACGCGTCGCGCCCCTCCCCCATCTCCAGCCAGTGGGCGAAGTAATCACCCATGTTGTAGCCGCAGAAGGGCAGCATGGCGAAGGGATCGCGGCGTAGCTCCCCGACCTTGTTCTCGGCCGCCGCCGTGCCTTCGGACGCCACGGTCGAGCCCATGAAGACGCCGTGCTCCCAATCGAACGCCTCGGTCACCAGAGGTACGGCACTGGCCCGCCGGCCGCCGAACAGGATGGCGTCGATCGGCACGCCCCTGGGGTCTTCCCACTCCGGCGCGATGGCCGGGCACTGGCTGGCGGGCGCGGCGAAGCGGGCGTTTGGGTGCGCCGCCGGTTCGCCGGACGCCGGATCATGCGGTAACCCTTTCCAGTTCGTCAGGCCTTCCGGCGCCTGTTTCGTCAGCCCCTCCCACCACACGTCGCCGTCCGCCGTCAGGGCGGTGTTGGTGAAGATGGTGTTTGTCGCCAGGGTCTCCAGCGCATTGTGGTTGGTGTTGCGGCTGGTGCCCGGCGCGACGCCGAAGAAACCGGCCTCCGGGTTCACGGCATACAGCCGCCCGTCCTCGCCGAACCGCATCCAGGCGATGTCGTCGCCGATGGTCTCGGCCTTCCAGCCCGGCAGGCTGGGTTGCAGCATGGCCAGGTTGGTCTTGCCGCAGGCGCTCGGGAAGGCGGCGGCCACATATTTCGCGCGCCCCTTCGGATCGGTCAGCTTCAGGATCAGCATATGCTCGGCCAGCCACCCCTCGTCGCGGGCCATGATCGAGGCGATGCGCAGGGCGTAGCATTTCTTGCCCAGCAGGGCGTTGCCGCCATAGCCCGAGCCATAAGACCAGATTTCCCGCGTCTCGGGGAAATGCACGATCCACTTGTCGTCGTTGCAGGGCCAGGGCACGTCGGCCTGTCCCTCAGCCAACGGCGCGCCCAGCGTATGGACGGCCGGCACGAACACACCCGTGTCGCTCAACTGGTCCAGCGCCGGCTTGCCCATGCGGGTCATCACCCCCATCGACAGGGCGACATAGCCGCTGTCGGTGATCTCCACACCCAGGGCGCTGATGGCCGATCCCAGCGGCCCCATGCAGAAAGGCACGACATACATCGTCCGCCCCGCCATGCAGCCGTCGAACAGCCCGTCCAGACGCGCGCGCATCTCGATCGGATCGGCCCAGTTGTTCGTCGGACCGGCATCGGCTTCATCGTCCGAGCAGATGAACGTCCGGCTCTCGACCCGCGCCACGTCGCGGGGATCGGACGCGGCGTAATAGCAGCCCGGCCGCTTGTTCTGATCCAAAGCCTTCAGCGTGCCCTTGGCCAGCAGGTCGGCGGTAATGGCCGCCTTCTCCTCCTGCGACCCGTCGCACCAGTGGACGCGGGCGGGCTTAGTCAGGGCGGCGATCTGCTCGACCCAGGCGACGAGGCCGGAATGGGCGGTCGGCGCCGGATGGAGTCCGGGCGTGGCGGAAATGGGCAAGGGCGTCTCCTGAGCGAACAGGCCCGACGATCTGACGCCGTCGTGACCTTCAGCACGCGACGATCACGCACTGTTACAGGCGAGATGCGCCGGTCTTTCCGCCACGTCAAACCGTGCAAGAAAGCGCCGATGTCCACCGGTGTCGTCGGCAAAAGATCGCAGGTGTCAGCGGCGCGGTCGGGCGCTAGAAGAGCGTGTGCAAACGCTGGATACCCTCTCCGCCCTGCCTGACGGCGCCCTCAGCTCGCCCGCCGCGCGTCGCAATGCGGAGGCGATTCTGCAGGTCCTGCGCGCCCATCTGCCGGCGCGCGGACGCGTGCTTGAGATCGCCTCGGGATCGGGTGAACACGCCACCGCCTTCGCCGCCGCACTGCCCGGCGTGAACTGGACGCCCAGCGACCCCAGCCAACAGGCGCGCGACAGCATCGCCGCCTGGACGCGCCAGCTCGCGCTGGCGAACCTGAACCCGCCGCTGGCGCTCGACGCGGCCGATCCGGCGACGTGGCCCCAGGGGCCCGTCGATGCGATCTATTGTGCGAACATGACGCACATCAGCCCCTGGTCGGCGACCGAGGGGCTGATGGAACAAGCCGATCGCATCTAGCGACGCCCCGGCGGTCTATTGGCGCTTTACGGACCCTACCGCGAGACCGAAGTCGAGCTGGCGGCGTCGAACGCCGCCTTCGACGACAGTCTGAAGGCGCGAAACGCAGAATGGGGCCTGCGCGACCGCACCGAAGTCGAGCTGGCGGCGTCGAACGCCGCCTTCGACGACAGTCTGAAGGCGCGAAACGCAGAATGGGGCCTGCGCGACCGCGCGGCGGTCGAGGCCCTGGCCCGCTCGCATGGCCTTGCGGCCACGCTGCGGGTTCAGATGCCGGCGAACAACCTCATCCTGCTGTTCCGCGCCGTCTGATCAGGTGATCGCGCCGACGATCTTGGACAGTGCGCCGTTGTCGCTCAGCAAGGTCACAGCGCCGTCCTTGAACACCGCGCCGTCGGCCTCGGCCGACACGCCGAAGCTCTCGGCCGCCAAGGCCACGCCGTCGGCGAAAGCGATGACCGTCAGAGCGTTGGCGCGGGCCAGGTCCAGCAGCGACTTGACCGCCGCCAGCGACGCCTCGTCCGTCGAACCGCCCGGCACGACCAAACCCTTCAGCCGCCCTTCGACGATGTCCTTGGCCGTCGCGGTGGCCAGCACCGTCACGCCGCCGGTGATCAGGCTGGCGTCGCCCGTCGAGATCGGGGCCAGGCCCACGCCTTCGGCTCTCAACGCGCCCTCCACGTCGCCCAGCTCGCCGAACTCCATGTCACGCCGCATCACCAGCCCCATGCGCAGACGGGTGGGAACAGGACGGTTGTAACCGGTGCGACGGGGGCCTGCGGAAGATTTGTTTTGAGCGAACAAGACGTCTCCTTGAAATGTTTCAATATTGATCCAGATCCGACGAGCCACGCTGTCGAACCGCCCACGCCAATGATCAGAAAAAAGAAAATCGACGGGTCCGACGCCTGTCGTCCCGCACTCTGGATCATTTGTGGAATGCGGTCAGATATAGTGGCGATCGCGTCAGGATCAACCTGCCAATTGGAACAGGCTGGCCTTCCTGATCCTGAAAACCGTGTCCGGCTTGCTCGCGACCTCGCCCGGCTCTAGACAGCGACATCGACTGGACGACGGAATCGCATGGCCTTCACCCGCACCTATGACGGCGACGAACCCGTTCGCGTGAACAAATGGCTGGGCCAGACCGGCGTCTGTTCCCGGCGCGAGGCCGATACCCTGATCGCCAACGGCCTGGTGTCCATCGACGGCGAGACCATCAGCGATGCGGGCCGCAAAATTCAGCCCGGCGAGACCCTGACCCTGAACGACACCGCCCAGGCGGCCCTGGCGTCGGGCATGACCCTGGTGCTGCACAAACCGGTCGGTTACGTCTCGGGCCAGCCCGATCCCGGCAAGATTCCCGCCGTTCGCCTGCTTAACAAACCCAACCGCATCGGCGAGGGCGAGATTCCCGCCCGTGACGCCTCCCTGCCTCCCATCGGCCGACTGGACGAGGATTCACGCGGCCTGTTGCTGCTGTCGTCCGACGGCGTCGTCGCCAAGGCGGTGATCGGTCCGGCGTCAGAACTGGACAAGGAATATCTGGTCGTTGTCGACGGCCTGATCACCGAGGGCAAGCTCAGCCGCCTGCGCCACGGCCTGGTGTTGAACGACAAGCCGCTGAAGCCCGCCCGCGTCACTCAGATCGGGCCACAACGCCTGCGGTTCATTCTGGACGAAGGCAAATACCGTCAAATCCGTCGCATGTGCGACCTGGTCGGGCTGGAGGTCGTGGACCTGTATCGCACCCGCATCGGCCCGCTGGAGCTGGGCGATCTGCCCGAGGGCCGCTGGCGTCACCTGACGAACGAAGAGCGCGCGATGCTGATCGCCCACTCCGCATCCTGAGTTCAGCCCCTAATCGAGGGCTCTGAACCATTGATCCAGCAGTTGCGCCTCGGCGCGGCGCGCGTCGGTGCGTTCGGCGGCCTCGGCGTCCACGCCCCATTGTTCTTCCTGGAACAGCTCGTCGATCCGCGACAGATCGAACGCCGCGCCGCCGTCCAGCACGCCCTGCTCCACCGCCAGCGCAAGCACCGCCGACCCCAGCAACGGCACGGCGGTCGCCAGCCCCGTCAGGCGGAAGTCATCCAGCGACAGAGCGTGAGCCTTGACCCGAGCGATGGCGTCCGGCGACTGCGGCCGATGCACGATGCCTGCCACAGGCTCCAGCACCACGCCCATCTCGCGCGCGGCCCAGTCACGCCACGGCCCCCATTCCCGCACCTGGCGTTCGACCAGCGGCGTGGGATGTTCGGCCAGGTAGCAGACCACGTCCGACCCGGCATAGGCGGCGATCTCGTCCGCCACCGGCTCGCGCGCCTGACCGATCCGGTCGATGGCGGTCGAGGCCAGCCGCGTCGCCGGCATGGTCGAGGGATCCAGATACTTGCCCTGCGCCGCCCATTCGTCGGCGACCAGCTGGGCTGCCGCCTGCGTCGGCAGCACCAGCGCCGCCTTGTCCGGCGTCTTGGGCGTGCGCCCGTCCAGCAGCACGGCCCAGCCGCCGTCGGCATGCGGACCGACAACCGCCTCCTTCCAGAAGCGCGAGATCCGATCCGGCGACTGTTCGACGAAACGCGGGCGATGCGGGGCGGGCTTGTCGGTCATCAAAGGTCCGTTGAAATCAGGCCGGCACGACGTCGAACGCCAGCGTCAGACGTGACGCCTCGCCCCCGAACGGCTGGGTGCCGTGCCACATATAGGAAGGAAACAGCACCAGCGTCCCCGGCTGGGGCTGCACATGGTGTTCGGCTGCAAGGTTCGGCAAGCCGGGCGGCGCACCGAACCGCAACCAGCCCTCGCGCACCTCGCCCGCAACCTCTGGCGGCAGTTCGATATGGCAGGCCGACGACAGCCAGCCGTTCGAATGAATATGGTCGGCGTGAAACCCGTTCGGCCGCAACCGCACCGACCAGCTGCCCTGGATGCGATACTCGCCGGTGTTGCGCGCCCTCAACGGATCGTCGCCCTGACCGACCGCCGCCATGTAGTCGCGGATCGGCCGGTCGATGACCTGGAAGAAGGCTTGGATGGCCGGATCGTCGCTTTCGGACAGCGCAGCGGCGGTCTGCGATCCCCCGCGCAGCGACTGACCCACCGGATGGGTCTTCAGCGTGTGCAGCTGATGCAGCGCCTTGGCCAGATCGACCAGATAGGCGTCCAGCGACGCCCACCCCTGCGGCGTCTCCAGCCGATAGGGACGCACGAAGGCGTCGTAGTCGTACATCCGGCCATAGCGATCATCGCCCAGCATCCGCCAGGCGGTCGCCTGGAAGGCCAGCACATGCTGGTTCAACGGCTCTCGCGCCCGCAGCGCCTCGATCGGAACCAGCGCCGCCTCGGCCTCGCCCAAAGCCAGTAAACACTCCGCCTGGGTCACCATGATCGCCGCGACCTCGCCGCCGGCCAGAGCCGCGGCGCGGTTCGCATGATCCAGGGCGCGTCGCGCATCCAGCATCAGGCACGCCTGCGCCGCCGCCAGCTCTCCCGGCCCATCCAATGGCCCGGCGACCAGCGTGCGATACGCCCGCTCAGCCTCCCCGGCGTATTCCAGCAGCCGCGCCTTGATCTGACGCGGCATGGGCGCGGCGGGCGATGCGACGATGGCGGCGTCCAGCGGCGCGCAGGCTGCCTCAAGATCGGCGTCGCGCATCCAGATCAACTGGCTCAGATCCCTCAGCGCGTCGCCATAGCCGGGTCGTCGCGACAGCGCCTGACGATAGGCGTCCTCGGCCTCATCGAACCGGCTCTGCGCCTGCAACGCGCGCGCCAGAACCAGCCAGGTCTCCGGCGCGTCCCCGCCGACAGTCATCGCCCCGCGACAGGCGACCTCCGCCTCGGCCGCCCGGCCCAGATCGCCAAGGGTCGAGGCCAGATTGTGCCGCGCAGGCACGCTGTGCGGCCGAACCGCGACCAGTCGCTGGGAGGCAGCCGCGCTTTCCGCCAGACGCCCCGCACGTTTCAGCAAGTCGGCCTGAACCGACAGCGCCTGCCACGGCGCGTTCGCATTTGCGACCACCGGCGTCAGCACGTCCAACGCCTCATTCAGCCGCCCAGCGGCGACCAAGGCCTTTGCATGCTCGACCTGTGCCTGCCCGACCGCCGTCACCGGATTCGCTTCACGCCCAGGAAGGGATCGTCCTCCGCCTCGTCCTCCGAGAAGCCGAAGTGGGCAAAGCCGGCCTTCATTTCGGGGCTCAGCGGCGCCGTGACCTTCAGCACGCCGCCGCGCGGGTGATCCAGTTCAATACTGCGCGCATGCAGTTGCAGCTTCAGCGGCCCGGATAGTTCCTTGGATTTCTCGTCCCCGTATTTGGGGTCGCCCAGGATCGGGTGACCGATCCCGGCCATATGGGCGCGCAGCTGGTGCGTCCGCCCGGTGAAGGGCCGCAACGCCATCCAGGACGCCCGGTGCGAGGCGCGGCTGACGGTGCTGAACGCCGTCTCGGCCGGTTCGGCCTTGGGGTCCTTGCGCTCGGCCGGGCGCATCATCTCGAAGTCGTTGATGCCGGTCTTCTTCAGCGGCATGTCGATCTGGCCCGAATAGGGTTTCGGATTGCCGATCACGATAGCCCAGTAGGTCTTCTTGGCCTGACGTCGGGCAAAGGCCCCGGCCAACCGCTTGGCCGACTCCGGCCCCTTGCCCAGCAGCAGGACGCCTGAGGTATCGCGGTCCAGACGGTGAACCAGGCGCGGACGATTGACCCCCTCGCCCCAGGCCGACAGCAGACGGTCGACGTGACGGCTGGTTTTCGTTCCGCCCTGGACCGCTAGGCCGTGCGGCTTGTTAATCGCAATGACCATGTCGTCTTCGTACAGGACCAGCGACTTGACGAACCGGATGTCCTGCTCGGACAAAGTGTGCATGTCCCCGGCTTGGCGCGAGGTGTCGTCCGGAATCGGCGGCACGCGCACGGCGGCCCCGGCGGTCAGGCGGCCTTCGGGCTTGATGCGGGCGCCGTCCACGCGGATCTGGCCGCTGCGGGCCATCTTCTGCACCTGGATATTGGACAGGTGCGGCCAGCGGCGGCGGAACCAGCGGTCCAGGCGGATGCCGTCCTCGTCCTCCGCGACGTAGATCGTCAGAACTTCGCGTTTCGGGGCGTCCTTGGGGGCGTCTTTTTCAGCGTCATGCGGCTCGTCCGCTGGAGAATAGTCGGTCAAAGCGGAGCTCCAAGGGCGCGGCGGGCGATCATCAGGCCGACGAACAGGGCGACGATCGCCAGGACGACCGAGCCGACCACATAGGCGGCGGCCAGGCCGATTTCGCGGCGCTCGATCATCTGCGCCGCCTCCAGCGAATAGGACGAAAAGGTCGTGAACCCGCCCAGCACGCCGACGGCGGCGAACAGCCTGACGGCCTCCTGCTGCGCCCCGCTCCGGAACGCCAGCCAACCGACCAGCAGACCCATCAACAGGCCGCCCAGAACATTGGCCGCGAACGTGCCCAGCGGCCAGCCGATGTTGGGCGCCAACCGGCCCACGGCGAGCCCCAGCCCATAGCGAGCCATGGAGCCGATGGCTCCGCCCGCCGCAACGAGAAGAAAACGTGTCATCGTGCGGCCTTCTATACGCCGCACGCGCCGAAAGCGATGGTCAGCGCGGGATGGAACCCTGGACCGAGCGCCCATCATAGGCGTTGGGGCGATCCGGCTTCTGGCCCCGACCCAGAACGACCTCCAGCGTGGTCGAGGTCGGCTGCGGACCGCTGAAGTTCAGACCCACGCCCACCCCGACGCCGGACGCGGAATAGCCGCCGTAGCGGCTGCTGCCGCCGCCGATGGACACGCTGGGGCGAACGCCGCCCGCACCACCCGGTCGCCCATCGGTCCAGCTCTGGGTCACCTCGAACCAGTCGTAGCCCTGCTCAGTGGTCAGATCGGCGGCGCGCAGCAAGGCCCAGTCGGCGACACGCCCGGCCGCTCCGACGCCGTTATAGCTGACGCGATAGCGGTTGGATTCGATCCGCTGCTCGGAATACCCCTGCCCGTTCGGTCCCTGCTGGGCGCCGTAGGGGGCCAGGCTGGCGCAGGCGGTCAGCGCGAGGGCGGAAAGGCCGGTCAAGGCGATGGCGAGACGCTTCATCATAGGTATCCTTTCAACCACATAGCGCCAAAACCGACACGACGTTCCCTAAGGAGACGGGCGACCTACAGGCCCAGAGCCGCACGCAGTCTGGCGAAGTCCTCGGGCGGCGGCGTCTCCACCGTCGTCGTGCCGCCTTCGGGATGGGGAAAGCTCAGCCTAGCGGCGTGCAGCATCAGGCGCGGAGCCGGCCCGACCGGCGTGGTCAGGGCGCCGCCGTAACGCACGTCCCCGATCAACGGCCGACCGATGTGCGCCATATGCACCCGCAGCTGGTGCATCCGCCCGGTCAGCGGCTCCAGCTCGACCACCGCTCCCTCCGGTCCCGAGGCCAGGGTCCGGTATTTGCTCTGCGAGCCCTGCGCGCCCGGCGCATCGAAGGCGACGACGCGCATATAGCTTTCGCGCCCGATCTCCTCGCGGCGCAGCGGCGCGTCGATGGTCGCAGACGCCGGTTCGGGCGCGGCCGACAGCAGGGCCAGATACTGTTTTCTGAACCGCCGCATCTGCAGCGCCTTGCCCAGGAAACTCGCCGCCGGCTTGGTCTTGGCCGCCAGGATCACGCCCGAGGTGTCGCGATCCAGCCGATGCACCAACTCCGGCCGCTTGCCGTTCGACCGCGCAAAAGCCCACAGCAGGTCGTCCAGCGTATGGGCCTGGATCCGCCCGCCCTGGCTGGATAGGCCCGGCGGCTTGGAAAAGGCGATCACATGGGCATCCTCGTGGATCACCCACGAACGGACGGCGGCGATCTCATCCTCGGACAGGACGACGGGTTGGCGGGTTGTCATCGGGGGCTTCTAGAGGTCAGTCGCCCGCCGCGTCCACAGCGCCGTCCACCGCCATCCGCGCCCGCATCTCGGCCCAGCGGTCCAACCGCGCCTTGACCTTCTCCTCATGCCCCTCGCCCTTGGGCTTGTAGAAGGTGCGGCGCTCCATCTCGTCGGGGAAGAAGTTCGCGCCGGAAAAGCCTTCGGGCGTATCCGGATCATACTGGTAGCCCTTGCCGTAGCCGAGCGACTTCATCAGCTTGGTCGGGGCGTTGCGGATATGGGCGGGCGGCATCAGCGAGCCAGTCTCATAGGCCGCCTTCTTGGCCGCCTTGAACGCTTCGTACACCCCTACAGACTTGGGCGCGGTCGCCAGGTGGACCACCGCCTGCGCCAGGGCCAGTTCGCCCTCGGGGCTGCCCAGGAAGTCGTACGTATCCTTGGCCGCATTGGCGACCAGGATCGACAGCGGGTCCGCCTCGCCGATGTCCTCGACCGCCATTCGCACGATCCGCCGCGCCAGATACAGCGGATCCTCGCCCCCGTTCAGCATCCGCGCCAGCCAATACAGCGCCGCATCCGGATCCGACCCGCGCACCGATTTATGCAGGGCGGATATGAGGTTGTAGTGTTCTTCTCTCGACTTGTCGTAAGCCGGCGCGCGCCGCTGCAGCACCCCGGCCAGACCCTGCACGTCCAGCATTTCGCCTTCGGGCAGGTCGAACAGCACCTCCGACATCGTCAGCAGATAACGCCCGTCGCCATCCGCCAGAGCCAGCATCGCCTGCCGCGCCTCGGGCGACAGCGGCAGGGCCTTGTCCATATGCGCCTCGGCCCGGCTCAACAGTTGATCCAGCGCCGCGTCGTCCAGCCGCTTCAGCACATAGACCTGCGACCGCGACAGCAGCGCCCCGTTCAGCTCGAAACTGGGGTTCTCGGTCGTGGCCCCGACCAGGGTGACCACCCCCGACTCGACGAAGGGCAGAAAGCCGTCCTGCTGGGCGCGGTTGAAGCGGTGGATCTCGTCGACGAACAGCAGGGTGCTCTGCCCCGCCGCCCGCCGCATCCGCGCCGCCTCGAACGCCTTCTTCAGATCGGCCACGCCCGAGAAGACGGCGCTGATCGCCTGATATTCATAGCCCGCCGCCTGGGCCAGCAGCCGGGCGATGGTGGTCTTGCCGGTGCCGGGCGGCCCCCACAGGATCATCGAGCCCAGCCGTCCAGCCTCGATCATGCGCCGGATCGGCCCACCCGGCCCCAGTAGATGATCCTGCCCCACCACCTCGTCCAGCGTGCGCGGGCGCAGGCGGTCAGCCAGGGGCGCATCGGGGGGCAGAATGCCGGAGGCTTCGAACAAATCGGTCATGCTTGCGACCTATGTAGTCATTCGCCGAGCGCTTTTCACGCGCTAGTATGGCGGCCCGCCAAGGAGACCGCCTTCATGACCGCCGCCGATCCGAAGCAGGGTCCGACTGCGGGCCTGACGCCCCATCTGACGATCCCGTCGCGCGGCGCCTCGGCGGCGGTGGACTTCTACATCATCGCCTTCGGGGCCGAGGTGCTGGACCGCAAGCTGGCCGACGACGGCGAACGCCTGATGCACGCCCATCTGAAGATCAACGGCGCCAGCGTCATGCTGAACGACGAGTTCCCGGAATACGCAGGCGGCCAGGACGTGCGTCCCGCCGGCGTCACCCTTCACCTTCAGGTCCTCGATCCTGACGCCTGGTGGACCCGCGCCATGACCGTCGGCGGCGCAGAGCCGGTCATGGACATGGCCGACCAGTTCTGGGGCGATCGCTACGGCGTCCTGCGCGACCCCTTCGGCCACACCTGGTCCATCGGCGGTCCGACGAAGGGCTGAGGATGGTCAGTCCCTGTCGAACGTCTCCGCCGCGCGCTTCTTCTCCGCCGCCACATTTTCAATCTTCGTCATCTGGTGATCCATCCAGGTGGCGGGACGGACGACGTGGCCCTTCCGAGCAAGCCATGACGCAATCTTCCAGGCGGCGATCACGAAGACAGCAAAGCCAACAGTTCCACTAAAAAGTCCGAAGATCGTGGGCTCACTCATGGCCTAACATCGCCACAACCGAAGACTGTGTCCAGCCTGACTTATCGCAGCACGCCCCTTATCTGACGGCCGCCGCGGTTGACCACGACCTCCCACGGGCCGCGCCCGGAACTGGCGGTCTCGACGTCGCGGGCGCTGGCGATGGCGCGGCCGTTGATGCTGACGATCAGGTCGTTTTGGCGGAAGCCCGCACGTGCGGCGTAGCCTCGGCCGGAGACGCCGGTGACGATGACGCCCGTGGCGAACGGATCGCCGCCCAGCCGGTCGGCCAGGGCCGGGTTCAGGGCCACGACCTCGGCCCCGGCGAAGGGACCGGCGGCTATGGTGACGCCCTGTTTCGGATCGGCGTCGCCCGGCAGGGGCTGAACGCGCGCCGTCAGGGTCTGCGCCCGCCCGTCGCGCAGTATGGCGACCTGGACCTGGTCGTTCGGATTGCGTGAGCCGACGCGATAGTTCAGCCCGCCCTGGTCGTTGATTTCCTGACCGTCGACGGCGGTGATCACGTCGCCCTGACGCACGCCCGCGCGAGCCGCCGGGCCATTGGCGTAGACGTCTGTGACGACCAAGCCCTGCGGCCGGGTCAGGCCCAGGCTGCCGGCGATGTCGCCGGTGACCGTGTCGCCCTTGACCCCCAGCCAGGGCCGAACGACCGTCGTCGCGCCGCCCAGCGCCGAATCCACCACACGCTTGACCATGGCGGCGGGCACGGCGAACCCGACCCCGGCCGACGAGCCTGAGCGGGAGAAGATGGCGGTGTTGATGCCGATCAGGTCGCCGTCCATGTCCACCAGGGCCCCGCCTGAATTGCCGGGGTTGATGGCCGCGTCGGTCTGGATGAAGGAGCCGCTGTCGGAAATGCCGGTCTCGGTCCGGTTCAGGGCCGAGATGATGCCGTTGGTCACCGTCTGGCCCACGCCGAACGGATTGCCGATGGCTAGGACCAAGTCGCCGACCTGCTGCTCCTCCTGATCGTCGATGGCGAGGACCGGCAGGCGGTCGCTGACGTTCTCCAGCCGCAGCACCGCGATGTCGCTGCGCTCGTCGGCCAGGATGACTGTGGCGGGAAACTCGCGCCGATCGTTCAGCACGACCTTGATCTGTTGGGCGCCGTCGATGACGTGATTGTTGGTCACCACGATCCCGTCCGAGCGGACGATGACGCCCGACCCGACCGATTCCGCCACCCGCGCCTGGGGGATGCCGCCACCGAAGAACTGGAAGAAGGGATCGGCCTGGACCCGCTGCACGCTGCGGGCCGAGATATTGACTACGGCGGGCGCGGCGGATCGCACCACGGGGGCGAAGCTGGACTTCATGCCTGCCGCGTCGGACGGCGCCGTGCGCGTCGGCTGGGCGAACTCGCCCTCCTGCGCCCTCGAATTGTTGGGATTGCCGCACGCCGACAGGGCGAAGGCGGCGACGAGCACGATCGATCGGGTCTTCATGGGCATCCAGAAAGTCAGGCTTCAAGCCACGCCATACCGCACCCGGTTTCGGGCCGGATCAAGGCGTGGGAGCCTGATCAACGGACAAGCTTTCGGCATGTTCCCGCACCCTTGTCTCCTCCACACAGCGTGGGGAGGGGGACCGCGCGAAGCGTGGTGGAGGGGCTCTTGAAGTCCCACAGGCGTCCGCGAAGGCCCGGCGCTCCGCCCAGCCCTCCAAACTTCGCAGCGAAAGCACGAGGACGCACTCGCCTGTCCGTCGCCTTATTTGCTCTCGGGCGTCAGGATCGCTACATCCGGCCCAACTCCCAAATCAGACGAATCCGAAGGGCGAAACCGCACCTCATGGCGCAGCAATATATTTTCCAGATGCAGGGTCTTACCAAGACCTTCCCCGGCGGCCGAAAGATCTTCGAAAACATCTGGCTCAGCTTCTACAACGACGCCAAGATCGGCGTCGTGGGCGTCAACGGCTCGGGTAAGTCCACCCTGCTGAAGATCATGGCCGGCCTGGACACCGAGTTCACGGGCGAAGCCCGCGCCGCCGACGGCATCAAGCGCGGCTACCTCGAACAAGAGCCCAAGCTCGACGACAGCCTGAACGTTCGCGAGAACGTCGAGGCTTGGTGCGAAGAGAAACAGTGGGTCAACCGCTTCAACGCCATCGCCACCGAAATGGCCGAGAACTACACTGACGAACTGATGGAGGAGATGACCGCCCTCCAGGAGAAGATCGACGCCGGCGATGTCTGGGACATCGACAGCCGCATCGAAATGGCCATGGGCGCCCTGCGTTGCCCGCCCGACGATTGGGAAACGGCCAACCTGTCCGGCGGTGAGAAGCGTCGCGTGGCCTTAGCCCGCCTGCTGCTGTCCAAGCCCGACATGCTGCTGCTCGACGAACCGACCAACCACCTGGACGCCGAATCCGTCGCCTGGCTGCAGCACCACCTGGAAAACTTCCCCGGCTGCGTCATCCTGGTGACCCACGACCGCTACTTCCTGGATCTCGTCACCAAGTGGACGCTGGAGCTGGACCGCGGCAAGGGACACCCGCACGAGGGCAACTACTCCTCGTGGCTGGAAGCCAAGACCAAGCGCGTCATTCAGGAAAACTCGGAATCCGAAGCCCGCCAGCGCGCCCTTAGCCGCGAACTGGATTGGGTCCGCTCCGGCGCCAAGGCCCGTCAGGCCAAGTCCAAGGCCCGTCTGGCCGCCTACGAGCGGATGGTGGATGAGCAGGAATCGATGCGCGGCGCCCAGACCCACGCCCACATCCAGATCCCGCCTGGACCGCGCCTGGGCAATGTCGTGCTGGAAGTCGAAGGCCTGAAGAAGTCCTATGGCGACAAGACCCTGTTCGACAACCTGACCTTCAAGCTGCCGCCCAACGGCATCGTCGGCGTCATCGGCCCTAACGGCGCCGGCAAGTCGACCATGTTCAAGCTGATCACCGGCCAGGAAACCCCTGACGGCGGCACCGTCAAGGTCGGCGAAACCGTCAAGCTGGCCTATGTCGACCAGTCGCGCGACGACCTGAAGCCGGACGAGACCATCTGGCAGGCCATCTCGGGCGGCACCGAAGTGATGATGGTCGGCAAGCGCGAGATCAACACCCGCGCCTATGTCGGCAGCTTCAACTTCAAGGGCGGCGACCAGCAGAAGAAGGTCGGCCAACTGTCCGGCGGTGAGCGCAACCGCGTCCACCTGGCCAAGACCCTGGCCTCGGGCGGCAATCTGATCCTGCTCGACGAACCGACCAACGACCTGGACATCGAAACCTTGCAGAACCTCGAAGAGGCTCTGGAGGGTTTCGCGGGCTGCGCCGTGGTCATCTCCCACGATCGCTGGTTCCTGGACCGTCTGGCCACCCACATCCTCGCCTTCGAAGGCGACGGTCACGTGGAATGGTTCGAAGGCAACTTCGAAGCCTACGAACAGGACAAGATGCGCCGCCTGGGCGCCGACAGCATCATCCCCAAACGCATCCAGCACCAGAAGTTCGGGCGCTGATCGCCTGACCTGAAAAGAGGAGCCGCTGCATGACCCAACGCCCCGCCGTTCTCATCATGCAGCGGCATCTCGCCCCGCTCTCGGGGTTTCTGGAGAGCGCCTACGACGTCTATCGTTTCTGGGAAGGTCCGCCGATTGAGGCGGCTCACGACATCCGCATCATGGTCGTCGCCGGCGAGGCTGCGCTGGACAAGGCGCTGATCGAACGCCTGCCCAATCTCGACCTGATCGCCTGTTTCACCTCGGGCTATGACGGAATCGACATCGGCTGGTGCCGTGAGCGCGACCTGCCCGTCACCCATGCCCCCGGCGTCAATCACGAGGATGTCGCCGATCACGCCCTGGGCCTGATCCTCGCCGCACGCCGCCAGATCGCGTCGGGTGATCGTCAGGTCCGTTCCGGCGGCTGGACCGCCGAGACCCGCACGATCACCGCCTCCCTCGGCGGCCAGAAACTGGGCATCATCGGCCTGGGCCATATCGGCAAGGCCGTCGCCGACCGCGCCGAAGCCTTCCGCATGGCGGTCAGCTGGTGGGGCCCGCGCCCGCACGACGCCGAATGGCCGCGCGCCGACAGCCTGCTGGCCCTGGCCAAGGCCAGCGACATCCTCGTCGTCGCCTGCAAGGCAGACGAGACCAATCGTGGCCTGATCTCGCGCGAAATTCTCGAAGCCCTCGGCCCCGACGGCCTGCTGGTCAACGTCTCGCGCGGTCAGGTCGTGGACGAAGATGCCCTGATCGCCGCCCTGAAATCAGGAAGTCTGGGTCAGGCCGCGATTGATGTCTTCATCGAGGAGCCGACCGACCCGAACCGCTGGGCCGACGTGCCCAACGTCGTCCTGACGCCCCACACCGCCGGGGCCACGACCGCCGGGGTGCAGGGCATGCTTATGCTGCTGATGCAGAACCTTCAGGCGCATTTCGCGGGCGAACCGCTGAAGACGCCCGTCGTCTGAGTTCAGCGGGGACGCTGCGGCCGCTCGTCCGCCGTCACGACGCCGTCGCCGTTCTTGTCCAGCGTCTTGAACTGGGCGTCGACGCCGATGTTGAACTCGTCGCGCGTCACTCGACCGTCCGCGTCCGTATCCATCCGCGTCAGCATCCGACCGCCGCGCGCATTGGCAAGTTCGTTTGCATCGACCAGATCGTCGTCATTGGCGTCCAGCCGATCGAACATCTGGGTCATCCGGGCCTGCATCTGCGCCAGGCTCTCGCGCTCCGGCGGCCGCATCCCGCCCATCTGCCCGTCCATCGGTGGACCCGACATCTGCGGCATCGGCGGCTCAGGAAAGTCGCTCTGGGCCAACGCCGGACCGGCGGCGGCGAGAGCGAAGGCGGTGATCAACAGGTGACGCATGGGACTGCTCCAAAAGGGCTCTGAACCCTTGAACGCACGCACGAACTATTCCCGTCGCGGCCCCGTCATGAAAGCGATTTCGCTTGCCAAATCATATAAGGATATCTTTATATGAACATATGAGCCTGTCCGCCGATCAGACTGTCGAAGCCCTGCGCGCAGCCGGAGAACCCACCCGCCTGCGCATCCTGTCGCTGCTGGCCGGCGAAGAGCTTTCGGTCATGGAGATGTCGCGCATCCTGGACCAGAGCCAGCCGCGCGTGTCGCGCCATCTGAAGCTGATGACCGACGCCGGCCTGATCGAACGCTTCCCGGACGGCGCCCGCGTCTATTACCGCCTGTCGCACGACGCCCAGGCGCGCCGCCTGATCGACACGGTGCTGGACATCCTGGCCGAGGATGCCGGTGAGGCCGATCACCGCCGCCTGGACGAGGTTCGCAGGGATCGCGAGGAAGCCGCCGTCACCTATTTCGAACAGGTCGCGCCCCAGTGGGACCGCCTGCGCTCGCTCTACGTCAGCGAGACCGCCGTCGAAGCCGCCCTGGAAAAGGCCGTCGGTCCCGGTCCCTTCGAACGAGTCGTCGATCTGGGCACCGGCTCGGGCCGGATGCTGACCCTGTTCGGCAAGAAGGCCAAGATGTCGGTCGGGCTGGACCTCAGCCAGAACATGCTCAACATCGCCCGCACCAACGTCACCAAGGCCGGGCTGGACAAGGTCGAGCTGCGCCACGGCGACATCTTCGCCACCCGCCTGCCCGCCGCCAGCGCCGATCTGGTGATCGTTCACCAGGTTCTGCACTACCTGTCCGACCCATCCGCCGCCGTCGCCGAGGCCGCCCGCCTGGTCAGCCCGAACGGCCGCCTGGTCATCATCGACTTCGCGCCCCACGACTTCGAACATATGCGCGAGGCGCACAAGCATCGCCGCCTCGGTTTCGCCGACAGCGAGATCAATGGCTGGCTGCTGGACGGCGGCCTGACGCCCTCCGCCCCCATCGCCCTGCCGCATGACGCCGAGGGCCTGACCGTGACCATCTGGACGGCGGAACGCCGCGTCCAGGACAGAAAGACCGCCTGATGGCCTCCTTAGCTGACGCCCGCGCCCTGCTGCTGTCGCCCCTGGGCCCTGTCGCTCGCGCCGGGTCCAACCGCGACGACGTGCGCGTCTCGTTCGAGTTCTTCCCCCCCAAGACCGACGAGGCCGAGGCCAATCTGTGGAAGGCGATCCGCCGTCTGGAACCGCTGAACCCCGCCTTCGTCTCGGTCACCTATGGCGCCGGCGGCTCGACCCGTGAGCGGACCCACCGCACGGTCCAGCGGATCATCGCCGAGACCAGCTTGCGTCCCGCCGCCCACCTGACCTGCGTCGAGGCCAGCCGCGAAGAAGTTGATGAGGTCATCGCGGGCTACAAGACCATCGGCGTCGATCACATCGTCGCCCTGCGCGGCGATCCACCGGGCGGTTCCGGCATCGGCGGCGTCTATCAACCTCGCTCAGACGGCTATGCCAACGCCACCGAACTGACCCAGGCCATCAGCCGCGCCGGCGGGTTCGACGTCACCGTCGGCGCCTACCCCGAACGCCACCCCGAAAGCCCCTCCATCGACCACGACATCGACGTGCTGAAGGCCAAGGTGGATGCCGGCGCGACGCGCGCGGTCAGCCAGTTCTTCTTCGACATCGACGCCTTCCTGCGTTTCCGCGACCGGGTGCGTGCGGCGGGCGTCACCATTCCGCTGATCCCCGGCGTCATGCCCGTGTCCAACTTCGCCGGTCTGACCCGAATGTGCGGCGCCTGCGGGGCCAGCATCCCCGACTGGCTGAAGGCCCATTTCGACGGACTGGACGACGACCCGGAGACCCGCAAACTGCTTGCCGCGTCCGTCGCCGCCGAGACCTGCGCGCGTCTGCAGGAAGAGGGCTTCTCCGACTTCCACTTCTACACCCTGAACCGCGCCGATCTGGTCTATGCGATCTGCCGCGTGCTGGGCGTGCGTGAGGCCTCGCAATGACGCCGACGACCAAATCCTCCCCCGCCCCTTCGCGGGGGAGGGGGACCACGAAGTGGTGGAGGGGGCGACCCCAGACACAGGCGTGTGAAGTCGCCCCCTCCACCACCCTTCGGGCGGTCCCCCTCCCCCGCTTCGCTTCGCTCGCTGTGGAGGATCAAGTATGACCCGCGCTGAACGCATCGCGGCCCTGCATCAGGCGGCCAAGGAACGGATCCTGGTTCTCGACGGATCCTGGGGCGTGATGATCCAGCGGCGCGGCCTAGACGAAGCCGACTTCCGCGCCGACCGTTTCGTCGCCGCCAACGGCTATGACGAAAAGCACCAGATGAAGGGGAACAACGACATCCTCTGCATCACCCGCCCGGACATCATCTCGGACCTGCACGACCAGTATTACGGCGCGGGCGCCGACATCTCCGAGACCAACACCTTCTCCGGCACCACCATCGCCCAGGAAGACTACGCCCTGGACGCCCAGGCGGTGTGGGACATCAATCTGGAAGGCGCCAAACTGGCCCGCGCCGCCGCCGACCGCTGGACGGAGAAGGAGCCGCACAAGCCGCGCTTCGCCGCCGGTTCGATCGGTCCGCTGAACAAGATGCTGTCGATGTCGTCCGACGTGAACGACCCCGGCGCGCGACTGGTCACCTTCGACCAGGTCTATGAGGCCTATCGCCATCAGGTGAAGGCGCTGAACGAAGGCGGCGTCGACCTCTATCTGATCGAAACCATCACCGACACGCTGAACTGCAAGGCCGCGATCAAGGCGATCAAGGACCTGGAGGACGAGGGCATGGACGCCCTGCCCATCTGGATCAGCGGCACCATCACCGACCGGTCGGGCCGCACCCTGTCGGGCCAGACGGCTGAGGCCTTCTGGAACAGCGTGCGCCACGCCAAACCCTTCGCCGTTGGTTTCAATTGCGCCCTCGGCGCCGACCTGATGCGGCCCTTCATCGCCGAGCTTAGCCGCGTCGCCGACACCCTGGTCGCCGCCTATCCCAACGCCGGCCTGCCCAACGCCATGGGCCAATACGACGAGGAGCCGCACGAAACCGCCCACTTCATCGAGGAATGGGCCGCCTCCGGCCTGGTCAATATCGTCGGCGGCTGTTGCGGCACGACGCCGGACCATATCAAACACGTCGCCGAAGAGGTCGCGCCGCTGAAGCCGCGTGCGATCCCGGAACGGCCGGTGGCCTTGCGCCTGTCGGGGCTGGAACCATTCGAGATGGTGGCGTGATGACGCCGTGTATCGGCTATTTTTCCGATGAGTTAAGAGCATTAGCTCATGCCTCGGAAGGTGCCCTCACAATGGACGGAGATGCTGCGGGTGATTTCGAGGCGATCTTCTATCCCCCGACTGGCGCCTTAGAAGTCATTGTCAAAGCCCCGACCGTGAGCATCGCTTGGGAATATCTCTTTATAGAAGACGTCCCCGTGAGCGACCGTGAAGTAGCAGATCGTCTGCTCGCCATTTGTGATGGAATTCTAGCCGGCACCGCCAGTTCGCACAGAAGCGGCCTACCGATTTGCCGGCGCATCGAGACAGCCGTTTCACTGAAGACAAGAGGCCTGGATACGGTGTGGAGAGATCGCTCAACCGTATTCTTCGACTTCGGTCACGCGAACCAAGCAAGCAGAAAAGCCTGATGCGTCCCACCTTCATCAACGTCGGCGAACGGACCAACGTCACCGGCTCAGCCAAATTCCGCAAGCTGGTGGTCGAGGGCGACTATTCAGCGGCTCTGGACGTCGCCCGGCAACAGGTCGAGGCCGGCGCCCAGATCATCGACATCAACATGGACGAGGGCCTGCTGGACGGCGTCGTCGCCATGCGGACCTTCCTCAACCTGATCGCAGCCGAGCCCGACATCGCCCGCGTGCCGGTGATGATCGACAGCTCCAAATGGGAGGTGATCGAGGCAGGCCTGAAGTGCGTCCAGGGCAAGCCCATCGTCAACTCGATCAGCATGAAGGAGGGCGAGCAGGCCTTCCGCGACCATGCGATCAAATGCCTGCGCTACGGCGCCGCCGTCGTGGTTATGGCCTTCGACGAGGTGGGCCAGGCCGACACCGCCGCGCGCAAGATCGAGATCTGCACCCGCGCCTATAATATCCTGGTCAACGAGGTCGGCTTCCCGCCCGAGGACATCATCTTCGATCCCAATATCTTCGCCGTGGCGACGGGGATCGAGGAACACGACAACTACGCCGTCGATTTCATCGAGGCTGTGAAGGTCATCAAGGCCACCCTGCCCTACGCCCGAATCTCGGGCGGGGTGTCGAACGTCTCGTTCAGCTTCCGCGGCAACGAACCGGTGCGCCGGGCGATCCACAGCGTCTTCCTGTATCACGCCATCCAGGCGGGCATGGACATGGGCATCGTCAACGCCGGCGACCTGCCGGTCTATGACGACATCGACCCGACCCTGCGCGAGGCGGTCGAGGACGTGATCCTGAACCGCCCGCAGCGCACCAATGTCTTCAATACGGAGCGCCTCGTCGACATCGCGCCCAACTACAAGGGCGACAAGGGCGTCGCCCGCGTCGTCGATCTGAAATGGCGCGACCAGCCTGTCGCCGCCCGTATCTCACACGCCCTGGTCAACGGCATCACCGAATATATTGACGCCGACACGGAAGAAGCCCGCCTGTCGTTCGACCGCCCGCTGCACGTCATCGAAGGTCCGCTGATGGACGGGATGAACGTGGTCGGCGACCTGTTCGGCTCGGGCAAGATGTTCCTGCCGCAGGTGGTGAAGTCCGCCCGCGTGATGAAACAGGCCGTGGCCTGGCTGGAGCCCTTCATGGAGGCCGAAAAGGCCGGCAAGCCGCGCGAGCAGGCCGGCCGGATCTTGATGGCCACGGTCAAGGGCGACGTCCACGATATCGGCAAGAACATCGTCGGCGTCGTGCTTCAGTGCAATAACTACGAGGTCATCGACCTGGGCGTCATGGTCCCGGCCGACCGAATCCTGGACGCCGCCGTCGAGCACAAGGTGGACATCATCGGCTTGTCCGGCCTGATCACCCCGTCGCTGGACGAAATGGTCTTCGTCGGCGCCGAGATGGAACGGCGCGGCTTCGACATCCCCCTGCTGATCGGCGGCGCCACCACCAGCCGCACCCATACAGCGGTCAAGATCGAGCCCGCCTATCGCCGGGGTTCGACCACCTATGTCGTCGACGCCAGCCGCGCCGTCGGCGTGGTCTCGGGCCTGCTGTCCAAGACCGACCGGGTCAAGAACGAGGCCGCCACCCGCGACGAATATATCCGCATCCGCGAGCAGTACGCCCGTGGTCAGGAGGTCAAGGCTCGTGCGACGCTGCAACAGGCTCGCGAGAACCGTTTCCGCATCGATCCGTCCCAACCCATGCCCGGCAAGCCTTCCTTCATCGGCGTGAAATCGTTCGACGCCTGGGACCTGAAGGACCTGGCCGACCACATCGACTGGACCCCCTTCTTCGCCAGTTGGGAGCTGATCGGTCGCTATCCGCTGATCCTGGACGACGAGATCGTCGGCGAGGCCGCGCGCGACCTGTTCGAGGACGCCAAGGTCATGCTGAAGCGGATCATCGACGAGAAGTGGTTCTTGGCCAAGGGCGTCGTCGGCTTCTGGCCCGCCCGCGCTGACGGGGACGATGTCGCCGTCTTCGCCGACGAAAGTCGCTCCGAAGAGATCGCCCGTTTCCACACCCTGCGCCAGCAGATCAAGAAGTCGAACGGCAAGCCGAACCTGGCCCTGTCCGACTTCATCGCAGAGGACGGCGAGGACTATATCGGCGCCTTCGCCGTCACCGCCGGTCATGGGGAGCTGGAAGTCGCCAAACGGTTCAAGGACGCCGGCGACGACTATTCTTCCATCCTGGCCACGTCGCTCGCCGACCGCCTGGCCGAGGCCTTCGCCGAACGCCTGCATAAGGAAGTCCGCACCCAGCTATGGGGCTACGCCGCCGACGAAACGGCCGACATCGACGCCCTGATTTCCGAACAGTATCAAGGCATCCGCCCCGCCCCCGGCTATCCGGCCCAGCCCGACCACACGGAAAAGGCGACCCTGTTCCGCCTGTTACAGGCCGAAGACAACGCCGGCATGGCCCTGACCGAGAGCTATGCGATGACGCCGCCCGCCTCGGTCTCCGGCCTCTATTTCGGCCATCCGGGCAGCCACTATTTCGGCGTCGGCAAGATCGATCTGGATCAGGTCGAGGACTACGCCCGCCGAAAGGGCTGGGATGTGGCGACCGCCGAACGCTGGCTGGCCCCCATCCTCAACTACGATCCCTATGCCGCCAAACGCGAAACGGCGGCCTGAGCCGAAGCTCAAGCCGCCGTGTTTGTCAGTCAGGTCGCGCGAATACCGCCTAGTTGATGCCGACGATTTCCAGCGTGGCGGGCGGCGTCGTAACATTGTTGCGGATACGCCGTGCAGCATGTTCGCAACGACCGGGCAGCCCGAAGAACAGGCCGAAGGATTGGCTGCGGGCTTCCGCGTCGGGATTGCTCATCAGCGTCGCCCACTGGGCCTTGACGCCGGCGACGGCCTGTTCGGCCTCGGCCTTGGAGGCCGCCGACTGACGCGGCGCAGCAGCCGCTAGAGCGCCACGGAAATCCTGAGCTTCGAGCCGACCCAGACGAACCAGTTCCACGTCCTCGGGCGCCTTGGTCGGCAGGGTGTCGCCCAAATCGGCATGCCCCGTCACCAGCGCATCGCACCACGCCACCAGCGGATAGTCGGCGCTGGGCGCGCCCCGCGGCAGCGGCCGCGCATAAGCGATCGCTTCTCGGGTTTTCAGCGCATCGGCGGTCTCGCCCGAACGATTGCCCGTGACGATGGGGCCATCTTGGGTTTGGGCGACTACGGAGCCTGCGGCCAGCAGCGACAGTGCCGAGATACCGGGAACGAGGAGTTTGAGCATGGTCTTCCTTCAGGAGCGCCGCGAACGGGCGACGATCATCAACGCTCGCCCGCCCCGATGGTTTTTCTACGGCGGCGCTTAAACGAAAAAGGCGGCGGAGCGTTGCTCCGCCGCCTCAGTTTCGTGTCGTTGACCGGCCTTAGAACTTGGCGGTCATGCCGACGTAGTAGCGGCGACCCAGGACGTCATAGGTCGACGGGTCGGTGTTGGCTTGAACGCCCGGCGAGAAGACGTTGGGCTCTTCGTCCGTCAGGTTGTTCACACCGGCGCGCACGACGACCGTGTCGTTGACCGACCACGACCCGTTGAGGTCGAAGTAGTCGATGGCGGGCAGAGTGTCGCCGCCGCCGAAGACGGTCATTTCGCCCACGCGGCGCCAGCGTGCGCCGACCGAGACCGGTCCGCTGGACCAGTTGATCGAGCTCAGCGTCTTCCATTCCGGGAAGGTGTTGCCGAACGAGCTGGCGATCGTGCCGGTCCGGTCGGTGAACACGCCGCCTTCGACGACGTTGTCTTCACGGTTCTCCAACCAGCTGACGACCGTGTTCAGGTCGATCGTGCCCCAATCGGGAGCGCCGATGTCAGCAAGGGTGAAGCGCCAGTCAACCTGAAGGTCGACACCCG
>NZ_SPVH01000006.1 GCF_004614235.1 Brevundimonas intermedia | reverse complement strand
CGGCACCACTGAGCGGGTGTCAGGCTTAGATCCTACGATTGGATCACATAACGCCTGCAACGTCCTGAACGTGTCCCGAAGCCAGTCCTGTAGGTCTTTACTGCTTAGCTGCGTGTTTGGATTAGCGAGACGGGCGCTGGCCAGGACGATAGTTGCGTCCCATGCACGGTCTTCCGTGGCGGTCCAGACCGTTTCAGGCTGTACGTTAGCATTCTGCATTTCATTCTCCGATCCGCGCCGGAACGGCAGAACCCTCTGCCTCATCTCATCCGACCTAAATTCTTATTGCACTCTTAGAGTACTGACGTCGCGCGCCTCAACAGACACGATCACGCAAGCAGACAGTAAATAACGCATGACTTAGCGGTCAAGCAATGGGTTGTTTACGATTTCAACGCTCCCACCATCTTGCGCGGGGTCCAGTAGATTCGTCGTAAACTTCCCACTGAAACCAGTCAACAGTCATTTTGAGAACATTGAATTTCCCGTCAAGCAATAAGTCAGATAGCATTACAGCAATTCTTGCGGAGACGTAGACAAAGGCGTTATGTGTGCCTCCACTTCTTGCTCAGCCTTCCTGCGCTCAGCCTCATGCGGCCAAGCCGTCATGGTTCTCGGTCACGAACCCGGTGAGCGAGTCCGTGTCCACCAGCCTTTGGCAGTGAGTCGGCTTTGTGCTCATCTGGGATTGCAGACCTAGGAGGTCGAATTTTCCGTCTTGGATCCCTTTTCTCTGAGGTGATTACGTCACAAGAATTTGAGGATCTCCTGCCTGGAACGACGATTTGGACGGCGTGTGGTCGCGATTCCGTCCTGAGGGATGAGGCGATCCGGTAGGGCGAGAACCACAGCGAGGCGAGAAATGGAGGCCGTCCGCCGGGTCGTCGGTCAAATGGGCGCGCGAGCCGGTCGGCATGACGGGCTTCGTAGGCGAACGCCTTGAGATGGTCGGCATCATGCGACAACCCGGCTCCGGCAGCATGGCGGGCAGGCTAATCGTACGGGGACGCTGCCGCGGGCGCCGTCGTCGGCGCCGTAGGCGCCGCCCGGACCGCGCCCAGCAAACCCAGTCGTGACGGGACTGCAAATCGCCCGTTTTCACCGTTCTAGCCAACATCGGCTTGCAGGGACGGGTTAGGGAGCACTGCTGGCTGGCAAGGACCCACCTCGAACCGCAATCAAGGGGAGCATGCAGGCTCGGCGCGGCGTCGAAATCACCGCGCGCCGTACCCGCGACAGCGATGTGTCAGGGCCAGTGGATATTGATCTGATCGATAGCGATTTTCAGGGTCACGAGGTCCACCCCGGAGCCATAAGATCGCGCGACACTATTGCCTTGTTGATGGCCGGTCAGAAGATCATGGACCTCCTCTTTGACTGGGCTTTGGCGGGCAGCGCGTTTGAACGAGTGCCTGAACGAGTGAAAGGTCAGAGACGGGTCATCAATCCCCTCACCCGCCCTGTTGGCGTTGGACTGGCACCACAAGCCCCACCATTTGCTGAACTTCGAGCCCCGCTTGCCTTGGCCGTCCGTTGTCAAATCAGCGAAGACGTGCGTCTGGTTGTCGGCGCGGGCCATCATCCAGTCAGCAAAGCCCAGGTCGTACAGTCGCTTGTGGAGGGGAATGACGCGCCGGGCCGAGCCGTTTTTGACACCATCGTTTCCCTTGAGCGGTCGCTTGGTCAGATCAAACGCCAGTGCCTCGCCTTCGCTGATGATCTCGGACGTCTTGAGCGAAGCCAGCTCCTCAAGTCGCATCCCGGTGTGGAGGGCGACTATCGGCAACCAGTATTTCGCATCCTCGACCACTTGCTCGCCCGGTTGGTTACGATAGCCGGTGTGGGCCGAACCCGAGAAACCGGTGAACATCGGCCGAGTGAAGATGAAGTCGAGATCGACTTCCGAGTAAGGGTTGCGGTCGTTGGACTCCTCGCTCGAAGGTTTCTTCATCATGCCGGCCGCGGGGTTATGGGCCAGCAGCCGGCGCGATACCGCGAAGGCAAACATGGCCTTGTATACAACCGTCCAATTCCAGATCGTTTTGATATGGAGCCGGGCTTGATCCGTTCCCTCGTAGGCGGCGATCAGATCGGCGAATGGGAGACGTTCGTCTGACGGCTTCTTGGTCAGCGGGAACCGCTTCAACTCGATCAAGAAGCGGTCCAGATCGAGCGGCTGGATGGTGGCGATGTCCACGTCGCCAAGAAACTCGACGAGGCGGCGGATATAGCCGCTCTGGCGGGCCTCAAGCGGTTTCACGCCACCCCATGCATCTCGCAACTCCGACAGCTTCATCCCGGCCAACTTGACCGGGGAGGGCACCGCAGGGGCCGCAGTCGAGATCAGTGGCTCCTCCTCTTCCTCCGGCCAGCCAGTCAGGTCTGTCGGGAACCGGGCCGTGAAAGTCTCGACGTCATGCCATGCCATTCGTAACCGCTCGCGTTCGTCGGCCCGCTGGATGACCGGATGCAGGGGTGTGACGCCAAGAACGGCCGCCATGCGGGCGTCGAAGTCGGCGATCCTGTCGATCGTCGAGTGATGCTGGAGGGCATAGCGCAATTGCGAAACCGCGATGGGGTCGCGGGTGTCTCGGTGGCCGTTGTAGGCGTCGTGATAGGCGCGGTCGATCTCGCGAAACCGCCACTCCCGGATCAAGGCTTCGACCCTAGCCGGGCTAAGCCGGCGGTCTGCTGAAGGGGGTGCGACCAGGCCCCGTGCTTCAGCAATCTTGGCGTCAATCTCGGCCAGGATCGGCACCGCCCTTTCCTGCGCCTCGCGCTTGTTCGTGGTCTTGAGGGAGACAGTTTTGAACTCCCCATTGATGCCGAACGCGGCTCGACAGTCAGCCGGTATGCGCTTGCGGACCCTGTATGACTTTCCGACCCTGACTACGTTTTCCATTACCGCCATGTGTATCACCTATGTGCATCGGTGACATGGCCGTCAAACCCTTACAGAGCGGGAAATCGTTGCTGTGCTTGGGTTCGAAAAACGGATGGCTGGGGAACTAGGACTCGAACCTAGAATGACGGTACCAAAAACCGTAGTGTTACCATTACACCATTCCCCAGCAGGACCGGCGTTTCCGAAGCACTCTGTGCGGCGGAGGCGGTCAGATACGCCAAGCGGTTTTGGGATGCAACACCCTCTTTCAGGACTATTTTCACGCACCGCGAAGTTGGGGTGAAATGGACGCTTGCGGCCTCCCGAACCCATGGCTATAAGCCGCGTCCTCACTTCGGGGCGACGCCGCCAGGCCCGCCCCCACGGTCGGAGTGTGGCTCAGCCTGGTAGAGCACTGCGTTCGGGACGCAGGGGTCGGAGGTTCGAATCCTCTCACTCCGACCATCTTCTCTTTAGAGATATCGACGGCGCGACGGCGGGTTTTCACCCGCGGTCCATGCTGTTTTCAACATCGTCGTTCGCCGCCGTCTCCATCGCCTGACGCGCCACGGCGTTCAGATGCGCCCCCACCGATTCGATGGTCCGCAGCCCCAGCGCCTTGCGACGCGCCAGCAGATCCGGCGACCCGGCGTCGTAATCCGCCATCAGCCGGCGCACAAATTCTCCGCCCTGAACCTCGGCCAGCACCTCATCCATCGCAGCGCGGGACGCGGCGTTGATAATGCGCGGTCCGGTCAGATAGGCCCCGTATTCCGCCGTGTTGGAGATCTTGGCGAAGGCTCCGGCGATGCCCCGTTCGTACATCAGGTCGGTCACCAGCTTGGTCTCGTAGAAACATTCGAACCAGGCCACCTCGGGCGGATAACCAGCGTCCACCAACTTAATGAAGGCCCCGTCGATCAGTTCGGCGATCCCGCCGCACAGCACCACCTGCTCGCCGAACAGATCGCTCTCGCACTCGTCCCGCATCGTCGTTTCCAGAATGCCCTTGCGCCCGCACCCCAGCGCCGCCGCATAGGACAGGCCCAGGGCGTGCGCGCCGCCCGACGCGTCCTGATGCACCCCGAATAGGCAGAAGACCCCCTCCCCGGCCTCGTAAAGGTCGCGGATGCGTGGCCCGATGCCCTTGGGAGACGCCAGGATGACGTCCAGGTCGGCGCGGGGCTCCACCAGGCCGAACCGCACCGACAGGCCGTGGGCGAACACCAGGGCCGCGCCGGGCCGCACGTTCGGCTCCAGTTCGTCGCGCCACAGGTCGCGATGCGCCTCGTCCGAGGTCATGACCGCGATCACGTCGGCCCCGGCGGCGGCCTGCCCGGCCGTCATCACCGCGAACCCATCCGCCCGCGCCAGTTCACGGGTCTTCGAGCCCGCCTTCAGCCCCACGACGATGTCCGCCACCCCTGAATCGCGCAGGTTCAGCGTATGGGTCCGCCCCTGACTGCCGTAACCGATCATGGCCACGCGCTTGCCGCGAATGATCGAAAGGTCGCAGTCGCGGTCATGGAAGACGGGCAGCGGATTGGATAAGGTCTGGGTCATGACCGTCTTCATAACCCCTTCCTCCGTCGTCGCCTTCTGGAAAGAGGCCGGACCCGAAAAGTGGTTCGCCAAGGACGAGGCGTTCGACGCCGATTTGCGCGATCGTGGCCGCGCGGTTCACTGGACGGCGGCGCGCCGCGAACTGGACGACTGGATGGAGACGCCGGACGGGGCCCTGGCCCTGCTGATCCTGCTGGACCAATATCCCAGGAACAGCTTCCGCGGCACGGCGCATCAGTTCGCCACCGACCCGCTGGCCCTGATGTTCGCCAATCAGGCCGTGGCGCGCGACCTGCATCTTCAGGTCGAACCCGAGCTGAAGAACTTCCTCCTGCTGCCCTTCGAACACTCCGAACGGATCGAGGACCAGGACCGCTACATGGCCCTGATCGCCGGCGACGAAGAGCTGGAGAAATGGGGCAAGCTCCACCGCGACATCATCTTCCGCTTCGGTCGCTTCCCCCACCGCAACGCCGCCCTGGGCCGAGAAACGACGGCAGAAGAACAGGCCTTCCTCGACAAAGGCGGTTTCGGCGGCTGAAGCGCACCGTCTCCTCCCAAAGCCCCCCAGGCGCCTCTCCCTCCCCTTATGGGGAGGGACGATCGCGCAGCGATCCGGGTGGGGCCGTAAGGACAGGCGCAACGCTTCACACGTCCCCACCCCGGCTTCGCTCCGCTTCGCCGCCCCTCCCCATGAAGGGGAGGGAGAATGCGCCCAGCCATCACAATGACGCTGGTCCATTCGCAGTGATTTCAATCGCTTGCCGATTTATGTCGCCCTTCTTCCATCCCCCTTCCGAAACGCGCGTATTCTAGACCCGTCCCGTCGCATCGGAGGGCTCGCTTGGCCTGCGACCTTGCGGCGGCGGGAGCGGATGGAACGGGAGCGGGTCTGAAACGGCCCGCGCTGACATCGACTCATGGAGCGGTGTCGGAGGGTCGAGGGGGATACTCGGCCGCACTCGGGACAGCCCTCGCAGGGGCTGCCGACCCGTCGCAGGCTTATGGGGTTAGGCGATAAGACCGCCACCGCTCGACGCCCCGAGCTTGCAGGCCAACCTTCCGCGCGGAGCGTCAACCCTTCGTCGAAACGGTAACAACACAAACACACTCCGGGCGAAGGCCCGGCGCTCCGCCCAACCCTCCAATAACTTCGCTGCGAAAGCGCGAAGCCGATCACCCCTGTCCGAGCGAAACAATTCCTGTGGACGCCGCCGATTTGCCGCGACCCCGAATCGAATTCTGAGGCAACTTGAAACCATGACCGTTCAGATGATCCACGCCACGCTTCAGGCCGACGTGAAGGCCCGCATCGCCGCCGCGCCCGCCGATCATCCCGAGCGGCAGTATCTGAACCTGCTACGCGACATCCTGGACAATGGGGTGCGTCGCGACGACCGCACTGGTACGGGCACCCTGGGCGTCTTCGGCCGCCAGATGCGGTTCGACCTGTCCAAGGGCTTTCCCGTCCTGACGACCAAGAAGCTACATTTGCGCTCGATCATCGTCGAATTGCTGTGGTTTCTGCGGGGCGAGACAAACATCGCCTATCTGAAGGACAACGGCGTCCGCATCTGGGACGAATGGGCCGACGCCGACGGCGAGCTGGGTCCGGTCTATGGCAAGCAATGGCGCTCGTGGACCGCGCCGGACGGCCGCGTCATCGACCAGATCGAGAAACTGGTCCACGGCCTGAAGACCAATCCCAACAGCCGCCGCCACATCGTCACCGCCTGGAACCCCGCCGACGTCGACGACATGGCCCTGCCGCCCTGCCACTGCCTGTTCCAGTTCTTCGTCGCCGATGGAAAACTGAGTTGCCAGCTGTATCAGCGCAGCGCCGACGTCTTCCTGGGCGTGCCGTTCAACATCGCCTCCTACGCCCTGCTGACCATGATGTTGGCCCAGGTCGTGGGGTTGGAGCCGGGCGACTTCGTCCACACCTTCGGCGACGCCCACCTGTATCTGAACCACCTGGACCAAGCCGAGCTTCAGCTGACCCGCGAGCCCCTGCCCCTGCCGGTCATGCACATCGCCCCCAAGACCGACCTGTTCGCCTTCGACCTGTCCGATTTCACGCTTGAGAGTTACGAAGCGTGGCCGCACATCAAGGCGGCCGTGGCTATTTGAAACCCATCGAGTTTTCCAACACCAGCGCACTAGCCGACTGGTTGAGTCATGACTGCCTGCCAGAGGGCTACATCCTGCTGGATGGCTTTCCTGGGTCAGGGAAAAGCACTTTAGCCGCCAAGCTTGCGAAATCTATGCAGCAGCCTTGGTGCGAACTCGATGCGCTATTGAACGGAAGCCAGATTGTAACAAGCTATGTCGATTTGTTAACCGATGAAGACCTGCGCGATTTTATCGACACCAACCGCACGGCCATTCTGGACGGAGTTACAATATTAGATGTTGCCAAGAAATTCTCGCTTCCAGTAAAGGCGCACATCTACGTCAAACGTATAGATAAATACGGATTTTGGAGCGACGAAGACGAGATAAAATTTAGCAATCCAATCGATGCTATTATTTCACCGAGTGCGCTCAGATTATGCTTGAGGGAATACCACAAACGCAGCTTACCTCATGAAAAATGCGATGCATTGCTGACCTGGGGCGGCACCTGATGAACTTAAAAAACCTCACAGCCTCGGTCCTGCGCATCTCCGACATCTACGCGGCCGAACACAGGATCGACCGCGACCGGGATTGGGCGCTGCTGAAACTTCAGGAAGAGCTGGGCGAACTGACGGCCGAGCATCTGCGCCTGACCGGCCGCGCGCGGGGCACGCCCGACGCCCAAGCGCTGGGGGATGAGGCGGCGGACGTGCTGGGCATGCTGCTGATCTATTGCGCAGGGGCCGGGATCGACCTGGATCAGGCCATGCAGCGCAAATGGCTGAATTGGCTGGAGCCCCAAACGGAGGTCGCGACCGCAACCTAGACTTCAGGCGCGATCATGATCATCGGCTTCAGGCGCTGGACCAGAGCGTCGTCGCTCTGGATGCGTTCGACGACGATCCGGTTCTTCATCATGCCCATTTGCATCGTGGCGCGAAAAGCGATCACGTCGCCGGGCGCGGCGATGAAGCCCTCCAGCGTCGGCTTGTTCTGCTTGCCCGCCAGACCGCCGAACGCCATCGACAACTGGTGGCCGCCCGGCGAGACCGAAATGGCGGTGAAACGCGGGCTCTTCAGCTGGGCCACGAAACGATCGTCCACCGACAGGTCCATGCCCGCCGCCTTGCCCACGAAACCTTCGCGATAGACGATCAAAAGCGCCTGATCATGGAACTGGGGCCGGAATTCCAGCACGGCCTGCTTCTGCTCCGGCGTCGCGGCCTTGCCCAGCTTGGTCCCCGCCAGATTGGCCATGATGTAGGCCGTGAACACACCCAGGAAGGCCCCGACCATCATGGGCAGATAGCCGGCGTCCGCGCCCGCTGACGAAAAGAAGAAGGCCAAGCCCCCGCTGACAAGGACCGCGACCAGGAAACCGACGACGATGGCGGGGATGTACTTGCTCATGACAGGGCTCGCGTCCATGGGATGGGCCACTCCAACGCATCGATACGGTCAAGGTTCTTGCCCCAACCCATCATTTCTCTGGTCGTCGCCCGCGGAAGCAACGGCGTCATCGGCCGCGACGGCGACCTGCCCTGGCGGTTGCGATCGGACCTGCAACGCTTCAAGGCCATCACTGTGGGCAAGCCCTGCCTGATGGGCCGCAAGACCTGGGAGAGCCTGCCGCTCAAGCCCCTGCCCGGTCGGCTTAACATGGTGCTGACGCGGGACGAATCCTACGAAGCCGACGGCATGTCCAAGGGCGCCCTGGTCTGCGCCACCCTGGACGAAGCCATCGAGATCGGGCGCGAGACGGCCGAGGAGGACGGCGTGGACGAGATCTGCATCATCGGCGGCACGGCCCTGTTCGAGGCCGCCCTGCCCCGCGCCAGACGTCTCTATATCACCGAGGTCGAGGCTTCGCCCGACGGCGACGCGGTCTTCCCGGCGTTCGACGAAACGGCCTGGGTCGAGGTATCGTCGGAATCGCACCCGGCAGGCGAGAAGGACGATCACGCCTTTACCTTCCGCGTGCTGGAACGTCGCTAGGAGACATCGATGTACGTCACCACAACCAACGACCTGCCCGGCTTTCGCATCACCCGCCATATCGGCCTGGTGCGCGGCGTTACGGTGCGTTCGCGCAACGCCATCTCCGACGCCATCGGCGGGGTCCAATCGATGCTGGGCGGTCGGGTCGGCGCCTATGTGAAACTGGCCGAGGCCGGGCGTCAGGAAGCCTATGACGAACTGGTCAAACACGCGACCGAGCACGGCGCCAACGCCATTCTGGCTGTCCGCTATGACGCCACCGAGATCATGCCCGGCGTGACGGAGGTGCTATGCTATGGCACGGGCGTGATCGTCGAGCCGGCCTGAACCGACTCGACTGATTGGGTCAGGACAGGGTCATCAGGTCCGCGCGTTCGAAGTTGCGCAGTTCGTCCGAACGGCCGTCGCGGATCTTGTTGACCCATTGCGGATCGGCCAGCAGCGCGCGGCCCACGGCGACCAGATCGAACTCCTCGTTCTCCAGACGTCGCAGCAGACCGTCCAGCGATGCGGGCTTGGAACCCTCGCCGCCGAAGGCCGCGATGAATTCGCCGTCCAGACCGACCGAGCCGACCGTGATGGTCGGCTTGCCCATCAGCTTCTTGGTCCAGCCGGCGAAGTTCAGATCCGATCCCTCGAACTCTGGCTCCCAGAAACGGCGCTGCGAACAGTGGAAGACATCGACGCCGGCGTCCGACAGCGGCGTCAGCCATTCGACCATCTGTTCCGGCGTTTCGGCGATGCGGGCGGTGTAATCCTGAAGTTTCCACTGTGACAGGCGCAGGATGACGGGGATGTCGTCGCCGACGCCCTCGCGCACCGCCTTGACCACTTCCGCGCCGAAACGAGCGCGGTCGGCGATGGTCGGCCCACCCCAGCGGTCTTCGCGGGCGTTCAGCCCGCCCCAGAAGAACTGATCGATCAGATAGCCGTGGGCGCCGTGAATCTCGACGGCGTCAAAGCCGAGATCGCGTGCCGCACGGGCCGAGCGTCCGAAGGCGGCGATGGTGTCGGCGACGTCCTCTTCGGTCATCGGCTCGAACTTCGCCTTGCCCGGCGCGGTCATGCCCGACGGGCTGTCCACCTTGCCCAGCGGCGTCCAGTCATCGCCGCGCCCCCGCGCCGATCCCACGTGCCAGATCTGCGGGGCGATCAGACCGCCGGCGGCATGGACTTCCTCCACGACGGACTTCCACTCCGGCAGGGCCTCGCCGTGGAAAACCGGCACCGCGGCGTCGTTACGCGCGGCCGGCCGTTCGACGACCGTCCCCTCGGTAACGATCAGGCCCACCCCGCCCTCGGCGCGACGGCGATAGTAGGCGGCGACATCGGAGGTCGGGATGCCGTTCGGGGAGAACGACCGCGTCATGGGCGCCATGACGATGCGGTTGGGTAGAGTCAGCCCCTTGATGGTGAATGGGCTGAACAGGGCGTCGACGCTCATCGGATCTCCTTGGGTATCGGCAAGACCCAAGGTGGCGAATAGGGTTGCGTTTGAAAACCCCGCCCTCGCAGATATTTTCTAAAGGTCGAGAGCAGCCACGATACGGCCGGCAATGACAGCAAATCGTTCGGCGATGTCTCCCAACGGATCAACCGAAACCGGAGGACGGCCTGCGTCCCCGCCTTCGCGCAGCGCGGCATCCAGCGGCATATCGCCAAGGAAGGGAATCGATAGACGCTCCGCCTCGGCCTTGGCCCCGCCCTGACCGAACACCGAACCGCTCATGTTCTCGATCAGGCCCAGCGTCGGCACATTGACCCGCTGGAACAGCGTGTGCGCCCGGCGCGCATCGGCCAGGGCTACCTCCTGCGGCGTCGAGACGATGACGGCGCCGTCCAGCGGCGTCTTCTGGATCAGGGTCAACTGCACGTCGCCTGTGCCGGGCGGCAGATCGACCACCAGCACGTCCAGCGGCGCCTCTTCAGTCCCCCAGCGGGTCTGGGTCAGCATCTGGGTGATGGCTTGCGACGCCATCGGGCCGCGCCAGATCATGGCGTCGTCCATCTTGGTCAGCAGGCCGACCGACATGGCCTTCAGACCATGGGCGACGTGCGGGACGATGGCGCCGTCCTCATAGGCCGGCTGACCACTGATCCCCAGCATCGTCGGCAACGACGGACCATACACGTCGGCGTCCAGAATGCCGACTGACAACCCACGGGCCGCCAGCGCAGCCGCCAGGTTTAAGGCGACGGTCGACTTGCCCACGCCGCCCTTGCCGCTTGCGACGGCCAGGACACGGCGGACATGGGCAGGACGGTCAGTTGCGACCCGGGCCTTGGCCCGTCCCTGATCGACCGCCGCCTTGGACAGGCCCGCCGTGCGCGGCGCAGCGGCAGGCTTGGCCTCGGCGGTCAGGATGACGGAGACACGCGCCATTCCGGGCAACGCCTTCAGCGCCGCCTCCGCCGCATCGCGAACGGGCGCATAGGCGGCCGCCTGACTGCGATCGACCTCCAGCGCGAACCCGGCGCGGTCGTCAGCCACCACCAGCCCCTGAACCAGACCGGCGGCGACCAGACCCTGGCCGGAAACCGGATCGATGATGGCGTCCAGGGCGGCGATGACGGCGGTGCGTTCGACCAAGGCGGTCTCCAGAAGACTTGCAGGCGATGATGCGCGCGTTCTATCGCCGTCGGACCCATCCCGCGAGCCACGATTTGTCCCAGCCGCCCTCAATCACCCTGATCGCCGGCCCGACCGCATCGGGAAAGTCGGCGCTCGCGCTGAAGATGGCGCGTGAAACCGGCGCGGTGATCATCAATGCCGACAGCCAGCAGCTTTACGCCGACCTGCGCATCCTGACGGCGCGACCGTCCGCCGAGGACGAAGCTCTGGCCGATCATCGCCTTTACGGCGTCGCCGACGCGGCCGACGCCTGGTCGGTCGGGCGCTGGAGCCGCGCGGCTTTGGACATCCTCGATGAACTTCGCGCGGACGGGCGTTCGGCCATCCTCGTCGGAGGCACTGGGCTGTATTTCATGAGCCTCACGCGGGGCTTGGCGGACATTCCTCCCGTCCCGCTGGTGACGCGTGACGCAGTCGAGGCCGAATATGCAATCGAGGGCGAGACGGCGTTCCGTGCACGACTGGCCCAAGCCGATTCCGACGCTGCGCGCGCCATCGAAAGGGGCGACCGGCAAAGATTGGTGCGGGCCATGAGCGTCTTCGCCGCCAGCGGCCGATCGCTCAGCGACTGGAAGGCCGATACGAAACCCCTGCTGCCATACGGGTCTTGGATTGGACAGGTCGTCGAGCCTGACCGGCAGCGCCTCTATCAAAACTGTGACGCTCGCGTGGACCTGATGCTTGAACAGGGAGCTGTGGATGAGGTCGCCGCTTTGGCCGCGCGCGGTCTATCGGACAGCCTGCCCGCCATGAAAGCCGTCGGCGTGCGTGAACTGGCGGCCTATCTGACTGGAGAACTGACGCGAGACGACGCCGTATCCGCCCTGAAACAGGCCACGCGGAACTACGCCAAACGCCAGTTGACCTGGTTTCGTCAACAGACGCCGGACTGGCCGCGCGTCTGACTTGAAAGCGGCGCTTGGAATGCGTCCAGTCAGCGCCTATATTGGTCCTGTCCGGTTTCGGCCGGACTATAGCGATAAACGCGCTTGTAATAAGCGGACCGGACCCGGGTGCGATTCCCGGCGGCTCCACCAACTTTCTCCCCGCGTTATCGGCGGAGGCAGCATGGGGCCGACTAGCATCGACGGACGTGTAAAGAGGATTGCTTTCGCTCGTCCTGGCCCACCGTATCGGGCCATTTTCTAACTGCGAACGATAACTTCGCTGGAGAAGTCGCTCTCGCCGCGTAATGCGGTTCGGGTGATTTCGAATCTTAAGTCCTAGGGGTTCAGATCCTTGGGCGGGGCCTGTCGGGAGCCTGGCAACAGAATCCCGGCGCTTTTCCAAATCATCGGTATGGCGACAAATCGGTTCGCTTAACTCTCAAGGCATCTTTCGCCATCGCATCCGCACGTCTATCAGTCGCGCTCTATTGCGAGGTGACGATGAGCGACCAGGCCCCTCCGGTCGATGAGATGCATTACGAGCAGCTGGCGCAAGAGGCGCTGCGCGGCGTCATGCGCGCTGCGCTGGAACGGGTGCTGGCCGAAGGCCTGCCCGGTGCGCATCACTTCTACATCACCTTCAAGACGCGCGCCGTCGGCGTCAGCGTCGCGCCCGACATCCTGGCGAAATACCCGGAAGAGATGACGGTCGTTCTGCAGCACCAGTACGACGATCTGCGCGTCGAGCCCCAACGCTTCTCGGTCAAACTGCGTTTCGGCGGCATGCCCAAGAGCCTGGTCATCCCCTATTCGGCCGTCACGCGGTTCTACGATCCCAGTGTGCAGTTCCTGCTGCAGTTCGAGGATCCGCAGCTTCTGGAAGTGGTCGAGGAAGAGCCGATCCCGCCACAGGACACCGACCCATCCTCGGAAGGCCCCAAGGTCGTCTCGCTGGACCAGTTCCGCAAGAAATAACCGCCTTCAGTCCCGTCGCGGATAGGAGCGGATCGTAATCCGCTCCCGCTCGCCCTCGCGCCGTTCGACCACCAGTCGCGCGACCTGGGCGTCGTCGTGGAACAAATAGCCCTTGATGGAATCGAGCAGGGCCTTGGCCAGGTTGTCCAGATCCATCCACGGCGGCTCGCCGACATGCTCCATGCGGATCTCGACGACATGGTCGCCCCATGACGGCCGCGCCCCGCGCCATTCCTTACGCATGAACTCGTAGACCAGCGGCTTGTAATATTTGGCCTGCGTGGTTAGGCCGTCGATGACGATCTCGACCGCGTCGCCATCCTCGCGCGCCCGGACCTTGCCGGTCCCGATCCAGCCGGCGGTCATGCGACGCCTGCCGATCTGAGGATGTCTGCGCTCGTCTTGTCCTGCATGGCTCTCGTGCTACACCGCCGCGCAACCCATCGCCACGCCTGAGAGACGAGATTCCGCGCATGAGCAACGTCCGTACCGAAACCGATACCTTCGGCCCCATCGAAGTGGCCGCCGATCGCTACTGGGGCGCTCAGGCGCAGCGGTCGCTGGGCAATTTCAAGATCGGCTGGGAGAAGCAGCCTCTGCCGGTCGTGCGCGCCCTGGGCATCGTCAAGCGCGCCGCCGCCGAGACCAACCGCGACCTGGGCAAGCTGGATCCGGCCTTGGCCGACGCCATCGTCAAAGCCGCCAACGAGGTCATCGAAGGCAAGCTGAACGACCACTTCCCGCTGGTCGTCTGGCAGACGGGCTCCGGCACCCAGTCGAACATGAACGCCAATGAGGTGATCTCGAACCGCGCCATCGAGATCCTGGGCGGCGAGATGGGCTCCAAGAAGCCGGTCCACCCCAACGACCACGTCAACATGAGCCAGTCGTCTAACGACACCTATCCGACGGCCATGCACGTGGCCTGCGCAGAACAGGTGGTCAAAGACCTGATCCCGGCCCTGAAGCATCTGCACGCCGCCCTGGACGCCAAGGCCAAGGCCTGGGCCCACATCATCAAGATCGGCCGCACGCACACCCAGGACGCCACCCCCCTGACGCTGGGTCAGGAGTTCGGCGGCTATGCGCAACAGGTCGCCAACGGCATCGAGCGCATCGAACAGACCCTGCCCAAGCTGATGGAACTGGCCCAGGGCGGCACCGCCGTCGGCACCGGCCTGAACGCCCCCGTCGGTTTCGCGGAAAAGGTCGCAGCCCAGATCGCCGAGATCACCGGCCTGCCCTTCACCACGGCGCCGAACAAGTTCGAGGCCCTGGCCGCCCACGACGCGATGGTCTTCAGCCACGGCGCGATCAACACGGTCGCCGCCTCGCTGTTCAAGATCGCCAACGACATCCGCTTCTTGGGCTCCGGTCCGCGTTCAGGCCTGGGCGAACTGGCCCTGCCGGAAAACGAGCCGGGTTCTTCGATCATGCCGGGCAAGGTCAATCCGACCCAGTGCGAGGCCCTGACCCAGGTCTGCGTCCAAGTGTTCGGCAACAACGCCGCCATCACCTTCGCCGGCTCCCAGGGGCATTTCGAGCTGAACGTCTACAACCCCGTCATGGCCTACAATTTCCTGCAGTCGGTGCGTCTGGTCGCCGACGCGGCCATCAGCTTCACCGACAACTGCGTCGTCGGCATCGAGGCCCGCGAAGACAACATCGCCCGCGGCCTGAACAACTCGCTGATGCTGGTCACGGCCCTGAACGGCAAGCTGGGCTATGACCTGTGCGCCAAGATCGCCAAGACCGCACACAAGAACGGCACCACCCTGCGCGAGGAAGCCGTCGGCGGCGGCTATCTGACCGACGCCGAGTTCGACGAGGCGGTCCGTCCCGAGAAGATGATTTCGCCGGGCTGACGCCAGCCGACGCGAAAGGCTCGAACGCCGACGTCCCGCGACGTCGGCGTTTTTCGTTGGCGTCAGGCCTTGTCGCGAATTGTGCGACCCACCGGGGCCAGCGCCAGCTTGGCCAGTTCCAGATCCTTCAGGGCGAAGGGAATGCCGATGATGGAGACGAACTCGGCCACCGCGATGATCAGATGCGTCAGGGCGATGTACCAGCCGGCGACGACGAACCAGACGATGTTCAGCACGACGCCCAGGCAGCCTGCCACCGGATGCGCGTCCTGCCACACGACCTCACGGCCGAAAGGCCAGAAGGAATAGCTGGCGATGCGCCACGCCGCGAACGTCCACGGCAGACCGACGACAGTCAGCGCCAGAATAGCTCCACCGAACAACCACAGCAGGCCTGACAGCCAGCCGCCGAGCACGAACCACAGAATATTCAGGATCAGGCGGATCAAGGTCGAAGCTCCAGCGCCGCCTCATGCGACGCCTCCTAGATAGCGATAAGGCCCCGCTTGTGCAGCGGGGCCTTCGATGAATTCGCGTTAAGTCGCCGTGATCAGTGCGGCTTTTCCGTCCAGCGCGCCTTGGCGTCTTCCTGGGTCAGGTTCAGGTGGACGTGCTTGTCATCGACCTTCTCGACCCAGCTGACCGGGATTAGGTGGTGCTTGAAGCCGCCGGCGAAATCCAGCTTCGCCAGCTCGATCTGGTCGCCCAGGACGTGATCGACACGCCCCACATGGCCGCCGTCCGAGCCTACGACTTCGAGATGTTCCTTGATGAGCGAAACGTCGACCATGTCTGTCTCCAACAGTTCGGTTTGTCCTGCCGGTGAGAACACGCGGCGTCAGGGCGGGTTTCAAACGGCGACGCTTGTTCTGTGATGTGGTGACAGGGGACGGCCCGAAGCGGTAGAAAGCATTTCTCGACATAGGGCTGGAAGCAAACGCATGCGGCGGATCGGATCGGGCCTGTTCGGCATCGTCATGGCCTTGGCGCTGACCGCGTGCGGCACCCTGGATCGGCCGACCGGCCCGCTCAGGATCACCGATGGCACGCTGATCAAGGCCGAGGATCCCCGCATTCGCGCCAACGATAGCGCGAGGCTGCAGGCCTTCACCCGTGAAATCGGCGAACGATTGCGGCCCGATCATCCGACATCGATCCTGGCCCTGTCAGGCGGCGGGGCCAACGGCGCCTATGGAGCCGGGCTGCTGGTCGGTTGGACCCAACAGGGCGACCGTCCGGTGTTCGACGTCGTCACGGGGGTCAGCACCGGCGCCCTTGCGGCTCCCTTCGCCTTCCTGGGCTCGGAATGGGATGACGAGCTTCAGCACGCCTACACCAGCGGCGGGGCGAACAATCTGCTGAGCTGGCGCAGTTTCGCCGCCTTCCTGAACCCCAGCCTGTTCTCGTCGCAGGCTCTGCGAAACCTGGTGGACGAGAACGTCACGCCCGAACTGATGCAGGCTGTCGCACGCGAAAACGCCAAGGGCCGTCGCCTGCTGGTCGCCACGACAGATCTGGACAGTGAGCAGACCGTCATCTGGGACATGGGCCTGCTGGCGACCCAGGGCGACGAGAACGCCCGCGAACTGTTCAAGGAGGTGCTGGTCGCCTCCGCCAGCATTCCGGGCGTCTTCCCGCCCGTGCTGATCGCGGGTCTTCAGGACGACGACAAGGTCGTGCTGGAAATGCACGTTGACGGCGGGGTCAACACGCCCTTCCTCGCCATACCGGAAGACCTGATGCTCTGGAGCCGGCCCGAGGACGAGGGGCGTGTCGGCGCCCTCTATGTCATCGTCAACGGTCAGGTCGGTCGCAACGACGGCGTCACGCCCGGCCGCCTGTCCGGCATCCTGGCGCGGACCTATGACAGCATGAGCAAGTCGTCGCTGCGCATCCATCTGGCGGTGACAGCGGCTTTCGCGCGGCGCAACGGCCTGGACATGGCCCTGTCGGCCATTCCCGACAATGTCGCCGCCTCAAGCCTCAAGTTCGACCAGGAGACCATGACCGCCATGTTCGAACTGGGTCGCAAGCGCGGGCTCGGCCCCGACGCCTGGACCCGGCTGGGCGAGCGTCCGGCGAACCAGCCCTTTATCCCCCAGACGACCATCTCGGAGTCGCAGGTGCCTGCGGTGCTGGCGCCGCCGCCCACGCCCGCAGAAGCGCCGGCAGAGCCGCCGAAGACCTGATCATGGGCGAGATCGTCAATTTGAACCGGGCGCGAAAGACGCGCGCCAAGGCAGAGGACAAAGCCCAAGCCGCCGCCAATCGCGTGGTCCACGGTCGAACCAAGGCCGACAAGGCGCTGACCGCTCTGGAACGTCATCGGGCAGACAAACTTCTGGACGGTCAGAAGCGCGATCCGAAGTCGGACGACTGACGGCTCAGGTCTTGGGCGCGCGGATCAGCATCACCTGCCCCGCCAGCACCAGCGCCAGTCCGATCAGGGCGCTCCACCCGAAGCGAGCGCCCTCGAAGATCACCGACACCAGCATGGCGATGGGCGGCGTCAGCGCCGAGATATAGCTGGCCAGGGCATAGCCGCGCTGACGTGCGATGGAGAAATACAGGCCGAACGCGACCACCGACCCAAACAGCGACAGATAGAGCAGCGACAGAACATAGTGCGGCGTCGGCTCGATCCGCCACGTTACGCCGGTCGCCAGGCCATACAGCGCCAGCATCGCCGTGCCATAGGCCATGGCCCAGGACGTGGCGGCCATCACCGGCGCGCCGGCCTGCTGTCCCTTCCAGGCGAACCAGTTGCCGAACGCCGACGCCAGGACGGCGGTCAGGGCGAAGACGACCCCCAGCCCCGGATTGAGGCCTGCGCCGGCCGCCGTGATCTGTCCGAACGACAGCACGCCCACGCCCAGGACGCCCAGGACCGCGCCGATCCACGCGGCGGGCGCCGCCTTCTGTCCGCCCATCAGCCGGAACAGGATCAGGTTCACGAAGGCCAGGGCGGCGAAGATCACCGCGACCACGGCCGACGCGACCTGCCCCTCGGCCGCATAGACGAAGCCATAGCTGACCGCGAAGACGAAGGCGCCCTGCCCGATAGCCGCCAGATGCTGGGGCCGGGTCAGGCGCAAAGGCCGTCGCGTCACGGCGCAGAAGGCGAACAGCACCGCCGACGCCAGACCGAACCGCCAGACGATGGAAACGATCGAATCGACCGGCCCCAGTTGAAGGGTGATCGCATACCAGGTCGTGCCCCATATCAGGGCGCAGATGGCGATGGCGGCGATGACGAAGGGGCGGCTCAAGGTCGATCTCCGGCGGCGGACAGTTCGCTTATCATCGCAAAGCCGGCGGCGCCGCTCACGTCTTGCGCCGGAGTGTGACACACTGAGAACGACAAAGGAGATCGTCATGCGAAACGCCCCCCTGATCCTGCCCGCCGCCCTGGTTCTGGCCGCCTGCGCGACCGCACCGGAAATGACGACGGGAACGACCGTCGTGAACGTGACCGCCAGCTATCGCGAGCGCATCATGCTGCCGCCCGGCCATGTCCTGACGGTCAGGGTCGAGGATGTCAGTCTGGCCGATGCCCCGGCCCAGGTGCTGGCCGAGGCCAGCGAGCCGCTGACCGGTGGACCACCCTATCGCGTCACCCTGGGCTTCCCGACGTCTCAGATCGATCCGCGCCACACCTATGCCGCCCGCGCCGAAATCCGCGACGCTGCCGGCGCCCTGGTCTTCGTCACAGACACCCGTCACGCGATCCTGACCCACGACGCACCGGCCTCGGCCGAGATCGTGTTGAAGTCCGCGCGTTGAGCAGCCTGAGCAAACGCTCGGTCGCCCTGGCGGGCCATGCCACCTCAGTCGCGCTGGAGCCCGAGTTCTGGGCCGTGCTGGACCGGATCGCCGCCGCACGTGAACTCAGCAAGGCTCAGCTTCTGGCCGAGATCGACGCCAATCGCGGCCGCCGCCCCCTCGCCTCCGCCTGTCGTCTGCTGGCCCTGGACTGGGTGGCGGACCATGGACGACAGGCGTAGCGTCAGCCGAATGGAGACCGCGTCATGACCGACAATCGTCTGATCCCCGCCGCCGTGATGGGCGGCCTTCTGGCCCTCGGCTTCATCGGGGCCGGCGCCCTGATCGGTCAGGGCGTCATCCATGCGCGTGCAGGCGACCGCACGGTGACGGTGCGCGGCCTTTCCGAACGCAATGTGAAGGCCGACCTCGCCGTCCTGCCGCTGCGCTTCACCGCATCGGGCGATGTTCTGTCGGAAGTGCAGACCAAGATCGACGGCGACCTTGCGCTTGTACGGCGCTTCCTGGCCGCCCAGGGCTATCCTGCCGAGACCATCGAACTGGGCCGGCTGGAGGTCGCGGACACACGGTCGCGCGAATACGCCGCACAGAATGGCGGTCCCCGCTTCATCCTGGCCCAGACGGTGATCGTGCGAACCAACGATGTGGCGCGGGTTCAGGCCACGACGCGGCTGTTGAACGACCTCGTCCGTCAGGACGTGGTGTTGCAGGACTTCCAGGGACCGTCCTACATCTTCACCAAGCTGAACGATGTCCGCCCGCAGATGATCGCCGAAGGCACGGCGGCGGCGCGCACCGGCGCGGAACAGTTCGCCAAGGACAGCGGCACGCCGCTGGGCCCGATCCGTCAGGCCACCCAGGGCTCGTTCGAGATTCTGCCGCGCGATGGCGCAGGCGGCGACGAGGCCGCCTCAATCGACAAAAAGGTCCGCGTCGTCACGACCATCACCTATAGTCTGAAGTAGTCTCGCGAGATCCCGCGTCGGCGGATTGCGGCTGCCCGATGAATTCGACGTCGGCATGCGGGTCCTGGCCCATTTCGACCAAGGCGACCCAAACCGCCATGATCACGAACATCCCGGCCATGCCAAGAACGAAGGCCAGCCACCCGGCTTTCTTGCCCTGCCGTTTGCGGTCTGACGCCGCCTTCCTCGTGTCAGTGTTTCGCTGCATCGCACCTAGGAACCTGCCGTCGCCCTGCCGGTTCCGAGGTTTCATTGTGGCGTCGGCCCTGACATTGCCGCGCGGTCCCCTTATGTTCCGGTTTCGAATCTGACTGACGGATGTTTCTGCGCCTGTGACCGATCTCCCCGCCCCCCGCATTTCCGACCTGGCGCGAGCCCGCGCTCCCGAGGGTGAGGCGTCGCGCGACTATCTGAAGGGGCTGAACCCCGAACAGCGTGAAGCGGTGGAGACGACCGAAGGGCCGGTTCTGGTCCTCGCCGGCGCCGGCACCGGCAAGACGCGGGTTCTGACCACACGGCTGGCGCACATCCTGGCGACCGGCCGGGCCAAGCCCTGGGAACTGCTGACCGTCACCTTCACCAACAAGGCCGCGCGCGAAATGCGCGAGCGGATCACCCATTTGATCGGTCCGTCGGCCGAGGGGCTGCGCTGGTTGGGCACCTTCCACTCGGTCGCCGCCCAGATCCTGCGTCGGCATGCCGAACTGGTCGGGCTGAAATCCAGCTTCACCATCCTGGACACCGACGACCAGGAACGGGTGCTGAAGCAGTTGCTGGAAGCCGCCAATATCGACACCAAGCGCTGGACGCCCAAGTCGCTGTCCGGCCTGATCGACCACTGGAAGAACCGCGGCTGGACCCCCGAGAAACTGCCGCCCGGCGAAGACTTCGCCAACGGCAAGGGCCAGGGCCTGTACGCCGCATATCAGGCGCGGTTGCGCAGCCTGAACGCCTGCGACTTCGGCGACCTGCTGCTGCACAACATCACTATCTTGTCCAAACACGCTGATCTGGCGGACGAATATCGTCGGCGATTCCGCTACATCCTGGTCGACGAGTACCAGGACACCAACGTCGCCCAATATCTATGGCTGCGGCTGCTGACGGCCTCGACCGGCAATGTCTGCTGCGTCGGCGACGACGACCAGTCGATCTACGGCTGGCGCGGGGCCGAGGTGGACAATATCCTGCGCTTCGAGCGCGACTTCCCCGGCGCCAAGATCGTCAAGCTGGAACGGAACTATCGCTCGACCAGCCACATCCTGGGCGCGGCTTCGGGCCTGATCGCCGCCAACCGAGATCGCCTAGGCAAGACCCTGTGGACCGAGGACGACAGCGGCGACAAGGTGCGGGTGCGCGGTGTCTGGGACGGCGAGGCCGAGGCCCGCCTGATCGCCGACGAGATCGAGACCGCACGCCGCCCCCACGCGGGCGAGCCGGGTTTGAAATACAAGGACATGGCCATCCTGGTCCGCGCCTCGTTCCAGATGCGGGCGTTCGAAGAGCGGCTGGTCATGCTGGCCATCCCCTACGCCGTCATCGGCGGCCCGCGCTTCTTCGAACGGGCCGAGATCCGCGACGCCCACGCCTATATGCGGCTGATCCAGTCCGAGGACGACGATCTGGCCTTCGAGCGCATCGTCAATGTGCCCAAGCGCGGCATCGGCGACACCAGCGTGCAGAAGGTTCTGCAACTTGCCCGCCAGCACGGCCTGTCGGCCCTGACGGCTGTGCGGGGCCTGATCAACACCGACGAGCTTCAGGCTCGCACCCGCACCGCCCTGTCCAACTTCGTGCGCGATGTGGATCGCTGGCGCGCCCTGTCCGAGACCACGCCCCACTGGCAGGTCATGGAGACGGTGCTGGAGGAGAGCGGCTACACCGATATGCAGAAGGCCGACCGGACCAGCGGCCAGACCCGGTTGGACAACCTGAAGGAACTGACCCAGTCGATGCAGCAGTTCGAGACGCTGCAGGCCTATCTGGAGCACGTCTCCCTGGTCATGGACCTGGAACGCGCCAACAGCGACGATCCGAACGGCGACGGGGCGGTTCAGATCATGACGCTTCACGGCGCCAAGGGGCTGGAGTTCCCGCTGGTCTTCCTGCCCGGCTGGGAGGAAGGCGTCTTTCCCAGCCAGCGCAGCATCGACGAAAAGGGCGAAAAGGGCCTCGAAGAGGAACGCCGCCTGGCCTATGTCGGCGTCACCCGCGCCAAGCAGGACGCGCGCATATCCTTCGCCGCCAACCGCCTGGTCTACGGCCGTTGGACCTCGCAACTGCCCAGCCGCTTCGTCGACGAACTGCCCATCGCCCACGTCGACCCGCAATCCGACACCGGCTACTACGGCGCCTCGGCCGGTATGAAAGAGGCCAAGAGCCGCTGGGACGACGCGCCCTCCTTCGGCAGCGGCTATTCCTCACCCGGCTGGAAACGCGCCCAATCCTTCACCGCCGCCCAGACGCCGAACAAGCTCCCTGCCCGCAAGGCCGTGATCGAGGGCGACGGCCGTCTGATCGCCACCGCCGATCCCAAGTCCAGCTCCGGCTGGAAAAAGGGCGAACGCGTCTTCCACCAGAAGTTCGGCTACGGCAACGTCCGCATCATCGAGGGCAACAAACTGCTGGTCGATTTCGAAAAGGCCGGCGAGAAGCGCGTGATCGACAGCTTCGTCGAGAAGGCCTAACCCGACGATCTATCGCAACAGACGGAGCCGACCATGGCAGGCCTCAAGGACAAGCGCGGCTTCATCGACAAGGAACGCATCGACCTGTCTGAGCGGCAGTCGGTCGAATATTTCATGAAACGCTGGGGCGTGACCCGCGACCAGATCACCGCCGCCCACCGCAAGGTCGGCCGCATGACCAAGGACATCGCGGCGGAGTTGGGCAAGAAGCGCTGAGGATGGCCCGCACCTATTCAGCGTCCCAAGCTATCCATGGCCGATTGAGCGGCATGGGTAGATCCATAAGATCGACCTCAGATGCTTTTGCTCGAAATGCTTGAGGTGGATCGTCCAGCGCGTTTCGGTGCCACGTCACTTGCGATGATATCCACGTGACGTAATGGCTGAGATTCTTCATGCCTTCCTGCCATCTGCTCAGGTCCGCTAGGGTCAGTTCTCCTCGATCGATCTCAAGGCCATTCTTAGCACGTCTTGCGTAGGTGAACGCACGTGGCGGATCGCCAGGAATGACGCAGGTCACGCGGTGCACGAACTGATTTCGATACTCGCGAAGAATCGAGAACGCCTTCGTGGCCTGATCGACATGAGAAACGAGTGGCTCATCAACCCGGTCGCGCGCTAGCGATCGGAGAGACTCGCATACGCTCTCGGAGCCCACACGCACCGAAATCACCGCTATCGCGTACGGGTCCGAAGACAGAGCCCCCAACAACTCGATGAAATCCGATTCCAAGCTGTTCCAGACAGCGATCGCCACAGCGATCTCCGAATACATCTCGGTGACTTCGGTCATTATCAGATGTGGATCACACGCCCATAGGCGTCCAGCGCGGCCTCGTGCATGGCTTCCGACATGGTCGGGTGCGGATAGACGATGCCGTGGATGTCTTCTTCCGTCGCCTCCATGGTGATGGCGGTGACATAGCCCTGGATCATCTCGGTCACTTCGTGGCCGATCATATGGGCGCCGATCAGGGCGCCGGTCTTGGCGTCGAAGATCACCTTGACGAAGCCGTCGGTGTCGCCCGAGGCGATGGCCTTGCCGTTCACGCGGAACGGGAAGCGGCCGATCTTGACCTCGCGCTTCTCGGCGCGGGCGGCCTGTTCGGTGACGCCGACGGAGGCGACCTGCGGCTGGGCGTAGGTGCAGCCGGCGATGGGCGAATGGACGTTGGGCGTCTTGAAGCCGGCGATATGTTCGGCGGCGTGAATGCCTTCGTGCGAGGCCTTGTGCGCCAGCCAGGGTGCGCCGGCGCAGTCACCGATGGCGTACAGGCCCTTGACGTTGGTCTGGCAGTGGCCGTCGATCTTGACGTGGCCGCGGTCCATTTCCAGACCCAGCGCCTCCAGGCCGATGCCGTCGGTGTTGGCGGTGATGCCGACGGCCGAGATGCAGACCTCGGCCTCCAGGGTCTCGGCCTTGCCGCCGATCTCGACGGCGACCTTCACGCCCTTGGCGTCCTTGCTCACCTTGGTGACCTTGGCGCCCAGCTTGAACTTCACGCCGCGCTTTTCGAACGACTTCTGGGCGGCCTTGGAGACCTCCTCGTCCTCGACCGGCATGACGCGGTCCACGGCCTCGACCACGGTCACGTCGCAGCCTAGGGCGCGATAGAAGCTGCCGAACTCGATGCCGATGGCGCCCGAGCCGATCACGACGATCGACTTGGGCAGGAACTTCGGCGCCATGGCCTCGCGATAGGCCCAGATCCGGTCACCGTCGGCTTCCAGACCGATCTGCGGCAGAGCGCGGGCGCGGGCGCCGACGGCCAGCATGACCGACTTGGCCTCCAGAGTGCGCGAGCCGCCCCCCTTCAGATCGACGACGACCTTGGGCGCGGCGGCGCCTTTCTCCAGCTTGGCGGAGCCCTCGATCACCTCGATCTTGTTCTTCTTCATCAGGAAGCCGACGCCCTGATTTAGCTGTTTGGCGACGCCGCGCGAGCGCTGGATGATGGCGTCGAAGTCGAACGACGCGTCCGAGGCGGACAGGCCGTATTCCTTCAGATGGCTCAGGCTTTCGAACTTCTCGCCCGACTTCAGCAGGGCCTTGGTCGGGATACAGCCCCAGTTCAGGCAGATGCCGCCCAGATTTTCGCGCTCGATGATCGCGACCTTGAGGCCCAGTTGGCTGGCGCGGATGGCCGCGACGTAACCGCCGGGGCCCGAGCCGATGACGACGAGATCGAATTCAGCAGCCATGATCAGATCAACTTCTCGATGTCGGCCTTGATGGCCTCGGGTTCTGTTTGCGGGGCGTAGCGGGCGACCACCCTGCCCTCGCGGTCGGTCAGGAACTTGGTGAAGTTCCACTTGATGGCCTTGGAGCCGAGGAAGCCCCGCTTCTGTTCGGTCAGCCAGGCATAGAGCGGATGCCGGTTCGGCCCGTTGACCTCCACCTTGTCGAACAGGGGAAAGGTCACGTCGAAACTGGTGGCGCAGAAGGCGGCGATCTCCGCCGCCCTGCCGGGCTCCTGCTCGCCGAACTGGTTGCAGGGAAAGCCCAGCACCTCGAACGGCCGATCGGCGAACGTCCGGTGGAGTTTCTCCAGCCCGTCATATTGACCGGTGAAACCGCACTTGGACGCCGTATTGACGATCAACAGCGCCTGACCGCGAAAACGGTCCAGCGAAACCTCCGTGCCGTCGATGGCGCGGGCGGAGAAGTCATAGACCGAGGTCATGACCTCACCCTCCCCTTACGCCAGCATCGCGACGGGATCTTCGATCAGCGGCTTGAACGCCTGCAGGAAGCGGGCGCCGGTCGCGCCGTCCACCACGCGGTGATCGCAAGTCAGGGTGACGGTCATGACGGTGGCCGCAACGACCTGGCCGTTCTTGACGACCGCGCGCTGCTCGCCCGCCCCCACGCTCATGATGCAGCCTTGCGGCTCGTTGATGATCGAGGTGAACTGTTTGATCCCGAACATGCCCAAGTTGGACACCGAGAAGGTGCCGCCCTGGAACTCTTCAGGCTTCAGCTTGCGTTCGCGGGCGCGCTTGGCCAGGTCCTTGGACTCGGTCGCGATCTGCGCCAGCCCCTTGGTTTCGGCCTTCTTGATGATCGGGGTGATCAGGCCGCCGTCGATCGCCACGGCCATCGAGACGTCGGCGTTGTGGTGCATGGCGATGCCTTCGGGCGTGTAGGAGGCGTTCGCCTCCGGCACCATCTTCAAGGCCAGGGCCGCAGCCTTGATGACGAAATCGTTGACCGACACCTTGATGCCCTGCGGCTCCAGCATCTTGTTCACCTTCGCGCGGACGGCCATCAGCTGGTCGATCTCGCAGTCGATGAACAGCGGGAAGTGCGGCACGTTCTGGATGCTGTCGACCATGCGACGCGCCACGGCCTTCTTCATCCCGTCGAGCGGGATCAGGTCGTAGCTGCCGTCCGGGATCCCCATCTGGGCCAGCGACTGAGCCTTGCGCGGTTCAATGCCCGAGGTCCCGGCGGCGGCGGTCGCCGTCGAGGCGGCCGATTGAGCGGCGCCCTTCGGCGCGCCCTCCACGTCACGCTTGACGATGCGGCCGTGCGGGCCGGTGCCCTTGATCGACTTCAGATCAACGCCGTTCTGGGCGGCGATGCGACGCGCCAAGGGCGAAGAGAAGATGCGCTCGCCGTTTTCCGACTTCGGCGCAGCGGGCGCCGGAGCGGCGGCAGCAGCAGCCTTGGGCGCCTCAGCGACGGGAGCGGCTTCGGCCTTCTGCGCCTCCTCGGCCTTGGCGGCGGGCTTTTCCGCGGCCTTGGGCGCGGCGGCAGCGCCCTCGTCTTTCAAACGAGCGATGGGCGTATTGACCTTCACGCCTTCCGTGCCTTCGGCGACCAGGATATCGGTGATCTCGCCCTCATCGACGGCCTCGACCTCCATCGTGGCCTTGTCCGTCTCGATCTCGGCGATCACGTCGCCGGCCGAGACGACGTCTCCGACCTTGACGTGCCACTTGGCCATAACGCCCTCTTCCATGGTGGGAGACAGGGCGGGCATTAGGATATCGGTCATGCCATCATTCTCCCGAGATTTTGGCGACGGAAACGCTCGGCATCAGGGGCGTTCCCTTAAGACCTTCGGCGCGCCTGTGCGCGTCCTGCCAACCTTGGACGATCCCTTGGAGCGCCTGCTCCTGATCTAATCCGTGACTGCCAGCATAGGCTCTAGAGAAGTTCCAAGCCAATTCGGCAAGGACACCGCCCATCAGCGCCGGATCACGCAAAGCGGGACGAATAACCATCGCGGGAACGTCTCCATTCCACCAAACTCTGGCAAGTTCGGTCACGCTCTCACCGTCGGCAGTGATTTCTTCCGGAATCGGCAGCGCCGCAGCCGTCATGCCGTCACCTGCTTCACGGCCGCCACGATCTTGTCCACGCCCGGAAGCGACAAGACTTCCAGATTGGCGGCGTAGGGCAGCGGCACGTCTTCCTGGTGCACCCGCAACGGTGGGGCGTCCAGATAATCGAAGGCGTGTTCGATGACGCGGGCCACGACCTCGGCGCCGACGCCCATCGGACCCCAGCCCTCTTCGGCCGAGACCAGACGGCTGGTCTTCTTGACGCTCTCGACGATGGTGTCGGTGTCCAGCGGACGCAGGGTTCGCAGATCGACGACCTCGCACTCGATGCCCTCTTCAGCCAGCTTCTCGGCGGCCTGCAGGGCGAAGCCGACCATGCGGCTGTGGGCCGTGATGGTCACGTCCTTGCCTTCGCGACGGACCTTGGCCTTGCCGATCGGCAGAACGTAGTCCTCGACGTCCGGCACGTCGAACTCCAGGCCGTACATCATCTCGTGTTCGAGGAAGACGACGGGGTTCGGGTCGCGGATGGCGGCCTTGAGCAGGCCCTTGGCGTCGGCGGCATCATAGGGCGCGACGACTTTCAGACCCGGAACCTGAGCATACCAGGCCGAATAGTCCTGGCTGTGCTGCGCGCCGACGCGCGAGGCGGCGCCGTTCGGACCGCGGAACACGATAGGCGCCCGGATTTGACCGCCTGACATATACAGGGTCTTGGCGGCCGAGTTGATGATGTGGTCGATCGCCTGCATGGCGAAGTTGAACGTCATGAACTCGACGATCGGCTTCAGGCCCGACATGGCGGCGCCGACGCCCAGGCCGGCGAAGCCGTGCTCGGTGATCGGGGTGTCGACGACGCGCTGGTCGCCGAACTCCTGCAGCAGGTCGCGGCTGACCTTGTAGGCGCCCTGGTACTGGGCGACTTCCTCACCGATCAGGAAGACGCGATCATCGCGACGCATCTCTTCGGCCATGGCGTCGCGAAGGGCGTCGCGCACGGTCGTCTTGACCAGTTTGGTGTCGGCCGGGATTTCCGGGTCGCGCAGCTCGACCTTGGGGGTCGAGGTCTGGGCCGGGGCTTTTTCGGGATCGCCCGTCTTGCCTTCGGCCGTAGCCTTGGGCGCATCGGCCTGAGCCTTGTCGGATTCAGCCTTGGGCGCGGGCGCCGCTGCGCCGTCTTCGCCAGCCAGACGCGCGATCGGCGTATTGACCTTCACGTTTTCGGAGCCTTCGGCGACCAGGATTTCCAGCACTTCGCCTTCATCCACGGCCTCGACTTCCATCGTCGCCTTGTCGGTTTCGATCTCGGCGATCACCTGGCCAGCCGACACCGTGTCGCCTGCCTTGATGTGCCATTTGGTCAGCGTGCCCTCTTCCATCGTGGGGGACAGCGCCGGCATCAGAATGTCGGTCACGGATCAGGCCTCCACGTAGACGTCGGTGTAGAGCTCGGACGGATCGGGTTCCGGGCTCTCTTGGGCGAATTGAACAGCTTCGGCGACGATCGCCTTGATTTCGGTGTCGATGGCCTTGAGCTCGTCCTCGGTCGCATTGGCGGCCGACAGCAGCATCTTCAGGTGATCGATCGGGTCGCGTGTCTTCTTGACCTCGTCCACCTCTTCCTTGGTCCGGTATTTCGCCGGGTCGGACATCGAGTGACCGCGATAGCGATAGGTCTTCACTTCCAGAATGAAGGGACCGCCGCCTTCGCGGGCGCGTTTGACCGCACGCGCCGTGGCGTCGCGCACGGCCAGCACGTCCATGCCGTCCACCTGTTCGCCCGGAATGCCGAAGCTGGCCCCGCGCTGGTACAGCTCGGTCGTGGACGACGAGCGTTCGATGCTCGTGCCCATGGCGTACTGGTTGTTCTCGATGATGTAGATGGCCGGCAGCTTCCACAGCTGGGCCATGTTGAAGCTCTCGTAGACCTGACCCTGGTTCGAGGCGCCGTCGCCGAAATAGACGAAGGCCACCGAATCGTCGCCTCGATATTTGCCGGCGAAGGCCAGTCCGGTGCCCAGCGCCACCTGGGCGCCGACGATGCCGTGACCGCCGTAGAAACCGGTCGGCACGTCGAACATGTGCATCGAACCGCCCTTGCCCTTGGACGAGCCGCCGCTGCGGCCGGTCAGCTCGGCCATAACTTCCTTGGGATCCATCCCGGCGGCCAGCATGTGGCCGTGGTCACGGTAGCCGGTGATGATCTTGTCGTGGCCCTGTTTGACGCTCTCCTGAACGCCGACGGCCACGGCTTCCTGGCCGATGTACAGGTGGCAGAAGCCGCCGATCAGACCCATGCCATAGAGCTGACCTGCACGCTCCTCGAAGCGACGGATCAGGACCATCTCGCGATAGAAGCGAAGCAGATCCTCCTTGGACGCCGTCGGCGTGTTGGGCAGTTTGTCAGGCGAAGTCGTCTGAGCGGATTTGGCTGGGGCTTTCGCCATCCGGTATCTCCCGGCTAGGCGTCGAGAACCGGCGCCTTCTTATCGTTACGGAAAGGGGCTTTAGCAGCCTTCCTTCCCGGAAGGCAAAGGGGTGGGAGCCGCCCTGTAACAATAGTTCAAGTGGCGAAGGTTTTCACCCTTGAACAGCGGGCCCCGGCACGCGGATCACATAGTCGCGGGGGTCCGAGAAGCCCAAGACGGCGCGCGCGCGCTCTTCCAGAAGATCACGGGACAGACTGTCGGTGCGCAGATAGCGAACGCGCGTCTCAAGGTCGCGACGCTGTTCGGTCAGATGCGCCAATTGGTCCTCGCGCTGCCCCAGCAGGGCATCGCGGGAAGAGCCGCTCAGCAAGCCGCGCTCGCCCGTCAGCGCCTGCACCCCAAGATAGGCAAGCAACAACAACAGGGCGAAGGACAGGCGGTAAGGTTTCATCCGTTCGGGCACTTAAAACGCTCCTTCTGAGCGCGAAAACACAGTTCATGGACTGTGCCCGAAAATGCCTAACGAAATGTAGCTTGACCGTAAGATAGTCGGCGGAGAACGCTGATTCTCCGCCGACAATTCCATTCTTACTTCAGCAGCATGCCGTCGCCGAAATAGACGCCCTGGTCGCCCAGCATCTCTTCGATGCGCAGCAGCTGATTGTATTTCGCCACCCGGTCCGAACGCGCCAGCGAGCCGGTCTTGATCTGCCCGCAGTTGGTGGCGACGGCCAAGTCGGCGATGGTGTAGTCCTCGGTCTCGCCCGAGCGGTGGCTCATGACGGCGGTGTAGCCGGCGCGGTGGGCCATATCGACGGCGTCCAGCGTCTCGGACAGGGTGCCGATCTGGTTGACCTTGATCAGGATCGAGTTGGCCAGACCTTCGCCGATGCCGGCGGCCAGGCGCGCAGGATTGGTCACGAACAGGTCGTCGCCGACCAGCTGCACCCGGTCGCCCAGGCGTTCGGTCAGCAGGCGCCAGCCGTCGAAGTCGTCCTCGGCCATGCCGTCCTCGATCGAGACGATCGGGAAACGCTCGCACAGATCGACCAGATAGGCGGCCATACCGTCGGAATCGACGGTCTTGCCCTCGCCGGTCATGATGTATTTGCCGTCCTTGAAGAACTCGGTCGAGGCGACGTCCAGGCCCAGGTGGAAGTCTTCACCGGCCAGATAACCCGCCGCCTGCCCTGCCTTGGTGATGAAGCTCAGCGCTTCGTCGGCCGAGGCCAGGTTCGGGGCGAAGCCGCCCTCGTCGCCGACGTTGGTGTTGTGACCCGCATCCTTCAGCTGCTTCTTCAGCGCGTGGAAGATTTCGGCGCCCATGCGCACGGCGTCCGAGAAGGTCTCAGCGCCGGTCGGCAGGATCATGAACTCCTGAATGTCGATCGGATTGTCGGCGTGTGCGCCGCCGTTGATGATATTCATCATCGGGGTCGGCAGGACACGGGCCGAGACGCCGCCGAGATAGCGATACAGTTTCTGATTGGCCGACAGGGCGCTGGCCTTGGCGACGGCCAGGGACACGCCCAGGATGGCGTTGGCGCCGAGACGCGCCTTGTTGGGCGTGCCGTCCAGATCGATCATCGCCTCGTCGATGCGGCGCTGCTGCTCGGCGTCCATGCCGGACAGGGCGTCGAAGATCTCGCCGTTGACGGCGTCGACCGCCTTCTGCACGCCCTTGCCGCCCCACATGTCCTTGTCGCCGTCACGCAGTTCGACGGCTTCGTGCGCGCCGGTCGAGGCGCCCGACGGGACAGCGGCGCGGCCGAAGGAGCCGTCTTCCAGCGTGACATCGACTTCCACCGTCGGATTGCCCCGGCTGTCGAGGATCTGGCGGGCGACGATGTCGGCGATGTCGGTCATGGCTCGGCTCTTTGGCTCAAGGGGCAAGGGAGGTCCGACGGTTTAGCCGCCTCCCCGCAAAACGCCAATGCCGACATCGTCGGCTGGCGTCAGGAACAGCCCTCGACCAGTTGGATCGACGGGTCGCCGGCGTGAACCATCATCACCTTGCCGTCGCTGCCGATTTCGTAGCGCACGCCGCGTGCCGCCGGATCGGTGACATAGGACGTCGAGCCGCCACGCGACCAGACGAACAGATCTTCAGCCGGCGCATCCTGGTATTTGTGCGGCTGGGCGAAAAGGGCGCCGCCGTAAGCCTGTTTGATCGCCATGGCGGCGTCGCCGACGCCAAATCCACGATCGGTCTTGTTCGTCGCACCGCGCGCCAGAGTGATTCGCGTCAGGACGCCGTTCTGGATCATGACCCGCACGTCCGCCGGCGCATTGGCCGGGTGGAACTCGTCACAGGTCTCCGGATCGGCGCCGCCGACGGCGTTCGGCTGAGAATCATCGCCCCAGGCCGTCACCAGCTCGGCGCGCGTCATGCCGATTCGCACGGGGCCCAGCCCTTCGGCCGTCAGGGCGTTGGGGTCTGCAGCGGGCGCTGCGGGCGTCTCCACAGCCGGCGCAGCGGTCACGGGAGCCGGAGCGGCAGGCTGTTCCTGGCGGTCACAGGCGGCGAGCGTCAGCAGCGCGCAGGCGCTGACGGCGGTGAAACGAATCATCATGCGGCGTCTCCAGAGGAAGCTTCACCGCATTGAACGCACGAAAACGGCGCGCGGGTCACCGCGCGCCGTTAAAATCGTCATCCGGCCGAAGCCAGGATCGCCTGAAAGACTAGTCTTCTTTCGGCGTGATGACCTGGCGACCGCGATAGGTGCCGGTCTTCAGGTCGATGTGGTGCGGGCGCTTCAGCTCGCCGGTGTCCTTGTCCTCGACATAGACGTTCGAGGTCAGGGCGTCGTGGGCGCGGCGCATGTTGCGACGCGAGGGGGATACTTTCCGCTTCGGAACGGCCATGTCCGTCTCAATCTTCTAAGTCGGGCGCCGCCCAGAGCCGAAGCCTGATCAAGCGCGAAAACGATAGCGGCGGCCCTGAACCCTTCAAAGGAAGAACGGGGGACCGCCACGCGAGGCGCGGCTTATGCATGAACCCCGCGACGATTTCAAGGCGTTTAAGCAGGTGTCAGGCGACGCACGATCTTCGCCGGATTCCCGACCACCACGACATCCGACGGCACATCCCTGGTCACCACCGAACCGGCGCCGATCACCGATCGATCCCCGACGGTGACGCCGGCCAGGATGATGGCGCCGCCGCCGATCCAGACGTCGTCGCCGATGACGATGGGCCGCGCCGTTTCCTCGCCGCGACGCGCCACGGCGTCCAGCGGATGCTCCGGCGTCAGAAGCTGCACTCCAGGCCCAGCCTGGAAGTTGTCGCCGATGCGGATTTCGGCGCAGTCCAGGAACACGCAGTTGGCGTTCGCGAAGGCCCGCGCTCCCATATGGATGTTGACGCCATAGTCACAGAAGAAGCCCGGCATGATCACCGCCTTGCCATCGGCCGCGTTCACCAGTTTATTGACCAGGACGCCGCGCCGCTCGCGATCCGGCTCGGCGTTGATGGCGACGGTCAGGCCGACCGCGCGGGCGCGACCGTCCCGCAAGTCCTGATCGCCCGGATCATAGGGCAGGCCCGCTAGCATCTTCTCGCGTTCGGTCATGCGATCTCCGTCAAGGCGGCGGCTACGGCCTCGCCTATGGCCAGGGAGCTGGTCAGACCAGGACTCTCGATGCCGAACAGCGCCATCAGGCCGTCGATGCCGTGATGCTCGCGCCCATGCAGTTGAAAGTCCGGTTGCGGCTCGCCCGGCCCATGCAGCTTGGGCCGGATGCCGGCGTAGTCCGGCGTTAGGGCGCCGTCGGGCAGGCCGGGCCAGAAGCGGCGGATATAGGCGGCGAACACCTCCGCCTTGGCCGGATCGACCGAATAGTCCTCGGTCTCGACATAGGCCAGGTCGGGGCCGAACACGGCCTGCCCGCCCAGGTCCTTGCGATAGTGCGTGCCCAGGGCGCCGGGGATGGGCGGCGGATAGATCAGCCGGTCGAACGGCGCCTTTCCGACCAGACGGAAATAGACCCCCTTGCCGAAATGACCGGCGGGAATGTCGCTGGCCGGATAGCCGTCGATGGCCGTAGCCACGGCCTGAGCCGACAGGCCGGGCGCGGTGACCAGCAGGCGGCTGGTGATCTTCATCGCTCCCTCCCCGCCCACGCGCACACGAAACCCGCCGCCCGGCAGCGATTCGGCGCCCTCAAAGGGCGCGGACACCACCACCGACCCGCCCGCATCCTCGATCTCGCCCTGCAGGGCCAGCATATAGCCGTGGCTGTCGAACAGGCCGCTCTCGGGCGACAGGATGGCGGCGTGGGCGTTCAGATCGGGCTCAAGCGCCCGCGCCTGGGCGCCGGTCAGGTGCTCCAGCCCCTCGACACCGTTGGCCGTCGCCTGTTCGAAGATGGCTTCGATACGCTCGACCTCGTCTTCTTGCGTCGCCACGACCAGCTTGCCGCATTTGCGATGATCGATCTTGCGACTGGCCAGGAAGTCATAGAGGGCGCGCCGTCCCTCGACGCAGAACTGCGCCTTCAGCGATCCGGTCGGATAATAGAGGCCGCCATGGATGACCTCGGAATTGCGCGACGAGACGCCCTGACCGATGTGGCCTTCCTTCTCCAGCACCAGCACCGTCAGGCCCCGCTTCGACAACGCCCGACCGCAGGCCAGGCCCACAGCCCCGGCGCCCACGACGGTCGCGTCGAAATCGAAACTCATGGCCTGGAGTATCTCCGCTTCGCCTCGGCCTCGAAACAGCCGATCAGCTTTTCCACCGCCCGGTCGAAGTTGGCCGACAGCATCAGGTCCAGCATCTTCGACTTGAAGGCGAAGTCGATCATGAACTCCAGCCGCGCGCCGTCGGGGTGCGGAAAGAACTCCCACCGGTTTTTTAGATGCTTGAACGGGCCGCGCAGCAGGCCGACCTCGACCTTGGGCGCGTTCCGGTCATGCCGGACCCAGGTGGAGAACCGCTCCTTCAGGAAGGAGAAGCCGACCCCCGCCTCAGCGTCCAGCACAGTGACGCCCTCGCCCTCGGCCCGCTCGTTCCAGACGCGCATCGACGTGACCCACGGCACGAAGTCGGGATAGGCGCGCACGTCAGCGACCAGATCGGCAAGCTGTTCGGGCGCATAGGGAAGGATGCGCGTGACGCGGTGGACGGCCATGCGGGACTTAGCGACGCAGCTGCGCCTCGCGCGCCGCCTTCAACCGAGCGAAATCGTCGCCGGCGTGGTGCGACGAACGCGTCAGCGGTGACGAGGACACCATCAGGAAGCCCTTGGCCCGGGCGATCGCCTCATAGGCCTTGAACTCTTCCGGCGTGACGAACCGGTCGATGGCGGCGTGTTTGCGCGTCGGCTGCAGATACTGGCCGATGGTGATGAAGTCCACGCCGGCGGAGCGCATGTCGTCCATCACCTGCATGACCTCTTCCTTGGTCTCGCCCAGGCCGACCATGATGCCGGACTTGGTGAACTGCTCCGGGTCGCGCTCCTTGACCATTTGCAGCAGGCGTAAGGAGTGGAAGTAGCGGGCGCCGGGCCGGATCTTCAGATACAGGCGCGGCACGGTCTCAAGGTTGTGGTTGAAGACGTCCGGCTTGGCGTCGATCATCACGGCCGCCGCCCCGTCCTTGCGCAGGAAGTCGGGCGTCAGGATCTCGATGGTGGTGCCCGGCGCCTGGATGCGGATCTGGCGCACCACCTCGGCGAAGTGGGCGGCGCCGCCGTCCGACACGTCGTCGCGATCGACCGAGGTGATCACCACGTGGTTCAGGCCCATCTGATGAACCGCCAGACCGACCTTGCCGGCCTCTTCCGGGTCCAGCGGCTGGGGCAGGCCCGTCTTGACGTTGCAGAAGGCGCAGGCCCGCGTGCAGGTGTCGCCCATGATCATCAAGGTGGCGTGCTTCTGGCTCCAGCACTCGCCGATGTTCGGACAGGCCGCTTCCTCGCAGACCGTCACCAGCCCCTTGGAGCGCACGATCTCCTTGGTCGCATTGTACTGGCCCGAACCGGGCGCCTTGACCCTCAGCCAGTCTGGCTTCTTCAGAACCACCGACTCGGGCCGGTTCTGCTTTTCGGGGTGACGCAGCTCGGAAGGCTTGCGCTGAAGGGTGTCGATCAGGGTGACCATTCCCGGTATTTCGGACTTTGAAGGCGTTAAGGCAAGGCACACCGGGTAACAGACTTGCCGCAGGCGTGATCGCACGGCGGAACTCACGCGACGTTACGCATCTTTTCAAGATGACGCGGCGTCATTAATGACAGTCGCCCGAACAACAGAGAGGGCCTTCCGCGCCCTCCGTAGGAGACGCGCTTGCGCCAGGCCCTGGATCCCTCGCTTTACGACTCGTCCCTGATCGACGCCCTGATCGATGCGCGGGCGCGGTTCGGCGACAAGGAAATTCTGGAGGATCAGGATCGCCACCCCCTCACCTACACCGGCCTGATCCGCGCCGCCTTCGTGCTGGGCCGCAAGATCGCCCACATGACCGATCTGGGCGAGCGGGTCGCCATCCTGCTGCCGTCGTCGATGGGCGTCGTCGTCACCTTCTTTGGCCTGCACGCTCACGGCCGTGTGCCGGTCATGCTGAACTTCACCGCCGGCGAGGCCAATCTGAAGGCCGCGATAAAGGCCTCAGGCGTCAAGAAGGTGCTGACCGCCAAACGCTTCATCGAACAGGCCAAGCTGGACGACCTGATCGTCGAGCTGAAGACGGTGGCCGAAATCGTGTGGCTGGACGACGTGCGCAAGACCATCGGCCTGGCCGACAAGCTGTACGGCCTCGCCGCCGGCGCCGCGCCCAAGCGGTTCCGCGTCAAGACCGACCCGGACGCGCCGGGCGTGGTCCTGTTCACCTCCGGCAGTTTCGGCACGCCCAAGGGCGTGGTGCTGAGCCAGAAGAATCTCGTCGCCAACGCCCGTCAGGTCGCGGCCCATATCGACCTGCTGCCGGAATGGGTGATGTTCAATCCCCTGCCGACCTTCCACTGCTTCGGCCTGACCGGCGGCGTCATCCTGCCGCTGCTTCAGGGCTTGAAGGCCTTCCAGTATCCATCGCCGCTGCACGCCAAACAGATCACCGACCTGCTGCCCCAGGTGAACGCCTCGATCCTGTTCGCCACCGACACCTTCCTGAACCAGTACGGTCGCGTCGCCGAGCCGAACGATTTCTCGACGCTGAAGTTCGTGGTCGCCGGCGCCGAGAAGGTGCGGCCCGAAACCCGCGCCCTGTTCGACGAAAAGTTCGGCGGCGTGGTCCTGTTGGAAGGCTATGGGGCGACCGAGGCCTCGCCGGTCATCGCCGTGAACCACCCCCAACGCAACGCGCCCGGCACCGTGGGCCAGGTCCTGCCCGGCATCGACTGGACGCTGGAGCCGGTGGAAGGCATCGACGCGGGCGGCCGTCTGATGCTGCGCGGTCCCAACGTCATGAGCGGCTATGTCACCTCGGCCGAACCCCTGGCCTGGGACGCGATCGGCGATACCTGGCTGGATACCGGCGACATCGTCGATGTGGACGCCGATGGCTATGTCACCATCCGGGGCCGCGCCAAGCGCTTCGCCAAGATCGGCGGCGAAATGGTTTCCCTGACCGCCGTGGAAGGCATTGCCGGCGCCGTCTGGCCGGAACAACGCCACGCCGTCGTGTCGATCCCCGACAGCCGCAAGGGCGAAAAACTGGTCCTGGTCACCGACCACGCCGAGGCCGAGGTCGCCCCTCTGGCCGAGTGGGCCCGCGCCAATGGCGCCCCCGAGCTGATCGTGCCCAAGAAAATCGTCAAGGTCGCCGAAGTGCCGGTCCTGGGCACCGGCAAAACGGACTATGTGACGATCCAGAAGATGGTCGAAGGCGCCTGACATCAACATCACCTCCCCGTTCGCGAAGGCGAACGGGGAGGACAGACCGCGTCAGCGGTCAGGAGGGGGAGACTCTGCCGCCAAACGCGCGCTTACCAAATCATAGATAAAATCGACCACGGCCGCATGATCTCGAATCACGCTCACGGCGCTTAACCGCACCACGCGAACGCCGCGCTCATGGAGCCAAGCTGTCCGCCGACGATCATGCGTGATCTGCGCCGGCTCATCGTGAACGGCGCCATCGACTTCGATGGCCAACTTCGCCGACGCGCAATAGAAGTCGAGGATGTACGGGCCGATCGGATGTTGACGGCGGAATTTGCACTTGCCGAGGCTGTTGCGACGCAGCGCCTGCCACAGCCGAAACTCCGGCGGCGTCAACGCCTTCCGAAACGCCTTTGCTCGTGTGAAACTCAAGCCGTCAGCCATGGCGCGAGTAAAACACAACTCAAATTTCACGCCGAGTCGCCCCCACCTGGCGCGCAGCGCGCGCCTGTCCTCCCCGTCGGCCTTCGCCGACAGGGAGGTGAAGTCAGCCGATCCTGACGCCAGTCATCGAGATCGAGCCGCCGTCGATGCGGTCGTTGAAGAAGCTGACGGCCTCGCCCGGCTCCTGCTGGGCGGCGACATAGAGCACCGGCAGATAGTGTTCGTCGGTCGGCACGCTCAGCTGGGCGTCCTCGGCCAGGCTGACCCAGTCGATCAGGGCGTCGTGGTCGCCCTTTTCGAACGCCGTCTTCACCGCCTCGTTGAACCCGGTCGCCCAGGCGTAGGGCTCGGCCCCGTCCTCGCGCTTCCATGTCCGCAGATTGTGGACGAAGTCGCCCGAGCCGGCGATCACGATCCCCTCGTCCCGCAGCGGCTTCAGCGCCTTGGCCAGATCGTAATGCTGGCGCGCCGTCAGCTCGCGATTCAGCGATAGCTGCACCACCGGCACATCGGCGTCCGGCCAGACGTGAACCAGCACCGACCAGGTCCCATGATCCAGCCCCCATTGCTGGGTCTGGACCGCCCCGGTCAGCTCCGCCACCCTGGCCGCCAGTTGGGGCGATCCGGGCGCGGGATACTGCATCTCGTGAAGTTCACGCGGGAAGGCGCCGAAATCATGGATGGTTTCAGGACGTTCCTGCGCCGTCACGCCCAACCCGCGCGTCTCCCAATGGGCGGAGATCATCACCACCCCCTTGGGCTTGCCGATGGCCTCGCCCAGCGCGCGCCACGCAGCCCCGTAGGGACCGCCAAGCGCGTTCATGGGCGAACCGTGACCGAAGAAGACGGCGGGCTGGCGCATCGGATCAGCCGTGCAGCTTCTTGGCCAGCTCGGCGATGTGCTTGCCCTGGAACCTGGCGCCGCCCAGTTCGATCTCGCTGGGCTGGCGCGAACCGTCGCCGCCGGTGATGGTGGTCGCGCCATAGGGCGAACCGCCCTCGACCGAGTCCAGCGTCATCATCGCCTGATACGAGTAAGGCAGACCCACGACCGGCATGCCGTGGTGCATGAAGAAGTTGTGCAGACCCTGGAAGGTCGTTTCCTGGCCGCCGTGCTGGGTCGCCGTCGCGGTGAAGGCGCCGCCGATCTTGCCGATCAGCGCGCCGCTGAACCACAGGCCGCCGGCCTGATCCAGGAAGGCGCGCATCTGCGACGCGGCCGAGCCGAAGCGGGTGCCGGCGCCGATGATGACGGCGTCATAGTCCTTCAGGTCGTCGATCTTGGCGATCGGCGCCTTTTGATCCAGCTTGTAGTGCGAGGCCTTGGCCAGGTCTTCCGGCACGGTTTCCGGCACGCGCTTGATGTCCACCACCGCGCCTTCGACCTCGCGCGCGCCCGCGGCGACGGCTTCGGCCATGGTTTCGAGGTGGCCATAGGTCGAGTGGTAGAGGACGAGGATCTTGGGCATTTGGGAAGCTCCGTTGAATGACCGGCCGTCATTCGCAACAACGACCGTTGCTAACTTGGCGTGTCCCTTCGGCCCATGCAAGCCCCCGGCAAGGTTTCAACGCACGAAAGGACAGACCGCGTCATAGAAGGCCGCGCTGCCCGGCGCCCTGCCCCCACGCATTCTATGGAAACGATGTTCCATCACCATCGCCTGCTGCTCGATGTTCAGCCCATCCCAACGGCAGTCCGGGTCGGCCGAATAGGCATAGGCGGCCGCATTGTCTCCCGCCTTCAGCTTGGCGAACAACAGGTTCACCCCCTGCTGCGCCTGCCAGACATGGGTCAGCTCATGCACCAGCACGCCCTGCAGATGCAGCGAGGCGGAAGCGAAATCCCTGGCCATCGCCCTGTGCGGCCAGACGATCCAGTCGCGCCCGAACCAGCGCCCGGCGACGAAGGCGCGCCGGAACGGCCAGCCGATCAGCCGCACGGTCTCCAGGCGCAAGGCCGCCCCGAACGCCTCGCGCCCCAGGGCCGTCTCACCCTCGGTCAGGGCGCGAACGAAGGATCCCACGAACGTACATACTCCCAATGCCAGGGCTCATAGACGTAAGGCGTAAACCCGAACCGCCCGGCGTTCGCCACCAGCCAACGATAGGTCGCCGTCCGCGCCATATGTTCGCGGCTGGCCGGCGACGTGGAATCGACGCCCAGCCCCGGCGCCTGGCCGACATACAGATCGACCGCCGTCCCCGTCCGGTGCGGCGAACAGACGGCGCGGCGCAGACCGTCGCAGTTGCCCTGCTGGGCGCAGCGGGCGGCGTCCGCCTCCGGGTCGCGGAAGCCGGAAAAGATCTGTAGCAACTCGGGATTGGCCGCCACCTCGGGAACCTCGGCGCGGGCTGCGGCGACCAGCCGGCGATAGGCGTCCAGCACGTCGCGGCGCAGCAACCGCGTCAGCCGGTCGGCGTGTTCCTCCGACGCGACCAGATAGCCTAGCTGGTTGATCGGCGGCGGCTCGGGACAGGCGCCACCGACTCGCGCCATTACGAACGGCCGCCGCTCCTGCCATAGCCCCCTGAACACCTGAAACGTCGCGGCGTCGAACAGGCCTGTGGGCGCCAGGCCGTGTGTCTGCTGGAACCCCGCCAGTTGCGACGCGAAGATCGGCGTGCCGGGGCCGCAGGGCGTATGCAACTCGTGCTGGATCAGGGGCAGATAGGCCTGCCAACCCCACTCCGCCGCCCCGAACGGCGCCCACTCCATCCCATAGGCCGAGGCCGCATTCGCCAGTCCCTGCGCCTGCCAACCGTCGGCATTGGTGTGGCAGGGGCCGGCCGCACGCGCGCCGCCGGCGAAGACCAACGCAAAGCAAAGGGACAGGAACGCAAGAAGGCTTCGCCACATGGCGCACAGGAAGCCTCAAGCCGGTCGATCTCACAAGTGCATGCTTCGCCGATCGCTGGCATGGTGACGCGCGGCCGACTCGCGCCGCGCCTTTCGGACCGACGCATGTCCACCGCCGCGCCGACCGCCCCCCGCCGCTCCAATGCGGTGCTCGCCGCCTTTTCAGGCCCATGCCTGCCGCTGGCGGCCTTCGGCGTGGCCCTGCCCGTCACCCTTCCCGAGTTTTACGCCACCCATGTGGGTCTGGAGCTGGGGGTCGTCGCCGCCGTCTTCATGGCGGTGCGCCTGATCGACATCGTCTTCGACCCCTTCATCGGCTGGGGCATGGACAAGACCAGGACACGCCTGGGCCGCTATCGCCCCTGGATGGCGCTCTCGACGCCCATCCTGATGCTCTCGGCCTTCATGATGTTCGTGGTGGTCCAGCCGGGCGCCGGGCCGGCCTATCTGTTCGGCTGGCTGCTGGTCCTCTATCTCGGTTTCTCGATCGGCACCCTGGGTCAGCTCGGCTGGGCCGCCGTGCTCGCCCCGCAATATGACCAGCGCAGCCGGGTCTATGGCTGGTGGCAGGTGTTCAACATCATCGGCGTGATCCTGATCCTGGTCCTGCCGACCGTGGTGGTCCAGACGGGCATGGGAACCTATGCCGACGGCGTGCGGATCATGGGCTGGGCCATCCTGATCGCCCTGCCCCTGACCATAGGCTTGGCCATGGTCGCCGTGCCCGAGCCGGTGAATGCGGGGGATCAGCCCCACGGGGGCGCCGGCGCCTATCTGGCCCTGTTGAAGATGCCGACGGTCAGGAAGCTGCTGATCGCAGACCTGCTGCTGGGCGTCGCCCCCGGCATAACAGGCTCGCTGCTGTTCTTTTTCTTCGGCCAGATCAAGGGCTACGACCACAGCCAGGCCGGCCTTTTCATGCTGTTCTACTTCGTCGCGGGCCTGTGCGGCGCGCCGATCTGGGCCTGGTTGGCCACGCGGATCGGCAAGGACAAGACCCTGGCGGTCGCCAGCCTGATCTTCGCCGCCCTTTATATCGCCGCAACCCTGGTTCCAGGCGGCAACTTCGCCCTGACGGCGGGTGCCATGTTCATCGCCGGCCTGCCCTATGCCGCCGGCCTGTTCCTGTTGCGTGCTATGATGGCCGACGCGGGTGACGAAGTGCGTCTGGAGACCGGCGTGGACCGCACCGGCCTGATGTTCTCCGTCCTGTCGGCGACGACCAAAATCGGCCATGTCGTGGCCCTGATCCCCTACCTGATCCTGCAATGGGTGGGCTTCAAGGCGATCCCGGACGCGGGCGGCAACAGCGAATTCTCCCTGCTGACGCTCCAGATCCTGTTCATCCTGGTTCCCGGCCTGCTGCTGGCCGCCGCCGCCTGGGTGCTGAAGGGCTATCCCCTGACGCCCAAACGCCACGACGAGATCCGTCTCGCCCTGGAAGCCCGCGACGGAGCCCGCACTTGAGACCCATCGACCGCTTGCTGGGCGTCATGGAACGGCTGCGCGATCCCGTCGGCGGCTGCCCATGGGACGTGGAGCAGACCTTCGCCACCATCGCCCCCTATACGATCGAGGAGGCCTATGAAGTCGCCGACGCCATCGAGCGCAACGACCTGAACGAGTTGAAGGGCGAACTCGGCGACCTGCTCTTCCAGGTCGTCTTCCACGCCCGCATGGCCGAGGAACAGGGGCTGTTCGCCTTCGACGACGTGGTCACGGCCATTTCCGACAAGCTGGAACGTCGCCACCCCCACGTCTTCGGCGACGAGGGTCAGCGCTCCTCCCAGGAACAGACGGTCGCCTGGGAAGCCATCAAGGCCGCCGAGCGCAAGGACCGCAAGAAGCCCGGCGTGCTCGACGACGTCCCCGTCGGCCTGCCCGCCCTGACCCGCGCCGCCAAACTGACCAAGCGCGCCGGCCGCGTCGGCTTCGACTGGCCCTCGACCGACGAGGTGTTCGAAAAGCTGGCCGAAGAGGTGGCGGAACTGCGCGTCGAGATCGCCGCCGGCGACAAGGCCAAGGCGCGCGAGGAACTGGGCGACCTGCTGTTCGTCGTCGCCAACCTGGCGCGCAAGCTGGACGTCGAGCCCGAGGACGCCCTGCGCGCCACCAACGCCAAGTTCGTGCGCCGCTTCGGCTTCATCGAGGCCGAACTGGCCAAGGACGGCCGCACCGCCGACCAATCGACGCTGGAGGAGATGGACCGCCTCTGGGACGCCGCAAAGGTCGCCGAGAAGGCCGCTCCCGCGAACTGAGCTGCCCATGCCCTACGACCTGATCATCTTCGATTATGACGGCGTCGTCGCCGACAGCGAGGTGCTGAACAGCACCGTCATGGCCGAGCAGCTGACCGCCATCGGCCTGCCCACCACGCTGGACGATGTGCTGACCGCCTATACCGGCAAGCGCTGGCGCGACAACCGGCCCTCTGTGGAAGCCGCACTGGGCCGCGCCTGCCCCGACGACTTTCACACCACCTGGTTCGCGACCTGCCGCCAACGCGCGCCGTACCAGCTTCAGCCCGTGCCGGGGATGCTCGACTTCGTCGGCGCCCGGTCCGAGGCGCGCTGCATCGCCTCGTCCAGCGGCCCCGACTGGATCGGCGTCGGCCTGGACCTGTTCGGCCTGACCGATCATTTCGACGGCGCCGTCTTCACCGGCCTGGTGGTCGAGCGCGGCAAGCCCCACCCAGACATCTTCCTGCACGCCGCCGAAAACATGGGCGTCGATCCGGCTCGCGTTCTGGTGATCGAAGACAGCGAGGCGGGCGTCACGGCCGGCGTCGCGGCGGGCATGACCGTGGTCGGCCTGACCGCTGGCGGCCATATCCGCGACGGCCACGCCGAGCGCCTGCTCGCCCGCGGCGCCCACCATATCGCCGACAGCTACGCGGCGGTCGCAGCCTTCATGGACCGCTGACGCCTACAGATACCGCAGCTCCTGCAGATCCACTTCTCGGATCATCTTCTTCGCCGTCACCTCGTCCAGTTGCCTGACGCGCGCCAGACGAACCAGTTCGTCACGCTCGGCCGCCAGTCCCGCCAGCCACAGCCGCCGCTCCACATGATCCATCTTGCGCGACAGGACCGCGTCGTCCTCGTCCGTGCGCGTGTGGGTCTCGATCCGCTGGCGATAGATTTCCATGATCCGGCTGGCGATATCGGAATAGAGGTCCGGGTTCGGCTTGCCCTCGGCCATGGCGTGCGACACGTCCTCGATCGCGCGCAGGGCGGCCGAGGCGGCGGCCACACGACCCCGATCCTCCTCGCGTTCGTGCGAGGGCTCGGGCGGCAACTCCACACCTTTCAACAGGCGTGGCAGGGCGAAGGTGGCGACCAGCAGCGACACGATGATCACCCCCGCCGCCAGGAAGATCGCCAGGCTGCGCGACGGCATCGGCGATCCATCTGCCAGGACAAACGGCAAGGTCAGAATACCGGCCAGGGTGATCGCGCCCCGCACGCCCGCCAACGACATCACCATCGTCAGGCGCAAGCCGACCTTGGCCGGCGGACCGCGATGACGACGACGGAACAGCGTCAGCTTCAGCGAGGTCCACACCCAGACGAACCGAAGCGTCGCCAAGGCGGCGACGATGCCGAACACATAGACGGCCAGCCACCACACCTCCGGCCGGCTGGTGCCCGCCACCACCTCGGCCGCGCGCGACATGATCGACGGCATCTGCTCGCCCAGGATCACGAAGATGATGCCGTTGGCGACGAACTGAACCGTGTCCCAGACCACGCCCCGCCGGATGCGCGTCACGGCCATCGACTGCCCGGCGAACAGACTGCGTTCGGTAAAGCTCATGGTCACGCCGGCCGCGACCGCCGCCAGAATGCCCGAGGCGTGCAGTTCTTCCGCCACTAGATAGGCCGCGAAGGGAATCAGCAGGCTGACCAATATCTGGGCGCCGACATCCTCGCCCCACCGCTGACTGACGAAGCCTTTCGCATAGCTGATCCCCATCGTGATCAGCACGCCGACCGCCACCCCGACCAGGGCCAGCCAGGCGAAGGTTCCGATGGCGCTGCCGATGGAGAAGGCGCCCGTGGTCGCCGCGATCACCGCGATCCGCATACAGGTCAGGCCGGTCGCATCGTTGAGCAGCGACTCGCCTTCCAGGATGTGCATCAGCCGCTTGGGGATCGGCGCGCGCGAGGCGATGGCCTGGACCGCGATGGGATCGGTCGGCGACAGGATGGCGGCCAGGGCGAAGGCCACCGGCAGCGGCATCTCCGGGATCATCCACCAGATCATGAAGCCCAAGCCGACAACGGTGAACAGCACCAGCCCCAGGGCAAGTTCCAGGATCACCGCCCGGTCGCGGAACAGGGCTTCCTTGGGAATGCGCCATCCGTCGAGGAACAGCAGCGGCGGCAGGAACAGCAGGAAGAAGATGTCCGGTTCGAGATCGACCGTGGACCCAGTGATCAGCACGATCGCCGCGCCCAGTGCGATCTGCACCAGAGGCAGGGCGATGCGGGTGATCCGCGCGACCGAACCCGACACCACAACGGCCAGAAGCAGAAGCAGGACGGTTTCGATCAGATGCATGGAATGTCAGTCGGCCAGGTCGGGATACAGGCGTTCGAATCGCCCCAGCGCCGCAGGGTGCAGTCGCACAGTGACCTCAGTACGGCCAAGCTCGTCCGTATTGCGTGAAATCACACGGCCATGCTCATACAGCCAGGCCATGGCCTCGCCGTGTTCAGGCTCCAGGGTCAACTGCGTCTCGGGGTCGTCGTCGATCAGGCCGGCGATAATCTCGCGCAGAGGTTCGATCCCCTCGCCTGTCCAAGCGGAGACGGCGACGGCCTCACCCTCTTTTGACAGACGTTCAGCCTGACCCAGCACGGCCTCGCGCGCCTCGTCCTCCAGCAGGTCGATCTTGTTCCAGACCTCCAGCACCCGACGGGTCTTGCCCTCTGGCGTCTCGATCTGTTTCAGCACCGCCTCGACATCCTTGGCCTGGGCGTCGCTGTCGGCCGAGGCGATGTCGCGCACGTGCAGGATCAGATCGGCCTCGCCGACCTCTTCCAAAGTGGCGCGGAAGCTCTCGACCAGTTCGTGCGGCAGATCGGAGATGAAGCCGACGGTGTCCGCCACGATCGCCGGACGGCCCTGCGGCAGGCGGATGGTGCGCTGGGTCGTGTCCAGCGTCGCGAACAGCAGGTCCTTGGCGAAGACCTCGGAGCCCGTCAGCCTGTTGAACAGGGTGGACTTTCCCGCATTGGTGTAGCCGACGAGGGCGATGGTCGGGAACGGCGCCTTCTGGCGCTGTTTGCGGTGCAGACCGCGGGTGCGGCGCACGTCCTCCACCTCAGCCTTCAGCTTGACGATGCGGTCGGCGATCAGGCGTCGATCCAGCTCGATCTGGGTTTCGCCGGGACCGCCGGTCGAGCCGGTGCCGCCGCGTTGCCGCTCAAGGTGGGTCCATGTCCGCACCAGCCGCGACTTCTCATAGTCCAGACGCGCCAGTTCGACCTGCAATCGACCTTCCTTGGTCCGCGCACGTCGTCCGAAGATTTCCAGGATCAGGCCGGTGCGGTCGATGACCTTCACCTCCCATTCCTTCTCCAGATTGCGTTGTTGCACCGGGGTCAGGGCGTCGTCGATGATGACCGCCTCCGCGTCTGCGGCGCGAACCAGGGCGGCCAGTTCCTCGACCTTGCCGCTTCCGAACAGGGTGGCTGGCGTGGTCCCACGCAGTCGCACGATCTCTTCAGCGCGCACATCAAGGTCCAGCGCGCGGGCCAGGCCCACGGCTTCCTCAAGGCGCTCGCTTGCCAGCCGAGGGCTGTCCGAGCGTCGGTCGGGATGGATGACGACCGCCCGGATCAGCGGGACGGAATGGTCGATCAGTTTTTGGGTCAATCAATCTTCTTCGGCGTCGGGCTCGTACAGTTGCACGGGCGCGGACGGCATGATGGTGGAGATGGCGTGCTTGTACACCAACTGGGACTGGCCATCGCGGCGCAGCAACACACAGAAGTTGTCGAACCAGGTCACGATGCCCTGCAGCTTGACCCCATTGACCAGGAAGATGGTCAGCGGCGTCTTGGTCTTGCGGACCGAGTTGAGGAAGGTGTCCTGAAGGTTCTGACGTTTGTCTTGCGACATGGCAGGTTTTTCCTGTTCTTTGTTGTTCGTCGCCGTGGGAGCGGCGTGGCCGATGCGACCGGCTTCGACAATAACCGCCGCCTCCCCGCTCGGGCAACGCCCTAAATGGCGTCTCGGCGCGCCTGATCAAGATAGACCTCGCGCAGGCGGGTCGCGATCGGCCCGGGCTTGCCGTCGCCGATCTTCACGCCGTCCAGCGAAACCAGCGGCATGACGAAGGAACTGGCGGCGGTGACGAACACCTCGCGCGCCCGCTTGGCCTCCTCGACCGAGAAGGGTCGCTCGTCAAGCTCGATGCCCTCGGCCGCGATCAGTTTCAGGATCGCCTCACGTGTGACGCCACGCAGGATGTTGGCCTGCGTATCGCGCGTCCGCAGCCTGCCGTCCTCGTCCACGATCCAGGCGTTGGTCGATGATCCTTCGGTGATCAGACCCATCTCGTCGTACATCAGGCACTCATAGGCGCCGCGTTCGCGCGCCGCCTGTTTGGCCAGCACGTTAGGCAGCAGGCCCACCGTCTTGATGTCGCAACGGCCCCAGCGGATGTCGGGTCGGGTCACACCTGCCGCCCCCTTTGCCGCCATCGCCTGACCCTTGGCCAGGTCGAGACGCTTGGCGGTGACGATGACGCTGGGCGCGGTGTCCGCCGGAAAGGCGTGATCCCGCGACGCCGTCCCACGCGTGACCTGCAGATAGACCAGGCCGTCACGGACCCGATTGCGCCGGATGGTCTCGCGCAGCACCACGCCCAAAGCCGCCGCGCTCATGGGGATGTCGATCTTCACCTCGCTCAGGCTGCGGTGCAGGCGAGTCATGTGGTCTTCGAAATCGGCTAGCCTGCCGTCGAACACCGACCAGACCTCATAAACGCCGTCCGCGAACTGGAAGCCCCGGTCCTCGATATGGACCACGGCCTCGCCGTGGGCGCTGTAGGCGCCGTTCACATAGGCGACGCGGGACATCAGGCCGGCTCTTCCTCTTCGCCGCCGCGCGCCGGCGATACGCCCAACGACTTCAGCTTTCTGTGCAGGGCCGACCGCTCCATGCCGATGAAGGCGGCGGTGCGCGAGATATTGCCCCCGAACCGCATGATCTGCGCCGCCAGATATTCGCGCTCGAACACCTCGCGCGCTTCTCTCAGAGGAAGCGCGATCGTGCGCTCGCCGCCCAGCGACGAAGGCCCGCCGTTGGATGTCGCCACCTCCTGCGGCAGCATGTCGGCGGTGATCGTCTCGGCCGGATCGCCGGTCGCCAGGATCAGCAGCCGTTCGATATTGTTGCGCAGCTGACGGATATTGCCCGGCCATGGATGGACCTGCAGCACGGCCACCGCGTCGTCGCCGATGATCCGTTTGGGCAGCCCCTGCGAGGCGCTGATCGTCTCGACGAAATATTCGACCAGTTCGGTGATGTCCTCGCGCCGTTCCGACAGGGCCGGAACGCGGATCGGCACCACATTCAGACGATGGAACAGGTCCTCGCGGAACCGCCCCTCGGCGATCTCAGCCTTCAGGTCTCGCGAGGTGGACGTCACGACGCGCACATCGACCTGAACGTCCTGTTCGCCGCCGACCCGGCGGAACCGCTGATCGACCAGCACACGCAGGATGCGGCTCTGGCTCTCGCGCGGCATGTCGCTGATCTCGTCCAGATAGAGCGTGCCGTTGTGGGCGCGTTCGAACACGCCGATCTTGCGCGGGCGGCCGTCCTGGCCCTCTTCCCCAAACAGTTCGAGATCCAACCGTTCGGGCGTCATACCCGCAGCCGAGATGGCGACGAACTCGGCCCGGGCGCGGGGACTGCCCTCGTGGATCTGGCGCGCGACCAACTCCTTGCCCGACCCGGCCGGTCCGGAAATCAGGACTCGGCTGTTGGCCTGGGCCACCTTGGCGATTGTGCTGCGCAGCGCCTGCGCCGCCTGCGACCGGCCGATCAGGCCCGACGGCGTCATGGTCTGCACGCGCAGTCGGCGGTTCTCGCGCCTCAGGGTCGCCGCCTCGATGGCCCTCTCGACCACGACCACCAACCGGTCCGACTTGAACGGCTTTTCGATGAAGTCATAGGCCCCACGCTTCAGCGCCGTCACCGCCGTCTCGATATTGCCGTGGCCCGAGATCATCACCACCGGCAGGTCGGGATCCAGTTCCTTGACCACCTCCAGCAGTTCCAGCCCGTCCAGACCCCCGCCCTGCATCCAGATGTCCAAGATCGCCAGCGACGGCTTCCTGGCCCGGATCGCGGCCAGGGCCTCGTCGGAGTTGGCGGCGACGCGCACGGCGTGCCCCTCGTCCTCCAGCAGGCCGGAGACCAGGTCGCGGATGTCGGCCTCGTCATCGACGACGAGAATGTCGGAACCGGTTGGTCGCATCTTGCCTCGCTATTCGGCGGCTAAGGTCTGGAGCCTTCGCTCCGCACCGTCGCCGCTTTTGCCGTGGGGTTTCAGGGGGAAGATCATGCACACGCGCGCGCCGCGAAGCGTTTCGGCGTCGGCCAGCTTCAGCTCGCCGCCGTGGTCCTCGCAAATACGTTTGACGATGGCCAGGCCAAGGCCTGTGCCCTTCTCGCGCGTGGTGACATAGGGTTCGGTCAGGCGGTCGCGGTCACGCGTCGGCAAGCCGACGCCGTCGTCCTCGACGACGAAGGTGGCGACGCCGTCCTGGACCGTCAGGGAGGTGATCACGCCCGCATTGTCCGACGCCGCCGCCTCTCCGGCCGTCAGACGACGCGCCGCGACGGACTCGCCGGCGTTCTTCAGGATGTTGATCAACGCCTGCCCCACCATGCGGCCGTCTGCCTGCAAGGTCGCCTTGGGCAGGGGTTCGGTGATGTCCACCACGATATCCGGCGCCGCCACCCGCTGGGCGAACACCGCCTCGCGCAGCATCTCCGCCGGGTCTTCGGGGGCGAAGCGTGGCGCCGGCATCCGCGCGAAGGACGAGAACTCGTCCACCATCCGGCCGATGTCCCCGACCTGTCGAATGATGGTGTCGGTGCAGCGATCGAAGATTTCGACGTCCTCGCCGATTCGCGCGCGATACTTCCGTTTCAGCCGCTCGGCCGACAGCTGGATCGGCGTCAGCGGGTTCTTGATCTCGTGGGCGATGCGGCGGGCGACATCACGCCAGGCCGCATTCCTCTGCGCCGTCACCAGACGGGTGATGTCGTCGAAGGTTAGCACCATCTCGCCGCCCAGCCCGCCCTCGATGCGGACCCGTAGACGGCTGGTATCCCCGCCGCGACTGACGTCGATGTCTTCCTCGATATGGGCCTCGGCGCGGCGCACGAGATCGCTGAGTTCGGGCGAAAGAGCCGCCAGTTCATGCCCCAGCACCTCGGCGTCTTCGATGTGCAGCAACTGCAGGGCGCTGTCGTTGATGGCGGAAACCCGCCCGCGCTTGTCCAGGCCGATGACGCCCGCGCTGACGCCCGACAGGACGGTCTCGATGAACCGGCTCCGGTCGTGCGCCTCGTCGCTGGCTGCCTTCAGCGCCGTCTGTTGCGCCTGAAGATCGCCGGTCATGCGGTTGAAGGCGTCCGACAGGGTGGCGATCTCGGCCGGAGCGCCGTCGCTGTCCACCCGCGCGGTGAAGTCGCCGCCCGCCACTTGCCCTGCCGCCTTCACCAGCCGCCCGATGGGCGCCGAGATGCTGCTCGCCGCAGACATGCCCAGCCACACCGCCCCCACCAGCACCAGCAGCGCCGTCTCCAGATAGCTGAGGATGAAGGCCGACTGGATCCGCGCACGGCTGTCCTGCGCCTCGCGATAGGCCTGGATCGACTGAATCGACGTATTCATCCGCGCCACCAGCCCGTCCTGCAGCGGACGCACCAGATAAAGATAAGCGTCGCCATAGGCCGGCAGGGCGATGATCGACCTTACGGCATCCGGGTTCTGGGTGACGGTTTGCGGCGGTTGCCCCCCGTCGGCGGCGGCCGCCAGTTCATCGCGTGGCGGCGCGAGATAGGGAGGCGCGCCAGGTTTTTCGGCGCGGGCCAGGACCTCGCCCTGGCTGTCCAGAATATAGATGGCGGGATAGCCGAAGATGTCGCCGACCTGACCCAGGGCGTCATTGAACTGGATGCGATCATTAAACAGGCTTCGTGCACTGCCCAACTGATCCGAAATCGTCACAAGGTCGGCGTCCATCGCCGAGGACACGTCCTGAATATAGGCGCGCCCCACGATGGCGCCGTTTTCGACAGAAGCTTGGACGTTCTGGCTGAACCACTGGTCTACGCCTCGGGTGACCAGCACGCCGAACACCAGGGCGATCAGCACCGACGGGATCAGCGCCACCATCGAGAACAGGGCCACAAACCGCAGATGCAGCCGCGAACCCGCTTCTTCCTTGCTGCGCGCCAGGGTCAGAACACGCCGTCCGACGATAAAGGCCAGACCGGAAATCAGGACCAGATTGCCGGCCAACACGATCAGCGCGATCTGACTGCTCGATCCACGCGCCGCACCAGAGGTCGCACCTGGCGCTACGGCGACCAGCCAGATCGCCGCCGCCGTGATCGCGACGGCCAGGAAAAACGCCAACCCGAACCCGGTCCGCGCCCGCTCCGTATCGACCCACCCCCAGAACGACCCGTCATCCGACGCGAGGTCGGGCGGAGAGGTCTTCGCTGAAGGCGTATCCGTCATGCCACAGCAGTCTCCAACACCTGTGGCGCATTTTCAACAGCAGACTTGCGGATTTGCGGCAAATCCGGCCACCAGAGGTGCTGCATAGCCGCCTCGACGGCCTGCGGCTCGTCCAGTCGGCAAATTCTTGCCTTGGCCTCACGTCGGTGTTGCGGATCGGCCGGCCAGGGCGCCTGTTCGATGTACCAGCCCAGATGCTTGCGGAACATCTTCAGCCCCAGCGGCAAGCCATAGAATTCGACCGACGCCCGCAGATGTTCGATCACAATGGCCAGCCGTTCGTCCTGCCCCGGCTCATCCAGCGCCACGCCGTCGATCAGCGCCCGCTCCAGATGCGCCGCCAGCCACGGCCGGCCGTAGACGCCGCGCCCCAGCATCAAGCCATCGGCGCCCGACCGCGCCAACGCCTCGCGCGCCTCGTCGGCCGTGATGATGTCGCCGTTGACGATGACGGGAATGCCGACCGCCGCCTTGACCGCCCCGACCGCATCCCAATCCGCCTGGCCGGTATAGAACTGTTTGCGCGTGCGACCGTGAACCGTCACCGCCTTGACGCCGATCGCCTCGGCGCGCCGGGCCAGTTCGGCGGCGTTCTTGCTGTCGTCGTCCCAGCCCAGCCGCATCTTGACCGTCACAGGCCTTCTCGTCGCCTGAACCGCCGCCTCCATGATCCGACAGGCCAGATCCGGCGTCCGCATCAGGGCCGAACCGGCGGCAGAGCCTGTGACCTCCTTGGCCGGACAACCGAAGTTCAGATCCACGATGTCGGCCCCGGCCTTTTCGGCCATGCGCGCGCCCTCGCCCATCTGTTCGGGATCGCGCCCGACCAGCTGGATCACCGTCAACGGCAGGCCCGCGCCCACGGCCGCACGCCGCACCACGTCGGGTCGCGCGCGCGCCAGCTCTTTTGCCGCCACCATCTCGGTCGCGACATAGGCGGCGCCCAGCCGCGAGGCGAGCACGCGGAACGGCAGGTCCGTGATCCCGGTCATCGGCGCCATCAGCACCTGGCCGTGCACGGTCACGTCGCCGATCTGTAAGGTCTTGGCCATAGGCGTCTTTCGCAGCATCCCAGCCCCCTTCGTCAAGCATGACCGCGGCCGATTGATGGTTTCGCCCCGTCGCGGCGCGCACTATCAAGGCCGCCATGACATTCTCGGGCATCATCGTCGCGGCCGGTTCCGGTTCGCGCGCCGGCGGCGACAAACAGTGGCGCACCCTGGGCGGAAAGCCCGTGCTGCGCTGGTCGGCAGAGGCTTTGCTGAACGCCGGCGCCGACGAACTGATCGTCGTGGTCGCCCCCGACGCCCTGGATCGCGTGGCGGACCTGCTGTCCGACCTGCCCCGCTGGCGCGCCGTCTCAGGGGGAGACGCCCGCGCCGATTCGGTTCGCGCGGGTCTGGCGGCCCTGACCTGTGCGCCGGATCAGCCGGTGTTGATCCACGACGCTGCCCGCCCCCTGCTGGACCGGGCCGTCATCGACCGTCTGTTGTCCGCCCTCGAAACCGCCGATGGCGCCCTTCCCGTCCTGGCCGTCGCCGACAGCCTGCGCCGAGGCGAAGCTCAAGTGATGACCGACGTGGTCGAGCGCGACGGCCTTTGGCGCGCCCAGACGCCCCAGGCCTTCCGCCGTCGCGTGATCGAGGCCGCCTACGCCGCCTGGACCGATGCCGACGCCCCGGCCGACGAAGCCGTGGTCGTCCAGCGCAATGGCGGCAAAGTCGCCCTGGTCCAGGGCGATCCCCGCCTGCTGAAACTGACCTATCCCGAGGATTTCGCCATGGCCGAGGCCCTGCTGCCCCGTCAGACCCGCATCGGCTCCGGCTACGATGTCCATCGCTGGGGACCCGGCGGTTCGGTCTGGCTGTGCGGCATCGAGGTGCCGCACGATCAGACCCTGATCGGCCATTCCGACGCCGACGCCGGTCTTCATGCCCTGACCGACGCCATCCTGGGCGCCATCGCGGCGGGCGACATCGGCGATCACTTCCCGCCCACCAATCCGAAATGGAAGGGCGCCTCGTCGGATCAGTTCCTGATCCACGCCGCCGAACTGGTCGCAGAGCGTGGCGGGCGCATCGTCAACGTCGATGTCACCCTGATCTGCGAGCGACCCAAGGTGAAGCCGCATCGCCAGGCCATGCGCGACCGCATCGCCGCCCTGCTGGACCTCCCGCTCGACGCCGTCAGCGTCAAGGCCACAACGACTGAAGGGCTTGGCTTCACCGGACGCGGCGAAGGCCTGGCCGCCCAGGCCGTGGCGACCGTCGAACTGCCGGCGCCCTAACGCGCCACCATCTCCATCTGCCGGACCAGTGATCCGAACAGATTGACGTAATCATCCGTCCACGGACGAACGGTCGTCGGCGACAGCGTGCTCCACCGCCCATCCTCGCTGAAACCCTCCAGCGACGCCTGGCTTTTGCCGATCAGCAGGGCCTCGGTCGAGGCCTCGGCCATGTCCCCCTGGCCCGACTGCTCGATATAGACCTGATGCAGATGCGGAACCTTCAGCGCCTGCGCCGCCGCCTCGGCCGGTAGGGTGATCTCCAGGTTCCGGTTGGACAGGTGCAGCACCATGACCCCATCCGGCGCCAGCAGCCGCAGATAGCCCCGGATCGCCTCGACCGTCAGCAGGTGCGTCGGCACGGCGTCGGACGAGAAGGCGTCGATGACCAGCAGGTCGTAGGATCCCGCCGGCTCGCGATCCATCGTCAGGCGCGCATCTCCCATCACCGTCCGCACCGGCCCATCCGCGCACCCGTTGATGAAGCTGAACCATTCGGGATCACGCGACAGCCAATCCACCATCGGATCGATCTCGAAGAAGGTCAGCTGGTCCTGCGCCCGCTTGTAGGCCGCCATGGCCCCAGATCCCTGGCCCACCACCCCGACCCGCGCCCCGTCCAGACGGCGCGCCTGCATCTGCAGCATCGCCTGCCCCAAGGGTGTGGAGGTCGCGTAATAGAGGGTCGGCTGACACAGGTTCTGCGCACCTTGCGCCTGCGCCCCATGCAAGGTCGTGCCGTGCATCAGGACGTGGACCGGCCCGCCCATCAGCGGATCATCGATCTTGGCCACCCGCATCACGCCAAAGAAGCTGCGCTCCGACAGGGCCCAGTCATAACCGCGCGCAAGGTGGTAACCGGACCAGACGATCGAGGCCAGAACCACGGTGAACAGCACCGCCCGGTCCCGCACCAGAAAGGCGAACAGCGTCGCGACGCCCAGTACGCCCTGCGCGATACGCACCAGCTGCGCATCCGGGATCGCCGCACGCACATCGGGCGCATAGCGCACAGCCTCCATCGACAGCGGCCCCAGAAAGGCGATGACCACGCCCGCGACGCAGCAGATGATCTCCCACGGCCGAATCTCGCGACGGCTCCAGGGCCGCAACAGCCCCGCCGCGACCAGAACCAGCGGATACTCCCACACCATGTTGAAGACGGCCGGCGCGATCAGGCCGTTGAAGACCCCGCCAACGACCCCGCCCAACGACAGCAGCAGATAGAATTCCGTCAGCCGATCGGGCGCCGGCCGCCGCGCCGCCAGCCTCTGGTGACACATCAGGGCCGTGAAGAAGAAGGCCGCCAGATTGACCGTGAAGACCAGCAGCCACTCGCCGGTTCGAAACGCGATCAGGGCCGCGCACGCCGCCGCCATCGCGCCGTGCAGTCCCAGGCCCAAGGCCGGCGGAATGGCCGGTCGCGTCTGGAAGGCGATCACGAAGGTCAGCAGATACAGCGCCAGCGGTATGACCCACAGGAAGGGCGCCGAGGCCACGTCCGTGGTCAGGTGCGCCGTCACCCCCAGCATCAGGCTGGACGGCGCGGCGGCCAGCAGCACCAGCATCCCCTTCTCGCGCCAGGCGATAGGCGGGCTGATCGTCAGCGGCGCCGGATCGGCGGTCCCGACCTCGCGCCGCCGCCACACCTGCACCCCGAGTATCACCACCATCAGCACGAACAGGCCATAGCCGAGGCTCCAGCCGATCCGTTGGTCCGACAGACTGGCCAGCGGCTCGATCAGCACCGGATAAGCCAGCAGCGCCAGGAAACTGCCCAGGTTGGACGCGGCATAGAGCACATAGGGGTTCTTGCCGTCCGCATGGCCCGCGCGCACCCGCGCATACCAGGCCTGCAGCAAGGGTGCGGTCGCCGACAGCACCGCGAACGGCGCGCCCACCGACAGCGCCAGGGTCGCCAACAGCCACAGCGCTGGCCGCGCCGGATCGGGATCGCCCAACAGGCCGCTGATCTGCAACGGCAGGAAGAGCGCCGCCAGGATCAGCAGCCCCAAATGCACCCCCACCTGCACCCGCATCGTCGGGATGCGCTGCAACAGGTGCGCATAGGCGTATCCCGCCAGAAGCGCGGTCTGGAAGAAGACCATCGATGCGTTCCACACCGACGGCGAACCGCCCAGCGTCGGCAGCACCAGCTTCGTCACCATCGGCTGGACGACGAAGACCAGACAGGCCGAGGTGAAGATGGCGACGGCGAACAGGATCGGCTGGGTGCGATCCCATGTCTTGGCGGAGGGGCTCAGCGGATCGACAGCCTCGGTCATGGCTCTGGTTAGAGCGGGACTCGCAGCCTATGAAAAGGCCATGTTTGCCCAAGACATCCAGCGCAAGGCGCAACAGATCGTCGCAACCGCGACCGAACGCGGCCTGATGCTGGCCACGGCCGAAAGCTGCACCGGCGGCCTGGTCGCGGCGGCCCTGACAGAAATTCCCGGCTCATCTTCCGCGCTGGACAGGGGCTTCGTCACCTATAGCAACGACGCCAAGATGCAGATGCTGGACGTCCCGGAGGCGACCCTGGCCGCCCACGGGGCGGTGTCCGAGGCGACCGCCCGCGCCATGGCCCTGGGCGCCGTCGCCCGGTCGCTCGCCGCCGTCTCGGTCTCGATCACCGGCGTCGCCGGCCCCAGCGGCGGATCGGACGAGAAGCCGGTCGGCCTGGTGCATTTCGCCGCCTGCGGTCCCGCAGGCCTGATCCACCGCGAAGAGCGATTCGGCGACATCGGCCGCGACGCCGTTCGCCTGGCCAGCGTCCGCGTCGCTCTGGACATGCTGGCGGACCGGTTGGCGTGAGCGATCCCGTCGTCGTCGACGCAAAGGGCCACCGCTGCCCCGTGCCCAGTCTCAAACTGATGAAGGCGATAGCCGGCGCTGCGGCCGGCTCGCGCTTCATCCTGTTGGCCACCGACCCTATGGCGCGGATCGATGTGCCCTTCCTGATGTCTCAGAAGAACGGCCGGATGATTGCGGTCGAAGAAACGGAAGGCCTGCTGCGTCTTACGGTCGAGACCGGCGAATAGCGCGACGTTCCGACAGATTGACCACGCTGGCCAGTTCCTGGTCGGCTACCGCCTGCGCCCTGGCCGCCAGCTCCATCTCGGTCGCGAAGGCCCCGCCATAGAAGATGGCGTTGACGTTCCACGACAGCCAGATCAGCAGGACCACCACGGCGCCGACCGACCCATAGGTGGCCCCCAGGGGCGCAATCTGCTCGACATAGATGGCGCACAGCCACGACGACACGACCGACATCAGCGTCGCCACCAGACCGCCCGCCGTCGCCGGCAGCCAGGCCACCGGGGTCCGGTGGCTCATGGCGTAGCGATAGAGCAGCGTCAGCCCGATCACGAGTCCGACGGCGGGCAGAAAGGCGTCCAGCGGCGCAATCCCGCTGCGCATTGGCGATCCCGCAGCTGCCGACGCATGGGCCAGAATCCGCACTGTCACGACCGCGCCGGACACAACGGTGAACAGCGCAAAGGCGAAGATGGCGACGAAGAAGGCCAGCAGGTTGAACTTGAAGAACCCATGCGGTTCGGTCTCGTCATGGATCAGGTTCAACCCCGCCAGCAAGGCCTTGAATCCCCTGTGCGCTGCATAGGCGCCGACGAACAGCGCAAAGGCGCTCTGGGCCGACACTGTCCGCGCCGAGGCGTTGCTCAGCCGCGTGATCTCGCCCTGGAAGATGTTCTGCGCGGCCTTGGGCAGCAGATCCGACAGGGCGGCCGCCTGGGCGCTGACCTCGCTGATCGACAGACCCAGCTTGTAGAAGCCGATCAGAATGGCGATGGCAGGAAACACCGCCAGCAGGGCGAAGAACGACACCCCGCCCGTATAGAGCATGACGTCGCGTCCCCAACTGCGGGTGAAAGCCCGCACGGCCAGTCCGCCCCAGAATCCAGGCGCCTTCAGGACCGATCGTGTCAGCTGTTCGCTCAAGCCGGTCCCCACAACCGTTGCAACAAGCGGCGGAACCTAGCGGATTTCGTCGGTCGCGAAAGTCTCATCCGCGTGAGGACGGACTTTCTCGTGGACGCCTTGGTTCCGCCCGCCGTGACATTGCATCCTTAACACCCTCGTCGCTATGGTCTGCGCGTCTCCGGCTGGCTATGGGCGCGGCGACTTACGGAGACGACCGGCTTGGCTTTCGACGCGCGTGTATTGATCCTGGCGGCTGACGACGGCCGGATCGGGCCGCTCGCTGCGGGGCTGGACGCGCTGGGCTGGCCCACCGTCACGGCGCGCGACCTCGTCTCGGCCGAGATGACGCTGCAGGATTTCCCGCTGGAAGCCGCCATCATCGACATCGCTGCCTTTGGCCTGGACGTGGCGACCCGCCTTCGCGCGGCGGCGGAGCCGCGCCGCTTGCCGATCTTGGTCATCGGCGCCCGGCCTGATTCGGTGCAGGGCGCGGACCTGACCATGTCCACCCCGCCCCATCCGGCCCAGGCCGCCCTGCGGCTGGAGCAATTGGGTCGCGCCGCCATCGCCGAGGAAGAGTTTCACCTGCGGGTGACCACCTTTGCAAAGCAGGACATAAAGCTGGATGTCCGTTTCGATGACGACGGCCCGCTGCGGATCCTGGCCGCCGGCGTCGCGGATCGCCGCTTCCTGGCCCTGTCCAACGCCCTGACCGCTGCGGGCGTCGAAGTCGTCGCCGCCCCCACCCCCTACACGGCCTTCGACTATCTGCACGAAAGCCCGTTCGACGCGGCCGTCCTATGGGGCGCCGAAGATCATGCCCCGGCCCTGTCCATCGCGGCGGGCATGAAGCGCAACACGCGCCTCTATCACATCCCGCTGATGCTCTATCTGCGCGGCAAGAACGAGATCAGTCTGTCGGAGCTGTTCAACCGCGGCTTCGCCGACGTCGCCTCGGCCGACACGCCGGAGGGCGAGACGGCCGAACGCATCCTGGCCCTGGCTGGCGCACACCGCACCCACCTGGGCATCCGCAAGACACTGGATTCGGTGCGCAGCCTGGAGCTGATGGATCCCGCGACGGGCCTGTTCACGCCCGAACTGTTCGCCAGCCACCTGGGTCGCGTCGCTGAGGCGTCGCGCGCGCGCAAACGCCCGCTGTCCGTCTGCGTGCTGCGCGTTCGCGAAACCGAATCCGTCACCTGGGCGCGTCAGGGCGGCTGGCTGGACCGCGCCATGCCCCAGATCGGGGCCATGGTCTCGCGCCTGGTGCGGGTCGAAGACACCCCTGCCCGCCTGGCCAAGGAAGTGTTCGCCCTGGCCCTGCCCGCCACCCACGCCGAGCCGGCGCGTCTGGCCGCCGAACGGATCGCCGCCGTCATCGGCTGCACCGCCTTCGACGCCGGCCCCGACCGCTCGCCCTTCGTCGCCGAGTTCGATGTGGGCGCCGCCGAGATGCAGCCGAACGAAAGCGCCGCCGCCCTCTTGGAACGCGCCTCCGCCGACCTGTTCGAAAAGACCCGCTGAGGGCTTACGCCCCCGCCACCCGCGCCAGGTCGGCGGTGATCCGCTCCGCAACCTTCAGCCGCTCTTCCGCCGTCGGCCAGTCGCCCGTCACGACGATCTTCTGATCCGGTCGAATTTTCCAGAACGCCTGGTTCTTCTGGATCAGCCCCACCAGACCCATCGGGTTCGGGAAGCTATTGTCGCGCAGCGTCAGCACCGCGCCCCGCGGCCCGATGTCGATCTTCTCGATACAGGCCCGACGGCAGTTCGACTTGATGCCGACGATCTTCAGCAGTTGCTGCGCCTCGTCCGGCAACGGCCCGAACCGGTCGATCAGTTCGGCGGCCAGGGCCTCGCGATCCTCGGCCTGTTCGGCGTCGGACAGGCGGCGGTACAGGCTCAGACGAACGTTCAGGTCCGGGACGTATTCCTCTGGAATCAGCACGGAAGCGCCGACATTGATCGACGGCGACCAGCCGCGATCCACGGTCAGCCCCTCGCCCTTCTCGCGCAGTTCCGCGACCGCGTCCTCCAGCATCTGCTGGTACAGTTCGACGCCCACCTCGCGGATATGGCCCGACTGTTCGTCGCCCAGCAGATTGCCGCCGCCGCGCTGGTCCAGATCGTGGCTGGCCAGCTGGAAGCCGGCGCCCAGATTGTCCAGCGACTGCAGCACCTGCAAACGCCGCTCGGCCGACAGGGTCATCGGCTTGACCGCGTCCGTGGTCAGATAGGCGAAGGCCCGCGCCTTGGACCGGCCGACCCGGCCCCGGATCTGATACAGCTGCGCCAGGCCGAACATGTCGGCGCGGTGCACCACCAGGGTGTTGGCCGTCGGAATATCCAGCCCGCTCTCGACGATGGTGGTCGAGACCAGCACGTCGTATTCGCCGTCGTAGAAGGCGCTCATCACCTCCTCGAGCTGGGTCGCCGACATCTGACCGTGGCCGACGACGAACTTCACCTCGGGCACCTGCTCACGCAGGAATTTCTCGATGGCGGGCAGGTCCTTCAGGCGCGGCGCGACATAATAGGCCTGGCCGCCGCGATACTTCTCGCGCAGCAGGGCCTCGCGCACCAGCACCGGATCCCACGGCGTCACATAGGTCCGCACCGCCAGGCGATCGACCGGCGGGGTGGCGATGATCGACATCTCGCGAATGCCCGACAGCGCCATCTGCAGGGTGCGCGGGATCGGCGTGGCGGTCAGGGTCAGCAGGTGGACGTCGGCGCGCAGCGACTTCAGCTTCTCCTTGTGCTTGACGCCGAAGTGCTGCTCTTCGTCGACGATAACCAGGCCCAGATCGCGGAAACCAACCTGTTCGGACAGCACCGCATGGGTGCCGACCACGATCTCGACCGAGCCGTCCTTCAGCCCCGCCCGCGTCTCCGCCGCCTCCTTGGTGCCCACCATCCGCGACAGTTGTCGCACCTTGACCGGCCAGCCGGCGAACCGTTCGGTGAAGGTCTTGTAGTGCTGACGCGCCAACAGGGTCGTCGGGGCCACGATGGCCACCTGCTGTCCCGTCATGGCCACGACGAAGGCGGCCCGCAGCGCCACCTCGGTCTTGCCGAAGCCGACGTCGCCGCAGATCAGGCGATCCATCGGCGTGCCCTTGCCCAGATCCTCCAGCACATCGCCGATAGCGTTCAGCTGATCGTCCGTCTCCTCGTAGGGGAAGCGGGCGCAGAACTCGGCGAACAGGCCCGGCGGCGGCACGACCGCGTCGGTCTCGCGCAACGCCCGCTTGGCCGCCAGCGCAATAAGCCCCTCGGCCATCGCCCGCAGACGCTCCTTGGCCTTGGCCTTGCGCGCCTGCCAGCCGGCGCCGCCCAGTCGGTCCAGCTGCGCGCCTTCTGAATCCGACCCGTAACGGGTCAAAAGATCAATATTTTCAACTGGCAAATAGAGTTTGCTCTCACCGGCGTACAGCAGCTCCAGGCAGTCGTGCGGCGCCTGCTGGATCTCCAGCGTCTTCAACCCCTCGTACCGCCCGATGCCGTGATCCAGGTGCACCACCAGATCTCCTGTCGTCAGGGCCGAGGCCTCGGCCAGGAAGTTCGACGCCCGCCGCTTCTTGCGCGGTCGCGCCAGCCGGTCGCCCAGGATGTCGGTCTCGGAAATGACGGCGACCTCGTCCGTCGCAAACCCATGCTCGACCGGCAGGACGCCGCGCAGGTACAGGTCCTTGGGCGCCGCCTGAACATCGGTCCAGTCGCGCACGGCGACGATGTGATCCAGGCCATGGTCGGCCAACATGGTCGCCAGACGCTCCGACGAGCCTTCGGTCCATGAGGCGAACAGCACCCGTTTGCCGTCAGCCTTCAGCGCCGCAGCATGGGCCGCGACGGCTTCGAAAAGGTTGACGCTGTCCTGCGCCCGCTCGGCCGCGAAGGTCCGGCCCAGCCGGCCCCCGGCGTCCTCGCCACCGCCGGAAAACGGCGTGAACCGCCGCACGGCGCGACCCGCCAAGGCCTGGTTCCAGTCGCCGGCGTCCAGATACAGCGACCGAGGGGGCAGCGCGCGATTGGCCGCCGCATGGCCCTTGGTCTTTGCCGCTTCTGTCCGCCCCTCATAGGCGTCAGCGATCAGGTCCCACCGCTCGGCCCGCGCGCTCTCGGCCTGATTGTCCAGGAAGATCAGCGCCTGATCCGGCAGATAGTCGAACAGCGAATCCAGGCTCTCGTAGAACAGCGGCAGCCACTGCTCCATGCCCTGACGCCGCGCGCCCTCGCTGATGGTCGCATACAGGGGATCGTCGCCCGGCGCCCCGAACAGCTTCAGATAGCCGGTGCGGAAGCGCGAAATCGCGTCCGCATCCAGCAGAGCCTCCGACACGGGCGCCAGCGACACCGCCGTCATCTGCCCGGTCGAGCGCTGGGTCTCGGGATCGAAGGTGCGGATCGATTCCAGCTCGGACCCGAACATGTCCAGCCGCACCGGCTCCTCGAAGCCCGGTGGATAAACATCCACCACCCCGCCCCGCACGGCGAACTCGCCTCGCTCCGACACGGTCGAGGCCCGGACATAGCCGTTGGCGGCGAAATACCGCTCCAGCGCCTGGATATCGAGATCGCGGCCCACCTTGGTCTCGAACCCCGCTTGGGTCGTCACCGATCGGGGTGGCGTCCTCTGCATGGCCGCGCCGACGGTCGTGACCACCAGAACCGGCGCGTCGCCCGTCTTGCGCTGGACCAAGCGCGTCAGGGTCGCCATCCGCTGGGCGGCGATGCCCGCTGTCGGGCTCAGCCGGTCATAGGGCAAGCAGTCCCAGGCCGGATATTCAAGGATTTCTATATCTTGAGAGAAGAAGCGGAACGCCTGAACGAACCCGCCCGACCGCTGATAGTCGCGCGCCACGAACACGCCGACCCCGCCGTTCGCCTTGATCCGCTCGGCTACGACCAAGGCGTCCAGCCCCTCCGGCGCCCCGCCCAGATCGGCGTCGGTCCGGTGCTGCGCAGTGACCTGTTGATCCATCAGCCGATGCCCTTGCCGACCTCGGCCGCCACATGCTCGCGCATGAAGGCGCGGACCTTGGCCATCACCGGCGTCTCGAACTCGGGCGGCGTCGGGTCACGCTCGATGATCCAGCCGTAGAGCCACTGATCCTCCTCGTCGATCAGTAGTTCGAACTGGTCCAGCTCGGCGTCCGTCAGCGTCGGCGCCACCTGGTCCGAAAACGGACCCAGCACCATGTCGGCCTCGCGGAAGCCCCGCCGCCAGGACCGGAACTGGATACGGCCCAGCCGCTGCTTGCGGGCCAGCGCCGCCTGGTCGCCACTGTCGTCTTGGGGGATTTCGGTCACAAGCAATCCTGGCCGGCAAGGTTGAAGGACGTTCAAGCCGCGATCCACCGCGTGGCGAGCCTTAGCGTCCTCAAATGGAAGAAGCGCAGATAGCGTTCCTGAACGGACTTCGCCACCCGTCATGGTCACGCTATGTTCCCGGCGATGCGTCCGCAGATTCTCTTTCCCCTGTTCGCCGAGGTCTCCACCCTGAAGGGCGTGGGCCCCCGTGTCCTGCCCTTGGTGCAGAAGGTGGCGGGCCCGCTGGTGCGCGACCTGGCCTTCCTCAGCCCCTCCGGCGTCATCGTCCGCCGCCCTATGGAGGCGGCGACCGCCGTGGACGGCGAGGTCGGGATCTTCGAGATCGTCATCGACCGCCTGTTCGTCCCCAGCCGCCCCGGCGCCCCGCTAAAGGTCCGCGCCAGCGACCCGACCGGCTTCGTTCACCTGGTCTGGTTCGGCGGCTCGACCCAGCATATCGACCGCCTGTTGCCGCGCGGCGAGACCCGGCTGGTCTCGGGCAAGGTCGAACGGTTCAACGGCGAGGTCCAGATCGTCCACCCGGACATCGTCACCCTGGACAAGGCCGCCGACATCCCGGCCTCCGAACCCGTCTATCCGGCGACCCAGGGTCTGACCTCGCGCCAGCTCCGCAAACTGGTCCAGGCCGCCCTGCCCGCCGCCCCCGACCTGCCGGAATGGCAGGACCCGGCCTGGCTGAAGAAGCAGAACTGGCTGGGCTGGCGCGCCGCCCTCGACGCCCTGCACGCCCCGGCGGGCGAGTTGGACCTGACGCCCGACGCCCCGGCCCGCCAGCGTCTGGCCTATGACGAATTCCTGGCCCACCAGCTGGCCCTGGCCCGCCGTCGTCGCGCCCGCGAAATCAAGCCCTCGCCCGTCATCACGCCCGGCGCCGCCTCCGACCACCTGCTCCAGGCCCTGCTCTTCACCCTGACGAACGCCCAGGCCCAGGCCGTCGCCGAAATCCGCCGCGATCTGGTTTCGGGCAAACAGATGGGCCGGTTGCTTCAGGGGGATGTGGGTTCAGGCAAGACCGCCGTCGCCGCCCTGGCCCTGGCCGACGCGGCCGCCAGCGGCTTCCAGTCCGCCCTGATGGCCCCGACCGAAATCCTGGCCCGCCAGCATTACGAAAAGCTCGGCCCCCTGCTGGAGTCGGCCGGCGTCGCCTCCGTCCTCCTGACCGGTCGCGACACCAACGGCCAGCGGCGCGAAAAACTGGCCGCCCTGGCCTCCGGTCACGCCCAGGTCGCCATCGGCACCCACGCCCTGTTCCAGGACGCCGTCCGCTTCGACCGCCTGGCCCTGGCCGTCATCGACGAACAGCACCGGTTCGGCGTCAACGAGCGCCAGCGGCTTCAGGCCAAGGGCGACCCGCGCATCGGCGCCGTCCACCTGCTCACAATGTCGGCCACCCCAATCCCCCGCACCCTGGAACTGACCCAGTATGGCGAGCTGGAAGTCAGCCGTCTGATGGAGAAGCCGCCGGGCCGCACCCCAGTCACCACCGCCGTCGTTCCCCTCGCGCGGATCGGCGAGGTCGCCGCCCGGCTGAAGACGGCGCTCGACGCCGGCGCCCAGGCCTATTGGATCTGCCCCCTGGTCGCCGAATCCGAGGCCATCGACCTGGCCGCCGCCGTGGACCGCGCCGACGACCTGCGCCGCCTGCTGGGCGTCGAGGTCGGCCTGGCCCACGGCCAGATGCCGGGCGCCGAGCGCGAAGCCGTCATGGCCGACTTCGCCGACGGCCGCATTCCCCTGCTGGTCGCCACCACCGTGGTCGAGGTCGGGGTCGATGTGCCCAACGCCTCCATCATGGTCATCGAACACGCCGACCGCTTCGGCCTGGCCCAGCTGCACCAGCTGCGCGGCCGCGTCGGTCGCGGCTCGAAGGCCAGTTCCTGCATCCTGCTGTACGGCGGCCAGGACGGCGCCCTCGGCGAGACCGCCAAGGAACGCCTCGAAACCCTGCGCCGCACCGAGGACGGCTTCGTCATCGCCGAAGAAGACTTCCGCCTGCGCGGCGGCGGCGATCCCCTCGGCCTGAAACAGAGCGGCTTCCCCGCCTACCGCTTCGCCGACCCGATCCGCCATCGCAGCCTGATGCTGGCCGCCGCCGACGACGCCCGCCTGATCCTCAACCGCGACCCCGATCTCGCGTCAGAGCGCGGCCAGGCCGTACAGATTCTGGAGGAGCTGTTCGACTGGAAGGGGCATAGGTCGGGGGCGGACTGAGGGGCGGCTTCCCATAGGCCATCAGCCCGCCATCCCAGGCCTTATGCCTAGGATCCAAAGACTTGAGCGGCTAGAACGGCCCGAATGTTGCGCCTGTCAGAACTCAAGCTGCCCCTCGACCACCCGCCGGAGGCCTTGCCCGCCGCGATCGCCGCCCGGCTGGGCGTGCCGCCGCACGATCTCATGTCTTGGTCGATATGGAAACGGGCGCACGACGCCCGCAGGAAATCCGCGATTCTGAAAGTCTACATCCTCGACGTCGAGGTGAGGGATGAAGCGGCGGTGCTCGCCCGCCTTGCAGACGACGTGCACGTGGCGCCGACGCCAGACGTCGCCTATCGCCCGGTCGCTGTTGCGCCTACGACCGAGCGCCTTCGGCCGGTCGTGATCGGGGCCGGGCCGTGCGGCCTGTTCGTCGGGCTGATCCTGGCCGAGATGGGCTTCAAGCCGATCATCCTCGACCGCGGCAAGGTGGTCCGTGAGAGGACCAAGGACACCTGGGAGCTCTGGCGGAAAGGCAAGCTGCACCCGGAGTCCAACGTCCAGTATGGCGAGGGCGGCGCAGGCACCTTCTCCGACGGCAAGCTCTACAGCCAGATCAAGGATCCGCGCTTCCTGGCCCGCAAGGTGCTGACCGAATTCGTCGCGGCCGGGGCGCCGGAGGAAATCCTCACCGAGGCCCACCCGCACATCGGCACCTTCCGCCTGGTGACCATGGTCGAGGCCATGCGCGAGAAGATCGAGGCCTTGGGCGGCGAGTACCGGTTCGAGCACCGGGTCACTGACATCGATCTCGACAAAGGCGCCATACGGGGCGTGCGCCTGCACACCGGCGAGACGCTGGAGGCCGATCACGTGGTCTTCGCCATCGGCCATTCGTCGCGCGACACCTTCCAGACTCTCTACGACCGTGGCGTCCATATCGAGGCCAAGCCGTTCTCGGTCGGTTTCCGCATCGAGCATCCGCAGTCGTGGATCGATCGGGCGATGTTCGGTCCTTGCGCCGGCCACCCCGATCTTGGCGCGGCGGCCTATACGCTTTCGCACCATTGCAGCAACGGTCGCACTGTCTACAGCTTTTGCATGTGCCCGGGCGGCACAGTGCTGGCGGCAACCAGCGAGCCCGGCCGCGTCGTGACCAACGGCATGAGCCAGTATTCGCGCAACGAGCGCAACGCCAACTCCGGCTTCGTGGTCGGCATCTCGCCCGAGGATTATCCGAGCGACCACCCGCTGGCGGGCATCGAACTGCAACGGGAGCTGGAGACCCTCGCCTATGCGGCCGGCGGCGGCGACTATTTCGCGCCCAGCCAGCTGGTCGGCGACTTCCTGGCGGGCCGCCCCTCGACCGCGCTGGGCGAGGTCGTCCCCAGCTATAAGCCGGGTGTGCGCCCAACCGACCTGGCGCCCCTGATGCCCGACTATGTGATCGCCGCCATGCGTGAGGCCCTGCCCGTCTTCGGCCGCAAGATCGCCCGGTACGACGACGCCCAGGCGGTTCTGACGGGCGTCGAAACCCGCAGCTCGTCCCCGATCCGCATGACCCGCGGCGCCGATTTTCAGAGCCTGAACGTGCGCGGCCTGTTCCCTGCCGGCGAAGGCGCCGGCTATGCTGGCGGCATCCTCTCGGCCGCCGTCGACGGCATCAAGGTCGCCGAAGCCGTCGCCCGGTCGATGGTGGCGGAGGGGGCGGCATAGACAACAGGTGGCGCACAGCCCACGCTGTCTGCCTGCGCTGTCCGCCCCGCCAAACCTCTGCCAGCCTCAGCCGATCATCCGGCTCCAGCCGTCGAACCCGACCTCGACATTGGCGGGAACAATCGCCGACAGTGCTTTGTAATCCATGTCGATATGCAGGTTCGTCAGCACCGCGCGCTCCACGTCGGCAGCGGCGATCCATTCCAGCGCCCGGTCCAGATGCGCATGGGTCGGATGCGGCGCATAACGCAGGGCGTCCACGATCCAGATCTTGCATCCGGCCACAGCCGCAAGCGCCGCCTCGTCCAGATCGGATACGTCGCTGGAATAGGCCATGTCGCCCAGCCGGTAACCGACCGACCGGATCGGCCCGTGCGCCTGGTCGAAGGTCGTGATCGGGATCGCCCCGCCCGGCCCCTCCACCGACCAGGCCGTCCCGTGGGCCGGAATGATCCGCCCGTCCAGCAGCGGCGGATAGCCGAACTTGCTCTCGAAGATATAGTCGAACCGGTGCGACAGGGACGTCAGCGTCGCCTCATCCATCCACGCCGGAATTCGCTTCCTGGACCGCGCGGCGAAGGTGCGCAGGTCGTCGATCCCGTGGGTCTGATCCGCATGATCGTGGGTGTACAGGACCGCATCCACATGCTTCGTCCCGCTGGCCAACATCTGTTCGCGCAGGTCGGGCGAGGTGTCGATCAGGACGTTGGTCACACCCTCCGGCCCGGTCTTCCTCGCCAGCATCGAACAGCGCGTCCGCCGGTTCTTCGGCTCGGCCGGGTCGCACGCGCCCCAGTCCCCGTCACCCCGCGGCACCCCGCCCGAGGATCCGCTGCCCAGGATGACGACTTCGAAACTCATGCCAATCTCGGTATCCGGCCAAAGAGGCCGAAGAAGGCCTCGGTGGTTCTCTGGTCCGCCTCCTCGGCGCTCCATCCCCGGATCTCGGCCAGTTTGTCCAGCACATGGCCCACATAGGCCGGCTCGTTGCGCCGCCCACGATGCGGGATGGGCGCCAGATAGGGGCAGTCGGTCTCGACGATTATACGGTCGCCGGGCATGTCCCGGATCACCGCCCGCACCTCCTCGGCCGCCTTGAAGGTGGCGATACCCGATACCGAGAACCAGGCCCCCAGTTCCGCTGCGATTCCCGCCAGTTCTGCCCCGCTGGTGTAGCAGTGCATCAGCATCTTGAACGGCCCGGCCGCGTGCTCCTCCTTCAGGATCGCCCCCATGACCGCGTCCGCCTCGCGAGTATGGATCACCAGCGGCAGGCCCGTCTCGCGCGCCGCGGCCACATGCTGGCGAAACACCGCCGCCTGGATCTCGCGCGGGCTGAAGTCGTAATGGAAATCCAGGCCGCACTCCCCGATCCCGACGACCTTGGGTCGCTGCGCCAGTGCGATCAGGGTCGCCGCCGTCAGGTCCGCCGCATCCTTGGCCTCGTGCGGATGGACCCCGACCGTGCACCAGATGTCGTCGTTGGCCATGGCGATCCCGTGGGTCGCCTCGAAGGTCGTCAGCTTGTCGGAGATCTCGACCATCAGACCGACCCCCGCCTCGCGCGCCCGGGCGATCACCGCGTCCCGGTCCTCGTCGAACTGCGGCGCATGCAGGTTCACATGGCTGTCGATCAGCATCAGCCCATCCGCTCCTGCTGGGCCTGGACCCGCCTCAGGTCCGCCAGCGCCCCGGCCAGCACATCGGCCTTGTCCAGGTTCAGCCCCGCCGCCCGTTCCGGCAGCGGCTGCAGCCGTTCCCACAGTTCGGCCCAGCGATTGCCTGCGCCGGCCGGGCTGCTCAAGGCCCGCATCCGCACCGCCGCGATCAGCCGGTCCATCAAGGTCTCGAACCGCTCCTGCCCCTCCGCGCCCCGGAACTTGTCAGCAATGGCCAGGGCCTCGGCCCGGTCCACATCGCCCTCGACCCAACGTCGCGCCAGCTGATCCATCTCGAAGGTCGCCCCCGAGGCCAGGGCCAGTGCCGCGCCCGGCGATCCGCCCGCCATGATGGCCGCATGTTCGGCGTCCTCCGGCTCGGCCCCCGTGCGGTTACGCACCAGGGTCTCCAGCCGGTCCGGCGTCCAGATCGGAAAGCTCAGCCGCCGGCACCGCGACCGGATCGTGGCCAGCAGCCGCCCCGGCGCATGGGTCACCAAAAACAGCACGCCCCGCTCGGGCGGCTCCTCAAGAACCTTCAGCAAGGCGTTGGCGGCATTGATATTCAGGTCGTCGGCGGCGTCGATGATCGCCACCCGATACTGGGCCTGCGACGGGCTCTTGGAAAAGAACTCTGGCAGTTCGCGCGACTGATCGACCGAGATCGACTTCTTGGTCTTGCCCCCCTCGACCAGCCGTTCCAGCACCAGCAGGTCTGGATGAGACTGGGCCGAGATCAGCCGACTGACCGGATCCTCGCGCCGCGCCCCCAGCGGCCCGCGCGCCGGATCGGCCGCCGCCCCCAGCAGCCGCCGCGCCGCGCGATAGGCGAAGGTCGCCTTGCCCGTCCCCTCGACCCCGCACAGCAGCCAGGCGTGGTGCAGCCGCCCCCGCTCCCAGGCGTCCAGAAAGGCCGCTTCCGCCGCCGCGTCTGGGACCAGGTCGAACCGGTCGCGGGGATGATCCTCGCTCACAGCAGCCGGTCCTGAACCGCCTGCCAGACCCGCGCCTCGACCTCGTCCAGCGACCCCACCGCATCGATCAGCACACAGCGCTGGGGATTGGCCTCGACGATGCGCAGGAAGCCCTCGCGCAGTCGCTGGTGGAATTCGACGCCCTTGGATTCGAACCGCGTCTCGAACAGGCCGCGCCCGAACGCCCGCTCCAGACCCACCTCGACCGGCAGGTCGAACACCAGGGTCAGGTCCGGCTGATCGCCCCCGACCACGCCCGCGTCGATCTGTTCGATGAAACTCTGGGCCACGCCGCCGCCCGCGCCTTGGTATGCCCGACTGCTGTCGGCGAACCGGTCGCACACCACCCAGTCGCCGGCGGCCAGCGCGGGCCGGATGGTCCGCTCCAGATGGTCCGAACGCGAGGCGTACATCAACAGGGTCTCGGTCATCGCCGACCAGGGCTCGGCGTCATTGGCCACGACCAGGTTGCGGATCACCTCCGCCCCCTTCGATCCGCCCGGCTCGCGGGTGCGCACCACCTTGCGCTCGCCCAGCACGGGCTCCAGCCGCGCGACCAGCCGCCCGACCTGGGTCGACTTGCCGGCGCCCTCGCCGCCTTCGAAGCTTATGAATTGTCCACGGGTCACGCGCCTTCATGGCGCGCGGGCGCTGTCCGGCGCAAGCCCGTGAGCGCGATCAGTTGCCGGATATCAACAGGGCGCCCGCGTAACCCCGCGCCACGACCGACTGTCGGGCGGCTTCGGCTGCATTGGCGCTGTCCCACGGCCCCACCACGACGTTGAACCGTCCGCCGTTCAGGTCGGCCCGCACCCAGCCGCTCAGGCTGTCGGCGATTCGCCGGGCCTCGCCCTGATCCGAGAAGGTCCCCGCCTGCACCCAATAGATCGAGACCTCCTCTACCGCGGGCGCGGCCGGCGCGGCGGCGACCGACACGGGCCGGCTCACGGGCGCGCTCACCGGGGCCGAGACGCGCGGCGCAGGCGCAGACGCCCTCAACAGCGTGCCCCCGCCCTGCTGCGGCGCCCGGCCCAGATAGCGCACCCGCACCCGCCCCACGCCCTGCGACAGCATCCCCAGCTCATTCGCCGCCTCGCGCGACAGGTCGATGATCCGGCTGTCCACGAACGGCCCCCGGTCGTTGATCCGCACCACCAGCCGCCGCCCGTTGTCCAGGTTCGTCACCTCGACCAGACCGGGCAGAGGCAGGGTCTTGTGCGCCGCCGTCAGGGCATGCATGTCGAACCGCTCGCCGGTCGAGGTCGGCCGCCCGTTGAAGGCGTCGCCGTACCAGGACGCCATCCCGACCTCTTCGTAATCCGGCTGTTCCTTGGGCGTGTACCAGCGCCCGCGCACCTGATACGGCCGCATCGTCCCCGACACGATCGGCGCCGGGTCCTTGACCACAGGCAGGCGCGCCTCGCCCCGCGTTCCGCCCACGCCTGCGCCGCCCGCCGTCGAACAGGCGGCCAGCAGCGAGAACAGTCCCAGGATCAGGGCGCCGCGCACCCATTTTCCACACGTCATCGATCCGCCTCGTCAAGGAATACGAGAAACAGGATGATCGAAGACATTTCCGCTTTGGTTAATGACCCGTTCGCCTGCTATGGCGTCCGCCTCCGCTCTGACGGCAAGGAAGTGTGGCCGAGTGGTTTAAGGCACTGGTCTTGAAAACCAGCGACGGTGAAAGCCGTCCGTGGGTTCGAATCCCACCGCTTCCGCCAATATATTGATTTAACTAAGAAATTAACGCCGCTGGCGGATGTCACTCAATCACATGGTGGGAATTTCGCCCTACTTGGCTCCATCAAGCGGAGAAACACCGACCTTCTTCCTGGCCTCGGCATCGATTTTTGCGACATGATCTGTGATGGTCTTAGCCTGCTCCACCGACATGAGTGCGCCGATTGTGCCGTTCAGTTCGGCTCTGATGGATGCCAGCAGCTTTTCTTCTAGCGGCTGGATGAGATTGTGCAGCGCTGGCTCACCATATTCATCCAAGTAGCTGACGTACTCTGGCATTGCCGCCTTGAGCATTTTTATCAGCTCGTTGGGTGGAGCTAGCATGCCTGGCTCCTGACCAAACTTCGCCATCATCAGCATGAAGGTCGGGCGAGCTAATAGTATCCTATAGGCGGAGAACAGCGACCAGACCTGAGGAGACATAAACGGCCGATGATGGTCGGGTGTCGCATCATGTTTATAGCCCTCGGGCCCCATGCTTTTGAGCATTACCTCGGCGAACGACTGCATGTTTCGAGCGTTCTGTGACGCGCCCGCAGCATCACGAAGAAACACGTCCATCTTCATTGTCCCAGTCATGGACGAAATCGCTTTGACTGGCCCTAAATCGACAACGCCTTTCCATACTGCCTCAATCGCCTGCAGCCTGCGCGCTTCCAGGCGTGCGTTCGAATCTGCGAGCCCCCGTAAGGCCCCATCCCGCAGGCTATCCAGTTGCTTTTCGTGGTCCCGAAGTTCAGCCTTTAAGCGTTCCTCGTCTTTACGCAGCTCTGCTTTGAAGTCCTCAAGTCGCCGGTCGAATGAGTGCTTCGCCGCGCCCTCAACAAGTTTCGCGATGAAGTCCTTGCCGAATAACGCCAAGGCTACACCGACTGCTGACGTGACGCTCACGGCCGGGACCCAGTCAAGCCACGTCAAAGTAAAGCCTTCTGGATTAAATGTTGGATATCGTCGCTGATCGTTATCGCTCCAAGCACACGTTCAAAATCAATCAGTGCAAAAATCTTAGCACGAGCCTAGCGACGAGGTATATCGACTTAGCCCTTGCTATTGGCCCGCCTGCCGCTAGGAACCCGGCTCCCCTGCCTGGAGCCCTGCCATGACGGCGACGAAACCGATGACGATCGGCATCGACTTCGGCACGACCAATACGGTCGTCGCCCTGACCGATGCGGACGGTGTTGCGCGATTGGTGACCTTCGGCGCGGTCGAGGGCCAGACCACCACCTTCCGCTCGGCGCTCAGCTTCCAGATCCATCAGGGCGTGGACGGCGAACCGCCCGAGCGCGTGGTCGAGGCCGGTCCCTGGGCCATCGCCGCCTATGTCGAGGATCCGCTGGAGACCCGCTTCATCCAGTCGTTCAAGACCTTCGCCGCCAGCGCCGCCTTCACCGAGACCCGCATCGACAACCGTCGCTATGCGTTCGAGGACCTGCTGGCCGCCTTCCTCCTGCGCCTGCGCCACCATGCGGGCGACGAACTGGCGAGCACCCCGCCCGCCGTGATCGTGGGCCGCCCCGTCACCTTCGCAGGCGGCAATCCTGACGAGACCCTGGCCCTGTCACGCTATCAGACGGCGTTCGAACGGCTGGGCTTCACCGACATCCGCTATGCGCACGAGCCGGTCGGCGCGGCCTTCTACTTCGCGCGTCAGCTAAAGGAGGACGCGACGGTTCTGGTCGCCGATTTCGGCGGCGGCACCAGCGACTTCTCCATCATACGGTTCGAACGGACGGATGACGGCCTGCGTTCGACGCCGTTGGCGCGTTCGGGCGTCGGCGTGGCGGGCGACGCCTTCGACTATCGAATCATCGACCAGCTGGTCTCGCCCGAACTGGGCAAGGGCGGCCTCTACAGCTCGGTCGGCAAGCAGCTGCCGATCCCCCAGCGGTATTATTCCGCCTTCGCCCGCTGGGACCAGTTGGCCCTGCTGCGCGCGTCCCGGGACATGCGCGACATCCGCTCCCTGGCTCGCACAGCCTTGGAGCCGGAGAAGATCGAGCGCCTGATCGAGGTGCTGGACGACAACCACGGTCACGACCTCTACCGCGCCGTGTCCACGCTGAAGATGGCCCTGTCGGCCGAGGAGACCGCCACCTTCCTGTTCGAGGCCGGCGGCGTCCATATCGAAAAACCGGTCGCCCGCGCCGATTTCGAACGCTGGATCGCGCCGGAACTGGCCGCCATCGAAGGCGCGGTGGACGAGGCCATGGCTCGCAGCGGCCTAGGTCCCGACACCATCGACCGGGTCTTCCTGACCGGCGGCACCTCCTTCGTGCCGGCCGTGCGCGCCATCTTCCAGAGCCGTTTCGGCTCAGAGCGGATCGAGACCGGCGGCGAGTTCGAATCCATCGCCGCCGGCCTGGCCCTGATCGGCCGCGAGCCGGATCTGGACCTGTGGAGCGAGAAGGCGGGCCAGAACCGAACCTAGAACCCCTGCGCCCGCGCCACCCGTTCGGCGTGGAAACCGGCGTCGCCCAGCAGTTCGTTCAGCACCCGCACCCGCTTCATGAACAGGCCCACGTCGTATTCGTCGGTCATGCCGACGCCGCCGTGCATCTGGACCGCCTCCTGCACCGCCAGCTCGGCGACGCGCCCCGCCTTGGCCTTGGCGATGGAGGCCGCCAGAGACGCCCCCTCGCGCCCCTCGTCGATGGCGATCTGCGCGCCGATCGTCGCCGCGCGGGCCAGCTCCAGCTCGGAGAACAGATGCGCGGCCCGGTGCTGCAGCGCCTGGAACTCGCCGATCAGCTTGCCGAACTGTTTGCGGGTCCGCAGATAGTCCAGCGTCGTCTTGAACGCCTGATCGCCGGCGCCCGTCAGGCTGGAGGCCGCGCAGGCCCGCCCCAGGCTCAGCGCCCCGTCCAGCAACGCCTCCCCGCCCCCGACCGCACCGATCACCGCGTCCGCATCGACCGCCACGTCGGTCAGCGTGACCCGCGCGGCGTTGTGCGCATCCACCATCATCGTGCGCTCGATCTCGACGCCCGCCGTCGCCGGATCGACCAGGAACAGCGTCGTCCCCTCGTCCGCCGTTGCTGCGACGATCAGGGCGTCCGCAACATGGCCGTCCAGCACGAAGGCCTTGGCGCCGCTCAGCCTGAAGCCGTTTCCGACCCGCTCGGCTCGCGTGGCGATGCGCGACGGCGCGTGCTTGGCGCCCTCGTCCACCGCCAGCGCCAGAATGGCCTCGCCCGCCGCGATCTTGGGCAGCCACGCCTGCTGCGCCTGCGACCCGCCCTCGATCAGCACCTTGGCCGACAGGATCGACGACCCGAGATAGGGCGACGGCGTCAGGGTGCGCCCCAGGCTCTCGGCGATCACACCGGCCTCCACGGCGCCCAGCCCCATGCCGCCCAACGCCTCGGGAATGATGACGCCGGCGAAACCCATCTCGCCGAACGCCCGCCACAGGTCGCGCGACACCCCGTCGGCGTCGCGGTCGTTGCGCAGCTTGCGCAGGTGGGCAATCGGCGCCTGTTCGTTCAGGAAGCCGTCGGCGGCGTCCTGCAACATCGTCTGTTCTTCGGTCAGGATCAGCGGCATCGTCTCACGCTCCCGGCAGTTGCAGCAGGTGTTTGGCGATGATGTTCAGCTGAACCTCGCTGGTGCCGCCCTCGATGGAGTTAGCCTTGGTCCGCAGCCAGTCGCGGGCTGTCTTGCCGTCGTGCGACCGCTCGCCTTCCCATTCCAGTGCATCGGCCCCGCCCGCCGCCATCAGCAGTTCGTGGCGGCGCTTGTTCAGTTCCGACCCATAGTATTTCAGCATCGATGCGATGGCGGGGTGCGCCTGTTTGGCCTTCACCTGATCCCCCACCCGCTCCATCGCCAGACGGAAGGCGGCGGCGTCGATCTCCAGATCCGCGATCCGGGCGCGCAGCATCGGCTCGTCCAGCCGCCCGGCCTCGTCCGCGCCGATGGCGTCCAGCGCCACCTGCCCCACGGGCCGCCCGCCGCCGACCTCGCCCATGGCGCCGATCATCGTCCGCTCATGCGCCAACAGATATTTGGCCACGTCCCAGCCCCGGTTCAGCGTCCCGACCAGGTTTTCCTTCTCTACCCGCACGTCGTCGAAAAAGGTCTCGCAGAAGGGCGACTTGCCGCTGATCAGGGTGATCGGCCGCGTCGTCACGCCCGGCGTCTTCATGTCGAACAGCACGAAGCTGATGCCCAGATGTTTGGGCGCATCCGGGTCCGTCCGCACCAGGCAGAATATCCAGTCGGCCTTGTCGGCGTAGGAGGTCCAGATCTTCTGGCCATTGACGATCCAGTGGTCGCCGCGATCCTCGGCCCGCGTCTGAATGGACGCCAGATCCGACCCCGCACCCGGCTCGGAATAGCCCTGGCACCAACGGATCTCGCCGCGCACGATCTCTGGCAGGAAGCGTTTCTTCTGCTCCTCGGTCCCGAAGGCCAGCAGCGCCGGGCCCAGCATCCAGACGCCGAAACTGGCCAGGGCCGGTTGCGCCTTGATGCGCCGCAGTTCGGACGCCAGCACCTTGGCCTCCTCGCGGCTCAGCCCCCCGCCGCCGTATTCCGCCGGCCACTCCGGCGCGGTCCAGCCGCGCGCCCCCATCCGCTCCAGCCACAGCCTGTGCGCCGGCGTCTTGAACGTGGCGTCCCGCCCGCCCCAGATCATCTCGTCGTCGGCCATCGGCCCGCGACATTCGGCCGGGCAGTTCGCCTCCAGCCAGGCGCGCGTCTCGGCGCGGAATCGCTCCAGATCGGTCATCCATCGTCTCCCATGGCGTGCGTCGCTGACCGGCCGGAGCCGATGCGAGACATCGTTGGGAACGACCTTATCCGGGAAATCCTCGCCTTAGAAAGCGAAACCTGAATGCCGATCACTTAGCTGACGTAACGTCATATCAGCCCATGACCCTTGGGCAGTTCGGCGTAGCGGTGGACCCGCGTCGCCATCACCAGGCCGAACCCGATCATCACCGTCAGCATGACGGTGCCGCCATAGGACAGCAGCGGCATCGGCACGCCCACCACGGGCGCCAGCCCCATCACCATCGCCCCATTGATCAGCACATACAGCGCGAACGTCGCCGTCACCCCCGACGCCGCCAATCGCCCGAAGTGGCTGTGCGACAGCGACGCGATCCTCAACGAGATCAGGATGATGGCCGCATAGCAGGCCAACAGAGTGAAGGTGCCCACGAAGCCGAACTCCTCGGCGAAGGCGGCGAAGATGAAGTCGGTCTGGCGCTCGGGCAGGAACTCCAGCTGGCTCTGGCTGCCCAGGCCGAACCCGCGCCCCAGCGGTCCGCCCGATCCCATGGCGATCTTGGACTGCACGATCTGATAGCCCTTGTCCGACATGTCGGCCTCGGGGTTCAGGAAGGTCAGCACCCGGTGGCGCTGATAGTCGTGCATGCCGAACATGACATAGGGCGGGACCAGCACAGCCGCGGCGACGATCAACGGCAGGATAATCCGCCAGCTCAGTCCGGCGACGAACATGATCGCCGCTCCCGTCATGCCGATCAGCATGGCCGAGCCCAGGTCCGGCTGGTGCGCCACCAGCAGGAACGGCAGGCCGATGATCCCGACCGGGAAGATCAGCTTCCAGTGGAAACTCGCCTCCTTGGCCGATGCGCCGTGATACCAGCGCGCCAGGGCCAGCACGACGCCGATCTTCATGATCTCGGACGGCTGAAGACGTATGAAGCCCAGATCCAGCCATCGCGTGGCGCCCAAGGCCGTATAGCCCAGCGGCGTCTCCACCAGCGCCAGCATGAACAGCGCCATCCCATAGATCGGATAGGCCAAGGCGAACCAGTAGCGGATGTTGATCATCGACAGCGCCAGCATCAGCGCCAGACACATGCCGAACCGGATCAGATGCTTCGCCGCCCAAGGCGACCACGACCCACCCGCCACGGAATAGAGCATCAGGGCGCCGGTGCCGGACACGACGCACAGAAGCGCCGTCAGCCGCCAGTCGATCTGGCCGATCTTGGTCGAGACGCGTTCGCGCTCGCCGGGACGTGAAAGGGCCGATGCGGTCAACGGCGCGGCTCGGACAGATAGGGGCGCGGGCCGCTGGTCGTCGTGGGCGCAGCTCGGGGGGCTTGAGGCGTCGCGACCACATCCGGCTCGGGCGCGGCGCCGACGACGCCGTCCTCGACGATGGCGGCCCCCGTCGGTTCGGGCGGCAGCGGCCGCTCGATCCGCGCACGCATGTCGGGATCCTTCAGCAGCACCGTGCGCATCACTTCGCGGGCGCGCGGCGCGCCGGCGGTCGCTCCGCCCTTGCCGCCGTGCTCCACGATGATGGCGACGGCGTATCTCGGCGCATCGACCGGCGCGAAGGCCACGAACAGATTGTGGTCCTTCAGCGCCCAGATCTCGCTCTTGCGTGAGCCGGTGCCATAGTTGCGGACCTGGGCCGTGCCGGTCTTACCCGCCATCTGAATGTCGCCCAGGCCCAGCTGGCTCTGGCGATAGGCCGTGCCGGAACGGTCGTTGGCCACGGCGATCATGCCCTGGCGCACATATTCGACGTGGGCGGGATCGAACGGCAGGTCCGGCGCCTCTGCCCCGCTGGGCTGTTCGACGCCGCCGATCGATTTGATCAGACGCGGCTGCAGCTGCTTCTTGCCATTCGCCAGGCGCGAGGTCATGACCGCCAGCTGCAGGGCGTTGACGGTGATGGCCCCCTGCCCGATGGCGACCGACGTCGTCTCGCCCGGATGCCAGACGGGATCGCGCGGGAAGGTCCGGGCCTTCCATTCCGTGGACGGCAACAGGCCCTTGCGCTGGTTGCCCACACCGATGTCGAACTCATGCTCGAAGCCCAGGGCCAGGCCGGCCTTGCGGATGTTGTCGACGCCCGCGCGATTGCACATGGCATAGAAATAGACGTCGCAGGAGTTCTTGATCGCGTCGTGCATGTTCTGGGTGCCGTGACGGCCCCAGCAGCGCTGCGTCCGGTTGCCGGTGCGATACGAACCCGAGCAGAACACCGTCAGGTTCGGATCGACGCCCGCCTCCAGCAAGGCCAACGCCGTCGTCGGCTTGAAGGTCGATCCCGGCGGGAAGGTGCCGTTCAGCGTCTTGTCCAGCAACGGCTTGCGCTCATAGTCCGCCAGCGCGCGATAAGTCTTGGTCGGCACCCCGCCGACGAACAGGTTGGGATCGAACGACGGCGCCGACATCATGCACAGGATGTCGCCGTTTCGCACATCCATGACGACACAGGCCCCGGACTCGTCGCCGAAAACCTCAAGCGCCCGGTTCTGCACGTCGGCGTCCAGCGTCAGGATGACTTCCTTGCCCGGCACGGCCGGCCGAGATCCGCCGATGTCCTCGGCGACCACGCGCCCGCGCGCATCGACCTCGACCCTGTTGCCGCCCGGCTCGCCGCGCAGCGACAGATCCAGCGCCTTTTCGACGCCTTGGCGACCGATACGGAAGCTGGGGTTGAACAACAGGGCCGGCGGCTGCTCGCCCTTGTCGCGGATCGCCTTGACGTCCCGATCCGACACCTTGGCCACATAGCCGATGACATGGGCGAACGATCCGCCGAACGGATAGTAACGCGCCTCGTTCATGTCGACCATCACGCCCGGCAGCTCGTTGGCGTACTGGTTGACCTTGGCGAACTCTTCCCAGGTCAGGTCGCTCTTGACCGGCACGGGATTGAACTTGGACGCCGCATTGACGTCGCGGATGATGGCGCGCCTACGCTCCAGCGTATCGGGCAGCAAACGACCCAGCAGGTCCAGCGTCTGGTCCAGATCCTTGGTCTCGTCGCGCACGACCAGCACCCGGAAACTGGGGCGGTTGCCGGCGATGACGACGCCGTTGCGGTCCTTGATCAGGCCGCGCGGCGGCGGGACCATGCGGAAGTTGAACTGGTTCTGCGACGACAGGGTCGCATACTCCTGGGCCTGCACGACCTGAAGCTGACCCAGCCGCCCGATCAGGGCCGTGATGCCCAGCGCCGATACCCCGCCCAGCACGAAGGTCCGCCGCAGGAACGACCCCTGACGCTCGTTCACGTCCGCAAAGAAGATGGAGGGTTCGCCGCTCATCTGAACCGAATATCCCCGTCGTCGAAACGCTCCAACATCCAGTTGGCGACCGGAAACAGCAGCAGCGTCGGCAAGACCTGACCGATCAGCGGCAACAGAGCCGGCGCATTCGCCGCCCGCATCGTCACCACAAGATAGGCCAACAAAAAGGCGCCCAGGGTGCAGGCGGCATAGGCGCCGAACCGAACAAGTCCCTCATGGCCCGCCAGCAGGTTACGCGACAACAGCACGGTCCCATAGACCGCCATCAGGCACAGCGCCCAAAGACCGAGAGGCGCATTCCAGAACAGGTCGAGGAAAAGCCCGACCAGAAACAGAACCGCCGGCGCCGTCATCGATGGACGGATTAGCGGCCAGGCGAAGGCCAGGATCATCGGGATCACCGGCTCGGGCAGATGCAGGCCGAACATCTGGATCGGCGTCCCCAGGACGACGGTGGCGGCGAGGGCGACCAGCGCCGGATAGACGATCCACTGCAGAGGTCCGACGACACGGACCGCGACCGGCCGTCTCACGCCGCGCCCCCCGGAGCATCTGCGGGGACCGTCGGCGTCGCGACAGGCGCGGGCGGCGGCGTCGCAACGGCGGGTCTCGGCGCCGTCGTCGCAGGCCGGGCGGCGTTGGGCGTCGTCGAAGGCGCGGCCGCAGGCGTGACCGGAGCAGCCGCAGCGGCGCGAGCGCGCTCCGCCTGGGCCTGCTGCGCGGTCTGACGGCGTGCGGCGGCGTCGCGAATCGCCCCGGCCTCGGCGGCGTTCGGCTCAGGCGCCGTGGCCAGCCCCGCCAGAGGCGGCGCATTCAGGGCGTCGGGGCTGACCAGTTGGCCGAAGGTCTGGAACAACAGCACACGGACATAGTCCACCGCGCCGTGATCGCTGAACAGTTTGACGCGCCAGGCGCCGTCTACGCCCTTGGCCGCCACCCCGACCGGCAGACCGCGCGGCAAGCCGCCGCCGTCGCCCGAACTCAGGATGCGGTCGCCCGCCTGGATCGAACCGGCGCCGCGAATGAACTCAAGCCGGGGACTGTCGCCGCCGTCGCCGGTCAGCATGGCGCGCGCATCCGTACGCTCGATCATGACGGGGGTGCGCGAGGCCACGTCGGTCAGCAGGACCACGCGACTGACGCCGCTGGTGACGCCGGATATGCGACCGACCAGGCCGTGTTCGGTGACGACCGGATTGCCGATGCGCACGCCCTTGGTTGAGCCGACATCGATCAACTTGGCGCGATTGAACGGCCCACGCGCGTCAGAGATCGCCCGCCCCGTCGCCATGGCGACCGCCGGCTCGGTCCGCAGACCCAGCAAGGCTTCATACCGACCATTGATGTTCTTCTGTGCGATCGCTTCGTCGCGCCAGCCGCGCAGCTCGACGATCTCGGCCTTCAGGCGGCGGTTCTCGCCGATCGCGAAGAAATAGCCGCCGACATAGTCTCTGGCCGCCCCGGCCCAGCGTACCGGCGCGGCGAACACGCCGCCCACCGGCCCCGCCGCCGCTTCGAATCCGCCGCGCGCTGCGCCCATGCTGGATCCGCCCTCGGACGTCGTCCGGTCGCCCAGCAACAGGAAAATCGCCCCGATAATGGCCACGACAACGACTACCGCAGCGGTCCACGCCAGCGGCACCTTGATGTTTTCAAAAGGGCCGTCGCGAAACGCCACGGGCGACCTTCCACTCAAAGGGTTGGAATCGGCAGGACGCCCCCTGCCGCTATGCCTGCCTATCGCAGGATCAAGGCCGGAATGGAACCGTGATCACGCAGGCCTGACAAGGATTTGCGGCCAAGCTCTCACTTGGCCGCAACGACAATCATCAGAGCGCGGAGTCGAGGATGCCCTTCATCCAGCGCGGGTGTTCCAGAACGCGGCCGCAGCCGATGGCGACGCACGACAGCGGATCGTCGGCCACCGAGACCGGCAGGCCGGTGTGATCGCGGATCTCGATGTCCAGGCCGCGCAGCAGAGCGCCGCCGCCCGTCAGCATGATGCCCTTGTCGGCGATGTCGGCGGCCAGTTCCGGCGGGGTGGCTTCCAGCGCGACCTTCACGGCCTCGATGATCTGCGTGACCGGTTCGGCCAGGGCTTCGGCGGCCTGGCGTTCCGAGATACGGACTTCGCGCGGCACGCCCTGCATCAGGTCACGGCCCTTCACCTCGATCGACAGGCCTTCGCCGTCGGCCGGGATACGGGCGGTGCCGATGTCCTTCTTGATGCGTTCGGCGGTCGTTTCGCCGATCAGAAGGTTATGGTTGCGACGCATGTAGCTGATGATGCTGTCGTCCATCTTGTCGCCGCCGACGCGGACCGAACGCGAATAGACGATGCCCGACAGAGACAGGACGGCGACTTCCGTCGTGCCGCCGCCGATGTCGACGACCATCGAGCCGGTCGGCTCGTGAATCGGCAGGCCGGCGCCGATCGCGGCGGCCATCGGCTCGTCGATCAGGCCCACGCGGCGCGCCGAGGCGTTCAGGCAGCTGTCGTTGATCGCGCGACGCTCGACCGCCGTGGCGCCCGACGGCACGCAGACGATGATCTTCGGGTTCACGAAGCCCTTACGGTTATGAACCTTGCGGATGAAGTGCTTGATCATCTCTTCGGCGACTTCGAAGTCGGCGATGACGCCGTCGCGCATCGGGCGGATGGCTTCCATGTGACCCGGAGTGCGGCCCAGCATCTGCTTGGCCTCTATGCCCACGGCGTGGACGACCTTGCGCCCGCCGACGTTTCTCAGCGCCACGACCGACGGCTCGTTCAGGACGATGCCCTTGCCCTTCATGTAGATCAGGGTGTTGGCGGTGCCCAGGTCCATCGCGATGTCATTCGAGATCGCGCCGAAAAGGGAAAAACTCATGGGAATCGATACCGTTGTTAGCTGGCAGGGCGTCTGGTTATCTCAGTCGACCTGGCGACGCCCCAACTGCCCTGACATCCCCACGCCGGACAGTTCCTGATCGTATTCGCCACGCCTACTAGCGGCGGGTGTGCCTGTATGAAACCGGGATTACAAGCCCTGATGACGGTCTCGTCATATAGGGTTGTCATCAGGCGGGCGAGCGCCTGTGGATGCAAAACTCAGGACGCGCCGACGGCCCCGCCCTTCATGGAGCTTGATCGAGCGTCGGCCGCCTCCATCGCCGGATAAAGGGTGTCGTCCTCACGCGCGACCCGGTGCGCCAGCGCGCCGATCAGCCCCTTGCTCGCTGTGGCGAACCGGCGCCGATCCGACAGGATCCTGGCCTGCGACCACTCGTCGAAGTAATGCGCCCAGGCTCCGCTGACCGCGCCCATGTCATCGACGTAATCTTCCGCCAACTGACGGACCGAAGGATCGTCCGACCGTAGAAGCACAGGATAGAGTTCGCCGTCCTCGATCGCGAGGTGTTCGATCAAGGCCGCGTTCAACGCGGTCATAAGCTCTCGCGCACGAGAAGCGTCGTCCTGCGTCTTCAGGATTTCGGCCAAGCCGCCCAGCGCGCTGCCCAGGCGAATGATCCGACGGTGCTGCGCCTTCAGTATCTCGACGTCCATCGCGATACCTCCCAACCTGCACATTACAACCTTTAGGTGAACCACTCCTAAACGAAAGGCTAGGCGAATTTCCTCACTCGCCGCGCGCGGTCTCGCGCCGCTTCACCAGTTCGCGCACCACCAGCATCAGCACCAGCCAGGCCATAGCCACGCCCGCCAGAATGGCCGAGGTCCAGATTCCGTCGCCGCTGACCGCCGTCATGAAGGACCCGCCAAAGAAGGCCACCAGCGCCGTCTTGGGCAGCACCCCAAGAGCGCAGCCGGCCAGGAACGCCGGAAACGACGTCCGCGCGGCGCCGAACGCCATGTTGACGACGATGAAGGGCGCGGACGGCACGTTGCGGATCATGAAGCTGGCGTAGAAGCCGTTCTTGCCGACGAACCGGGTCAGCCGCCCCACGGTGCGCCCGCCGTGGCGCTCCAGCAGCCGCGCCGTCGGTCCTCGCCCCAGCCAATAGGTCACGCCCGCCGAAACGACGGTCGCGATCCAACTATAGAGAAACCCGAACCACGGCCCGAACGCCACGACGCAGGCGGCGATCAGGATGAACTGTGGCGCGGCGAAGAAGGCGGCGAGCGTGAACACAACGATGGCGGCGGCCAGCCCCCACGGCCCCTGACGGAACCCGACCAGCCAGTCCTCCAGCCGTCCCTCGGCCTCCAGCCCCAGCTGGCTCTTGCCCACGGCGAACAGGGCGATCATCGCGCCCAGCAACAGGGCCGTCGCCAGCACGGCGCGCCAGCGACGCGCCTCCATGTTCGACAGGAAATCGATGATCCAGCGCATCAGAGGCGCCGCTTAACACCCCGCCCGCGCATTGGCGAGCTTCAGCGCATTGTCCCGCGCCGCGACCGCGCGTAAACAACCCCGCCCTCCCCAGGCAAGAATCTTCCAAAACCCACGGGATAGTCATGTCCAGCCTGCAATCTTCCGCCCTCGCCCGCGTCAAGCCTTCGGCCACCATCGCCGTGACCGCCCAGGCGCGAAAGCTTAAAGCCGAAGGTCGCGACGTGATCGGCCTGGGCGCCGGAGAGCCCGACTTCGACACCCCCGAGAACATCAAACAGGCCGCCATCGACGCGATCAATCGCGGCGAGACCAAATACACCGACGCCGACGGCATGCCCGAGCTGAAGGCCGCCATCGTCGCCAAGTTCAAGCGCGAGAACGGCCTGGACTATACGGCCGCGAACATCCACGTCGCGCCGGGCGGCAAGCCCGTCATCTTCAACGCCCTGGTCGCCACCCTGAACCCCGGCGACGAGGTCATCGTGCCCGCCCCCTACTGGGTCTCCTATCCCGACATGGTCCTGCTGGCCGGCGGCGAGCCCGTCACCGTGGTCGGCGAGGAGAAGGACGGCTTCAAGCTTCTGCCCGCCGTGCTGGAGGCGGCGATCACGCCCCGCACCAAGTGGCTGATCCTGAACAGCCCGTCCAACCCCACGGGCGCCGCCTATACCCGCGCCGAGCTGGAAGCCCTGGCCGAGGTCCTGCGTCGCCATCCGCACGTCTGGGTGCTGACGGACGACATGTATGAGCACCTCGTCTATGGCGACTTCGAATACACCACCATCGCCCAGGTGGCCCCGGATCTGATCGACCGTACACTGACGGTCAACGGCGTCTCGAAGGCCTATGCCATGACCGGCTGGCGCATCGGCTACGCTGGCGGACCCAAGCCGCTGATCGACCTGATGCGCAAGGTGGCCAGCCAGACGACCTCAAACCCCGCCAGCATCAGCCAGTGGGCGGCGGTCGAGGCCCTGAACGGAACCCAGGACTTCATCCCTGAGCGCAAGGCCGCCTTCGAGCAGCGCCGCGACCTGGTCGTGTCGATGCTGAACCAGGCGACCGGGATCACCTGCGCCACGCCCGAGGGCGCCTTCTACGTCTATCCGTCCATCGCCGGCCTGATCGGCAAGACGACGGACAACGGCGTGGTCATCGACGGCGACAGCACCTTCGCCGCCGAACTTCTGAACGCCGAGGGCGTCGCCGTGGTCCAGGGCGAGGCCTTCGGCCTCAGCCCCTATTTCCGCATCAGCTACGCCACCTCTGACGCCGTGCTGGAAGAAGCCTGCACCCGCATCCAGCGCTTCGTCGCCTCGCTGCGCTGACGAAACCAAGGGCGGGGGCTTCGGTCCCCGCTCGCTGTTTGCGCGGCCTTTAGGTGCTCGGCTGCGTATAGACGACGCGGCAATCGCCATCGATGGTCGTGTAGCGATTGTTCGCCGCGTCCACGAACGAGATCCGTCCTCCGTCGTCATACTCGACCTTGCCGGTCGAGCGTCCCTTGAAGTTCTCCACCCCATAGGTCCAGCAGGTGATGTCCGCCGGCTTGTCGCCCCAGGTCGCGTCATTGCGCGCGCGCTTGCTGTCGGTGCAGGCGGACAGGGCGCCGGTCAGGGCGATGGCGGTGACTGTGATGGCGAGAGCTTTCATAAGCCCAGCCTTGCACGGACGACGCCCAAGGAAAAGGCCGCCCAAGCGATGCCAGGGCGGCCTGATTTTCGATGACGCGGAGCCTGCCTCTACGGCCGGCTGGCCATGCCCAGCTTCACCGGCTTGGCGTCGTCGGCCAACGTGCCGCGCTTGACGCCCCACAGCAGGATGATCGGCGCGCCGACATAGATCGACGAATAGGTGCCGATGATGATGCCGAACATCAGGGCGATGGAGAAGCCGAACAGGGCCTCGCCGCCGAAGACGGCCAGGGCCGCCAGCACCATGACCGCAGTCACGCCGGTGATGATCGTCCGCGACAGAGTCTCGTTCAGCGACAGGTCGATCACGTCGCGCAGCGGCATGGTCTTGTATTTGCGCAGGTTCTCACGAAGACGGTCGAACACCACCACGGTGTCGTTCATCGAATAGCCGATCACGGTCAGGACGGCGGCGACCATGTTCAGGCTGAACTCCAGCTTGAACAGCACGATCAGCCCGAACGTCAGGATCACGTCGTGCAGCAGGCCGACCACGGCGCCGAAGCCGAACTGCGGCTCGAACCGGAACCAGATGTAGAGGAACATCAGGCCGATCGCGACGCCCAGGGCCAGCAGGCCCGAGGTGAACAGCTCGCCCGAAACCTTGGAGCCGACGACGCTGACGCCCGAATAGGTGACTTCGCCGACCGCTTGGCTGATGGCACCCTCGACCTGGTTGACCACCTGGGTCTGGTCGCGGCCTTCCGGCACCTGGAAGCGCAGGATGGCCGTCGAGCCGTCATCCGCATTGGTGTCGCGACGCGCGATGCCCTGCACCTGGACGTCGCCCAGGTTCAGGCCGTTCACGGACTCGCGCACGCGGTCCAGTTCGATCACCTGGCCGGCCGGCTTGGACACCTCCATCGAGGCGCCGCCCCGGAAGTCGATGCCCATGTTCAGGCCGGGATAGAAGCACGAGACGATCGCCGCGATGCACAGGACCACCGACAGCACGCCGGCGAACCGAGCGTATTTGACGAAATGGAAGTTCGTCTTCTGCGGCAGCAGTTTGATGAGGGGCCATCCACGCATCGCCATCACTCCGCGATCGGCAGTTTTTTGGGCTTGGCCGTCTTGAGCCAATACCCGAGCAGGACCTGGGCGACCAGGACCGAAGAGAAGACCGAGGTGAAGACGCCGATGGTCAGGGTCCAGGCGAACCCGCGCACCGGCCCTTCGCCGAAGATGAACATGATGCCCGCCGCGACCAGGGTCGTCAGGTTGGCGTCGATGATGGTGCCCATGGCCTTGTTGAAGCCGGCGTCCATCGACGCGATGACGCTGCGGCCCGACCGGGCCTCGTCACGCATCCGCTCGTAGATCAGCACATTGGCGTCCACCGCGACCGCGAAGGTCAGGATCAGACCCGCGATGCCCGGCAGGGTCAGCGTCGCCTGCGTTAGCGACATGGCCGCCACGATCAGCACGCCGTTCAGCACCAGGCCGACCACGGACACGCCGCCGAACAGCAGGCCATAGGCCAGGATCATGAACAGCACGATGATGGCGAACCCGACCGCGGTCGACAGGGCGCCGGCGGAGACCGCATCGGCGCCCAGTTCGGCCGTCACGGTGCGGCGTTCCTCGACGTTCAGCGGCGCCGGCAGGGCCCCGCCGTTCAACAGGTTCACCAGGGTCGCGGCTTCCTGAATGGAGAAGTTGCCCGTGATCTGGCCCGACCCGCTGGTGATCGCGCTCTGGATCGTCGGGGCCGAAATGACCTTGCCGTCCAGGATGATGGCGAAGGGCTTCTGAAGATTGGCGGCGGTCGCCTCGCCGAACCGGCGTGCGCCGGCGCCGTCGAAGCGGAAATCGATGGCCGGGCGGCCGCTCTGGTCCGAACCGACGCCCGCGCGGGTCAGGTTCTCACCCGACACCAGAACGCGCTTCTTGACCAGGTACGGCGTGCCGTCCTCGCCGACCAGCAGTTCGGAATCCGGCGGGACGCGACCGGCCTGGGCCTCGGTTACCGAGTTCTCGACGTCCACCATCTGGAAGGTCAGTTGGGCCGTCTGGCCGATGACTTCTTCCAGCTTGGTCGGATCGCTCTCGCCCGGCGCCTGGACCACGATGCGGTCGGCGCCCTGACGGGTGATGGAGGGTTCGCGCGTGCCCAGGCTGTCGATCCGGCGGCGCACCACCTCGATCGACTGATCCACGGCCGTCGCGCCCATGCCGTTCAGCGCGGCGTCGGTGTAGGCGAAGCGGATGCGGTTGTCGCCCAGGCGCGTCGCTGCGCGTTCGACCTGCCCGCCCGCGCCGGCCTGACCGGCCAGTTGCTGCAACGCCTTGAACGCCGCATCGCTCTGGGCCGGATTGGCCAGGGTGACGACCACGCCGCCGGCTTCACGCTGGAAGCCGTTGGTGGCGATGCCTGCGCCGTTCAGCGTGACCCGAACGTCTTCGATCAGGTTGGTGACGCGCTTCTCGCGCATCGCCGGCACGTCGACTTCCAGCAGCAGATACGATCCGCCCTGAAGGTCCAGCCCCAGATTCAGCTTGTTCTTGGGCACGAAGCCCGGCAGCGCCTCGCGTTGGGCATCCGACAGCACGTTCGGGAATGCGAACAGGCAACCGAAGACGGCCGCGACGACGACGAGAATGACTTTCCAGCGCGACAGCTGAATCATGAGGGCGGTCTCGGTTCAGCGATACGCGAGCGTATCAGGCCTTGGAATCGTTGGCGGCGATGGCGGTGCGGTTGCGCACCTCGGCGATCATGGACTTGACCACGCGCACGTTGACGCTGGGCGCGATCTCGACGTTGACCTCGGCCTCTTCGACGCGGGTGACCTTGCCGATCATGCCGCTGCCCAGGACGACGGTGTCGCCACGCTTGACCGCGCCGATGGCGGTCGCATGTTCCTTGGCGCGCTTCTGCTGCGGACGGATCAGCAGGAAGTAGAACAGGATGAAGATGCCGATGATGGGCGCGAAGCCGATCAGTTGCGCCATCAAGCCGCCGTCAGCCGCTCCGCCCATGGGTAGTCTCCGAACATAGAAGGGGCAGCCCTCGTCGGCGCCCCATTAAAACGAGGCGCGGAACCTAGGGCCGCGCCTCGCGGATTGCAACGCGGCTAAATCGATCAGCGCGGCAATACCGTCAGGGGATCGATTGCGACGGGGTCGTCGCCGCGCATCTGGCGGGTCTCGAAGTGGATAGAGGGGCGGCCGTCCCCGGCCGTCAGACCCACGGTGCCGATCTGTTGCCCCGCCCGCACGTCGTCGCCGTCCTTCACCGTGGCCGAGCCCAGATGGCCATAGACCGTGCGCCAGCCGTTGGCGTGGACGATCAGCACCGTCAGCCCCTGCCCCACCAGATCGTCGCCGACATAGGCCACGCGCCCGGCGGCCGAGGCGCTGACCGCCGCACCCGCAGAGGCGCCGATGTTCACGCCGTTGTTGCGCTCGCCCATGCCGACCGGCCCGAACCGCCGCACGATGTCGCCTCGCACAGGCCACAGCAGGTTCGGCTGTCCGGCGGCGACAGGCCCTTGGGCAGCCGGCGCCTGGGCCGGTCCTTGAGTGAACGGCTGCGTCACGGGCCGCGTCTGCACCGGCAGGGCCGCATTGCCCGAGGGCGGCGGCGGCGGCGGCGGGATCACGCCATTGTTCGGCACCAGAACCCCGACAGGCGAAGGCCCGGTCGCATAGGGATCGTTGCCCGTATCCACCGCCGCTTCCGGCAGGATGATTCGCTGGCCCGTCGTGATGGCCCCGCGCGGCCCCAGGCCGTTCAGGTCGATCAGCGTCTGCACCGGCGTCTGGAACCGCCGACCGACGCCCGAGATGGTGTCGCCCGGCTGGATCACATAGGCCGCGCCCGGACGAACCGGCGCGGACGACGACGGATAGGGGGCCGGCGTGTAGGCGGGTTGTTGAGCGGTCGGCGGCTGATAGACCGGCTGGCTCGGCCCCACGCTGACGGTCGGCGGCAAGGCCCCGCCCTCCACCTGGCCGATGGGCGCGGTCGCGGGCGGCGGCGATTCATAGGGCGCCGGTTGATTGGGCTGGCCTTGCGGTGCGTTCGGATAGGCCGGCTGCGGATAGGCGCCCTGCCCTTGGGTGGGCGCCGGGTTCGCATGCGTCGAATAGCGCGGCTCGGACGGATAGCTGATGCAGGCCGCTGTGCTCAGCGACGCCCCCGCCACCAGAACCGCTCTCATCCAGCCCGAAATCACCGCCACCGGCTGCTCCTCACATGGTTAAACTCGCCCGCCCGGTGTGCCCGCTCGCGCCCCATAAGCCAACCCCGCAATCATCGCGGAATTGGGGCGCGAAGGTTAACGGAGCCAGTTCGTATCGACGACGAGACGACGGTTGAGAGGCTCTGGAGAGTAATCTGGCGTGGGTTTCGCAAGAGCAATCCCGCCCGATCGCATCTTTATAAGAGCGGGGTCTGCTCCAAGATTGACCAACTCACTGGCCATGGACTGCGCTCTTCGCATCGCGAGCTCTTCGCTGAACTCACGATTTTCAGCTGTGTCCAAATATGCAGTGATAATGATCTCATGCCGCCCATCGCCTGCATAACGCATCACGTCGCGAGCCGTCCGATAGCCAAGCGGTGAGAGCTCGGATCTCCCATAGTCAAAATAGTCGAGAAACTGGTGCGCCGACGCGAGCGAGGGGATCGCTAGTGCGCAGAGAGCCGTCGATAACAATATGGCGCGGTTCATACCCAGACGATGCGTCTGGCGACGCCTTTTTGCAACCCTTACCCCTCCTTCGCCGTCCCCTCGACCAGGGGCACGAACCGGACTTCCGTCAGGCTCTCACGGTGGAACGACCCATCGCCCTGGCCCACATAGCGATGCAGCATCTGCACCGACGTCCGCCCCACCGGCGCGACCAGCACCCCGTTCGGCTTCAGCTGTTTCAGCAGTTCGGTCGGCTCGGTCGGGGACGCGGCCGTGACCATGATCCGGTCGAACGGCGCCTGTTCTGCCCAGCCAAGCCCGCCGTCGCCGTGCCGCGTGATGACGTTGTCGATTTGAAGCGTGCGCAGCTTGGCCTCGGCCTCGACCAACAGGCTACGATACCGCTCCACCGAATAGACATAGCGCGCCAGCCGGCTCAGCACCGCGCACTGGTATCCGCTGCCGGTCCCGATCTCCAGCACGCGGTGGCGCGCCTGCACCTCCAGCGCCTGGGTCATCAGGCCGACGATATAGGGCTGGCTGATCGTCTGGGCGCAGTCGATCGGCAGGGCCTGATCCTCCCACGCCTGATCCAGGAACTTCTCGTGCACGAAGACCGCCCGGTCGATGCTCTCCATCGCCTTCAGCACGCGCGGGTCCGTAACCCCCTGCTGCCTCAGCGACAGGATCAGCCTCCCGGCCCGGTCGTCGTGCAGGTTCAAGAGATCCTCCCCCGTTCTTCACGGGGGAGGGGGACCATCCGAAGGATGGTGGAGGGGGCGGACCAAAGGCCGGTGTGTGGGGTCGCCCCCTCCACCGCTTCGCGGTCCCCCTCCCCCGCTGCGCGGTGGAGGATCATGCGGCCCGTTCCGTTTTCTTCGGCGGCGCCCCGCCCAGCACCTTCTTCAAGTCATGCACGCTGGTCATATGCGTCAGGTCGATATGCAGCGGCGTGACCGAGATCCGCCCTTCCTCGATGGCCCTCAGGTCCGTGCCCTCGGCATGCTCCTGCTTTTCGCCGCGGAAGCTCATCCAGTAATAGTCGCGGCCGCGCAGGTCGACGCGCCGCACCGCATGCATCTCGCCCACATTGCGGAAGCCCTGGGTCGTCACCTCGACCTGCTCGACGGCTTCCGGCGAACGGTTGGGGAAGTTCAGGTTCATCACCACCCCGTTCGCCCATTTCTGGTCCAGCAGGCGGCTGATGATCGCCGGCGCGAACGCCTCGGCCGTCTCCCAGTGCGCCACGACCTCGTCGTGAAACCGCTCCAGGCTCTGGCTCAGGGCGATGGAGCGGATGCCGAACGCCATCCCTTGCAGCGCGCCCGCCACCGTGCCGGAATAGCTGACGTCCTCGCCAATGTTGTGCCCCCGGTTCACCCCCGACAGCACCAGGTCCGGCTTCTCCGGCATCAGGTCGTTGACCGCCAGCACGACGCAATCGGTCGGCGTCCCCGTCACCGCGAACCGTTTCTCGCCCAGGTTCACCACCCGCAGCGGCTCGGTCAGGGTGATCCCCCGCCCCTTGCCCGACTGCTCGACCGCAGGCGCGCACACCCACACGTCGTCGCTCAGGGTGCGCGCGATCCGCTCAAGACACGCCAGGCCCTCGGCCTCGATGCCGTCGTCGTTCGTCAGCAGGATTCTCATGCCTAGCGCAGCACCCGGACCGACTGGGCCTTGATGACATAGTCGTTGCGGCACAGGTTCTGGATGCGCGCGCCCTCGTGCGTCATCGTCTGCACGCCGTCGCGCTCGCTCCAGGCGACGGCTCGTCCGGTGAAGGTGACCTGGGTTCCGTTCAGGTCCCCGGCCGCCTCTTGGGCGTTGCGCGGCAGGGCCCCGCTGACGCACCGCAGAGGTGCTGCGCTTTCACGCAGGTCGCGTTGTTCCTTGAACAGTTGGAACTCCCCGCCCGACACCCGCACCCAGCCGGTGAAGCTGTTCGCGGACGCGTCGAAATCAGGATCCGGCAAGGTCGAGGCCGTGGCGCAGGCCGACAGGGCGAGGACGCCCAAGGCCGCAATGGCGAAACGCTTCATGATCACACTCCTCCGACGTGGGTCAGACCGCCCATATAGGGTTGCAGGACGGCGGGAACGGCGATCCGCCCGTCTTCCTCCTGATAGTTCTCCATGATCGCCACCAGCGTCCGACCGACCGCCAAGCCCGACCCGTTCAGCGAATGGACGAACTCGGTCTTCTTCTCCCCGGCCCGCTTGAACCGCGCATCCATGCGCCGCGCCTGGAAGTCCCCGCAATTCGAGCAGCTGCTGATCTCGCGATAGGTCCCCTGGCTGGGCAGCCAGACCTCCAGGTCGAACGTCTTCTGCGCCGAAAAGCCCATGTCGCCCTTGCACAGCAGCATGCGCCGGAACGGCAGTTCCAGCGCCTTCAGCACCGCCTCGGCGCAGGCCGTCATTCGCTCGTGCTCGGCGTCGCTGTCTTCCGGCCGCGCGATCGACACCATCTCGACCTTGGAGAACTGGTGCTGACGGATCAGCCCGCGCGTATCCCGCCCCGCCGACCCCGCCTCAGCCCGGAAGCACGGCGTCAGCGCCGTCATCCGCATCGGCGTGGCGAGGTCGTCCTCGGACAGGATGGTCTCGCGCACGAGATTGGTCAGGGAGACTTCGGCGGTGGGGATGAGGAAACGACGTTTCGTGTCGGTTACTACTTCCTGAGCCAGCAGACGGACGAACGGCTCTCGTAGGTTATGGAGGGCAGTCGCTTGTGCTTCCTCCAACTGCATTGTTGCAGTCACAAGCGTTGCTACCTCATCGTTGTATAAGCCGACTGCTTCTTCAATGGCTCGAAGGATATCGTCGGTAGCGTAGCCTGTGCTAAACAAATCCTCCTCGAACTTCGGCAACTGCCCTGTGCCGAACATCGCCTCGTCGCGCACCAGCAGCGGCGGGTTCACTTCCAGATAGCCGTGCTGATCCGTCTGCAGGTCCAGCATGAACTGCCCCACGGCCCGTTCCAGCCGCGCCAGCTGGCCCTTCAGCACCGCGAACCGGGCGCCCGACATCTTGGCCGCCGCCTCGAAGTCCAGCATCCCCACGGCCTCGCCCAGATCGGCGTGGTCCTTGGCCGGGCCGGTGCGACGCGGCTCGCCCCAGGTCGAGACCTCGACGTTGCCCGCCTCGTCCTCGCCGTCGGGCACATCCTCGGCCGCCAGGTTCTTCAACTCGGAAAGCTTCTTGCGAAGTTCAGCGCCGACCTTGGTCTCGATCTCGGCCGCCGCCGCGATGTCGCCCTTCAGCGCCTCGACCTCGGCCTTCAGCCGGTCGGCCTCGGCCATGTCCTTCTTGCCCATGGCGGCGCCGATCAGCTTGGACGCCGCGTTGCGCTTGGCCAGGGCGTCCTGCCCCGTCGTCTGGGCGTGACGCAGCTCGCCATCCAGCCGCAGGATGTCCGCCACCAGCCCGTCGGCCTCATCCACCCCGCGCGACGACCAGCCCGCCACGTAAACCTGGGGGTTCTCGCGAATGGCTCTGATGTCGTGCATGGTCTGAAACTTCGGCTGGGCGGGAGAAGCCGAACGCTCTACCCGCCCACGCGGTTACGGGCAACGCGCAAGCCGTCGTCTCCTCCCCACAGCGTGGGGAGGGGGACCGCGCGTAGCGTGGTGGAGGGGTTTTTGAAGTCCCACAGGCGTCTCGCCTCTTTTTTAATGTCCGTCATCCTCGGCCTTGTGCCGAGGACCCACGGTAAGGCGGACTCGAACGTGAAGAGAAGGCGCACAACAGTTCGTGCGCCCCGCTCCATGATCATGCGGCGGACAGGTGGGTCCTCGGCACAAGGCCGAGGATGACGGGTGTAGAGAGGCGTGAATCGCACTCCAACCCGCACAATGCCGCTGGTTCATTCTTAGCGTTTTCAGCCGCTTACCGATTTATGTCCCCGTTCTCCCATCCCCCCTCCGAAACACGCGTATTCTAAACCCGTCCCGTCGCCCGGAGGGCTCGCTTGGCCTGCGACCTTGCGGCGGCGGGAGCGGATGGAACGGGAGCGGGTCTGGAACGGCCCGCGCTGACAGCGACTCATGGAGCGGTGTCGGAGGGTCGAGGAGGATACTCGATCGCACTCGGGACGGGGTTTCGCAGACCCCGCCGACCCGTCGCAGGCTTATGGAGTTAGGCGATAAGACCGCCACCGCTCGACGCCCCGAGCTTGCAGGCCAACCAACCGCGCGGAGCGTCAACCCTTCGTCGAAACGGTAACAACACAAACTCCACTCCGGGCGAAGGCCCGGCGCTCCGCCCAGCCCTCCAACACCTTCGCAGCGAAGGCGCGAGGCCGCGCTCGCACGCCCAAACACCCGTTCACCCGCCACAGAATCTCGCCTACAACCCCATCATGGCCACGCTTCGTCCCGACACGCTGGCGGCATCGCTCGCGCGCATCTTCGAAGGTCGGATGATCGACCGGGCCAGTTGGTTCGCCCTGACCGGCGGCGAGCCGCTGTTCTCAGAAGGCGATCCCTCCGACACCCTGTATCTGGTCCGTTCGGGCCGTCTGGGCGTCTTCCGACTGGACGCGGATCAGCCGCCGCACATGCTGGGCGTGGTCAAGACCGGCGAGCCGGTGGGCGAAATGGCCATGCTGGCCGGCACCCCCCACACCGCCACCGTCGTCGCCCTGAGGGACAGCGAGATCCTGGCCCTGCCGCGCGAAGCCTTCTTCGAGGCCGCCCGCACAGAGCCGGACCTGATGGTCGAACTGTCGCGGCTGATGATCCACCGCGCCCGAGAGCGCACCGCCGGCGCGTCGGAACCCAGCGTCTTCGGCTTCGTCTCGGCCCGCCCACGCCCGATCCGCGCCTTCGTCGAGCGCATCGGCGCCGCCATCCAGGCCATGGGCTTCACCTGTCAGGTCATCGACCAGTCGGCCCTGACCTCGGCCGCCGAATGGTTCAGCCGCGTCGAGGGCGACCACGATTACGTCCTCTATGTCGCCGAACAGGATCAACCCGCCTGGGCCAATCTGTGCGCCCGCCAGGTCGACCGGATGTTCATCGTCGGCAGCGGCCTTCTGGCGCCGCCCGCCGCCCTGCCGCGCCGCATGGGCTTCGGCGACGGGCGTCGGCTGACCGACCTGATCCTGCTGCGCGATCCACGCATGCACCAACCCGCCAACACACGCATCTGGCTGGAGGCGCTTCAGCCCGATCGCTGGTTCCATTGCGTCGAAGGGGTGGCCAGTGACGCCGAGCGGATCGCGCGCGTCGTCACCGGTACGGCCGTCGGCCTGGTCCTGTCGGGCGGCGGCGCACGGGCCTATTGCCACATCGGCGCGATCAAGGCGCTGGAAGAGGCCAAGGTCCCCATCGACTTCGCCGGCGGATCGTCCATGGGCGCGGTCGTCGCCGCCGGGCCCGCCCTGGGCTGGAGCTATGAACGGCTGGACTTCGAAATCCGCCGCGCCTTCGTCGATTCCGACCCGCTGTCGGACCTGGCGGTGCCGATCATCGCCATGTCCCGCGCCCGCAAGGTCGCCGGTCTGCTGGAACGGGCCTATGGCGACATCGATCTGGCGGACCTGGCCCTGCCCTTCTTCGCCGTCTCGTCCAACCTGACCTCGGGCCGGATCGAGGCGCACCGCACCGGCCTGATGCGCCGCGCCATGCGCGCCTCCATCGCCATTCCCGGCGTCCTGCCGCCCGTGGTGATCGACGGCCAGGTGCTGGTGGACGGCGCCGTGCTGAAGAACTTCCCCACCAGCGTGATGCGCCAACTGAACAGCGGCCCCATCGTCGGCGTGGACATGTCCCAGACCCGCGGCGTCGATCCGCAGTCGCTGGAGAACCCGCCGTCCTGGTGGAAATGGATCCTGTCGGGCGCCTGGAAGGCCGGCCCGCCCATCGTCTCGATCCTGATGCGGTCGGCCACCATCACCACCGACACCGAGATGAAGCAGTCGCGCGCGGACGCCGATGTGCTGATCCTACCCCGGCTCGACAGCACCGACATCCGCGACTGGAAGACCTACGACGGTCCCGTCGCCACGGGCTACGAGGCGACAAAGGCGGCGCTCGCCGACCTGCCCTGCCCCGTCACCCAGATTCGCCACTGTCCGACCGAAGAACCCAAACCGTCAGCAGAAGCGGAGGTTTAAAGCGGCGCGCACGCCCCTTCGAGCCAGGCCCGCACCTCGCCATCCACCAGCGGCCCGACCTTGGCCAGGGTCTCGGCGTGATAGGCGTCCACATAGTCGCGCTCGTCCGGCGTCAGCAGATCGACGGCGATCAGCTTGCGGTCGATGGGCGCGAACGTCAGCTGTTCGAACCCGTGCATCGGCCGCTCGCCGCCCTCGGGAACCACGGCCGGCGTCACCACCTGCAGGGTCTCGATCCGGATGCCCCAGTGACCCTCGCGGTAATAGCCCGGCTCGTTGGACAGGATCATCCCCTCCAGCAGCGGCTGGGCCGTGCCCCATTTGGCGATCCGCTGCGGCCCCTCGTGGACCCCCAGATAGGAGCCGACGCCATGGCCGGTGCCGTGATCGTAATCCAGCCCCGCCGCCCACATCGGCGCCCGCGCGATGGCGTCCAGCGCCATCCCGCTGGTCCCCGCCGGGAAGCGGATCGTCGCCATGGCGATGTGCGCCTTCAGCACCAGGGTGAACTTGTGGCGCTGGTCCGCCGTCGGCTCGCCCACCGCCATGGTGCGGGTCACGTCGGTCGTGCCGTCCAGATACTGCCCCCCGCCGTCCACCAGCAGCAGCGACCCCTTCTCGACATTGCGGATCGTGGCGCCGACCGGCTTGTAATGCGGCAAGGCGCCATTCGGCCCGGCCCCGGCGATGGTGTCGAAGCTAAGGTCCTTCAGCGCCCCGGTTTCCTCGCGGAACCGCTCCAGCGCCTCGACCACCTCGCGCTCGTTTGGCAGGGTCTCCTGAACCACCGTATCGACCCAGTGCAGGAACCGGCTCAGCGCCGCCCCGTCGCGAATATGCGCTTGGCGGCTGCCTTCGATCTCGACCGCATTCTTGGCGGCGCGAGGAATGGCGCAGGGGTCCATCGCCCGCACCACCGTCGCGCCCGCCGCTTCCAGCCGGTCGAAATACCAGGCCGACGACAGCGACGGATCGATCATGACCCTCTGCCCCGCCAATCCGTCCAGCGCGTCCGCCAACTGCTCCGTCGCCTTGATCCGCACGTCATCGCCCAGCCAGCCCGGCAGCGCGTTCGTCACCTTGGCCGGGTCCAGGAACAGCCGCGCCTTGCCGTCCGCCGCCAGGATGGCCTGACCGATCGGGAGGGGCGAACGGATCACGTCTCCGCCGCGCACATTGAACAGCCAGGCGATCGACATCGGCGCCGTCAGCACCACGGCGTCGGCGCCGGCCTCGGCCACGGCTTTGCCGATCCGCGCCCGCTTGGACGCATGGCTCTCGCCGGAGTAGACATCCTCGTGCGGAACGACCGGCGCCGTCGGCTGGGCCGGGCGATCGGCGCTCCAGGCCAGGTCCAGCGGATTGACGTCCACGGGCTTCAGCGCCGCCCCCGCCTTCTGCGCCGCCGCCTTGAAGGCGACCAGGGCGTCGGGGCTGTGCAGGCGCGGATCATAACCGATCACCGCACCCTTCGCCGCCGTTTCCAGATAGGCGGCGACCTCCGTCAGGTCGCGCCGCTCGAACAGGGCCGGATCGGTCTGGGCCTTCACCTGAACCGTGTAGCGGCCGTCGGTGAACATGCTGGCCCGATCCTGGAACACCACCGCCGCACCGGCCGAACCGGTGAAGCCTGTGGCCCAGGCCAGCCGCTCGTTGGCGTCCGGCAGATACTCGTTCTGATGCTCGTCTTCGTGCGGGATCAGAAAGCCATCCAGCCCGTGCTTGGCCATCTCGGCGCGCAACAGCGGCAGGTGCTTGGCCCCGAAGGACGGATCGGTCGTTTCGTCGAAGGTCTGGCGCATGATCGTCTCTGTCTCTCAGCCCTTGCGCAGTTGCAGCGCGCTCCACGCGTCGTGATGGATGGTCTGTTCGACCACGAAGCCCAACGGCAGATAGGCCTCCAGCACCCGCTCTTCCTGCGTGCGCAGCAGGCCCGACAGGATGGCGACCCCGCCCGTCTTCAGCGCCGCGCCGATCTCGGGCGCCAGCTCGACCAGGGGCGCGGCCAGGATGTTGGCGAACACCAGATCGTACGGCAGGTGCTGGGCGATACGCGGATCGCTCAGGCCGTCGGCGAAATAGAAGTCGCACTTGGCGTCGTTGATCTCTGCGTTCTCGTTGGCGATCCGCGCCGATGGCTCGTCGATGTCGGTGCCGACGGCGATGGGCGTGCCCGTCTTGGCCGCCGCGATGGCCAGCACACCCGTGCCGCAACCGACGTCCAGCACTTTCTCGAAGGTTTCGGTCTTCAGCAGGGTGTCGAACGCCTCCAGGCAACCGACCGTCGTGCCGTGGTGCCCGGTGCCGAAGGCGGCGCCCGCGTCGATCTTCAGCGTCACCCGACCCTCGGGCACCTTGCCCTGGTCGTGCGCGCCATAGACGAAGAAGCGCCCGGCCTCGACCGGTGGCAAGCCCGACAGCGACATGGCCAGCCAATCGGCGTCCGCCAGCTTCTCGACCAGGACCGTGACCGGATGATCGGCCAGCACGGCCTTCAGCCCCTCGACCTCGTCGTCGGTCGTGGGGAAGGCGTCGATGCGCCAGACGCCCTTGTCCTCGTCCTCTTCCAGAATGGAATAGGTCGCGCCTTCCAGCCGGGGATCGGCGTCGATGGCCTCTGCGGCGGCCTCTGCGGCGGCGCGGGGACCGCGAGCGATTATCTGAAGAGCGGACTCGGACATTTCTCAAACACCGGTAATATGGCGAATCGTAGCGATCCGGCGTTGTCTGCCCGTCGCCGCCGCGTTTTTATCAAACCGAGGGGTCGGGGAATACATGGCCAAGTCAACGTCTACGTCTAAACCAGCATCGCCAAAGCCGGCGACCGCCGCTTCCAAGCCTAAAGCCGCGCCGAAGTCGAGCGCCGTGAAGCCCGCCGCCGCGAAAACCGCTGCGCCCAAGGCCGCCGTCAAGCCTGCCGCAGCGCCCAAGCCCGCTGCTGCAAAGGTCGCTGCGCCCAAGGCTGCAACTCCCAAGCCCGCCGCCGCGAAAGCCGTAGCCCCGAAGGCCGCCGCCAAGCCGAAGGCCGCACCGGCCGTCAAGTCTCCGGTCGCCCCCAAGGCCGCCGCGCCCAAAGCGGCGCCTAAAGCCGCCGCGCCCAAGGCTGCCCCGAAACCGGCTGCAACGCCCAAGGCCGCTCCGGTCGCCAAACCCGCCGCCGTCGCAGCGCCCAAGCCCGCAGAACCGGTCGCCGCGCCCAAGCCGGTGGCCGCGCCTGCGGCCGCAGCTCCGGCTCCCAAGCCTGTCGAAGCCCCCAAGCCTGCGGCCGCACCCGTCGCCGCCAAGCCCGAGGAAAAGGGCTTCTTCGCCAAGCTGGGCGACATCATCTTCGGCAAGCGCTGATCGCACCACGCGTCTGATCTTGCAGATCGCCGGACGGTTCGCCCGTCCGGCGATTTTCGTTTGAGGCTGCCTCAGTGAAAATCGCGCGACCCCGGCAGAATGCGGACGTCGCGCGGATGCCGGCCGGTCGGGCTGCGCGGCCCTTGCGGATATTTCACCGCATCCGCCCGCGACAGCTCGACCTGCAGGTCATAATCCTCGGACAACCGGCTCAGTTCGGCCGAACGATCCACCACCTTGCGCACCATGATGTGCAGCACGCCCTCGACGCTCTTCTCGACCGTGCCCTCGACCTCCATCAGCCGCGCGGCCATGACCTCGCGCCGGAAGGTCTCGAACAGCCGCGCCCACAACAGGGCGTTCACGACCCCGGTTTCGTCCTCCATCGTCACGAAGATGGCGTTGCCCGTGCCCGGCCGCTGACGAACCAGCACCACCCCGGCCGTGCGCACCAGCCGCCCGTGCTTCTGGGCCATGACCTCGGCTGCGCTCAGCACCCCCTCCGCCCGGAACACCGACCGCAACATCCCCATCGGATGCCCCTTCAGCGACAGTCGCGTCGTCTGATAGTCGGTGGCGATATGCTCCTTCAGCGGCATCAACGGCAGGTTCGCCGCCGCCTCGACGCCCAGCTCCCGCGCCCGCGCGGCTTGAAACAGCGGTAATGGCTCATCATCCGGCAACCGCCTGACCGCCCACAGCCCCTCGCGCCGGTCCAGCCCGATCGACCGAAACGCATCCGCATCCGCCAGCTTGCGCATCGCCGCCGCCTCCAGCCCCGTCCGCCGCGCCATCTCCTCGACATCAACGAAGGGCGCATCCCGTGCCTCGGCCAGGGTCGTCGCCCAATCTTGCCTGAACCCGTCGATCTGACGCAGACCCAGTCGCAGCGCCAGCCCGCGCTCGCCCGGCTCCAGCGTATTGTCCCAGACGCTGTGGTTCACATCGATCGCCCGCACCTCGACCTTCTGCGGGCTCTCCTGCGCATCTCGCACCAGCTGCGCCGGCGCATAGAACCCCATCGGCTGACTGTTCAGCAGCGCGCAGGCGAACACAGCCGGATGATGGCATTTGATCCAGGAGGAGATGTAGACCAGCTTGGCGAATGAGACGGCGTGGCTCTCTGGAAAGCCATAGGAACCGAAGCCCTTGATCTGCTCGAAACAGCGCTGGGCGAAGGCGGGGTCATAGCCGCGCGCGATCATTCGACCGACCATCCGCTCTTCAAACTGCCACAGGGTTCCGTCACCCCGGAAGGTTCCCATGGCTTTGCGCAGCCGATTGGCCTCGCTGGGTGAAAACTCCGCCGCCACCATGGCGACCTTCATCGCTTGCTCCTGAAACAACGGCACGCCCAAGGTCTTTTCGAGCACCTTCTTCAACTCGTCCGGGTCGTGCGAAGGACCAGGTTTGGCGTAGTCCGGTAGCTCTAGTTTCTGGCGCCGACGCAGATAGGGATGCACCATGTCGCCCTGGATCGGCCCAGGCCTGACGATCGCCACCTGAATTGCCAGATCGTAGAATGTCTCGGGTTTCAACCTCGGCAGCATGTTGATTTGCGCCCGGCTCTCGACTTGGAAGACGCCGATGGATTCGCCCTTCTGAAGCATCTCATAGACCGCCGCGTCCTTGTTCGGGACGGTATCCAGCTGCAGGTCTTCCAACTCATGATGCCGCATCAGGTCGAACGCCTTGGCGATGCAGGTCAGCATCCCCAACGCCAGCACATCGACCTTCATAAGCCCGAGCGCGTCGATGTCATCCTTGTCCCATTCGATGAAGGTGCGGTCGGGCATGGCTGCATTGCCGATGGGAACCACCTCGTCCAATCGGTCCTGCGTCAGCACGAACCCCCCGACATGCTGTGACAGATGACGCGGGAATCCCAGCAAGCGTCGGGTCATCGCCACGGCGCGTTCGATTTGGGGATTGGAGATTTCCAGCCCTGCCTGGGTCACATGACGCTCGGTCATGTCGCTGCCGAAACTGCCCCACTGACTGCTCGCCAGACGCGCTGTCACGTCCTCGGTCAGACCCAGCACCTTGCCCACCTCGCGAATGGCGCTTCTCGGCCGATAACGGATGACCGTCGCCGCTATACCCGCACGATGACGGCCGTAGCGTTCGTAAATGTGCTGGATGATTTCTTCACGCCGGGCGTGTTCGAAATCGACGTCGATGTCCGGGGGCTCGTTACGGTCGGCCGACAGGAAGCGTTCGAACAGCAGGTCGTGCTGTTCCGGATCGACCGAGGTGATGCCCAGTACATAACAAACTGCGGAATTCGCCGCCGACCCCCGTCCTTGACATAGGATTCCCTTGTTTCTGGACACCTGAACGATGTCGTGGATGGTCAGGAAATAAGGTGCCAGCTTCCGCTCGCCGATGTAGGCGAGTTCCTTGGCGAGGTCGTCTTGCACCTTCCGTGGCGTGCCCTGCGGATATTTCTGGTCAAGGTTTCTCTCGATCAGATGCTCCAACCACCCCTGGGGTTCCCAACCCGGAGGGATCGGTTCTTCCGGATAGTTGTAGCGAATATCTCCCAGGTCGAACGACACCCGCGTCAGGAAATCCTGCGTCTCCGCCACCGCCTCGGGCGCATCGCCGAACAGTCGCGCCATTTCCGTCGAAGGCTTCAGATGGCGTTCGGCGTTCTGATCCAGCCGCCGCCCCGCCGTCTCAAGCGTCGTTCCCTCGCGGATACAGGTCAGCACGTCCTGCAGGTCTCGCTGTCCACCGTCGTGATAGAGGACGTCGTTGACCGCCAACAACGGCGTCCTTGTCCGTGCGCTCAGCACCTTCAATCGCGCCAGCCGTCGCCGGTCGTCACCCGCCCGCAACATGGACGCCGCTAGCCAGACCGCGCCCGCCGCCGCATCGTTCACGCGCTCCAGCACCGCCCCCAAACCCTCCAGAGAGGGCGGCGGCATGACGATCAGCAGCAGCCCCTCCGGTGCGACGCACAGGTCTCGCAGGCCGATTTCGCACCGCCCTTTCTTCGCCCGGCTGTTGCCCAGCGTCAGCAAGCGGCACAGCCGCGCCCAGCCTTGTCGATCTTCGGGATAGGCCAGAATATCGGGTGTACCGTCGTTGAACCGAAGGCGCGCGCCCAGGATCAGCTTGAAGGTTTGGGCGCGCCGTTTGACCAAGTCCTGCAAGGCTGGATCGTTCATCGGATCCTCGATCCAGCCGATCTCGCCAGGACCGCCGCCCTCTCGCACCTTCTCGGGTGGCGAGAGACCTTCTTCCCTCAACTCCTTCAGTGCGCTCCAAGCCCGCACCACGCCGCCCAGCGTATTGCGATCCGCCAGCCCCAGTCCCGTGTGGCCACGAAGGATCGCCGCCATAACCAGTTCCTTCGGATGCGACGCCCCTTCCAGGAAGGAGAAGTTGCTGCGTGTCGCCAGCTCGGCATAGGCGGTCATGCGAACACCCCGTGCACGAACCAGCGCGGGGCCGGCTCTTCGCCATAGAAGCCGGAGCGGAACAGCCAGAAACGACGGCCCTCCTGGTCTTCGACCCGGTAATAGTCGCGCGTCGGCTCCAGCGGGCGTTTCAGGGTGCGCCACCATTCCGGGGCGATGCGTTCGGGGCCTTCGACCCGGACCAGGCGGTGATCCACCCGCCGCCAGATGAAGCGGTTCGGCGGGTGGTCGGGCACCTCGGCTGTGGCCAGAACGAGTTGCGGCGGGTCGAACATCTGCAGGGGACGCAGAGGAGGATCGGCGGGATCGGGATCGGGCCATTCGCCGTCTTCGCCGGGCGCAACGGCGGCGGGCGCCAAAGCTGCAGGTATGAGGCGAACCGCGCGTTCCGGCCGGTGTGACGCCACCGGCTGGAACCGGCTGACCGCCTCTGGCCCCAGGCGTGCGGTCAGGCGATCGACCAGCCGGCCCAGGTCTTCGGCGCCCGGCGGAGTCCGCTCAAAGCCCCGCTGCTGGGAGGCCAGGCGGTCTGCGACCGGCACGGACAGGCGCAATTGGTCAAAGCCGAATCCAGGGTCCAGCGGCCGCGCCAGACTGGCCAGTCGTTCGCGGAACAGGCGCAGTACGGCCGCCGCATCGCGCGTAGGCCGGCCGGTACGCACGGTGATGTGGCGCACCTCGCCGTCCAGGCGGAAGAAGCCGGCTTGAAAAGCCCGGCCGCCCTGCCCTCTCAGGTCCAGCCGGTCCATGACCTCAATCAGCAGGTCGTCGATCACCGCCTCGACATCGGACGTCTCGGTGATCGGTTCGACCAGGATGCGATCGACCGAAATCAGCGGCACCGGCCGTTCGGGCCGTATCCGCGCATCCTCGCGCCCCAGCACCCGGTTCAGTCGCGTCGCCGCCGCCGCGCCGAACCGGGCGGCGATCGGGGCGGTGGGGCGGTCGGCCAGATGCGCCAGGGTCTTGAGCCCCGCGCGCGACAAGGCCTGGGTCTCCTTGTCCGACAGCTCCAGCGCCGCGACCGGCAGGCGGCGTAAGGCCTGGCTCTGCCCATCGCCCTCGTGGATTCCGCCGCGCCCGAACCGGGCCAGGGCGCGCGCCGCCTCGGGCGTGCCGGCCATGGCGAGACGCACCGCCAGCCCCACACCGCCCGCCCGCGCCGCGACCGCCCGGACCAGCCCGTCTTCGCCCCCGAACAGATGCGCGCAGCCCGTCACGTCCAGCGACAGCCCGTCCGGCCCGTCGGTCGCCGCCATCGGGGTGAACCGGCCGAAATCCAGCAGCACCCGCTTCAACAGGGCCGCATCCGCCTCTGGCCGGTGCGTGACCACCCGGATGTCCGGCGCCCGCGCCCGCGCGTCGGCCAGGGTCATGCCTGGCGACAGACCCAGCGCCAACGCCGACGCATTCGCGGCCGCCAGACGCAGCGCCCCCTTCACCTTCTCGACCAGCACGGTCTCCGGCTCAGCCGTAGCGTCGGACCGCCCCTCCTCGCGCCGCAGCCGATCCGTCGGCAGCAGGGGAAACCAGACCGCCAGGTAGCGCCGGTCGTTGCGACTGTTGATGTTCGGCATTCCGCCCGCCTTGCTCGAAAACTCCGCGCTCACGATCCCACTCCATGATCCAGGCGTTCGGCTGCGCGCCCAGCCGATGCCGCAACAGTTCGACCGCATAGGTCGGATGACCGGGCGCCTCCGCCTCCAGCGCCCGTGACAACGCCCCCCTGACCCGCCACCGGGTCTCGGCCGCACTCGGCTGGGGCTGAGCCGCCAGCCGGATCAGGATCGCCGTCGCCCGTCCCTGCCCCGCCGCCATCGACAGACGCCGCGTGGCGGTCAGGCTCAGCACCTTGCTCTCGCCCCAGGCCGTCAGCAGCACCGCCCCCACAGCGCCGCACGACAAGGCTTCCTCGCCCGCCGCCAGCAGATCCTTCGTCTCCTTGACCCGCACCAACACGATCCGCCCGGGATCCAGCCCAAGTTCACGCAGGCCCGGCCCATGGATCTGACCCGTCTCCAGTCCCGCCATGGCCTGGACGCCCCAAACCACAGGGCGATCCCCCGCCGCTCGCTGCACCAGCCCAAGCGCGAACCCCAGGGCCGCCGTCGCATCCGGCGTCGTCGCGGCATAGATCTCGTGCAGGGCGTGGATCGCCAGCCCGCCCAGATGCCGATCCGCCTCTGCGTGCCCCAGATCGAAGCGTGCGTCGTCGGTCGGACAGCCGTCCGTCTCCATCGCTTTCAGGCGTTCGCGCAAGGCTTCTATATCGCGGGCGGGCCGCACAATCGTTCTCCTTTTGTTCACTTATATGCCTCCTCCACCCCGCGACGAGTCAAGCGGAGTTCCAGCTTGGCCATGGGAATTTATTCCGCACCGCTGTTCGGACGACATATCGTGAATACTTGACTTTGGCGCAGGGGCTTCTATATGCCCCCCAGCCTCGGGACAGGTCTGCGATCCGCGCCGCCCGCTCGCCCAAAGAGGGGCGGTTCCGTTGCTGTTACGCACGCAGACGCTTTCTCTCCCAAGGATTCATGACCGAATTTTCCCAACTGGGCCTTTCGCCCACGACTCTTAAGGCCGTCGCCGACACCGGCTACACGACCGCCACCCCCATTCAGGAACAGGCGATCCCCGTCGCCCTCGCCGGCCGCGACGTGCTGGGCATCGCCCAGACCGGCACCGGCAAGACGGCCGCCTTCACCCTGCCGCTGGTCGACCGCCTGTCGACCGGCCGCGCCCGCGCCCGGATGCCGCGCGCCATCGTCCTGGCCCCGACCCGCGAACTGGCCGACCAGGTCGCGGAAAGCTTCGCCAAATACGCCAAGGGCACCAAGCTGACCTGGGTGCTGCTGATCGGCGGCGTCTCCATGGGCGACCAGGTGGCGGCGCTCAACAAGGGCGTGGACGTCCTGATCGCTACGCCGGGCCGCCTGCTGGACCTGTTCGAACGCGGCAAGATGATGCTGAACGGCGTCGAGATCATGGTCGTGGACGAAGCCGACCGCATGCTCGACATGGGCTTCATCCCCGACATCGAGAAGATCTTCAAACTGACGCCGCCGCGTCGCCAGACCCTGTTCTTCTCGGCCACCATGCCGCCCGAGATCACGCGCCTGACGGCCGCCTTCCTCAAGGATCCGACCCGGATCGAGGCCTCGCGTCCGGCGATGACCGCCGACACCATCACCCAATATGTCGTCCGCATCCCCACCTCGGACCCCAAGGCCAAGCGCACCGCCCTGCGCGCGCTGGTCGGCCGTGAGGACGTGCGCAACGGCATCGTCTTCTGCAACCGCAAATCCGAAGTCGACATCGTCGCCAAGTCGCTGAAGCAGCACGGCTTCGACGCCGCGCCGATCCACGGCGATCTGGACCAGTCGCAACGCACCAAGACCCTGGCGGACTTCCGTTCGGGCGCGCTAAAGATCTTGGTGGCCTCCGATGTCGCGGCACGCGGTCTGGACATCCCGGACGTCAGCCACGTCTTCAACTACGACGTCTCGCACCACGCCGACGACTATGTACACCGCATCGGCCGCACCGGCCGCGCGGGCAAGCTGGGTCAGGCCTTCATGATCGTGACCCCGGCCGACGACAAGTCGTTGGATAAGGTGCTGAAGCTGATCAAGATGGACCCGCAGGAGCTGGTTCTGGACGGCATCGATTTCGCCGCCATCAAGGACGGCCCCGCCCGCGACGACAAACGCTCCGGCGGGCGCGAACGCACTGGCGAACGCAGCCGCAGCCGGTCGCGCAGCAGCAATGCCCCCGCCGCCGAGCCAAGCGAAGTCGCCGCCGTCGCTGCACCCCAGCCCGCTCAGGCTCCAGCTCAGGAAACCGAAGCGCCCCGCAGCCGCAGCCGTCGCAAGGCCCGCCCGGAGGCCGCCGCAGTAGAAGTGGCCGCCCCTGCCCCGGTCGTGGTCGAAGCCGTCGAGACGGTCGAAGCGGTCGAGACGCCCCGCGCGCCGCGCCCAGACCGTGCAGAGCGTCCCGACCGCGCGGACCGCGAGCCTCACCTGCTGCAATCCGACCGTCGCGGCGACCGCAAGGCCGCCAAGGACGACACGCAGCGTCAGGGCGTGCGCGGCTTCGGCGACGACATCCCGGCCTTCCTGCGCCGTCCGGTCGTCGTGCGCGCCTGAATTTTGCACATAACGGCGCGGTGAAACCCCGCGCCGTTTACCCTGCATTACGGAACATTCCTTAGTGTCCGCCCCGAGATGGCTCCAGAACAGGAGCCAAGGGGAAGAAGAATGTCCAATCAGGTCGAGACGTCGCTCCGGGGTCCACAAGCCTACGCCCTGGCGCGTGATGTCATCGCCGAAATGGAAAAGGCGGGCGTCTGGCCGACGCCCTTGAACTTCGAACTCTGGCTGCATTATCTCAACGATCCTGACGGCGCTCTGGCCCAGGAAATCCGCCGCCTTCTCGCACAGTCCACGGTCATCACCGACAAGACGTCGGAGATGCTGGCCGCCGAGTTCCTGCCGCGCGGGCGTCTGCCGGATCAGATCCGCGACGTCGGCGCCGTCCTCGACCGCGAACTGGCCAGCGTCGCCAGCGCCATCGCCATGGCCCACAAGACCCAGGCCGACTATGGCGAGACCCTCGCCGACGCCTCCCACTCCATGGAAACCGTCGAGGATCCGTCCTCGCTGAAGGATCTGGTCGGCGGCCTGTCGACTGCGACCAACCGCGTGCGCCGCGAGACCGCGATCCTGGAAAAACGCCTGGAGAAGTCCAACAAGGAAGTCATCCGTCTGCGCGAGAACCTGGAACAGGTGCGCCGTGACGCCATGACGGACGCCCTGACCAACCTGGCCAACCGCAAGGCGTTCGACGAACGGCTGGAGGCCGCCTGCGCCGAGGACGACGGATCGCCGCTCAGCCTGGCCATCCTCGACATCGACCACTTCAAGCGGTTCAACGACACTTGGGGCCACCAGACCGGCGATCAGGTGCTGCGCTATGTCTCCACCGTCCTGTCCAACATCTGCGGCAAGACCCGATTCGCCGCGCGGTTCGGCGGCGAGGAGTTCGCGATCATCTTCCCCGGCGAGGGCGCGGGCGTCGTCATGGCGGCGCTGGAAAGCATACGCAACGACGTGGCCTCACGCGCCCTGCGTCGGCGCTCGACCAATGACGACCTTGGCTCCGTAACACTTTCGTCCGGCTTCGCTCAGCGTCAGCGGGGCGAAACCGCCGCCAGCCTGCTGGAGCGCGCCGATGCCGCCCTCTACGAATCCAAGCGCGCCGGTCGAAACTGCGTCACCGCCGCGGCCGCGCTGGAAAAGGCGGCTTAGAGCCTGACAAGGCCAAGCTTTCTGCCATAGTCGCCCGATGCGCAGCTTCGCCTTCAATGTCGCCTACTGGATCCTGTCGATCAGCTATGGGCTGACGGCGGCCTTTGCGGCGCTCGCGCCCGGCCGTGGTCCCGCCAGCTGGGTCATACGCCGCTATGTGAAGCGCATGGTCCAGGCCATGGCGATCTTCGCCGGCATCCGGCTGGACGTGCGCGGCAAGGACCGACTGCCCGAGGGCGCCTTCATCATCGCCTCGAAGCACCAGAGCTGGGGCGACGGCTTCGCCACCTACGACCAGTTCGACGACATCGCCTTCGTCACCGGCGACCATCTGGAGAAGTTTCCCCTGCTGGGCGGCGTGCTGAAGAAGCTGGGCGCCATCGTCGTCAACAGCTGCGGCGGCCATGAAGCCCGCAAGGCCCTGGCCATGCGGGCCGCCGAGGCCCGCGCAGAGAACCGCAAGATCTTGATCTATCCCGAGGGCCATCTCGCGCCGGCCGGCCAGAAGTTCAAATACCGTTCCGGCGTCTGGCACATGTACCGCGACTTCGACGTGCCCGTCGTGCCGCTGGCCACCAATCTCGGCGTCTTCTGGCCCGAGGAAAAATATGAAAAGCACGCGGGCGTAGCGACGCTGGAGTTCCTCGACCCCATCCCCGTCGGCCTGACGAAAGAAGAGTTCCTGGCCCGCCTGGAAGCCGTCATCGAGACCCGCACCGCCGAACTGGTCGCACAGGCGACAGGCCAGCCGGTCACGCCGGCCGTGCTGGTCGAAGCGCCGAAATAGAACCAACCTGTCTCCTCCCCGCTTCGCGGGGAGATGGCGCGGCGCTTCTTCAGCGCCGTGACGGAGGAGGGGTTCTGCACCGCATCGCAGGCATTTGTGGGACTTCAAGAGCCCCTCCACCGCTACGCGGTCCCCTCCCCATTTCATGGGGAGGAGACGAGCTACCTCTTGCTCGGCTTCTTCCCTGCCGCCTTCTTCACCGCCACCTCCAGCGACCGCCGCGCCCAGGCGACCGCTTCGTCGGGATCGTCCAACGCCGTCTCCGGAAGGGTCCAATAGCCCATGCTCATCGTCCGCCCGTCCTTGGTCGGATAGGTGAACTGACGCGAGCCGGCCTCCACGAACGCCTCCCCCAGCGCTTCGTAGCCCTTCAGCCAAACGATGCCGTCATCCAGCAGTGCGAACATGACGCCGGACGCATAGACCCCCGCCCCGCCGAACATCCGCTTGATTTCCAGCCGGCCGAGCGCATGGAAATGCTCCCGCACCCATTCGCCGAAGTCGGCGTCGTACGCCATGTCAGTCGGCGGCGACCGGCACGATGGTGACGCTCTCGCCGCACCCGCAGGCGTCGGTCTGGTTCGGATTGTTGAACACGAACTTGGACGCCAGACGTGTCGTCTCATAGTCGATCTCGGTGCCGATCAGAAACAGCACGGCCTTGGGCTCAATCAGGATGGTGACGCCCTTGTCCTCGACCACCTCGTCCAGCGGCCCGACGCTGTCGGCATAGGCGAAGGTGTATTCCTGCCCCGCACAGCCGCCGTTCTTGACCCCGATCCTCAGACCGATGTGGTCGTTCTCGGCATTGTCCAGGATCTCGCGCACGCGCTCGGCGGCGGCGTCAGTCAGGGTGACGGCCTTGGGTCGCGGGCGGCGGGGACGGGATGTGGTTTGAAGATCGGTCATCAGAACATGTTCAGGGCAAGCTTGGCCTCGTCGCTCATCTTGGAACTGTCCCAAGGCGGGTCGAACACCAGATTGGCCTTGGCGCTGCGCACGCCATCGACCTTTTCGACGGCGGTCTCGACCCAGCCCGGCATCTCGCCGGCGACCGGACAGCCCGGCGCCGTCAGGGTCATATCCACCACCACGTCGCGGTCGTCGTTGACATCCACGCGATAGATCAGGCCCAGCTCATAGATGTCGACCGGGATTTCCGGGTCATAGACCGACTTCAACGCCTCGATCAGTTGATCGGTCAGCGTGTCCAGCTCGGCCTGCGACAAGGCGCTCTTCTGGGGTTCATCCCAGGCGTCCTTGAAGGCATCGCTGTCTTGAATAGGTTGATCTGTCATCGGCTTACACGAAGAAGTTCCGCGCCTTGATCAGCGCATCCACGAAGGCGTCGGCATCCTCCACGGTGTTATATAGGGCGAAGGAGGCGCGGGTGCTCGACGTCACGCCCATTCTTTTCGCCAGCGGCTCGGCGCAGTGCAGACCCGCCCGTACGGCGACGCCGTAACGATCCATGATCTGGGCCACGTCATGGGCATGCGCGCCCTCGACGGCGAAGGTCAGGATCGCGCCCTTGCCATGCGCCTGGCCCAGGATCCGCAGCCAGCCTTCACCGTCCAACCGATCCACGGCCCGTTGATACAGGGCGTGCTCGTGCGCCTGCACCGCCGCCCGGTCGTATTGCGCCAGCCATCCCAGCGCCACACCCAGGCCAATGGCCTCCAGGATCGGAGGCGTGCCCGCCTCGAACCGGTGCGGCGGCTTGGCATAGGTCACGCGGTCCCGCTCGACCGTCTCGATCATCTCGCCCCCGCCCTGATAGGGCGGCAGGGCCTCCAGCGCCTCGGCCTTGCCGTACAGGGCGCCGATACCGGTCGGGGCGAACAGCTTATGACCGGTCAGAACATAGAAGTCGCAGCCGATGGCCTGCACGTCCGGCGTCGCATGAACCGCGCCCTGACACCCGTCGATCAGCACTTGAGCCCCGGCGGCATGGGCCAGACGCGTGATCTCGGCGACCGGATTGATGGTCCCCAGCACGTTCGACATATGGGTGACCGCGACCATCCGCGTCTTGGGCCCCAGCAGGTCGGCATAGGCCGCCATGTCCAGCGACCCGTCGTCCAGCACCGGGATCCACTTGATCACCGCCCCGCGCCGTTCGCGCAGCAGATGCCACGGGACGATGTTGGAATGGTGCTCCATCTCCGAGACGATGATCTCGTCGCCCGGCTCGATGCTCAGCCCCAGCCCATTGGCCACCAGATTGATCGCCTCGGTGCCACCCTTGGTCCAGACCACCTGCTCAGGACTCTCGGCGTTCAGGAAGCGGGCGACGATCTCTCTCGCCTTCTCGAAGGCCTCGGTCGCCTCGTTCGACAGGGTGTGCAGGCCGCGGTGGACGTTGGCGTAACCGCCCTCCATCGTCGCTGTCAGGGCGTCGATCACCGCACGCGGCTTCTGGGCCGAAGCCGCATTGTCCAGATAGACCAGCGGCTTGCCATTCACCTGTCGCGACAGGATCGGGAACTGCGCCCGCACGGCGTAGGGATCGAAGGTGTTCACAACCTTGGTTTTCAAAGTCTGGCCGTCAGCCATTCCCTCGCCACCTCTCTCGCGCCTTCATGTTCGATCCGGTCGATGACCTCGATCAGGAAGGCCTGGGTCAGCAGGGCGCGGGCCTCGTCGGCCGGAATGCCGCGCTGCTGCATGTAGAACAGGGCGCTTTCGTCCAGCGTCCCCACCGTATTGCCGTGCGCGCACTGCACGTCGTCGGCATAGATGATCAGCTCCGGCTTGGCGTCGATCTCGGCCCGCTCGCTGGCGATCAGGGCATGGTGCCCCATCCGCGCATCGGTGCCGTCGGCGCCGCGCTCGACCACGATCTTGCCCTGGAAGACGCCGCGCGCGGTGTCGCGGGCCACGCCCTTGATCAACTGGCTGGTCGCGCCGTCATGCTCGACGTGGCGCACCACGCTGGTCAGATCGGTATGGCGCGATCCGTTCAGCAGATAGAGGCCGTCGGCCTGGACCTGGGCGCCCTGGGCGTAATGCGTAATGCGCGTCTCGATCCGCTGCAGCTTGGCGCCGGTCGTAACGATGGTCTGGCGATACACCCCGCCCGCCTCGACCTTCACATGGGCCTCAGCGATGGAGATGGCGTCCTCCGGCTCCTCGACCAGGACGACGCGCGTCACCTCGGCCCCGGCCGCCACGTCCAGCTCCAGCGTATTGTGCGCCACATAGGCCGAACCCGCACCCTCGTGCGTCTCCAGCAGCAGCAACTTGGCGCCCGCGCGCGCCGAGACCCGCGCCCCAGCCGTGTGGCCCGTCCCGACCGCGTCGGAGATATAGCGCAGCCGCAACGTCTGCTCGCCCGAGGCGATGAAATCGGTCACGCCCACGGCGCGCCCATTGGCGAAGACGATCGCCTCTCCGCCCAGATCGTAGAACGGCCCTGGCGGCCCGACCGCCGCCGTGCCCGAAGGCTCCGGCGCCGCGCGAAGCCAGCGCTTCAGGTCGCTGTATTTCCACGCTTCCGTCCGTCGCGACGGAAAGGTTTCGGCGTCGGTCAGATCAATGGCGAAAGCCGCGCTCATGCCGGTTCCAGAAGATACTTGTCGTACCCTTCCGCCTCCAACTGATGCGCCAGCTCCGGCCCGCCCGAGGCCACGATCCGCCCGCCGGCCAGCACATGGACCCGATCCGGTTTGATGTAGTCGAGCAGGCGCTGATAGTGGGTGATCACCAGCATGGCCCGGTCGGGTCGGCGCAGGGCGTTCACCCCCTCCGACACGATCCGCAGGGCGTCGATGTCGAGGCCGGAGTCGGTCTCGTCCAGGATCAGCAACGACGGCTCCAGCAGCGCCATCTGCAGGATCTCCATCCGCTTCTTCTCACCGCCGGAGAAGCCGACGTTCAGCGGCCGCTTCAGCATGTCGAAGTCCATCTTCAACGCCTTGGACGCTTCGCGGACCAGCTTCAGGAAGGCCGGCGCCGCCACCTCCTCCTCGCCCCGCGCGCGCTTCTGGGCGTTCAACGCAGTGCGCACGAAGGTCAGGGCCGGCACGCCGGGGATTTCGATCGGATACTGGAACGACAGGAAGACGCCCTTGGCCGCCCGTTCGGCCGGATCCAGCGCCAGCAGGTCCTCGCCCGCCCATTCGACAGCGCCTTCGGTCGCCTCATAGCCCGGCCGCCCCGACAGGGCGTATCCCAGCGTCGACTTCCCGGCCCCGTTCGGCCCCATGATCGCGTGCACCTCGCCAGCGGGAACGTCGAGCGTCAGGCCCTTGAGGATCGGCTTTTCGCCGACGGAGACGTGGAGGTTGGAGATGGAGAGCATCAGTTGGACTCGGGAACAGGTTGAACGCCGGTCAAATCCTGGCGGGCGTCATAGAATGAAATGATAAGCACTTCGTCACCGAGCACTTGAAACACGATGATCTTGCGCCATCGGACAAGGCTTGCTTCGCGCAGACCGCGCCATCGCGACGGTCGAAAGCGAAAGGGGCCTGCACCGGCGCGTAACGACAAGGCTTCGTTTTCCGCCAATGCGCGGTCGGTCAGACGCGGATCGATCCCTTCCAGATGATCCAGCCAGTCCCGCTGCGCATCGCGCGCTTCTTTCGACCATCGGACCTGCCTCACCGCTTGAAGCGAGCTTTAAGCTCGGTGAAGACGTCATCGTGGCTGAATGTCCGCCCCGCTGCGACGTCCTGCAGACCCCGCTCGATGGACGCCTTTTGATCAGCCGAAAGCGCAGGGCTCGCGTTCTCGATATCGGTCACGAACTGCTCAGCAGCCGAAGCGATGAACTCGGCCAAAGGCATGCCGATTTCCGCAGCCGCTCGCTTGAGGCGATCGGCGGCATCGGCTTCCAGAGGGACAGAAATCGTTTCCATGATTTCGCTCACCCCACGCTCCCCTCAAGACTGATCGCCACCAGCTTCTGCGCCTCGACGGCGAACTCCATCGGCAGCTTCTGCATGACGTCGCGGACGAAGCCGTTGACCAGCAGGGCCACCGCCTCCTCCTGCGACAGTCCGCGCTGCTGGGCGTAGAACATCTGGTCGTCACTCAACCGCGTCGTCGTCGCCTCGTGCTCCAGCTGGGCCGAGCCGTTGCGGGCCTCGATGTAGGGGATGGTGTGCGAGCCGCACTCCTTGCCGATCAACAGGCTGTCGCACTGGGTGAAGTTGCGCACCCCCGTCGCCTTCGGATGCACCGAAACCAGGCCGCGATAGGTGGAGTCCGACTTGCCCGCCGACACCGCCTTGGCGATGATCCGCGACTTGGTGTTCTTGCCCAGGTGGATCATCTTGGTGCCGGTATCGGCCTGCTGATGTCCGTTGGTGATGGCGATGGAATAGAACTCGCCCGAGCTGTCGTCGCCCTTCAGGATGCAGGACGGATATTTCCACGTCACGGCCGAACCCGTCTCGACCTGGGTCCAGGACACCTTCGAGCGATCACCCCGACAATCGGCGCGCTTGGTGACGAAGTTGTAGATGCCGCCCTTGCCCTCGGCGTCGCCGGGGTACCAGTTCTGGACGGTCGAATATTTCACCTCGGCGTCGTCCAGCGCCACGATCTCGACCACCGCCGCATGCAACTGGTTCTCGTCGCGCATCGGCGCGGTGCAGCCCTCCAGATATGAGCAATAGCTGCCCTTGTCGGCGATGATCAGGGTGCGTTCGAACTGGCCCGTCTGGCTGGCGTTGATGCGGAAATAGGTCGACAGCTCCATCGGGCAGCGCACGCCCGGCGGGATGTAGACGAACGAACCATCCGAAAAGACCGCGCTGTTCAGCGCCGCGAAATAGTTGTCCGACACCGGCACCACCGACCCCAGATATTGCCGCACCAACTCAGGATATTCGCGCAAGGCCTCGGAAATCGGCATGAAAATCACGCCGACCTTGGCCAGTTCCTCCTTGAAGGTGGTGACCACCGACACGCTGTCGAACACGGCGTCCACGGCCACGCGCGGCGCGCCCTGCACCCCCGCCAGAACTTCCTGCTCCTTCAGCGGGATGCCCAGCTTCTCGTAGATTTCCAGGATCTCGGGATCGACCTCGTCCAGCGACTTCGGCCCTTCCTTCTGCTTGGGCGCGGCATAGTAGAACAGCGACTGGTAATCGACCGGCTCGTATTTCACCGCCGCCCAGGTCGGCTCTTCCATCGCCAGCCAGCGCTCATAGGCGGCCAGGCGCCATTCCAGCATCCATTCCGGCTCGCCCTTCTTCTCGGAGATGAAGCGCACGATCTCGGCGCTCAGGCCGCGCGGCGCATATTCCGTCTCGATATCCGAGGTGAAGCCGTGCTCGTACTTTTCCAGTGCGGCGACGGCGTCGATGGTTTCCTTGACGGCGGCCATCAGGCGACCTCTCTCACGCGCTCGGCGGCGCGTGTCTTATGCTTGTTGTAGGCGGCGACCCAGGCGTCGGCGAACCGCACCCAGTCGCCTTCAATCGTTCCCCAGCCGCCCGAAACGCGCACGCCCCCGGTCGCCAGGTTGTTCAACCCCATGGCGCTGATGGTCTTGGACGGCTTCACCTTGCCCGACGAACAGGCCGAGCCCGCCGACACCATGACGCCCGCCAAATCCAGGGTGATCAACTGCTGCGGACTGTCCCAGCCCTCGACCGCCATGAACAGGGTGTTGGGCAGACGCGCCACCTCCCCGCCGATGATGGTCGCCCCGGCCGTCTTCACCCGGACCTCAGCGGCGTCGCGCCAGCCGACGTGTGACTGCATCGTCTCCAAATCCCGCGCGGCGCTGTCGGCGGCGACGCCGAACCCGGCGATGCCCGGCACGTTTTCAGTCCCGGCGCGCAGTCCCCGCTCCTGTCCCGCCCCGTGCAGGATGCGAACGCCCGACACGCCTTCCTTGAGGATTAACGCCCCGACGCCCTGCGGTCCGCCCAGCTTGTGCGCCGACAGGGTCAGGCTGTCCGCGTCCAAAACGCGCATATCGACCGGGATCTTGCCCGCCGACTGAATCGCATCCACGTGCAGCCAGCCACCGGCCGCCCGCACCAGAGCGGCGGCTTCGACCACGGGCTGGATCACGCCGCTCTCGTTGTTCGCATGATGGATGGCGACCACGGCCCGACCCGGCCGCGCCAACGCCTGCGCCAGCCAATCCAGATCGACCACGCCGTTCGCATCGACCGGCAGCACCTCGACCGGCGCGCCCGCATTCGCCGCCGTCTCGGCCACGCACGGATGTTCGGTCGCCGACACGATCAACCGCTCGCATCCTGCCGCCAAGGCGCTGGCGATGCTCTGGGCGTTGGCCTCGGTCCCCCCGCTGTTGAACACCACCGCCGTCGGATCAGCCCCAACGAGATCGCTCACCTGGGCCCGCGCCGTCTCCACCCGCGCCCGCGCCCGCCGTCCGGCCGCATGGACCGCCGACGGATTGCCGTTGTCGGCCAGGGCGCGCGCCATGACGTCCTGCACTTCCGGCCGCACCAGACCCGAGGCGTTGTAATCCAGATAGACGCCGCTCATGCCGCCACCCCGACGGCTTGCGGATGTTCGACATTGCGGCGACGCTGGCCCGTGCGGTTCATCACCACATCCTCCAGCGACACCCCGGCCAGATAGCGATGGATCTCGTCGCCCAGGTCTTCCCACAGATTGTGGGTAATGCAGCGTTCGCCGGCCAGCATGCAGCCCTTGGGCGACCCGTGCGCCACACAGCGCGTCGCGCGGATCGGCTCGTCCACCGCCAGCACGATCTCGGCCACCACCGTCTCGTGCGCAGCCTTGGCCAGGCGATAGCCGCCACCGGGTCCACGCACGCTCTTGACCAGCTCACTCTTGCGCAACCGGGCGAATAACTGCTCCAGATAGCTCAGCGAAATCTCCTGGCGCGCGGCGATCTCGGCCAGCGAAACTGCCCGGATTTCGCCGCTCTCGCCGCGTCCGTTCTTGGCCAGATCGGCCATCGCCATCACGGCGTATCGTCCCTTGGTCGACAGACGCATATTGGAGCCTCAAAAATTGCGCGCTTTTCGGGGCTCTTGTGCTAGAACCCGCGCCTTCGCAAAGGCGGCCCGCTTGCGTGGGACTTAGAAAGTCCTACCTCTGCGGTCAAGTATTACGCACTCGCGAAATGACAGTTGAACGGATTCCAGAGCCCCTATGCCTGAAGTCATCCTGCCCGGCGCCTCCGGTCGCATCGAAGGCCGCTATTCCCCGGGCAAGCGCCCGAACGCACCGATCGCCCTGATCCTGCACCCGCACCCCAAGGCGGGCGGGCATATGAACAACCCGGTGACAGTCACCCTGCACCAGCTGTTCCAGCAGCGTGGCTTCGCCACCTTGCGCTACAACTCGCGCGGCGTCGGCAAGTCGCAGGGCGAATTCGATTCGGGCATCGGCGAACTGGCTGACGCCGCCACGGCCCTCGACTGGCTTCAGACGAACAATCCCGGCGCCAGCCAGACCTGGGTCGGCGGTTATCAGTTCGGCGCCTATATCGGTATGCAGCTTCTGATGCGCCGCCCCGAGACGGATGGCTTCATCTCGGTCTCGCCGCCGTCGAACATGTATGATTTCAGCTTCCTGGCCCCCTGCCCGGCCTCCGGCCTGTTCCTGCATGGCACCGCCGACACCGTCGTGCCGCCGGTCGAGGTCGAGCGCGTGGTCAACAAGCTGCGCACCCAAAAGGGCATCATCATCGACTACGAACTGGAAGAGGGCGCGAGCCACTTCTGGCAGGACCACATGAGCGCGGTCGATCGCCGCGTCGGCGCCTATCTGGACAAGCGTCTGGAAGAAAAGCCGGCCTGACCAGGGTTTGGGTTCAGGCCGCGAAAGCCGGTCTGAGCCTCAAACCCGCCGCAACAGCCCTCCGACAAGATGCCGGAAAGCGTCTACGGCGCTTTCAAAGACCCTTTCCGGTTCATCGGCCGCCGCCACCCAGAGGGCGGCGTTCAGGGCGGCGCCGTTCACCAGATGGGCTGCGGCCTCCGCATTCATCGGCTTGACGAGTCCATCGTCGATCAGCGTCTGGATCATCAGGGTGGTGGTGCGCAGGCACGCCGTCTGATTGGGCCACCGCGAGGGATCGCCCAGCACCGCCGGCCCGTCCAGCAGCATGATGCGCTGGATTTCCGGCTCCAGCGACATTTCGATATAGGCGACGCCCTCGGCGACGAAGGCGTCCCAGGGCGACAGCCCCTCGCCCGCCGCGCCCATCCGCACCAGCATCTCCGCGTCGATCTGGTCGATCACCGCCTGCAGCAGGCCCTTCTTGTCGCCAAAATTATGATAGAGCGCGCCGCGCGTCAGTCCGGCCTCGGCGGTCAGATCGTCCATCGACGCTGCGGCATAGCCCTGGGTCGCAAAGGCCTGGCGAGCCGCTGCGACAAGCCGCGCCTTTGTTTCCTCGACCTTCTCGGATCGCGTCGCCAAATCCAACTCCGTGTTTACATACGGTCCGTATGTTAATTTGACATACGTGACGTATCGTCCGATCTAATAACATACGCAGCGTATATCAACGCCGCGCCGTGGATATGAAAACCAAGGACTGCCTATGACCGCCGCAACCACCCGAGACGCCGTCTTCCCTGCCGGCCGTCAGGCCCTCTACGACATCAATGGATATTCCGCCGCCATCCGCTCCGGCGACCTGCTGTTCGTTTCCGGCCAGGTCGGCAGCCGCGAGGATGGCTCGCCCGAGCCGGATTTCGCCGCCCAGGTCCAGTTGGCCTTCGACAATCTGACAGCCGTACTGGCGGCGGCCGGGGCGGGCCTGGACGACATCGTCGATGTCACCACCTTCCATACCGATCCTGAAAAACAGTTCGACACCGTCATGGCCGCAAAGGCGCGCGCCTTTCCCTCGGCCCCCTACCCGAACTGGACGGCGGTCGGCGTAAACTGGCTCGCCGGCTTCGACTTCGAGATCAAGGTGATCGCACGCATCCCGCAGACGGCGTAACCGGCGCGGAGGCGGCCTGATGCAGACGACGCTTGGAACAGGCTGGGATCGGCATTAGGCTGCCTGAACGGGCCGTGCGGACGCCCGATCAGACGCCTTGGCGTCCAAGCTCCGCTCCTTTTCCCACGCCGCCAGGCGTGAACTGGAGCATGGCCTGTGACGAGCCTCGACCAAGAGCCCTCCCCTCCCCACCTCTCCTACGCAGCCCTGTTTCTCCGCTTCCTTCGCTTCGGCCTTCTGGCCTTCGGCGGGCCGGTGGCGCAGATCGCCATGATCCGCCGCGATCTGGTGGACCAGGAAGGCTGGATTTCCAGCGCCCATTTCAATCGGCTGCTGGCTGTCCTTCAGGTCCTTCCGGGACCCGAGGCGCACGAGTTGTGCGTGCATCTGGGCATGCGCGCCAAGGGCCGGATCGGCGGCCTGCTGGCGGGCCTCGGTTTCATGTTGCCGGGCTTCCTGATCATGCTGAGCATCGGCTGGGCCTATGTGTCGCTGACCCCGGTCATGGGCCTTCTGGCCGGCGCCTTCCTGGGCGTGCAGTCTGCGGTCGTGGCGGTCGTGATGCGCGCGGTGCACAAGATCGGCGCGCATATCCTTGAGGATCGCTGGCTGTGGGCCGTCGCCGTGATCGGGTTCGTCGCCACCCTGGCGGAGACCGGCTTCTGGATCGTGCTGATCGCCGGCGGCGCAGCCTATGCCTTCATCAAGGCCGGACGGCGCATCCCCGCCCTCGTCGTCATGGCGATCGCGCTTGCCGCCGCCGTGGCGCTTCACCTCTTTGCGAACCCAACGGACGCGCACGGCGCCGCGCCATCCGCCGATCCGACCGCATGGGCCATGCTGTGGACCGGATTGAAGGCCGGTCTCCTGACCTTCGGCGGCGCCTATACCGCCATTCCCTATGTCCGCGCGGATACCGTCGGACGCGGCCTTATCGACGACGGGACCTTCCTGGACGGCCTGGCCTTCGCCGGCGTCATTCCGGCGCCGCTGGTGATCTTCTGCACCTTCGTCGGCTTCGTCGCGGGCGGGTGGATGGGTGCCCTGGCGATGACGGTCGGCGTCTTCCTGCCCGCCTTCGCCTTTTCGATGATCTTCTACGAGCGGCTGGAGGCGGTCGTCGCCGACGAACGCCTTCACCGGGTGCTGGCCGGGGTCGCCGCCGCCGTCGTCGGCATCATTGCGGCCACCAGCCTTCAACTGGGACTGACGACGCTGCAGCGCGCACCCTCGATCCCGATCGCGCTATTGATCTTTGCGGCGGCCTTGGCGGCGGTGTGGTTCTGGAAGAGCCGTTACGCCGCAGCCTTAGTCCTGGCCCTGTCGGCACTCGCAGGATGGGCGCTGTTCCGATGACGCAGAGGACTGGCCCTCAGCAAACGCCCGAAACGTCGACATCATCCAGCAAGATGGGAAAGCTGGGCCGCTCAATCGGCCGCCTTCCGATCAAGCCTTATCTGCTGCTGACCCTGCCGATGTTCGTGGTCGCCCTGATCCTGCGGGCCATCACCCATTCCGACCTGCCCTATTACGTCTGGGCTGTGCTGTGGGCGGTTCCGTTAGTGATCGTGCTCGCGGTGCGCTGGGTCTATTTCGTCGTCACCCTGGCCTGGGCGATCTTGGTCGAGATCGTGCGGGCCGTGAGACGCGGGTTCGCACGGCCCGGATAGATTACGCCGCCTCTACAGCCTCGACCGCCTGTTCCGCCGGCACGGTGCGGATCATGTAGTCGAAGGCCGCCAGCCCCGCCTTGGAGCCCTCGCCCATCGCCACCACGATCTGCTTGTAGGGCACGGTCGTCACGTCGCCGGCGCCGAAGATGCCGGGCTGCGAGGTCTCGCCGCGGTGATCCACCTCGATCTCGCCGCGCGGCGTCAGGCCCACGGCGCCTTTCAGCCATTCGGTGTTCGGCACAAGGCCGATCTGGACGAAGATGCCTTCCAGATCGACGTCGTGATGGGCGTCGGAGTTGCGGTCCTTGTAGGACAGCCCCGTCACCTTCTCGCCGTCGCCATGCACCTGGGTCGTCAGGGCCGAGGTGACGATCCGCACGTTCGGCAGGGTCGCCAGCTTGCGTTGCAGCACCGCATCGGCCCGCAGTTCGCTGTCGTATTCGATCAGGGTCACATGGGCCACGATGCCCGCCAGATCGATGGCCGCTTCGACGCCCGAGTTGCCGCCGCCGATCACCGCGACCCGCTTGCCCTTGAACAGCGGCCCGTCGCAGTGCGGGCAATAGGCCACGCCCTTGTTCTTGTACTGCTCCTCGCCTGGCACGTTCATCTGCCGCCAGCGCGCGCCGGTGGCCAGGATGACGGTCCGCGATTTCAGCGACGCGCCGTTCTCCAGCACCACCTCGTGCAGCCCGCCCCGAACCTTGGCCGGCACCAGCTTGGCCGCCTTCTGCAGGTTCATCAGGTCCACCTCATATTCGCGGACATGCTGTTCCAGATGGGCGGCCAGTTTCGGGCCTTCGGTATGCGGCACTGAAATGAAGTTCTCGATCGCCATGGTGTCCAGCACCTGGCCGCCGAATCGTTCGGCCGCGATCCCGGTGCGGATGCCCTTGCGCGCCGTATAGATGGCGGCCGCCGCCCCGGCGGGGCCGCCACCGATCACCAGGACGTCGAACGGGTCCTTGGCCTTCAGCCGCTCGGCGGCGCGCGCCTCGGCGCCGCTGTCGATCTTGGCGACGATCTGCCCCAGCTCCATCCGGCCCTGGCCGAACAGTTCGCCATTCAGGAAGACCGTCGGCACGGCCATGATCTTGCGCGCGTCCACCTCGTCCTTGAACAGGCCGCCTTCGATGGCGACGTGTTTGATACGGGGGTTCAGCACGCTCATCAGGTTCAGCGCCTGCACCACGTCTGGGCAGTTCTGGCACGACAGCGAGAAATAGGTCTCGAACACATAGTCGCCGTCCAGGTCCTTGACCTGCTGGATCAGTTCCTGCGCCGCCTTGGACGGATGGCCGCCGACGTGCAGCAGGGCCAGCACCAGCGAGGTGAACTCGTGGCCCAGCGGAATGCCGGCGAACCGCACGCCGATGTCCGTGCCCTTCCTGCGGATCAGGAAGCTGGGCTGGCGCTCGTCGTCATAGTCGCGGCCCATCTCGACCTTGCCGTGCGAGACCGAGACGATCTCCTCCAGCAGGGTCTTCAGCTCGATAGACTTGGGCCCGGCGCCCAGCGAGGCGACCAGTTCGACCGGATGGACGATGTTCTTGAGGTAGCCCTCAAGCTGAGATTTCAGATTGGCGTCCAGCATGGGGCAGTCCTCGAATGTCAGGGTGGCGCGCCGCCTTCGAGCCGATCCTGGCGAGGCATGGCGCGATAGCGTCCGGCTCTCAGGCCGGGTGGGTCCGACCCGAAGGCCGGACCCGATAGGCGCCCGATAGGCGTCAGTCTTAGATCTTGCCGACGAGGTCGAGCGACGGCGCCAGGGTGGCTTCGCCTTCTTCCCACTTGGCCGGGCAGACTTCACCCGGGTGCGAGCGCACATACTGAGCGGCCTTCACCTTGCGCAGCAGCTCGGCAGCGTTGCGGCCGATGCCTTCCGAGGTGGTCTCGGTGAACTGGATCACGCCGTCCGGATCGACCAGGAAGGTCGAACGGTCGGCCAGGCCCACGCCCGGACGCATGGCGTCGAAGTTGTTGGTCACCTGACCCGAGGGGTCGCCCAGCATGGTGTAGTTGATCTTGCCGATGGCCGGCGACGAGTCGTGCCAGGCCTTGTGCGAGAAGTGGGTGTCGGTCGACACCGAATAGATTTCGACGCCCAGCTTCTGGAACGCGTCATAGTGATCGGCCAGGTCTTCCAGCTCGGTCGGGCACACGAAGGTGAAGTCGGCCGGATAGAAGAAGAAGATCGCCCACTTGCCCGCCACATCGGCGTCCGTGACCGTCAGGAACTTGCCGTTCTTGTAGGCCTCCGCCGTGAAGGGTTTGATGGTCGTGTTGATCAGGGCCATGCGGAAAATCCAATGCAGGGTGGTTGGGAGGCCCTGTTCCTACCGCACCGCAATAAATAAGCCCAATCATTTATTTGCAGGTGCAGCATAGATTTTGATTATATCGAATCCGCTGTCCTCACAACACTCGCCGTCATCCTTGGGCTTGTCCCAAGGATCCAGACTCCCGGTGGTTGGACAGAAGTCACGAAAGGGAAAAACCGGGAGTATGGATCCTCGCCACAAGGGCGAGCATGACGAGATTAGAGGGCTGAATGTCAGCCCCGTGCCTCAATACAGCAGGAACCCTCGCCTCGCCTCTTCCCACGCCGCCTCGTCCGGCCGCGTCGCCACATCCAGATCGCCCGGCCCCGCCGCCGCGTCGTCCACCCATTCCCGCAGCCCCGGTCCGCCATTGATCACGTCGATGGGCAGTTTCCCGAACGCATATTCGTATGGAAAATCGCGCCACAGGTCGTAGTCGGGATACAGCCGCCGGATAGCCTTGAACCCCAGGGCCTGCACCCGCCACGGCTTGAAGGCGGCGTGGTCATAACCGGGGTGATCCACATGGATCTGCACCCCGCTGCACAGCTGGCCGATATGCTTATGGAAGGTCGGCTCGAACCACATGTCGCGTAAGCTACAGCCGCCCAGCCACTCCGGCGCCAGAGCGTGCATCTCCGCGATCACCGCTCGCGCATTGATGTCGGGCGCCCCGAACAGTTCCAGCGGCCGGGTCGTGCCCCGGCCTTCCGACAGGGTCGCCCCTTCCAGCATCACCGTGCCGGCATAGGCCCGCGCCATCGACAGGTTCGGCGCATTCGGGCTGGGGTTGATCCAGGCCCGCTCGCCCAGCGGCCAGCCGAAGCCCGGCCCCGCCTCGGACGCCCAGCCCTGCATCTCCACCACCCGGTAATCCACATCCAGCTTGAACCGGTCGATGAACCACAGGCCCAGTTCGCCCATCGTCATCCCGTGCCGCATCGGCATCGGCCCCGCCCCGACGAAACTCTCCCAGCCGGGCTTCAGCGTCTGCCCCTCGACCGGCCGCCCCGCCGGATTGGGCCGGTCCAGCACCCACACCGACTTGCCGTGTTTCGCCGCCGCCTCCAGCACATACAGAAGCGTCGTCACATAGGTGTAGATGCGGCAGCCCAGGTCCTGCAGGTCGATCAGGACGACATCGAACGTCTCCATCCATTCGTCCCTGGGCCGGCGCACCTCGCCATAAAGGCTGAAGACCGGGAAGCCGTGCACCGGATCGCGATAATCCGGGCTCTCCATCATATTGTCCTGCAGATCGCCCTTCATCCCGTGCTGCGGCCCGAAGGCGGCGGTCAGCGCGATTTCGGGACAGGCGGCCAGCGCGTCCACCGCATGACCCAGATCCTTGGTCACCGAGGCCGGATGCGCCAGCAACGCCACGCGCCGCCCCTTCAGCTGCGCCCGCAGGGCGTCGTCGGACAGCAGGCGGTCGAGACCGAAGTTCATGCGGGGCTCCTGAGACTCATCGCGACAGCCATGCCCGAGGCCAAGACCCGCTACAACTCCCGCCCCCCCTGCTCCGTCATCCTAGGCCTTGTGCCTAGGATCCAGAATCCCGGTTTAGGGGCGTGGGCAGAACTGCTGACATCCAGCGTATGGTTCCTAGGCACAAGGCCTAGGATGACGACCTAAAGCACGGCCGCGAACGAGTCGGGATGATGAAAGTCCGGCTTATCCGAAGGATGCCCCAGCGCCCAATAGGCGATCGCGCCATCTAACCCCTCGATCACCGCCGTCAGTCCTGTCGCCGCGACCGCATCCTCCGGCAGTTCGACATCGACCGTCAGCACGAACCGCCCCTGCGCCATCCGCGTCACGATGAAGGGCGGCGCGATCTCCAGCCCCCGCATCCCCTCGCGATAGCCGTCGAACCGATAGGCCGCCCACGCCCCCGACGGCGACAGATTATATTCGACATAGCCGCCCGCCGTCCGCACGAACGCCTCGAAACAGGTCGCCTGCCAAAGTCCGTCCGTCTGCACCCGCGCCGCCGCCTGCGGCCAAAGCACCCGTTCGACCGGCCCGGCCAGCACATATTCCAGGCTCAGCACCCGCCCCGCCCGCCGCGCCTCGACCTCCAGCGTCAGCCCGGCATGGGGCGAGGTCGGGTGCGGGATCAGGGGCAGACGCATCCCGCCTTCGTATCGCACGGCGGACGCCGGTCAACGCCCACCTGATGGCCGCCGGGACATTTGCGCCCCCCTCGCGATAGGATCGCCGTCGGCAAAGGAGATCGAGATGCGAATTCCGAAGGGCTTTGCGGGGGTCTCCCCCTATCTGTTCGTCGCCGACGCAAGCGACTACATCCGCTTCCTCCAGGACGCCTTCGGCGCCGCTGAACTCGGCCGCAGCCTGACGCCGGACGGCCGCATTGCCAACGCCCAGGTCCAGCTTTCCGGCACGACCCTGATGATCAGCGAGGCCTCGGACGGCTTTCCGCCCAGCCGCTCCGCCCTCTACCTCTATGTCGACGACGCCGACGCCACCACGGATCGCGCAGTCCAGGCGGGGGCGGAGCTGATCATGGAGCCATCCGACATGCCATATGGCGACCGCCAGTCCGGCGTCCGCGATCCGGCCGGCACCATCTGGTGGATCTCGCAGCGGCTCACCGACGAACCCTATTTCTAAGGCTGCGATCAGGAAAAACTCATGACCGACGACACCGTTAAAGGCCCGGCGTCCTATTTCCCGTCCATCGAGAAGAAATACGGCCAGCCGATCTCGCATTGGCAGCAGGTCGTTCGCCACGCCTATCCCGCCCGGCACATGGAGTTGGTCGCCGTGCTCAAGGACACGCATGGTCTGGGCTACGGCCACGCCAACGCCGTGGTCGCCCACACCCTGGCGCAGGACGCCCTGTAGTAGCTTCGGTCGTCAAACCGACGCCAACCCGCATATGTCGCTAAATATTTTCTAATGAAATCAGCGGAGAATGCTGAGATTCGATGCGCTACCCATCGCCGTTTCCGGCTGATGTATAATGTTGGCTGCCCCCTTTCGCAGAGGACTGCTCAATTGCACTGTCTTGCACTTTGCACTGTTTTTCCGGTTGCAGTGCAATTTCGCCCCCGACCGATTTCAGACGAATTGCACTATTCAGACGCTGTTTTTTCGCCACACCGTCTGAATCGCCTCCCGCCCCAATCGCCAGCCTAGAAGGGGAAGACGACCGTCGGCATCCCTGCTAACCCAGCCTCACCATGACCGAACACGCCTTCAAATCCGACTTCCTGCGCACGCTTCAGGCGCGCGGCTATATCCATCAGATCACCCACCCCATCGAACTGGACGAGGCGGCGACCACAGGCGTGGTGCCGGGCTATATCGGCTTTGACGCCACGGCGCCGTCGCTGCACGTCGGCAGCCTGATCCAGATCATGATGCTGCGCCGCCTTCAGCAAGCCGGGCACAAGCCCATCGTCCTGATGGGCGGCGGCACCACCAAGGTAGGCGACCCGACCGGCAAGGACACGTCGCGCCCCCAGCTGACCGAGGAAACCATCCAGTCGAACATCGACTCGATCCAGACGGTCTTCGCCAAATTCCTGACCTTCGGCGACGGGCCGACCGATGCGGTCATGGTCAACAACGACGACTGGCTGTCAGGCTACGGCTACATCCAGTTCCTGCGCGACTTCGGCACGCACTTCACCGTCAACCGCATGCTGAGCTTCGACTCGGTCAAGCTGCGCCTGGAGCGCGAGCAGCCGATGACCTTCCTTGAGTTCAACTACATGCTGATGCAGTCGGTCGACTTCCTGGAGCTTAACCGCAGCCACAAGGTCACGCTTCAGATGGGCGGGTCGGACCAGTGGGGCAACATCACCTCGGGCGTCGATCTGGTGCGCCGGGTGGACCAGAAGGCCGCCTTCGGCCTGACCACCCCCCTGCTGACCACGGCCTCGGGCGGCAAGATGGGCAAGACGGCCCAAGGCGCGATCTGGCTGAACGCCGAACAGCTCAGCCCCTATGACTACTGGCAGTTCTGGCGCAACGCCGAGGACGCCGACGTCGGTCGCTTCATGCGCCTGTTCACCGACCTGAGCCTGGAGCAGATCGCGGAATACGAAGCGCTGGAAGGCGCCGCCATCAACGACGCCAAGAAGGCCCTAGCCGACGCCGCCACGACAATGCTTCATGGCGCCGATGCAGCTGCAACAGCCCGCGCCGCCGCCGAGAGCAACTTCGAAAAGGGTCAGGTCTCCGCCGATCTGCCGACCGTCGAACTACCGTCGGCCGAGGTTTACGGCGCCATGATCGCAGCCGTCGTCACCAAGGCCGGCCTGACCGCCTCCAACGGCGAGGCCCGTCGCCTGGCCCAGGGCGGCGGTCTTCGCCTCAACGACGCCCCTGTGGCCGACGGCGCCCAGCTATTGACCGAGGCCGACCTCAAGGACGGCGTGATCAAGCTGGCCGCCGGCAAGAAGAAGATCGTTCTGATCAAACCTCTCTAATCCGCTCATCCCGGCGAAAGCCGGGACCCAGTGCTTTGGGCGCTCCGCAGCATCTGACGTCCGCAGCGCTTGATCCAACGTATTATCTCTCGAAAAAACTGGGTCTCGGCTTTCGCCGGGATGATCGGAGTTTGAAATGTCCGCCACCGAAGGCCAGCGCGCCCCCGCTCTCGACCTGCCGACCGACAACGGCGGCCAGGTCTCCCTCGCCGCCCTCAAGGGCAAACCGGCCGTCGTCTATTTCTATCCCAAGGACGACACGACCGGCTGCACGCGCGAGGCCCAGGACTTCACGGCGCTTGCGCCCGATTTCGCCGCCCTGGGCGTGCCCGTCATCGGCGTATCCAAGGACACGGTGAAGAAGCACGACAAGTTCAAGGCCAAATACGACCTCGCCGTCGTCCTGGCCTCGGACGAAGACGGCGCGGCCTGCGAAGCCTGGGGCGTCTGGGTCCAGAAGAAGCTGTACGGCCGCGAATATATGGGCATCGAACGCGCCACCTTCCTGATCGACGCCGGTGGCCGGGTGGCCCGCGCCTGGCGCAATGTGAAGGTCGCCGACCACGCCGCCGCCGTTCTGGAGGCCGTCAAGGCTCTGTGATCGACGACCACGGTTCGGAAGCCGTGCTTGACCTTGGGGCCTCGCCCACGGCCTAGTGGCCTTCAGGGCTACTAGGGGCTTGGCCGGCCTTGGCTGGCAGATGCGGAGCGCACCATGTTCACCAAGAGCAAATCCTACGACAGCGGATCGACCGGGCTGGGCATTCCCCCCACGCCTGAACCGACGCCGTCGCCGACCCCCAACCTGCCGGCGGCGACGCCAGCCGCCCGCGCGCCTGAACCGGCCCGGCCGGCGACCCGGTCCAGCAATCTGTCCACCCTGGCGGCCGGGGTGAAATACGAAGGCAATATCTCCGGCGCTGGCGAGCTTCAGGTCGAAGGCAATCTGAAGGGCGACGTCCGCGTGGCCCGCGTCGTCATCGGCGAAGGCGGCGCGGTCGAAGGCACCGTCCACGCCGACGTGCTGGACGTGCGCGGCCGCATCACCGGCGCCATCGTCGCCAAACAGGTCAAGCTCTACGCCACCGCGCGCGTCGAGGGCGACATCACCCAGGAGCAGCTGTCCATCGACCAGGGCGCCTGGTTCCAGGGCCGCTGCAACCAGGCCAAGCGCGACACGCCCGGCGCCGCCATGCTGGAAGCCCCCGAAAAGCCCGCCAAGACGGACAAGCTTGAGGCCAAGACTCCGGTCTGACAGGTTCAAGCAGGCCGAAGGCCGATAGCCCAACAAACAAAAGGGCGGCCTGTCAGGCCGCCCTTTTTCTTTAGTCCGTGCTGGACCCGCGCGTCTCGCCGACCCGGGCCGCCAGGGCCGCACCCATGAAGGCGTCCAGGTCCCCGTCCAGAACCCCTTGCGTGTCCGAGGTCTCGACCTCGGTCCGCAAGTCCTTCACCATCTGATACGGCTGTAGGACATAGGAGCGGATCTGGTGGCCCCACCCGATGTCCGTCTTGGCGTCGGCCAGGGCCTGGGCCACGGCCTCGCGCTTCTGCAGTTCCAGTTCGTACAGGCGCGCCCGCAGCATCTTCCATGCCTGTTCGCGGTTCTGGTGCTGCGACCGGCCGGCCTGGCAGGCCACGACGGTATTGGTCGGGATGTGCGTCAGTCGCACGGCCGAGTCCGTCTTGTTGATGTGCTGACCACCCGCGCCCGAGGCCCGGTAGGTGTCGGTGCGCACGTCCGACGGATTGATGTCGATCTCGATGGCGTCATCGACGACCGGCGACACCCCGATGGAGGCGAAGCTGGTGTGCCGCTTGGCCGCCGCGTCATAGGGGCTGATCCGCACCAGACGGTGCACCCCTGATTCCGACTTCAGCCAGCCGTAGGCGTTCGGGCCGGAGATCAGGATGGTGGCCGACTTGACCCCCGCCTGTTCGCCCTCTTCATAAGCCTCGATCGTGACCTCGTAATCGTGCGCCTTGGCCCAGCGGGAATACATCCGCAGCAGCATGCCGGCCCAGTCGTTGGACTCGGTGCCGCCGGCGCCGGAGTTGACTTCCAGATAGGCGTCGTTGCCGTCGGCCTCGCCGGACAGCAGGGCTTCCAGCTCGGCGCGCGCGGCCCGTTCCTTGATGCCCCGCAGCGAGGCGCGTGCGTCTTCCAGCGCGCCCTCGTCGCCTTCCTCGTCCGCCATCTCGGCCAGCATCACCCCGTCTTCGAGGTCCTGCTCCATCGCCTTGACGGTGTTGATCTTGGCTTCCAGCTGCGAGCGTTCGCGGCTGACGGCCTGGGCCTGTTCGGGCTTGTCCCACAGCGTCGGGTCCTCGACCCGCGCGTTCAGCTCATCGAGCTTTCTTAGAGCGACATCCCAGTCAAAGACGCCTCCTGAGCAGAGCGACGCTCTGCTCGATGTCGGCCTTCATGGCCTCGACATCCGGTCTCATCGCATTCTCCAGCGACACAACGCCCTCGAACAGGGCGGATGAAAGGAAAACGGCGCGCCCGAGGACGCGCCGTTCGATGGGCCTACCTAGAGCCTCAGTACAATCCGCTCAAGTCCTCGGCCGGCGCCTTCTTCGGCGGCGGCGGTGCGGTGGGCGCCGGTGCAGTAGCCGGAGCGCCGCTCGCGGCCTCCTGCTCGCGTCGGATGACCTCGTAGTAGTTCTGCGGTCCGGTGGGCTGCACCGGTCCGGTCGGCGCAGGCGGCGGGGCCTGACGTTCGGTGCCGGGGCGGAAGGCTTCCTCGATGCCGTTGACGGTGCGGAAGATGGCGTTCTTGGGCCGCACGAAGGGCCGGGCGGGCCGTTCCTTCAGCGCCGTCTGCATGAACTCCGTAAAGACCGGCACGGCAGCCGAGGCCCCCGCTTCGCCGGAACCCAGCGAACGGTTGTCGTCGAAGCCGATGAAGACGCCGACCACGATGTCGGTGGTGAAGCCCACGAACCAGGCGGAGCGATACTCGTTGGTCGTGCCCGTCTTGCCAGCGACCCACGGGCCCAAGCCCCGAGCGCTCGCGGCGGTGCCGCGCTGAACGACGCCTTCCAGCATGGAGCTCATCTGATAGGCGGTGATCGGATCGATGACCTGGGTGCCGCGCTGTTGAAGGCGGGGCGATTCCTGGCCCGAGAATCCGCGTCCGCATTCGCGGCAACTGCGGTTGTCGGCCCGGAAGATGGTCTCGCCGTCGCGGTCCTGCACATAGTCGATCAGATAGGGCGTCACCCGCCGCCCGCCGTTGGCGAAGGCGGAATAGGCGGCCGTGATCTCCAGCGGCGTCACCTCGCCGGCGCCCAGCGACACCGACAGGTTCGGCGTCAGGCCGGGGATGCCCATTCTGGCGGACTGATCCACGATCTTCTTCATGCCGACCGACTGGGCCAGCCGCACCGTCATGACGTTGCGCGACAGCTCCAGCCCGCGCCGCAGCGTCTGCGGCCCATAGTACTGACGGCTGTAGTTTTCCGGCGTCCAGCGCTGGCCGTTGGCCCCGCCGGCGAAGCTGATCGGCGCATCCAGCACGATGGAAGCCGGGGTGAAGTCGCCTTCCAGCGCCGTCGCATAGACGAAGGGCTTGAACGCCGAACCGGGCTGACGCCGCGCCTGGGTGGCCCGGTTGAAACTGGACAGCGCATAGGAATAGCCGCCGACCATGGCCAGCACGCGGCCCGACTGCGGCTCGATGGCCACCAGAGCGCCGTTGACGCGCGGCACCTGTTTCAGGGCGTATTGCCCGCCCTTGGGCTCCACGAAGATCAGTTCGCCACGTCGCAGTTGGCGGTTGGCGTTGGCCCAGGCCGCATCCGCCGCCAGCAATGTGCCGGTCTTGTCGTCGCGGGCCGTGCGGATGCGGACGGTGTTGCCGCTGACGCTCTCGATGGCGGCGGGCTGCCAGCTGCGGCGTTCGGGCGGAACCTGTCCCTTCAAGGCGACCGCCTGCCAGCCGTCGGCAAAGTCGGTCGTGCCCCACCCGCCGCGCCAGCCGTGACGCCGGTCATAGTTTTCCAGCCCCTGCATCAGGGCCTGACGCGCCGCCGTCTGCAACGTCGGATCCAGCGTGGTGCGCATGTAGAAGCCGCCGGCGCGAAGCTGCTCGCCGAACTGGGGATTGGCGGCGGCCTGACGACGGGCCTCCTCCACGAAGAAGTCCGCGTCCTTGTAGTCCGAACGCTGGGGCGCATCGCGCGTAACCAACGGCTTGGCGCGGGCGGCGATCAGTTCCGCAGGCGTCAGCCAGCCGCTCTGTTCCATTTCGCCCAGCACCCAGTCGCGACGGCCCTTGGCCGCGCCGGGGTGACGTTTGGGGTGGTAGTTGTTCGGCCCCTTGGGCAGGGACGCCAGGAAGGCCGCCTCGTCTGGCGTCAGCTGACCCAGCGACTTGCCGAAATAGTTGTAGGCCGCCGAGGCGATGCCGAACGACCGATAACCCAGGAAGATCTCGTTCAGATACAGTTCGAGGATCTGCTCCTTGGACAGGGTCGCCTCCAGGCGATTGGCCAGGATGGCTTCCTTCAGCTTGCGGTTCAGACTCGATTCGTTGGTCAGCAGGACGTTCTTGGCCACCTGCTGGGTGATGGTCGAACCGCCCTCCAGCCGGCGGCCCTGCGCCAGGTTGAAGACGTTCTTGATCGAGGCGCGGCCGATGCCGCCCACGTCGATCCCGCCGTGCTGGAAGAAGTTGCGATCCTCGGCGGCCAGGAAGGCATGGATCACCGGCGTCGGGATTTGGTCGTAGGAGACATAGATTCGGCGCTCGTCCGAGAACTCGCCGATCAGGGTGCCGTCGCCGGCATAGACGCGCGTCGCGGTCGGCGGGCGATAATCCGCCAGCTCAGACGCGTCAGGCAGGTCGTGGAACAGCCACGCCGCATAGACGGCGACCACAAGCCCCGCCAAGGCGATGCCGCCCAGCAGAACCATGCCCGCCCACACGAACCAGCGTTCGGCAATCTTCACTGCGTACTCCGACGACGCGCCCCGAAAGGGTGCTTTAGCCCGCGTCGCCGGTCGATTGCTAGAGCGGGCGTGAAACGTCCCCTTCCCGTCTCCCGTTAAGACCCCATCTCAAGCATCCCAACCCAAGGAGCCTGCCATGGAAGTTCTGTATCGCGCCCAGTCCACCGCCTCCGGCGGAGGCCGCGAGGACGGCCGCTCGGCCACCGACGACGGCAAGATCGACGTCAAATTGTCCACGCCCAAGGAAATGGGCGGCAAGGGCGGCGACGGCACCAATCCCGAGCAGCTCTTCGCCACCGGCTACGCTGCCTGCTATCTCGGCGCCCTGCGCCTGGTCAGCGGCAAGGCCGGAACGCCAGTCGGCCCCGACACCAAGATCACGGCCGGCGTCGGCTTCGGCAAGAACACCAAGGGCGAGGGCTTCAACCTCGACGTGGACCTGACCGTCACCGATCATGGCCTGGAGCAGGCCGTCATCGACGACCTGATCGAGAAGGCGCACCAGGTCTGCCCCTACTCCAACGCCACCCGCGGCAACGTGGATGTTCGCCTCAGCGCGAAATAAGCGACACGAAGGGCCGCGCGCGTGTTGAGCCGCGCGCGCGGCGCCTCTAGATGAAGTCCATGACCTCCCCGCTCGACGCCTCCCCCGATCCCCTGCTGACGCTCGAACCCGCCCGCCGCGTGACCCTGCGCGAAGCCTTTGGCGTGGACAGCGACATGACCGTGCCGTGCTTCGCCGAGCGCGATAGCCATGTGCCCGAGATCGACGAGGCCTATCGCTTCGATCAGCAGACGACGATCGCCATCTGCGCCGGCTTCGCCTTCGACCGTCGCGTCATGGTCCAGGGCTATCACGGCACCGGCAAGTCGACCCATATCGAACAGGTCGCCGCCCGCCTGAACTGGCCTCTGGTGCGCGTGAACCTGGACAGCCACGTCAGCCGCATCGACCTGATCGGCAAGGACGCCATCGTCCTGAAGGACGGCAAGCAGATCACCGAGTTTCGCGAGGGCATCCTGCCCTGGTCGCTGCAACGCCCCATCGCCCTGGTGTTCGACGAATACGACGCCGGCCGTCCTGACGTGATGTTCGTGATCCAGCGCGTGCTGGAGGCGCAAGGCCGCCTGACCCTGCTGGACCAGAACCGCGTCATCCGCCCCAACAAGCATTTCCGCCTGTTCGCCACGACCAACACCATCGGCCTGGGCGACACCACGGGCCTGTATCACGGCGCGCAACAGATCAATCAGGCCCAGCTGGACCGCTGGAACATCGTCACGACGCTGAACTACCTCGACCACGACGTCGAGGCCGAGATCGTCGCCGCCAAGGTGCCCGAATGGTCTGACGCCGAGGGCCGCCGCCGGATCGCCGCCATGGTCCGCGTCGCCGACATGACCCGCAACGCCTTCATGAACGGCGACATCTCCACCGTCATGTCGCCCCGCACCGTCATCACCTGGGCCCAGAACGCCCTGATCTTCAACGGCGATCTGGCCCTCAGCTTCCGCCTGACCTTCCTCAACAAGTGCGACGAACTGGAACGCCCCACCATCGCCGAGTTCTACCAACGCGCCTTCGGCGAGGACCTGCCGGAGGCGGCGACGCGGGTGAAGGTGGGCTGATTGCCCGCCCCTCCTAAACTCCACCATTATGTTCCGCAGGTATATCTTCGACAGTTTACTAATTCGAGTGGAAGACTAACGGCTTACCGCAAGGATGATCCCAATAATCCTCACCCGAAACTTCCAAGAGAGGTGGGTGCGCAAAATAACTACTACACGCAGCCTTTACCCGACGGTTCGCTTGATCGTGGCTTAGAAGTTTTCTTCCAACAATCTGAAGATCGCTGGCCGTCGATAGTAGATAGCTTCAAAAAAGATGGGCAACTTCCTGAAGCGCTGATCGAGCCATTCTACGATTTTATGGGTTCAATGAGAGTGCGAGGCCCAGCTAGTCGTGACGCCGCAGAATTAGTTTACGCGGAGCAGGTCCGAATGGCTGGCGAGATTATGGAACGCCGGGGTGATCTCCCAAGCCCGCCAACAGGCAGGGAAGAGGCCTTAAGCCTCAAAAATCTCGCAATATCTATAAACCCGCACCAGTCTATCCATGCAATGCCGCACATGCTGATTGGGTTTTCAAGAGTATTGGAACAAATCGGATTTTGCCTTGCATTAAACGAAACAGACATTGATTTTATTACAAGCGACAATCCGGTTGTCTGTTTCAATCCTGCCATGCCAGAGGACCATTTGCGTCCGTATGCGATTGAACACGGACCGCCCATTGAACTGCTGTTTCCGTTAACTCCGAAACTTATCATTATCGGACACAGTGACTGGGCCGGTCCTTACAGTCACGCTCATTTTCGCACTATGCGTTGCAACGACCGCACGATCATACGCCGAGCCAATCGCTTTATCGCGAGGTTTGGCTATCGCGAGATATATGCACGTAACCGCTCTCACGATGCCCTAGTAGCCAAATGGTCGGCTACCTCACCTATAATAACCAATCAGGCTTTTCGGACGGAGAAGGGGACTGCGCTCGTAAATCAGTGGGTATTTGGCCCACGTCCGATAAAGCCAAAATGGAGCCGTACCCAATGAAGATAGGGCACGAGCCTAGCGGCGCGCCTCTTCGCCACCGCCGATGAAGGCGCCGGCGATCCAGCTGACCACGCCCGTCACGATGGCCGCGCCGATGCCGGCCCAAAGGCCCTCGACCCGGAAGCCGTCCAGGAAGACGGAGGTCAGCCCGATCATGGCGGCGTTCACCACCAGCAGGAACAGGCCCAGGGTCACCACGGTGATCGGGAAGGTCAGAACCACCAGGATCGGCCGCACGAAGGCGTTGACCAGCCCCAGGATGATGGCCGCCGCGATCAGCGATCCCGTGCTGGTGAAGTCGACGCCCGGCACGACCTGGGCGGACAGCCACAGGCCCGCCATGGTGACCAGCGCCTGGATGATGAAACGGATCATGACGTGCCTCGTTGTGTTCAAGCGTGACCATAATGCATGGCGTGGACGAAGGCTCCCCCTTCGTGGCCGCCACTGCTATCCAATCCCCAGACTGCACGGAGACCGCCCATGAGCCTGCACGGCGCCTATGACCCGAACAACATCTTCGCCAAGATTCTGCGCGGGGACATTCCCTCGGTGAAGGTGTGGGAAGACGACCACGTCCTGGCCTTCATGGACGTGTTTCCTCAGTCGGAAGGCCACGTCCTGATCATCGCCAAACAGTCCCAGGCCCGCAATCTGCTGGAGGTCGAGCCGGAGGTTCTGGCCCGCATGACCGCCGCCCTGCAACGCACGGCCAAGGCGGTGGAGAAGGCGTTGCAGCCGGAGGGTCTGGCCATCCTTCAGTTCAACGGCGACGCAGGCGGACAGACGGTGTTCCACCTGCATTTCCACATCGTGCCGCGCTGGACCGACCGGGAGATGAAGGGTCACGGCCATGCACCCATGGCCGATACCGCGACCTTGCAGGCTCTGGCCGACCGGATCGCGGCCAAACTCGACTAGGTCACGCGCCGCTTTTCCAGCTTTCGCGCAAGGGTGCGGCGGTGCATGCCCAGGCGGCGCGCGGCCTCGGAAATGTTGAAGTCGGTTTCCACCAGCGTCTCGTGGATCCGCTCCCATTCCAGGGTCTTGATCGAGGTCGGGCGCGTGCCCAGCGGCGTCTCGGCGTCGCCGTCCGCCCGCCCGAACGCGGTCTCGATGTCGTCGGAACTGGCGGGCTTGGCCAGATAGTGGCGCGCGCCCAGCTTGATCGCCTCGACCGCCGTGGCGATGCTGGCGAAACCGGTCAGGACGACGATGTTCATCTCGGGATCGAAGGCGTGCAGGGCCTCCACGCAGGTCAGGCCCGAGTGACCGCCCAGCTTCAGATCCACGACCGCATAGCCGGGGCGATGCGTCTTCAGCACCTCGGTCATCTGGTCGGGACTGGCGGCGCTGACGACGGCATAGCCGCGCCGTTCGAACGAGCGTCGCAGGGTGGTCGAGAAGGATTCGTCGTCCTCGACGATCAGCAGCAGTCTGGCCTCATCGGTCATGGAGCGATTTCGTCCTTGGGCGCCAGCGCCGACAGCGGCAAAGTCAGCCGCACCTCTGCGCCGCCGGCTGGGGGATTGGAAGCCTCGACCCGACCGCCCAGCGACCGGATCACGTTCATCAGCAGGAACAGCCCCAGGCCGGCGCCTGCGCGCGGCTTGGTCGAGTTGTAGGGCTTGCCCCAGGCCTGAAGGATGACGTCCGGGAACCCCGGCCCGTCGTCTCGCACGGCGATGCCCAGCGTGTCGTCCGTCCGTGTCGTGGTGACGGCGATGCGCCTGGCTCCGGCCTCGACGGCATTGTCGAACAGCACGCCCAGCACCTGGCGCAGGGCCGGGTCGGCGATGATCGACGGGTTCTGGGCCAGTTCGTCGCGGATCTGAACGGTCACGCCGTCGCCGTTCCAGCTGGCGACCACATCGGCGACGAAGGCCCGCAGGGTGGTGCGCTCGGGCGCCTGTCCCCTCGCCTCGCCAGCCGACATCAGGATGCCGGTGACGATGGCCTTGCACCGCTCGACCTCGGCCCGCATCACGGTCATGTCCTGCACGAGGTCGGCGTCCTGGGTCAGGGCCGGCATCCGCTTCCAGTCGCTGAGGATCACGGACAGGGACGCCAGCGGCGTGCCCAGTTCGTGCGCAGCCCCGGACGCCAGCAGGCCCATGCGGACGATGTGGTCGTGCTCGGCGTTCTGCTGACGCATGGCGGCGACGGAGGCGTCGCGCTCGCGCAGGTTCTGGCTGATCCGGGTGACGAACAGCACCAGCAGCACCGCCATCAGGACGAAACAGATCAAACTGCCCTGAAGATACAGGCTGAGCAGCGAATCCTCGCGCGCCGGCGGCAGGTTCAGCGGCTGGGAATGCAGGCCAAGCCCGGCGAAACACAGGCTGGTGATGGCGATCAGCGCCCAGGCATAGACGGGCGCCAGCAGCACGGCTCCCAGCACGACCTGAAGCAGATACAGGGCCACGAACGGATTGGCCGCGCCCCCCGTCAGGAACAGCAGCCAGGTCAGGGCCGCCACATCCGCCAGCAGGGCGATCATCAGGGCCTGATCCTCGACCTCCTCGCGGCGTGCGGTCAGCGGTGCGCTGATCAGATTGACCAGCACCAGCCCCGCTGGCGCCGCCAGAAGCCACAGCACCGGCAGCGGGATCCGCATCACATACTGAACCAGCAGGATCGTCGCCATCTGCCCGGCGACCGCCAGCCAACGCAGCTGGATCAGCAGCAGCATGTTGCGCCGGTTGGCCCCGCCGTGCGAGGCGACCCCGCCTCTGAGCCCCAGTCCCAGCAGCCGTTGCAGGGCCGTGGTCATGGCCGGTTGCGCCGGCCGTCGCGCAGGAACAGCCACAGACCGACCAGCGTCAGCAAGGCCATGCCGAACCAGGTCAGGGCATAGACCAGATGGCTGTTGGCGAACCGGATCACGGTCAGCCCGCCTAGCGGCCAGCCGCCCGGATTGGGCGTCGCGTCCGCATCGATGAAATAGGGCGCGACGTTCGTCAGGCCGCGCCGCGCCGCGATCGCCGTCACATCGCGCGATCGCCAGCGGTCTCCGGCGGCGTCGTTGGCGCGCAGGAAGCCGCCCTTGGGTTCCGTTATCCTGAGCAGCCCCACGATGGTCTGCGGCCCCATGACCTGTCCATCGGCGCGCGCGGCCGGATCGCGACGCCCGGCAGACACGAAGCCGCGGTTGATCAGGACGGTAAAGCCGCGCGCATCGACCAGCGGCGTCATGACCCAGAAGCCGCCGCCCGCATCGGTCACGGCCTGAACCAGGGTTTCCTTGTCGTGCAGGAAGGTCCCCTGCACGGCGACGCGACGATACTGGTCGTCCTGTCGCGTCACGCTCTGCCACTGCCCCGGTCCCGGCGCGGGTACAGCCGGAGCATGGACGCGGGCGTCGACCTGGGCGATCAGGTCCGTCTTCCAAGCCAGTCGCTGAATCTGCCAGCCGCCCAAGGCCAGAAAGCCGACGAACAAGACCAGCCCCACGACCGATACGACGATGCGGATCGGTCGCGAGCGCTTGGCCTTGTCGGGGGCCGGGGCTGAAGACGTGTCGGTGATCTCGACCTCAGCTGCCCATGTTCGTCATGTCGTGGGTCATGGGCATCATGTTGGTGTTCAGGTGGTACATGACCCACAGCGAACCCGACAGGGCGATGACGACGACGATGATGGTGAAGATCAGCGCCAGCATGATCCAGCCGCCCTCCGACTTCGAGTTCATGTGCAGGAAGTAGATCATGTGGACCACGATCTGCACCACGGCGAAGCCCATGACGATCAGGGCCGTCGCCTGGGTCGGCAAGACGCCGGTCATCACCAGGGCGAACGGGATCGCCGTCAGGATCACCGACAGGACGAACCCGATCATATAGCTCTTGAAGGAGCCGTGATTGTGCCCCTCGTGGCCCAGGTGATCCGCGTCGTGGGACTCGGGCGAGTGGTCGTTCTTGTCGGCGCTCATCGCAGCATGCCCAGCAGATAGACGAAGGTGAAGACGCCGATCCAGATGACGTCCAGGAAGTGCCAGAACATCGACAGGCACATCAGGCGGCGTTTGTTGGCGGGGATCAGGCCCTTCATGCTGACCTGAACCATCAGCGTCACCAGCCAGATGATGCCGAAGGTCACGTGCAGGCCGTGGGTGCCCACCAGGGTGAAGAAGGCCGACAGGAAGGCGCTGCGTTGCGGCGTCGCGCCCTCATGGATCAGGTGGGCGAACTCGTAGAGTTCGATGCCCAGGAAGGCCAGGCCGAACAGGCCGGTGACCGCCAGCCAGACCAGGGTCTGACGCTGGTTGTTCCGGTCCATCGCCAGCATGGCGAAGCCGTAGGTGATCGACGAGAACAGCAGCATGGCGGTGTTGATCGCCACCAGCTCCAGATCGAACAGCTCCTTGGGCCCCGGCCCGGCGGCGTAGTTGCCGCCCAGCACGCCGAACACGGCGAACAGCATCGCGAAGATGAGACAGTCGCTCATCAGATAGAGCCAGAAGCCCAACATGGTGCTGGAGCCTTCCTCGTGATGCGGCTCCTCTTCCAGGTGGAAGACGGTCCGGTCGATCTCGGTCGCAGTCGCGCTCATGATCAGGCCTCCGTTCCGGCCAGGGCGCGCGTGCGCGCCTCTTCGGTCGCGCGCACCTCATCCTCGGGGATGTAGTAGTCGCGCTTGTAGTTGAAGGTATGGCCGATCGAGACGGCCAGCACCCCGATGAAGCTGATCGCGGCCAGCCACCAGATGTACCAGATCAAGGCCAGCCCCATCACCAGGCACAGGCCCGAGATGATGATCCCCGCCCCCGTGTTCGACGGCATGTGGATCGCCTTGTAGCCGCTTAGCGGACGTTGATAGCCCTGCTTCTTCATGTCCCACCAGGCGTCGGCGTCGTGCACGTAGGGCGTGGCGGCGAAGTTGTAGGCCGGCGGCGGCGAGGACGTCGCCCACTCCAGCGTGCGGCCGCCCCATGGATCGCCCGTGGTGTCGCGCAGCTTGTCGCGGTTGATGATCGAGACGGCGAACTGGATGAACATGGCCGCGATGCCCAGGGCGATCACGCCCGCGCCGATGGCGGCGATCACGAACCAGATCTGCAGCGACGGATCGTCGAACACCCGCATCCGGCGCGTCACGCCCATCAGGCCAAGCACGTACAGCGGCAGGAAGGCCAGCCAGAAGCCGGGCACCCAGCACCAGAAGCTGATCAGGCCCCACTTCTTGTCCAGCTTGAAGCCGAAGGCCTTGGGCCACCAGAAGTTGATGGCCGCGAACAGACCGAACAGGACGCCGCCGATGATGACGTTGTGGAAGTGCGCCACCAGGAACAGCGAGTTGTGCAGCACGAAGTCGGCCGGCGGCACCGCCAGCAGCACGCCCGTCATCCCGCCGATCACGAAGGTGAGCATGAAGGCGATCAGCCACATCATCGGCAGTTCGAACCGGATCCGTCCCCGGTACATCGTGAACAGCCAGTTGAAGATCTTGGCCCCGGTCGGGATCGAGATGATCATCGTGGTGATGCCGAAGAAGCTGTTCACCGAGGCGCCGGACCCCATGGTGAAGAAGTGGTGCAGCCAGACCAGGTAGGACAGGATCGTGATGACGACCGTGGCGTAGACCATGGAGGTATAGCCAAACAGCTTCTTGCCCGAGAAGGTCGAGGCGATCTCCGAGAAGACGCCGAAAAGCGGCAGGATCAGGATGTAGACTTCGGGGTGACCCCAGATCCAGATCAGGTTCACGTACATCATCGGGTTGCCGCCGAAGTCGTTCGTGAAGAAGTTGGTGCCGACGTAACGGTCCAGCGTCAGCAGGGCCAGGACGGCGGTCAGGACCGGGAAGGACGCCACGATCAGCACGTTGGTGCACAGCGAGGTCCAGGTGAAGACGGGCATCTTCATCATGCCCATGCCGGGCGCGCGCATCTTCACGATGGTCGCGATCAGGTTGATGCCGGACAGGGTCGTCCCCACCCCCGCGATCTGCAGCGCCCATATGTAATAGTCGACCCCGACGCCGGGGCTGTAACCGATGCCCGACAGCGGCGGATAGGCCAGCCAGCCGGTACGCGCGAACTCGCCCACGAACAGCGAGGCCATGACGATGAGGGCGCCGGCCGTAGTCATCCAGAAGCTGAAGTTGTTCAGGAAGGGGAAGGACACGTCGCGCGCGCCGATCTGCAGCGGCACGACATAGTTCATGATCCCCGTCACCAGGGGCATGGCCACGAAGAAGATCATGATCACGCCGTGGGCGGTGAAGATCTGGTCATAGTGGTGGGCGTTCAGATAACCCTCGGACCCGCCGAAGGCCATCGCCTGCTGGATACGCATCATGATGGCGTCGGCGAAGCCGCGCACGAACATGATCAGCCCCAGGATCATGTACATGATCCCGATCTTCTTGTGGTCCACGGTGGTGAACCACTCCTTCCAGAGATAGCCCCACATCTTGAAATAGGTCAGGGCGCCAAACAGGGCGAGCCCGCCCAGTATGACCACGGACATGGTCACGACCAGGATCGGCTCGTGCAGAGGCAGGGCCTCCCACGTGAGGCGCCCGAAGATTAGCGGAATGAGTTGGTCAGCGTTCATCGACTGTGTTCGCTCAGGCGTTGGGGACGGAACGGATGTCGGTCGGAACCGGCCCCGTAGCGAAGGGATTGCGGGCCAAGGTCGTCAGCGAGGCCATGGGGGTCTGCTTGGGCGACAGCCCCTGCCCGGTCAGACGTTCCAGGCTGGCAGGGCCGGCGACGGTGTCCAGTTCGGCGCGACGCATGCGATCGGCGGCGGCGGCCTCGGCCTGCAACGGCGTGCAGATGGTCATGACGTAGCTTTCGTTCGACCCGAAATAGGCCGGCGACTTACCGCGCCCGGCGTATTTGTCGTAAACCAGCGGCATGGTGTTGCGCACCGAGGCCATGCTCAGGCCACCCTGGCGGTCGATGGCCATCATCTCGCCCATGCACATCTTGCCCGGCTCGACGCACATGTTGAGGATGGCGTCCCACAGTGCGCCGTCGACGGCGCCGAAGTGCAGGACCGGCACCTTCTCGCTGGGCTTCTCCAGCTCCAGATACTGATCGCGATCCAGCGTCTGGCCGCCTTGGCGCACGCCCGAGACCCACTGGTCGAAACCGGCTTGGTCCAGGCCGTGGAAGGCGAAGCGCATGTTGGAGAAGCCGTCGCCGGAATAGTTGGCCGAGAAGCCTTCATATTCGCCCGGACGGTTGATCACGGCGTGCAGCTTCGTCTCCATGCCCGGCATGGCGTAGATCTGTCCGGCCAGGGCGGGAATGTAGAAGCTGTTCATCACCGAGGACGAGGTGATGTGGAAGCGGATAGGGCGGTCGATCGGCGCGGCCAGTTCATTGACCGTGGCGATGCCGTACTGCGGGTAGATGAACATCCACTTCCAGTCGAGCGCGACGACATTGACCTGCAGCGGCTCGACGCTCTCGTCGACGGCCTGGCCCGGCTTGATCCGGTCGATCGGACGATAGGGGTCCAGCAGGTGAGTGCCGGCCCAGGTCAGGGCGCCCAGGCAGATGATGATCATCAGCGGCGCGGCCCAGATGACCAGTTCCAGCGACGTGGAGTGATCCCAGTCGGGCTGATACTCGGCCTCGGCCTCCTTGTTCGACGCCCGATACTTCCAGGCGAAGAAGACGATCAGCGCCATCACCGGCACGATGATGATCAACATCAGCAGCGTGGAGATCATCAGCAGGTCGCCCTGCTGGGCGGCGACGTCGCCGGCAGGGTTCAGCACGACCAGATTGCAGGCCGACAGCAGGGCCACGAGGGGCGCGAGCAGGAGTAGGCGCAGACGGCGCAAGGCGGATCCAATCGAAAAGCGTCGGGCGAAGGGGAGGCGCCGCGACGGTTGGCGTTCGTAGGCTGCGGGATAGTCAGCTTCGTTCTGGAACGACATTGGACAATCTGTCCTATCCTCTTGAGGCCGCTTTCATCGCAAAGGGCGCCCGGTCATAATGCGGCAATCGGCCGTACGCCTGATAATCCTGTCTCACACGGAGCGACCAAGCCCATGTCCGCCTCGACGACCCCCTCGTCAGAGTCGCTGGAACGCGACGCCGCCAAGATAAACTCGCACCATGGCAAGGTGGATGCGGGCGAAATCGCCATCGGCGTCATTATCGGCCGAACTTCCGAGTTTTTCGACTTCTTTGTTTACGCCATCGCCTCGGTGGTGGTTTTCCCCCAGCTTATCTTCCCCTACGCGGGCGCAGTCGGCGGCACCCTGCTGTCGTTTGCGATCTTCGCCCTCGCCTTCCTGTTCCGCCCGCTGGGCACGGTCCTGTTCATCGCCATCGACCGCAAGTTCGGGCGTGGCGCCAAGCTGACGACCGCCCTGCTGCTGCTGGGCACATCGACCGTGTCGGTCGCCTTCATCCCCAGCTATGAAAGCATCGGCATGTGGGCGCCGGTGCTGCTGGCCCTCACCCGCATCGGTCAGGGCGTCGCCCTGGGCGGCACCTGGGACGGCCTGGCCTCGCTGCTGGCGCTGAATGCGCCCGAGGGCAAGCGCGGCTGGTACGCCATGATCCCGCAGCTGGGCGCGCCCATCGGCCTGCTGGTCGCCTCGGCCCTTTTCGCCTTCTTCCTGAACACCCTTTCGGCCCCGGACTTCCTGGACTGGGGCTGGCGCTATCCGTTCTTCGTGGCCTTCGCCATCAACGTGGTCGCCCTGTTCGCGCGCCTTCGCATCGTGGTGACGCCCGCCTTCCAAAAGCTGTTCGAGACCCGCGAGCTTCAGCCCACGCCCGTGTCGCAGGCCCTGCGCGCCGAAGGCCCCAAGATCGCCATCGGCGCCTTCGCCCCCCTGGCCAGCTTCGCCATGTTCCACATGGTCACCGTCTTCCCCCTGTCGTGGGTCTTCCTGTTCACCAACGAGACGCCGGTCCGCTTCCTGATGATCGAGATGGTGGGCGCCGTGTTTGGCCTGATCGCCATCCTGGCTTCGGGCGTTCTGGCCGACCGATACGGCCGCCGCACCCTGCTGGCGATCACCGCCGCCGGCATCGCCGCCTTCTCGGGCTTTGCGCCGCAGCTGCTGAACGGCGGGGCGGCGGGCGAGCTGACCTTCATGATCTCCGGCTTCATCCTGCTGGGCCTGTCGTTCGGTCAGGCCTCGGGTCCGGTGGCGTCCAGCTTCAGCCTGACCCATCGCTACACCTCCTCGGCCCTGACCTCGGACCTTGCCTGGCTGTTCGGCGCGGGCTTCGCTCCTCTGGCGGCCCTGTGGATCTCCAGCCAGTTCGGCCTGATCGCCGCCGGCGCCTATCTGCTTTCGGGCGCCATTTGCACCCTGGTGGCTCTGTGGCTGAACCGCGAGCTGGCCCGCAGCTCCTCCGACAAGGACCGCGCCAAGGCGGTCTGATCCGCCGGTTCACGACGCACAAAAAGACACGGCCCGCAGTCGCCTGCGGGCCGTGTTTCGTTTGGGTCTACGGCGGGATCAGACTTCCGTCAGGTCGCCCTGCGGCGAGACGGCGAAGGTCTTCACCTTCTTCAGCTCATAGGGTTTGGCGGCGATGGTCGACACGGCCCACAGCTCGCCGAGCACCTTATCGTGGGTGACATTCAGCAGGACATAGCCCTTTGACGTCTGGTCACAGAACTTGACCTCGGGATTGGCCGCCGACAGCGCAACGCCCAGCGGCAGGCCGCCGACATGGTCGCCTGGCGACGGGCTTGAGATTGAGGACGTGCCGAACTCGACCGCCCGGCGCGCGCCCGCATTGTCGTGCAGTTCGTTGACCCAGAAGGCGTGGCTGTCGCCCGCCAGGACGATGGGCGCGACGTCCGCCGCCGCAAAGGTCTCGTAAAGACGCTCGCGCCCGGCCGGATAACCGTCCCAACTGTCCAGATTGAACGGCAGGCCCAGCTTGAACAGCTGGATCGCCGCCTCGATCTGCGGTCGGGCATCGTCCGCCAGGCTCGCCAGCATCTGCTGGATCTGCTCCGGCGGCATCATGCGCGAGATGTCCGGCCCCTTGACCTTGGCCATCACCACCTGATTGCCGAGGATCTGCCACGGACGGCCCGCCGCCTTGGATCGGCTCAACGTCTCGCCGATCCACTGACGCTGGCGCTCGCCCAGCAGGTCGCGATCCGGCGCCTGACGCAGGGCCTCGAACGCCGCGACATCCGGCGCGCCCTCGGCCGTCTTGGGGATGTCGGCGAAGGTCATCTGCTCGCCCCGCGCCAGCAGCCGGGTCTCGACCATCGTCAGGGTGGCCAGGTCGCCGAAGTCGAAGCTGCGGTTGATCGCGTCGTTCAGCGCGCCGGCCTTGGGCTCGCGGATCGGCATCCATTCGTAATAGGCGCGAAGGGCCGCCGCCTTGCGCGTCGCGAAGTCGCCCTCGGTCTCGGCCTGGTGGTTTTCGGCCCCCATCATCCAGGCGTCGTTGGCCACCTCGTGATCGTCCCACACGCAGATGAAGGGCGCGCGGGCATGGGCGGACTGCAGGTCGGGATCGCTCTTGTACTGGGCGTGGCGCGTCCGATAGTCGGCCAGGCTGACGATCTCGTGCGGCGGCTGCGGAACCCGCCCCAGGGCCGCGCCCGAACTCATGCCGTAGTCGGACGGCTCGGCCCCGTATTCGTAGATGTAGTCACCCAGGTGGACGACGGCGTCCAGCCGATCCAGCCTGGACAGGGCGTCATAGGCGTTGAACAGCCCGCCCGGATAAAGCTGGCACGACACCACGGCCAGGGCCAGATCGGCCGTGGCGCCCTCGGGCAAGGTGCGCACCCGTCCCACCGGCGAGGTCACGCCATTGGCGACGAAGCGGTAGAAATACTCAACCCCCGGCTCCAGGCCCTGGCCATCCAGGTCGTGCTTGACGGTGAAGTCCCGCTCGGCCCGCGCGCGCAGGCCGGTCGAGCGGCGCACGATGTCGCCGAACCCGGCGTCACGGGCGACTTCCAGCACCACGGCGACCTCCCCGACCGATGGATCGGCCGGGGTGACGCGGGTCCAGAAGACGGCCGAACGCGTGTCGGGATCGCCGCTGGCCACCCCGTGCAGGAAGGCGACCGATCCGGTGTTCGTCGCCTGCGCCACGGCGGGCGACGCCGCCCCCGCGCCGAGGAGACCCAGAAGACTGCGGCGATCCATTTTCATCGTCAGATCCTCAGAGCTTCAGCTTGAACACGAGGCCGTACGACGCAGGCCGTCCAGCGATGAAGGTCGGCATGCCCAGACCATCGCCGGTATTACCGGCGTCCTTGATGTACTCCTCGTCCAGGACGTTCTCGCCGAAGGCCTCGACGCCCCAGTTGGCCGAGTCCGGCGTGTAGCGGACGCGCAGGTTCAGCAGGCCGTAGGCGTCCTGATACTCGTCCTGAACCCGGTCGGGCACGATGTTGCGGCTCTGCAGCGCCGGCAGGTCGTTGTCGTCGCTGAAGAAGACCTTGGACTGCCAGGTGTAGGTCGGCTGAACCGCGATCTCGCCGCCGCTGACCGGCAGGCGCCAGGTCGCACCGATCGAGGCGGCGTTGTCCGGCGACAGGCGGAACTGGTTGCCGTCATAGATGCCGTTTTCGAATCGCGAGTGGTTGTAGGCATAGGTGGCGAACAGGTCGAAGTTCGACGTGACGGCGAAGTTGGCCTGGGTCTCGAAGCCGTACGACTTGGCCTCGCCGGCGTTGGTGACGATGAAGGTGGTGCCTTCCTGAACCGTCGTCTGGAAGTTCTGATAGTCGTACAGGAACACCGCGCCATCGACGCGCAGGCGGCCGTCCAGCAGCGACGACTTGGCGCCGACCTCATAGCTGTCGACCGTCTCGGCATCGACGGCTGCGAAGCGGGGCGATCCCTGCGGCGCCGACGGGGCCGAGGCGCTGATCACTTCCGGGCGGCGACCGCGCGCATAGTTGGCATAAACGTTCGTGTCGTCGCTCAGGGCGTAACGCGCCGTCAGACGCCAGGTCACGCCGTCATCCTCGGAGTCGAAATAGGCGAAGTCGCCGTTGTTGGCGGTCGGCTGGGCGATCAGGCCGAACAGCGGGAAGGCGCTGGCGGGAATGGCCAGATAGGCCGGGTTGGCCAGGGCGCCGAGGAAGGTCGGAACCTGCGCCGCCGGAATGGCGCCGGCTTGCAACGCCAGCAGGGCGCCCAGGGTGGAGCGGCTCTGGACCGAGTTCGCGAAACCCGTCGTCTTGTCGTCGCGGGTGTAGCGCACGCCCGCCGACATCTCGAACCGGTCGGTGAAGGCGTATGTGGCGTCGGCGAAGACGTCATAGGACGTCAGTTCCGAGCTGTTGATCGGCGTCTCGATATGCGCCGATTTCAGATTGGCGGCGATCGGCGTGGCGAAGGCGCCGGCGCCCAGCGGCGTCAGAAGGCCGCCCAGCGCGGCCTGGGCGATGGCCGGATAGGCGGCGAGCGGCAACGTCCGGTCGCCGACCGTCGTGGGCGAACCGTCCAGCAGGCCCGACAGCTGCGCCAGGATCAGGCGCTCGTCGAACTGGGTGGGGGTGCGCTGATAGCCTTCCTCGTGGAACCAGCCGGCGCCGACGAAGCCGGTCAGACGACCACCGTTGTCGAAGCCCAGACGCAGGTCCTGGCTCCACTGTTCGCCATGCGTATCCTCGGCGGCGGTCAGCAGCGGCAGGGACACGCCGTCGGCGTCGAACGTCTCGTAGTTGGTGAACTCGCGATAGGCTGTGGTCGCGTTCAGGCTCCAGGCGGCGTTCAGGTCGATGCGCGCCAGACCCGTCACGCCCCAGACCTCGCGGTCCAGACCCAGCGCCTTGCCACCGTCGAAGGCCGCGCCGCGTGTCAGGGCCGCGCCCTCCCACGGTTCCTTGCCGCCCAGCACGGCGCCGGTGTTCGGATCGGCCGGCGCATAGGCGATCGACTTGAACGAGGTGCCCGAGGCGTTGTCCTTCTGATAGTTGCCGATCACGTCAAACCGCATCGCGTCCGACGGCGTCCAGGCGCCCGATAGACGCAAGGCGCGGGTTTCGATGGCGTTGAAATCTTCGCCGCCCCGCAGGTTCTCGACCGAGCCGTCGCGCGTCTTCAGGCGCGTGGCCAGGCGCAGGCCTGCGGTCTCCCCGACCGGCAGGTTCAGCGCGCCTTCGACCATGCGATAGCCTTCGTTGCCGGCCTCGATATTGGCATAGGCTTCGGTCTCGCCGGGACGCGCGCGGTTTTGCACCAGATTGACCGCGCCGATCAGGGCGCCGCGCCCGTACAGGGTCGATTGCGGTCCCTTGGCGATCTCGACGCGTTCAAGATCGAACAGCTCGACATAGGAGCCGCGCGACTTGGAAATCGACACACCGTCCTGGAACACCGACACGCGGGCCTCGGAAGTCGCCGCGCCGGAATCGGAGGTGATGCCGCGCATCACGAAACCCGGATTGTTCGGCGACTGGTTCTGCACCAGGAAGCCCGGCACGAAGGCCGACAGCTGTTCGAACTCCTGAATGCCCAGGTCTTCCAGGAACTGGCCGGAATAGGCCGTCAGGGCGAACGGCACGTCGATGGTCTTCTGCTCACGCAGCTGCGCGGTGACGATCACGTCTTCGACGCTGCTGACCGGCGCCTGCTCCTGCGCCCAGGCGGCCGATCCGGTGGTCATCGCGCCCGTCAGGGTCACGGCCGCGAGCAGGCGCGTCTTCAATGTGGTCTTGGACATCTGATCCCCCAGATTCGACTAATCTGGGGAGGTGCCTACGCCGCGCCAATGTCGGGGCGACGACATCCCCGCATCGCCTTGACGACGAGGTCGAGACGATGCGGCGACGGTTGATCCGTTTACCGACGGATGAGGCCGATCAGTTGTGGCTCTGGTCCGTGGACGGGCGGAAGTCCGTATCGAAATGGCAGCCGTCATCGTAGCGCGACGCCGCATCGTGACACAGCGCGGCGACGTCGCTCGGCGTAGGTTTCATGCCCTCGTCCAGCCAGCGCATCATGGCCTGGAACAGACCGACGTATTCAGGAGGCGACAGTCGGCTGTGCTCGGACTCGTCCGTAAAGGTCTGGACCAGCAAGTCCGACCGACCGGCGGCGGCGACCGTCTCGCGGTACAGCGCCTCGTTCGACACGAAGGCGGTGGGATCGTGTTTGGCGTGGATGGTCAGGGTCGGCGCCACGATCAGGCCGCTGAGATCCGCGTCATAGGCCAGGCGCGCCACGCCCATCGGATCGGCGGCGAACCGTTGAACGCCCGCATTCAACGCCGCATCGTCGTGTGAGCCCTGATAGACGGTCTCGCTGTTGTCGAACGGGTTGAGGCCGTCCAGCCGATGCTGGACCATGTCGCGGAACAGGAAGGTCGCCCAGGACAGGTGCGCGACCAACTGGTCTTCCTGCACGCCCGTCACGGCCAGAATGTCGGCGAGGTTGCGTCTCTGTTCGGCCGAGCGCCGGTTCTCCGGCAGACCCACGCCCGTGCAGGTCTGCACCCGCTCCGCCAACTGGGCGCGCTTCAGTTGGCTGTCCGGCGGCAGCCCTTGCCACAGCGGATACTGGGCCTCGTCCGGCTGGGGATGGTTGTTGCAATAGAACTGATAGACGGCTCGCAGGTCTGCGCGGAACCGATAGGTGCGTGTCCCTCCGCCGATGACCCCGTTGGTCAGGACGACGCCGTCCCAGACGACCTGTCCCTCCGCATCGCGCGCATAGAGTTCGGCCGTCTTGGCCGCGACATTTCCGCCCCACGACTGTCCGTGCAGCAGGGTGCGGCGCGGCTTGCGGAACGTGTTCCAGAAGATTTGCCGCAAGTCGTCGGTGTCTTCCGCCGCCATCCGTACGCCGTAGCCTCCCCGGCGATAGGTAGAGCCGGCCCAGGCATAACCCTCCTTCACCGTCATCGAGAACCGTTCGAGATCCTCCAGCGGGTCGTTGGCTTCAGGCGTGGCGGTGCGCGGCCCGCCGTGGGCATGGACGACGAGCACGCCGTTCCAGTCCTTTGGCACGGCGATCCAGTAAAAGCCCCCCTTCGCCGCCCGCCCCGACCAGCACCGTGTCTCTTGCGGCAGGAAGTCGGGACAGGCGGTCGGGTCCGGGGAGGGATCGGACGCCGCCGCGACGGGCGCAGCGGCTTGTTGCGACTGGGCCAGGACGAGCGGGGCGAACCCGAGCCAAAGCGTCGACGTCGCCGCCGCAAAGGTCTTGAATGAACGCACCGACATCGCCTTGAACTCCGTCCGGATCAGAACGTCTTGGAGACGTTGACGTACCAGTACCGACCGTAGGGACGATACAGCGAGCCCAGATACCCCGACGAGGTCAGCGGCGGCTGTTCGTCGGTGATGTTGCGCGCGCCCAGTCGCACGGTCGTGCCTGATGCGAAGCCGTAGCCGTCCTCGAACTCGTACTGACCATATAGATTTCCGGTCAGCTGGCTTTCGACTTCCCAGGCGTCGCCGTCGGTGCTGAGGAATCCGGTCTCGGTCACTGCGCTGACGTACTGAGTGAATGCGCCGACCTGCCATGGGCCTTGCGACCAGGTAAACGAACCCGACACCCGCCACTCGGGTCGCCCATTGCGCGCAAGCAGGGTTTCCGAGATCGGGAGAGGAGTGTTTTCGTTGATCAGCCCCGCTTCACGCGCCTCGAACAGCGACTCGACCAGCGGTCCAGGCGAACGGTTGAATTCCATAAGACGCGCGGCGTTCAGGCTGGCGCGGAAGCTGCCCCACGGCGTGCCGCGAAGACGCCACTGAATCCCGATGTCCAGGCCTTCCACAGTTTGCGGCAGCAGATTGACGAACTGATCCTCGATCGAGACGATCTGACCGACCGGATCGATGCCGCTTCCCTCGAAGAAGGCGACATCGTCAGCCGTGACCGGCGCGCGATTGACGTTCTCGTTGGTCGTACCCTGCAGAAGGTTCAGGTAGTCCAGCACCACGTTCGACTGAGCACCCAACAGGCCGACGATCTTTTCCTGCTCGATCTTCCAGCGGTCGATGGTGAAGGTGAAGTCGCCATACTGCTGAGGAATGAACCAGGGCTGGAACACCAGGCCGATCGACTGATTGGTGCTCTCTTCGGGCTGCAGCTCGGGATTGCCGGACACCAGCAGGGATGCGCTGGACGGTTGCGAACATTCGTTGAAGTTGGCGATCCGGCCGAGGCGAAGGTCCGCTTCGCAGCGGATGTAGTCGTTGTTCGTCGAAAGCCGGGCATACTGGGCGGCGTTGGTCTGCTCCAGGTTCGGCGCGCGGAAGCCCTCCGAATAGGAACCACGGACCCGGACGCCTTCGACGATGTCCCACGCCATGGCGATCTTCGGCTTCGCGACATCGCCAAAGTCCGAATAATGCTCGAAACGGCCGGCGATCTGCAGGTCCAGGCTGTGCACTAGCGGTACGTTCATCTCTGGCGAGACAACGGGCACCGCGAACTCGACATAGGCCGAATAGACCTCGCGCTCACCGTAGGTGTCAGGGTTCGAGCTGACGGCGGCGATATTGGAAATGCTGGTCTCGCCGCTGATGGCGTCGACGAAGACGTTGGTTCCATCAAGGTCTTCGTCGCGGTCGTCCCTCTGGGTTTCCTTGCGCGCCTCTACCCCCACCGCCATGCCGACGGGACCGCCTGGCAGGGTGAACACATCCGGTCGGCTCAGCTTGAAATCCCAAAGCGCCAAAGTGGTCTTCGACACCCGCGTCAGATCGGTCGATATCGCATCGATGGCGGTCTGAGAGCTGGGGGTGCAATCGCCGAAGCTGGTGTCGTCCACACAACCGCCGCTGAAGGGGTTGTAGGCGTCGGGCGTCGAGAGGGCCAGACTGGCTTGCAGCGCCGTCAGGTTGATGGCGTTGGACGTGTCGGTGGCTTCCGCTTCCGAATACAGCAGCGCGCTTTCCCAGTCGAAGCCACGCCATTCGCCGCGCAATCCGCCCAGAATGCGGGACTGCGAGTTCTCAACGTCGACGACCTGGCGGCCCACGTCGTTGAAGCGATACCGGACCAGTTTCACATCCGTCCCTTGCGCCGGAACATTCGCCAACCCCGGAAGACGGTTGGGATTGAGCGACCCGTCGGCAAAGGTGACGGGGCCGAACGGGTTCCAGTAGTTGCTGGCCGGAATCCAGAGCTGGTTCAGCAGGATGGTGGGCGGTTGGATGTTCTGGGTGTTGGCGGTGTAATAGCCCAACTCCCCGAAGGCGGTGACGCCGTTGTCCATGTCGTAATGACCGGACACGAACAGGTTCAGCCGCTCGACATCGGGCGAAACCGTCGTGTCGCGCGCGCCGTCATAGCGCAGTTCGCGGCCCGCGCCGCTGTAGCCGATATTGCCGCTGGCCAGGCAGACGTCGCCGCCGATCGGCGCCGTGCAACCGAAATCGCTGGGCTGATTGTGAAACGCGCCGGCCGTGGACGTCAGATTGGTCGTGCCCTGGCGCACCCGGAACGGCGTCTGGAAGTTGGCCCAGGCGGTATAGGATGACCGCCCGTCGGTATCGGTGCTGGTTTCATATCCCGGCACGTCGGCGAACAAACCCCGCCGGTCGTCGGTCGCGGTGTAGTCCATGTCCTCGGACCGCTGCGCGGTGCGGTCGCTATAGTCCAGGAAACCCGAGATGTTGCCGCGGGAAAAATCCTTGCCCGCGAACAGACCCAAGGTGAACTCGCGCCTGTGCGTGCCTTCGGCGCCGCCGTATTGCGCCTTCATCTCCAGACCGTCGAAGTCTTCCTGCAGCACGGTGTTGACGACGCCCGCGACCGCATCGGCGCCGTAGATGGCCGCAGCGCCGTCCAACAGGACTTCCAGCCTTTCAAGTCCGGAAACCGGAATGGCGTTGGAATTGTAGCTGAGCACTGGAACCGTTCCGGTGTCCGACGTGCCTTGGCTGGTGGGGTGGGCCACGATCCGACGGCCATTCAGCAGCACCAGAGTGTTGCCCACGCCGAGAGAGCGCAAATTGACGGAGTTCACGTCGCCGCGCGCCGCGTTGGATGTCTGCGGGTTGTTTGCGCTGGAAAAGAGCACGTCGCCCATCTGCGGGATGGAGCGCAGCAGATCGTCGCCGCTGACCGCGCCGGTCGCCAGAATCTCCTCCTGCGTGACCACCGTCACCGGCAGGGCCGCAGTGGTAGACGCGCCGCGGATTTGCGATCCGACCACGACGATGTCTTCGACTTGCGCGGCCTGATCATCCTGCGTAGGCGACGCTTGGCCCGTGGCGTTCTGCGCCAAGGCTCCACCGGCCGACATCAACAGGACAGCCGAGGCGGCCCCCGCCATGAGCGCGTACTTGGGTTGCATCTTCATTGTCTCCTCCCTCGCGGGTCGCCGTTATGTCGGCGATCCCGTCTCCAAAAATGTCTTCGCGGATCAGTCGTCCGCGAGAACCAGATCGTCGCCTGGTCCCGCCGCCGGATTGGGCGCGGCGGCGACAGGTTGCGGTTTGCCGTCCAGCGCGGCCTTCAAGGCGTCGCGATCCAACGCATTCTCCCATCGGGCTACGACAAGGGTCGCCACGGCGTTGCCGATGAAGTTGGTCAGGGCTCGGCACTCGCTCATGAAGCGGTCGATGCCCAGGATCAGCGCCATGCCGGCGACCGGCACATCCGGCACGACCGACAGGGTCGCCGCCAGGGTGATGAAGCCCGCACCGGTGATCCCCGCTGCGCCCTTGGACGACAGCATCGCCACCAGAAGCAGCGTGATCTGCTGCCAGATGGTCAGGTCGATGTTCAGCGCCTGGGCGATGAACAGGGCGGCCATCGTCATATAGATGTTGGTGCCGTCCAGATTGAACGAATAGCCGGTGGGCACGACCAGGCCGACCACCGACTTGGCGGCGCCCGCGCGCTCCATCTTGGCGATTAGGCTCGGCAGAGCCGCCTCGGAACTGGAGGTGCCCAGCACCAGCAGCAGTTCTTCCTTCAGGTAGCGGATCAGCTTCAGGATGTTGAAGCCGTTGGCGATCCCGACCAGGCCCAGCACCCCCACAACGAAGATGATGGCGGTCACGTAGAAGGTGACGATCAGGGCCGCCAGATTGGCGATGGACGCGATGCCGTAGGCCCCGATCGTGAAGGCGAAGGCTCCGAAGGCGCCGATCGGCGCGGCCTTCATCACGATGGCCACCAGCTTGAACACGGCCAGGCTCAGCGTCTCGAACAAGTCGAGCACCGGCTGACCACGCTCGCCTACCAGCGCCAGAGCCAGGCCGAACAGAATGGAGACGAACAGGACCTGCAGGATGTTGCCAGTCGAGAAGGCGCTGACCAGGGTGTCGGGAATGACCCCCATCAGGAAGCCGACAATGGTGCTTTCATGCGCGGCGGCGGCGTACTGTTCGACTGCGCCCGCATTCAGGCTCGCGGGGTCGATGTTCAGTCCGTCGCCGGGACGAACAAGATTGGCGATGATCAGGCCCACGATCAGGGCCAGGGTCGAGAAAACCAGGAAATAGGCGAAGGCCTTGGCGGCGACGCGCCCGACGCTGCCCAGATCGCGCATGCCGGCGATGCCCGTCACGATGGTCAGGAAGATCACCGGCGCGATGACCATCTTCACCAGCTTGATGAAGCCGTCGCCCAGCGGCTTCAGGCTCTCACCGAAAGTCGGCCAGAAATGGCCGATCAGCGCGCCCAGCGCGATGGCGATCAGCACCTGGAAATACAGGTGGCGGTAGAACGGCCGACGAACGGCCGGCGCGGCCTCAGACGGAATTGCGATCACGACAAGCTCCTGATGTGCGGGGGTGTCCCCGCAGTCTCCTCGATGGGCGCGATCTTCGCCACGCTCCGCCCGAAGACAGTCGGCGAGTTGATCGGACAGACCAACTTCATTGCTCACTTCATTTATAACTATGTTTTCCTTGTCTATTTTATCCCTCTGGACGGCCAGACGCGCAAAGTTGTGCGATTTTTCGCGCGCGCATCTAGTGTCGGAGTGCGATTATCCGCACAATGCGCCATGCCTTTCAGCCGTCCTTCTGAATCGCCGGCTTCGGTCGGATCCCGCCGCCGGGGGTGGCTGGCGTTTGCCGGAGGGTGGATTCTCGTCGCCCTCATCGCCGCCCTGGGCGCAGGCGAGGTGGCGCGTCGAGACGCACGGGCCGAGCTGGCGCGTCAGGCAGAGGCCGCCGCCGCCCTGCACGCCGCCGTCCTGCGCAGCGAGCTGGAAAAGCATCGCTCCCTGCCCGTGGCCCTGGCCGGCGATCCCGACATCGCCGATCTGCTGGCCGCGCCCACGACGGCGCAAGGCGAGCGAGTCGATCTGAAGCTTGAGAACCTGGCGCGTCAGACCCGGGCGGCGGTCATCTACATCATCGACGCCGGAGGCCGGACCCGCGCGGCCAGCAACTGGCGCCTGCCCACCAGCTTCGTCGGCGCCGACTACGGCTTCCGTCCCTATTTCATCAATGCGATGCGCAGCGGCCGGGCCGAGTTCTTCGCACTGGGCACCGTATCGGGACGGCCGGGCCTTTATCTCGCGCGGCGAGTGGACGGCGCCGACGGGACGCCGCTGGGCGTGGTCGTGGTCAAGGTCGAGTTCGACGCGTTGGAGGCCGAATGGCGCGCTTCGGGCGAGCCGGCCTATGTCGTCGATCCCGGCGGCGTCGTACTGATCACCAGCGTGCCGGAATGGCGGTTCCGCACCACCGAGCCGCTCGACGAGCGGCGGCGTCGCCTGACCCTGACCGATCAGACGCTTCAGCCCGAGGCCTTGCGTCCCCTGCCCTTCGCCACCCCGCCGGGTGACCAGCCCCGTCTGGTCCAGGCGCAGGCCGGCGACGGCGAGCAGCGCTGGATGCATGCGGCGGTGCCGACCGAGACGCCCGGCTGGACCCTGCATCTGCTGTCGCCGACACGGGGCGGCATCGACGTCGCCGTCGCCGCCGCCCGCGCCCTGGCGGCCCTGGTCGTGACCCTGCTGGCGGGGCTGGTCGCCTTCTTGCTGCGGCGTCGCCAGCAGGGCCTGGCCCGTGCACGCGCCGAGGAGGAAGCCCGGCTGGAGTTGGAGCGGCGGATCGACGAACGCACCCGCGAACTGCGCGACGCAAACTCCGCCCTGAACCGCCAGATCGAGGAACGTCGCCGCGCCGAGACCGCCCGCGAACTGCTGCGCGACGAACTGGTTCAGGCGAGCAAGCTGGCGGCTTTGGGTCAGATCGTGGCCAGCGTCGCGCACGAGATCAACCAGCCCGTCGCCGCCATTCAGACCCAGGCCGAGACCGCCGGCGTCCTGCTGGACCGCAACGATCCCGAAAAGGCGCGCGGCGCCCTGGCGCGCATCGGCGACCTGACCCAGCGTATCGGCGCCATCACGCAGGAGCTGCGGGTCTTCTCCAGAAAGTCCGACCCCAAGATCGGCGCAGTGCGGCTGGAAGACGCCATCCACGGCGCCCTTCTGCTGACGCGGGGCCGGCTGGACGAGGGCGGGATCGACCTGGTCCGAGAGGGCGACGCCGAGGTCACGGTCCGCGCCGACCGCTTCCGGCTGGAGCAGGTCATCGTCAACCTGCTCAAGAACGCGGCCGAGGCGCTGGAGGGCCATGACCGCCCTCGCCTGCTGCTGAAGGTGACGCGCGACCGGGACCGCGTCCGTCTGATCGTCTCGGACAACGGGCCCGGCGTGCCGCCCCAGGTGCGCGCCCAGCTGTTCACCCCCTTCGTCACCACCCGCGCCAACGGACTAGGCCTTGGGCTGGTGATCTGCCGCGACATCGTCGCCGGCTTCGGCGGTGAGCTGGACCTGGCCGAGGGTGACGACGGCGCGACCTTCGTCGCCACACTGAGGACCGCATGATGGAGTTCGCCCGCCCCAACGCCGTCGCGCTGATCGAGGACGACGCCGACTTCCGCCAGGCCCTGGTGGAACGCCTGACGCTGGAGGGTTACGACGTGCGCGCCTTTCCCGCCGCCGAGCCGGCGTTGAAGGCGATCGACGCCGACTTTCCCGGCGTGATCGTCACCGACCTGCGGATGCCCGGCCTGGACGGGCGCCAGCTGCTCAGCCGGCTACAGGCGCTGGACCCCGCCCTGCCCGTCATCATGATCACCGGCCATGGCGACATCGGCGATGCGGTCGCGGCCATGCACGACGGCGCCTATGATTTCGTGGCCAAGCCCTTTCCGTTCGAACGCCTTCAAGACAGCCTGAACCGGGCGCTGGAAAAACGCGGTCTGGTGCTGGAGAACCGCCGCCTGCTGGCCATGGCCTCGGACGGCGGACAAGAGTTGCCGCTGGCCGGGTCGTCGCGCGCCATCACGGCGCTTCGAGCCACCATCGCCCAGATCGCCGACGCCCGCATGGACGTGCTGATCGAGGGTGAGACCGGTACCGGCAAGGAGGCCGTCGCCCGCGCCTTGCACAACGGCGGCCGACGCCGGCTGGCGCCCTTCGTCGCCGTCAACTGCGGCGCCCTGCCCGACGGTCTGATCGAGAGCGAATTGTTCGGCCACGAACTTGGCGCCTTCGCCGGCGCCCTGCGCCGCCGCGTCGGCCATGTGGAGCGCGCCCACAACGGCTCTCTGTTCCTGGACGAGGTCGAGAGCATGCCCCTGGCCGTCCAGGTCAAGATGCTGCGGGTGCTGGAGGAACGCGAGGTCCACCCCATCGGCGCCAACGAACCCCGCGCCCTGGACCTGCGGATCCTGGCCTCGTCAAAGGTCGATCTGGGCGAGGCCGCGCGCACCGGCGCCTTCCGCGAAGACCTCTATTACCGGCTGAACGTGGTGCGGCTGCGCGTGCCGCCGCTGCGCGAACGGCGCGAGGACATCCCCCTGCTGTTCGCCCACTTCCTGCGCCGCGCCGCCGACCGCCACGGCATCGAGCCGCCGAACGTCGGCGACGGCGTGCGACGCCGCTTGCTGGAGGCCGACTGGCCCGGAAATATCCGCGAACTGGCCCATTTCGCCGAGCGCGTCGCCCTGTCGCTGGACGAGACTGCCCGCCCGACCGACGCAGGCCTCAGCCTGCCCGAACGCCTGAATCGCTTCGAAGCCGACCTCCTCCGCGACGCCCTCCAGGCCCACCACGGCGACATCACCGCCGTCCTCGCCGAAATGCGCGTCCCGAGAAAGACGCTCTACGACAAGCTCCAACGGCATGGGCTGAAGCCGGCGGCGTTTCGGTGATGAAACGGCGACTTCGTAACTGTAGGGAAAAGAATGGCGGAGACGGAGGGATTCGAACCCTCGGTACCCCTTACGGGGTACGACGATTTAGCAAACCGTTGCCTTCAGCCACTCGGCCACGTCTCCTGCGACGGCGTCGATAGCGGAGGCTGATGCGTCGCGCAATCCGGTTCTAGCGAAAGCGTCCACGTTAACGCGACATAGAGGCGATACCGGCAATGTCGCGGCCGTTCTTCGCCTCTGGATCGCCCTTTGCTCGACCGCCCCGCCAGTCTCGCCGCCGACGCGCCGCCCAAGGGCCGCGCCTCGCGTGGGCCGTTCCGCCCTGAGGTGTGGCTAAATGCGCGCCAGCGGTCGACTGTGCGGCTGTCGGCCCACTATTTCAGGCTCGTCGATGTGCTTGTCGTCGTCGGTCTGGCTTTGGGCGCGATCCTGGCGATCCAGCCCATGGGCCTGGCCGACATCAGCGTCGGAGATGCGGCGCCCGTGATCGCAGGCGCAGTGCTGGTCCTCGTGTCGATGCGGGCGCTACAGCTTTATCGATTCGGTCGCGACACGCCCTGGACCCTGCATCTGGCCGGGGTTGCGGGGGTCGGCGTGGTCTCGGCCGGCGTCGCCCTGATCCTGGGGTGGCTGCTGGATCGACCGGCTCTGGACGTGGTCGCGCCCTGGGCTTTAACGACGACGGCGGCCTTGATCGTGCTGCATGGGCTGTGGCTGACGGTGATCGCCCGCTGGCGGCGTCTCGGCGCCCTGTCGCCCAATATCGTCATCGTCGGCGCCACCCGGAACGCCAGAATCCTGATCGAGCGGGCGCTGGAGCGACGCGACATGAATGTGCTGGGCGTATTTGACGACCGTCTTGCCCGTTCGCCCGACAGCATCGCCGGCGTGCCGGTTCTGGGCGACGCCAACGCCCTGCTGACCCATCGCATGACCCCCTATGTGGACCGGATCGTCCTGGCCATCGATCCCAATGCCGGGCAGCGGGTGCGCGACCTGACGCAACGTCTGAACGCCCTGCCCAATCCGCTGACGGTGCTGGTCGATTCCGAGCTGGGTCGTGACGGGGTGCTGAACCGGCTGGCCAATGCGCCGCTGGCGTCGCTGGACGGGCCGGCCGATCCGGATCGTCGGGCCTTCAACAAGCGGATGCAGGACCTGCTGATCGGCGCCGTCGCCCTGGTGGTCGCCGCCCCCGTCATGGCCCTGGTCGCCCTGGCGGTGCGTCTGGACAGCCGTGGTCCGATCCTATTCCGCCAGCGTCGCCACGGCTTCAATCACGAGACCATCGTGGTGTGGAAGTTCCGCTCGATGCGCCACGAGGCCGCCGACGCCACCGCCAGCCGCCAGGTCTGCCCCGGCGACGACCGCGTCACCCGCGTCGGCCGCTTCATTCGGGCCACCAGCCTGGATGAGCTGCCCCAGATCTTCAACGTCCTGTCGGGCGAGATGTCCCTGGTCGGCCCCCGCCCGCACGCCATCGGCATGAAGACCGGCGAGACCGAGTCCGCCCTGCTGGTCGCCGAATACGCCCATCGCCACCGCATCAAACCCGGCATGACCGGCTGGGCCGCCATCAAGGGATCGCGCGGGCCGGTCGACACCGAGGCCCAGGTTCGCGAGCGCGTCCAGCTGGACATCGAATATATCGAACGCCAGTCCTTCTGGCTGGACCTGTGGGTCATCGCCGTCACCATCCCCGTCCTGCTGGGCGACCGGGCGGCCGTGCGTTGAGCGAACAGCGCATGTTCTGGCGCGGCGTCTGGGGCTATCTGCCGGCCCAGATCGTCCAGGGCGCAGTCGGGTTCCTGACCATCTTCGTCTTTACGCGCCTGCTCAGCCCCGACGACTTCGGCCACTACGCCCTGGCCTTTTCGGTCACCACCCTGGCCCACACCGTGACCTTCAGCTGGCTGGAGGCGTCGATGGCCCGCTTCTGGGCGGCCGAACGCACGCCCCAGGGCCTGGCCGCCCATTTCGCCAGCCTGTACCGCACCTCCTTCGCCATCATCGCCGTCTTCACGCCCATCGCCGCCCTGGTGGTGTGGCTGGCGCCCCTGACGCCCGCGCTCAAGATCGCCGTCGCCTTCGGCCTGGCCGGCGCGCCGGTGCGCAACCTGGCCAAGCTGGCGCAGGAGCGGTACCGGGCGGCGGGCGAGGTGTCCAAGGCCGCCCGCGTCGATATCGGCGTCTCCATTCTGGGCTTTCTGGTCGGCGCCGGGTTCGCTGTGGCCGGGGCCGGCGCGGCCTCGCCCCTGCTGGGCCTGGCCATCGCCCCCCTGTTCGCCCTGCCCTTCATCCTGCCCGGCGAGTTGCGCCAGGCGACCGGCGGCGCCGTGGACCGGGCGCGGCTCAAGGCCTATGCCGCCTACGGCTATCCGATCGCGGCGTCGCTGACGCTGGCCGTGGTGCTGGCCTCGACGGATCGGTTCCTGCTGGCCGCCTTCATGGATGCGGGGGCCGTCGGCGCCTATCACGCCAGCTACAGCCTGGCGAACCGCACCCTGGACGTCATCTTCATCTGGCTAGGGGCGGCCGGTGCGCCGGCCATGGTCATGGCGCTGGAGCGCGGCGGGCGCGAGGCCCTGCGCCGCACGGCGCTGGAGCAGGGATCGACCCTGATCCTGATCGGCCTGCCCGCCGCCGTCGGCCTGTCGATGGTCGCACGGCCGATGGCGGAGCTGATGATCGGCCAGGATCTGCGCGCCGCCGCCGCGCTGGTCACGCCATGGATCGCGGCCTCGTCCTTCCTGTCCGGCATGATCGCCTACTACTTCGGCTTCGGCTTCACCCTGGGCAAGAAGACCGGCCTGCTGCTGGTCACTATGGCCATTCCGGCCCTGTGCAACGTCGCGCTGAACCTGATGCTGATCCCCCGGCTGGGCGTCCTCGGCGCCGCCGTCTCCACCGCCGCCAGCTTCGCCATCGGCCTGATCGCATGCCTGCTGCTCAGCCGCCGCGCCATCGCCCTGCCCATGCCGTGGGAGGCGCTGATCCGCTGTGGCATCGCGTCGGTCGTCATGGCCGGGGTCGTCTGGATGTTGCCCCCCATCGGCGGGTTCGTGGAACTGATGCTGGACGCCGGCGTGGGTGGGATCGTCTATGCCGTCGTCGCCCTGACGCTGAACGCCGCAGGGGTCCGCGACGTCCTGATGCGCCTGATCCGCGCGCGTCGCAGCGTGCCGGCATGAGCGCCTATATCCACGACAACGCCGCCTGGTCGCAGGCCAAACCGACGATCTCGGTCCTGATCCCCTTCCTGCGTGACGATCCCCAGGCCCTGTTGCGCCGACTGGACACCGAGGCCGCAGCCCTGGCCGGCGCGGTCGAGCTGATCCTGCTGGACGACGGCACCGCCGACACCGATCTGACCACCCGGATTCAGGCGACCCTAGACGCCCTGGAACTGCCCGTGCGCCTGATCAGCCTCGTCGCCAACGAGGGTCGCGCCAGGGGCCGCAATCGCCTGACCACCGCCGCCCGGGGCGAGGCCTATCTGTTCCTCGACAGCGACATGCGGCCCGATACGCCGGTCTTCCTTCAGACCTGGCTGCGCCTGTTCGCCCAGGATGCGCCCGCCGTAGCCTTCGGCGGCTTCTCTCTCGATCAGGCCCCGACCGATGCCCGGTTCGCCGTCCACCGGGCCCTTTCCGGCGCCTCGGAATGCCTGCCGGCGTCCCAGCGCGCCCTGACGCCTGAGAAATACGTCTACACCTCCAACCTCCTGGTGCGCCGCGACGTCTTCGCAGCCGAATCCTTCGATCCCGGTTTCAGCGGTTGGGGCTGGGAGGACGTGGAATGGGCCATGCGCGTCTCGCGCCGGTTTCCCGTCATCCACATCGACAATCCCGCCACCCACATGGGCCTGGACACCGTCGAGGACCTGGCGCGCAAGTTCGACCAGGGCGCCGGCAACTTCGCCCGCGTCGTCGCCCTGCACCCCGCCATCGTCCAGACCTATCCCAGCTACAAGGCCGCGCGCGCCCTGAAACGCCTGCCCGCCCTGCCCCTGGCGCGCCGCCTGATGAAACAGGCCGCCCTGACGACGGTCCTGCCGGTCAAGGCCCGCGCCTTCGCCCTGCGTCTCTACCGCGCCGCCGTCTATGCGGACGCCGTCTGACCATGCGTGACGTCGCCGTCATCATCCCGACCCTGCGCCGCCCCGACAGCCTGGAGCGCGCCCTGCGCTCGGTCTTCGTCCAGACCGGATCGCTGCACCGCGTCGCCGCCGTCGTCATTGCCGACAACGACCCGCAAGGGTCCGCCGCCGTCCTGATCGAGCGGCTGCGCGGCGAGGCGCCCGTCCCCCTGACCTACGTCCACGCCCCCGTGCCCGGCGTAGCCACGGCACGCAACGTCGGCCTGTCGGCGACCGACGCGCCCCTGATCGCCTTCCTCGACGACGACGAGGCCGCCTCGTCCGGCTGGCTCGCCGCCCTGCTGGACGCGCAAGGCCAGACCGGCGCCGATGTCGTCTTCGGCCCCATTCGCGGGCGTGTGCCGGCTGACACCGGCTGGACCACCACCTATCTGGAGCGGTTCTTCGGCCGTGACGGCCCGCGCGAGACCGGCCTGACCGACGATATCCACGGCTGCGGCAACAGTCTGATGGTGCGCGCGACCGCCCTGCCCGGCGACGCGCCCTTCGATGTCGCCATGAACGAGACGGGGGGCGAGGACGACCGGCTGTTCACGGCCCTATCGGCGCGCGGCGGCCGGTTCGGCTGGGCCGCTGACGCCTGGGCGGACGAGTTCGCCCCGCCTCACCGCGCCACCCTGAACTACGCCCTGACCCGCGCCTTCGCCTATGGCCAGAGCCCGACCCAGATGGCCGCCGACCGCCGCGACTGGCCCGGCGTCGTCAAATGGATGCTGGTCGGCCTGGCCCAAACCGGCGTCTGGGGCGCCCTGTCGCTGGCGTCCGCCCTCCTGCGCCGCCCCGACCGCGCCCAGACCTACGACCGCTGCGCCAGAGGCCTCGGCAAGGTCTTCTGGACCAAGAAATTCGAGCCGAAACTCTATGGCGCGGCGATGCTCGGCCGCCCTGAAGCCTGACCTCGGAATTCAGCGGATCGGGGTGTAATGGCAGGTGAAGTTCGCGTCACCGGACAGCAGGCTCGGCTTCAGGTGAATATGTAACCGCTCGGCCTGGGCCGCGTCGTCCAGTGCGAAGGCCTGCTCTGCCTCATACATTTCGTCACGATGCGCGTCGGTCCATCCCGTCGCCCGTTTGATGGCGCGCGCCTTGGCCGCAGGCAGGCTGTCGGCAACGACGAAAACATTCCGGTGCTGCTCGGCGAAGGCCACGCCGTCATAGCCGCCGAGGTTCACGTAATAGAGTTTTTCCTTGCCCTCGTAGGGCTCCGGCAAAAGGCTGATCTCATAGCCGTCGGCTTGCGAAAGCTCCGACCAGCAGTCGATGTGCAGCGTGCCCTCACGACCCCACCACTGGGCGAGCAAAGTCTCATACGTCGCCTCGATAGAGGGAGCAGCGACGAACCGCATGTCATGCACCTCGATGTTCGCGCCCGGATGTTCTCCGCCGATATAGATCGCAAACAGTCTCATTCATCCTCGCATCAGGCCGCCGTGTCGGCGAAATCGACCGCAGGCTTTGCGGTATTCATGATCAACGCCAGTCGCCGACCGACGATCCCGCCCATCTCGTGCGAACTGGTGATGCCTTGCGCGAAGGGATAGCGCCCCATCAGGAAGGGCAGGCTGAGACAGAACAATCGGTCCATGGGCAGCGGCGCATTGACCGGGCGGAACAGATCATCGACGGCGATCCCGCGGACGACATCGGGAGCGTCATTGGCGACCTCGTCTCGGACGATTCCTTGTTCCAGCAGCGACAGGAACGGGAACTGAATGCCGCTCAGCGCCGGCTGCCCCGTCGCCTCAATGAAAACTGGGAAGTGCCGGGTCGCCACATCGATCGTCACGCGAGCCCCGCCCTCGGGGCAACGCGTATCGACCGCATAGTCGTCGCCGACCGCCAGAACCTCAAGCTTGCCCGCCGCGTGCAGGGCCAGCATTCGCTCGATCGATTCATGCGGTACGCCGGCATAGATATCGACGAAGATCGGTTTGAACACGCGGCTGAAACGGTCGAACTCGCCTGTGTCCAGATGAGGGACGATGACGGCGACGATCTCGTGCATGCGAAGGATGGCGTCGCGCCACGGCACGGTCACCTGAGCCGCGTGGTTCGCCCGCGCCTCCTTCAGGTTGGCGGCGGCCCAAACGAAGGGATCGACCGCTGCGCGACGGGCGAAATACGCCTCGGCGAACGTCTCAAGCGTGCCCTGGTGCAGTCCTGTCTCGGCGGCGTAGCCGGGATCGATCTGAATCAACTCCCTTCGAAACAGGTCGAAGACCGCATCAAGCAGCCCCATCGGCCCCCTGTCCACAGCGGCTGCGACCGCCTCGGGGGTGCAATGCTGCAGCGGCGGATGCGGCAGGGGGAAGAAGAAATCGGCCTCCGGCAGCAGACCCTTCCGAGACATCATGGTGATGTGAAAGCCGTCAGTCCCCGGCATCGACTTATAAACCAGCCGTCCGTCGCATTGGACGAACTCTCCATGCGACGTGGCCAGTGCGACCGCCGTGTCGATGGCGGTCAGCGACGAGCCACGGATGCCGACGGTCGTCGCTGGAAGTTCCGCGAGGACAGAGGCCGGCCATGGGCTGAGAAAATAGCCGGGCTGGGCATGCTGGCGAGATGGCCACTGATGACCGGTCGCCAGAACGACATGATCGAATACCGCCTTGGTCGTTCGCCGCGAGGGCGGGGACATGAACGACAGCTCCACGCCCGCCTTTCTGTTCGCGGCGTCGACGACGCGACAGCCCGTCTTGACCTCGATCATGACCCCGGCGGCCCGCGCCCGTTCCACCATGATCGCGAACCGGCTTTCGAAATACTGGCCCAGGGCGATGCGGGGCACAAAGGTGCGCTCGTCCAGCGAAGTGCGGTCGATATCCAGCGCCTCAAGCTCGGCGCTCGTCCGTGCGCCCAGCCAGTCCGCCAGAGTGTCGTACAGAGGGGGAATTTCGATACTGGCTATGTTGGACAGCATCGCCCGATCGTTCCAGTCCGGACTGTAGGGGCTGCCGCACCCGGCGACCTTGTTCGCCTCAAAGACGGTGATACGCGCCGAACCCGCGCCCTGTGCGAGGAGGGCGTGCAGAGCATAGAGGGTTGTCGGCCCGGCTCCTACGAAGGCGATTGACGTGGTCATGGCCCCACAATGCGCGACGCGCACAAAGGCGCCGCAGATCGGTCAGCTTTCAGCTCAACCCACTAATTTCCTACGCGAACTTGCGGAATCGTACACTGTCAGCCCGTCAGCCGCTGCAAAAAGCTGGGCGGCTTGTAGGTCGAGCGGTTCATCACCACCCCGGCGATCCGCCCCCCCACGGCCTCGATCTCGTCGCGCAGGATGACCGGGGCGCTGGCCGCCGTGCTCTCGGCCGCGACCACCAGCACCGTCATGTCCACGAAGGGCGCCAGGATGATCGCCATGTCGTTGCGGTCGGCGGCGGGGGCGTCGATGACGATGGTGTCCGCATGGGGCCGCAGCGCCTCCCAGTAGCGGGGCTCTCCGACCGCCTCGACCCGGTGCCCGGACCGCAGCGCCTCCATGTGGAAATGCGTGACCCACAGCCGGCCGCCCAGGCACGACCGCGCCGTCAGCAGCCGCGAATCCGGCACGGGCTTGCCATCGCGCCCCGTCACGCGCGGCGTCACGGCGTAGAAGCTGGATCCGTCAGGCGAGGCCTGCGCCGCCTTGCCGACCTGGCCGAACCGATCCGGCTCGGCCGACACGGTCTCCAACTGTCCCTGCTGGGCCAGGTCGCCGTCGATCAGCCAGACGGGTTTTCGCGCCCGCACGGCCGCCAGACGCGCGAACTCGCGCGCCACGGTCGAGACGCCCTCGCCGGTCGCGGCCGAGGCGAACTGGATCACGCGCGCGCGATGCGCCGGCGCCGGTCCCAGCGCCGCCCAAAGGCCCGCCATTTCTGAAGTCAGATCGACCATCGAATCGCCAAGGCGCTCCCTAAGCCCTCAGCCTAGCACGACTTTCGCTACGCCGCCTTGGCGGGCGCGACGGCCAGGACAGGCATGTCCAGCGTCCGGCTCATCGAGGCCGGCGTCGTGAAGCCGCGCCGCGTGAACACCCGCAGCAGGCCCACGCACAGGGCCGTGAAGCCCGCAAACAGGAAGACCGCCGCCAGCAGCGGGATCTTCAGGCTCTTGCCCGTCGATGGCGGCTGGGCGCGTTCGATCACCGTGACATTGTCGGCGCCGGCGGCGACCAGGGCGTTGTCGGCCCGGCTCTGGGTCTCGCGCTGCTGGAACTCGCGGATCGAGGCGCTCAGCACCTCGCGATTGCCGGCCAGGGTCGAGTTCTCGGACTCCAGCGCGGTCAGCCGCGTCTGGCGGGCGCGAATGTCGTTCAGTTGCCGATCCAGGACCGCCAGCCGCGCCGCCAGCGAGTCCCGCTCGGCCCGCGTATTGATCCGCGTCGTCTCCAGCTCGGTCCAGACGGGGTTCGGCCCGGTGCGGACCTCCTTGGCGCCCACGGCCGTCCCGGTCGCGACATAGGCCTGAAGCTGGTTGATCCGGGCCTCGATGTCCTTCACCGGCTGGGCGTCGGGCTGATAGCGCGACAGCAGTTGCTCGCGCTCGGTGCGCAGTTGCAGCACCTGATCCTGGGCCGAAATGTTCAGATCCTGCTGCAGGGCCACTTCCGCCGGCGTGCCCGCCTGCTGCGCGACCAGGGTATTCAGCCGCTGGCTGGTCTGGTTCAGCAGGCTTTGCGTCGACATCCGGTCGGTGAAGATCGTCTGATAGGTCGCCGCCAGCGTCGCCTTGGCCGCTGCGAAATCGCCGATGTCGTTGGACGACAGGAAGTTTTCATAGGCCCGGTCGGCATTGCCCAGTTCGTCTTCGAAGGCGACGCGCTGGCTGGCGATGGCCGGCGTCTTGTCCTGAAACACCTCGCGGCGATAGACCAGATACTGTTCGATGATGGTGTTCAGCACCCGCGCCGCCCGTTCGGGATCGTCGGCTTTGTAGCTGAGGCGGATCACGGCGCTGCCCGGCGCGGTGGCGACGTCCAGGCTGGTTCCGATCACGCGCCGCGCGGCCGCCTCGGCCTTCTGCGATCCGCCCTTGGGCGCCTCGCCCAGGATGGCGGCGGGGCCCAGGGCCTCGACCACCTTCTGACGCACCGCGCCCGACCCCAGGATGGCGGCTTCGGAGTTGGCGACCTCGTCGCCCTGCGGCGCCTGGCCCCGCTCTGCCGTGCCGACGCGCGGCTGATAGACGTATTCCTGCCCCACCCCGGCGAAGACCGATCCGGTGGCGGTATAGCTCTTCTTCAGCGTCATCGCCGCCGCGACGCCGAGCGCCAGAATGACCACGAAGACCACGATCATCAGCAACAGCTCGCGGAATAGCAGGCCGATGACGTCCAGCACGCCGTAGCGTGGTCTTGCCGTGACGTGTGCCGTGGAACGCATAGAGCGGGCCGAATCCCTTGAAAGGCTTGTTCTCGCCACCCTTCGCCCACCGGCGTTAACCGATGATTACCCATAACCGGCGAGATTGCCTCAAATCTCCTCGTCGAGGCCGACCGATTCTCATGCTGTCAGATCGCCGCCTGTTCCTGCTGACCCTGGGTTCAGCCTCCCTCGCCTCGCTGGCGGCGTGCGCCAGCGGCCCGCAGCGCGTCGAACGCCCGATGAACGGCGACTTCCCCGGCATTCCCTTTGCCGACTGGACGGATCAGGAGCCCGAATATCTGCTCTATCCCGGCGACGAGATCGAGGTGGCCACGCCCACGGCCTCGGAACTGACCCGCACGGTAAGGATCGGCCCCGACGGCCGGATCGCCCTGCCCCTGATCGGATCGGTCATGGCGGCGGATCGCACCCTGCCCCAGCTGCAGCAGGTCGTCTCGGCCGCCTATGCGCCGCAACTGGTGCGGCCGACGGTCGAGGTGACCTTGCGCCAGGCCGGCCCGATCCGTGTCTGGGTCGACGGCGAGGTTCGTACGCCGGGCGTCTTCGAAATGATCGGCGATCTGGACGCCTATCAGGCGGTCATCCAGGCCGGCGGCTTCGCGCCTACGTCACGCCAGGACAGCGTGGCCCTGATCCGTCGCGGTCCCGGCGGGTCGCGCATGATGCGGGTGGTGGATCTGCGTCCGCGTCGCGGTGAGGTCGTGCCCCTGCGCCGGGGCGACATCATCTTCGTGCCGCGTTCGACCCTTGGCGAACTGGCGGCCTTCTTCACCCAGGTGCGCGCCGCCCTGCCCATCGGCTTCAGCTATTCGATCAACGGATCGAACGGCAGCGGCTTTGCGCAGTTCTGAACGGGTCGTTTCAGGCGACCAGTTGAACCACGCCCTGGTCGATGTAGCGTCGCGCGGCCTTCTGGGCCTCGGCGATCTCCTCGCGCTCCATCTCCATGCTCATCTCGCGGCGATAGACGCGCGCCTCGATCGAGCCCTTCATGGCCGCCAGGTTGAAGATCATGTGGGCCGACACCCGGTCCATCGGGCAACCGCCCGAACCGGCCGAATACATCATGCCCAGTTTGAACAGGTCGTCGCCGGACATGTCCGGGGTCGGCAGCGGCAGACCGTCTTGCGGGGCCTGCAGGTCGTGCGCCAATTCTTGCGCGGTCATCACCGTATCTCCTGATCGGGCGCCATTCTGGGCCCGCCTCTGAGACGCCATCAAATACCGCCGGTTTGAAGTTAAAGTTAACGCCGAACGCCGTCGCCCAGACTTTTCAGTAAAGCAGAGATGAATACTTCCGGCGTGATTCAGGTCTCGGAAATCTCTGCGAAATCTCTCGTTCACACCTCGCTCCCGCGCCGAGACCGCTTTCGGAACCTGACACAGCCGTTCAGGACGCGTTCAGGCGGCCGGACAGAACTTCAGCGTCATTAACGGGTCTGTTCGGCATCTCCGTCGTCGGCCCAGAATGGAGCACGAAGATGAACCGCCTCACCAAGGCCGCCGTCGTCGCCATCGCCCTGTCGACAACGGCCGTGCCGATGCTCGCCCAGGCGCAGGATCGCGACCGCCGCGAATATCGCCAGGATCGCCGCGACGACCGCCGCGACTTCCGCCAGGAACGCCGCAACGACAACCGCGACTGGCGCAACGGCCGTTACGACAATCGCCAGGACTATCGTCAAGACCGCCGCGACGACCGTCGTGACTATCGCGACGAACGCCGTGACGACCGTCGCGACTGGCGTAATGACCGCTGGGACCGCAACAACAGCAACTGGTGGCGGGGGCGCTCCGACTTCCGCGGCTACAATGGTCCGCGCGCGGGCTACTGGTATGCGCCCAGCTACGGCTACTACCGCGTCGAGCCGCGCTACAGCGGCTATCGCTGGCGCACGGGCGGCTATCTGCCCCACCAGTATCGCAGCTACTATGTGCGCGACCCTTACGTTTACGGCCTTCGCCAAGCTCCCCGCGGCTATCGCTACGTCCACGCCGGCAACGACATCCTGTTGATCGCCGTCGCCAGCGGCCTGATCGCCAGCGTCCTGTCGGGCGTCTACTAGACCGCGCGACAGATCGACTTCTCGAACCCCGCAGGCCTTGTCTGCGGGGTTCTGTTTTTCGTGCAGCCCCTTGATTGCGAACGATGTTCAGCCTGGGTTCATCACCACGGACCGATGATCGTCTCAAGCCGCCGGAGAACCGGCGTGCAGGAACCAAAGACCATGAAACGCCTCCTGATGGCTTTCACCGCCATCGCCGCCGTCTCCGGCCCGCTCGCGGCGCCCGTCCAGGCCTTGGCCCAGGACCAGGCTCAACAAGAGCAGCCGCGTCGCGAAGGCCGCGCCCGCGGCATGAACCGCCCGGAACGTCCTCAAATGGGCCGTGAGGATGCGCCGCGCCAACCGCGTGCCGAGCGCCCCAGCCGACCCGAGAACACCACGCCCCGCCCCGAACGGCCGTCCGGCGGCGAGCGCCCCGACCGCCCCAGCACAGGCGGACAGCGCCCGGATCGTCCCGAAGGCGGCTGGAACCGGCCCGACCGTCCAAACACCGGCGGCCAACGTCCAGACCGGCCCGAAGGCGGCTGGAACCGGCCGGACCGCCCCGACCGTCCCAACACCGGCGGTCAACGCCCCGACCGGCCCGAGGGTGGCTGGAACCGGCCCGACCGTCCAAACACCGGCGGCCAACGTCCAGACCGGCCCGAAGGCGGCTGGAACCGGCCGGACCGCCCGAACTCAGGCGGCCAACGCCCGGATCGTCCCGACCGTCCCAACACCGGTGGTCAACGCCCCGACCGGCCCGAGGGGGGCTGGAACCGACCCGACCGTCCGAACGCGGGCGGTCAACGCCCCGACCGCCCTGATGGCGGATGGAACCGCCCTGATCGTCCCAGCACCGGTGGCCAACGCCCGGATCGTCCCGGCAGCGGATGGAATCGGCCCGACCGTCCGAACGCCGGCGGTCAACGTCCTGACCGCCCCGGCTCGGGCTGGAACAACGGCCGCGACCGTGATCGCCAGCACCGCGAGTTCCGCCAGCGCTTCAACGGCGACCAGTGGCGGCGCGACTTCTATCGCAACCACCGCTCGGACTGGTGGAGGAACGACAACCGCTTCAGAGGCTACAGTGGCGTCCGCGCCGGCTTCTATTTCGCGCCGGGCTGGGGCTACTACAGCGTCCCGCGCTCGTATTGGAACCGCACATGGTCGGTCGGCCAGTACCTGCCGGACACCTTCTGGCGCTATCAGTTGAACGACTGGCGCACCTATGGCCTGGGCTATCCGCCCGAGGGCACGCGCTGGGTTTCCGTCGACAACACCATCTATCTGATCGACGAATACGACGGCTATATTGTCGACGTCATCCGTGACGCTTGGCGCTGGTGACCGCCTGACGATTTCGAACCTTCAGCCCGACGGCCCCTGGCCGTCGGGCTTTTTCGTAACTTGGCGCACCGGCACACGCCCCAACCATGGCCCTGCCGTGACCTTGGACGCGTGCGCCTCGACCTCTCACGCGACTGCATCGGCATGTATCCATCCCCCGATGCGAACGCGTTTCAGAAGATGATCGACACACGACCTCCAGTATCGAGCCCCCAAAACTACTCCCCGGACCGGGGACGAAAAACGGCCTCGTTAGGGTTCGAGCCTGCTTGTCGTTGTCATCCCCGACGACGCCCGAACGCCTTCAAGACGCACTTTCACGCAAAGGATAGTCCTATGAAGATCGCCTTGACCGCCCTGGCCTCCTCGCTGTTGCTGGCCGGCGCCGCGACGGCTCAGCAAGCCCCGACCGCGCCTCCCCCGCCGCCCCCGCCGGTCGATCAGCAGACGCCGCAAGATCCCGCTCCCCCGCCGACGTGGGATCCGAACGCCCCGACGCCGCCCGCACCGCCGGCTCCTCCGCCCGTCGAGGAACCTGCTCCGCCGCTGCCCCCCGAACCCACGGAGCCCACCGATCCGGATGCGCCGGTCCCGCCAGTCCCGCCCGCACCGCCGGCTCCTCCTGAGCCGCCGACCCCGCCCACGCCGCCGTCGGCCTGAGCCTGGAACTGAAAAGGCCCCGCGGAGCGATCCGCGGGGCCTTTTTGGTTGAACGCGTCGCTCAAGCAGCGAGCGACCGCGTCGCGAGCGTTAGCGACCAGCCAGGGGTTTGGGGGCCGCAGCCCCCAAGCATCAGAGGCCCAGCTTGGCCTTCAGGATGTCGTTGACCGCCGCCGGATTGGCCTTGCCGCCCGTGGCCTTCATGACCTGACCGACGAACCAGCCGATGGCCTGGGGCTTGTCGGCCACAGCCGCCGCCTTGTCCGGATTGGCGGCGATGATCTCGTCCACGGCCTTCTCGATGGCGCCGGTGTCGGTGACCTGTTTCAGACCGTGCTTCTCGACGACCTCGGCCGGCGAACCCTCGCCGTTCCAGACGTGATCGAACACTTCCTTGGCGATCTTGGACGAGATGACGTTCGTCTCGATCAGCTCCACCAGTTGCGCCACATGCGCCGCCGGCAGCGTGTTCTCGCTGAAGTCCTTGTTGTCCGCCGCCAGGCGCGCCGAAACCTCGTTCGTGACCCAGTTGGACACCAGCTTGGCGTCGCGTCCCTTGGCGGCCGCCTCGAAGTAATCGGCCTTGGCCTGTTCCGAGATCAGCACGATGGCGTCGTATTGCGACAGGCCATAGTCGGCCATCAACCGCTTGCGCTTGTCGTCCGGCAGTTCGGGCAGGGACGCCTTGATCTCCGCGATCCAGGCCTCTTCCAGATCCAGCGGCAGCAGGTCGGGATCGGGGAAGTAGCGATAGTCCTGCGCCTCTTCCTTGGAACGCATCGAGCGCGTTTCGCCGGCCGTCGGATCGTACAGGCGCGTCTCCTGGGTGATCGAGCCGCCGTCCTCCAGGATCTCGATCTGGCGGCGCGCCTCATACTGGATCGCTTGAGAAATGAAGCGGAAGCTGTTGACGTTCTTGATCTCGCAGCGTGTGCCCAGATAGCCGAAGTCGCCCGTCGCCTTGAACTTTTCGTAGTTTCCGGCCCGGCACACCGACACGTTCACGTCGGCGCGCAGGTTGCCCTTCTCCATGTCGCCGTCGCAGGTGCCCAGATAGATCAGGATGGTCCGAATCTTCTTCACATAGGCGACCGCCTCTTCCGGCGTGCGCAGGTCGGGGCGCGACACGATCTCCATCAGCGCCGTGCCGGCCCGGTTCAGATCGACATAGCTTTCGGTCGGCGACAGGTCGTGGATCAGCTTGCCCGCATCCTGTTCCAGGTGCAGCCGCTCGATGCCGACGTTGAAGAAGCTGCCGTCCTCGGCCTCCACCTCGACCACGCCTTCGCCGACGATGGGGTAATAGAGCTGGCTGATCTGATAGCCGGTCGGCAGGTCGGGATAGAAGTAGTTCTTGCGGTCGAACTGGCTGCGCTTGTTGATCTGCGCGCGCAGGCCCAGGCCGGTCTTCACCGCCTGTTCGACGCAGTGCTTGTTCAGCGTCGGCAGCATGCCGGGGAAGCCGGCGTCCACCAGCGACACCTGCTCGTTCGGCCCCGCGCCGAAGCCGACGGCGGCGCCGGAGAACAGCTTGGCCTTCGACGCCACCTGGGCGTGGATTTCCAGCCCCATGACGATTTCCCAATCGCCGGTGCGGCCCTTGATGGTTTTCGCGTTCGAAACAGTGTCGGTCATGGCTTCGTCCTAGCGCCGTCGTCGGCGGCGAGAAAGGGGGCTGTCTTGATGATGTCGCGAAAGGCGATCAACTTCCGCCTCTCAACGGAGATTTCGATGACCAAGACCCTGTTCGCCGCCGCCGCTGCGGCCTCCCTGCTGCTGGCCGGCGTCGCCTCGGCCCAGACCGCGCCTGCCCCGGCTCCGACGACTTCGCCGGCCCCGGAGCATGAGAATCACGCCGCCCACCCCACCATCGACAGCACCATCGAGGCCCTGGTCGCCGATCCCGCGACCAAGGCGGTCCTGGACAAGCATCTGCCCGGCCTCGACAGACACCCCGCTTACGGACAGTTCAAGGCCATGACCCTTCGCCAGATCGCCCCCTACTCCCAGGGCAACATCACCGACGCCAAGATCGCCGCCATCGACACCGACCTGAAGGCGCTCCCGACGGAGTAAATCCATCCTCACCCGCCCGTGGCCTTCAGCCGACGGGCGGGTGAGAGCTTACGGTGACTGCCATCTGCGCCTGGACGCGTATCGCATCCAGAACCGTATCCAGCGCGACCGTGACCTGCTCATTTCGAAACCTCAGCACGAACCAGCCCAAGGCTTCGATCTCCTGCTGCCGAACATGGTCGTTCAGGTGGGTGTCGTCCTGATCGTGAACCCCGCCGTCCAGTTCGACGATAAGACGCGCGGACTCACAGGCGAAATCAGCGAAATAGCGTCCGACCGGATGCTGTCGGCGAAACTTCAACCCGTCCAGCCGGCCGCCCCGCAGCCGCTTCCACAACAGCTTCTCAGCATGCGTCTCACGCTGCCGAAGTTGACGCGCGAAATCCGTCGGCTCCTTCGTCATCTTCCCTCTCCCGAAGGGAGAGGGCTTGAGCCTCCGAGAGCGAAGCGATCAGCAAGGCGAAAGGGTGAGGGGTTACGGTTCGGATGTTTCATCACCGTCGCCACACCTTCCAGACCGTAACCCCTCACCCTCCCACGCCTGCGGCGCGGGCCCCTCCCTCTCCCTCTGGGAGAGGGGTCTTTAAACTACCACCACTTGCCCGGCTTGGCCCTAAAGCCCGCCGCCTGTTCCAGCGCCGCGCCGACCTGGAACACCGTCGCCTCGTCCAACGCCTTGCCGATGACCTGAAGGCCCAGAGGCAAGCCGCCCGCGTCCACACCAGCCGGCACCGAAATCCCCGGCAGGCCGGCCAGGTTGGTCGTCACTGTGAAGACGTCGTTCAGATACATGGTCAGCGGGTCGATCTGCTTGTCGCCCAGCGCAAACGCAGCCGACGGCGTCGACGGCGTCAGGATGGCGTCCACCTGGCCCCAGACATTGTCGAAGTCCTCGGCGATGCGGCGACGCACCTTCAGCGCCTTGACGTAATAGGCGTCGTAGAAACCGGCCGACAGCACATAGGCGCCGATGGTCAGGCGACGCTGGACCTCCTTGCCGAAGCCCTCGGCGCGCGAGGTGGCGTACAGGTCGTCCAGCGACTTGAACTCTTCCGCCCGGTGCCCGAACCGCATCCCGTCATAGCGGGCCAGGTTGGACGAGGCCTCGGCCGGCGCCACAATGTAATAGGTCGGCAGGGCGTATTTGGTGTGCGGCAGGCTGATGTCCACGATCTCACAGCCCGCGTCCTTCAGCCAGGCCACGCCCTGATCCCACAGGGCCTGAATCTCGGCGGGCATGCCGTCCACGACATATTCGCGCGGCACGCCGATGCGCAGGCCCTTGACCGACTTGCCGACCGAAGCGGTCCAGTCGGGCGTCGGGACGTCGAGGCTGGTCGAATCCTTGGCGTCGAACGAGCACATGGATTGCAGCAGCAGGGCCGCATCCTCGACCGTCTTGGTGATCGGCCCGGCCTGGTCCAGCGACGAGGCGAAGGCCACCATGCCGAACCGACTGGCGCGGCCATAGGTAGGCTTGATCCCGACCGTCCCGGTGAAGGCGGCGGGCTGGCGGATCGAGCCGCCGGTGTCCGACGCGGTCGCAGCCAGGCACAGATCCGCCGCCACGGCCGAGGCCGAACCGCCCGACGAACCGCCCGGCGTCAGTTCGGCGTTCGAGCCGGTCGATTTCCACGGATTCTTGACCGGACCGAACGCGCTGGTCTCGTTGGACGAGCCCATGGCGAACTCGTCCATGTTCAGCTTGCCCAGCATGACCGCCCCGTCACGCCACAGATTGGCGGTCACGGTCGATTCATACGGCGGCACGAACCCGCGCAGCATGTTGGACCCGGCCGTGGTCTGCACGCCCTCGGTGCAGAACAGATCCTTGATCCCCAGCGGTGCGCCTTCCAGCGCCCCGCCCTCGCCCGAGGCGATGCGGGCGTCGGACGCGCGGGCCATCTCCATGGCCTTGTCCGCCGTCACCTCGACATAGGCGTTCAGCGTCGGATTGGCGGCCTCGATATTGGTCAGGAAGGCCTGGGTGATCTCGGCCGAGGAGAAGTCCTTCGACTTCAGGCCATCGACGGCGCCCTTCAGGGTCAGTTTGGTCAGGTCGCTCATGACTATTCGACCACCTTGGGCACGACGAAGAAGCCGTCCGCCGACTTCGGGGCGTTGGACAGGACGGCGTCGATCTTGTCGCCGTCGGTAACCACGTCCTCGCGCAGACGCAAAGGCTGGGCGACGTTCGAGGTCATCGGCTCCACGCCTTCGACATCCACCTGGTCCAACTGCTCGATCCAAGCCAGGATGCCGTTCAGCTCCTGCGCCAGCGGCTCCAGCCGATCCTCGGGGGTCTTGATGCGGGCGAGATGCGCAACCTTGCGCACCGTCGCAGCGTCGATGGCCATGCGGCCCTCCAATGCACGTCGATAGGGAATGTATCGGCGGGATTAGCCTTCCGACCTCGGATTCACAAGGCGACGCCTTTGACTTCCGCAGGATTGCGGCCTACCGCCCGCCCGTGCCCGTCCTCGACCTCCTCGACCTGCCCGCCGCCTGCCCGCCCGACACCCCGTGGATGGGGCTGGATCTGGGCGAGAAGACCATCGGGGTGGCCGTGTCGGACGCCACGCGCCTGATCGCCTCGCCGCTGGAACTGATCAGAAAGTCCAAGTTCACCCTGGAGGCCGAGCAGCTGTTCAAGCTGATGGCCCATCGCAAGGTCTCGGCCCTGGTCATCGGCCTGCCCGCCAACATGGACGGCTCCGAAGGCCCGCGCGCCCAATCGTGCCGCGCCTTCGCCCGAAATCTGGAGCGGTTGCGCCCGATCAACATCGCCTTCTGGGACGAGCGGCTGTCCACCAGCGCCGTCGAACGTTTCCTGATCGAGGATCTGGACCTGAACCGCAAGCGCCGCGCTCAGGTCGTGGATCGCACCGCCGCCGCCTGGATTCTGCAGGGGGCGCTGGATCGGGTGCGGGATCAGGCGACCTGGGTTTGACGGCCCTGATCGCCGGCGTCCTGCCGGTCTTTCTGATGATCGCCCTGGGCTATGGGCTGCGCAAGTCCGGTTTCCTGCCCGACGAGGCCTGGCGGCCGATCGAGAAGCTGTCGATCAACATCTTCTATCCCAGCTTCCTGATCCCCGCGATCTGGCATGCGGACCTCGCCGGCGGCGGCGCGACCGTGGCGGGCGCGGCGGCGGTGGGGGCGACCCTGATCGTGGCGGCGGCGACCCTGGCGGCCAAGCCCCTGATCACCCTGGAGGGGCCGGCCTACACCAGCGTCTTCCAGGGCGTGATCCGCTGGAACAGCTTCGTGTTCGTGCCGGTGATCCAGTCGGTCTATGGCTCGGAAGGCACGGCCATGGCGGCGGTCGCCATCGCCTTCATCATTCCGGTGACCAACATCGCCTGTGTCGCCGTGCTGGCCAAATGGGGGTCGCTGCGGCGCGAGCCTTCGGTGCTGGGTCTGGCCAAGTCGATGATCGCCAACCCCATCCTGTTGGCCTGCCTGATCGGCCTGGCGCTGAACCTGTTGCGCGTGCCGTTGATCCCGGGCCTGTCGGACGCGATGGACCTGCTGGGGGCGGCCGCCCTGCCGCTGGGCCTGATCGTCGCCGGGGCGGGTTTGTCCTTCGCCGAGGTCAAGCGAAGCCGCACCACCATCGCCGCCGTGACCCTGGTCAAGCTGGGCGTCATGCCGCCCCTGATGTGGTTCATCGCCTGGGCCCTGGGCGGCGACAGCCTGGCCCAGGGGATCGCCCTGATCTGCGGCGCCGCGCCGGGATCGGCCGCCTCCTACATCCTGGCGCGCCAGATGGGCGGGGATGCGCCCCTGATCGCGGGGGTCATCGCCCTGACCACCGTCGGCAGCGCCGTGGTCATCCCCATTCTGCTGATGCTGTTCCACTTCACCTGACTGGCGTTCAGGCCGAGTCGCGCCTATAGCCGCGTCTCGATGACCCAGCCCTCAGACGTCACCGACCAGACCATCCGCGACCGGCTGGTCCCGTTCCCGAAACCCCACTTCCTCGCCGCGTCGGACCTCAATCCGTTCGTCACCCCGCAGTTGCTGGATCTCGGCGACGCCTTCGTCGACTTCAATCGCCAGTCGTCCAAGGCGCTGGATCTGCTGCACGGCCGCACCGTCGTGAACCTGTTCTTCGAGAACTCGACCCGCACCAGTTCCTCGTTCGAGATCGCGGCCAAGCGACTGGGCGCCGACGTGGTCACCATGCCGGTCGGCTCGTCCTCGGTGAAGAAGGGCGAGACCCTGATCGATACGGCGGTGACGCTGAACGCCATGAAGCCCGATATTCTGGTCATCCGCCACGGTGCTTCGGGCGCGGCGGAACTGCTGAGCCAGAAGGTCGGCTGCGCCGTCGTCAACGCCGGGGACGGCCGCCACGAACACCCGACCCAAGCCCTGCTGGACCTGCTGTCGATGCGCCGCGCCTTCGGCGACGTGACCAGCCTGACCGTGGCCATCTGCGGCGACATCACCCACAGCCGCGTGGCCCGCTCCAACGTCGCCCTGCTTCAGATGATGGGCGCGCGCGTTCGCCTGATCGGCCCGCCGACCCTGGTGCCCGGCGACGCCGACCGCTGGGGCTGCGAGGTCTTCCACGACATGCGCGAGGGGCTGCAAGGCTGCGACGTGGTCATGATGCTGCGCCTGCAGCTTGAGCGGATGGCCGGCGCCCTGGTGCCCTCGACCCGCGAGTATTTCCGCTTCTGGGGCCTGGATCGCGAGAAGCTGGCCTGGGCCAAGCCGGGCGCCAGGGTCATGCACCCCGGCCCGATGAACCGCGGCGTCGAGATCGATTCCGACGTCGCCGACGACCTGGACGTCTCCCTGATCCAGGATCAGGTCGAGATGGGCGTCGCCGCCCGCATGGCCGTGCTGGCCTCCCTCTCCGCCCGTTGGGGGGACAAGTGATGGTCGCCGCTCAAATCCTCCCCCGCATCGCGGGGGAGGGGGACCGCGCGCAGCGTGGTGGAGGGGGCGGAAGCGGATTCCGCGTCTGCCGCCGACCTTCCGATCCATTGCAGCCGTCCGACATCGCGCGCTCCCTCGCCCCCTCCACCGCTTCGCGGTCCCCCTCCCCCGTTCCGCTTCGCTTCTCGGTGGAGGATTTCCGATGACCACTGTCGCCATCGTCAACGCCCGCCTGCTGGATCCCGCCACCGACTATGACGGCCCCGGCGGCCTCCTGATCGAGGACGGCCGCATCGTCCGCGTCGTCCATGGCGCATCGCCCATCGAAGCCGATCAGCTGATCGACGCCGACGGCCTGTGCCTCGCGCCCGGCCTGATCGACATCCGGGTCAAGACCGGCGAACCGGGCGCCGAGCCCAAGGAGACGCTGAAGTCCGCCAGCCTGGCCGCCGCGGCCGGGGGCGTGACCACCATTGTCGTCCAGCCCGACACCGACCCTGCCGTCGATGACCCGGCGATGATCGACTTCATCCAGCGGCGCGGCGCGGCCCTGAACCTGGTCAATGTCCGGGCGGCCGGCGCGGCGACCAAGGCCCTGGACGGCCAGCGGATGGCCGAGATCGGCCTGATGGACGAAGCCGGCGCCCTGTATTTCACCGACGGCGACAAGGTCATCGTCAACAGCCGCACCCTGCAACGGGTGATGAGCTACGCCGCCGCCTTCAACGCCCTGATCGCCTGTCGTCCGTCCGATCCCTGGCTGACGGAGGGGGCCGTCGCCGCCTCCGGCGAACTGGCCACGCGGCTGGGTCTGTCCGGCAGTCCGGCCATCGCCGAGCGCATCGGGCTGGAGCGCGACCTGGCCCTGGTCGAACAGACCGGCGCCCGCTTCCTGGTCGATCAAATCTCGACCGAGGGCGCTCTGGAAACCCTGGCCCGCGCCCGCGCCAAGGGCCTTGAGGTCGCCGTCAGCGTCTCGATCAACCACCTGTGCTTCAACGAGGTGGACATCGGCGACTATCGCACCTTCTACCGGCTGGACCCGCCGCTGCGCTCCGAGGCGGATCGTCAGGCCCTGGTCGAGGCGGTGCGCGAGGGTCTGATCGACGTCATCACCTCCGCCCACGCCCCCGCCCCCGCCGAGGACAAGCGCCGCCCCTTCGCCGAGGCCGCGCCCGGCGCCGTCGGCCTGGAGACCCTGCTGCCCGCCGCCCTGACCCTGCACCACGAGGACGGGCTGGACCTGCTGGACGTGCTGCGCCCCCTGACCCAGGGACCGGCGGCCCTGCTGGGGCTCGACGCCGGGGTTCTGGCCGAAGGCGCGCCCGCAGACCTGGTCCTGTTCGACCTCGGCGCCCCGATCATCGTCGACGCCGACGCCCTGCACTCCAAATCCAAGAACTCCCCGTTCGACGGCCGCAGGCTCCAGGGCAAGGTGATCGGAACCTGGGTGGGTGGTCGCAAGGTTCACTGACCCTCCGGCTTTCCGCCACATTCCGCCCTAGGCTCAACGACAGTGAAGCTTATCGGGGAATCGGTCATGACCATCTGGAAACGCACGGCCGGCCTGGGGCTGGTTCTGCTGGCCGGCGCCGTCATGGGCTGTTCGGAACGGGCCGACGCCCAGTCCTCGCCTGCGCCAGCCATCCCGACCGAAGGCGCGCCCTATATGCTGACAGGCACCCAGGTCTGGACCGTGCCGGACCCCGTCTCCGGCCGCGACTATCAGGTCTTCGTCAGCCTGCCCGCCAGCTACGAGACCAGCCCCCAGCGCCGCTACCCGGTCCTCTACGTCACCGACGCGGACTACGCCTTCCCCATCCTTCGCCAGATCGCCCGGCGCGTGAACCTGGACGGCCCCGTGGTCGAGGAGTTCATCCTCGTCGGCCTGTCCTATTCGCGCGGCGACAGCGGCACCGTCAGTCGAAACCGCGACTACACCCCGACCCCGAACGCACCGCGTGACGCCGCGCCCATGCTTCGCGGCGGCGGTCCCGCCTATCAGACCTATCTGAAGACCCAGGCCCTGCCCTTCGTCGAGAGCCGCTTCCGCGCCGATCCCGCGCGCCGCATCCTGTTGGGCCATTCCTACGGCGGCCTGCTGGGCGCCCAGATCCTGTTCACCGACCCCGGCCTGTTCCACGCCTATGTCCTGGGCAGCCCGTCCTTCTGGTACGACAAGCGCCACATCATGGGGATGGAGGCCGACTACGCCCGCACCCATCGCGACCTGCCCGCCGACGTCTTCATGTACATCGGCGGCTGGGAGGTGCCCGGCCCCGACCGCCGCAACACCTCCGGCGCCGACATGGTCGCCGATGTCCGCACGATGGAGCGCACCCTGAAATCGCGCGCCTATCCCGGCCTGACGGTCCGATCCACGGTCCTGGCCGACGAAGACCACCTGACCGTCGCCCCCGTCGGCTTCACCCGCGCCCTGATGACGGTGCTCCCCGCAAAACCTTGAAGATCAGCGCACCCGCTCGCACGTCGCCGCCTTGGCCAGCTCGACGCCCAGCACCGACTTGACGGCCAGCGGCGTGTCGGTGGCGATCACGGTCACGCCCTGGCGCGTCAGGTCGCGATATTCCGACACGTCGCCGTCGGCGGCGTATAGGTCGTCGCGGCGCACGCCTTCCCGGCCCAGGGTGCCGAACTGCACCTCGACGCCGGCCTCGCGCAGCGCCCGCCACAGGGCCGGCCGTTCCTCGCGCGTCCCGGTCCAGGCCAGGATTTGCGGCGCGTTCAGCCCTTGCAGATCGTCCACGCCGCTCAGTCCGGCCGAAATCATCATCTCCGGCGCCATGGCCGCCACCGCTCGGGCATCGGCCTCGTTATAGGTGATCAGGATCACCCGGTTTGACGCCCGCGACCGGCGCACCTGATCGATCACCGCCCGCGCCAGATCGACGGTCGTCTCGCCGTCCGCAGGCTTCAGGTCGATGCTGGCGATGCCTCCGACGCGCCCGGCGGCGTCCAGCGCCTCGCCCAGGGTCGGCGGCGCGGCGCGGGTCGGGGCGCCGTTCGACGCCTTCAGCCGCGCCTGTCTCACCTGCGCCAGGGTCAGGTCTGCGACCCGGCCGCGCCCGGTGGTGGTCCGCTCCATCGTCTCGTCGTGCATCAGCACCAACTGCCGGTCCTTGGTCAGGACGACATCCAACTCCAGGATCGCATTGGGAATGGCCTGTCCGGTCGCCTCAATGGCGGCGATGGAGTTTTCAGGCTGATCCATCGCCGAGACCGCCCGGTGCGCCGAGATCGCTACACCGCCGTCGCGCACGCAGTCGAAATAGGCGGCCAAAGCCGGTCCGGCGACAGGCGTTGAACGGACAGGCGGCGCGCCGACGCAACCTGCCGTGGAAAGCATCAGGATCACGGCGGCGGCGGCGGGGATTCGAGTCATGACAGTCTCCGGCAAGGCGGGCGGACCAGACGCTGCGCCGATCGTCGGGTCAAGAGGTCGGATCGCGCTTGCTCCGCGCCGCGCGCCGACGCATTTTGCCGCAACGACACGCGGGGAGCGAATCAACGTGCAGGATCTAGTGGCCCCGGCGCTCGGGACCTTGGCGCTCGTCGCGCTGGGCGGCTATCTGCTCGGCTCGATCCCGTTCGGCGTGGTGATCACCCGCGCGGCGGGCGCCGGCGACGTGCGCAACATCGGCTCGGGCAATATCGGCGCGACAAATGTCCTGCGCACCGGCCGCAAGGACCTAGCCCTGGCCACCCTGCTGCTGGACGCCGGCAAGGGCGCCGCCGCCCTGCTGATCGCCCGTCACCTGTTCGACAGCGAGACGGCCGGCGCCATCGCCGGCGGCGCGGCCTTCCTCGGCCATCTCTTCCCCGTCTGGCTGAAGTTCAAGGGCGGCAAGGGCGTCGCCACCTTCTATGGCCTGCTGCTCGCCGCCGCCTGGCCGCTGGGCCTGATGGCGGGGGCCGTATGGCTGCTTGCCGCCTTCCTGTTCCGCTATTCGTCGCTGGCCGCCCTGATCTCGGCGGCGACCGCGCCCCTGCTGGCCCTGCTGCCGCTCGCCGTCGTCGGCCTGCCGGTGGGCCTGCCCATCCTCGCCCTGACCGTCTTCGCCGCTGTCCTGATCTGGGTCCGCCACCACCAGAACATCGCCCGACTGCTGAAGGGCGAGGAACCGCGTATCGGGGCCAAGAAGGCGTGAGCCTGAGCCCGGCCGAACGCTTCGCCCGGCTGCGGCTCGCCCGCACCGACCGCATCGGTCCCGTCACGTTCGCCCAACTCATCGGTCGCTATGGGTCCGCCGCCAGCGCGCTGGCGGCCCTGCCCGATCTGGTGCGCAAGTCCGGCGCCGCCTCCACGCCCCCGCCGGTCGAGGCGGTCGAGCGTGAACTGGCCGCCGGCGAAGCCATCGGCGCCCGTCTGCTGGTGCTCGGCGACGCGGGATATCCCGAGATGCTGGCCGCCCTGGATCCGCCCCCGCCCATCCTGTGGACCCGCGGCCGCGCCGACCTGCTGAACCAACCCGCCGTCGCCATCGTCGGCGCCCGCATCGCCTCTGCGGGCGGTCAGCGGATCGCGCGCGGCCTGGCGCAACAACTGGGTCAGGCCGGCCATGTCGTCGTCTCGGGCATGGCGCGGGGCATCGACGCCGCCGCCCACGAAGGAAGCCTTCCGACCGGAACCGTCGCCGTCCTGGGCGGCGGGGTGAACGACATCTATCCCCCCGAACACGCCGACCTCTACGCCCGCCTGACGGATCAGGGCTGCATCGTCTCCGAAAGCCCGGTGGGCGCCCGCGCCCAGGCTAGAGACTTCCCCCGCCGCAACCGCATCATTTCCGGCCTGTCGCGCGGCGTGGTGGTGGTCGAGGCCGAGATCAGGTCCGGCTCGCTGATCACCGCCCGCCTCGCCGCCGAACAGGGCCGCGACGTCTTCGCCGTGCCCGGCTCGCCGCTGGATCCCCGCGCGCGCGGCCCCAACGAACTGCTGCGTCAGGGGGCGATCCTGTGCGAGGGTATCGAGGACATCGACCGCGCCTTCGACACCCTGCGCACCCTGCGCGAGCCGGCGGCGGATCAAATGAGATTCGACGGCGACATCGACGACGCCTTCCTCGACCGCGTCGCCGCCCTGCTCTCGCCCACGCCGACGCCGCGCGACGAGATCGCCCGCGCGCTCAACACACCCGTCTCCCAGGTCGCCGCGGCCCTGCTGGAGCTCAGCCTGACCGGCCGCGCCGAACTGCTGCCCGGCGGTCTGGCCTCGGTCTAGGCGGCCGGATTGCCCGCCACGCCCGCGACCTGTTCCAGCATTCCCGCCAGCCGGGCGTCGCCCTCGTCGCGCGCCAGCCGGGCCATTTCCAGCGCCATGGCGCCGATATATTCCCGCGTGGGAAAGGCCGCCGCCTTGATGTCGGATCGGAACTCCGGCGCGCTCGCCGATTGGGGGTGTGCCGTCGCCATGATCGCCTCCGTTGCCAGTCTCGCAATCTAACCGCGTTTCATTAAAACACAACTACCTTGGGCTGTAAGACGACAGGTGCGATTGACACACGGCCCCGCTCCAACCACGTTCGCGCCCCTTCCCGAGACCGGACAGATATGAACCTCGTCATCGTCGAGAGCCCCGCAAAGGCCAAGACCATCAATAAGTATCTCGGCCCGGACTACGAAGTCCTGGCCTCCTACGGCCACGTCCGCGACCTGCCGTCTAAGGACGGCTCGGTCCTGCCCGACGACGACTTCTCGATGCACTGGGAGGCCGACGCCAAGGGCGCCAAGCGCCTGTCCGAAATCGCCGAGGCCGCCAAGCGCGCCGACCGCGTCATCCTGGCGACCGACCCCGACCGCGAAGGGGAAGCCATCAGCTGGCACGTGCTCGAAGTGCTGAACAAGAAGAAGGTGCTGAAGGACACGCACGTCGAGCGCGTCACCTTCAACGCCATCACCAAGTCCGCCGTCTTGGACGCCATGGCCAATCCGCGCCAGATCGACATGGAGCTGGTCGAGGCCTATCTGGCTCGCCGCGCGCTGGACTATCTGGTCGGCTTCACCCTCTCGCCGGTCCTGTGGCGCAAGCTGCCGGGCGCCCGTTCCGCTGGCCGCGTTCAGTCGGTCGCGCTTCGCATCGTCGTCGATCGCGAGATGGAGATCGAGAAGTTCAAGGCCCAGGAATACTGGTCCATCGAGGCCGACCTGAACGCCGACAGCCCGCCCTTCACCGCCCGCCTGGTCAAGCATGAGGGCAAGCGGGTCCAGCGTCTGGACATCAAGGACGAGGCGACCGCCGCGGCCGCGCGCGCGGCCATCGACGCCGGCGACTTCACCATCAACTCGGTCGAGAAGAAGCCGGTGCGCCGCAACCCGGCCCCGCCCTTCACCACCTCGACCCTGCAGCAGGAAGCCTCGCGCAAGCTGGGCTTTTCCGCCCAGCGCACCATGCAGGCGGCGCAGAAACTGTATGAGGGCGTGGACGAGACCGGCGGCCTGATCACCTATATGCGGACCGACGGCGTCCAGACCACGCCCGAGGGCATCGCCCAGGCGCGCGAGGTCATCAGCCAGCAGTTCGGCCCGGCCTTCGTTCCGCAGGAACCCCGCTATTACAAGACCAAGGCCAAGAATGCTCAGGAAGCGCACGAAGCGATCCGACCGACCAACATCGCCCGCCATCCCGACAGCCTGCGCCTCGAATCCGATCTTCAGCGCCTCTACGAGCTGATCTGGAAACGGATGGTCGCCTCCCAGATGGAGGCGGCCCGCATGGACCGCACCACGGTCGATATCGAGACGCCCGACGGCCTGACCGGCCTGCGGGCCACCGGCCAGGTCGTCACCTTCGACGGCTTCATGGCCGTCTATGAGGAAGGCCGCGACGAGAAGCAGAAGGGCGCCGAAGAGGACGAGAGCGACGACACCAGCCGCCTGCCGGCCCTGAAGGAAGGCGCCAAGGCCAAGGTCGACGCCATCCGCACCGACCAGCATTTCACCGAACCGCCCCCGCGCTATTCGGAAGCCACCTTGGTCAAGAAGCTGGAAGAGCTGGGCATCGGCCGCCCCTCGACCTACGCCTCGACCCTGTCGACCCTGCGCGACCGCGAATACGTCCGCGTCGACAAGAACCGCTTCTATCCCGAGGACAAGGGACGGCTGGTCACGGCCTTCCTGGAACAGTTCTTCCGCAAATGGGTGGAGTACGACTTCACCGCCGCGCTGGAGACGCGTCTGGACGAGGTGTCGGCCGGTCAACTGGACTGGAAGGTGCTGCTGCGCGAGTTCTGGTCGGACTTCCACGCCGCGACGCAAGCCGCCGGCGAACTGCGCACCACCGCCATTCTGGACGCCCTGAACGAAAGCCTGGGCGCGCACATCTTCCCGGCCAAGGAAGACGGCTCGGACCCGCGCGAATGCCCCCTGTGCCACATCGGCCAACTCAGCCTGAAGACCAGCCGGTTCGGCGCCTTCATCGGCTGTGAACGCTATCCGGACTGCAAATACACCCGCCCCGTCGCCAGCCCGTCGGCCGAAGACGGTTCGGCCGAAAGCGGCGACCGCGAACTGGGTATGGATCCCGAGACCGGCCAGCCGGTGCAACTCAAGATCGGCCGCTTCGGCCCTTACGTCGAAATCACGCCGCCGGAGGGTGAAAAGCCCAAACGCTCGTCCCTGCCCAAGGGCTGGTCGCCGGCCTCCCTGTCGCTGGACCAGGCCCTGCGTCTGCTGGCCCTGCCGCGCGAGGTCGGGGTCCACCCCGAGGACGGCAAGATGATCACGGCGGGCCTGGGCCGTTACGGGCCCTTCGTCCTGCACGCCGGCACCTATGCGAACGTCTCGGACATCGACGAGGTGTTCGAGGTCGGTCTGAACCGCGCCGTCGCCCTGCTGGCCGAAAAGCGCGCCGGTCGTCCCGGTCGCGGCGCCGCCACGGCTCCGCTCAAGGATCTGGGCGCCCACCCGGAAACGGGCGAGCCGATCCACGTCATGGCCGGCCGCTTCGGTCCCTACGTCAAGTCCGGCAAGATCAACGCCACCCTGCCCAAGGGAACGGCGCCCGAAGACCTGACCCTGGAAGACGCCCTGCCCCTGCTTGCCGCCAAGGCCGGCGCCGCGCCGAAGAAGAAGGCCCCGGCCGCCAAGAAGGCCGCAGCCCCGAAAAAGGCCGCAGCCAAGAAGCCCACCGCGAAGAAGGCTCCGGCGAAGAACGCACCCGCTAAAAAGACCAAGCCCGCCGAGTAATCCCTTCTCCCCTCGGGGGAGAAGGTGGCTCGCGCAGCGAGACGGATGAGGGGGCTGCCACACGCAGTCATGCCCTCACCGTCCCGAGGCGGACAGAACCCCCTCATCCGAGGCCTGCGGCCCCACCTTCTCCCCCAAGGGGAGAAGGACGCCGTCGTGCCTCATGGCGCGAATCCCCCGCGCGCCCTATCTTCCTGCCCTCATGCCCATCCGCCGCCTTTCCCCCGAAACCGTCAACCGCATCGCCGCCGGCGAGGTGGTCGAGCGGCCGGCCAGCGCCATCAAGGAACTGGTCGAGAACGCCCTGGACGCCGGGGGCCGCAATATCGAGATCCAGGCCGACGGCGGCGGCCTGTCGCGCATCCTGATCGCCGACGACGGCAAGGGCATTCCGAAAGCCGAACTGCCCCTGGCCATCGAACGCCACGCCACGTCGAAGCTTGAGCCCGACGACGCCGGCGACGTGGACCTGCTGCGCATCCACACCCTGGGCTTCCGGGGCGAAGCCCTGCCCTCCATCGGCTCGGTCGCCCGCCTGTCCATCACCACCCGCTCCCGTGACGAGACCGACGCCTGGACCATCCAGGTCGAGGGCGGCGAGACCCGTCCCCTGGCCCCCGCCCCCTTCCCCGGCCCGCACGGCGCGCGGGTCGAGGTGCGCGACCTCTTCTACGCCACCCCCGCCCGGCTCAAGTTCATGAAGTCCGAACGGTCCGAGGCGATGGCCATCTCGGAGGAGATCAAGCGCCAGGCCATGGCGCACGAGGCCGTCGCCTTCACCCTGTCGCTGGACGGCAAGGTCACCCTGCGCCTGCCCGCCGAACATCCCGGCGACGCGGGCCGGCTGAAGCGGCTGTCCGCCCTGCTGGGCCGCGACTTCGAGGCAAACGCCCTGCTCATCGATCAGGAACGGGACGGCGTGCGCCTGTCGGGCTACACCGGCCTGCCCACCTATTCGCGCGGCAATGCGGCGCATCAGTATCTGTTCGTCAACGGCCGCCCGGTGAAGGATCGCCTGCTGCAAGGGGCCCTGCGCGGCGCCTATGCCGACTTCCTGGCGCGCGACCGGCACCCGGCCGCCGTCCTGTTCCTCGACATCGACCCGCTGTACGTGGACGTCAACGTCCACCCCGCCAAGGCCGAGGTCCGGTTCCGCGATCCGGCCCTGGTGCGCGGCCTGATCGTCGGCGCCCTGAGGCACGCCCTGCATGCCGCCGGACACCGCGCTTCCACCACCGTCGCCGCCGACACCCTGTCCAGCTTCCAGCCCCACACCGGCCTCTCTTCCGGCCCCGCCTACAGCCCCAGCGCCCCCTCGGCCCAAGGCTTCAGCGGCTGGACCGGCTGGTCCCAGCCCGCCGCCGCCGCCCAGATCATCCCAGGCCTCAACGAACGCAGCGCCCGCGTCGAACCCTCATGGGACGGCCCCGCCTGGCCTCAGCAACCCGCCGCCGAGCCCGCCAGTCACGACTCACCCTTAATCAATCACGCCCCCACCGACCCCCTCGACTACCCCTTGGGCGCCGCGCGGGGTCAGCTGCACGCCAACTATATCGTCGCCCAGACCCGCGACGGCCTGGTCATCGTCGATCAGCACGCCGCCCACGAGCGGCTGGTCTATGAGCGGATGAAGGCCCAGATGGCCGAGGGGTCCGTGACGCGCCAGGCCCTGCTGACGCCCGAGGTGGTCGATCTGGACCCCGCCGAGGCCGAACGCGTCGCCTCCCGCGCCGAGGAACTGGCCGAGATGGGCCTGATCGTCGAGGCCTTCGGCGCCGGCGCCGTCCTGGTGCGCGAGACCCCGGCCATGCTGGGCGACACCGACGTTCAGGGCCTGATCCGCGACATCGCCGACGATCTGGCCGAACACGGCCAGGCCCTGTCGCTCAAGGAACGCCTCGCCGCCATCTGCGGCACCATGGCCTGCCACGGCAGCGTCCGCTCCGGCCGCGTTCTCTCCGCCCCCGAAATGAACGCCCTGCTGCGCCAAATGGAAGCCACCCCCCATTCGGGCCAGTGCAACCACGGCCGCCCTACCTATGTGGAGCTGAAGCTGCACGATCTGGAGAAGCTGTTTGGGAGACGGTGAGCACAAAAGTCCAATTGCCAACAGCCCACATTGCAACGCATATGCGCTCAGAGGTAGCAGTGCACACACCATCTGACTGGATTGAGCTTGGACGACGCGGCGCCTTCACGACAACGCAAGTTGCCGTGTTGCTCGACGTGGATGCCTCTAAGGTGGCTTCCTGGCTATCGGGCAATCCACCCCTGATTAAGACCGATCTGCCTTCAGTCGCTGGCCGTCTGGCGCTTTCTTTCGATGGTTTAATCGAAGCAAGGGCGATCAATTATCTCCTTGTCGAAGGGATTTCCCGCCGAAAACTCGCTCAGGCCATGAAGGCCATGCGACAACGCTGGAGCGACCCACACCCTCTAGCCCGTGAACGCCAGCTAATAACTGACGGTGCCTCAGTCTTGGAACTCAAGGGCGAGAAGATCGTCGACCTTCTGACTGAAGCATACTTGCACCCTGAAGTGATCAGACCAGCTTTAGCCGGACGAGTCGTCTTCAAAAGTGGGCGTGCGGCATGGCTCGAACCTTACCCAGAGGAAATGCCGCTCGTTCGGATTGACCCAGCTAGGGCCTTTGGACGACCCGTAATCGTCGAACAGTTAACGGCCATCCCAACAGAAACTCTGGCTACATCTGCAGAGGTGGACGGATTGACGGAGGCCGCTGACTGGTTCGGCGTCAGCGAAGGAGCGGTCAACCAAGCCGTCGCATTTGAACAGCGTATTGCTGCTTGACCCTTATCCGCTTCGACGAGTGCATCAATCATCGCATCGTTGATGCCTTAAGAGCTATTAGGGTTCCGCAGAATTTCCAACTTGAGACGCCCCAAGAGCTCGCACAGCGAGGCCAACCAGACGTCAATTGGATTGAAGATTTCGCTGCTCGTGGCGGTCGCTTGGTGGTGTCAGGCGACGGCAATATGCGCCGTGTCCAGCTAGAACGGGCCGCTCTTGAAGCGTCTGGCCTAATAGCCGTATTTCCACACATGAAATGGTATGGAAGCTTGGGCCGATGGGGACAGGCGGCGTTCTTCTTAGTCTGGTTTCCAGCAATCATGCGGCTTGCAGAGGAAGCCGAAGCCGGTGCTCACTTCCGGATACCGACATCCCTCTCCGGGCAATTTGAAAGCCTTGAGCAGCTCAAGTCTCTCGCAGAGATCGAACAGGAGCGAGAGGAAAAGGCTGCGAAACGGGAGGCAGCCCGACAAGCCCAACCTGACGACACTGACGGCTGACCCTGCCGCCTTATCACCTCGACACACCCCATGCCCTCCATCCTCTTCGTCTGCCTCGGCAACATCTGTCGCTCTCCCCTCGCCGAGGCCGCCCTCCGCGCCGAGGCGGAGCGGCTCCGCCTCGATCTGATCGTCGATTCCGCCGGGACCGGGGACTGGCATGCGGGCGAGCCGCCGGACCCGAGGGCGCAGGCGACGGCGCGGCGGCATGGGGTCGAGATCTCGAGGTTGCGGGCGCGGCAGGTGACGCAGGCCGATTTCCGCCGCTTCACCCATGTGGTGGCCCTGGACCACGACAATCTGGAGAACCTGCGCCGCCTGGCCCCCGCCGACGCGACCGCCGAACTCAGCCTGCTGCTCGACCACGTCCCCGGCCGCGAGGGCCAGGCCGTGACCGATCCCTATTTCGGCGACGACGCCGGGTTCGAGGTCACCTGGGCCGAGGTGACGGCCGCCGCGCGTGGCCTGGTCGAACGCCTGCCCCGCCAAGGTTGATTGAGGCCCTTACGATCAGGGGGCCAGCGCCTCGGCCATGAAGGCCGTTACCTTGGGCCAGGCGTCGGCGCGGGCCGCAGCATCCGCCTCTGCCGATCCGCCGCTGAGGGGGCTCTCGCGCGGGCCGCCGTCACCGACCAGATCGTGCCCCGCCTCGGGATAGATCAGCGCCGTCGTCTCCCGCCCGGCGGCCTCTCGCGCCGCCACGATCGCGCGCGTCGCTGATGCCGAGTCCCACTGGGCGTCGCGTTCGCCCGCGATCAGGATCAGCGGCCCGGCATAGGCGTCGACCGGAATGCGCGCCTCGGCTTCGTTTTGCGGATTGTCGGCGCGGCCGTTGGCGTGGATGGCGCGCAGGTCGGCCTTGCCCGGCCCGGCCAGCAGCCCCTCGATGAAGCCGCGATAGGGCATGAAGGGCAGCGCCTTTCCCTCGAACGAGAAGGACGACCGCGTGCCCTGGGCCTCGACCGTTTCCAGACCCCAGCCCTCCCACACCACGTCGGTGGGCGTATAGGCGATGACGGCGTCGATCCAGTCGTAGCGGCTGGCCGCGATCAAGGCGAATTCCGAGCCCTTGGAGGCGCCCAACAGGCCGAACCGTTCCACATCGATCCCGGGCATCCCCCGCAATACTTCGCGCAACTCGGTCAGTTGATCGATCCGGATATCGACGAAGCTGCCGGCAATCTCCGGCAGGGCCTTGGGCGGACCGTACTGGGCCCAGTCGGGCGAATAATAGGGCAGGCCCACGGCCGCATAGCCCAGCCCGGCCAGTATGGGACCATACCGGTCGCCCGCCTCGGTCCCGCCCTCGGCGCCGTGCAGGATGACCACCACCGGTCTGGAGCCCTCACCCTCCTGAACATAGACCTTGGCATGGGGGAAGCCGGCGATGGGCGACGACGTCACCTTGGTTTGCGACCAGGCCAGTCCGGGCAAGAGCCCGACGGCCAAGGCCACGCCCAGCACCGCGCGTCGAACAAACGAACCAGACATTCAGCCCTCCATCACCCCATGGAACGACCTTGGATATCAGCGTTCCCGTCGAAGGAACAGCACCCGCGCTGCGCCATAGTCGCGCGCATCCAGCCGCTGATAGCCGGGCGTGTCGATCTCCGGCTCGTCCGACCCGCGCTCGAACACCACGATGGCGCCGGGCTTGAGCCAGTTGCCCTCCAGCAGCCGCAGCAGCGTCTGTTCCCCCAGCCCCTTGCCATAGGGCGGGTCCAGGAAGGCGATGTCGAAGGCCTCGCCGTCCGATCCCGGCCGCACGCCCAGGTCCGTGGCGCTGCGCCGGTGCACCCGGGTGCGCCCCATCACCCCATAGGCGTCGGCGTTCTCGCGGATGGCGCCCCGCGCCCCGTCGTCCGTCTCGACGAACAGGCAGAAGCCCGCCCCCCGGCTGACCGCCTCGAGCCCCAAGGCGCCCGAGCCGGCGTACAGGTCGATGACCCGCGCGCCCTGCAAGCTCTCGGCCCAGGCGGCGTGTTCCAGCACGTTGAACACGGCCTGCCGCGCCCGGTCAGAGGTCGGGCGCGTGCCCTGCCCGTCCGGCGCGACGATGGCGCGGCCCTTCAGGCTTCCGGCGACGATCCGCACGGCGTCAGTCCTGCGGCGGCGCGAACTGCGCCCACAGCTGTTCGGTCGTCAGGCGCGGCCGCTCGCCTGCCAAGGTATAGCCGTCCGGCTTGCTCTCGATGCAGAACTCGTCCTCCAGCGCGAAGGCCGTCGGATCGTCGAACGCCTGGGCCGAGACCATGGTGATCCCGCCGTCGTTGGATCGCCAGAACAGGCCGGTCCCGCAGGCCGGGCAGAACTGGCGCGTCGCCCAGTCGGACGAGGCGTAGGTCGCCACATCCCCCTGGACCTCGACGCTGTCGCCGCAATCGACGCTGAACAGGATGCCGCCCGACTGCCGCCGGCAGGTGGGGCAATGGCAGGCGTGCATGCCGCCGTTGGGCGTGGCGGTGAAGGTCACCGCACCGCACAGGCACCGGCCGGACAGGCGTGCATCCATCGTCAGGTCTCCGTTCGCCGCTTAGCGCGGCGTGCGGGGCTTGCCCCCTGGCGCGCGGCCGCTGGTGCCCGAAGGCCCCGCCGGCTTGCCGCCGCCGGTGCGGGGCGGCCGGATCTCGCGACTGCTGCCGCTCGCGCCGAAGCCGCGCGGCTTGAAGTCGCGCTTGGCGCCCTCGGGGCCAGCCGCCGTGCGCGGCTTGTACTCGCGCTTGGGCCCGTCGCTGGTGCGCGCCGGAGCGCCTTCGCGCGGCGTATAGGTGCGGGCCGGACGGTCGCCGTCCTCGCGGGGCGTGTAGGCGCGCGCCGGACGTTCGCCGTCCTCGCGCGGCTTGTAGGTCTTCTTGGGATGGACGGTGCGGGGCGTCGCCTTGGCCCAGCCTTCCTTCTTGGGCGGCCGCTCGCGGCGCTCTACCGCATCGGCCTGGGCCGTCTCGGCGGCGCGAACCCGGCTGGGCTTGCGCGACGGGTCCGACATGGCCGAGCCCGAGTTCCCTTTGAGGATCGGCGTGGACACGCGACGGCCGGGCATGGGCGCCGGCGTCTCGACCGTATTCCCCATCGGCAGGTTCTCGGGCCGGATGTAGTCAGCCAACAGCTCGCGGATCACGCGCGGCCCGATCTCTTCGACCGAGCCGACCGGCAGGACGTCCAGACGGAACGGGCCATAGGCCAGGCGGATCAAGCGGTTGACCGTCAGGCCGACGGACTCCAGCACCTTGCGGACTTCGCGGTTCTTGCCCTCGGTGATCGAGACCGAAATCCACAGGTTGCTCGGCGTGCGGCCGTCCTCGGATTTGGACTCCTTGGCCTTGTCCAGCGTCGCCACCATGGGACCGTAGGAAATGCCCTCCACGACGGCCCCGTTCTTCAGCTCGTCCAGTTGTTCTTGCGTGATCTTGCCGCGCGCCCGCGCCCGGTACTGACGCACCAGCCCGGCCGAGGGCAGCTCCATCGCCCGGCTCAGCTCGCCGTCATTGGTCAGCAGCAGCAAGCCTTCGGTGGACAGATCCAGGCGTCCGATCGAGATCACGCGCGGCAGGCCGGCCGGCAGGGCGTCGAACACGGTCGGGCGACCGGTCGGATCCCTGTGGCTGGTCAGCAGGCCGGCGGGCTTGTGATAGCGCCAGACGCGCGTCGCCTGGGTCGAGCCCATGGGCTTGCCGTCCACGGTGATCACGTCATCGCGCGTCACCAGGGTGGCCGGCGTATCCAGGATGCGGCCGTTGACCGCCACCTTGCCCAGACCGATCAGCCGCTCGACCTCGCGGCGCGAGGCGATGCCGGCGCGGGCCATGGTCTTGGCGATTCGCTCAGCGCGCAGCGGCGTTTCGGGCGTCTTGGACTGCTTTCCGTCCTTGCCGGCGCGGGGCTTGTCGCCGCGATCAGGCTTGTCGCCGAAACGTTTGGCGCCGTCTTCGCGAGGGCTGCGCGGCTTGTCGCCATAGGATTTCGTCCCGTCGCCGCTCTTGCGGGGACCGGAGGATTTAAAGGGCCGGGGCGACCGTTCGTCTTGACGGGCGCGGGGCTTCTTGTCGTTGTCGTCTGTATGGCGGACCATGATGAGCGGTTCATGCGCATGGCGCTGGACCAAGCGCAAGCGGCGGCGGACGCAGGAGAGGTGCCTGTGGGTGCAATTCTTGTCGATCCTGCCTCAGGTGAGGTAATTTCGACCGGCGCCAACGGTCCGATCGCGTCACACGACCCCACCGCCCATGCCGAGATCGTAGCCATGCGTCGCGCGGCGACGGCCCTGGACAACTACCGTCTGACCGGCCTGACCCTCTATGTGACGCTGGAGCCCTGCGCCATGTGCGCCGGCGCCATCAGCCACGCCCGCATCGGCCGCGTCGTCTGGGCCGCCGACGATCCCAAGGGCGGCGCCGTCATTCACGGCCCTCGCCTGTTCGAGCAACCCACCTGCCACTGGCGCCCGACGACGGACTCAGGTCTTCTGGGGCAAGAGGCGTCCACCCTGCTCAAGTCCTTCTTCCGTCAACGGCGGGGAACGGCTGCAGGCGGCGCACGTTAGAACGCCGCGAAAAGCTGCGCTGTTGGGCGTCGCCGTGGAGGGAATGTCGTTGTTCAAGCCGGATCTGCCGCAGTCGATCGTCTTCAGCGGCCTCGCCGCGCTTGCTCTGCTGACCGCCTGCGGTCCCGACCCCGACAAGGCGCCCACCACCGGCGACGAGGTCAAGGAACGCGCCATCGACGCCCAGACCGCGCGCCAGCGCACCGGCGCCGAGATCCAGGATCGCACCCTTAACCGCGTCGTCCACACCGTTTACCTGTGCGACAACGGCGAGCGCCTGTCGGTCGATTTCGACAATCCGCGCCAGATGGCCACCATCCGCAACTCGTCCGGCGAGGCCATCGACCTGTATCAGGAGCGCGCCGCCGACGGCATCTGGTACCGCGCCTCCAACGTCGAACTGCGCGGCAAGGGCGTCCTCGCCACCTGGTCCGTCGAAGGCCGCCAGCCGACGCAATGCCGGGCCGTGGACTAAAAGCCTAGCCCCGGCGCGACGTCGGTCGCGGCGCGAGCCGGTCCAGCGCCTCCGCATTGTCCCGCCCCCAGGCATAAAGCAGTTCGACCGGCTCCACGAACCGCGCGCCCAGGTCCGTCAGCCGGTATTCGACGGCGGGCGGCATCGTCTCCAGCACATGGCGGCTGATCAGGCCGCTGACCTCCATCTCGCGCAGCGTCTGGGTCAGCATCTTCTTGGACACCCCCGGCAGGCTGCGCAGCAACGCGCCCGCCCGCGCACAGCCGCCGTGACGCGCATGCAGGGTGTGCAGGACCATGCTGGTCCATTTGGTCGCGAACAACTCCAGCACCCGTCGGGGCGCGCAGTCCTCGCGCCAGTCGTCGTCTTCGCCGCTTGCCTGCATGGTGGTCGCCTTTCGGGAGCCAGGTCCCCAAATGGTGCCTTCTAGCGACCCGGCGCCGCCCCCACTAGGTGATGTGCGAACCAACAGGAGACGACCATGTCCAAAACAGCCCTTGTGGTGGGATCCAGCGGCATCGCCGGCGGCGCCGTCGCGGCCGAACTCGTGTTGCAAGGCTGGTCGGTCCTGGGCCTCGCCCGCCGTCCTGTCGCGCAGGCGGGCGTCACGCCCATTGTCGCCGACCTCCACGATCCGGCGGCGACGGCGACGGCTCTCGCCGACGCCCGCCCCGACGCCGTCTTCTTCACCATCTGGGCGCGCCAGGCGACGGAGGCTGCGAACATCCGCGTCAACGCCGCCATGGTCCGCACCGTGCTGGACGCCGTGCGCCCGGCGGCCTCTGTGCGTCATGTCGCCCTGGTCACCGGCCTGAAACACTACCTCGGCCCGTTCGAGGCCTATGGCCAGGGCGTCCTGCCTCAGACCCCGTTCCGCGAGGAACAGGGCCGGCTGAATATCGACAACTTCTACTACGCCCAGGAGGACGAGGTCTTCGGAGCCGCCGATCGCGACGGCTTCGCCTGGAGTATCCACCGCCCCCACACCATCATCGGCAAGGCGGTCGGCAACGCCATGAACATGGGAACCACCCTGGCCGCCTACGCCAGCCTGTGCCGCGAGACCGGACGCCCGTTCCGCTTCCCCGGTTCCGAGGCCCAGTGGAACGGCCTGACCGACATGACCAGCGCGACCCAGTTGGCGCGTCACTTGGTCTGGGCTGCAACCACGCCCGCCGCCGCCAACCAGGCCTTCAACGTCGTCAACGGCGATGTCTTCCGCTGGAAGTGGATGTGGGGCCGGATCGCCGACTGGTTCGGCCTCGTCCCAGCCGAGTTCGACGGCACGATCCTGCCCTTGGAGGTCCAGATGGCCGAAGATCACGCCGTCTGGCGCCGGATCGCCGAGCGCGAGACCCTGATCGAGCCCGATCTGGATCGGCTGGCCTCGCCCTGGCACACCGACGCCGACCTCGGCCGCCCCATCGAGGTGGTGACCGACATGGGCAAGAGCCGCCGCCTGGGCTTCCTCGACTACCAGCCCACCGACGACGCCTTCTTCGCCCTGTTCGAGCAACTCAGGGCCGAGCGCCTGATCCCCTGACGCCTCTAGGACGGGTCGGTTCCAAGCAGACGCAGTTGCTCGGCGGCGTTGGTGTTGGCCGGATCCAGCACGAGCGACCGCTGGTAGTTCTCCCTAGCCCGCGCACGGTCGCCTGACTTTGCATAGGCCTCGGCCAGGCTGTCGTAGGCGTTGCCGCTTTGCGGATAGAGGCTGACGATCAGCTTCATCAAGGTCAGGGCGTCTGCGACCCGTCCCCTGGACAGCAACCGGTAGCCCCAGTTGTTCAGGTCGCTTTCCGGCAGCGCGCCGGCGCCGTCCCGTGCTGCGAGTTCCGCCGCAACCCGCTCGGCCTGATCGAACCCTTCCGCTTCCAGCCGCTCCTGCAGCGCGGCCACGCCCGTCAACTTCATGCCCGGAATGAAGCGGGTCGCGACGGAATCGACCAGTTCCTCGGGAGAGGCGCCGGCGAGATTGGTCAGGATGATCACCGCCACCCGATCCTTGGGATAGACGAAGAAGGCCGACCGGCCGCCGCCCGTCATCCCGACCGAAGGGTGATCCCGGCGGTCGACGACGACCCATCCATTGGCCCACTCGCCCGCCTTGCCGTTGTTGAAGCGTCCCGGCGTCCACAGCGCCTCCAGCGTCTCGGGCTTGAGGATTTCGCCGGCTTGTAGGGCGATCAACCAGCGCGCCAGATCGGGCGCCGAACTGTTGATGCCGGCGGCGGCGCGGGTGAACGGCGGAAACAGCTCGTGCACGTTCTGAAGGCGCGGCGCCTCGCCCTCTCCGGGACGACTGAAGCGATAACTGTCGGCCTTGCCGGGAATCAGATCCAGGGAATCGCCGAACCCCGAATGGGTCATGCTCAGCGACCTGAAGACGTCCTCGCCCAAGACAGCCTCGAACGGACGCCCCTGCGCCTGTTCGACGATCCACTGCAGCAGCAGATAGTTGGTCTGGTTATAGGCGAACCGCTCGCCCGGAACCGACCTCAAGGGCAGGTCCGCGAGGGCCGCCAGCGCGCCCGCCCTGTCGCGACCGACATAGCCGCCGTCGGGCGTGATGATGTCCGGCAGACCCGACATATGGGTCAGCAACTGACGCACGGTGATCGGACGCCAGGCTTGCGGCAAGTCCGCCAGATAGGTCGAAACCGGCGCATCCAGGTCCACCTGTCCGCGCTCGACCAGCCGCAGGATCTCGACGCCGGTAAAGGCCTTGGTCGCCGAGTTGATCGAGAAGACGGTCTGCTCGGTCACGGGGACCGGCGTCTGCAGATTGGCCAAGCCATAGGCGCCCGAATGGACGATCCGCCCATCCTTCACGACCGCGATCTGCATGCCTGGAATGGAGCGCAGGCTCATCTGGCGCTGGGCCCAGGCGTCCAGATCCGCGCGGGTCGAAGACTGAGCCAGGACTCGGAGCGGCGCACCGGTCAGGGCGACGACAATCGCCAGTGTCGCTGTAAGCTGTCGAAACATGATGCCGGCCCCGTTCGAGAAGCCGGCAAACCACCACTTCAATCCTCAGGTCGCCAGTGAAGCTTTGGTAATGGGCGAAGGGTTTGAAGGCGCTGCCTAATCGCCTTGGAACTTAGCCAGCCTTCGATCCAGTCCGTCGCGCACCTCGGGCCAGTCGTCGTCGATTACGGCGAACATGGCGGTGTCGCGTGCTCGGCCGGTCCAGGTGATCTTGTGTTTGCTCAGCACGCCCTCGGCCTTGGCGCCCAGCTTCAGGATGGCGGCCTGGCTCTGGGCGTTGACGGCGTCGGTGATGATCTCGACCCGCACCGCGCCTGCATCAAAGGCGTGACCGAGCAACAGCCGCTTGCAGGCCGGATTGATCGCTCCGCCCCGGGCCTCTGGTCGATAGAAGGTCGAGCCGATCTCGCAGCGGCGATAGGCCGGGTTGATCTCGTACAGGCTGGTCGTGCCGACGACGACGCCGTCGGACAGCCGCCGCACGGCATAGGCGATCCGTGTGCCCGCCTGCATCGCCGCCAGGGCGCTGTCCCACCAGCCTTCGAAATGCGCGCTGTAAGCCGACGCGACCATGATGTCCCAGGACGCGGCGTCGCAATCCAGCGCCGCCCGCACCTCGGCCTTCAGCCTGTCCTCGAACGGTTCCAGCCGCACGAACCGGTCCTCCAGCGGGACCGTGACGATCCGCATCACGCGGTCGCGCCTTCCTCGATCAGGAAAGCCCGCACCTTGGACGCATCCACGCCCTTGGCCACGAAGGCCTGGCCGATTCCGTGCGCCAGGATCAGGGTCAACGCCCCGCCCTCGGCCTTCTTGTCGCCCGCCATCAGCGTCAACAGCCGGTCGGCCGCGAATGACCCCGCCTGCGCCAGCCGCGTCGGCAGGCCCGCCGCCGCGACCACCGCCTCGACCCGCGCCACATCCTGCGCCGAACACAGCCCCTCACGCGCCGCATACCGGAAGGCCATGCAGCACCCCAGGGCCACCGCCTCGCCGTGCGCCAGCGCGCCCTCGTCGAAACCAACCTCCGTCTCGACGGCATGGCCGAAGGTGTGGCCCAGGTTCAGCAGGGCGCGCCGCCCGGCCTCCTTCTCGTCCTCGCCGACCACCGCGCTCTTGATCTCGACCGAACGGATCACCGCCCGTTCCAGCGCCGCCGGATCGCCGGTCGCACCCGCCGCCCCTTCGCCGGCCAGCCAGTCGAAGAAGGCCGCGTCGCAGATCAGCCCGTGCTTCAGCACCTCGGCCCAGCCGGACCTCACCTGACGTTCCGGCAGCGTCGCCAGCACGTCGATATCGGCCAGCACCAGGCGCGGCTGGTGGAAAGCGCCGACCAGGTTCTTGCCGCGCGGCGTGTCGATGGCCGTCTTGCCGCCGACCGAGGAATCCACCTGGGCCAGCAGGGTCGTGGGGATCTGCACGAAGTCGATGCCGCGCATGAACAGCGCCGCCGCCAGACCGGCCAGGTCACCCACGACCCCGCCGCCCAGGGCGATCACCACATCCTTGCGGTCTAGCCCGATCTCCAGCAGCCGATCCAGCACCCGCTCCAGCTCGGCGAAGGACTTGGAGCCTTCGCCCGCCGGCACCGCCACGATCTCGCTTCTGACGCCCGCCGCTGTCAGCGACACCGTCAAGGCCTCGGCGTGGATGCCCGCCACCGTCTCGTCGGTGACGATGACCGTCCGTCCCCTGGCCAGCGGCGCGATATGAGTCCCCGCCTGGGCCAGCAGGCCACGTCCCACCACCACGTCATAGGCCGCAAAGGCCCCGCCGCTGACCGGAATGATCGTCACGTCTTCGTCTCCGCGCGCCGTCTGTGGCGCCAGTGTCGGCGCAGGTTCTTGTGAATGGCGTCCACCGCCTGGCCGTGCGAGCCCTGGCCCACGTCCACGGTCACGTCCGCCTCGCCATAGATGGGATAGCGCGCCTCGGCCAAGGTCGTCAGGACCTCCAGCGGGTCCTTGCCGCGCAACAGAGGACGCGTGTCGCGCCGCGCCACCCGTTCCGCGATCACCGCCAGATCGGCCCGGAGCCACACCGTGTCGGATCGCGCCTTCAACAGCGCGCGCGTCTCCGGGTTCATCATCGCCCCGCCGCCGGTGGCCAGCACGATGGGCGGCCCTTCCAGCAGGCGGCGGATCACCCGTGCCTCGCCCGCCCGGAACTCGGCCTCGCCCAGGGCGGCGAAGATTTCCGACACCGTCATTCCGGCCGCCGATTCGATTTCAACGTCGCCGTCGGCGAAGGGCAGTTTCAGCCGATTGGCCAGCCGGCGCCCCACCGACGATTTGCCCACCCCCATCAGCCCAACCAGGGCTATGGTGCGGGTCGGTCCCGGATTCGCGCGCCGCCTCATCCGGCGGCTCCGGCGGAACGGTCGGTCGAAAGGACGGCGAAGGCGGCGACGCAGGCAGGCATGATCGATCAAACCTCTACACCAAGCCCGCCCCCACGCCATCCGTTCGAAGGACGGACGGTGCGATGACGCCCCAGATCGAGGCCTTTCTGGAGATGATGGCCGTCGAACGCGACGCCTCGCCCCACACCCTGTCCGCCTATGGCCGCGACTTGGCCGACGCCGAGACCGCGCTGTCCGACGCCGGCGGGCTGATGAAGGCCGATGCCGAGGCGGTCGAGGGCTGGTTCGCCGACCTGTCGCGGCGCGGCCTGTCCGCCGCCACCGCCGCACGACGCCGGTCCTCCGCGCGTCAGTTCTACCGCTTCGCCCTGGCCGAAGGCTGGCGCACCGACGACCCGTCGCGCCGCCTCGACGCGCCGAAACAGGGCCGGTCCCTGCCGAAGGTGCTGAGCCGCGACGAGATCGACGCCCTGCTGGCCGCCGCCGCCGCCCGCGACGCCGCAGGGGGCTTACGCCTGGTCGCCCTGGTCGAGATGGCTTACGCCTCGGGCCTGCGGGTTTCGGAACTGCTGGGACTCAAGGTCGAGGCCATACGCCGCGCCCCCGCCTATCTGATCGTGCGCGGCAAGGGCGGCAAGGAACGGCTCGCGCCCCTGAACACCGCCGCGCGCGAGGCCGTCAAGGCCTGGCTGACGGCCCGCGACGCCAAGCTCAAGGGCAAAGATGGGCGAAAGCCCGAGGCGCCCGACAGCCCCTGGCTGTTCCCTTCATCCGGTCGCACTGGCCACCTGACCCCACGCCGCTTCGCCCAACTGCTGGACGAGGCCGCGATCACGGCCGGCATCGACCCGGCCCGCGTCAGCCCCCACGTCCTGCGCCACGCCTTCGCCACCCACCTGCTGGAAGGGGGCGCCGACCTGCGCGTCGTCCAGACCCTGCTGGGCCACGCCGACATCGCCACCACCCAGATCTACACCCACGTCGCCACCGACCGCCTGGCCCAGGTCGTCCACCAAAACCACCCCTTGGCGCGCGACGACTGAACCGCCGCTTGCCCGGCGGCGTTGACCTCTCTAGGTTCCCCCGCCTTCCCCAAGGGCGCTTTTGCCCGCTCGCAGTTCCCGGACGCCTTGATGGCCACGCACTATCTCGACTTCGAAAAGCCGATCGCCGATCTGGAAGCCAAGATCGAGGAGCTGTCGCTGCTGTCCGACGCCTCGGGCGATTTCGACAACGAGATCGAGGGCCTGCGCAAGAAGGCCGAGCAGCTTCGCAAGAAGACCTACGCCGGTCTGGACCCCTGGATGAAGACCCAGGTCGCGCGCCACCCGCAGCGTCCGCACTTCATCGACTATGTCCAGAGCCTATTCACCGACTGGAACGAGCTGCACGGCGACCGCCAGTTCGGCGACGACCAAGCCATCCTGGGCGGCCTGGCGCGCTTTCGCGGTCGTCCGGTCGTGATCATGGGCCATGAAAAGGGCCACGACACCGCCACCCGCATCACCCACAACTTCGGCATGGCCCGGCCCGAGGGCTATCGCAAGGCTGTGCGCCTGATGGACATGGCCGAGCAGTTCGGCCTGCCGGTCCTCAGCTTCATCGACACCGCCGGCGCCTATCCCGGCCTGGGCGCCGAGGAGCGCGGCCAGGCCGAGGCCATCGCCCGTTCGACCGAGCGCTGCCTGACGCTGGGCGTGCCCTCCATCGCCACCATCACCGGTGAAGGCGGTTCGGGCGGCGCCATCGCCATCGCGGCGGCCAGCCGCGTGCTGATGCTGGAGCATTCGATCTATTCGGTCATCTCGCCCGAGGGTGCGGCCGGCATCCTTTGGCGCGACGGCGCGCGGGCCAGGGACGCGGCCATGGCGATGAAGATCACCGGCCCGGACCTGATGAGCCTGAAGATCGTGGATCGCCTGATTGAGGAACCGGTGGGCGGCGCCCACACCGATCGCGACGCCGCCATGGCCAATGTCGGCGACGTGCTGGCCGAAGAGCTGAAGGGTTTCGAGGGCCTGTCGCCCCAGCAGATCAAGAAACGCCGCGCCGACCGCTTCTACGCCATCGGCGCGCTGTAACAGAACAGCGTTAACGCAGCGTCCACTATCGTCTGCCAACCTTGGCCTTTATCGAGGGGCTTCGGGGTTTGCGACCAGCCATGATCACGACGACGGCGGGACAGACCGGGGCCATCGCGGCATGAGCGGCGGCGAATCCCTGCGCGAAAGCGCCGTCTTCAACCTGGGCGGCGCGATCACGATGATCGTCGACGATTCGCCCTTTTCTTTGACGCTGACGTCCAACGCCCTGACCGGGTTCGGCATCCGCCCGGCCTATGCCTGCGGCACGGGAACCCAGGCCAAGAAGCTGTTGACCGACAAGCCCATCGATCTGCTGGTCGTGGACACCGACATGCCCGACATCGACGGGTTCGAGCTGGTGCGCTGGCTGCGCCGGTCGGGCCCCAATCCTAACGCCTTCACCCCCGTCATCATGACCGCCAGCCACATCCGGCGCGGGCGTGTGGCCGAGGCCCGCGACTGCGGCGCCAACTTCGTCGTCACAAAGCCGTTCAGCCCCGCGATGCTGCTTGAACGCATCCTGTGGGTCGCCCGCGACAGTCGGCCCTTCCTGGAGGTCGGCGACTATCTGGGGCCGGACCGCCGGTTCCGACACAGCGGCTATGAGGGCGTCGAACGCCGGGCCGACATGTTGCGCAAGGCCAATGGGATGGAGAGCCTGGCCCTATGACCGTCATCACCCACACCCAGCGCAAGTCGCGCCTGTCCGAAATGCTGGATCGCCCCGGCGGCGTCAGCGTCGGCGTCGCCTTGGCCCAGGCCAGGGCCAATCTGGACGGCTTGCAGGACCAGGCCCGAGCCATCATCACCGAGAATATCGCCGTCCTGCTGGCCAAGCCTGAGCCCGACCTGATCGAGCCGATGCGGCTGGACCTGGCCTATTCCGCCTCCAGCCAGATCATCGACGCGGCCAGCCCGTTTGCGATGGACGACCTGTGCACGGCGGCCAAGGGTCTGTGCGACCTGCTGGACGCCGCGCCGCGCCATGGCGGATTCGACTGGCGTATCGCCACCGTTCACGCCCAGGCGATGAAGGTGCTGTTGTCCCTGCCGCCCGAGGAACAGGCCGCGCGAACGGCCATCCTGACCAATCTGCACGAAGTCCTGCGCAAGAAGCTACCCGCGAGCGATCAGTCCGCGACCTGAGACGTCTTGCCGGCGCGCGTCTGCTTGCGCCACAGGGCGGCGTATTCCCCGCCCTGCCGCGCCACCAGCTCATGGTGCCCGCCACGCTCGACGATCCTCCCGGCCTTCAGCACCAGGATCTGATCGGCGTCCGCCACGGTCGACAGCCTGTGCGCCACCACCAGGGTCGTGCGGCCATGACGCGCCTTTTGCAGCGTCTTCTGGATCGCGGCCTCGGTGCGGCTGTCCAGGGCGCTGGTCGCCTCGTCCAGGATCAGGATGCAGGGATCGGCCAGCAGGGCCCGCGCGATGCCGACACGCTGACGCTCGCCGCCGGACAGCTTCAGGCCTCGCTCGCCGACCTTGGTCTCCATACCGTCCGGCAGGCCGCGAATGAAGTCGGCCAGTTCCGCCGCCTCGGCCGCCGCCCAGACCTGGGCCTCGTCCGCATCGGGTCGCGCGAAGGCGATATTGGCGCCCAGGGTGTCGTTGAACAGGGCCACGTCCTGCGGCACCAGGGCCACCGCCGCGCGCAAAGACGCCTGCGTCACCTGACGCGCATCATGACCGTCGATCAGCACGCGCCCTTCCTGCGGGTCCAGCAGCCGTAGCGCCAGTTTGACGATGGTGGACTTGCCGGCGCCTGACGGCCCGACCAGCGCCGTCGTCGTGCCGGGCGCCGCAAAGAAGCTGACGTCCTCCAACCCGTTCGCCCGCGCGTCGTGGCGGAAGCCGACGTTTTCGAACCGGACGGACGCGCCGCGCGCATCGACCGGACGCGGCAGGGCCAGCGCATTGGAGGCGTCTGCGACCTGGGGCGTCTGACGCGTCACCTTCAGCATCTCCTCCATGTCGATGAAGGACTGGCGGATTTCCCGATAGGCGAAACCCAGGATGTTCAGCGGCGCATACAGCGAGATCATGATCAGCACCGCCGCCGTCACGTCGCCCGGTCCCATCCGACCGGCCGCCGCCTCGAACCCGGCCATCACCGCCATGACGCCTAGCCCCAGGTTCATCACCAGGGCCTGCATCCCGTTCAGCATGGCCAGCGAGCTGTTGGCCTTCAGCGACGCCTCGGCATAGTCGCCCAGAGCCCGGTCATAGGTGGCGGCCGCACGCGTCTCGGCGCCGAACGACTTGACCGTCTCATAGTTCAGCAGGGCGTCGACCGAGACGCCGGCGGCCTCGGAATCGGCCGCGTTCATGATCCGGCGATGCTCAAGCCGCCAGTTGGACATGGCGAAGGTGGCGGCCGTGTAGATCACCACCACGACTCCCGCGCCGGCCGCGAACCGCCAGTCGTATTTCGCGCCCAGCACCCCCGCCGCCAGCACCAGCTCGACCCCGGTCGGGATCAGGTTGAAGGCCAGGATGCGCAGCAGGAAGTCCACCGCGCGCGACCCGCGATCCATCGTCCGCGACAGGGCGCCCGAGCGTTTGGTCTGGTGGAAATCCAGCGACAGGCTCAACGCATGAGCAAAGGCCTCGGCCGCCGTGGTGCGCTGGGCGGCGGCGCGCACGGGCGCGAACACGACGTCCGAAATCAGGGGCGAGGCCGCCGACAGAAACCGCACGAAGGTCCAGCCGATGGCGAAGGCCGCAAAGCCCAGACCGACGGCCGCCGCCGCGCCCTGACCCGCCGCCAGCCGATTGACCGCCGCGCCCAGCACCAGCGGCGCCATAACGCCCAGCCCCTTGCCCGCCAGCGTCAGCAGGATGGCGAAGATCAGCCTCAGTTTCAGGTGCGGAGCGCCCGAACGGGCCACCAGCCGCGCAAGGTCCGCCAGCGCCGTCAGCGTCGGGGGTCCGTCCGTCTTGTCCTGTGTGCTTCCTGCCTGCTGCGCCTTGACCATCGGGTCACGCCTGCCGCCGGAGCGTTCGCCTCGTATCGCCATGATCCGCATATGGAAACCCAATGCGACCGGGGAAAGGCCACGCTGGCGCGCGACCGGGGATTAGTCGCTCAACCCAGGCTGACGACCGCCTCGATCAGCTCGTCCACGGCCGCTTCCTGCGTCGCCCACGAACAGACGAACCGCACCGATCCATCGTCGAACGGATAGCAGGCCCAGCCCAGGGCGTTCAGGCGCGCATGCGCCTCAGGCGACATCCGCACGAAGACGGCGTTGGCCTCGACCGGATGGGCCAGCACGAAGGGGGTGCGTACAGCGATCCCCGCCGCCAGCTTCTGCGCCATCAGATTGGCGTGGGCGCCGCCCGATTCCCAGTCGCCGCTTTCCAGCAGCCCCAGCATCGGCCCCGACAGCATCCGCGCCTTCGACGCCGTCTGCCCCGCCTGTTTCAGGCGATTGTCCAGACGCCGCGCCAGGCCCTTGTCGAATAGGACGATGGCCTCGGCGCAGTTGGCGCCCGCCTTGGCCCCGCCGAACACCAGCACGTCCACGCCCAGCCGGGCGATGTCCTTCAGGTCGAACCCCGAAGCGGCCGCATTGGTCAGCCGTGCGCCGTCCATATGGACGCCGTATCCCAGCGCCTTGGTCGGCTCGATCAGATGACGCAGCTCTTCCTCGGTATAGACCGCGCCATATTCGGTGGCCTGGGTCAGCGACAGGGCCGCCGGCGGCTGGCGGTGGCCGACTTCGGCCTCGTCCAGATGCACCTGAAGGGCCAGCGGATCGATCTTGCCCGAAAAGCCCGGCAGGCCGATCAGGCCGACGCCATGACCGAAGAATCCCGGAGCCCCCGTCTCGTCGGTGCAGATGTGGGCGGCGTTGTGCGCCAGAACCGCCTCATAGGGCTGGGCCAGCATCGACAGGGCGATGGCGTTGGCGGCCGTGCCGCTGAAGACGAACCGCACCTCGGCGTCGGCATCCAGCCGCTGGCGGATCTGATCGGCGGCGCGCGCCGTGACGTCGTCGCCGCCGTAGGCGCGCGCGAAACCGTCGTTGGCGCGCACCAGGCCCTCGATGGCGCTGGGCGCCATGCCGGCGGTGTTGTCGGATCCGAAATCGTAGCGCATCAGCGGGTCGTCGCCTTCAAATCAGCTGCCTCATCGTCGACAGTCCGCACACGGACCACCGGCATCACATCCTCGTCGCCATACGGCACGGCGACCTGATGCGGGAACGGGATTTCGATTCCGGCGGCGTCCAGCGCCTCCTTGCCGGCCTGCATCAGATCGGCCTGGGTCTGCCACCAGTCCCCGACCTTGACCCAGGCGTGCAAAGTCACCTGCACGGAACTGTCCAGAAGGCCGGTCACCCCTGTCCAGGGATGGGGGTCGTGCAGAACCTTGTCGTGCGCCTCGGCCATGTCCGCCAGAACGCAGCGCGCCTGGTTCAGGTCGTCGCCATAGCCGACGGAGAAGTTGATCTCGATCCGGCGCGTCTGCTGGCCGGTCAGATTGGTCAAAGGATCGCTCAGAACCTTCGAGTTGGGGATAACGATCTTGTGGTTGTTGGCGTTCGAAAGCTGGGTGGTGAACAGGTCCAGCCGCTGCACCGTGCCCGACATGCCGCCCACGTCCACGACGTCCCCGACGCGATAGGGCCGCAGCACCAGCAGCATGATCCCCGACGCCACGTTCGACAGCGTGCCCTGCAGCGCCAGACCGACGGCCAGCGACGCCGCGCCCAGCACCGCGATGATCGAGGTCGTCTGCACGCCCAACCGTTGCAACACGGCGATCATGCCGATGATGAACACCACCACCCGCACGACCTGCACCGCAAAGCTCAGAACCGTCGGATCGTGGCGGAAGCCGCGCACCCGCGACAGGCCGTTGCGCGCCGCCCTCGACGCCCATTTCGCCGCAAACACAGTGGCGGCGAAGATCAGGATGGCGATGGTCAAGTTGATCGCGAAATCACCGGCCATGTCGGTCAGTTTGGCGATCACGGCGGTGTCGATGGACACGGCCTTGCGCCCTGCGGCGACCGCTTCGGCGATAGGGGTGATATCGGCTGGGATTGGCGAAGACATAGGGCCGGGTCTAACGCCTGACGCGCCGATTGGAACCCCCGAAAGCCCGTTTTCAGGCCTTGGCGATCCGTCCGCCGCCGCTTTCGATGGCGTCCAGCAGGTCCATCACGTCGTCGATGGTGTTGGCCTCTCGCGCCGGCTTGTCCCAGCGAATGCGGCTGACGCGGGGAAAGCGCATGGCCACGCCCGACTTGTGCCGCGTCGATCGGTTCAACCCTTCGAAGGCGATCTCCAGCACCAGTCCGAAATCCCGCTCGGCCCGCACCGACCGCACCGGCCCGAAGCGGTCGATGGTGTGGTCGCGCACGAACTTGTCGAGCTGTTTCAGCTCCTCGTCGGTGAAGCCGAAATAGGCTTTGCCCACCGGCGTCAGCGCCCCTTCCGGCGTCCAGACGCCGAAGGTGTAGTCGGAATAGAAGCTGGATCGTTTCCCATGCCCGCGCTGGGCGTACATCAGGACGGCGTCGATGACGTGCGGATCGCGCTTCCACTTGAACCACGGCCCCTTGGGCCGGCCCGCCAGATAGGGGCTGTCCCAGCGCTTCAGCATCAGCCCCTCCGCCGCCGCCCCAACAGGAGGGTCCGCCCTGAGCCGCGCCAGCTGATCCCAATCGGCGTAATCGACCACGGGCGACAGATGCAGCCGCTCGCCCGTATGGTCCGCCACCAGAGTTTCCAGCCGCGCCCGGCGCTGGCGAAGCGGCAAACTCCGCAAATCCTCGCCGTCCTGGGCCAGCAAGTCATAGGCGACCACCGCCGCCGGAAAGGCCTGCATGGCCTTGGCGTCCACCGTCTTGCGGTTCAGCCGTTGCTGCAGATCCCCGAACGGCGCCACCGCCCCGTCGCGCCACACGATCAGTTCGCCGTCGATCGCGCCCTGGAACGCCAAGGCCTCCATCACATCGGGAAAGGCGGCCGAAATCTCGTCGCCGGTTCGGGAATACAGCTTGCCGACATCGCCCTCCAGCACCGCCTGAACCCGTATGCCGTCCCACTTCCATTCGGCGGCGTAGTCGGCGGGCGACAGCTTGGGCAGATCGACCGCCTCGTCTATGGCGACGGCCAGCATGACGGGCCGGAACCGGCCGGGCGCGTCGGGGCTGGGCCGCTCCGCCCTGCCCTCCAACCAGGCGAACAGGTCGGCATAGGGCGCCTCGACCGCATGCCAGACCTCTTCGATAGCCGAGGCGTCCAGGGCCTCCAGCGTCGTCTGCGCCTCATCCCCGTCCGGCGACGGCGGCGCCATCACCGCGTCCGGTCGCATCATCGCCGCCGCCGTCTTGGCCAACCGCGCGGACAGTCCGACCCGCAGGGCCCCGGTCATCAGCTTCAGCAGCGCCCACCGCCCTTTCGGCTCCAGCGCGTCGAGCCAGCCTTCCAGCAGTCCCCGCACCTCGGCCCGGCTGGCGGTGCGCAGGGCCTCGACCACCTCGGCCAGTTCCGGCTCGCGATTGGGCCGGTGATCGGGCGTCACGGGCCAGATCAACGCCACCGTCTCGGCCAGATCCCCGACATAGTCGTAGGACCAGCCGAACAGCACGCTGTCCACCCGCCCCTCTACCGCCTTCCTGATCATCGCCGGCTTGGCGGCGTCGAACGTCAGGTCGCCCGTCAGCGCCGCCAGCGCCCAGCCCCGGTCGGGGTCAGGCGTCGCCCTCAGATAATCCCTCACCAGCACCAGCTTCGCATTGCGCGAAGCGGTCAGGGACAAACGATCCAGAAGCTCGGCGAAGGCGCGCATCGTCATCCATCTTGGGCGCTCGAAGCGTCGCCGCATAGCAGAACGAAAAACGCCCCGGAGGTTTCCCTCCGGGGCGTGTCTTCGATCTCAGGAGATCAGTTGAACAGGCCGGCGATCACGGCGGTGATCAGACCCCCGGCGACGGCGGCGAGAACCACATCATTGCCGCTGCGGACATATTGGTAGCCGCGGGGCGGGGCGCGCAGGCCATAACGTCCGTAATCGTTCACCACATAGGCGTTGGTCCGGTAGTAGGACGGCATCCGCTGACCATAGCTCCAGGTGCGCACTGCATAGCCGCGCGGGGGTGCATAGCGGGGAGCGTTGTAGCGACGCTCGGCCCGCTGCCAACGATCATAAGCACGCTGCTGCTGGCGATACTCCTGACGGTCCTGGCGCTGGTCCTGACGGAACTCGCGGCGGTCTTCACGACGATCCTGGCGGTTGTCGCGACGGTCATCACGTTGCTCGTAACGATGATCGCCGCGCGACTGGGCCGAGGCTGCGCCGGCGGCGCCCAGGGCGGTGGTGGCCATCAGGGCGGCCATCGTAGCGGTAAGGATCTTTCTCATGATCGTGTCTCCAACTGCGCCGAAGGGTTTCGACTTGAGTGCAGTTATGGAGCGCGGCGGCTGAGGCGGGTCTGAACCGCCGTCAGAGGCCTGCATTCATATAAAGAACACGTCTCGGCCGCAATCAGGCGGCGACGGAGGTCTGGGACGGCGGCAGCGCCATCTGCGCGACCGCCTCGCGTCCGCCCCCGACCCGTCCCATCAGGGCGGCCAGAGCGCTGAAGTCGATGGGCTTGTTCAGATAGGCGTCGGCGCCGGCCTCCAGGCCTGCCTCGTGGTCTTCGTTGCGGGCGGAGGCCGACAGGACGACGATGGGTGTGCCCGCGTTCTGGCCCCCGCCGTCGCGAATAAGTCGGGTGGCGGTCAGGCCGTCCATGACCGGCATGTTCACATCCATGATGATCAGGTCGAACGGCTGATCCTTGGCGATCTCGACCGCCATCTGGCCGTTTTCGGCCGTCGATGTGACGTGGCTGGCCGAACTCATCCAGGCTTCCAGGATCATGCGGTTCACCGGATGGTCCTCGACCACCAGCACGCGCAGCGATTCGCCGCCCTCAATCTCGGCATGGACTTCGTCGGCCGCGACCGGCTTGGCCCACTCCACCACCTCGGCCTCGATCTCCAGGGTGAAGCACGACCCTTCCGCCAGCCTTGAGGTGACGGTGATATCGCCGCCCATGATGTTGGCCATGCGCCGCGCAATGGTCAGGCCCAGCCCCGTGCCGCCGAACCGGCGCGTCGAGGAGGTATCGACTTGGGTGAAGGGCAGGAATAGCCGCTCCAGATCCGCCGCCGCGATGCCGGTGCCGCTGTCCTTGACGATGAACTCGAACCGCACCCGCTGGTCCGACACGCGATGACCGCGCACGATGTAATGGATCTGGCCAGATTCGGTGAACTTGACCGCGTTCGACAGCAGGTTCTGAACCACCTGGCAGACCCGCAGCGGGTCGCCGCGCACCACCGTCGGGATTTCGCCTTCCAGGGTCGAGACGAACTCCAGCCCCTTGGCCTCGGCCTGGGCTTCGAACGGTCCGGTGATCCGCTTGTGCAGGCTGTCGACGGCGATATCGACGACCTCGAAGTTCATCTTCCCCGCCTCGATCTTGGTCATGTCGAGGATGTCGTTCAGCAGCGACAGCAGGTTGTCGCCGGAGTTGCGGATGATCGACAGATACTCGCGTTGCGTCGCCTCCAGACGCGTCGCGCTGAGCAGTTGGGCTGCGCCCAGGACGCCGTTCATCGGTGTGCGCAGTTCGTGAGAGATCACGCCCAGGAAGTTCGACTTTGCGTCGTTGGCGGCATTGGCCTTGTCGCGCGCGGCTTCCAGTTCCTCGATCAGATGGGACTGATGCGACTGGAAGGCGCGTATGCGCTCTTCGCGCAGCAGGGTCATGGTCACCAGGACGAACAGCCCCGCCGCCGTGAACGGCAGGACGGCCAGCATCGACCAGAACTCGCTAGAGCCCCACAGGCTGAACAGAATGACCGCCGCCGCCGCACCATAGGGGGACGAAATGATCAAGGCCTGACGCGGCGAGCTGCGCAGTTGGGCGAAAACCAGCACATAGCCGGAGATGATCAGGGCCAGGGCCAGCGGTCGCCCAAAATCGGAAGGAGAAAACCAGGCCAGCAAGGGTGCGATGGCCCAGGCGCCGGTCGTCACCGTGGCGACGATGGGGAAGATGACCCCCCAGTTCGTGCCCACGCGATGGCTCAGCCGGTGTTCCACCGAGCCGCGCACCGCGCCCGCTGCAACCGTCACGCCGAACCACAGCACCGCCTGCCACAGACCCACCGTGCCCAGCAGCCCGAGAGCCCACGAGGCGATGATCAGGTAGCGCAGATATTGCGTTTGCAGGATGGCCGTCAGGGCCTGGGCTGCATCGCCGGCGCGCTGATCGCCTTCAAACGCCTTCGCGACGCCGTCGGATTCCACCATAAGCCCAGATCCCCACGTTCTGTTTGGTCGCGTGACGCTAAGACGAAGGTTCTAAGACGATGTGAACGCTGTTTTTTCCATCAAGCGGTTTCCCCCGCCTCCTCCGGCGTCAGCGCCTTGATCGACAGTGCGTGGACGGGTCCGGCCATCTCGTCCTTGAGCAAGGCGTTGACCGCACGCTGTCGCGCCAGACGCGACTGCCCCTGGAAAGCGACCGAAACGATCACCAGATTGAAGTGGCTTTCCCCACCGGGTTTGGCGTCCATCCCGCCTTCATGGTGATGCCCGGCGTGTCGCCAGCTGTCATCTTCGACCTCCAGCCGTTGCGGCGAGAGCCCATCGGTCAGTTTTGCACGAATAATCGTCGCAACCGGGCCTTCTGACATGATCGATTCCTTGATGCTGTCCCATTCGGCCTTACACTTCGGCTGATGTCCGCCTCCTTTCAATACAAGCCGCGCTTCACCGACATTCGGGTGAAGCCGCCCAAGCCCGATGAAGAGGCGGCGAAAGCCGACGTCCTTCACCTCAAGCCGGGCGAGACGCCGTGCCAATGGCCCGACTGTCGCAGGGCCGCGGCCGCCAAGGCGCCGAAGTCGCGAGAGCGGCTGAACGACTTCTACGAATTCTGCCAGCCCCACGCCGGCGAGTACAACAAGGGCTGGAACTTCTACGCCGGCATGAGCGAAGGCCAGATTCGCAACCTTCAGGAAAACGAGGCCATGACCGGAGGTCGCCCGACCTGGGAAATGCAGGCCGGCAAGTTCACGCGCGAGGCCGCCGCCTTCGCCGCCAAGATGGGCACGTCCAACACCACCGGCGCCGGCTCATGGCGCGACAGCTTCGGCCTGTTCGGGCGCAAGGGCGACCAGGCGCCCCAGTCTCCGACCGAGGATCGCCGCATCGGCAAGCTGGAACGCGCCGCCTTGGCCGACCTGGATCTGGATCCCGGCGCGGACAAGGCCAAGATCAAGGCCCAGTACCACGACCTGCTGAAACGCTTTCACCCCGACACCAACAATGGCGACCGGGGCGCGGAGGCCAAGCTGCAACGCGTCATCAAGGCCTGGAAGACGCTGAAGAAGGCGGGCCTGGCCTGATCTCGCCTATTCGGCGTAGATCATCTTGCGCGTCATGCCGCCGTCCACCGTCAACACCTGACCCGTGACGAAGCCAGCGTCGGCTAAATAGAGCACGGCCTGGGCGATGTCCTCGACACGGCCGACGCGGCCGACGGGATGCTGGTCGTGATCGACGGGACGCAGGTCGTCGTCGCCGGAAATCCAGCCCGGCGCGATCGCATTCACCCGCGTCTTCGGCCCCAGGCTGATGGCCAGGGCGTGGGTCAGGGCGACCATGGCGCCCTTGGACGCGGCATAGGCTTCGGTCTCGGGTTCCGACATGAAGGCGCGGGTCGAGGCCATGTTGATGATGCTCCCGCCCTTCGCCATCAACGGAATGGCGCTGCGGGTCATCAGGAAGGCGCCCGTCAGATGGCTGTCCACCGTCTTGCGCCAGTCCTCCAGCGACAGTTCGGCCAGCGGCCCGCTGACGGGATCAGCCACGCCGCCGTTGTTCACCAGCAGGTCCAGTTCCGACCAGCCAAGTTCTTCGTAGCCCTTGGCCACCGAGGCTTCGTCGCCAATGTCGCAAAGGATCTGGCGCGTGTCGGTGGTCATGCCAGCCTTCAGATCGAAGGAAGCGACTTCCCAACCGCGCGCGACCAAGGCCCTGCAGACGCCGGATCCGATCAGACCTGCGCCACCCGTAACGATTGCTCTTTTCATGGGCTTGGAACCGGCGAAGCCGGGCTTGGTTGCGCCGCGCCGGCCCTAACCCGTCGCCCCGGTGTTGGAGGCGGTCATCATCGGGGCCGACGGTTCGCGGAAATAGCGGTCGATGCCATCCGCGACCGACTTCATCAAACGACGGCGCGCGCGCTCGTCGGTCAGCAGCCGCTCGTCCTCGGGATTGGTGATGAAGCCCATCTCCAGCAGCACGGCCGGCACGTCGGGCGCCAGCAGAACGGCCAGACCAGCATCGCGATGACTACGGCGCAGCAGCGGCTGGTCCGAGCCTTCCAGATGGGTCAGCAGGACACGGGCGAACTGAGCCGAGCGATTCTGGGTCGCGCGCTGGGTCATATCCAGCAGAATACGGTCCACCGACGGGTCGCGGCCCGGCAGGTGCAGTTCGCGGTGCCAGTTGTCGCCGCGCGTGAACTCGCGCACGGCCCGGCCTGCGCCCTGTTCCGACAGCGTATAGACGCTGGCCCCGCGCAGCGCCGGATCGGCCCCGGCGTCGGCGTGCAGAGAGATGAACAGGTCGGCGTCCGACTGACGCGCGATGGACACCCGGCGATACAGGTCCACATACCGATCGTCGGACCGCGTCAGCCGCACGCGATAACGACCGTTCTTCTCCAACTCGGTCTTCAGCGCCAGGGCGGCGGCCAGGGTGACCTGCTTTTCCTGGGCGCGAGCGCCGCTGGCGCCGGGGTCATTGCCGCCATGACCAGCATCGATGACGATCAGCGGCCGTTCGGCCCGGCGCGGCGGCGCACTGGGTCGCGGCGCAGGTGTCGTCGAGGCGCGCACGGCCGCGCCGGTCGCCTTCAAATCCACGACATAACGATAGTGGCTTACGCCGTCGCCGGGCGGAAGCAGGAAGCGTCGCTCGATCTCGCTGCCCCGCGCCAGCTCCAGCTGGACCCGCGACGACCCGCCGGAAGACGTGACCTCGTAGGACCGCACCAGGCCCGATCCGCCGCCGTTCAGCCCCCGCCCCGGCGCGACGCCGTTCAGGGCCAGAACCACGCGACCTTCGCCGCCCGCGTCGATGACACGGCCCTGCGCCGACTTGTCCAGATCGATGACGACGCGGGTCCGGTCGCCGTCTGCGCCGAAACGCACGGCCAGCACATCCCCTTGAGCGCCCCATGCGAAACCGCGCGTCGCGAACAGACCGACCACGCAGATGACCACGAAGGCCAAGGCGGTCATCGCCCATTCCTTCGCGCCCCAGCGCATCAGACCTGTCAAAACGCGACCGCTCATTGCGACGCCAAACCCAAATAAAGCCTACTAGGCCGTCATCATGCCAGACGCTCGTATTCAGGGGGTTAAGGCGAACGCCTTTTAATTCTCCAGTTGCGTGACTATGCTGTGACCGCTCGCGAACCGATCGCGCCGATTTCGCCTCTGCGAATCTTGGCGCGCCCTCCTCGCGGCGTTGACTTTCACCAATCCGAGAACCGCCCCGGCATCGCCGATGGTTCGAAGAGCGGACCAGGGACGCGGCCTTCCCAAGGGATTGGCGCGCCCGGTTCAGGACCGACGACTTCAATGGGCCTTTCCGCCTGCGTTCCCCAACGGCTTGATCAAGCCCGCTTCGCCGTTCTCGGCGAGGGGATGTCGCGCGCGCCGGCCCCCACCTTCATTCGGCGAGCCGCCATGACCCTGCCCGGTGTTCCGGGACGGTCGGCCTGCGCGCGCCAGAGAGAGACTATCCATGTCAAAGACAATGCTGATCGATGCGGCGCATCCCGAGGAGACCCGGGTCGCCATCGTGGACGGACGCCAAATTGAGGAATTCGATTTCGAATCCCGTGCGAAGCGCCAGCTTCGCGGCAACATCTACCTCGCCAAGGTCACCCGCGTAGAGCCCAGCCTGCAGGCTGCGTTCATCGAATACGGCGGCAACCGCCACGGCTTCCTGGCCTTCAACGAAATCCACCCCGACTATTATCAGATCCCGGTCGCCGACCGCGAAGCCATCATGGCCGAAGCGCACGACGATGAGGACGAGGACGATCTGGATCGGGAATCGACCGGCGACGACGTCGATCCCGAAGGCGCCCTGGCCGATGAGGAACGTCTGAAGCGCCGCCTGATGCGTCGCTACAAGATCCAGGACGTCATCAAGCGCCGCCAGATCCTGCTGGTTCAGGTCGTCAAGGACGAGCGCGGCGCCAAAGGCGCGGCCCTGACCACCTGGCTGTCGCTGGCCGGCCGCTACTGCGTCCTGATGCCCAACACGGGCAAGGGCGGCGGCATCAGCCGCAAGATCACCAACACCTCCGACCGTCGCCGCCTGAAAAGCGCCGTCTCGGCCCTGGACGTGCCCAAGGGCATGGGCCTGATCATCCGCACGGCCGGCGCCAAGCGCACCAAGGCCGAGATCAAGCGCGATTATCAGTATCTGCTGCGCCTGTGGGAGACGATCCGCGAGACCACCCTCGCCTCTCATGCCCCCTCGGTCATCTACGAGGAAGAGAACCTGGTCCGCCGCGCCGTGCGCGACATGTTCGACAAGGATTTCGACGGCATTCAGGTCGAGGGCGTCGAAGGCTTCAAGGAAGCGCGCGACTTCATGCGCGTGCTGATGCCCGCCCAGGCCAACAAGGTTCACCTGTATCGCGGCTCGCGGCCCCTGTTCGCCGCCAACGGCATCGAAGAACTGCTGACGCAGATCCATCAGCCGGTCGTGCCGCTGAAGTCGGGCGGCTATCTGGTCATCAACCAGACCGAGGCCCTGGTGGCCATCGACGTCAACTCGGGTCGCGCCACCAAGGAACGCAACGTCGAGCAGACGGCGTTCAAGACCAATATGGAGGCGGCCGAAGAAGCCGCCCGCCAGCTGCGCCTGCGCGACCTCGCCGGCCTGGTCGTCATCGACTTCATCGACATGGATGAGAGCAAGAACAACCGCGCCGTCGAGCGCGTGTTGAAAGAGGCCCTGTCCTCCGACCGCGCCCGCATCCAGATGGGCCGCATCTCGCCCTTCGGCCTGATGGAGATCAGCCGCCAGCGTCGCCGCCTGGGCGTGATCGAGGGCGCCACCGAGGCCTGCCCGCACTGCCAGGGCACCGGCCGCATCCGCTCTGCCGAATCCGCCGCCCTGATGACCCTGCGCGCGGTCGACATCGAGGCCGGCAAGAATGGCGCGGGCGTCGTGGTGCTGAAGGTCTGCACCGCCGTCGGCCTGTACATCCTGAACCACAAGCGCGCCTATCTGCAGTCGCTGCTGGAACGTCGCGGCCTGAACGTCATCGTCCAGATCGACGACAGCCTGGGTCAGGGCGAGCACAATATCGAGCGCACCGAGACCAACGAGGACTTCGTCGCGCCCGAGATCGAGATGCCCAATCTCGACGACGACTTCGACGCCTCGCTGTACGAAGACGAGGATGAGGACGACGACGAGGAAATCGTCGGCGACGATGACGACGATGTCGAGGCGCTGGACCGCGAGGACAGCGACGATGACGAGCCGCGCGAACGGGCTGAACGCGCCGAGTCCGGCGGTCGTGATCGCGATCGCGGTCGGGGCCGCAATCGCCGCCGTCGCGGCGGTCGTCGCGACGAGGAGACCGCAGAGGTCGCCGAAACCGTCGAAGCCGCCGATACGCTGAACGTCGACGACGCCTCGGACGACGAGGAAGACGAGAACGGCCGTCGCCGTCGCCGTGGCCGCCGTGGCGGTCGCCGCGTCCGCGAGGACGGCGAGCGTGACGTCTATACCTGGGTCCGAGGCCGCACCCCGTCGCTGGACGACCCCTATGTCTGGTTCGACCCGCTGAATCCCGGCCGTTCGGAAGGTCGCCCAGAACGTGCTGAGCGTCCCGAGCGCGCCGAACGACCCGCTGCGGCTCAGTCCGAAGTCGAAGGTCTGGACGTGGCAGCCGGCGAAGGCTCCGGCGAGGAAGGCGGCCGTTCGCGCCGTCGCCGTCGTCGCGGTCGGGGTCGTGGCGACGCGCCCGTCGGTCACGAGATCAAGGTCGAGAACCGCGCCACCAACGAAGGCATGCCGCCCGACGGCTCGCCCGAGACGCCGATGGCCGTGATGGTCGATGCGCCCGCCGAGACGGCTGAAGTCGATACTCCGGCTGTTGCGCCGGAACCGCAACGTCGTCGCGTGCGCCGCAAGTCGGCCAGCGCCAATGTCGAGATCGCGACCGAACCGCATCCCGACACGGCCATCGAGCCGAACGAGTCTGCGGTCGAAGGCGCGCCGGTCGAACTGGACGTGACCCCGCACGAGGCCATGATCTCCGAGCCGACCGAGGTCGCGCCGGTCGAGGAGCCGACCCCGGTTCCGGTCGCAGAGGCCGTCCTGGCCGAACCGTTCGTGGCCCCGACGCCCGAGATCGACGTCGAGGCGATCATCGCCGAAGATCCGAACCAGATCGTCGCACCGCCTGAAAAGCCCAAGCGTGGGTGGTGGCGCCGCTGATCGGTCACGATTAGACTGTCAGGATGCAGGCGGGGGCCGGTCGCTATTGGAGTAGAGCCATGAGATGGCTTCCCCGATCTGCATCTCGCGTTCTGGCGGCGACGGCGGCGGGCCTGACGGCTCTCGTCGTCGCCGGCCAGGCCTCGGCTCAGAGCCTGATCCGCGACACCGAGGTCGAGGGCATCGTGCGCGAATGGGCTGACCCGGTCTTCGTCTCGATGGGGCTGAACCCGACCGACATCCAGGTCCTGCTGGTCAATGACGACGATCTGAACGCCTTCGCCACGCGCGGGCGGATCATGGGCGTCAACACCGGCCTGATCCTGCGCACCAAGACGCCCGGCGAACTGCTGGGCGTGATGGCGCACGAAGCCGGGCACATCAAGAACCGCCACACCCTGCGCGACGGGGCCCAGAACGCCGGCCGCCAGCCCATGCTGATGACCATGGCCCTGGGCGCCCTGGCTATCGCCGCCGGCGCGCCCGACGCCGGCGTCGCCCTGCTGGGCTCCAGCCAGTATTTCGGCGCCCTCGGCGCCCTGCACTATATGCAGAGCCAGGAAGGCGAGGCCGACATTACGGGCGCGCGGGCGCTGGAGGGCGCAGGCGAATCTGGCGCGGGCCTGGTGTCCTTCTTCGAGAATTTCCGTTCGCAGGAAGTCTTTTCCGACGCCCGTCGCTATCCCTATTTCCGCAGCCACCCCCTGTCGTCGAACCGGATCGAGACCCTGCGCCGCTATGTGCAGGAACAGCCGCACTACGATCACCGCGACAGCCCCGAACGCATGGCCCAGCACGCCCTGATCCTGGCCAAGATCCACGCCTTCATGGATCCGCCGAACGCGACGCTGCGGGACTATCCGTCGACCGACACCTCCCTGCCCGGCCGCTACGCCCGCGCCATCGCCTGGTATCGCGACGGCCAGACGGAAAAGGCGCTGACGGCGGTGGACGAACTGATCGCCGGCGACGTGACCAATCCCTATTTCCAGGAACTGAAGGGCCAGATCCTGTTCGAGGAAGGCCGCGCGGCCGAGGCCGTGGCCGCCCACCGCGAGGCCGTGCGGCTCAAGCCCGACGCCCCCCTGCTGCGCGTCAACCTGGCCCACGCCCTGATCGAGACCAACGACAAGGCCAATCTGGACGAGGCCATCGACCAGCTGAAGCACGCCGTCGTCGCCGAGAAGGACAACACCATGGCCTGGCGCCTTCTGGCCCAGGCCTATGCCTCGCAAGGCAAGGAGGGCGAGGCGCGACTGGCCTCGGCCGAATACTATTTCGCGGCCGGCAGCGAGAAAGAGGCGACACAGTTCGCCCTGCGCGCCCGCTCCATGCTGGACCCCGGCTCCATGGAATGGCGCCGGGCCGTGGACATCGTCCTGGCCTCGGGCGCCACGCCCGACGATCTCAACGACCTGGACCGTCGCGACGCCGCGCGCCGACCGGCCACCCTCAACTGACCCTTCCCCCGACTGCGAGCCTGTATGACCGACGACGCCCCCACGCCTGCGCCCGTAACCAAGCCCGCCAAGCCTGCGTGGCTGAGCGGCGCACGCGCCGGCTATCTGGCCCTCGGTTTGTCGGTCATCGCCCTGGGGTTCTCGGTCGCGCCCTATTTCAGCGCCGATGGGTCCGACGTCCGGTCCTATCTGCTGGAGCATCCCGAGGTGCTGCAAGAGACGCAGTTGGCGCTGCAGGCGAAGGAAGCCGAGGCCAGCGTGGAAGAAACCAACCAGGCCGCCGCCGCCAACGCCGGCCTCTTGGCGCCCGACGCCCGCGACCCCGCCTTCGGTCCGGCGAACGCCAAGGTCACGGTGGTCGAGTTCTTCGATTTCCGCTGCCCCGGTTGCAAGGCCGTGGCCCACGACTATCGCGCCCTGATGGCCGCCCACCCGGAGGTCCGCTTCGTCTTCAAGGACTGGCCGATCCTGGACCGCGGCGACGACATCACCTCGCAGTACGCCGCCCGCGCCGCCCTGGCCGCGCATCAGCAGGGCAAGTATCTGGAGGTCTACGACGCCCTGATGACCGAGCGCGCCCTGTCGATCCAGTCCATCGACGCCATCCTGGCCGCCAACGGCGTGGACATGGCCCGCGCCAAGGCCGCCATCGCCTCGCCCGACACCACACGCCACATCGCCGACATCCACACCACGGCCGCCGCCCTGCGCCTGCGCGGCACGCCCACCTTCTTCATCAACGGCAAGGCCAGCCCCGGCATCGACCCCGCCGAAATCGCCAAACTGATCGAAGCCGCCAAGAAATAACCCTCTCCCGCTGGAAGAGGGCTTGAGCGCACGGCGGCGAAGCCGTCGTTCTGGCGCGAAAGGGTGAGGGTCGGGTCGTGCGACCTGGCCAACCGGCCGACCCTCATCCGGCCCTCCGGGCCACCTTCTCCCAACGGGAGAAGGGAAAAGTCGTCAGGCCTCGGCCAGGCTCATCTTCCCGCCGATCCATTCCACGCCCGCATGGCGCAGCGCGTCGTTCGCAGCAGCCTCGTCGCCTATCGCCTGCTCGGCGCGATACAGGACATAGTAGCTGTAGGGATCGCTGGGCCAGTCCTTGAGCAGTTCGGCGATCTTCGCCTTGGCCCCGGCCGCATCGCCGGACGCCAGCATGGCGGCGGCCAGGCTGCGGCGGGTCGGATACCAGATCATCGGCGGATCGCCGCCCTCGGGATTCATCGCCTGGATCGCCGCCGCCCGGCCATAGGCGGCGATGGCGGTCGGATAATCCTGGTCGCTCATGGCCGCCCGGCCTTCCAGCACCTTCTGGAACAGTTCGGCGAAGCCGACCTGACGATCCGCCATCGCGCCCTTGAAGGCTTTGTCCGCCAGCAGAGCCGCGATGGCCTGGGCCTCGATCCGCACGGCCGCCGCATCGCCTCTGCGCGCCGCCGCCTCGCCGCGTGCATAGCGCCAGCCCACCCGCATCAGCGGCCGGCCGACGTCCGGCTCGGGCAGGGCCGCGACCTGAGCGTCGGATCCGAACCGGCCGTAAAGGGCATAGGCGTCGGCCGCCATAATCTGACGATAAACGACATAGCCGTCCTCGCCAGCCTCCGGCGCGCCCAGAAGCTGCGGATAGGTCGCCATATACCAGTCGGCCAGCTCCAGCCCCCGCTCGGCCCCGCCCGCCATCAGGGCGCCGCCCATGCCGAAATGGATGTTGTGGGCGTGCAGCCGCATGCCCTGAATGCCGCCCGGCGGACTGGCCAGCCGGTCGTAGGTCTTGTCCAGCGCCACGGCGTTGACGTTGGACATCATCGCGTCCTTGTACCGCCCCACCCGATAGAAGGTGTGCGACGGCATATGCACCAGGTGGCTGGCGCCCGGCGCCAGCAAGGCCAGCCGCTCGCCATAGGCCAGCGCCCGATGGGGATCGTCCGACCATTCCGTCAGGTGGATATAGAGGTGGATGGAGGCCGGATCGTTCGGCTTGATCGTCAGGCTGTGTTCCAGGATCGCCATGGCGCGCGTCACGGCGGGATCGGCCGCCTTGCCGTTCTCGTCCCACCATTCGCCCTCGGGCTGCAACATCCAGGCGTCGGCGGTGATGGACCCCACCGACACATCGTCGGGATGGCGTTTGGCGATCCGGTCCATGGCGCGGGCGAAGCGCAGGGCGCGGGTCGTCTCCTTACCGGAGTAGCGCTGAATCAGGGCGTCGATCATCTGGCGCTGCGTCGGCGTGGCGTCGCGCGCCAGCCTGCGGGCTTCGCGCGCCGTTCTCAGCCCCGTGGCGAGGGATTCAGGGTCGTTCCCGCCGCCGTTCAGGTTCGGCCCGATAGCCCAGGCTTCGCCCCAGGCGCACATGCCGCACGCCGGATCCAGCTGCCGCGCCTTGCGAAAGGCCCGCACCGATTCCGAATGTTCGAACGCCCAGCGCAGCCGCACACCGTGATTGAACCAGGCTTGGGCCTGCGGGTTCTTCGTATCGACGGCGAAAGCCTCGTCGCCGAAACCGGGGACCATGACCATGTCCGCCGTGGGCTGGACATCGCCGACCGCGTCCACGCGCCCGCAGACCTGGGGATTGGCGATCAAGGCCAGGGTCGTCGCCGTCGCCGTGGCGTCGGCCAAGGCGACCGGCGCCATCAGACAGGCGGCCGAAACCGTCGCGACCCACAGACCCTTGCGCATTCTCGCCTCCCCCGCTTGGCGACCTTTGTGCGCCTAATTGGCCGCCTCGCCAATTATTCAGTCAGGGCGCCCCGATCAGGGCGTGGTGACGGGCAAGGTGTCTGCGGCTCGCCCATCGCCCGCAGGCGCGTCGAGGCCCAGCATGCGCGCCAGGAAGGGCTGAACGTCCACGCTGTCCAGATCGGTCAGCCGCCGTCCCGCGACGACGCCCGGCCCATGGGCGATAAAGACCGCCGCCATCTCCGGCGCCTGATTGTCATAGCCGTGGGCGCCGCCCGAACGGGTCACCGGCCGGTCGCGCGTCGCCGTCAGCCAGCCGGTCTCGACCAGGCAGACGATCTGGGCCACGCGCGGGTTGGAGCCATAGACCAGCCGCGCCGGCACATCGGCCTTGTTCCAGCATTCCATATGCGGGTGACGACCGACCAGCTTGGCCTGCACCTCGGCCTCGCGCCCCGGCGCCGGGTCGGCGGTCAGCACCGCGCCTCCGTATCCGATCTTCAGCGCCGCCGGGTCGATGATGTCGTCGATCCACACCACCCGGTCCGGCGAGGTGGCGGCCATGCCGTGATCGGACACCACGACCAGCATCGTCCGATCATAAAGCCCCCTCGCCTTCAGCCCCTCGACCAGCCGCCCCATGGACGCATCGACCGAGGCCACGGCGGCCTGCGTTTCAGCGCCACCGGGGTGATACCGATGTCCGGCGGTATCGACGATGTCGAAATAGAGGGTCTCCAGCTTCGGCCGCTGATCCGCCGGTAGGTCCAGCCACGACAGCACCCGATCCACCCGCGCGTCGCCCGGCATGGACTGATCGAAGGGCATCCAATGGCTGGGCCGCACGCCATGGATTTCTACCTCCGACCCCGGCCAGAACATCGTACCGGTGCGAATGCCGGCCTTTTCCGCCGTGACCCAGATCGGCTCTGCCTGATCCCAAAAGCCGGTCTCCTTGCTGGCCATGGTGAAGGCGCCCAGCTGCGCGTCCGTGAACCGGTTGCCGACCACGCCGTGATGGTCCGGGTGCAGCCCCGTCACCAGCGTATAGTGGTTGGGGAAGGTCACGCTGGGAAACGACGGCCGCATCGGCCCGAAGGCGCCGCCCGCGACCAGCCCGTCCAGCACGGGAGTCTGGCCCTTGCCCAGATAATCCGGCGAGAACCCATCGATCGAGACCAGAATCACCAGATCGGGTGGCGCCGCCTGCGACGCCGAGGCGGAAACGACCGCGGATTGCGAGACGGGCTGTTTCGAGACCGGCGTTGCAACGCAGGACGCAACTCCAAGGGCGGCGGCCAACGCCAGGCAGGTGGTAGAAAGACGGGACATAAGCTTACTCACAGACGACATCGAACCATTGCCTAAACTTAATGGACGACAGGCTTGCGACGGCTTGTGGGAACATCGTTCTCGCGCCAAGCTTGCGTCATGGAAACCGTCATCGACATTCGCGGCCTGACCAAGACCTATGGGACGGTGAGGGCCCTGGACGGCCTGACCCTGTCGATCCCGCGTGGCGGGGTCTATGGCATTCTCGGCCCCAATGGGGCGGGCAAGTCCACCCTGTTCCGAACTCTGCTGGGCCTGATTCGCCCGACCGAGGGCGAGGCGACGGTAATGGGCGGGCGGATCGGCGATCCGGCCTCGATGCGCCGCATGGGCTCGATGATCGAGACGCCGCGCTTCCCGCCCTTCATGACTGCCCGCCAGGTGCTGGAATGGCTGGCCCGCGCGCACGGCGGCGTGACCTCGGCCGAAATCGACAACTGGCTGCAACGCGTCGGCCTGACCGAGGCGGCGAACCGGCGCGTGAAAGGCTTTTCGGTCGGCATGCTGCAACGTCTCGGCGTCGCCGCCGCCCTGATGACCAAGCCGGACCTCGTCATCCTGGATGAACCGACCAGCGGCATGGATCCGCCCGGCATCCAGGAGATGCGCGCCCTGATCCGCAGCCTGGCCGACCACGACGGCGTCACCGTCATCCTGGCCAGCCACCAGTTGCAGGAGGTTCAGCGCGTCTGCGACCGCGTCGCCATCTTCAACAAGGGCAAGGTGATCACCGAGGGCAAGGTCTCCGACCTGACCGCCTCGGGCGAGCGTCTGCGCCTGTCCGTCACCCCCCTGGCCAAGGCCCTGTCGGTGCTGGGCGACCGCGCCACCCTGGACGGCGACGTCGTGGTGGCCGCCGTGCCCCGCGCCGAGGCTGCCGCCGCCATCAAGGCCTTGGTCGAAAGCGGCGTCGACATCGAGGAGGCCCGCTGGATCGGCGCCGACCTGGAAGACGTCTTCATGAGCGAAACCGGCTGGACCGGCGTGCAGGAGCAAAACCGTGCTGGCTGACGCGATCCGATCCGAAACCTACCGCCTGTCCAAGAACCGCACCGCCCTGTTCTGGAGCGTGCTGTTCATCCCGATCATGGGCGTCCTTCTCGCCACCCTGGGCTTCGTCGTCGCCAAGGCCAACGAGGCCAAGCTGGCCGGCAAGCTGCCGCCCGAACTGATGAAGGGCGGCCCGCTCGATCTGGGTTTGACCCTGGTCAAGAGCGCCGGCGACTTCGCCAATCCCGCCATCCTGATGTTCGTCCTGATCGGCGCGGCCACCATCTACGCCGGCGACTATCGCTGGGAGACCTGGCGGCTGATCAGCGCGCGCAACACCCGCCCAAACCTGCTCACGGGCAAGGTCGTGGTCGTGGCCCTGGTGATCGTGCTGGCGACCTTCGCCGCCCTGATCTCGGACGTGATCGCCAGCCTGATCCAGGCTGCGGTGTTCGGTCGCCCCGTCACCTTCTCGATGACCGGTGCGGCGGCGGCGGACTTCGGCCTGCTGACCCTGACGTCCTGGGCGCGCATCCTTCAGTTCACCATGCTCGGCCTGCTCGCCGCCGTGCTGACCCGCTCGCTTCTGGCGGCCCTGTTCGCGCCTCTGGTCATCGGCATCGCCCAGTTCTTCCTGCCGCAAATCCTGCTGCCGATGGGCGTGACGACGGACGGCTGGCTCCTGCCCCTGCTTTCGCCAGGCCTGGCGACCGATCTGCTCAAGGCCGTCATCCAGGGCGGAATGGCGGCGGCCGATCTGCCCGATCACGCCGTGGTCAAGGGCGTCCTCAGCCTGGCCTTGTGGATCGGCGTCCCGTTCGCCGCCGCCGTGGTCTGGTTCAATCGCCAGGACCTGTCGAAGGAATAGGTGGGGGCGGACTGCGCGCGCCTTCCGCGACCAGCCAGTCGCGGAAGGCGTCCACCGCCGCATCCCTGCGTCCCTCCGGCCGCAAGAAGGCGAACCACGACGGCCGCTCCACGAAACCGAACGGCGCCGCCAGACGCCCTGCGATGACATCCGGCGCCACGAAGGCCCACGGTGCGATGGCGACGCCCAGGCCCGAGATCGCCGCCTCGACCAGCGAATGGTTGTGGGCGAACTCCCGCTCCGTCGTCGCTGGCGGCAGGACCACGCCCGCCAGATCGGACCACGCCGGCCAGGCGCGACGGAAGGTCGCCGAGCGCAGGCGCGGCGCACGCGCCACGGCGTCCAGCGTCGGCAAGCTCGCCATCAAGGCCGGCGCCCCGACCGGCCCCTGATACTGGCCCAGAAAGCGCGTCGCCTCGGTGCGGGCATGGGCCTGATCCGGCTCGACGATGCGGATCGCGCCGTCGAACCGATCGCGCCGATAATCGACCGCCGCATAGGATTCCGACAGCCTGACCCGCACCTCGGGATGGGCCTCTAGGAACCCCGGCAGGCGCGGGATCAGCCATTTCAGGGCGAAGGTGCCCAGGCAGGAGATTTCGATCTCGCGCGGCGCGCCTTGCCGAACGCCCTCTACCGCATCGGTCATCGCCACAAAGGCCGGCGTCAGCCGTTCGGCCAGCTGCGCGCCCGCCTCGGTCAGGGTCAGTGCATGGCGCGGCCCGGTGACCAGGGTCACGCCCAGCGAGGCCTGCAGGGCCGCGATCTGGCGGCTGACCGCACCATGGGTCACGCACAGCTCGGCCGCCGCACGGGTCATGCTCCTGTGCCGGCCAAAGACCTCGAAGGTTCGCAACGCATTCAGCGGTGGCGGCGTCCGGCCCGACATGTGATCTCCCCTCACAGACACCGACCCGCTTAATCGATTTCGGCGCCTTGGGAAATCGGGTTCAAGACTGGCGATGCCGCTCCCGAACCCGCCGCCAAGACCGCCCCGCCCCTCACGCCAGGACCAGATCGCCTACGGCCTGTGCATTCTGCTCATATGGAGCATGGCGGTCGCCGCCATACGGGACGGCTAGAGCCGCTTCTCCATGAAGACATCGGCGCGGGCATAGGGCGTCGGCCGCGCCGGCAGATGGATGAAGCCGAAGCTCTCGTACAGGGCGATGGCCGTGGTTAGGGCGCTGTTGGTCTCCAGGTAGAGCCGCGCCGCCCCCGCCTCGCGCGCTGCAGCCTCGCAGGCCTGCAACAGCTGTCGCGCCAGACCCAGGCCGCGCGCGGCCGGCGTCACGGTCATCTTGGATACCTCGAACCCGTCATCGAGCCGGATCAAAGCGCAGCAGCCGATCGCCTCGCCTTCCCGCTCGACGATGAAGACACGGCCCCCGTCGGCGAGGAAGACGCCGTGCGGATCGTCGATCGAGCGTCGGTCCTTCGCCTCGATGGCGAATCCTCCCTCGGTCAGCCAGGCGGTGTTGAGCCGCGCCCAGGCGGCGGCGTGGTCAGGGCGAAAATCAACGATGCAAACGCTCATCCGCGCGTCATGCCTCATGTCCGCGCAAAGCAAAAGGGCGGTCGGATTGCTCCGACCGCCCTTTCGGCGTTTGGTCCTGCGACCAAATCCTAGTCTTCGTCGCCGCCTTCGAAGGCCAGGACGGGACCGGAGTCCTTGCCCTTGGCTTCGACGTCGCGATCGACGAACTCGATGACGGCCATCGGGGCGTTGTCGCCGTGACGGAAGCCCGCCTTCATGATGCGGATATAGCCGCCGTTACGCTCGCTGTAGCGCGGGCCGAGCGTTTCGAACAGCTTGCCGACTTGCGGCACGTCGCGAACCTGGCTGATGGCCTGACGACGAGCGTGCAGGTCGCCCTTCTTGGCGAGGGTGACCAGCTTCTCGACGAAGGGACGCAGTTCCTTCGCCTTGGGCAGGGTCGTGGTGATTTGCTCGTGCTTGATCAGCGAGGCGGCCATGTTCGCGAACATGGCGGTGCGGTGGCTGCTCGTGCGACCGAGTTTACGATGGGCGGCGCCGTGGCGCATCTGGGTCTCTCCTACTCCGGCGAAGGTATCTCTCGCGAGACCTGACGCCGTAATCTTCTAACCGCCCCGACATCTCCCGAAGGAGACGGGCGGAGGGTTGAACTTAGATCTGGTCGTCGAACTTCTTGGCCAGGTCTTCGATGTTTTCGGGGGGCCAGTTCGGCACGTCCATGCCGAGGCTGAGACCCATCGTCGTCAGAACTTCCTTGATCTCGTTCAGCGACTTGCGACCGAAGTTCGGGGTGCGAAGCATTTCGCCCTCGGTCTTCTGGATCAGGTCGCCGATGTAGACGATGTTGTCGTTCTTCAGGCAGTTGGCCGAACGAACCGACAGTTCCAGCTCGTCCACCTTCTTCAGCAGCGCCGGGTTGAAGGGCAGGTCGGGTTTGCCGTCCGACTGCTCGACAGCCTTCTTGGGCTCTTCGAAGGTGATGAAGATCTGAAGCTGGTCTTGCAGGATGCGCGCCGCATAAGCGACGGCGTCAACCGGCGTAACCGCACCGTTGGTTTCGACTTCAAGCAGCAGCTTGTCGTAGTCCAGCGACTGGCCCTGACGGGTCGGCTCGACGCGATAAGCCACCTTCTTGACCGGCGAATACAGGGCATCGACGGCGATCAGGCCGATCGGCGCATCTTCCGGACGGTTCAGTTCGGCGGCGACGTAGCCCTTGCCGTTCTGGACGGTCAGTTCCATGCGGACCGACGCGCCGTCGTCCAGCGTGCAGATGACGTGGTCGGGGTTCAGAACCTCGATGTCCGCCGGCACGTCGATCTGGCCGGCCGTCACGACGCCGGGGCCCGTGGCGCGCAGGGTCATGCGCTTGGGGCCTTCGGCGTGCATGCGCAGCGCCAGTTGCTTGATGTTCAGGACGATGTCGACCACGTCTTCCCGCACGCCTTCCAGCGACGAGAATTCATGAACGACGCCGTCGATCTGGATGGCCGTGACAGCCGCGCCTTGCAGCGAGGACAGCAGAACGCGACGGAGCGCATTGCCTAGCGTCACGCCGAAGCCACGTTCGAGAGGTTCGGCCACCAGGCGCGCCTTGCGCTGGGCGTCGGAACCGATCTCGATCTGCGGCTTCTCGGGACGGATCAGCTCTTGCCAGTTTCTTTCGATCATTTTGTCCCTCGAACGGGTTTCGCCTGCTCCGGCCTTGTCGACGAGGCCATGATGGAGCGGACGGAGATGGGGGTGCTTTGGGCGGGGTCGCTTAGACGCGACGACGCTTGGGCGGACGGCAACCGTTGTGCGGCATCGGTGTGACGTCGCGGATGGTCGTGATCGTCAGGCCGACCGACTGCAGAGCGCGCAGAGCCGACTCACGACCGGAACCCGGACCCGAGACGTTCACTTCCAGCGTCTTGACGCCGTGTTCCTGAGCCTTTTTGCCGGCGTCTTCAGCGGCCATCTGGGCGGCGTAAGGGGTCGACTTACGCGAACCCTTGAAGCCCATGTGTCCGGCCGAAGACCACGAGATCGCGTTGCCCTGGGCATCGGTGATCGTGATCATGGTGTTGTTGAACGAAGCATTCACGTGGGCGACGCCCGAGGTGATGTTCTTGCGCTCGCGCTTCTTTACGCGACCCGGTTCCTTGGCCATGTGTCTGTCTTACTTCTTCTTGCCGGCGATCGGCTTGGCGGGACCCTTGCGGGTGCGGGCGTTCGTATGGGTGCGCTGACCGCGGACCGGCAGGCCCTTGCGGTGACGCAGGCCGCGATAGCAGGCCAGGTCCATCAGACGCTTGATGTTCATCGACGTCTCGCGGCGCAGGTCGCCCTCGACGGTGTGATCCTTGTCGATCGTCTCGCGGATCGACAGGACTTCGGCGTCCGTCAGCTGGTTCACGCGGCGGGCGGACTCGATGCCCACCTTCTCGGTGATGTCCTTGGCGGCGGCGGGGCCGATGCCATGGATATACTGAAGCGCGATCTCTACGCGCTTGTTGGTCGGGATGTTGACGCCAGCAATACGGGCCACGAAATTCTCCAGATACGCGTTAGTCAGACGCAACAAACGCTCCGGTCAACAGACCAGGAGCGTGGCGCCCTTCGCGGGAAGGCGCCCTTATACATGTGATTCACGAGGCGTCAACATCTGGAGGCGCGTCAACGCGGCGGACGGCCGAAGTCCACACCTACAGTGACCCGCTGGCCTTCGACGGGCCGGCCGTCCTCAGTGGGGGGCTGAAAACGGAAGAAGCCGGAGACCTGGAGGCCTGCCGAGCCGAAGCCCATACCGGGCGGCGACTCTTCCACCACACGGCAACCGTCCAGCCGGCTGTCCAGACGAATGATGCACGACAGCTCCACCCGGCCATACCGGCTGCGTGCGCCCGAGGGGTGATTGGCGCGGATCTGGCCGATGGTGGGGCCGGTGACCAGACGCGGTCCGGTCGAACCGCTCCCGGGACCATTGCCCGATCCCACGCCAGATCCGTTGCCGGTCCCATGCCCGCCCTGGCCAAAACCGGGCTGGGGCGACGGGGCGGGCGCGATACCCACGACGGGCGCAGGCTCGGGCGCTTTCACGGGCGGCGCCGGAACCTCGCGCGGGCGTTCCATGGGCGGAGGCGGAGGCGTGTGGATGACCGACGGGGCCGCAGGCGCGCCGCCGCCCGTCTCGGGCGCAGGCGGTTCAATCGAAATGGGCGGCGGAGGATCGTAGAGCACGACCTCGAACGGAGGCGGCTCGACCACAGACGTCTGCGCCGGTCCCCTCACCCGCCCCAGCAGCAGGAACAGGCCAATCTCGGCGACGGCGACTGCGAGGAAGATGCCCGCCATGCGCCAACGACGCAGACAGGTCTTTTCAGGTGTAGGGTCGGCGGGATCAATCATCAGGCGATCAACGCCCGAGATCGCAAATCAGGCCAGGGCCTCGTCGATGGCCTTGGCCACGGACTCGATCGAGCCCATGCCGTCAGCCTCGGTCAGCTTGCCCTGCGCTTCGTAATAGGGAAGCAGCGGAGCCGTGTTGCGGTTGTAGGCCTCAAGCCGAACCTTGAACGATTCGGGATTGTCGTCGGGCCGCCCCTGCTCGGCGAAACGCTTGGCGATCCGTTCCGTCAAGGCGTGGTCATCGACCTTCAGCCGCACAACGGCGTCGATCTGCACGCCGCGGCTGGCCAGCATTTCGTCCAGCGCCTCGGCCTGGGCCACGGTCCGGGGGAAGCCGTCGAAGATGGCGCCGCCGGCGGCCTCGGCCTCCGTCAGGCGATCCTCGATCAGGGCGATGACGATCTCGTCGGTGACCAGGTCGCCACGCGCCAGCACGTCCTTGACCTTGAGCCCCAACTCCGAGCCAGAGGCGATCGCCGCGCGCAGCATGTCGCCGGTGGAGAGCTGGACCATGCCCTTCTCTTCCACCAGCCGCTTCGCCTGGGTGCCCTTGCCCGCCGCCGGCGGTCCGAACAGGATCAAGTTCATGCTTCAGCCCTCCCCTGGGCGTCTGTCAGCTTAAGACCTAGCGGCGCACGGGCGTGGGCGCGCCACGACCGCCACGACCGCGCAGCTTCGCCTTCTTGATCAGGCCTTCGTACTGGTGCGCCAGCAGTTGGGACTGAATCTGCGCTACAGTGTCCATCGTGACCGACACGACAATCAAGATAGACGTTCCGCCAAAGTAGAGGCTGTTGCCCATCTGGGCGACCAGGAACTCCGGCAGCAGGCAGACGGCGGTGATGTAGGCCGCGCCGATCACGGTCAGGCGGGTCAGGACATAGTCCAGATATTCCGCCGTGCGCTTGCCCGGACGAATGCCCGGCAGGAAGCCGCCGTATTTGCGCAGGTTCTCTGCCGTGTCCTCGGGGTTGAAGGTGATCGAGGTGTAGAAGAAGCAGAAGAAGACGATCAGGGCGGCATACAGCGCCATGAACAGCGGCTGGCCGTGCGTCAGCTGCGCCGTCACCAGCGGCAGCCAGCTCATCCAGCTGGGCAGGTCGGCGTTGGCCGTCATGGTCGCCACCGTCGTCGGCAGCATCAGCAGCGACGAGGCGAAGATCGGCGGGATCACGCCTGCAGTATTGACCTTCAGTGGCAGGAATGAGCGCTCGCCCCCGGCCATGCGGTTGCCTTCCTGACGCTTCGGATACTGGATCAGAAGACGGCGCTGGGCGCGTTCCATGAAGACGATGAAGACCACGGTCGCCACCGCCAGCACGGCGATGAACAACAGGGCGAAGGCCGACATCTGGCCTTGCTGAGCCAGGCCCAGCAAGCGGGCGATCGTGGACGGCAGGACCGCCACGATACCGGCGAAGATGATCAGCGAGATGCCGTTGCCGACGCCCCGCGCCGTCACCTGCTCACCCAGCCACATCAGGAACATGGTGCCGCCGGTCAGGGTCACGACCGTCGAGGCGATGAAGAAGATGCCCGGATTGTCGACCAGGCCGGCCGTGCTGTTCAGACCCGCCGCGATGCCGAAGGACTGGGCCAGCGCCAGGAACACCGTCAGATAGCGGGTGTACTGGTTCAGCTGCTTGCGGCCGCTTTCGCCGCCTTCCTTCTTCAGCTTCTCCCAGGGGGGATACACGGTGCCCATCAGCTGCACGATGATCGAGGCCGAGATGTACGGCATCACGTTCAGCGCGAAGATGGCCATACGCTCGACGGCGCCGCCCGAGAACATGTTGAACATGTCCAGGATGCCGCGCTGACCCGACGGGTCCTGGAAGAACTGCAGGAAGGCCTGCGAGTTGATGCCCGGAATCGGCACATACGTCCCGATCCGATAGACCAGGAGCGCGCCCAGCGTGAACAGCAGGCGCTTGTGCAGCTCGGTCGCTTTCGCGAACGAGCCCATGTTCATATTGGCGGCGAGTTGTTCTGCGGCCGAAGCCATTATGCGTCCCCACGACTGATTGAGTCGTCAGATAGGCGAGAAGCGGCGCTCTTGCGAGGCCGCTTCCGTTCTTTCGTCGCTGCGATGTGTTCAGGCCACGGCCCAATCAGCCGCAACGACGCGTTGATCAGGCTTTGGCGGCGGCGCGCTTGGTGCGGGCCGAGATCTTGTTCTCGTCGCCCAGGCGTGCCTTGGCGGGCGGAACCTTGCCCTTAGCCAGATTGCGCTTCTCGACGCGGGCAGCGGCCTTGGCTTCGGCGGCGATGCGCTCTTGCACGACCGAACCGCCAGCGGCTTCGATGGCCTTGATAGCGCCCGAGGTGGCCGACCAGACAACCAGGTTCAGGGCTTGCTTCAGCTCGCCGGTGCCCAGCAGACGCACGCCGTCCTTGACGCGACGGATCACGCCGGCGGCGACCAGGGCGTCGCCCTTCAGTTCCGACTTGGCGTCCAGCTTGCCGGCGTCGATGGCGTCTTGCAGGCGCCACAGGTTCACTTCGGCCAGCTTCAGAGCATTGGCGTTGTTGAAGCCACGCTTAGGCATACGCATGTACAGCGGCATTTGGCCGCCTTCGAAGCCGCCGATGGCGACGCCCGAACGCGACTTCTGACCCTTGACGCCACGGCCAGCGGTCTTGCCCTTGCCCGAACCGGGGCCACGGCCGACACGCATGCGCTTCTTGTGCGCGCCTTCGTTGTCGCGGATTTCGTTCAGTTTCATATGCCTGATCCTTTCGGGTGCTAGCGCCCGGACCATTGATCCGGACTCGGCGTTCTAAGTTTGTCGTCTCCCTCCCCCACGGGGGAGGGTGGTCGGCGAAGCCGACCGGGTGGGAACGGCTCGGCGAGCCAGTCCCGGATATCTCAAGGTCGGGCGCTATAGCGGCTCCCCGAACAGCAGTAAAGGCGACTCTTGCCGAGCCGCCCCCACCTGGTCGCTTGCGCGACCGGCCCTCCCCCGAGGGGGAGGGAGAGTCTTTGTCTTACTTTTCGACGATCTCGGTCAGGTGAGCGACCTTGGCGATCATCCCCCGAACCGAAGGCGTGTCTTCCAGGGTCGATTCACGACCCAGGCGGTTCAGACCCAAGCCCACCAGGGTGGCGCGCTGGTCGTTCTTGCGGCGGATCGGCGAACCGGTCTGCTTGACGGTGACGGTCTTGGCGTCGGTCTTCTTGGACGGGGCCATGATTAGGACTCCACAGCTTCGGGCGTCGAAGCGCCGTCGTTGCGACGGCCCATCAGATCCGCGACCTTCTTGCCGCGCTTGGACGCGACTTGACGGGGCGAGGACTGGACCTTCAGCGCTTCGAACGTCGCGCGGATCATGTTGTAGGGGTTCGACGAACCGGTCGACTTGCCCACGACGTCCTGGACGCCGAGGGTTTCGAGCACGGCGCGCATCGGACCACCTGCGATGACGCCGGTCCCGGGAGGGGCAGCGCGCATCATGATCTTGCCGGCGCCCCAACGGCCGTTGCCGTCGTGGTGCAGGGTGCGGTTCTCGCGAAGAGGAACGCGGATCATGGTCTTCTTGGCTTCTTCGGTCGCCTTGCGGATGGCTTCCGGCACTTCACGCGCCTTGCCGTGACCGAAGCCGACGCGACCCTTGCCGTCGCCGACGACCATCAGGGCTGCGAACGAGAAACGACGGCCGCCTTTGACGGTGGCAGCGACGCGGTTGATGTGGACCAGTTTCTCGACGATGTCCGAATCCGGACCATCGGCTTGGGGGCCATTGCGGTTGTCACGACGGTTGCGGTCGTTACCGCCGCCGCCACGTTGGGGTTGATGCGCCATCTGTCGCGTCCCTTAGAAGTTCAGGCCGGCTTCACGCGCGGCTTCCGCCAGCGCCTTCACCCGTCCGTGATAGATGTACTCGCCACGGTCGAAGACGACGTCCTTGACGCCCTTCTCGATGGCGCGTTCGGCGATCAGCTTGCCGATTGCGGCGGCCGCAGCCGTGTCCGAACCGCGCTTGCCCTTGCCGCCTTCCAGCGACGAGGCAGACGCGACGGTCACGCCTTGGGCGTCGTCGATGATCTGGGCCGAGATGTTCTTGTCCGAACGGCTGACCGACAGACGAAGGCGACCGTTGGCGACAGCCTTCAGGCGGCGACGAGTGCGCTCCGAGCGGCGCTTGGCTTGTTGTCGAAGAGAAAGAGCCATGACTTACTTCTTCTTGCCTTCCTTGCGACGGACCTTCTCGCCCGCGTAACGGACGCCCTTGCCCTTGTAGGGCTCCGGCGGACGCAGCTTGCGGATGACCGCGGCGATCTGACCGACGGCTTGCTTGTCAGCGCCCGAGACCTTGATCTCGGTTTGCTTCGGCACTGCGAAGCTGACGCCGGCCGGCGGAGCGATATCGACTTCATGCGAGAAGCCGAGTTGCAGCGAAAGGGCGTCGCCCTTCATGGCGGCGCGGTAACCCACGCCGACCAGCTCCAAAGACTTTTCGAAGCCGGAGGTGACGCCGACGACCATGTTGTCGACCAGGGTGCGCGACAGGCCCCACATCGCACGACCGCGTTGCGTGTCCGACCGCAGACCCAGCGACAGGTCGTCGCCTTCCTGGGTGACTTCGATTTCTTCGGCGACGGTCCAGGAGCTCTCGCCCTTGGGGCCCTTCACGGTGACTTTCTGGCCGTCGAGCGTGACAGTCACGCCCTTCGGCACAGCGATGGTTTTCTTGCCAATACGGGACATATCAGTAGACCCTGCAGAGGACTTCGCCGCCGACGTTAGCGTCGCGGGCGGAGGCGTCGGACATGACGCCCTTCGAAGTCGAGAGGATCGAGATGCCGAGGCCGTTCTTGATCGGCTTCAGATCGCCGATCGCCGAATAGACGCGGCGGCCCGGCTTGGACACGCGAGCGATCTCGGCGATGACGGGCTGACCGTCGAAGTACTTCAGCTCGATCTCGAACTGCGGAAACTCACCCGGGTTCTGAACCAGGTTGTAGCCGCGGATGTAGCCTTCGTCCTGCAGCACGTCGAGGACGCGCTGGCGCAGACGAGAAGCGGGGGTCAGCACCTTGGAACGCTTGCGGGTCGCCGCGTTCTTGATGCGAGCGATCATGTCGCTCAGGGGATCGTTGATCATCATGTCTGTTCGCTCCCCTTACCAGCTGGATTTCGTCAGGCCAGGGATCTGGCCCTGGTTACCGAGTTCACGCAGCGCAATCCGGCTCATTTTGAGCTTGCGATAGAACGCCCGCGGACGACCCGTCACTTCGCAACGGTTGCGAATGCGGCTCGGCGCGGAGTTGCGCGGCAGTTCAGCCAGCTTCAGGCGCGCGTCGAAGCGCTCCTCCAGCGGCAGGTTTTCATCGTTGGCGGTCGCCTTCAGGGCGGCCCGCTTCGCGGCATACTTCGCAACCAGGGCCTTGACGGCTTCGTTACGGTTTACGGCGCTTTTCTTAGCCATTGTGCTCTTCCCTTCCCGCTCAGTTCTTCACGAACGGGAACTTGAACTCGGTGAGGAGAGCCTTGGCTTCCTCATCGGTCTTGGCCGTGGTGCAGACGACAATGTCCATGCCCCACATCTGATCGATCTGGTCGTAGTTGATCTCCGGGAACACGATGTGTTCCTTCAGACCCGTGGCGTAGTTGCCGCGACCATCGAAGGACGTGCCCTTCAGACCACGGAAATCCTTCACGCGCGGCAGCGCGATCGTGATGAACCGGTCCAGGAACTCGTACATCTGTTCGCCGCGCAGCGTGACCTTGCCGCCGATGACCATGCCTTCGCGCAGCTTGAAGCCGGCGATGGAGTTACGGGCCTTGGTGGCGACGGCCTTCTGACCGGCGATGGCCGTCAGATCCTTGAGGGCGGTGTTCGCCTTCTTGGAGTCCGCGACAGCTTCACCGATGCCCATGTTCAGGACGATCTTGTCCAGCTTGGGCACCTGCATTTCGTTCGTGTAGCCGAACTTTTCCTTCATCACCTGGCGGATGCGAGCGTGATACTCGACCTTGAGGCGCGGAGCGTACTTTTCGGTAGCCATCAGATGACGTCTCCCGTCGTCTTGGCGATGCGGACCTTGGTGTCCCCATCAATCTTGAAGCCGACGCGGGTCGCCTTGCCGTTGGCGTCGGCGATCGCGACGTTCGACAGGTGAAGCGAGGCTTCCTTGTTCTTGATACCGCCCTGCGGGTCAGCCTGGCTCGGGCGCGTGTGGCGCTGAACCATGTTGCAGCCTTCGACGAGGACGCGGTTTTCGGTAGGCAGGACCTTCAGCACGTTGCCCGTGCGGCCCTTGTCCTTGCCGGTGAGGACGACGACGCGGTCGCCCTTCTTGATCTTGGCGGCCATGTTACAGGACCTCCGGAGCCAGCGAGATGATCTTCATGTGGTTCTTGGCGCGCAGTTCACGAGGAACAGGGCCGAAGATCCGCGTGCCGACGGGCTCGTTCTGCTTGTTGACGATGACGGCGGCCGACTTGTCAAAACGAATGACCGAGCCGTCCTTGCGTTGGATGTCCTTGGCGGTGCGCACGACGATGGCGCGAACGACGTCGCCCTTCTTCACGCGGCCGCGGGGGATGGCTTCCTTCACGGAGGCGACGATTGTGTCGCCGATCGAGGCGTAGCGGCGCTTGGAGCCGCCCAACACCTTGATGCACATGACCCGGCGGGCGCCCGAATTATCGGCCACTTCCAGGTTAGTTTGCATCTGGATCATAAGATCAGATCCTTCTGATTACGAGGCCGAGGCGTTGGAAAGGACTTCCCAGCGCTTCAGTTTGGATTTCGGGGCGCACTCGACGATGCGAGCGATGTCGCCGACTTTGAGCGCGTTGGCTTCGTCGTGCGCGTGATACTTCTTCGAAAGACGAACGATCTTTTTCAGAACGGGGTGAAGCAGCGTGCGCTCCACCTTCACGACGACGGTCTTTTCGCCCTTGTCGGACACGACCACGCCTTCAAGAATTCGCTTGGGCATATTCGTTTCCTTACGAGGCCGCACGCTGCTCGCGCAGAAGCGTCGAGATGCGTGCGATGTCTTTGCGGACTTCACCAACGCGGTGAGTCTTTTCCATTTGGCCGGTGGCCGCCTGGAAGCGCAGGTTGAACTGTTCCTTCTTGAGCTTCAGCAGCTCGTCGGACAGTTGGTCGGTCGTTTGCGACCGCAAGTCGGCGATCTTGGTCATCAGGCGGCTACCTCGACATGAGCGACGCCGGCGTCGATGCGGGTCACCACCTTGGTGCGGACCGGCAGCTTGGCTGCGCCGAGACGGAGCGCTTCGCGGGCGACATCGTCCGGAACGCCGTCGATTTCAAACAGGATACGGCCCGGGTGGCAGCGTGCGGCCCAATGGTCCACGGCGCCCTTGCCCTTACCCATCCGGACTTCGGCCGGCTTGCCCGTGACGGGCAGGTCGGGGAAGACGCGGATCCAGACGCGGCCCTGACGCTTCATCTGGCGAGTGATCGCGCGGCGAGCCGCTTCGATCTGACGCGCAGTGATGCGTTCCGGCTCCAGCGTCTTCAGGCCATACGACCCGAAGTTCAGCGAGAAGCCACCCTTGGCCGAGCCATGGATGCGGCCCTTGAAGGCCTTGCGGTACTTGGTCTTCTTCGGTTGCAACATGACTTAGTTCTCACGCCCCCGGTCGCGACGCGGACCGCGGTCGCCACGGGGGCCGCCGCGTTCGCGGCCTTCGTTCGAGGACGGACCCGAAGCTTCCTGGGCCCAACGCTTGTCCTGCGCCATGGGATCGTGCTCCAGCACTTCACCCTTAAAGACCCAGACCTTCACGCCGATGATGCCGTAGGTCGTCTTGGCTTCATAGAAGCCATAGTCGATGTCGGCGCGCAGCGTGTGAAGCGGCACGCGACCTTCGCGATACCATTCCATACGTGCGATTTCCGCACCGCCCAGACGACCAGCGACATTCATACGAATGCCCTTGGCGCCGAGACGCATCGCCGACTGCATCGAACGCTTCATGGCGCGACGGAAGGCCACGCGGCGTTCCAGTTGTTGCGCGATGTTTTCAGCGATCAGCTGCGCATCGGTTTCCGGCTTGCGGACTTCGATGATGTTCAGGTGAACTTCACCTTCGGTGCGCGCCGAGATGTCCTTGCGGAGCTTCTCGATGTCAGCGCCCTTCTTACCGATCACGACACCCGGACGGGCGGCGTAGATGGTGATGCGGCACTTCTTGTGAGGGCGCTCGATGATGATGCGCGACACACCGGCGGCGCCCAGACGTTCCCGCAGCCACTCGCGCAGCTTCAGGTCCTGGTGCAGCAGGCGGGAGTAGTCGGCGCCGGCGGCGAACCAACGGCTGTCCCACGTACGGTTCACGCCGAGGCGCAGACCGATCGGATTGATTTTCTGACCCATCAGGCGGCCTCGCCGGCTTCACGGACCACGATGGTGATCTCGCTGAACGGTTTCAGGATGCGCGACGAACGACCACGAGCACGGCTCGCGAAACGCTTCATCACCAGGTTCTTGCCCACATAGGCCTCGGCGACGATCAGGTTGTCGATGTCGAGGTTGTGGTTGTTCTCGGCGTTCGAGATCGCCGAATACAGGACCTTGCGGACGTCGGTCGCGATACGCTTACGGCTGAATTCCAGCTCGTTCAGCGCCTTCTGGACCGGCATGCCGCGGATCGATGCGGCGACCAGGCCCAGCTTTTGCGGGCTGATGCGTACGTTGACCAGCTTTGCGCGGGCCTCTGTCGGGGCGACCCGACGCTCATTTTTTGTCTGGGCCATCAGTTACTTCCTTTTGGCCTTCTTGTCCGCCGCGTGACCCGGGAAACTCCGGGTCGGGGCGAACTCGCCGAGCTTCATGCCGACCATCTCTTCCGAGACCGACACGGGCACATGCTTCTGACCGTTATGGACGCCGAACGTCAGACCGACGAACTGCGGCAGGATGGTGGAGCGGCGCGACCAGGTCTTGATCACGTCCTTGCGGCCCGACGTTTGAACGGCGTCGGCCTTCTTGAGCAGATACCCGTCGACAAACGGGCCTTTCCAGGAGGAGCGGGCCATTCTTAGCGAGCCTTCTTAACGTGGCGGGTACGGATGATGTACTTGTCCGTAGCCTTGTTCTTACGGGTACGGGTGCCCTTGGTGTCCTTGCCCCACGGCGTAACCGGGGTACGACCACCAGAGGTCCGGCCTTCACCACCACCGTGCGGGTGGTCGATCGGGTTCATGGCGACGCCGCGAACGTGCGGGCGGAAGCCCATGTGACGCTTGCGACCGGCCTTGCCCAGGTTCTGGTTCATGTGGTCGGGGTTCGAAACCGCGCCCACCGTGGCGATGCAGCCGTCCAGGACCATGCGCAGTTCGCCCGAGCCGAGACGGATCTGGGCGTAGCCCTGATCGCGACCCACCAGCTGGGCGTAGGCGCCGGCCGAGCGAGCCAGCTGAGCGCCCTTGCCCGGCTTCATTTCGATGTTGTGGATGATCGTACCCACCGGCATCGAACGGAGCGGCATGGCGTTGCCCGGCTTCACGTCGGTCTTTTCGCCCGCGATCACCGTGTCGCCGGCCTTAAGGCGTTGCGGCGCGATGATGTAGGTCTTCTCGCCGTCTTCGTAGGTCACGAGGGCGATGAAGGCCGTGCGGTTCGGATCGTATTCCAGACGCTCGACCGTGCCGACCATGTCCCACTTACGACGCTTGAAGTCGATCCGGCGGTAGAGGGTCTTGGCGCCGCCGCCACGGAAGCGGACCGCGATGCGACCGCCCTGCCCGCGTCCGCCCGACTTGGTCAGGCCTTCGGTCAGCGACTTTTCCGGACGGCCCTTGTGGAGCTCCGAACGGTCGACCAGCACGAGGGCGCGACGGCCCGGCGAGGTCGGATTGTAATGTTTCAAGGCCATCTGATCAGAGCCCCGTGGTGACGTCGATCGACTGGCCGTCGGCCAGCGTCACGATCGCTTTTTTGATGTCGACCCGGCGACCCAGGATACCCCGGAAGCGCTTGGTCTTGCCCTTTTGAACCAGGGTGTTGACCTTCAGGACGTTGACTTTGAACAGGCTTTCGACCGCCGCAGCGATCTCGTCCTTGGTCGACGTGTCGGCGACGCGGAAGACGACCTTGTTCTGCTCGGACAGGATCGTCGCTTTCTCGGTGATGATCGGCGAGAGGATCGTGTCGTAGTGTTTGGCGGTAGGTTGAGCGGCCATTACGCGGCTTCCTTATCGCTGAAGCGAGCTTCGATCGCTTCGATGGCGGCCTTGGTCAGCACCAGCTTGTCAGCCCGCAGGATGTCATAGACGTTCAGGCCGGCGTTCGGCAGCACGTCGATGTGCGGGATGTTGCGTGCGGCCAGGCCGAAGTTCGTGTCGACTTCGGGACCCGCGATGATGAGAGCCTTGGTCCAGCCCAGCTTGCCGAGCGTCTCGCGCAGCGAAGCGGTCTTGGCTTCCTTGACGGAGACGGTGTCGACGATGATCAGGTCGCCCGACTTGACCTTGGAAGACAGGGCGTGACGCAGGGCCAGCGCGCGAATCTTCTTCGGCAGCGAGAAGCCGTGATCGCGAACGATCGGACCAAAGGCGCGCGAACCACCAACGAACTGCGGTGCACGGCGCGAACCGTGACGAGCGCCGCCGGTGCCCTTTTGCTTGTACATCTTCTTGCCCGTACGAGAGTTCTCGTTGCGGGTTTGGACCTTGTGCGTACCGGCGCGGCGCTTGGCCAGTTGCCAGTTGACGGTGCGGGCCAGGATGTCGCCGCGGATGTCGGAGATGCCGAAGACGGCGTCCGACAGTTCCACGTCGCCAGCAGCCTTGCCGTCGAGTTGGATGACAGAGAGTTTCATTACGCTTCACCGCCTTCGGTCGCTTCGACGGGGGCTTCTTCAGCCGGGGTCGAGGCGGGTTGAGCAGCAGACTTGCTCGACTTCAGCGCACCGGGGAACGGAGCGTCGGCCGGGCGAGCCTTCTTGATGGCGTCGCGAACCTTGACGTAGCTGCCGTCGTGACCGGGGACAGCGCCCTTGATCAGGATCAGGCCACGCTCGGCGTCCACGCGGACGACGGTCAGGTTCTGGGTGGTGACGGTTTCCGTGCCGTAATGGCCGGCCATCTTCTTGCCGGGGAACGTGCGACCCGGGTCCTGACGGTTACCCGTCGAACCGTGCGAACGGTGCGAGACCGAAACGCCGTGGGTGGCGCGAAGGCCGCCGAAGTTCCAGCGCTTCATGGCGCCGGCGAAACCCTTACCGATAGTCTCGCCCTGGATGTCGACCTTCTGGCCTACCAGGAAGTGTTCAGCCGACAGTTCGGCGCCCACGTCCAGCAGACCGCCCGCATCGACGCGGAACTCGGTCACATAGGCTTTCGGTTCGACTTCCGCCTTGGCGAAGGTCTCGCGTTGAGCCTTGTTGGTGTTCTTGGCCTTCTTCGTGCCAGCACCCAGCTGGAGGGCGACGTAACCGTCACGCTCCTGGGTACGTTGGCCGACGACTTGGCAGCCGTCGAGCTGGAGCACAGTGACCGGTACGTGCGCGCCGTCATCGGCGAACACGCGGGTCATGCCCAGCTTCTTGGCGATCACGCCCGTGCGCATCGGATCCCGCCTCTTTCTACTTTAAATCTTGATCTCGACGTCCACACCGGCGGACAGGTCGAGCTTCATGAGCGCGTCCACGGTCTGCGGGGTGGGGTCGATGATGTCGAGCACGCGTTTGTGCGTGCGGATTTCAAACTGCTCACGCGACTTCTTATCGACGTGCGGCGAGCGGTTCACGGTGAACTTTTCGATCAGGGTCGGCAACGGAATCGGACCGCGAACGGTCGCGCCGGTGCGCTTGGCTGTATTGACGATCTCGCGCGTCGAGAAATCGAGGACGCGGTGATCAAAGGCCTTGAGCCTGATGCGGATGCTTTGATCCATATCGGTGCTTACTTCCAATGCGGTCGGAGGACCGCGTCCCTGTGAACTATTTCAAAGACCGAAGGCCTTCGGGCAAAAAGCCCTCAGGGAACGCAAATCCGCAAAAACGATCGGCCCACGCAGTTACCCGCGAAGGCCGCTGAAGTCCCAAGAAGCTGCAAAGAACAGTGACTTAGGTCGTTCCTGCGGACCGCGTTTGCAGCGAACTGCACAGCCGGTCCAACAAGAGTGGTGGCTTATGCCTACCGATTCTGATTTCGTCAAGCGCGCAAACCCGTGCTGACACAGGATTTCGTCAGGCGATCTCCAGCGGCGACACCAACCTGGAAATCGGCCTGGGCCGCCCGGCTTCGTCCACCGCCACCATGACGAACTCGGCCGCTGCAGACCGCCGCCGTTCGCCTGTCAGCAGCCCCTCGGCCCACAGTTCGACCTCTATGGTCACCGAGGTCCGACCGATCTTTGTCGCGCGCGACGCCAGTTCGATCATGTCCCCTTCTCTTATGGGAGAGGAGAAGTCGACGCGGTTCGACGCCGCCATGACCATGACGGCCCTGGCCTTGCGCGTGGCGCAGATGAAAGCCGCCTTGCCCATCAGCTTGAGCGCGTCGCCGCCGTAGAGGGTGCCGTAGTGATTGGTCCAGGTCGGAAAGACCATCTCCACCGCCCTCAGCCAGTCGTCGTCCACGGGCGTGTCTTCCTGCGGAGGCGCTAGGTCGCCCTGCCCCGCCTCTCGCGGCGCGACCATATTAAAGACGCCTCGCGTGCATAGCCGCCGTTCGCCGCTGACCGGCGCCTCGGCCCATAGCTCGACCTCGACGCCCATGGACGTGCGGCCAACGCGCACGACCTTGCCCGTCGCCTCGACCATCTCCCCGATCCGGGCCGGTGCGGCGAAGTCGATCCGCTCGCACCCGGCCGTCACGGTCGGCCGCCGCGCATGACGCGCAGCGGCCAGGAAGGCGACCTTGTCCAGATGCGCCAGACCGACGCCCCCGAACAAAGTGCCGTGGTGATTGGCGTCCCCAGGGAACACCATGTCGATCAGGCGGACAGTCATTGATGGGCGATTTCCATAGGCGTGTTGGTCAGCGAGCCAGCGTTCTTAGTCTTTTGGGTATTCCTCGGTACGCATATCGCGCCGGTGCGGAGTCGATTCAGAATAGTGTTCATTGAGTTCAGGCCGACAGTTCTTTTCGGATGATCTCGGCGCCGGCGCCCAAGGCCTTCAGCTTGCCGTTGGCGACCCGGCGCGACAGGGGCGCCATGCCGCAGTTGGTGGCGGGATACAGCTTGTCGGCGTCCACGAACTGGAGCGCCTTCCTCAGGGTGTCGGCGACTTCCTCGGGAGTCTCGATCACGTCGGTCGCTACGTCTATGGCTCCGACCATAACCTTCTTGCCCCGGATCAATTCGATCAGGTCCATCGGCACGCGCGAGTTCCGAGCCTCCAGCGAAATGATGTCGATGCTGGAGGTTTGCAGCTTGGGAAAAGCCTCCTCATACTGGCGCCACTCCGAGCCCAGGGTCTTCTTCCAGTCGGTGTTGGCCTTGATGCCGTAGCCGTAGCAGATGTGGACGGCCGTCTCGCATTTCAGCCCCTCGGCCGCCTTTTCGAGTGTGGCGACGCCCCAATCGTTCACCTCGTCGAAGAAGACGTTGAAGGCGGGTTCGTCGAACTGAACGATGTCGACGCCGGCGGCTTCCAATTCGCGGGCTTCCTCGTTGAGAATTTTGGCGAACTCCCATGCCAGCTTCTCGCGTCTGCCGTAGTGGTCGTCGTAGAGGGTATCGATCATCGTCATCGGCCCAGGAAGAGCCCATTTGATCGGCTGGTCAGTTTGGGCCCGCAGGAACTTCGCGTCCTCCACGAACACAGACTTCGGACGGCTGACGGCTCCCACGACCACCGGCACGCTGGCGTCGTAGCGGTTGCGGATTCGCATGGTCTTGCGGTTCTCGAAGTCCACGCCGTCGAGATGCTCGATGAAGGTGGTGACGAAATGCTGGCGGGTCTGTTCGCCATCGCTGACGATGTCGATGCCGGCACGGCGCTGGTCGTCTAGAGACAGGCGCAGGGCGTCCTGCTTGGCCTCGACCAGTTCGTCGCCTTCCAGCTTCCAGGGCGACCATAGGGTCTCGGGCTGGGCCAGCCAGACGGGTTTGGGCAGACTGCCGGCGGTCGAGGTGGGGAGCATGGTTTTCATGAGCAATGACTTTGAAGTGCTGGACTGATCAGGCGGCGGCGAAGTTGGCGGACCATTGGTCGAGCACGGCGCGGTAGGGCTTGATGAAGCGCTCCTCGACGAAACGGCCCTGCTCGACGGCCAAGCGGCTGCGCTCCTCGCGGTCGTAGACGATGCGGGTCAGCGAATAGTCCTGGGCCTTCAGGCTCGGCTGATACTGCTCTGTCGCCGGGGAGTTGGCGTTGTAGATTTCGGGGCGATATATCTTCTGGAAGGTCTCCATCGTCGCGATGGTGCTGACCAACTCCAGATCGGTGTAGTCGCCGGTCAGGTCGCCGATGTGGTAGAAGGCGAACGGCGCGACGCTGCCCTTGGGCATGAAGTAGCGGACCTTCATTCCCATCTTCGCGAAATACCGATCGGTCGGAGAGAACTCTTCGTTCGCGTATTCAAGACCGAGCACGGGGTGCTCGGCGCCCGTGCGATGGTAGGTCTTGTTGCTCGACACGCTCAGGCAGATGACCGGCGGCTTGGCGAAGTTGTCCTGATAGGCGCGCGACCCCAGGAAGTGCCTGAACAGCTTGCCGTGCAGGTCGCCGAAGTCGTCCGGCGCACCCGCATTCGGGTGGGCCTTCATGTGCTCAGGCAGGACCACGCTGAAGTCGTAGTCGCGGACGTAGGAGGAGAAGTTGTTCCCCACGATGCCGTCGATGCGTGCGCCTGTTTGTTGATCGACGATCGTCGTCTGCAGGATCTCGATCAGGGGGAAAGCGTCGGTGTTTTCGGTCCCAGAGAAGCTCATCTCTACGGAGACGATCTGGAGCTCTAGCGCATAGCGGTCGCCCCGGGGATTGTCCCGCCAGGCCAGCGAGTTGAACCGGTTGTCCATCATCCGAAGGGTGCTGCGCAGGTTCTCCTGGCGGCTCTCCCCTCGCGCCAAGTTGGCGAAGTTGGTGGTGATCCGCGTGTTCTCGGCGGGACGATAGTCCTCGTCGAGCGCGGTGCGCTTGATCCTGAAAGTGAAATCGCTGCTGACCATGCTCTCTGCCGTTGATGCTGTGGCGAGACAGCGGACAGGAACGCGCGACCGCTCGCGCGCGGTCGTTCCGTCGCGGCGTTCATGCGGCCTGACCGGGCACCCCGCCGGAGGACGTTATCTGTCGGGGCAGGTCTCCTGGCTCACGGGTCGACGCCTCGGGCCCGGCCTTCCCGGCGCGAACGCCAGTGACACGAGATGGACCCTCGACTCGCCGCTTACAGTTGCGGGGGCAGCGCCGGTTTCACACCGGCTTCCCTCTTAGCTCCACGCGCTCCGAAGATCGCGTGCAGACCACGACGCAGTCAGATGACAGCAAGGCACGGCTCACGTCAATAGACATAAGGATATGCTTATATGTTTATGCGATTGGCGCTGTTAACCGCTTGCCCCATGAAGCACGCCGAACTGACACATTCCAACCACAAGGCGTGACCGATCCGCCACACGACAGTTTCAAGACATTTATGTAACGGCGGTTTATTGCTCAGCTTCGACACATCCTGATAGCAGCCGCCCTCCCTGGACCCCCATCCGGGCACAGACTGCTAAGGACAAAAGAAAATGAAGACGATCCTCCTCGCCTCGGCCGCCGCCGCCACTCTGTTCGCCGCTCCGGCCTTCGCTCAAGACGCCGTCGGCTCGGTCGGCGTCGCCTACAACCATTCCAAGATCGAAGTTCCCGGCGCTGACGCCGACCTGGACGGCGCCACCGTCGCCGGCGTCGTCGCCACCCCCGCCTTCGGCGACTGGACCGCGACCTTCAACGCCGCCGGAACCTATTCGGACTACGACTTCGGCGACGAGACCACCCTGTCGGGCGCCGTCCACCTGACCAAGGCCATCGAAGACATGCGTTTCGGCGGTTTCGTCGGCGCTGAAGAAATCGCCGGTGGCGACACGCTGATGACCTTCGGCGCCGAAGGCCAGAAGTACTTCCAGCAAGCCACGCTGACCGGCGTCGTGTCGTACGGCGCCGTCGATGACGCAGACCTGTGGACCGTTGGTGGTGAAGCCGCCTTCTACGCGACGCCCGCCCTGCGTCTGGCCGCTCGCGCCTCCTATTCGGACGTGGACTTCGCTGGCGTCAGCACCGACGGCTGGTCGGCCGGCGTCGGCGCCGAATACGCCTTCGCTGCAACGCCTTACAGCGTCTTCGCCGGCTATGACCGCGCTGAGCTGGAAGATGCCGATCTGACGATCGACTCCTTCGAAGTCGGCGTTCGCTACAACTTCGGTGGCGATCTGCAATCGCGCGACCGCGCCGGCGCCACCCTGGGCCGCAACCTGGGCAGCATCACCAAGCTGTTCGGCCTGCGTTGATCCTCGACGCCTGATCCAAGACGAAGAGCCCCGGCGGAGCGATCCGCCGGGGCTTTTTCTTGGCTGACGCCCCGCACGAAAAAGACCCCCGGGGTTCCACGACCGGGGGCCCTTCCTCTCGCGGGGGCCCTTCCTCTCGCGGCGGAGAAACGGGTCTTAGCGCCCGATATGCAGGGTTCCCGATCCGACGACAGAGCGAGACACCGATCCGGTGGCCGAGGCGACGCGGACGCTGCCCGACCCGGCGATGGCGACATCCAGATCACGCGTCGCACCGCCAAAGCGGACATCGCCCGAGCCGCCGATGGCGACCGACAGCTTGTCCATCCGGCCCTGACGCACGTTCACCCCGCCCGAGCCGCCGATCGACAGCTCGCCCCGGCCGTTGGCGCTGGCCACGTCCACATTGCCCGAGCCGCCGACGGCTGCCTTCAGATTGCCGGTCGGTCCTGCCGCGACGGAGCCGGAGCCGCCGACACTGGCATCCAGCGAACGCGACGTGCCCGCGCGGATCGCCCCCGACCCGCCAAGGCCCAGTTCCAGATCGCCGTCCACATTGGCGACGTTCCAGTTGCCGCAACCGCCGTTGTCCAACTCGACCGACCGCGCGCCACGTCCGACCGAACCGAACACGGCGCCGCTGGCGCTGACATCGACGGTGCGAGGGGTGCGCACCACGATCAGCGGCGCGTCTTCCAGACGGATCCGCCCCAGGTCGCGCACCTCGACCGTCGCCCCCTGCCCTGGCTGGGCGGCATCCGAACGTCCCGAGTTGCAGCTGCGGATGCCGTCGTTACCGCCCCACATGCCGTTGCGACGAAGGCCGCCGTCGATCTTCACGTCGCCGCCTTCGCGACGGACCTGGATGGCCGGCAGGCGCGTCTGGCCCTGCGTGACCTCGACGCCGATGTCGTTGCGGTCCTCGACGATGACGACAACGCGCGCCACGGCGTTGCGGATTTCGACCTCGGCGGCCGAGGCGGGCGCGGCGGCCAGTCCCGTCAGTGTGGCGACAGCGGCGGCGGCGATCAGTGCGGTCTTCATGTGCGGCTTCCCTTTCCCGAATGTTAGGAGAAGGTGCGCGCCGCCCGCGCCGAAGTCATTTTAACTCGGGGTCATGAACTCGAATTAACGCGCCGTGTTCAGGATGGGCGCCCAATGACGCCCGCCCCATCCGCCGCCCCGACCTCGGGTTCGAAGTCGCGTTCGAAGTTCTCGATCTTGCTCTTCATCGCCCCCGACTTCTTCAGCGCCAGCGACGCGGCCCAGCGCGCGGCCAGCTCCGGCGTCGTCATGCCGTCGGTGAAGCGCGGCCGGCCGCCCCTGCTCCGTATAACCGCATTGGTGAACAGCGCCCCATTCCTGAACCGCGACGGCCAGGTCTGGAAATCCATCGACAGGCTGACGCAGAACCGGTCCAGATTCTCGACCCGGTGCGGCGCATACAGCGGCCAGGTCAGCGCCCGCCCCGGCTCCAGATCCATGACCTGGGCATCGTTCTCGAACGCCAGCGTATAGGGCAGTTCCTCGGTCGTCTGACGCGCCACCACCTGTTCCATATTGCGCTCGGGCAGATGCCCCTCGTCGCCCGGATAGACGAACAGCCGCTTGCGCCCGCGCAGGTGGAACAGCACCACCCCCGCCGCGTCGAAATGATAGGGCACCCGCGCCTTGGGCGACGACAGGATCAACTGCCCGGCATTCCGCACCGCCCGCATCCCCGGATAGGTCGCCTGGATCGCGGCGAAATCCTTCATGGCCGCCGCCCACAGCTCGGGCCAGCCGGTCTCGACCCCGCGCAGATTGACCCAAAGCCGACCCTGTTTGATCGCCTCCAGCAGCTCCTCGCCCGACAGCCGCCCGCGCGCGCCGGTGCGTAAGCTGACCTGCCCCTCGTCGTCATAGTCATACAGGTTGATGTCGAACAGCTCGGCCGGATAGCGATCCAGCACGGCCGCCAGCGCCGCGTCCTCGGCGAAGCCCTGATCGATCAACGTATGGGCATGCGTCTTCGCCTCGGCGATCGGCCCAGGATAGCGGGTGCGGCGTTCGGTCATGGCAACCATCTCCTTCAGACGTGGGCGACGCGCGCCGGCGTCTTCTTCTTGGCGGCGGCCTTCTGGACGGCGGATCGCGCCGCGACCGCAGCCCCCCTCAGCCGACCGACGGGCGTCGCTTCGCAGGCTTCGATGGTGGCCCAGCGTCGGCGCAGCGACGCACGCACCGCCTCGCCCCGTCCGCCCGCGCGGTTTAGCGCCGCCACCGTCACGTCGCCCAGCACCTGGGTCACGCCGGGCCGCATCACCACGGCCTCGCGCACCGTCTGGCGGGCGTTGACGAAATACTTCTTGTAGGTCTCGCCCTCGAATCCGAAGTCGAACACCCGGAACCCTTCGACCGCCGCCAGCCGCATCGTGTCCATGCTCAGCAGGATGCCCGGCGAACAGCGCGCCAGCGCCGGCTCATAGACCGGGAACCAGAAATGGTAGTGCCGCCCGGCGTGCAGCGAGAACTCCACCGCCACCAGCTTGTCGCCCGCATGCATCGCCGCCATCGAGGCGCCGAAGTCCGCGCGCGGCTCGCTCATCAGCGCGTGCAACAGATCCCGCGTCCAGCCGCAGGCGAAGATGTCGTGCAGGCCCGACCGCCGATACTGCGCCGCCTTCAGCGCGATCAGATGATCCAGCAGCGCCGGATCGCGCAAGCCCCGCTCCACCCGGATCGGCCCCAACTCGGCCTCCAGGCTGCGCCGCGCCCGTTCCTTGTCCTTGAAATATTTGCCGAAGGTCGAGCGCCGCTCGGCGTACCAGGCGTCATATCCCGGCTCGGGCATCATGACCTGCACCGTCTCACGCGCCTGCCCCGTCTCGCCGGCCCCGATCCAGCCGGGCACGTTCAGACGTTTGGCCTTCAACAGCCGCGCCACCTCTTCCAGCGTGATCGTCTCGCCCACGGGCGCGATGACGCCGTGATAGTCGTTCATCGGCGCGCCCAGCGGCTGCACCGCTCCGCCGCGCCGCTGATGCGGGAAGAAGCCGACGATCTCGCCGTCGCGCCGGAACACAGCGATCGCCGCGCCGGGACAGACCCGCGAGGCGATCTCGGCATATTCCCAGCGGAAATAGGGGCTGGCCAGCTCCGGATTGCCGTCCGTCCACGCACGCCACAGGGCGACGGCGGCGGCGTCCAGCGCCCCCGCGTCCATGATCTCGACCTGCAGCATTCCGGCCATACGCATCCTCATCGAACCCCGTGCAGCAAGGTCCATTCCAGACCGCACCCTGCACCACGCGCGTTTCATCAGGGTTCACCGGCATGGTGAACGCGCATTGACGGAGCCGCCTTGCCCCCTGCGCGTTGCCTTGATCCAAAGGGAGACGACCATGACCGACCAACGCCCCGACAGCAAAAGCGTCGAAAACGAAAACCTGCGCCCGGACGCAGACGGCGAACCTCCGCGCCCCGCCACCGAACCCAAGGGCTCGGAAGGCTCGTCCAACTCCGGCGAGACAGAAACCGATCCCGCCACAGGCGAACAGAACTGATATCGCCCACCTGTCCCGCCTGCCTCGAAAGTCCGAAATGAACCGATCCGCCTACGTCGCCGCCCTCGCCGTCTTGTCCCTGTCCGCCTGCTCGCCCAGGGAGGAAGAGGCCGCCAAGACCCCGGCGGTTGAGGTGGGCGCGACCGGCCCCCTCTCGCGCGACGCCATCGAGAACACCGCCTATACGCCGCCAGCCCAGCCGGCGGCCCAGGCCGGGCAGTCGCCTCAGCCCGACGCCGCTCAGGCCCAGGCTCAACCTGCCCTGGTCCGCGCCCAGGTTCTGCTCGAACGTGCCCGCTTCTCGCCCGGCGCCATCGACGGCTTGGCGGGCTCCAACATGCGTCAGGCCATTTCCGCCTTCCAGGAGGCGAACGCCATGACCGTGACCGGCGAACTCGACGCCGACGTGATGGGCAGATTGCGCGCCGCCGCCGGTCCGGGTGCGATCACCACCACCTACGCCATCACCCAGCAGGACATCGCCGGTCCCTATCTGGGCGTCGTTCCCACGGAGCTGCAGGCCCAGGGCCAGGCCGCGCACATGGGCTACGCCAACGTCGTCGAGGCCCTGGCCGAACGCTTCCATGTCACCGAGGCGCTGTTGCGCGCCATGAACCCCGGCGCCGACTTCAACCGTGTCGGTCAGGCGCTGCTGGTGCCGGCCGTCAACACCACGCCTCTGCCCGCCGACGTCGATCACATCGACATCGACAAGAGCGAAGGCTCGGTGAACGCCTTCGACGCCGACGGCAAGCTGATTGCCTATTTCCCCGCCACCATCGGCAGCGGCGACAACCCGACCCCGACCGGCACGGTCAAGGTCAACGGCGTCGCCCGAAACCCCGACTACACCTATGACCCGTCAAAGCTCAGCTATGGCGACAGCAAGGAAAAGGTCATCGTCAAACCCGGCCCGAACAATCCGGTCGGCGTGGTCTGGATCGATCTGAACAAGCCCAGCTACGGCATCCACGGCACGCCCGACCCGCACCTGGTCGGCAAGACCGCCTCGCATGGCTGCGTCCGCCTGACCAACTGGGACGCCTGGATGCTGGCCGACAAGGTCAAGCCCGGCGTCACGGTCCGCTTTATCTGAGGGTCAGTGAACGGCGCCGAACGGCGTCCCGTCCCAGAAGTCGCAGTGGTGGCGCGCGAAAAAGTCGTCGTCCATCGCATCGCCTTCCGGCTTGAACACCCGAACCGGCCCCGCGCCCTCGACGCGGGGCCACTCTGCGGCGAAGTCCGCCGTTCCGAACGTCGCCCACAGCCGCTGCATCCGCTCCGACAGCGCCTTCTGCCCCGGCGTGAATTTCTTCACGTCCGCAAAGACCCAACTGGTCCCGAACACATAGGCCAGTTCGCTGGCGTGATAGGCCCCTAGGTCCAGACCGACGATCCAGTCCGGCAGTACGAACGGCGCCCCGCGATCCGCGAACTCATAGCCCCACACCGGCACATGCTGCGCCAACACCCGCCTCAGCGCCTGTGATGGACAGGCGAACCTCTGGTCCGTGAAGTTGGTCGCGATGGCGTAGGCCGGCCCGTCCTCGCCGACCGGATAGCGCGCCAGCACCCGCTCGCCCTGGTCGCCATACATCCAGATGGTCTCCTTCTGATAGCGGTCCATGTCCTGCACCTCATTGGCGAACAGCCGCCCCTCGTCCAGGTTCGTGCCCACGATCACGGGCACGCGCGTGAACCGCCCTTCGCGGATTGCTGCCGCCGGGTTTTCCGGCACGGTCGCATCCGTATGCACTGGCCCCCACGACCCCGGCCCATTGATGCCCGCCCTCAGCGAGGCCGCCCGCGACAACCGCCACGCCGGCAGGGCCTTCAGGCACCCGATCTGATCCTCGCCGGTGCAGCCCAGCCGCTCGGCGAACATAGGCCCCGACTGGGCCGCATCCTGCGCGCTGACCAGCGACGACGGCTCCAGACACCCGCCGCTCTGCATGATGACCCGCTGATACAGCCCCTCGGACTGCGGCGACGCCATCAGATAACAGGCCGTCCACGCCCCCGCGCTCTCGGCGAAGAGGGTCACATTGCCCGGATCGCCGCCGAAGGCCGCGATGTTGCGATGGATCCACTGCAACGCCGCCTGCTGATCCATCAGGCCGAAGTTACCGCCGAACCCCTCGCCCGTGCCTTGAAACTGCGGATGCGCCAACCAGCCCAGCGCCCCCAGCCGATAGTTCATCGTCACGATCACCCGCCCCTGATCGCGCGCCAGCTTCGACGGATCATAGTTCGCCCCCGACCCCACGGTGAAGGCGCCGCCAGGAATGTAGACCATCACGGGTCGGGCCTCGGCCCGCTCCTCGCCCGGCGCATAGATGTTCAGGTAAAGACAGTCCTCGGACCCCACCACGATCCCGCCACCGCCACCCAGGATCGAGCGCCGCCCGATAGCCTGGGTGCAGTCCTTCGCGATCCGCGTCGCATCCCGAACACCGCTCCACGCCTCCACCGGCTGCGGCGCGCGCCAACGCAAATCACCGACCGGCGGCGCAGCGAACGGCACGCCCAGAAACGCCCGCGTCCCCGCCCCGTCCACTCCCCGCAGTACGCCATCCTCGGTCGTCGCCAACACCGTCTTCGCATCGCCGGCGAACCGGACATGATCGACCTTACCGGGGTGGGTCGCGCAGGCCGACAGGGCGATAAGGCAGGCAAGCAACGAGATCAGACGCATCGGGAACCTTGGCTTTTCGGCAGACGATCCTAACGCCTGAAGCAAGGCCGCGTTGCCGACATCCGCAGCACCTCATAGCAAAACGGCCCCCGGATTTCTCCGGGGGCCGCTCTGTTACGCTTACTGTGTCTCTCGGCCTCAAGCAGCGCGTGAGCGCGTTAGGCCAAAAGGATGTATCGACTACTCGACGATCTTTGCCACGACGCCGGCGCCGACGGTACGGCCGCCTTCACGGATGGCGAAGCGCAGGCCCTGGTCCATGGCGATCGGGGTGATCAGTTCGACGTTCAGCTCGGCGTTGTCGCCGGGCATGATCATCTCGACGCCTTCCTTCAGGTGAACGATGCCCGTCACGTCCGTGGTGCGGAAGTAGAACTGCGGGCGGTAGTTCGTGAAGAACGGGGTGTGACGACCGCCTTCTTCCTTGGTCAGGATGTAGGCTTCGGCCAGGAACTTGGTGTGCGGGGTGATGGAGCCCGGCTTGCACAGCACTTGGCCGCGCTCGACGTCTTCACGCTTGGTGCCGCGCAGCAGGACGCCGACGTTGTCACCGGCTTGACCCTGGTCCAGCAGCTTGCGGAACATTTCGACGCCCGTGCAGGTCGTCTTCTGGACCGGACGGATGCCGACGATTTCGACTTCTTCACCGACCTTGACGATACCCTTTTCGACGCGGCCCGTGACCACGGTGCCGCGGCCCGAGATCGAGAACACGTCTTCGACCGGCATCAGGAACGGCAGGTCGAGCGGACGCGCCGGCTGCGGGATGTAGTCATCCACAGTCTGCATCAGCTCAAGCACGCGCTGCTCGCCGATTTCCGGGTTCACGCCGTCGGTCGCCGCCTTGGCCGAGCCCTTGGTGATCGGAATGTCGTCGCCCGGGAACTGGTACGACGAGAGCAGCTCGCGCACTTCCATCTCGACCAGTTCCAGCAGTTCTTCGTCGTCGACCAGGTCGACCTTGTTCATGAAGACCACCAGGGCCGGCACGCCGACCTGACGGGCCAGCAGAATGTGCTCGCGCGTCTGCGGCATCGGGCCGTCGGCGGCCGACACCACCAGGATCGCGCCGTCCATCTGAGCGGCGCCGGTGATCATGTTCTTCACATAGTCGGCGTGGCCGGGGCAGTCGACGTGGGCATAGTGACGGTTGGCCGTCTCATATTCCACGTGCGCGGTGTTGATCGTGATGCCGCGGGCCTTTTCTTCGGGCGCAGCATCAATGTCGGCGTAGTTCATCGCCTTGCCGCCGCTCGCCTTGGCCAGCGCCATCGTGATCGCAGCCGTCAGCGTCGTCTTGCCATGGTCAACGTGACCAATCGTGCCGATGTTGCAATGCGGCTTGTTCCGTTCGAACTTTTCCTTGGCCATTTTCTAGCTCCTAAGGTCCCCGAACCGGGGGTCCTGCAGTTTGGGGGTTAAGGACGCCCGGTCCTTACGGTCCGGGCGCATATAGGTCCGCTTTCCGAAAAGGGAAAGCTTAGGCGTACTTCTTGATCACTTCGTCGGCGACGTGTTGCGGCACCGGCTCGTAGTGATCGTATTGCATCGTGAACTGGGCGCGACCCTGCGACATGCCGCGCAGCGTGTTCACATAGCCGAACATGTTGGCCAGCGGCACGAAGGCGTTCACGACGGTGGCGTTGCCGCGCATGTCCTGACCCTGGATCATGCCGCGACGGCCGTTCAGGTCGCCGATGACCGAGCCGAGGTATTCCTCGGGGGTCACGACCTCGACCGCCATGATCGGCTCAAGCAGCTTCGGCGCGCCCTTTTCCTTCAGTTCGCGGAAGGCGGCGCGGGCCGCGATTTCGAACGCCAGCACGCTGGAGTCGACGTCGTGGTATTTGCCGTCCGTCAGGGTCGCCTTGAAGTCGATCAGCGGGAAGCCGGCCAGCAGACCCGAGTCCTTGATGGAGTTCAGGCCCTTTTCGACGCCGGGGATGTATTCCTTGGGCACGGCGCCGCCGACGATCGAGTTCTCGAACACGAAGCCCGAACCCGGCTCGCCGGGTTCGAAGGTCAGCATGACGCGGGCGAACTGGCCCGTACCGCCGGTCTGCTTCTTGTGGGTGTAGTCGATGTCGACCTTGCGGCCCAGCGATTCACGATAGGCGACCTGCGGCGCACCGATGGTGGCCTCGACCTTGTAGGTGCGCTTCAGGATGTCGATCTTGATGTCGAGGTGAAGCTCGCCCATGCCCTTCAGGATCGTCTGGCCCGACTCGTGGTCGGTCGAGACAGTGAAGGACGGATCTTCAGAAGCCAGCTTGGCCAGGGCGACGCCCAGCTTCTCCTGGTCGGCCTTGGTCTTGGGCTCGACCGAGATCTCGATGACCGGGGCCGGGAACTCCATCTTCTCCAGGATGACGGGCGACTTCAGCGGATCGCACAGGGTGTCGCCGGTGCGGGTGTCCTTCAGGCCGGCCAGGGCGACGATGTCGCCGGCGTAGGCTTCCTTGACGTCTTCACGGTTGTTGGAGTGCATCTGCAGCATCCGGCCGACGCGCTCTTTCTTGTCGCGGCTGGAGTTCAGCAGCGACATGCCGGTTTCCATCTTGCCCGAATACAGGCGGCAGAAGGTCAGCGAGCCGACGAAGGGGTCGTCCATGATCTTGAACGCCAGGACCGACAGGGGCTCGTCGTCCGACGCCTTGCGCACGACGGGCTCTTCCGTCTTGAAGTCGATGCCCGGCGTCGGCGGGATGTCCAGCGGCGACGGCAGGTAGTCGACGACGGCGTCCAGCAGCGTCTGCACGCCCTTGTTCTTGAAGGCCGAGCCGCACAGGATCGGATAGAAGGCGCCGGTCAGCACGGCCTTACGGATGCACTTCTTCAGCACTTCGACCGAAGGCTCGGTGCCTTCGAGGTAGGCTTCCATCGCCTCGTCGTCGAGTTCGACGGCGTTATCGATCAGGTACTGGCGGGCTTCGTTGGCCTTGTCGACCAGGTCAGCCGGGATTTCGCCGACGGTGAAGTTGGCGCCCAGGGCGTCGTTGTCCCAGACGACCGAACGCATTTCGACAATGTCGACCAGGCCGGTCAGCGAGGACTCGGAACCGATCGGGAACTGGATCGGCACGGCCTTGGCGCCCAGGCGGTCGCGGATCGACTGGACCGAGGCGTCGAAGTCGGCGCCGATCTTGTCCATCTTGTTGACGAAGACGATGCGCGGCACCGAGTACTTGTCGGCCTGACGCCAGACGGTTTCCGTCTGCGGCTCGACGCCGGCGTTGCCGTCCAGCACCGTCACGGCGCCGTCGAGCACGCGCAGCGAACGTTCGACTTCAATGGTGAAGTCCACGTGGCCTGGGGTGTCGATGATGTTGAGGCGCTTTTCTTTCCAGAAAGCGGTCGTCGCGGCGGACGTGATCGTGATGCCGCGTTCCTGCTCCTGGTCCATCCAGTCCATGGTCGCGGCGCCGTCGTGGACTTCGCCGATCTTATGGTTCTTGCCGGTGTAATACAGGATCCGCTCGGTCGTCGTCGTCTTGCCCGCATCGATGTGGGCCATGATGCCGAAGTTGCGGTAGTCCTTGAGCGCGTGCGTGCGGGCCATGAAAGCGTGCCTTGCCAGAAATTCGGACGCCACCGGCGCCCTTTGGGAATGTTCTCAGGACGCGGACAGCGCCCTCGGGAGATCGGTCTGTGCGGATAAGCGAGCGCGGGCGATTTAGCTCAAACCGCCCGCGCCGGATAGTCTTAGATAGTGACCGCAGTTGGCGGTTTTAAGACGCTTACCAGCGATAGTGGCTGAAGGCGCGGTTGGCTTCGGCCATCTTGTGGGTGTCTTCGCGCTTCTTGACTGCCGTGCCGCGATTGTTCGAGGCGTCCAGCAGCTCGGCGGCCAGCTTTTCCGTCATGGTGTTCTCGCCACGCTTGCGCGCAGCGTTAACCAGCCAGCGGATCGCCAGGGCGCGACGGCGCTCGGGGCGGACTTCGACGGGCACCTGATAGGTGGCGCCGCCGACGCGACGCGAACGGACTTCGACCGACGGTGCGACATTGTCCAGGGCGGCGTGGAAAGTCGCGACCGGCTCTTGGTCTTTCTTCTTGTCGGCCAGGATGTCGAAGGCGCCGTAGACGATGTTTTCGGCGACGGCCTTCTTACCTTCGTACATGACGTAGTTCATGAACTTGGTGACGATCAAATCCCCGAACTTGGGATCCGGCAGAACTTCACGCTTCTGGGCGCGGTGACGACGCGACATAGGTTATTCCTTGCAGTGCCCGGCGCACGCCGGGAAGATCTCGAAAAGGCCTCCGGGCGCGACGGCCCGGAGAGGAATGGCTTACTTCGGACGCTTGGCGCCGTAGTGCGAACGACGCTGCTTGCGGTCCTTGACGCCTTGCGTGTCGAGCACGCCGCGCAGGATGTGGTAGCGAACGCCGGGCAAGTCCTTCACGCGGCCGCCGCGGATCAGAACAACCGAGTGTTCCTGAAGGTTGTGGCCTTCACCGGGGATGTAGCAAACGGCTTCGTAGCCGTTCTTGGCCAGACGGACCTTGGCGACCTTACGCAGAGCCGAGTTCGGCTTCTTCGGGGTCGTCGTATAGACGCGGGTGCAGACGCCGCGACGCTGGGGCGAACCCTCCAGAGCCGGCACCTTGTTACGGGTGGGCTTGGGCTTGCGCGGCTTGCGGATCAGTTGGTTGATCGTAGGCATTCGAAACTTATCTCGACTTCTGATGGGAGGCGTGTGTCTTTCGACCGAAGCGCCTCTCGCCTTCTTGTGAACGGGGGACCATCCCCTCGCCCGGGTGTCATCGAGACTGAGTGCGTGACGCCCAAACAGCCCCCGGTTCGCCCCGGCGAACCGGAAAACACAAAGGGCCGGAACGCGCGCTTTGGGCGTTCCGGCGGGCACAGCCCGTCCGTTAGATTGTCACGATCTCAGCAACCGGCGAACCGGCCACGCCTCGAAAGTGGGCGGCTTCTACGCGCGATAGGGCCCAAGGTCAAGAAGGCGGCGTTAACACCTCGCCACCGCCGCCAGTCCCTCAAAGCTTGGCCCTCTCCATTAGAACCGCAAGTTGCCTGAAACCCGCCACGCTTCGCGTCCAGCTTGATCCGAACGAAGGGGCCAGGGGCGATGACCGCGACTGCGATCAGTCGAACGGGGCAGGTAAGGCTGGACTGGCGCAGGGCCGGGCTGGCGGCGGCCGCCGTGGGGCTCAACGCCGGCGCGATCGCCCTACTGTCCCTGACCGACCTTGGTCCGCGCAATCGACCGCTGCGAAGCGAACCGATGATCGTCTATCTGGACGAGGCCTGGCCAAGGCTGGCGCGCACGCAGCAAGCAGGGGCTGATGTCGCTGATAGACCGGCGTCCGCCACCCCTCTTAGCGATATGACACCCACGACGCGGGATGATTCGCCGGGATCGCAGATCTCAGAAACAGCGCCGGCCTCAGCGCCCTCGATCAGCCCTGCCGAGAACGACGCCATCGACGCCCGGTGGCGGGTCGGTGCGGTCACACCGGGATCGAACGGCGCGATCCTGTCCTGCGACGCCCCACAACGATTGTCGCCAGAGGCGCGACGCCGTTGCGACGAACGCTGGGCCGGGCGCGAAAACGCGCGCGGCATCGTCGGGACGGGGAATGCGGAGCGCGACGCGACCTTCGCCCGCCACGGCGCACGCCGTCTGGCCGCGTGGGAGGCGCAACGCGCCATGCCGACGCGAGGCGATCCGCCGTGCGAACGCCCCAATCCGGTTGCCGGTTGTGAAGGCGTGAATGTGCAAGTCGAGCTATTCTCCTCGCGGGACGGCTTCCTGCCAAACCTCAGAAAGCGTCGCGAATGACCGCCCTGCCCCTGCCTCGCCCCAGACGGCCCGACTGGCGCAAGGCGGGGCTGGCGACGGCCTCGGTCGCCATCAACACGGCCCTGATCGCCTTCCTCTCCTTCACGGCCCCCGGCATCAAGAGACCCGCCGTCGTCTCGGAGCCGCCGCCGATCTATGTCGAGATCACACCGCGCCCTCTCCTGCCCGACGAGCAGCCGCGCATCCCGGTCCAGACGCCTCCCGCCAGCGACGCCACGACGACGCCTCGGAACGCTCGAGAGGTCGTCGCCGCCCCCTCTGCGCGCCCGGAGACACCCCAAGACGTTCGCCCCGCGCCCCTTCGCCCCCGGATCGCCGCGCCCTCGCCCCAGGGCGTCCCCGCCCCGCCCGACGCCTGGACGGTCAATCCGAACGATCGCTCGAACGCCATGGCCCGCACCCTACGTCAGGGCCTGATCGGCTGCTCCGCGCCCCAACAGCTCAACGCCGCCGAGCGCGCAAACTGTCGCGAGGACGCCATGCGGCGCGGCCTGAACGCCGCCCCGATCACCGGCACCGGCAATCCCGAGCGCGACGCCGCCTTCGCCCGCGAGGGTGCGCGTCGTCTGGCGGAATGGGAGCAACGCCGCCGCCCCTTGTCAGGCGGCGTGGGCGTGGTTGGCCCGGCGGACTGCGTGGGATCGAACTTCGGCACGGGCTGCGCAGGCGCCCAACTGCCCAGCGTCCCCGGCGTGGATATGCGCCAAGGCGCCGAGACGACGATCAACCTAGGCGAACGCCGCCGTCAGCCATAGAAAAAGGGCGGCCCCGTCGCCGGCGCCGCCCTCTTCATGTCTTCGCTTCCGAAACGGAAGATCAGCTTTCGCTGCTCTCCAGCTCCAGTTGCAGATCGGCCGGCAACGGCTCGATCGAGTCTTCGCGGGCCTGGGTCAGCTCTGCATCGCGATCGTTGGCGATCTTCTGCAGGGCGCGCAGGTAGGCGCCGGTGCCTGCCGGGATCAGTCGGCCGACGATGACGTTTTCCTTCAGGCCTTCCAGCATGTCCTTCTTGCCGTGGACCGAGGCGTCGGTGAGGACGCGGGTGGTCTCCTGGAAGGACGCCGCCGAGATGAAGCTGCGGGTTTGCAGCGACGCCTTGGTGATGCCCAGCAGGACGGGCTGGGTGGTGGCCTGACGGCCGCCACGCTTCTCGACCTTCTGGTTTTCCAGAACGGCTTCGGCGACTTCGACGGTGTCGCCGCGGATCAGGGTGGTTTCACCCGAATCCAGGACTTCGACCTTCTGCAGCATCTGACGCACGATGACTTCGATGTGCTTGTCGTTGATCGGCACGCCTTGCAGTCGATAGACCTCCTGCACTTCGTTCACCAGATACTCGGCCAGCGCCTCGACGCCCTGAATGCGCAGCAGGTCGTGCGGATCCGGGTTGCCGTCGATGATGTAGTCGCCCTTCTGGATCAGGTCGCCGTCCTGGACAGAGATATACTTGCCCTTCGGGATCAGGAACTCGACCGGTTCGGCCTGCACGCCGTCGGCGTTGACTTCCGGCGTGATCTTGATGCGGCGCTTGTTCTTGTAGTCGCGACCGAATTCGACGCGACCATCCATCTCGGCGATGACCGCGCAGTCCTTGGGACGGCGAGCTTCGAACAGTTCGGCGACGCGCGGCAGACCGCCGGTGATGTCGCGGGTCTTGGCGCCTTCGGTCGGAACGCGGGCGATGATCTCGCCCGGCTTGACCTCGTCGCCGTTCGACACGGACAGAACCGCGCCCACGGGCAGCAGGTACCGGGCGTCTGAGCCCGAGGCCAGCTTGGCGTAGCCGTCACCCAGGGTGACGCCCATGGCCGGACGCAGGTCGGAACCACGCGGGCTGGCGCGCCAGTCGCTGACGACGCGCTGGGCGATGCCCGTCGCTTCGTCGGTTTCTTCCTTGACCGACAGGCCTTCGACCAGATCCTCGAAGCGGATGATGCCGCCGACTTCCGTCAGGATCGGGGTGGTGTAGGGGTCCCACTCCGCCAGACGTTGGTTCTTCTTGACCTCGCTGCCTTCCTTGACGCGGATGCGGGCGCCGTAAGGGGCCTTGTGCGTCTCGCGGTCCTTGCCGTCCACGACCACGGTCACGATGACGTTGCGGCTCATGGAGACCAGGTCGCCGTGGGCGGCGACGACGGTCGGGCCGGTGATCTTGGCTACGCCGGCGTTGGTCGCCTCCATGAAGGAGGTTTCCGCAACCTGCGCCGTACCGCCGATGTGGAAGGTCCGCATGGTCAGCTGGGTGCCCGGCTCGCCGATCGACTGGGCGGCGATGACGCCGACCGCTTCACCGATGTTGACGTTGGTGCCGCGCGCCAGGTCACGCCCGTAGCAGTGGGCGCAGATGCCGGCTTCCGCCTCGCAGGTCAGGGCCGAACGAACCTTGACCGACTGGACGCCGGCGGCCTCGACAACCTCGGCCACCTCTTCCACCAGATAGGTGTCGGCGGGGAACAGGACGTTATCGGTGCCCGGCTCCTTGATGTCCTCAGCCGCATAGCGACCCAGGATGCGCTGACCCAGCGAGACCAGCACGTCGCCGCCTTCCATGACCGCCCGCAGCGTGATGCCGCGCGTCGAGCCACAGTCGATCTCGGTGACGATGCTATCCTGCGCAACGTCCACCAGACGACGGGTCAGGTAACCCGAGTTGGCGGTCTTCAGCGCGGTGTCGGCCAGACCCTTACGGGCGCCGTGGGTGGAGTTAAAGTATTCAAGGACGGTCAGGCCTTCCTTGAAGTTCGAGGTGATCGGCGTCTCGATGATCTCGCCGGAAGGCTTGGCCATCAGGCCGCGCATGCCGCCCAGCTGCTTCATCTGCGCCTGCGAACCACGGGCGCCGGAGTTGGCCATCATGAACACCGAGTTGATGTCGGGGTTTTCACCCTCGATCAGCACGCGCGGTTGCGCGATCTCGGCCATCATGGCGTCGGCGATCCGGTCCGTCGCCTTGGACCAGGCGTCGACCACCTTGTTGTACTTCTCGCCGCGCGTGATCAGACCGTCGGCGTACTGTTGTTCGTACTCCTCGACCTGGGTGCGGGTCTCGGCGACCAGCTCGACCTTCTTGGCCGGGATCACGATGTCGTCCTTGCCGAACGAGATGCCGGCCTTGGCGGCTTCGCGGAAGCCCAGGCCCATCATCTGGTCGGCGAAGATCACCGTCGCCTTCTGACCGCAGTGGCGATAGACCACGTCGATCAGATTGCCGATTTCCTTCTTGGTCAGGTTCTTTTCGAGCAGGCGATAGCCGACGTTCGGATTGCGCGGCAGCAGAGCCGCCAGCTTCATCCGGCCCGGCGTGGTGTCGATCACCTTCGTGATCTCCTTGCCTTCGGCGTCCTGTTCCGTCCAGCGCGCCTTGATGCGCGTGTGCAGGGTGACGACCTTGGCGTCCAGGGCGGCGTCGATCTCGCCGATGTTGGCGAATAGCTTGCCTTCACCCGGCTCGCCATCCTTGACCAGCGACAGATAGTACAGGCCCAGGACGATGTCCTGCGACGGCACGATGATCGGCTTGCCGTTGGCGGGCGACAGGATGTTGTTCGTCGACATCATCAGGACGCGCGCTTCCAGCTGGGCCTCAAGGCTCAGCGGGACGTGAACGGCCATCTGGTCGCCGTCGAAGTCGGCGTTGAACGCCGTACAGACCAGCGGGTGCAGGCGGATGGCCTTGCCCTCGATCAGCTTGGGCTCGAACGCCTGGATGCCCAGACGGTGAAGCGTCGGCGCGCGGTTCAGCAGAACCGGGTGTTCGCGGATGACCTCGTCCAGGATGTCCCAGACGGCGGGTTGCTCGCGCTCGACCATGCGCTTGGATTGCTTGACAGTGCCCGACAGGCCCTTGGCGTCAAGACGCGCATAGATGAACGGCTTGAACAGCTCCAGCGCCATCTTCTTGGGCAGGCCGCACTCGTGCAGCTTCAGTTCCGGTCCCACGGTGATGACCGAACGGCCCGAATAGTCGACGCGCTTGCCCAGCAGGTTCTGACGGAAGCGGCCTTGCTTGCCCTTCAGCATGTCGGCCAGCGACTTCAGCGGACGCTTATTGGCGCCCGTGATGACGCGACCACGACGGCCGTTGTCGAACAGCGCATCGACTGACTCTTGCAGCATCCGCTTTTCGTTGCGGATGATGATGTCCGGCGCGCGGAGCTCCATCAGGCGCTTCAGGCGGTTGTTGCGGTTGATGACGCGGCGATACAGGTCGTTCAGGTCGGAGGTCGCGAAACGACCGCCATCCAGCGGCACCAGAGGACGCAGTTCCGGCGGAATGACCGGCACGATGGTCAGGATCATCCACTCGGGCTTGTTGCCCGATTCCAGGAAGGCCTCGATCAGCTTCAGGCGCTTGGACGCCTTCTTGGCCTTCATTTCCGACGGGCTGTCCGCCAGTTCGCCGCGGTGCTTTTCAGCCTCGGCATGCAGGTCGATGCCCATCAACAGGTTGCGGACGGCCTCGGCGCCGATCTCGGCGGTGAAGCCGTCGTCGCCGAACTCTTCCTGGTAACGATAGAACTCGTCTTCCGTCAGCAGCTGGTTCTGCTTCAGCGGGGTCAGGCCCGGCTCGGTGACGATGTAGTTCTCGAAATACAGGACGCGTTCCACGTCCTTCAGCGCCATGTCCAGCATCAGCGAGATGCGCGACGGCAGCGACTTCAGGAACCAGATGTGGGCGACCGGGGCGGCCAGGTCGATGTGACCCATGCGCTCGCGGCGAACACGAGCCAGCGTGACTTCGACGCCGCACTTCTCACAGATGATGCCCTTGTACTTCATGCGCTTGTACTTGCCGCACAGGCATTCGTAGTCCTTGGTCGGGCCAAAGATACGCGCGCAGAACAGGCCGTCACGCTCGGGCTTGAACGTGCGGTAGTTGATGGTTTCCGGCTTCTTGATCTCGCCGAACGACCACGAACGGATCTTTTCCGGCGAGGCCAGGGCGATCTTGATCTGGTCGAAGGTCGGGGTGACCGGGACCGGGTTGAAGATGTTCAGGACTTCCTGGTTCATCTTGGTTTCCTTCTGCAGTCGAGGACTGCGTAAAATCTTTTCAGAGGGGGAACGGCGCCGTGACGAGTGAATGGTGAGTCGTGTTGAGCAACGGCCCAATCACGACTCACGCATCACGCCTCACGAATTCCCCAGCTCCACGTTCAGACCCAGCGAACGCATTTCCTTGATGAGCACGTTGAAGCTCTCGGGAATGCCGGCCTCGAAGCTGTCGTCGCCGCGGACGATGGCCTCGTAGACCTTGGTCCGTCCGGCCACGTCGTCGGACTTCACCGTCAGCATCTCCTGCAGGGTGTAGGCGGCGCCGTAGGCTTCCAGAGCCCAGACCTCCATCTCCCCGAAGCGCTGACCGCCGAACTGCGCCTTGCCGCCCAGCGGTTGCTGGGTGACGAGCGAGTACGGACCGATGGAGCGGGCGTGGATCTTGTCGTCGACCAGGTGGTGCAGCTTCAGCATGTAGATGTAGCCGACCGTGACCGGACGCTTGAACTGCTCGCCCGTTTGACCGTCGTACAGGATCGACTGGGCCGACTTGCTCAGACCAGCTTCTTCCAGCAGGCGTTCGATGTCGCCGATGTGCGCGCCGTCGAAGACCGGGGTCGCGAAGGGCACGCCCTTGGACAGGTTCTTCGCCAGTTCGATCAGCTCTTCCTCATCCTGCGGCAACGGGGTTTCCGGGCCGTAGATATGCGTCAGACGATCGATCAGGGCCTGCTTCTGACCACCACCCTGCCAGGCTTCCAGCAGACCGGAGATCTGCTTGCCCAGACCGGCTGCGGCCCAACCCAGGTGGGTTTCGAAGATCTGGCCGATGTTCATACGCGAAGGCACGCCCAGCGGGTTCAGAACGACGTCCACGTGCGTGCCGTCTTCCAGGTGCGGCATGTCCTCGATCGGCAGGATCTTGGAGATGACGCCCTTGTTTCCGTGACGGCCGGCCATCTTGTCGCCGGGCTGAAGCTTGCGCTTCACGGCCACGAAGACCTTGACCATCTTCATCACGCCGGGGGGCAGTTCGTCGCCGCGTTGCAGCTTCTCGACCTTGTCTTCGAAACGACGGTCCAGTTGCTTGCGAGCGTCTTCGAACTGGCGCTTCATCGCTTCCAGTTCGCCCATGGCCTTTTCGTCGTCCAGGGCGATCTGCCACCACAGACCACGGCTGACCTCGGCCAGCTTCTCGTCGGTCAGCTCGCCACGGCCGATACCCTTGGGTCCCGACACGGCGTTCTTGCCCACGATCAGCGGCTTCAGGCGGCCATAGACGTTGCGCTCAAGGATCTTGAGCTCATCGTCGCGGTCCTTGCCCAGGCGTTCGATCTCGGCGCGTTCGATCGCCATGGCGCGCTCGTCCTTGTCGACGCCGTGACGGTTGAAGACGCGAACGTCCACGATCGTGCCGGCGACGCCGGGCGGCAGGCGCAGGGAGGTGTCGCGCACGTCCGAAGCCTTCTCGCCGAAGATGGCGCGCAGCAGCTTCTCTTCCGGGGTCATCGGGCTTTCGCCCTTCGGCGTCACCTTGCCGACCAGGATATCGCCCGGCTGGACCTCGGCGCCGATGGCCACGATGCCCGCTTCGTCGAGGTTGCGCAGGGCTTCCTCGCCGACGTTGGGGATGTCGCGGGTGATTTCTTCCGGGCCCAACTTCGTATCACGCGCCATCACTTCGAACTCTTCGAGGTGGATGGAGGTGAAGACGTCGTCGCGCACGATGCGCTCCGAGATCAGGATGGAGTCTTCGAAGTTGTAGCCGTTCCAGGGCATGAAGGCGACGAGGGCGTTGCGGCCCAGGGCCAGTTCGCCCAGGTCCGTCGATGGGCCGTCGGCGATGACGTCGCCGGCCTTCACCTGGTCGCCCACGCGCACGATCGGGCGCTGGTTGATGCAGGTCGACTGGTTGGAACGCTGGAACTTCGACAGGCGATAGATGTCGACGCCCGAACGGGCGGCGTCCACGTCGCCGGTGGCGCGCACGACGATCCGGGTGCCGTCAATCTGTTCGACGACGCCTTCACGACGAGCAACGACGACGGCGCCGGAGTCCACGGCCACGACCGCTTCCATGCCCGTGCCGACCAGCGGCGCGTCCGACTGCACCAGAGGCACGGCCTGACGTTGCATGTTCGCGCCCATCAGTGCGCGGTTGGCGTCATCGTTTTCCAGGAAGGGGATCAGGGCGGCGGCGACCGAAACGACCTGCTTCGGCGACACGTCCATCATGTCCACGGCGTCGCGGTTCAGCAGCTGGGATTCGCCGTTGATCCGGCCGGGGACCAAGTCCTCGACGATGCTGCCGTTCTTCAGTTCGATGTTGGCCTGAGCGATCGTGTATTTCGACTCTTCCATGGCCGAGATGTAGACCACCTCGTTCTGGGCCACGCCGTCCTTCACGCGACGGTACGGGCTCTCGATGAAGCCGTACTTGTTGACGCGCGCGTGGGTGGCCAGCGAGTTGATCAGGCCGATGTTCGGGCCTTCCGGCGTTTCGATCGGGCAGATGCGGCCGTAGTGGGTCGGGTGGACGTCGCGGACTTCAAAGCCCGCGCGCTCACGTGTCAGACCGCCCGGGCCAAGCGCCGAAAGGCGACGCTTGTGGGTGATTTCCGACAGCGGGTTCGTCTGGTCCATGAACTGCGACAGCTGCGACGAACCGAAGAACTCGCGAACCGCGGCGGCGGCCGGCTTGGCGTTGATCAGGTCGTGCGGCATGACCGTGTCGATGTCGACCGAGGACATGCGCTCCTTAATGGCGCGCTCCATCCGCAGCAGGCCGACGCGGTACTGGTTTTCCAGCAGCTCGCCGACCGAACGGACCCGGCGGTTGCCCAGGTTGTCGATGTCGTCGATCTCGCCGCGGCCGTCCTTCAGGCCGACCAGGATCTGCAGCACCTTCAGCACGTCGTCCTTGCGCAGGACGCGGATCTCGTCGGAAACCTCGGGGGTCTCCAGGCGCATGTTCATCTTGACCCGGCCGACGGCCGACAGGTCGTAGCGTTCGCTGTCGAAGAACAGCGAGTTGAACATGTTCTCGGCGGCTTCGGGGGTGGGCGGCTCGCCCGGACGCATCACGCGATAGACGTCGAACAGAGCGTCCTCGCGGTTGTCGTTCTTGTCCACCCGCAGGGTGTTGCGCATGTAGGCGCCGACCGTGACGTGGTCGATGTCCAGCACCTCGATGGTGGTGAAGCCGTTTTGCTCCAGCACTTCGATGGTGGGCGCATCCAGCTCGTCGCCGGCCTCCGCGAAGATTTCGCCGGTCTCGAAGTTCACGGCGTCATTGGCCAGATATTTGGTGACCAGGGCGTCGGCGGCCAACGACAGCGACGTCGTGGTGTCGCCCAGCTTCTTGGCGGCGCGCGCGCTGATCTTCTGGCCGGCCTGGGCGATCACTTCGCCGGTGTCGGCATCGACCAGGTCGAACTCCGGCTTCACCCCGCGCCAGCGCTCGGCCTTGTACGGCGTGACCCAGCCCTCGCCGCGCTTCTCGTAAGGCACGGTCTCGTAGAAGGTCTTCAGGATTTCTTCGCCATCCATGCCCAGACCCATCAGGAAGGTCGTGGCCGGCAGCTTGCGGCGGCGGTCGATGCGGACATAGACCACGTCCTTGGCGTCGAACTCGAAGTCCAGCCACGAACCGCGGTACGGGATCACGCGGGCGGCGAACAGCAGCTTGCCCGAGCTGTGCGTCTTGCCCTTGTCGTGGTCGAAGAAGACGCCAGGCGAACGGTGCATCTGCGAGACGATCACGCGCTCGGTGCCGTTGACGATGAAGGTGCCCTTGTCCGTCATGAGCGGGATGTCGCCCATGTAGACGTCCTGCTCCTTGATGTCCTTGACCGAACGGGCTCCCGTTTCCTCGTCGGTCTCGAACACGATCAGGCGCAGCTTGACCTTCAGCGGCGCGGCATAGGTCATGTCGCGCTGGATGCACTCCTCGACGTCGTACTTCGGCTCTTCGAACTCGTACGAGACGTATTCCAGGATGGCGCGCTCGTTGAAGTCCTTGATCGGGAACACCGACTTGAAGACCGCCTCGATGCCCTGCTCCTTGCGCTGGCCCGGACGGACCTCGCGTTGCAGGAACTGTTCGTAGGAAGCGCGCTGGACCTCGATCAGGTTGGGCATCGCCACCGCTTCGGGGATACGCCCGAAGGATTTGCGGATGCGCTTCTTGCCGGTGAACGAGGTGGCGGAAGCGATCTGACCGTTGATGGCGAGATCGTGGGCGACGTCAGTCATTCAGTGTTTCCCATGACGCACGACCCGGGGAAGTCATGCGTGAAATGCAGCAGCCACGGCGCGCGTTTCCGCGTCCGCAGCCAGGGTTTCGGCGTCCACCCTCGGCCCGCTGCCGGGCCAGGACGCCTGAAATGTACCGGCTCCCTGGGGAAGGAGCCGCGCCTTCGCACGGTCGGAGGGCGACGGACCGGGCCTCGGCGCTTGCGCGCAGACTCATATGGAGTGTTGCGGAGCGCGCACATATACGCGCATTCGCGACGAAATAAAGGCCCCCGAGGAACCTTTTCTCCCCATCGCTCGCGATGGGGAGGGGGACCGCCGGCGCAGCCGGTGATGGAGGGGCTGCATCCGCATCACCGCCGTTGCAGAGGCCAACCACGTCATCTAGCGTCGCCATATGACACGCATCGCCCTGCCCCTGCTCGCCCTTCTCGCTCTGTCCGCCTGCGCCACGCGCGGCGAACCGGTCACCTACGCCGAGACCGCCTCGGCCGCCGCCCGTGCGGCCGCCGCCGTCGCCGGCCAGGGCGGCCAAACCCCACAGGAAGCCTGGGACGCCGGCAACACCGCCTATCTGGCCTGGAACGGCGCCCGTCGCGGCTGGACGACCACCGCCAGCGGCCTGCAATACCGCCGCGTCGGCAAGGCCCATCCCGAGGGCGCCCAGCCCTCAGGCTCCGACACGGTCAAGGTCCACTATCGCGGCACCTTCATCGACGGGCGCGAGTTCGACAGCTCCTATGCCCGCAACGAGCCGGCCGAGTTTCCCCTGAACCGCGTCATCAAGGGCTGGACCGAGGGCGTCGCCCTGATGCGCGTGGGCGAGATCTATGAGTTCGTCATCCCCGCCTCGCTCGGCTACGGCTCGCGCTGGGTCGGCGGCGACGAACTGCCGCCCAACTCGACCCTGCGCTTCTCGGTCGAACTGCTTGAGGTCAAGCCGGGCTGAACCGGACAACAGGTCGCGGGGCGGAACGGCGACGGGACTTGTAGGGTTCGCCTCGTCATGATCCGCACCTTCCTCTCCGCCTCTCTCGCCGCCCTCCTCGCCGTCGCCGCCCCGGCCTCGGCCCAGGACACTCAACCGGACCGCCCCACCTATGGCCCCCGGCTGGAGGGGTACGACTACCCCTTCCCGGTCCGCACCTACGGCTTCACCTCCCAGCGCCAGCCGATGGAGATGACCCACATGGACGTGGCCCCGACCGGCCCGGCCAACGGCCGCACGGCGGTGCTGCTGCATGGCAAGAACTTCTGCGCCGCCACCTGGGCGCCGACCATCCGCGTCCTGGCCCAGGCCGGGTTCCGCGTCATCGCCGTGGATCAGATCGGCTTCTGCAAGGCCTCCAAGCCCGCCGCCTATCAGTTCAGCCTCCCGCAACTGGCGACCAACACCAAGGGCCTGCTCGACAGCCTGAACATCGACCGCGCCGTCATCGTCGGTCATTCCATGGGCGGCATGCTGGCGGCCCGCTTCGCCATCCAGCACCCAGACGCCATCGAGCATCTTGTCCTGGTAAATCCCATCGGTCTTGAGGACTGGCAGGCCGAGGGCGTCCCCTACGCTCCGCTGGACGCCGCCTACGCCAACGAGCGCCGCACCACCTTCGACAGCATCAAGGCCTATCAGCAGAAGGTCTATTACGACGGTCAGTGGCGACCCGAGTACGACGAACCCGTCGCCATGCTGGCGGGCATGTATGCAGGACCCGGCGGCGACGCCGTCGCCTGGAACCAGGCCCAGACCTCGGACATGATCTTCACCCAGCCGATCGCGCACGAGTTCGCCCGCATCGCCGCCCCCACCACATTGGTCATCGGCGGCACGGACCGCACCGCCCCCGGCGCCAACCGCGCCTCGCCCGAGGTCCAGGCCCGTCTCGGCCAGTATCCCGCCCTTGGCCGCCGCACCGCCGAGGCCATTCCCGACGCGACCCTGGTCGATTTCCCCGACCTGGGCCACGCCCCCCAGACCCAGGACCCCGACCGCTTCCACGCGGCCCTGCTGAAGGCCCTGAACTGACCAACTATGCAGGCTGGAGGGGGCTTTCCATCCTAATGCCGAACGCAAACCCCAGGCCTTTCAGCGGCTTGGAACTTTGAACCGGCTTTCTTCCGGCCATAGGTAGCGCCGCCCGCATCATGGTCGCCATGACCGATGACAACTCCGATCCCCAACCGAACTCGCCCGACTGGACCCGACGTTCCGCCGCGACCTGGGCCGCCGCCCGCAAGGACTATCTCGCAGGCGGTTTTGCCGTCGAGGTGTGCGAGCGTCATGGCCTCAGCCTCTCGACCTTCCGCTGGCGCGCCCGCACCGAGGGTTGGCGCCGATCGGATCAGCCGCATGGCGCCGTGTTTGAGCCGCTCGAAAACTACGAACTGGACTTCATCGACCAACGCCTGCCCTGCAACGCCGCCGACATGGCGCGCCTGGCCTGGGCCAACGCCTCCAAGGCGATGATCGATGGAAAGCTGATCGAGGCGCGGGGCTGGTCCCGACTTCACCAGGATCTCGCCGCCATCGCCAAGACCGACGATCACGCCGTGCGCTACTATCGCGGCATGGCGAACGACCCGAAACGGCAGCACAATCTACCCACCACCCCGCCGCTGCGTCCGATGGAAGAGGACTGATCGAAATTGCACTTTCTTGCACTTTGCACGCGTTTTCGGGGTGCAGTGCAATTTCGGACGGCCGCTGACGCTTGACGCCCCGCCCCCTGCGGCGGACTGTCGCGGCGCCCCCGATCCAGTCTGCAAGAGCCCCTGATGATCCGTCCCTGCCTGCGCGCCGCCACTCTCGCCCTTCTGCTTGTCTCGACCGCCCCCGCCGCCCTGGCGCAACAGGCCTCGACCTATCCGCCCGCCCTGCCTTCAGCCCTGCCGCCAATCCCCGACGCTCAGGACGTCGCCTACCCCGGCGTCATCACGCTCGACGTCGACGCCACCAACCTGGCCCAGCACATCTTCGCCGTGACCGAGACCATCCCCGTCGCCCAGGCCGGTCCGATGACCCTGTTCTTCCCCGAATGGCTGCCCGGCAACCACGGCCCCGTCGGCCCCATCGCCCAGCTGGCGGGTATCGAGATCACCGCCAACGGCCAGCGCGTCGAGTGGGTGCGCGACACCCTGCACCCCTTCGCCTACCACGTCGTCGTCCCGGCCGGCGCCAGCGCGCTGAACATCGCCATGCAGCACCTGTCGCCGACGACCGGCGCCCAAGGCCGCATCACCATGACGCCCGAGATGCTGAATATTCAGTGGGAGAAGATGCTGCTCTATCCCGCCGGCCACTGGTCGCGGAACATCACGGTTCAGCCGACGGTCAAGTTTCCGACGGGCTGGCAATACGGCACGGCGCTGGAGCCCGAGAGCAAGGCCGGCGACGTTCAGGCCTTCAAACCCGTCAATCTGGAAGTCCTGATCGACAGCCCCGTGTTCGCCGGCGTCCACTATCGCCAAATCGACCTGAACCCCGGCGGCCGTTCGCCGATCCGCGCCAACTTCGTCGCGGACGACGCCAAGAACCTTGAGGCGACCGACGACCAGATCCAGATCCTGCGCAACCTGGTCGATCAGATGGACCGCCTCTACGGCGCCCGCCACTTCGACCACTACGACTTCCTGATCGCCATGACCGACAAGCTGGGCGGCATCGGTCTGGAGCATCACCGCAGCTCCGAGAACTCCGTCGATCCCGCCTTCTTCACCGGCTGGGATACGCATCTGGCCGACCGCGACCTGCTCAGCCACGAGATGAACCACTCGTGGGACGGCAAATGGCGCCGCCCCGCCGATCAGTATGTGCCCAACTTCAACTCGCCCCTGCAGAACAGCCTGCTGTGGGTCTATGAGGGCCAGACCCAATACTACGGCCAGGTCGTCGCCGCCCGCTCGGGACTGCTGACCAAACAGCAGGCGATGGACTCCCTGGCCATGACCGCCGCGACCTTCGACACCCGTGTCGGCCGCGAATGGCGCGCGATGCAGGACACCACCAACGACCCCATCATCAGCCAGCGCCAGCCCAAGGGCTGGCTGTCGTGGCAGCGCGACGAGGACTACTATTCCGAGGGCCAGCTGATCTGGCTCGACGTCGATACGACGATCCGGGAGAAGACCAATGGCCGCAAGTCGCTCGACGACTTCGCCCGCGCCTTCTACGGCGTCCAGGACGGCGATTACGCGCCCGCTCCCTATACGTTCGAGGACGTGGTCGCGGCCCTGAACGGCGTCGTCGCCAACGACTGGGCGACCTTCCTGCGCACCCGCCTGGACGCCGACGGCCCGGACGCCCGCGCGCCGCTGGACGGCCTGGCGCGCGGCGGCTGGCGGCTGGCCTATTCGGACACGCCCACCGAATATATGAAGACCCTATATGCCGAGCTGAAGCGCAACGACTTCACCTATTCCCTGGGCTTCCAGACCGGCGAGGCCAACAAGATCCGCAGCGTCCAGTGGAACAGCCTGGCCTTCAAGTCGGGCCTCGCCGCAGGCATGGAGATCGTCGCCGTCAACGGCCAGGCCGCCACCGCCGACCGCCTGGCCGAGGCCGTCACCGCCGCCAAGGACCCCGCGACGCCCATCACCCTGATCGTCAAGGACGACGACCAATACCGCACCATCGTCTTCGACTACCACGACGGCCTGCGCTACCCCCGCCTCGAACGGATCGCGGGCACGCCCGACCGCCTCGGCGACATCCTGACGCCGCGCAGGCGCTGACACCGAACAACCGTCTCCTCCCCGCTTTGCGGGGAGGAGACGATCCCGCTACTCGATCTCGACGATCTCGACCCGGGCGCCATTCAGCACCAGGGCGATCTCGCCGCGTTTCAGCTTCAGCGCGTCTTCGCCGAACAACTGACGGCGCCAGCCCTTCATCGCGTCCACATCGGCGTCGTCGCTGATGGCGATCTTTTCCAGGTCGGACACGGTGGCGATCAGCTTGGACGCCACGCCGGCGTTGTCGCTCTTGGCCTTCAGCAGCACCTTCAGCAGTTCGACCACCGACGGGGGGGCCGGCTGGCGGTGCGCCGGGCGCTCCATGTCGGGGGCGTGCGATTCGGGATCGGCCAAAACCCGCTTCAGCTCCTCGGCCAGTTCCAGACCCAGGCGCGACCCGCCGAAGCCCTTGGGCACCGAGCGCAGGCGGTTGAAGGCCTCGACATCCGTCGGCGTCTGCTGGGCGATCTCGTCGATCCCCTCGTCTTTCAGAATACGGCCGCGCGGCTGATCCCGCTCCTGCGCCGCACGCTCGCGCCACACGGCGACCGCCTTGAAGGCCGCCATATATTTGGCCGAGAACTTCTTGGGCTTCAGCCGCTTCCAGGCGTTTTCGGGATTGGTGTCGTAGAGCGCCGGATCGACCAGACTCTCCATCTCCGACATCACCCAGTCCAGCCGGCCTTCCTTGCTGAGCCGATCGCGCAGCTTGGGATACAGGGCCGCGAGGTGGGTCACGTCGCCCAGCGCATAGACCAGCTGGCTGTCCGACAGCGGCCGGCGGCCCCAGTCGGTGAAGCGGCTGCCCTTGTCGACCTCGATGCGCAGCATCTGCCGCACCAGCGAATCATAGGCCACCTGTTCGCCGAACCCGGCGGCCATGGCGGCGACCTGGGTGTCGAACATCGGCTTGGGCATGGCCCCCAGGCGCACGAAGATTTCGACGTCCTGGCGACAGGCGTGGAAGACCTTGATGATCTTCTCGTCGCGCAGCAGCGCCAGGAAGGGCTCAAGATCCAGCCCTTCCGCCATCGGATCGATGATCGCGGCGTGTTCGGCCGTGGCCGCCTGGATCAGGCACAGCCTGGGCCAGTAGGTCGTTTCCCGCATGAATTCGGTATCGACCGTGATGAAGGGGGCTGTGGCTACGCGGGCGCAGAATTCGGCCAGCGCCTCGGTGGTGGTGATCGGCGTCATTCCGATGCTATAGCCCCCCGCATCCTACCTGTGGCAAGAGCCGCGCTGCATTTCCGCCCCGATTCAGGCCCGAGATCTCATGAGCGACACCCAAAAGCCTCTCGAAAACGGCCTGACCTACGCCGATGCGGGCGTGGACATCGACGCCGGCGAACTGCTGGTCGAACACATCAAGCCCCTGGCCAAGTCCACGGCGCGCCCCGGATCGGAGCCGTCGCTGGGCGGATTCGGCGCCCTGTTCGACCTAAAGGCCGCTGGATTCGAAGATCCGCTGATCGTCACCACCACCGACGGCGTGGGCACCAAGTTGAAGATCGCCATCGAAACCGGCCGTCATGACGGCGTCGGCGTCGACCTGGTCGCCATGTGCGTCAACGACCTGCTGGCGCAAGGCGCCGAGCCCCTGTTGTTCCTAGACTATTACGCCACCGGCCGTCTGGAGATCGACGCCGCCCGCCGCGTGGTCGCCGGGATCGCAGAAGGTTGCCGCCAGGCCGGCTGCGCCCTGGTCGGCGGCGAGACCGCCGAAATGCCGGGCATGTACACCGACGGCGACTATGACCTGGCCGGCTTCAGCCTGGGCGCCGTCGAGCGCGGCCACGCCCTGCCCTATCTGGATCGCCAGGCGGCCGGCGACATCATCATCGGCCTGGCCTCCACCGGCCCGCACTCGAACGGCTATTCGCTGGTGCGCAAGGTTGTCGAGAAGTCCGGCCTGGCCTGGGGCGACGACGCTCCGTTCGCCAAGGACCGCTCGCTGGCACAGGCCCTGATGGAGCCGACCCGCATCTATGTGAAGCCGGTCCTGCCGCTGATGAAGGCGGGCCTGATCAAGGGCGCGGCCCACATCACCGGCGGCGGTCTGATCGAAAACCCGCCCCGCTGCATCGCCGAGGGCCTTCAGGCCAGCTTCGACTGGGACGCCTGGCCCATGCCCGCCGTCTTCCAATGGCTGGCCGAGACCGGCGGCATCAGCGACCACGAGATGCGCCGCACCTTCAACTGCGGCGTTGGCTTCATGCTGATCGTCTCGCCCGAGAACGCCGAGCCGGTCCTCGCCGCCCTGCTCAACGCGGGCGAAGTCGCCTTCGTCTGCGGACAGCTGGAAGCGGCCTGATCTCGTGAAGACGCGCGTCGCCGTCCTGATCTCCGGGGCCGGCTCGAACATGGCCGCCCTGATCGATGCGGGTCAGGCGCCGGACAGCGGTTATGAGGTCGCCCTGGTCCTGTCGAACGTCGAGGGCGCGGGCGGTCTGGCCATTGCGGCGGCCAAGGGGGTCGCGACCGTCGCCATCCCGCACAAGCCCTTCGGCAAGGATCGCGAGGCGCACGAGCGCGTGGTGGACGAGGCCCTGCGCGCCGCCGGGGTCGAGGTCGTGGCCCTGGCCGGATACATGCGCGTCCTGACGCCCTGGCTGGTCGGCGGTTGGCGCGAGCGGATGCTGAACATCCACCCCAGCCTGCTGCCCCTCTATCCGGGTCTCGACACCCACGCCCGCGCCATCGCCGCCGGCGACGCCGAGGCCGGCTGCACCGTGCATCTGGTCACCGAGGGCGTGGATGAAGGCCCGATCCTGGGCCAGGCCCGCGTGCCGATAGTTCAGGGCGACACGCCGGAAGCCTTGGCCGAACGGGTCAAGACGGCGGAGCACACGCTCTATCCGCACGTGCTGAGTGCCTTCTGCAAGGCGCTTGGACGGGACTAAACTACTTCTCTTCCCGCTCATCCCCGCGAAAGCGGGGACCCAGTTCTGTCGGAAGACTGGCTGTCGAGAATTGTGGACGCCCCCGAATCCAAACGTCTGAGCGCCAAAAGCACTGGGTCCCCGCTTTCGCGGGGATGAGCGGAGATGAGGGTGCGAAGATTACAAAAACGTCATGCGACAGACCGCCGCACCGGCGCGATGGTGCCGCCGATCAAAATCGGGACCCTGTCTTCCATGAATCGCATTCGTCTGATGGCCGCCTGCTCGGCCTGTATCGTCGTCGCCCTGACCGGCGGCGCGGCCTCGGCCCAGGACCATTCGGCCCAAGGTCATTCACACGGCGCGCCGGGCGTTACGCCCTGGGGCTTCGACCTTGCGGGCCGCGACACGGCTGTGAAGCCGGGCGACGACTTCAACGAATACGCCAACGGCACATACCTGCGCACGACCGAGATCCCGGCCGACAAGGCCCGCTTCGGCCCGTTCGATGTCCTTTATGAAACCGCCCAGTCCCAGCTGAAATCGATCATCGAGACCAGCGCCGCCAACCCGACCAACGCCAACGCCCAGAAGGTCGGCGCCCTGTACGCCAGCTTCATGGACGAGGCGAAGATCGAGCAGTTGGGCGCCGCGCCGCTGGCCGCCGACCTCGCCGCCGTCAAGGCCGTCAGCGACCACACCGGAATGGCGCGTCTGATGGGCGAAAGCCATTCGGGCTTCGGCGCCTCTCTGTTCGGCATCGACGTGTTCGAGGATCTGCAGAAGCCCGACCTGAACTCGGCCTATCTGGGCCAGGGATCGCTGGGCCTGCCGGACCGCGACTACTATCTGAAGCCCGACTTCGCCGCCCAGCGCGAGGCCTACCTCGCCTATTTGACCACCACCCTGACCGCCATCGGCTGGGCCGATCCGGCCAAGACCGCCGCCGACATCCTGGCCTTCGAGACCAAGGTCGCGGACAAGCAGTGGACCACGGTCGAGCGCCGTCAGATCGACAAGCTCTACAACCCCACCAAGGTCGCCGACCTGGCGACCCTGGCCCCCGGCTTCGACTGGTCCGGCTTCCTGGCCGGCTCCCAGGTGTCGGACGTCGACACCCTGGTGCTGATGGAAAACACCGCCATCCCCGGCATTGCCCAGGTCTTCGCCGACACCCCCATCGAGACGCTGAAAGCCTGGCAGGCGTTCAACGTGGTCGATCAGGCCAGCCCCTATCTGTCCAAGGCCTTCGTGGACGCCCGCTTCGAGTTCCGGGGCAAGACCTTGCGCGGCCAGCCCGAGAACCGTCCGCGCTGGAACCGGGGCGTGGCCTTGGTCGATGGCCAGCTGGGCGAGGTTCTGGCCCAGGAATATGTGCGCCTGCACTTCCCCGCCTCGTCCAAGGCCCAGATGGAGACCTTGGTCGGCAATATCCGCGCGGCCATGACCGAGCGGCTGAAGACCCTGGACTGGATGAGCGAGCCCACGCGCGAACAGGCCCTCTACAAGATGTCCAAGTTCGGGGTGAAGATCGGCTATCCCGACAAGTGGCGGTCCTATGACGGGCTGGAGCTGACCGCAGACGACCTCTACGGCAACGTCGAACGCTCCTCGGCCTTCGAGTGGGCCTACAAGCGCGGCAAGATCGGCCAGCCGGTCGACCCGCTGGAATGGGGCATGACGCCCCAGACGGTGAACGCCTATTACAACCCGCCGCGCAACGAGATCGTCTTCCCGGCCGCCATCCTGCAGGCGCCCTTCTTCGATCCGAACGCGGACCCGGCCGTCAACTACGGCGGCATCGGCGCGGTCATCGGCCACGAGATCACCCACGGCTTCGACGACCAGGGCCGCAAGTCCGACGGCGACGGCGTGCTGCGCGACTGGTGGACGCCCGAGGACGCCGCCCGGTTCGAGGCGCGCGCCAAGGTGCTGGGCGACATCTATAATTCGTTGGAGCCCCTGCCCGGCGTGCACGTCAACGGCGACCTGACCATGGGCGAAAACATCGCCGATCTGGGCGGGCTGCTGCTGGCGCTGGACGCCTATTACAAGTCGCTGAACGGCCAACCGGCCCCTGTGATCGACGGCCTGTCGGGCGACCAGCGCGTCTTCCTGGGCTGGGCGCAGGTCTGGCGCGAGAAGTCGCGCGAGGCGGCGCTGAAGGAACAGCTGACCACCGATCCGCACTCGCCCGGTTCGGTGCGCGCCGCCACCTCGCCGCGCAACATCGACGCCTGGTATGCCGCCTTCGGCGTTTCGCCGGACCAGAAGGAGTATATCGCCCCCGAGGCCCGCGCTCGCATCTGGTAAGCGGCCGGTCTCAAGACGCAGAAAAGGCCCGGAGCGAACGCTCCGGGCCTTTTTTCATCCTAGGCTTTCGCCCTGGATTTAGCGGGGCGTGGTCGCCGCACCGGCGACGGCACCGATGGCGGCGCCGGCCACGGTCGAACCCGTGTTGCCGCCGACGACTTGACCGGCGACGGCGCCGCCCAGGGCGCCGGTGGCGGCGCGTTGTTCCATCGTCTGGCCGCAAGCGGCCAGCAGGGCGACAACGCCGATGACGGGGGCCAGTTTGATCATGGTCTTCATGGGTCTTCTCCGGGAGGAAGATGAATCGATGAAGCTCAAACGACAAGGCCCGCGTCCGGTTCCGGACGCGGGCCTATATAGTCACGCTATCTGAAGAGGACGGATCCTCTTTGCACTACGCTCGGGACGCGGTCCCTCGCGACTTGAGCGCGATGCGCTTAACCGACGATCTGGTCGTCGGTGAAGAACTGGGCGATCTCGATCTTGGCGTTGTCCTGGCTGTCCGAGCCGTGGACCGAGTTCTCGCCGATCGACAGGGCGAACGACTTGCGGATCGTGCCGTCGGCGGCGTCCTTGGGGTTGGTGGCGCCCATGACTTCACGATAGGCGGCGACGGCGTTGTCGCCTTCCAGCACCTGAACGACGACCGGCTCGGCGGTCATCTGCTCGACCAACTCACCGTAGAACGGACGCTCGGCGTGGACTTCATAGAATTTCTGGGCTTGCTCGGTCGTCAGCTTGACGCGGCGCTGGGCGACGATGCGCAGGCCTGCGCCCTCGATCACGGCGTTGATCGCGCCGGTCAGGTTGCGGCGCGTGGCGTCGGGCTTGATGATCGAGAAGGTGCGTTCGGTCATGGAAAGTGACTTCTTGTGTTTAGTCGATTGACGGTCGCGGGCTTATAGCGACGCCCCGCCCCCACGCCAAGCCGCCGTTTTCAGCAGGCGACGGCGCGCACATGCCCGGCGGCGGCGTAGGCCAGGATGGCGCGGTCGCGGGTGACGAGGATCAAGTCGTGAGCTCGCGCCGTCGCGATCAGCATTCGGTCGGTCGGATCTCTGTGAGCAAGATCAGGCAACTCACCCACATCGAGCATGAGATCGACGTCTAAAGACAGCAGCCGAGCGCGCGTGGCCCTTACCGCTTTGGACAACCAGCCCCTGACGTCTCCACCGATCACGACCTCCAGTGATTTTTTCTGGCGGATTATTCCCAGCTCCCATGCCGTTGCAGCGGAAACATGGACACCGTCACTGGCGCTGGCCGCCACGACCGCAGCGGCGGCTTCCTCACGTATGGATGCCCCCAAAACGATCCAGATCAGAGCGTGAGTGTCGAGCAGCACGCCGTCACTCATTCCTCGCGTAGTCCCATTCTGAGGTCGCAGTCAGGATCGTCCAGGCCCATATCAGCCTCAACCGTGGTTCCGAACACCTGTTCGTAGATGGGTTTCGCCAGATCTATGCTTGGGTCGATGGTGAGCGAGCCCTTCATGCTCCCGAACATGCTGTGTGGGTCCCAAGGCTCCTTGGCCGCTGCTTCTGGGGCAACCAGAACGGCGGCCGCCTTGCCACGTTTGGTGATGTGAACCTTCGTCACAGCGCCGCTGTTCACGCGGTCAAGCAGGTCCAGGCACTTGGCCTTGAACTCCGTCGCCGTTATGACGACCTCGCCGCTTACAAGATCATACGTCATGACTGGTCATATAGAGATGACCGGTCAGAAAGTCCATTGCGCCTCCCATGCTCCAGATCACCGACCTGACCTTCAACGCCTGGGGCCGCAAATTCCTCGTGGACGCCTCCGTCAGCCTGCCGCCCGGCGCCAAGGTCGGTCTGGTCGGCCGCAACGGCATCGGCAAGTCCACCCTGTTCAAGCTGATCCTGGGCGAGCTTCATGCCGCCGGCGACGAGATCAGCTTGCCCAAGACCGCCCGTATCGGTTCGGTCGATCAGGAACACCCGGCGACGCCCGTCAGTGTCATCGACACCATCCTTGAGGCCGACGTCGAACGCCACACCCTGCTGGGCCGGCTGGAAACGGCGCCCCCCGAGGAGATGGGTGAGATCTGGGCCCGCCTGATCGAGATCGACGCCGACGCCGCGCCTGCGCGCGCCGCCGAAATCCTGGTCGGCCTGGGCTTCGACCAGGAGAACCAGGCCCGGCCGATGTCCGAGTTCTCGGGCGGCTGGCGCATGCGCGTCGCCCTGGCCGCCGCCCTGTTCGCCGAGCCGGACATGCTGCTGCTCGACGAACCGACCAACTACCTCGACCTGGAAGGCGCCCTGTGGCTTGAGGCGCGGTTGAAGAAATACCCGCACACGGCCCTGATCATCTCCCACGACAGGGAGATGCTGAACGAGGTCTGCACCCATATTCTGCACCTCGCGAACCACACCCTGACGCTCTACACCGGCAACTACGACGCCTTCGAAAAGGCCCGCGCCGAAAAGGCCCGGCTGCAACTGTCGGCCAAGGCCAAGCAGGACGCCGAACGCGCCCACCTTCAGTCGTTCGTGGACCGGTTCAAGGCCAAGGCCTCCAAGGCCGCCCAGGCCCAGTCGCGCATGAAGCGGTTGGAGAAGATGCAGCCGGTGGCCACCACCATCGAGGAGCGCGTCGCCCCCTTCACCCTGCCCTCGCCGCCGCGTCCGCTAGCGCCGCCGCTGATCCGGCTGGAGCGGGCCAACGTGGGTTACGACACCGGCAAGCCGATCCTGCGCAATCTGAACCTGCGGATGGACCTGGACGACCGCATCGGCCTCTTGGGTGTCAACGGCGCGGGCAAGTCCACCTTCGCCAAGATGATCGCCGGCGCCCTGAACGTGTCCGAGGGCGAACTGCACCGCGACAAGAAGATGCGGGTCGGCTGGTTCCACCAGCACCAGATCGAGGCGATGGACCCAACAGACACGCCGCTGGAGATCATTCGCCGCGCCATGCCGGATGCGCCCGAAAGCGCCCGCCGTTCCAAACTGGCCCAGTTCGGCCTGGGCTACGAGAAGCAGGAAACCACGGTCGACAGCCTGTCGGGCGGCGAACGCGCGCGCCTGCTGCTGAACATGGTGGCGATGGATGCGCCCCACGTCCTGATCCTGGACGAACCGACCAACCACCTGGACATCGACAGTCGGCGGGCATTGCTGGATGCGCTGAACGACTACACCGGCGCCGTCATCCTGATCACCCACGACCGGTCGCTGATGGAGATGGTCGCAGACCGCCTGTGGCTGGCGGCCGACGGTACGGTGAAGCCTTATGACGGCGACATGGAAGACTACGCCAAGTTCGTCCTCGACCGCGCCAAGGCCGCCATATCCAAGCCCAGCCAGATCAAGAAGGAAGAGGCTGCGGCCGCCGCCCCCGTTCAGAACAACAAGAACCGCAAGAACGACAAGAAATCAGGCCCTTCACCCTCGACCCTGCGTCACGCGGTCAAGAAGGCGGAGGAGAACATGACCCGACTGACGGCCGAGATTTCTCGCATCGACGACGACATGGCCACCGCCTCGGTCAACAATCCGAAAGCCCTGGAGGGCCTGACCCGCGCGCGCGCCAAGACCGAAGCCGACCTCGCGACGGCCGAAGCCGCCTGGGTCGCAGCGGAGGAAGCCCTGGCCGAGGTCGCCGGTTGAAACCCATCGAATTCTCCAAAGACGAACGCGCGGCCGCGACAGGCAAGCTGCGCGACTATTTCGCACGCGAACTGGATCAGGAGCTGGGCCAGCTTCCCGCCGAGATGCTGCTGGACTTCATCGGCAAGGAGATCGGCGGCGCCTTCTACAATCGCGGCGTCCACGACGCCCAGCAACTGGTCCAGCAGAAGGCCGAAGACATCGTCGAGGCCCTCTACGGCCTGGAGCGGCTCGGGTAACGATCGCTGCCGTCGGCGGTGCGAAGCTGCTGGCGGGGCGACACACGCCCCGCCCGCGCCGCTGTCAGTTGCTGGCGGCCTGCATATAGGTTTCTTCATAGGGCTGGACCACGACCCAACCCTCGCCGGCGAACTTCATCTGGATGCTCTCGCCCGAGCCACGGCCCACCAGGGTCTTGAACGAGATGTCTGTGGCGATCTCCGGCGACAGGCTTCCCGACCAGGCCACGGTGGCGTTCGGATCGGTGAAGACCGGGCCGGTCGCGGCGCTGACCTTGAGGATCAGTGGATCATAGTGTGAGGTGATGGCGACGATGCCGCTGCCGCTCAATTTCACATTGAACAGGCCGCCGGACATCATGCCAGCGACCCGCTTCATCATGGTGATCTGGTTGCTGACGCCGTTTTCCAGCGCCAGCACGTCGTTGCCGTTGACGAAGATGGTCTCGTTATCGAGCCGCAGCAGGGTGATCTTCTTGCCCGTGTCCGCCAGGTAGACGCGCCCCTGCCCCTCCACCTTCATCAGCACCATGCCCTCGCCGCTGACGGCCTTCTTCAGCAGGTTGCCGAGACCCTGCTCCATCAGGCCCTGGCGCGTGAACTTCACCTGTCCCGTCCGCGCCACCATGGCCCCGGACTTGGCCCAGACCGACCCGTTCAGCCGCACCTCCAGCAGATACTGGTTCTCCAGTTCGAAGGCTTCGGAACTGACATCCTTCTCCTTGTAGGCGGCGACGAACTCGGCGACGGTTTTCACGGGCATGGGAACCTCAAACAGGATTTTGGAGACGCTTAGCCTGCGCGAACAACTCTCAGTCGCGCAAGCCACAATGTTGCAAACGACTCGCAATCTTATATTATGCGCGCGAACCGGAGCACGGCCATGACCAGAACCACAATCCACGCCGGCCTGCTGGCCAGCCTGCTCGCGGTCTGGAGCGCGGGCGCGGCCCAGGCCCATTCGCCCTATCTGCGGCCCAATGTCTTCGACGCCACCAACCGCGACCATGTGACGGTCGAGGCCGCCTTCACCGAGGACGTGTTCAACGCCGAGGTGGTCATGCGCTCCGACCACTTCCACATCGTCGGCCCCAACGGCGACACGCCGATCACCGCCGTGACCTATCTGCGAGACCTGGCGGTGTTCGAGGCCCCGACGCCGGTGGACGGTCTCTATCGCCTGTCGTCCGGCGCTCGCGAGGGTCGGGCGGCCAAGATGTACGAAACCCCGTCCGGCTGGAAGATGGTCGGCGAGGAGGACGAGGCGCCCCCGCCCGGCGCCGAACTGGTCGACGTCCAGAGCATCACCACCGCCGACGTCTATGTGGTGCGCGGCGATCCCGACGATGCGGCCCTGAAACCCTCGGGCCAGGGGCTTGAGCTTCAGCCCCTGATCCAGCCCAACGACATCGTTGCGGGCGAGGATGCGCCCTTGCGCCTGCTGTTCGACGGTCAGCCGGTCGCCAACGCCGCCGTCACGGTCTTTCGCGAAGCCGGCCATTATGACGGCAGGAAGATCGAGGCGGAACTGACCACCGACGCCTCGGGCCTGGTGACGCTGAAGGTCGCCGAACCGGGGGCCTACATGACCCAGGTCCGCCACCGCCTGGCCTCGCCAGCCGGCGCCCCGACGCCCTACCGCAGCTATACCCACACCCTGACCTTCATCGCCCACGCGGGCTAGGCGTGGCGAGCAGACGCCCGTCGCCATACCGGCCGTCCAGTCGCCCGGTCTTCGCCCAGTCCAGCACGGCCTGGTAATAGCCGGGCGCATAGCCGATCGACGTGCGTTTGCCGTCCGGAGCCGCCTCGAACCGCGCGATGCCGTGATCGGTATCGGGGTATTCCAGCAGGGTGATCGGCCGCCCCTGGCCCGCCAGGTCGATCAGCCGCTGGCGCGTGGCGTCCGGCGGCGCGCCCAGGTCGTCCTCGGCCTGAATCCACAGCATCGGCGTGTCCAGGCGGCTCAGCACCGGCAGCGGGTCGTAGTCCCACGAGGTTCCGGCGTCGAGCACGGGCGCCATGGCGATGATCTGCGCGTTCGGCGTCGTCAGCAGAAAGCCGGTGAACTCGCCCTTGATGTCGGCGAACCAGGGCTGGGCGCCATACTTGGCCCGCACCGCCTCCAGACCCGCAAACCCGACTTCGCCGTGCGAGGCGATGAAGGCGCCCGTCACGTCGGTGATCTGGCGCGCCAGGTCCAGCACATCGGCGCCCCACCCCTTGGCCTTGAGGTCCAGCATCACCTGGTCGCTGTCTTCCGCCAGCGCGCCATAGGCCAGGCCGAAGCCTACCGTGACAAAGTCCACCGGCGTCAGGCTGGCGGCCAGCGGCGCGATCCAGCCGCCCTGGCTGGCGCCGTGAAGGCCGACCCGGCCCGCTCGATTTCCGGCCAGCCGACGGGCCTCGACCACTGCGGCGGCGGCGTCGTCGGCCAACACATGGAAGTCCTGGGTGTAACGCCCCTCCGATCCGCCAGAGCCGCGCTTGGCATAGACGAAGACGCCGACGCCCTCGGCGGGGGCGAACCGCTGGAAGACGTTGAAGTCCAGCGCATTGGCGCCTTCCGAACCATGCACCTCGACCATGATGGGGACCGCCCCGTCGCCGGGCGGCAGGATCAGTCGCCCCTTCAGGTGCGTCCCACCCTGACCGACGAAGGTCGTGTCGCGCGTGTCCTGGCTCAGACGTCGGCCGGCCTGCCCCTCGAAGACGATCCGGCCCTCGTCGCAAGGTCCGAGCTGAGGCTGCGGGCCTTCGACGCGGGTGGTTGATCCCAGGGTGCTGACCCAATGCCCCTGGGCGTCCAGCATCATCCTGGATGTGGACCCGTCCAGCCGACGCCACCGCAGGCCCTTGCCCGCCAGCGGCGCGACATCCACCCAACTGCCGTCGTCCAGCCGGTAGACGCCGACATGACAGACCACGGCCGGATCAGGTCGCTCATCGACGTCGGCTCCCGGCGCCTGGGCCAGAGCGGGGACGGCGACGGTGGAAACGATGAGGGTCAGGGCGGCGATGAGCCAGGATTGCGACATGGATGTTCCGATCAGGTTTGGGTTCTCGCCCAACGCCATTGCCGCATCGCCGCCGGCTCGCTAGGCCCGACTTCGCGAACGGCGCCGTGGGTGCGCGAACGGGACGGCATGGGCCACACGGCGAAAACCATCATCGGGGCGACGACCGCGCGGCGCTGGGCCGTCGATGCGGTTATGCTCGTCGCCATGGGCCTGTTGCTGGGGTTTCTCGGCCCGTTCGATTCGGACAATGCGCCCCTGGCGAGCCGCTATGCCTATTGGACGGCCTGCATGCTGGGGGGCGGGCTGATCGCGGTCGCCGTGGACAAAAGCCTGGGTCGTCGCCTGCCGATCCTGTGGAGACGCGTGGCCGTGACCTCGGCGCTCGCCACGCCGCTGGTGACCCTGTTCGTCGTCGTGACCCAGCATCTGATATTCGCAGAGCAGCGCTGGTCGATCTATCTGCCGCTGCTGTGGCAGGTCGGGCCCATCATGCTGGCGGCCATGGCGGTCAGGGCCTTGGTCTGGCGACGCCCGCCCACGCGGGTCGAGACCCGCACCCTCGTCGTCCCGCCCCTGCCCGAGGCCGAGGCGGTGTTCCGGCGCAGACTGTCGGCCAAACGCCGCAGCGCCCGACTGATCGCCATTGAGGCGCATGACCATTATCTGCGGGTCCATACCGACGCCGGCGCGGAGTTGATCACCCTGCGGTTCGCCGACGCGCTGGACGAACTGGCGCGGGCGCACGGATGGCGGGTCCATCGTTCGTGGTGGGTGGCGGCCGATGCGGTGGAAGAGGTGCGCTGGCGACGCGGGACGGGCGAAATACGCCTCTTCGGCGGCCTGACGGCGCCGGTCAGCCGGACCCATGGCCCTGTGCTGAAACAAGCAGGTTGGCTCTAGAGGCGCCGCCCGCCGGTCGTGCGTGATCGCCCGGTCTGGGCTGGGCGATCACGTCTTGGAACGAAAGCCTATTCCGGCAGGTCTTCGGCCAGGATCGCCATTTCGAACATGAACGAGCCTTCCTCGTCCTCGTCCTCGAAGACGATGCCGATGAACTCGTCGCCGACATAGACTTCGGCCGAGTCGTTCTGTTTGGGGCGGGCCTTCAGGATGATGCCGCCAGTGTTGAAGGTGCGCTTGAGGTGGGCCTCGATGCGCTTCAGGTCGGTGTCTTTCACGGGGGCCTCATGGTCTGAATGTTGGCGGCGGACCCTAGAGACATCGGCGGTTCAGGGAAACCGGCGATGCGCATTTTCCCCGTTTCAGAGGTAACGCATCCACCAGTGCGAACTGCGCCGCTTAACGCCGGCGAACCATCGGCAGGCGAACCAGCACGGCACGGCGAGAATGGCCGCCAGCCCCCATAGCCAGCCAACGCCCGGCACCGCGAAGCCGTCGCCCTGATTGGGACCGAAGGCGGTCAGGGCCGCCAGATTCAACAGGTGCAGCGCATAGATGTGCAGGATGTAGAAGAACAGCGGCGCCGCGCCAAAGACGGCCAACAGCCCGACCAGCCGATCCGGCGCCTTCTCCAACCCGGCCAAAACCAGCGCCCCGACACCCAGGGTCAGCAGCAGAAAGTCGGCCGACGGCGGATATTTGGTCAGGTTCAGCACGCTCATCACCGTCTGGATCGGCGTCGCCTGCACGGCCCAGGGCGTTGGATCGCCGTAGACATTGATCGCCCTCAGCACGACGAACAGCGCCAGCGCGCACAGGCCCGTCAGCACCAGTCGCCGCAGTCGTGTCCTCTGCTCGCCCACGAACCACGGCCCGATGGCGTAACCCAGCGCCGCCACCCCGATCCACGGCAACAGCGGATAGGAGGTTCGCACCTGCCCGCCCCATGGCAGGTCCATCAGACTTCGATCATGCAGCACCGCCCAGAGTACATGGCCCGGCTGGCCCGCCGCGATCGTGATGGGATCCAGCAGATTGTGTCCCAGCACGATCACCAGTCCCATGACGATCAGCGCCGGACGCGGCAGATGCACCAGGGCCGCAAGCGCGATCATCGACAGGCCGATGGCCCAGATGACCTGCAGATAGATGATCTGCGGCGTGAACGAGAAGCTCCAGCCGAAACCGACGACCGTCAGTTCCAGAACCACCAGAAACAAGCCGCGCTTCCAAAGGAAGTCGGACGCCGACTTGGCGCCGTTTGCGCCCTGGGCCTGCTTGTTCCCATACAGCCACGCTCCCACCCCCGTCAGCGCCAGGAAGATGGGCGCACACAGATGGGCCGACAGCCGCGTGAAAAACAGGGCGGGCGAGGTCGTCTCCAGGTTCATCGGGTCCGAGACCTGGGCGTGGATGAAGAACGACTCGCGGGCGTGATCGACCAGCATCAGCAGGATCACCAGCCCGCGCAGGGCGTCGATGGATCGGATCCGACCGACCGCCCGGATCGGGGCGGCTGTCGGAGCGGCAGAGGCGGGAACAAGCGTTGCAGCGGTTGACATCATCAGGCGGAAGCGAATAACCGATATAGTATAACGTTACAAACGGAGTCTGCCTTGTCCCTCCTCATGAGCTGCGCCGGCGCGTGCCTGCTGGTCGCCGCCAACGCCCCCGCCCCTGCGACTATCGAGGCCGTTGAGCCCCAAACGGTGGGCGAGATCGTGGTTCTGGGTCGTCGTCAGGCGCCGCGCGACCTGACCCTGGGCGCCGGGCCGGTGACGGAGGCCATGTCGCCGTCCAGCCGCTCCATCGAGAACGACCTGATCAAGGCCGTGGGCGCGACCCGCCTGGCCGACGCCTTGGAACTGGTCAGCGGCGTCAGCCAGCAGAACAATCGCGGCGGGGTGATGGACAACTTCGCCATCCGCGGCTTCCTGGGCACGCCCGACGGCGGCGCGGAATATTATGTCGACGGCTTCCTGGCCAACCGGGGCATGGCCCCGCCGCGCGACCCGGCCACGGCCGAACGGATCGAGGTGCTGAAGGGGCCGTCCGGCGCCCTGTTCGGCGACATCGACCCGGCGGGACGCATCAACATCGTGTCCAAGACCCCGCGCTTCGCGACCGGCGCCGCCTTCACCGCCACGGTCGGCTCCTTCGGTTTGCGGCGCGGCGAGCTGGACCTGACGGGCCCCATCAACGACACCCTGGCCGGACGCCTGGTGGTCGCGGGCGAGACCAGCACAGGCTGGCGCGACCATGTCGGCCTGGACCGCACAGTGATCGCCCCGTCCCTGACCTGGCGGCCCAACGACGACCTGCGCCTGACCTATGTGGGCGAGTTCACGACCTTCACCACCCTGTTCGACCGGGGGATGCCGGCGATCGACGGCGACGCCCTGGCCCTGCCGGAATCGAACTATTACGGCGAGCCGGGCGACGGCGTGACCCGGTTCCGCAACGAACGGCACCAGATCACCGGCGACTACCAGATCAGCGACGGCTGGAGCCTGAACGGCGGCATCGCCTGGCGCGGCGGCTCGCTGAAGGGTCTGTCCAGCGACCAGTCCCGCCTGGTCGGAGACCAGCTGTGGCGCCAACGCCGGGGCCGTGATTTCACGGTCGAGGATCTGTCGGCCCGGCTGGAGCTGAACGGCGTGGTCGAGACGGGGCTGGGCGTACACAACCTCGGCTTCGGGGTGAAGGCCTATCAGCTGACCTATGGCGAGAAATGGCTGCGCATCAATCCGACCGCCGCCAATCCCTATCCGATCGACGTCTTCAATCCCGTCTATGGCGCGGTGACGCCGCCGACGCCCCTGCCCTTCACCGACAATCTGGAAACCCGCAAGGTCGTCACCCTCTACGCCCAGGACCTGTGGGAGGTGAACGACCGTCTCAGCCTGTTGGCCGGCCTGCGGTTAGACGACTACGACCAGACCATCCGCAACAACCGCACCGGCGCCGTCGGCGAGGCCAGCGACACGCCGCTGAAATACCGCTTCGCCGCCCGCTATCGCCTGACCGACAACCTGACCGCCCACGCCAGCTATGGCCAGTCCTTCGTGCTGAACTCAGGGACAGGTCGCGACGGTTCGGGCTTCGCGCCAGAGGACGGCCAGGGTTACGAGATCGGCCTGGCCGGCGCCTGGGACGGGCTGGATTTGGCCGCCACCGTCTTCGACATCGAGAAGTCGAACATCCTGACCACCGACCCGGTGGACCCCAACTTCCTGGCCCCGGTCGGCAAGCTGACGACGCGCGGGATCGAGCTGGACGGGTCCTTTCGCATCGACGATGCCTGGCAGGTGGTGGCCAACTATGGCTGGACCGACGCCACGGCCGACGACAGCGCCTTCGCCACCGACGCCGTGCTGAACGTGCCCGAACATTCCGGCTCGCTGTTCGCCATCGGCCGCTTCGCCACGGCGCACGGCACGACCTGGTCGGTGATGGCCGGCGCCGCCTACGTGGGAGATAGAGCCGGCGCCCTGACGCTCAATCCTGTGCGTCTGCCCGCCTATTGGAAGGCCAAGGCGGCGCTGGACTACGGCCTGACGCCCCAGGTCACGGCGCGGATCGAGGTCGACAACCTGCTCGACGAGCGATACGCCGCCAGCTCCTACAGCGCCCTGTGGATCTTCCCTGGCGCGCCTCGCAGCGTGCGCGCCTCGCTCAGGATCGCCCTGTGAGGCGACGGCTCAGATGACGAAGTCGTAGACGACCTCGGCCAGGGTGTGATCCATCGTCCTGGCCGGTTCGGCGTTGGTCGGGCAGTTGACCAGCCGCGCCGGAACCCCCGCCACGGTGCAGCCCGACGGCACGTCCTTCAGCACCACCGAGCCCGAGGCGACCTTGGCGTAGTCGCCGACGTGGATATTGCCCAGCACCTTGGCCCCGGCGCCCAGCAGCACGCCCTTGCCGATCTTGGGGTGGCGGTCGCCCCGCTCGGCGCCCGTCCCGCCCAGGGTGACGTTGTGCAGCATCGACACGTCGTCGCCGACCACCGCCGTCTCGCCGATGACGATGCCCGTGCCGTGGTCCAGGAACAGCCCCTTGCCCAGTTGCGCGGCTGGATGGATATCCAGCTGAAACAGTTCGGATATCCGGCTCTGGAAGTGGAAGGCCAGGGTCTCGCGCCCCTGCCCCCACAGCCAGTGCGCCACGCGCCAGCCCTGCAACGCCTGGAAGCCTTTGAAATACAGGAAGGGCTGCAACAGATTTCGGATCGCCGGATCGCGCTCGGCCACCGCCTGCAGATCGGCTTCGGCCGCCTCGACCATGGTCGCATCCGCCTTGAACGCCGACAGACAGACCTCGCGCACCGACATGGCGCTCATCTCGCCGTCAGCCAGCTTGCGCGCGATCTGGAAGCTGAGCGCGCCGGCCAAATCGTCATGCGACAGGATAACCGCATTCATCTGCGAGCCCAGTTGCGGTTCCTCGCGCGAGGCGGCCTCGGCCGAGGCGCGCAGCTGGCGCCACACGCTGTCGGTTCCGGTTTCCGCGACGACTTCAAGCTTGGCCATGAACGGCTCCTTCGCACTCATCATACGCGTCCCAACATCGCCTGCGCCAGCGCCGGCGGCAGTTCGCCATTCACCGCCATATGATAGGCCTTGTAGGCCGTCGCCACCGTCAGACTGTCGCGCACCGTCCCGCGCCCGATCTCGTCCAGCAGATCCAGGAACGGCACGCGCACCACGGCGATGATCTCGGTCGGGTCCGGCGCAACGGGCGCAAGCGCCAGGCCCCAGGCGATCCAGGTCATGCCGATCTCGTCGGTGGTGGAGTTCGACATCTCCACCGTCAACGCCGGCAGCCAGTGTTCGGCCTTCAGCCCCGCCTCCTCCGCCAGCTCACGCCGGATGCCATCGAACGGATCCTCGCCCAGCGGCGCGCCCCCTTCGGGCATCTCCCACGAATAGTTGGCCAGGGCGAACCGCTGCTGGCCCACCAGGGTCACCGTGCCGTCGTCATGCACCGGCAGGACGCCGGTGCCGACGTTCTTGAACCGCACCACGGCATAGTCGGCCGCATGCCCCGTCGGCGCCGTCGCCGGATGTCGGGTCAGGGTCATCCAAGGGCTGTCGAACACGGTCTCGGTTCCGTCGCTGCGCCACGCGGGCGGCTTGGACAGGCCCTCAGCCCATTTCGGTTCGTCGGAATTGCGCATGGTCCACCTATGGCGAAGACGCGGATGAAAGCCTAGCTAGACGGCATGGTCGCGCTCAACGAATCCCTGCCCCTGCCCGTTCCTTCACCGGCCTTTCTCGACCGTCTGGCGACGCGCCGTTCGGCCCCGGCCCAGGCCCTGGTCGCGCCCGGCCCGTCCGAGGCGGAGCTGGAGCAAATCCTGACCCTGGGCGCCCGCACCCCGGACCACGGCAAGCTGTTCCCCTGGCGGTTCGTGGTCATGGGGCCGCAATCGCGCGCCGAGATCGCCGAGCGGCTGGCGGTGCTGGCCGAGCTGCACAACCGACCGGCCAAGGATCAGGCGGTCCTTGCCAAGCTGACGGCCGCCCCGCTCACCATCCTGGTCGTCTCGACCCCCGTTCCCGCCGCCAAGCCGATCTGGGAGCAGCAGCTGTCGGCCGGGGCGGTGTGTATGAACCTGGAACACGCGGCCGCCGGCTTCGGCTACGCGTCCAGCTGGATCACCGACTGGTACAGCTACGACCCTCAGGCCACGGCCCTGTTCGGCCTGACAGACGGTGAAGCCGTCGCCGGCTTCATCCATATCGGAACCTTGACCGAGCCGCCCTTGGAACGCCCCCGTCCCGACATGGCCGCCAAGGTCACGCGCCTGCCCTAAGCGGAGCAGTGGCGGATATTAATCTTTCCTCCCTAACATCAGAGCCTTAACTGGAGACGTGGCGGCCGATGTCCTGTGAGGGTTGTAAAGATGGGGCGGGGTTCGACCTGCCGATCACCATGGCGTTTCAGCCCATCGTCGATGTCGCGAACCAGACCGTCTTCGCCTACGAGGCGCTGGTGCGCGGCAAGGACGGCGCCGGCGCCGGCCAGGTGCTGTCTCAGGTCTCGCCCGACAATCGCTACGCCTTCGACCAGGTCTGCCGGACCACCGCCATCGATCTGGCGGCCGGTCTGGACATGACGGCCGACGGCGCGAACCTGTCGATCAACTTCCTGCCCAATGCGGTCTATGAGCCTCGCGCCTGCATCCGCGCCACCTTGGCGGCGGCGATGCGCACCAACTTCCCGCTGAACCGGATCATCTTCGAGTTCACCGAGAGCGAGGCGATGGACGCCGCCCACATCCTGAACATCCTGCGGTCCTATCGGGCCATGGGGTTCAAGACCGCCATCGACGACTTCGGCGCCGGCTATGCGGGCCTAGGCCTGCTGGCCCTGTTCCAGCCGGACATCGTCAAGCTGGATATGGCCCTGATCCGCGACATCGACACCGACCCGGTCAAGCGCACCATCGTGCGCAACACCCTGAACATGCTGCGCGACCTGGGCGTCGAGCCGGTCTGCGAAGGGGTCGAGACCCTGGCCGAACACGACGTCCTGCGCGACCTGGGCGTCACCCTGATGCAGGGCTATCTGCTGGCCAAGCCGGCGGTCGAGGCCCTGTCACCCGTCTCATGGCCCCGCGCGGCCCAGCCCCTGGCCCATACCGCCTGACGGTTCTTCCTCCGGCCGGTGGACCAGCGACACCAGCACTACGGATATGATCATCAGCAGAAACCAGCTGCCCAGCTTGGCCAGTGAAACCATCTCCCACCCCGCCTCCTGCCCCGGATAGACCCAGGCCCGCCCCAGCGTGCCCAGGTTCTCGGCGAACCAGATGAACAACGCCACCAGCCCGTATCCCAGCAGCAGCGGCATCGACCGCCTGCGCCGGTCCGCCGTGAACCAGAACCACCCCCGCCCGAACAGCAGCACGGTCGCCGCGAACAGCGCGATCCGCACGTCCGGCAGCCAGTGGTGGGCGAAGAAGTTGACGTAGATCGCCGCCGCCAGCACCCACGTCGTCCAAAGCGGCGGATACCCCAGCACCCGGATATGAAAGATGCGCTGCACCCGCGCGATATAGCTGCCCACCGCCGCATACATGAAGCCCGAGAACAGCGGCACGGCCCCGATGCGCAGCAGACTGTCCTCGGGATAGATCCACGACCCGTGCGCGGTCTTGAACAGCTCCATGATCGTCCCCGCCACATGGAACAGGAAGATCACCCGCGCCTCCTCCCAACTCTCCAGCCGGAACGCCAGCATCGCCGCCTGGATCACCACCGCCCCGACCGCCAGAAAGTCGTAGCGCGACACCGGCGCCTGATCCGGCCAGAACAGGAAGGTCGCCAGGATCAAGCCCAGCATCAGCCCCCCGAACAGACACGCCCACCCCTGCTTCAGCCCGAACCAGAGGAACTCGTAGGCATAGCGGCGCGGACGGGACTGGTCGGCCCATGCCTCGGCCCGCGTCATCAGACGACGGCCCCAGGCTTCGAGGGGAAGGCGCTGTTTCATTCCTTCTCCCCTTGCGGGAGAAGGTGGCGGCCGCAGGCCGACGGATGAGGGGTCACGCAAACCTCGACGCGAGTGGCAGACAGGCGGCAAGACCGAACAAACCCCTCATCCGACCTCGCTCCGCTCGGCCACCTTCTCCCGCAAGGGGAGAAGGACGCAAGACCTCACCCCCGCCCGCGATACGTCGGCACGCCCTGATCCGGCAGCCACAGCCCCTCCGGCGCCACGCCCGTCTGCCAGAAGACGTCGATGGGGATGCCGCCGCGCGGATACCAATACCCACCGATCCTCAGCCATTTCGGCTCCAGTAACTCCGCCAGCCGCCGGCCGATGGCGACGGTGCAGTCCTCGTGGAAGGCGCCGTGGTTGCGGAAACTGGTCAGGTACAGTTTCAGGCTCTTGGACTCGACCAGCCACTCGCCCGGCGCATAGTCGATGACGATATGGGCGAAGTCCGGCTGGCCCGTCACCGGGCACAGGCTGGTGAACTCGGGCGCCGTGAACCGGGCCAGATACAGGGTGTCCGCATGCGGGTTCGGCACCCGCTCCAGCACGGCCGTCTCGGGACTGGTCGGGGCGGCGGTCTGGGCGCCGAGCTGGCTGAGGTTGTCGGTATAGTGGGTCATGGGGCGCATTTAGGCGCTTGCGACCAGCTTGAAAATCCTCCCCGCACCGACTTCCCTCTCCCATTGGGAGAGGGCTTGAGCGCACGGCGGCGATAGCCGTCGTCCTTGCGCGAAAGGGTGAGGGTCGAATTGTGCGACCTGGCCCACCGGCCGACCCTCATCCGGCCCTCCGGGCCACCTTCTCCCACTGGGAGAAGGGACGATATCTAGCCACCCATCCTATTTCGCCACAACTTCTCTCGCCGTTTCAACGCCATGACGCCCATCAGCGGCAATCGACCAACCGCCCCCGCAAACGCCCGTACAATGCGAGGTTTCAGCCAGGAGGGCGAAACGTCGAACTCGCGAAGCCCAATCCCGCCCGCCGAATTGCACTTCCTTGCACTTTGCACTCCATTTCCGCATGCAAGTGCAATTCCACCCCGCTCTGATTTCAGACGATTGAGACTCTGTTTTTCGCGCCCGAGTCTGAAATCCTCCCGATTGCCTTCCCCCGCGACAGCCCGCTAAGCGTAGCGAAAGAAAACTCCAGGAGACGCCCGTGGCCATTCCCGCTTCGCTGCAAAAAGGTCTGATCCTGCCGATCATCTCGGCGCCCATGTTCCTGGTCTCCGGGCCGGACCTGGTGGTCGAGGCCTGCAACGCGGGCGTCATCGGCACCTTCCCGTCGCTGAACCAGCGCACGACCGAGGGCTATCGCGACTGGATTCACGAGATCAAAGGCCGGCTGAAGCCCGAGGCCGCCGCCTTTGGCGTCAACCACATCGTCCACCCGACCAATCCCCGGCTGATGGCCGACATGATGGTGTCGGTCGAGGAGAAGGTGCCGCTGATCATCACTTCGCTCGGCGCCGTGCGCGACGTGGTCGATGCGGTTCACGGCTATGGCGGTCAGGTCTTCCACGACATCGCCAACATCCGCCATGCGCGAAAGGCGGCCGAAGCGGGCGTCGACGGTCTGATCCTGGTCGCCAACGGCGCGGGCGGCCATGCGGGGATCATCAACCCGTTCGCCCTGGTCAATGAGGTCCGCAGCTTCTTCAAGGGGACCATCATCCTGTCGGGCGCCCTCTCGACTGGACAAGATGTCGCGGCGGCGCTGATGCTGGGCGCCGACTTCGCCTATATGGGCACCCGCTTCATCAACACGACCGAGGCCATGGCCGCCGACGCCTATAAGCAGATGGTCATCGACAGCGGCGCGACCGACATCGTCCACACCCCGGCGGTGTCGGGCATCCCGGCCAACTTCATGAGCAAGTCGTTGATCGAGAACGGGATCGACCCCAAACACCTGCCCGAGCACAAGCTGGACATGGGCGACGAGGCCAAGGCCTGGAAGACCGTCTGGTCCGCCGGCCAGGGCGCCGGCGCCATCCACGAAGTCCTGCCGACCGCCGAACTGGTGGCACGCCTGCGACAAGAGTTCGCTCAGGCCACGGATGAATTCGCCATCAAGGCCGGGGTGCGCTAAGGGCGGCGCAAATCCGCATCTCGCGCGTTGGAGCCGCCATGATCCGCACGACCGTCCTCGCCGCCCTTTCCGCCGCCATGGCCGCCACCGCCTTGGCCGCCGCCGTCGCTACCCCAGCAGCGGCCCAATCCGCCCCGGCGTCGTCCGCTCGCGACGCCTGGTCGTTCGAACTGGGCGCCGGGACGGACAACCGCTCCAAGGACGCGTCCAAGTCCGGCAACGACGGCTACGCCTTCGGCTCGGCGACCTGGGAAAGCGCGGACGGCCTGTTCTATGTCAGCCCCGGTTTCCAGACGATCCAGTCCGGCGGCTCCAACGTCGAGGCCGAGTTCGTCGCCGGCTATCAGCCCGAGGCCTTCGGCTACAACTTCGACTTCAATGTCGCCTACAAGAACCGTCTGGACGCCGAGGCCGGTTATGACGAGGACGCCTGGGAGTTCACCGGCAACGCCAGCCGCTCCATCGGCCCGGCCAGCGCCCGCCTGCAGATCCAGTACTCTCCGGACGCCGCCGGCTCGACCGAGGCCTTCACCTGGATCGAAGGCCGGGTGGGGTGGGACTTCACCAATCGTCTGAACGGCACGGTCGCGCTGGGCCGGCGCGAGCAGGACAACGCACCCGACTATACGGGCTGGAACGCCGGCGCGACCTACGCCCTGACCGACGCGATCGAGCTGGACCTGCGCTACTACGACACCAACGCCCACACCTTCGGCGAACAGTACGAAGACGCCCTGGTCGCCAAGGTCGCCTACGCCTTCTGAGCCCGCGCCTTGCACAAAGGGCGCTGGAGGCCCATATGGGGGCTGTCGATCTCTCTGCGTAACGCCGCTGCTCCCTTTGCATCACGCACCGAGGTCCAAAAGCCGATCCCATTCAGACCCGACAGGCCGACCAGGGATCCCTCCCTGCGGTCAACGCCAGACGGAGGTCTCCAAATGGCTACCGGCACTGTAAAATGGTACAACCCCACTAAAGGCTACGGCTTCATCGCTCCCGATGACGGCGGCAAGGACGTCTTCGTCCACGCCTCGGCCGTCGAAACGTCGAGCGTTGGTTCGCTGAACGAAGGCCAGAAGATTTCCTACGAAATCGAACGTGACTCGCGCTCCGGCAAGGAATCCGCTGGTCGCCTTACGGCGGCAGAGTAGGACACGCTTCTCAACACGCACGCCATCGCTTTTGATGGCGTCGTGACGAAGCACCTGCCTCTGGGCGGCCGCAAGGTTCGCCTGGATAACGGCCACGTCGTCTCGGTCCTGCCCTCGCTCGGTTCGCCTAAAGGCCTATCTTTGCTGGGCGACCGCGTCGTGGTCGAGATCGCCTTCAATCAGCTGAAGGGCTGGCGCCTCGCGCGCCGGCCCTGAAGCCCGTTCCATCAGGACGTGACCCATGACGACCCTCGCCGAAAAAATCCCGACGATGACCGACGCCGACCTCAACAGCCTGCGCGCCAACGCCACGCGCCTGGCCGAAACCGGCGCCTCCACTCAGGTGATGGCCGCCGCTGACATCCTGCCTGTGATCGACACCGAGATCGCCCGCCGCGCCGCCCTGCCCAAGGCCGCCAAGGCGCCGGTAAAGCGCGCCGCCCCCAAGAAGAAGTTGCCGCCCGTCACCGGCCACCAGACCGCCCTACCCTCCAGCTGAGATCAGCCCAGGGCCTGATCCAGATCCGCGATCAGGTCCTCGACGTTCTCGACCCCGACCGATAGCCGGATCAGGTTGTCGGTCACGCCGCCCGCCTCGCGGACGTCCTTCGGCACGCTCGCGTGGGTCATGATCGCCGGGTGGTTCACCAGGCTTTCGACCCCGCCCAGCGACTCCGCCAGGGTGAAGACCTCGACCCGCTCCAGCACGCGTTTCGTGCGCTCCAGGTCGCCCTCCAGGATCACCGTCACCATCCCGCCGTAGCCGCCGCTCATCTGGCGCGCGGCCAGTTCATGCTGCGGATGGGCGATCAGGCCGGGATAGATGACCTTGGCCACGCCCTTGCGGGTCTCCAGCCAGCGCGCCACGGTCAGGGCGTTCTCGCAATGCGCCTTCATCCGCAGCGCCAGCGTCTTGAGCCCCCGGTTGGCCAGGAAGGCGTCGAACGGCCCCATGATCCCGCCGACCGAGTTCTGCAGGAACTTGATCCGCGTCGCCAAGTCGGGATCGGCCGTCACCAGCACCCCGCCGATGATGTCCGAATGGCCGTTCAGGTATTTGGTCGCCGAGTGCATGACCACATCCGCCCCCAGGCTCAGCGGCTGCTGGCAGAAGGGGGTGGCGAAGGTGTTGTCCACGATCAGCAGCAGGCCATGCGCCTTGGCCACCTTCGACAGAGCCGCGATGTCCGCCAGCTTCATCAGCGGATTGGTCGGGGTCTCGACCCACAGCATCCTGGTCTTGGGCGTGATCGCCGCCTCGACCGCGGCGATGTCGCTCAGGTCCACATAGGCGAAGTCCAGCCCCATGGTGCGTCGGCGCACCCGCTCGAACAGCCGCCACGAGCCGCCGTACAGGTCGTCGCCGGTGACGATGTGATCGCCCGCGTCCAGCAGCTCCAGCGCCGTCGAGGTCGCCGCCATACCCGAGCCGAACCCGAACGCGTGCGTGCCGCCCTCAAGGTCCGCGATACAGGCCTCGAACGCCTCGCGCGTCGGGTTCTTGCCCCGCGCGTATTCATAGCCCTTGTTCACACCCGGGCTTTCCTGGGCATAGGTCGAGGTCGCGTAGATCGGCGTCATCACCGCACCCGTGGTCGGGTCGGGATGCTGTCCGGCATGGATGGCGCGGGTCGAGAAACCCTGGCTGTTCTTGGTGTCGGCCATGGTTCTTACCGGTTCAGGCTGAGGTGGTTGATCAGGTCGGTGCGGGTGATCAGGCCGACGAACGTCTCGCCATCCAGCACGATGGCCACGCGGTCTCGGTCGAAGACGGGGATCAGGGCGTCCAGCGGCTCCTTGACCTGAAGCGTGTCCAGATCGCGCGTCATGGCCGAGGCCACGGGCTTGGCGAACCGTTCCTTACGCGTGATCTCGTCGGTGTTCATGATGCGGATCAGGTCGCTCTCGTCGAGGATGCCGACCAGGCGGCCGTCCTCGATGATCGGAAGCTGCGACACGTCGGCGCCCTTCATCCGCTTGAAGGCGGTGTCCAGGGTGTCGCCCGGCCCGGCGACGACCACGTCGCCCTTTTCGTATTTGCGGTTGATCAGGTCCGACAGGTCGCCGTGCAGCTCGCGCTCGCCCAGGCCCTGATCCGCCAGCCAGGCGTCATTGTAGACCTTCGACAGATACTTGGCCCCGGTGTCGCAGACGAAGGTGACGCAGGTCTTGGCCTCGGTCTGCTCGCGGCACCAGCGCAGGGCCGAGGCGATCAGGGTGCCCGACGACGACCCGGCCAGGATGCCTTCCTTCAGCAGCAGTTCGCGCGCCGTGGCGATCGCCTCTGCGTCCGGGATCGAATAGGCCTTGTCGATCAGGCTCATGTCCGCAGTGTCGGGCACGAAGTTCTGGCCGATGCCCTCGACCGTATAGCTGCCGTCCGGCCCCGGCACGCCGTCGTTGACGATGCCGGCCAGGGTCGAACCCACCGGGTCGGCCAGGATGATCTGGGCGTTCGAGCCCACGCTCTTCAGATAGCGCGCCACGCCGGTGATCGTCCCGCCCGAGCCGATGCCGGCGACGAAGGCGTCGATGTCGCCGCCCGTCTGCTCCCAGATCTCCGGCCCCGTCGTCTTCACATGGGCCTCGGCGTTCGACTGGTTGGCGAACTGGTTGACGTAATAGGCGCCCGGAATGGCCTGGGACAGACGCTCGGCCATGTCGGTGTAATATTCGGGGTGGCCGTGCGGCACGTCCGAACGCGTCAGGCGAACATCGGCGCCCATGGCTCTGAGATGCTGGATCTTTTCCTTCGACATCTTGTCCGGGATGACCAGCAGCACCTTATAACCCCGTGCACGGCCGACCAGCGTCAGCGCCAGGCCCGTATTGCCCGCCGTCGCCTCGACGATGGTGCCGCCCTCCTTCAGCCAGCCTTCCTTCTCGGCCGCGTCCAGCATCTCGACCGCGATCCGATCCTTGATCGAGCCGCCGGGGTTCTGGGATTCCAGCTTCAACAGCAGACGGCACTTGCCGGTGTCGATCTTGGTCACCTCCACCATCGGCGTCTTGCCGATCAGATCCAGCGGCGACTTCACGGTCGCGCTCAGGGCGGGGGCATGCAGGGACATCGAAGACTCCATTCGGGGACGGCGGAAGCTGAAGCCCCGCATTCACTCGGTCAACTCACGCAAGATTTGACCTCAAGATTTACCCAAGGGCGCGGTTCCGCGCTACGAAAGACATAATGACCAATTCATCCAAGAGGCCGCCCGCCGGCCTGCCCAACAAAGACACCCTCCTCGCCTTCCTGCGCGAGGCCGGATCGGCCGAGAAGACCGACATCGCACGCCATTTCGGGCTGAAGGGCGGCGACCGCCGGGCCCTGCGCGAAATGATCCGCGAGCTTGAAGAAGAAGGCCGGCTGGGCAAGCGCGGTCGCAAGGGCTTCTCCGAGGCCGGCGCCCTGCCCCCCGTCGGCGTCGCCGACGTGGTCGAACGCGACGGCGACGGCGAACTGTATGTCCGCCTGGTCGAGGCCAGCGCCGACGCGCCTCGCGCCATCCTGATGCCCGACAAGTCCAAACCCGGCCCGGCCCCCGGCTTGGGCGACCGGGTGCTGGTCAAGTTCCAGCGCGGAGCCGAAGGCTGGGAGGCCCGGCTGATCAAGAAGCTGGACGTGGGCACGAACCGCGTCCTGGGCGTCATCCGCAAGTCGGCGCGCGAGACCCGTGTCGAGCCGGTCGATCGCCGCTCCAAGGACGTGCTGCTGGTGCCCCAGGCCCAGTCGGGCGACCTGCGCGACGGCGACCTGGTCCTGGCCGCGATAGAAAAGGGCGAGCAGCGGTTCGGTCCCAAGCGCGGCAAGATCCTGGAACATATCGGCAAGGAGGACGATCCCCGCGCCGCCTCCCTGATCGCCATCCACGCCCACGGCGTGCCGACCGGCTTCTCCGAGGCGGTCGAGCGCGAGGCCGAGGATCAGGCCCTGCCGACGCTGAAGGGGCGAGAGGACCTGCGCGAAGTCCCCTTCATCACCATCGACCCCGCCGATGCGCGCGATCACGACGACGCCGTCTATGCGGCCCGCGACGAGGACCCGAAGAACGAAGGCGGCTGGATCGTCTGGGTCGCCATTGCCGACGTCGCCGCCTACGTCCGGCCAGGCACCCATCTGGACCGCGAGGCTCGCGACAAGGGCAACTCGACCTATTTCCCCGACCGCGTCGAACCGATGCTGCCGGAGGTGCTGTCGAACGGTCTGTGCAGCCTTAAGGAGGGCGAGAACCGCGCCTGTCTCGCCGTGCGGATGGTCTTCGACAAGGACGGCCGAAAGACCGGCCACAAGTTCGTGCGCGGCCTGATGCGGTCGCACGCCAAGCTCAGCTACGAACAGGCCCAGGCCGCCATCGACGGGCAACCGGATGACACGACCGGCCCGATCATGGAGGCGATCCTCTATCCGCTGTGGAACGCCTACCACACGATGCTTAAGGGCCGTCTGAAGCGCAGCCCGCTGCAGATCGAATCGGCCGAGCGCCGCATCCGCATGGCGCCGGATGGCGGCATCGCCTCCATCGAAAAGCGCGCCTCGCTGGAGGCGCACCGCCTGATCGAAGAAATGATGATCCAGGCCAATGTCTGCGCCGCCGAGACCCTGGAGCAGAAGCAAACTCCGCTCATTTACCGCATCCACGACACGCCCAGCCAGGAGAAGATCTTCAACCTGGCCGACTTCCTCTCGACCATCGGCAAGCCGTGGAACAAGGGCGAGCCGGGCACGACCAAACGGTTCAACAAGCTGCTGGACGAGACGCGCGACACCGAATACGCCGATGTCGTCAACGAGGTCGTGCTGCGCAGCCAGATGCAGGCGATCTACAGCCCTGAGAACATCGGCCACTTCGGCCTGAACCTGGACCGCTACGCCCACTTCACCTCGCCGATCCGGCGCTATTCCGACCTGATCGTCCACCGCGGCCTGATCCGGGCACTTGGGCTTGGCAAGGATGGGCTGACCGACCGCGAGATCGCCGAACTGCCCGCCATCGCCGAGGGCGTGACCATGACCGAGCGCCGGTCCATGGCGGCCGAGCGCGACGCGATGGACCGCTACATCGCCGCCTTCCTGGAGGACCATGTCGGCGCGACCTTCACCGGCCGCATCACCGGCGTGACCCGGTTCGGCCTGTTCATCCGGCTGGACGAGACGGGCGCCGACGGCCTGGTTCCCGTCTCGACCCTGGGCAGCGAATATTTCGCCCACGACGACCGCGCCCACGCCCTGGTCGGCGAACGCACCGGCAAGCGGTTCACCCTGGGCCGCAAGGTCGAGGTCAAGCTGATGGAGGCCACCCCCGTCACGGGCGGCCTGGTGTTCGAAATGCTCAGCGAGCCCGAACCCCGCGACCCCAACGCCCCCGCCCCGCGCTATGGCGTCCGGGGACGCGGCGGGGACGGCCCGCCGATGCGCGGCAAGGGGCGGCCGGGCGGTCCCAAGCCCGCGAAAGGCGGCCGTCCCTCCGGCGGGCTGAAGGGTGTGCGTAAGGGCAAGCGGAAGTGACGCAAGGCCTCCGCCAAATCCTCCCCCATGGGAGAGGATTGTCGTGACCGCGCCCTTCGACACCGCACAGGACTTGGCCGACGCCCCGCGCGTCGGCGGCGCACAGCGGCCCAAGGATGCGGCGACGCTGATCCTGACGCGGGGCGGGTCGCGGTCCGAGGTGCTGATGGGAAGACGGGCGCCGGGGCATGTGTTCATGGCGTCGAAATGGGTGTTTCCGGGCGGGCGGATCGACCGCAGCGACTTTACCGCCGCCGCGACGGGCGACCTGCCCGCCGATGTCGCGCGGCGGCTGGAAGTCGAACTGCCGGCCCGCCGCGCCCGCGCCCTGGCCCTGACGGCGGTGCGCGAGACGTTCGAGGAGACCGGGCTGATTCTGGGGCGGCCCGCGCCGAGCGCCTCGGTCGCCGGACCGTGGCGCGAGTATCGGCAGGCGGGCGCCCTGCCCGATCTGTCGGTCCTGTCCTACATCGCCCGGGCCATCACCCCTCCGGGTCGCACACGGCGGTTCGACGCCCGCTTCTTCATGGCCCCGGCCGAGGCCCTGCTGAGCCCGGAACCGACCGCCGGATCAGGCGAACTGGACGAGATCGCGTGGCTGCCGCTGGACGAGGCGCGCAGCCTGGACCTGCCCGCCATCACCCGTTTCGTGCTGGGGGAGTTGGCGGAGCGATTGGAACACCCGAACCGCCCCCTGCCCTTCGTGCGGATGGTGCGGGGCCGCCACACCGTCGAACACAGGGACTGACATGGCCGGATCGACGATCACCCTGCGCCTGACCATCGCCGACCCGGTCGCGGGCGTCGCCTACAGCCTTCAGGACAAGGCCAACATGCCGATCGAGCCGCAAATCGCCGGCGACGGCTCGATCAGCTTCGATGCGCCGATCACCCAGACCGACGACGGACGCCTGACCGGGACATTCGTGCGGCGCGAGGGGCCGTCGCGGCGCTTCGTCTATATCGCCATCGGCACGTCGGCAGGTCTGCACGCCAGCGAATGAAGTCGTCGGGCCAAGATCGACGTCCACGACATTCCAGCCGATCTGCTGGCCCAGGCGCGCGAGGGGCGCTTGCTGGAGGTCGTTTTGCCCGGCCGCGCGAAGGACGGCGGCCCGGCCTGCGCCACCGTGCGGCCGGTTAAGGCCTGGCGCGTCGTCTGATCCTTAGTCGGCGACCGGCTTCGTCAGATCGAACTCGACGCGGAAATGGCGGTTGGGGCGGCGCAGTTCATAGGCGAACATCCGGTCGGGATGAACCTCCATTGCCCAGACATTGGTGGTCGAGACCGCCGCGTCGTTGGCGTTGAACAGGGCGATCGATTCGGCGTCGACGGGAAACTCCTGGCGGTCGGCCGTGCCCGCGTTGGCCGTGTCGCCGCCATACCAGTGCAGCACGTCGGTCGTGCCGTCCTCATGCCGGTGATCGTGCTTCAGCCGCAGGCCTGTTTCGGTCTTGGTCACGACCCAGGTGCGAGAGCGGTCGTCGCCGACCGCGAAGGGAATGCGCACCTCGTCCGCCGAACAGTCGCGGACGTGCATGATCAGCCGCTCGCTGGCGAACGTGGCGTCGGCGGCGTCGGTCGTGACGACCCGGCCTTCGAATCGCTGGCCGCACAGGGCGTTCAGTCGCGCCAGGAAATCGTTCTGGCTCAGAACGGGGCCCGGAGCGGGAGACGCCGCCGCAGCGCCGACGGACGGCAGGGAAACCAGGGCCGCAGCGGCCAGCAGGGATGCGATTTTCATGCGGTCACACTATATGTGCATCCGACCGCATCAACGTGGCATCGCGCCCGTTGACTTTGGGGCGATCCTGAGTATGTTCCGCGCCTCTTATTTTAAGCGGCTTTCGCCGTCGCAGAGGTAATTCCGATGGCCAAACCGGCTTCCATCAAGATCCGCCTGAACTCCACGGCCGACACCGGCTTCTTCTATGTCACCAAGAAGAACGCCCGCACCATGACCGAGAAAATGGTCGTCAAGAAGTACGACCCCGTCGTGCGCAAGCACGTCGAGTTCAAGGAAGGCAAGATCAAGTAACTACTTGATCGGCTGAAAAATTGAAGACGCCCGGCTGGTCTCCAGCCGGGCGTTTTTCGTTGTCTAGGGGTCGGTCAGGCCGCCTTGGCGATGACCTTGTTGCGGCCGGCGGCCTTGGCCTCGTAGACGCCTTCGTCGGCGCGTTTCAGCAGGCCCTCCGGCGTGTCGCCGTCGCCGGTCGTGGCGGCCACGCCGATCGAGATGGTGATGGTGATCTGTTCCTTGCCGCCCATGACCCGGAACGGGGCGGAGGCGACATCGCGGCGAATCCGTTCGGCGACGTGGCCGGCGTCTTCCAGACTGGCGCCCGGCATGACGACCACGAACTCCTCTCCGCCCATCCGGCACGGCAGGTCCACGGCGCGGACGTTGGTGGCCAGGCGCACGGCGAACTCGACCAGCACCTCGTCCCCGGCGTCGTGGCCGAAGCTGTCGTTGACGGACTTGAAGTGGTCGATGTCCAGCACCAGCAAGGCGACCTGAGACCCGCCCTGGGCCGCGCGGCCGACCAAGGCCTGTAGCTGGCCAGTCATGTAGCGACGATTGTGCAGGCCGGTCAGGGCGTCGGTGACGGCCATCTCCATGCTGCTGTCCAGCTTCTGGCGCAGGAAGTCGGTGTAGCGTTTGCGTCGGATCTGGGTGCGGACGCGCGCCGACAGTTCTTCGGTGTCGATGGGACGCGGCAGGATGTCGGCGGCGCCCAGTTCCAGCGCCTTGACCATGCGCGGCCGCTCGGCCGGCTCCACCACCGCCAGGATCGGCGCGCGGCGTGCGTCACCCGACTTGGCCTGGGCCACGATCCGCAGGCCGTCGAATCCTGCGGCGGCGACATTGACGATGATCAGATCCAGCGCCCCCTTGGCCGCGACCAGCGCCGCCTCGGGATCGGATTCGATGGTGACGCGGTGTTCGCCACTCAGCTCGGCCGCCATCTTCTCGGCCTGACGCTGGTCGTCGTCGACGATCAGCACGCGGCCTCCTTCGCTGCGAAGCCGCGCGGCGCCGTCCGAATCGACGCCCAGGCGCCGACCGCTTTCCTCGCGCTCGCGCAGTTCGTCCATGACGTGCTTCAGCCGGGTCAGCGACTTGACCCGCGCGAACAGGATCACGTCGTCGATGGGCTTGGTCAGAAAGTCGTCGGCGCCGGCCTCCAGCCCCCGGATACGATCCTGGCGGCCGTCCAGCGCGGTGACCAGCACGACGGGGATGTGGCGCGTCTCGGCCTGGGCCTTCAGCCGGCGACAGGTCTCGAACCCGTCCATGCCGGGCATCATGACGTCCAGCAGGATCAGATCCGGCTGATGCTCGGCGGCCAGGCTCAGGGCCGTCGCGCCGTCGTTGCAGCTGAGGACGTCGTAATATTCGATGGTCAGCTTGGCTTCGAGCAGACGGACGTTCACGTCCACATCGTCGACGACGAGGATCCGGGCGCTCATCCGAGGTGCTGCCGGATGGTTTCGAGGAAGTGCATCACCGAGATGGGCTTGGAGATATAGGCCTCGCACCCGCCCTGACGAATCCGCTCCTCGTCGCCCTTCATGGCGAAGGCGGTCACGGCGATGACGGGGATATGGCTTAGCTCTTCGTCGTCCTTCAGCCACTTGGTGACTTCCAGGCCCGAGATTTCCGGCAGCTGAATATCCATCAGGATCAGATCGGGATGATGGGCGCGCGCCAGGGCCAACGCCTGCAAGCCCTCGCGGGTCTGCAGCGTCTCGTAGCCCTGGGAATCGAGCAGATCATGAAAAAGCTTCATGTTCAGCTCGTTATCCTCGACGATGAGGACTTTCTTGGACATCATCACCTGACCTGCGCGCCCCTCGAACGCGGGACGCCTCGTTGGTCGCATTCGTAGGCGAGCAGTCTTAAGTTGGGGTGAAGCCAACCTTACGGAGACCTTAAGCGTGGCCATCAAGGCCATCTGTCGCGACTGCCTGTGGACCGGCGAAGATCCCGCCGGACCGCCCGAGCGCCGCTGTCCGGCGTGCGGGTCGCGGCGCATCGTCGCCGATCCCGAACTGGACCAGCTGTCCATCGCCCACATGGACTGCGACGCCTTCTACGCCTCGGTGGAGAAGCGCGACCGGCCGGAGCTGCGCGACAAGCCGGTCATCGTCGGCGGCGGCAAGCGCGGGGTCGTCTCCACCGCCTGCTATGTCGCGCGCCAGTACGGCGTCGGGTCCGCCATGCCGATGTTCAAGGCGCTGAAGGCCTGTCCCGAGGCGGTGGTCATCAGGCCGGACTTCACCAAATACGTCTTCGAATCGCAGCGTATTCTGGGGGCGTTGGGTCGGTTGACGCCGCTGATACAGCCTCTGTCGCTGGACGAGGCCTGGGTCGATCTGTCGGGCACCGAACGGCTGAACGGCGGGCCTCCGGCGTTTCAGCTGATCCGTTTCCAGAAACAGATCGAGGAGGAGACCGGCCTGACCGTCTCCATCGGCCTGGCCCCCAACCGCTTCTTGGCCAAGATGGCGTCCGAGATGGACAAGCCGCGCGGCTTCTCCGTCGTCGGCGCCGCCAACGCCCAGGCCCTGCTGGCGCCGCGCCTCGTCACCACCCTGCCCGGCGTCGGCCCGGTGTTCGGCAAGGCGCTGCGCAGCGACGGCTATTCGACCATCGGCGATCTGGCCCGCGCGGACGTGCGCGATCTGGTCAAACGCTACGGCGAATCGGGCCTGCGCCTGCACGAACTGGCCCACGCCCGCGACGCCCGCGCCGTGAACCCCGAACGCGACCGCAAGGGAATGAGCGCCGAGACAACCTTCAACGAGGACCTGACCTCGGCCGAGGCGCTGGAGGCCGAACTGTGGCCCCTGTGCGAGAAGCTGGCGTCCAAAGCCCGTCGCGACGGCGTCGCCAGCCGCGTCCTCGTGCTGAAACTGCGCCGCACCGATTTCAAGATCGTCACCCGCCGCATCACCCTGCCCGACCCGGTCCAGACGGCGCGCGCCCTGTTCGCCGCCGGGCGTGACCTGCTGAAGCCCGAGCTGGGCCCGTCCTACCGCCTGATCGGCATCGGCATGGCCGACGTCCAGGACGCCGAGGACGCGCCCGTCGGCCTGTTCCAGACCCCCGAGACCCGCACCCTGAAGACCGAACGCGCCATCGACAAACTGCGCGAGAAGTTCGGCAAGGACGCCGTGGTGGCGGGGCGCGCGCTGAAGCCGTAGGAAGCGCCATGGACCTCGCCAAACGCGCCTATGACCACGGCTTTCGCCTGGACCCCATCGTCCGCAGCCTGCTGGATACCGACTTCTACAAGCTGCTGATGCTGCAGATGATCTGGCGCGAGCACCGCGACGTGCCGGTCGTCTTTCAGGTCATCAACCGCACGACCCGCGTCCGCCTGGCGGACGAGATCGACATAGACGCCCTGCGCGAGCAACTGGATCACGCCCGCACCCTGCGTTTCACCAACAAGGAACTGGTCTGGCTGGCGGGCAACAGCTTCTATGGCGTGAAGCAGATCTTCTCGCCGGACTTCATCGCCTGGCTGATCGACTACCGCCTGCCCGACTACGACCTGTCGGTTCAGGACGGGCAGTATATGCTGACCTTCTCGGGCACCTGGGCCGAGGTCACGCTGTGGGAAATCCCCGCGCTGGCGATTCTGAACGAGTTGCGCTGCCGAGTCGGGATGCGGCGGCTGGGGCGGTTCGAGCTGGACATCCTGTATTCGCGCGCCAAGACGCGGCTTTGGTCCAAGGTCGAGCGGCTGCGCGCCTTGCCCGATCTGGCCCTGTCCGACTTCGGCACGCGGCGGCGGCACGGCTTCCTGTGGCAACGCTGGTGCATTCAGGCGCTGAAGGAAGGGCTGGGATTGTCATTCATCGGCACGTCCAACGTCCTGCACGCGATGGAGAACGACCTGGAAGCCATCGGCACCAACGGGCACGAACTGCCGATGGTCATGGCGGCGCTGGCGCCCGACGACGCGGCGCTGGCCCAGGTTCCGTATGACGTTCTGGAAGAGTGGCGCAGGCATTATGCAGGCAATCTGCTGATCGTCCTGCCCGACGCCTTCGGAACCGAGGCGTTTCTGGATCAGGCGCCGGACTGGGTCGCGGACTGGACCGGTTTCCGCCCCGACTCGGCCCCGCCCATTGCAGCCGGCGAACGGCTGATCGACTGGTGGCGCGCCCACGGCCGTGATCCGAAAGAGAAGCTGCTGATCTTCTCGGACGGCATGGACATCGACGGGATCGAGGCGACCCACGCCAATTTCCACGGCCGTGCCCGTCTCAGCTTCGGCTGGGGCACCAATCTGACCAACGATTTCCGCGACTGTTCGCCCGCCTTCGCGCCCGAGCTGGAGCCGATCTCGCTGGTCTGCAAGGTGGTCGAGGCCGGCGGCCGGCCCGCCGTCAAACTGTCGGACAACCCGGAAAAGGCCGTCGGCGATCCTGCCGAAATCGAACGCTATCGCCGGGTCTTCGGCGTGCGCGGCCTGACCGCCCAGCCCGTCACGGTGTGAAACCCGGCCTTAAGCCCGTTCGGCCATAAGGGCGGGATGAACGTCTTTCTCGACAAGATGCGCCGCCGCGCCGGCCGCTACCTCGATGTCCGCCCGGCCACGGTTCAGCCCGCGCGTGGCGTTCTCAGCCTGTCGTTCGACGACATCCCCGCATCGGCTTGGACCGAGGCCGGACCGATCCTGGCTCAACACGGCGTCAAGGCGACCTACTATGTCTGCGGCGGTCTGGCGGGCGGTCGCAATCTGGACCTGCCGCAGTTCGAGGTGGAGCATCTTCAGGCCTTGGACGAGGCGGGTCATGAGGTCGGCTGCCACACCTATGAACATGTCTCGACCCTGACCCTGTCGCCGGCAGAGCTGGACACCAGCCTGGCCCGCAACGCCGCCTGGGTGGCCGAGCGGCTGGATGGCTATCAGATGCAGACCTTCGCCTATCCGTTCGGCGACTGCGCCCTGGGGTCCAAGGCGATCATCGACAAACGTTTCCTGTGCGGGCGTGGCGTGCGCGACGGGATCAACGCCGGTCGCGCGGACCGCAACCTGCTGCAGGCCATCGGGCTGGAGAGCCGTCGTCTGCCCGGTTACGATCTGGAGGCGCTGGTGGCGGAGACGGCGGCGTCCAAGGGCTGGCTGATCGCCTATGGCCATGACGTCAGCGACGCGCCGACGTCGTATGGCTGCCGCCCCGAGGACATCGACCGGCTGATCCGCCTGGCCAAGGCGGCCGATCTGGACATCCAACCGGTTGCGGCGGCGTGGCGGATGGCGACGGCCTGACGTTTCAGCCGGCCTTGCGCCGATCCGCCCAGGCGATCAGCTCCTTGCGGGGCCAGATCATCAGCCAGGATCGGGCGGTGTATTCCCCGCTATCGATCAGAGCCTTCCTCGACGCCGAGGCCGTCGCCGCGCGTTCGGTATGGATCGGCGCCGGTCCCTGGTGGACCATGAAGGCGCCGCCGTTCAGCGGGTTGAGCCGCAGGTGGGCCAGGCGAGGGCTGATCTCCGTCAGGGGCGGATCGTAGAACCAGCTGGAGCCGATCATCCCCGCCAGTTCCGGCCGAGCCCGGCACAGCTCCGCCGCCGTGGCCCAGGCCTCGTTCCAGCCGTCCTCATTGAAGCCCCGCAGCCAGCGGCTTTCGGTATGCACCTCCAGCCAGGGCTCGCGCTTGGCGCCCGTCGCCAGATAGCGGAACAGCGGCGTGAGGCCCCAGCCGTCGCGGACGTGTTTGACGATCTGGCCCGGCCCGACCGGCGAACTCAGGTCGATCACCTGACTCTTCGCGCCCGGCACGCTCAGCGCCAGGGTGAAGCGCACGTCCTTGGACCAGTGGTCGAAGACGTATTCGCCCTCGGCCTTGTCCAGAAACGCCGCCAGTTGTTCGATCCAGTAGGGATAGAGGGCCATCACCTCGGCCGGCAGACGCATCGCCGCCGCGCGGTCGGGCAGTTGCAGCGCCCAGGCCGCGACCAGGCCACGACGCACGTCGTCCGATGCGTCCGCGTCAAGCAGGGCGTCTACCGCCTTTGCCGGCATTTCGAAATCCCAGTGCGGCGCGGCCTCGGCGGCCTTTTTCGCGGCCGGTGCTGCGGTGGCGTCCACACGCGCCCGGTCGTCGGGGGACAGCCGCGCCAGCACGGCATGGAAGACGGCGGCATCGGGGCTCAGGTGCATATCCATGATCGGCACAATGACACGGCGCGGTTGGCGAACCTTTAAAGCCGCGCGACGGACGTGACGCCGCCCTTGCCGCGCGCTAAACCGCGCCCAGATAAAAGGAGCCCCCATGAGCATCGAAGCCCGCATCGCCGAACTCGGCCTCACCCTGCCGGAACCCGCCAAGCCGGTAGCCAGCTATGTGTCCTATGTCCGCTCGGGCAATCAGGTCACCATCTCGGGCCAGCTGTCGAACGACGCCTCGGGCGGGATCAAGGGCACGGTCGGCGTGGACGTGACGCCGGAACAGGCCACGGAGGCGGCCCGCCTGTGCGGTCTGAACCTGATCGCCCAGATCAAGGCGGCCTGCGACGGCGACCTGGATCGGGTGGTCCGCATCGTCAAACTGGGCGGCTTCGTCCAGGCCGGTCCCGACTTCATCGCCATTCCCGCCGTGATCAACGGCTGCTCCGACCTGATGGTCGAGGTCTTCGGCGACGCGGGCAAGCACGCCCGTTCGGCCGTCGGCGTCTACAAGCTGCCGCTCGGCTTCGCCGTCGAGATCGATGCGATCGTGGAGATCCGCTGATCTTTCAGATCTCGGTTCACGAAGGGATCGCCGACATCGGCCGCGAGGCCTGGGATGCGTGCGCGCGTCCCACCGGCGATCCCTTCGTCTCCTATGACTTCCTGCACGCCTGCGAGGCCTCGGGCAGCGCCGCGCCTCGCCAGGGCTGGGCCCCGCGCCATCTGGCCCTGCGGGGTGACGACAACGCCGTTCTGGGCGTCATGCCCCTCTATCTGAAGGGCAACAGCCAGGGCGAATACGTCTTCGACCATAGCTGGGCCGACGCCTATGAACGGGCCGGCGGGCGTTATTATCCCAAGCTGCTCGGCGCCGTGCCCTTCACGCCCGCGACCGGGCCGCGCTTCCTCAACCATCCCGAAACCGACGCGGCCACGGTGCGTCAGCCCCTGATCCAGGGGGCGGTGACCTTGGTCGAGCGGCTGGGCGTCTCGTCCCTGCACGTCAACTTTCCGACCGAGCCGGAATGGTCGGCCATGGCCGATGCCGGCCTGCTGCCGCGCCAAGACATCCAGTTCATCTGGCGCAACAACGGCTATCAGACCTTCGACGACTTCCTCGCCGCCCTGTCGGCCAACCGCCGCAAGACCATCAAGCGCGAGCGCCGCGACGCCCAGGCCGATCTGGATATCCGCGTCCTGACCGGCGCCGACATCACCGAGGCGCACTGGGACGCCTTCTTCGCCTTCTATATGGACACGGGCTCGCGCAAATGGGGACAGCCCTATCTGACGCGCGACTTCTTCAGCCGCGTCGGCGCAACCCTGGCCGACCGGATCGCCCTGGTCATGGCGTTTAGGGACCAAACGCCCATCGCCGGCGCGTTGAACTTCATCGGCCGCGACGCGCTGTACGGTCGACAGTGGGGCACGCTGGAAGATGTGCCCTTCCTGCATTTCGAGCTCTGCTACTATCAGGCCATCGACTTCGCCATTTCGCGCGGCCTGTCGCGCGTCGAGGCCGGCGCCCAGGGCGACCACAAGATCGCGCGCGGCTACCTGCCCTCCCCCGTCTATTCCGCCCACTTCATCGCCGACCCGGCCCTGCGCGATCCCGTCGCCCGCTATCTGGACGGCGAACGCCCGGCGATGCAGGCCGAGATGGCGGCGATGACCGAAGAACTGTCGCCCTACAAGGCCACATAGAAAAAGGCCCGGCTGTCACCAGCCGGGCCTTCCGCCTGCGCCCGTTTCGAGGATCAGGCCGTCTCTTCTTCCTCGGCCTTCGCGGGCGCGTTGGCGCTTGCGATGTCGAAGTCGATCTTTCCGTCCTTCAACTGGACCTTGACGTGCCCGCCACGCGTCAGACGCCCGAACAGGATGTCGTCGGCCAGCGGCTTCTTGATCGAGTCCTGGATGACCCGCGCCAGAGGACGCGCGCCGTACAGTTCATCGAAGCCGTTCTTGGCCAGCCAGTCGGCCGCCTCGTCGGTCAGTTCGATGGTGATGTTGCGATCCGCCAGCTGGGCTTCCAGCTGAAGGATGAACTTGGTCACCACCGAGCGGATCGTGTCGGCCTGCAGCGGCTTGAAGGCCACGATGGCGTCCAGACGGTTCCTGAACTCCGGCGCGAACAGGCGCTGGATGGCCTTGTCGTCCTCACCCTCGACCTTGCCCCGCCCGAAGCCGATGGAGGCGCGGGCGTTGTCGGCGGCCCCGGCGTTGGTGGTCATGATCAGGATGACGTTCCTGAAATCCACCTTCTTGCCGACCGCATCGGTCAGCATGCCGTTGTCCATCACCTGCAGCAGGATGTTGTAGACATCCGGGTGCGCCTTCTCGATCTCGTCCAGCAGCACCACCGAGTGCGGATGCTGATCGACGGCGTCGGTCAGCAGGCCGCCCTGGTCATGGCCGACATAGCCGGGAGGGGCGCCGATCAGGCGGCTGACGGTGTGGCGCTCCATATATTCGGACATGTCGAACCGCTGCATCTCGATGCCCAGGGTCGCGGCGAGTTGCTTGGCGACCTCGGTCTTGCCGACGCCGGTCGGGCCGCTGAACAGGAAGCTGCCGATGGGCTTGTTCGGATCGCGCAGACCCGCCCGCGCCAGCTTCATCGCCGCCGAGACCTGTTCGATGGCCTGTTCCTGACCGAACACCGCGCGCTTCAGATCGACTTCCAACTCGCGCAGGCTCTCGGTGTCGGACTTGGACACCGACTTGGCCGGGATCCGGGCCATCTTGGCGATGACGGCCTCGACCTCCTTCTGGCCGATGACCTTCTTGCGCTTGGATTCCACCAGCAGCATCTGGCCGGCGCCCGCCTCGTCGATCACGTCGATCGCCTTGTCCGGCAGTTTGCGGTCCGTCATGTAGCGGGCCGACAGCTCGACCGCCGTGCGGATGGCGCTGTCGGTGTAGCGGACCTTGTGGTGCTGCTCGTAGTAGGTCTTCAGACCCTTCAGGATCTTCACCGTGTCCTCGACCGTCGGCTCATTGACGTCGATCTTCTGGAAGCGACGCACCAGGGCGCGGTCCTTCTCGAAGTGCTGGCGATATTCCTTGTAGGTCGTCGATCCCATGCAACGCAGCGAACCCGACGCCAGGGCCGGCTTCAGCAGGTTGGAGGCGTCCATGGCCCCGCCCGAGGTCGCGCCGGCGCCGATCACCGTGTGAATCTCGTCGATGAAGAGCACGGCGTTCTCGTGGTTCTCCAGCTCCTTGACCACCTGCTTGAGGCGTTCCTCGAAGTCACCGCGATAGCGGGTGCCGGCCAGCAGCGCGCCCATGTCGAGCGAATAGATGGTGGCGTCTTTGAGGACGTCAGGCACTTCGCCGTTGACGATCTTGCGGGCCAGACCTTCGGCGATGGCGGTCTTGCCGACACCGGGATCACCGACCAGCAGCGGGTTGTTCTTGGTGCGGCGGCACAGAATCTGGATCGAGCGATCGACCTCGGCCTGGCGACCGATCAGCGGATCGACCTTGCCTTGGCGCGACTTCTCGTTGAGGTCGACGCAATAGGCTTCCAGCGCCTCGCCGCCCGACTTGACGGCCGAAGCGTCCTCGGTCTCTTCGGGCGAAGAGCCCTTGGCGGGACGCGCCTCTGTGGCGCCCGCCTTCTTGGCGATGCCGTGGGCGATGAAGTTGACCGCATCGTAGCGCGTCATGTCCTGCTCTTGCAGGAAATAGGCGGCGTGGCTCTCGCGCTCGGAGAAGATGGCGACCAGCACGTTTGCGCCGGACACTTCCTCGCGGCCGGACGACTGGACGTGGATCACGGCGCGCTGGATCACGCGCTGGAAGCCGGCGGTCGGCTTGGCGTCTTCGCCGTCGGCCGTGGCCAAGGCGGCGAGATCATTGTCCACATACAAGGTCAGCGCAGCTTTCAGCGCGGTCAGATCGACGTTGCAGGCCTGCATCACGCCGGTCGCATCGGGATCGTCGATCAGCGCGAGCAGCAGGTGCTCAAGCGTCGCATATTCGTGCCTGCGCGCATTGGCGTATCCCACCGCGCGGTGCAGGGTTTCTTCGAGAGGACGGGAAAATGAAGGCATCGGGAGGTTCCTCTCAGTCCTTTTCCATCGTGCATTGCAGAGGGTGCTGGTGGCGACGCGCGGTCTCGATGACCTGCGCAACCTTGGTCTCGGCGACCTCGTAGGTGAAGACGCCGCAGACGCCCACGCCATGCTGATGCACATGCAGCATGATGCGGGTGGCCTCTTCGCGGCTCTTCTGGAAGAACCGCTCCAGCACATAGACGACGAATTCCATCGGCGAATAATCGTCGTTCAGGATCAGCACCCGATAGAGCGAGGGCTTCTGAAGCTTCGGCTTTGTTTCGGTGACGGTGGCGGCGCCTGTGCCGCCCCCGGTATCACCGGGCCTTTGTATGGGCATTCGTATTCCGTAATCGGGGAGTCGTCTTGTCTCCAACAGATAGGGAATGATGGCCTGAATTGAAGCGGCGTCCAGTCACGGATTGCGTGAAGAGCAAACGACGGATCCAAAACGTAAAAAAGCCCCGGAGTGAACTCCGGGGCCTTCTCGATCCGTAGAGGACGCCGTGTTTAGCGGGCGGCCTGGAAGGTTTCGACCGAGGCGGTGACGCGCTCATTGATCGGCTTGATGCTGTCCTTGACCGTGGCGGTCATGATCTCGTTCGTCTTGGTCAGTTCGGCGACGTAGCGCTCCATCGACTTCTTGGCCCAGGCGGTTTGTAGCTCGAAGAACTCCTGCACCGAGCGGGCGGTCGACAGTTCCTTGGAGGCGGCGACGCCTTCTTCCCAGGACGACTTGGCGAAGCCGAGCGCCTGTTGCGACAGGGCCTCTGCGCCCTTCTGGGCGACGGTGGCCGACTCGACCATGGCGTCCAGGTTCTTCTTGCTGTGCGCATTCAGCTCGGCCAGCGAGGCGGTCGACTTCTCGATGCCTTCGCGGAAGGCCTGGGTGCCTGCAGCCTGCATGGTCTCGGCCTGAGCCTTGACCTTGGCGCCGGCCGAAGCTGCGGCGGCGGTGACTTGATCGGCGGTCTTCTTCACGGTTTCGGTGGCGTCGGCCATGGTCGTCTCTCCGGTGATGTGGCCCGAGGTGACGGGCGCTAGGCGGAAATTTTCAGGCGAGGATGGTCCTCGCAGGCCCTCCTTATGCTGCAAGTGCGAAGGTTTTTCAAGCTTATTGTGCAATGCAGCATATTATCGGCGATAACCTTGGTCGTTGGGTCAAATTCCCGTTGACGAGCGGTTAACCACCACGAAACCCGCGCTTCCTATGCTAGCTCTTTCTTCGTGACGGCCGGGGGGCCTGTCGCACCCTGTTTACCGAGGGGTTGTCCCGCCCATGATCGCTTTTCTCCGCCGTGGCCTGTTCACCGTTCTTGCGCTGTCGCTCGTTCTGGGTGCGAATTCAGTGCCGATCGCGGCCCAGTCGCAGGAGAACAGTCGCTACGCCGCCATCGTCATCGACGCCGCCACCGGCGAGGTCCTTTTCGCGCGCAACGCCGACAGCCGCCGCTATCCGGCGTCCCTGACCAAGATGATGACCCTGTATCTGACGTTCGAGGCCCTCTCTCAGGGCAAGGCGAACGTGAACGACGTGCTGACGATCTCGCCGCGCGCCGCCTCGCAGCCGCCGTCCAAGCTGGGCCTCGCCGCCGGCCAGACCATCACCCTGGATAACGCCATGCGCGCCACGGCCGTGCGGTCCGCCAACGACATGGCCCTGGCCATCGGCGAACACATCGGCGGGTCGGAAGCTCGCTTCACCAATATGATGACCCTGAAGGCGGAACAGCTGGGCATGACCCAGACCCGCTATTTCACCGCCAACGGCCTGCCCGATGCGCGCCAGATCACTTCCGCGCGCGACCAGGCCATCCTGGCGCGCGCCATCATGCGCGATTTCCCACAGTATTACAGCTACTTCGGCCTGCACGACTGGGCCTACAACGGTCGCAACTATCGCAACACCAACGGCCTGCTGCCCACCGGGCGCGGCTATGACGGCATGAAGACCGGCTACACCAACGCCTCGGGCTACAACCTCGCCGCCTCGGCTGTGCGCGACGGACGCCGACTGATCACCATCGTGCTGGGCGGCCGTTCGACCGCCAGCCGCAACGCCCACGTCGCCGAACTGATGGACACCGGCTTCGAGGTCGAGCGCCGTCGCGCCCAGGGCGAACGGATACAGATCGCCCAGACCTTCTTCGAACAGCGCGGCTTCGGCGTCGGCGGCGTCTCGGCCGACGCCCCGATCGCCTATGCCTCGGTCAATGACGACGAGGACGGCATCGGCGCCGAATCCACCGCCGTCGCCTATACCGCCGCTCCACCGCCCGCCGCCCTGCCGACCCGTGTCGCCCCTGCCCCGTCGGAACGCGCGGCCAGCCAGCGCGCCGCCGCAACCGCACAGGCCATAGGCCAGGCTGCGGCCTCGTCGCCGACCGCCCGCGCGCCCCACAACGTCACCGCCTCGCTGAATGGCGCGCCATCCAGCGCAGCCGTCGCGCCCTCGACCACGCCGCGTCGGGCGACCCCGCCCCCAGCGAGAGAACCGGCCCGCGCCGCCGCCCGCACGCCCGCCGGGCGCTGGGCCGTTCAGGTCGGCGCCTTCCGCGAGGAGAAGGTGGCCAGCGACTGGCTGACCGAACTCAACCGGCGTTTCCGTACCCAGTTCGCCACGGCCGAAAGCAACGTCCAGACGGCCGGCGACTGGTATCGCTCGCGCTTCGTCGGCCTGACGGAAGCCGGGGCCAAGACCGCCTGCGAGGCCCTGGCCGAACGCCGCGTCACCTGCATGGTCATCGCCCCAAACTGAGGTGATCAAGAAGCGAGAACAAATGTTCTTGCTTTGTTCCAAATGATGTCGCATCATCCTTCCCATGGAAACCGCCAAGGGAAGAGGGGCGCGTTCGAATGCGACCGGCCGCTATGAGCCTGAACAGCATCAATCGTTCGACGACGGCTGGACGCGCGACGACGCCGAGGCCGCGCCGCTGCGCACCACCCTCACCCCGGAGCATGCCCGCACCATCATCGCCCGGAATGACAGCCCGGACATCGGATTCGACCGCTCCATCAACCCGTACAAAGGTTGCGAACATGGCTGCATCTACTGTTACGCCCGTCCGTCCCATGCCTGGATGGGCCTATCCCCGGGCCTGGATTTCGAGAGCCGGATCTTCTTCAAGCCCCAGGCCGCAAGTCTGCTGGAACAGGCGTTCCTCGCCCCCCGATACCGGTGCAAACGCATCCACATAGGCGGCAACACCGACCCCTATCAGCCGGTGGAGCGAGATCTGAAATCGACGCGCTCGATCCTGGAGGTCATGCAACGCTTCAACCACCCGTTCAGCATCATCACCAAGTCGGTTTTGATCGGGCGCGACGCAGACATCCTGGGTCCGATGGGCAAGGCGGGGCTGGCCTCGGCCTTCGTCTCCATCACCACGCTGGATCGCGGTCTGGCCCGCGCGATGGAGCCCCGCGCCTCGACCCCGGCGAAACGGCTGGAGGCCATAAGCCGCTTGGCAGATGCGGGCTGTCCCGTCGGCGTAGGGTTCGCGCCCGTCATCCCCGGCCTGAACGACCACGAACTGGAATCGATTTTGGAGGCGGCGGCCAAGGCGGGAGCGACGCGGGCAATGTATGTGACGCTTCGCCTGCCGCTGGAGATCAAAGACCTGTTTCGCGAGTGGCTGGCCCACGCCCGACCGGACCGCGCGGCGCGCGTCATGTCGCTTATCCGCCAGACGCGCGGCGGCAAGGACTACGACGCCGACTGGTCCCAGCGCATGAAGGGTACAGGCCCGGTGGCCGAACTGATCGGCGCGCGGTTCAAGGCCGCCGTTAAACGCTACGGCCTCGATACGCCCCACCGCCTGCTGGACGAGACCCAGTTCCGCGTTCCCGCCGACGCTCGGCCGCAGCTTGAGCTGTTCAGCTAGTCGTCCGCCGCCGACGGGTCGATGGCGCGGGTGACCAGGTCGCGCCAGGTCGGATCGGTATCATCGACCAGATCGACATCCTCCAGCAAGGCCACCGCGCCCTCGCCGTCCGGCAGGATCAGGCCGAGGATCTCCATCTCCTCGCCGTCAGGGCCGAGGTGGCTTTCGGCCTGGACAGCCACCGCCGCCTGCTCCCCGTCCTCCTCCCACCAGATCACCGGCTGGGGCAGGTCCATGACGATGGGCCGGGGATCATCCGTCTCCCCCAGGGCGAAGACCGCCCGGCGCGCCTGGACGTCGTCCAGGGTCGCCACGGCGCCGACGAACGGCTTCAGCCGCGTCCAGTCCTCGGCGTCGAAACCGCCGCCGTCTTCGTCGTTCTGATCGTCCATGGTCATCGCCTGAACACCCCCACCAGTTCGACATGCGACGACCACAGGAACTGGTCGATCGGCGTGACAGTCTCCAGCCGAAACCCGGCGTCGATCAACACGCGGGCGTCGCGGGCGAAGGTCTGAGGGTTGCACGACACCCCGACCACGACCGAGGCCTTCGTATCCGCGATCTGAGCCGTCTGGTCGATGGCCCCGGCGCGCGGCGGGTCGAACACAATGGCGTCGCACCCTTTGAGATCATACGGATTGAGCGGTCGGCGGAACAGGTCGCGCGCCTCGGCGGTGATGGCCTTCAGGCCCTTGGCCGAACCAACGGCGGCCTTCAGCGCGCCTATGCCTGGCTTGGACGCGTCCGCCGCGATCACGGGCGCCACGGTCGCGAGCGGGAAGGTGAAGGCGCCCGCACCGCAGAACAGGTCGGCGATCTTCCTGGCCCCCTTCACCGCCGCCACCGCGCGGGAGGTCATTGCATCTTCCGCCTGAGGCACGGCCTGCAGAAAACCGCCGGCCGGCAGGGAGACCGTCGCCGGACCGAACGCCACCTTGGGCTGGCGCGCCATGACCAGGGTGTCGCCCGCCAGGCTGAGCCGCGCCAGATGGGCCCGATGCGCCGCCTGGATGGCCTTCCACTGAGCATCGGCCGACAGCCCGCCGCCCGAGCGCCGCTCGACCCCCGTCACATCGACGTCCAGCCCCGACAGGGTCCAGGTGACATGCAGGGTCGGCGCGGATTTCGGATGTTCGAAGAAGGCTGCGGCCAACTCGGCCAGCGCGGGAATGGCCGCCACGATCCGGGGATCGGCGACGGGACAGGCCCGCACCTCGACCAGCCGCCACGAGCGACGCGCCTTGAACCCCAGCACCACCCGCCCATCCTGGGTCCGGCGGGCATGCAGCGCCACGCGGCGACGGCTTCCGGGCGGTGTCGCCACCGTCGCCTCGATCTCGGTCTCGATCCCCTCGCGCGCCAGCGTCAGCCGAACCTGCTCGCGCTTCCAGTCCAGATAAGGCCCCTCGGCCCAGTGCTGAAGCGAACAGCCGCCGCAGTCACCGTATTGCGGCGAAACCGGTGCGATCCGGTCGGGGCTGGGCGTGACGATCTCGACCTGCTCCAGCCGGCCGTCCACGACCACGCCGCGCACCGTTTCGCCGGGCAGGGTAAGGCCGGCGAAGACCGGCCCCGACGGCGTCTGGGCGACGCCGTCGCCCTGGCCGCCGACGCGGTCGATGGTGAAGATGTCCATCGGCGGGCTTCTAGCCGCGCGCCGGCCAACGCTCAAGCCGCACACACATCGAACGGCGTCATCGCGGGCTCGTGCAAGATGAACGAATATGAACGCGCCGATCAATTGCCGTTCAGCTTCGGGGTCGTAAATCTCTCTGCAACGAGACACGAGGCTTGGCCGTTAACGATTGACGGAAACCGTTCGGTCCTCAGAGGGTTGGAAAATGCGTCTCACCAAAACATCGCTCGCCGCCGTCGCCGCCCTGGCGCTCGGCGTCACCGCCGCCCCGCTCACGGCGTCGGCGCAAGTCTATTATGGAAACGGCTACAGCCAGAACTACGGCACCGGCTCCTATGCTCCGTCCTACAACTACGGGCGTGGCTATCAGCAGTCCTACGACCCCTGCGCGCGTGAACGCCAGGGTCGTACCGGCGCCGGCGCAGTGATCGGCGGCGGCGCGGGCGCGGTCATCGGCTCGCAGCTGGCGGCGCGTGGTCGCCGCACCGAAGGCAGCATCCTGGGCGGCGTCCTCGGCGCCGTGGTCGGGTCGCAGGTTGGCCGATCCAGCTCGGACGCCTGCCGCAGCTACCAGAGCAGCTATGGCCAGAGCAGCTATGGGTCGAATGGCTACTACGCCCAGGGCTACAGCCAGCCCAGCTACTACGACGATCGCTACACCGGCGATCAGGGCTATCGTTACGAAGACCGTCGCGACGACTATGCCTACGACCGTGGCGGCTATTACGACGACCGCTCGCGCCCGGTCGAATCCTATCAGAATTCAGACGGATGCCGTCTGGCCGAAAGCCAGGTCCGTCTGCCCGATGGTCGCACGGACACCCGCTATGTCCGCACCTGCCCCGACCAGTACGGCCGCTATCGCGTCGTCGATTAATTTTCAGCCCCCCTGTCGATCGACGACGTGACGGGAGCCGCCGGAGGATCAGTCCTCCGGCGGTTTCTCTTTATTCTGAGGCTATCGCGCTTCGCGCTATTTGAGCCCGTGTTTGAGGGCTCCCGGCAGCAGGCCTGTTTAGCCCGGCTTCTTGGCCCACAACAGAAACTCGACATTGCCGTCGCCGCCGGTGATGGGGCTCTCGGTCGTCGCCTGCACGGTCCAGCCCATCGCCTCCAGCCAGTCCCGCACACGTTCGACGGCGGCGGCGTGGGCGGCGGGATCCTTGACCACCCCCTTCTTGCCGCCGCCGGGACCGTCGGCCTCGAACTGCGGCTTGACCAGGGTGATCAGGTCCGCCTCCTCAGCCGCCAGATCGAGCGCGACCGGCAGAACCTTGATCAGGCTGATGAAGCTGGCGTCGCACACGATCAGAGACGGCCTTTCCGGGATCAGGTCCGGCGTCAGGTCGCGCGCGTCGGTCCGCTCCAGACTGACCACGCGCGGATCGTCCGCCACCCGCTCATGCATCTGGCCGAACCCGACATCGACGGCGAACACCTGGGCCGCGCCGCGATCCAGACAGACCTCGGTGAAGCCGCCGGTCGACGCGCCGACGTCCAGCACCACCCGGCCCTCGACCGCCACGGGCCAGACGGTCAGGGCATGGTCCAGCTTCAATGCCCCGCGCCCGACCCAGCGGTGGGCGGGCTGAGCCTGAAGTGTCGCATCGTCAACGAACTGCTCCGAAGGCTTTCGCACAGCTACGCCGTTGGCGGCCACCAGACCCGCCTCGATCGCCGCGCGCGCCTGCGAACGACTTTCGAACAGGCCACGCGCGACCAAAAGCTGATCGATCCGCGTCCTCACGCCCTTCTCCCCTCGGGGGAGAAGGTGGCTCGCGGAGCGAGACGGATGAGGGGGCTGCCAAACTCGGACCGAACATCAACGAGGGGATCAGGCTGAACCAACCCCCTCATCCGGCCCTTTGGGCCACCTTCTCCCCCGAGGGGAGAAGGGGTCACAGCGACGCCAGACGCGCCAGCGCCGCCTGCAGCTTGACCTTGCCGGCTTCGGCTTCGGCCAGCTTGGCGCGCTGCTCGTCAACGACTTCGGGCGCGGCGCGCGAGACGAAGTTGGGGTTGCCCAGCTTCTTGTTCACATGGCCGATGTCGCTCTCGAAGGCGGCGATTTCCTTTTCCAGACGCGCCCGTTCGGCCGTCAGATCAATGATGCCCGTCAGCGACAGCGCGACCGTCGATCCGCCCGAAACGAAGGTCACCGCCCCGGTCGGCGCGGCCTCGGCCGATCCAACTTCGGACACCCGGCCCAGGGTCAGGATCAGGTCACGATGGCGCGCGATCCGTTCGGCCGTGACGGCGTCGGGTGCCACGAAGGCCAGCGGCGGCTTGGCCGCCGGCGGCACGTTCATCTCGGCCCGCAGTCCCCGGATTTCGCCGACCAGATCGACCAGCCAGCCGATCTCGGCCTCGGCCGAGGCGTCGATGAAGGCGTCGGGCAGCACGGGCCATTCGGCGCCGATCAGCAGGCCTTCCCGCGCCGGACCTTCCTTGCCCAGTTCGGCCCACAGCTCCTCGGTGATGAAGGGCATGACCGGGTGCAGCAGCTTCAAAGTCTGGTCCAGCGTCCAGGCGGTCATGGCCCGCGTCTCGGCCTTGGCGGCCTCATCGGCGCCGTTGAACACCGGCTTGGCCAGTTCCAGATACCAGTCGCAGAAGACGTTCCAGACGAACCGGTACAACGCCCCCGCGGCATCGTCGAACCGCCCGCCCTCGATGGCCTCGGACACGGCCCGTTCGGCCTTGGTCAGTTCGCCGCGGATCCAGCGGTTGATCGTCTGTTCAACCGTCGCGGGATCGAAGCCCTCGACGCGGCGCGCCTCGTTCATCTGGCTGAAGCGAGCGGCGTTCCACAGCTTGGTGCCGAAGTTGCGGTATCCCTCGATGCGTTGCTTCGACAGCTTGATGTCGCGCGTGCCCGACAGGATGGCCATGGTGAAGCGCAGCGGATCGGCGCCCAGTTCGTCGATGATGCCCAGGGGATCGATCACGTTCCCCTTGGACTTGCTCATCTTCTGGCCCTTCTCGTCGCGGACGAGGCCATTGATGATGACGCGCTTGAACGGCACTTCGCCGTCCATGAAATGCAGGCCCATCATCATCATCCGGGCGACCCAGAAGAAGATGATATCGGCGGCGGTGACCAGATCGCTGGTCGGATAGAAACGCTGCAGGTCGTCGGTATCGTCCGGCCAACCCATGGTCGAGAAGGGCCACAGGGCGGAGGAGAACCAAGTGTCGAGAACGTCCTCGTCGCGCCAAATCGGCGGCGCAATCTCCACGCCAGCGCCGTCGGAGATTAGCTGACTAGCCTCTCCAGCGGACGCAGCCAGTTGAACAGCTTCTCCGTAGTGGACTTCAGCGGCGGCTAGAGCTTCTTCTTCTGATTCAGCTACGAAGGTCTCCAAGCCAGCCATGTCCCAAGACCGGCTTTCTTGGTCGAAGGGGCGGCCATACCAAGCCGGGATCCGATGCCCCCACCAGAGCTGGCGCGAGATGCACCAGGGCTCGATGTTGCGCAGCCATTCGAAATAGATCTTCTCGTAGGACTTCGGCTCGAAGACCGTGTCGCCCTGCTCCACCGCCTTGAGCGCCGGCTGGGCCAGCGTATGGGCGTCGACGTACCACTGGTCCGTCAGCCACGGCTCGATGACGACACCGGAGCGGTCGCCGTGCGGGACGACGTGCTTCGTCTTCTCGATCTCGCGCAGCCATCCGGCCTCTTCCGCCAGGGCGACGATGGCCTTGCGCGCGGCGAAGCGGTCCATGCCTTCGTATTCGGCGGGGACGTCAGACGTATCGGCGGCGGTGATGCGACCGAAGGCGTCCATGATGTTCAGGGCGTCGAGCCCCGCCCGCTTGCCCACCTGGAAGTCGTTGAAGTCGTGCGCCGGGGTGATCTTGACCGCGCCCGAACCCTTGGTCGGATCGGCATAGTCGTCGGCGACGATCAGGATGCGGCGGCCAGTGATGGGCAGGATGACGGACTTGCCGACAAGGCCCGCATAACGCTCGTCCTCCGGGTGCACGGCCACGCCGGTGTCGCCCAGCATGGTCTCTGGACGCGTGGTGGCGACGACGATGAAGTCGCGCGTCTCGAATTCGGTCGCCTTGCCGTCCTCGTCGAAGGCGATGGGGTGTTCATAGGTCACGCCGTCGGCCAACGGATAGGCGAAGTGCCAATAGGCGCCGTCGACCTCGCGCTGCTCGACCTCCAGATCCGAAATGGCGGTCTGGAAATGGGGGTCCCAGTTCACCAGACGCTTGTCGCGATAGATCAGGCCTTCCTTGTGCAGTTGCACGAAGACCTTGCGCACGGCGGCGTTCAGCCCCTCGTCCAGGGTGAACCGCTCGCGCGACCAGTCGCACGAGGCCCCCAAGCGACGCAGTTGCTGGACGATGGCCCCGCCGCTCTCGGCCTTCCATTCCCAGACCTTTTCGATGAAGGCGTCGCGGCCCATGTCGCGGCGACCGACGTTGCCGGCGGCGGCCAGCTGACGCTCGACCACCATCTGGGTGGCGATGCCGGCGTGGTCCGTGCCGGGCAGCCACAGCACCGCCTTGCCCTTCATCCGGTGATAGCGGGCCAGGATGTCTTGCAGCGTGTTGTTCAGCGCATGGCCGACGTGCAGGCTGCCGGTCACGTTCGGCGGCGGAATGACGATCGAATAGGCGTCGGCGGCGCCGTCGGTCGCGGCGGCGGCGCGCGGCGCGAACAGGCCGCTCTCTTCCCACTGTGCGTACAGACGGGGCTCGGCGGCCTGGGGTTCGAAGGTCTTCTCAAGCATGGGACTTCTTTGATCGTTGTCGTGCGGCGCAAGCGGCGCGGCCGCACGGGGCCTCGAATGACAAAGGGCGGCCCCCAGCAGGAGCCGCCCTTCGATTAGTCTGCGGTGAAGCGAAGGGCTAGGCGCTGCGCGCGATGCGTTCGACTTCCTTTTGTACGGCCGCCTGGACGATGCCGGGCAGATTGTTGTCCAGCCAGTCCTTCAGCAAGGGGCGCAGCATCTCGGCGACCATGGCCTCGACGGTGTTGCCGCTGACGAAAGGCAGGTCGCCCGACGCGGCCTGCGCCGGCTCCGGCTTCTTGAAAGAGGCGGCCAGACCGGCAAAGGCCGAGGCGGCGCTGGCGGCGGCGCTGTCGCCGACCAGGGTGTCATAAGAGGGCGCAGGCTCGGGCGCCGATTCGGCATAGAACGGAGCGGGTTCCGGCTCGGGCTGATAGGGTTCAGGCGTGTGTTCGACCACGTCCAGGTCGCCGATGATCTCCGCTGGCGCTTCGTAGCGGTCGGTCAGTTCAAGCACGTCGTCCTCGACGGCGGCCGGTTCCGGCGTCGGCTCGACCGGGGCGGCGAAGATGGTCTCGGCCGCAAGCGGCTCGGGCACAGGCTCAGGCGTGGCTTCAGGCGCAGCTGCGGCCGGCGTCTCGGCCGGAGCGTCGTCTTCGGAGATGATCCGGCGAATCGACGCCAGGATCTCTTCCATGGTCGGTTCCTGGGCGGACTGATCGGTCATGGCGCAACCTTGGGCGAGGCCTGGGAAGAAGTTGGCTTACGGACTAAGCCGCACGCCGCGAAAGGGTCAGGTGCCGAACGACGGATCGTTCGGCGCCTATGCCATGTCGTCGCATCTTCGCCCGTTGGAATCAACGGGCGGTTTCGGTCCGTATTCGGCGACCGTCAGTTCTGCGGCGCGGTGCGGACGACCTCGCCTTTCAACTGCGTGTCGATCGGCGCATCGGCGGCGTCGGCGGCGGCGACGATCGGCGGCGAGGCCACGCGGTCCAGCGTCTCGATCACGCCATCCCACGGCAGACCGCCGCGCCCCTTGACCTGATCGTAGTTGGTCGCGGGATCATAGGCGTCGATGGAGGGGTTCAGCGCAGGACCTTCCAGCTGACCCATGGCGGCCAGCAGCGATGCGCGGGCCACATATTCGGCGGCGCGCGCGCTGGCCACCAAGGTCTGCGAGTTCCGCAGGGCCAGTTCCTGGTTCAGCACGTCCAGCGTGGTGCGCAGACCGACCTGGGCCTCCTGACGCACGCCCTCGGCGGCGACCGAGGCGGCGCGAACCGCTTCGCTGCCTGCCGACACCGTGGCGCGGGTGGACAGGACTTGGGCGTAGGCCGAGCTGACGTCCTGCAAGACGGTGCGGCGCTCGCCTTCGATGGAAATCTGAGCCGCATTGGCGCGTTCCAGCGCCTGGGCGACGCGCGAACGGTTCAGGCCGCCGGTGAACAGAGGCACCGACAGGGTAGCGCCGGCGGTGAAGCTGCGACGGTCGGCCAGTTCGCCGAGGTCGCCCAGATCGTTGGTAGAGCCGCCATAGGAAGCGGTTGCTCGCACGGACGGCAGATATTCCGAGCGGGCGGCGGCGACGGCCGCCTCTGCGCCTTGCAGCGTATAGGTGGCAGCCAAGACGCCGGGATTACGCTGAAGGGCGGTTTCGATGGCGACGTCGAAGTCGGTGGGCACGGCCGGCAGGGCTGGCGCGTCTTCCAGATCGCTAGGCGACTGACCCACGACAGCGGCATAGGCGGCGCGCGAGGTGGACAGCTGGGCCTGGGCGTTGGCCAGGTCGGCTTCCGACTGCGCCTGCGAGGCCTCGGCCTGGGCCACGTCGGTGCGGGTGATCTCGCCGACCTCGAAGCGAGCGCTGGTCTCTTCCAACTGACGTTGAAGGACGGTCAGGTTCTCCTGGCGGATGCGCAGGATTTCCATGTCGCGGGTCACGTTCACATAGGCCTGGATGACCGACAGCATGACCGACTGTTCGATCTCGCGCAGGTTCTCGCGGCCAGCCAGAACGCTGGCGCGGGCCTGATCGATGGCGCGCGAGGTGCGGCCGGCGGTCCAGATGTTCTGGCTCAGGCTGACGCCCACATTCGCGCCGTCGGTTTCCGATGAGGACGACGAAACCTGGGTGTCCGGCACGCCGTCGCCGTTGGTGTCCACGAACTGAGTCACGGCGGGGAAGTCGCTGCGGGTATAATCAACCCCCGCCGAGGCGCTGAGCGTCGGGCGCAGGCCCGAGCGAGCCTGGACCACCGTCTCATCCAGCGCGCGCTGGGTGGCGCGCTGGGCCAGCAGGTTGGGATTGGTCCGATAGGCCAGGGCGATGGCGTCCTGCAGCGTCTCGGCCCAGGCAGGCGCACCCAGTCCGGTCATCACGGCGACCACTGCGGCCGAAGCCAGCACACGCGAGCGTTTCAACATTGTCCGTCCTTGCCTGACGCCCCGAGGAACGCCCGAATGTTTCTCAGGCGTAACTGCGGCCTGACTGAACCACACGCCAGTTAAGTTTTCTTCACGGTTGCGAACGGGATTTCCGTCGCAACCGTGCGTCTTGTCGCCTTACAGCGCGAAAGTGGGGGCCGGCGTCAGCTCGGCAAGGACCGACGGCGACGAATCGAACAGTTCGCGGCGCGACAGGCCTTCGCGCGTCTGCACATACAGGGCCGCCTTGCCGATGGCCCCGCGACGCTCGACCACCACGATACGACCGCCGGGACGCAGGGCCGCGCCCCACGATTCGGGCAGGCTCTGCACGCCGCCTTCGGAAATGATCAGGTCCCAGCCCTCGCCGGTCGGCTGGGCCAGCGGCGCGACGACCGTTGTCACGCCCTCGGCCGCCAGGGCCTCGCCGACCACGGCGAAGACGCCCTCGTCTGATTCCTGAGCGGTGACCGTCACGCCCATGCGCGCCAGCACAGCGGCGGCGTAAGGGGCGGCGATGGCCAGCGCCTTCTCCCCTGCCCGCGCATCGACGGCCTGCAACAGCTTGGCGACGTCGCGGGCCGGCATCAGGCGACGTTCGCCGGCGATGACCACCGATTCTTCGGAATAGGCGGCGAAGGCGCGGTCGGGCGCGCAGAACTTTTCACGCGGCACGGCCATCATGGCCAGGTGAATGGCGCGATCGGTCACGTCGTTCACCCGCACCTGCGAGTCGACCATAGCCTTGCGCTCTGCGGTGAAATCCATCTGTAGGGCAGCCTTCAACGATAATCCGGGAGGAAAACTCGCGCGCTTATAGGTCCGTGCGTTGCAGCGGACAATCCGATCTGATAGCGAACGCCCCTCGCGATGACCGCCCCCGAGAAATCGGGGACCAAAAGCGGCCTGATGGCGGAGTGGTGACGCAGAGGACTGCAAATCCTTGCACCCGGGTTCGATTCCCGGTCAGGCCTCCATCGCGATGACACGGACGAAGGCCGCCCCTCGGGGCGGCCTTCTCGTTTTCAGCCCCGCGCCAGCGCCGTCGTCGTCAGATGATGCAGGGCCACCGCGCTGGTGGCGGCGACGTTCAGCGAATCGAACCCGCCCGCCATGGCGATGCCGATGGGCCGGCAGCGGTCGATCAGCTTTCGCGGCAGACCCGGCCCCTCCGACCCCAGCACCAGGGCGACCGGCCCCGACCGCCGATAATCCGACAGGCGCTCGGTCGCCGACGGCGTCAGGGCCAGCACCTCGACGCCCGCCTGTTGCAGCGCGTCCACGATGACCTCGGCCTCGGCAATGGCGAACGGCGTGCGCAACACGGCCCCGACCGAGACGCGAATGGCCTTGCGATAGAAGGGATCGCAGCAGGTCGCATCGAGCAACACCGCCTTGGCCCCGAAAGCGGCGGCGTTCCTGAACAGCCCGCCCATATTGTCATGATTGCCAATGCCACTGGCGACGACGAACACATCCTGAGGCCCCACATCCGCCAGCAGTTCGGCCAGCGACGGCGGCGCAGGCTTTTCGCCCAGGGCCAATATGCCCCGGTGCAGCTCGAATCCGGCGATGCGGTCCAGCACCGGCTGGCGCGCCACATAGACGGGCGTCGCAGACGGCAGGGCCTGGATCACATCCGTCAAAACCGCCACCCTCTTCTCGGCCAGCAGCAGCGACAGCGGCCGGCAGCGCGACGCCGCCGACGCCAGCCCACGCACCACCACCTCCCCCTCGGCGATGAACAGACCCTGGCGGCCCGTCAGATCGCGTTCGCGGATGTCTCGATAGGCCGCAACACGCGGGTCTTCGGGATCGTCGATAATTATCGGGTCGATTTGGTCAATTTCCCATTGCAAGATCAGAACAGGCGCTGCTATAGGCCCGCCTCCCGAGCATGTTCCGCGGTAGCTCAGTGGTAGAGCAGCCGACTGTTAATCGGCTGGTCGTAGGTTCGAATCCTACCCGCGGAGCCACTCGGGAGTAAAGGCCGCTGTTCTTACAGGCCTTTGACCTAAGTCCCTCCCAGACAAAGCAATATTCGCCAGGCATAGCCCGCCGGGCTGCTTGCCGTCGCCATCTCGCATGACCGCCGTCAAACGCCGCCGCGCCGTGGTGTCGCTTTGACGCGCCGCATTCCAGTTCGTAGGTGAAAGGCGATCAGAACCTTGCCGAACCTTGAGCGTTCGGCCATGCCAACCGCGAGACTTCGGAGAGACGCGCCGCCGTAATGTCCATCAGCTTCCTCCTCGTCATCATTCTCGTGCTGCCCTTCCTCGGCGCCATCGTCGCGTCCGGTCTGCCGCGTCACGCACGGACCTCTGCGGCCATCCTGTCCTGGGTCGTGGCATTGGTCAGCCTGGGGTGTCTGGCGGCGCTTTGGCCCATGTTCCAGGACGGAGAGACGCTGCGCTACGAGATCACCTGGCTTCCGTCGCTGGGGGTCAATCTGGTGCTGCGGCTGGACGGGCTGTCGTGGCTGTTCAGCGCCCTGATCCTGGGGATCGGCGCCTTGGTGGTGCTGTACGCCCGCTACTACATGTCGCCGAAGGATCCGGTGCCGCGCTTCTTCTCCTTCCTGCTGGCCTTCATGGGCGCGATGCAGGGGGTGGTGCTGTCGGGCAACCTGATCCAGCTGGTCGTCTTCTGGGAGCTGACCAGCCTCTTTTCCTTCCTGCTGATCGGCTATTGGCACCAGAATTCGGCCGCGCGCGAAGGCTCGCGCATGGCGCTGACGGTCACGGCGACGGGCGGGATAGCCCTGTTGGTCGGCATGATCCTGATCGGGCGGATCGTCGGCAGCTACGATCTGGATGTCGTCCTGGCCTCGCGAGACGCGATCCAGGAGAGCCCGCTCTATCTGCCGGCCCTGATCCTGCTGCTGCTGGGCGCCATGACCAAGAGCGCCCAGTTCCCGTTCCACTTCTGGCTGCCGCGCGCCATGGCCGCGCCGACGCCGGTGAGCGCCTATCTGCATTCCGCGACCATGGTGAAGGCGGGCATCTTCCTGCTGATCCGATTCTGGCCGGTCTTTGCGGGGACGGAGAGCTGGTATCTGATCGTCGGCGGCATGGGTCTGGCGACCCTGTTGCTGGGCGCCTGGTGCGCCATCTTCCAGCATGATCTGAAGGGCCTGCTGGCCTATTCGACCATCAGCCACCTGGGCCTGATCGTCCTGTTGCTGGGGCTGGGCAGCCCGTTGGGCTGTATCGCAGCCATCTTCCACACGGTGAACCACGCCACCTTCAAGGCCTCGCTGTTCATGGCCGCCGGCATCATCGACCATGAGGCCGGCACGCGGGACATGCGTAAGCTCAGCGGCCTGTTCCGCTTCATGCCCTTCACCGCGACCCTGGCCATGGTGGCGGCGGCGGCCATGGCGGGCGTGCCCCTGCTGAACGGTTTCCTGTCCAAGGAGATGTTCCTGGCCGAGGCGGTGGCCAGCGTGAACACCCACGGCCTGAACCTGCTGCTGCCCGCTCTGGCGACCTTGGCCAGCGCCTTCAGCGTCCTGTATTCGCTGCGCTTCATCCACACGACCTTCTTCGGCCCGCCGCCGACCAAGCTGGACCGCGTGCCGCACGAGCCGGTCGCCTGGATGCGGCGTCCGGTCGAGGTGCTGGTGGCGCTGTGCCTGGTCGTGGGCATCTTCCCGGCCGTAACGGTGGGTCCGTTCCTGAAGAGCGCCGCCGTCTCGGTGCTGGGCTTCGACCTGCCCTATTACAGCCTGGCCCTGTGGCACGGGTTCAACCTGCCGCTGGTGCTGAGCCTCATTGCCCTGGCGGGGGGCGTGGGCCTGTATGTCGTCTTCGGCAAGCGGATCAACGCCAATCCGCGCGGCGGGCCCTGGGGCTGGAAGCGGCTGAACGGCGGCTGGTTGTTCGAACGGGCGATGACCGGACTGTTCAAGGGTTCGGAAGCCTTGGTCCGCCTGTTCGGCGCGACGCGGCAACAGCCGCAGCTGCGCGCCATCGTCCTGGTCGCCCTGCTGGCGGGCGGTCTGGCCGCCATTGGCGCGGGCCTGGTCATCAGGCCGATCATGCCGACGCCGACCCTGGCGAACTGGGCCTTTGCGGGCCTGTGGCTGGTCGGCGCCAGTTGCGCGGTCGCGGCGGCCTGGCAGGCGAAGTATCACCGGCTGGCGGCCGTCGTTCTGATGGGCGGGGCGGGTCTGGCCAGTTGCCTGTCCTTCGTCTGGCTGTCGGCGCCGGACCTGGCCGTGACCCAGTTGCTGGTCGAGGTGGTGACCACCGTCCTTCTGCTGCTGGGCCTGCGCTGGTTGCCGAAACGTCTGGAGACCATCCGCCTGCCCCAGGCCATGGAGCGGCGTTCGCGTCGTCGCCGCCGCATCGACCTGGTCATCGCCGCAGCCGTCGGCACAGCCCTGGCCGCCATCTCCTATGCCGTCATGACGCGGCCCTCGGTCGAGGGGATTTCGCGCTTCTTCGTCGAGCACGCCTACAAGGACGCGGGCGGGCGCAACATCGTCAATGTCATCCTGGTCGACTTCCGCGCCTTTGACACCTTCGGCGAGATCACGGTCCTGGGCATCGTCGGCCTGACGATCTTCGCCCTGCTGCGCCGGTTCCGCCCAGCGGACGACACCCTGCCGGATCCCAGTCAGCAGAAGGCCCAGAACGCCTCGGACCGCGATCACGACACCCGCTCGGAAGGCGATACCCTGAAGGAGACCATGTTGATCCCGCGCGTGGTCATGCGCTGGATCTTCCCCTTCATCATCCTGCTGGCCGTGCACCTGTTCCTGCGCGGGCATGACCTGCCGGGCGGCGGATTCGCAGCCGGCGTAACCCTGTCGATCGCCTTCATCCTGCAGTACATGGCCTCGGGCGCCCGGTGGGTTGAGGAGCGGCTGGCCATCCGACCCATCTTCTGGATCGGCGTCGGCCTGGTGATCGCCGCGCTCAGCGGGATCGGGTCATGGGTGTTCGGCTATCCCTTCCTGACCTCCTGGTTCCAGTACGCGGACCTGCCGATACTGGGCCGCGTGCCCCTGGCCAGCGCCGTCCTGTTCGACCTGGGCGTGGTGATCCTGGTCGTCGGCGCGACGGTCCTGACCCTGGTGGCCCTGGCGCACCAGTCGCTGCGCAAGCCCAAACAAAGAGACGCCGAGGAGGGAGAGCCGTCATGATGGAACTGGTTCTCGCCCTCGCCATCGGCGTGCTGTCGGCCTCGGGCGTGTGGCTGCTGCTGCGGCCTCGCACCTTCCAGGTGATCATGGGGCTGTCGCTACTGTCCTATGCGGTCAACATCTTCATCTTCGCCATGGGACGGCTGAAGTCGGGCGCCCCGCCGGTGCTGAAGGGCGATGTGTTCGATCCCGCCCGCTACACCGACCCGACGCCCCAGGCCCTGGTGCTGACGGCCATCGTCATCAGTTTCGCTCTGACGGCGCTTTTCCTGGTGGTCATCCTGACCGCGCGCGGCATCACCGGCAGCGACCATGTCGACGGCAAGGAGCCCGACGCATGACCGACTGGCATTCCCACCTGATCATCGGCCCCATCGTCCTGCCGATGATCATCGCCTCGGCCATGCTGATGGCGAACGAGCGCCGTCGCATCCTGAAGGCCTCGCTCAGCCTGGCGGCCATGGCGGCCATTCTGATCATGGCGCTGATCCTGCTGCACGAAAGCGCCAATGGCGCGGTGGGCGGCGGCGACACCGCTCGCGTCTATCGCCTGGGATCCTGGGCGGCGCCCTACGGCGTCGTGCTTGTCGCCGACCGGCTGTCGACGATGATGGTGGCCCTGACCAGCGTTCTGGGCGGCTGCGCCTTGATCTTCGCCCTGGCGCGCTGGGACCGGGCCGGGCCGCGCTTTCATGCCCTGTTCCTGCTGCTGATCATGGGCGTCAACGGCGCCCTGTTGACCGGCGACCTGTTCAACCTGTTCGTCTTCTTCGAAGTGATGCTGGCCGCCTCCTACGGCCTGGCCTTGCATGGCTCGGGCGAGGCCAGGGTGCGGGCGGGCTTGATCTACATCGCCGTGAACCTGACCGCCTCTCTGCTGTTCCTGATCGGGGTCAGCCTGATCTACGGAGTGACGGGCACGCTGAACATGGCGGACCTGGCGACCAGGGTTCCGGCCATTGCGGCGAGCGACCTGGGCCTGTTCCACATAGGGGCGGCGGTGCTGGGCACGGCCTTCCTGGTCAAGTGCGCCATGTGGCCGGTCGGCTTCTGGCTGACCTCGACCTATTCGGCCGCCAGCGCCCCGGCGGCGGCGGTCTTCGCCATCCTGTCCAAGGTCGGGGTCTATGTGATCATCCGGCTCAGCCTGCTGCTGTTCGGCGCAGACGCAGGGGCCTCGGCCGGGTTCGGGCTCACTTGGCTGATGTTCGGCGGTCTGGCGACCATCGCATTCGGCACCTTCGGGCTGATCGCCTCGCGCGATCTGTCCCGCGCCGCCGGGTTCGGGGTGATGATCTCGTCGGGCACCGTGCTGGCGATCCTGGGCGTCGGCGACCCAGCGGCCCTCAGCGGCGCGCTCTTCTATCTGATCGGCTCGACCCTGGCCTGTGCAGCCCTGTTCCTGCTGGCCGAGATCCTGCAGCGCGGACGCGAGGCCGACGTGGGTGAGGCGCGCGCCGTCTTCGACGACGAATATCGCGATCCGTTCGACGATGAGGAACGCAACGAGCCCGGCCTTGTCATCCCGGCGGCGGTGGCGGCCTTGGGCGGCGCCTTCCTGATCTGCACCCTGATGGTGGCCGGGATGCCGCCCCTGGCGGGCTTCGTCGGCAAGCTGTCGATGATCAGCGCGTTGGTCGGCGTCGGCGGCGCGGCGGCCTGGACGCTGGTGGCGGTGCTGTCGGTGTCCAGCCTCGGGGCCCTGATCGGCCTGACCCGCCTGGGGGTCGGCGCCATCTGGACCCGCGACGAGGATGCGCCGGCGTTCGTCGTGGGCGCGGCCGAGCTGACGGCCGTCGCCGCCCTGCTCGGCGCCTGCGTGTTCCTGGCCATCTTCGCTGGGGCCGCGCTGATCTACACCGACCATACGGCGGCCTGGCTGGCCGAGCCGCAAGGCTACATCCACGCTGTCCTGGGCGGAGGCGGCCGATGAGACGCATCCTGCCCTACCCCGTCCTGTCGCTGGGCCTGTTCGTCGCCTCGATCCTGCTCAGCGCCTCGGTCGCCCCGCCGTCTCTGGTGCTCGCCGTGCTGCTGGCCCTGCTGGCGCCGATCATCATGCTGGCCCTGGGCGTGGATCGCGTGCGGCTGAAGGCGCCCAAGGCCATGGCGCGCCTCGCCATCGATGTCGCCGGCGACATCGTGCGCTCGAATTGGGCGGTGTCGCAGATCATCCTGGGTCGTCGTCGCCACGAGCGGACGTCCGGCTTCATCCATATCCCGCTGGACCTGCGTGATCGATATGGCCTGGCGGTCCTGGCCATCATCGTCACCTCGACGCCCGGCACCCTGTGGGTCGAGTACGAGTCCGCGACCGGCCGGCTGCTGCTGCATGTGCTCGACCTCGTGGACGAAGAGACCTGGGTGCGCCTGATCAAGGACCGATACGAGCGCCGGCTGATGGAGATTTTCGAATGACAGCGGCGGTGCTGACCTGGGGCCTGGGTCTGGCCCAGTTGATGCTGATCTGCGCCATGGGCCTGGCCGCGTGGCGCATCATCCACGGCCCGCGCGCCCAGGATCGCGTTCTGGGCATGGATACCCTCTTTCTGAACGGCATGCTTCTGGTGGTGGTGTTCGGCATCCGCACCAACAGCCAGCTCTACTTCGAGGCCGCTCTGGTGATCGGCATGCTTGGCTTCGCCGCCACCGTGGCCTTGGCCAAGTTCCTGATGCGCGGCGAGGTGATCGAATGACCGAGGCTCAGATCCCCGCATGGGCCGCCTTCGTCGTCGTGGGTCTGGCTGTCGCCGGCTCGGCTCTGTCGCTGCTGGGCGCCGTCGGCCTGACGCGTCTGAAGACCTTCTACGAACGTGTCCACGCCCCGACTCTGGGGGCGACCCTGGGCATGGCGCTGGTGCTGGCGGCGTCTGTGGTGTGGTTCACGGTGGTCGAGGGGCGGTTCATGCCGCGCGAAATCCTGATCGGCCTGTTCCTGACCGTCACCACGCCGGTCACCTTGATCCTTCTGGCCCGCGCCGCCCTGTTCCGCGACCGCACGGAAAAGGCGAAGGACATGCCCGACAAGGGCTGATCTGCGATCAAAAAGAAGCCCGGCGGGGGGCGCCGGGCTGAAATAAGGTTCGGTGATGGTGTCCCTAAGGACGATCCTCTTAGTTAACCGAATTGGTTTCCAAGTGGTTAACCGACCCGATCTGGCAGCCACGCCGACTGGCGACCGTTCGGCGCCACGGGCCAGGTGATCCGCCAGCCCTGCCCGGCCCTCTCAATGACGAAACCCGTCGCACCGCCTGCGCCCGGATAGTCGACGCTCTTGCCGTTCACCGTGATCGTCGCTGCGTCTGACTGCCCTGTGACGGCGCGCCACCGCCCGCGCCCGATCGCCGTCGCCGTCACGCCGACGCCGTTTATGGCCACGACGGGCGCGGCCCCTTCCGCCTGACCCGACGCCATCAGCGTGGCGCCGTCCGAATCCACCGCGTCCAAACCGCCCGCGCCGTCCAGACGGACAGTCGGCTGGCCTGCGGCGATCAACACGACTGGCCCCGCCCCGCCCTGGATGACCACCAATGTCTCGGGCGAGACGGCGGCGTCCTCGCCTACCTGCACCTCGGGCGTGAACCGCACATCGCCGTGCAGGGGCGGCAGCCGAAGCTCGAATCGGCCCGCCCCATCCGCGCTGGCGGCCACAGCAGCCGCACCCGGCGCACGCAACACGACGCGCGCGTTCGGGCCCGCCGCCCCGCGCACGACCAGCACCCCGCCATCACGGGTCACACCGTCGATCAGCGGCGGCCGGACCCAGGGCGAAGCTTCGTCCGCCCCTGTCGGCCCCGCCACGCCGCCTTGCGGGTCGGAACAGGCCGCCGCAGCCAGGACCGCGACACACGCGACGATCATCCGACGTTTCATCCTTCGCCTCTACGATATAGGACTGGCGACCCAGCGGCTTGAGCCTGTGTTAGCTTGAGCGCCGTCGGTTTGGCCATGGCCAGATCGGGTATTCGTTTTCTTCGAGGCTCCATGTCCCTGCCCCCCGTTTCGTTCCTGCCCTTCGACGGTTCGTCCGTCTGCCTGTTCTGCGGCTCCTCCGAAACCGCCGATCCCACCTATACCAAGGCGGCCTACGCCTTCGGAAAGCTTGCTGCCGAGGCCGGCTGGCGGCTGGTCTATGGCGGCGGCGGCGTGGGCCTCATGGGCGCATCGGCGCGCGGCGCGCATGACGCGGGCGGCCGGGTCGTCGGCATCATGCCGGCCTTCCTGCGCAGCCGCGAACGCCTGTTCGACGAGGTCGAGACCGTCGTCGTCACCTCGATGCACGAGCGCAAACAGCTGATGTACGATCAGTCGGACGCCTTCGTGGTCGCCCCCGGCGGCATCGGCACCCTGGAAGAAGTCGTCGAACTGCTGTCGTGGAAGCGGCTGGATCTGCACCACAAGCCGGTCGTCTTCCTGAACCTGAACGGCTTCTGGAACGGCTTCTTCGCCCTGATGAAACACAGCGTCGAGGAAGGCATGACCCCGCCTTCGTTCCTCGACGCCTGGACTGTCGCCGACACCGTCGAAGAGGCGATGGCCCAGGTTCAGGCCGGCGGCGACATGCCGCAGTTGAAACATGATCAGCGGTAAGTGATCGTCGCTAATATTCGCGCGACTACGTATTGACAGTTTTTATGGAAAACTGACATTGGGGCGCAGCGGCACGACGCCGTTCTTCATTTCGGAGAGTTTTCCATGCGCGCCCTGCTCATCGCCGCCGCCCTGTTCGCCGCCGCTCCGGCCGTCGCCCAGGCCCCCGCCGCCACCAGCCTGACCCTGGCCGACGCCGCCTCGGCGCCCGCTCGCGCCACCATCATCGACGGCGCGCGCTGGTCTTGCGAAGGCGCGACCTGCACCGCGTCGGGCGGCACGCCGCAACCCGCTACGCGCGCCTGCCGTCGCGTGGTTCAGAAGTTCGGTCCCGTGACCGCCTTCTCGTACAAGGGCGTCGAACTGAGCGCCGACGAACTGGCCGTCTGCAACGCCTGATCCGGGTCGAGGCGGCTTTAGGCCGCTTCGCCTCTCAGACGCCGTTGGATCGTTTCGCGACCAATCAGCGGCGCCATGGCCGCCATGTCCGGCCCATGCGGCTGGCCCGTCAGCGCCAGACGCAGCGGCATGAACAGCGCCTTACCCTTGGCGCTCGTCTCGGCCTTGACGGCCGAGGTCCACGCCGACCAGGCGTTCTCGTCAATCACGTCCGGCAGCAAACGCAGCGCCGTCTCGATGAAGGCGACGTCCTCGATCACCGGCTGGACCGGCCCCTGAACGATCTTCGCCATTTCAGCGATATCGGCGAACTTGTTCAGGTTGCCGCGCACCACCGACCAGAAGGTCTCGCCCAGATCGGCGCCCAGCGCCTGAAGACGCGGCTGGGCCGTCGCATAGTCCATCACATGCAGGGCCTGGGCGTTCAGCCGGTCCAGATCCGCCGTGTCGTAACGGGCCGGCGACCGACCCATCTTGGAGAAGGCGAAGCTCTGGCCCAGAGCCTCGACCGAGGCGCCGACTTCCAAGGGATCTGACGTTCCGATACGGCCCAGGTGGCTGGTAATGGCGATGGGCTCATAGCCCTGGTCGCGCATGTCGCTGATCGACAGCGAACCCAGGCGCTTGGACAGAGCCGCGCCGTCGGCGCCGACCAGCAGCGGCATATGGGCGAAGCCCGGAACCGTCGCGCCGAGAGCTTCGAAGATTTCGATCTGTGCGCCCGTGTTGGTGACGTGGTCCTCGCCCCGGATGATATGGGTGATGGCCATGTCGATGTCATCGACCACCGACGGCAGGGTGTAGAGGAACAGACCGTCCTCGCGGATCAGCACGGGGTCCGACATCGAGGCCGTGTCCACCTCGGCATGACCGCGCGCCAGATCTTCCCAGGCGACCCGCTTGCCTTCCAGCTTAAACCGCCAATGCGGACGACGGCCCTCGGCCTCGTAAGCGGCCTTCTGGTCTTCTGTCAGCTCAAGGGCGGCGCGGTCGTAGATCGGCGGCAGGCCGCGCGACAGCTGCACCTTGCGACGCCGGTCCAATTCGTCGGCCGTCTCATAGGCGGGGTACAGCCGGCCCGAAGCCTTCAGTTTGGCGGCGGCCTCCTCATAGCGGTCGAACCGCTTGGACTGGTTGTAACGCTCGTCCCACAGCATCCCCAGCCAGGTCAGATCGTCTTCGATCCCCTGTTCGAACTCAGGCGTGGAGCGCGCCAGGTCGGTGTCGTCGATCCGCAACACGAACGACCCGCCCTGCCCCTTGGCGAACATCCAGTTCACCAGGGCGGTGCGGACATTGCCGACGTGCAGCTTACCCGTGGGAGACGGGGCGAAACGGACCTTGACGGACATGGATAGACGACCTCGAAAGCGAGGCGGCTAGGTCGCCCCGCAACCCGGCGAAGTCAAGGCGCGGGTTGGATTGAGCAGCTTGTCATGATAGATTTCCATTTGTCATGAATGCGCCTGTCCAGATCAGAAAGCCCGAAGTCGCCGAACGGCTGCGTGAACTTGCACGTCTTGAAGGCAAGTCCATCACCGACCTGGTCGAGGAGATGGTCAGAGAGCGGGACGAACGGCTGGTCGCCAGACGTGAGGCTGAAATCGAGGCCAAGCTCGCCGCAGTCGAGGAAATCGTCGCCCATTTCAACAGCCTGCCGATCGTTGGCCCGTTGCTTACCGACGATGACTTTTATGACGAAGACGGCCTGCCCAAATGATCGTGGTCGATGCCTCCGCCCTGGTGGCGGTGCTTCTGCGAGAACCGGAAGACATGGCGTTCCGTCGGTTCATGGCGCGGGAAACAGACCTGTTCATGTCGCCTGTCGGCTATTGGGAAGCGGCCACGCGTTTGAGAGCACTGCGCGGTGAGGCCGGCGTCGCGGATCTGGATCTCGTGATCGCAAGTTTGGGAATACGGATTGCCCCCGCCACATCACGCACGACGTCTCTGGCCGCAGGCGCTGAACGAGACTTCGGAAAGCGCACGCCCGCCAACCTCAATCTCGGCGACTGTTTCGCCTACGCCTTGGCCAAGGAAAGCGACGCCCCCTTGTTGTTCAAAGGCGACGACTTCAGCCAGACCGACGTGATCCCGGCCCTTTCCGCCTGAACGGGCTGAATATCAGTCGTCGCGGTGGACGCGTTCGCGGCGTTCGTGTCGTTCCTGGGCTTCGACCGACAGGGTCGCCGTCGGGCGGGCTTCCAGGCGACCCAGGCTGATCGGTTCGCCGGTGTCCTCGCAGTAGCCATAGGAGCCGTCCTCGATCCGGCGCAGGGCGTCGTCGATCTTGGAGATCAACTTGCGCTGGCGGTCACGGGTGCGAAGCTCAAGGGCGCGGTCGGATTCCGAAGAGGCGCGATCCACCAGATCGGGATGGTTTTCGGTCTCGGCCTTCAGATTGACCACCGTGCCTTTGGACTCGCGAAGGATCTCGTCCTTCCAGTCCATCAGCTTCTTCTTGAAATAGGCTTGCTGCCGTTCGTTCATGAACGGCTCGCTGTCAGACGGCCGATACGGGCCGGTATCGTCGGACACAACGGACGCCAAAGCGTTCATCGATCTCACGCTCTCTAACACGCCCCCCTGTGGCGTAGATGGCCGTATAGTCAGCCTGTCGAGTCGCGGCAACGTGGTTCTCGATTCCGTGATCCGATTACGGCGATCCGAGGGCTTACAGTGACAAATGTCACTCACCTGGGAAGCTTAGCCGACTGAGATTAGGCGATTTTTCCGCCTCAGCCCCGTTTCCCGCGCATTTCAGCCTTCGCCAGTTCCACGGAGGCCCGCAGGTCGATCTGGTCCAGAAGGGCGCTCAAATCCGCATCACCGTCGTCTGTGCGCTCCTCGCGCAGGGTTCGCGCCAGCTGATCCAGCGAGCCTTCGTCCGCATCGCCTGTCAGAAGCGCCAGCTTGAGTTCGTCCAGTCGGTCCAGAAGACCGCCGCCCCGTCGGATCGCTCGGCGACGCTTCTCAAGCGGCCCCTCGATCCCTTGCAGAGCCATAAGGGCCGAAACGTCAGAGACGCCGCCGGTCGCAGAGCTGGCCGTCGCGGCTGAAGGCGACGCCGCAGCCGGCGACTGGCCCAGCGAAAAGCCGCTGGCGGATCGCGTCGTGCGTGTGCTTGCGGGCGTGCTGACGCCGTTTGGGCCGACAACCTTCATGCGTAGGTGCTCCGCGTCATGACCCCATGCATGACGGGCGGCGGTGACTGTTTGGTTAACGCCCCGGCAAATCCTGCCGCTTCAATACCGCTACAAAGCCAGCCGACGTTGAATTCATGTCGTTAATTATCCGGCATGATCCTCGCAGGGAAAGAGGCGTAACCTTGCGTGGACGCCTGACCGATGCAAAATCTGCTTGCCCGCCTCATCGCCTCCGTCGCCGCGACGATCATCGTCGCCGGCGGTGCGACTTCGGCGCTGGCCCAATCGCAATCCCGCATCAAGGACATCGTCGCCGTCGAGGGCGTGCGCGGCAACCAACTGGTCGGCTACGGCATGGTGATGGGGCTGAACGGCACGGGCGACAGCTTGCGCAACTGCCCCTTCACCCGTCAGTCGCTGGAAGGCATGACCGAGCGGCTGGGCGTCAACATCCGCGGCGCCAACGCCAACACCAAGAACATGGCCGCCGTCATGGTCACCGCCGACCTGCCCGCCTTCGCGACGCCCGGCTCGCGCGTCGATGTGTCGGTCGCCTCCATGTGCGACGCCAAGAGCCTGCTGGGCGGTTCGCTGGTCGTCACCAGCCTGCAGGGCGCGGACGGTCAGGTCTATGCGGTGGCCCAGGGGTCGGTTCAGACCGGAGCCGTCTCGGCCTCCGGTGGATCGGGTTCGTCAGTCACGCGCGGCGTGCCGACCGCCGGCCGGATCGCCTCCGGCGCGGTGGTCGAACGCGAGACCGGCTTCCAGATGGCCAATATGAATGAGGTGCGCCTGAACCTGCGCAACCCCGACTTCACCACCGCCCAGCGTGTCGCCGCCGTGGTGAACGCAGCCTACCCTGGTTCAGCCCTGGCCGAGAACGGGACCGTGGTCGCCCTGCGTGCGCCGGGACAGTTGGGCATGGCCGGCTTCATCAGCCGGATCGAGAACCTGGCGGTCAGCGTCGACACCCCCGCCAAGGTCATCATCGACGAGGTCAACGGCGTCATCGTCATGGGCGACGCCGTCCGCATCTCGCGTGTCGCCATCGCCCAAGGCAATCTGACCATCTCGGTGGACGAACAGCCGTTCGTCAGCCAACCCGCGCCGTTCAGCCAGGGTCAGACCGCCGTCGTGCCGTCCACCCAGGTCAGCGTCGAAGAGGACCTGGGCACTCAAATGCGGATGGTCGGCGGCGGGGCGAATCTATCCACCCTGGTCAACGGCCTGAACGCCCTGGGCGTCAGCCCGCGCGACATGATCAGCATTCTTCAGGCCATCAAGGCCGCCGGCGCCCTCCAGGCCGACATCGAGGTGATGTGAGCATGAGCGACCTGACCGTCTCCCCCGATCTTCTGCGTCCCGCTGCGGCCGCGCCCACGGCGCCGAACCGCGACAAGATCGAGGAAACCGCCAAGGCCTTCGAGGCCACCTTCATCTCGCAGATGCTGAAGCCGATGTTTGAAGGCCTGTCGACCGACGGCCTGTTCGGCGGTGGCCAAGGCGAGGCGACATGGCGCAGCTTCATGCTGGACGAAATGGCCAAGAGCACGGTCAAGGCCGGCGGCATCGGCCTCAGCAACACCGTCATGGCCGAAATGCTGAAGATGCAGGAGGGGCGGCAATGAGCGACACCGAACTGGCCCAGGCGCGCGTGCGTCAACTGACCACCCTGACGCTGCGCCTGACCGAGCGCTTGGAAGCCGAGACCCTCGCCTTCGCCGATGGCCGCCCCCAGGACGTCGCGTCAGGCTTGGCCGAGACCCAGGAGATGGCCAATCTCTATCGTCGCGATTCCGCCCACGTGAAGGCGAACCCCGCTCTGCTGAGCGGCGCGCCGCTCGAAGATCGCAAGACCCTGATCGACGCCACCCGCGCTTTCGACGCCGTCCTGACCCGCCATGGTCGCGCCGTCGACGCCGCACGCCAGATTTCAGAGGGCCTGGTCCGCGCCATCGCGGCAGAGGTCACCGCCGCCCGCACGCCGGCCTCCGCCTATGCCGCCGATGGGCGTGCCGCGTTGGGCGACGGGCGCGCCGTCGCCATCAACCGGATGGCTTGAGGGGCGACGTCGTCGACGCTGCAAATCACGGTTCGCGTCCTAAGCATTATTGCCTATTTTTTAAGCGACTGCGTGTCAGCATGGCTTCATGACGCTGACCACCCGCCTCCTAGGCTTGGCCTTCGCATCCGCCGACACATTGGTGGAGGTGGACGCCAAGGGCGTTGTCTCCTTCGCGATCGGCGCCGGTGCTGTGGCGGGCGAGGACGCCGGCGCGACCTGGACCGGTCGCCCCCTTCTCGATCTGTTGCACGATGGCGCATCCACCCTGACGGCCCTGCGCAGCATGAAGTCCGGCGTGCGCATTCCCTCCACCTCCATCCTGGTGGCGGCAGGTCCCGACCGCGTGCGGCGCGCCTCTTTCAGGGCTTTCGTCCTGCCGCAGATGGCGCCGGCCGTGTCCTGCGCCATCTCCTACGAAGGCCCGGCCTTCGCGCTCGAAGATCTTGAAACCCGTCCTCTGCTGGAAGCGGAGGAATTCCTGGCCGACGCCGGGCGGGTGCTGGACGCGAACACAGACCTCGCCCTGTCCTTCCTAGACATTCGCGGTCTGGAGAACGTCAGTGGCGACGCTGCGGACCGTCTGAACCGCCGCATCGAGGCGACCTTGCAATCGGCGGCCATCGACGGCTCGGGCGCGGCCCAGCTGACCGGCGTGCGTTTCGCCCTGCTGCGTCCCGCCAACGACCGCCGCGACATCGCCGCCGAGATCATCGAGGCCGGACGTGCCGAAGGTCTGTCGCTCGGCGCCGAAGCCTTCAGTTCGCCCGTGCCGCCGGGATCGGATTCCCTGTGCGTCCTGCGCGCCATGCGGTTCGCCATCGAGGGCTGTCTTAAGGGCGACGGCCTGATCAATCCGCAGATCGCCTTCGCGGACTCGCTGAAACGCACCTTCCGCGACGCCGAGACCTTCCGCAGCCTGGTCAAGTCGCGCGAATTCCAGGTCCACTACCAGCCCATCGTCCACCTCGACTCCCGCGCCGTCCACCATTTCGAGGCCCTGACCCGCTTCAACGGAAATACCGGCCCGGCAGACGCCATCCGCATGGCCGAGGAGCTGGATCTGATCGAGTCCTTCGATCTCGCCGTGGCGGAAAAGGTGCTGAAACGGATGCGCCAGTCGGGCGCCGGCCTGCTGAAGATGGCGATCAACGTCTCGGGCGCCTCGCTGGGCGACGACTCCTATGTCGAACACCTGCTGCGCATGACCGCCGGCGCGCCCGAGGAGCGCCGACGCCTGATGGTGGAAGTCACCGAGACCTCGGCCCTCGCCGACATCGAGGCCGCCGACCGTCGCCTGGCCGCCCTGCGCGAATCCGGCATCAAGGTCTGTATCGACGATTTCGGCGCCGGCGCCGCCGCCTTCGACTATCTTCGCAAACTCTCGGTCGATGCGGTCAAGATCGACGGCGCCATCGTGCGCGACATCCAGACCGACGAGCGATCCAAGGCCATGCTGCACAGCATCGTGGAACTGTGCCGCTCGATGAAGCTGGAAACCATCGCCGAGATGATCGAGACCGACGGCGTCGCCGCCGAGCTGAAGGCCGCAGGCGTCGAATACGGTCAGGGCTGGCTGTTCGGCCGCGCCGAGGCCGAACCGCGCACGCAACTCAGCAGCCCCTCGATGGTCCGCCGCAAGGGCGCCGTAGAGGCCTGGGGGTGACGGCTTGAGGCGGCAACCGTGGCCTAGCCATCCTATCCCCGTCTGCAAAGACTAGACAGATCATAGACTTGACTTCAACCATCGACAATCGACCTGTCATGGGGTCAAGCCGTGCGATGATGATCCGTTCGGTCTTTGAAAACTCAAACCCATCCAGAAGTTGGACTCGTTAGACTCGTTGGACTGTTTTTTCTGACTTGGAGTCCAAGTCGGATCACAGGGCCAAGGTGCGTGTGACCTCCAGCGCGGCCAAGAAATCCGCGTCGTGGCTGACCACGACCAAGGCCCCGTCGTAGGCGGTCAGCGCCGCCTCCACGGCCGCGATGGCCTCCAGATCCAGATGATTCGTCGGCTCGTCCAGCACCAGCAGTTGCGGCGGCGTCGCGCCGGTCATGACGCAGGCCAGGGCCGCCCTCAGCCGTTCGCCGCCTGAAAGGTCGCCGACCCGGCGCTGGGCCGCCGTATTGCGAAACAGGAACCGAGCCAGCGCCGCCTGGGCGTCGTTGACGGTCCCTTGCAGGTTCAGCCGCCGCCACGCCTCGACCAGCGTCTCGTCCGGCCTGAGTATCGCCGCCTCCTGATCAAGCAGAACCGCCCGCACCGGCCGCTCGACGATCCCCGCCGTGGGTTCCAGATCGCCTGTGATCAGCCGCAACAAGGTCGTCTTGCCCGCCCCGTTCGCCCCGGTCACCGCGACCCGCTCCGGCCCGACCAGCCTGAGGTCGATCGGTCCGACGATGGTCCGCCCCTCGGGCGACGCCCACGATGCCTGATCCAGCGTCAGCACCGTTCGCCCGGCCGCCAGTCCCGTCGTCGGCATAGGGATCGCCAGCGTCCGCGTCCGTTCCACCCGCTCCTGCGCCGCCGCCAGCGCACCTTGTGCCGCCTCGGCCTGTCGCGTGGCCAGCACCCGGTCGCGCCCGCCGCTGTTCTCGGCCCGCTCGGCCCGTGCGCCCAAGAGGATTTTGGGCATGTCGCCCTTGGACGCCATGCGCCGCCCCGCCGCGTCGCGCTTGGCCTTGGTTTCCGTTCGTCTCTGCGCCTCGGCGCCCGCCCGCGCGACATCGCGCTCGGCCTCGGCCAGACCCCGCTCGGCCGCTTCCCGCTCAGCCGCCTTGCGCGCGACATACAGGTCATAGCCGCCGCCGTAGATCGTCACGCCCAGGCCCGACACCTCCACGATCCGGTCCATCCGACGCAGCAGGTTGCGGTCATGGCTGACCACCACGGCCCCGCCGTCCCAGCGCCCGATCACGTCGGCGACCAGCGCCCGCGCCTCCACGTCCAGATGATTGGTCGGCTCGTCCAGCAGGATCAGGTCCGGCTGCGCCAGCATCAGGCCGGCCAGCCTCAGCCGCGTCTGCTCGCCCCCGCTCAGGCTGACGGTCAGCCGATCCAGCGCCACCCCCGACAGCCCCACAGCAGCCAGCGCCTCGCCCAGCCGCGCCTCCAGCGTCCAGTCGGCCTCGGCCAGATCGTCGGCTGTGCCCGCGCCGGCCAATACCCGCGCGATGATGTCCAAGTCTTCTGCGACGCCCAAGGTCTGCGCCGCCGTCTCGTTCGGCGCAGGGTCATACCGCTGATCCAGCACGCCGACCGAACCGGTCCGCGCCACCCCGCCCTCGGCCGGCGCAGCAGCGCCCGAGATAAGACGCAGCAGCGTGCTCTTGCCCGCGCCATTGCGGCCGACGACGCCCGTGCGCTCGGCGCCGAACGTCAGGCTCAGATTATCGAATAGGGTTACGCCGTCAGGCGTCCTAGCGGCGACCTTGTCGAGTGTCGCGCGTGCGGACGGGGACGCGTTTCGGCTTGGGCTGGTTGGCATTGAGGATCACGAGCAGCATGGCGGACAGGGCGGAACCGGTGGCCAATGCGATGATCATGATCGTCAAACCTTCTGCAAAACGCGTCAGAAAGAGGAGGATGGGTCCTAATCCTGCAATGCGCAAGTCTGGCGTCGAACACGGCCGCGTGAGAAGCTTGACCGTCAGGAGACTTTCATGAAGCCCGTCGCCGCTCTCGCCCTCATCTTTACTCTCACCTCCGCCGCCTGCGCTACCGCGCCCGAGGCCCCGTCCATGGCTCCCAACTACGCCGCTGTTCCGACCCAGGATCCGACGCCGAACGCCCGAATCTACGCCGCCTGCCTCGAACAGGCCGCCGCCGCTGGCGCCTATCGTCGCACCGATGACGGGCGCGGCGCCGAGTTCCTGCTGTTCACCTGCACCGGCGCGCCGGCGGCCGCCTTCGCGACTGCCCTGATCCCTTGGAGCGAAAGGATCGGCTCGGTGTTCCAGCGTGACGGCCGCACCTTCCGCTCCACCGCCAAGGTCCAGGCCGATCTGTTCGGCGTGGATGCCTGCTCCACCGATGCAGCAGGCGGCGATCCCGTCTGCATCCTGTCCTTCAACGCCGGCGATTTCCTCGACCAATAGGCTCGCTCCGGTTAGACGGACCGCCATGGAAAGCCGTTTCCGCATCGAAGATCCCGCCGGAGCGGCCGCCCGCCGCGAAGCCGCCGTTCAGCGCCTGCGCGACGAGACCGGCATAGACGAGGCCATGATCGAGGCCCTGGTCGAAGGCTTCTACGCCCGCGTCCGCGATGACGTTCTGATCGGTCCGATCTTTGCCGCCCGCATCGCAGACTGGGCCCCGCACCTGGCGCAGATGAAGCTGTTCTGGTCGTCGGTCGCCCTGTCCACCGGCGTCTATCAGGGCCGCCCCATGCCGAAACACCTGCCCCTGCCCATCGACGCCCGCCACTTCGACCGCTGGCTGGAGCTGTTCGTCGAGACCGCCCGCGACCTGTGCCCGCCTGTCGCCGCCAATCACTTCATCGAACGCGCCCGACGCATCGCCGAAAGTCTGGAACTGGGGATCGCAACCGCCAACGGGACGCTTCTGGTCAAGGGCGAGCGGTTCGCGCGGCCGACGCAGGCGTGGACGCCGGACTAAAATCAGCGCCGCCAGTTTTCGCGAGAGTGGAAGATACGCGAGACCAGGACGACATCGTCGTAGACGCGATACTTGATGACATACCCACCTTGACCAAAGCGGGTGACATAGACTCGGGAAGAGCCGACAGACCTTCCGCTGAGCGGAAACTCAGTGAGTTGACGGAATGCGTCAAGCAGGACGCTGTAGGCATGCTCGGCTGCGTTAGGGCTCTTTTCGCCAATGAAATCCAATAGCCGCTGCTGGTCCGCTCGGGCCGCGACGGAAAACCGGATCTCGAAACTCAAGCTCGACGCTTCTTCTCTGCCAGAAGATCCTCAAAGGGCCGCAAAAACTCCTCCAAGGAGATATACTCGCCCGTCCGCTCATATTCGGCGAACCGACGCTCGTCCTCGCCCCAATCGTTCTGGATGGCGACCTCAATGAGTTCAAGCGCATAGGCCGCCGGCTCAACGCCGGCCGCTTCGGCCGCAGCCTTCAGCCGCCGCGCCTGATCTTCGTTCAGGTGGATGTCGAAACCATCGGCCATAGGGCGACGATAACCCAGGCTGGGGACCACCGCAATGTTCACACATTGTTCTTGCTTCAATCGCGCGATTCATCCCCATATAGCGATGTCGCGCCGGACCCGACCGGCCCTCCTCCGCGTTCTCCGGACAGCATGACCGAAAAGCACAACTTCATCCGCGTTCGCGGCGCCCGCGAGCATAATCTCAAGGGCGTGGATCTCGACATCCCGCGCGAACAGTTGGTGGTGATGACCGGCCTGTCGGGGTCGGGCAAATCCTCGCTGGCGTTCGACACCATCTACGCCGAGGGCCAGCGTCGCTACGTCGAGAGCCTGTCGGCTTATGCGCGCCAGTTCCTGGAGCTTATGGGCAAGCCGGACGTGGACCTGATCGAAGGCCTGTCGCCGGCCATTTCCATCGAACAGAAGACCACGTCCAAGAATCCGCGCTCGACCGTCGGCACGGTGACCGAGATCCACGACTATATGCGCCTTCTGTGGGCGCGGGTCGGCGTGCCCTATTCGCCGGCCACCGGCCTGCCGATCGAGAGCCAGACCATCAGCCAGATGGTCGACAAGCTGGTCGCCCTGCCGGACGGCGAGCGCATCCTGCTGCTCGCCCCCGTCGTTCGGGGCCGCAAGGGCGAGTACAAGAAGGAAATCGCCGAATGGCAGCGCCAGGGCTTCCAGCGCCTCAAGATCGACGGCCAATTCTACCCCATCGACGAAGCCCCGACACTGGACAAGAAGTTCAAGCACGACATCGACATCGTCGTGGACCGGATCGTCACCAAGCCTGACCAGGAAGCCCGTTACGCCGACAGCCTGCAGACCGCCCTGGGTCTGGCCGACGGCATCGCCAACGCCGAATGGGCCTCGACGGCAGAGGGCGAGACCGCGCCGCGCAGCCTGTTGTTCTCGGAACGGTTCGCCTGTCCGGTCTCCGGCTTCACCATCAGCGAGATCGAGCCGCGGCTGTTCTCGTTCAACAACCCCTTCGGCGCCTGTCCGGTCTGCGACGGCCTGGGGGTCAAGCTGGCCTTCGACGCCGACTTGGTGATTCCGGATCGCGACAAGACCCTGCACAAGGGCGCCGTCGCGCCCTGGGCCCGCGGCCCCTCGCCGCTCTACACCCAGACGCTTCAGTCGCTCAGCCGTCACTACGGCTTCTCGATGGACGTCACCTGGCGCGAGCTTCCGGCCCAGGCGCACAAGGCGATCCTGTACGGAACCGGCGCCGAGAAGATCAAATTCACCTACGACGACAACGCCCGTAAATATGAGGTCTCCAAGCCGTTCGAGGGCGTGCTGCCCAATCTGGAGCGCCGCTGGCGCGAGACGGACAGCGCCTGGGTGCGCGAGGAACTGGCCCGCTATCAGTCCGAGACCCCCTGTGACGCCTGCCACGGCAAGCGGCTGAAGCCCGAGGCATTGGCGGTCAAGGTCGGGGGCCAGGACATCGCCGACGTCTCCACCCTGTCGATCAAGAAGGCCTATGACTGGGTCCAGGCCCTACCCGAAGCGCTCAGCGACAAGCAGATGGATATCGGCCGGCGCATCCTGAAGGAGATCGGCGACCGGTTGCGGTTCCTGAACAACGTCGGCCTGGACTATCTGTCGCTGTCGCGCGCCTCCGGCACCCTGTCGGGCGGCGAGAGCCAGCGCATCCGCCTGGCGTCTCAGATCGGCTCGGGCCTGACCGGCGTCCTCTATGTGCTGGACGAACCCTCCATCGGCCTGCACCAGCGCGACAACACCCGCCTGCTGGAAAGCCTGAAAGGGCTGCGCGACCTCGGCAATTCGGTCCTCGTCGTCGAGCATGACGAGGAAGCCATCCTGACCGCCGACTATGTCATCGACATGGGTCCGGCCGCCGGCGTCCACGGCGGCGAGGTCTGCGCCGAAGGCACGCCTGCCCAGGTCATGGCCAATCCCAAGTCCCTGACAGGCAAATACCTGACCGGCGAACGCGAGATCGAGATCCCCGTCGACGGTCGCCGCCCCATCGAGCGCAAGCGGATGCTGAAGATCAGCGGCGCCAGCGGCAACAACCTCAAGAGCGTGACCGGCGAAATCCCCGTCGGCGTCTTCACCTGCATCACCGGCGTGTCCGGCGGCGGCAAGTCCACCTTCACCATCGAGACCTTGTACAAGGCCGCCGCGCGCCGCCTGAACAATGCATCAGAGGCCCCCGCTCCCTTCGATAGGATCGAGGGGCTGGAGCATTTCGACAAGGTCATCGACATCGACCAGTCGCCGATCGGCCGCACCCCGCGCTCGAACCCGGCGACCTACACCGGCGCCTTCGGCCCCATCCGCGACTGGTACGCCGGTCTGCCGGAATCCAAGGCCCGCGGCTATGGCCCCGGCCGGTTCAGCTTCAACGTCAAGGGCGGCCGCTGCGAGGCCTGTCAGGGCGACGGCGTCATCAAGATCGAGATGCACTTCCTGCCCGACGTCTATGTCACGTGCGACGTCTGCAAGGGCAAACGCTACAATCGCGAAACGCTGGAGATCGTGTTCAAGGGCAAGTCCATCTCGGACGTGCTGGACATGACGGTCGAGGAGGCTGCGACCTTCTTCAAGGCGGTGCCGCCGATCCGCGACAAGATGCTGACGCTGGAGCGCGTGGGCCTGGGCTACGTCAAGGTCGGTCAGCCCGCCACCACCCTGTCGGGCGGGGAGGCCCAGCGGGTCAAGCTGTCCAAGGAGCTGTCCAAGCGCGCCACCGGACGTACCCTGTACATCCTCGACGAGCCGACCACCGGCCTGCATTTCGAGGACACCCGCAAACTGCTTGAGGTCCTTCAGGAACTGGTCGAGGCCGGCAACACCATCGTGGTGATCGAGCACAATCTCGATGTCATCAAGGTCGCCGACTATCTGCTGGACTTCGGCCCCGAGGGCGGCGACGGCGGCGGCGAGATCGTCGCAGTCGGCACGCCGGAACAGGTCGCGGACAACACCGCCAGCTGGACCGGGAAGTACCTCAAGGAGGTGCTGGATCGGCACGAGACCCGGCGCAAGGCGCGGGTCGCGGCCTTGGGCGGATCCGTCGGCGAACAACCGGCGAAAAAGAAGCGGGCGAAGGCTTCCGCCTAGCCGACAGGCGCTCCATCGCCGGACATGGGCGATGGAGCGGGAAAGCTCAGCGCGGCTTCAGCGCCGCCCAGGCCGCCGCGAACGGGGCATAGAGCACGGCCAGTTGCAGCGCCGACATCAGGGCGTTGACGACCGACGACACCAGAATGGCCGGCCAGGCCTGGGCCAGGATCTGCATCGTGCCGACGCCGTCGAAGCGGGCGAGGGTCTGGATTCCCCCGGTCATCAGATCGGTCGCCGCGCCGATGATCATGCCCAGAATGCTGACGATCAGGGACATGATGACCGCGATCACGGCCATGCCCAGCAGCGCCCAGAAATGGCCCTTGGTGGCGCCGAAGGAGTCGAACAGCGTGATCTTGCGGCGATCCACGGTCATCGGCACGGCCAGGCTGAACTTGATCGCCAGCCAGACGATCAGGGCGAAGACGGCGAAAATCAACAACACGCCCGCCAAGATCAGCAGAGGCTGACCCGATGCCGAACCGAAGCCGATGGCGGCGCCCACCAAGGCCATGCCCACACCCGAGGCGAGACCGACGATGATGCTGACCAGCAGGCTGACGACCAGCACCCGCACCTCGTCCATGCCCACGCGGACATAGCCCCAACGCGACTCTTCAGGACGCAGGACCGACCGGGCGACGGCGGCGCTCAGCACAGTGCCGATCAACAGGCCGGCCGGCGCCGCCCAGGCCAGCGCGCCGGCATAGACCTGACCCAAGGCCTGGAAGTCCGCCATCGACGGATTGGCCGACTGTTCCAACGCCTCGCCCGCCGCCATCAGGGCCGCCCATTTGTCGGCGCCCAGGCCGAACATGACGACGTACATCAGCAGATAAACGAGGCCCCAGGCCAAGGCGACGACCGGATGACGACGAACGACCCGAAAGCCTTCGAAGGCGGCGTCGGTGGCGGAAAAACTCATGACAACTCCGGGTCAGATTCGGAGACAGCCTAGCGCATCCGCAGGCCTGCGTCCTGCAGCCCTGAATGAAGGCCGACCGGCCGTCAGTTGGCGGAACTGATGGTCCAGTCGGCGATCTGGGTGTTGATGTCGCGCGTGGCGGTATCGAACGCGGCCACGATGGCCGACACGCGATTATCGCCGGCCGGCTGGGTCACGGTGAAGACGCGCTCGACCGAACGCCCTTCCTCAGGGCGAATGGTCCCGCTGGACGCAGCTCGCCGTTCAGGCGTCGAGCGCAGCTGCGCGCGCGCCGTCACGACCACGTCCGGCACGGCCCCCGGTGCGGCGTAACGCGCCTCGAACGTCGTGACGGTCACCTGCAGCACCAAGGGCGGCGTGCCGGCTTCGCGACGGCCCAGAACGCGGATCCGGTCGGCCCGGTTGGCGAACGCCGCCTTCAGGCTGTCGTCAAACAGAGTGGAGGCTGGCGACACCCACCGCGCGCCGCCGATATAGGCCGTCTCCAGCCCCGTGACGCCCAGGATGCGGTCGTCGCCGGTCGCCTGCGGAAACTCGATGCGGCGGATCGAGACCGTCAGCGGCGCGGGCGTGTCGCCCACGGCCGACGGCGCCTCCACGGGCAGGCCGAACCGATAGTTCTGCACCGGGTCGGGGCTCGACAGCAGGGCGCACCCGCTCAGCGCGGCCATAGCGGCCGCGGCGACGGCCATTCGAAGGACAGGACGAAGGATCACGGCTGCACCTCCAGCTCTTTGGATTGGGGACGACCGATGAAGTCGCGCGGGCTGGCGCGGACATCGTCGATCAGGGACTGCAGCGAACGGGTGGCGTCCTGCAGTTCTTCGATGGTGCCCGTCAGTTGCGGCAGGCTGGTGGTGGCGAAATCGCCCAGCGGACGCTCAAGCCCGCTGATCGACCGGTTGGCCGAGGCGATGGCCGTGCGGGCCTCCGCCGTCGCCGAGTTGATGTTGGCGATGGCCTGGCGACCGTCGGTATTGACGATCTGGCGCGTATCGACGGCCAGGGCCTGATATTCCTTCACCGCAGCGTTGGCGTTGGTCACGGCCTCTTCCAACTGCTGGAAGATGGCCTTGCGGGCCTCAAGCTCTGTCGTCAGGGATTCCACGTTCTTCACGCTGGTCGAGAAGCTGCGGATGTTGTCGTCGGACATGACGCGGTTGATCCGGTTCAGCGCATCCACCGTCTGGGCCAGAACCGTGCCGGAACCGCTCAGCAGTTCGGCGATCGGCGACGGCTGGCTTTGCAGCACCGGCACGACATTGTCGGGATACTGCTCCTTCAGCAGGGCGCTGTTCGGCGAACCGGCGGTGATCTGGATATAGTTCAGCCCTGTGATGCCCTGCGGCTCCAGCTGGGCGCGCGAGGTGACGCGCACCGGCGTCGTGCCGTCCACCCGCACGCGGGCGATGACCTGGTCGCCGCGCTTGGTGTCGATGTTCAAGTCCGTCACCTCGCCGACGCGGATGCCGTTGAAATGGACCTCGCCGCCTTCTGACAGACCGTTCACCGGCCCATAGAAGACGATGTCGTACATGTCGTAATCGCTGTTGAACTGCAGCCGGGCCAGCCAGATGGTGAACACGGCCAGCGCCGCCAAAAGGCAGACGGTGGCGATCCCGACTGCGGCGTAATGTGCGTCTCTTTCCATAGTCGGCTCTCCTCAGGCCGCCGTCTTGGTGGCTGCGCGACCGCGCGGCCCCAGGAAGTATTCCTTGATCCACGGATGGTCGGAGCGTTCCAGCTCCTGCACCGTGGCCTTTTCCACGACTCGCTTGTCCGCCAGCACCGCCACCTTGTCACAGATGGCGTACAGCGTATCGAGGTCGTGGGTGATCATGAAGACGGACAGACCCAGGTCGTCGGCCAGTTGCCGGATCAGCTCATCGAACGCCGCTGCCCCGATGGGATCCAGACCCGCCGTCGGCTCGTCCAGGAAGACCAGTTCAGGGTCCAGCGCCAGCGCCCGCGCCAGACCGGCGCGCTTCTTCATCCCGCCCGATAGTTCGGCCGGCTTCAGGTGATGGTGCTCGGGCTTCAGACCCACCATGGCGATCTTCAGTTCGGCCAGCTCATAGATCACCGCCTTGGGCAGCTTGGTGTGCTCAACCAGGGGCGAGGCGACGTTCTCCAGCACGCTTAGTGACGAGAACAGCGCGCCTTGCTGGAACAGGATGCCGGTGCGGCGCTCGATATCCGCCGACTGATCGTCGGTCAGGGTCGCGCGATCATAACCCAGGACGTTGACGGAGCCGCCCTCGGGCTCCTTCAGGCCGATGATGGTGTTCAGCAGCACGGTCTTGCCCGCGCCGGATCCGCCGACCACGCCCATGACCTCTCCGCGCACGAGGTCGAGGTCCAGGTTCTCGTGAATCGTCCGCTCGCCGAACTGGCTCAGCAGGCCGCGCACCTCGATCATGTTTTCCGGGGCATCGGTCATATGTTCAGCTCCAGGAAGATCAGGGCGAACACGGCGTCCAGGAAGATGATGGCGAAGATGGCCTGCACCACGGCGGCGGTCACCCGGCGCCCCAGGCTTTCGACATCGCCGGCGACCGACATGCCCTGACGGCAACCGATGGCGGCGATGACCAGGGCGAAGACCGGCGCCTTCACCAGGCCCACCATCAGGTGCTGCGCCATGGTGCCGTCCTCGACCAGACGCTGGAAGAAGAAGGATGGGCCGAGATTCAGCGAGCTCCAGCATACGACCAGACCGCCGACCAGGCCGCCGATCATGCCCATGAAGGTCAGCAGCGGCAGCATCAGCACCAGGGACGCGACACGCGGGATCACCAGCGCCTGGAACGGATTGACGCCCATGACCTGCATGGCGTCGACCTCCTGGTTCATCCGCATCGAGCCGATCTCGGCCGCGAACGCCGAGGCCGAACGCCCGGCCAGCAGGACAGAGGCGATCACCACCGCAAACTCGCGGAACATGGCCACGCCGATCAGCTGAACAGCGAACACCTGGGCGCCGAAATCGGTAAGCAGATCCACGCCGATGAAGGCGATCACGGCGCCGATGAAGAAGTTGGTGATCATGACGATCGGGATGGCGTCCAGCCCGGCCCGCTCGGCTTGACTGACCCAGGCCGGCCAGCGAATGCCGCCGGGGTGTTTGGCCGCCTCGACCACAGCCGCCATCAGCCGACCGAGGAAGGCCAGCGACAGCATCGCCTCGCCGCCGAAATCATAGACGCCCCGGCCGATCTTGGCGAAGGTGCGGATGAAGGCGCTGGGACGTTTCGGGGCCGGGGCGCTCTCGCGCTCCAGCACTTCGATCATGTGGTAGATGCGACCGGCCTCGGGCCGATCCTTCCACTGGCTTTTCGACAGACGCCCGCTGGACGCCTGCACCAAGGCCAGAGCGCCGGCCGTGTCGAACCGGCCCAGATCGGCAGTGTCGATGCTGGCGATCTCGCGGCCTTCCAGGTCGCGGCTCAGCTCGGTCGGCAGACGGCCAAGCGCCGTCGTCGTCCAATCGCCGGACAGGCGCAGATTGGCCGCGCCGTCCGCATCGACGATTTCATACTGCGGCTGGCTCATCGGGCCTCGAACGACCGGTCGGACATCGCGATCTTCCCCAGGCCGCCTCTCCAGGCAGCCGAAATCCCTACCGCGCTAATGGTCAAGCCGGCAGACGATGTCAACGCGCGATGACATTCGCGCGGATGTTTGTCGTTCGACCGTGTCGAGACCGCCTCCCCCATTCGATTTCCCCAACTGTCACGCTGACGCTGATGCCAAACGCAGCCGAACGGGATTCGTTCTCGGATCAATCCATACGACGCCGAACGGCCACCAGATCGTCGATGAACAGCCGACGCGCCTGAGCCTTCGCCGCTTCATCCGGCAGGCGTAGCAGATAGGAGGGATGGACGGTCAGGACGGCGGTCGAACCATCCTCCAGCGGGATTGGCGCACCGCGTTCCTGCATCACGGCGGGCTTGCGACCCAGAAGCGCCGAACCAGCCGTCGCGCCTAGCGCCAGCACGACCTTGGGCTTGATCAGCCGCCGCTCCGCATCCAGCCACCAGCGACAGGCCTGGACCTCGCCTGCGTTGGGCGTCTTGTGCAGACGGCGCTTCCCGCGCGGCTCGTGCTTGAAGTGTTTGACGGCGTTGGTGACGTAGACGTCGGATCGGTCGATGCCTGCCTCGGCCAGGGCGGCGTCCAGCACCTGACCTGCCGGCCCGATGAAGGCGCGGCCGGCCAAATCCTCCTGATCGCCCGGCTGTTCGCCGACGATCATCAGACGCGCCGTCGTTGGTCCCTCCCCGCACACGCCCTGGGTCGCATCGCGATAAAGGGGACAACGGCGGCAAGCCTGAACCCCGTCCACCACATCCGCCAGATTGTCGGGCACGGCCTCGGCATCCGGCCGCGCGGCGTGAAGATCGGGAGCCGTCAGGCGCGCGAAACGCGGATTGGGTTCGGGCGCGGGTGCGGCGACCATGGTCTCGGTGCGAACCGACGAGGCGGCGATCAGCTCCGGGATCAGGGCGGCCTCCGGCAGGTTCTTCCAATAGGATTTGGCCATCTCGCCCTGCATGGTCTTCACCTTCAGACGCGCGGGATTGAAGGTCGAGGCGTAGTAGGTCTTCCAGAAGTCCTCGATCTCGTCCTCGTCCGGCGCCATGTCGCGCGTCGCGGGCGGGCCGAACCGCAGGGTTTCGCCGTCCCAGAAGGCCGACCCGTCAGGCGTCAGGATCGACCACCGCATCGTCGTGAACCGCCGCTGGAAGAAGGGCGCGGTCTTTTCAAGCACCCGGTGCGGCGGCTCGAACCACGCCACCCAGGCCTCGCCGCGGTCGTCATGCACCTGGCGAAAGCGCACGAAGGCTTTCATCTTGTGAGACGCACGACTGACGTTTTTCACCCGCTCCAGGGCGTCCGCCACGTCTCGGTCGGAAATCACCTTGATCAGATCGGGCTCGTCCCGCAGACGCCACAGCAGCCGATACATCAGGTCGAACCGGTCGGCGGATCGGTGCAGGATCAGGTTCTGAGCCAGATCCACGAAGTCTTTGGGGACGCTGAATTCCTGCCGCTCGTCTGCCCGTAGGCTGGGGTGAGCGGCGGTCGGCTCATCGAACAATCCCCCCTGCTCCTGCCCGCCGCGCACCACGAACCGCGCCGCCGCCGGCTCCACCCCCGCCAGTCGGAACGCCCGCGCCGACTTGCGCCAGCCGTCGAAGTCCGTCTCGCCGTCCAGCATCGCCGTCGCCATCAGAACAGGCTCAACTGCTCGGGCGTGCGGCTGGTCACGCGCGCCCTCAGGTCCGCTGCATCCGTCAGCCCACCCGGCGTCCAATCCAGCGCCGTGATGAACGGCCGGATCTTGGCCACCGACCGCGTCAACCGCCCGACATCCTCAAGCCGTAAGGTCCGATAGCGCCGCACCGACACGATCCGGTCCACCGCCTTCACGCCAAGCCCCGGCACCCTCAGCAGCATCTCGCGCGGCGCCCGGTTCACATCGACCGGAAACTGCTCGCGCTTGTTCAGCGCCCATGCCAGTTTGGGATCGATCGCCAGGTCCAGCATGCCGTCCGACGCCCCCTCCCCGATCTCTGGCGCGGAAAAGCCGTAGAACCGCATCAGCCAGTCGGCCTGATACAGGCGGTGCTCGCGCATCAACGGCGGCTTGGACAGGGGCAGGATGGCGCTCGAATCCGGGATCGGGCTGAACGCCGAATAATAGACCCGTCGCAACCCATAGCCGCCGTACAGCGACGCGCTGCGATCCAGAATTTCCGTATCTGGCGCGCCGTCGGCGCCGATGATCAGTTGGGTGCTCTGGCCGCCCGGGGCGAACTTCGGCGGCTTGATCTTGTCGCGCTTGCCCGGCTTGGCGGCCTCGACGCCTAGCCGCACCTGGCTCATCGCCTTCTTGATGACGCCGACGTCCTTTTGCGGCGCCAATCGGGCCAGGGCCTCGTCGCGCGGCAGTTCGATATTGGCGGACAGACGGTCGGCATACAGGCCCGCCATCTCCACCAGTTTGGGATCGGCCTCAGGGATCAGCTTCAGGTGGATGTAGCCGCGGAAGTCGTGAACCTCGCGCAGGGTCTTGGCGACCAGAACCAGCTGCTCCATCGTATAGTCGCCCGATCGGATAATGCCCGACGACAGAAACAACCCCTCGATATAGTTCCGCGTGTAGAAGTTCAGCGTCAGGTCGACGACCTCGTCCACATCGAACCGCGATCGCTCCACGTTCGACGACACGCGATTGATGCAATAGGCGCAGTCGTAGATGCAGAAGTTCGTCAGAAGGATCTTCAGCAGGCTGATGCAGCGCCCGTCCGGCGTATAGGCGTGGCAGATGCCCATACCCTCGGTCGAGCCTATCCCCTTGCCGCCGACAGAGTTCCGTTTCGACGTCCCCGACGACGAACACGAGGCGTCGTATTTCGCCGCATCAGCGAGAACGGACAGTTTTCGACGCAGATCGAGACGAGCCATTGTTCATGATACGTTCTCAACCACCGATCGGTCCAGCGTCACCGTTTTCTTTTTTTTGAAGCCGTCGCTTAGCGCAGCAGGTTCAACAGCGACGTGTTCTTCAGCGAGTTGATGATCTGGGCCGAGGCCTCAATCGCCACCTGCGCCATCTGCAGGTCGGTGATCGCACGCGCAGGATCATAGCCCGACTTATCCTGCATCATTTTTTGCAGGGCCGTTTTCTGGCCTTCCTGAGAATCCAGCGCCGACTCGACGTGGTTCTGCATTAGGCCGTTCTTGGCGGTCTGGTTGGTCAGACCCGCATTGGCCTTGTCCAGTTCGCCCATCTGCGCGTTCAGGAAGGCGGTGATGTCGGCATTGGGTTGGCCGGTCAGCGTGCCCGGCCCGGCCGGCGTATAGGTCACGGCGCCCACCGTCACCGGCGTGCCGTTCTGGAAGGCCTGGATGTTGCGGAACACCTCGGTCAGCGGTCCGCCGATCTCGCTGGCCAAAAAGCCGGTCTCGACGGTCGTCTTCTCGTCGATGCGCGACTTCTGTTTCAGCGTGTCGTTGGCGAAGGTCGAGGCGACCGAGGGCGCCGTCGCGAGGGCGGCCATGGCCCCCGCCGTCGCCGGCGCGATGTCGCCTTGACCGCCCGCGAACAGATAAGACCCCTGATGCTCGGCGTTCAGTCCGCCCTGGACCGTCTGATAGTGCAGGCCCAGCTCGGTCATCAGATTGGTGATATTGCCCGCCGCCAGGCTGGTGGCGATGGCCTCGCGCGCGCCGGTTCCGCCCTCGTAGACGCGGGTCATGGCCAGGTCCTGCGCGCTCAACCGCGCCGCCACGGCCTCTCCTGTCGAGATGAAGCCCTCCAGACGCGCCTGGGTCGAGGTCAGGCTGGTCAGTTGTTCCGCGCCCCGGCCATAGCCGGACATGTCGGTGGCGATCTTTTCGCTGTCGATCCGCTCCTGCGCCTGCTGGGCGCGGCTCTGCGCGTTCATCAGACTGAGAAGGGCCGACTGGTAGTTCCCGTGGGTCGCGACGCGCGTCATTGCAGGATTCCGATCAGAACGTCGTACATGTCCTTGCTCGCCTGGATCAGGCGCGCAGAGGCGTTATAGGCTTGCTGGAAGGTGGTCATATTGACCAGTTCCTCGTCCATGTTCACGCCCTCGGCCGAGGTGCGGCGACTGTCCGCCTCCCTGGCCAGGGCGTTCGCCGTTTCGCTGCGGGTCTTGGCGGCCGAGGCCTTGCCGCCGATCTCGCCTGCGAAGTCTGCGGCATAGGACGACAGGGTCTTGGTCCCGCCCGAGTTTCCACCGGCCGCGCCGAAGGCGACATTCTTCTTGCCCACGTCGCCCAGCACCAGGCCGCCGCGTCCGTCGCTCTTACTCAAGGCAGGCGCGCCCGCCGCCGCCGACAGGTTCAACTGCGCCAGCGCCAGCTTGCCGGGATCCTGCTGAATGTCGCTGCGAACCGTATAGGCGCCGGCCCGCGTCGCCCCGGTCTCCCCAAGGCCGAACAACTGAGACATCGAAACGCCCGACGGGTCCTGGGTCGTGTTGTCATTGACCACGCTCAGGGTCGTGGCGGCCGGATCGTAGGCCTTGAACGCCAGCTTGCCGGCCGCGTCCAGGCTGAAGGAGCCATAGCGTCCGACGCCCGTGATCGGGTCGTTCAACGCGCCCAGCATCTCGCCCATCGTCCCCGTACCGGCCGGCACCGAGACAGTGATGTCGCGCTGACGCGACCCCGACTGTCCAGAGACGCGCAGGGTCAGGCTTTCGCCCGGATCGAAGCCGTGTTCCGACGCCAGGGTCAGGCCGGTCTCATAGAAGCTGGGCGTGGTTGTCGAAACCAGGTCGTTCAGACCGAACCAGTGCGAGAACCCGCGACCGCCCTTGGCGCTGGGCGATGTCGCATCGTCGGCGATGGCGACGCCGTTGCCGCCCGCGCCGTCCAGTTGCAGCTTGCCGTCCGAGAAGCTGGCCGTCGCCGCCCCGCCCATCTGGGCGTTCAGGACGCTGAGGAAGCTGGTCGGGTCAGCGGCTGCCCCATTGATCGTCATCGTGCCGCCGGAGAAAACGATCCGAGCCGATGCCTGCACCACGCCGGCCGCGTCGACCGCCGTGATCGTGGTCGTGCCGGTGAAACCGGTCAGAGCGTTCTCAAGCGACTGTCCGGTATTGCGCCCCGCCAGGGTCGTCGGCGCCGGCACGCTGCTGTTGGCGTTGTGTGCGCGGTTCAGTTCGTCCGCCAGCTTGGCCGTCAGCTCGCCCAGACGCGCGGCGGCTGCCGGGGCATCGACATCGCGGATTTCGACAAGCCCCCTGATCTGACCCGACGATACGCCGTCCAGCAGCGGCCAGCGCGTGCCGCTGGGCTCCGTGATCATGATGTCAGAGAAGGCCGTCGTGGCGTCGACCGTGCCGGCCGACTGATACGACAGCGTCGCCGCGCCTTCGCCCACCAGGGTCGTGCCGGCATTGGTGCGCAGGGTCACGCCGCCATTGGAGCGGGCCTCGACCTTCACATCCATATATTTGGACAGTTCGTTGATCAGTCCAAGCTGGGCATTCTGGGCGCCGGTCACATCCTCATTGGTCACCGTGCCCGAGGCGATCGTCTTGTTCAGCTTGGCGATCTGCTCAAGCAGCGGATTGACCGTCTCGATCGCGCTCTGCAGTCGCCCGTCCGCCTCCTGGCGTGCCGACTGGATCTGCGAGGCGATGCCCGAGGCCTGATTGAAGATGGCCTGGGTCTTGTAGATGGTGTCCTGACGCCCCGCGGACGAGGTCGGGCTTTCGGCCAAGGTCGCGTAGCTGGCGAACAGCTTGTCGACCTGGGCGAAGAAATTGCTGTCGCTGCTGGGGTCGCCGAACTGGTTCTGGATCTGGTCGTAAAGCTCGTAACGCACGGTCTGGCGGGCCGCATCCGCGCCGGCGCTCAGGCTTGCGGCTTGCAGAAACCGATCGGTCGCCAAGCGGACCCGTGTGATATCGACGCCGGAGCCATAGCCGTTGGTGACGGCGGCCGACTGGTCTGCGACCTTGCGGATGTAGCCGGGCGTATCGACGTTGGCGATATTGTCGGCGGTCACGCGCAACTGGGTCTGGGCCGTCTTCAGCCCCGACGTCGCGATGTTCATGATCGAGTTCAGCGACATTGACGCGTCTCCCCCGCCCTACCCGGCAACCGCTGCATCGTCGCGCGCAGTTCTTGCCCAGCCACGCGCCGGCCCCGCTCGCACAGAGCGTTGTTTTTCAACAAGATCATTGATTGGACGGCCTTCATGACCAGAAAGACGCGCAAAGGTCGGGCCAATCGCAGCAGGCAGGCATATCAGCGTTCGCCCCTTTGAGCGCCGCAGCCGGGCAAAAAGTGGCGTCAGCGCGGCAATAACGACCGCCACCCCATCCCAGGCCGACGAACACGCCTACACTGGATGTTGTTTTCGCTGACTTATTTTACTGGCCCGACCCTTGCGTTGAGGATGGCGAACCCTTGGGCGCAGCAGGCGCCGTCGTCCCCATTCGAAAAGCCGCCGCGCTTCCATGTCGATCGCCTCCGCACTGTTCGCGCCTGCCGCTCCGGTTTCGACCGGAACGACGGCTGCTGCCTCGGGCATCGAAGCGAACGATGTCGGTCTGTTCTCAAGCAAGGTCGCAAGCGTTCTGGATGCGGGTCTAGGCGAGGCAAAGACTGTAAAGGCCGCGTCCATTGGCCATTTGACCACCCCTCGCCCGCTCGGCCTTGTACTGAACCAGGCCGTCACCGAAGACGCCGTCGTTAAAAGCCCAGAGACTGAAACGGCATTGCCGGCGGCACCCGAGGTTGTCGACGCCAAGGCGCAACCTGCTGTCGGCGACGAACCCGCCGTAGTCGAGGATGTTACTGCGACCGACGACACCGCCGCCCCTGCTGCGGTTTTCGCCCTGGTCCCGCCCCCCCAATCGACGCCCTTGGCGATAGCTGCGAGTTCCTCGACACCGCAGCCGCTGGTCGCCAAAAATACCGCCGTTCAGACCGACATCGGCTTGGCGATAGCTGCGAATTCCTCGACACCACCGCCGCTGGTCGCCGAAAATTCTGCCGTTCAGGCCGACATCGGCGCAACCTCAACCGTCCCCGTGGCGCCAAAGACCGACACGCCGGTCGAGCAAAGCCGCGCCTCACTCATCGCCGCAACACCGACGCTATCGACATCGAAGACGCCAGACGACGCCGCATCGATTGATGTCAGCGCGCCCGACACTTCGACCAATCTCGGTGCAAAGGACGCGGCTGAGATCACTCTGCCCGAAGGCTTTGCCGTCACCGCCGAGCAGCAAACGGCTCTGGCCGACCTGAACATCATGGCAGCGGCGAAAGCCGCTCTGCCGATCATGAACGCTGCGCCAGCCGTCCCTGACACCCCGTCGAAGACGTCGGAAAACGCCCCGGTTGATGCAGCACCGGCTCAATCGTCTTCCCCTACCGCACCAAAGAAATCCCTGCCGGAGGTCGCATCGGCTCCTCTCGATCAGCCGACAGCGAAGACTGATGCGCCCCCTGTCGATCAAACCCGCGTCGCCGCGCCTGAGGCCGCCAAGGTCGTTGTCCAGGCCGCGCCGTCCGACAACGGCAAGTCCGCCGCCGCGTCCATCGTTCAGGCTATGACGACCGCCCAGATCCCGGCGGCTCAGGTCCAGGTCTCGGTCATGGCGCAGGTTTCCAAGCCCGCCCCGGCCGTCACCACTGATGTCGCCGCCGCCGTTATCGCAGCAGAGCTGTCCGCTGAACCCGATCAGCCTGCATCTGATCAGCCCGCAGGCGCGCCAGCCGACAAGCCGGCTCCGGCTCCGGCGCCGTCAGCCACGCCTCAAGCCGCACCGTCCATCCGCGCCGCGCGCCATGAGTTGGCGCAGCAGACCAGCAACGCGGCGACGACGCCTGCTCAACCCGAAACCACAAACGTTACGGCGACGCCGTTGGCCAAGGCCGATGCGACCGTCACGCAAACGACGGCCCAGCCCGTGAAGACGGCTGAGGCGATCGCCGCATCCCTCTCTTCTCCCGTGCCAGCCGCACCGGAAGCTCAGGCCTCCAGCGCTGTTCCCGCCGATACGCAGTCGGTTCAACAGGCCGTCGCCCCGGACCGTGATCTGGGCCTATCGACCCTGTCCCGCGCCACGGTCGAAACCACCGCCCAACTCGCCGCCCAGATCGCGCGCAAGCTGGACGGCCGTTCGACGCGGTTCGACATGGTGCTGACGCCCGAGGATCTTGGCCGCGTGGATGTCAGCCTGGAGATCGGCAAGGACGGCCAGCTGTCCGCCCGTCTGGCCTTCGACAATCCTGCGGCCGCGGCCGATCTCAAAGGCCGCGCGGACGAACTGCGTCGCCAGCTTCAGGACGCCGGCTTCCAGGTCGCAGGCGATGCCCTCGACTTCTCGCAACGCGATCCGTCGGCCGGCAACGGCGGCGCCTTCGACCGTCAGCAGCAACGCAACGCCCTGTTCGCAGGCGGCACTCGCCTGGCGGCCCAGGCCGACACCCCCATAATTCCGGCGCCCGGCGCCTGGATCAACCATTCCCAGACGCCTGACCGCGTCGATCTGAAGGTCTGACCCCATGGTCGACGCCATCTCCACCGCCGACGCCTCTGGTCGTCTGAACAGCAGCACCACCATGCTGGCCTCGAATTTCGAGACCTTCCTGACGCTGCTCACGACACAGATGAAAAATCAGGACCCGCTGTCGCCGCTGGATTCCAACGAGTTCACCGGACAGCTGACCCAGATGGCAGGCGTCGAGCAGCAACTGCTGACCAACGACCTGCTGACCAGTCTGCTCTCGGCTCAATCCGCAGGCGGGCTGGACAACGCGTCCAACTACATCGGCAAGAGCGTGACCGCCGCCTGGACGGCGACCGAGTTCAACGACGGCAAGGCAAGCTGGGCCTATGAACTGGGCGCCGACGCCGAAAAGGCCACTTTGCAGGTCGTGGACAGCAAGGGCGCCGTCGTCTGGGAAGGCGCCGCGCCCGACAAGAAGGCCGGCCTGCACACCTTCAACTGGGACGGCACGCTGAAGGACGGCGGCAAGGCCGAGGACGGCGGCGTCTATACCCTGAAGGTCGCCGCGACCAACGCCACGGGCGCCAAGATCGATGCTCAGGCCCTGATCCAGGGCCGGGTCACCGGCGTCGAAATGTACAACGGCGCGCCGTACCTGGTGATCGGCGACTCCATCCTTCCGCTTTCGACCGTGATCTCGCTGAACGAGATCAAGGCGGCCGACAACGACACCGACGATACGGAGAATCCGAACGTCCCCACCGAGGAGGCGGCCGCATGATGCGATCCGCCGCCTTCCCGATGACCTTCATTTAAGGAGCGTTCTACGATGAGCCTCAACAGTGCAATGCTGGCCGGCGTTTCCGGTCTCGCCGCCAACTCCGCCGCCCTGGCCGCCATTTCCCAGAACATCGCCAACGTCAACACCGTGGGCTACAAGCGCACGGCCAGCGAGTTCCAGACCCTGGTCAACAGCCAATCGGCCTCAGGCGGCAGCTATTCGGCCGGTGGCGTCACCACCAACACCCGGTCGTTCATCGGTCAGGAAGGCCAACTGCAGCGCACAAGCGAGAGCACCGATCTCGCCGTCGCCGGCCAAGGCTTCTTCGTCACCACCACTCAGCCTGAAGGCGTCGCAGCGACCGACACTCGCCTGTTCACCCGCGCCGGCGCTTTCCGCGTCGACAAGCTGGGCTATCTGAAGAACAGCGCCGGTCTGTATCTCCAGGGCTGGCCCGTCGATTCCAACGGCGACATCTCCACCGATCCGTCGGATCTGTCTCGCCTGCGCTCGATCAACATCGGGTCGGTCGGCGGCACCGCAGAACCGACCACCCGCGTGCAGATCAACGCCAACCTGCGCTCGACCCAGGCCGTGTCCAGCCCTGCCGCTCCACAGAGTTACAAAGGTATCGAAGACACGACGGCGCCGACCCCCGGCGTGCACGACGTGTCGGTGGCCTATGAGCGGATCGACGCCAATAACTACGCCGTCACCTTGAAGACCGGCATCACCAAGATCACGGGCGTGGCGACCTATGACGCCGCCGGCGCGCTGACGGGCTTCGTTCCCAATAATGCGACCAGCGCCAATGGGTCGGCGACGAGCACCGCGACCCAGCTAACCATCACCCCGACCAGCGCGGGCGTTCCCGGAACGCCATACACTCTGGACCTGGCCGACGTCGGCCTAACCACCAACAACATCGCCAAGACCAAATATGACCCGTCGGTCAACTCGATGGCGATGTACGACGCCGACGAGGACAACCCGTTGGGCGTGAAACCCGACTTCAAGATGAACATCCCTGTGTCGGACTCGAAGGGCGGCCAGCGCAACCTGGAAATCCGCTTCCTGAAGAGCGACCAGCCGAACCAATGGTACGCTGAAGTGGTTTCGGTCCCCGCAGAGGATGTCGTCACGGGCGCGCCATACTCGAACGGCCAGATCAAGACCGGCCTGATCGCCTTCACCCCGTCCGGTCGCCTCGACATCGACACGATGAAGACCTGGCCTGCCGGGACCGGTCTGTTCGACGACCCCGAGAATGCAACCCTGTCCTTCCTGGAATCAAATCCGGACAACACCATCGATCCGAACGATCCGGCGGACACCGGCAAGATCAAATGGGCTGACGGCCTGGGCATCGCCGCCCAGACCGTGACCCTGGACCTCAACACCTCGGCCGGCGGTCTCAGCCAGCTAAACACCGCATCGGTCGTCCAATCCACGGTCACCAACGGCACGGCCTTCGGCAATCTGAGCGACATCACCATCGACGATAGCGGCTTCGTCACCGCCGTCTTCGACAACGGCGTCATGCGCCGCATCGCCCAGGTCGCGATCGCCACCTTCCCCAGCCCCGACAGCCTGAAAGAGGTCTCGGGCAATGCCTACGCCGTCAGCCTGCAGTCCGGCACCTTTAACCTCAAAGCCGCAGGGACAGGGGGCGCGGGCACCATCGCGGCCCAACAGCTGGAGTCATCGACGGTCGATCTGTCCGCCGAATTCACCGGCCTGATCACCACCCAGAGGGCCTATTCCGCCTCGTCCAAAATCATCACCACGGCCGATGAAATGCTGGCCGAGCTGATCAACATCAAACGCTGATCGGCGAGTAAGTAAGCGTTAGTCTCGATGAATCGTCGCGCAATCAAGGTTTACAGAGTCGTTCGGGGAGGGACGGATTTTATCCGTTCCTTCACCACGACGCTTAAACGGACCTTAGTCGGAAACGCCTACCTTCATGACACTACGGTGTTGGTGAAAGAGGCATAAGCCCATGTTGCAAGAGCGACGCCTGAATAGCAAAGGCGAACAATACGTGGTCGGACCGACTGGCACGCCCCTGACCCTGAACGATCTGCCGCCGTCCAATACGGACCGGTGGGTGATCCGCCGCAAGGCCGAGGTCGTCGCCGCCGTTCGCGGCGGCCTGCTCAGCCTTGACGACGCCCTGGCGAAGTATCGCCTGACGGCCGAAGAATTCCTCGCATGGCAGAAGGCCATCGATAAGTGGGGCATGCAGGGTCTGCGTACGACGCGGATCCAGAGCTACCGCTCCTAAGGGTTCCCCCCGAAGACGAAGAAGGGCCGTATCCGGCGACGGGTGCGGCCCTTTTCGTTTGCGGGCCTCGAAATCGCGCCGGTTCCGCACTAAATGGCCGCAATGACCCTGGTCGAAGACATCTGCCCCGTTCCCGACATCGTCCGCACCGACATGGATGCGGCGGTCGAGAGCGCGCGGGCGGCGGTCGGTCTGCCGGTCGGCGCCCGAGTCGTGGCGGCCATGTCGGGCGGCGTGGATTCCACCGTCGTCGCCGCCCTGCTCCACAAGGCGGGCTATGACGTCGTCGGCGTGACCCTGCAACTCTATGACCACGGCGCGACGCTGAAGAAGAAGGGCGCCTGCTGCGCGGGCCAGGATATTCATGACGCGCGTCTGGCCGCCGAGATGATTGGCATCCCCCACTATGTCCTGGACTATGAAAGCCGGTTCAAGGACGCGGTCATCGACCAGTTCGCCGACTCCTATCTAAAGGGCCAGACCCCGGTCCCCTGCATCCGCTGCAATCAGACGGTCAAGTTCCGCGACCTGCTGGACGTCGCCCGCGACCTGCGGGCCGAGGCCATGGCCACCGGCCACTATGTCCGCCGCGCCGCCGTCGGCAATCGCTCGCAGATGCGCAAGGCGATCGACCACTCGCGCGACCAGTCCTATTTCCTGTTCGCCACCACCCAGGACCAGTTGAACTATCTGCGCTTCCCCTTAGCCGATCTGGAAAAGCCCCAGGTGCGCGGCGTCGCCGCCGAACTGGGTCTGAAGATCGCCGCCAAGCCGGATAGCCAGGACATCTGTTTCGTCCCGTCCGGCGACTATCGCACCCTGATCGACCGACTGCGTCCGCAGGGGCGCGAGGCCGGCGAGATTGTGCATATGGACGGCCGGGTGCTGGGCAAGCATGCGGGCATCACCGACTACACCATCGGCCAGCGTCGAGGCCTGAACGTCGCCGTGGGCGAGCCGCTGTTCGTGACCAAGCTGGAGCCCGAGACGCGCCGCGTCATCGTCGGTCCGCGCGAAGCTCTGCTGACGGCCTCCCTGACCTTGGAAGAAACCAACTGGCTGGGCGATGAGGCGACCATCGTCGAGGCCGCACAGGCCGGTATCCCCGTCCTGGCCCGCGTCCGCTCGACGCGTCAGCCGTCCCCTGCCCGACTGGCCATGATCGACGGCGACATCCGCATCGTCTTCGATGACGGCGAAGAAGGCGTGGCCCCCGGCCAAGCCTGCGCCCTATACGATCCCGTGGACACCGAACGGGTCCTCGGCGGCGGCTTCATCCGCGACACGACCGCAGTCGTCGCATAGCGGCGATTCATTAAATCGAAGACAGGCCGCATCCGCCGTGTTCTTCTGCCGCCTCTTACAGTCATCACACCGGCGAGAGGTTCCGATGCGCACCACCGCCTGCCTGGTTTCCGTACTGACCCTTGTGGCCGCCCTTCCCTCCACGGCCCTTGCCGCCGAAGTCTCGGCCCAGCCCGCCGCCGTTCAGCCGGCCACGCCCACCTATACGGCGGCGCAATTCTTCGACACCACCAGCTATGGCCTGGCCTATAGCGGGGCCAAAGCCTTTTCGCCCGACGGCGAATCGGTGCTGATCCGGTCGGACAAGACGGGCGTCTTCAACGCCTACGCCCTGCCCGTCGCCGGGGGCGATCCGGTCGCCCTGACCGCCTCGACCACCAGCGCCGCCAACCCGGTCAGCTATTTCCCGAGCGACGCGCGCATCCTGTTCAGCCAGGACGGAGGCGGCGACGAGCTCAGCCATCTGTTTGTGCGCGCCGTCGATGGAACCGTCACCGACCTGACGCCGGGCGACAAGCTCAAGGCCGACTTCCTGGGCTGGAGCCGCGACGGCAAGACCTTCTACGTCATGTCCAACGGGCGCGACGCGGCGGCCTTCGACGTCGTCGCCTATGACGCCGCCACCTATGAGCATCGGATGGTGTTCGAGAACACCGGCGGCTTCTCGCCCGCCGCCCTGTCGCCGGGCGGCCGCTGGCTGGTGCTGGACAAGGCCCTGACCAGCGCGAACAACGATCTCTATCTGGTCGATCTGACGGCGCCGGGCGAACCGAAGCTGCTGACGCCGCATGAAGGCAACGTCGCCTACGCCGCCTACGACTTCACGCCGGATTCAAAGGCCGTCCTGATCGGCACGGACCAGAACGGCGAGTTCCAGCAGGCCTTCCGCCACGATCTTGCGACCGGCGCCGTCACGCCCCTGATCCAGGCCGACTGGGACGTCAGCTTCGTCTTCTATTCGCCCAGCGGCCGCTACCGGGTCTCGGGCCTGAACGCCGACGCAAAGACCGAACTGACCCTGCTGGACACAACCGCGAACCGGCCCGTAGCCCTAACCGGCCTGCCCGACGGCGACATCGGCAATGTGCGCTTCAGCGAAGATGAAAAGACCATCGCTTTCATCGTCTCGTCCGACACCTCGCCTGCCGACATCTTCGTCGCCGACCTGACCACGGGTCAGGCCCGCCGCCTGACCCACGCCCTGAACCCCGCCATCGACGAAGACGTGCTGGTCGAGGCGACCATCGTCCGCTACCCCGGCGAAGGCGGCGTGATGATCCCGGCCGTCCTCTACAAACCCCGGGGCGCCTCGGCCGCCCATCCGGCACCGGCCATCGTCCTGGTCCACGGCGGCCCCGGCGGCCAGACCCGACGCGGCTATTCGGCCATGGTCCAGCATCTGGTGAACCACGGCTATGCGGTGCTGGGCGCCAACAACCGGGGCAGTTCCGGCTATGGCAAGACCTTCTTCCACCTGGACGACAAGAAGCACGGCGAGGCTGACCTGCGCGACATCGTCGCCGGCGGTGAATGGCTGCGCCAGCAGGACTGGGTCGCCGACGACCAGGTGGCGGTGATGGGCGGATCCTACGGCGGCTATATGACCGCCGCCGCCCTGGCCTTCCATCCGGACGCCTTCGTTGCCGGGGTCAACATCTTCGGCGTGACCAACTGGGTTCGGACCCTGGAATCAATCCCCGCCTGGTGGGGCGCCCAACGCATCGCCCTGTATGACGAAATGGGCGACCCCGCGACCGACGCCGAACGCCACCGCCGCATCTCGCCCCTGTTCCACACCGACGGCATCAACAAGCCCCTGCTGGTCGTCCAAGGCGAGAACGACCCGCGCGTGCTCAAGGTCGAGAGCGATGAACTGGTCGCCGCCGTCCGCGCCAACGGCGTGCCGGTCGAATACGTTCTCTTCCCCAACGAGGGCCACGGCTTCACCCGCCGCGACAACCGCATCACCGCCCAGGACGCCTATCTGACATTCCTGGACAAGTACGTGCGAAAATAGGCCCGCCGAGCCGAGGGGGCCCGCTCATTGTCCCCTCACGCGGCGACGGCGTAGACCCTAAGCCGATGCCCGTCCGGGTCGCCGGCCACGAAGCTGCGGCCCGGTTTAGTATCCATCGGCGGCGTCAGGATGCGCGCGCCCCGGTCCCACCAGTCGATGTGGGCCTGATCGACGGCGGCTGCGCCGTCTAGGGGGAAATCGACCTCGCACACCTCGCGCCGATCGTCCGCGCACCGCAACAGGCCCAGCGCACGGCCTGAACTGAGCACGAACAGCGCCCGATCCGGCCCCGTCATCACAGGCCGACAACCGAGAAGGCCCGCGTAGAAGCGCGCGCTGGTCTCTGGATCCGCGACAGCCAGAAGAATGTCTTCGATCTCGATCATCAGCCCGTCCTTTGCTCCAACACGACGGAGCCTAGCCGGTCCTGCTGCCAGTTTCCGTCAGCAGCCTTCGGACGACCTCGACCTTTCGTGCGCCTCGCGCCAGGTCTTCATCAGGGCCTGCCGACGCGCAGGATAGCGCGCCTCCATCACCTCGGCCTCGACGATGCGATCCGTTCGGAAACTGCGGAAATCGCCTCGCAGTTCGCACCAGGCGATCAGAAGCCGCACCCGGTCGAAGAAGGCCAGGGCGAAGGGCCAGACCACCCGTTCGGACGCCGCGCCAGCCTCGTCGCGATAGCACAGCCTCAGCCGCCGCTCGGCGCGGATCGCCTTCCTCAACAGCCCCGGATCGACCTGATCCGCCGGGAACGGCGCGCCCGGCACGACCAGCAGGGCCGAGGTCTCCATCTCGTCGCGCAGGTCCGGCGGCAACACCGCCGAAATCCGCCCCAGGGCCGCCAGCGCCGCATCCCGCATGCGTGGGTCCGCCCGATCCGCCACCCAGCGCGAGCCCAGCACCAGGGCCTCGATCTCTTCCGGCGTGAACATCAGCGGCGGCAGCATGAAGCCTGGCTTCAGCACATAGCCGACCCCCGCCTCCCCCTCGATCGTCGCGCCCTGCGCCTGCAGGCTGGCGATGTCGCGATAAAGGGTGCGCAGGCTGACGCCCATCTCATCCGCCAACACCTGCCCGCTCACCGGCCGACGATGCCGCCGCAGGACGTTCAGCAGATCGAGAAGGCGTTCGGACCGGGACACCGACGAACCGTATCACGGCTGCTGCCGGAAAGCGGCAGCATTGGCATCTAGTCCGACTGACCCGTTCGCGATTGGTGCCCAAGGAAGACTTCGACCCCTGGACGGGCCGCGACGAAACGACGAAGCGCGGCGGCGGAAGCCTCGGCTGCGGCTCGTGCCGAGGCGGGCAACGGCTGAGGCATCCCCTGCTCCCAGCCCAGACGGGTCGAGACCGCATCGCCCGTCACCAGTTTCGGCCCGTCCACGGCGTTGATCAGATAGCCGGTCGATCCCGGCGAATGTCCCGGCAGACTGATCGCCCAGACGGAACCGTCGCCGAATACATCAATCACGCCCGCGAAGACCCCGTCCGGGTCTGGCGTGAACGTCCATTCACGCAACGCCCCCTTGCCCGACAAGGCGATGTCGGCAGGCCGTCCCGTCAGGCGATGCATCAGGTTGCGTTCTTCTGCGTCGCCGGCGCCGACATAGACGGGCGTCCCATCCGCCAGATCCAGAACCCCGCCGACATGGTCGAAATGCAGGTGCGTCAGGAAGACCGCGCGCGGCGGGGTTTGCGCGGCCAGCCACTCGGCAATGCTCCGGTCGATCCGCACATTCAGATCCTGAAGCGCGCGCCGCATCAGGGGATTCAGCCGCGGCTCTAGCGCCCGCGATACGCCCCCGTCGATCAGGTATCGGCCGAACCGGGGGTGGTCGATCACATAGGCATAGATGGTCGCCTCTTCGTCCCCCTTGGGCACGGCGGCGGTGCGCGGATCGTCGCGGTCGATGAAGGCGCCTCTACCGCCGGTCCATCGCGCAAAGGCGACCCTTTGGAAGGTCACCTGGCCCGGCCGCGCCAGACTGGCCTCCAACGCCGAACCGCGCGAAGCCGAACCGATGTCCGCCGCCTCGCGGGGATGTACGGTCGCGACAGTGGCGCAGCCGCCGCCCGCCAACAGGAGAACCGGCATGACAAGCCCGGCGCACCATGAAATCCTCGACCGTCTCATTTCGCCTTCTCCGCTTGCGCAACGATACATATCGAAATACATAAAAATATATCTGTCAATCAGGCTCGTCATGGCTGTCATCATCGATCTGCCGCCTCCGATCCCCATCGAAGCCTCGTCCCTGACGCGGATCCGAAGGCTTAGTCGGCCGCTGGAAATTCTGTTCGCCATCCTGTTCGTGATCGGCGCCGCGATTCTGGCCATCGCCTTGGTGGCGGTGCTCGCCTATGACGGCCCTCGCCTTCAAGTTCGACCGGGCGGGATGCAGATCATGCTGGGGCCGGACGTGCCGCCCTTGCCTGCCGGCTGGACCACGGTCGGCGTCATTCCCGTCGCGCGAAAACTGGCCTTGGCCGGGTCGGCCTCGCTGATGCTGATTCCGGCTCTGGCTGTGCTGTGGGAGTTGCGTCGCCTGTTCGGCCTCTATCGCTCGGCCGTGGTGCTGGACGCCGCCAACGCCCGATGCATTGGCCGCATCGCCTTGTGGCTGATGGCCTATGCCGTCGCTCCGACCCTGGGCCACCTGCTGGTGACGACCGCCGGTTTCGACGACGAGGGCTGGCTTCGGCTCGACAGTCTTCAGGCCTTGGGCCTGGGTCTCGTATTGCTGGTCGTCGCGCGCGTCATGCAATGGGGAGCGGAGGTCAACGACGACGCATCGAGGTTCGTCTGATGCCCATCGTCCTGCGCCTCGACGTCGTCATGGCCCGCCGAAAGGTGCGCTCGAACGTCCTGGCCCGCGCCATCGGCATATCCGAGACCAACCTGTCGCTACTGAAGTCCGGTAAGGTCCGGGGTCTGCGCTTCGACACCTTGGATGCGATCTGCCGCTATCTGGACTGCGCGCCTGGCGACATTCTGGAATATCTACCCGATGAGGCAGAGGACGCTTCCACCAAGCGGCTTGCGGACGCGGGCTAAGTCTAAGCCGCTTCCTTCGGCATCACGTCGCCGACCGTCGGCCGGTTCTCGGCGCGGGTCAGCAGGATGTCACGGGGTTTGACGATCTCGTTGCAGCAGCCGCAGGCGATGCGGGGCGTCAGGGTCGAGCCGCAGGTCTTGTGGATCATGTCGATGCCGCTGTCGGCGTCGCCATAGACGTGCTTGGCGCCCCAGCCGTGCAGGGTGACCAGCACGCCATACAGATCCTTGCCCTTGGCGGTCAGGACATATTCGTTGCGCGGCGGGCGTTCGGAGTAAAGCTGCGGCTCCAGCACGCCGTGCTGGACCAGACTTTTCAGGCGGGCGGCCAGGACGTTGCGCGCTACGCCCAGATTGTCCTGCCATTGTTCGAACCGGCTGACGCCGTTGAAGGCGTCGCGGATGACCAGCAGGGTCCAGGGGTCGCCGATCACTTCCAGCGTGGCGGCGATGGAGCAGCTTTGGCGGCTGTAGTCGGCGGTGCGTCCCATGCGGCGAAAGTGACCCCGCGTCAGCCATTTGGCAAGGGTTGCAAATCCGAACGGTCCAGGTCAGTCTTGTTTGGCAACGGACGTGCGGACCTTGGGTTCGCCGCCTTGTTCCTTCGACTTCGGCGGGAGATCTTCATCAGGTCTTCCGCCGCCTCTTCGCCTGACGCAGGATTGCGCAATGACGCTCCCGATCTCCCTCGACGCCGCCCTAGCCTTTCAGACTCTGGACGACGGCGGTCTGTCCGCCCCGGTGCCCGGTCATTTCTCCAATGGTCCGTCGAGCATGGCGCCGGAAAAGGGCTTTCCGTTCGGCGGCCTGCTAGCGGCCCTGTGCGCCCAGTCGATGCGCCAGGGTCTGGCCTTGACCGCGCCCTTGCGCACCCTGTCGGTGCAATACCTGTCGGCGGCCAGGTTCGGCGATCAGGTCGCCTTTCGCCCGCGCCTGCTGCGCGGCGGCCGCAACGTCGTCTATGCGGCGGTCGAGGCTGAACAGTACGGTCGCCTGACCCACCATGCCACGGGCACCTATGGGCTGGACGGCGCCACATCGCCGGTCACACCCCTGCACCTGCCGCCCCCGCCGCTGGGCAGTCTGAACCCCAAGGCGACCATCCACGGACCCATGGCCCCGCACTTCTCGCAGCACGTCGAATATCGGTTCGACGGCGGCCCCAACATCCTGGGCGGCAACGAGGGCCGACCACCGGTCGAGCGCACCTGGATGCGCATGGCGGACGGCCGGCCGCTGGACGATGTCGGGCTCTGCTACCTGCTGGACGCCCTCTATCCGCCTGCCTGGACCCTGTCGAAGACCCCGGCGGCGATGACGACCGTGGACCTGCGCATCGACATCCTGACCGATCCGACGCCGCAGACGGCTCCCGACGGGTGGGCCTTCTTCGAATTCAGGATGCTGGACCTGGGTCTGGGCTGGACGGTGGACGAGGCCGCCGCCTGGGGCGCCGATGGAACCCCGCTGGCTCTGTCGCGCCAGCGCCGCAAACTGCTGCCGCAACGCACGGCCTGAAGTCAGCCCTCATTCATGATTATCAGCGACTATTCCAAATCTCTGGAGTCGTCCCTCATGCGTCGTCGAAATCGCCTCGTTTCCGTATCTCAAGTCGTCGTCGTTCTGGGGGGCTGTCTGATGCTCCAGGGCTGCCTGGTCGGCGCTGTCGTCGGGGGCACTGCGGCAGTTGTCGGCGGGACGGCCAAGGCCACCGGCGCGGTGGTCGGCGCCGGCTTCGACGCCGTCACCACCTCGGACGAAGAGACCAAGCTGCGCCGCGAGCGGGAGCAGCGCGACTACGAGCGCGAGCAACGCCGCTGCGAAGAGCGGCAACGCCAGGGCAAGCGCTGCTGATCTAGAGACTCAGCACGCACCGCTCGTTGATCGTCGGCCGCGCCACCTGAACCCGACACAGGCCGGGCCACTCGGGTTTCAGCGTCTTGACGAACCACAGGCACAGGTTCTCCAGGCTGGGCAGTTCCAAACCCGGATGCTCGTTCAGCATGCCGTGATCCAGCGTCTCCGCCGCCGCCTTCAGCGCCCGGTCCAGCGCGCCCAGGTCGGCGACCCAGCCGTGCTCGGCGTCCAGCACTTCGGAACGCACCGTCGCCTCGACCGTGAAGGAATGGCCGTGGACGCGGCGATAGATGCTGCCCTCGGGTTCGTTCGGGAAATGGTGGGCGGCGTCGAAGGTCGCCTGTTTGGTGATTTCGAAAACGGGCATTAGCGGACGCCGATATACTTGTGGGTCTGGACGCTCAGGCGCCACTGAGGATGGGTCAGGCAGTATTCGATGGCGGCGGCGGTGTTGGCCGCCTGGTCGGGACCGTCCATGGGCTGGAGCCAAAACCGTTCGAAATCAAGGCGTTCGAACCGATCCGGCATCGCCTTGGCTTGCGGATAGACCAGCTTCAGTTCCTGGCCCGTGACCTGGATCACATCGGCGTCGGCCTTGGGGCTGATGCAGACCCAGTCGATCCCGTCAGGCGCCGCAAGGGTGCCGTTCGACTCTATGGCGATCTCGAAACCGCGCGCGTGCAAGGCTTGGATCAACGGCGGATCCAGTTGAAGCAAGGGCTCGCCGCCGGTGCAAACGACCAGTTTCGGGTCGCCCTCGCGTCCCCGCCACATCGCCGCGACATGGTCGGCCAACAGGTCCGCCGTGGCGAACTTGCCGCCCCCGTCGCCGTCCACCCCGACGAAATCCGTGTCGCAAAAGCTGCAGACGGCGGCGGCCCGATCCTGCTCGCGCCCGCTCCACAGATTGCAGCCGGCGAAACGCAGGAAGACCGCCGGCCGTCCCGCCTGTCCGCCCTCGCCCTGCACCGTCAGAAAGACTTCCTTGGCCGAATACGTCACCGGCTCGCGACCCAGTCTTCATACCCCGCCGCGCGCAGCTCGCACGCCGGACATTCGCCGCAGCCATAACCCCAGGCGTGCCGATGCGTCCGGTCGCCCCGGTAACAGGTATGACTGTCCTCGACGATCAGTTCGACCAGTTTGGCACCGCCCAGCGTCTCAGCCAGTTCCCAGGTCTGGCCCTTAGTCAGCCACATCAGCGGGGTGTCGATCACCACCGCCTTGTCCAGGCCCAGCGATAGGGCCCGCGCCATGGCCTCCATCGTCTCGTGGCGGCAATCCGGGTAGCCCGAGAAATCCGTCTCGCACATGCCGCCGACCAGCACCTCCAGCCCGCGCCGGTCCGCCAGAGCCGCCGCCGCGACCAGGAAGATCAGGTTGCGCCCAGGCACGAAGGTGGTCGGCAGGCCGCGCGCATCCATCTCGATCTTGCGGTCGGCGGTCAGGGCGCTCTCGGCGATCCGGCCGTATCCGGTCAGGTCCACCACATGGTCGTCGCCCAGCCGGTCGGCCCATTGCGGCAGGGCCGTCTTCATCCCTGCGCGCACCGCCTGGCGCGCCTCCATCTCGACCAGATGACGCTGGCCGTAGTCGAAGCCGACCGTCTCCACCCGCTCGAACCGCTCCAGCGCCCAGGCCAGACAGGTCGCGCTGTCCTGCCCGCCGGAGAAGAGGACGAGGGCCGTCTTTATGGCAGTGGGGGAGGTCTTTTCCAGGATGACGCTCATGACGAATCTGCGGTCGGCCGGTCGGCCGCGCGCATGCACAAAGGGATGGGGACCCAGATGGGTCAGACAGGCCTCATACACCAAAGCCGTAGGCGGCGCAAAATCACCGTTTGCATCGATTTGCATCCGCGCGCGCCAGCTTAACCAATCCGCAAGCGATTTTGGCCATTAGTCCCAACGAGTAGGAGTTCCGGGCAGTATGCCGACCATCGAGACCCTTTCCGAGCGTCCAAAGCCGGTTGCGCCGACGACTCTCGGCTGCGAGGTGCTGGCGCGTTTCGAACGCGAGCCGGACACGCTCGTCATCCCCGTGGTCGATGGAAATCGTCCGGTCGGACTGGTCGAACGCACCGCCTTCCTGCAAAAAATCGCCGCCCGTTTCGGCCACGCCCTCTACGACCTGCGCCCCATCACCTTCGCCATGGACCCCGAGCCGGCTGTGGTCGAGGCCGGCGTCCGTATCGACGCCTTCTGCGACATCATGCTGAAGGGCGGCCCGGCCGCCCTGTTGCGCGGCTTCATCGTCACGCACAATGGCGCCTATCTGGGCGTCGGCACGGCTGCGACCCTGCTGCAGGCCGTCAATACGCGCCAGCGCGAACAGAACGAAGAGCTGGCCGAACAGGCCGCGATCCTCAGCGACACCCGCGCCCAGGCCATCGCCGCCGCTCGCGCCAAGAGCCAGTTCCTGGCGATCATGAGCCACGAGCTGCGCACGCCGATGAACGGCGTTCTGGCCGTCGCTGAACTGTTGCGTCGTCAGCCGTTGAACGCGGCGGCCCAGGCGCACGTCCAAACCATCGTGGACTCGTCCGAAACCCTGCTGCGCATTCTTCAGGACGCGGTCGATCTGTCCAAGGCCGAAGCCGGCGAACTGGAGCTGAACAACACCCCCACCGCCCTTCGCGCCGTGATGGACGACATCCAGTCGATGTGGGAGCCGCGCGCGTCTCAGGACGGCGTCACCCTGTTGGTCGGCTATGAAGGCGACACCGAACTGGCGGCCGTCATCGACGGCACGCGACTGAAGCAGGTGTTCAACAACCTGATCGGCAACGCGCTGAAGTTCGCCCGCAACGGCGTGGTCGAGGCGGGGCTGAAAGCCTGGGTCGAGAGCGACCAGATCCATATGGAGGCCCGCATCCGCGACGACGGGCCCGGTGTCGAGCCCGACCGCGTCGACTCGATCTTCGAACCCTTCGTTCACGGCTCCGGTCCCGATGGCGCAGGCCTAGGCCTGTCCATCTGCCGCCAGGTCATCGACCGAATGGGCGGCCGGATCTGGGCCGAGAACAACAAGGGTCGCGGCGCCACCTTCGCCTTCGACCTGACCGCCCCGCGCGCAGCCGTCGAGGTCGAAGTCCAATCGAACGTGTCCGATCTGTCCGGACTGGACCTGAAGTCGGCCCCCCACATTCTGATCGTCGACGACAACGCCACAAACCGCGTCGTGGCCCAGGCCCTGTGTGAGATGTTCGGCTGCAGCTCCGAACTGGCGGAGGACGGTCTGGAGGCGCTTCAGGCCGTTCAGGAAAGCCGCTACGACCTGATCCTGATGGACATCAAGATGCCGCGCATGGACGGTGTTCAGGCGACCCAGGCCATTCGCGCCCTGCCCGGCGCCGTCGGTCGCGTGCCCATCGTGGCCCTGACCGCCAACGCCGATCCGGAAGACGCCAAACACTATCTCTCGATCGGCATGGCCGCCGTGGTGGAAAAGCCCATCAAGCCCGAACGCCTGCGCATGGCGATGAACGCCGCCCTGTCAGCGGCCCAGGAAGAGGCCGGCCACGCCGACCGGCTCTCTGAAGACGAAGGCGACCGGTCCGCCGCCTGATCCTCAGTCCGGCCGGACGTCCAACGCCTCCTCGTCCTCCTCGTCATAACCGACCAGACGCAGCGCCCGCGCTTTCTGGCCGTTGATCTCGGCCCATCGAAGCAGGCCCTCCTCCCGACCGTGGGTGATCCAGATTTCCTCGGGCTTCAGTTCGGTGAAGGTCGCCGTCAGCTCGTTCCAGTCGGCATGGTCCGACACGACCAGCGGCAGTTCCACGCCCCTCTGACGCGCCCGCGCCTTCACCCCCATCCAGCCCGAGGCGAAGGCCGTGACCGGATCGGCGAAGCGCCGCGCCCAGCGATCCTGAATGGCGGACGGTGGAGCGATGGCGACCTCTCCACCCAGCGCATTCTTGGGCAGGTCGCGCGTCGGCGCCAACGGCCCCAGATCGACGCCCTCGCGCTCGTACAGAGCGTTCAGCCGTTCCATCGCGCCATGAACATAGATGGTGCGATCCCAGCCCGCCTCGCGTAGCAGCCGGATGATCCGTTGCGCCTTGCCCAGCGCATAGGCCCCGACCAGATGCGCCCGATCGGGGAACTGGCCCAACGACCGCACCAACCGCCCGACCTCCTCTTCTGCCGGAGGGTGACTGAAGACGGGCAATCCGAACGTCGCTTCCGAGATGAAGACGTGGCACGGCACGGGCTCGAAGGACGCACAGGTCGGGTCGCGGCGGCGCTTGTAGTCGCCCGAAACCACCATGGTCAGCCCTTTCCACCGCACCTCGACCTGGGCAGATCCCAGGACGTGACCCGCCGGGACCAGCCGCAAGTCCACGCCGTTGATCGCGGTCGCCTCGCCATATTCCACCGACTGCGGCTGGGCCGTGAAATCGACGCCGTAACGCTCGGCCATGATCGCCAGGGTCTGGCGAGTGGCGAGAACCGCACCGTGTCCGGCGCGCGCATGGTCCGCATGGCCGTGGGTGATGACGGCCCGATCTACCGGCCGAACCGGATCCACATAGAAGTCGCCCGGCGGACAATAGAGCCCGGCAGGCGTCGGATGCAGCAGGTCTTCGGGGCGGGTCATGTTGCGGTAACGCTCTCGACGCCGTCAGGTCGCCGCCTCATACAAGATGATCGGAAAATCGGCTCAAAAGGTTCAGCCCGCACGATGCAAGAGAGCTTCCTGACCACCATCCTGCCGCAACTGGCGGCCGGCGCCGCCCACACCGGCGCGCTGGGTTTCGCCTTCGATGGTTTGCACGACGGCGAGCCGCGCATTCGCGTGCCGTGGCGCGAGGATCTGGTGGGCGATCCCGACAGCGGCGTCTTCGCCGGCGGCCTGGTCACCACCCTGCTCGACCACATCGGCGGCCTGGCGGTCTGGACGGCGCTCGACACCTTCCAACCCATCGCCACCCTGGACTTGCGCGTCGACTATATGCGTGCGGCGCGGCCGCGTCAGGATCTGTTGGCCCAGGGGCTCTGCTATCGCCTAACCCCCACCATCGCCTTCGTGCGCGCCTGGGCGTTCGAGGACGACCCCGCAGATCCCGTGGCCGCCGCCCAGTCCGCCTACATCCTTAACCAGACCCGCGAGCCTTCGACGCGAGCCGCCGCATGACCGACATCCTGAACTGCATGCCCTATGCCCGCTTCCTGGGTCTTCAGACCCTGGTCAGCGGCGACGAGATCACGGTGATCATGCCGTTTGCCGATAAGCTGATCGGCAATCCCATGCTGCCCGCCCTGCACGGCGGATCGACGGCCGCGCTTCTGGAAATGACCGCCATGGCCCAGGTGGCGATCATCTTCCCCAGCCCTCGCCTGCCGCGCCCGATCAATGTGACGGTCGCCTATCTGCGCACCGGCCGGCCCATCGATGTCTTCGCTCGCGCCCGCATCAGCCGCGCCGGCCGCCGCGTCGCCCATGTCCAGGCCGAGGCCTGGCAGGAAGAACGTGCACAGCCAATCGCGTCCCTGACGGCCCACTTCCTGTTGGACAACCAGGGCTAATCACCGCCGGCCTTGGGGCCGATTCGGCCGAGATCCCCATCAATGCTGAACTTCAGCGCCACCCGTATGGCGGCGCTTCAACGCGCGATTGCCGCACTTATGAAGATACCTCTACCAACCATGGTTAAGATGTGATAACCATAAGTCTCTCGTAACCTTATCTGAGGGGCTTTCATGGACCGCACTGAAGTCGTCACCAGCGTTGCTGGCGATCTGCATGCTACCGAACTCGCGATCGACGCCGCGATCACCCAGGCGACGACGCTGGTTCAATCCTTCATCGGCGCCCGCGCAGCCCTGTCGCTGTCGCCGGTCAGCGGCACGGTTTCGCAAGCCAAGGCCATGGAAACCATCGCCGCTCTGTCGGCTGCGCGCGAGTCCATCGTGGCCTGCCACGCCGAACTCCAAAAAGATCACCGCCGCCTCGGCTACGGCGCCTATGCCGCTGGCCCGCTCGCCAAACCCAATGACTGGCTTGACCCCAAGGCAGCACTCACGCCGACGCACCTCCATCGCGTAGCGTGAATTCTTGGTAAGCTTGGCTTATCGAGATTTCAGTCTGAGCTAAATTCAGCCATGATCGCCCTCGCGCAGTGATGCGCGGGGGCGATTTGTCATGTTCAACATCATTTACGCGATTGTTGGCGCCGTCTTTATGGTCGGCATGGCTTTGTTCTCCTTTCTGAAGGGGAATAAGCCGGAAAAATTCGGGGCTGGCGCTTACCTGTTTGCCTGGTTCGCATCGCTCGTTTTGCAAGAAAACGACGGCTTTCAAGGCGTCCCTGTTGGATTGCTGCTGATCGACACCGGCGTTCTGGTTGCATTCTGCATCATAGCGTGGCGCTACCGACAATCCTGGCCTGTTTGGGCTGCTGGGCTACAGCTGATCACGGTGATGTCGCAGCTGATGAGATTGACGGGCCAGAACGTATTGGTAGCGTCATTGTATACCGTCACGAACCTGACCAGTTATCTCATCATAATCTGCATCATCGTCGGCACATTTTACGCCTGGCAAGAGCGACGAGCCGCTTCTACGAACCTAGGTAGAAATTCCTAGCCCTGCATCGTATCCTGTGGACGAATCGGTTTCCGGGACGCAATGCCGCTATCGCACGCCAAACTGTGGAAGGCCGTCGATAATCTGGCGCGGCGCGAGGGTCTGACGCCGTCCGGCCTAGCCCGCCGCGCCGGTCTGGACGCTACCAGCTTCAATCCGTCCAAACGCTTTGGTCCAGGCGATCCGCCGCGTCCGCGCTGGCCTTCGACCGAGAGTATGACCTTGGTGCTTCAGGCGACCGGCGTGTCCTTAGCCGACTTTGCAATTCTCGCGGAGGATGCTCCGGACAGACCCGCCACCGTCCCGCTGTTGGGTTTGGCGAAGGCGGGACAGGACGGGTTTTTCGACGATGCGGGTCTGCCGACCGGGGAAGGCTGGGACCAGACCGACCTGCCGCGCGCCAAGGACACCTTGTTCAGCCTGAAGATCACCGGAGATTCCATGTCGCCGCTCTATCGCGAGGGCGACCGGGTCATCGTCGATCAGGAAGCGACGCGCGTGCGGCGTGGCGATCGAGTCGTGGCCCGCCTGACGACCGGCGAGACCGTGGCCAAAGAGGTGACCAGCCTGACCAGCCGCACCGTCACCCTGTCCTCCATCAATCCCGATTATCCACCCCGCGTCGTCCCACGCCGCGAAATCGAGTGGATGGCCCGTATTCTTTGGGTCAGTCAGTAGTTGACCAAGGCAAAAGCCCCGCCCGGCGAACCGGACGGGGCTTTCGATGGTGATCCGTTCAGACCTAGTTGGCCGTGACGTATTGGGCGTTCACCCAGCCGCCGCCGGCGATCTGGACCCACTCCCCCTGCGAACCGACAGCGGTGAAGGGCTGGCCCGCCGACAATGTGCCGGCCTGGCGATAGTTGGTGCCGGGACCGCTGCGGATACGCAGGTTGGACGAAGCGCGATATTGCGAGCCGTTGGACACAGACGCCGCACGCGCGCGCTGCTGGTTGCAGCCGATATACGAACCCGCCGCCGCGCCGGCGCCGGCGCCGACGATGGTGCCGGCCGTGCGCTCGTTACGGGCCAGGTTGGAACCCACCACGCCGCCGACGACGGCGCCGATCAGGGCGCCTGCACGCTGGCGACCCCCGGGGGCGTCGCAGTTGGTCACACCATTGGCTTGAGCCTGGGCGGCCATCGGGGCGGCCGTCACCATAGCGGCCAGAGCGGCAGCCGTGGCCAGACCGGTCTTGAAAATCCTGTTCGACATAACTCTTCTCCTGTCAGCGCGTTTGCCGATGCGAGGAGAATGCCTGGACGAACCTGAAGGCTCCCGGAGCTTCGCCGTTATTTTCCGTTCATCTTGGTTGCCCGCGCCGTTCGCCGACGCTCGACCAGCCGTCGCGCCGCCTCGACGTCCCGCTCGATCAAATGCTTGCGACGCACGAACTGAAAATCCAGCACCCGCGCCCACAAATAAAGCAGGCGATCGTGGGTCACAAAGACCGTCACAGCCTCATCACTTGGCGGCGGCCCCCACGCCTCTGCAAGCTTGCCCAAGTGCTGGATCGTCGCGTCATCTGGTATCGGCTCGCATTCGACGATCCAGTCCCAGCTGCAAAGCTCCGGCCGGTCTGCGATCAGAGTCACCGTCGCCGTCAGCACCTTGTCGGCTGATCCAGCCGAGACCAGATCCAACCACAATATCCGCGCGGCCTCGTCGATTTCGTAACGCAACGTCGCCTCCCCGGCTACGCGCCCATCCAAAACGTCCAGGGTTAACAATCCTGACCAAAATCAGGGTTACGCAAGTTTCCCGTTCGCCCCCGCCTGGATAAGTTCGATGGTCTGCGGCAGCCCGTAGATAGCCGCGAACGAGCCGAAGCGCGGCCCCTGGCTGGCACCCAGCAGCACCTCGTACAGCGCCCCGAACCAGGCCCGCAGCGGCTCGAACGCATGCGCCTTGCCCACGGCATAGACCTCGCTCTGGATCAGTTCGCCGTCGGTCGTGTCCGCAGGCAGGGCCTTCAGCCGCTCCGCCAGGTCCAGCAGCGCCGCCTTCTCCTTGTCGTCCGGCAGGCGGTACGACTTCGAGGGCTTCACGAAGTCCTCGTAATAGTTCAGCGCCGACCCCATCAGCCGGTCCAGCAGAGGCTCGTTCTGCGGCGTCGCCTCGGGCAGGTATTTGGCGAAATAGGCCCACAGCTGGTCCTTGGTCGAGGCGTTGGCTACACCGACCAAATTCAGCAACAACGCGAACGACACCGGCGAGGTGTGGGTCGGCGGATCGCCCGCATGGATCGACCAGACGGCGTTGTCGATCCGCTTGGCCGGCTCCTGCGTCTTGTAGCTCTCGATGAAGGCCAGATAGTCGTCGATGGCGCGCGGAATGACGTTGAAGTGCAGGCTCTTGGCCGACTTCGGCGACTGGAACATGTACCAGCTCAGGCTCTCGGGCGTGCCGTAGCGCAGCCACTCGTCCATCGTCAGGCCGTTGCCCTTGGACTTGGAGATCTTCTTGCCTTCGATGTCGAGGAAGAGCTCGTAGTTGAAGCCTTCCGGCGGCGTGCCGCCCAGGGCGCGGCACAGCTTCGACGACTCGCGCACGCTCTCGATCAGGTCCTTGCCCGACATCTCGTAGTCGACGTCCAGCGCGACCCAGCGCATGGCCCAATCGGGCTTCCATTGCAGCTTCACATGGCCGCCGGTGACCGGAACCTCGGTGCGGTTGCCCGGTTCGCCGGCCGGATCCTCGAAGGTGATCGTACCCTTCTCGACGTCGCGCGCCAGGGTCGGGACCTGCAGCACATGGCCGGTGATCGGGCTGACCGGCAGGAAAGGCGAATAGGTCGCGCGCCGCTCCTCGCCCAGGGTCGGCAGCATGATGGCCATGACGGCGTCGAACCGCTCCAGCAGGGTCAGCAGCGTCGCGTCGAACCGGCCGGACTTGTAGGTCTCGGTCGAGCTCATGAACTCGTAGTCGAAGCCGAACGAATCCAGGAAGGCCTGCAGCCGCGCGTTGTTGTGCGCCCCGAAACTGTCATGCGTGCCGAACGGGTCGCGCACACGCGTCAGCGACAGGTGCAGGTCTTCGCGCAGCATTTCCGGATTCGGGATGCCCTCGGGCACCTTGCGCAGCCCGTCCATGTCGTCGCTGAAGGCGATCAGGCGCGTCGGCCAATGATCGCCCGTCAGGGCGCGAAAGGCGTTGCGCACCATGGTCGTGCGCGCCACCTCGCCGAAGGTGCCCATGTGCGGCAGGCCCGACGGGCCATAACCGGTCTCAAGGATCACCGCCCGTTGCAGCGCCGGGAAGGTCGCCAGCGCCTCGTCCGACTTGCCCGCGTCGATCAGCAGTTTGGCCGCGTCCCGCTCGGCGTCGGTCAGGCGCTTCTTCAGCACATGGGCCAGCAGATTGCGGGCTTGTTCGAACGGCCAGGACTTGGCCTCGCGGGCGAGGGTTTCGAGGTTCTGCAACATGTCGGCGGTTTGCAGTCTGCAACTCGCGGGGTCAACGCCTTATCCTTTCCGCGCTCCGTCACCCTCGGGCTTGTCCCGAGGGTCCACTTGTCCGCGAATTTCGAGCGATGGCGGTTGGCAGGTCGTTGGTCCGGTCGCGTTCGGGTCCGTGTCAGCTGTGGGCCCTCGGGACAAGCCCGAGGTTGACGGGTTTTAGAGCTTCAACCCTTGGCGGCGATCACGATGACTTCGACCAGATAGTCCGGCGACGCCAGCCGGCTCTCGCCTGTGGCGCGGGCCGGCGGATTGGCGGTGTCGACCCAGGCGTCCCACACGCTGTTCATCGCGTCGAAATCACCGATGTCGGCCAGCCAGATCTGGGCCATCAGGATTTTGGACTTGTCGCTGCCCGCCTCGGCCAGCAAGGCCTCGACCTCGGCCAAGGCCGTCTTCGTCTGGGCGATGACGTCGTCGCCCGGCTCTCCGACCTGGCCGGCCAGATAGATGGTGTCGCCGTGGATGACGGCTTCGCTCATGCGGGCGCCGGGCTGAATACGGGTGATCATGGCGAGGTCCTTTGAAACGCCGCCTCACCTATCGCCGCATGCGCCCGACTGTCGAGCGTTTAGCGCCGGTTGAACCGCGCGACCGTCAGACCGACGACCAGAGCGCCCGCCCCGACGATCAGGGCGTCCTCGATGAGTCCGCTTTTCGTCTGGCCGATACGAGCCATGGCCTTCTTGCGACCGGCCAGGGTCAGATAGGCCAGCGGCACGGCGGTCGCGACGGCGACGCCAGCGCCCAGCTTTTCCTTGCCGTGCGGCGCCAGGGCCGACCCCGCGATCCCCGCGCTCATTACTCGCGCCAACAGGCCCAGGAAGACGGTGCGGTCGGGCGCCGACTTCATCTTGTCGCCCAGCAGCTCGCCGACGCCCATAGCCAGGGCGCCGAACTTGAACAGCGGCTGGTTCAACAGGAAGACCCGGCCCGGCGTCGGCTTGTGCGCCAACTCGGCCGCCGCGATGGCCGCCATCGGGGTCATGGATCGGGCGCTGGAGACGGCGCCGATGAGGGCGGAGGGCAACAGTTCGGTGATCTTCATGCCGTGTGAACACCGCACGACGGCGAGGGTTCAGCCGCGCGCCGCCAGAACGTTTCGGATCGCCAGGCTGGAGTGGATGCGCGACACCCCCGGCAGGCGAGACAGCACATCCTTGTGGATCACCTCATAGGCCGCGATGTCGGGCGCAACGGCCCGCACGATATAGTCCGCCTCGCCCGCCATCAGATAGCAGTCGCGGATTTCGGGATGGTTGCGCACCGCCGCCTCGAACCGACGCATATGGTCGTCGGTCTGTTTCTCCAGCGTGATCTCGACATAGGCCACCACCCCGTCGTCGGCGTCGTTGGCCAGGACGGCGGCATAGCCCCGGATCACGCCGCGTTCCTCAAGCCGTCGCACCCGGCGCAGGCACGCCGACGGCGACAGACCGATCGCAGAGGCCAGGTCTGCGTTGCTCACGCGGCCATCAGCGCGAAGCCGTTGAAGAATGCGCTGGTCGATAGGATCAAGCAGGGTCACAAGTTTCCGCCTTTCGACCGCAGATTATTGCGTTTCATATCTACCAGCCGCAGATCATTGCGCAAACAGGCAGGATCATCGAACGATGCGAGGGTAACTTCGCCCACAATCAACACGGTTCGGAAGCGTCACATGCAGGTTCTGGTTCTGGGTTCCGGCGTCATCGGCGTCACCACCGCCTGGTATCTCAGCCAGGCGGGGCATGAGGTCACGGTGGTCGATCGCCAGGCCGGTCCGGCGCTGGAAACCAGCTTCGCCAACGCGGCTCAGATCTCCCCCGGCTATTCCGCGCCCTGGGCCGCGCCGTCGATCCCGGTCAAGGCGATGAAGTGGCTGCTGATGCGCCACGCCCCGCTGATCGTGCGCCCCCGTCTGGACATGGCCATGGTGCGCTGGACGCTGGCCATGCTGCGCAACTGCACCCACGACCGCTATGCGCTGAACAAGAGCCGCATGGTGCGCCTGGCCGAATACAGCCGCGATCAGCTGGACCTGCTGCGCCGCGACACCGACATCGCCTATGACGGCCGCCAGCAGGGCACGCTGCAGCTGTTCCGCACCGAAAAACAGCTGGCCGACGTGCACAAGGACGTGGACGTGCTGAAGGCCGCGGGCGTCCCTTGCGAGGTTCTGGACCGCGCCGGATGCATCGCTGCGGAGCCGGGTCTGGCCGCCTCCGATGTCGATTTCGTCGGGGGTCTACGCCTGCCGCACGACGAGACCGGCGACTGTTTCCTGTTCACCAACGCCCTTGCGAAGCTGGCGGCGGAGCGGGGCGTGGTCTTCCATCACGAGACCGAAATCCACGCCATCACGACCACCGACGGTCGCGCGACCGGCGCCCTGACCAGCAAGGGCGCCCTGACCGCCGATCTGGTCGTCCTGGCGCTGGGTTCCTATTCGCCGATGATGGCCAAGCCCCTGGGCCTCGATCTGCCGGTCTATCCGGTGAAGGGCTATTCGATCACGGCCCGGATCCTGGACGCCGACCGCGCGCCCGTCTCCACCGTGATGGACGAAAGCTACAAGGTGGCGATCACTCGCCTGGGCGACCGCATCCGGGTGGGCGGCATGGCGGAACTGTCGGGCTACAACAACACCCTGCCCGCCCTGCGCCGCGAAACCCTGGCCCATTCCGTCGGCAGCCTGTTCCCCGGCGGCGGCGATCTGGCGGGCGCCAGCTACTGGTCCGGCCTGCGCCCCATGACGCCGGACGGCACGCCCGTCATCGGCGCGACCAAGATCCCCGGTCTCTATCTAAACACCGGCCACGGAACCCTGGGCTGGACCATGTCCTGCGGCTCGGCCCGCGTGCTGGCCGACATGATCGACGGCCGGTCGCCCGAGATCGACGCGCACGACCTGTCTCTGAACCGCTACGGCGCTTGGGCGGGCGCGTTTGCGCCGGGGTTTAAGTGAACGCAGCGCTCTCGATTGCGCCACCTCGACGCGTGCGTTTATCGTCCGGAAATGCGGGCACCTGAGATATTTGAAACCGAGCGATTGCGTCTACGTCCAGTCAAGCGATCGGATGCTGGGGACATCTATCAGTACACTAGCGGGGTGGCCGAGACCCGCTTCATGCCCTTCCAAAGACATCAAGACATAGGTGACAGCCTAGAATTCGCGGAGAGATGCGAGGCCTGTTGGGTTGCGGGCTCAGCCTTTCCTTGGGCCGTCACCGAGAGGATGTCGGAACGTTTCATGGGTGTTCTCGAACTACGCCTATCTCCGCCCAAGGCCGACTTTGGCTATATTTTTGCGGAGGCCTTTTGGGGAAACGGCTTCGCTACCGAGGCCACATCCGCCGTAGTGGGATGGACGATCGCCCAGCCCTCTATCATGCGCGTCTGGGCGACGTGTCACCCCGGCAACATAGCATCGGCTGCGGTGCTGCGTCGGACAGGCCTAAGCCACGAGGCGACTTTGTCGAATTGGGAAGCGCGTCCTCAGTTGGAAGAACTCGCCGGGCCAAGCGCTTGCTACGCCCTTGTAAAATCTCCGCCGCGATAGACCTTTTCCCTTCCGCCAAATCATGGCGCAGGCCTTCCGACGCTCGTATAGAGCGCCCGATGAAGACCGCCGATTTCGATTTCGACCTGCCTGAAGAGCGGATTGCGCTGCGTCCGGCCGATCCGCGCGATTCCGCTCGCCTGCTGGTCGTGAAGGGCGGCGCGCTGGAGGATCGGGTCATCCGTGACCTGCCCGACTTCCTGCGACCCGGCGACGCCCTGGTGTTCAACGACACGCGTGTCATCCCCGCCCGTCTGTCGGGCGTGCGCCAGCGCATTGGCGCCGAGGGTGAAACCCTGACGGTCGAGGTCGAGGCGACGCTGCACCACCGCGACGCTCCCGACGTCTGGTCCGCCTTCATGAAGCCGGGCAAGCGCATCAAGCCGGGCGACCGGATAAGGTTCGGCCTCGCCTCAGAAGCCGCCTGCGACCTGGGCCGTCTGGACGCCACCGTCACGGCCAAGGGCGACGACGGTCTGATCACCCTGACGTTCGACCTATCCGGCCCGGCCCTGGATGACGCCATCCGCGACGTGGGGGTCATGCCCCTGCCTCCCTATATCGCCGCCAAAAGGCCCGAGGACGACCGCGACCGGTCCGACTATCAGACCGTCTTCGCCGAACATGACGGGTCGGTCGCCGCCCCGACCGCCGGCCTGCATTTCACCCCGGCGCTGCTCGACGCCATCCGCGCCAAGGGCGTCTCGACCCACGCCGTCACCCTGCACGTCGGCGCCGGCACCTTCCTGCCGGTCAAGGCCGACGATCTGGCCGACCACAAGATGCACAGCGAATGGGGCGAGGTGTCGCCTGAGACCGCCGCCGCCCTGAACGCCGTCCATACAAACGGCGGACGCATCGTCTGCGTCGGCACCACCAGCTTGCGCCTGCTGGAAAGCGCAACGACCGAGGACGGCGAGATCAAGCCCTTCCACGGCGACACGGCCATTTTCATAACGCCGGGCTATCGGTTCCGGGCGGTCGATATATTGATGACCAACTTCCACCTGCCGAAATCGACGCTGTTCATGCTGGTCAGCGCCTTTGCGGGCAGCGCGACGATGAAGGCGGCCTACGCCCACGCCATCGCCGACGGCTATCGCTTCTATTCCTACGGCGACGGATCGCTGCTGTTCCGCGACTGATCGCGGATCAGGGCCAAAGACGCCCAGACCGCCAGGCCTCGCCGTCGCGCTCGAACCGCAGCCGGTCGTGCAGGCGGAACGGGCGATCGCGCCAGAACTCGACCGAGCGCGGCACGACGCGCCAGCCGGTCCAGTGGGACGGGCGCGGCACGTCCTGGCCATCGAAGCGCGCGGTTTCGCGGCCTACGGCCTCTTCCAGCACGGTGCGGTCCGACAGCGGGCGGGACTGGTCCGAGGCCCAGGCGCCGATGCGGCTTTCGCGCGCGCGGCTGGCGAAATAGGCGTCGGCCTCGGCGGCCGACACCGGCTTGACCGCGCCGCGCACCCGCACCTGACGACGCAGCGACTTCCAGTGGAAGGTCAGGGCGGCGGCGGCGCAGGTCGCCAGTTCCACCCCCTTGGCGCTCTCGCTGTTGGAATAGAAGGTGAAGCCGCGCGCATCGACGTCTTTCAACAGCACGATCCGCGCATCCGGCAGGCCGTCCGCATCGACGGTGGAGAGGGTCATGGCGTTGGGATCGTTCGGCTCATGCGCCCGCGCGTCGGCCAGCCATTCGACGAAAAGCCCGATGGGTTCGGCGCGCGCGAAGATGGTCTCGTCACCATTGGCGGCCAGCGCGGCGGCATAGTCGCGGGCGTATTCCTCACGCGAGGGGCTGGGCGGGATCACGGATGCGGTCATGTCAGTGATCTAATCCCTGTGAGCCGTTCTGGAAATGATCGAGGTCAAAACGGCCGTTTGCGCATCACGGTTAACCGCCCATTGACCCTGATGGGCGAACGGTGACGGCATGAGCACGCATGGTCACCCCTCTGATGTTTCCGGCGTCCGCGAGGCCCTTTCGACGCTGGGTCTCAGCGGCGATGTCGACGCCGCCGCGCTAAAGACCGCCTTCCGCGCGGCGGTCAAGGTGGCGCGCCCTGATCAGACCGGAGGCGACGCCGAGCGGTTCCGCCGCGTGATCGCCGCCTATCACCTGATCCAGGCGCATCAGCCCGCCCGGCCGGCCCTGTCCGCCCCCAAGCTGCGTCCCGCGCCTGCACCCGTGCTGGTGCTCAGTCCGATGCAGGCCATCGCCGGGGCGCGCGTGGACCTGCGGCTGGGCGCGCGGACAGTGCGGGTCACGGCGCCAGCGGGCCTGCGGAGCGGCGATCATTTGCGACTGCGGCGCGGCGCGACGGACGGCGGCGACCTCTATCTGTCGGTTCTGATCCGGCCCGAGGACGGGCTGTCGGTCGTCGGCGACGACATCTTCATGACCTGGCCCACCGAACAGCGCCTGATGGCCGACGGCGGGCGGGTCGAGATCGAGACCCATGCGGGCACGCGCTCTGCCTGGATCACGGCGGACATGGCCGCGCCGGTGCGGGTTCGCCTGAAAGGCCTGGGTCTGCCCGCGCGTGGATCGCGCGAGGCCGGGCATCTGTTCGTGAAGCTGACGCCGTCGTCGGACGTGCCCTCGGCGGCGGAAGACCTGCTGTTGCGGTTCACGCGGGTCTGGACGCAGGAGCGTCTGGCGGCCTAAGTCGGCGCATGTCGCACAACACCTTCGGCCATCTGTTTCGCGTGACCACCTGGGGCGAGAGCCACGGGCCGGCCATCGGCTGCGTCGTGGACGGATGCCCGCCGATGATCCCGCTGACCGAGGCGGACATCCAGCCGTGGCTGGATCAGCGCAAACCGGGCGGCAGCCGCTTCGTGACCCAGCGCAAGGAGAGCGACACCGCGCGTATCCTGTCGGGCGTCTTCGATGACGGCGACGGCCCGGTCACCACCGGCACGCCCATCTCGATCATGATCGAGAATGAGGACCAGCGGTCCAAAGACTATGGCGAGATCGCCCGCGCCTATCGGCCGGGGCACGCCGACTACGCCTATCAGGCCAAATACGGCGTGCGTGACCACCGGGGCGGCGGCCGATCGTCGGCGCGCGAGACCGCCAGCCGCGTGGCGGCCGGCGCAGTGGCGCGCAAGGTGCTGGGCGAAGGCGTCTGGATTCGTGCAGGCGTGGTGCAGATCGGGGCCCACCGCATCGCACCCGATCAGGTCGATTTCGACGCCGTATCCGGCAATCCGCTGTTCGCCGCCTCGGCCGAGGTCGTGCCTGCGTGGGAGGCCTATCTGGACGGCATTCGCAAGGCCGGGTCGTCGGTCGGCGCCGTGGTCGCGCTGGAGGTGACGGGCGTACCGGCCGGATGGGGCGCACCGATCTACGGCAAGCTGGATTCCGAACTGGCGTCGGCCCTGATGTCGATCAACGCCGCCAAGGGGGTCGAGATCGGCGCGGGCTTCGACTCTGCTGGACTGACGGGCGAAGAGAACGCCGACGAGATGCGGCTGGACCTGAACAATCAGCCGGTCTTCCTGTCGAACAAGGCGGGCGGCGTGCTGGGCGGGATTTCAACGGGGCAACCGGTGACGGCGCGGGTGGCGTTCAAGCCCACATCCTCGATTTTGACCATGCGCCAGACCGTTACGCGCGACGGCGAGGAAACGGACCTGCGCACCAAGGGTCGCCATGACCCCTGCGTGGCGCTGCGGGCCGTGCCGGTGGTGGAAGCCATGGCCGCCTGCGTCTTGGCCGACGCCTTCCTGAGACACCGCGCCCAGGTCGGCTGAAGGCTTATCGCCTCGGTCTGCGCGCCGAAATGATGGATTGAAGGCTTTGCGGGTGACCGGCTTGCGGTCTGGGCGACGGTTCGACCGCGCGCTCCTCCTGCCGCATCAGGGCGACGAGGCCCGACAATCCCGTCGTCATCACGATCATCGCCGAATCCTGCAACTGCGAACCGTTTGCAGGTTTGCGCATGTTCGGGCGTCGTGCAAGAGGTTTGGTCGGTGGCGTCGAACTGAGGAGATCAACCGTGCGTGAAGACGGAAAGCTGGACTATCTCGAACTGCCCGCCGCAGACCTGCCCGCGACCAAGGAATTCTACAGCCAGGCGTTCGGCTGGACCTTCGTGGATTACGGCCCGACCTATGCGGCCTTCGATCAGGGGTTGGACGGTGGGTTCGACGCCGATCAGGCCGACCGGACCAAGACGCCCCTGCCCGTTCTGTACGCCCATGACCTGGAGGCCATGCTGGCCAAGGTCGAGGCGGCCGGCGGTCGTATCCTGAAGCCGATCTACGCCTTCCCCGGCGGTCGCCGGTTCCACTTCGCCGATCCGGCCGGCACCGAAATGGCGGTCTGGTCCGAGGGCTGAAGGCTCAGCGGGCGTCGATGGACTGGCCGATCCGTTCGGCCAGATCCCGGTCGGCGCCGGTGACGCTGGTGATCCAGACGTGGATTTCCTTGGGGGCGGTCGGTCGCTGGAACAGATGCTCCATGGCCAGGCGTCGCCCGCCCTCCGTCACCACCACCGAGGCGCGGCCGCCGGCGCGCACCATCTCGCCGTCATAGATCGGAAACTGCGATGACGGCCCGGCGTAGATCATCAGCAAGGTCTGATCGCCGCGCTGGACACGGTAGATATTGGCGTCTGCTCCCGCCCGCGCGGGCGTGATGGTCAGACCCGTAGCCAGCTCGATCCCGAATGGCAGGGCCGCGATGGCCGCGGCGTTAAGCGCGGTCGGCGCGGGCGCTGCGGGGGGTGGCGTCGTCGTGGCGGGTGCAGGCGTCGCGGCCTGAGTCGCACTGGTGGCCGGCGGCGTTCGCGGTGACGTGGTCGGCGCTGGACGCGGCGCCGTAGCGAAAGGTGTAGTCGCTGGGTTGGGTGTTTGATCCTGTCGTTGGGACGACGTCGTCGGCGACGAACGAGGCGTCGCAGCCGGGCTTTGACCAATGGGAGGCAGAGCTTGCGTGGTCGATCTGCTGGGCGTTTGGACTGGCGTTTGCGCGGGAGATGTCGTCGGCGCCGGGCGAGGCGTCGCGGCTGGACTTTGGCCAATCGGCGGCAGGGCTTGCGTCGTCGTGCGGGCCGGAGCCTGCGTCGATGTCGGACGGGTTGCAGCTGATGCAGGCGGCGCTGCCGATGGCGGAGCGCTGTTCAGGTCGCGAGTCAGATCGGATGCAGGCCGTTGTGCAGGCGGCGTCGTCGCCTGTCCTGAAATCACGAGGGCGGCGGCAAGAGCGATCATGGACATGATCGGACAATCGCGCGGCGAGGCTGCGATCGCAAGCGCGACCTAGGCCTTGGGCAACAAGATCCAGAAGGTGGCGCCCTCGCCTGGCGCAGAAATCACGCCGATCGATCCCCCCTGCAACTCGACCAACCGCTTGGCCAGAGCCAGGCCTACGCCGTGCCCCTCGACCGTCGAACGTTCCAAACCAAGGCGGTTGAAGGGCTCGAACAACTGCGCCTGTTTCTGGACGGACAGGCCGGGTCCGAAATCGCTGACCTCGACGCGCACGCAGTCGTCCTCTCGCAGGGCCCGCAGAATGACCCGCCCGCCAGAGCCGCCGTATTTCAGCGCGTTGACCGTCAGATTGGTCACCACCTGCGCAAAGCGCTGGGAATCCGCGACAGCAATCAAACCATCGCCTTCACACACGACCTCAATGGCGACCGTTTCCGCGTCCGGTCGCAGCAAGCAGATGCGACGGACATCCTCCAACAGGCCAGGAATGTCGGTGGGGCGCAGCTCGACCCTGACCGCCCCGGATTCGGCGCGGGCGACATCCAGCAGGTCATGCGCCAGGGTCTCGACCTGACGGGCCGTGGTCACCAGCATCTCCGACATTTCGGTCTGCTGAGGCGTGATCGGTCCCAGATGCCCCTGACGCCACAGATCGCCGATGCCGATGATGCCGGCGACGGGGCTCTTGATTTCATGCGCGACATTCGCGAGCAGGCGAGACTTGGCTTCGGACGCCTTTTCCGCGCGTTCTCGACCCAGTCGCGCCCGGTCGGCCAAAAGATCGCGTTCTTCCAGGAGAGAGGCCACAAGCAGGACAGGCATATAGCCGATCAACACCAGCATCTGGGCCATCAAGACCTGTTCGGTGGGCGATCCCTGAGCGTAGGGACCCTGGCCTATCATCGCGCTGCCTACCAACAGGACGGTGAGGATCACAAGCGTGAAGGCTATGCCCGCCACGCCCAGCCGCACTGCAATGGCCAGCAGCAAGGGCAGCAGAACAAATCCCAACGGGACGTTTCCGGCGAAGGCGACATAGTAGAAGACGGGAACGAGCCCGAACAGGATAACGGCCTCGACCATTTTTTTGGGTTTGAGCAGTTTCGCGAGCGTGGTTCGCGTCAGCGACAACCCCATGGAGCCGAGGACGGCGATGCCCAGAGCGTGTCCGAACCACCAGGTCTGAAACCCCTGCCAGAGATCCGTCTGTCCCATCTGCATCAGGACAACCAGGCTGGCCAACGCCGCCGGGATCGGTGCAAGCACGGCAGCGAAGAACAGGAAGCTGACAGCGCCGTTCAGGCTGGACAGGTTCAGCGTGGGCGAAAACCGGCGCGCCAGAAGCACCGCAGCCACGATCTCGATCATGTTGACGACGGTGAAGGCCAGCGCCAACGGTGGCTTGTTGCCCGCTATGATTTCACCGATCAGAATGCTGATGGCCATGACGCCAGCGAATGTCATATCGCTGTTACGGCCTCGACTGGTGCGCAGCCAGACGGCGACGGCGACGCCGCTTGCGCCCCAAAGGCCGGCGACCAGCCCTGCCGAACGTCCGTAGGCGATCGCCATTGCCACCAGCACCGCGACCGCGACGCCGGTCAGCACGGGCGTCAGTGGGTGCGAGGCTTCCAAGCCGTCGCCCCCATGGCCAGGGCGATGGCCAGCCTCGCTACCCCTCGTCGAAGGCGAGGCAGGCTGGTCGTCGATGTTGAGCGCGCGGCTCAGGATCATGGAAATATTCCGACCAACTACAGGCCGGCTAAAAAGACCACAGGGTTCCTAATATCCCCTGAAGTCAGAACTTCAACCTTTGATTGAATAGCTTGACCGCCTCGGCTGCGCCTTTGCTATAACCCCAGACGCCGTTGCTGACCGCGACGAAGTCTGCACCCGCACGGGCCAAGTCGGCGGCATTGTCGACGGTGACGCCGCCGATGGCGACGCAGGGGGTCTCGACCGTTTCCTGCCAGACCATCAAAATCTCCAGCCCCGGACGATGAACGGTCTCTTTCGTTTCGGTGGGATAGAAGGCGCCGAAGGCGACGTAGTCCGCACCACCCTCGGCCGCGTCCCAGGCCAGGTCGCGGTCGTCGTGGCAGGTGACGCCGATCATGGCGTCTGGTCCCAGAGTGCGGCGGGCCTCGGCCAGCGAGCCATCCCCCTGACCGATATGGACGCCGTCACACCCTGTTTCCCGCGCCAGGTCGGGCCGGTCGTTCAGCAGCACGGCCACGTCGTGACGACGAGCGACGGGGGCCAGCGCCGCGACCGCCGCGCGGATCGTGGCGTCTTCCGCAGGCTTCAGCCGGATCTGCAGGGCGGCGACATCGCCGGCGGCCAAGGCCTGATCCAGCGTCTTGGCGAAGGCGTTCAGGTCCGCGATCGCGGGCGGCGTGATCAAATACAGCCGGCAAGGCGGGCGGGCGGGGACGGTGGGTGTTCTGGCCATGCGCGTACTTGCCTCCCCTCGCGACGATCCGTCAACGGTCGAGCCCCCGCCAAGCTATGCGAACGACTTGCAATCGCCTTAACCCGTGCTATAGCGAACCATTCTCAGTCGATGGAACGTGTAGCGCCTCGTGTACGTCTGCAACTGTAACGGTCTTCGCCAGCGTGATGTCGCCCAGGCCATCGAGGCCGGGGCCTGCCGTCCACGCGACATCTTCGCGCGCAACCAATGCCAGGCCCAGTGCGCCAAATGCGTCTGCGAGATGCGCCAGATGATCCAGGACAGCCGCGAAGCGTTCGCACTCGCAGCCGAATAGTCTCGCCGCCTATCGCGGCCGAAAATCACTCGCACTATCAATGTAGTGATAAAAACTCGCAAATAAACAATGTGCGTTTTACTGTGGTATTGCCTCGCTCGACAGACGGCGAATGCGCCGTGGCGAGACCAAGGACCATGGCCATGAAGGGCGACCCCGCAATCCTGCGCACGCTGAACGCAGTGCTCACCAACGAATTGACGGCCGTGAACCAGTATTTCCTGCATGCGCGCATGTTCGAAAGCTGGGGTCTGTCGCACCTCGGCAACGTGATCTACGAAGAATCGATCGGCGAGATGAAGCACGCCGACATGCTGATCAAACGCATCCTCTTCCTCGACGGGCTGCCGAACCTGCAGGACCTGCACAAGCTGAAGGTCGGCGAGGATCCGATCGAATGCCTGGGCGCCGACCTGCAACTGGAACTGGACAGCCGCGCCACGACCGCCGCCGCCGTGACCCAGTGCGAGGAGACCCGCGACTACGTCAGCCGCGACCTGCTGATGAAGATCCTGGCGGATACCGAGGAGCACATCGACTTCCTGGAAAACCAGCACAAGCTGATCGAACTGATGGGCGCGCAGAACTATCTGCAGTCGGCCATGAAAGAGATCGTCACCGACAGCGCCGCGACCGGCAACTAAGCTCAGACCTCTGACGGAACTCTGGTCCGCTCCGCTCATTAGCCTCTTAGGGCCAAGCTGGAGCGGACCATGACCGATATCGACGACGCCATCGACGAAGTGCGCGACGCCGCGATGGATTTGTTGAACAGCGAAGGCCGCAGCGCGGGCCATGTGGTCGCCGGCATCGCCCTGACCGTCGGTTTCGCCCTGTTGGCGCACGGCATCGCCTCCGGAGCCATGAAGCCCCAACGCAATCTGAAACAGGTTCGCAACAAGGACCTGCCGATCACCGAAAAGCCCAAGGGCGCGTTCAGCCTGATCCTGCCCGCTGTGTTTTCGGCCACTACCCTGTCGGCCGTGCGGGTATGGAATGCGCCTTCCCGGCCTGAGCGGACGCGCGCCATGGGCCTGTGGCTGGCGGCCCAGACGGTCAACGCCGTCTGGCTCGGTCTTCGTCCGTCTTCCATGTGGCGTCAGGTGATCGCCGCCATGTCGTCCGCCGGCTTGGCTGCCGCCTTCGCGCACGAAGCCCGCAAGCTGAACGAGGGCGCCGGCAAGATGGCCTCTCCGACTGGATCAGGGGTGCGGCTCGGCAACTTCCTGCATCGCAAGGCGGACGAGGCGTCGCGAGAGCGCACCCTGCATTAGGCCGCCCTGCCCTTTGCCCGCCTTGCCCTTTGTAAGGGCTTACTCTAGGGATCGCGCCCTATTCGCCACGCCCCATCCGGGCGCGTGGGCGCAACTCCATTTCCGATGTGACCCCATGAAGATCAACGGCAACACCATCAAGCCCGGCATGGTCCTGCAGCACAATGGCGGCCTGTGGGTCGTCACCAAGGCCAGCCACGTCAAGCCCGGCAAGGGCGGCGCCTTCGCCAACGTCGAGGCCAAGAACCTCGAAACCGGCAACAAGCTGAACGAGCGCTTCCGGTCGGAAGACAAGGTCGAGCGCGTCACGCTGGAACAGAAGGACTTCTCCTACCTGTTCGACAACGGCGACAGCCTGGTCTTCATGGACGACGGCACCTATGAGCAGATCGAACTGCAAAAGGACTGGGTCGGCGAAGACCGTATCCCCTATCTGCAAGAAGGCATGAAGGTCGTCATCGAGATGCACGAAGAGCGTCCGATCGGCCTGTCGTTGCCGGATCAGGTCGTGCTGGAAGTCGCCGAGACCGAGCCGACCGTGAAGGGCCAGACCGCCTCCTCCTCCTACAAGCCCGCCATGGCGTCGAACGGCGTCCGCATCATGATCCCGCCCTATATGTCGGCGGGCGAGCGGATCATCGTCGATACCGCGACCGGCGAATACGTCCGCCGCGCGGACTGATACCGACGACCGGCCTCGTTCGGGGCCGTCCCTTTCTTGAACTTCTCCGCATCTCCGGGCCAACCAGCGCCTTTTCAGGACATGCGGACCAGGAGATCCGCCGATGGCCCTCGCTTCCGCCCTGCTCCAAGTCATGCTCGACGCGGTGCGCAAGACCGCCCGCCCCATGCTCCGCGACTTCGGCGAGGTCTCGCAGTTGCAGGTCTCGCGCAAGGGCCCCGGCGACTTCGTCACGGCCGCCGACCTGAAGGCCGAGGACACCCTCCACGAACTGCTGATGAAGGCCCGCCCCGGCTATGGCTTCCTGGGCGAGGAGCGCGGCATGATGGAGGGGACCGACAAGTCCCACACCTGGATCGTCGATCCGATCGACGGCACCACCAACTTCATGCACGCCATGCCCCACTTCGCCATCACGGTGGGCCTGGAGCGCCGCGCGCCGGACGGCTCGTCCGAGATCGTCGCCGGCGTGACCTACAACCCCGTCATGAACGAGCTGTTCTGGGCCGAAAAAGGCAAGGGGTGCTATCTGAACGATCACCGCATCCGCGTCGCCGGTCGTCGCGACCTGTCGGAGAGCCTGGTCGCCACCGGCCTGCCCTTCATCGGCAAGTCGGGCCACGCCCAGGCCATCAAGGACATCCACGCCGTGGGCCAGCGCGTCGCCGGCATGCGCCGTCTGGGCTCGGCCGCGCTGGATTTCGCCTGGGTCGCGGCCGGCCGCTATGACGCCTTCTATGAGCGCAACCTGAAGCCCTGGGACGTGGCGGCGGGCATCCTGTTCGTCACCGAAGCCGGCGGCAAGGTGACGACCATCGAGAACGACGGCGATCCCAAGACGGGCGTGTCCATCCTGGCGAGCAACAGCGAACTGCATCCGCAGCTGCGCAAGGTTCTGCAGGCGTCCTGAAGCCGCATAGCCGCCTCTCCCTCCCCGACCGGGGAGGGGCGTCGCGAAGCGACGGGGTGGGGGCAGCAAGGCCAGGGCGCACGGACTGAGGCGATCAGGTCTGTGGGACGTCGCCCGGCCCGGCCCACCCGGCTCCGCTACGCTTCGCCCCCCTCCCCCGCAGGGGGAGGGAGAAACGCCGTCGTCATTCGCTTGTCGTCGCCCTGCCCTATCCAGGGGGCATGATCCGCGCCATCGTCACCGCCGTCGCCCTCCTTGTCGGAACGCCCGCCTTGGCCCAGCCCCTGATCATCGCCCACCGCGGCGCGTCCGGCGAACGGCCGGAGCACACGCGCGCGGCCTATGAGCTGGCGGTCGAACAGGGCGCGGACGTGATCGAGCCTGATCTGGTGCTGACCAGGGACGGCGTCTTCGTGGATCGGCACGAGAACGAGATCGGCGGCACGACCGACGTCGGCGACCGGCCCGAGTTCGCAGACCGCAAGACGACCAAGACCATCGACGGCGTCCCGACCACCGGCTGGTTCACCGAGGACTTCACCTTGGCCGAACTGAAGACGCTGCGGGCCAAGGAGCGGTTGCCGGCGTTTCGACCGGGCAGCGCCGCCTATGACGGGCGAGAGCCGATCCTGACCTTCGACGACGTGGTCGCCATCGCCCGCGCGGCTTCAACCCGCACGGGACGGACCATCGCCGTGGCGCCGGAGCTGAAGCACCCGACCTATTTCGCCGGGATCGACCTGCCGATGGAGGACGCCTTCGTCGCCGAGCTGGAACGGCTGGGCCTGACGGGCGCGGACGCTCCGATCATCATCCAGTGTTTCGAGGTCGGGCCGCTGGAGCGGCTGGCGGCGAGGATCGACGCCCCTCTGGCCCAGTTGGTCGCCGGCGCGGGTGGACCGGCGGACCGACCGGACATGACCTATGCCCAGATGATCACGCCCGAAGGCTTGCAGGCCATGGCCGCTTATGCCGCATGGGTCGCGCCGGAGATGACTTTGGTCCTGCCACGGGACGCCGAGGGCCGCACGACCGCGCCTAGCGCCTTGGTCAGCGACGCCCATGCCGCGGGGCTGAAGGTCGTGATCTGGACCCTGCGAGCCGAGAACGCGTTTTTGCCGGCCGAGCGGCGGCGGGGCGAAGGCGTCGCGGAACATGGCGACATGGCAGGCTATGCCGCCGCCTTCGCCGAAGCGGGGGTGGACGCGATCTTCAGCGACTTCCCGGCGCTGGCACGAGAAAGTCCTTAGCTGATTGTTTTTGTTGATCTTTTAAACACTCATACGGCTTTGGAAAGCAAAGTTAGACTGCAAGAAAAAACAGTCCAACTCTTTCAACCGGCTGATTTTATTCACTTCCTTCTGTACCCTGGAGTCCAATGGATTTGGGTCAGAAGTCGCCTGTTCGGTCATCCCAAAGCGGATCGCAGCGGGGAGCCGCTTTGCGATTCCGCCTAGAACGATCAGGTTTTAGGTTCCCCGAAACTGCAGTTCCGCCAGCCGGGCATAGAGGCCGCCCTTGGCCACCAGTTGGTCGTGCGTCCCCTCCTCCACCACGCGGCCGTCGTCCATGACGACGATGCGGTCGGCGCGAAGGACGGTGGCCAGGCGGTGGGCGATGACGATGGTGGTGCGCTCTTCCATGGCCTGGTCGAGGGCGACCTGGACCAGGCGCTCGCTTTCGGCGTCCAGGGCGCTGGTGGCCTCATCCAGCAGCAGGATGGGGGCGTCGCGGACCAGGGCGCGGGCGATGGCCAGGCGTTGGCGCTGACCGCCGGACAGGCTCTTGCCGCGTTCGCCCAGGGGGGTGTCGAAGCCTTCAGGCAGGGCGTCGATGAAGCCCAGGGCCTGGGCCTTGTCGGCGACGGCGCGCGCCTCTTCCAGGGTGGCGGTGTGACGACCAAAACGGATGTTCTCCAGGGCCGAACCCGAGAACAGCGGCGTTTCCTGCGACACCCAGGCGAAACGCTCGCGCACATCGACGGGATCGGCCTGACGCACATCGACGCCGTCGACCGACACCATGCCGGTTTGCGGATCATAGAAGCGCAGCAGCAGACGGAAGACGGTGGACTTGCCCGCGCCCGACGGGCCGACCAGGGCCACGGTCTCGCCCGGCCGCACGGTCAGGCTGAAGCCCTTCAGGGCCGGTAGATCCGGTCGGCCGGGATAGGAGAAACCGACGGCGGACATCGACACCTCGCCGCGCGACGGCGACGGCAGGGCCGTGGCATGGGCGGGCGGTGCGATGTCGGGCACGGCTCGCATCAGCTCCTCGATCCGCTCCATGGCGCCGGCGGCCTTCTGCACGTCGCCCCAGCTTTCGCCCAAGGCGCCCACGGCCCCCGCCGCAAAGACCGACAGCAGCACGAATTGAAGCAGGGCGCCGGGCGACATGACGCCGGCGACCACGTCCTGGGCGCCCAGCCACAGCACCAGGGTGACGCCGCCGAACATGACGACGATGATCAGGGCGGTCATCCAGGCGCGCGCCCTCATCCGGGTGAGCGAAGCGGAGAAGGCGTCCTCGACCGCCGCGCCGAAGCGGGCGATGGCGCTCTTTTCACGCCCGAAGGCCTGAACCGTCTCGATGGCGTCCACGCTCTCGCCGGCGAAGCCGACGGCGTTGGCGAACCGATCCTGGGACGTGACGGTCAGCTTCCTGACCTTGCGACCGAAGATGAAGATCGGTCCCAAGAGGAAGGGCACGATCAGCAGGACGAAGCCGGTCAGCTTGGGACTGACGAAGAACAGCAAGGCCACGCCGCCGATCAAGGTCAGGAAGTTGCGCAGCGCATAGGAAATGGACGTCGTCATCAACGTCTCGACCAGGGCGATGTCCGTGGTCAGGCGCGACAGCACCTCGCCCGTGCGCATATGGGCGTAGAATGAGGGATCCAACGTCAGGATGCGGCCGAACAGGCCCTTGCGCACATCGGCGATCACACGCTCGCCCGTACGAGTGACGAAATAGTAGCGGGCGGCCGTCGCCAGACCCAGGAACAGGGCGTTGGCGCCCAGCAGCAGGAACCAGATGTTCAGATTGGCGCCGCCGGCCTCGAACCCATGGTCGATGGCCCCGCGGGCCAGGGCCGTCAGACCCAGGGAGGCGGCGGTGGACAGCAACAGCCAGAAGACCGCCATCAGGGCATGGCCCTTGTGCCGCATCGCAAAGGGAATCAACCGCGCCAGCGGGCGGATGTCGCGGCGCTTGGCGCGCTTGGCGCCCGCCTCGGACATCTGATCGGCCAGCAGGGCCCCGGCGCTGGGCCGGCCCTCCATCGAGGCCACGCCTGAAGCGCGGTTTGCGGAAGGGGCGGCGGCGTTGGATTGGTCGGTCATTGCGCCCGCCTCTTGCCCCGGAACGCCCCCCGGTGTAAACGCCGCCCCTCATTCCCGCCGGATTTCTGGCGGGTTTCTCATTTCACGCGCACAGACGGTCGGCATCGTCATCGCGCAGAGACCGGACGACGACCATGAAAGCGGATACGCACCCCGACTATCACTTCATCACCGTGGTGATGACCGATGGCACTTCCTACCAGACCCGTTCGACCTACGGTAAGGAAGGCGACACGCTGAACCTGGACATCGATCCGTCGACCCACCCGGCCTGGACCGGCGGAAACGCCCACCTGCTGGATCGTGGCGGCCGCGTCTCGCGCTTCAACAACAAGTTCGCCGGCTTCATCAAGAAGTAAGCGCGTCTTGGCTGCGACATGTCGCAGCAAACAGCCTAACAAGGGCGTCGGTCGCAAGGCCGGCGCTTTTTGTTTGGCCGGAACACCGATAATGTGGCGGCGTTCGGGTACCAGGGGCGTTGGCCACGCTGGCCGAAGCATTCGAAGAAGCGGACTGGATATGAATAGACGGCAACTGGGTCTGGGCGTCGCGACGGCGGCCATGGCCCTCGGCTCCACGGCGCGCGCGCAGCAGGTCTTCGTGCAGCGTGGCCCGGAGGCGACCGCCTTCTACAACAGCTTCAACGACCAGATTTCGCGCCTGCCCGCCACCCAGCAGGCGGACGTGCGCGCCTTTTATGAGCTGAACGGCTGGCGGCCGGTCTGGAACGCAGATCGGATGCGCGCCCTGAACGCCGCCGCCGCCCGCGCCGACCGCCACGGCTTGTCGGCTGCGGACTATTTCGACTTCGTGGGACTGGCGGCCGATCCGGCCAGCGCCGACCTGCGCACCACCACGGCCGCCCTCGCCTATGCGCGCGTCCTGGCCGAGGGCAAGGTGCGGCCCGAGACGGTCGAAGACCTGTGGGAGATGCAGAAGAACCGCGTCGACCTGCCGCGCGGCCTCAGCGACGCCCTTAGCCGCAATGTGCTGGCCAACTGGTACGACGGCCTTGCGCCCACCGACATCGGCTATCAGAACCTGTCGGCCGGCTATGTGCGCTATCGCCGTCTGGCGGCGCAGGGCGGCTGGCCCGCCTTCGCGCCGGGCGCCACGATTGAACCTGGAAATAGCGATCGCCGCATCCCCGTCCTGATCGACCGGCTGACGGCCGAGGGCGACCTGTCGGCCGCCGATGGCGCGCGGCTGAAGGCGCAGGGCCTGACCTACAACGCCGAATTGCAGCGGGCGGTGCAGGGCTTCCAGAACCGGCACGGCCTGGGCGCCGACGGCCGCATCGGCACGGGCACCCAGCGCTCGCTGGGCGCGTCGGCCGAGGACCGCGCTCGCCAGATCGCCCTAAACCTGGAACGCCGCCGCTGGCTGAAGCGCGATGTCGCGCCCGAGCGGATCGAGGTCAACACCGCCGCCGCCATCATGGTCTACTGGAAGGACGGCAAGCCCGTTCACTCCAACCGCGTCGTGGTCGGCTCGGCCGAGAACCAGACGCCCAGCCTGGAGAAGCCCTTCGCCTCGGTCGTCGCCAATCCGCCCTGGTATGTGCCGGCCGGCATCGCGCGGCGCGAGATCCTGCCCAAGGGGCCGGGATATCTGGCCGCCAACGACATGTATGTGAAGGACGGCACGGTCATCCAGCGCGCCGGGCCGCGTTCGGCTCTGGGCTATGTGAAGTTCGAACTGCGCGACAGCTACGCCATCTTCCTGCACGACACGCCGTCGAAGGCCGCCTTCAACCTGTCCACGCGCCAGCGCAGCCACGGCTGTGTGCGGGTGCAGAATGCGGTGGAGTTCGCGCGCCTGCTGCTGGCGCCCGACCCGACCAAGCTGGCCCAGTTCGACACGGCCCAGGACACGCGTGAGACGACGCGCGTCACCACCGGACGCGAGATCTCGGTGCGGCTGCTGTACTGGACTGCCTTCGTGGACGGTCAGGGTCGTGTGGCGTTCCGCGAGGACGTCTATGGCCGCGACGACAAGCTGGCTGAGGCGCTGGGCATCGGCGTCAACCTGCCCAAGCCGGTCGATGACGGCCGTACCGACGCCAACGACGTCGGGCCGTAACAGGGGCGGTCAGCCTCTGAAGGCGGCTTCCAGCAGACCCATCTGGCTCAGGACCGGGTTCTCGGGGGCCTGGTCCTGATCGTCCATATACATGCGGCGATCCAGATACAGGGTGCGGTCGAACAGCTTTTCCGACCGCACCAGATATTCGATCAGGGCGATGGGCAGTTCGGCGTGGCTGGGCTCGCTCTCGATGCGGCGTTCGTTGAGGCGATAGCGCGGCTCGCAGGCCGTTTCCGGCGTCATGTCGTCCTCGCGAACGGCCCGTTGGACCAGCAGCCACGAGGCGATCTGCATAAGGCGCGTCGTCAGCTTCATGCTCTCGGCCGCATAGGCCAAGGCGGCGGCGCGCGACAGCATCTTGGAATCGCGACGCCCCTCGCCGTCCAGATAGGCGGCGGTCTCCTCGACCAATTCCATGCCTTCGCGGAAGGTGCGGTCGAACAGTTCCGAACGGGCGAAATCGCGCACGGTGCGGGTGCGGTCAGCGAAGGACGGAGCGGAGGTCATTTGAGCTTTGATCATGAGGAAAATTCGGGTCCGTCCTGCAATCGGCGCCTGACGGAACCGTTTGCACGAAAGATGCAACGCTCATGCCATGCAGACGTGCCATCCGCGATCAGGAACCGAAGTTGAAAAGGGCGTCGGCGGCGTTTTTCTTGGAGCGTTTGGCCTCGATGGCGTTGCCCGACCTTTTGATCTCGTCCTCCAGGGCGGCGATCCGCTCCTGCAAATCCTCGATGGAATAGACATCCAGGTCTTCGCGCGACAGGGCGCGAAGGGGTTCGCCGCGTTGCGGGCGGGGTTCAATATCTTCGAACATCGTCGTCGCCTTTCCGCGCTGTCATGGCCAAGGCGGCCCAGGACCCTTATCTGAACGCCCGGATATGGACGAATGCAAGGGAAGTGCGATGCGCGTGATCGAGATCGAAGGCGGTTCAGGCCCGGCCGAGGCGCTGAAGATCGCCGAACGCCCCGATCCCGTTGCGGGCCCAGGACAGGTGCTGATCCGGGTGCGAGCGGCGGGCGTCAACCGACCGGACTTGTTGCAACGGAAAGGCGGATATCCCCCTCCCCCTGGCGCATCCGACATCTTGGGCCTTGAGATCGCAGGCGAGGTCGCAGGCGTCGGCGAAGGCGTGACGCGCTGGCAAGTCGGCGACCGGGTCTGCGCCCTGCTGGGCGGCGGAGGCTATGCCGAACAGGCGGTGGTGGATGCGCGGCATGTCTTGCCGACCCCCGAGGGTCTCGATTTCGTCCAGGCGGCCGTGCTGCCCGAGACCGTCTTCACCGTCTTTGCCAATGTGTTCGAGGGCGGCGGGCTGAAGGCCGGCGAGACCTTGCTGATTCACGGCGCGACCAGCGGCATCGGCGTGACGGCGATTCAGATGGCCAAGGCGGCGGGCGCAAAGGTGATCGCTACGTCGCGTGGGGCGGACAAGGCCAAGGCGGCGAAAGCGTTGGGCGCCGATATCAGCCTGGACGCCTCGGCCGACGATCTGGAAGCGCAGATCAAGGCGGCGGGCGGGGCCGATGTGGTTCTGGACATGGTGGGGCGCGACTACGCCGCCCTGAACCTGAACAGCCTGAACGCCGGAGGACGGTGGGTCGTCATCGCGTCCCTGACCGGCGCCAAGGTCGAGATGGACCTACAGCGGATCATGCTGAAGCGATTGACGCTGACGGGATCGACGCTGCGCAGCCGTCCCGCGGACGAAAAGGCCCGACTAACCGCTGCTATCGAGACGACGGTCTGGCCTTGGGTGGCGTCCGGCGCGGTCAGACCGCCGGTTCAGGCGGTCTTTCCAATCGAAAAGGCTGCCGATGCGCACGCCGAACTGGAGGCGGGCGGGCACATCGGCAAGATCGTCTTGACCGTCTGAGGCCTAGTAGCGCCCGCCGCCGCGCACGGGGCGCATGGACGAGATGCTGTCGTTGAAGCCGCCGCTCAGATTGCGGACGTCGCCTTCGACGACGCGGCAACGGCCCCGGAACTCGGCGTCGGTGCAGACTTCCCAACGACCCTGGACGCGGACCGAGCTGATCCGGTCGTTGAAGGGCGTGCGACCGAGATTGCGATCCTCGCTGGTGAACTCGCGCGAGGCGCCGCGGAAGTTGGAGTTTTCATAGACGGTGATGGACGAACGGCCCCAGCCGCCGCCGTTTCCGCCGCCCCAACCCGGACCACCGTTGCCGGGGCCGCCGTTGCCCGGCCCCCAACCGCCGCCGTTACCGGGACGACCGGGCTGGGCGCCCTCGTAATCGCCACGGAAGCGACCGCAGACCAGCAGGCCGTTGTCGTTGTTGATCTCTTCGTTGCCGCAGCGCGCCAGCTCGATCGACGTGCCGCGCATCTGGCCGCGCGTATCGCGGCAGTCGGCGTAGAGCCGGCCCTGGTTCACATAGGCTTCGGTACAACTTTGAGCGTAGCCGCCTCGCGGTGCGACGCGTTGCTGTTGCGGTTCGACCGGGGACGACATGGCGGCCGCAAGGGCCGCAGCGAATAGCAGTGACATGATGGTTCTCCTCTCCCAAGGCTGTAAGTCTTCACTACCGCGAAGGTTGCGTCAGGACGGATGAACCGTTGCTGTATAGGATTGTCGGTCGGCGTTTTCTTTTCGGGCGAATAGGCCTATATCGAAACTCTACGCGCCCGGTCGAAAGGCCGGGCGCCGTCGTATCCAACGCCAGCCGAAGCCTCATTCGGCGGCTTAACAACACCGGGACGAACGCCCCATGAGCGACATTCTGATGCCGAAGGCCACTGCGGTCTGGCTGGTCGACAACACCTCCCTCAGCTTCGAGCAGATCGCCGACTTCTGCGGCCTGCACCCGCTGGAAGTCCGCGGCATCGCCGACGGCGACGTGGCGCGCGACATCCGCGGCGTCGATCCCGTCACCGGAGGCCAGCTGACGCGCGAAGAGCTGGACAAGGCCCAGGGCGACGAGAACTACCGGATGAAGGCCATCGTCAGCCGTCACGCCGAACTGATGAAGTCGGCCAAACCGGCCCCGAAATATACGCCGGTCTCGCGTCGCCAAGACCGCCCGGACGCCATCGCCTGGTTCGTGCGCAATCACCCGGAAGTGACCGACGCCCAGATCGCCAAGATGCTGGGCACGACCAAGTCCACCATCGAAAGCGTGCGCAACCGCACCCACTGGAACAGCGCCAACATCAAGCCGGTCGATCCCGTGACCCTGGGCCTGGTCGGCCAGCTGGCCTTGGACGAAATCGTCAAGAAGGCCGCCGACAAGAAGACCAAGGACGACCTCAAGAAGGGCGGCGGCACCATCCAGCCCGTCGAACAGGTCGAGGCCGAGCCGGAATTCGTGCCGGAAGCCCGCCAGCGTCCGACGGCAGAGCCGACCGCAGCCTCGGTGTTCGGCACCAAGGACTGATCTTCGCTTCACGAACGAAAACGGCCTCGGAGAGCAATCTCCGGGGCCGTCGTCGTTTTCAGGGGGATGGCGGACGCCGTTAGTTGGCGCGCGCCTCCAGACTGGTGATTTCTTCCTTCAGCCGAAGCTTCTTCTGCTTCAGCGCCCTGACCTGCAACGGATCCGTGGACGGACGGGTAAGTTCCTTCTGGATGGTCTCATCCAGACTACGATGACGATTACCCAGTTCGCGAATACGAGCCTCGATGGTCATGGCTTGCGCCTCCTCAGGTTAGGGACCAGTAGAGTGAGCGCCCGGTTTGGCGAGCTGTGTAATCACTTTCCAGTGACAGCCCGTCTCGCCGGACCCCACGGAGGCTGACCCCCAAAATGGTCGATGATGTGAACGGAGCCATACGGAACCCGCCCGCCCGAATGGTGGTCGGAATTTCAGGGGCGTCCGGAGCGATCTACGGCGCGCGCCTGCTGGACGCGCTGAACGACCTGGGGGTCGAGAGCCATCTGGTGGTGACCAAGGCCGCCCTGCTCACATTGTCGCAGGAGACGGATCTGTCGCCCGACGAGCTGACATCCAAGGCGTCCGTCGTTCACAAGCTGGCCGATGTAGGCGCGACCATCGCCTCCGGCTCCTTCCGCACACTGGGCATGATCGTGGCGCCGTGCTCGGTCAAGACGATGAGCGAGATCGCCACCGGCGTGACCTCGACCCTGCTGACGCGCGCGGCGGACGTGACGCTGAAGGAGCGGCGACCGCTGGTGCTGATGGTGCGCGAGACGCCGTTCCACCTGGGCCACCTGCGCACCATGACGGCCCTGACGGAGATGGGCGCGATCATCGCCCCGCCCCTGCCCGCCTTTTACGCCAAGCCCGCCTCGATCCTGGAGATGGTGGACCAGTCGGTCGGACGGACGCTGGATCTGTTCGGCCTGGACTGGAGCGCCGTGCGGCGCTGGGAAGGCTTGAAATAATGCGGTTGTGGGACTGGGCGGTCGCCGCCTATGCCGCGCCGGGGGTCGGCGAGGCGTGCCTGGCGTTGCAGGATAGCCATGAGCAGAACGTGCCTGTGCTGCTCTGGTCTGGCTGGGTCGCGGCGACCGGCCGCAAGCCGGATGCGGAGACTATCGAGGCCGCCTGCGACACAGCCCGCGCCTGGGATAGCGTCGTCGTCGCGCCTCTGCGCTCGATCCGCCGCACCTTAAAGGCTCCCGTTCCAGACATCGACAACGGCCCGCGCGAGGCGGTGCGCAACCGCATCAAGGCGCTGGAACTTGAGGCGGAAAGACATTTGCTGGAGGCGTTGGAGGCCTTGGCGCCCGCGCCAGCCGGCCCGCCGCGTCCTGCCATCGACGCTCTCGTCGCGACGGCGCGTGTGTGGGCCAACGTCACACCACGACCGGCGCTGATCCGGCTCGCAGACGCCCTTCCGACCTGAGGCCGGCGTGGCTATAAGCGGCTTGGGGACGACACGATGAACGACGACACGCCTGAAATCACCGCAGACATGGCCGAGCTTCAGGCGCGGGTGAAGCTGCTGCGTCAGGAACACTCCGATCTGGCCGCCTCCATCGACGCGTTAAGCCTGGCCGTCACTCCCGACCAACTGATGCTGGCCCGGCTGAAGCGCAAGAAGCTGGCGCTGAAGGACGAGATCGTGAAGATCGAAGACGAGATCCTGCCCGACATCATCGCCTGATCGGACGACGGCGAGCGGCCGGTTCCCCCGTGCGACCATCCGCCGCCCCGCCTCAGCCCCAAAGTCGCCCCAGCCCGAGGGCATAAGCCGGCGCTTCCACGGAACGCCGTGCGCCGTCGTGCGCCGCGAGCCTTCATTCCAGAGCGTAACGAACGCTGGAGACGCCGCCGAATGCGACGCCTGCTTACCAACGCGCCATTGGCGCGGTGCAAGACCCTCTTGATCCACTCTGGTCAGACGGCCGCCTTCGCCGTCGTGGCCGTCTTCGCCGCCGCCGCCGCGCCCAACGCGGCACGTGAAGCCGCGACGCCGCCGCCCGCCCAGATCGCCATCCCCGTCGCCCCGCCGGTCAAGGCCGAGGTCGAGAAAGCCGGTCCGATCACACGCCAGATCGCCTTCACCGCCCCCGTGCGCGGCTATGCGATCAACTCCGCATTTGGACTGCGCAAACTGGCCATCGAGGCCAAGGCCCGCGCCCACAAGGGCATCGACATCGCTGCCCCGAAAGGCACGACCGTCTTCACCGCCGCCGAGGGCGAGGTGGTCCGCACCGGATACGACCCCAAGGGCTACGGCAACTTCATCGAGGTGCGCCACCCCAACGGCATGAGCACCCTGTACGGCCACCTCAGCCGCATCGACGTGGCGAACGGCGACGCCGTGACGATGGGCCAGCGCATCGGCTTGGTCGGCTCCACCGGCTATTCCACCGGGCCGCACCTGCATTTCGAAGTCCGCCGCAACGGCGCACAGGTCAATCCTACCAAGGTCGTCGATCGCCATTTCGAGGTGACAGTGAAGCCCAAGGCCTGACGATGTTGCGGGGATCGTCCCAACCGTCCTAGTCTCCCCCACGTTCTGGGAGGGATGGAAATGCACAAGATCGTCGCCGCTGTCGTTGCCGGTGTGCTGGCCGCCACGCCTGTCGCCGTATCAGCCCAGGATTACGGCCGCTACAGCGACGCCGCCGCGCAAACCGAGCTGTCGCGCATCGCCGATGTGCAGATGGCGGTCATGGCGCCCATGCGGGACGGCGTGGGTCTGGCGACCAATGTCTATCGACCCAAGAACGTCTCGGGGCCACTTCCAACGGTCTTTGTCAGAACGCCCTACAACGAGTTGGCCTATAACGCCCGCACGACGCGATCCGCCCTAAGCTGGGTCAGCAAGGGCTACGCCTTCGTCGTCCAGAACGAGCGGGGGCGGTATTTCTCGGGCGGCGATTATCAGATCCTCGGCTATCCCCAGACTGACGGCTATGACGCCCTGACCTGGATCGCGGCTCAGCCCTGGTCGAACGGCAAGGTCGGCACGTTGGGATGCTCCTCCTCAGCGGAATGGCAACTGGCGCTGGCGGCGCAGAACCACCCCGCCCACGCCGCCATGGTCCCGCAAGCATCCGGCGCTGGAATCGGCAAGGTCGGCCGGTTCCAGGAACAAGGCAATTGGTACACTGGCGGCGTTCCCCGCAACCTGTTCTTCGTCTGGCTGTACGGCGTCGACAATCCGCAGCGCGCGCAAATCCCCGGCGACATGGACCAGGAAACGCGCGCCAGGCTCGTGCGCTACAACGACCTGGACGCCAAGAAGCCGGACGTGAACTGGCCCAGCCAGATCCGCCACCTGCCCGTCAATGAAATATTGAAAGACCTCGGAGAGCCGGCCGGCACGTTCGAGGAACTGATCGCCCGCACACCGGCCGACCCAGCCTGGCGTCAAGGCGGCCTCTATCATGACGACATGGGCTGGGGCGTGCCGTCGCTGTGGTTCAACAGCTGGTACGACGTGTCGATCGGCCCGAACATGGAGCTGTTCAACCACGCCCGTTCGACGACGCAGGATCGCGAGGCGGCCGAGAACCAGTATGTGGTGGTGGGGCCGAACAACCACTGCGCCTTCGGTGGCCTGGGCCCGAACTACAAGTCGGGCGAGCGGCCATTGGGCGACGCCAGCTTCGACAGCGACGCCCTGGTCCACGCCTGGTTCGACCGCTGGCTGAAGGGCGAACGTCGCGCCTTCCCTGAAAGCACGCCGCACGTCCAGTATTTCAACATGGGCGAAAACGAATGGCGCACCGCCGCCCAGTGGCCACCCGCCGGGGTCAAGACCGTGCGGATGTATCTGCGCTCTGGCGGGGCGGCCAACAGCCTAAACGGTGACGGCATGCTCAGCCTGGAAGCGCCGCCGGCAGGCGAACAGGCCGACCGCTATCGCTATGATCCGATGAACCCGGTCCAGACCATCGGCGGCGGCGACTGCTGCAACGGCGGCCTGGTCACCGCCGGAGCGTTCGACCAACGTCAGATCGAGGCGCGAAACGACGTGCTGGTCTATACGTCCGAACCGCTGACTGAACCGATGCAGGTCACGGGCTTCATCGACACGGTGCTGAAAGTCTCGTCCTCGGCGGCCGATACCGATTTCGCGGTCAAGCTGGTGGACGTGGCGCCGGACGGCACGGCCTACATCCTCGGCGACACCATCATGCGCGCCCGGTACCGGGATGGATACGACCGCCCCATGCCGCTGACGCCCGGCCAGGTGGCGACGGTCCAGCCCACGCCTATGACGATCAGCAACACCTTCCAGCCGGGGCACCGCATCCGGGTCGAGGTCACCAGTTCGAACTTCCCCAAATTCGTCCGCAACCTGAACACGGGCGGGCCGAATGAGACGGAAAGCCAGGGCGTGATCGCCGACAACGCCATCCACCATGCTGGAGAAAACGCATCCTATATCGAGCTGCCCGTACTGGATTGACGGCCGCGACGCCAAATCCACTGGCGTCGCACAACCTGCGCTTCTAGGCTGACCGTCACAGGACGGGGGGCGATATGGCGGCATTGACGCTGGATGGGGTGAACAAGAGTTACGGCGATTTCGACGCCGTGCGCGATCTGAGTTTTCAGGTCGAGAAGGGGTCGATCTGCGGCTTTCTGGGGCCGAACGGGGCGGGTAAGACCTCGACCCTGCGGATGATCCTGGGCCTGCAGCCGGCGACGGCAGGGCGGATCGAGATCCTGGGCGCCGACGACGGGCGCAAGGTGCGCGATCGGATCGGTTTCCTTCCCGAGGAGCGCGGCCTCTACAAGAAGATGACCCCCGTCGAGGCCATCAGCTTCTTCGGCGCCCTGAAGGGCCTGCCGGTCGCCGAAGGCAAGAAGCGCGCGAAGGCCATGCTGGAGCAGCAGGGTCTGGGCGCAGCGCAGAAAAAGAAGATGAAGGAGCTGTCCAAGGGGATGGCGCAGAAGGTGCAGTTGATCGCCTCGGTCGTGCATCAACCCGAGTTCGTGATCCTGGACGAGCCCTTCTCGGGTCTGGACCCGATGAACCAGCAGGGTCTGGAGGCCATGATCCGCGATCTGGCGGCCAACGGCGCCACGGTCCTGTTCTCGACCCATGTGATGCAGCACGCCGAACGGCTGTGCGACAAGGTCGTGCTGCTGGCGCGCGGTCGCAAGGCGTTCGAGGGCACGGTGGATCAGGCCAGGGCCACCTCGCCCCGCTTCCTCGATCTGGAAGGCGCGATCACCGCGCAGGCCGCCGCCGCCCTGCCCGGCGTGGCCGGCGTCGAGACCCTGTCGGATGTGGACGGCGTGCGGCGGTTGAAGATCGCCCTGTCGCCGGGCGCGGGCGGTCAGGAGACGTTGAAGACGGCCTTTCTGAACGGTCTGGACGTGCGCGGCTTTGCGCTGAAAGAAACGACGCTGCACGACGCCTTCATCGGCCTGACCGGCGACCATCCCGATCAACTCGCCGTCCCTGCGGAGACCGCCCGATGAACCGCACCCTGCTGATCGCGCGACGCGAATATGTCGCCTACGCCAAGACCGTCGGCTTCTGGCTGTCGCTGCTGGCGTTTCCGCTGTTCGCCGTGCTGGGCGGCGGCATTCCCCTGCTGATCCGCTCGGCCGAGCCGATCAAGGCGGTGGCGGTGATCGAGGAAGGGCCGGCCACGACGGGCCTGGCCGCCGCCGTCCGCGCCTCGTTGCAATCCGATCTGGACCGCCAGAACGAACGCCTGCGCGAGGCCGCCGAAAAGGGTCAGGCCGGCGCCGGTCGCGCCGTGGCCTCCATCAGCGGGCCCAAGATTCGCCTGGTCGCCGCTCCACCCGCCATCGCCGATGCGACCGGCCCGGCGCGCGACGCCGCCATAAAGGCGGCGTTGGACAAGGCGGCGCCCAAGGACCGCCGCCTGGACGCCGTGGTCTTCCTGAACCGCGTGGACGGCAAGCCCGCCGCACAGGTCTGGACCGCCCGCGCCACCGACAACGACGTGTCCAGCTTTGTTCGCACAGCCCTGCGCGACGCCCGACGCACCGAGCTGCTGACCGCCGCGGGCGTCGCCCCGGCCGTGGCCCAGGAGGTCCAGACCTTCCGCCCCGAGGTGAAGGCCTTTTCGCCCAACGCCGCCAGCGGGGGCGAGGTGTCGATGCGCGACCGAATCCCGTCGTTCATCGGCCTGGGTGTGGGCTTCCTGCTGTGGTCTCTGGTCATCACCGGCGCCTCGATCCTGCTGAACAGCGTGATGGAGGAGAAGTCGAACAAGATCCTGGAGGTGCTGCTGTCCTCGGCCTCGGCGACCGAGATCCTGACGGGCAAGGTGTTGGGCGTGGCGCTGCTGACCCTGACGGTCATGGGCGTTTGGGGCGGAATCGGGACGTTCAGCCTGCTGTCGGCCTCGCCCGAGACGGCGGCGGCGATCGGCCAGGTGCTGCTGCACGACGGCCTGATCTTCTATTTCATCGCCTATATGGTCGGCGGATACCTGATGTATGCGGTGCTGTTCGCGGCCATCGGCGCCTTCTGCGAGACGCCGCGCGACGCCCAGACGCTGATGGGACCGATCATGATGATCCTGGTCGTGCCGATCCTGGTCATGCAGATGGCCCTGACCAGCCCGGACGCGCCGGTGGTGAAGGTGCTGTCGTGGATCCCCTTCTTCACCCCCTTCCTGATGAGCGCTCGCGCGCCCAGCGATCCGCCGCTGGTGGAGGTGATTCTGACGCTTGTAGGGATGTTCGCCACCGCCGCCCTGATGGTCTGGATCGCGGGACGAGCCTTCCGCGCAGGGGCGCTGTCGGACGTGAAGTTGAGCTGGAAGACGTTCGGCCGGGCGATCACCGGACGGACGTAGGAATCTCTTCCCTTTCGTCATTCTCCGGCAAGCTGCGTCTTCGCGGCGCAGACCGGGGAACCCAGCGGCGCCGAAGGCGATGCGTCCACCGCAGGGTGCGGGAAGATCGCATCCGCAACAGGTTCGCGCTCCCGCGCGCCGCTGGGTTCCGGGTCTTCGCTATGCTTCGCCCGGAATGACGAAACGAGCGTGTGAGCACCAGCCCCTCCACCACGCGACGCGCGGTCCACCTCCCCGCTTCGCAGGGAGGAGACAAAGAAAAAGGCCGCTTCCCGAAGGAGGCGGCCTCAAATCTTTTGGCTTACGCCAGGATATTACCGGCTGCCGCCACCGGCGCCAGCGCCGGGAACGCGCGGCTTCGGCGCGGGCAGCAGGCCCTCGCGCTGCATGCGCTTGCGGGCCAGCTTGCGAGCGCGACGGATCGCCTCGGCCTTTTGACGGGCGCGCTTTTCCGACGGCTTTTCGTAATGCACGTGGCGCTTCATTTCACGGAAGCTGCCTTCGCGTTGCATCTTCTTCTTTAGGGCTTTGAGCGCTTGATCGACGTTATTATCGCGAACGAAAATCTGTACCAGGTTGAACTCTCCTTTGGCCGCCCGCCGCGTCCTGTAAGGGAGACGGGCGAACAAAATAAAATCGTCTTCCGAAAGTCGGGCCCTCGGATGAAGGCGCGCTGATACACCAGCCGCCCGCACCTGTCCAGATCGTCGCGACCATTCTTCAAGGCTCGAAACCCCGGCGCGACAGGCGTATGATCGGGCCATGATCGACACGACAGACTGGGCCGACCGGACCGAACAGACCGTGCTGGACGCCGCCATCGCGCGCGCGCCGGCGCTGGGCTGGAACGCGCGTCTGGTGCGGGAAGCGTGCGAGGCGTGCGGCCTGTCGCGCGGCGACGAGGAACTGCTGCTGCCCAACGGCGCGCGCGATCTCGCCGCCCTGCTGTCGCGCCGCCACGACGCGCGAGCTCTGGCGGCCCTGGGCCAGATCGACGCCAAGTCGCTGAAGATTCGCGAGCGAATCGCCCGCGCCGTGTCCGAACGGATGGAGGCCGGCGCCGCCGACCTGGAGGCCACGCGCCGCTGCGCCGCCTTCCTGTCTTTGCCGACCAACGCCGACCTGGGGCTGAAACTGGCCTGGGAGAGCGCGGACCACCTTTGGCGGTGGGCCGGGGACGAGGCGACGGACTGGAACCACTATTCGAAGCGCACCATCCTGTCGGGCATCCTGATCCCCGCCCTGACCATGCGATGGTTCGATGGCCACGAGGCGGCGGAAGCCTTCGTCGCCCGGCGGATCGAAAACGTCATGGCGTTCGAGAAGTGGAAGGCCGGCAAGGACTTCGACGCGCCGTTCCGCAAAGTGAGCGATGCGTTGAGTCGGATGCGGTATGGGGCGCGGACTTAGTTCTCTCTTCTTTCGTCATCCTCCGACGAGCGTAGCGAGATCGGGGGACCCAGCGGCGCGCGTGAGCGCGAACCTGTCGCGGACAGGGTGGTCAAACAGGAAGCGGCGGACGCATCGCCTTCGGCGCCGCTGGGTCCCCCGGTCTGCGCCGCGAAGACGCGGCTTGCCGGAGGATGACGAAAGAAGAAGTTAGACCGCGCCCGACACCCGGTTCACGTGCGCCATCTTGCGGCCCGGCCGTGCTTCGGCCTTGCCGTAGAGGTGCAGGCGTTCGTCGGACTTGGCCGACAACTTGCGCCAGTCCTCGACCTCGTCGCCCAGCAGGTTGGTCATTTCGATGCGGGCGTGGGCGGTCGTCGGGCCCAGCGGCCAGCCCGTCACGGCGCGGATGTGCTGTTCGAACTGGTCGCAGACGCAGCCGTCCTGGGTCCAGTGGCCGGTGTTATGGACGCGCGGAGCGATCTCGTTGACCAGCAGGACGTCGTCTCCCAGGTCGAACAGTTCGACGCCCACCACGCCGACATAGTCCAGCCCGTCCAGAATCGCCTCGGCGATGGCGCGAGCGCGGACTTGGGTCTTTTCGTCCACGGCGGCGGGGGCCAGGGTGGTGCGCAACACGCCGCCCTCGTGCCGGTTCTCGCCCAGCGGATAGACCGCCATATGGCCGTCCCAGTCGCGGGCGGCGATGACCGACAGTTCGCGCACGAAGGTCGCCTTGGCCTCCAGAATGGCCGGACGGCCGCCCAGGCTTTCCAGGGCGGCGGGCGCATCCTCGATGGCGTGGATCCAGACCTGGCCCTTGCCGTCATAGCCTTCGCGGCGGGTCTTCAGCAGGGCGGGCAGGCCCAGTTCCGTCAGGCCGACGACCAGATCGTCCAGCGTATCGACGACGGCGAAGGCGACCGTCGGGGCGCCGACGGCGTTGAGAAAGGTCTTCTCGTCCACCCGGTCCTGCGACACACGCAGCGCGGTCGGCCCCGGCGCAACCAGGGCGCCGGCCTCGGCCAGGCGTTCGATGGAATCGGCGGGGACGTTCTCGAATTCGAAAGTGACCACGTCGGCAGCGCGACCCAGGGCGGTCAGTGCGTCGGGATCGTCATAGGCGGCGACGATCTGGTGCGCCGAGACGCGGCCCGCCGGGCTGTCGGCCTCGGGGTCCAGGATGACGACGTCGAAGCCCAGGCGCGACGCGGCCTGGCTCAGCATCCGGCCCAGTTGGCCTCCGCCGATGATTCCGAGGGTCGAACCGGGGGAAAGCGGCAGATCTGGCACTCAGTCCTCGACGGTTTCGGCGATGGAATCGGTCTGGGCGGCGCGGAAGGCGGCCAGGCGTTGCGCCAGCCCTTCGTCCGACAAGGCCAGGATCTGGGCGGCCAGAATGCCGGCGTTGGCGGCGCCCGCCTCGCCGATGGCCAGGGTGGCTACGGGCACGCCGGCCGGCATCTGGACGATGGATAACAGGCTATCCATCCCCTTCAGGGCCTTGGACTGAACCGGCACACCCAGCACCGGCAGCTCGGTCATGGAGGCGGCCATGCCCGGCAGGTGGGCGGCGCCGCCTGCTCCCGCGATGATGATCTTGTATCCTGCGGCCTTGGCGCCCGTGGCGAACTCGACCAGGCGCTGGGGCGTGCGGTGCGCGCTGACGACCTTGGCCTGCCAGGCGACGCCCAGCTGGTCCAGGCGGTCGGCGGCCAGCTTCATGGTCGGCCAGTCGGACCGGCTGCCCATGATGATCGCCACCGGCGGTGCGGAAGTCGCCATGTCTGTAAGGCCCCTCGCGGAAAGGCGCCCGTTACAGCACGCGGGTGACGCCCGCAACCGCACGCGGACTGTTTCAAGCCTCTAGGCCCTTATTGTCGGCCTTCAATGTCGACGGATCACGCTCTACCATCGTTCCACCGCGCGACGCAGACTGAGTCGCGCCTTCGGAGCCATCCCTGCGCCGTGACCGACGTGGCCGAACACGACCTGACCGCCGAGATCGAGCGCCTGCGCGTCGAGCTGGAAGCGTGGAAGACACGCGCCGCCGCCGCCGAGGCCGCCGCCGACCACGATGTCCTGACGCCCGCCTTGAACCGGCGCGGTTTCATCACGGCGCTTCAGCGGACCATGGCCTATTGCCAGCGACACGGGGTGCCGGCGGTGTTGCTGTATCTGGATATGGACGGGTTCAAGAGCGTCAACGACCGGCTGGGCCATGCCGCCGGCGATGCGGCCCTGGTGGCGGTGGCGGAGCTGTTCCTGGCCAATCTGCGCGAGTCGGACGCCGTGGGCCGGCTGGGTGGCGACGAGTTCGCGCTGCTGATGCTGCACGCGGGCTACGAAGAGGGCCGGGCCAAGGCGCGCCAACTGTCCGAGGCCTTGAAGACCGAAGGCTTCGTCTGGGACGGGCAAAAGACCGAACTGGGCGGTTCGTTCGGCGTGCGCGCCTGGGACGGCCATACCGACGCCGAGGCCTGGCTGACCGAGGCCGACGCCGCCATGTGGGTACGCAAGAAGGGGCGCTGAGGCCCCTTCCCGCACCTTCGGCCTACAGAGGCAAGGTCAGCTGAATGCCGCCCAGGTGGCTGTCGGCGTGGTCGCCGAAGCGGCCGCGATAGGCCACCGTCACCTTGACCGGCCCGACCGAACCCTCGACGCCCGCAGACGCCAGGAACTGACCGCCGAACGGATCGTCGATCTCGCGCGACAGCACCTGGGCCGGGTTGTTGTAGATACCCACGCGGACGGGGTCGGAACTGTCGTCCAGGGCGTCACGATAGCCGCCCTCGGCGAACACGCCGAACCGGCCCATTTCGGCCTCGGCGCGCAGGGCGACCTCGCCGGTAAGAGCCTTCACCGTGCGGTCGCCATACTGATACTGGGCGCCGACGCCCTGTTCATAATAGCCGTCCACGTCGCTGGAGACATAGGCCAGGGCCGCGCGGGGCGACAGGGCGACGCCGCCCATGTCGAACCACATGCCGCCCTGCAGCCGCGCGCCGGTGCTGAACGCCCGCGTCTCGGCCGTGTGGACGATGGGCGCGAGGCTGGTCAGGCGTTCGATGTCGTCGATATTGTCGCGCGCCACGCCGACGGCGGCGTTGACGAAGACATCGCCCGAGCGCCACCCGCCATAGACGTCCAGCCCGAAGCTCTCGACGTTGAAGTTCAGCGCCTGGCTCTCGACGTCCGTGGTACGAGCCGTTCCCGCCAGGCCGAAGCGCCAGTTGGCCGAAGGTCCGGCCTCCAGCGCGATCCGCCCGCCCCAGCCATCGCTGGACGATTCGGTGGCCGAGCCGCGTGCATCCGTATCGACGCTGTCGATCAGCGCCGCCGTGGTGATCGACACTCCGGCTTCCCAGGCTTCGCGGCCCGACAGGGCCTCGCCGGCGGCGTCCAGCGCATCCTCGCGGTGACGATACGTCGTCTCGCCCTGCAGCGTCGATTGGGCGCCGATGGCGCCATAGTAGAGGTAGTCGGTCGCCAGTTGGGCGATAATCCTATGCCCCGCCGCGGTCGGATGGACGCCGTCGAAGTAGAAATAGCTGTCGGGGTTCGAGCACACCGTCACCCCGTTGAAGCAGGGCTGGGTGATGTTGGTGATGCCGAACTGGCCCGGATTGGCGGCCAGGGTGTCACTGACCTTGAACAGGTCCATCAGGATGATGTTGCTGCCCGGTCGTGCGCCCGCAGTGGTGAAGAGGCCTGTCTGCAAGGCCGTGTTGAAGGTCGTGACGGCATAGTCGGCCAGAGGCGCGGCCGGCGTACTGCGGAACTGCGGCGTCAGGCTGAGCTTGGGCAGGTTGGTGACCAGAATGGTCCCCGCCCCGGCGCCGGCGACGCTGTTGACCAGGCTGTTGACGTTGGCGGCGGCCGTGGTCGCGACCGGCGTGATGGCAGCGACCGGGCTGGCCGAGGCGCCAGCGGCGGGCAGGCCCTGGAAGATGTCGTTGGCGCCGCCTAGCACGCTGACCAGATCGGTCGAGCTGAACGTGCCGCCAGAGGCGGTGTAGCGCGCCAGCTGGTTCAGCATGCCGAACGGCACGCCGGCCGTGGCGTCGGTGCGAGACCCGCCGAAGGCGTAGTTGATGCTGCCCGTCACCGAGCCATTGAAGTTGGCGGCGTTGAAGCCGAGCAATTCGGTGAACACCGGCCCGCTGGAGAACCGGCCCTGGAAATAAGGCGGCGAAGGCGGCTGGGTCCCGCCAGAGATCAGGAACAGGTTGCCGTTGTCGCTGAGGCTGTCGCCGAAGACGACGAGGCGGTTGTAGGTCTGGGCCGAGGCCGAGCCTGCAAAGGCGCAGGCGGCGAGCGCCAGAACGGCGACGGCGCCGCCGGTGAGATAGCGTGACATATGAATCCTCCCGCAGCCGTCATGGTTCGCGGCCGTTGGACGAGAGGATGCGCCAGTTGGCGCAGAGCGCAAGATGCCGCAACGTCAGCCTTCGGAGGAAAATCGAAGGCCTACTGCAAAGTGCGGAACTTCAACGTGCCCGGCAGCGTCTTGAGTTCGCGCAAGGCTTCGGGATCGTAGTCGCGATCCACGTCGGTGATGACATAGCCGGTGCGCTCGTCCGTCTTCAGGTGTTGGCCCAGGATATTCAGACCCGCCGACGCCAGCGCCCGGTTCAGCTCGGCCAGAACGCCCGGCTGATTCCGGTGAATGTGCAGGATGCGGTGCGTGCCGGACACCTCGGCCAACTGCACGTTCGGCAGGTTCACGCTGAAGGTGGTGTCGCCGCGATTCAGATAGCCCAGCAGCCGCTCGGCCGCGAACTCGGCGATGGCTTCCTGCGCCTCCTCGGTCGAGCCGCCGATGTGGGGGGTCAGGATCATGTTGGGCAGGCCCTGAAGGGGGCTTTCGAACGGATCGGCGTTGGTGCGGGGTTCTTCCGGGAAGACGTCCACGGCGGCCCCGGCGACGCGGCCCGACCCCATGGCCTGGGACAGGGCGCCGACATCGACCACATGGCCGCGCGACAGGTTCAGGAAAAGCGCGCCCTCCTTCATCCTGGCGAACTGGGCCGCGCCGAAGATGTTGGCGTTATCCTTGCGACCATCGACATGCAGGGTGACCACGTCGCTTTCGCCCAGCAGGGCATCCAGCGAACGCATCCGCCGGGCATTGCCCAGGGCCAGCCGTTCCGACAGGTCGTAGAACAGCACCCGCATGCCCAGGTTCTCGGCCAGCACAGACAACTGGCTGCCGATCGCGCCATAGCCGACGATGCCCAGGGTCTTGCCGCGCAGCTCCTTGGAGCCCGTCGCGGACTTGTTCCACTTGCCGACATGCATGGCCGCCGACTTGTCCGCCACGTCGCGCATCAGGACGATCATCAGGCCGATGGCCAGTTCGACCACGGAGCGGGTGTTCGAATAGGGGGCATTGAACACCGCCACGCCGTGATCCGACGCCGCGTCCAGATCGATCTGGTTGGTACCGATGCAGAAGGCGGCGACGGCCATCAGCCGGTCGGCCTCTTCCAGCACGCGACGACTGACCGTGGTCTTGGAGCGGATGCCCAGCACATGGACGCCCTTGATGGCGGCGATCAGGTCGTCCTCGTCCAGGGCGCCCTTTTGCGTCTCGACCGAATAGCCCGCCTCCTCCAGCCGCTCGACGGCGGCGGGGTGGATGTTTTCCAGCAGCAGCATCTTCATGCGGCTGCGCGGGAAGGACCAGCGACCGACCAGACCCTCGGCGTGCAGCACCTCGTCCAGTGACGCGGCCTCGGCGTCGGCGACCTGAACCACCGGCGCGCGGCGCACCACCTCGGTGAAGGCGTAGAAGGCGTCGGCGGCGCCGGCGATCTTGACCTCGGCGTCGTTCCAGCCGTCGCCGATCATGACCACCCGGCCCGACAGGTTCAGCGCGTGAATGGCGGCCGGCTTGCCGTTGGCGTGCGACAGCGGATTGGCGTCGTCCACGCCGATCACGTGGTCGTCCGCGTCATAGACCACGTCGTTGCACAGGATGCGGTCGGGCGAGACGCCCAACTCTTCAGCGACCGGCGCGATCACCTCGCGGAAGCCGCCGGAGAGGATGACGACCTTGCCCTTGTTCTGCTGGAAGAAGTTCAGGTTGCGGCGGACGGACGCCGTCAGATGATCCGATGCCGTATGCGCCAGAGCCGCGACATGGGCGCGCGTCAGGGGCAGCAAAGCCAGGCGGCGGCGCAAAGCCTCGCCGAACTCCAGCTCTCCGGCCATGGCCTGATCGGTCAGGGCCGCGATCTGCGCCCGTGTCTCGGCCGCGCCCGGCGCATCGGCCAAGGCGATGTCGGCCAGGGCCTCAAGGGTCTCGAAATCGACCAGGGTCGAATCGAAGTCGAAGATCAGGGTGGGGCGCGCGCTCATGGGCGGCGTCTTAGCGGCCTTCGCGCCTGCGGCAAAGCCAAGCCGTGCTGATGATTGGGCTCAGTTGCGCTTAAACCTTGCCGCCCGTCGCGATTTTCACACGGCGGGCGGCAAGAAAATGTCAGAAGCGGACGATCCGGCGCACGCGGCTGTCGGGACGGCGGCTTTCCAGCACGGCCGCGCCGATGGCGGCGGCGATGGTGGCGACGGCCAGAATCGCCCCGCCTTCGCGCGCATGATCGCGAGCATAGGCGCCGGCGTCATCGGCGTAACGGCGGGCGGTCTTGCCGTGCTTCTTCAACGCCTTCTTGGAGCCCTTGCGGGCCGAACGGAACCAGTCGTCGGCCCGATCACGCGCATCGTAGGCGGCGTCGGCGGCGCGATGGCGTGCGTCGCGCGACAGTTCGCCGGCACGCTCGCCCGCATCTTCGGCCCGGTGGCGGAAGGCGTCGACGGCGTCATGGAAGCGATCACGCAGTTCCGACGTATCCACCCATCCGCGCGGGTCGATGCGGGTCTTGATGCGTTGATAGCGGGTCGGCCCGCTGCGTTGCGTCAGATAGACGACCGCGACCGCGCCCAGGACGACGGCGGCAAGGCTGCCGGCCGTGATGCCGGGATGTTTGCGAATCTCTTCGATCGGATCGATATCGCGGATCATCGGCGGAACCTCTTCAGTGATTGGCGTGGTGATGGGCAGAGCGACGGCTCCGCTTGAGCCAAAAGAGCGAACCGCGCTGGAAACGGTTCCGTCGTGTTGACGAGGCAGAAGAAATCATCGCGCAGAACGCCTTCCCGCGCCGGAACAGACAACCCTTATCATCGGGCCCTTATCATCGGGCCTTCGGGCGCCTAAATAGCCGCGATCCCGAAATGACGTCGCCAAAGGACCTCGCCGTGACCGATCACGCGCCTCACACCCCCATTTCCGACGATCTGGCCGCCGCCTTTCAGATTGAGGGCTGGCCCGTGCGCGGACGACTGGTCCGCCTGGGCGCGACCATCGACAAGATCCTGGCCGCCCACGCCTATCCCGAGCCGGTCGCCGCCCTGCTGGGCGAGGCCTGCGCCCTGGCGGCCCTCATCGGCTCCAGCCTGAAATTCGAAGGCCGCCTGCTGGTTCAGGCCCAGGGCGATGGGCCGGTGCGCTATGTGGTCGCCGACTATGGCACCGACGGGTCCTTGCGCGGCTATTGCCGCTACGACGAGGCCGAGGTCGCCGAGGCATCCAGCGGGTTCGCGCGTCCCGGCGCCCGATCGCTGCTGGGCCAGGGCGTCTTCATCATGACGCTGGACCGCGGCCCCGACTTCGAACGCACCCAGGGGATCACGCCGATCGAGGGTGAGAGCTTGTCGCTGGCGGCCGAGCATTACTTCCAGCAGTCCGAGCAGGTGCCGACCAAGGTGCGGCTGGCCGTCGGTCAGGTGCAGACCGAGACCGGCTCGCAATGGCGGGCCGGCGGGGCGATGATCCAGATCATCGCCGGCGATGACGCGCGCGGCTCCACGGAAGAAGTCTGGGATCGGACTCGCGCCCTGTTCGGCACCCTGGGCGACGACGAACTGGTCGACCCGACGATTTCGCCCGAGACCCTGCTGTTCCGACTGTTCCACGAGGACGGCGTGCGGCTGGAGGGCGCACGAGAACTGACCGCCGTCTGCCGCTGCTCCAGAGGCCGGATCGCCTCGGTCCTGGCGTCTTTCGACCCGGCCGAGCGCGTCGAGATGCTGGAAGACGACGGCAAGATCCGCGTCACCTGCGAATACTGCGCCACGGTCTATGCGCTGGACCCCGATGAGGTCGTCGCAGAGCAGATCTGAACGGAAAAGGGCGGCTCCGAGAGCCGCCCTTTTCTTTAGCCTTCCAGATCCAGCGAATAACCCGCTGACCGCACGGTGCGGATCGGATTGGCGCTTTCGTCGGCGATGGCCAGGGCCTTGCGCAGGCGGCCGACGTGGACATCGACGGTGCGGGCCTCGACATAGACGTCCGAGCCCCAGACGGCGTCCAGCAGCTGTTCGCGACTGAACACCCGGCCGGGGTGTTGCATGAAGTGGTCCAGCAGGCGGAACTCGGTCGGGCCGAGGTGCACTTCCTGGCCCGAACGCTTCACCCGGTGCGAGACGCGGTCGATGATGATGTCGCCGTGGTTCAGACGGTCGTCGGCCAGGCCCGGACGGATGCGGCGCAGAACGGCGCGGATGCGCGCGATCAACTCGACCATCGAGAAGGGCTTGGTCAGATAGTCGTCGGCGCCGGTGTCCAGACCCCGAACCCGGTCGCTCTCCTCGCCACGCGCCGTCAGCATGATGATCGGCAGGTTGCGGGTCTCGGCCTTGCCGCGGATGCGGCGGCAGACCTCGATGCCCGACAGTTTGGGCAGCATCCAGTCCAGCAGGACCAGGTCAGGCAGGCGCTCGTCGATCTGGAGCATGCCTTCCTCGCCGTCGGCGGCGACAGCGACGTCGTAGCCTTCCTTTTCGAGGTTGTACTGAAGAAGGGTCGCCAGCGCGTCCTCGTCTTCCATCACAAGGATATAAGGCTGCACGTCGTGTCTCCGGTCTCGGCTCAGTGCGTCGGAAGGTGGGGCGTCGAAAGGTTCGGCGTCGGATCGGAATCCTCGGCCGTGGGCTGGGCGCGCGGGCGTTCGCCCACGATGTCATCGCCCGTGATCTCGTAGTGGACGGTCTCGGCGATATTGGTCGCGTGGTCGCCGATCCGTTCCAGGTTCTTGGCCATGAACAGCAGGTGGGTGCAGGCGCCGATCGTGCGCGGATCACCCATCATGTAGGTCAGCAGTTCGCGGAACAGGGCGTTGTAATGCTCGTCCACCTCGTCGTCGGTCTGCCAGACGGCGACAGCGCGATCCAGTTCCGACGCGGTATAGGCGTCCAGCACGTCGCGCAGGCGGGTGGAGACCAACCGGCCCATCCGCTCGATCGAACGGGTCAGAGGCTGCATCGGTTCGCCCTCGGCCAGGATCAGCGCGCGCTTGGCGATGTTCTTGGCCAGGTCGCCGGTGCGCTCCAGATCGGTGGCGATCTTCATGGCGCCCAGAGTGCGGCGCAGGTCGCTGGCGACCGGCTGGCGCAGGGCGATCAGGCGAATGGCCTTCTTCTCGATGTCGCGATGCAGGGCGTCGAGCTTCAGGTCGCGTTCCACGACAGCGCGCGCCAGGGCGATGTCGCGCCGGGCGACGGAATCGATGGCGTCAGCCACTTGGGCCTCGGCGAGCCCGCCCATGCGGGCGACCTCCGCCGTGATCTGGTTCAGCTCGTCGCCGTAGGCTTTGACCGTGTGCTGGTTCATCGGATTAGCCGAAGCGTCCCGTGATGTAGTCGAGCGTGCGCCGTTCGCGCGGATTCTGGAAGATGTCTTCCGTATCCCCGGTCTCGACCAGACGGCCCATGTGGAAGAAGGCGGTGCGTTGCGACACCCGTGCGGCCTGGGCCATCGAGTGGGTGACGATGACGATGCAGAACCGCTCGCGCAGTTCGTCGATCAATTCCTCGATCCGCGCCGTAGCGATGGGGTCCAGGGCCGAGCATGGCTCGTCCATCAGGATGACTTCAGGGTTCACGGCGATGGCGCGGGCGATGACCAGACGCTGCTGCTGACCGCCCGACAGGCCCATGGCCGACGACTGCAGGCGGTCGGCGACCTCTTCCCACAGACCGGCGCGCTTCAGGGCTTTTTCGACCACGTCGTCCATCTCCGCCTTGGACGAGACCAGGCCGTGGATCTTGGGTCCGTAGGCGACGTTTTCGTAGATCGACTTGGGGAAGGGGTTCGGGCGCTGGAACACCATGCCGACACGGGCGCGCAGCAGCACCGGGTCGATGGAACGGTCGTTGATGTCCTCGTCGTCCATCGCGATCCGGCCGGTGACCTTGGCTCCGGCGATGGTGTCGTTCATGCGGTTCATCGTCCGCAGGAAGGTCGACTTGCCGCAACCCGACGGCCCGATCAGGGCCGTGACGGTCTTGTCCGGGATGTCCAGCGAGACGTCGTAGAGCGCCTGCTTGCCTTCATAGAAGACAGACACGTCACGTGCGGCGATCTTGATCGGGCCGACCGGCGGGCTGTCCACGACGGTGGCGTTCGACACGGGCGTTGCGTCTTCGAGACGCGGCTCGGCACCGGCGCGGGCTTTGGACGGCGTGACTTCGGGCAGGACCTGGCCGCCCATGCGCGGGGTCTCGGTCGGATCGACCGGACCGGCGCCGGTCTGGTCTTCGGCGGAGCGGAAAATACGGAATTTCATTCTCTTACCACCGGCGCTCGAAGCGCCGCCTCAGGATGATGGCCGCCGCGTTCATGATGATCATGAAGACCAGCAGGACGATGATCGCCGCGGCGGTGCGTTCGTGGAACGCCCGCTCCGAGGCGTTCTCCCAGATGTAGATCAGCGAAGGCAGCGCCCCGACCGGCTGGTCGATGGCCGCCGGCACGCCCGGTACGAAGCTGACCATGCCGATCAGCAGCAGCGGCGCGGTCTCGCCCAGGGCGTGGGCCATGGAGATGATGGCGCCAGTCATGACGCCGGGCATCGCCAGCGGAAGGACATGGCTGAACACTGTCTGCGTCTTCGACGCGCCCATGGCCAGGGCCGCCTCGCGGATGGACGGGGGCACGGCCTTGAGGGCCGAACGGGTGGCGATGACCAGGGTCGGCAAGGCCATAAGCGCCAGCACCAAGCCGCCGACGATCGGGCTGGCGCGCGGCAGATGCATCCAGTTGATGAACAGGGCCAAGCCCAGCAGGCCGTAGACGATCGACGGCACGGCCGCGAGGTTGTTGATGTTGACCTCGATGATGTCGGTCAGCTTGTTCTTGGGCGCGAACTCTTCCAGCCAGATTGCGGCGCCGACGCCAAGCGGAATGGCGATCAGGGCCGTGACCATCAGCATCAGGGCCGAGCCGACCACGGCGCCCAGCACGCCTGCCAGTTCCGGCTGGGTGGAGTCGCCGTTTGTGAACAGGGCGGTGTTGAAGTGCGAGCCGATGACGCCCTCGGTCTGCATCCGGTCCAGCCAGGCGATCTGCTGGTCGGTCAGGCGGCGTTGGTCCTCCGGCGTATCCTTGGAGATTTCGCCCTTCAGATACAGGTCGGCGTCGTCGGACAGGGGCACGGCCAGGGGCACGGTCTCGCCGATGACCTCGCTGCGCTTGGAGACTAGGTCGGCGGCGACGAATTTCAGCTCCGACGAGAACAGCCGCTTCATCTGTGCAGCCCTGGTCCCAGCCGCGTCGTCCTGGATGCCCATGCGGGCCAGTTGCTGCTCGGCGGCCAACTGCTCGAAGTTGGAGCCCTGGGGATAGGCGCGGTCGATGCGGGCCGGGTCCATATAGACCGGCACGGTCACCGTGTGGGTGTAGAAGGCGGTGTGGCCCTGTTCGACGATGCGGACCAGGAGGACCGCAAGGAACAGCATGGCGGCGGCGATGGCCAGACGGCCATACCATTTGAAGCGGGTTTCCTTGGCGTGCCGACGCTTCAGGCCCGCGCGCAGACGATCAAGCCGCCCCTTGGCGGCCACGCCGTCGATCCGATCGGGGGTCGCGTCAGTCATATTGTTCCCGATAGGTCTGGACGATCCGGTGGGCGATGATGTTCAGCACCAGGGTCACCAGGAACAGGGTCAGGCCCAGGCCGAAGGCCGACAGGGTCTTGGCGCTGTTGAACTCCTGGTCGCCGGTCAGCAGGGTCACGATCTGCACGGTGACGGTCGTCACGGTGTCGAGAGGATTGAAGGTCAGGTTGGCGGCCAGGCCTGCGGCCATGGTCACGATCATGGTCTCGCCGATGGCCCGCGACACGGCCAGCAACAGGGCGCCGGCGATGCCCGGCAGGGCGGCGGGCAGCAGAACGCGCTTCACCGTCTCGGACTTGGTGGCGCCCATGGCGAACGAGCCGTCGCGCAGAGACTGAGGCACGGCGTTCAGGATGTCGTCGGACAAGGACGACACGAAGGGGATCAGCATAATGCCCATCACGGCGCCGGCCGTCAGGGCCATCTGATTCTGAACCAGCGCCAGATACTGGCCCAGTCCGTCCAGCGGTCCGCCGATCAGGAACAGGCCGATCTCGTTGAAGAAGACCCGCAGCAGCGGCCCCACGGTCAGGGCGGCGAAGAAGCCGTAGACGACGGTCGGCACGCCGGCGAGAATCTCCAGCAGCGGCTTGATCACCGCGCGCGTCGTGCGGCCGGCGTACTCCGACAGATAGATGGCGGAAAACAGGCCGATGGGCGCGGCCACGCACATGGCGATCACCATGATCAGCAAAGTGCCGGCGAACAGGGGCACGGCCCCGAAGGCGCCCGACGACCCGACCTGATCGGCGCGGATGGCGATCTGGGGGCTCCACTGGGTGCCGAACAGGAAGTCGAGGATCGGCACCTTCTGGAAGAAGCGGAAGCTGTCGAAAGCCAGGGAGGCGATGATGCCAAGCGTCGTCAGGACGGCGATGGCCGAGCAGACGAAGAGGGCGCCGTAGATCCAGCCCTCGACCCGGTTGCGGGCGCGGGTCTGGGGCTTGATCTGGGTCAGGGCGAACAAGCCGCCCAGAATGGCGGCCAGGATGGCGGCGATCCCGCCGCCCCAGGACAGGGTGCGCTCGATGCGAACCATGCGGCGCGCCTCGACCGGCAGATGTTCGGCCAGCGGGCGCTCCCAGATCTGCAGGGCAGGCTCACCGCGACCGACGCGGTGGGCGTCGGCGAAGAAGGCGTCGCGGCGGAAGTGTTCCAGAGCGGCGACGGCGTCAGGCGTGCCGACGGCGGTCAACTGGCGCTGAAGCGGCGCAGAGAAGACCGAGGCCAGGATCAGAACCAGCAAAGCGGGCGCCGCGACCCAGATCAGGGCGTAGGCGCCGTGCTGGCCGGGCCGGGAATGGGGTTTGGCGCCGATCGCGCGACGACGCGCCAGCTCACGACCGCCGAGGAAGGCGGCCGCGCTCAGCGCGATGAGGATCAGCAGATAAATCCAGATCATTCAGAAGTCCGAAGCGCCGTGCGCGAATCGGCGAGGATCCTGAACATCGGGACCAACGCGGCGCGAGTACTGCCTGCGAATGTTCAGCGGATTACGACGGGTCGATGACAGTTGGGTGACAGCGACGGTCCCTGCGGCTCTAGCGCCGCTCGACGGGCTGGGGGAACCAGGCGGTGAAGGCCGCGCCCATGCCGGGCGCGCTTTCGACGACCAGGCCTCCCTGGTGCCGATTGATGATGTGCTTGACGATGGCGAGCCCCAGGCCGGTCCCCTGCCGCTCGCCGCTCTTCTGGCCTTCCACTCGATAGAAGCGCTCGGTCAATCGTGGCAGGTGTTCGCGCGCCATGCCCGGTCCATGATCCCTCACCGTCACGGCGGCATAGGAAATGCCGGATGCACGGTCCGGCGTAACCAGCGGCAGCCGGGTCGCGCCGGGCATGCGCGACGCCCAGGCCTCGTCGAACGACAGGTCCGAACGGACCGAAATCTCGACTGTCCCGCTCCGTGACGAATATTTGACGGCGTTGTCGAGCAGGTTCTGCACGACCTGCAATATCTCGTCGCGATCCCCGCTGATCGACGCCCTCGCCTCCCCCTGATCCAGGGCGATGACGATCTCTTTTTCGCGCGTCAGCACGCTGATGGCGTCCACCACGTCGGAGGCGGCGCGGTCCAGATCGACGCGGCCCGAGGGCGGAATATGCTCGTTCAGTTCGATGCGGCTGAGCGACAGCAGGTCCGCCACCAGACGACCCATTCGGTCCGCCTGGGCCGACATGATGTCGAGGAACCGGTCGCGCGCAGCGACGTCGTCGCGGGCATGGCCTTTCAGCGTCTCGATGAAGCCGCTGAGAGAGGCCAGCGGCGTGCGCAGCTCATGGCTGGCGTTGGCCAGGAAATCGACGCGCATCATCTCGGTACGCCGGGCGTCGGTCTCGTCGCGCAGGATCAACAGGGCCAGTTCCGCCCCCGGCGCCCTGCCCCCCTCGACGGACAAAGGCCGCGTCCAGGCGCGCCAGCGCCGATCTCTCTGACCGCCCGTGGCATAGTCCGTGGTGCGCGCCGTGCCGCCGAACAGGGCCTCGTCGACCGCCTCCAGCACGCCGGGCTCGCGAATGACCTGAACCAGCAGCGCGCCCTGACGCTGGATGCGCAGCAGGTCGCGCGCCGCACTATTGGCCATGACGATGCGCCGGCCGGCGATGTCGTCCGGCTCGCCTCCGCTGACGACCAGCACCGGATCGTCCAACGCCTCGAACACCCGGTCCAGCAGGTCGCCCGTCACCACATCCGTGGAAGACTCCGCCGCCGCGCCGTCGTTTGCGGTCGGAGCCGTCGCCGCCGTTTCCGACATATTCAGAAGCCAGGCCGAAGCCGCCACGACCACGGCCCCGCCGACCAGCCAGTTCGCCAGTTCGGGATGCAGGATCGCCAGGATCAGCAGGGTCACGATGGCGATGCCGATGCTGGCGCCCACCGTCCATAAGCGCGAGGTGGAGACCGGCGCGACGGGCGATGGCGAGACTTCGTAAGGCATGGAGGGAGAGCGACCTCGTTCTGGAACGCGTTTTGCGATCCTTGCACGGATTCTGTGACGGCGTGCCGACAGCCTGCTGATTGAGTAAGCTTCGCCGCACGGTTTATTTAGGATTTTCTGCGACCGTGTCTCCAAGGGGAGGCCTCGTGGACCGCATCATCTTTTGCATCACGCGCGATCACGACTGGCGGATCACTGTGTTTGCGGCTCTGATCTGCCTGATCGGCCTAGGCGTTTCGACCCGCTTCATGCAGCGGATGAGCGTGCGCGATCCTCTTCGACGCCGACGTGCGGTCTTCATGGCGACGCTGATCGGCGCCCTGTCGATCTGGGCCACCCATTTCGTGGCCATGCAGGGGTTCGTCGCCGGCGTGCCGGTGCGCTACGACCTGTTTCTGACACTGGCGTCGCTGGGCGTCGCCCTCGCCATGATCGGCCTGACGATAGGCTCCACGATGATGGGCAAGGGGCGGATTTGGCGCGTTCTGGCCGCCGTGATCGCCGTCGCGGGCGTCGGCGCCATGCATTATCTCGGCATGGCCGCCATAAAGGGCCCGGCGCATATCAGCTGGGATCCCGGCATGGTGGCGGCCTCCATCCTTGTAGCGACGGCCATCGGGTGCACGACCGCCTTCTTCTACCGTCGCGGCGGGGCCATACGGTTGCTGGTCACCGCCACCGGCCTGTCGATGACCGTGATCGTCCTTCATTTCGTCGGCATGGCGGCGATCAGCATCACGCCCGACCCCACGGTCATGATGGATCAGGGCATATCGTCCGAGGCCATGCGCGTGCTGCTGGGCGCCATCCTGCTGCTGATCTGCGGCGTCGCCGGCGCCCTTGGCGTCATGGCCTATATGTCGCGCGCGACCGCGCTGCGCCGCATCCGCGAGGCGGTGGACGCCATGCCCGACGGGTTGGGCTTCTATGATTCGAAGGACCGGCTGGTCCTGTGGAATGCTCGCTATGCCGAGGTGAACCCCGAGCTTGAACCCCATCTGGTCGTCGGCCTGACCTTCCGCGAGGCCTTGCGGATCGGCATCGACGAAGGCCGCTACGCCGAGGCGATGGGGCGCGAAGAGGAATGGCTGAACGAGCGTATGGAGGCCCGGCGTCACCTGTCGTCCAACGGTGAGCAGCAGATCGCCGGCGGTCGCTGGCTGCGCATCCAGGACCGGCGCACCTCGGAAGGCGGCACGGTCACAGTCTGCAACGACATCACCGACCTGAAGCGAGACGCCCAGGCCTTGGCCGAGGCCCGCGACGCCGCAGAGGCCGCCAACGTCGCCAAGAGCCAGTTCCTGGCCAATATGAGCCACGAAATTCGTACGCCTCTGAATGGCGTGATCGGTCTGTCGCAGGCCCTATCCAAGACCGAACTGACACCGGACCAGCGCGAGATGCTGGATCTGATGCAGTCCTCGGGAAAGACGCTGCAGACCCTGCTCAGCGACATCCTGGATCTGGCCCGCGTCGAATCGGGCAAGCTGGAGCTGACCGAGGACGCCTTCGAACTGGCGACCGTCGTGCGCGAGGCGGCTCAGCTCTATGCCGAGAACGCGCGTGAGAAGCACCTGGACTTCCACGTCGACGTCGATCTGGAGGACGATGTGTGGGTGCTGGGCGACGCGGTGCGTCTGAAACAGGTGCTGACCAATCTGATTTCCAATGCGGTGAAGTTCACCAGCCAAGGCTTCGTCGGGCTGATCGTCCAGCGTGGCGTGGATCAGGACAGGCGCCCGGTGCTGCGGTTCACCGTCGAGGACAGCGGCATCGGTTTCGACGCCGCGACGCGCAGCCGGTTGTTCAGCCGATTCGAACAGGCCGACGGCGGCATCACGCGCAAGTTCGGCGGCTCCGGCCTGGGTCTGTCCATCTGCCGTCAGCTGGCGGAAATGATGGGCGGCGACCTGGGATGCGAAAGCGAGCCGGGTGGCGGCGCCGCCTTCATCCTGACCTTGCCGTTGAGGCAATGCGAAGCTCCCAAGAGCCGGGAGCCTCTGGCCGGAGAGACTTATGCTGACCAGGATCAGCGCGTCGTGCGGGTGTTGGTGGCGGACGACCATCCGACCAATCGCCGCGTCATCGAACTGATTCTCGCCCAGACCTCCGCCCAGATCGTGATCGCCGAGAACGGCGTCCAGGCGCTGGAGGCCTTCCGGGGCGACACGTTCGACCTGATTCTGATGGACATGCAGATGCCGGTCATGGACGGGCTGACCGCGACGCAGGAGATTCGCCTGCACGAGGCCGCGATGGGGATGAAACGCACGCCGATCGTCATGTTGACCGCCAACGCCATGCCCGAACACGTGGCGGCCGGGCGCGCGGCCGGAGCCGACCACCACCTGGCCAAACCGTTCAACGCCGCCGAACTGCTGGGCATCGTCGCGGCGCCCGCTTCGCTGCTGAAGGACCGGGCGCAGGCAGCTTAAGCGGACCTTTGACGGTTGCGCCCTGGGCGTGATGCGTGTAATAGCCCGCGCTCTTGAATTCGAGGGTTCATCACCCCCGCCGCGAGAGCCCAGGGTTGGCGCGGCGTTTCCGTTGTTGTTGAGGCGAGCCACATGGCCGAGATCATTCTGAACGTGGACGTCCGCGATGGCGTCGGCACCGGCGGCGCTCGCGCCGCGCGTCGCGCCGGTTTCGTGCCGGGCGTCCTGTACGGCGGCGAACAAGCCCCCGTCGCCATTTCGGTGAACGAGAAGGACTTCCGCAAGTCCCTCTACACCGGCAAGCTGCTGGGCCACCTGGTGACCCTGAAGTACGGCGACGAGACCCAGCCGGTCATCGCCAAGGACGTGCAGTTCGACCCCGTGTCGGACCGTCCCCTGCACTTCGACCTGATGCGCGTCGATGCGAAGGCCCCGGTCAAGATCGAAGTGGCGGTCCACTTCGCGAACGCCGACGAGGCTCCGTTCTCGCGTCAGGGCGGTTCGTTGGAAGTCGTGCGTCACGCCGTCGAGATCCTGGTCCGCGCCGATCAGATCCCGGAAGAACTGGTTGTCGACCTGGCCAAGGCCGAGATCGGCGACACCATCCGCATGTCGGACATCAAGCTGCCCAAGGGCGCGGAAGCCACCATCACTGACCGCGACTTCGTGATCGCCACGATCAAGATCTCGTCCGCCGCGCTTTCCGAAGCCGCTGACGAAGCCGCCGACGCAGCCGTTGCCGAAACCGCTCCGGTCGAGAAGACCGAAGACTGATCCTTCGGCTCTTCGAGAAGATTGCGCCCCGCCCGGTTCGCCGCGGCGGGGCTTTTCTTTGCCCGACGCACACGGCATGAGGACGCCATGATCATCATCGCTGGGCTCGGCAATCCGGGCGCCAAATACGAGAAGAACCGCCACAACATCGGCTTCATGGCCGCCGACGAGATCGCCCGCCGATGGCGGTTCGGTCCCGAGCGGGCCAAGTTCCAGTCGATCGTCAGCGAGGGCCAGGTCGAGACGGCCGACGGGCCGGTCAAGGTCCTGCTGATGAAGCCTCAGACCTATATGAACGAGAGCGGTCGTGCTGTCGGCGAGGCGGCGCGCTTCTACAAGATCAAGCCCAGTGAGATCATTGTCTTCCACGACGAGATCGACCTGGCCCCCGGCCGGTTCCGTATGAAGACCGGCGGCGGTGCGGCCGGCCAGAACGGCGTCCGTTCGCTGATCAGCCACCTGGGCGCCGACTTCCGCCGAGCGCGCATGGGCATCGGCCATCCCGGCGAGAAGGAATTGGTCATGCCCCACGTCCTGGGCGACTTCCACAAGGCCGAACAGCCTTGGCTGGACGCGATGCTCCGGGCCTGCACCGACGCCCTGCCCTTCGCCGTCGCCGGAGATGACGAACGCTATCAGGGCGAGGTCATGCGCCTGGCCCCCGCGCCCAAGTTCAGCCCGCGTCAGGCGGCGCGCGGCGAGCTTTAGGACAAACCGCCGCCTATCCCGGCGTCACGAAACGCCGTAGAGGCGAGGCGTGATCCGTTCCCAGGCCGATAATTGGTCGACCTCGAAATCGCTCGCCTTCCTGGCGGCGGTCTTCGCGCTCGTGCTTGGAAGTCTGCTGCCCTTCGCGGCCCTGGCGGCGGTTCAACCGGGCCAGCCCCTGATCATCTGTTCGGCTGAAGGGCCGCAGACGATCCAGTCCGGCGGGATGGACGGCCCGGTCAACAAGCACGTCGGGGCCAAGTGCGCGGCCTGCGTCATGCCCCTGGCCGCCGCCCTGCCCTGTCCGCCCGCGCCGCAACCGGCCCCGGTCGTTCGTATAGCCGAACGCGTCGTCTACGTCGTCGCCAGCATCAGCCCGCCGCCCCCAGCGCGTGCCCCGCCTCGCCCGCCCTCCACCGCCCCACCCAAAGCCTGAACCAGACCTCAAGCCCGCGCCGGCCTTCACGCCCGCGCGTCTTTCTTGTTCTGATTTCAGGATCATCATGTCTTTCAAGACCACCGCAGCGCCCAGCGCGCTGTTGCTCGCCGCCCTGACGAGCGCTGGATGGGCCAGTCCTGCCTTCGCCCAGCAAACCCCTGAGCCCGCCGTGCTCGACAGCGTCATCGTCACCGGCCGTCGCAACGCCGAAGACCCCGCCGTCGTCGTGGACGCCCGCGCCCTGCTGTCGCGCACCCCTGGCGCCGTGGCCGTCGTGGCGTCGGAAACCTATCAAGACCGCTATGCGCTCAGCTTCGCCGACACGCTGCGCGGCGTGCCCGGCGTCTTCGCTCAGCGCCGCTGGGGCGAGGAAGTGCGGCTTTCGATCCGTGGTTCCGGCATCGGCAACGGCGCCCATCTGCGCGGCGTCCTACTGGCTCAGGACGGCGTGCCCTTCAACGCGCCCGACGGGTTCGGCGAGTTTCAGGAGATCGATCCCCTGATTGCGCGCCATATCGATGTGTACAAGGGCGGGAACGCCCTTCGTTTTGGCGGCGCAGCCTTGGGCGGCGCGATCAACGTGGTGACCCCCACCGGTCGGACAGCCGCCAGTCACAACCTGATCCGTATCGAAGGCGGATCGTTCGACACACAACGCGGCCACGTCGCAATCGCCCGCGATCTGGGGGAGTGGGACGTCTACGCCGCCGCCACGGTCGCTCGTTCAGATGGCTTCCGGGACAATCAAAGCTCGGACTCCAAACGCCTGACCCTGAACCTTGGTCGTACGTTCGGCACGGACCGCGAGCTGCGCCTGATCGTGCAGGGCAATGATCTGGACCAGTCGGTGTCATCCGCCGTGACGCGGCAACAGGCCCTGACCAACCCCCGAGACGTGCCCGCCAACAATAGCACACTGGCCTTTGCCAGAGACGTGAAGTCCCTGCGCACCACCGTTTTGGGCCGCTGGAGGATCGACGACAGTCTGATGTTGGAGGGCGCGGCCTATGTCGTGGACAAGGATCTGTATCACCCGATCTCCATCGTCATTGACCAGAACAGCCTGCAATGGGGCGGCTATGGCCGCGTGGACTGGACCGGACAGGTGATGGGGCTGCGCGCCGACGCCTATGCCGGCGTCAGCTATCGCGGCGGCACGACCGACGCCTTCACCTTCGTGGCGGCGGGCGGCGCACGACCCGGCGCCAGGATCGGCGATTCGGTTCAAGACGCCGTCGGCCTGGATGTCTTCGCGGAGGGCCGCCTGTTCGTGACCGACCGGCTGGCCCTGGTCGCGGGCGGCAGCTATGGCCGTGCAGAGCGGGATTTCACCAACAATCTGGCCCCGAGCAACAATGCGGACGTGACCTTCGACTGGTTCTCCCCGCGCATCGGTCTGCTTTGGGAAGACGAGACGGGCACGCAGGTCTATGCCAACCTGACGCGTTCGGTGGAGGCGCCCGGCTATAACGCGCTGGTTCAAGGCGCGATACCGCGCTTCGTCGATGTCGATATTCAGGATGCCTGGACCGTTGAAATCGGCGCCCGAGGACGTCGCGGTCCCTTCACCTTCGATCTGTCGGCCTATCGCGCCGAGATCACCGGTGAACTGTTGAACTTCATCGTCACCCCGGACATTCCCGCCTCCACATTCAATGCGGGCGACACGGTTCACCAGGGAATCGAAACCGGATTGGACTGGCGGATCATGGCCGCCCCCCACGGCCGGTTGACGCTGCGCCAGACCTACGCCTGGTCTGATTTCGTCTTTGACGGAGATCCGGTCTATGGCGACAATCGCCTGCCGGTCGTGCCGGAACATCTGTACCGGGCCGAACTGAAATACGCCCATCCTGCCGGATGGTTCGTCGCGCCCAGCCTGGAGTGGTCGCCGTCGGATGTCCTGGTGGACTATGCCAACACCCAGACGGCCCCGGACTACGCCATCTTGTCGTTGAATGCGGGCTGGGGGTTCGACAATGGCGTGTCCCTGTTCCTAGATGCGCGAAACCTGACTGGCGAAAACTACATCTCCTCCGTCAACGCCGTGACGGATGCGCGGGTCGCCCCGACGGCTGTGTTCGTGCCCGGCGAGGGACGCTCGGCCTATGTGGGAGTTCGCTATGCGTTCTGAGCCAACGGCCGACCTGTCCGGTCCCTACCGCGCCGTGTGGCGGTGGCATTTCTATGCGGGCGTGTTCGTCATGCCGGTGCTGATGCTGCTGGCGCTGACCGGCGGCCTCTATCTGTTCAAGGACGAGATCGACGGGTTTCTGTATCGCGACATGATCCGTGTGCCGGCGACCCAATCTCAGGTCGCACCCGAAACCTGGCTGGCGAATGCGTCCACAGCCGCCGGGGGTGGACGGGTCGCCAATCTGGTCCTGCCCGCCGACGCCGATCAGGCCGTCAGGCTTCGCGTGGATCGACCGGACGGGGTGCAGAAGACCGTCTTCGTCGATCCACACACCGGTCGCGCCAGCGGCGTCATTCCGGCGGGCGGGTTCATGGAACTGGTCAAGAAGACCCATAGCCTGACGCTGTTGGGTCGGCCGTTCAACATTCTGGTCGAGATCGTCGCCGGCTGGACCATCATCCTGTTCGCCACGGGTCTTTATCTGTGGTGGCCGCGCGGGCGAGCTGTCGCGACCTTCACGCCCAAGATGACCGACACCGGGCGTCGGCCGTTCTGGCGCGATCTGCATGCGCTGACCGGATTCTATGTCGGGGGTGTCGTTCTGTTCCTGGCGGTCACGGGCATGCCCTGGTCGGCGGTCTGGGGCGACCGGGCCATGGGCCTGATCAAGGAGACGGGGTTGGGGCGACCGCCCGCGCCCGTCGCCGGCGCCTGGCAACGCGCCCAGCACCATGACGCACCGGTCGGCGCCGGCTGGACCATGGAGGGCATGGTGATGACGCACGACCACGCCGGCCACGGCGGTCTGGCGCAGGTGCTGCACGTCGCGGATCAGGCCGGCCTGGCGCGCCCCTATGCCGTCAGCATCCCTGCGGCTGAGGGCACGGCCTATACGGTCACGACCCAGGCCACGCGCGTTCAGGACAGCCGCTCGCTCTATATCGACGGCGCGTCAGGGCGCGTGTTGGGCGACATCGGCTACGATCAGTTCGGCGCGGGCGCGAAAGCCATCGAACTGGGCATCTACACCCACCAGGGCACGCAGTTCGGGCAGGCCAACCGCATCGTCATGCTGCTGGGCTGTATCGGCGTGTGGGTACTGGCGATCAGCGGCCTGGTCATGTGGTGGAAGCGCCGTCCTCCGAACCTGTCGCGTCGCCGCCTGGGTGCGCCGCCAGCCCCGCCAGGACCGCGCGTCCGCGCCGCTGTCCTGGGCATCGTCCTTCCCCTCGCCATCCTCTATCCTCTGACGGGACTGAGCCTGGTCGCGGCCGTGTTGCTCGATCGAGCCGTACGCCCGATGATCCGGCGCCGTTCCGCCGCCTCGTGAAAGACCCGACGTCATGAAAATCAAACTCGCTCTTGCCGCCGCCGCCCTCTCTCTGGCGGCCTGCAATCCATCCGAACCGGCCAAGGCCCCGGCAGCCGAGACATCCGGCCCGACGACGGCCGCCGCCGTGACCGCAACCGACGCCTGGTGCCGCCCCTCTCCGAACGGGGCCAAGGCCGGGGGCTGCTATGTCACCCTGACCGCAGCGACCGACGATCGGCTGACCGGCGGATCCACCCCTCGCGCCGGATCGCTTCAGGTGCATGAGATGAAGACCGAGAACGGCATGATGAAGATGGCCGAACTGACGGCGGGTCTGCCTTTGCCGGCCGGTCAGGCCGTAGCCTTGGCGCCCGGCGGAAACCACCTGATGCTGATCGAATTGACCGCCCCGCTGATCGCAGGCGAAACCGTGCCTCTGACCTTCCAGTTCGCCTCGGCGCCGGCGATCACGGTGCAGGCGCAAGTGCGTCAGCCGGCCATGGCGGGCATGGATCACGGCGCACATTGACCCCAGTTGAAGCGCGAGCCTGACAAACTGGTTCGAACCGGGTAAAGGCTCGCGCCTCACGAGGAATACCATGGCCCTTAAAGTCGCGATCGTCGGCCTGCCCAACGTCGGCAAGTCCACCCTGTTCAACGCCCTGACCAAGACGGCGGCGGCCCAGGCGGCCAACTACCCGTTCTGCACCATCGAGCCGAACACCGGCGACGTGGCGGTGCCGGAGCCGCGTCTGGAAGCCCTGGCCGAGATCGCCGGGTCCAAAGAGATCATCCCTTCGCGCATCACTTTCGTGGACATCGCCGGCCTGGTGCGCGGTGCGTCCAAGGGCGAGGGCCTGGGCAACCAGTTCCTGGCCAATATCCGCGACTGCGACGCCGTGGCCTTCGTGGCCCGTTGCTTCGTCGATGACGACATCACCCATGTCGAGGACCGCATCGATCCGATCGCCGATCTGGAGATCATCGAGACCGAACTGATGCTGGCCGACATGGAAAGCCTGGAGCGCCGTCGGCCCCAGCTCGAAAAACGCGCCAAGGGCGGCGACAAGGAATCCGGCCTGACGCTGAAACTGGTCGATCTGGCCCTGGCCCAGCTGAACGCCGGCAAGCCCGCCCGCACCGCCGAAGTGTCCAAAGAGGACGCCAAGGCCTGGCACATGCTGCAACTGCTGACCGCCCTGCCCGCCCTCTATGTCTCCAACGTCGAGGAAGGTTCGGCCGACAAGGGCAACGACCTGTCCGACAAGGTCGCCGCGCGCGCCGCCCAAGACAACGCCAACTCTGTCGTCATCTCGGCCCAGATCGAATCCGAGATCGCCGTGCTGGACGACGAGGAGCAGAAGGAGTTCCTGGAAACCCTGGGCCTCGAAGAACCCGGCCTGAACCGCCTGATCCGCGAGGCCTACAAGCTGCTGGGTCTGCAGACCTATTTCACGGTCGGCCCGAAGGAAGCCCGCGCCTGGACCATCCCCGTCGGCGCCACCGGCCCGCAGGCGGCCGGCGTGATCCACACCGACTTCGAGAAGGGCTTCATCCGCGCAGAAACCATCGCCTATGACGACTTTGTCGCCCTGCGCGGCGAAGCCAAGGCGCGCGAGGCCGGCAAGCTGCGCGCCGAAGGCAAGACCTATGTCGTCAAGGACGGCGACGTGATGAACTTCCTGTTCAACTAGGCGGCGCGACGGGCGGGGTCTCGGCCCCGTCCGGCTTCATCATCTTTTCCAGCGGATTGGCGGGGTCGGGCGCACGCGGCGAGCCGGGGCAGCGCGCCAGCTTCACCGTGGTCATGTCCCGGTCGATGTAGGTCAGGTTCATCACATCGCCGGTCGTGCTCATATGCACCCGCTCGGTCTTGGTCTGGCCCTGGGTCGCGCACCGCAAGGCCGCGACATAGCCTGAGCCCGTCTCGTCGATGCTGGCGATGTCGCAGTTGTGCCCATAGGCGTCGAACCGCAGCGGCGTCAGGGTGATCGGGCTGCGCTCGCCCTGAGGCCGGGCGCACCATTGCGGATTGGCCGCCCACACCCCCACGAAACTGCGCGGACCGCGCGCCGCCAGAGAGGACGGCCCCTTCGCCTCCACCTGCTGCATGGCCTCAGGCGTTCTCAGCGGCGCGGCCGGCTCGTTGGGCGGATTGACCTGATGATCGCCGCAGGCGGCCAGGGCGGCGATGGCGGCGATGGCGGCCGCCATCGGGAACAGGGCTGTTTTCATCACGCCACAACGTCACGGCCAAGGTTCGGGTTCAAAACCGCACAGTCATTGCGGTTGATTCTGATAATCGTTCGCACTAATACGCCTGCCTGTCATTAAGCGGGGCCATTCATGCGTAACCTTCTTCTTCTCACCACCGCCGCAGCGGCCGTCGGATCGGCCCTGATCGTCCAGCCCGCGCACGCCGAAATGCCCGCAGCGGCGCCGGCGGCCGAAGTCGATCCCGTCGTGGTCATCGGCACCCGCTCGCAGCGTCTGGCCTCCAATACGCCGGCGACGGTCAGCGTCATCGACGCCGCCCAGATCGAGACGATGCTGGCGACCGACATAAAGAACCTGATCCGGTTCGAGCCGGGCGTCAGCGTTCCAACCTCCCCTGCCCGGTTCAGCCTGGCCCTGTCCGGGGCAGGCCGCGACGCCAACTCCGGCTTCACCATTCGCGGCATGGGCGGCGATCGGGTGTTGATCATCAACGACGGCGTGCGCCTGCCCGCCGGCTTCTCCTTCGGCGCCCAAGCGGTGGGTCGGGGCGGCTACAACGACCTGGATCTGGTCAAGTCGGTCGAGATCCTGCGCGGCCCGGCCTCTGCCCTGTATGGCTCGGACGGCGTCGCCGGCGCCGTGGCCTTCACGACCAAGGATCCGTCCGACTTCCTGATCGGCGACCAGACCTTCGGCGCACGCGGGCGCGTGGCCTACAACTCCGCAGACGAAGGCTGGACCGAGGGCGTGGCCTTCGCCGGTCGGTCGGGATCGCTGTCGGGCCTGTTGGCCTATACGCGCCGCGATGCGCAAGAGACCGAGAACAAGGGCTCGGTCGGCGGCGTCGGCGCCACCCGTACGGAACCGAACCCCCAAGACTTCAGCTCCAACGCCATACTGGGCAAGCTGGTGTGGGAGGTGAACCCGAACCACACCCTGCGCCTGACCTATGACCATCTGGATTCGGAGATGGACGGCGATGCGTTGAGCAGCCGCTCGGCGACCGTTCTGGCCGTCACCGCCCACGACGAAACCCAGCGTGACCGCGTCAGCGCGGACTGGCGCTTCCAGGACTTCGCCGGCCTCAGCGACGGCTCGGTGTCGTTGTATTGGCAGGACGCCACCACGCGTCAGTACACGTTCGAGGATCGCATCCCGGCGGTCGACCGCGTCCGCGACACCACCTTCGACAACACCGTCTATGGCTTCGCCGCCCAGGGCGCCCGCGTTTTTGGCGAGGGCAGCTCCATTCAGCACCGCGTCACCGTCGGCGGCGACTGGTCGATGACCACGCAGGAAGGCATCCGCGACGGCGTGACCCCGCCGGTAGGCGAGACCTTCCCCATCCGCGCCTTCCCCAAGACCGAGTTCCAGCTGGCCGGCCTGTTCGTGCAGGACGAGATCGAACTGCTGGACGGCGCGCTCAGCATCATCCCGGCCGTGCGCTATGACTGGTATGATCTGTCGCCCAAGGTCGACGCCCAGTTCCCGGCGGCGGCTTCGGGTCAGAGCGACGATCACATCTCGCCAAAACTGGGCGTGGTCTATTGGACCGGCGCTCATCTGGGCGTCTTCGCCAACTACAGCCTGGGCTTCCGCGCGCCGTCGCCGATGCAGGTGAACAACTTCTTCGAGAACCCCGTCTTCGGCTATCGCTCGATCCCGAACCCGAACCTGTCGCCAGAGACCAGCGAGAGCTTCGAGGCCGGTTTCCGTCTGCGCGACATCGATGTGGCGGGCGGCAAGATGCGGCTGAACACCACCGCCTTCGCCACCCACTATGACGACTTCATCGACCAGGTGGTGGTCAGCGGCACGGGCGTCCCCGGCGTCGATCCGCTGGTCTATCAGTACGTCAACCTGACCGAGGTGGACATCAGGGGACTGGAAGCGCGCGCCGACGTCTCTTGGGACAACGGCTTCAGCCTGATCGGCTCGGCCGCCTATGCCGAGGGCGAACAGACGACCGACGGGCGTCGCACCGAGCTGGGCAGCATCGATCCGGTCAAGGTGGTCGCCGGCCTGAACTATGCCGATCAGTCGGGCGTCTGGGGCGGTTCGGCGACAGTGACGTGGTCGGGCAAGAAGGATGCGGCGACCTATGGCGGCTTGTCGTGCGGATCGGCCTGCTATCTGGGCGACAGCTTCACCCTGCTGGACCTGACGGCCTATTGGAACGTGACGGAGCGGGCGACGCTGCGGGCCGGCGCCTTCAACGTCCTGGACGAGACCTACGGCTGGTGGAGCGACGTGCGCGGCCTGTCCTCCGCCTCGACCGTCAAGGACGCCTACACCCAGCCGGGCCGCAACTTCGGTGTCTCCCTGACCCTGCGTCTGTAAGCGACCATGCAATCTTTCCACACCTCAAGGAGCCGCCCGATGCGCGCCATATTGATCGCCGCCGCCCTTCTGACGGCCGCCGCCCCGACCGTACAGGCGTTGGACGCCGCCGCCGCCCAGACCGCGCAGGCTTCTGCGCCCGCCAGCGCCTTCGAACGGGATCGCCAGTCGATCCTGGCCCAGGCCGGACAGTACCGCGTCCATTTCGACATGCGCGAGAACGTCAGCTTCCGCGCCGACTACGACCCGCTGGAGGAGAAGCTGTCGGGCGGCAGCGAGATCGTCCGCATCGTCTATGACAAGGGCGACCGCATCAGCCTTCAGCACATCCTGGTCATGGAGCATGAAGGCCAGGTCATGGTCATCAAACACTGGCGTCACGATTGGGTCTATCAGCCCCAGACGGTCCTGACCTATGCCGGCCCGAACCAGTGGACCCTGACGCCCGTGCCGGCCGACCAGCGCGCCGGCGCCTGGTCCCAGACCGTATGGCAGACCGACGATTCGCCCCGCTACGGCGGCGTCGGCCATTGGACCTATGACAATGGCCTGTCGGCCTGGACCTCGAACGCCACCTGGCGGCCGCTGGCGCGTCGCGATGCGGTGCGCAACCCGGTCTACGACCGCTATCTGGGCACCAACCGCCACATCCTGACGCCGGACGGTTGGGTCCATATCCAGGACAATATGAAAATGTCGGGCAAGGCCGGCGGCGAGCCCGTCGCCATCGTCCAGGAAGACGTCATCAACACCTATGACCGGTCCACCAGCTATTCGCCCCAGGCCGGCGACGACTACTGGACCAAGACGCAAGGCTTCTGGTCCGCCGTGCGCGACGCCTGGGACGCCGCCATCGCCACCCATGACGGCATCCAACTGCAGGAGATCGGCGAGACGGGGTCGGTCACCGGCACGCCGCTGATGGACCTGGCGCAACAGATAGCCGACGGCGAAGCCACCGAAGCCGAGGCCGTCGCCAAGGCTCGCGTCCTGATCACCGAGGCCACGACGCCGCGCTGATTATCCCCCAGCGCTGATCGTGAGACGGCGGCTGGTTCATCCGGTCGCCGTTTTTCGTTTTCAGCTCAGGACGATCCGACCATTGTCGAGGCGGAACGCCACGCCGGTGCGCTGGAACAGGCGCGCGATCACGGCGGACGGATCGGCCGCACCTTGGTCCAGCAACCGCTCCATATCCCCGCGCAGCGACGGATCGCGCGACGTTCGCGTCAAGGCCGTCAGCCATTCCTCACGGCTAAGCACCCCGTCCGGCTGGCGCAGCAGAGGTTTCAGGAAGTCGAGCCAGTCGCCGCCTGTCCTTTGTTTCTGTGCGCCCTCGGCCGCCATGGCGAAGACTGCGCCGCATGCATAATAGGCGCGGTGTTCGCCGCGCGCTCCGGCCTGGGCCACCGGCTTCATGGCCAGGTTCACGCAGTCGTCCACCTCGGACTGAAGCTCGCTGCGGTCGTCATAGGCGGGGTCCAGACGCTTTAGCGCCCGCACCGCCATCAGGTCGGCCCCGCCCTCGGTGATCCAGGCCTCGTCGGCGAACTGATAGCGGACGGTCTGGCCCAACCAGAAATGCGCCGCCTCGTGGCCGATGAACCAGCGCGACCGCTCCATGATGTCGGGCTGGGCCGTCGTGACACCCCGCCCCTCGAACGACATGACGATCAGACCGGGCAGGACGCTGCCGCCCATGCTGGTCATCTGTTCGGTCGGACCGTTCCAGGCCACCATGACGATCGGGGTGTCGCCGCCGGAGCCGGGCGCGCCCAGCCGGTCGCGATAGTATTGGCCGACGCGGGGCGCGAATCCGCGAATCTCCTCTCCGATCCACGGCGGCAGGTTGGGGTCGATCACGGTCGACAGCCCCTCGCCCGGCGTGACCGTCGCCTCGCCCAGCAGGACGTAGCTGCGCTCGTCCATCGTGGTCAGTTGGTCATGCCGACGCCCATTGAACAGCACCGGCCCATTGTCGTCGCGCCAGGTCACGCGCGACGATCCACCGTCCAGGGTCACCCGGTTCAGGTCGTCCGGCACCGCCTCCGCCGCCTGGGCCGACGGCAGGGCGAAGACATCCAGTTGCCGCGTCGGCAGGGCGACCGCGCCGTTGGAGAACAGCAGGGTCGGATACTCCGCCTCCAGGTCCACCGCCTGGGGCCTGACCCGGAACCGCACCTCGCGCGGCACGGGGCCGCCGTCCGTGCTGCGAATGATGTCGTAGTACCCGCGTCGCTCCATCACCACGCCCGGCGTCTGCACCGTCCATTGGCGAGGCCGCCAGGGCTGGCGCGAGTCCGTCTCCAACGCCGAATCCATGAAGGCCCAGACCGGAACGTCGCGACCGAATCGATAGTCGATGTTCAGATGGTCGCCGTCACGGGTCACGGTCACCTGGGGTGCGCTTTCATCCAGAACGGCTTGACGCGAAACCATCGGGCCGGCCGCACAGGCGCCGCCCATGAGAACGACAGCGGCGATGGCGGACGAAGCGAAGGCGTGGACGCGCAAGGGCGATCTCCTGAAGGATGGTCGGCGCGAAGCCTAGCGGTGCTGAACGCGCCGCGTCAGCTTACGGTTTCGTCAGGCTGAAGCCCGTTCCAGGGCGCGCCCCGCCGCCGCCAGTTCCCCGGCCATGACGGCCTTAAGCCGTTCGGGCGCCAGAATCTGCGCCTGCTCGCCCCAGGTGAACAGGTGCCAGGCCAGTTCGCGCATGCCCGAGGCGCGGAACCGCACCACGACCGCGCCGTCCGCCTGATCCTCGAAACTCTGGGTCGGATGCCAGCGCCAGCTCTTCGCCTCGGCCGCGCCCTGTGGCGTGATCCGCAGCACGACATCCTCGATCTCGTCCTGATAGATGCCGAAGGACTGGCTGGCGAAGACGCTCAGGTCGAAATCGGCGGGCGGGACGGCAAGTCCCTCCTGAGGGGCGACGTGGCTCATCCGGTCCAGTCGAAAGGTCTGGATGCGGCCGGTCTCGCGGTCGGCGGCGACCAGATAGTTGGCGCGGCCGAACATCACTCCGCACGGGGCGACGCTGCGCCGACGCGGCTCGGCGCCCGGCCGGGAATAAGTAAAGCCCAACGGTTGCTGCGCCAGCACGGCCCCGCGAATGGCGGTCAGCATGGCCTCGTCCGCCGACGGACGCGGCCCGGCCTGGACGGCGATGGTCTCGGCCCGGACCAAGGCCTCAAGGTCCGGCGCCATCCGGTTCAGGGTGGTGGATCGCATCGCGGCCTTCAGCTTGCGTTCCAGCCCCTCCAGCGCCGTCGCCCGCGCCAGTTCGCCGGCGGCCCGCAATGCTGACGCAGCCTTGGACAATTCCAGCATCTCGGTCGCCGTCGGCGCCTGCTCGAAGGCCGACAGGCCGCCGCGGATACGCCAGCGTTTCGACGGCGGGTCCGACACCTCGTCCACCTGCGGGAACAGCATCATCACCGCGTCGCGCATCCGCTCGGCGGTGCGGCGTCCCACCCGCATGTCGCGGGCCATTTCGTCGATGGACAGGCCTTCGGCGCTGGCGGCCATGCGCCGCGCCAGTTCGATCACCATCGCCGCCTTGTCGTGTCTCACCGTCGCCGCCGATCCATACGTCCGTTTCTGACGCAACAGTGCTTCATAACCCAATCATCGACAAGAGGCCGTCGCTTCAGGAGATCACATCATGGCTCGTTTCCAACCTACCCAGACGATCAACGCCAGCCGCTACATCATCGTGCCGTGCGAGGCCGACGGCTCGTCCGACCTCGCCGTGATCTGGGACCGGCTGGAGGAACAGGTGGTCGACGTCATCTCGGCCGCCGCCAGCAGCCGCTACTCGGACGAGGACATGCTGTGGGACGAAGGCCGTGCGGGCGACATGGCGTCGGGATGGGTGTCGGAATGGCGGATGGCGGCCTAAAGGCTCAGGCCGCTTTCGGCTTGGTCCAGCGGTCGATCATCCGCTGCGCCGGCTGTTCGACCAGTCGGTGAGCGACGACCGCGACCGCCACGATGAAGCCGAACATGGCGACGGCGAACAGGTCGTTCAGCCAGATCGAGCCGAAATCGATCCGCCGCACCGGCACCCAGTCCAGCTTTCTGGCCACGATCATCATCACGGTCAGGATGAACATGTGGACCATGTAGATGGCGAACGACCATCGCCCCAGGGTGACCAACGCCGGATGATCCAGCACGCGTGACAGGGCGCCGTTCTCGCCCGCGAAGACCCAGATCAGGATCACGAAGACCAGGGTGACGGCCACGGTGATCGGTCCCTGGGCATAGCCGATGAAGATGCAGGCCGCGACGATCGCCGCGACCTCCAGCACCGTCGCGGCGCCGCCCTTGAGGCGAGGGATGCGCGTCCACAGGCCCTGCAGCAGACAGCCCAGGAAGAAGCCATAGACCGCGCGCGGCACGGCGAAGTCATAGGTCGTGTTCATCCAGCGCCGGGCGTAGCTGACCACCAGCACGCCCCCGATGATCGCCAGGACCAGACCGATCCAGCGGAAACGCTTGGGCGCGACCAGCACCAGTCCGGCGAAGATCAGATAGCAGGCCCATTCGGCGCTGAGCGTCCAGGCCGGCCCGTTCCAGGTCAGATAGGGATGCACATGCCAGGCCTGGATCAGCGCCAGATTGGTGAAGATCGCCTCGATCGACCGGTCCCGCGTGAAGGGCGGCGCGCCGTCGAACTGGAACACCAGCCGCGCCAGCTCCAGCCCGACGAAGGCCGCCAGCATCAGCAGATGCAGCGGCCAGATCCGTCCGAACCGCCGCACCATGAACCGCCCCGCATCCCGCCCCGACTTCAGCCGCTCGGCATAGGCATGGGCGATGACGAAGCCCGACAGCACGAAGAAATAATCGACGAACAGATAGGAGTGCTGAATGAAACCCCAATCGCGCCAATGGCTTGCCACCGGCATATGGAACATAACCACAAGAATGGCGCACACCCCGCGCAGGGAGTCCAAGGCTTCAAATCGCTGGTGTCCGGAGGTCTTCACGAGCGCGTGATAACGGGTCTGGAAGCGCTGCGATAGTGGGCTGATGCAAGGGTCTAGGCGCCCCTGCGACCGCCCCTATGGCACCTCTGCCTCGGTCTCCACGATTCGCCACTGGCCGTCGCGAAAATGGAAGCGCGCATAGCCTCTCCACGGGATCTTCGACAAAGGATGGGTCGTCGATCCGCCGCCGACGGCTTCGTAGACGCCATCCGGTCGCAGGGACGCGGCAGGCGTCAAGACCGAGAAGCCGAGAGGCGTTTGGCCATAGACGACGTGGCGCAACATCACGCACCGCCGCCCCTCGGCTTCGATCGACCAGAGGGGCGCCGCTGCGTCGTTGGCCTCATAGACGATCAGTTCACTGATACAGGCCTTTCGCCCGCCGTCGAACGTCACCTCGGGGCGGTCCAATCCGCCTGCGAGGGTGAAGGTCATCATCGCCGAACACGCCGACAGGCCCATGAGACCGGACAGGCCGACGAGCAAAGCAAAACGCTGTGTCACAGCCCCTTCACGATCCCCTCGACCATCTTCTTGGCGTCGGCGAACAGCATCATGGTGTTGTCGCGGAAGAACAGCTCGTTCTCCACCCCCGCATAGCCCGAGCCCATGCCGCGCTTGATGAACAGGACGGTGCCGGCCTTTTCAACGTCCAGGATCGGCATGCCGTAGATGGCGCTGGTGGGGTCGGTCTTGGCAGCGGGGTTGGTGACGTCGTTGGCGCCGATGACGAAGGCGACGTCGGCAGTGGCGAACTCGGCGTTGATGTCCTCCAGCTCGAACACCTCGTCATAGGGGACGTTGGCCTCGGCCAGCAGCACGTTCATATGGCCCGGCATGCGGCCGGCGACGGGGTGGATGGCGTATTTCACCTCGACCCCTTCTTCCTTCAGCTTGTCGGCCATTTCGCGCAGGGCATGCTGGGCCTGGGCCACCGCCATGCCGTAGCCGGGCACGATGATGACCTTGGACGCGTTCTTCATGATGAAGGCGGCGTCCTCGGCCGAGCCCTGTTTGACCGGCCGCGTCTCCTTGGCGCCGGCGGGACCAGCTGCGGCGTCCGCGCCGCCGAAACCGCCCAGGATGACGCTGATGAAGCTGCGGTTCATGCCCTTGCACATGATGTAGCTCAGGATCGCACCCGACGACCCGACCAGGGCGCCGGTGATGATCAGGGCGATGTTCTCCAGCGTGAAGCCCAGGGCCGCCGCCGCCCAGCCGGAATAGGAGTTCAGCATCGACACCACGACGGGCATGTCGGCGCCGCCGATGGGGATGATCAGGGTCGCGCCTAGCACCAGGGCGATCAGGAAGACGCCCCAGAAGGCCCAGGTCGCCGCGCCGTTGGTGCCGATCAGAATGCCGATCAGCAGCACCAGTCCCAGCGCCAGGCCCACATTGATCAGGTGCCGCGCCGGCAGGATGATCGGCGCACCCGACATGTTGCCGTTCAGCTTGGCGAAGGCGATGACCGAGCCGGTGAAGGTGATGGCCCCGATGGCGACGCCCAGGCTCAGCTCGATGATCGACAGGGTTTTGATGCCCGTCCCGTCGTCTGACAGGATGCCGAAGGCCTCTGGCGCATAGACGGCGCCGATGGCGACCAGGCAGGCGGCCATGCCGACCAGGCTGTGGAAGGCGGCGACCAGTTGCGGCATGTCGGTCATGGCGACCCGCTTGGCGATCAGGGCGCCGGTCCCGCCGCCGACGATGACCCCACCCGCGATCAGGGCAAGGGTGACGGTGTCCAGCGCGCCCGTCGTGCCCAGTGTCAGCAAGGTCACGCCGATGGCCAGGGCCATGCCGATCATGCCGAAGGTGTTGCCCTGACGGCTGGTCTCGGGGCTGGACAGCCCCCGCAGCGACAGGATGAACAGGACGCCGGAAACCAGATAGGCCACTGCGGCCAGCGATGCGTTCATCACGCCCCTCTCCTCAAGACGTGCGCGCCAGCCGCCACAGGGCGGCGGCGATGAACAACGGGCCGATGAAGAACAGGGCCCATTCGAAGACGCCCAGCGGCCGGTCCTGGGTCACGACCCGGACCAGAATGGCCGAAAACACAAGCGCGATGCCGCAGTCGTGCAGTCGCTGGCGCTTGATCGGGATCTTGGTCCCGAACCAGCCGTACAGCCACAGGCCGAAACCGACGGCGGTGGCGACCCAGGAGCCGGTGATGGCGATCTGCGCGGCGTCCGTCACGAAGACGCCCCGGACGACGCATCAGGCGCGGCCTTGGGCGCCGGCCGCTCCTTCTTCTTGTACATGGCCAGCATCCGCCGGGTGACCATGAAGCCGCCGAAGATGTTGACGCTGGCCAGGGTCACGGCCAGCACGCCCGCCCCCTTGGCGATCCAGGCATTGGGGCCGGTCACGTCGCCCGACACGGCCGCCGCCGCGATCAGGCCGCCGACGATGATGACGCTGGAAATGGCGTTGGTCACGGCCATCAACGGCGTGTGCAAGGCCGGCGTCACGCTCCAGACGACATAATAGCCGACGAAGATCGCCAGCACGAAGATGGCCAGGCGGAAGACGGTGGGATCGACGTGTTCCATGGTCAGCCTTCCACGCGAGGTAGATTGTCAGGCGTCTGCTTGGGCTCTAGCCCGGCAGCCTTCGCCGCATAAACCGCAAGTCCGATAGCGGCTGCGACGGAGAGCGGCGCCCATGCCGATCCAACCCAGATGAGTAACGCCGTCGCCGCCACCGCTAAGCCCAGGCCCGCGACCAGAAAGGGGAGCATCTTGGCCAGATGGGGCTTGGTCATCCGATCAAAATTCTGATTTAGCGCAAAGGCCAGCATCAATCCCGCCCCTATCGCGAGGGCGATTCCCCACGCCAGCCCTTCTTCACCGGCGAACGCCCATGCAGAGACTTCGGGCTGCTTGCTTCTGAAAGTCGTCCACCGCTCCCAGAAACTGTAGGCAGGCATGGCAACGAGCAAGATCGTAACGCCGGCGCCGATCCATCGAGGCAGCTTCATCCCCTCACCCCTTCATGCACAACGGCCCCAGCGTTCGTGACCAACGACGCCTTCAGGATCTCGTCCTCCAGATCGACCGCCAGCACGCCATCCTTGATCATCAGGCCGACGAAGGCCGACAGGTTGCGGGCGTAGAGGGCGCTGGCGTCGGCGGCGATGCGGCCGGGCAGGTTGGCCCAGCCGACGATGGTGACGCCGTTCGCCGTGGTCACGACCTCGTTCAGTTTCGAGCCCTCGACATTGCCGCCCGCCTCGACCGCCAGGTCGATGATGACCGAGCCCGGCTTCATTGAGGCGACATGGGCGGCGGTCAGCAGCACCGGCGCGGCGCGGCCGGGGATCAGGGCGGTGGTGATGACGATGTCCTGCTTGACTACGTGCGTCGCGGTCAGATCGGCCTGTTTGGCCTGGTATTCGGGCGACATGGGCTTGGCGTAGCCGCCGGCGGTCTGGGCGTTCTTGAACTCCTCGTCCTCGACGGCCAGGAATTTGGCGCCCAGGCTCTCGACCTGTTCCTTGGTGGCGGGGCGGACGTCGGTGGCGGTGACGACCGCGCCCAGGCGCCGCGCGGTGGCGATGGCCTGAAGCCCGGCGACGCCGACGCCCATGATGAAGACCTTTGCCGGGGCGACCGTGCCGGCCGCCGTCATCATCATCGGGAAACCCTTGCCGAAGGCGTAGGCCGCTTCGATCACCGCCCGGTATCCGGCCAGGTTCGCCTGGGACGACAGCACGTCCATGACCTGGGCGCGGGTGATGCGGGGCACGAATTCCATGGCGAAGGCGGTGGCGTTCGCGCCGGTAAGGGCCTCGACCGTAGCCTTGTCGCGCCAGGCGTCCAGCATGGCGATGACGATGGCGCCGGACTTCAAGGCGCTGGTCTCCTGGGCCGTGGGGCCGCGCACCTTCAGCACGACGTCCGCGTCTTCCAGCACGGCGCGAGTGTCCGGCTTCATCGTGGCGCCGGCGGCGGCGTAGTCCGCGTCGGGAATGGAGGAGCCCAGGCCGGTCCCGGCCTCGACCGTGACGGTCGCGCCCAGGGCGATCAGCTTCTTGACGGTTTCGGGCGTGACGGCGCAGCGCGTCTCGCCTTCGCGGCGTTCTCTCGTGACGGCGATAGCGACGGCCAAGCGAATCCCCTCGTTCTTTTCGTTGAACGAAGGTTAGGCCGTTCCGGCGCAAGCCGTCAAAGCACGGTTATGCCAAAGCTTGGCGAGGTCGCGTGATTTCAGACCACCGCTGCGGGAAATCGCGCAACCGATGAGGGGATCAGTGCGCGGCGTCCGGCTTGGACTTCAGCGCCACGAAGCCGGCGCCGCCCAGAACGACCGCGCCGATGACGGCGGCGATGAAGCTGCCGCCCGGATGGAACCACAGGGTCAGGAACAGCAGCAGGACGGCGATCGCCAGGCTGCCCCACTTGGCCAGGTTCAGGAACAGGCGGTAGGTCGAAACCTGCTCGCGCACTTCCATATGGCCGTGCAGATAGGCTTGCGCATCAGCATCGGCAGGTGCGTTGGCGGTGTCGTGCAGGTCGGCCATGCGTTGTATCCCCTCGTCGTTATGGCGGACTTACACCGAGGCGCCCGCCCCGCTCAAGCCCGCAGTCAGCCTATCGTTTCAGGCCAGCGCTTCGAACTGATCCACCAGACGCTCCAGCCTCTGGCATCCCACGCTCCAGAAGGCCGGGTCGCGCGGGTCCAGGCCGAACGGCTTCAGCGCCTCGACATAGGTTCGCGATCCGCCGCCGGCCAACAGCTCTCGATACAAGGGCGTGAACCCTGTCGGATCCTTGCGCCGCGCCTCCATCAGGGCCGCGACCAGCAGATCGCCGAAGGCGTAGGCGTAGACGTAGAACGGCGAATGAACGAAGTGGCTGACGTAGGCCCACCAGTGTTCATAGCCGGGATTCAGCTTGACCGACGGCCCCAGCGCGGCGGCCATTTCCTCCAGCCAGAGCTGGTTGATGCGCTGCTGCGACACCTCGCCCTGCAGACGTTCGTCATGGAAACGGGTCTCGAACCGGTGGAAGGCGATCTGGCGCACGACGGTGTTCAGCCCGTCCTCGATCCGGCCGGCCAGAAGGCCGCGCTGCTCGGACTTGGGCGCCGTCGCCAGCAGACGGTCGAAGGTCAGACCTTCGGCGAAGATCGAAGCGGTCTCGGCCAGGGTCAGGGGGGTGTCGGCCAGAAGCGTGCCCTGATCGGCCGCCAGCGTCTGGTGGACGCCGTGACCCAGCTCGTGCGCCAGCGTCAGGACATCGCGCCGCTCGCCCATCCAGTTCAGGAAAACATAGGGGTGGCGGTCGGCGGTGACGGGGTGGGCGTAGGCGCCAGACTGTTTGCCCGCCCGCGCCCGACCGTCGATCCATGGCTTGTCGAAGAAGCCGCCCGCACGGTCGGCGAAGTCGCCGCCCAGGTCCGAGAAGCTGTCCAGCACGATCTCTCGCCCTTGCGTCCAGGTGAAGGCGCGCGGCGCAGTGGTCTCGATGGGGGCGTTGCGGTCCCAGTGATCCAGCCGCGCCTTGCCCATCGCCTTGGCCTTCAGCGCATAATAGCGGTGCGACAGGCGCGGATAGGCGGCGGCGACGGCCTCGGCCATGGCGTCCACGGCCTCGCCGTCCACCTCATTGCCCAGGTGACGGCTGTCGGCTGGACGTTTGAAACCGCGCCAGCGATCCTCCATCGCCTTGTCAGCGGCGACCGTGTTCAGCACCAAGGCCAGGGTCGGGGCGCGGGCGGCCAGGGCCTCCGACAAGCCCTCGGCGGCGGCCTTGCGACGCGCAGGCTTGGCGTCGGAAAGGCGGTTCAAGGCTTCGGCCAGGGTCAGGCTCTCGCTGCCCGCTTTCGCACGCAGGGCGGCCAGCTGCTCATCGAACAGGCGCGGCCATTGAGCGGTGATCGGCCCGCGCTCGGCGATGAAGGTCTCCAGCTCGGACGACAGCTCGTGCGGCTTCATCGCCCGCACCCGCCGCAGCCACGGCCGCCAGCGCGCCGCACCGGCATGGGCGGTCAGGGCGGCCTCAAGCGCCGCGTCGTCGATCTGATTGATCTCCAGCGTCAGCCAGACGGTGGGGGTGGCGATGGCGGTGATCTTCTCGCGCACATCCGCCTCGAACCCCTGGGCCGTCGCATCGTCGCGCGCCGTCGAGGCCGACAGGAAGGCGTAGGCGCCCAGCGCGCCCAGCACGTCCGACGCCTGTTCATACAGATGAATCGCCCGGTCCAGCACGGCGCCCAGGCCGGCGGCGTCCTGTTCGGCGGCCAGCTTTCCCTTCAGGCCGTTCAGCGAATCCACCAGCCCCCGCGCCTTTTCCAGGTCGGCGGCGACCTTGGCGTCGTCGCGCGACGCATAGAGATCGGTCAGGTCCCACAGCGGGGCGTCGGTGCTGGGCGTCTTGAAAGGAGCGTTCATGCCCCCTGTTCTGGGGATGTCAGACGACAGTCGCAACCTTCCGTCACGCTTTCTCGACGGCGCCGGCCGTGCGATCCTGCATTTTGGAGACACGTGAATGACCGAGACGACGCATCAAGACACCGGCCGCACAGGCCTGGGCGGGGCGTCCGGCCTGTTCGCGATTCGGTTGGCGACCGGCCTGGTTCAGGGCTTGGCGCTGTATCTGCTGTATCTGGCGGCGGACAGTCATGCCTGGCCCGCGACCCAGCCGGCCCTGTTCGGCGCCCTGGCCCTGGCGACGGGTTATGGTCCCGTGGTCGTGCTGGCGGCGGCGGGGCGGATCAAGCCGTTGGCCCTGGCGCTGTGGACAGGCGCCGCCGCGGTGGTTCTGGCCTTGCTGGGCGCGCACGACGTGGCGCGTCAGGTGCTGGCGCCGCACGACGAGCCGCCCTTCCTCAGCCTCCCGGTCCTGGCGTTCGGCGCGGCGGCCCTGTTCATCGCCCATCACCTGATCGTTCCGGCGATCCGTGAACGGCGCTGGATCGTCGACTATTCCGAGTATTTCGACGTGGCCTGGAAGGCGGGCGTACAACTGGCCCTGTCGCTGGGGTTCACCGGCGCCTTCTGGGTGCTGCTGCATCTGGGCGCGGCCCTGTTCAAGATGATCGGTCTCAGCTTCCTGCAGGACATCCTGGGCGAAGCCTGGTTTTCCATCCCCGTCACGGTCCTGATCTTCGCCACGGCGGTCCAGTTGACCGATGTGCGCGACGGCTTGATCCGGGGCGTGCGGACCGTGGCCCTGATGCTGCTGTCCTGGCTGCTGTTGGTGATCACCGTGCTGGTCGGCGGTTTCCTGGCGGCCCTGCCGTTCACCGGCCTGGACGGCCTGTGGGAGACGCGCAGCGCCACGGCCCTGGTGCTGTCGGCCGCCGCCGCCCTGATCGTGCTGATCAACACGGCCTATCAGGACGGGCGGCCCGACAATGTGCCGCCGGTGGTGCTGAAATACGGCGTGCGTGTCGCCTCGGTGCTGATCGCGCCCCTGGTCATCCTGGCCCTGTGGGGACTGGGCCTGCGGATCGGCCAGCACGGCCTGACGCCGGACCGGATCATCGCCGCCGCCTGCGCCTTGGTCGGGGCGGTCTATGGCGCGGGCTATCTGCTGGCGGCGGCGAAGCCGGGCGGCTGGATGAAGCCGCTGGAGCGGACCAATGTCGTCGCCGCCGTCCTGTCGGTGCTGGTCATCCTGGCCCTGTTCAGCCCCCTGGCCGATCCCGCCCGGATGTCCGTGAAGGACCAGATCGCGCGACTGGAGCGCGGCGCGGTCTCGGCGCGGGACTTCGACTATGATTTCCTGAGATTCGAGAGCGGCAAGGTCGGGGCAGCCGCGCTGGAGACTTTGACGCGATCCAGCGACGCCGAGACCGCGCGCCTGGCCCGCGCGGCCAAGGCCAGAACCTACCGGTCCGGCGACACGCCCAAGGCGCGTCGGGATCGCGCGGCGGCCGTTCGTCTGCAAGCCGTTGCAGGTCAGACCATTCCCGCCAGCTTCCAAACGCAGATCGAAAGCCAGGCCGATGTCCTGTTCGGCTGCTCCGTGGCCAGTCCCTGCACGGTGCGGACGCTGGATCTGAACGGCGACGGCCGAGAAGACTTGCTGGTGGCGATGGCGCGAACGGTCCTGGCGTTCGAGCAGAGGGGTGACGACGGGCAGTGGCGCAAGGTCGGGCAGTATCAGGCCGCATGCAGCCGCAATGCCGAGGCTCTGGACGGAGGCCTTTCGACAGGCGTGACCACGGCGCCAGCCGCCCTGCCGGACCTGATCGTCGGTGGTCAGAAACTGCAGGCGACGCCCGAGATTCGGTGCGACGATCCCGACGGTCGTTAACGCGGCGGACACCATGCCCCATCACTCGATTTTCACCTCGACTTCCTAGAAATCGTCCCGAAACGATCCATCCGCGACAGGGGTGGCGACAGCACAAGGGGCTTTCATGGCCAAGACCATTCTGGTCGTTGACGACGATCCGACCCAGCGCCGGCTGATCCAGGCCGTGCTGGAGCGGGACGGCAACGCCGTGGTCCATGCCGCCAGCGGCGGCGAGGCCATCGACCGGATGGTGCGCGGCGGCGGGGCCGACCTGATCCTGCTGGACATGATCATGCCAGAGATGTCGGGGCTGGAATGCCTGGCCGAACTGCGCAGCGCCGGGATCAACGAGCCGGTCATCGTGCTGACGGCCAACGGCGGCATCGACATGGTGGTCAAGGCCATGCAGGCCGGGGCCCAGGACTTCTTCGTCAAGCCGGTCGGGCCCGAGCGGCTGCTGGTCGGCGTGCGCAACGCCATGCAGATGAAGCGGCTGACGGCCGAGGTCGGACGCCTGACCAAGCGCGTCCAGGGCCGCACCAGTTTCGACGACATCGTAGGCGACAGCGCGCCGATGCGGATGGTCAAGGCGCTGGGCGCCCGGGCCGCCAAATCCTCCATCCCCGTCCTGATCACCGGCGAGAGCGGCGTCGGCAAGGAAGTGATCGCCCGCGCCCTGCACGGCGCCAGCGACCGGGCCGGCAAGCCCTTCATCGCCGTCAACTGCGGCGCCCTGCCCGCCAATCTGATCGAATCCATCCTGTTCGGGCACGAGAAGGGCGCCTTCACCGGCGCCGTGGACAAGACGCTGGGCAAGTTCCGAGAGGCGGACGGCGGCACCCTGTTCCTAGACGAGATCGGCGAACTGCCGCTGGACATGCAGGTCAAGCTGCTGCGCGCCCTGCAGGAAGGCGAGATCGATCCTGTCGGCGGCAAGCGGCCGGTCAAGATCGACGTGCGCATCGTCTCGGCGACCAATCGCGACCCGGCCCAGCAGGTCAAGGACGGCGCTTTCCGCGAGGACCTGTTCTATCGCCTGAACGTGTTTCCGATCGAGGCCCCGTCCCTGCGCGATCGGCGCGAGGACATCGCGCCGCTGGTCGATCATTTCATCGCCCGCTTCAACGCCGAGGAAGGCAAGCGGATCGCCGGCTGCGCGCCCGAGACCCTGGCCCTGCTGCAAGGGTTCGATTGGCCCGGCAATGTGCGCCAGCTGGAGAACGCGGTGTTCCGCGCCATCGTCCTGGCCGACGCGCCCTTCCTGCAGCCGCACGATTTCCCCGCCGTCTCGGGCGTCGCCGCCCCGATGCCGGACGCCCAGCCCCTGTATGCCGCTACGGCCGCCAGCGCCCAGGCCGATCACGCCAGCCAGGCGGACCAGCCTATCCGCATCCTAGACGACCGCGGGCACCTGCGGACCCTGGAAGACATCGAACGCGACCTGATCCAGCACGCCATCGAGGTCTATGCCGGCCATATGAGCGAGATCGCCCGCCGCCTGGGGATCGGCCGCTCGACCTTGTACCGCAAGGTCCGCGAGCAGGGCCTGGAAGGTCAGTTGAAGGAAGCGGGCTGAGGCTAGGTCGCGGGCGGACCGTAGCGGTTCGCCGTCGTCTTGCTATCGAGCGACAGCAGAATGATGAGGCCGATCAGGCTGGCGATATAGAGGAAGTTGTTCAGGAAGAGCAGCATGAACAGGCTCATGTCAGGCCCTTCCTCGGCCATCAGCCGCGCCATCACGGTCGGAAAGGCCGTCAGGCAAATCGTCAGAAAGATCACCGGAGGAAGACCCCAATAGCCGGCACGGCCGGTATCGTGCAGACGGCGGGTCACGGCGGCGGCGAGCAGGATCACGATTGCGGCCACGCCGATCCTCAGAACGAGGAAGAACGGCCCCATATCCGGCATGAAGGCCTCATCGTGGATCTCGACGGAGTAGTGGCCGGGTCCGCTGACGACGGTCGCAGCCTCGGGGTGCGTCGCAGCGACTGCGGACGCCTGTTCGAAGATCGCGGTCATGGCCGGGATCATGCCCAGCCACAATCCGACGAAGGACAGTCCGACCACAGTGAGTGCGTAGGGCCAGAACTGCGACCGCCTGTCCCGCCCGTTGAAATCCGCCAGGCGCCGAAAGCCAGCCAAGATCGAATTCATTGCTCATCCCCCACGATATCGGTGCCATCCTGAGGTTGATTCGAGCCTGACGTCTTGCCGCGTCGCCACCGTCGTTTCGGCTCCTCGCCGTTGGCTTTGGCGGTGATTTCCTTGAGCTTGCGGCCTTGCATGGCCGACAGCGCCTGGCCCGGCGCGCCTTTTTCGGGGTCGGCGAAGGCGCGGCCGTGGGTCTTCACCCGCTCGCTGACCGAGTCGATGAACTCGCCCTCCCATTCGGACAGTGAAACGCCCGCCTTCTCTGCCGAGCGGCGGGCGCGTTTCAAAGCGTTGAGAGCAGCGCGTTTGGCGGCTTCGCGCTGTTGCTCAAATGGACTCGGGATAGGCTTCTTGTTGGCGCTACCGCCCTTCGGGCTGCTTGAGCGCAGACTTGAAGCGCCATCGCCCTTGATGCTGCCTGAGCGCGACAGGCCGCCTCCTGGCTTGAAGGGGGTGCGCTTCAAGCCGGGTCAGCCTCAGATCTCGCCGAGGGCCGACAGGTAGAGGTCCAGGATGGCGTCCTCTTCCTGGCGCTTGGCCTTGTCCTGCTTCCTGATGCGGATGACCTTGCGCAGGATCTTGACGTCGTAGCCCTCGCCCTTGGCCTCGGCGAAGACCTCCTTCATGTCGGTCATGACGGCCTGCTTGTCCTCTTCGAGGCGCTCCAGGCGTTCGATGATGGTGCGCAGGCGGCCCTGGGCCGTCGCGTTGAGAATGTCGGGACCACCGTCGAAGGACGCGTCGTCAGCCATGAGGGATACTCCAGAAATCAGGCGCGGACGCTAACCATGCCGACAGGTGCGACTCAACCGCGAACACGAAAAAGGCCGCGGACAAACATCCGCAGCCTGTGGATCGTAGGCTTTTCTAAGCGCGCTATCGCCCTTCGGGCTGCTTGAGCGCGACCCAGCGTGCGCACGCCGCCGAAGCGACGTGCTGCAAACGCTGCTTAGCCCTGCTTCGCCTTGAAGCGCGGGTCGGTCTTGTTGATGACGAAGACGACGCCCTTGCGACGCACGACCTTGCAGTCGCGGTGGCGGGTCTTCAGGGACTTGAGCGAGCTACGGACCTTCATCGTCGGACGTCCTGAGAGAAACCAATAAGAAAGCCGCTGACCCGGTCGGATCGCGGCGGAGGCGGTCGTATAGAGAGAGGGGTTCGGAAGGTCAACCCGCCAAAGGCCAAAACCGCATAGAACCCAGGCCCAGCCTGCCTGGCGACGCATTTCCTCGCACGTGCTCAAGTCGCCCGAAGGGCGATAGCACGTTCAAAAACCATGGAGGCCTGACCCCCGAGTCGAACGGAGGGTTTACGGGGTTGCACGCCCGCCGCGTCGCCACTCCGCCATCAGGCCGTCAGAGCTTGTGCGTCATTACGCCACACACGCTTAAGTCGTCCAATATAAAAGTGGTTAATACAGTGCATTGCACCCCAGCCGGGAGAAGCAAGGCAACGCTTTCGCCTCATTGGCGCTTTATGGCCCTGAAATGGACGTTCTCGCGGATGTCATTTCACGTCTGACCTCGGGGGCTTTAGTTTGAATCTCATGCGCTTTTCCTATCGCCTTCTCCTCATCGGCTGTGTTTCGGCCTGCGCCCCCATGTTGCCCGAGCCGCAGGTCGGCCTGCCGACGCCGCAGCCCCAGCCGCAACCAGGCGCCCCCGTCACGGCCCCTGCCCCCGCGCCGCAGACGCCGCCGCTGGCCGCCTATGATCAGCAAGGGTTCGAGGGCTGGAAACAGGGGTTCCTGGCTCGCAAGGGCGGCGCCCGCCGCGCCGACTACGCCCGCGAACTGGACGGGCTGACGCCCGATCCGACGGTGATCCGTCTGGACCGCAACCAGCCGGAATTCTCCAAGCCCGCCGGCGCCTATATCCAGAACGCGGTGACGCCGGTGCGAATCGCCCAGGCCAAGCAGCGAATCGACCGGGTGCCGTGGTCGGTGGTCCAGCGGTTCGGCGTGCCCAGCGAAATCCTGGTCGGCGTCTGGGCGCAGGAGAGCGCCTTCGGTCAGGTCCAGGGCGACTATGACGTCATCCGCTCGCTGGCGACCCTGGCCTATGACGGCCGCCGGCGCGACTGGGCCGAGGGCCAGTTGAAGGATGCGCTGGACATCGTCGTAGACGGCCGACGCGAGCGCGCGGGCCTGAAGGGCAGCTGGGCCGGGGCCATGGGCCAGACACAGTTCATGCCCGACAACTATCTGCGCCTGGGCGTGGACCAGGACGGCGACGGCAAGGTCGACATCTGGGCCGACGACGCCGACGCCCTGGCGTCCGCCGCCAACCTGCTGGCCCAGGCCGGCTGGAAGCGCGGCCAGGGCTGGGGCTATGAGGTCACCCTGCCCTCCGGCTTCGACTATGCCGAGGCGGAAGGACCCAAGCACAACTGGACCACTTGGGCGGCCAAGGGCGTGCGTCTGGCGCAGGGCGGCACGCCGAACGGGGCCGAGGCGCTGGAAGAGGCGACCATCCTGTTGCCGCAGGGCGCGAACGGCCCGGCATTCCTGGCCCTGCCGAACCACTATGTGATCCGCCGCTACAACAACTCGGTCAGCTACGCCCTGGCCATCGGCCTGACGGCGGACGGGATCATGGGCAAGCCGGCGCTGAGCAAGGCTTGGCCCAACGATCCGTCGATGTCGCGCGAACAGCGGATCGGGGCGCAGCGGGCGCTGACGCAGCTGGGTTACGATACGCAAGGCGTCGACGGGGTGATCGGGTCCAACACCCGCGCGGCCCTGCGCCGCTGGCAGGTGGCGACGGGTCGGATCGCCGACGGCTATCTGACGCCGACGCTGGCGGACGAGCTGATCCGTCGGGCGAACTGAGGACGTAAATCCGGGCATGGTTCGGCGCTCCTGCCTTTACGGGCGGAGATGTTGGAGGGCTGGGCGGAGCGCCGGGCCTTCGCCCGGAGTGTGATTAGAGATTACCGTTTCGACGAAGGGTTGACGCTCCGCGCGGAAGGTTGGCCTGCAAGCTCGGGGCGTCGAGCGGTGGCGGTCTTATCGCCTAACCCCATAAGCCTGCGACGGGTCGGCGGGGTCTGCGAAACCCCGTCCCGAGTGCGATCGAGTATCCCCCTCGACCCTCCGACACCGCTCCATGAGTCGATGTCAGCGCGGGCCGTTTCAGACCCGCTCCCGTTCCATCCGCTCCCGCCGCCGCAAGGTCGCAGGCCAAGCGAGCCCTCCGATGCGACGGGACGGGATTAAACTACGCGCGTTTCGGAGGGGGGATGGAAGATCGGGGACATAAATCGGCAAGCGATTGAAATCGCTGCGAATGAACCAGCGTCATTGTGATGGCTGGCGAGTTTTTCTCCCTCCCCTTCATGGGGAGGGGCGGCGAAGCGAAGCGCAGCCGGGGTGGGGCAGTATGAAGCGTCTCCGCTGCCCTTACGGCCCCACCCGGATCGCTGCGCGATCGTCCCTCCCCATGAAGGGGAGGGAGAGGCGCCTGTGGGACTTCAGCCCTTCATCCGCCAGGTCGCGCCTTCGGGGCCGTCCATGACGACGACGTTCAGTTCGTTGAGGCGGTCGCGGATGCGGTCGGCCTCGGACCAGTCCTTGGCGGCGCGGGCCGAGGCGCGTTGGTCCAGCAGGGCTTCGACCTCGATGCGCAGGGCGTCGGAGACATCGCCCTCCAGCCAGGCGGCAGGATCGGCCTGAAGCACGCCCAGGATGGAGGCGCAGGCGACCAGGCGGCCGCGCGCCTGGACCACGGCGGCCGCGTCGCCGGCCGTCATGCCACGCTCGATCTCGCTGGACAGGGCGAACAGGCTGGCCATGGCGCCGGGGGTATTCAGATCGTCCTCGATCGACTTCAGGAAGTCGGCGGGCGGATCAAGGTCCAGGGCTTCGACGCCGCTGGAGCGATGCAGGGCGCCGTACAGGCGATCCAGCGACTTCTTCGACTGATCCAGCAGGCCCTGATTCCAGTCCAGCGGCTGGCGATAGTGGGCGCTCAGCAGCGCCCAGCGGACGACCTCGCCGGGCATGGCCTGGACCAGGTCGTGCAGCAGCAGGACGTTGCCGATGGACTTGGACATCTTCTCGGCGTCCACGGTCAGGAAGCCGTTGTGCATCCAGTAGCGGGCGTATGCGTCGTGCGCCTGATCGTCATGGGCATGGCCGTGGGCGCAGACGCCCTGGGCGATCTCGTTCTCGTGGTGGGGGAAGACCAGGTCGATGCCGCCGCCGTGGATGTCGATGGGCAGGCCCAGGGTCTGTTCGATCATGGCCGAGCATTCGATATGCCAGCCGGGCCGCCCCTCGCCCCAGGGCGACGGCCAGGACGGTTCGTCGGTCTTGGACGGTTTCCACAGGACGAAGTCGTGGGGGTTCTTCTTGTAGGGGGCGACCTCGACGCGAGCGCCGGCGATCATGTCGTCCAGGTTCCGGCCCGACAGGGCGCCGTAGGCCTTGTAGGACGAGACGTCGAACAGGACATGACCCTCAGCCGCATAGGCGCAGCCGGCGTCGACGATGGCCTGGATCTGATCGACGATGGCCGGGATGTAGTCGGTGACGTGGGGGGCGAGATCGGGCGGCGACACGTTCAGCAGGCCCATGTCGGAAAGATAGGCGGCCTCGTAGCGGGCCGTGACCTCGCCGATCGGCACGCCTTCGCGGGCGGCCTTCTGGTTGATCTTGTCGTCCACGTCGGTGACGTTGCGGGCGTAGATCACATGATCCGCGCCGTAGGTCCGGCGCAGCAGCCGCACCAGGACGTCGAACACCACCGGCGGACGCGCATTGCCGATGTGGGCGTAGTCATAGACCGTCGGGCCGCAGACATAGAGGGTCACCCGGTTCGGATCGCGCGGTTCGAACAGGCGCTTTTCACGGCGCAGGGTGTCGTGGATGTGCAGCGGCATAGGAGAGGTGGACTTCGTTTTCTTGCAGGACGGAGGGTCCGTCCCATATAGCGGCCTGACATATAGTCTATCGTTTATAGAGGCGCCTGCCTCAACGGATCGAGTTCATGAGCGTCATCCCCGCCAAGCCCGTCCTCGTCAGCAGCGATGAGACCGTCGTGCGCCCCAGCCGCGAACAGGCGCTGGAGGCCGTGCGGACCCTGATCGCCTGGGCCGGCGACAATCCGAACCGTCCGGGCTTGATCGACACGCCGAAACGGGTGGTGGACGCTTACGGCGAATGGTTCGACGGCTATGACGCCGATGCGGGCAAGGAGCTGTCGCGCACATTCGAGGATGTGACCGGCTATGACGACATGGTCATCCTGCGCGACATCGAGGTGGAGAGCCATTGCGAGCACCACATGGCCCCCTTCCTGGGCAAAGCCTATGTCGCCTATCTGCCCGGCGAGAAGGTGGTCGGCATCTCCAAGCTGGCGCGGGTGGTCGAGATCTATGCCCGGCGCCTGCAGAACCAGGAAACCCTGACCAACGACATCATCGACGCCATCGAATCGCACCTGCAGCCGCGCGGCGTGGCGGTGCTGGTGGACGCCGAGCATCAGTGCATGACCACGCGCGGGGTGCATCATCGGCACGTTTCGACCATCACGACCCGCTTCACCGGCGCCTTCAAGGACGATCCTGCCCTGGCGGACCGTTTTCTGAAGCTGGCCAAGACCTGAGGCCTGAACTCGGGGACGACTGTCGCGTATAATTGACGTTCGGGAACGGCAGATCGTTTAGAACCGCTTTACAAGCCCGCATCGGGACGCCAAGAACCGATCAAGCCTTCGGGCGATCCATAGGGAAATGTCGGCGCGGATTGCAGCCGGCGAGTAACGGAGACGATGCATGGCTGCCAAGCTGGGTGGTTCCGGTGGGGACAAGCACACGATCGAACAGACGGCGGATATCAACATCACGCCGTTCATCGACATTCTGCTGGTGCTCATGATCATCTTCATGGTCGCCGCGCCTATGGCGACCGTGTCGATCCGTCTGGACCTGCCGCCGGCGCAGCCGCCCACCAATCCGACCGAGGAAAAGGAACCGGTGTACATCACCATCCAGGACTCGGGTCAGCTGTTCATCGCCGAGAACCAGACCTCCATCGACAACCTTGCCGCTGACGTCTGCACCGCCCTGGGCGGCGGTTCCTGCCAGGAAGAGCGCGTCTTCGTCCGCGCTCAGCCGGAAGTGAAATATTCGCAGTTCATGGAAGTCATGAACAAGATGCAGGAGAACGGCTTCTTCAAGGTCGGCCTGCTGAACGAAGACATCGAATAGGACGTTCGTCCGCTTCAGAATTTGGGCCGCGTTCCGAAAGGGACGCGGCCTTTTTCTTTGCGGCTTTCCTTAAGGCAAAGCTTGCCGAATGGGCCGGACCCCGCCTTGATAGCGGACTTGCTGTTCGAGGAGTTGGCCCATGCATCGTCGCACCTTCCTGTCCGCCCTGCCTGCTGGAGCCCTGACGGCCGGAGCAATGGCGGCGTCGGCGGCTCAGGCCCGGCAAACCAGCCCGACAGCAAAGCCCACCGAAGCGGCCCCCGCCCCCGCCCGTCCTGATCCCTATGCCGGCGTCGGCATCGGCGACCGGATCACCGGGCCGAAGTTCATGGGGCGGTCCACCGTCTGGGGCGCGAACGGGGCGGCGGCGACGGCCCATCCGGCGGCCAGCCTGATCGGCATCGACACCCTGAGACGCGGCGGATCGGCCATCGACGCGGCCATCGCCATCAATGCGGCCCTGGGGTTCCTGGAGCCGGTCGCCAACGGCATCGGCGGCGACGCCTATTGCATGCTGTGGGACCCCAAACAGAAGAAGGTCGTCGGACTGAACGGCTCGGGCGCCAGTCCGCAGGGCCTGAGCCTGGAGACGGCGCGGTCCAAGGCCATCGACGGCTATCTGCCCCGTTATGGCGCGGTGACGGTGAACGTGCCGGGCACGGTGGACGCGTGGTGGAGCGCGCATCAGCGGTACGGGAAACTGCCGTGGAAGGATGTGCTGCTGCCGGTCGCCGAACTGTGCGAACAGGGCGTGCCCATGCCCCAGGTCATCGCCTACTATCTGGAACGCAACATGGCGGCCTTCGACCGGGGCCAGATCCCGATCGAGGAGAACGATAACAGGAAGCGCATCTGGGCCGCAGGCGGTGCGACACCCAAGGTGGGCGAGGTCTTCGCCAACCCCTATCTAGGCAAGACCCTTCGGATGATCGCCGAGGGCGGGCGCGACGCCTTCTACGAGGGGCCGATCGCGGATCAGATCGAGGCCTATTTCAAGCGAATCGGCGGCTGGATGACCCGCGCCGACCTGGCGGCCCATCACACCGAATGGGTCGAGCCGATCCAGACCAACTATCGCGGGGTCGATGTCTTCGGCCTGGGTCCGAACACGCAGGGCCTGTCCACCAACCAGATCCTGAACATCTGCGAACAGTTCGATCTGAAATCCATGGGCTTCCAATCCGCAGCCTCGCTGCACGTCCAGGCTGAGGCCAAGCGGCTGGCGTTCGAGGACCGCGCGCGCTGGTTCGCCGACGACCGATTCTCCAAGACCCCGGTCGAATGGCTGAACTCCAAGGCCTATGCGGCCGAGCGGGCGAAGCTGATCCGGCCGGACCGGGTGATGGACCGGGTCATGCCGGACGACGCCCCGCACCACGGCGACACCACCTATTTCAGCGTCGCCGACAGCGACGGGATGATGGTCAGCTGGATCCAGTCCAACTATCGCGGCATGGGCTCGGGCCTGGCGCCGGACAACGGCTCGGAGCCGCTGGGCTTCATGTTCCAGGACCGAGGCGAGCTGTTCGCCCTGACCGACGGCCATCCCAACGTCTATGCGCCCGGCAAGCGGCCGTTCCAGACCATCATCCCCGGTTTCGCGGTCAAGGACGGCGAGCCCTGGATGGCGTTCGGCGTGATGGGCGGCGCCATGCAGCCCCAGGGCCAGGCCCAGATCATCATCAATATGGTGGACTACGGGCTGGAGCCCCAGGCGGCCGGCGACGCCCCGCGTTGGCAACACTATGGCTCGTCCGAACCGACGGGCCAGCCGCAGGAGGGGACCGGCGTCCTGCACCTGGAGAGCGGCGTGCCCGAGGCGACCAAGGCCCAGCTGCGCGCCATGGGCTGGACCCTGGGCGAGCCGGACGGTGGGTTCGGCGGCTATCAGAACGTCATGAAACAGATGAACCCCGGCGGGCGCTGGACCTATGGCGCGGCGACCGAGATGCGCAAGGACGGGATCGCGTTGGCCTATTGATTATGACCCACGACGAGGTCCGCGCCCTGCTGCTGTCGTTTCCAGGCGTCGAGGACGGCGTGTCCTATGGCGAGGCGTCGTACAAGGTGGCGGGCAAGTTCTTCACCTGGCTGCGGCCCCAGTTGGACGACAGTATCGTGGTGCATCTGGATAATCGCGATGAGCGTGACCTTCTGATCGAGATGGACCCGGCGACGTTTCATTTCACCGACCACTATCGCGACCACCCCATCGTTCTGGCGCGTATCGCCACGGTAGATGATATCTGGCTGAAGGCGGCGCTGGAGAAGCGGTGGCGCAGGGTCGCGCCGAAGCGGCTGGTCAAGGCCTATGACGCCGCTTGACCTGACGCCGGGGAAATCCCGCATAGTCCATCCACAATCGCAACGGAGTGGCGAGGACATGGGGATCGGGGTTGAGGATCGGGTCATCGAGACCAGCGACGGCTGGCCGCTGGCGGCGACCCTCTTTCAGCCGGAACACGCCACCCGCGCGGTGCTGATCTCGGCCGGCACCGGCTTTCCCAGGGGCTTCTACGCTCGGTTCGCGCGATGGCTGGCGGAACGCAACTGCGTGGTCCTGACCTATGACTATCGCGGCATCGGGGGTTCGCGACCGGACGACCTGGCCACGATGCAGATGGACTATCCCGACTGGGGCCGGCTGGACATGCCGGCCGCGCTTGAGGCGTTGAAGGCCGCCGCGCCCGATCTGCCGATCTTTCATGTCGGTCATAGCGTCGGCGGCCATTTCGCCGGCTTCATGCCCAATCACGGCGATATCGATCGCCACGCCTTCGTTTCGGTGGGTACAGGTTGGTGGGGCGCGCACCACCGCAGTTATAATCCGATCGAGCTGTTCTTCTGGTTCGGTTTCGGCCCAGCCCATCTGAGCCGTTACGGCTATATCCGCGCAGGAAAAATGTGGCGCGGCACGGACCTGCCGCGCGGCGTATTCGAGACCTGGAAGCGCTGGTGCCTGAAGCCGGCCTATTTCCTGGACGAGCTGAAATCGGGCGCTCTTGAGCCACAGCATTTCGCCGAAATGCGGTCGCCGATCCGGTCCTGGATCTTCCCTGACGATCCCATCGCCACGCCCGGAACCGGCGCGACCTTGCTGAAGGCCTATCCCGATGCGCCGTCCGAAATTCTCGTGCGTCGCCCCGCCGACTATGGCGTGCGACGAATCGGACATGAGGGCGCGTTCCGTCAGGGGATGGAGCCGTTGTGGCGCGAAATCCTGGATTGGTTCGACCCAGGGGTTTCGAAGGCCGCCCCCGGCGCCTAAATGCGCCATCCATAATACGAAGGATTTCTCCCATGGCCTACGGCGACCAACCCACGATCACCGTCGATGGAATCGAAATCCCCCTGCTCGGCTTCGGCACTTGGCAACTGGAGCCGGCGGATGCGCGGCGCATGGTCGCCGAGGCGTTGCGGATCGGATATCGCCACATCGATACGGCCTGGATCTACAAGAACGAGCAGGCGGTGGGCGAAGGCATTCGGGATTCCGGCGTGGCGCGCGAAGACCTGTTCCTGACCACCAAGATCTGGGTCGAGCATTTCACCCATGACGCCCTGCTGAAACAGGCCAAGGAATCAGCCGACAGCCTGGGCACGACGCCGGACCTGCTGCTGCTGCACTGGCCCAAGACGACGCCGTCGTTCGAGGAGACGCTGGGCACGCTGAACGCCGCCAAGGACGAGGGACTGACCAAGTCGATCGGCCTGTCCAACTTCCCGTCCAAGGAATTCCGCCAGGCGCAGGGCCTGTCGAAGGCGCGGTTGATCACCGACCAGGTCGAACACCATCCCTATCTCGGCATCGATCAGCTGGTCGCCACGGCGGCCGAGTTGGGCTCGTCGATCACCGCCTGGTCGCCGCTGGCCCAGGGCAAGATCGCCGACGACGCAACCATCAGCGAACTGGCCAAAGCGCACGACAAGACCAATGGTCAGATTACCCTGCGCTGGCTGATCCAGCACGGGATCATCGCCATTCCCCGCACCACCAAGGAAAGCCGGGCGCGCGAGAACTTCGACATCTTCGACTTCGCCCTGACGGACGAGGAAATGCAGCGGATGGATGCGCTGGATCGCGGCGAAAGACTGGGCGACTGGCTGGACCCCGCGTTCGAATGGGACAAGACTGCCGCCTGATCGACGACGGAGGCGCCGGTGTTTCGCAAACGGGACCAGCCCAGGCTGTGGCGCGCGACGTTCGCCGTCGTGGGCTGGACCGCGCTCGCGCTTCAATATCTGCTGATGGTGGCGCCGGTTCAGGGATGGACGGTGCTGGAGCGGACGATCAACTATTTCAGCTTCTTCACCATCCTGACCAACATCCTGGTCGCCCTGGCTTTCACCGGCCCGTTGCTGGGCGAGGGCTCCAGACTGGGCCGTTGGAGCGCCAGCGAGGGCGTCCGTGCGGCCGTCGCCATGTATATCGTGGTGGTCGGGGTGGTTTATCATTTCCTGCTGCATCCCTACTGGAACCCCACCGGCTGGTCGCTGCTGGTCAATGTGGTGCTGCATTACGTCATGCCGGCCGCCTTCGTGCTGGACTGGCTGTGGTTCACGCCCAAGGGCCGTTTGCGCTGGATCGACCCGGCGAAATGGCTGGCCTTTCCCTTGATCTATGGCGGGTGGACGCTGATCCACGGCCTGGCGACGCACTGGTGGCCCTATGGGTTCGTCAATGTGGATCAGTTGGGACTGGGGCGGGTCGTGATGATCTTTGGGGCGCTGCTGGTCTTCTTCCTGCTGGTGGGGCTGGCGCTGGTCGGGCTGGATCGCGTGTTCGGCCGCGCGGCGCGTGACAGCGGGCCGCGTCCCGCCTAAGCGTCGCGACATGGCCTACAAATCCCTGCGTGACTTCATCGACCAGCTGGAAGCTCAGGGCGAGCTGGTACGGGTGTCCGAACCCGTCTCCACCGTGCTGGAGATGACCGAGATCCAGACCCGGCTGCTGAGGAACGGCGGACCGGCGGTGCTGTTCGAACAGCCGGTCATGCCCGACGGCACGATCAGCCCCATCCCCTGCCTGGCCAATCTGTTCGGCACGGTGAAACGGGTCGCGATGGGGGTGACACTGGAGGGCAAGTCGCGGACCACGGCGGGCGAGTTGCGCGAGGTCGGGGAACTGCTGGCCTTCCTACGCAATCCGACACCGCCGCGCGGCCTGGGGGACGCGATGGAAATGCTGCCGCTGATGCAGACCGTCATGTCGATGCGGCCCAAGATGGTGAAGAAGGCGCCCGTGCAAGAGGTGGTGCTGAAGGGCGACCAGATCGACCTGACCGCCCTGCCTGTCCAGTCTTGCTGGCCCGGCGAGCCCGCGCCCCTGATCACTTGGGGCCTGGTCGTGACCAAGGGACCGAGCGAGGACCGAGAGGACGACTTCAACCTGGGCATCTATCGGATGCAGGTGCTGGGCAAGGACAAGGCCATCATGCGCTGGCTGGCGCACCGGGGCGGGGCGCAACACTATGCCCGGCACAAGAAGGCCCGGCCCACTGAGCCCCTGCCCTGCGCCGTGGTGCTGGGGGCCGATCCGGGCACGATCCTGGCGGCGGTGACGCCGGTGCCGGACACCCTGTCGGAATATCAGTTCGCCGGCCTGATGCGAGGCGCCAAGGCCGAGCTGGTCCCGTGCAAGACCGTGCCGCTGATGGTGCCGGCCCAGGCCGAGATCGTGCTGGAGGGCCATGTCCTGCTGAACGAGTTCGAGGACGAGGGCCCCTACGGCGACCACACCGGATATTACAACTCGGTCGAGAAATTCCCGGTGTTTCAGGTCAGCGCCATCACCATGCGCAAGGACCCGATCTATCTGACCACCTTCACGGGCCGGCCGCCGGACGAGCCGTCGGTATTGGGCGAGGCGCTGAACGAGGTCTTCATTCCCCTGCTGCGCCAGCAGTTCCCGGAGATCGTCGACTTCTGGCTGCCGCCCGAGGGGTGCAGCTATCGGATCGCCGTGGTGTCGATGAAGAAGGCCTATCCGGGCCACGCCAAGCGGGTGATGCTGGGCGTCTGGAGCTATCTGCGCCAGTTCATGTACACCAAGTGGGTCATCGTGGTGGACCACGACATCGACGCCCGCGACTGGAAGGACGTCATGTGGGCCATCTCGACCAAGATGGACCCTGCGCGCGACATCACCGTGATCGAATCCACCCCTATCGACTATCTGGACTTCGCCAGCCCCGAGAGCGGCCTGGGCTCAAAGATCGGCTTGGACGCCACCGACAAATGGCCGCCCGAGACCAAGCGCGAATGGGGCGAGGAAATTCGCATGGACGAGGCGGTGATCGAACGGGTTTCAGACATGTGGGACCGGCTTGGCCTGCCCGGCGACAGCGCCCCGATCTGGAAATAGATCAGGCGGGACCAGCGGCCGCGCCTACGACGCCCAGGATCGCCACGACGGCGCCGACATAGTTGAGCCGCGACCGGGTGTAGGACCGCATCCGGTCCTTGCCCCGGATTAGCCGCACGACGAAATAGACGAGGGTGTGGACCGCGTAGAAGACGATCAACGGACCGACGAGAAGCGACCCGAGCGCCCCGCCCCAATAGCCGACCGAGACCATTTGGGCGGCGACTACGCCATTGAGCAGAAGGGCGACGACAAGGGTCACAGCGAGGGCGATGATCTGGTGCATGGCGGGGTCCGAAGCTGACGGCGATGCGAAAACAATGCGGTCAAGCTTGATTGGCTCCGGCAATCTTGGGGCAAATTTTTAGCAGGCTGAAAACCGTGACCAGTCAGTCACTTGCGATTTATTCGCAGTTAATCGGCGGTTTTCTGCGAACCCAACCTTGGCCGTGACGTTCTCCTTGTCCAACGCCGGCCAAGCTGAACCTTGGCCGGTCCAGGAAGGGAAAATCACATGAAGTCTCGGACAGCTGTAAGCGCCATGGCCTTGGTCTGCGCGATGACGATGGGCCTTGCGGCCTGCGGACAGGGCGACGCCAACGGCGGCGCCGATGGATCTCAATCGGTGAGCGCCGCTGCGGGCAGCGAGCTGACGCAGCAGAAGCAGGGTCTCTATACCGAAGGCTTCAACAAGCTGATCGATGACAGCTGGGGCGTGCCCAACAACTTCGAAAACTATCAGAAGCTGGATATCCCGAACGCCAGCGCGACCAGTTCGATCTCCTTCCCCGAAAACATCACCACGCTGGAAACGGCGATCGAGAAGCTGAAGGAAGGCAAGGCGTTCGCGGGCGGAACTCAGAGCCGACGCACCGACGCCGCGGTGGACAAGCTGCTGCCGCAACTGGAAGCCCTGCTGGCGCAGTGGAAGACGCTGGATCCCTATTATGAATCCCGCGCCTATCGCGAAGACGGCCTGGCCAAGGGCAAGGCGGCCCACACCGCCCTGATGACCGCCTATCAAGGCGCGATCGCCGGGATCGGCGAACTGGATGCCGCTCTGAGCGAATACCAGCGCGCCAGCAATGCGGCCAAGATCGAGGCCTTGACCAAGAGCGGCCACACCGCCGAGGCCAGCCTGATCGACGCCATGCAGAAGGCCGATCACTTCACCACCGCCGTCATCGAGGACAAGGCGGACGAAGCCGATCGCCTGCTGCCCGAGTTCGTGGCTGCAGCCGCAAAGCTGCGCGAAGCCGAAGCCGCCCTGCCCGCAGACAACGAGAACAAGTCGGAGTTCGGCTCCATCGCCGGCTACGTCGACTCGATGATCGGCTCGTGGCGCGACTACAAGCAGAGCAAGAGCGACTATGAGCGCGAAAGCATCGTGGACGACTACAATCGCGCCATCGACCGGATGGGCGACGTCGAAATGCCTGCCTGACGAGATCGCCGCCTCCGTCGCTTGCCAGTGACGGAGGCGGCGGACTGGCGGCGCTTCCCCGAACGGTCTAGCTTCCTCCCCTGACATTGGGGGATGGCTGTGAGCGCGTTCGAATTCTTCTTCAGCTTTTATGGCCTGTTGCTGGGTCTGTCGGTCGCCGAACTGGTGGGCGGGTTTGCGCGGGTGCTGCATGAGAAGCAGCGGATTCGGTTCGGCTGGCTGACGCCGCTGCTGGCCCTGTTCGTGGCCATCGATATCGCCACCTTCTGGAACCAGGCCTGGGTCATTTTTCGAGGGGCGCCGTTCAACACCTTCGTGCTGATCGTCTCGCTGGCCATCGCCGCGACCTTCTACGTCGCCGCCAGCGTGACCTTCCCGCGCGTCTCGGCCGAGGGCGGCGACGAGCGGATCGACCTGGATGACCATTTCTGGGCCCATCGACGGCTGGTGTTCAGCTGTGTCCTAGCCGCCAATCTGATCGTCGCCGTGATCGTGATCATCCTGGCCCAGCTCAATCCCGGCTTTGCCCAAGTCGCCAGTTCAGTGCGCCTGTGGGTGGGCGTCTCCATCTTCGTGATCGGCACGGCGACGGCCGCGTTCGCGCCATGGCGCAAGGTCGCCGTTGGGGCCCTGATCGTCGTGCTGCTCTACAGTCTTTGGCAGATGGGGAACTCGGCGGCGTTGCTGCTCAAGGCCGGCGGGTGGGCGCCCGCGCTGGGCGGCGGCGGGTGACCGCTTGTCAGGCCGAGGCAATCGGCTCACGAAAGGCCATGCAGTCCCCTCTTCTGGTTTCGGCCTTCCTAGCCGCCCTTGCCTGTAGCGTGAGCCCCGCCATGTCCCAGACGATCCCCAACACCGTTCCGTGGGACCAGGCCTTCCTGCCGCCCGCTCCGGCCTGGGACGGCGCGTCCAGAGCTCTGTTGCGCGACGCGAGCGATCCATGGGTCACGGCGTTCGAGGCCGATCCGGGCCATGATTTCAGCCCCAACTATGCCGACACCCGCGCCTGGTTCGACCGTCTGGATCAAGCCAGCGACCTGATCCGCATTGAACAGTTCGGCGTCTCGCCCGAGGGGCGGCCGATCTATGCGGTGATCGCGTCCAAGGACGGGGCCGCCTTCGATCCGGCCAAGCCCGTCCTGATGATCCAGGCCGGCATCCACCCCGGTGAGATCGACGGCAAGGACGCGGGCATGATGGTGCTGCGCGACATCGCCTTCTACGGCAAGGACGCCCTGCTCGACCGGGTCAATCTGATTCTGATCCCGATCCTGAGCGTGGACGGACACGAGCGGGCCAGCGCCTATTCCCGCCCCAACCAGCGTGGGCCGCGCATCCAGGGCTGGCGCAATACGGCGACCAACCAGAACCTGAACCGCGACTATCTGAAGCTGGATCAGCCCGAGATGCGGGCGGTGCGCGGCCTGATCCTGAAATACCGGCCGGACCTGTATGTGGACGTCCACGTCACCGACGGTATGGATTACCAGTACGACGTCACCTACGGCTTCAACGGCGAGGACGGGTCGTTCAGTCGTTCGCCGAACGGCTCGGCCTGGCTCGATTCGATCTTCAAACCGGCGATGAATGCGGCGCTGGAACGCGAGGGCCACATCCCCGGCGAGCTGGTGTTCGGCATGGATGACGACGAGCCCAGAAAGGGTCTGTCGGACGGCGGCCTAGGCGAGCGGTTCTCGAACGGCTGGGGCTCGGCGGCCCATGTGCCGACCATATTGATCGAGAACCACAGCCTGAAGCCCCATGAACAGCGGGTGCTGGGCACCTATGTCTTCATCGAGGAGGCGATGCGGCTGCTGGCCGATCAGGGCGCGGGTCTGAGGGCCGCGACCGAGCAGGACAAGGCCCTGCGCCCGGCGCAGATCCTGGCCAACTTCGAGGCCGACGAGACGCCGTCGTCCACCCGTCCGTTCAAGGGCATCCTGTACGAGATGTACGACAGCGCGGCCTCGGGCCGTCAGGAAATCCGCTGGCTGGGCCGGCCCGATCCCGAGCTGTGGCAGATGCCCTTCTATGGGTCCAAACCGACGCTGACCCTGACGCGACCGACCGCCTATTGGGTGCCGGGCTATCGCACCGACATCATCGAGCGGCTGAAGACGCACGGGATCGCGATGGAGACGGTCGAAGCGCCGCGGACGGTCAATCTGTCGATGCTGCGTCTGGTCGAGCCCAAGCTGGCGACGCGCGCCAACGAGGGCCACGTCCAGGCTTCGGTCAAGACGGTCGAGGTGGAGAAACGCGACTGGACCTTCCCGACCGGCTCGGTGCGGGTGCCGACGGATCAGCCGCTGGGCGACATCGTCGTGCTGCTGCTGGAGCCGCAGTCCAGCGAGAGCTTCTTCGCCTGGGGCATGTTCCCCGAGGTCATGAGCCGCGTCGAATATATCGAGGCCTACGCCATCGCGCCGCTGGCGGACAAGATGATGGCGGCGGACCCTGCGCTGAAGGCCGAGTTCGAAGCGAAAGTCGCGGGGGATGCAGCATTCGCGGCCGATCCCCAGGCGCGTCTGGCCTGGTTCTACGAACGCACGCCCTTCTATGACGACCACTATCTGCTCTACCCCGTCGGGCGCGAGGACTGATCGATGACCACACCGCTGATGTACGCCGTCCAAGCCGCCGCCCTGTGGAGCGGCCTGCTGATCCTGATGATGCTGGTGCTGTCGGGCATCGTGGTCAGCGGACGGCGCAAGCACATGGTGTCGTTCGGAGACGGCGGGAACCCGGACCTGATGGCCGCCAGCCGGGCGTTCGGCAATCTGGTGGAATATGCGACGCCGGGCATGATCGCCATGCTGCTGCTGGCCGCCGTGGGGGCGCCGGCCTGGATGGTGCACGGGGTGGGTGCGACCCTGCTGGTCGGACGGGTCGTTCACGCCCTGGGCCTGCTGTTCCAGACCGGGCCGTCGCTGGGACGGGTGATCGGCATGTTGCTGACCTGGGTGGCGCTGCTGAGCGCGGCCGTGGGCCTGATCGCCTTCGCCGTTGTCTGACGCGGTTGCGGTGCAGCAAGCCGTCCGCCATATCGGGGCATGACTGAAACCCTGGCTGCGCCCGTTTCCACCGATCTTCTCAACGACATCGTCAAGGCGGCCCTGAGGGCCGGCGCCGACGCCGCCGAGGCGGTCAGCGCCGATCGCCGCTCCCTGTCGGTCGGGGTGCGCAACGGAAAGCTGGAAGACGTCGAACGCGAGGAATCGCGCGACCTGGGCCTGCGGGTCTTCGTGGGCCAGCGCCAGGCGTCGGTTTCGGCCTCCGATCTTTCGCCCGCGACACAGGCGCGGCTGGTCGAGCGGGCTGTGGCCATGGCCCGCTTGGCGCCGGAAGACCCCCATGCCGGTTTCGCGCCTGAGGATCGGTTGGCGCGCGGGCCGTTCGTCGATCTGGACCTGTTCGACCCCACCGAGCGCAGCGCCGAGGTTCTGGAACAGGTTTCGGCCGAGGCGGAAGCCGCGGCTCTGGCGGTGACAGGCGTGGCGCGCTCGGAAGGCGGCCATGCCTCCTGGTCGTCCAGCCGTTGGCGGCTGGTGACCTCGCACGGGTTCGACGGCGCCTATGAGGGTTCGGCCTTCTCGCTGGGCGTCGGCGTCATCGCGGAAAAGGACGGGGCGATGGAGCGCGGCGGCGAGAGCCGTTCGATGCGCCACCTGTCCGACCTGCCCGGCGCCGAATTGATCGGACGCACGGCCGGCGAGCGCGCGGTCGCCCGAACCGGCGCGCGCAAGATCGCCTCGACCACCGCCCCCGTCATCTTCGACAACCGCATGTCGAGCCAGATCGTGTCTCCGGCCATCGGCGCCATTTCCGGCCCGTCGATCGCGCGCGGCACCTCCTTCCTGAAGGACAGGATGGGCCAGCGGGTGTTCGCCGAGGGGGTGACCCTGATCGACGATCCGTTCCGTCCACGCGGCATGGGCTCCACCCCGTTCGACGACGAAGGGGTGGCGGTCGAGAAGCGCGCCCTGTTCGACGACGGCGTCCTGACCACCTGGCTGTTGAACAGCGCCGCCGCGCGGCAACTGGGGCTGCAATCCACCGGCCATGCATCGCGCGGTCTGGCGGGACCGTCCGGCGTCTCGACCCACAATCTGCATATGGAGCCGGGCGAGCGGAATCTGGCGGGGCTGATGGTCGATGCGGGGACCGGCCTGCTGGTGACCTCGATGTTCGGACCGTCGCTGAACGGCAACACCGGCGACTGGTCCGCCGGGGTGTCGGGCTTCTGGTTCGAGAACGGCGTGATCGCCTATCCGGTCAACGAGGTCACGGTGGCCGGCAAGCTGACCGACCTGTATCTGCGCATCCAACGCGGATCGGACCTGGAGTTCCGGGGCGGGTTCAACGTGCCCAGCCTGATGTTCGACGCGGTGGCCATCGCGGGCAAATGATCGATCACTTTACACAGGATTGGGGGGCCGATCTCGAACTGATCCGCCAGGCGGCCGTCGACGCCGGAGCCCTGGCTATCGCCGAACGCGAGGCCGGGTTGAAGATCGAGTCCAAGGTCGGCGGCTCGCCCGTCACCAGCGGCGACCTGAAGGTGGACGCCATGCTGAAGGACCGGCTGCTCTCGGCGCGGCCCGACTATGGCTGGCTGTCGGAGGAGACGGCGGACTCCCCCGAACGGCTGTCGAAGCGGCGTATCTTCATCGTCGACCCCATCGACGGGACCGTCGCCTATATGAAGCGGACGCCGTGGTGGTGCGTGCCCATCGCCGTGGTCGAGGACGGCGAAGTCGTCGCCGCCGTCATCCATGCGCCCGAGGTGGACGAGACCTATGTGGCTGTGCGCGGCGGCGGGGCCCGGCGCAACGGCCGGGTGATCCATGCCTCGGACGTGGATACGCTGGATGACGCCTCCATCCTGGGCGATGCGCGACTGATCGAAGCGCCCTATTTCGACGACGAGCCGTGGCCGCCGATGCGGTTCGAGAAGCGCAACGCCCTGGCCTATCGGATGGCGCTGGTCGCCGCCGGCGCCTTCGACGCCGCCCTGGCCCTGACGCCGAAATGGGACTGGGACGTCGCCGCCGGCTGGCTGATCGCCCAGGAGGCGGGCGCCAAGGTCAGCGATCACCATGGGGGGCCGTGGGCGTTCAACCGACCCGATCCGCGCCAGGCCAGCCTGGTCTGCGCCGCCCCGATTATCCAGCCGATGATCGTGCGGCGCTGTAAAAACGTGCCTTTATCGACCTAAGCCGGGGGCGGAAAAGCCCCGTCCCACATTGATCCTTGGGCGTTCTCGGCCTATGCCGCGCGCAAACCTCCTCCCCTGCCTTCGGGCCCAGCCTTCAGGATTTCCGATGACCGATCAGAACGCCGTCCCGCCGCAACTTCTGCACATCGTCATCGGCGGCGAGCTTCGTCACCTGGGCGAGCCGACCTTCCGCGACCTGTCGCAGGTCGAATTCGTCGGCGCCTTCGGCAGCTATGACGAGGCCAAGAAAGCCTGGAAGGCCCGCGCCCAGGCGACCGTGGACAACGCCCACATGCGCTATTTCATCCTGCACGCCCACAAGCTGATCGACCCGCGCGGCGACGTGGCCTGATCCTGCGACATCGGGGAGCCGAACCGGCGCCCCGATCCGACGTTTAGTCTGTATGCGAGGACGATCATGACCCTGGAACCGCAACAGATCTTTCAACTGGTCAGCCTGCTGGCGGTGCTGGCGCTGTTCAGCTTCTCGCTGCGCGGGCACATCAACTACGCTCGCTGGTTCAAGAGGTGGGAAGCCGAGCGCAAGGCCCGGCGCGACGCCGAACTGGCGGCCGAAGCGCGCGCGAACGGCGAAGGCGGCGAAGAGCCGAAGGCTGGTCCCTGGGGCTGAGGCACCTAGCCCCCTTCTTCCGTCATCCTCGCCCTTGTGGCGAGGATCCAGAAACACAGGCCTTTGGCGTGATCCTCTGTCGATGACGCGGATGCGTCCAGCGAACCGGCTGTCACCGGGGAGTCTGGATCCTCGCCACAAGGGCGAGGATGACGAAGTGATAGGTGGTGCGCTCCCCTACTCCCGCCGCAGCAGCTTGTCGGTCAGCAGCGTGCCCCACCAGCCGGCCTTGAACTCGGCACGGATGGCCTTGGGGTCGTAGTCGGGGCTGTCGACCCAGTCGATGAAGCTGATCCCCCGAGGCGCGATCTCGGCGACGTATTTCTCCAGCGTGTAGTCGAGCACGCCGGTCAGCCCCTCGCGCGAGTGCAGGTATTTCTTGGATAGCTGTTTCATGGCCACCGAGATCGGTTCGCCCAGATGGAAGTGGCGATAGAAGACCGCCATCATCCCGGCCCGGTCCGCCCCGGACTTGCAGTGGATCAGCACCGGATACTGGATTGTCTTGAACAACTCGCGGGCGCGGTGGATGCGCACCGTTTCGGGCGGATCGCGCGAATCGAGCGGGGCGTCGATCAGGGTCAGGCCCAGCCGTTCGCAGGCCTCGCGCTCCAGCCAGTAATAGCCTTCGTCGCGTTCGCCGCGCAGGTTGATGACGGTCTTGACGCCCTTCTTCTTCCAATAGGCCAGCTGGCGAGGCGACGGCTGGTTGGTGCGCACCAGGTCCGGCCCCAGCCAGTGGGCGTTGGAAAACGCCACGCGCAGAAACGCGTGGTCGGCCCAGAAATAATGCCAATGCGCCCGGAAACGGCCCATCGCGGTCGAGAGGTCGAAGCGCGCCATGCCCGCCAGATAGCGATCCGACGCCGCCGCGTCATCCGATCTCGATCCTGATGCGTTGGAATGTTCGTCGAGAACAGGAGGCCCCTTATGAAAACTCTCGCCGCAACCGCCGCCGTCGTGGCCAGCCTTTGGGCGGGCGCGGCCGTCGCCCAGACGCCGCCGCCCGAGGATAAGGCCCTGATCGCCTATCTGCGCGAACGGGCGAAGGAGGCGCTGGACACCACCCGATATACGGCCGCGATCACCCCCGACGGCGGCACGACCCTGGTCTATCTGACGGGTCCGAACTGGTGCGGGTCGGGCGGGTGCCGACTGCTGGTGCTGGACCGAGCCGGCGAGACCTATCGCTCGGTCGGCGAAATCAGCGTCGCCCGTGCGCCCATCCGCCTGCTGGAACAGCAGACCCACGGCCGTCGCGATCTGGGCGTCTATGTCGCCGGGGGCGGCATCACCCAGGGGTATGAGGCCGCCGTGCCGTTCGACGGGCGTCGCTATGCCGCGAACCCGACCGTCGCCCCGGCCGTCAGGATCGAGGATGCACCGGGCGAAACCCTGATCCGCGCCGACGAACAGGGCCGCACGCTGGAACCGTCGCCGGACAAGCCTTGACTTGAACGGCGGCTCGGACGACCGAGAGGCGATGACCGTCGCCGCCTCAGACACCATGCCCCTGCGCGCCCTGCTGGCGCGGATCTGGCGCGACTATCTGTCCCGGCACAAGGGATCGCTGATCCTGTCGGTCCTGTGCGCGGCGATGACGGGCCTTCTGACGGCGGCCTTGCTGAAGCTGCTGGAGCCCGCGATCAACGGGCTGTTCCTGGGCGGGACGGAGCCCATCAGCCTATTCGGCGTCTTCAGCTTCCCGGCCGACAAGGCGGTGATCTGGATCCCGGTCGCCATTCTGGCGGTGGCTGTGGCGCGCACCCTGGCGGCGCTGGGTCAGGCGGCCCTGGTCAACCGGCTGGGCCACACCATCGTCGGTGACATCCAGATCCGTCTGTTCGGGGCCATGATCCGCGCCGACCTGGCGCGGTTGCGCAGCCAGCATTCGGGCGGCTTCGTCTCGTCCGTTCTGTTCGACGCCAATATGGTGCGCGAGGCCTTCACCTCGGGCGTCGTCAACTACACCCAGAACCTGCTGACCCTGATCGCGGTGCTGATCTACATGGGGTTCATCGACTGGCAGTTGACCATGGTCGTGCTGCTGGGCGTGCCGCTGGTGGCGCTGGTGCTGCGCCGGTTCGGTCGCAAGACCCGTAAGGCCGCGCAGGGCGCGATGGCCGAGACCGAGAACCTGTCCACCGCCCTGATGGAAAACCTGGACGGGGTTCGGCTGATCAAGATCGAGAACCGCGAGGCGGCCGAACAGGACCGCGTCGCCGAGGTGGTGGCGCGTCGCCAGCGTCACGTCATCAAGGGCGCCAACGCCCGCGCCTTCGCAGGCCCGTCCAGCGATCTGGTCGCCTATATCGTCGTCGCCGCCGTCATGGCCTATGCCGGATGGCGGGCGCAGTCGGGCGAGATGACGGTGGGCGGGTTCGCCGCCTTCATCGGCATGCTGCTGGCCGCCGGTCAGGCCCTGCGCCAGGTGACCAATCTGGCGACGGTGATGAGCGAGGGCTTCACCGCCGCGCGTCGCCTGTTCGGCGCCCTGGACATCGAGGCCGAGATTCGCGAGGCCCCGGATGCCGCGCCTCTGGCGCCCGGTCCGGTCGAGGTGGTGCTGGACCAGGTGTCGTTCGCCTACGCCCCCGGCGGGGCGCCGACGCTGGACGCCGTATCGTTGCGGGTTGCGCCGGGCGAGACGGTGGCCCTGGTCGGGCCGTCGGGCGGCGGCAAGAGCACGATCCTGAGCCTGTTGCCGCGCTTCTACGACGTGACGGGCGGGGCGGTGACGATCAACGGCGCCGACGTGCGGTCGCTGCGTATCCACGACCTGCGCGACCATATCGCCCTGGTGACGCAGGAGCCCTTCCTGTTCGACGACACTATCGCCGCCAACATCGCCTATGGCCGGCCGGGTGCCACGCAAGCCCAGATCGAGGAGGCCGCCCGTTCGGCCGCCGCCCACGACTTCATCACCGCCCTGCCCGAGGGGTATGACACCCGCGCCGGCGAGGCGGGCCTGCGCCTTTCGGGGGGGCAACGCCAGCGGATCGCCATCGCCCGCGCCTTCGTCAAGGACGCGCCCATCCTGTTGCTGGATGAGGCGACCAGCGCCCTGGACACCGAGAGCGAGGCCTTGGTCCAGGCGGCGCTGGAACGGCTGATGGAAGGCCGCGCCACCCTGATGATCGCCCACCGACTTTCGACCGTTCGCAACGCCGACCGCATCTATGTGATCGAGGCCGGCCGCGTGGTCGAGGAAGGCTCGCACGACGCCCTGGTCGCCCGGGGCGGCCTCTATTCCCGCCTGGCCCGCCAGCAGTCGCTGGACGGCGCCCCGTCCACGGTCGAGACCGTCGCGTGAGGCCGTTTCGCAATCCCGTCGTCCAGTCCGCCTTGGCCTGGACACTGGCGCAGTGGATGCGGTTCTGCATCAGGACCATCCGCTGGACCCACGAGAACCAGCCGGTCGCGGAAAAGGTGTGGGACCAGGGGGGCGGCGTTCTGTGCGTCTTTTGGCATTCGCGCATCGGTCTGGCGCCCGCGTGCTGGCCCCTGGGTCGGGCGCAACCGGCCAAGGCCCTGATCTCACTGTCCGCAGACGGCGAGTTCATCGCCAAGGCCGTAGCGCGTCAGGGTTTCCCCGCTGTGCGCGGATCGTCCGCCAACAAGGACAAGGCCGCCGCAGCCAAGGGCGGATCTCAGGCCCTGCGCGACGGACTGAAACAGCTGAAGGTCGGCGCCCTGGCGATCACGCCCGACGGACCGCGCGGCCCCGTGAACGTCATGGCCGAGGGCCTGCCGCTGATGGCGAAACTGTCCAAGGCGCCGGCGCTGTTCATCGGCATGTCGTGCAATCCGGCGATCCGGTTGAAGAGCTGGGACCGCGCCGTGCTGCCCCTGCCGTTCGGCAAGGGGGCCATCGTCTGGGACCGCGCCGACTTCCCCTCCGACGCCGACATGGCCGAGGTCGTCGCCGACTGGACCGCGCGGCTGAACGCCGTCGAGGCGCGGGCCGATGCGATCACGGGCCTGAAACCTTGAGGATGCAACCGTGACGCCCCTGCCGTTGATCGCCTATCGGCTGGCGACCCGCGCGCTGGAGCCGCTGGCGCCGCGCCTGCTGGATGCGCGCGCGCGTCGGGGCAAGGAAGACCCCGTGCGCGTGGACGAGCGGATGGGCTTCACCCGAACCGAGCGACCCGCGGGCGATCTGGTCTGGCTGCACGGCGTCAGCGTCGGCGAGAGCCTGTCGCTGCTGCCAGTAGTCGAGCGGCTCGTGAAGGCGCGGCCGGACCTGACCGTGCTGGTGACGTCCAGCACCGTGACTTCGGCTCAGATCCTGGCTCAGCGACTGCCCAAAGGCGTGATCCATCAGTATGCGCCGGTCGATGCGCCGGGCGTGGTCGAGCGGTTTTTGGATCACTGGCGGCCGGGCCTTGCGGTATTCGTCGAGAGCGAAATCTGGCCCAACCTGCTGCTGGAGGCGCATCGGCGCGGCGTGAAACTGGCCCTGGTCAGCGCGCGGATCACCGAAAAGACGGTCGAAGGCTGGGCGCGGTTTCCGGCCTCGGCGCGGGCGCTGACCGGCGCCTTCGACCTGATTCTGCCCCAGGATGCGGTCTCGGCCCAGCGGCTGGAGAGCATGGGGGCGCGGATCGACGGCTTGGTGAACCTGAAGCTGTCGGGCGATCCCCTGCCCCACGATCCGGCGGCCTTCAGCCGCCTGTCCGCCGCCATCGGCGACCGGCCGGTGATCGTCGCAGCCAGCACCCATGAGAGCGAGGAAGTCGCCATCGTGCGGGCGCTGGACAGACTGGGCGACCGCGTCTGCCTGATCCTGGCGCCGCGCCACCCCGAGCGGGGGCCGCACATCGCCCAGGCCCTGCAGCGCGAGGGATACGCCTTCGCCATGCGCTCGCGCGGCGAGGTGATCGGGCCGGACACCGACATCTATCTGGCCGATACGCTGAACGAGATGGGCCTGTTCCTGCGGCTGGCGGACATGGTGGTGATGGGCGGGTCGTTCGCCCCTGCCCTGGGCCTGCCGCCGGTCGGGGGGCACAATCCGCTGGAACCGGCGCGACTGGGCAAGCCGACGATCACGGGGCCGGATGCCTCCAACTGGGCGCCGGTGACCTCCGCGCTCGCAGAGGCGGGCGGGCTGGTTCTGGTTCAGGCGCCGTGGGATCTGCCGGGCGTGATCGAGCCGCTGCTGGCGGACCTGGACGCGGCCAAGGCCATGGGCGAGCGCGGACGCCGCGCCGCGGTCGAGGCCGGGGGCGGGCTGGAGCGGTTGTGGTCGCTGCTGGCGCCGTTGATGCCGCAGAGGCAGGCCCGGCGATGAAGCTGAACACGCCGCGCTGGTGGTATGTCCGCGACAGCAACCATGCGCAGGTGACGCGCACCGTGCTGAAGCCGCTGGGCTGGATCTGGGCCGCCGTGACCGCGCGTCGGATCGCGCGGGCCGAGCCGGTCGATCCCGGCTGTGCGGTGATCTCGGTCGGCAATCTGACGGTGGGCGGATCAGGCAAAACGCCGGTCGCGCGCGAGACGCTGCGACTGCTGCGGGCGGCGGGGCTCGAGGCGCAAGGCCTGTCACGCGGCTATGGCGGTCGGCTGGAAGGCCCCGTGCGGGTCGATCCCCAGGTCCATACGGCCGAGGATGTCGGGGACGAGCCGCTGATGCTGGCGCAGGGGTCACCGACCTGGATCGCGCGGGATCGCGTGGCGGGCGCCAGGTCTGCGGTCGCGGGCGGGGCGCAGGCCCTGGTGCTGGACGACGGCCATCAGAACCCGGCGTTGAAGAAGACCGTCAGCCTGATCGTCGTGGATGGCGAGACGCGCGGCGACGAATGGCCGTTCGGGGATGGGTCAGTCTTTCCCTCCGGCCCGATGCGCGAGCCCCTGAAGGCCGGGCTGGCGCGGGCCGACGCCGTGGTGGTGATGCTGCCGACCGATGTGGAAGACACCGATCCCGAACTGCTGGCGGTGTTCGGCGCCCTGCCCGTCTTCGTCGCGCGCCTGACGCCCGAGGGGCCGCCGCCGCCGGGGCCTCAGGTCGGGTTCGCCGGCATCGCAAAACCGTGGAAGGTCGAGCGGTCGCTGAAGGCGGCGGGCTGCGACCTGGCGGACTTCGTCCCCTTCCCCGACCATGCGGCCTATAGCGCCGAGACCATGGCGTTCCTGAAGGATCGGGCGGCGGTGTTCGACGCCGGCCTGGTGACCACCGAAAAGGACTGGGTCCGGCTGACGCCCGACCAGCGCGCGCATGTCACGGCCTGGCCGGTCGTCGCCCGGTTCGAGGACGAGGCGGCCTTCGCCGCCTTCCTGACGAAGCGGATTCAGTCGGCGCGATAGACCACGCCGGACTTCATCACGAACCTCATCCGCTCCAGCTCGGTCACGTCCGACAGCGGATCGCCCGACACGGCGACGATATCGGCGGGCATGCCCGGCGCGATCTTGCCCGCTTCGTTGGAAATCCGCAGGTGTTCAGCGGCGCCGACGGTGGCGGCCTGAATGGCCTCCAGCGGGCTCAGGCCGGCGCGGACCAGAAGCGCGAACTCTTGCGCATTGTCGCCGTGGGCCGAGACGCCGCTGTCGGTGCCGAAGGCGATCTTCACCCCGCCCTCATGGGCGCGCCGCGCCATGTCCAGCATCTTTGGCCCGGCCTCCAGCGCCTTGGCCGTCTGGGCGGGTGTGAAGAAGTTGTCCGGGCCAGACGCGATGCGGGCCACGAAATCGCCGGCCAGCAGGGTCGGGATCAGCCAGGCGCCGTTCGACTTGAACAGGCGGATCGACTGGTCGTCCAGATAGGTGCCGTGTTCGATGGAATCGCCGCCCGCCCGCAAGAAGGCGTTGATGCCGTCGACGCCGTGAGCATGGGCCGTGACCTGACGCCCCATGCGGTGGGCGCTGTCGACGATGGCAGTCAGTTCGGGGTCGCTGAACTGCTGGCCCAGCCCGGCCGCAGTGTTGGACAGGACCCCTCCCGTGGCCGTGATCTTGATGATGTCGGCGCCGGCACGGACCTGGGTGCGGACGGCGCGCATGCAGTCCTCTGCCCCCGAGCAGATGCTCTCGGACGACAGCAGGTGCATGACGTCGTCGCGATAGCCGTTGACGTCGCCATGACCGCCGTGGATCGAAACTGACGATCCCGACGCGATGATGCGCGGCCCCGGCACGTCGCCGGTCTTGACCGCATTCCTCAGCGCGAAGATCGCTTCGTTCGAGGCGCCCAGGTCGGCCACCGTCGTGAAACCGGCCATCAGGGTGCGGCGGGCGTAGCGGGCGCCGACCATGGCCTGGTCCGCGTCGGACAACGTCACCTCTTCCAGCCGAGAATTCGGGTTCTGCTGGCCGGTCAGATGGACGTGGCTGTCGATCAGTCCGGGCAGGACGAAGGCCTCCCGAAGGTTCACCACCTTGCCTTGAGAAGGGTCGCCGACGAAGCCGTCGCGCACTTCGACGACCTGGTTCCCTCTGATCACGAGAGTTTTATCGCGCTGCACAACGCCGTTCGACGGATCGGCCAGCAACCTTCCGGCTTCGACGAACGTTGTCGTGGGTTCGGACGAAACCCCAACACCCGTGGGGCTTTGCTGGGCCTCAGCGCCCACGGCCGACGCCATCAGCGCGACCAGCGCGATTCCGAAACGCTTCATCGATCTCTCCCCGCGACACGTTGGCCGCAAAATGGCCCCACAAGGCTCAGGTTGCCTCGGCCGTAACCAACTGAAACAAACACGCCTCAAGACCAACCGCAACGAGGGCGTCGCATGCGGCTATCGAGACGAGGGCTAATTCTGGGTGGATCGGCCATGCTGGCGGGATGCGCCAGCGCAAGCGCCAAGGCGCCGCTGACCACGGCTCAGACCGGAGCCCCGATCGCGATGCCGCAGGTCGGATTGCCCACGGTCCAGACCTCCGCCCTGACGCCTCCGCCGCTGGATCCCCGTGGTCACGTTCGCAAGGAGCTGATGGAGCGTGCCATGACCGCGCTGGACACCCATCACCGCCACCTGCCGCTGCGCGACCGGATGTATCTGGTCGATTTCCAGAAGTTCTCGGGCGAGGAACGCCTGTACGAAGTCGATCTGGTCGCCGGCGAGGTCAAGGTCCTGCGCACCTGCCACGGTCGCGGGTCCGACCCCGCCCACACTGGCTTCGCCCAGCGGTTCTCGAACACGCCGGATTCGAACATGTCCTCGGTCGGCGCCTACGCCACCGCCGGCGCCAACTGGGGCGCACAGCAGGGACCGAACGTCCTGCTGGACGGATTGGAATACTCGAACGACAAAGCGCGCGAGCGGGCCATCATCATCCACGGCGCCGACTACGCCGATCCGGACTTCTTGGCGCGCGAAGGCAAGCTGGGCCGCAGCTACGGATGCTTCTCCGTCGCCCACACCGACCTGCCTGCCTTGCGCGAACGCATGGGCGAAGGCCGGCTGCTGTTCGCAGCGGCGTAGGGCTTAGCGTTCGGGCCGTCTGGCGGAGTGACGGATGGTGACGACCTCCACCCGATCCGGCAGGATCGCGTAGCGGATCAGGTAAGGCTTCACGAGGGTCAGCTCGCGCGTTCCATGGATGGCGGGCCGCCCTCTGTCTGCAAAATGCGCCAGGCTTTCGGCAGCGGCCTTCAATCGAATGAAGAAACGCGCTGCGGCGGCTGGGTTGAAGTCGGCGATGTAGAGGCTGATGTCCTCAAGATCGCCCAGCGCCTGATCCGTCCAGACAACTAGCCGCATTTCGGCCGGGGCAGCGGATTGGCCGTCGACCACGACTCGACCCAACGCATGACGGTTTCGTTGTCCACGACTCGTCCCGCCGCCGCGTCCGCCAGCCCCCGCAAGGTCGCCGCCTCGTCCGCCGCGTCGTCAGGCGTCGAGAAAAGATCTTCGTCGTCGTGATCGATTGCAGGATCAGCCATGGTTCAACCCTACCACACCCCGCCGATACGGTCAGCCCCGCTCCAGCGCGCGCCAGCCGATGTCGGAGCGGTTGAAGCCACCGGGCCAGTCGATCTTCTTGATGGCGTCGTAGGCGCGTTCGCGAGCCTGGGCGATGTCGTCGCCCTCGGCGCAGACGTTCAGGACGCGACCGCCCGAGGCTGCCAGCAGCCCGTCGTCGCGACGCTTCGTCCCGGCGTGGAAGACCTGGACGTGAGGGCCGAAGTCCTGATCGGCGCCGCGAATGATCGACCCTTCCAGCGGGCTGTCGGGATAGCCCTTGGCGGCCATGACCACGCAGATCACCGTTTGGGGCTTGAAGGCCGGAGAGGCCAGGCCCGACACGTCGCCGCGCGCGCAACCCAGCAGATAGGGGACGATGTCCCCGGCCATCCGCATCATCAGCACCTGACATTCCGGATCGCCGAAGCGGGCGTTGAACTCGACCACCTTGGGGCCGTCCTCGGTCGCCATCAGACCAGCATAGAGGACGCCGCGATAGGGCGCGCCCTCCTCGGCCATCTTCTTGATAGTCGGCTGGACGATCAGTTCGTCGACCTGCTGCACCAGGTCGGGCGTAAAGACGGGGGCGGGGGAATAGGCACCCATGCCGCCGGTGTTCGGGCCCAGGTCGCCGTCGAAGGCGCGCTTGTGGTCCTGGGCGCCGCCGAACAGCAGGGCGCGCTGACCGTCGCACAGGGCGAACAGCGAACCCTCCTCGCCATCCATGAACTCTTCGATCACGACGCGGGCGCCGGCCGCGCCGAAACGACCGCCCAGCATGCGTTCGATCTCGGCCTCGGCGTCGGGGCGGTCGGGGCTGATGGCCACGCCCTTGCCGGCGGCCAGACCGTCGGCCTTGATCACGTAGGGCGGCTTGAACACGTCCAGCGCGGCCTTGGCGTCCTTGACCGTGTCGTAGACGCCGTAGCCGGCGGTGGGGATTTCGTGGCGTTCGAGGAAGGCCTTGGAAAAGGCTTTCGAGGTTTCCAGCTGCGCCGCCTTGGCCGTGGGGCCGAAGCAAGGGATGCCGGCCGAAGCCAAGCGGTCGGCCAGACCGGCGGCCAGAGCCACTTCGGGTCCGACCACGACCAGGTCGGCCTTGATCTCGCGCGCCAGGGCGGCCAGGCCGTCAGCGTCGTCGATCTTGATGGCGCGAAGCTCGCACAGTTTCTCGATGCCGGGGTTGCCGGGCGCGGCGACCAGGCGCGTGACGAGCGGCGACCGGGCGATCTTCCAGGCCAGGGCGTGTTCGCGGCCGCCCGATCCGACGAGAAGAATGTTCATGAGACCGGGCAATGACCGGCCGTCGCCGGCCGGTCAAGCGCCCGTCAGACTTAACGCCGCATTCAGCGCCCAATCAGCGTGCTGGCGGCGTCCAGGCCGGCAGGGCCTGAAGCTGGCCGGCTGTCAGATCGGTGACCAGATCCTTGTCGCCGTTGCGGTCGATCGGGGCCACGTCGGCGACCGGCACCCGTACCTTCATGTCGCCCGGCCCTTCCAGCTCGATCACCAGATGGGTCAGGGCGCCGGAGGCGTCCAACACCAGGGTTTCGACATCGCCCAGATCGACGTTGGCGCGCGAATACAGGTCCGCATCCTCCAGCTGGTCGCGGGTCATGTTGAAGGCCAGGGCGGCGTTTGTCGCCGCCGTATCGGCCTGCTGGTCCGGCAGGGCGACGGGTGCGGCGCCCGGCGCCGGCGCCTGGACGACATCGTCGTCGCGATCTGAACAGGCGGCGACGGCGCCGGTCAGGCAGAGGACGGCAGCAAGGGAGACAAGACGGTTCATGGGTTTCCTGACGATCTAGAGCAGGGCCGAGACGACATAGACGCCCAGCCCCAGCAGAATGATGCAGCCGATGATCAGCCACGGGCTCATGGCGCCGCCGCCTCCAGCGCGACGTTCGAGGTCACGCTCACGCGGGTTCTGGTCGGACGGATCGGTTCCGGGTGGGTCGGCTGCCATGAAAGTCGAACGGCGAGGCGCGCGCGGCGTTCCCGCGCGGATCGACGCAGGCTAGGATGGTCCGATGAGCGACGACTCCTACATATTCGAGGGACCGGCCGAGGCCCCTGCCCCGCGCGACAACAATCCTCCCCTGTCGATCTCGGAGCTGTCCTTTGCGCTGAAGCGCACGCTGGAGGACCGTTTCGGCCATGTGCGGCTGAGGGGCGAGATCTCCAAGGTCAACCGCCACGCCTCGGGCCACATCTATCTGACGCTGAAGGACGACAAGTCCGCCATCGACGGCGTGGTGTGGAAGGGATCGGCGCGGGGCCTGGGCGTGCAGCCCGAGGCCGGGCTGGAGGTCATCGTCACCGGCAAGATCACCTCCTATCCGGCGCGGTCCTCCTATCAGATCGTGATCGAGAGCATGGAGGCGGCCGGCGCCGGCGCTCTTCTGGCCCAGTTGGAACGGCTGAAGGCTCGGCTGCGCGAGGAAGGCCTGTTCGAACCGGGCCGAAAGAAGGCCCTGCCCGCCTTCCCCGCCGTCATCGGCGTGATCACCAGCCCGACCGGGGCGGTGATCCGCGACGTGCTGCACCGGATCGCCGAACGCTGGCCCTGCCGGGTGATCGTCTGGCCCGTGGTGGTTCAGGGCGAGGCGGCGTGCGGCCAGGTGTCGAACGCCATTCGCGGCTTCGACGCCCTGACGTCGGACGGGCCGATCCCGCGCCCCGACCTGCTGATCGTCGCGCGCGGCGGCGGGTCGGTCGAGGACCTGTGGTGTTTCAACGACGAGGGCCTGGCGCGCACGGTGGCGGCGGCGCGCATTCCGATCATCTCGGCCGTGGGGCACGAGACGGACACGACCCTGATCGACTTCGTGTCGGATCGCCGGGCGCCGACGCCGACGGGTGCTGCCGAAATGGCGACGCCGGTGCTGGCGGACCTGAGATACGCGGTCGCCGACATGGACCGGCGCATGGTCCAGGCAGGCGGGCGGCTGATCGAGGATCGGCGCACGCGGCTGCGGGCCGTGGCGCGCGGCCTGCCGGTGCGGCCGGAGGATCTGCTGGCCCTGGCGCAGCAGCGGCTGGATCACGCCGCGAGCCGTCTGGGGTCGGGGCTGCAACGCAACGTCGCCCTGCACGAACGGCATCTGGCGGTGACGGGCGGCAAGCTGAGCCCAGCCCTGCTGCGCACGCGGATCGAGCGGGGTCAGGACCGGCTGCGCGGCGCCGGCGACCGGCTGGGCGCGGCCTTGCAGGCTGGCGTGGCGCGAGGCGAGCGGCGGCTGTTGCAGGTCTCGGCCCGCCTGTCGCCCGAACCGCTGCACCGACGACTGGATCAGCGTGAGGCCCGGCTTCACGCCGTGGGCGAGCGGCTGGACGGCGTCATGCCGCGTCGGCTGGAGCGGGACGCAGACCGTCTGGCGGCTCTCACGCGGGCGCTGACGACGCTTGATCCCGGCCGGCCCAAGCCCGGCTTCGCCCGCGTCGAGGATTCGGACGGCGGCTGGATCACCTCGGCCAAGGCGCTGGAGGCGGGTCAGGCGGTCAGGCTGGTGTTCGGCGACGGGTCTCAACCCGCAACCATCGACGGCGGCGAACCCCGCCCAGCCTCGCCGCGTCCGGTCGCCAGGCCGAAGCCCCCTGCGGCCGGTCAAGGCAGTCTGTTCTAGGGCGACCTGTTCTGATGCGCCGTTTTCCGCTTCGCCCCGGCGCCGCTTCCTGCTAACCGCGCCGCATGAAGATCACGCGCCTCGCCGTCACCGCCTATGTGTTCGCCCTCCTGATCATCGTCCTGGATCAGTTGACCAAGGCCTGGATCATCAGCGGCGTGATGCTGCACGAGGTCGGGCGCGTCCCCATCCTGCCGCCCATTCTGAACTTCAGCTGGGTCGAGAACACCGGCGTCAGCTTCGGCCTGTTCGGCGGCGGCGAAGCCCGCTGGGGCCTGGTCATCTTCTCCATCGTCGTCTCGGCCGGCCTGGCCTGGTGGGCGACCCAGTCGAACCGTCGCCTGCTGATCACCGCCATCGGTTTCGTCATGGGCGGGGCGCTGGGCAATGTGATCGACCGGATCCGCTTCGGCTATGTCGTCGACTTCATCGACTTCTCGGGCACGGGCGTCTTTCCCTGGGTGTTCAACGTCGCCGACAGCGCCATCACCATCGGCGTGGTCCTGCTGATTCTGGACAGCCTTATCTCCGACAAGCCCGCGAAAGCCTGAACCGGCTTTCCATTTTTCGAGCCTGATTCACGGCCTCGGCGGGATCGCCGCTCGGCCGATCAGGCTCCGAGGTTGGCGTAGCCCCTGAAAAGTCGTAATCACCCCGTCTTCACTATGCCAAAGGCGCTCTCGCAGCGCCTCGTGCATCAGCCGACCAGAGCCTGAAACCATGCGTATCCGCAGTGTCGCCGTCCTGACCCTCGTCGCCTCTTCCGCGCTCGCCGTTTCGGCCTGCGGCAGCCTGAAGCAGGGCATCGGCCTGACCAAGGTCGTGCCGGACGAGTTCGTCACCGTTTCCAGCGCCCCGCTCAGCATCCCGCCCGAGTACGGCCTGCGTCCGCCCGCACCGGGCCAGCCGCGCCCGCAGGAACTGGCCCCTGAGAGCGCCGCGCGTCAGATCCTCCTGGGTCAGCGCCAGGCCGTCACTCGCACACCGGGCGAGCAGGTCCTGGTGGCCCAGGCCGGCGGCGAACAGGCCGACCCCCTGGCCCGCTACGTCATCGACGACGAGTTCGGCGACCTGGCGCACAAGGACGAAAGCTTCGCCAACCGCCTGATGTTCTGGCGCAAGGACGACGCCGCCACCCAGGCCCCCACCACGCGTCAGACCGCCGAAGGCCAGCAGACCATCGACGCCACGACCGAGGCTGCGCGTCTGCAAGCCCTGACCGGCGGCCAGCAGGCCATCACGATCCAGCCGCGCCGCAGCGGCGGCTTCAAACTGCCCGGTCTGTAAGACAAGCAAACGACGGACGCTTGCCACGGCGGCGTCCGTCCTTATTGTAAACGGACCTGACCGGAGCCGTTTGCATGACCGACACCCCAGACATCGCCGCCCTGTCCGGGGTAGAGCAGCTGCGCCTCGGACTGACCGGCGGGATGATCGCCCCGATCGCGCGCACCGTCGGCTTCGAACTGACCGAGGTCGAGGAAGGCCGCGTCGTCTTCGAGGCCATCCCCACCACCGCCGTCTATAATCCGCTGGGCAGCGTCCATGGCGGCTGGATCGCCACCGTGCTGGATTCGGCCTGCGGCTGCGTCGTCCATTCGACGCTGCGGCCGGGCCAGACCTATACGACGCTGGAGCTGAAGACCGTCTTTCACAAGGCGTTGAGCGCGGGCACGCCGGTTAGGGCCGAGGGACGGATCGTTCAGGCCGGCCGCCGCGCCGCCTTCTCCGAGGCCGATCTGCGCGGACTGGACGGCAAGCTGTATGCGACGGCGACGTCTACCTGCCTGGTCATGGACCGCTAAGCGCAGCGAAGGTTTGCCGCGCCTCGCTTTAGCCGCTATCAGCGGCGAGCGTTGATGATCGGCCGCCGATCATCGTGCGCCCTCTCTCGCTGTCGGAAAAATAAGCTGATGCGTCGCGTGTTCACCGCCCTGGCCGCCCTCTCGATTGCGGCCTCCGTCCTGCCCGTCGCCGCTCAGGCCCAGACCTCGCCCCGCGACCGTGGGGGACAGGGCCAGCAGGCCGACGGTTCGGCCCAGGATGCGCCCGCCCGCGCACCGCGCATCGCCCCCTTGCGTCGTCGCGCCAACGCCGGCCCCTGCCCCTATGTGAAAATCCTCTACGACGCGGCCCGCTACGTCGAGCTGGAAGGCGGTCGCGCCGCCATTTCCAACGTCGGCTATACCGGCGAGATCGAAGGCATCACCTCGGACTGCGAATATCGCGAGGCCGATCCGATTCGCGTGGACATCGGCATGCTGTTCCAACTGGGCCGCGGGCCTCAGGCGACCAGCGACCAGCGCACCTATCGCTACTGGATCGCCGTGACCGAACGGAACAGCGCCATCCTGTCCAAGGAATATTTCGACCTGCCGGTGAACTTCGAAGGCCAGCGCACGGCCTCGGTCACCGAGGAACGCACCATCGTCATTCCGCGCGCCGGTATCGACACCAGCGGCGGCAATTTCGAGATCCTGGTCGGTTTCGACGTGACGCCGGAAATGGCCGAGTTCAACCGCTCGGGCAGCCGCTTCCGCGTCAACGCCGGCGCGACGCCCGCCGCGCCCGCCCCTGCCGCCGCACCGAGCGAATAAATGGCCGATCTGAAGACCGTCCTCAGCGAAGCGGTCGCCGCCGCCTTCGCCGCCGAAGGCGTGGATACGGCCCTGGCCCGCGTCACCCCGTCGGACCGCCCCGACCTGGCTGACTTCCAGTCGAACGGCGCCCTGGCCGCCGCCAAGGCGCTGAAGGCCAATCCGCGCGAACTGGCGGGCAAGATCGCCGACCGCCTGACCGCCGATCCGCGCTTCGCCTCGGTCGAGGTGGCGGGGCCGGGCTTCATCAATCTGAAGCTCGCCGACGCGCTTCTGGCTGAACGCGCCACAGAGGTGGCCGCAGACGCCGACCATGCGGGCGCCGCCGTCGTGGCCGATCCGCGCAAGGTGGTGATCGACTTCGGCGGCCCTAACGTCGCCAAGCCGATGCACGTCGGCCATCTGCGCAGCGCCATCATCGGCGAGAGCCTGAAACGGTTGTTCCGCTTCCGGGGCGATCACGTCACCGGCGACGCCCATTTCGGCGACTGGGGCTTCCAGATGGGGCTGCTGATCACGGCCTGTGGCGACGAGGGTGTCGCGGACGCCTTCATGGTCGAGGGCGACGGGCCTTTCCCGGCCGAAAGCCCCGTCACCCTGGCCGACTTGGACCGGCTGTATCCGCTGGCCGCTGGCAAGGCCAAGGAAGACCCCGCTTTCCGCGACCGCGCGCGCAAGGCGACGGCGGAGCTGCAAAACGGCCGGCCCGGATATCGTGCCCTGTGGGCCCATTTCGTGGCGGTCAGCCGCGAGGCGCTGAAGCGCGAATATGGCGATCTGTCGGTCGATTTCGACCTGTGGAACGGCGAGAGCGACGCTGATCCGCAGATGCCTGAGATGCTGGCGCATCTGAAAGAGACCGGACTTCTGGTCGTGGACGACGGCGCCCAGGTGGTGCATGTCGCCAAGCCGGGCGAGACCCGCAAGAAGAAGCTGGCCGACGGATCGGTGATCGAGGCGCCCTCGCCCCCGCCCCTGCTGGTGATCAGCTCGGAAGGCTCGGCCATGTACGGCACGACCGACCTGGCCACCATCCTGGACCGCAAGAAGGCCCTGGCGCCGGACCTGGCCCTGTATGTGGTCGACGAACGCCAGGCCGAGCATTTCGAACAGGTGTTCCGCGCCGCCTATTTAGCCAGCTACGCCGTCGAGGGATCGCTGGAGCATCTGGGCTTCGGCACCATGAACGGTCCCGACGGCAAGCCCTTCAAGACCCGTGCGGGCGGGGTGCTGAAGCTGCGCGACCTGATCGATCAGGCGACGGACAAGGCGCGCGAGCGGCTGCACGAGGCCAAGCTGGGCGACGACCTGTCGCCGGACGAGTTCGAGGCCATCGCCCATAAGGTGGCCATCGCCGCCCTGAAGTTCGCCGACCTGTCGAACGCGCGCACCACCAGCTACGTCTTCGATCTGGACCGGTTCATGAGCTTCGAGGGCAAGACCGGCCCCTATCTGCTTTACCAGTCGGTCCGCATCAAATCCCTGCTGCGCAAGGGCGCCGAACAGGGGCTGACGCCCGGCGCCATCGTCATCGCCGAACCAGCCGAACGCGACCTGGCCCTGACGCTGGACGCGTTCAGCACCGCCGTGTCGGACGCCTACGACAAGCGGATGCCGCATCTGGTGGCCGAACACGCCTATCGCGTGGCGCAGTCCTTCTCGAAATTCTACGCCGCCTGCCCCGTCCTGATCGCGCCGGACGAGGCGACGAAGCGGTCTCGCCTGGCCCTTTCGGCGGCGGCGCTGCGCCAGCTGGAAATCGCGCTGAACCTGCTGGGAATCGACACGCCGGAGCGGATGTAGGTTAGACTGGGCGATGTCCTCCCGGAGATCGCCCATGTCGCTCGACACCTATATCGCCGGCCTGCCCAAGGCTGAACTACACCTGCACATCGAGGGCAGCTTGGAACCCGAGCTGATGTTCGAACTGGCGCAGCGGAACGGCGTCGCCATTCCTTACGACAGCGTCGAGGCCGTTCGGGCGGCCTATGATTTCTCGAACCTGCAAGACTTTCTGGACATCTATTACGCCGGGGCGGCCGTGCTGCTGACGCGCAAGGATTTCGAGGATCTGGCCTTCGCCTATTTCCAGCGGGCGGCCGCCGACAATGTGCGCCACGCCGAGATCTTCTTCGATCCCCAGACCCATACCGACCGGGGCGTGCCCTTCGGCGTGGTGGTCGAGGGGCTGATCGCGGGGATGGACCGGGCCAAGGCGGAACTGGGCGTCAGTTCGGGACTGATCCTCAGCTTCCTGCGTCACCTGACCGAGGAAGAGGCGTTTGCGACCCTGGAGGCGGCCAAGCCTTATCTGCATCATTTCATCGGCGTGGGGCTGGATTCGTCGGAGGTCGGTCATCCGCCGTCCAAATTCCAGCGCGTCTTCGCCGCCGCGCGTGATCTGGGCCTGAAACTGTGCGCCCACGCCGGGGAGGAAGGCCCGCCCGCCTATGTCCACGAGGCGCTGGACCTGCTGCACATCGACCGGATGGACCACGGCAATCGCTCGATGGAAGACGAGGCCCTGATCGAGCGTCTGGCGCGCGAGCAGATGACCCTGACCGTCTGCCCGCTGTCGAACCTGAAACTGTGCGTGGTCGATGACCTGAAGGACCATCCCGTGCCCGAGATGCTGCGCCGGGGCCTGCACGTCACCCTGAACTCGGACGACCCGTCCTATTTCGGCGGGTATGTGAACGACAACTACAGCCGGTTGGCGGCGGCGGTCGGGTTGACGAAGGATCAGGTGACGTTGCTGGCGCGGAACAGTTTCGAAGGGTCGTTCCTGGGCGAGGCTGAGAAGGCGGCTTTCATCGCCGAAGTCGAGGCGTACGCACAGCGATGAAGACGGCCCAAGCCGCTCTGTTCATCGCTGGCTGGTTGAGTTTGGCGACAGGCATGGTCAGCAGCATGGGCGCACATCTCGCGGCCGACCACAGCAGGCGAAACGGGCTCGTTCCAAGAAAGACCCAAGACTTCTACCACGTCTCGAAGGGTGTCTTTCACTTCGGCATAGGCCCGTCGTTTAGAGCGATCTTTTCTGACGTCCATCGGCACTATGATAGCCGCTTCATAACGCGTTGCGTCAAAATCGCACGCGTGGCTTTCGTTCTCGCTCCCGTCTTCCTCGCGGCATTCTTCATCAGCCTTCTCCTAGGATGATCAACGCGCTTTAGATCATCAAATGTTCCTGTTATGTTCCCATAATGAAGCAGGATGGCGAAGATGATGCGAACCTGCGCTGGCTGTTCGTCGATCTGAACGCCTTCTTCGCCAGCGTCGAGCAGCAGATTAACCCGGACTGGCGGGGCAAACCCGTCATCGTCCGGCCGGCGGTCAGCGAATACACCGGGGCCATCGCCGCCAGCTATGAGAGCAAGGCCTGGGGCGTCCATACCGGGATGCGGGTGTCGGAGGCGCGCCAGCTGTGCCCCGGCCTGATCGTCGCCGAGGCGCGGCCGGACCTCTATGTCGCGGTCCACAAGAAGATCATGGCCGAGATCGACCGCCATGTGCCGGTGTGGAAGGTCGGCTCCATCGACGAATGTTCGTGCGAACTGCTCGGCCCGGAGCGTCTGGAGGCGAAAGCCGTCGCCCTGGCCCGGCGGGTTCAGGCGGGCATTCTGGACAATGTCGGCGACTGTCTGCGTTCGTCCGTCGGGCTGGCGCCCTCGCGGTTCCTGGCCAAGACCGCCTGCGGCATGAAGAAGCCCGCCGGGCTGACGATCCTGAGGGCGAACGAACTGCCCGGCCCGTTGCTGGAGCTGCCGCTATCGAGATATCCGGGCATAGGGTCGCGGATGCGACTGCGGCTGGAGGCGGCGGGCGTCACGGACACCGCCGGCCTGTGGGCCATGAGCGCACGGCAGGCCCGCGCCGTCTGGAACAGTATCGAGGGCGAACGCATCTGGCGCGGTCTGCATGGCCTGGACAGCGAACCGACGCCGGAGAAGCCGCCTGCCTCGATCAGCCACAGCCACGTCCTGGCCCAGGCCATGCGGACGCCGGACAAGGCGCGCGCCGTGGCGCGGCGGCTGGTGGTCAAATGCGGGGCGCGACTGCGGCGGATGGGACTGACCGGGGCGAGCCTGACCCTACATCTGGACATGGGACCGAAGGCGACGCCCAGAAGCGGCCGGCGTGGCTGGGAGACGGCGGCGATGAGTTGCGCCATCGCGCCGACGCAGGACACCTTCGCCCTGCTGACCGCGCTGGACGGCCTTTGGCGCAAGGTCGAGCCTGAGCTGGAAGCTGGTCGGTTGAGCTATGTCGGGGTCGGGATTCACGGGCTGAAATCCCGCGACGCCTTCGAGACGGACCTGTTCGATTCGGGCCCGGACCAGGGCGGCGAGGCCCCGTCCCTGCGCCTGTCGCAAGCGCTGGACGCGCTCAATCGCCGCTATGGCAAGGACACCGTCAGCATCGGCCCCAAGGCAGGCCTGCCCGAATATATCGGCGCCAAGATCGCCTTCACCCGCATCCCGGAGGCGGAGGATTTCTGGGAGTGAGCTGAGATCAGCCCATCAAGGCCGCAGCCTTGATCTCCGCCACCCCCAGAGCCCGGAAACTGTCACGCGCCGCCGTTTCGGTCTGCGGAGCGATGGCGCGGCTGGCGTCGGCGATCACCACGGCTTCGAAGCCTTGGCGCACCGCATCCTCTGCGGTGAAACGGACGCAGTAGTCGAAGGCCAGGCCGGCTAGGAAGACGCGGGTCACGCCCAGGTCGCGCAACAGGCCGGCCAGGCCCGTCGGGGTGCGATGGTCGTTCTCGAAGAAGCCGGAATAGGAATCGACCGCCGGGTTGTAGCCCTTTCGGATCACGGCTAGGGCCTTTTGCATCGTCGGCGCGACGTCGGGATGGAAGTCGGCGCCGGGCGAGCCCTGGAGACAGTGCTCCGGCCACAGCATCTGGCGGCCATAGGCGACCTCGATCTCGGTGAAGGGGGCGGTGCCGGGGTGGTTGGAGGCGAAGCTGATCTGGTCGGGCGTATGCCAGTCCTGGGTCAGGATCACCCGGTCGAACCGCTCCGCCAGCCGGTTGATCAGCGGCATGATCCCCGCCCCGTCCGCGACCGCCAGACTGCCGCCCTCGCAGAAGTCATTCTGCGGATCGATGACCAGAAGGGCGTCAGTCCCCGAAATCTTCATCAGACGCCCGGGTAGGCGTCGATCTCGTTGGCCGAGCCGAGCGCGACCGGAATGCGCTGGTGCAGATGTTCGGGCTGCACGTCCAAGATGGCCTGCACGCCGTCCGTCGTCGCCTTGCCCCCGGCCTGTTCGACCAGGAAGGCCATCGGATTGCCTTCGTACATCAGGCGCAGCTTGCCGGGCTTATTCGGCTCGCGCTTGTCCCACGGATAAAGGAAGACCCCGCCGCGCATCAGGATGCGGTGGACGTCGGCGACCATGGCCGCGACCCAGCGCATGTTGAAATTCTTGCCGCGCGGGCCGTCGGCGCCCTTCAGCAGGTCGCCGATGTAGGTCTGCACCGGCCCGGACCAGTGGCGCAGGTTCGACATGTTGATGGCGAACTCCTTGGTGTCCGGCGATATGGCGATGTCGTCGTGGGTCAGGATCCAGTCGCCATCGTTCGACAGGGTGAAGCCCTTGACCCCCGCGCCGGTGGTCAGGACCAGCATGGTCTGGGGACCATAGAGAGCATAGATGGCGGCGACCTGATTGCGGCCCGGCTGCATGAAGTCGGCCTCGGTCGGCGTGGGCGTCGCCGACTTCAGCACCGAAACGATGGTGCCGACCATGGCGTTGATGTCGATATTGGACGAGCCGTCCAGCGGGTCGAACAGCACCAGATATTCGCCGGTCGAATGGGCCGCCGGCTGAACCTCGTCCATTTCCTCAGATGCGACGCCGGCGACGGCGGGGCTGGCCAAAAGCGCGTCGGTCAGCATGTCGTTGGTCATGACGTCGAGCTTCTTCTGCTCCTCGTCCTGAACGTTGATCTGACCCGAGGCGCCCAGGGCGCCGGCCAGGGCGCCGCCGGCGACCACCCGGCTGATGTCCGCACAGGTGGCTGCGGCGACGGTCAGGACCGTCTTCAACCCCTCGGGCGCGTCCAAAGCTGCGATATGGGCGTCGAGGCGGGTGCGGTCGGCGGTCATGCGGTCGGTCCGGTGCGGCTGGAAGCGTCGCACCGTTCTTGGCGGGCCGACGACGCAAGGGCAAGGGCGACGGGGCGACCGTCGAACCGATCTGCGACAATGACGCCGCAGTACAGCCTCCAAAAGCCGACGACGCTTGACTTGGAGCCGGAGTCGGTGGCTTAGGTCGAGTGCTCTCGCGGGAGAGTTCGGAGTCTTGAAACAGGCCTCGACGCCGAAGGCGCAACCGCCCCGGAAACGCTCAGGCAAACGGACCGCGACAGCATACGGACGCTGGAAAGTCGCTCTTGATGGGCGCGCCGACGGAGCAAGGCGACATGATTTGGTCGCCGGAATCTCTCAGGCTTCAGGACAGCGGGGGCGCGAGGACGGCGGAGCTCCGCCACAACACGCGACCGTGAAAGCCTGAACCATGACCGACCAAGCCCTGAAGACCACGCCCCTGAACGCCGCGCACCGCGCCCTGGGGGCTCGCATGGTGGGCTTCGGCGGCTACGACATGCCGGTCCAGTATGAGGGCGTTCTGGCCGAGCACCGCTGGACCCGCGAACACGCCGGCCTGTTCGACGTGTCGCACATGGGCCAGTGCAAGATCACCGGCGCAGACGCGACCACCCAGTTCGAACGGTTCGTGCCCGGTGACTATGAAATCCTGAAGGCCGGCAAACAGAAGTATTCGCTGCTGCTGAACAGCGAAGGCGGCATCATCGACGACCTGATGGCCGGGCGTCCCGACCACGACGGCCTGTTCGTCGTCGTCAACGCCGGCAACAAGGACGAGGACTTCGCCTTCTGGGAGGCGAACCTGGAAGGCGACGCCAAGCTGACGGTGCTGGACCGCGCCCTGATCGCCATCCAGGGGCCGGAAGCCGCCCAGGTCATGGCCGCGCACGAGCCGATCCTGGCCGAGATGGGCTTCATGGAATGCGCTCGGCTGATGCTGTTCGGCGCCGACTGCTACGTCTCGCGTTCGGGCTACACCGGCGAAGACGGCTATGAGATTTCGGTGCCGGCGGATCAGGCCGAGCGCGTCTGGAACACCATCCTGGAAGACGCCCGCGTCAAGCCGATCGGCCTGGGCGCCCGCGACAGCCTGCGGCTCGAAGCCGGCCTGCCGCTGCACGGCCACGACATCGACCCGACCACCAGCCCGGTCGAAGGGGCGCTGACCTTCGCCCTGTCCAAGTCCCGCAAGGAGCGCGCAGACTTCAACGGCGCCGAGCGCATCCTGAAGGAACTGGCCGACGGTCCTTCGCGCGTCCGCATCGGCCTGATCGTCAAGGAAGGCGCCCCGGCCCGCGAAGGCGCCGAGATCGCCGACGCCGACGGCAACGTCATCGGCAAGGTCACCTCGGGCGGCCCCTCTCCCACCTTGGGCAAGAACATCGCCATGGGCTACGTCCCGCCGGCCTATGCCGCGCTGGGCGCGGAGCTGAAGGTCATCGTGCGCGGCAAGACCGCCGCCGCCGAAGTCGTCGCCATGCCCTTCGTGGCGCAACGCTATTACCGCAAACCGAAGACCGTCTGAGGATCAGATCATGAAGTTCACCAAGGATCACGAGTGGGTCAGCCTGGACGGCGACATCGCCACCGTCGGCATCTCGAAGCATGCCGCCGACGCGCTGGGCGACGTGGTGTTCGTGGAAGTACCTGAGGTCGGCAAGACCGTCGCCAAGGGCGACAGCTTCGCCGTGGTCGAGAGCGTCAAGGCCGCCTCCGACGTCTACGCCCCCGTCTCGGGCGAGGTGGTCGAGGCCAACGACGCCCTGTCGACCGCCCCGGAAACCGTCAACTCGGCCCCGCAAGCCGACGGCTGGTTCGCCAAGATCAAGGTGTCGGACGCTGCCGAACTGGACGCCCTGATGGACCAGGCCGCCTACGATGCCTTCCTCGCCACCCTCTAAGCCCCATCGGACCCTCTGATTAAAAGTCAGAGGGTCTTCGGCCTTTCACGGCCCAGGACAAGACCATGCGTTATCTCCCCCTGACGCCCGACGACCGCACGGCGATGCTCGCCGCCATCGGCGCGAAATCGATCGACGACCTGTTCGTGGACGTGCCCGAGGCGGCGCGGCTGGACGGGCCGGTGGACCTGCCCCGCGTGGCGGGCGAGCTGGAGGTCGACCGCGCCCTGTCCGCCATGGCCGCCAAGAACGCCACGGCCGGCGCTGTGCCCTTCTTCTGCGGCGCAGGGGCCTACAAGCACCACGTCCCGGCGACGGTAGATCACGTGATCCAGCGGTCGGAGTTCCTGACCAGCTACACCCCCTATCAGCCGGAAATCGCGCAAGGGACCCTGCAGTATCTGTACGAGTTCCAGACCCAGGTCGCGAACCTGACCGGCATGCCGGTCGCCAATGCCAGCCTGTATGACGGCTCGACCGCCATGGCCGAGGGCGTGCTGATGGCGACCCGCGTGACCCGCCGCAACAAGGCGGTGATCAGCGGCGGGGTCCATCCCCATTACGTCAAGGCGACCGAGACCGTGGTCCACGCCGTCGGCGTCGAGACCCTGGCCCTGCCCGCCGCCGTGGACGCCGAGGCCGCCGTGATCGACCAGATCGGTCCCGACACGGCCTGCGTCGTCGTCCAGACCCCGAACGTCTTCGGCACGGCGACGGATGTCACCAAGATCGCCGAGGCCGCCCATGCCGCTGGCGCCCTGCTGATCGTCGTGGTCACCGAGGCCGTGTCCATGGGCCTGCTGAAGTCGCCCGGCGAGATGGGCGCGGACATCGTCGCGGCCGAGGGCCAGTCGATCGGCAACGCCCTGAACTTCGGCGGTCCCTATGTCGGCCTGTTCGCCACGCGCGATAAGCTGATCCGCCAGATGCCCGGCCGCCTGACCGGCGAGACCGTGGACGCGGACGGCGAGCGTGGCTTCGTCCTGACCCTGTCAACGCGGGAACAGCATATCCGCCGCGACAAGGCGACTTCGAATATCTGCACCAATTCGGGCCTCTGCACCCTGGCCTTCACCATTCACATGAGCCTGTTGGGCGAGACGGGCCTGCGCAAACTGGCCCTGCTGAACCACGAGAAGGCCGTCGCCACGCGTGACGCCCTGGCCGCCATCCCCGGCGTCGAAATCCTGACTGACCGCTTCTTCAACGAGTTCGCGGTGCGCCTGCCCAGGAACGCCGCCGAGGTCGTGGATGCGCTGGCCGGTCATCACATCCTGGCCGGCGTGCCCTACAGCCGCCTGGCTCCCGACGCCGGCATGGACGATGTCCTGCTGATCGCCGCGACCGAGACGACGCTGGATGCCGACATCCAGATCCTCGCCAAGTCGCTCTCCAAAGTCCTCGGCGCGTAAGGGATAACGACCATGAGCACCATGAACACCGTCGGCCGCCCGACCGCCCCTAACGAAGTCCAGACCAAGCCCGCCACCCTGACCGGCGGCCGAGGCCTGTTGCAGAACGAAGCCCTGATCTTCGAGGGCGACGGCTGGGGCAAGACCGGCGTCGATCTGCCGGAACCCAAGACGGACGGCTCCGACCTGGGCGACCTGGTCCGCAAGGATCCGATCGGCCTGCCCGGCCTGTCAGAGCCGGAAACCATGCGCCACTATGTGCGCCTGAGCCAAAAGAACCACGCCATCGACCTGGCCATCTATCCGCTGGGCTCGTGCACGATGAAGCACAACCCGCGCCTGAACGAGAAGATGGCGCGCTTGCCTGGCTTCTCCGATATCCACCCCCTGCAGCCGATCTCGACGGTGCAGGGCGCGCTGGAGCTGATGGATACTCTGGCTCACTGGCTGAAGACCCTGACCGGCATGCCCGCCGTCGCCCTGTCGCCCAAGGCCGGCGCGCACGGCGAACTGTGCGGTCTGATGGCGATCCGCGCCGCCCATGAGGCTTCGGGCCAGCATGAGAAGCGCCGCAAGGTTCTGGTTCCCACCAGCGCCCACGGCACAAACCCCGCCACCGCCGCCTTCGTCGGCTACACCGTCGTCGAGGTCGCCCAGACCGAGGACGGCCGCGTGGACGTGGCGGATCTCGCGTCCAAGCTGGGCGACGACGTCGCCGCCATCATGGTGACAAACCCCAACACCTGCGGCCTGTTCGAGCGCGACATCCTGGAAATCAGCCGCCTGACGCACGAAGCCGGCGCATACTTCTACTGCGACGGCGCCAACTTCAACGCCATCGTCGGCCGGGTGCGTCCGGGCGATCTGGGCGTCGACGCCATGCACATCAACCTGCACAAGACCTTCTCGACGCCGCACGGCGGCGGCGGTCCGGGCGCGGGTCCGGTGGTGCTGTCGGAGGCCCTGGCGCCCTTCGCCCCGGCCCCCTGGGTCGTGCACGACGCTGACGGCTATCGTCTGATCGAGCGCGAGGAGGACGAGGCGGTTCAGGCCTTCGGCCGTCTGTGCGCCTTCCAGGGCCAGATGGGCATGTACGTCCGCGCCCTGTCCTACATGATGTCGCACGGCGCCGATGGCCTGCGTCAGGTGGCGGAAGACGCCGTCCTGAACGCCAACTACATCAAGGCCCGGCTCTGTGATTTGATGTCGGCGGCCTTCCCCGACGGCCCCTGCATGCACGAGGCCCTGTTCGACGATGAATGGCTGAAGGGCACGGACATCACCACGCTCGACTTCGCCAAGGCGATGATCGACGAGGGCTTCCACCCGATGACCATGTATTTCCCCCTGGTCGTCCACGGGGCCATGCTGATCGAGCCGACGGAAACCGAATCCAAGGCCGAGCTGGACCGCTTCATCCACGCCATGCGTCTGTTGGCGCAAGCCGCGAAGGCCGGCGACGTCGATCGCTTCAAGGGCGCCCCCTTCCACGCCCCGCTGAAACGCCTGGACGAAACCCGCGCCGCCCGCTCGCCGGTGCTGCGCTGGTCCGCGCCGGCAGGGTCGAACCAGGCGGCGTAAACCGCAAGGCGCCCCTTCCTTCGGGAAGGGGCTGACGCGGCCTCGATCCCGCACTAGGTCATGGTCATGACCTGGACCACCAACGACATCCCCGACCTTTCCGGCAAACTGGCCATCGTCACCGGCGCGACCGGTGGTCTGGGGCTGGAAACCGCTCTCGTACTGGCCGGCAAGGGCGCCGAGGTGGTGCTGGCGGCCCGCAATCCGAACAAGGGCGCCGAGGCCGAGCGGTTGGTCCGCACGCGTCATCCGGCCGCCAATGTCCGATTCGACCTGCTCGACCTCGGCGACCTGGCGTCCGTGGCGGCCTTCTCCGATCGTCATCTGGCGGCCGGTCGTCCCATCGACATCCTGATCAACAACGCCGGCGTCATGGCCCTGCCGACACGTCAGACGACCGTCGATGGCTTCGAGATGCAGTTCGGGACCAACTACCTGTCGCATTTCGCCCTGACCTGCCGGTTGCTGCCCCTGCTGACCCAAGCCCAGGCACGCGTCATCCAACTGTCCAGCGTCGCGCACCGCAGCGGCCATATCCGGTTGGACGACCTGAACTCCACGACCGGCTACAGCCCCTGGTCCGTCTATCAGCAGTCCAAACTGGCCATGCTGATGTTCGCCATCGAACTCCAGCGTCGCAGCGACGCCCAAGGTTGGGGTCTGACCAGCGTCGCGGCCCACCCCGGTTTTGCTCGCACCGATCTGATCACAAACGGTCATGCCGGAAAGCCCGGCCTGTTCGCACGCGGCGCGCGGCTGCTGGAGGGCGTGCTCAGCCATTCCGCCGCCGACGGCGCCCTGCCGATCCTCATGGCCGCGACCCTGCCGAACGTGGCCCCAGCCGGCTATTACGGCCCCACCGGGTTTCAGGAGATGAAGGGCCCGCCGGGCGTTGCGGTCATCAAGCCCCGGGCCCGAGACGCCGAGGTCGCGCGCCAGCTGTGGGCGGAATCCGAGCGTCTGACCGGCGTCCGCTACGGCTGAGGCGTGTCGCGTCGGCAACAGCCGGCGAACGACTGTGGTTCATGACCAAAGCGTCATTCGCCGGACACCGATCCGCCATCGACGCAGGGCCTTAAGAGTTTTTGTGGCAAGGTCGTCACGGTCGCCTTTTCCTTTCCCGACGAGGGATCGCGCGCCCGTGGCGACCGTTATCATGACGAACCTCCTCTCCCCATCTGGCGTATTCGTGACCTCCCTCTCCGTTCTCCTCGCACAGCCTTCGAAACCGCGCAGCCGCACGCTGCGCCTGGTGAAACGCTGGGCGCTGATGATCGGCGGCCTGTTCGTGGTGCTGCTGGGGATTCTGATCGCGCCCCTGCCGGGTCCCGGCGGGATTCCGGTCATTGCTGTCGGCCTGATGCTGATCCTGAAGAGCTCGTTCTGGGCCAAGCGTCAGTTCATTCGCGCCCAGTACGCCCGCCCGAAATGGGTCTATCCCTTCCGCCGCCTGATGCGGAAGAAGCCGGAGTTCGCGCCGGTGTTCTGGCAACAAGCCCTGCGCGCCGAAAAGGTCGTGACCAAACGGTCCGGTCGTCGCCTGTCGCGCGGGCGCAAACAGGTGCGGCGCTATTTCCGCAAGCTGTTCCGCTAGTTAGCGGATACTGTTGCGGTTGCGTTGCTGCAACCGCTAACCACAGTAACGTGAACGCAGTCCTCCCCCGTCAGGCGTATCCTGTCCGCGCGTTATCAGAGAACCACTCATGCGTTGGGAGGCGCTAAGGTCATGATGTCACGCGTACAAAAGGGTCTGATCGCCGGGTTTGCGGCGACCATGGCCGTATCCTTGTTGGAAATACCCAATCTATTCCTCAACTGGTTCGATCCCTTCCAGGGGGTCATCGCCAGCATGATGGGCATGCCGGGAAATCTGGCCGCCGGGTGGGTGGTCCACGTCATCAGCGGCGTCTTCATCCTGGGGCCGCTGTTCGCCATCCTGTGTCCCCGACTGCCGACCGATACGCCCGAGACCAAGGGCATCGTCTTCGCCGTCGGCGCCTGGGTGCTGATGATGGCGGCCATCGTCATGTTCGGAAACTACCGGACCTTCACGGCCGGCGCCGGCTTCGGCACCTTCGCCTGGCTACTGATCACCCACGCCGTGTTCGGCATCGTGCTGGGCAATGTCTATGCCCGGCTGGTGGCGCGCGACAAGCGTCTGGGCGCCACGATCATCGGCGGCGCACACGCCCACTGATCGCGGCTTGATCGCTCAAGAAAAAGGCCCCCGACGGCGACGTCGGGGGCCTTGTTTCGTTTGGCGGCGGCGCCGATCAGTTCAGGCGATCGCCGATCTGGGCGATGGCGCTGTCCAGCAGCGGATCCTTGGCGCCGCTGGCGATGCGGGCGGTCAGGATCTGTTCGGCGGTCTTGGCGGCCAGGTCGGCGGCGGCGGCCTTGACCTCGGTCGTGGCCTGGGCCTCGGCCTGGGCGATACGGGTCTCGGCCATCTTCTGGCGACGGGCCAGGGTCTCTTCCAGCTTGGCCTTGGTCTCGACTTCCAGACGACGGGCGTCGGCTTCCGCCTGGGCCATCATCTCGGCGGCCTGGGCCTCGGCCTCGGCCTTCTCCTTGCGGATCTGGACCAGCAGGGCTTCGGCCTCGGCGCGCAGGCGGGTGGCCTCGTCCAGGTCCGCCTGGATCTTGGCGGCCTTGGCGTCCAGGGCCTTGGCGGCGATCTTGGGCACGCCGGCGGCGACCAGGATGCCGAAGAACAGGATCAGGCCGATGCCGACCCAGATCTCCGCATTGGCGAAGCTCCAGATGCCGTGTTCGAAGATCAGGTTCATCAGGCGGCTCCCTTGACGGCGGCCAGCTCGGCTGCGGTCGCGGCCTTGCCGGTCAGACGCTCGACCATGGCGGCGGTCGTGTCGGAGGCGATGGTGGAGACATTGGCCATGGCGGCGTCGCGCGTCTTGCCTATGGAAGCTTCGGCCTCGGCGATGCGGGCGTTGACGATCGCTTCTTCCGCAGCCTGGCGGGCGTTGGCGTCCTCGGTCACGCGGGCCTTGGCGGCGGCGGCCATCGAACGGGCGTCGGCGCGGGCCTTGGCGACTTCGGCCTGAGCGAGAGCGGCCTGTTCGGCGGCCTCGGCCTGGACCTGACGCGCGGTGGCGACGGCGGTGGAAATTGTGTCGGCCCGTTCGTCCATCACCTTGCGAAGGCGCGGCGCGAAGACCTTGGAGACCAGCAGATACAGGACGACGAACAGGATCAGCAGATAGCCGATCTGGCCCGCCCAGTGCTCGAACTGGAATTGCGGCAGGCCGCCCGAGCCGTGCTCGGCGGCGGTCGCCGTCTCGGCGTGCAGGTCCGCTTCGACCGAAGCCGGGACTGCATGGTTGGATTGGGTGCTGGCCATGAACCGTCTACTGCAGGATCAGATGAAGCGGCGCGCGGGCGAACCCCGCGCGCCGTAATCGGCTGATATCAGCCGAAGATCATCAGGATGCCGAGCACGAAGGCCAGGATGCCCAGGGCTTCGGCCAGAGCGGCGCCGACGAACAGGTTGCCGACTTGGCCGGCGGCGGCCGACGGGTTGCGCAGGGCGCCGGCCAGGAACTGACCGAAGATGTTGCCCACGCCCAGGGCCGAACCGATCATGCCGAGGGTGGCGAGACCAGCGCCGATGTATTTCGCGGCTTCAGCGTCCATGATTGTATTCCTAGATTAAAGTCGTTGGTGGTTGGGGTGAAGAGACTGGTCCGGCCCTTTAGTGGGCGTGGTCCAGGTTGACCACATCATTCAGATAGATGCAGGCCAGAACGGCGAAGACGAAGGCCTGGAGGAAGGCCACGAGGAACTCCAGCGCGGTCAGGGCGACGACCATGCCCAGCGATAGGGCCGCGACCGGGAAGGCCAGCAGACCGATGCCGCCGCTCAGGCCCAGCATGCCCAGCGACACCACGAAGCCGGCGAAGATTTTCAGCGCGACGTGACCGCCCAGCATGTTGCCGAACAGACGAAGCGCCAGGGTGACCGGACGGAGCAGGAAGGAGACGAACTCGATCAGGCCGACGACGGGGCGCAGCGCCAGCGGCGCGCCCATGGGCCAGAACAGCTTGAAGAAGCCCAGGCCGTTCTTGGCGAAGCCGACCACCAGCACCAGACCGAAGGTGATCAGGGCGAAGGTGACCGTGATGGCCAGCTGCGACGTCGCCGTGAAGGTCAGGAACAGACCCAGGATGTTCATGCCCAGGATCAGCGTGAACAGGGTGAAGACGAACGGGAAATATTTGCGGCCTTCGTGACCGATGATGGAATCGGCCAGGTTGTCGATCAGGCCGAACATGCCCTCGCCCGCCGACTGCAGGCGGCCCGGCACGATCTTGGCGTTCGACGTCACGGCCGCCAGGAAGCCGACGATCACCACGAAAGCGGCCGTCATGGCGATGTGCGAATTGGTGATCGCCAGATCGACCACGCCCAGAACAGGCAGGGTCACGTCAGGAAGGTCGATGACCTTCTGAATCTGAAACTGATGAATCGGATCGGCCATGAAGCCCTATCGTTCCCCGTCTTCGTCGGCCTCGACGTAGGGTTCGGCCGGAGCCGACGTTCCCAACGCCTTTGCCTGCGCCATCAGCCGGTTGGCTGTGCGACGCGCCATGTAAATCGACAAGGCGAAGCCCAGAAGGACCCCGCCGATCAAACCCCACGGGCGGATCCCAAGGACCCAATCCGCGATCGCCCCGAACGCCAGACCCACCAGGACGCCGCCGAGAAGCTCGGCGATGATCTTGTAGGCCTGACCCGACACCTGATGGCCGGTCAGCTCGGCGGATTTCTCCGCCGTCGTCCGCGCCTCCAATGCGGATGCGCTGTCTTGGAGGCGTTTGATCGCCTCTTCGCGCGATTCCGGCATGGGGGATAGGACCTGTGCGCTCAGCGTCCGGACGGTGCGTCCGAACGGGTCTGAATTCGGCGCGGAAACTAATCGTGAGCGGCCGATAGGTCAAGGCGTCGTGACCACGCTCTAAACCGTTGTAGAATTTCGACTTTCCTCGCCTGTGGACAAGCCGTGACGATGCGCCGCTGTTCACGGCGACAGAATCCCGCCCGTCGCGACACGGGTCCGATGGCGATCAGCGCCGCAAACGACTAGGTTCACGGCCATGAATGCGCATGTTCCTCCCCCCGCCGCTCCGCTTCGCCCGATTTCGGTGAGGTTGGCGACGCCGCGCGGCTTTTGCGCCGGGGTAGACCGGGCGATCCAGATCGTCGAGCGGGCCATCGAGAAGTTCGGCGCCCCCGTCTATGTGCGCCACGAGATCGTTCACAACCGCCACGTCGTCGAGCGTCTGAAGGCCATGGGCGCGGTCTTCGTCAAGGAACTGGACGAATGCCCCGACGACCGCCCGGTCGTCTTCTCGGCCCACGGCGTGCCCAAGTCGGTGCCCGCCACCGCCCGGGCGCGCGAGCTGGTGTTCCTGGACGCCACCTGCCCCCTGGTGTCCAAGGTCCATGTCGAGGCCGAGCGCCATCACGCCGCAGGCAAGCACATCATCCTGATCGGCCATGCGGGCCACCCCGAGGTGGTCGGCACCCTGGGCCAGCTGCCGCAGGGCGCCATCAGCCTGGTCGAGACCGAGGCCGACGCCGAATCGTTCGAACGCCCCGGCGACGCCTCCCTGGCCTATGCGACCCAGACCACCCTGTCGGTCGACGATACGGCGGGCATACTGAAGGTGCTGAAGCGCCGCTTCCCCGAACTGCCCGATCCGCACAAGGAAGACATCTGCTACGCCACCACCAACCGCCAGGACGCGGTCAAGGCGCTGGGCGAGGGCTGCGAGCTGGTGCTGGTCGTGGGGTCCAAGAACTCGTCCAACTCGGTGCGGCTGGTCGAGGTGGCGATGCGCGCCGGCGCCGGCGCCGCCTATCTGGTGGACGATGCGTCCCAGGTGGACTGGACCTGGTTCGACGGTGTCCAGACCGTCGGCGTCACCGCCGGGGCCTCTGCGCCCGAGCCGCTGATCGAGGGCCTGGTGGACGCCATCCGCGCCCGGTTCGACGCCACGGTGACCGAGGACGGCGGCGCCCGCGAGACGGTGACCTTCAAACTGCCGCGTCTGCTGACGGCTTAGGCCACCGCCTGCAAGGGCAAGGCGACGCGGAAGGTGCTGCCCACGCCGGGCGCGGTCACGACCTCGATCTTGCCGCCCATCAGCGCGGCCAGGCCATGCGCCGCCGTCAGCCCCAGACCCAGGCCCTCTGCGGTGCGCGTGCTGCTCTCGTCGCCCTGGGTGAAGGCCTCGAACAGGCGCGCCGCCTCGGCGGGCTCCATGCCGGGGCCGGTGTCCTCGACCTCCAGCACCAGTTGATCGCCGGCGACGGCCCGCAGAGTGATCTGGCCTGTCCGGGTGAAGCGCACGGCGTTGTCGCTCAGCGCCGCCATCAGCTTCTCGACATGGACCGGATCGCCCAGCCATTCGCCCTCGGCGGCCTCGACATCGATCTTCAAGCCCTTGGCCTGCGCCGCGCCGCTGAAATCATTGGCGACACGTCGCAGCAGATTGTCGGGCCGGAACGGCCGGGTCTCCAGCGTCACCGCCCCGTCGCGCAGCCGCACCACGTCCAGCAACTCCTCGACCAGCCTCAGCTGCTGGCGCCCCGACGCCTTCAGGATTTCCAGCCTGTCGCGCTGCTGCGGCGTGACCAGGTCCGCCCCGATCACCTCGGCCATGCCCAACACCCCGTTCAGGGGCGTGCGCAGTTCGTGGCTGACGTTCGACAGGAACCGGGTCTTGGCCTGGTTCGCGGCCTCGGCCCGCTCCAACGCCGCCGACAGGGCCGCCTCCGACGCGCGCAGGCGGCGCACGTCGGCGGTCGTATTCCAGAACAGGGACGCCGCGCCCACGATCAGCACGACGATCAGCAGCAGCAGCAAAGGCCCGGCCCGCGTCAGGATCTGATAGCCCGGACGTTCCGGCGCCCAGACGACGCGGCCCAACAGGGCGCCGCCGGCGTCGCGCACATCGACGCCGATCATTCCGGGGGGCGGCGCGGCGTCGCCGGGTTGGAGATGGATGCGGTCCAGCGCCAGTCGGGTGCGGAGTATGTCCAACTCACTTAGGAAGGGTTTGAACGACGCGACCACCGGGTCAGACGCCGGCGTCGGCCCCATCGCCGTGTGACGCACGACTGTGGACGCGCCCAGCACATAGACGGCATCGCCCACCTGCACGAAGGCCGACTTCAGACGAACGGCGGCGTCCGCCTTTAGCGAACGATCACGCGCCAACGCTTCTGCGCGCAACCGATCGACCAAGGGGTGGGCAGCGCGCGCGAATGGATCGCCGGCTTCGGCGCTGGCCGGTCGGGTCTCGGTGCTGATGCGGAACAGCCGACCCGTCGCGTCATAGCCCAGGGTGAAATGGTGCTTGTGCTGGACGGCGTAGAAGGCGCCCATGGTGCGATCGTACCAGGGCACGTCGCCCGTCGCCATGTGATCGACCGCCTCGTCCCAGACCGATGCCGTGGTCAGGTTCTCGCCGATGATTTCCAGCGCCCGCGTCAGGCGCAGCTGCACCAGCGCCTCTTCCTTGCGGGCCTGGTGCGCATCGATGCCTTGGCTGACCATACCAAGAACGCCAGCCATGCCGATGATGGACGACAGCATCAGGATCACCGCGATCCTGAACGTGCTCCATGCCCGCCAACCCGTTTTCGATGTCACGCCACTCATAAAGTTCAGCTTAGCCGGCGCTGACTAAAACTGCGTGAACGTGACTTAGCGTCAGCGTGTCTCGCCGACGAAATCCTGGGCGAACTCGGGCGCCTCGTCGTCGAGAGGCAGACTGCCGTCCTCGTCGTCGGCCTCCGACGCGCGGCTGGGGTCCGGCACCTCGAACCCGACCGGCAGCGACAGGTCCAGCAGGCCCGCCGCCTTCATCTCCTGCACGCCGGGCAGGTCGTACAGGGTCGCCAGGCCGAAATGCTCCAAGAACCGATCCGTCGTCGCATAGGTCACGGGCCGACCCGGCGTGCGCCTGCGCCCCCGCAACCGCACGAACCCCATCTCCAGCAGCAGGTCCAGCGTCCCCTTGGAGATGCTGACGCCGCGCACGCTTTCGATCTCGGCGCGGGTGACGGGCTGGTGGTAGGCGATGATGGCCAGGGTCTCCAGCGCGGCCCTAGACAAGCGACGCGGCTCCTCGCGCTCCTGCGTCATCATGAAGGCCAGGTCCGGCGCGGTGCGGAACCGCCAGCGGTCGGCGACGCACTCCAGCTCCACCCCCCGCCCCTCATAGCGGGCGCGCAGACCTGATATGGCGCGCGCGACGTTGCAGTTCTCGGGCAGACGGGCGGCGATTTCAGCGGCGGTCAGCGGCCCGGCGGCGGCGAACAGCAAGGCCTCGACCCGCCGTTCGATCTCGGCCTCGTCCGGCTGGAAGGAAAGGTCAGACATGGTTTTCCCCCGCCATATGACCGTCATCCTCGCCCTTGTGGCGAGGATCCAGACTCCCGGTGTTTCCGAGAGTGCGTCCTTGCCAGACACCGGGAGTCCGGATCCTAGGGACAAGCCCTAGGATGACGGAAAGAGAGAGAAAGACCCTCACCCCATCAGCTCCAGCGGCTGGCCCTGCCCGCGCCGCTTCAGTAACAGCTCGGCGAACGCCTGCGTCTGTCGAATGTCCATCGCCCCCTCCTTCACCAGCTCCAGACTGGCCGACAGGGTCGAGGCCGTAAAGCTGGCCTGGCTGGGGCCTTCCTCGCCTTCGCGATGCGGCGCCACCTGGTCCAGCGGGGTCCAGTCCGCCAGTTTGGGCATGATCTCGCGCAGCCAGTCGCGCGCCGCCTCCAGCGGAAAGGCCTCGACCCGCTGGCCCGGCGAATACTGCCGCGCGCCCTCGCGCCGACGTTGGGTCACATAGGCGCTCATCAGTTCGTACAGGCTGGCGTCGATCCGGTCCGACGGCACGATCACCGTCGCCTCAGGATCGCCGCGCGTGAAGACGTCACGCTTCAGCTGGGGTCGCGCCATCAGTTGTTCGACCGAGCGCCGCATGGCCTCCAGCTTCTGCAGGCGGAAGGCCAGGGCGGCGGCCATCTGCTCGGCCGGCGGCTCCTCGCCCTTGTCTTTCTCGGTGCGCGGCAGCAGCAGCCGCGACTTCAGATAAGCCAGCCACGACGCCATCACGAGGTAGTCCGCCGCCAGGGCGAAGTTGCGCCGCCGCGCCTCGTGCACGAAGGCCAGATACTGTTCCGCCAACTGGGTGATCGACAGCTTCAGCAGATCGACCTTCTGGTTCCGCGCCAGGGCCAGCAGGACGTGCAGCGGCCCCTCATAACCGTCCAGATCGACCACGAAGGCCTCGCGATCCTCGACCTCGGCGACGGCGGTGAAATCCAGATTCGGCTGAAAGGACTCGGACATCTTTCTTGGCCTACCGCGCTTCGCGCTGCTTGAGGCCGGGACGGTCCAGGTGGCTCATGCCTGCGCCTCCCCCACGTCCGGTCCCTTGGCGACGTCCAGACGGCCCTCCATAGCCTGGAAGAAGCGTTCGTGCCCCGCGACTGGATCAAGCGGTTCAGGCGTGCGCACGATCCGCGCCATCGCCGCCTCGGCCCGCGCCTTCGCCCTGCCCTTCAGCCTTCCGGTCGCCTCGGCCACCGCCTGCATCTCGGCCATGTCGCCGTTGCAATGCAGAACCACGTCGCACCCGGCCTTCAGCGACCGATGCGCCCGCTCGCCCAGCGATCCGCTGAGCGCCTGCATCGACAGGTCGTCGGTCATGATCAAGCCGGAAAAGCCCAGATGCTCGCGCATCATCTTCACGGCGGTCTTGGACTGGGTCGCCGGGCGCTTCCTGTCCACGGCGGTGAAGACGATGTGCGCCGTCATGGCCAGCGGCATGTCCGACAGCGCCTTGAATGGCGCAAAGTCCCAGCCGTCCAGCGTCTCGAAATCGGCGTGGACCGTCGGCAGGTCCTTGTGGCTGTCGGAGAAGGCCCGGCCATGCCCCGGCATATGTTTGATGCAGGGCAGCACCCCGCCCGCCAGCAAGCCTTCCGCCGCCGCCCGACCCAGCAGGGCGACCGTCGCCGGATCCTGGCCATAGGCGCGGTCGCCGACGATGTCGTGGGCGCCAGACACCGGCACGTCCAGCACCGGCAGCAGATCGACGTTGATCCCGACCTCTTTCAGGTCGTGCGCCATCAGCCGCGCGCCCAGCCGCGCCATTTCGCGCGCATCCATCGGATCGTTCGACGCCTTCAGATAGGCGCTCCCCGGCGGATATTTGGGCCAGTGCGGCGGCCCCATCCGCTGGACCCGTCCGCCCTCCTGATCAATCAGGATTGGCGCCTCAGAGTCTCCGATGGCGGCGCGAAGTTCGTCGGTCAGCGCCCGCACCTGGTCCGGCGTATCGATGTTGCGCCGAAACAGGATGAAGCCCCAAGGCCGCGCCTCTGCGAAGAAGGCCCGTTCGTCCTCCGTCAGCCGATGACCCGAACAGCCGTAGATGGCGGCGGAGGTCATATCCCCCTCACCGTCACCCTCGGGCTTGTCCCGAGGGCCCACGGCTCAGCCTGCAGAGCGGCTGAATGAAACGCACAGACGTTACCCTCGCCCCGCCCACCGAAATGAGGACGGGTGGGCCCTCGGGACAGGCCCGAGGTTGACGGAAGGTGAAATGGCGTCACCGAACGATGCAGTCCCGCCCGGCGGCCTTCAGCGCGTTGCAGAAGGCGACCGCCCGCTCACGCGACAGGCCCGAGAAGGTGGTGCGGTACAGGGTCGAACCGGTGGACGAGGTCACTTCGGTCACCCGCTTCTGGGCGCCCGACGCATACTGACCGAACCGGCCTGCGACGGCGGCGTATTCGCGGTCGGCGATCTCGGTCGAGGAGAAGGCGCCGATCTGCACCGCGGCCGAGCCCGTCGCAGCGGCCGGTGCCGTCGGCGCCGGCGCGGCAGGAGCAGGCGTCGCCGGACGCGGCGCGGGGGCTGCGGGCCTCGTGGCGGCGGGCGGCAGACCCTGACCGGTCGGGGCGGCGGTCGGCGGCGCGGCGGGACGCGGCTGGGGCGCTTCCGGCGGCGGGGTGAAGGTCACGGGGGCGTCGGTCGTCTCGCCCTCGTCGCGATAGACGCGCACCCCCTCGGCCGGATCGATCGGCTGGGCGTCGACGGGCGGCGCCGTCTTCATCTCGCCGACGGGCTGGCCCACGGCGGGCGGTGCGTCGGTCGAGGCCCGCATGCCCGAGCGATAGAAGAAGATCACGGCCACGATCAGCAGCAGCAGAACCACCGCGCTGATGATCAGTGTGACCGGCGGCGCCTTGCCCCCGCCCGAGCCGACGTTGCGGCTGTTGCGCGGGTCATAGGAGTTGCGACGGAACGGCAGGTCGTCATCGGTCGGGGGCGTGTAGGCGCCCCGGCCCGGCTTGTTTTCGTCATCAAAGGACATGGTCGCGCTCCGCCGTCTGTCGGGCGCGAATCGGCGCGCCGAACGATCACTCTACGCCCCCGCGTGCATCTTTCGAATCACAGATCGAGGGCGAGGTCGAGGCTGAACAGTTTCTGGTGCACTTCTATGGCGTAACGGTCCGTCATGCCGGCGATATAGTCGCAGACAGCCCGCGCCCGCTGCGTCCGGTCGCTGGTCATGGCGGGCGTGCTCCATTCGGGCGGCATCACCTCCGGCTCGGCCATGAACAGTTCGAACAGTTGCGACAGCACCCGCCGCGCCTGGCTGCGCGTGCGGTTGACGCGGTAATGGCGATACATCCGCTCGAACAGGAACTTCCTCAGGATCGCCAGATCCGCGTGCATGGCGTGCGAGAAATCGACCATGGTCCGTTTGGCCAGACGCACGTCTTCGGTCGTGATGATCCGGTCGTCTTCCAGCCGCCGCGCCGTCTCGGCCAGCACGTCCTCGACCATGACGCCGATCATCCGCCGCACCGCCTCGATCCGCAGCATCCGGTCGTCGATGGCGGGATAGTCGCGACGCACCTGCGCCAGCATCGGCCCGATCAGCGGCACCTGATCCAGATCCTGCAGGGTGATCAGCCCCGCCTGCACACCGTCGTCCACGTCGTGGTTGTTGTAGGCGATGTCGTCGGCGACAGCCGCGCACTGCGCCTCCAGCGACGCGAACGTCCCCAGCCGCAGGTCCCAGCCCGCCTCCCCGCCCGTCCTGTAGGGCCGCACGACCGACCAGGCCGGTTCGTCCAGCCGGTGCGCCACCGGGCCATTGTGCTTGATGACCCCCTCGACCGTCTCCCAGCTCAGGTTCAGCCCGTCGAACTGCGGATAGCGGTTCTCCAGCTCGGTCACGACGCGGAAGCTCTGGACGTTGTGGTCGAAGCCGCCGTGCCCGGCCATCTGCACCACCAGCTCGTCCTCGCCGGCGTGTGCGAAGGGCGGATGGCCCAGGTCGTGCGCCAGGGCGATGGTCTCGGCCAGATCATCGTCCAGCCTCAGCGCATGGGCCAGCGATCGCGCGATCTGCGCCACCTCCAGCGAATGGGTCAGGCGGGTGCGATAATGATCGCCCTCGTGCGCCACGAAGACCTGGGTCTTCTCCTTCAGCCGCCGAAACGCCGTCGCATGGATGATCCGGTCGCGGTCGCGCGCAAAGGCCGTCCGCGTGCGGCTGGCCGGCTCGGGAACGCGGCGGCCCAGGGTCAGGTCGGCCCGTTCGGCGTAGGTCGCGAGATCTGTCTGGCTCAAGTGATCAACTTTGAGGCTGCTTTGATGCGGGGGCCCTTTGCGAACGCCCTTGCGCGCCTCATATAGACAGCCGTGAGCACCGTCCAATCCACAGAACCGTCCACACCCGCCTTCAGCGTCGCCACGCGCGCGCCGGAAGGCATCGTCCTGGCCGCCAGCGCCGCCAAACGCCTGGCCAAGCTGGGCGCGGCCGAGGGCAAGACCCTGATGCTGCGCGTCGCGGTGGACGGCGGCGGCTGTTCGGGCTTCCAGTACCGGTTCGAACTGGTCGAGACGGCCGAGGACGACGACCTGCGCATCCAGGCCGACGGCCAGGCGGCGGTGATCGACCCCGTCTCGGTCCCGTTCCTGAAGAATTCCGAAATCGCCTATGTCGACGAACTGGCCGGCGCCCAGTTCGTGGTCCGCAACCCCAACGCCGCCTCCAGCTGCGGCTGCGGCGTCAGCTTCTCGATCTGACGCCGATCACCGTCGACGCCGGATCAGGGCCCAGACGGTCACGACCACGGTCGAGGCCAGCAGGGTCGAAAAGACCGCATCCCAGACGCCGTCTCCCAGCAGGGCACCGATCAGGCCCGTCAGGCTGAGCGCGAACACCAGGATCGGCGCCCCGAAGATGGCCCAGATGTTCAGGTCCTTGCGGCTCATGCCGGCTTCCGCCGTCCCTTGCCCAGCCAGAGATACAGGCCGGACCCCAGAATGACGATGGTGGCGATGTCCAGCAGCGCCCACAGGATCTTCAGCGCCAGCCCGCCATAGTCGCCAAAGTGCAGCGGCTGCGACAGCGACAGCGCCTTCACATACCACGGCGTCGGGGCCACGGCCGCCAGTTCTCCCGTCCGCGCATCGATCAGGGCCGGGGTGGTCAGATGGGTCGTCAGCGGCGTGTCTCCGTGGAAGAAGACGGCATAGTGGTGATCGGTCGAATAGTCGGTCCCCGGAAACGCCACGAACTGCAGTTTCATGCCCGGCAGCGCCTGTTTCGCCCGCGCCACCGCCGCATCCAGCGAGGCCCGCTCGCCCGCCGGCGCCGGGGCGTCATAGGCGACGGTCAGCTCCTTCAGCGCCGTATTCTTCCAGTAGGCCAGGATCGGCGTCGCCAGGGTGTTGATCACACCCGTCGCCCCAACCACCAGCACCCACCCGGCCGTCACCACGCCCAGCAGATTGTGATAGTCGAGCCAGCGGGTCCGCGCGGCCTTCCTGGCCCGCACCGTGCCGAACGGCAGCCGGCGCATGAACGGCGCATACAGCACCACGCCCGACACCACCGCTCCGATCAGCATCAGGCCCATCAGCCCCAGGAACAGCATGCCCGGCAGGCCCAGGAACATGTCGGTGTGGAGTTGAAGCAGGAACTCCATCACCGGATGGCCGGCGACCGGCGGCGCCACCTCGCCGCTGGTGCGGTCGATGGGCTCGAAACTGTATTTCCCCGCCGGCCCGTTCGGATCGACGCTGGTGACGTTCACCACCGGCCGGTCCTCGTCGAAGCTCATGAAGGCCGGAACCTCGCCCGGATGCAGGGCCAGCCCCGCCGCCAGCACCTGGTCCAGGCTTAGCGGCGGCGCCTCCGGGTTCGCCGGCGTCCAGGCCTGCGGCAGCAGCACCTCCTCGATCTCGTGCGTGAACACCAGCGGCAGGCCGGTCACGCACAACATCAGCAGGAACAGGGTCGAGACCAGGCTCGACCACTTGTGCACCAAGGTCCAGGCGCGGATGGTCCGCGTCTTCATCCGGTTCAGAACTCGGCCGAGACCGACAGGCGGAACGTGCGGGGCGCGCCCAGCGTCAGATAGCCGGACGTCGGGGCGTAACCGCCCACGGCCACCCACTGATCCTCGTCGGCGAGGTTCTCGACACGCGCGCGAACCGTCAGCGGCTTGCCGCCCGCCTCGAAGGCATAGCGCACGCCTGCATCGAACCGCGTCCAGGCATCCAGCTCGACCATATTGTCGGTGCTGACCGGCTGTTCGCCCGTATAGACGACCCGCCCTTCCAGCGTCAGACCGGCCAGCATCGGCACATCCCATTCCGCGTTCAGATTGGCCTGGAACTCGGGCGAGCCGGTGGGGCGTTTTCCGACCAGCGTGGTGTCCAGCGAACGGGTGACTTCCGCGTCCAGCCAGGTCGCGCCGCCGATCAAACGCACGCCTGCGACCGGTTCGCCATAGACGCCCAGTTCGACGCCGGTGTTCTGCTGTTCGCCGTCGGCGGTGTAGTTCTGGCCGTCGAAATAGGCCTGCGGGCGGTTCGCCTGGAAGACGCTCAGCGTGCCGCCGAACGCGCCGGCATCGTATTTGACGCCGACCTCGTATTGCTCGGACTGGAACGGGGCCAGCACTTCGCCGACGTTGCCGACCGGCGCGCCGCCGACCTGGGCCGGCGCCGTCGCGCCCGGCTGCAGCGCCTCGGCGTAGTTGGCGTAAAGCGAGATGCGTTCGCTGGGTTTGAACACGACCGCAAAGGCCGGCGTCCAGGCGTCGCCGTCATAGGCCGAGATCTCCGCCCCCGTGTTGTAGTCGAACGACTGCGTCTCGATCTCCTGATAGCGCACGCCGACCGTGGCCAGCAGGCGACCGTCCAGCAAGGACATCATGTCCGCAAAGGCGACCGAGCGATTGTTCACCCGCTCCGTCACCAGCGGATCGGACAGATCGCCGCCGACGAAGAAGTCGGGCGTCGGCGCCGTCACGTCGATCGGGTCGTACAGATCGCTGGCGAAACCGGCGAAGTTCGAAAAGGCGTAGGCGTTCTTCGACTTGGACCGCACCTGCGACGCCGATGCGACCAGCCGGTGGCCGACCGGTCCGGTCGTCACATCGGCGCGCAGGCCGACGTCGCCCGCCCACACCGTGTCCTCGCGCACATTGTCGAAACGATAGGCGCTCAGCGAACCGTCCGCATTGGCGTTAGGATTGGCCAGGACGTTGTCCTCCTCGCCCCGACGCCCGCCCACGGCCGCCCAGGCGGTGACGCGGTCGGTCAGGTCGAACTCGCCGCGCGCGGCCCCGAACAGCTGTTCGTCGTCGGTATAGGTCCAGGGCTGGGCGAAGTTGGCGTCGGCCGAGGGCGCCTCGGGGACCGCGCCGTTCGGCGTCACCTGCGGACGCGGCGCGTCGATGCGGTGATCCTGCCAGCCCAGGTCGGCCGAGAAGCGGGCGCGTTCGCCGCGACGATCAACGCCCAGGCCCAGCACGCGCAGTTCGCTGTGCTGATCCTCGACTGCGCCCTCGCCCGCCCGGCTGACCAGGTTCAGGCGCGCGCCCCAGGCGTCGTCGGCGCCGAAGCGGCGCGCCAGATCGGCGGCGGCGTAGATCTCGTCGCCGCCTTCCCATCCAGCCGTCAGACGGTTCAGGTCGGCGCCCGTCGCGCGCTTGGGCACCAGGTTGAAGGCGCCGCCCACGCCGCTGCCGCCCGGCGCCGCGCCGTTCAGAAACGCCGTGGCCCCGTGGAAGACCTCGACCCGCTCAAGCAGTTCGGGCGCCACATACTGGCGCGGCAGCACGCCGTACAGGCCGTTGTAGGTCATGTCGTCCGAGTAAACCGGGAAGCCCCGGATTAGATAGACCTCCTGGAAATTGCCGAACCCTTTGGTCACCCGCACGGCCGGGTCGTTCTGCAGCACGTCGCCGACGCTGCGCGCCTGCTGGTCGCGGATCAGGGTCTCGGTATAGCTGGTCACGTTGAACGGCGTGTCCATCGTGTCCAGCGCGCCGAACAGGCCGACACGACCGCCCTTCGCCACCTGACCGCCGGCATAGGCGCCCGGCAAACCGACCTGCGACCCGCCGGTCACCACGATCTCGCCCAACTCCGCCACGTTCGGCTGAGCCTGCTGCGCCAGCGCGGGCGTGGCGGCGGCCAGGGCCAGGCTGCTGACGGCGCAGGCGAGACGAGAAAAACGGATCATGGATTGCAACGCATTATCAACACAGGGAGGAAGGCGCTCCCATACGCCCCGTTGCGACTGGCTTGCAATGGCAGAGGCCTGGGTTGCGACATTTTGCGGTCGGACGACCTTGCTTTTCGGCCCCGCCCAACGGCCTCATGACTATCTCTTCTGCGGAGACCGCCATGCCGATGCTGCCCCCCGCCCTTCTCGCCGCCAGCCTGCTCGCCGGCCCGGTCTCGACCGAGATCGCCCTGCCCGCCCAGCCCGCGCCGCTTCATGGAACCCTGCTGACGCCGGACGGCCCGAGCGCCGTCGCCGTCATCCTGCCCGGCTCGGGCCCAACGGATCGGGATGGAAACAGCCCCCTGGGGGTCGCCGCCGCGACCTATCGCCTGCTGGCCGAGGGCCTGGCGGAACAGGGGATCGCCACCGTCCGCATCGACAAGCGCGGCATCGCCGCCAGCGTGGCGGCGGGTCCGGCCGAGACCGATCTGCGCTTCGACGCCTATGCCGCCGACGCCCGCGCCTGGGCGACGGAGGCCGCCGCGCGCGCCGGCCTGCCCTGCGCCTGGCTGATCGGCCACAGCGAGGGCGCCCTGGTGGCCCTTAAGGCGGTCGAAAACGACGACAAGATTTGCGGCCTGGTCCTTCTGTCCGGCGCCGGCCGCCCGGCGGGCGCGGTGCTGCGCGAACAACTGGCGTCTTTGCCCGAGCCGCTGAAGACCCAGGCCTTCGCCGCCCTGACCGAACTTGAGGCCGGCCGCACCGTCGCCGACACGCCGCCTGCGCTGGCGGCCCTGTTCCGCCCCTCGGTCCAGCCCTATCTGATCTCGTGGCTGCCGCTGGACCCCGCCGCCCTGCTCGCCGCCTACGACGGCCCGGTCTTCATCGGCCAAGGAACCACCGACCTCCAGATCGGCGTCGTGGACGCCCAGGCCCTGGCCGCCGCCGCCCCCAAGGCGACGCTTAAGCTCTGGGACGGCGTCAACCACCTCCTCAAGACCGCCCCCGCCGACCGCGCCGCCAACATGGCGACCTACGCCGATCAGGCCTTACCGCTCGCGCCGGGCGTGGCGGAGGATGTGGGGGCGTTCATTAGGGCGAACGAGCGTTGAGCAAGGCTAGTAAAACTAACGTCTGCGGCGGCAGCTATAGATGTAGACAGTCCGCGTTAGCCGTATTGAGTGTGGTCTTCAGCCAATCTGGAGTAATCCTTCCATTTACGGATTGGCGCGATGATGCTGGACTAGGAACAGTAATGCAGCACCAGTCTGGTGCAACTGAAGCGCAGCAAAGTGCTGCGGTACGTTTCTTGGTGTCACGCCTGCACCATGGCCTGACATTTTGTTCCGCACAGTCGGGACTGCTCCTTCAAGGAGACTTCGCAGGGCTGTAAATTCGGCTTGGAGCGCAGGCTCGATGAACCCCGCCCCATAAGCGGCGTCGAGGAGTTTCTTAGCTGGGTCCGAAGATTTGACGGGCCATCCGCGCTCGACAGCTACAACTTTCAATACGCTCTCGAAGGCTTTCGCGCATTCGATGATACAGGTCTCGTATTGACCGTCTCGATACTCAGCGTGGGCCTTCAGGTACTCACCCTCAGCAGAGGCGAAATCAGGATCAGCAAGCAAGTGCAAGCTAGGAACGACGACTTCGGCATGCATAACGGTAGAATCGAAGCGTATCATCTGACCAGATTGGTACTGATAACCAACGCAGGCTTCCATGAGCCGCGCGTTAGCACGGCCAATGGCGAAATCAACATCCGTTTTACCGAATTTGTTGCCGGCGTTTCTCACGTGGCCGTCCAACACCGTCATCATGAGTTCGATACAATCGACTACGCGTTCGACATCCGGCGTTGAATCCAACCAACTCGACAACTCCCTCTGAGCGTTGATTGTGCTCGAAGAGTTTAGAGAGAAAACGCCCAACTCTTCGCGCATTAAGCGTACTATAAAATCGTAAACTTCATTTGCCGCGGCGTTGTACCCGATCTGGTAGTCTCCAATTACGCTCGAAAAAACTTGGAGCATTTGGACCCGAACGCTTTTCGGTATGTGATCGTAGACATACACGTCGTCCACGTTTTTCCGAGCCTGCCTCGCGCGGCGTGAGTACAAATTCGGCAGCGCCATTCGCGATTCCCTCCGTTCGCAAGCCCCTAGATACGGCTTAGTGTTTTATCTGCAAGCAGGACCATCGAGACTAAAGAATCCGACAATGGATTTGCTGAAGATTTGGCGACACGCGCTTTCAACGTCTGATTTGAAATAAGCAGGCCGCTGATGCCAAAATTCCCCAATTCTTGACTGAATAGGCAGTGCCGCGATTAAGACCATACATGCACGCGGGCCGAATAAAACCGCGATGGTTCATCAGCTTGGCCTTCTTAATCAGCTGTTCGCCTACCCCTCCCCCGCCGTCCCCCGCGCCTGATCCGCCAGCGCAAAGAACCGCTCCCGCACCTCGGCCGCAAAAGGGTTGTCGCGTTCGATGGCGCGGAAGACGGCGGGGCTGTCGTGGCGGACCATGTCGACGGCCTGCATCAGCCGGTCGAAGCTGGCGGTGGTCATCCGCGTCGGCAGGGGCTCCATGGCCATCAGGACGCGGGCGATCAGGTGGGTCAGGCCCTGGACCGTGGCGGCCTCGCGGTCGTGATCCTCGGGACTGACTGAAAAGACCTTCAGCCCCAACGCTCGGCGGCAGAAGGCGGCGACGCGGCGGGCGTCCTTTCCGCCTCGCACCTCGCACACGGCGATGCGCAGGCCCGCGATGCCGTCCTTGCCGCTCTGCGGGCCGAATAGGGGGTGAGTGCCGACGATGCGCACGCCGTGCGGCAGCAGGGCGTCCATCGCCTGCGCCGGCTTCACCTTCACCGAGCCCACGTCGATGACCAGGGCGGCGGGCGCCAGGTGCGGGCGGATGGCGATCAGCGTCGCCTCCAACGCCTCGACCGGCACGGCCAGCACGACCGTCGGACAGGCGGCGGCGGTCGCCAGGTCGGTCAGGGTCGCGACGCCCTCGCCGCCCCCGAATCCAGGCGTCGCCGCCGGATCATGGGCCAGGATGTCGAACCAGGGCGACAGATGCCGCGCCGTCAGCCGCCCGAAGGCGCCGAAGCCGATCAGGCCGAGCTTTTCCTTTTCCCCCGTCACCCTCGGGCTTGTCCCGAGGGCCTACGGCGGATGTCCCCCGAACCGCGACGCGGAGGCGACGGCGCATCACCCTCTGTCACCGTGTGCGCGGAACGGTGGGCCCTCGGGACGAGCCCGAGGGTGACGGATTGTGTGGAGGGCTGCCTCACAGCGTCTCCATGAACCGCACCGGCCGCCCGTGCGCCGATCCGATCAGTTCGCCGTCCTGCATCACCACCCGGCCGCGCACGATGGTCGCCATCGGCCAGCCGGTCGCCTCGACGCCGTCGAACGGGGTCCAGCCGCAGCGCGTCGCCTGCTGGTCGTGCGTGATGGTCTTCTTCGCCTTCAGATCGACGATGGTCAGATCGGCGTCATAGCTGACGGCCATCCGCCCCTTGTTCGCCGTGCCGAACACCCGCTGGGCGCCGGCCGAGGTCAGGTCGATGAACCGCTCCAGGCTGAGGCGCCCATTGGCCACATGCGTCAGCATCAGCGGCACCAGGGTCTGCACCCCCGGCATGCCCGACGGCGAGGCCGGATAGGGTTTGGCCTTTTCCTCCTTGGTGTGCGGGGCGTGGTCCGACCCCAGCACGTCGGCGACGCCCTGCTGCATGCCCCACAGCCACAGGGCGTCCACATGCGCCTGCGACCGGATCGGCGGGTTCATCTGGGCGTAGCTGCCCAGCCGCTCATAGGCCTCGGGCGCGACCAGGGTCAGGTGCTGGGGGGTGATCTCGACGGTGGCGACATCCTTGTGGAAGCGCAGATATTCCATCTCGTCCTTGGTCGTGACGTGCAGCACGTGGATGCGCGCGCCGGTCTCCTTCGCCAGCCCGACCAGGCGCCGCGTCGAGCGGATGGCGCTCTCGGCGTCGCGCACCTCGGGGTGGCTGGTCCAGTCGCCGGTGCGGGCGAGGCCCCGCCGTTCGACCAGGCGGTATTCGTCCTCGGAGTGGAAGGTGGCGCGACGGCGCACGTTCGACAGAACCTTGCGCACCCCCTCGTCGTCGGCGATCAGCAGGTCGCCGGTCGAGGCGCCCATGAAGACCTTGACCCCGCAACAGCCGGGCAGCCGCTCCAGCTCGCCCAGATAGTCGGCGTTCTCGTGCGTGCCGCCGACGTAGAAGGCGTGATCGGTCCACATCCGGTCCTTGGCCCGCGCCAGCTTGTCGGCCATGGTGTCCGGGTCGGTGGTGTTGGGATTGGTGTTCGGCATCTCGAACACAGCGACGACGCCGCCCAGGGCGGCGGCGCGCGACCCGGTCTCCAGGTCTTCCTTCCACTCCAGGCCCGGCTCGCGGAAATGGACCTGGGTGTCGATCACGCCAGGCAGGACGGTCAGGCCCGTGGCGTCGAAGGTCTCGCCGGCCGAGGCCTGGCTAAGGTCGCCGATGAAGGCGATCTTGCCGTCGATCACCCCGACGTCGGCCAGCCCCCGCCCCGCATGGTTCGCCACCTCGCCGCCACGGACGATCAGGTCATAGGTCTGGGTCATGGGGCGGGCTCCTGCGGCTGGTCGCCCCGGTTCTAGCGGATGCCGCGCCGATCATGAAGGCCGCTAAACACTCTACCTCCCCGTTCGGGGAGGGTGGTCTAGCCGCAGGCGAGACCGGGTGGGGAGGGCCAGGTGAAACGGCACAGGTCTGTCGCAAGGTTGCTCGCCGCCCCCACCCGGCCGCTTCGCGGCCACCCTCCCCGAACGGGGAGGGAGATCGGGTTCAGCCCCGCGCCTTCAACATCCGCGTCGCCGCCTTCAGCACCCGCTCCCACGGCAGGTCCATCATATGCTGGATCGCCTGGTTCAGGCGCGGATCCAGCGTCTTGAACTCGTCATAGCTGCGCGGCCCGCGCACGGCCTCGCCCTTCCACGGCCCACGCGTCGTCTCGTCCGACGGGCCGAACACCGCCACCACTGGCGCGCCCGAGGCCGTCGCCAGATGGGTCCAGATCGAATCCGCCCCGACGTACAGCGCCGATTTCGAAAGGGCCGCCACAGTCTGCAGCCGCGTCAGTTTGCCCTGCAGCTCGATCACCCGCGCGCGCGGCACGGCATAGCGTATAGTGTGCGCGGCCTCGCGGTCGATCTCCTCGCCCACGATCATCAACCGCCCGCCCGCCAGAGGCCCGTCGTCGGCCAGCAGCTTGGCCGCCACCTTGGCGTAGCGTTCGGCCGGCCAGCGCTTGCCCATCCATTCGACGCCCGGCCCGACCGCAAGGATCGGACCATCTCCGCCCGTCGCGGGGATCAGCGCCTCGACCTGGGCCCGCGTCTCGTCCGACACATAAAGCCTCGGCCCCGGAACCTCCTCCGGCTCCAGCTTCAGCACCGCCGCCGCCGCCTCGACCGCATGAAGGCCGGGCGCATCCTTGCCCCGCACCGCCCGCTTGTGCCGCCTCAGCTTGCCGGACAGGTCCGAGCCGCGCATGTCCACGACCAGGCCCCATTTGGTCCCGCGCACCTGGTTCCACAGGGCGATCCATTCGAAATGGCCCTCGCGCTCCAGCACGATCAGCTTCGTCAGGCGCGGCGTATCGGCGAACAGCGGCGCGCTGGCGGCCGATCCGACGATGGTGAAGGTCGCATGCGGCAGGCTCTCGACCAGATGCGCCAGCACGCCCGAGGACAGCACGGCGTCCTCGGCGTCCGCCTCGGCGATATACAGGATGGGAAACCGCCCGATCATCCGTTGACGGATACAGGGATTCTATCGGGGGTTCAGCGTCAAACGCAGGTTTCCACAGGCAGGCGCCATGGGTTAAACCCGCGCCCATGATCCAGACGCCCGATCCCGCAGCCGCCGCCGCCCTCGAACGCTTCAAGGCCCAGCGCGTCACGGCCATCTATCGGCTGGACCTGATCGCCAAGGGCGCCACCATTTCCTACGAGGACGGCACGTCCATCGACATGGCCTCCGAAAAGGCTCGGCTGGAAGCCGTCGTCGCCGACATGGACCGCCGCATCGCCCAGCTGGAACGCGCGCTCGGATAAGCGCGACATGACCAAGGCTTAACTTGCCGCCCGCGTCGCATCGTGGCCCTCCTTGAGCTCGGAGGACGCCCATGTTCGCACTAGCCACGGCCCTGATGCTCGCCGCCACGGACCCGTCCTGCCTGGCGCTTGAGCGCGGCGATGGCGCAAGCCCGGTCATCCAGGCTCGCGTCAATGGACAGGGGCCCTTCGCCTTCGTGCTGGACACGGCCTCCAGCGGCACCACCCTTGACGCCCCGCGCATCGCCCTGTTGCATCCGCCGCGCGAGCCTGCGCCGGACGAAGCCCAGGGCATGGGCGGCGCAATGCAGGTCGACCTCTATCGCATCACCGCCTTCGAGGCGGGGCCGATCCAGATGCGCGATTTCATCTCCCCCGAGATCGATCCTCCGGGTTTTGACAGCCACGACATCGCGGGCCTGGCCGGCGTCGATCTGTTCGGCGAGGCCATGGCGGTCTGGCGGCCGGCGCAGGCCTGCGTCTCCGTGCGTCCCAGCGGCGCCGTCGAGGCGGACTGGATGCCGATAGAGACAGACTGGCAGCGCCCCTGGCGCATCCTGCTGCCTATCCGCATTGGGGCTGCGACAGGATGGGGCCTGCTGGACACCGGCGCCCAGCACACCACCCTGAACCCCGCCTTCGCCGCCGCCCTGAACATCAAGGCGGACGCCCTGCCCTCGGGCGGTCAGATCACCGGCATCGACGGCGAACCGCTGGATCTGGGTCAGGCCCGGATCGAGAATGTGGAGATCGGTCGCTGGCGCTGGCCAACGACGCCGGTCAAGGTCGGCGCCCTGCCCGTGTTCGACCGCCTGGGTCCATCCGACGCGCCGCTGGCCATCATCGGCATCGACTGGCTGGGCGACAGGGGCTTCGCCATCGACTATGGAGCCCGAAAGGTCTGGCAGACGCCGGACTGACGACCGGCTGCGATGACCTCACTTCCCCTCCTCCCCGGCCGGACCTGCGGCGGTTGCGTCGAATGCTGCCGGGTCATTCCGCTGGACCTGCCGGAACTGGCCAAGCCGACCGGCGAGCTTTGCGCCTATTGCGTCGACGGCGCCGGCTGTTCGGTCCACGCGATCCGGCCCCAGACCTGCCGCATCTGGTTCTGCCTGTGGCGCGTGGTCGAACTGTCCGACGACTGGCGGCCGGACCACAGCGGCGTCATCGTCCGTCCCGACGGGGTCGAGGACGGGATCATTACCCTCTACGTCCTGCGCCGTTCGGACTTCCTCGCCTCGCCAGAGTTCTTCATGACCGTCGCCGGCTGGATCGCCGAGGGGATCCAGGTCGCCCTCAGCATTCCCGGCCCGGTCGGAACCTATCCGGCCCGCGCGGTGGTCACCGACTGGCTGCGCCCGGCGATCGAGGACGGCGATCCCGCCGCCTTCCTGGCCCGCGTTATGCGCTCGCTCGACACCCTGGCCGAGCATGACTTCCAGCCCGACGGCGTCGCCCGACGATACGCCGTGACAACCCAGGATGGCCCGGCCGCTTAGCTGAAGCTTAAGTCCTTGCCGTTATTCCGAAATCTGTAAAGCCGCCGCTTTGAGAGATACGCCGGAAATGCAGGCCTGGGACGCGCTGCGACGCCCGATCTGGATGTTCGATCCGTCCGCCCTGCGTGGCGTCTATGCGAACGCCGCCGCCCTTGATCTCTGGGGCTCCGACAGCCTCGACGCCTTGCTGGCCCGCGACTTCAGCCAGCTGTCCCCCGCCGTCCTGGCCCGCACCGAACGGCTGGCGCGTGAGACGGCCAACGGCGAGACCCTGTCCGAACACTGGACCTTCTATCCCAACGGCCGGCCGCTGACGGTGACGGCGATCATCTCGACCTACTGGCTGGACGACGGCACGCCGGTCCTGCTGTTCGAGGCCGCCCCCATCGAGGTCGAGAGCGAGGAACGTCGCGCGGTCGAGGCCCTGCGCCACACCTCCACCCTGATCTCCCTGTTCGACAACGAAGGCCGTCCGCTGTTCTCCAATCCGGCGGCCTTCGCGGCCTATGGTTCGACCACCCACCCCTTCGAGGCCCGCTTCGCCCAGCCCGAGCGCGCCCAGCCCATGCTGGCGGCCGCCCTGTCCGGCGACCTAGCGGCCGACGTGTGCGAGATCGTCACCCGCGAGGGTCCACGCTGGCATCACCTGGACATACGCCCGGTGATCGACCCGGTCACGGGTCAGCTCGGCGTCATGCTGACCGAGATCGACGTGACCGAACGGGTCGAGGCCGAGCAGGCCCGCGCCGCCGCCGAGCAGAAGACCGCCATGGCCGAGGCCCGTCAGCGGTTTCTGACGGACATGTCGCACGAACTGCGCACGCCGCTGAATTCGGTCATCGGCTTCTCGGACCTGTTGTCCAAGGCCGGCCTGGCACAGGAACACGCCGACCACGCCGCCCGGATCAACGGCGCGGGCCAGCGCCTGTTGTCCGTCGTCAACGACATGATCGACCTGTCGTCCGATAAGGTCGTTCCTCTGCCGACGCTCGACGCCTTCATCGAGGAACCCGCAGCCGCCAATGAAGACGCCGCCGCCCTGCGCGTTCTCTATGTCGACGATCACGACAGCAACCGCGCCCTGGTCATGGCCGTCATGTCCGCCCAGGGCATCGTCTGCGTCACCGCCAACGACGGCGCGCAAGGGGTCGAGGCGGCCCGCGACGGCGACTGGGACGTGATCCTGATGGATATCCAGATGCCGGTGATGGACGGCGTCTCCGCCGCGCGCGCCATCCGCGCCCTGCCGGGTCTGGTCGGCCGCACGCCGATCCTGGCCCTGACCGCCAACACCCTGCCGGAGCAGTTGACCCAGTACGAAGAGGCCGGCATGGACGACTGCATCGCCAAGCCGATGAACATCGTCGATCTGGTCACCCGCGTCACGGTTTGGGGCGCCAGCGACTGGCGGAACTTTGACCCCCTGTTCGATCCCGAGGCCGCCGCCGTCGCCTAAATTCGGCGCGGCGTCTTCTGGAGCCGCCGCCTGCGCCCTATCTTGCGCCCATGCCCATCGCCCGTCTCGACAGCCGCGCCCTGATCTCCGTTACGGGCGAGGACGCCAAACCCTTCCTGCACAATCTGCTGACCCAGGACGTGGAGACGCTGGCGGAGGGCGAACTGCGTTTCGGCGCCCTGCTGTCGCCCCCCGGCCGGCTGCTGTTCGACCTGTTCATCCTGGGCCAGGCGGACGGCGTCCTGCTGGATGTCGCGGCTGAGCGCCGCGACGCCCTGTTGCAGCGGCTGTCGATTTACAAGCTCCGCGCTAAGGTCCAGGTCGCCGCCGAAGACCGCGCCGTCTTCGCCGCCTGGCCCGAGACCGCATCCGGCTTCATCCCCGACCCGCGCACGCCGCTGATGGGCGGCCGCCTGTATGGTGAGGCCACGCCCGACGCCGCTCAGGCCGACTACGACGCCCACCGTCTGTCCATCGGCCTGCCCGACCCCACCGCCGACGCCCCGCAAGACAGGACCTATCCGATCGAGGCCGACTTCGACCTGCTAAACGGCATCGACTTCCAGAAAGGCTGTTTCGTCGGCCAAGAGACGACATCGCGCATGAAGCGCCGGGGAACGATCAAGAACCGGATGCTGCCGCTCGACTTCGACGGTCCGCCCCCGGCCTTCGGCGCCGAGGTACTGAAGGGCGAACTGCGTGCGGGCGAGGTGCTGTCGGGCCAAAACGGATCCGCCATTGCCCTGCTGCGGATCGACCGGCTCGACGGCGACCTGACCGTGGACGGCCGTCCTGTGCGCTTGCGCAAACCCGCCTGGATGGGCGAGGACGTCCTCCCCTCCTCCAACGCCTGAGTCCTCCATGAAGATCGCCGACCAGATCGTCCTCGTCACCGGCGGCGCACGCGGCGTCGGCGCCGCCGCCATCCGCGCCTTCGCCAACGAAGGCGCCCGCGTGATCATCAACTGGCGCGCCAGCGGAGAGGCCGCGACCGCCCTGGCCGCCGAGATCGGCGACCGCGCCCTCGCCCTCCAGGCCGACGTGACCGACCGCGCCGCCGTCGACGCCATGGTCGCCGCCGCGCAAGACCATTTCGGCGCCCCCGTCACCACCGTGGTCAACAACGCGCTGGACTACAGCTTCAACGGCGACGCCCGGTCCCGGATGACCGACATCGGCTGGGACGAACTGGCGGCCCAGTTCTGGACCGTCGTGCGTGGCGCGCTGAACGTCATCCAGGCGACCGCCCCCGGTATGGCCGCCGCCCGGTTCGGCCGCGTCGTCAACATCGGCACCAACCTGTTCCAGAACCCGGTCGTGCCCTATCACGACTACACCGCCGCCAAGGCCGCCCTGCTGTCGCTCACCCGAACCGCCGCCGGCGACCTGGGCCCCGACGGCATCACCGTCAACATGGTCTCGGGCGGCCTCCTTCGCACCACCGACGCCAGCGCCGCCACGCCCGAGTCCGTCTTCGACTTCATCGCCGGCATGACGCCCCTGCGGTCGGTGACCACCCCCGAAGAATTCGCTGACGCCGTCCTCTTCTTCGCCTCGCCGTGGAGCCGCGCGGTGACCGGCCAGAACCTAGTCGTGGACGGCGGATTGGTCAGGGACTGAATGACGACCGTCTCCTCCCCACTCCGTGGGGAGGTGGCGCGGCGCTTCTTCAGCGCCGTGACGGAGGGGTTCTTCGCCGCATCACCAGCGCCTGTGGGACTTCAAGAGCCCCCCGCTTCGCGGTCCCCCTCTCCATTTCATGGGGAGGAGACGGTCTCCATCCTATTTGCTCGGCACATTCGTCCAGATTTCAGGGTCTTACCCACCACCAGCGTCAATCGACAAGCCCCTGATCCAAACGCCGTTACAATGCGTGGGTTTAGGACCGAAGGAGACGAAACTCTGACACCTTGGACTGTTTTTCACCGTCCAAGGTGTCCAGCTAAATTGCACTTTCTTGCACTTTGCACTGTTTTCGCAGGTGCAGTGCAATTCCGCCCCACTCTCGATTTCAGACAATTGAGACTATTCAGACGGTCTTTTTCAGTCGCCTGAGTCTCAAATCACGCCCTTCCCCCCACCAGAACAGACTGGCAACCTCGTCGCCATGACCGACTCACACGCCTCGGGCCGTTGCGGCTGGTGCGGGACCACCGACCCGCTCTACATCGCCTATCACGACACCGAATGGGGCGTGCCGGTACGCGACACGCGCGCCCTGTGGGAGAAGCTGGTTCTCGACGGTTTCCAGGCCGGTCTCGCCTGGATCACCATCTTGAGGAAGCGCGAAGGCATCTGCGACGCCTTCGATAATTTCGATCCCGAGATCGTCGCCCGCTACGGCGAGGACGACATCCAGCGCCTGCTCAACGACCCCCGCATCATCCGCTCGCGCGCCAAGATTAACGCCGCCATCCGGGGCGCCCAGATTTGGCTGGAGATGCGCGAAAACGGCGAGGATTTCTCCGCCTGGCTCTGGTCCTTCGTCGACGGCGAACCGATCCACACCCCCTACGCCGACTCCCGTCAGGCCCCGCCCCAAACCGAACAGTCGGTCGCCATGGCCAAGGCGCTGAAGACACGCGGCTTCAACTTCTGCGGTCCCGTGATCGTCTATGCGTTCATGCAGGCCGTGGGTATGGTCAACGATCACCAGACGACCTGCTTCCGTCACGCCCAGGTTCGTGCGATGGCGGGCCATGGCTAGAGCCCCCGCAAACCCCAAGGCCTTCCCCACCCTCGCGCTGGAGACGGTGCTGATCCAGCGCGTCAACGGTCACGTCTGCGGCGTGGACGAAGCGGGTCGCGGTCCCTGGGCCGGCCCCGTCTCGGCGGCGGCGGTGATCCTGAACCCCGACGACCTGCCACCCGGCATCGACGATTCCAAGGCCCTGACCGAAAAGCGCCGCGCCGCGCTGGAGCCCGAGATCAAGGCCCGCGCGGTCGCCTGGGGCGTCGGCTTCGCCTCGGTCGAGGAGATCGAGGAGCTGAACATCCTGCACGCCACCGGCCTGGCCATGTGCCGCGCCATCGAGGCGCTGTCGGTCCAGCCTGTCGCCGCCCTGGTCGACGGCAACTATCGTTTCAAACTGCCGTGCGACGTTCAGACCGTGGTCGGCGGCGACGGCCTGTCGCTATCCATCGCGGCGGCGTCGATCCTGGCCAAGACGGCGCGGGATCGGCTGATGATCGATCTGGACGCGCAGTATCCCGGCTACGGCTTCGCCAGCCACAAGGGTTACAATGCGCCGATCCACCAGAACGCCTTGAAAACCTTGGGTCCCTGCCCCGCCCATCGGCGCAGCTGGTCGCCGATCAAGGCCCTGCTTCAGGACGCCTGAACCCGCCTCAAATGTGCATGAAGCCGCCAAGCAGCGCGCCCATGAGGGCCGCTACGGCGGCGCCGGCCAGCGCCATCATCCAGCGCGGCGGCGAGCTCAGCTCGGGCTCGACATCCCCCTGCTCCACCGCCCCGACCGCTTCGGCCGGGCGGCTATAACGGGCGGCGTTATGGGTGAAGGTCGGCCGTGCATCGCCGGCGGATGCGCCCCACGCCAGGTCGCCCTGCGCTGCACGCGGCGCCCACGAACGCGGTTCCGCCGCCGGCCGGATGCGGTAGTCATCGGCGCGGTCGGTGTTCGGAGAGCTGTCCGTGTGCGGTTGCATACATTCCACAACGACACGCCGCGATTCGCGTTCCGCAACTTGCGACTGTTGATTTCGCTGCGCTTATGCGGCCACAGGCAGTTCGACCGGCCGGTCCGTGACCACGAACAGGTGTTCGACGTTCTTCAACCGCCCGACCGTCCCGACCTTTTCGCCCTTGGGATTGTGGATGCCGATCCGGGCGCCGACGTAACGCGGATGCGCCACCTCCAGCACCTGAACATGGCCCCGCGCCGACAGCATCTCGACCAGCTCGGCCCGGCTCAGATAACCCTCGTCGTTGAAGCTGACGATCAGATTGGGCGCCTTGACCCGTTCGATCACCGACCGCAGCGCCGGGCCGATGCCGGGCCGGCTGTTGAAGGCGCTCTTGCGCGTCCTGACGTCCACCCGCTTGTTGGCGATCCCATAGGTCTCGGGCCGGTCCCACAGCACCAGGCTTTCCCAGCAGTGATAGTTGGCAAGATAGGAATGCTGGTTATAGGGCGGGTCGAGATAGACCAGGTCGGCCTCGATCTGTTCGGCGATCTCGATGGCGTCGCCCTGCGTCGCCCGGCACGGCCCGCCGTGCACCGCCGCAACCATGTCCGGCGTCCGCAGCTCCAGCGTCTTCAGCGCCCTGGGCGCCCATTGCTTCATATAGGCCATCTGAACCCCGGCGGTGGAATCCACCCGGTCGGCGGCCTCCATCAAACTGACCAGCACGATGGCCTTGAGCTCGGGCTCCAGCCCCATGGCCTCGATCCAGTCGCGCATGGCGTCGATGCGCGCACCGTTGTCGGGATGGAAGTAGCGGGCGTCCTGGCAAAAGGCCTGGGTGAACCATCCCGCCTGCGGCGTCACCGTCCGCAAATCGGCCAGCACGGTCTCGACCCGGTCGATCCACCGCTCCCGATCCGCCTGGACATAGGCGGTCGCCAGGGCGTACGCATAGGCGTTGTAGTCGTTCGACCACACCTGAAACCCCTGCTTCTTCAACGCATGCCCGACCCGCGCCGTGCCCGAGAACAGGTCGCAGACCCGCCCGCCCTGGGGCAGGACGCCGGCCACGGCGCCCGTCACATGGCCCAGCAAGGCGCGCTTGGAGCCGATGTATTTAATCATGACGCGGCCCGACTCATCCGCCCACCATAGCCGCTTCGCGCCCGACAGGGAGAGGTCCAGTTGGTGCGGGCGGCCGGGCTTGAACCGGCAAGGACTTTCGTCCGGCAGATTTTAAGTCTGCTGCGTCTACCAGTTTCGCCACGCCCGCGACCGGACCGGCTGTATAGCCAGCCTGTCCGTCGGGGCCAAGCGGGCTTAGCGAGCCATGGGGGCCGTCGGCTTCATCGCCCGGAAATCCACGTCGGAGTCGGCGATCAGCCACAACAGGCCGGCCCAGGCGGCGACGTTCTGGTTCAGTTGCGCCGGGTCGATCTTGTCCAGGGTGTCGTTGGCGGTGTGGTGCAGGTCGAAATAGCGGGTGCCGTCCTGGGCCAGACCAAAGAAAGGCACGCCCAGCGGACCCATCGGGCCGACATCGACGCCGCCCTCGGTCTCAACCCGGTCCGATGCCAGGACGCCGATGGGATAGAGGACACGGGTGGCGGCCTTCTGGAAGTCCGAGCCTTGCGCGCCTGCGGGCAGACGCAGGGCGTAGACGCGGTCGGCGCCGAAATCGCTCTCGCCGGCGATGATGTGCTTGTCCAAGGCCGCACCCTGGCCGCGCGCATAGACGGCGCCGCCGTTGCCGGTCTGGGGCGTCGGCTGGGAGACCTCCTCCGAACCGTAGAAGATCACGCGCAGGGTGCGGGCCGGGCGGCGGCCGCTGTCGGCGATGGCCTTGGCGGCGGCGACAGTGATGGCGCCCCCTGCCCCGTCGTCGATGGCGCCGGTGCCTAGGTCCCAGCTGTCCATGTGCGAGCCCAGCACGATGATCTCGTCCGGTCGCGTGGCGCCCGGCAGATCGCCGATCACGTTCTGGCTGGTGGTCCGATAGGTGCGGGCGGTAGAGGTCAGGCGCATCCGCACCGGCTGGCCCAGGGCGACCAGGCGGCTGACCTGATCGGCGTCGGGCGCGGCCAGAGCAAAGGCGGGGATGGTCGGCTTGCCGTCCACATAGCGGGTGGTGCCGGTGTGGGGCATCCGGTCCTCGTCCGAACCGACCGAGCGCATGACGAAGGCCGATGCGCCCTTGGCCGCCGCCACGCCGGGGCCGGCGCCGCGCACGCGGGTCTGGGGCCCATAGCCGGAGCCGTCCTGCATGGGGTGCATCTGGCCCAGGTCGACATAGACGATCTTGCCACGGACGGCGGCGTCAGGCGCGGCCTGCAAATCCTCGAAGGTGGAAAAGCGGACGATCTCGGCCTCGACGCCGTTGCGCGGCGTGGCCGGCGAATGGCCCAGGGCGGCGGCGACCAGGGCCTGAGCGTTGTCGCCGACGATGGCGGCCGAGCTTTCGCCCCGCTCCCATCCGACCAGCGGGAACTCTTCGATCCGCACGTTCTGGAAGCCGTTGGCGCGCAGATAGTCGGCGGCCCAGGCGGCGGCCTGCTGTTCCGAGCGCGAGCCGGCCGGGCGCGCGCCGAACCCCGTCGTCAGCTGGGTGACATAGTCCATGGCGATGTTGGAGCGCATCGCGGCGTCTCGCACGACGATGGCCTGATCCACCGTCGCGGCGTCCTGGGCATTCGCCACAGGGGCGAAGGCGACGAGACCCAGCGCGACGGCGCTGGCGGTCAGCAGACGGATGGACATGGGCAGGCTCCGGACTCAGGCAAGAGCCGGAACCTAGGTAGGTTCAGTCGTTCTGGAAATAGGGTTCGACCGGACCCTGCAGTTTGACGGTCAGGGCCTTGCCCTTGCGGTCCACGCGATTGCCCAGGGCCAGACGCACCCAGCCCTCGGAGACGCAATATTCCTCGACATTGGTCTTTTCCTCGCCCTTGAAGCGGATGCCGACGCCGCGTTGCAGCACCTCGGCGTCATGATGTGGGCTGGACGGATCGACCGAGAGGCGATCGGGAGGCGTGTCGGACATGGTCTTCGAGCGAGCTCAGGTTTTCGGCAAGGCGCGGTGATAGACGCGCACGCGCCTCATGCCAATCCGAAACCGGGCGACGGCGTGCTTATGGCAGCAGATGATAGTGCTGGGCCACGGCGACGATCATCACGGTTCCCACCGTCGGAACAGCGACAATGATGGCGCGACGCAGACGATGCGCGACGTAAAGCAGTTCCCCGACCACGACGTTTTCCTTGATGCAGTCGCTCTCTGACGGAGCGTTCGAAGATCATTGGTCGAACTGATCATCCTGTCGAGACGAAACGTCCGATCAGGGACCACAAATATCGTTACTGCACAGTTTGGCGCGGCTGGGCGTTGGGGGCGGCCGACGGCTGATAGGCCTGGGGACCGGCGGGCGGCGTAGCGGCGGGCGTCGCCGGACGGCGGGCCGGCGTCGCAGCCGGGCGCCGGGCGGGCGTGGCGGCAGGACGAGAGGCTGCTGGCCGGGGCGTCGGACGGGCCGCAGGCGTCGCGGTCGCGGCGGTCGGCTGAGCGACCGGGGTGGGCGCAGGCGTTGCGGTCGCGGGCGTCGCAGCCGGCGGCGGCGTGGCGGCTTCTGCGGCGGCGGCGCGGGCGGCCATCTGCTGGGCCTGGAAGCGGGCGGCCAGTTTCTCGGTCAGTTCCTTGGCTTGTACCGGCGTCATCTGGGCCATGATGGCGGCCAGGGTGCGGGGGCGCATGGCGGCGGCGACGGGCAGGCGTACGCGGTCCTCCAGCGTCGCCATGACCGGTGCGGCCTCCTTGGGCCGCATGGCGGAATAGACCTGGACCAGACGGTCGATCTCGGCCTTCTCGCGCTCGTCCACCTGGCCGAGCATCTGCTTCATCTCGGCCTTAAGAGCCGCCAGCGCCTGGATCTTGGCCTCCAGCTTCTGTTCGGCGGCGACCATCAGCGGCAGGGTGGTGGCGAAGTCCTGGTCGCGGGCGTCCAGCGCCGCGCGGCGTTGCGACAGCGACTGGATGATCTTCAGCTCGGCGGGAGAAATCCCGGCCTGCTGGGCCAGTTGATCGGGCGACAGGGCGGAGCAGGTGCCCGGCAGCACAGGCTTGACCGGCGCGCCGGCTGCGGCAGGCGCCGCCTCCTCGGCCCAGGCCTTGGCGCCGTCGAACAGGCCGGGCGCCACGCCGATGGCGCGCACGGCCACCACCCCGCCGATGGCGATGGCGATCAGGGGCAGAAGGCGGGGTAGACGGGCCATGAAATGGGGTTCCGAACTCAGGCGGCGAACAGGTCGTCGTCGAGATTACGACGCGCGGCGTTGAGGCTTTGTTTGGCGGAATGGTTAGCGGAGCGTCCTGCCGTCAGGGCCTGAACGATGGCGGCGACATTGTCGCGACCGGCCGGGGCGGCGGTCGCGGCGGCGCGATGGCTGGTCGAGGGACTGGCCATGCCCTGGATACGCTCGGCCAGAGCGGCCATGCGCTCGGCGCGTTCCTCGTCTTCGGTCGCAGTCACGGCTGGGGCGGGTGCGGCGACGGCGGCAGGCGCGCGGCGGGCCGGCTCGTCCTCGACGATGCGAACGGGTGCCGCGGCCGGCGCGCGGGCGATCAGGGTTTCGAGCTGCGCCTTGACCTCACGCGCCTTGATGATGCGGTCGTGCAGCAGGTCCGTCTCCTGGCCCGAGGCGCGCAGGGTGGCCAGGGCGTTCTCGGCGCGACCCGCGGCGGCGTTCAGCTCGGTCACCGCCTGGGCGAAGGCCAGTTGACCGGCGCGCAGGGCGGCCAGCTTGCGTTCCAGCTTGATGCCGTAGCCCACCGCTGCGACCAGCAGCAGCATCAGCACCGCGTCCATGATCATTCCGGCCATCAGACATTCACTCCCAGGCGGGCGGCGACTTCGGGATTGACCGGCCCTTCGACGCGTATGGCGATGTGCTGACCCTTGCGACCCATACGGCCGGTGGTCAGGGGGATAGAGCCCGCGCGGATCGACACCTCCGAATCCGGCGTGGCGTTGAGCATCAGGGTGTCGCCGACCTTCAGGTTCAGCACGCTGGACAGGGGCATCATCTGCTCGTCCAGCACGGCGCGGACCTCGGTCTCTGTGGTCCAGAGCTCGGTGGCCAAGTGGCCTTCCCAGATATTGTCGCGGCCGAACTTCTCGCCCATGAACTGCTGCAGCAGCATCTTGCGGATCGGCTCCAGCGTCGCATAGGGCAGCAGCAGCTCGATCCGCCCGCCGCGATCTTCCATGTCGATGCGCAGCTTGATCAGGATGGCGGCGTTGGCGGGGCGCGCGATGGCGGCGAAGCGCGGATTGGTCTCCAGCCGGTCCAGGTTGAAGTGGACGGGCGTCAGGGGCTCGAACGCCTGGCGGGCGTCGTTCAGCACGACCTCGACCATCCGCTGCACCAGCACACGTTCGATGGTGGTGTAGGGCCGGCCTTCGATGCGCAGCGCCGCCGTGCCGCGACGCCCGCCCAGCAGCACGTCGACGATCGAATAGATCAGGTTCGAATCGACCGTCAGCAGGCCGTAGTTGTCCAGCTCCTCGGCCCGGAACACCGCCAGGATGGCCGGCAGCGGGATGGAGTTCAAATAGTCGCCGAACCGGATCGACGAGATATTGTCCAGGCTGACCTCGACGTTGTCCGAGGTGAAGTTGCGAAGGCTGGTCGTCATCAACCGCACCAGGCGGTCGAACACGATCTCCAGCATCGGCAGCCGCTCGTAGCTGACCAGAGCGGAGTTGATGATCGCCCGGATGCCCGAGCGTTCGGAGCCGTCGTCGTCGCCCAGGTCGAAGCCCAGCAGGCTGTCGATCTCGTCCTGGTTCAGGACGCGTTCGGACAGGGCGTCGCCGGGATCGCCGAGACCGCCGAACGGGTCGAGCTGGGCTGTGTCGGTCATGCCTACTGCACCAGCATTTCTTCGATCAGCACGGCGTCGACCTTGCCCGGCGCGGCGATCAGATTGACGCGGCGCAGGATCTCGGCGCGCAGCTGATAGGTGCCGGCCGAACCGCTCAGGTCCTCGGGGCGCAGCTCGCGCACGAAGCCGGTGAACATGTCCTGCAGACGCGGCATCTCTTCCTGCAGATGGGTCGCCACCTCGGCGTCCTGCATCTCCAGCGTAAGCTTCAGCTTCAGGAAGGTCGGACGACCGTCGGGCGACTGAATGTTCATGACCATGTCCGGCAGGGTGTAGAAGGTGACGCCGTCAGGCCCCGGCGCGATGACGCCCAGCGACGGGTCCGCCTCGCCGCCCTCGGCGCCGCCGTGACCGCCGGCTTCCTTCTTCTCTTCCTTGCCGTGCTCGGCCTTCTTGTCCGCCTTCTCTTCGCCGTGACCCGCTTCGGCCTCGGCGCCGTGCGCCTCTGCAGGCTTGGGCTTCAGCATGAAGAAGGCGGCGGCCCCGCCCCCGCCCAGCACCAGAAGCGCGACAGGCGCGATGATGAACAGCAGCGGCAGCTTCTTTTTCTTGGGCGCGGCGTCGTCGCCTTCGACAGCGGCCTCGCCCTCCTTCACGGCAGGCAGATTGGCGTCCGCAGCGGGATCGCCCTTCTTCTTGCCAAACTTGAACATGCGCGCGCCCCGGAGACTCTCTCATGACGAGGATCGTCGGGTTTGGTTAACGCGACGTTTACAATGGGCAGGATTTGCCGGGTCGTTCGGGGGTCGATGGCGCTCAAACCCGCATTCCACCTGGATTAACCCTGTTGGCACGGCCGTTGCGAGGGACGAGGGCGAAGGAGCACGCCACTCGTGGAAAACGCCGCCTATATTGGACTGTCACGCCAGATGACGCTGCGCCGCGAACTGGACATCGTGGCCAACAACGTCGCCAACGCCAACACGACCGGCTTCAAGGTCGAGCAGTTGATGCTCGGGACCGAGATCGGTCAGCGCGCCCGCAACGATTCCATCCGTCCCTCGGCCAGCTTCGTGCTGGACAACGGCGTCGGCCGCGACTTCGGCCAAGGATCGATGCAGCAGACCGGCCGCGCCCTGGACTTCGCCATCGCTGGCGAGGGCGCCTTCTTCACCGTGCGCGACGGCGCGAACGGCGAGGCCTACACCCGCGACGGCGCCTTCACCATGGACCCGGAAGGGCGGCTGACCACCAAACAGGGCCAGGCGGTCCTGGGCGGCGGAGCGGAGATCGTCCTGGACCCCAACCTGGGCGCGCCCAGCGTCGGCGCCGACGGCACCATAACCCAGGAAGGCCAGGTCACCGGCCGCCTGTCGGTCGTTCGTTTCGAGGCGCTAGGCGTCCTAGAGAAGGGCGGCGACAGCCTGTATCGCAACAACTCCAACACCCAGCCGATCGAGGCGGCGGACGCCCAGGTCCACCAGGGATCGCTGGAATCGTCCAACGTCAACTCGTTGATCGAAATCACCAATCTCGTCGAGATCAGCCGCGCCTACGAGAGCATCTCGCGCATGATCGAAAACACCAACGACCTTAGCCGTCGCGCCGTCGAGCGCCTCGGCAAGGCCGCTTAAGGGAGCCCCGGACAATGCGCGCACTTCGCACCGCCGCCTCGGGCATGGCCGCCCAGCAGCTGAACGTGGAGGTCATCTCCAACAACATCGCCAACATGAACACGGTGGGCTTCAAGAAGCAGCGCGCCGAGTTCCAGGATCTGCTCTACCAGAACGTCGAACGCATGGGGGCCCAGTCCTCGGCCGCCGGCACCGTGGTCCCGACCGGCATCCAGATCGGCGCCGGCGTGAAGGCTGGCGCGGTCTATCGCATCACCGAACAGGGCACGCCCCAGGCGACCGGCAACCCCTACGACATGGCCATCGACGGCAAGGGCTATTTCCAGATCACCCTGCCCTCGGGCGAGCTGGGCTACACTCGCGCCGGCAACCTGCAGGTCAGCCCGGAAGGCCAGATGGTCACCGACGACGGCTATCTGCTGGAACCGGCGATCACCATTCCGCAGGACACCACCAAACTGTCGATCTCCAAGACCGGTCTGGTGCAGGTGACGCAGGCCGGGCAGACCGCGCCGACCACCGTCGGTCAGATCGAACTGGCCAACTTCTTCAACGAAGCCGGTCTGGAAGCCATCGGCGACAACCTGCTGCTGGAAACCGCCGCCTCGGGCCCGGCCATCGTCGGCACGCCCGGCGATGCGGGCTTCGGCCAGGTCATGCAGGCCTATACGGAGTCTTCGAACGTCGACGCCGTGTCGGAGATCAGCGCCCTGATCGTGGCCCAGCGGGCCTATGAGATGAACTCCAAGGTCATCAGCACCGCCGACCAGATGCTGTCGGTCGCCTCGCAAGTGAAGAGCTGAACCATGATCCTGATCCGTTCCCTTCTGCTCGCCGCCGCCGTCAGCGCCACAGCCAGCGCTGCATTCGCCGGCCCCGTCGTCCTGCGCGCCAATCCCGTCGATGACGACGGCCGGGTCACCCTGGGCGACCTGTTCGAAGGCGCGGGCGCCGCCGCCAATGTCGCCGTCGCCGAGCGCGTCGGCCCCTCGGTCGTGCTGGAAGCCGGCCAGCTTCAGGCCCTGGCCCGCCAGGCCGGCCTCGACTGGAGCAATCCCAACGGTCTGCGCCGCGTCGCCGTGCGTCGCGCAACCGGCCCGGTCCAGACGACGTCGGACGCGGCGTTCCAGCCTGCGGCTCAATCCGCCGGCCAGCCTATCGCCCGCGCCGCCTATCGCCCCGGCGCCGCATCGCAGGTCATCGCCCGCAACGACATGGTCCGCGTCACCTATCAGGTCGGGGGCGTAAACCTGGCCGTCATGGGCAAGGCGATGCGCAGCGCCGGTCTGGGCGAACCCGTCGCCATCATGAACACCACCTCCAACCGCGTCATCGATGCGGTCGCCTCCGGTCCCGGCCAGGCCATCGCCGGCCCCGGCGCCGACAGCGCCCGCGCCAATCCCCAACAGTTCGCCGCCCGCTAGGGAATCCTCGTCATGCGTAAGACCATCCTGATCCTCGCCGTCCTGGCCCCGCTGGCCGCCTGCTCGACTGTCGCCGAGACGGTGCGCGGTCCCGAACTGGCCCCCATCGGCTATCCCGCCGCGCTTATTCCGGCGCAGCAGACCTATCTGCCGGCGCGCGACACCGCCCCCGCCAGCGCCAACAGCCTGTGGCGCACCGGCGCCCGCACCTTCTTCGGCGACCAGCGCGCGCGCCACATCGGCGACATCCTGACGGTCAAGATCGACATCGACGACCGCGCCCAGACCCAGAACTCGACCCAGCGGTCGCGCTCGAACGAGATCAGCGGCGGCGTCAACAACCTGTTCGGCCTGGAAAGCAGCCTGGGCCGCGCCTTCCCCGGCGGATTCGACCCGTCGGCCATGGTCGGGATGGAAGGCGATCTGAAGTCGGCAGGCAACGGCTCGGTCACGCGCGCCGAGAAAGTCTCCCTGACCATCGCCGCCGTCGTCACCGACGTTCTGGCCAACGGCAATCTGGTCATCCAGGGTCGGCAGGAAGTGCGCACCAACCGCGAGGTCCGCGAACTGACTGTCGCCGGCATCGTGCGGCCCGAGGACATTTCGTCCGCCAACGCCATCAACCACACCCAGATCGCCGAAGCCCGCATCTCCTACGGCGGTCGCGGCGACATCAGCCGCGTCCAAGGCGCACCGGCCGCCCAGGCTCTGGTCGAGCGTTTCAGCCCGTTCTGATCGCCGCCGTGAACCGTTGACGGATAACCGCGTTCAGCCTTGATGCGGCGGTCTGGTCTATTGCGGTTACGGCCGGGTCTGACGACATTGGGGGCGACGCGGCGATGCGCGTTGTCGGCGGGGGCCGACACATGATGCTTATTCTTTCCGCCGTGATGGCGGTCGCCATGCAGGCCGCGCCGACGGCCGGCTGGACCTGGAGTCTGTACGAAGGCGACGGGCCGTTGGTCCTGGCCAACGAAGTTCCCGACACCGCCAATCTGCGCGCCACCCTGCAATGCCAACCGGGTTCGGGGGCCGTTTCGGTCGCGGTCTATGGCGACGATGCGACGGCCGGTTTCGCCCGCATCACCGCCGGCGGCATGACCGCCACCAGCGAGGCCCGCGTCGGTCGCGGCGGCAAGCTGGAGACCGCGATCCCGGTGGATCACCCCGCCTTTTCCGCCTTCGTCGCGTCCGGCCGCATGACCGTCGCCGTCGGCGACGCCGCCGACACGATCACGGTCGAACGCCCCCATCTGGCCAAGCTTCGTCGCTTCGCCGACCGCTGCGCCGGATAGGAAAGCCCATGCGTCTGTCTCGCCTGATCCTGCCCCTGATCGCCCTGTCCGCCCTGGCAGGCTGCGCCACCAACGCGCCCGCCCCGACCGCAAATGTAGCGGCGCCGGGTCCGGCGCCGGCGCCCATGCCCGGCTACGACTGGTTCCTGAACCGCGATGGGCCGGAGGCGATCCTGGCCTACGGCGTCGCCAACAGCGACGAGGTCAAACTGCACCTGCGTTGCAAGGCCGGCTCCGGCGCGCTGGAGCTGACGGCGGCCAGCGAAAAGCCCGGCCGCGAAATCCATCTCGAATCGGGCGGCGACACCGAACGCTATCCCGCCGCCTCGGAACCGGCGGGCGTGCATGACGGCGAACTGCTGACCGCCCTGGCCAAGAGCAAGGATCCGGTCTTCCAGCGTTTCCGCCGCTTGGGCTGGATCGCGTCCTGGTCTGACGATGAGCGCCACATCTACGCCGCACACCCGGCCGCCAAGGCGGGAATCGAGCAGTTCTTCATCGTCTGCGGTTGACGCACCGGTCACGCTCGGCTTGCGTGCCCCCCTAAGAGGAGGGGCGTGATGAAGTTTTCCCATTTGGCCGTCACGGCCGTGCTCGCGAGCACGTCGCCGCTGGTCGCGGTCGCTCAGACGCCGCCCGCCGCCGTCGCGGCCACACCGGCGGACGCGGCGCTGAACGCCCTGATCGCCGATTATGAAACCTATCTGAAGGCGGTCGACCCTCTGTCCGCCAGCGGCGAAGGCGACGTCGAGGCCATGGGCCGTCTTCCCGACCTCTCGCGCGCGTTCGAACTGGCCCAGCGCGCGCCGTTGGAGGCTTTCGTCGCCCGGCTGAAGGCCATCGACCCGGCAAGTCTTTCCCACGCCGGTAGCATCAACCACGCCTTCCTGCTCTACACCCTGAACCGCAGCCTGGAGGGGCTGGACTACGACACCTCGCGTCTGGCGTTCGACAGCGAGGGCGGCCCCGGAACCTGGGCGCTCTACATCGGTGGAAGCACGCGTCTGAACTCCATCGCTGAAGCCGAGGCCTATATCAGGCGGATCGAGGGCTTCGGAAACATCTACGCCCAGACGACCGAAAACGCCCGGCGCGGCCTGGAGACCGGCTTGGTCCAGGCCCGTTCCGTCACAGAAAGCGCCCTGGCCAACGCGCGCAACGACGTGGCGATCACGCCCGACGCCGAGCCCTTGCTCAAGCCGTTGAGCACCCTGCCCGCCACCGTGCCCCAGGCCGACAAGGACCGGCTGACGGCGGACGCCGCATCGGCGGTCGCCACCATCATCGTCCCGGCCCGCCAGGCCTGGCTGACCTTCCTTGAGACCGACTATCTGCCCAAGGCGCCGGTCGAACCCGGCATAGGCAACCGTCCGGGCGGCAAGGACATCTACGCCTATCTGGTGCGGGGCCACACCACCACCGACCTGACGCCGGACCAGATCCACCAGATCGGCCTGTCCGAAGTCGCCCGCATCCGCGCCCGGATGGATGTGGAGATGAAGGCCGCCGGCTGGACCGGCGACTTCGCCGGCTTCCTGGCCTTCCTGCGCACTGATCCCCAGTTCTACGCCTCCACGCGCGAGGCCCTGATCGAGAAGGCGTCGGAGATGGCCAAGCGCGCAGACGGCGGCCTGCCGGCCCTGTTCGCCACCCTGCCCCGCCTGCCCTATGACGTGCAGCCGGTCCCGCCGCAGATCGAGGAAAACTACACCACCGGCCGCTACAACGGCGGCTCGATGCAGAACGGCGTCGCCGCCCATTACATCGTCAACACGTCCAAGCTGGACCAACGCCCGCTTTACGAGCTGCCCGCCCTGACCCTGCACGAGGCCGTCCCCGGCCACCACATCCAGATCGCCCTCCAGCTGGAGGCCAAGGGCCAACCCTATTTCCGGCGCCAGGCCAATGTCAGCGCCTTCACCGAGGGCTGGGGCCTTTACGCCGAATATCTGGGCGAGGAGATGGGCTTTTATCGCACGCCCTACGAAAGGTTCGGCCGCCTGTCCTACGAGATGTGGCGGGCCTGTCGTCTGGTGGCCGACACCGGCCTGCACTGGATGGGCTGGAGCGAGGAACAGGCCCGCGCCTGTTTCCGCGACAACTCGGCCTTGGCGCCCCACAATATCGAGACCGAGCTTCAGCGCTACATCGGCTGGCCGGGCCAGGCCACGGCCTATAAGATCGGCGAGATCCGCCTGCGCGAAATCCGCGCGCGGGCCGAGCGGGAGCCGGGGCCGAAGTTCAACGTGCGCACCTTCCACGACGCGCTTCTGACGGAAGGACCGCTGCCGCTGGCCCTGCTGGACCAGCGCATGGATGCCTGGATCGCGGAGCAGAAGGCGAAGTAGCCAAACCTGTCTCCTCCCCGCTTTGCGGAGAGGTGGCGCGGCGCTTCTTCAGCGCCGTGACGGAGGGGTTCTGCACTGCATCGCAAATGCCTGTGGGACTTCAAGAGCCCCTCCACCGCTTCGCGGTCCCCCTCCCCATTTCATGGGGAGGACACGACACGTTTACGCCCAGTCCGGTTCCGGCAGTCCCTTCGACCGCAGGAAGTCCGGGTTGAACAGCTTGGACGCATAGCGCGAGCCCGGATCGCACAGGCAGGTCACGATGGTCTTGCCCGGCCCGATCTCGCGCGCCAACCGCACGGCGCCGGCGATGTTGACCCCCGCCGATCCGCCCAGCGACAGGCCCTCATGTTTCACCAGGTCGAACAGGATCGGCAGGAATTCCGCATCCTCAATCCGATAGGCGTGGTCTGGCTTGAAGCCCTCAAGATTGCCGGTGATCCGCGCCACACCGATGCCTTCGGTGATGGACGAGCCCTCGCCCTTCATCTCGCCCTTGGTGAACCAGCTGAACATGGCCGCGCCCGCCGGGTCGGCCAGGGCGATCTTCACCTCGGGCTTGCGTTCACGCAAATAGGCGGAGACCCCTGAGATGGTGCCGCCCGACCCCACGGCCGAGACGAAGGCGTCGATCTTGCCGCCCGTCTGCTCCCAGATCTCCGGACCAGTCGTCGTGTAGTGGGCGTCGCGGTTGGCGGTATTGTCGAACTGATTGGCCCAGACCGCGCCGGCCTCTTCGCTGTCGTTCAGCTCAGACGCCAGACGCCCGGAATAATGGACGAAATGGTTGGGGCTGGAGAAAGGGGCGGCATCCACCTCGACCAGGCGCGCGCCCAGCGACCGGATGGCCGACTTCTTCTCTTCCGACTGGGTGCGTGGAATGACGATGACCACGGGATGCCCCAGGGCCGCGCCGACCAGGGCCAGGCCGATGCCGGTGTTGCCCGCCGTGCCCTCGACGATGGTCCCGCCCGGCTTCAACGCGCCGGACGCCCGCGCGCCCTGGACGATCGACAGGGCGGCGCGGTCCTTGATCGAGCCGCCGGGGTTCATGAACTCCGCCTTGCCCAGAATTTCGCAGCCCGTCGCGTCGGACAGACGGTTCAGGCGCACCAGCGGCGTATTGCCGATCAGGTCGATGACGGACTTGGTAACGGACACGTTTCAGCTTTCAGGCGAGGTCGAACGACAGGAGATCAGGCCGCGACCTGACGCCTGCCTAGGTGGATGCCGCACTCGACCTTGTCCATCCCCGACCATCGCCCGGCGCGCGTATCTTCACCGTCCTGAACCGCCCGCGTGCAAGGCCAGCAGCCGATGGAGCGATAGCCCTGCTCAACCAGCGGGTGACGCGGCAGGTCGTTCTCGTCCAGCCAGGCCTCGACGTCGTCGGCGTCCCAGTTCGCCAGCGGGTTGATCCGCAGAACCCCGTCCAGCACCTCGAACGGCTTTAGCTTGGCCCGTGTCGACGCCTGATAACGTTTGCGCCCGGTGATCAGGGCGTTGAACCCGGCCGTCGCCCGCGCCAGGGGCCGCACCTTCCGCAAGTCGCAGCAGGCGTCGGCGTTCGTTTTCCAAAGGTCGTCGCGGGCATCCAGCGTCGCCTTCTCGCTCGCATCCGGCGTGACCAGCCGCACGTCGGTCAGGCCCAGGGCCTTGGTCAGTTGGGTACGATAGGACAGGGTCTGCAGGAAATGCTGGCCGGTCTCCAGGAAGACCACCGGCACGTCCCTGTTCTCACTGGCGATGATGTCCAGCAAAGCCGCGGACTCAGCCCCAAAGGACGAGATGGCGCCGACCCGCAGACCCAACGCCGGGTCCAGCGCCGCCTTCACGATCTCGGACGCGTCCTTTCCCGCCGTCTCGCGGTTCAGCCGATCCGCCAGCGCATCCAGATCGCGGTCGTTGGACGCCGCACGCCGCCGCTGCCAGATGGTCGGCGCGGGATCGACGGCGGGCTGATAGGATGCGCTGAACGCCTGATCCATCCGGTCCCAGGCCGTCGTGTCAGCGCCCGGCGCCAGTTCGACCGCGTCGAAGCCCGAGCGGCGCAGGTGCCGCGCCTGGTCCGGCAGCACCTTGCCCGCCGCGATCAGCCGCCCGGCATAGCCCCGCTCACGCAGCACCGCCGCCAGCGAGAAGCCGCGCCCGTCGCGAAAGGCGTCGAAATCCAACACCAGGACGTCGGTCACGGCAGCGGCCGCCTCGACCTCCTCCAGCGGCGTGGTGACCGACAGCCGCGGTCCGTTCTGGCCCCCCTCAAGCGTTTGCAGCATCGAGCGTCTCATAGATGGCGTCGCGGAAGGGATCGGGACCGACACGGCGCACCGTGTCGATGAACCGCTCGCCGTCCGTGCGGATTTCAAGATAGCGGTCCAGGGTGCGCTGGATCGCGGGCACGACCTCGTCCGCCGGCAGGCTCTTGCCCACGATGTCGCCCAAGGCCGCCTGTTCGTCGGGCGAACCACCGACGGTGATCTGGTAGTATTCCTCGCCCTTGCGATCGACGCCCAGCACGCCGATGTGGCCGACATGGTGGTGGCCGCAGGCGTTGATACAGCCGCTCATATTGATGCGGACCGGCCCCAGCTTCTCCTGATAGTCCATGTCGGCCAGCCGCTTCGACAGGGCCTGGGCCACCGGGATCGACCGGGCGTTGGCCAGGCTGCAATAGTCCAGTCCCGGACAGGCGATGACGTCGGTCGCCAAGTCGGCGTTGGCTGTCGCCAGGCCCACCTCGTGCAGCGCCCGCCACAGCGCCGGCACCTCGTCCAGCTTCACATGCGGCAGGACCAGATTCTGCTCATAGGCGGCGCGCAGCTCATCGAAGGAATAGCGTTCGGCCAGGTCCGCCACCGCGTCCATCTGATCCGCCGTGATGTCGCCGGGCACGCCGCCGACCGGCTTCAAAGAGACGACCACCGAGGCATAGCCTGACTGGCGATGCCGCCGCACATTGTTGCGCGCGAACCGGGCGAAATCGGGGTCGGCCAGCAGGGCGCGGTCGAACGGCGCGCTGGCCTTGGGCAGGGCCTCGAACGGCGGAGGCGCGAAATAGGCCTGGATCCGCGCCGCCTCGTCCTCGGGGATGCGCAGATCCTCGTGGCGCAGCGTGGCGTAGTGCTTGTCCACCTCCTCGCGGAAGGCCTCCAGCCCGACCGAGGCGACCAGGATCTTGATCCGCGCCTTGTGGATGTTATCGCGCCGCCCCAGCAGGTTCCAGGCCCGCAGGATGGCGGTCAGATAGGCCAGCAGGTCCGCCGCCGGGACTCTGGATGCGATCTCCTGGCCGATATGGGGCAGACGGCCCTGCCCGCCGCCGACGAAGACGCGGAAAGCGGTTCCTCCGTCCGCGCCGCGCACGATCTGAAGCCCCACATCATGGGTGCGGATCGCCGCCCGGTCCTTCTCGGCGCCGATCACCGCGATCTTGAACTTGCGCGGCAGAAAGGAGAACTCGGGGTGGATGGTGGACCACTGGCGGATGATCTCGCACCAGGGACGCGGATCCTCGATCTCGTCGTCGGCAGCGCCGGCGAAGACGTCGGTCGTGGTGTTGCGGATGCAGTTCCCCGACGTCTGGATGGCGTGCATCTCGACCTCGGCCAGATCGCTCAGGATCGACGGTAGGTCGGTCAGGGCCGGCCAGTTGTACTGGATGTTCGTCCGCGTGGTGAAATGGCCGTAGCCCTTGTCATAGGTGCGGGCGATATGGGCCAGCCGGCGCATCTGGCGGCTGTTGAACGTCCCATAGGGAATGGCGACCCGCAGCATATAAGCGTGCAGTTGCAGATAGACCCCGTTCATCAGCCGCAGCGGCTTGAACTCGTCTTCCGTCAGGGCGCCCGAGGCGCGGCGCGCCACCTGGTCCGAGAATTCCTCGACCCGTTCACGCACCAGGGCGTGGTCGAACTCGTCATAGCGATACATCAGGCGGGCTCCCGCACCAGGCTGTTGCCCACGGTCGGCCCCGTCGCGCGGATCCGTTCCTTCAGTCGGTCCCGGCCGGAGGGCGTGTGGTCCTGAACCTCGACCAGATAGGGGTTCACGAAGACGTCGGGTCGCGCGGCGACCTCGGCCAGCACGACCTCGGCCGTCGCCTCATCCAGCACCGAGGCCTGGGCCAGTTGCTCCACCGGCTGGTTGTCCGCGCCCGCATAAATGACGCGGCCGTCCGACAGGCGGTTCGCCGTCACGATCTTCACGCCGCGACCTCGTCTCGCGTATCGATCTGAACGGCCGAGAAGGCCGCCGTCTCGCCGACGAACAGCAGGGCGGGACCGGTCAGGGACGCGCCCCGCACCAAGGCGCCCAGCCCGTCCAGTCGCCCGGTCAGAACCCGTTCGTCCGGTCGGCTTCCATTCTCGACGACGGCCACGGGGGTCGAGGGAGACCGCCCGGCGGCCATCAGACGGGCGGCCGTCTCTTCGGCCCGGTCCGTGCCCATATAGATGGCCAGCGTATGGTTCGGCCCCGCCAGTCGCGACCAGTCAGCGTCGATCCCGCCTGGCTTGGCCTGGGCCGTCACGAAGGTCACCGCCTGGGCGTGGTCGCGATGGGTCAGCGGAATCCCCGCCGAGGCCGCACAGGCCAGGGCCGCCGTCACGCCCGGAACCACAAAGACCGCCACACCGGCCGCGCGCATGGCCTCCAGCTCCTCGCCGCCGCGTCCGAAGACGAAGGGATCGCCGCCCTTCAGCCGCACGACCCGGTGGCCGGCCTTGGCCTCCTCGATCATCAGGGCCTCGATCTGATCCTGGGGCACCGAATGTTCGCCGCGCGCCTTGCCGACATACAGGCGTTTGGCGTCACGCCGCGCCCGCTCCAGCACAGCGTCCGGCACCAGACGGTCGTGAATAATGACATCGGCGTCCTGAAGAACCCGCAGCGCCTTCAGCGTCAGCAGCTCGGGATCGCCCGGCCCCGCTCCGACGATATGGACGACGCCCTGTTCCGGCGCGGCCGAATTCAGCAGCCGCAGCATCTCGCGTCGCGCCTCGGCCGTGCGGCCCGCCGCGGCCAGATCGGCGGCCGGTCCCCGAAACGCCTTCTCCCAGAACCGACGCCGCGCCATGAAGTCGGGCACATTGGCCTTGACCGTGTCGCGCAGCTCGCGCGCCAGCCGGGCCACATTGGCCAGACCGGCCGGCAGCACGCCCTCGATCGCGGTGCGGATGTCGCGTGCCAGGATGGGCGCCGATCCACCGGTCGCCACGCCGATCACCACCTCGTCGCGGTCGATCAGGGCCGGGGTCTGGAAGTCGCTCAGATGCGGCTTGTCGACGACATTGACCTGAGCACCCGCCGCCCGCGCCAGGGCGCCCAGCCGCGTCAGCTCATCCGCATCGTCCAACGCCATGAAGACCAGCCGCGCGCCCGCCAGATCCTCGGCCTCGGGCGTCCGCAGCACCGGCGCCGGCGCGCACAGCGGGATTTCCATCCGGGGCGGCGCCCCGTCAGGCGCGAACCACACCACCTCGGCCGGCGTGTTGAGGAACAGTCGCAGCTTCGCCAGGGCGGGCTCGCCACCGCCGATGATCACGATCTTTGCGGCCTCCAGCGGAATGGAGGCGAGGAATACACGCATCGTCTTGCTTTCAGGGCCGTCGGGAGAGGAAACAGGGACGACGGCAGGGCGCGAACCATCGTCTTCCCCGTCCAGAGCCGCAAACCAGATTGCCTTTGTCTCGCTGATAGGATTTCTATCCGCGATGGTCCGATCCCTGCTCCCGCTCAACGCCCTGCGCGCCTTCGAGGCCGCCGCGCGGCATTTGAACTTCTCGCGCGCCGCCGACGAACTGTCGGTGACGCCCGGCGCGGTCAGCCAGCAGATCCGCCTGCTGGAGGACATCGTGGGCGGGCCGTTGTTCGTGCGCGAGGCGCGCGGGCTGCAACTGACGGACCTTGGCCGCTCGTCCGTGCCGCTGTTGCGCGAGGGGTTCGAACGGCTGATGGACGCCTCGGCCCTGCTGCGCGAGCCGCCGCGCCGCAAACAGGTGTCGATCAGCGTCGCGCCGGGCTTCGCTTCCAAATGGCTGATGCCGCGCATGGACGACTTCCACACCGCCCATCCCGAGATCGAGCTGTGGATCTCCGCCGACATGGAGCCGGCCGACCTGACCGAGGGCAAGGTGGACTTGGCCGTTCGCTATGGCCCCGGCGACTATCCCGGCCTGACCGTGGACCGGCTGATGACCGAGACGGTCCTGCCCGTCTGCGCCCCATCGCTGATGGACGGCGACAAACCGATCCGCAAGCCGGGCGACCTGATCGGCCATACCCTGCTGCACGACATGTCCAACGACGGCGATCCCAGCCGACCGGACTGGGCCATGTGGTTGAAGGCGCGCGGCATTCGCCATCCCGATCCGCGTCGAGGCTCGCGCTTCAACCAGTCGGGCCTGCTGATCGAGGCGGCCATATCGGGACGCGGCGTGGCCCTGGCCAAACGCACCCTGGCCCAGGCGGACCTGGCGTCGGGGCGGCTGGTCGCGCCCTTCCCTGACGGTTCGGAAGCGGTCGGGTTCGCCTATTACGTCGTCCAGCCCCGGGACCGCCCGCCGTCGCCCAGCGCGACCGCCTTCGTCGGCTGGCTGAAGAAACAGGCCGTGGATCACGACAATACGATGGGTCAGTTGTAGGCTCAGGCCTCATATCGAAAAGGACACCCGCCATGGCTGACGAGAAGGCCCCGCGCCTCGCCGTCCTGATCGACGCCGAGAACGCCTCCGCCCGGATCGCAGAGGCGCTGTTCAACGAGATCGCCACCCTGGGCGAGGCCTCGGCGCGGCGAATCTACGGCGACTTCGCCAGCCCGCAGATCGCCGGCTGGACGCGGGTCCTGGCCCGTTTCGCTATCCAGCCCCAGCAGAATTTCGCCAACACCAAGGGCAAGAACTCGGGCGACATCGCCCTGGTAATCGACGCGATGGACCTGCTGCATTCGGGGCGGTTCGACGGCTTCTGCCTGGTGTCGTCGGACGCCGACTTCACCCGACTGGCGGCCCGCATCCGCGAGGAAGGCGTCGATGTCTATGGGTTCGGTGAGCAGAAGACGCCCGAAAGCTTCCGCCAGGCCTGCACCCGCTTCATCTATACCGAGAATCTGATCGCGCCTGTTCCAGTCGACGCCGGCGCCAAGTCGGCGGTCGCCGAAACGCCTGCGACCAAGCGCAAGCCGTCAGAGGCGGCGCGACTGATCGCGGCCATCATCGCCGACATGGACGAGGACGGCGACGGCTGGGTGGCGGTGGGCGGCATCGGCAATCGGCTGCGCAACGCCCATCCCGACTTCGACCAGCGCACCTATGGCTACGCCAAACTGTCGGACCTGATCCGCGCGACCGGCCGGTTCGAGGTCGAGACCGGCGAACGCGGCGCGATGCGGATTCGCGACCGCGCGTGACGAAGTTACGCGCGGACGGCCTGACTGGCGGACACGCCCAGGGACTGAAGCGCGGCGGCGGCGATGTGTTCGGCGTTCAGGCCGGCCTGGGCGTACATCGCCATCGGCGCATCCTGATCCTGGAAGACGTCGGGCAGGTTCAGGGTGCGGATCTTGAGCCCCCCGTCCAACGCGCCCTTCTCGGCCAGCAGTTGCAGCACGAAGGCGCCGAAGCCGCCCATGGCGCCTTCCTCGACCGTGATCAGCGCCTCGTGCTCGCGCGCCAGACGCAGGATCATGTCGGCGTCCAGCGGCTTGGCGAACCGGGCGTCCGCCACCGTCGCCGACACGCCCTTGGCCGCCAGCATGTCCGCCGCCTTCAACGATTCCTGCAGGCGCGTGCCCAGGCTGAGGATGGCGACCGACGTGCCCTCGCGCACGATCCGGCCCTTGCCGATCTCCAGCGGGGCAGCCAGTTCGGGGATCTCAACGCCCACGCCGTCGCCGCGCGGATAGCGGAAGGCGCTGGGCCGGTCGTCGATGGCCAGCGAGGTCGAGATCATCGCCGCCAGCTCCGCCTCGTCGGCGGCGGCCATCAGCACCATGCCGGGCAGCGCGCCCATGAAGCCGATATCGAACGATCCGGCATGGGTCGCTCCGTCCGAACCGACCAGACCCGCACGGTCCATGGCGAACCGCACCGGCAGCGACTGGATCGCCACATCGTGGACCACCTGATCGTAACCGCGTTGCAGGAAGGTGGAATAGATGGCGCAGACCGGCTTCATCCCGTCCGCCGCCAGCCCGGCCGCGAACGTCACCGCATGCTGTTCGGCGATGCCGACGTCATAGGTCCGCTCCGGGAAGGCCTGACCGAACAGGTCCAGACCGGTGCCCGACGGCATGGCCGCCGTGATCGCCACGATCGACGGATCGATCCTGGCGTGTTTGATCAGCTCTGTTCCGAACACCTTGGTGTAGCTGGGCGTGTTGGAGATGGCCTTGGCCTGTTTGCCCGACACCACGTCGAACTTGACCACGGCATGCAGTTTGTCGGCGCTGCTCTCGGCATGGGTGTAGCCCTTGCCCTTTTGCGTGACGACATGGACCAGCACCGGCCGGTCCTCGATGGCGGCCGCCTTCTTCAGGATCGGCACCAGATTGTCCATGTCGTGCCCGTCGATGGGACCGACGTAATAGAAGCCCAACTCCTCGAAGAAGGTGCCGCCGGTGACCATGCCGCGTGCATATTCCTCGGCCTTCTTGGCCGCCTTGCGGAAGGGGCGCGGCAGGTGCTGGGCGACGGATTTTCCCAGCCGCCGGACGTTCTGATACGCCCCGCCCGACACCAGGCCGGCCAGATAGGCGCTCATCCCGCCCACCGGGGGCGCGATGGACATGTCGTTGTCGTTCAGGATGACCATCAACTGGCCGCTGGTCGCCTCGGCGGCGTTGTTCATCGCCTCATAGGCCATGCCGGCCGACATGGAGCCGTCGCCGATCACCGCAACGACGCGGTTCTTCTCGCCCTTCTGATCACGCGCGGCGGCGAAGCCCAGGGCGGCGCTGATCGAGGTCGAGGCGTGGGCGGCGCCGAAGGGGTCGTATTCGCTCTCGCTGCGCTTGGTGAAGCCCGAGAGGCCGCCCCCCTGGCGCAGGGTGCGGATGCGGTCGCGCCGTCCGGTCAGGATCTTGTGCGGATAGCACTGATGGCCGACGTCCCAGATCAGGATGTCCTTGGGCGTCTCGAACACATGGTGCAGCGCCGTGGTCAGTTCGACCACGCCGAGCCCCGCGCCCAGATGTCCGCCGGTGACGGACACCGCATCGATCGTCTCGGCGCGGACTTCCTGCGCCAGCTGTTTCAGCTGGGCGATATCGAAGGCCCGGGTGTCGGCCGGGAATTTGACGGTGTCGAGAAGCGGGGTGTCGGGCATCAGCCGTAAAACCTTGGAAAGTCTGATTGATCAACCCGCAGGTCGCGTCAACGTTTCGTATCAGGACCGGCGCTTTAGCACAAAGTCCACGCTGGCCCTGAGGATTTCGGCGTCTTCGCCGAACGGCTCAAGGTGCGACCGGGCTTGGTTTGCGAGATGCGCGACCCTGTGTCGCGCCGCTTCCAGACCCAGAAGGGTGACGAAATTGGTCTTGCCCAGGGCCGCGTCCTTGCCGCCCGCCGCCTTGCCCATCTCCTCGGCCGAACCCTCGGCGTCCAGCAGGTCGTCGACGATTTGATAGGCCAGGCCGACATCGTGGGCGAAGCTGATCAGGGCGTGCTGCTGCGACATCGAGGCGTCGGCGATGATCAGGGGGATTTCGAACGCATAGGCGAACAGGGCGCCGGTCTTCAGCCGCTGCATTCGCGCGACGCCGCCCAGGTCGTCACGCACGCCCAGCAGATCGATCATCTGACCCCCCGCCATGCCGCGAGCTCCGGACGCCAGCGACAGCCGCGCCGCCAGTTCGCACCGCACGGCCGCATCGTCGTGGGTGTCTTCGTGCAGGATGATGTCGAAGGCGGCGGTCTGAAGCGCGTCGCCGGCCAGAACCGCCGTCGCCTCGTCATAGGCGCGGTGGACGGTGGGACGTCCCCGCCGCATGTCGTCGTCGTCCATGCAAGGCAGGTCGTCGTGAACCAGGCTGTAGGCGTGGACGCATTCCAGGGCGCAGGCGGCGCGCAGCACCGACCGCTCGTCGATGTCGAACAGGCGCGCGGCCTCCAGCGCAAAGAACGGCCGCAACCGTTTGCCGGGACCCAGCGCGGCATAACGCATCGCCTCGGTCAGACGCGATTCGGGGCCCTCGGCGCGCGGCAGCAGTTCATCCAGCGCGACCGTGACCAAATCGGCGACCTCGGCCACGCGGTCGATCACCGCCTGTTCCGGCGAGTTGGCGGCGATGACGCGGTTCAAGACCGGCCGCCCATTGCCGACCTGACGCGGAACAGATTGATCATTCGAACGACGCCGCCTCGACGCCCTTGGCCTGGCCGTCCGGGCCGACGACGATCTTCTCGACGCGCAGCTGGGCCGCCTTCAGGCGCGCCTCGCAGTGGGCCTTCAGCTTGGCGCCCTCTTCATACAGGGCGATGGATTCTTCCAGCGGCGCCTGGCCGGACTCCAGGCGGGACACGATGGTCTCCAGCCGCTGCAGGGCGTCTTCGAAGCTGAGATCGGCGGGGATGGCGGCGGCGGTGTCGGTCATGGCGCGGACCCTAATGGGGCGCAACCGCCGCATCAACGTCAGAAGCGGCTATCGTTTCTCGTAGCGCCGCTGAGACCAATATTTGAAGCCCTGGTTGTGGACCAGTTTCCAGCCGTCGGCCTTCAGCGCACGACCGACCATATGGTTGAAATAGCCGTGGGCGAAGACCAGCACGTCCTGGCCACTCTCGGCTCGCGCGATGAGCTTTTGCGCTGCCTGATCGGCGCGCGCCTCGGCCTGGGCGCGGGTCTCCTGTCCGTCGTGATGGTCGAAGGCGTGCCACCAGAAGCGCGACACCACGCCCCACCATTTGGGTGACAGCTTGATCCATTCAGGGATAGGCGGCGGCGGCAGGGGCGCCTCGATGAACATGACATCGGCCATCACCTCGCGCCCGGCGGCGGCGGCGGCGGCGGTTTCCTGGGCGCGCTGGCGGGTCGAGGCGTAGATGGCGCCGGCGCCTTGCGCGGCGGCGACCAGTTCCGGCGGGGGCGTCTGACCGGCCAGCAGACCGCCGATCTCGTATTTCGCCCACCACTCGCCGTACTGGCGCGCCGTGATCAGGCATTTGCGCGACAGGGCCGGCTCGCCGTGGCGCGTCAGGGTGATGGCGCCGGGTCGCAGGGACACAAGCGCGCCGACGGATCCCGCGGCATCAGGCGGGGACACGGACGGTTCGGTCGAATCGAGGGACAGGGCGGGGGCTGACATGACAAACGGACGGGCCTTTGGTTTCAAGGCGTTAAAGCGTCCTCAGTCCTCCCCGAGCGCGGCGACGTGGGCGACCGCAGAGCGGCCTAGTCCTTCAAGGTCGTAACCGCCCTCAAGCGCCGACACAACCTTGCCCGAACACGTCCGACGCGCGACCTCCAGAATCGCACGCGTCGCCCAGGCGAAATCCTCGGCCTCCAGCGACTGATGCGCCAGCGGATCGCGCCTGTGGGCGTCGAAGCCGGCCGAGATCAGGATCAGGTCGGGCCGGAACGATTCCAGCGCCGGCATCAGCCCGCCGGCGAAGGTGGCGCGCCAGTCTTCTCGCGCCGCATGGGGAACGACCGGGGCGTTGACGATATTGCCGACGCCGGTTTCGGACGCCGCGCCCGTGCCGGGATAGAGCGGCATCTGGTGAATGGAGGCCAGGAACAGGCTGTCGTCGTCTTCGAACGCCGCCTGGGTGCCGTTGCCGTGGTGGACGTCGAAATCCACCACCGCCACCCGCGCCATCCTTCGGATTGCGCCACGCGCGCCGCAATCGCGACGGACGAGAACAGGCAGAACCCCATGGCCCGATCCGGCTCGGCATGATGTCCCGGCGGGCGAACGGCGGCGAAGGCGCGGTTCATCTCGCCCCGCGCCACGGCCCGCACCGCGTCGATCGCCGCTCCCGCAGCCAGACGGGCGGCCGGCACGCTGCCGGGCGAAAGCATGGTGTCGGCGTCCAACGGGATCATCCCCTCGACCGGCGACGCGTCCAGCAGACGCGCGACATAGGCGGCCGGATGCACCCGCTCCAGATCCGCGACCTCGGCCGGGGTCGCCGCCCGCCGGTCGCCGGCGAGCCCGGCGTCGGCCAAGGCGTCCAACACCGCCTTCAGACGCTCGGGACTTTCGGGATGTCCCGCGCCCGGTGCGTGAGACAGCATCGAAGGATGGGTGAAGATCGGCAGAGGGTTCATGGCGGGTTGGTCATTTCTCGGATGCGCCTTGCGGCCAGCCTATCGCAAGCCGATGTGCAAGGCGACGAAACAAGCCCGAGGAGATCGTCATGAAGGCCATCGGCACGACCGGCCCCCGCCCCGCGACCGACCCCGCCGCCCTGGTCGCCTTCGACGCGCCCGAACCGATCCTGCGCCCACGCGACCTGCTGGTTCAGGTCAAGGCCGTCAGCCTGAACCCCGTGGACACCAAGGTTCGCGCCAGCCGCCAGCCCGAGGAAGGCCAGATCAGCATCCTGGGTTATGACGCGGCCGGGGTGGTCATCGGCGTCGGCGACGACGCCAGCCTGTTCAAGGTCGGGGACGAGGTCTTCTACGCCGGCCAGATCGACCGGCCAGGCTCCAATGCGGAACGCCAAGGTGTGGACGAGCGGATCGTCGGACCCAAGCCCGCGTCCCTGACATTCGCAGAGGCCGCCGCCCTGCCCCTGACGGTCATCACCGCCTGGGAGCTGTTGTTCGACCGGTTGAAGGCCGGCAAGGACGAAGACGAGAGCCTGCTGATCGTCGGCGGCGCCGGCGGCGTCGGCTCGGCCCTGATCCAGATCGCCCGCGCCGTCACCAAGCTGCGTGTCGTCGCTACCGCCTCGCGTCCCGAAACCCGCCAATGGTGCCTGGACCTGGGCGCCCACGCGGTGATCGATCACTCCGGCCCGATCGACGACGCCCTGACGGCGGCCGGCGAGCGCGCGCCGAAATATATCGCATCCCTGACCCACACCCAGGCCCATTTCGAAGCCTTGGCCCGTGCGGTGGCGGTGCAGGGCGTTATCGGCGCCATCGACGACTTCAAGGGGCTGCCGGTCGAACTGCTGAAACAGAAGGCGGCCGGCTTCGTCTGGGAGTTCATGTTCACCCGACCGGTGCAGCAGACCCCCGACATGATCGAACAGCACAGGTTGCTGACCGAGGTCTCGCATCTGGTGGACGCCGGCGTTGTCCGCACCACCCTGACCGAAAACCTCGGCGCGCTGTCGGTCGAAAATCTGCTTGAGGGTCACCGCCAGCTGGAAAGCGGCGCGACAATAGGCAAGATCGCGCTGGACGGCTTTTGACCTCTGCCTCTATGGGCGGATGATGACCGAGATCGTAATCCGCCCTGCCCGCATGGAAGACGCCGCCGCCCTCGGCGCGTTGGGTCGTCAGACCTTCGTCGACACCTTCGTCGAGGGGTTCGGCATCCCCTATCCCGAGGCCGATCTGAACGCATTCCTCGACGCCAGCTTTGACGTGGAACCGACCCTGAAGAAGCTGGCCGAGCCCGGCGCAGCCTGGTGGGTGGCCGAGCGGGACGGCGAGCTACTGGCCTTCGCCAACGCGGGTCCCAACGGCCTGCCCCATCCCGAGGCCCGACCGGAGCACATGGAGTTGCGCCGCCTTTATGTGTCCAAGGCCGCGCAGGGTCTGGGCCTGGGCACGAAGCTGCTGACCCTGTCGCTGAACTGGATGGAGGCGCACACCCAAGGCCCGCTGTGGATCGGCGTCTGGAGCGGCAACGACAAGGCCCAGCGCCTCTACGCCGCCTACGGCTTCGAGAAGGCCGGGGAATACGACTACCCCGTCGGCGCCTGGCGCGACCGTGAGTTCATCTTGCGGCGCGGATAGACTATGTTGTCGGCATGACCCGCGCCGAACTGCTGGAAAAGCTGCGTGAGCTGAAGCCCTGGCTGGAAGAACAGGGCATCGTCAACCTGCGCCTGTTCGGCAGCTATGCCCGCGACGAAGCGGGCCCGGACAGCGACGTGGATCTGCTGGTGGACTTGTCGCAACCGTTGGGTCTGCGGTTCTATAGTCTTGCCGAGGAGTTGACGGATAAGGTCGGCAAGGATGTTGACCTCCTTACGTCGAAGGGCCTCCGCAACCCCCACGTTCGCGCGTCCGCGTTGAGGGACTGTGTTGAGGTCTGACCGCGCAGATCGCGGCCTTTTGGCGGATATCCGCGAATCGACCGATTGGATTGCGCGCTATATCGACGGACTTTCATCCGACGCGTTCGAAGCCGATTCTCTGCGGCGGGATGCGACGGCCTTCAGGCTTTTGATCATCGGAGAGGCCGCAGGAAAATTGTCGCCCGCTGTGACTGGAAAGCTCCCTGACATCGACTGGCGCGGCATGTTGGGCCTTCGGCACCGATTGGCGCACGATTACGGATCAACCGATTTCAGCGTCATTTGGGCCATCGCCAGCATTGAAGTGCCCCGTTTGGCGCAAGCGCTCGAAAACCTCTGATGCTCCTCCCCTTCTTCACCGCCCTGCGTGACGCCAAGGTTCCGGTGTCGATGAAGGAATGGCTCCATTTGATAGAGGCCATGGATCGCGACCTGGCCGGGCGAGAGGTCGAGACCTTCTATCACCTGTCGCGCGCGGTCCTGGTCAAGGACGAGAAACACTATGACCGGTTCGATCAGGTGTTCGGGACCGTGTTCAAGGGAGTGGAATCGGTCGGGGCGGGAGAGGATTTGACGACCAACATTCCCGAAGACTGGCTGCGGCTGCTGAACGAGAAATACCTGACCGACGAGGAGAAGGCTCAGATCGAGGCGCTCGGCGGGTTCGACAAGCTGATGGAGACGCTGAAACAGCGGCTGGAGGAACAGCACGAACGGCACTCCGGCGGCTCGAAATGGATCGGCACGGGCGGGACCAGCCCCTTCGGCCAAGGTGGCTATAATCCCGAAGGCGTGCGCATCGGCGGGCCGGGCCAGCATGGCCGGGCGGTCAAGGTGTGGGAGAAGCGCGAGTTCCGGAACCTGGACGACACGGTCGAACTGGGCACGCGCAACATCAAGGTGGCGCTGCGTCGCCTGCGCCGGTTCGCCCGCGAGGGTGCGGCGGAAGAACTGGACATCGACGGCACCATCGACGGCACGGCACGCCAGGGCTGGCTGGACATTCGCATGCGGCCCGAGCGGCGCAATACGATCAAGGTGTTGCTGTTCCTCGACATCGGCGGCTCGATGGACGGGCACATCAAGCTGGTGGAGGAACTGTTCTCCGCCGCCAAGACCGAATTCAAGAACCTGGAGTTCTTCTACTTCCACAACTGCCTTTACGAGGGCGTCTGGAAGGACAACCGGCGTCGCCACACCGAGCGGATTCCGACCTGGGACCTGCTGCACAAATATCCGGGCGACTGGCGCGCCATCTTCGTCGGCGACGCGACCATGTCGCCGTACGAGATCACCATGCCTGGCGGCTCGGTCGAGCACTGGAACGAGGAGGCTGGCGCCGTCTGGATGAAACGCGCCCGGCAGCAGTGGGAGAAGTCGATCTGGCTGAACCCGGTGCAGGAACGCTACTGGAGCTACACCGCCTCGGTCGGCCTGCTGCGCGAGGTGATGGAGGAGCGGATGTTCCCCCTGACGCTGGAAGGTCTCGACAAGGCGATGCGCGCCCTGACAAGGTAGGTTTCGTGTCTTGGGCGAGTTCCTGCCCTGGCGATTACATCGAGGGGCCCTTTCCATGATCGCCGCCGCATTCGCCCTGCTTCTGTTTCAGCAACCCGCCTCCAGCGTCGTGTGGGAGGCGCTTGCGCCAGCTCCCGTGGTCGAGACGCCCGCGCCGACGGTGCAACATTCCGTGCCTGCGTGGGGCTTGGCCGATCCCTTCGGCTTCGAGCGCGCGCGCTGCAGTCCGCTGGTGCGCGGCGCCACGTCGATGGAGGTCTGCCAGACCGAGGTGCGCGAACAACTGGCCCTGGCCATGGGGTCTGACCTGCCGGACGCCCTGCGTCCCAGCGGCATGGCGGGCGACTGTCAGATGATCCGGGCCAACGCCGGCGGCTCGGCCTATGCCGTTCAGTGCGGCCCACAGTCGCGGGCGGCCAGCGCGCCGTCGGCCTTGCGGGAAATGGACTGCCGTCCCCGCCCCGTCGAAGGCGGGTTCAGTTCGGAATGCCGCCCTGTCGATGCGAAGGACAGCAAGGGCCTGTCGATCAATCTCTGGGGCGACAAGGACTGATCGAAACGCAGAAACGCCGCCCGCTTTCGCGGACGGCGTTTCCTATTTTCGCGCAATTCTAGTGGGGCTTAGGCCTTGTCGCGGAGGCTGTCCTTGACGCCGCCGACGGTGTTCTGGACCTTGCCTTCGACTTGGTCGGCCTTGCCTTCGGCCTGCAGCTTGCTGTCGCCGGTCACCTTGCCGGCGGCTTCCTTAATCTTGCCGCCGATGTTCTTGGCGGCGCCTTCGACACGATCGTGATCAGCCATCTGGACTCTCCGTTTTCAATAGCCGCGACAGGGCGTTGCGGGTTGAAAAGGAAACGGCGCAGCCGTGCGCCCGTTCCGTAAGGCTCAGCTTGCGCGACGCAGCCACACAGCGACCGCCCAGGCGTGGGAATCGTGCCTCAGCCGCGATAGGGCGAAGGTCGGATCCAGCCACACCAGGGTATGGTCATCTTCGCATTTCGCATCCGGGTTTTCGGCGATGATGGTCGCGGTCCAGAAGCCGCCGACATTGTTCACGGGCTCGCGCGTCGAGCGGACGAAATACTGGCTGGCCTCGGCGATGCGGTTCAGCGGCGCGATGTCGAGGCCCGTCTCTTCGACGAACTCGCGCTTCAGGGCCTGAACCTCGGTCTCCTCGGCATCCACACCGCCGCCCGGCAGATCGAAATAGGGACCGGCTTCGCGCTCGACGCGGACACAGGCGATCAGGCCGTCGCGTTCGACGATGCCGAACGCCGTGGCGCGGTGACGATGGTCGGAAGCGGGTTTGCGAACGCCGAACTGCAACATGACGGATACCGACCCTAGAGGTCGAACGACAGCCGAGCGCGCACGCCCTTGTGGGCGCCGTCGAACTCGACGGCCGAGCGAAGACCTGAGGCCATGGCCGAGATGATCTTGCCGCCCAGGCCGGTGCCCTTGGGCGTACCGTCGCCCATGCCGGGGCCGTCGTCCTCGACCATCAGGGCGACCTTGTTCTCGCCCTCGCGGCGCAGATGGATGCGGATTTCGCCCCCCTGCCCCGGCGCATAGGCGTATTTGACGGCGTTTGTGACCAGTTCGGTGACGATGACGCCGATGGACACCGCCTGGTCGGTCGTGACCGACAGGGGTTCGGCGTCCAAGGTCAACTTGGGCGATCCCTCGTCAGGCCCGATGGACTTGGACAGCTCGTCCATCAGCCCCACCAGATATTCGTCCATGGCGACGGTGCTCATGTCGCCAGAGGTGTAGAGGCGGCGGTGAACATGGGCGACGGCCTCGATGCGCGCCTGAGACTCGCGCAGCGCATCCCTGGCGCCTTGATCGGTCACGTGTCGCATCTGCAGCGACATGAAGCTGGACACCAGTTGCAGCGAGTTGCCGACGCGGTGGTTCACCTCACGCAGCATGGCCTCGGCCCGGTCGCGGGCCAGGCGGATTTCTTCCTGCGCCAGGTCGTTCTCACGCTGCAGCCTGCGACGCAGCAGGGCGTCTTCCAACGCCGAGCGCAACAAGGAGGTGAAGTCCTCCGACACATCCTTGATGACGTAGTCGGCCGCGCCCGCGCGCAAGGCCGCCACCGCGATCCGCCCATCCTGCGTACCCGTCACATAGACGACGGGCGGCGGCGCGTTCAGCGCCAGGATGTCGGGCAGGACATCCAGACCATCGCGGGCCGGCATGTAATGGTCCAGGGCGCAGATATCGTACTCATGCTGCTGCAACAGCTCCAGCCCCGCATCCCCGTCGGGGGCGCAGGTGACGGCATAGCCGTGACGCCCCAACTCCTTCTCAACCAGCCGGGACAGGCCCCGGTCGTCGTCGATGTAGAGCAGGCGGATAGGCTGCGGCGTCTCGATCGTCAGATCTCCGGCGCCTGGATGACCGACAGGAACAGGCCCAGTTGGCGGATGGCGCCGGCGAAGGATTCATAATCCACCGGCTTGGTGATGTAGACGTTGCAGCCCAGGTCGTAGCAGCGCTGGATCTCGACCTTGTCGTCCGTAGTCGTCAGCACGACGACCGGCGCACGCTTCAGGCGGTCGTTGCTCTTCACCTTCTCCAGAATGTCAGTTCCCGACATATCCGGCAGATTCAGATCGAGCAGGATCAACAGCGGCCCGTTAGCCAGAATTTCTTCGCTGAACAGATAGTCCAGCGCCGCTCCACCTTCGTCGAAATGCTTGATTTCGTTATTGATATTGGCGCGCCGAATGTTCTTTTCGATCAGCTTGGCGTGGCCGTGGTCGTCTTCGACCATGATGATTTTGACGGGTTGCGTCACAGCGCGCCTCCGGGTTCAGCTAGGATCAGTCGTTTGGGGAATTTCAGCAGGAAAGTCGAGCCCTTACCCAGCTCGGACTCGATGTCGATCGTGCCGCCGATCCGGCGCACGCTGTTGCGCACGAAGGCCAGGCCCAGCCCCTCGCCCGACCGGTCCTGCTTGCCGGACCGACGGAACAGTTCGAAGATCCGTTCGTGGTCGCGCGGCGCAATGCCCCGACCGTTGTCGGCGACCCGATAGACGACCCAGCCGCCGGGCACGTCCTCGCCCGACACCACGATCTCGCCCGGCCGACTGACGTCCAGATATTTGACGGCGTTGTCGATCAGGTTGCCCATGATCTGCTCCATCGAAATCCGGTCGCTTTCGATTTCGGGCAGAGGCTGGACCTCGATGCGAGCGCCCGACGCCTCGGTCTGGTGGTGGACGCTGTTGGCGATGTTCTGGGCCATCGCCGTCATGTCCAGCGTCTCCGGCAGCAGATTGCGCCGGCCTTCGCGCGACAGCTTCAGGATGGCGTTGATCAGCCGGTCCATCTTCTCGGTCGAGGCGCGGATGAAGCCGATGGCCTCAGGCATGTCCTCGCGGATCGCCATGACGACGTCGGGATCGACGGCGCGCGTCTTCTCGGCGTCGGCAATGGCCTTGTCGACGATCTTGCCCGCCTGCTCCAGCTCGGAGGTATAGCCCATGACGTTGACCAAGGGCGCGCGCAGGTCATGGCTGACGATATAGGCGAAGCGCTGGATTTCCTCGTTGGCGCGCATCAAGTCCCCGGTGCGTTCGCGGATCTTGTCCTCCAGCCCGGCGTTGGCGGCGTCCAGCGTCGCGCGCGCGCCCTGGATTTCGGACACGTAGCGCCGGACCATCCAGGCCGACAGCAGCGCCAGGACGATCACCAGCAGGCCGGCGATGGCGTTCATCGTCACCGTCAGGACGCCGAACCGCTCGGAGGCCCTACTGCGCTCGGCGATCCGGGTCGATTTGATTGTGTCGAAATCCTCCACGGCGACGCGCAGCTCGTCCATATAGCGCTTGCCTTCGCCCGACCTTACGGACTGGATCGACTGGCCGATCCGCCCCTGCTGCGCCAAGGTCACGGTCCGTTCCATCTCGGCCCACTTCAGGTCCGCCAGACGATGGATACGTTCGATAGGCGCCTTCAGCGTGGGGTCCTGGATCGCGCCCTCGTCAAGGAAGGCCACAGCCGGCTCCATCTCAGCCCTTGCGTCGCGGTAGGGCTGAAGGAAATCGCTGCGGCCGGTCAGAAGGAATCCCCGCTGTGCGGTCTCCGCATTCAGCATGGAGATCAGCGTGGTACGAGACGCCCGCCGCATCTGCTGAGCATGCTCGATGGTCTGGTTCACCGACGCCGTCCGCTGGATCATCACGAAGGTCGTCGCATTGACGAGGATCAGCAGGCCGAAGACCAGGATCAGCATCGCCGACATGGACCGCGCGAGCGACGATGTGCGCATGAAGTCGCGCAATCGCGACCATTGGGATCGGGGGCTTGGGATCATGACGGTGGAGCTTTAGCGGCGTGCTGCGCCGCGTCAAACGTCAAACTGAATCCACCGTGTTTCCAGGCCGTTATCAGACCTGACCCAGTGTACGCAACCGTGCCTTGGGGTGGATTTCGTTCTGGCTCATCACGACGGTCTGGCCGCGGAAGCGCTCGATGATCGACCGCACATAGGGCCGGGTCATCGGCCCGGTCAGCAAGACAGGATTTTCGCCCGTCATGGCGATGCGCTCGAAGGTGTCACGAACGGCGCGGATGAAGTCCTGAAGCCGCGACGGCGCCATGGCCAACTGCTTGTCCTCGCCCTGCCCTACCAGGCTTTCGGCGAAGGCGTTCTCCCATTCCGGCGACAGGGTGACGATCGGCAGCGCGCCCTCGCCGTCCTTGTTCTGCCAGCAGAGCTGACGGCCCAGGCGTGCGCGGACATGTTCGACCAGGGTGGTCACGCTGGAGCTGTGCGGCGCGGCCTCGGCCAGCCCTTCCAGGATCGCCGGCAGATCGCGGATCGACACCTTCTCGCGCAGCAGGGCCTGAAGCACACGTTGCAGGGTGGTGACCGTCACCACGCTGGGAACCAGTTCCTCGACCAGCTTCTTCTCTTCGGCGCCGAGTTCCTTCAGCAGCTTCTGCACCTCCGCATAGGACAGCAGGTCCGCCATATTGTCCTTCAGTATCTCGGTCAGGTGGGTGGTCAGCACCGTCGAGGGATCGACCAGGGTGTAGCCCCGGAACGTCGCCTCTTCGCGCATGCCGTCCTCGATCCAGGTGGCCGGCAGACCGAAGGCGGGCTCGCGCATGTGCTCGCCGGGCAGTTCGACCTGACGCCCCGACGGGTCCATCGCCATCAGATGACCAAGCCGCACCTCGCCCGCGCCGCTCTCCATCTCCTTGATGCGAATGGCGTAGCCCTGGGTCGGCAGGCGCATGTTGTCGAGGATGCGCACCTGAGGAATGACGAAGCCGTATTCCTGGGCCAGCGAGCGTCGCAGGGCGCGAATCTGATCGGTCAGGCGGCGGCCTTCCAGATCGTTGATCAGGCTGAGCAGCGAATAGCCCAGCTCGATCTTCACCTCGTCGATGGTCAGGATGTTGGAGATGGGCTCTTCGACGTCTTCCTTGGGCTTGGCGGCGGCGGCGGTCGCGGCGATCTCCGCCTCGGTCGGTTGCGGCTTCAGGCGGTTACGACCCAGCCTCCAGGCCATGAAGCCCGAACCGATGGCGAGGGCTGCGAACGGCAGCAGAGGCATGCCGGGGATCAGACCGATCAGGCCGGCCGCGCCCGACACGACGCCCAGCGAGACCGGGTTGGTGGCCAACTGCGTGACCATGGCCTTGTCCGCCGTGCCCTCGACGCCGGCCTTGGACACCAGGAAGCCGGCGGCGATGGAGATGATGATGGCCGGGACCTGCGTCACCAGGCCGTCGCCGATGGTCAGCTGGACATAGGTGTTGGCGGCCTCCATCGCCGGCATGCCGTGCTGGATCGTGCCGATAAGGATGCCGCCGATGGCGTTGATGAAGGTGATGATCAGGCCGGCGACGGCGTCGCCGCGCACGAACTTGGACGCGCCGTCCATGGCGCCGAAGAAGGTCGATTCCTGCTCCAGTTCCTTGCGGCGGATCTTGGCCTGGTCTTCGGTGATCAGGCCGGACGACAGATCGGCGTCGATGGCCATCTGCTTGCCCGGCATGGAGTCCAGGGTGAAGCGGGCCGAGACCTCCGCGATCCGGGTGGAGCCCTTGGTGATGACGACGAAGTTCACCACCAGGATGATGGCGAAGATGATCACCCCGATGATGAAGTTGCCGCCCATCATCAGTTGCCCGAAGGCGTTGATGACTTGCCCTGCCGCATCGTGGCCTTCCTGACCGTGCGTCAGGATCAGACGCGTCGAGGCCAGGTTCAGACCCAGGCGGAACAGGGTCGAGACCAGCAGCACCGTGGGGAAGATGGCGAAGTCCAGCGGCCGCTTCATCATCACGGCGGTCATCAGGATCAGCACGCTGGACACCAGCGAGAAGGCCAGCAGCAGGTCCAGAAGCATCTTCGGAACCGGCAGAATCAGCAGCATGATCACGCCGATTACGCTCACCGCCATCAGCACTTCGCCGCGGTTGATCCAACCCAGGACGTCGCGCCCGGTGGGGCGCGCCATGCCGTCCTTCATCATCATGGGCGTTTCAGTCACGGCCCAGCGCCTTCAGAGCGCGGCGCGTCGCCTCGGCGATCACGGCGTCGCGTTGGTCGTCCGTCGCCTCGGGCGCGCCGGTGAAATAGGCGGCCATAAGAACCGGCGAACCCGACAGCGGCGTCAGCATGCCGATGTCGTTGGTGGCGCCGTTCGATCCGGTCCCGGTCTTGTGCGCGACGGTCCAGCCCTGTGGCGCGCCCGCTTTGATGCGGTTCGCGCCCGTCGGCGAGCCGATCATCCAGCCGGTGATCAGTTGATCATGCTCAGGCGTAAGCCGATCGCTGAACGCCAGCTCGCGGATGTTGGCGATGGTCTGGTCCGGCAGGCAGGTGTCGCGCGGATCGTTGGGCAGGGCGGTGTTCAGGTCCGGCTCCAGTCGCGAGATGACGGTGGTGGTGTCGCCGAACGTCGGCCACCACGAACGCCATACGGCGATTCCACCCATTTCACGGATCAGGATATTGGCCGCCGGATTGTCGCTGACCTCGACCGCCGCCTGCATCAGTTCGCGGATCGTCAGGGTGCGGCCGATGGCTTTTTCGGTCACCGGCGCATGGGGGATCATGTCCGCTCGCGTGACGGCGACGGCGCGGTCCAATTGTTCTTCCTCGCGCTGCACACGCTCCAGCGTGGCGACGGCGAGGAAGGCCTTGAAGGTCGAGCAGAAGGCGAACCGCTCCTGGCCGCGCCAGGACACCCGGCGTTGGCTGCCGACATCCAGCGCCGCCATGCCCAACCGTCCGCCGTGGCGCTCTTCCAGATCGTTCAGCAGGAAAGGTTGCGGGGTCTCTTCCGCCTTGGGTTCGTCACGTCGCGGATAGCAGCCGACAAGCGCCAGCGCGCCCGCCCCGCCGATCAGCGTCCTGCGATCGAACCCGGTGGCCATTCTCAGGCCGCGTAGCCCGAGGCCGAGACGCCGCTCATGGGCGCAGGAATGGCCGTGCCCTCATCGGAGTATTCGTTCAGCTTGTTGCGCAGGGTGCGGATCGAGATGCCCAGGATATTGGCCGCATGGGTGCGATTGCCCAGGCAGTGGGTCAGGGTGTCCAGGATCAGGGTCTTTTCCATCGCCGCCACCGTCTGGCCGACGAAGCTGCGGGTCACGGCGTCGGCGGCCTGGGCGGCGCGGGCGGCGATGCCCCCCTGCCCGCCATCATAGGCATGGCCGGTCATGGCGCCCGCGCCTTGCCCCGACAGCGGCTGACCGTCCGGCAGGCGGATGGCGTCCACATCGATCTCGGGTCCCGTCGCCAGCAGCACCGCGCGGTGCATGGCGTTCTCAAGCTCGCGGACGTTGCCGGGCCAGCGGTGGGCGGCGATGGCCTGTCGCGCCTGGGCCGAGATCGGGCGCACCGGCACGCCGTTGGCGGCGGCGTATTTCTTGATGAAGTGGTCGGCCAGAACCACGATGTCGCCCGGACGCTCGCGCAAGGACGGCAGGCGCAGGTTCACCACGTTCAGGCGATACAGCAGATCCTCGCGGAACACGCCCTCCGCCACGGCCTTGGCGAGATCGCGGTTCGAGGTGGCGATGATGCGGATGTTGACCGAGACGGGCTTGGAGCCGCCAACGCGGTCGATGACCCGTTCCTGGATGGCGCGCAGCAGCTTGGCCTGAAGCCGGGCGTCCATCTCAGAGATTTCGTCCAGCAACAGCGTACCGCCGTCGGCCTCCTCGAACTTGCCGATGCGGCGCGCGACGGCCCCGGTGAAGGCGCCCTTCTCGTGGCCGAACAGTTCGGATTCCAGCAGATTGTCGGGAATGGCGGCGCAGTTGACGCTGATGAAGGGGCGTTCGGAGCGGCGCGAATGCTCGTGCAGATACCGGGCCATCACCTCCTTGCCGACGCCGCTTTCGCCGGTGATCAGGATCGAGGCTTCCGAGCGCGCGACCTGGTCGGCCAGTTGCAGCACGGCCTTCATCGACGGATCGGCCGAGATCATCGGCTTTTCGTCATCGGCGACGGCCGACAGGACGGCGGCGATCAGTTCGGCGTCGGGCGGAAGCGGGATGAACTCCTTGGCGCCGGCCTTGATCGCGGCGGCGGCTTCGCGCGCATCGGCGTCGATGCCGAAGGCCACGACCGGGATGGTGATCCGCTCGGCCTCGTTGGCGGCGATCAGGGCGGCGATGTCCAGCTGATAATCGACCATCAGCAGGTCCGCGCCCTGTCCCCGGCGCAGTTGTTCGGTCGCCTGGTCGGCGCGCTCGACGTGGGTGACCTTGGCGCCGTGCGCCATGGCCATCTTCACCGCCGAAGCGAGCTGTCCGCTCAGTCTGCCTACCACCAGAAGACGCATCGTTCTTCTCCTCTAATCTTTGTTTCGAACGCGTCGCCCGTCAGGCGCCGCTGTCCTCGGTCTTGATGATTTCCGTCATGGTCACGCCCAGCCGGTCGTCGACGACGACGACCTCGCCGCGCGCGATCAGGCGGTTGTTGACGAAGATGTCGATCGCCTCGCCGACCTTGCGGTCCAGCTCCAGCACCGATCCCTTGTTCAGCTTCAGCAACTGGGCCACCGACATGTGCGACTTGCCCAGAACGGCCGAGATATTGACCGGCACGTCGAAGACGGTGGCCAGGTCGGCGGCGGTCTTGTCGCCGTGATCGTCGATCGGCGGCGGGCCGGAAAGGCTGGAGAATTCCTCCAGCGCCAGGTCGTCGGATGCCATCAGAACATGCTCCTGTCGACGGGAAGGGATTCGGAGTGTCCGGCCTCGGCCGCCAGGGCGGCCGTCAGCGCCTCGGCGACACGGTCGGCCGACCCTTTGGGATCATGGTCGGCGCGGCCATCGGCCCATTCCAGCTGGAAGGCCGCCTGCGCCATGCCCGGCTCATCGCGGAAGGCGACCACGCCGGTGAAGCCGCTGTCGGCGCAGGCCTGCTGGATCAGGGCGCGCGCCTCGTCGTCCAGGCCCGAGGTCCGAACGACCAGACGCGGCGAGGCGTCGATCTCCTGCGCCAGCATTTCCAGCGCGGCCTTCAGCGGCGCCTGCGGGAAACGCTCCAGCGCGGCCCCGCCGATGGCGCGGGCGGCGGCCAGCGCCAGGTCGGCGGACTGCTCGCGATGCGCCTGGGCCACGGCCTTCAGCGTCGGCATGGCCGAGGCCACCGACTGGGCGATGTTGCTCAGGGCCATGGCGCGGATGTTCTCGATCTCGCCCAGCGCCTGCTGGCGGGCTTCCAGCCGGCCTTGCGCCACCAGGGCATCGACCTCGGCCGGCAGATAGGAGCGTTTGGCCGGCGTCCAGGCGCCGGGGCGCACGACCGTGCCGTCGGCGTCGAACTCGGTGTCGAAGGCGAAGAGGTGACGGATTTCGGGGGACTGGGTCATGTCAGTAGATCAGCTCGTCGTCGGAGCCCTGGCCGGCCAGCATGATATCGCCCTTGGCGGCCAGGTCCTTGGCGACCTGAACCATGGCCATCTGCGCCGCATCGACGTCCTTCAGACGCACGGGGCCCATCGATTCCATGTCTTCGCGCATGATCTTTGAGGCGCGCTCGGACATGTTGGAGAAGAACATCTCGCGCAGCCCCTCCGAGGCGCCCTTCAGCGCCAGGCCCAGCGAATCCTTGTCCACGCCGCGCAGCAGGGTCTGGACGCCGCCGGGGTCCAGCTTGGACAGGTCCTCGAACACGAACATCAGGGCGCGGATGCGCTCGGCCGATTCGCGATTACGCTCTTCCAGGGCGCCGATGAAGCGAGCCTCGGTCTGGCGGTCGAAGCTGTTGAAGATGTCGGCCATCATCTCGTGGCTGTCGCGCTTGGAGGTGCGCGCCAGGTTCGACATGAATTCGGTGCGCAGCGTCGCCTCGATCTTGTCCAGGATCTCGCGCTGCACCGGCTCCATGCGCAGCATCCGCTGCACGCACTCCAGGGCGAAGTCCTCGGGCAGGCTGGTCAGGACGCGGGCGGCGTGGTCCGAGCGCACCTTGGACAGGATGACGGCGACGGTCTGGGGGTATTCGTTCTTCAGATAGTTGGCGAGGACGGCCTCGTTCACATTGCCCAGCTTGTCCCACATGGTGCGACCAGCCGGACCCCGGATCTCCTCCATCAGGCCGTCGACGCGATCCTTGGGCAGGAAGGCGGCCAGCAGCTTCTGGGTCTGTTCATAGCTGCCCATGACCGAGCCGGATCCCGACAGGCCCGAGACGAACTCGATCATCAGGGCCTCGACGGCCTCGGCGCTGACATTGCCCAGCGTCGCCATGGCCTGCGAGATCTCCTTGACCTCGTCGTCGTCCAGACGCTCCCACAGGGCGGTATGTTCTTCGCCCAGCGCCAGCAGAATGACGGCGGCCTTCTCCGGCCCCGTCAGCTTGTTGGGGTCGTCGATCGCAGCCTTCTTGTTGACCAGCTTCGCCATCAGCCTTCGGCCACCCAGGTGCGCAGGATGCCGGCGGCGTCATCGGGATGGGCCTGAACGAAGTCGGCGACCTTCTTGACCGACGACGCCTTCACCTGACCCTCGATGCGGGCGATGTCGATCTTCTGGTCCATCTCGGTCGGGGCGGGCAGTTGGACCAGTTGCGGCTGTCCGTCGGCGCCGATCACCGTTGTCGCCACCGTCGTCACCGGCATGCCGTTTGAGCCCATGACGGCCGGCAGGTTCGTCCCGCCCGAGGCCGTCTTCAGCAGCGGACGCAGCACGAAGAAGATCAGCAGCAGGGCGACGACCGTCAGTATGCCGAGCTCGACGAAGCGCATGATGTCGTTCTTGGAGAAGTCCAGTATCGACGACTTGCCCTCCAGACCGCCGGCGATGCCGGTGTCGTGGTTGAAGCGGACGTTGATGACCTCGATCTTGTCGCCGCGCGTCTCGTCGATGCCGGCGGCGGCGGCGACCAGCGACTTGATTTGGGCGATTTCCTCGGCGGTGCGCGGCGCATAGGTCGGTTCGCCCTTGCCATCGGCGGCGGGCGTCCACTTGCCGTCCACGGCGACGGCGACGGCCAGCTTCTTGACCTCGCCCGGCTCCTTGGTCGTGGTCGTCGTGGTCTTGGAGATTTCGTAGTTGGTGGTCTCGGCGTTCTCGCTGTTGGTCGAACCGGCCGGCGTGGCGCCGGGCGCCGCGCCGCCGGGGATGTTGTTCGTGGCGGTCACGCCGCCGTCGGGCTGGGCGGTGTTGTCGGCGGACTGCGAGCCGTTGGTGGTGGTCGAACGGACGACCTGGCCATCGGGATCGAACTTCTCTTCCTGGGTGGTGGCGCGGCTCTGATCGATGTCGGCCGTCACCTGAACCCGAGCCGAGCCGATGCCCACGACGCCTTCGACGATGTCCTTGATGCGCGCCTGAAGCTGGCTTTCGGTATTGCCCTTGGCCTCGGCGGCGGAAGCCGAGGAGAAGGTCCCGTCGTCGCTGCCGGCGGCCAGGGTGCGGTTGTTCTGGTCGGCGACTGTGACGCGATCGGGCTTCAGGTTCGGCACGGACGAGGCCACCAGGTTGCGGATCGCCCGCACCTGATCCGCGCTCAGATCGCGGCCGCCCAGCCCCACCAGAACGGCGGCGGTCGGATCGCCGGCGGCGGAGGTGAACATCTCGCGGCGCGGCATGGTGATGTGGACGCGGGCGGCGGTGATACCGCGCATCGACATGATGGTGCGCGACAGTTCGCCCTGCAGCGCGCGCTGCTCGTTCAACTGCTGCTGAAACTCGGTCTGGCCCAGAACGGACTGATTGTCGAACAGCTCGTAGCCGACCGACCCCGAGGTCACGAGACCCTTCTCGGCCACCAGCATCCGCGCCGTGCCCACGTCGTCGCGGTTGACCATGACGGTCGAGCCGTCGCCCTTGGACGTATATTTGATACCGGCCTGATCAAGCGCTGTGGTGATCTCGCTGGCTTCGCGCAGATCCAAGTTGGAATAGAGCAGCGCATCGGGCGCCTGGCCCATGCGCAGCATGACGGCGACCAGCACGGCGGCCACGCCCGCGGCGACGCCGAGGACCGCGGCCAGACGGCCGATCCCGAACTTCTGCAACGCCGCTGTGAAGCCGCCCACGCGTCCCCGCCCCATACACGCGGGAGACACAGACGCCCCGCTAGGCAGAAAATGCCGCCTGGATGGTAAACGTCGCGTTAAGAGAGGTTACGGAACGGCCGAAGCCTTGCGGTCCAGCTGTGGCAAGACGGCTGGCGCGCCCGATGGCAGGGGCGCCTTTGGGTCTCTCAGCCACGACACCACGTCGCGATAGACGATCTCGGCGTCCAGATCGCGGTTCAGCAGATGCCAGCCGTTCGGATACCAGGCCGTGCGCAACGTGCCGCCCTCGGCCTCGGCCCGTCGCAAGGCCAGCCGCATTGGTCCCTTCTTCACCACCTCGTCGTGGGCGCCGTACATCAGGATGGCGTCGCCCCGGATGCGGCCCAGGCTGCGCGACGAGGTCTCCATCAGATCGACCAGCCCATAGACGGTGTCGAACCGCGTCGCGAGAATGCTCATCGGATCGCGCCCGTTGCGGATCAGTTCCAGCGTATTGGACGAGGCGTGGATGTCGCGGGTGATGAACTCCGGCGGCTCCAGCGCCACGTCGCCCAGCGCTCGCGCCGCGATGTTCAGCGCCGCGCTGTTCAGCGGACCTTGCGTCGACCAGCCCCAGACGCCGGGCGCCAGCAACACCACGCGATCCGCATCGGGCGGATTGTCCGAGCCAAAGGCCGCCGCCGTCACCGACCCGCCCATGCTCTCGCCCACCACCGCGATGACGGCGTTCGGATAGCGAGCCCGCGCCATGGCCGTGATCTCGCGCAGATCGTCGGTCATTCTCTGTTCGCCGGCCCACTCGCCCCGCCCCGGCGCCGCGCCGAAGCCGCGCTGGTCATAGGACCAGGTCTCGATCCCCTGCTCGGCCCACCAAGGGCCGGCCAGACGGAAGCTGGCGTCGTGATCGTTCATACCGTGCAGCGCCACGATCACCGCCCAGGGCGCGCGATCCGTCGGTCCCCACCGCAGATAGGGCAGACGCGCGCCGTCCGACATGACCAGGGCGCGATCCTCGACATGCGCGCCCGCAAACCCCGGCGGCGGCGTCAACGGCGACTGGATATGGGGCGTGGCGCAGGCGGACAGGGCGAGCGCAGCCGCCAGCGGGATCAACTTGGAGAACTGCAAAACCATTGGTCCCACGCATCGCCTCACGAAAGAACTGGGTCCCCGCCTTCGCGAGGACGAGCGGTCGCAGAACTCAGGATCGAACGCACCCGTTCCCGCAAATACGGAACCACCTCCGCCTCGAACCACGGGTTTTTCCTCAGCCAGGCCGTATTGCGCCAGGACGGATGCGGCAACACCAGCAGGTTAGGCGCATAGTCCCGCCACGCCTGCACCGTCTCGGTCATGTTGCGCTTGGCCCGATCCCCCAGCGCCCAGGCCTGGGCATAGCCGCCGACCAGCAGAGTCAGTTCCATCTGCGGCAGGGCGTCCAGCAGTTGCGGCCGCCACAGGTCCGCGCACCGCGTCGGCGGCGGATAGTCTCCACCCTTGGGCGCCGTCCCCGGATAGCAGAAGGCCTGGGCGGCCACGCCGATGCGGCGGTCGGCATAGAAGGTCTCGTAGTCCACGCCCATCCAGTCACGCAACCGGTCGCCCGACGGATCGGTGAACGGCAGGCCGCTTTCGTGCACCCGCCGCCCCGGCGCCTGGCCGCAGATCAGCAGCCGCGTCTCGGGAAACACCCGCACCACCGGACGCGGCGTGTGCGGCAACACGCCCGCGCAGGCGCGACAGGCGCGGATGTCGCTCAGGACATCGTCGAGATTACCCCCGATCCGCTCATCCCCGCGAAAGCGGGGACCCAGATCTTTGGGCGCTCCCCCTTCGCCGATTTTCAGCGATATCGATCCCAAACGCCTTGCCTCACGAAAGGACTGGGTCCCCGCTTTCGCGGGGATGAGCGGAGCGCTTAATCCTCGATGTCGTCTTTGGCTGCGGGCGGACGACGGCTCAGAGCCAGGGCCGTCTCTTCCTCGGTCGCCTGACGCAGGCGCGTCACGCCGCGGACGTGGTCCGGATCGACCGGCTTGCCCTTCTTGGTGATGGTCAGCTTGCCCTGGCGCATCAGGCTCAGCGCGATGGCGCGGACCTTGGGCAGCATGCGCTGCCACTGCTCCGGCTGTAGCTCTTTGGCCACTTCGGCGGGCTCAATGCTCTTGCCGGGCTCAAGCGCAGCAATTTTGTTCAGGATTGCGGTTTCGATCGGATCGCTCATTGCGCCTATATGCTGCAACGCACGCCCATAAGTAAGGCCAAGTCTGCATGCCCAAGAAAATCACCATCACAGAGGGCGAGTTCGCCGGCTGGCAGACCTACGATCTGCACGACACCTTCGACACCGTCGTCGGCCCATTCTACGGCAAGCCTGACCCCGACGGGCATATGCGCTGCGCCTTCCGCGCCGAGCAGAAGCACATGAACGCGGGCGGCCGGATGCACGGCGGCTGCCTGATGACATTCGCCGACATCGCCATGTTCCAGATCGCCTATCAGGAGATGGAGGGCGCTTCGGGCGTCACGGTCCAGCTGGATTCGACCTTCATCGACGGCGGCTATGTCGGCGAACTGATCGAAGCCACCGGCCAGGTCACCAAGGCCGGCAAGAGCCTGATCTTCGTGCGCGGCCAGATCAACACCGGCGACCGCCTGCTGATGACCTTCTCCGGCGTCATCCGCAAATTCACGCCCCGGTGACGGATTATAGCCGCAGTTTCGGCGGTGCGGCTCTAGGCGCGCGCCTGCGCCGGGCCTCCGAACGGATCGATCGGGACGGCACGCGGGTCTATGCGGCCCAGGGAATCGAGTTCGAGCAGCGCTGGTACGGCATCCTGCGCCAGCTAGTCGAACACGACCGACCCATGGCGGTCGGCGAGATCGCCGCCATTCTGCGCATCACCCACGCCTCGGTCAGCGAGGCCAGTCGCTCGATGGAAAAAAGCGGCCTGGTCGAGTCAGCGACCGCCCCCGAGGACGGCCGACGGCGGCTGTTGCGCCTGACGGCTGCCGGCCAGGCCCTGGCGGCCGAACTGACGCCTTTGTGGAATGCCTTCAGCGACGCGGCGGTGGAGTTGAACGCCGAAGCGGGCGATCTGGTCGATCTGCTCGACCGTCTCGACGACGCCCTGGACCGCCGCTCCATGTTCGACAGGATTCTGTCCAAAATTTCACTGGACCCGAAGACCGCCGACGATGAATAGGTAGGCACCTACGAATATTCATTCAAGTCTGAGCTTGCAGCCATGATCATCACGCGTCGCATCCTGTTGGGCGCAGCCGCCGCCTCGTCCGTCACAGCTTGTGCGGGCCTGCCTCGCCCCTCGACCGTGGACGCCGCGCGCGTCTATCGCGACGCCATCGTGATCAACGGCAATCTGGTCCTGCCGATCGATCCAGACACGCCTCTGGACCAGGAGACGCGCGACATCATCAAGGCGTCGGGCCTGACAGCGGCCAAACTGACCATCGGCGGATCCGGCGGCGAGACACGGGCCGAAACCGCCGCCTCCATCGCCGCCATCGACAAGACCGTGGCGCTGAATCCCGACATCTACATGAAGATCGCCTCGACGGCGGACTTCGCGCGCGCCAAGGCGGCCGGCAAACTCGGCATCATCTATTCGTTCGAAGCGGCCGAAATGCTGGAGGGCGACATCGACGCCATCGACCAGTTCCGCGCCGCCGGCGTTCTGGTGATGGGCCTGAGCTACAACCTGACCACCCCCTTCGCCTCGGGCGCGATGTCGCCGACCTCCACAGGCCTCACGAATCTGGGCCACGAGGCGGTGGCCCGCATGAACGCCCGTGGCGTCACCATAGACGTCAGCCACAGCGACGAACTGTCCAGCCTCGGCGCCATTTCAGCCTCGACCAAACCCGTCCTGATCACCCATGCCGGAGCCAGCGTCGTCCACGCTCATCCGCGCAACAAGTCCGACCGGCTGATGCGCGCCCTGGCCTTGGGCGGCGGCGTCATGGGTATTTATGAACTCAGCTATCTGACGACGGCGCCGGCCCAGCCGTCGCTCGACGTCTATTTCGCCCACCTGAGCCACGCCCTGGAAATCTGCGGCGAGGACCATGTCGGGATCGGCAGCGACGCCCTGCTCTGGCCATTCGACACCTCGCCCGAAAGCATGGCCCAGTGGAACGCGAGCCTGGAACAGCGAAAGGCCTCGGGCGTCGCCGCGCCGGGCGAAGGGCCGCCGCCGTTCGTTACGGGGCTGAACCGCCCCGACCGCTGCGCCGTCATCGCCGACGGTCTGGTCAAGCGTGGCTATCGCGCCCGAACCATCGACAAGATCCTGGGCGGCAACTTCCAGCGCGTCTTCGCCGAGACCTGGACGGCCTGAGGCCGCCCGGCCGGGTTCGATCAGCCGAACACGGCCGCCGGCATGACGCCCACTATGGCCGCGCTCATGGCCGTGGCCATGAAGCCGGCGAACAGGGCCTTCCAGATCAGGCCCAACACCTCTTCGCGCCGCTCGGGCATCAGCACCGACAGGCCGGTCACGGTGATGCCCACCGAACCGATGTTGGCGAAGCCGCACAGGGCGTAGGTCATCAGCATCCGCGTGCGCTCGCTCATGGCGTCGGCCGGGATCTTGCCCAGGTCGATGAAGGCCACGAACTCGGTCAGGGCCAGTTTGACGCCCAGCAGCCAGCCGGCCTGCCCCGCCTCTCGCGCATCGACGCCGATCAGCCAGGCCAGGGGCGTCAGCAGGACGCCGAGGATACGCTCGACCGTCAGCGGCTCGCCGAAGACGATGAAGCCGCCCAGCATGACGTTGACCAGGGCCACCAGGGCCACGAAGACGATCAGCACCGCCGAGATGTTCAGCACCACCATTAGGCCGTCGGACGTACCCTTGGAGATGGCGTCGATGGCGCTGTCGTATTTCAGGGCCGAGTCGTAGCTGATCGCTTGGATGGCTTCCTTGTTGGGTTCCGGCACCATGATCCGCGCCAGCAGCACGCCAGCCGGCGCCGAGACGATGGAGGCGACCAGAACGTGGCCGGCGGCGTTGGGCAGGGTCTGGGACAGGATGCTGGCGTAGGCGACCATGGTCGAACCGGCGACCGTCGCCAGGCCCACGGTCATCATCAGGAAGATTTCGGACCGGCTCAGCTTGTCCAGATAGGCCTTGATGACGATCGGGCTTTCGATGGTGCCCAGGAAGATGTTGGCCGCCACCGCCAGGGCCGAGGCGCCGCCCAGGCCCATGGTGCGCTGGAACAGCAGGCCAAAGCCGCGGATCAGCCACTTCAGGATCTTCCAGTGCCACAGCAAGGCCGACAGGGCCGAGATCACCATGATCAGCGGCAGGACGTTGAAGGCGAAGGTGAACAGGGCGCCTTCGTTCTGCACCGCATAGGGCTGATCGCCGCCGCCCAGATAGCCGAACACGAACCGCGTCCCCTGCGACGTCGCGACCGCCAGGCCGTCAATGGCGCCCGTCACGGCCGTCAAGACCGCGCGCGACCCCGGAATGGCGAACAGGGCCAGGACCAGACCAGCCTGAACCAGGACGGCGCCGATCGCCAGCTTCCACGGGAAGACGCGACGGTTCTCGGAGAACGCCCAGCAGACGGCGACGATGACGACCAGGCCGAACAGGCTCTGGAGGTTCAGAAGACTGAACATGAAAGGCGATCCCCACGCCGCGCGCTGCGGCCGTCTGCACGCTTCAAGGACAAGTTGACGCGGCTGGCAAGGGGGACGCGGCCTCAGTCGAGCTTCAGAACCCGATCCAGGCTCGCCGCGCCCGGTCCGCGCGCGATCAGATAGATCAGCGGCCCGGCCCACAGCAGGTGCGTCGGCCAGCCGGTAGGAATGATGAACACCTGGATCACCGCCGTCATCAGCAACAGGCCGATGGCCGCCGGCCGCGTCAGCAATCCCAGAACCAACAGGATGGGCAGGGCGTGCTCGGCATAGGTCGCCATATATGCCGCCACGTCGGGCGCCAGCAGCGGCACGTGATACTCCTCGGCGAACAGATACTGCGTCGAGGGCGACAGGGTCAGCACACCGTCAACCTTGGTGCGCCCGGACAGGAAGAAGGGCGCGGCGATCCCGACGCGCAGCAAAAGGGCCAGCGGCCATTCCGGAACGGCGTCGGTGATGCGCTGATGAATGCGGGCGATGGCGGTCATGATTTCAGCCTCTGGCGAGCGGGGTTTCGAAGACGCCGATCGCGATCAGACCGGCGAAAAGAGCGGGGACGTCCAGACCGGGCTGAGCCGACTGGGCGCTTAGGGCGGCTGCGCCGAACGGGCGACCTTTTTGGCAGGCGTCGAGGAAGGCCCATTCGGCGCGGCTCAAAAGCCGCGCCCGGACCTCGGCGTCGGGTCGCTGGATCAGCAGGCCTTGCGGCTCCGCGCGCCAGGCCAGTTCAGCGCCTGCCGTCGGATAGCGATGCGCCAGCCACAGCGACGGCGCCGTCCAGTCGAACCAGAACAGACGCACGGACGGATGCAGGCGCGCGGGCATGCCGGTCAGGGCCAGGCCCAGCGTCGCGGCGTGACGGGCGTTCATCGGCGAGGCGTCCGGCGACAGGTGCGCCTCGGTCCAGGCGCGGTCCAGGCGAGCGACCGGCGCCAGATAGGGCATGTCCCGCGCCGGCTCGAACCGGGCCAGCCAGTCGGGGAAGTCCGCGCCATAGGCGGCCAGCACAGGATCGTCGCCAGGCTGCGCCTCGACGAACTCGCGCGCCGCGGCGCGGAACCATTCGCTTCCGACCATCTGCGACACGGTCGGATAGTTGGCCTCCAGCGCGTCGATCCGACCCTTGACGGCGGTATTGCGATAGACGGCGATGGCGCCCAGCGTCCGGTCGTCTGGCTGCAGATGCGGCCACAGGTCGTCGACCCTGCCGTTCAGCGCGGTCTCGAAGGCGGCGTGAAAGGCGGTCATGCCAGGGCCTCCGCCAACATCAGGGCCTCTGCGGCGCGGGCTTGCTCGCCCAGCAGCTCGGCGAACTCCGGCACGTCGCCGTCGCGTTCGATCAGTGTGGGCCGCCCGCCGATGCGGCCGATCAACCGCTCGTAGAGCCGCCAGACCGCCTCGGCGACCGGGGCGTCGTGACTGTCGATCAGCAAGGCCTCGCCCCACACCGGATCGGGCCGATGCCCCGCCAGATGGATTTCTCCGACCAGATCGGCGGGCACGGCGTCCAGCCAGGCCTCGGCCGATCCGCCCATGTTGGCGGCGCTGACATGGACGTTGTTCACGTCCACCAGCAGGCCGCATCCGGTGCGTCGGGCGATCTCGACAAGGAAGTCGACGTCGTCCCATTCATGGCCGGCCATCGGCAGGTAGGCAGTGGGATTTTCGATCAAAATGCGTCGGCCCAGATATTCCTGCGCCTCTTCGACATGGTCGCAGACCAGGGTCAGCATCTCGCGGCTGCGCGGCACGGGCAGCAGGTCGGGGTGATAGACGTTTCCACGCCGCGACCAGGCCAAGTGTTCGGACACCACGAAGGGCTCGAACCTGTCGATCAGGGCGCGGAAACGGGCCAGGTGCGCGCGGTCGGGACGCTCGTCCCCGGCCAGGGACAGGCCGACGCCGTGCAGCGACAGGGGCCGACGCGCACGAATGCGCTCCAGCCAGCTCAGACGCGGCCCGCCGTCGACCATGTAGTTCTCAGGATGCACCTCGAACCACAGTCCGTCCTGCAAGCCGTTGGGGCCCCCGACCGCCGGGCAGGCCTCGGCCTCCACATAGTGTTGGGGCTTCAGACCCAGCCCGGCAGTCGGAAAGGCGGACATCAGCGGTTCGCGATCGGGCTCAGCGAACCATTGCCCTTGGGCGTCTGGATCGAGGCGCAGGTGCCCTTGGCGACCAGCTTCCAGGCGTTGCCCTGATAGTCCCGCACCGACGTGCCGGCGCAGGAGGTGCCGGGGCCGGCGGCGCAGTCGTTCTGACCGGCCTTGGCCACGCCGTAGCATTTCTCCATGGCGTTTTCCTGCTGGGCCGTCGGGCGGTTCTGGGCGGCGGCGGCGTTGGCGCCGAGGGCCAGAAGGGCGCCGGCGCCGATCATGATTTTGGTGGGGGTATTCATGGGTTCGTCTCCTGGGTGAGGGCCGTCCGAAGCGGAGCGACCTGACAGGAGAGGTTTCGGCGTCGATGCGGCGAAGGTTACGAGAAATATTTTGTCGGATTTCGGCTCCAAACCTGTAACCTCCGGCCTGTCCGGCGCGAATGGGATGCTGCGTGGTCGACAAGGAAGCCGAGCTCAAAAGCCTGATGTTGCGAGGACTCGATGGAGACCCCGTGGCCTGGCGCGCCCTGCTGTCCGCAATGCGCGGCGCCCTGACCCCTTTCTTCAAACGTCGCCTGATCGGTCATGAGGCCGATGCGGAGGATCTCGTGCAGGACTGCCTGATCGCCATTCACGCCAAGCGCGCGACATATGACCGGTCGCTGCCCTTCACAGCGTGGGCCTATGCGATCGCGCGCTACAAGCTGATCGACCATTTCCGCCGCCTGGGTCGTCGCCATGACGTGCCGCTGGAAGAGGCTTCCGTCCTGCTGGCCGAACATACGGTCGAGGACGGCGTCGTCCGCCGCGACCTGACCAAGGTCCTGTCCATCCTGCCGCTGCGCCAGCGCCGTCTGGTCGAAGACGTCCGCATCGGCGGCTTCAGCCTGGCCGAGGCCGCCGCCCGCAACGGCTTCACCGAGGGCGCGGCCAAGGTCAGCGTCCACCGCTCCATGAAGACGCTGGTCGCCAGCGTGAAACCCGATGAAGACTGAAGACCTGATCGACGCCCTGGCCGCCGGGCTTGAGCCGGCGCGGCCCGCACGGCCCAACGCCGCGCTGCTGGCCGGGGCCGGCTTGGCCGCCGTGACGGCCGTGGCCCTGTTGCTGGGGGTGCGTCCCGACCTGACGCAGGCGCTCCAGGCGCCGACGCCGTGGCTGAAGGGACTCTACACCGCCGCCCTGACTACGAGCGCGATCTGGCTGGCGACACGGCTGGGTCGGCCGGGCGTCGATGCCCGGCCCGCAGCGCTTGCCCTGATTTCCGTTGTGGCGGTCGCGGCGCTGTGGGGCGCCGTCGAGATGAGCCTGACCCCGCCTGACGCGCGCATGGCCGGCTGGCTGGGCCAGACCTGGACCATCTGCGGTCGAAACATCGTGCTGGTCTCGGCCTTCGCCGCGCCGCTGGTGTTCCTGTCAACGCGCCGGCTTGCGCCGACGCGGCCGACGGCGGCCGGTCTTGCGTTAGGGGTGGCGACGGGCGGTATCGCCGCCACCGCCTATGGCCTGCTGCATTGCGGGGAAGCGACGGCGGCCTTCGTCGCTACCTGGTATACGCTGGGCGTCGCGGCCGCCGGCCTGATCGGCGCCGTGATCGGCCGCTTCACCCTGCGATGGTAGGGCTCAGAGCTGGCCGCGCACCAGCTTGCCGTAGTGGTCCATCAGGTCCAGCGACAGGGCGCCCGGCGTGAAGCGATACTCGCCCACCTCGGCGACCGGCGTCACCTCGACGGCCGTGCCGGTCAGGAAGCATTCGGAGAAGCCCGACAGTTCTTCCGGCAGGATGTCGCGCACCACGACCTCGATGCCCTTCTCGCGGGCGATGTCGATGACCGTCTGGCGGGTGATGCCGTCCAGGATGTGCTCGACCTTGGGCGTGTGGATGACGCCGTCCTTGATGAAGAAGACGTTGGCGCCGGTCGCCTCGGCGACATAGCCGCGCCAGTCCAGCATAAGGGCGTCGGCGAAACCGTTACGCTCCGCCGTGTTCTTGGACATGGTGCAGATCATGTACAGACCGGCGGCTTTAGCCGTCGTCGGCGCCGTCGCCGGATCGGGGCGACGCCACTTGGCCCATTCCAGTCTCAGGCCGCGCGCCTTGACCTCGGGGTCGAAATAGCTGGGCCAGTCCCACACGGCGATGGCCAGATGGACCTTGTTGTTCAGCGCCGAAACGCTGGTCTGTTCCGGGCCGAGGTAGGCGACGGGACGCACGTAGCAGTCCGTCAGGCCGTTCTTGGCGCAGGTTTCCTTACAGAAGGCGTCGATTTCAGCGACGCTGTAGGGTATCTCGAAGTCGAGCAGGTTGGCGGACCGCTTCAGGCGCTCGGAATGCTGCGTCAGCTTGAAGATTTCGCCAGCGTACATACGCTCACCCTCGAAGACCGACGAGCCATAGTGCAGGGCATGGGTCAGAACGTGCGTTTTCGCTTCCCTCCAGGGGACGAAATCGCCATTCACCCAGATCCAGCCGTCACGATCGTCGAAAGGAACGAAGGCCATTGAAATACGTCTCCCGCGAAATTGACGGTGTTAGAGCCTCACGAATCGCTCAGGTCAACGCCCGCAGCGGGGGAAACGTCGCATGAGCATGACGGAATCGCGCTCGCACGGCCGTTCGGGCCCCATCGCCGGCCCCGGCGTGGGCCGCCATCTGCTGATCGTCGATGACGATGATCGCATCCGCGAGCTGCTGAAGGAATTTCTGGCGCGCGAAGGCTACCGGGTCACCGGCGCCGCCCACGCGGCCGCCGCCAAGCGGATGATGGAGCTGATCGAGTTCGATCTGGTCGTGCTGGACGTCATGATGCCGGGCGAAAGCGGACTGGACCTGACCAGCTGGGTTCGCGGCAAGGCCGAACTGTCCAAGACGCCGGTGCTGCTGCTGACGGCGCGCGGCGATCCCGAGGACCGGATCGAGGGCCTGTCGCGCGGGGCCGACGACTATATGTCCAAGCCGTTCGAACCGCGCGAGCTGGTGCTGCGCATCGACGCCATCCTGCGCCGCACCGGCGGCAAGCCGATCGGTCCCAAGGAGATCAAGCTGGGCACGGCCGTCTTCGACATGGAACGGCTGGAGCTGATCCGCGACGGCGTTCCCCAGCGCCTGACCGAGGCCGAGGCGCAGCTGCTCAAGACCCTGGCGCTTCATGCCCACGCTCCGGTGGAGCGGATGAGCCTGTCTCCCGACACCGCCGACATCACCGGCCGCGCCGTGGACGTTCAGGTGACGCGCCTGCGCCGCAAGCTGGAAGTCGATCCCAAGAACCCGCGCTATCTCCAGACGGTGCGCGGCGTCGGCTATATGCTGGCGCCCGATTGATCCGATGCGGCTGCTGCCCGCCTATCTGTGGCCGCGGTTCCTGAAGCGGCGCCTGCCGACCTCGCTGTGGGGCCGGTCGCTGCTGATCATCGTTCTGCCGGTGCTGGTCATGCAGATGGCGGTGACCTGGGTCTTCTTCGACGCCCACTGGCAGACCGTGACCGCGCGCCTGTCCGAAGGCTTGGCCGGCGACATCGCCTGGGCCGTCGAAACCTATGAGGACGATCCCAGCCCGGCCAACCTGGAAAAGTTGGCCAATCGCGCCGAGCGGTCGATGTCCCTGTCCATCGTGCTTCAGGAAGGCCGCACCCTGCCGACGGAGGAGCGGCGCGGGGCCATCGGCGTGGTGGACCGGGTGCTGGACAAGGCCTTGGACGCCAGGGTGGACCGCCCCTACTGGTTCGACACCACCCGCTACCCCGCCTATGTCGACATTCAGGTGCAGGAGCCGCAGGGCGTCCTTCGCATCATCGCCCCACGCGAACGCGCCGTGGCGACCCAGGCCCACATTTTCGTCCTGTGGCTGGCGGTGGCGACCGTCCTGCTAATGGGCGTGGCCATCCTGTTCATCCGCAACCAGGTGCGCGCCATCGAGCGGCTGGCCGACGCGGCCGAGGCCTTCGGGCGCGGCGAGACCGTGCCGCGGTTCAAACCGCATGGCGCGCGCGAGGTCCGCGCCGCGGCCGTCGCCTTCATGGCCATGCGCGACCGCATCCAGCGCCATATCGACCAGCGCACCGCCCTGCTCGCCTCGGTCAGCCACGACCTGCGCACGCCCCTGACCCGTCTGCGTCTCGAACTGGCCCTGGCCCCGCCGTTCAAGCGCCAGGCCGCCATGCGCGGCGACCTGGACGAGATGGAGCATATGATCGACGAATACCTCGACTTCGCTCGGGGCGAGGCCGGCGAACCGCCCAAGCCGGTCTCGATTTCCGATCTGCTCAAGGCGGCCGGCGAGGACGCCCGGCGCGTCGGCGCCGAGGTCCAGGTCTTGGTCCCCGAAGGCCTGACCGCGTCCGTGCGCCCCCTCGCCTTCAAGCGCGCGCTGGTGAACCTGGCCGGCAACGCCGCCTCGCACGGCGAGCACGTGCGCCTGTCGGGCCGCGCCCTGGCGTCCGGCGGGCTTGAGATCATCGTCGAGGACGACGGTCCGGGCATCCCCGAGGCCATGTATGACGAGGCCTTCCGCCCCTTCTCGCGCCTGGACGATTCCCGCAATCAGAACCGCAAGGGCGTCGGCCTGGGCCTGGCCATCGCTCGCGACGTGGCGCGCGGCCACGGCGGCGACGTCGCCCTGGACCGCAGCGACATGGGCGGGCTGAAGGCCACGATTCGCGTTCCGGGAACCGTCACGGTCGCCGAGACCGTCTGAGGCCTTTCAGCTTTCGCCGGTCAGGGGCTAGCGAAACGGCGCCGCAAGGGTCATCTTGATTCCGACAGGGCTTGGAGATGAATTCGATGCGTAGACTTGCCTTCTTTGCACCCCTGGCCGCGACCCTCGCAGCCGCCGCCATGGCCCAGGCGCAAGCCCCGACCGTCAACGTCACGGTCGGCCCGGAACTTCAGCGTCAGGTCGAGAAGCTTGGCGACCGCGAGGTCAACGAACAGATCGCCGGGCTTCAGGCCGAGGTCGGCAAGGCGTTGGAGCAACGCTACCCCGGCGCCACGGCCAACCTGATCCTGGTCGATTTGAAGCCCAACCGTCCGACCATGGAGCAGGTGCGCCAGACGCCGGGCCTCGACCCGATCAACAGCATCTCGATCGGCGGCGCTGCGATCAAGGGCGAGATCGTCACGGCGGACGGCCAGACCCTGCCGGTGCAATATTCCTACTTCTCGCCCAACATCGCCGACGTCTGGGGCTACAGCGTCTGGCGTGACGCCGACCGCGCCTTCGAGCGCTTCGGCAACCAGATCGAGCGCGGGCGCTTCTAACCCATTTCGCGGTTGCGTTTCACCGCCGCCGCGACCGTCTCGTCCAGCATCGCCGTCAGGCGGCCGTCCTTCGCCATGGCGTCAAGCCCGGCGCGGGTCGAGCCGCCGGGCGAGGCGATCCGGGCGATCAGAGCCTCCAGCCCATCGTCGCCCATCGAATCCGCTGCGGACCTCAGGGTCGCGCGTGCCAGCACATCCGCCGTCGTCGCATCCAGACCCGCCGCCTCCCCGGCCCGCGCCAGGGCCTCGGTGAAGGCGTAGAAATAGGCCGCGCCCGATCCGGCCACCGCCGTCGCCGCATCCATCAGGACTTCGTCGGCCAGCACCACGGTCTCGGCCATCGGCTCGAACAGCGCCCGCCCGATGTCCCCAGCTCGCGCATCCGCCGACCAGACCGAGGCCACGCCGCGTCCGCGCGACACGCCGGTCGTCGGCATCACCCGCACGATGGGCCAGCCGCCGATCCCTTCCGCCAGGGTCGGCGCGGTCACGCCCGCCATCACCGACAGGATGACGGCCCGATCGTTCAGGAACGGCGCCAGCGGGGCCATCACCTCGCGCCACAGGGCCGGCTTGACCGCCAGCACGATGACGGCGGCGTCGGTCAGCGTCTCCAGCGGCGGATTGATTCGCGCGCCCTTTGCACGCGCGGTCTCTGCGGCGGGCTTTTCCGACGGGCTGAGGATGATCAGGTCGGACGCGGCCACCGTCCCGCTCAGCAACCAGCCTTCCAGAATGGCGGACCCCAGCCGGCCGCAGCCGACCAGGACGACAGGACCCGACACAGAAGCCGCGTTTGGCATCAGGCGGTGCCGACGGTCTCGAACAGGCAGGCGTCGATGGCCTCCTGCGGCTTCTTGTTCCCGCGCACCATGAAGTCGAAGGCGGGGTAGTAGCGATCCGAGGCCTCGATGGCGGCGTCGATCATGGACGCAGCCTGGGCCAGGGTCGGGCGCTCGCCCATGGGCAGAGCCAGCGAGTGACGGAAGACGATCTCGCCGTCGTCGGCCCAGACTTCGAAATGGCCCATCCAGGTGCGCTGGTTGATCAGGCCAACCAGCTCATAGGCGGCGGTCTTGCGGCTCTTGGCCACCTTCAGGTCCAGCGCGCAGCACAGCTGAAGGCAGTCGCCCTCGGGCCGCCAGGCGAACCACAGCTCATAATCCTTCCAGTCGCCGGCCAGAGCAAAGGCCAGGTCGCCGTCATCGGTGCGGTCGAACGGAAGATTCTCGGCCGTAAGAACATGCTCGACGACCTCAAGCGGGTCGAAGGGCACGTCCACTTCCTCTGGCCGGGCGATATCCATCAATAGTCTCGATTCGAGCTGCGTCCGCGAGAATCGCGGGCATTAACAGAACGGTAAGCCTGTTCGCAGATTCGGCTCAACCGGCTGCGTCCCCGGGTTGAGTTCCATCTGTGGACGTTCCCTCAGAAGGCTTGCTGGCGGGCTTTGCAGCCGGTTTGGCGGCAGGTTTCGAGGCCGCCTTAAGCTCCGCGATCTCGGCCCGCAGTGCGGCGATCTCGTCTTTCAGCACATCGAATTCGTCACGGCGGACCAGGTCCATCTCGGCGGCGATCCGGTCGGCCTGGGCGCGCCAGGCGGTCTTGGCCTCTTCGCCGGCGGCCTGGGCCAGGCCCATGGCGCCGGTCGTCAGTTTGGCGAACTCGTCCAGGATGGGATTGCGGGTCTGCATGGCGGCTCCGACCTCAACGTCGTTAACGAAGGTTCACCGACTATGGTGAACGAAACCTTTCTTTCTGCTGCTTCGCGGATGCCATCAAGGCGTTGTTATTCGTCTTCACAGGCGACGGACGCAGCGACGCTTGCTAAACCGCCTTTCAGAGACTGCCCTTCACAGGAACGCCCCTTGCCCTTTCCCGAATTCGATCCGGTTCTGATCCACCTCGGACCGCTTCCGATCCGCTGGTACGCCTTGGCCTATGTCGCCGGCATCGTCCTGGGCTGGTGGTATGCCGCGCGCCTCGCCAAGACCCAGCGTCTGTGGGCGCCGGGCAAGCCGCCCGTCACCACGACGCAGCTGGACGACCTGGTGCTGTGGATCGTGCTGGGCATCATCCTGGGCGGCCGGCTCGGCTACGCCCTCTTCTACAAGCCGGTCATGTACGGCCAACTGTTCACCGGCCAGACGCTGGGCGAACGGTTCGAACTGTTCCAGCTGTGGACCGGCGGCATGAGCTTCCACGGCGGCTTCCTGGGCGTGGTCGTGGCCATCGCACTGTATGCCCGCTCGCAGAAGATCGACATGCTGCGCCTCGGCGACATGGTCGCTCCTGTGGTCCCGATCGGCCTGATGTTCGGCCGCCTGGCCAACTTCATCAATGGCGAGCTGTGGGGCCGCGAGACGACGGTTCCGTGGGCCGTGCGCTTCTGCAACGCCCGTATCGAACAGATGTATGGCTTCTGCCCCGCCGGCGACGCGCCCCGCCACCCCAGCCAGCTCTATGAGGCCGGCCTGGAGGGGATCGTTCTCCTCTCCGTCCTGTCCATTGCGATCTGGAAGTTCGATCTGCTCAAGAAGCCCGGCTACATCACCGGCCTGTTCCTGGTCGGTTACGGCGTCTGCCGCGCCGCGCTGGAAAATGTGCGCGAGCCCGACTTCGGCATGCCCGATTTCCCGCTGGGTCTGACCATGGGGATGATGCTGTCGATCCCGATGATCCTGGTCGGCGCCTGGCTGATCTGGCGCGCGTGGAAGCGTCCCCCGGTCGCCGCTGAGGCATGAGCGAGGCGCAAACCCTCAAGACCCGTCTGGCGCGAGAGATCGCCCTGACGGGTCCGATGACCGTCGCCGACTACGTCACCCGCTGCCTGCACGATCCCAAGGGCGGCTACTATGCGTCGCGTCCTGACCTGGGCGCACGCGGCGACTTCATCACGTCCCCCCTGGTCAGCCAGATGTTCGGCGAACTGATCGGCTTGTGGGCGGTCGAGACCTGGAACCGGCTGGGCGCACCCGAACGCTTCCGCCTGGTCGAGGTCGGCCCCGGCGACGGCACATTGATGAGCGACGCCCTGCGCGCCGCCCGCCTGGTCCCCGGTTTCCTGGAAGCCTGCGACCTGATCCTGATCGAACCCAGCGCACCCTTGCGCGATCTTCAAGCCAAGGCTTTAGCCGGCGCCGACCTGTCGCCCCGCTGGGTGCGCGACCTGACGCGGATCGAGACCGACGCCCCCGTGATCCTGATCGCCAACGAGGTGCTGGACTGCATGCCCGCGCGCCAGTTCGTCCGCACCGACGGCGGCTGGGCCGAACGCCGCATCGGCGTCACCGACGACGGCGACCTGATCTTCGGCCTGACCGCCGTCTCCGGCGGCTTCCACAAGCCGGACTTCGACATCGCGCCGGGCGGCATCCTCGAAATCTCGGAGCAGCAGGCCCTCTTCGGTCGCGACCTGGGCTTGTTGATGAAGGCCGCATCGGGCGCGGCCCTGCTGATCGACTACGGCCGCGCCCGGCCCGAGGCCGGCGACACCCTCCAGGCCCTGCGCCGTCACCAGAAGGTCGATCCCCTGTCGACGCCGGGCGAGGCCGATCTGACCCAATGGGCCGACTTCCCCCTGGTCATGGAAGCCGCCGTCCGCACCGGGGCCGACGTCACCGGCTGCCTGCCCCAGGGCGAGTTCCTGCGTCTGCTGGGCATCCAGGCCCGCGCCGAAGCCCTGGCGACCAGCCGGCCCGCCGCCGCCGCCGTCATCGCGCGCCAGCTCGACCGCCTGACCGGCGACGACCAGATGGGAAACCTGTTCAAGGCCGCCGCGATCTTTGCGCCCCGATCCCTGGTCGTGCCCGGCTGGGACGCCTGATATAGGTGGGGGCATGAGCGATCTGCCCCCCATCACCCACCCGCTTCTGACCGCCGCCGGCATCGCCCACGGCTTCTTCACCCGCGCGGGCGGGGTCTCGACCGGCATCTACGACGGCCTGAACGCCGGCGTCGGCTCACAGGACGATCCCGCCGCCGTCGCCGAGAACCGCCGCCGCGTCGCCGCCCATTTCAATGCCGACGCCGACCATCTGAACGGCTGCTACCAGATCCATTCCGCCGTCGCCCGCGTCGCAGAAGGTCCCTGGCATGGCGACCGTCCCGAGGGCGACGCCGTCGTCTCGGCCGAGCCTGGTCTTCTGTGTTCCGTCCTGACGGCCGACTGTGCGCCGGTGCTGCTGGCCGATCCCGAGACCCGCATCGTCGCCGCCGTCCATGCGGGCTGGAAGGGCGCGCTGGGCGGCGTGATCCATTCCGCCGTCGCCGCCATGCAGGCCCTGGGCGCCGATCCCCGCCGCACCCTGGCCGTAGTCGGCCCGTGCATCGCCCCCGCCAGCTATGAGGTCGGCGTCGATTTCGAGGACCGCTTCACCCACCACGACCCCGGCGCCGACCGCTTCTTCCACCCCGGCGAGACCGACGACAAACGCCGGTTCGACCTGCCCGGCTTCGTCCTGTGGCGTCTCCAGCAAGCCGGCGTCGGTCAGGCCGTCTGGACCGGCCACGACACCTGTGTGGACGCGGACCGGTTCTATTCGAACCGCCGCGCTTTTCAGCACGGCGAGCCCGACTTTGGACGATTGATCAGCGTGATCGGCGCCTGATCCAGGGCCTCGCCCCTCACCTGAACCGTCATCCTAGGCCTTGTGCCTAGGATCCAGACTCCCGGTGGAGGCGGCAGCGCTCACCCTCATCGAACGAGTCTATGGATCCTAGGCACAAGGCCTAGGATGACGATCTAAAGAGGATACGAATTCAAAAACGCGCGACTTCAGGGACAGAGAGCGTAACCTCATCCCTTAGCCCACCCGCGCCAGCTCCGGCACCCGCGTCACTTCGCGCCACGCATGCGGCGCAGCCAGCAGCGCCCGCACCAGACGGTTATTCAGCGCGTGCCCGGCCTTGTAGCCCTCGTAACGGCCCAGCAGGGGCGCGCCCAGCACATACAGGTCGCCGATGGCGTCCAGCGCCTTGTGACGCACGAATTCGCGTTCCATGCGCAGGCCGCCGGGGTTCAGGATGTCGTCGCCGTCGATGACCACGGCGTTCTCCAGCGAGCCGCCGCGCGCCAGTCCCGCCTGACGCAGGGCCTCGACCTCATGGGCGAAGCCGAAGGTGCGGGCGGCCATGATGTCCTTGCGGAAGGTCGGCTCGTCCACGACGAAATCGATCACCTGATTGCCGATCACGGCAGACGGGAAGTCGATCTCGAACCGCATCTCGTAGCGGTCGCAAGGCAGCAGGGCTGCGTGCTTGTCGCCCTCGGTGACGTGGACCGTCTCCAGGATCTCGATATAGCGCTGCGGCGTCGGCTGCGGACGGAAGCCCGCCCGGTCCAGCAGTTGCACGAACTCCAGCGCCGATCCGTCCAGGATCGGCAGCTCGGGCCCGTCCACCTCGATCACGGCGTTCGACACGCCCAGCGCGGCGAAGGCGGCCATCAGGTGTTCGATGGTCGACAGACGAACACCCGCGCCGTTCTCGATCATGGTGTTCAGGCGGGCGTCCACGACGGCCTCGCCCGACACCGGAATGCGGTTGTCGCGGTCGGTGATGTCGGTGCGCACGAAGACGATGCCCGTGCCCGAGGGCGCAGGACGAACCGCCAGCCGCACGCGGCGGCCGGTGTGCACCCCGACGCCGGCGATGATGGCCGGTGCGACGATGGTGTGTTCGTGATGGTCGTTCCTGACCGACAAACCTGAACTCGCTCTTCGTTATTCGCGCCGCACGCCGTGCGGATTACGCCCTGCATGTCTTTTAGCCGGGGCGCCGCAACCGCGAAATCAAAGTCCGGTTTCGGATTGTTTCGCTCTGGCACAGCGCCTGAAATGAAGAACGCCCCGGAGCCGGGCTCCGGGGCGTTCCATCGTCATTTGGGTTGTCTAGTTGGCCAGACGGCGGAGAAAGGATGGGATTTCCAGGTCGTCATCGGCCTGTCCCGCCTCCGGTTCCGATTGCTGCGCCGGTTGGACCGACCCACGTGCTTGATGCATGGGCTGGGGTGCATAGGAGGCCTCGTGCTGAGGCTGGGTGCGCTTGCCGCGACCGAACAGGCTCCAGCCGCTGCGACGGTGATCGCGGTCGTCATAACCGTCGTCCGCCTGCGGCTGCGCGACAGGCGCGGCGCGTTCACGTTCGGCGTACAGGTCGCCCTGAGGCGCGACGCGGGGCGCGGGGGCGCGGGTCTCATATTCCTCGACCCACGGATCGACGATGGGATCCAGGGCGCGCGGCTGCTGTTCGGCGACGCGGATCACCGGCTCGGGGCGCGGTTCCGGCTCGCGAGCGGCAGGGGACTGAAAGGTCGGCACGACCGGCGCCGCCTCGATGCGGGGCTCAGGCGTACGCGGGGCTTCCGCGCGGACCGGCTCGCGATACGTATCCCGCGTCGGTTCCGGCGCGCGCGACGGCTGCGTGCCATACAGACCGCCGGCCGAACGGCGGGCGTCATGGCCAGCCAGCGGCGCGCTGGCGGCCGGCGGGGCTATGGGTTCGATACGCTTGATCTCGCCCTCGTCCATACCGGTGGCGACGACCGAGACGCGGATTTTGCCGTCCAGGGCGGGATCGAAGGCCGCGCCGAAGATGATGTTGGCGTCGCCGTCCACCTCGGCCGAGATGGCGTTGGCGGCCTCGTCGACTTCCAGCAGGGTCATGTCCAGACCGCCGGTGATGTTCACCAGCACGGCCTTGGCGCCCTTCAGCGAGGTCTCGTCCAGCAGCGGGTTGGCGATGGCGTTCTGGGCGGCCAGCAGGGCGCGGTCGTCGCCCGAGGCCTCGCCCGTGCCCATCATCGCCTTGCCCATCTCGGACATGACGGCGCGAACGTCGGCGAAGTCCAGGTTGATCAGGCCGGGCAGGATCATCAGGTCGGTGATCGAACGCACGCCCGAGTGCAGCACCTGGTCGGCCATGCCGAAGGCGTCGGCGAAGGTGGTGCGTTCGTTGGCGACGCGGAACAGATTCTGGTTCGGAATGACGATCAGGGTGTCGACATAGCGCTGCAGCTCGGCGACGCCCGCATCGGCCAAGCGCATGCGGTGGCGGCCTTCGAAGGTGAAGGGCTTGGTCACGACGCCGACGGTCAGGATGCCGCGATCACGTGCGCATTTGGCGATGACGGGGGCCGCGCCGGTGCCGGTGCCGCCGCCCATGCCGCAGGTGATGAACACCATGTGCGCACCTTCCAGGTGCTGATGGATTTCGTCGGCGGATTCCTCGGCGGCGTTCATGCCGACCTCGGGGTGGGCGCCGGCGCCCAGGCCCTGGGTGATGGTCTCGCCCAGTTGGATGCGACGATCCGTCTTGGCGAAGCTGAGGTGCTGCGCGTCGGTGTTGGCAACGACGAACTCGACCCCTTCGAGGCCGGCGTCGATCATGTTGTTCACGGCGTTGCCGCCGGCGCCGCCGACGCCGAACACGACGATGCGGGGCTTCAGTTCAGTGTGTTGCGGCTTGACCAATGAAAGCGACATTTCTTTTTCCGACCTGCTGACCCGCCCCTTCAAACCAACCGACCGCCCCCGCCGAATCGCTTTGGTTATGAGCGCGTTAAGGATTGCACCCATGAAGGTTAAGAGAAGGTTAGGGCGATAATGTGAGTCGGCCTCCGCGAAAGCATAAAAGCCAGCTTCGCCGGTGCTTTACCCATAAAAATGGGGGCGAGCCTGCGGCTCGCCCCCTTCAAGTCGCGAAACTCAGCGGCTTACAGGCCGCCTGGGCCGCAGTCGTTTTTGAAGAAGGTCTCTACGCTCGTGAGGATGCTCGCGAAGTTTTCCGGCGTCCAAGTATTCAGCGTATGCTCCATGTCGGGAAGGATGGTCAGCTTCACCGGTTTTCCGGCGGACCGCATGGCCGCCGCCATTGCTTCCGATTCCGCCGGAAGAACCCGTGTGTCGCGGTCGCCTGTATACAGGAACAACGGAACGTTGATCTCGTTGACGCGACGCAGCGGGTCTTCACCATCAGCTGTAGGGTGCTGGAATTCCCGCAGAAAACGACTGTTGAACGTACCCTTCTTGAAGAGAGCGATCGTCGCGGGGCCAGCGCCGGCGGCGGCGCACTGATAGATGTTGTTCGAGCGAACTGCAGCCATCATGGAAGCGTAGCCGCCATAGGAGTAGCCGTGCATTGCGATCCGATCCGGCGCCGCCACGCCTTGGGCGATCAGATAGCGCGCGGCATCGTCGTTATCGTCCTGCATCTTGCGGCCCCATTCACGGTCTCCCGCGCGCCACAGACGCTCACCCCATCCCTGTGATCCGCGAAACTGCGGTTGAAGGACGGCGTAGCCACGCGCTGCGAAATACTGCGTCCAGCCGGAGACATCCCACGACAGGTTGTCACGCGCCCACGGACCACCGTGCGGCGTAATGATTGTCGGATACGGGCCTGCGCCATAGGCGGCCGGATCCGGCTTGGTCAGGAAGGCCGGAATCATAAGACCGTCGCGCGCTTCGTACTGGATCAGCGTTGTGTCGCCCAACGTCGCAGCCTGCAGTTCGGGATAAGCCCGCCCGAGCAGACGCACTCTCCCGCCGGCGAGGATGTAATACTCAGGCGGCACGCGCGGCCCGGACTTTGCTATTATAATGACTGAGCGGTCATCGGAGGTCGCCGTCAGGGAAATATCCGCGCCATCGCCGACGGAAAACCGGCTGCGTTCGCCGGTTTCGATGTCGGTCCAGGAGACCGGCACGGTCGTGATGTTAAGCGCCTGACGCAGATCCTTATATGCCTGATCCAGGTTCGGGTCGGTATAGAAGGTGCGTGGACGTTCGCCGTCATAGGCGAAACCGACGACTTCGCCGAAATCAGCCTTGGCGCGCGAGCGCACCACACCAGTGGCGTCGAACAAGGGGTGAGCAAAAGCGACGTCACCGAACTGGCGCTCGCGAATCTTGTACTCGTAAATCGCCGACCGATCGCGCCCTTCCGTCTTGCTGACGAATACGATGTTCGGATCGTTGGAGAAGCCGGCAATCTCGATCGGCTGACGGTCGCGGGCGTAATAACGGAAATGCTCCGCCCATTCGCCTGTGTCGGGGTGCTTCAACCACTGACCGATATAGGCGGCCCCGTTGTCAAAATCGAACTCAGACTTGGCGCGGATATCGCCATTCATGTCTGCGATTTCGCTACTGAAGCGCTCCGAGCCCCGCTCGATACGCTCTGCACGCCCGCTGTAAAGATTGAGGCGATATTTGTCCCCGCGCATTGGGTCGGCGACAATGATGTTCTGCGGGTCCTGTGGGAGGTCGCTGATCAGGCGACCGACGCCCACGACAGCCTGCTGCGTGTCGCTCAGGCCGTCGAACTGAAGCGAGGTGCGGGCGGGCTGCCCCTCCAGGGTCAAGATCAGCGACCGCTGCAGGAAGCTGCGCTCACGCTGGCCCGTGAATGGGTTGAAATCCCTCAGCTGCTGCGTGGAAACGAAAAGCCGGTCGTTCTTTATAAACTGCGCCCCGACCACATCGGCACGCTCATCGTCCGAACCGATGATGAACGGAGCCTTTTCCATGTCGGCGGTGTCCCATATGGCGACGACCCGCTTTTTCCCATCTGGCGATATTACGGCCACAACATGTTTCCCGTCCGGCGAAACATCGACAGACCCGATGGCAGGACGGCGCGCAAAAGCTTCCGCCGTCGGCACACTCGCTTCTGCGGAGGTCGCTATCGCGGCGGCGGACTGTACGGATCCGATTAACGCCGCTGCAGCGATAGCCAGAGGGCTCCACCATTTCATCTTTAAATTCATGTCTCTAACATGCCCCCTCGCAAGCTACTAAAGCCGCAACCTACATATCCAAACATTCTACCCCCTGCCAGGCAAGCGCCGCTCATGATCGTAGTCAACGCATCGCCATACCATCAGATTTTATTACCGCTGCGTGATATCAAAGTGACATTCGACATCAACTTGACACCCAACGAACACATTTACCTTGGTCCCCGCCCACATTCATTGCAAGAACAGCGGTGTCCTTCAGCGCGTCGCGACGTGCTGAATTTATATTTGTTGTTGGGGAATCTGAACCATGAATTGCAGTCGGAAAAATCTGCTTGCGACCACCATCATCGCCGGCATGGCGATCATGGCTCCGTCGCTGGCGATGGCACAGTCGCAGACTAGCCAGAACCAGCAGGCGCAAGAAGAAGCCGCTCAGGTCGAGGAAGTCGTAGTCACCGGAACGCGCATCCGCCGCAGCGAGTACAGCAGCTCGCAGCCTATTCAGGTCATCACCTCGGAACAGGCCGCTCTGGAAGGGCTGGCTGACACGACCGAGATTCTCCAGTCCTCCTCAGCCGCGAACAACGCGACCCAGATCAACAACTTCTTCACGGGCTTCGTCACCACCGGCGGACCAGGCGTCAACACGATCTCGCTGCGCGGTTTGGGCGAACAGCGCACCCTGGTGCTGGTTAATGGCCGTCGCGTCGGTCCCGCCGGCGTGCGGGGCACGGTCGGCCCGACCGACCTGAACACGATTCCGTCGTCTCAAATTGAGCGGGTTGAAATCCTGACCGATGGCGCATCTTCGATCTACGGCTCCGACGCCGTCGCCGGCGTCATCAACATCATCACCAAGACCAACCAAGACGGCGGCAACGTCGAGTTCTACACCAACCAGCCTCTCGAAGGCGGCGGTGAAGAATATCGGGTCAACGGCAGCTTCGGAAAATCGTTCGATCGCGGCTACATCACCGCTGGCGCCGACTACTATGAGCGCAAGGAACTGCTGTTCGGCGATCGTGACTACTTCCAGTGCCCGCAGGAGTTCAACTTCCTCGACGAGAACCTGACGATCCGCGGCGACGTCATTGATCCGACCACCGGCACCTACAAGTGCACGGGTACGCTGAACGCAATCCTGCGGACCCAGCAGGCCACCGCCGGTATCGCCCGCGCGGGCGATTACATCTTCAGCTCCTCGGCGGTCGCCGGTGGCGGCTATACCGGTTGCGACATCGCAGGCTTCCATCTGGTCGCCGGCGGCACCGGCGCCTGCTCGATCACCGCTCAGCCGACAGCCGTCCGTCGCGCCGCCACTGCCGAATACCCGCTGCATAGCGATCGCTACGACAGCCGGACCGCCATCTCGCCCGTGAAGCGCACCAGCCTCAGCCTGTTCGGCGGTTACGACCTGACCCCGAACATCGAGATGTTCGGCGAACTGCTGTATAACAAGCGTGAATCCGAGCAACACAGCTGGCGTCAGCTGTTTCCCGCCACGTCACCGATGCACACGCTCAATCCGTTTGGCGGCGTCTGCAACGGCACCAGCGGCATTGCGTGCCACTACACGACCCCGGTCGCCCTGGTGAACTCGGACGACAAGCAGGAAGTCGAGTACTGGCGTGGCGTGGGCGGTTTCCGCGGTGACTTCCAGTTCGCCAACCGGACTTGGGACTGGGAACTGGCGGGGCAATACAGCCGCTCGAAGGGCACCTACGGCGGCAACTTCTTCTACAATGACCGCGTAGAAGCTGCGGCGGGCCTGCTGGCTTGGTTCGGCGAAGATCTGGAAGGCAACGCCGGTGCGTTCCGCGATGACGAGTTCGTCGCAGCCGGAAATTGCGACCTCTTCATTCTGCAAACGGCGAGCGCTTGCCCCACCGGCGGCGTGAACTGGTATAGCCAGAACCTAGTCGAAAACGGTCAACTGACTGCCGAGGAAGAAGCCTTCCTGTTGGGCTACGAGACCGGCACCACGACCTACGAACACTCCTACATCGAAGGTGTGATCTCCGGCGAGCTGTTCAACCTGCCGGCCGGTCCGCTGGGCGTCGCTCTGGGCTTCCACGTCCGCAAGGAAGAGATCGACGACAATCCCGGTGAGCAACAGCGTAACGGCAACCTCTGGGGCCAAACCGCAGCCGGCCGCACGACTGGCTCGGACACCGTGAAGGAACTGTTCGGCGAGTTGGACATCCCGCTGCTGCGAGCCTTGCCGCTGGCCAACGAACTCACGCTGAACGTCTCGGGTCGTTACTCGGACTACGACTCGTATGGTGAGAACTCGACTTACAAGGTCGGATTGAACTGGGCGATCACGCCGGAGTATCGGCTTCGCGCATCGTACGGCACGTCGTTCCGCGCGCCGGCCTTGTACGAACTGTTCCTGGCCAACCAGACCAGCTTCCTCGCCCAAACCAACATCGACCCCTGCATCAACTATCAGGACTCCAGCAATGACGTGCTGAAGGCCAACTGCCTGGCTTCCGGCGTTCCGGAAGAGTACGGCGCGGCAGGTGCGTCTTCCGCTCTGATCACCACGGGCGGTGGCGCCGGCATCCTGGACCCGGAAACCGCGAAGTCGACTTCGGTGGGCTTCATCTGGACGCCCTCGTTCACCAACCTCAGCATCGCTCTGGATTACTGGAAGATCGAGATCAACGATCAGGTGGCCCAGTTCGGCGCCGGCAACATCGTGTCGGGTTGCTTGACCTCGGAGAACTTCCCCAATGAAGCGCTCTGCCAACTGTTCACCCGCGATCTGAACCCGGACTCGACCCGCTATCTGCAGATCCTGGACGTCAACGACAGCTACGTGAACATCTCGCAGCAGATGAGCGAAGGCCTGGACCTGAACGTCCGCTACACCAAGGAGTTCGCGGCCGGTGACCTGACACTGAACGCACGCGCGAGCTACATCTTGGACTGGACGCAACAGACGTTCGGCGATGCTGAAGCTTCGCAACTGGAAGGTCAGATCGGCAATCCGGAACTGAACGGCCAGGCTTCGGCTCGTTTTGATCGGGGTGACTGGACCGGCTTCTACAGCATCGACTTCGTGGGAGAGACGGACAACGCACCGTTCTTCGCAGTTCCGGGGAACACGGGCACCTACCTGGGTCAGCCGGTTTGGTATCAACGCGCCACGCCGTTCTACATGAGCCACAACATGTCGATCCGTCGCCGTATGGATGATGTCACCATCCAACTGGGTATCCGGAACATCTTCGACGAAAACCCCCCGTTGGTGTCGGCTCAGAGCGGATCGAGCCGTATCGGCAATACGCCTCTGGCCAGCCAGTATGACTGGCAGGGCCGGTCGGCGACCTTCACGGTTTCCTACTCGTTCTAATCCGACGTCGCTTCGGCGACTGAAGAAGGAAAGGGCGGCAGGTTCTCCTGCCGCCCTTTCTTTTTTAAGGCCCCGCGGCAACCAGTCCGCTCACCAAGCGCCGTACCTTAGCCAGCGCGCGTCACCCTGCCGCCTGCGCGCGCTCAAGCCGCCTCAAGACTGAGACACTACCGATCATGGATTGAGAGGACACCTTTGCGTCCAGCAGAGGGAGGACGCTTAAAGATTTTCGCGCAGCCAACCCGCCACTCGCCCCACCACGTTGCCGCGGTGAATCCGGGGCGCATCCGCCGCCGTAATCTGGCGCGCCATCAGTTTTCTGGCGGACACCGCCTCGCGCGGGCCGTAGGCGGCGCGGAGCAGGACGCCGGCGGTGGCGCAGAAGGCGGGGCCGGAGGCGGCGTCGGCCAAATGTGGCGCCCGTTGGGGTTTTCCGAGGCGGACGGGGCGGTCGAAGACGCGCACCGCCAGTTCGCGCACGCCGTTCAGCTGGCTGGCGCCGCCGGTCAGGACCAGGCCCGCCCCGGGCTCCAGGCCCACGCCGGCGTTCTTCAGTCGATCGCGCAGCAGTTCGAGAGTTTCCTCGACGCGGGGGGCGATGACGGTCTTCAGCATGGCGCGCGGGACGATGACCGGGCCGGCGGAGGCGTCCTCGCCGCGCGGCGGGGCCTCCAGCATTTCGCGGTCCTCGTTGGCGCTGGCCATGGCCGAACCGTGCAGCGTCTTCAACCGTTCGGCCCCGGCCTTTGACGTGGACAGGCCGCGCGCGATGTCGGACGTGACGTGATCGCCGCCGACGTTCAGGCTTTCGATATGCAGCAGGGACCGACCACCCCACACGGCGGCGCTGGTCGAGCCGCCGCCCATGTCGATGCAGACGGCGCCCAGGTCCATCTCGTCCTCTTCCAGCGCAGCCAACGACGATACGACGGGCGCGGCGGCCACGCCCTGCAGGTCCAGATGCGCCAGCTCCAGGCAGTGGCTCAGGGTCGTGAAGACGTTCTCGGCCATGGACACGACCAGCAGGTCCAGCCCCAGCGAACCGCCGCGCATCGAACGCGGATCATGCACGCCGCGCGCGCCGTCGACCGACCAGGCGATGGGCAGGACGTGGATGGGCCGACGGTTGGGCAGGCGGATCTGGGCCAGGGCCATGCCGATGGCGCGCGCCAGATCGGCGTCCCCGACCGGATTGGCGCCCAGCGACACCCGCGCCTGCACCCGGTGGCTGGCCATCTGGCCGATGGCGGTCGTCACGACGACGCCGGAGACCGGGCTCTGGGCCGCGCGCTCGGCGCGTTCGACGGCATGGCCGATGGCCTGGGCGGCCTCGTCCATATTGATGATCGCCCCGCCCTTGACGCCCTTGGACTGGACGTGGCTCGCGCCGGCGACGCGGATGGTGCGGTCGGCGTGACGCACGCCGTCGGGCTTCATGATGAAGCACGAGACCTTGGACTGGCCGATGTCCAGCGCGGCGATCACGGGCGCGCGACCGGCGCGAGGATCCATGCCCCGACCCTGATCGTTCGCCGCTCCGCGTTGCTTGGTCATGATCTTGATGTTCCTAGGCGTCGCCGGTGGGTCGCACCGCGACCTCGTCCGGGGTTCTGAGATCGACACGGGCGAAGCCCAGGTCGAGCAGGCGTTCGCGCTGGTCCAGCGCATCGAGGCGGATCAGGGCCGCCTCCTGTTCGGTGGCGGGCAGCTGGATCAGGCTGCCATCCTTCAAACGCAGATCCCAGCGGCGCTCGTCCACGCGCACCAGGGCGTCCACCATCCCCATCAGGCGCGGACGTTGGGCCAGAAGCGGCAGGATCTCGCCCGCCGCGACATCGGCGCCCTTGCCCACGACCAGCGGCAGGGTCGGATATCGGCGCGCGTCGGCGCCCGTGATCACTTCGCCCCGCGCGTCGATGACCTTGATCTGACCGGCTTCCTGCCAGACCGCGAGGCGGTCGTGTTCCTTGACCTCGACGATCAGGGTGTCGGGCAACAGGCGCACCACGCGCGCCTCCTTGACCCAGCCCACGCCCTGAACCCGGTCGCGAATGGCGTCCAGATCCAAGCTGGTGATCGGCTGGCCGGAATACAGGCCCAGGGCCTGCTGGATCGCCGGCTCGGCCTCGGACGAGGCGCCGGTGATATGCACGCGCTTGAGCGTCAGACCCATGCCCGCCGTCAGATTGTCGACCCCGTGCGAGACCGAGGCGCCGATACGCTCGGCGCGGGCGCCCGTGGCCAGAACGCCGACCAGCAGCAGCGCACCGGCGCCCAGGGCGATCACGGCGGTGCGGGGGGAAATGTCGATACGGCCGATGGCGGCCATCTTGCCGGGAATGGCGGACGCGTTCTTGGCCCCGCCACGCGACCGCCCTCCCCCTTTGGGAGCCGCGCCGCGTTGGGGAGCCTGATTAGAACTCTGTCGCCGACCGCCGCGAACTACCGCGGGCATGAGGCGTCCTCCACCATCCAACGAACCAGATCATCGTAGCTCATTCCGGTATGGGCCGCCTGCTCGGGCGCGAGCGAGGTCGGGGTCATGCCGGGCTGAGTATTGACCTCCAACAGGACCAGATCGTCCTTAACATCGTCATAACGGAAGTCGGATCGGGACACGCCCCGGCACCCCATGGCGACGTGCGCAGCCTCGGCCTGGCGCAGGGCCTTTTCGAACACAGCGGCAGGCAGGACGGCGGGCAGGACATGCACCGAACCGCCCGGCGCATATTTGGCCTCGTAGTCGTAGAAACCCTTGGTCGGGGTGATGTCGGTGACGGTCAGGGCGCGCGGCCCGGCTGGTTCGCCCAGCACCGTGACGCACAGCTCCTTGCCGGCGATATAGGGTTCGACCACGACCTGCTCGCCATAGGGCCATTCCGGATAGCCGACCTCAGCCTGAGGGCCGTTGGCTCCTTCGGGCACCAGGAAGACCCCGACGGACGAGCCTTCGGCATTCGGCTTGATGATGTAGGGCGGGTCGATAACGTGGCGGCTGGCGACCTCGTGGCGATCATACAGACCTCCGCCCGGAACCTTGATGCCGGCCGCCCGCAAGACGGCCTTTGACTTGTCCTTGTCCATCGCCAGGGCCGAGGCCAGCACGCCGGAATGCGTATAGGGAATCCGCAGCGTCTCCAACACGCCCTGGACGCAGCCGTCCTCGCCCCAGGCGCCGTGCAGACAGTTCAGCACGACATCGGGCTTGATCAGGCCGGACAGCACATTGGCCAGGTCGCGCCCGGCGTCCACGCGGCTGACGCGTACGCCCTGTCGCTCCAGCGCCTGCGCGCACTGCTCGCCCGACGACAGCGAAACCTCCCGCTCTGCGGAAAGCCCGCCCATCAGGACGGCGACATGAAGGTCTTTGAAAGCGCGTGCCATGGTGTATCCGATTGCCGCCTACATGTTTAACAGGCCGTCAATCATTCGCGGCAAGCGCGCAATTAATGCTGGGATCAGCGCACTCGGCCGATCCGCTTGATCTCCCACTCCAGCTGAACGCCGGTCTTGGTCAGGACATCGGCGCGCACGGCCTCGCCGAGGCCTTCGATGTCGGCGGCGGTGGCCTCGCCGGGGTTGATCATGAAGTTGGAGTGCAGGTCGCTGAACATGGCGCCGCCGCCGGTCTCGGCGTGCAGTTTGCCGCGCCAGCCGGCCTCGTCGACCAGTTTCCATGACGAATGGCCGGGCGGGTTCTTGAAGGTCGAACCGCCGGTCTTTTCCCTGATCGGCTGGGTGGTCTCGCGGCGGCTGGTGATGTCGTTGATGCGGGCCGCAACGGCCTCGGGCGCGTCGGGTGCGCCACGATAGGTCGCCTCGATCCAGATGATGTCGGCCGGGGCTTGGCTATGGCGATAGGTGTAGCCGAAATCGGCCAGAGCGTAATCGACCCGCTCCCCCTTGCGGTTCAGTCCCCAGGCCGAAACCAGCACGTCCTTGGTTTCCGAGCCATAACAGCCGGCGTTCATGGTCAGGGCGCCGCCGACAGTGCCCGGAATGCCCGCATAGAATTCCAGCCCGGCGATCCCCGCCTTGGCCGAGGCCTTGGCGACCATGGAATCCAGCGCACCTGCGCCGGCCGTGATCGTATCGCCGTCCGTCGTGATCTGCGCCCAAGGCCGGCCGGCCAGGCGGATCACCACCCCCTCGACCCCGCCGTCGCGCACGATGACGTTCGAACCGACGCCCAGCACGGTCACGGGCACAGCCGGGTCCAGCGTCTTCAGGAAGTCCGCCAGATCGTCGGCGTCCGCCGGGATGAACAAGGCCTCGGCCGCGCCGCCCACCCGGAACCAGGTGTAAGGGCCAAGCGGCTCGCCACACAGCAGCTTGCCGCGCACGGAAGGAAGATCGTCACTCAGGGTCATGCGATGTCCGATAACGGCGCCGGCGCCGAAGTCAAAGCATAGACGAAGAAGGCCGCTGGCCTGCCCCGTCTTGCATCGCCTAGGGTCGCGTCATGAAACCCGTTCAAGTGGTCAAGATTCTCGCCTTCTCCATGGTTCTGACGGCGGTCATGCTGATGGGCTGGATCGGGCTCGTCTACGCCGTAAACACCTACACTGCGATCGCCATCACCGCCGAGGAAGTCTTGAACCTGATTCTGGTCGGGTTCGTCGCCGTAATCGGCCTGCCCATTCTGCACGCCGCGACCTATCGATGGTTCTGGCACATCCGGCGCAAGCAGGCGGCTGGCGAACTCCTGCTCGGCGAGGAGATGCCAGGCTTTGGTTCAGAGCCCACCCAGCCACCTCCACCGATCAAGTGGAGGGCGCGCCAGATCGCGGTCTACGCTCTGTTGTATCTGGTCGGAATGAGCTCGTTGATCGCCGCCTACGCCCCTTTGGGCCATCAGGAAGCACTGACCTCATTCCTTTGGCGGTTCAGCGCAGGTCGGGCGTCTTTTTCCAGCCTGGTTCAACTGGTCATCGTCTTCTTGCCGATGGCGCTATGTTTCGTCTGCCTCATCCCATTGTTCGAAGCGGACCGGAAACGGCTTGCCGCCGGAGGCCTGAGTGAACAGGAGGTGCTCGGCATCCGCGGGCGACAGGAGTGGCTGTCCTCCTTCGCCACCGCCTTTGTGATGGCTGGCTTCCTAGCCTTCATCGCAGGCAACATGATCCTCGCCTATCTCTGAGGCGAGGGCCGTCAGCCGTTCAACGCCTCCAACTGCCCCGGCAGGGCATAGGCCCAGCTCGTGATGTCGCCGGCGCCCAGCAGGACGACCAGATCGCCCGCCTTGGCCTCGCCCGCGATTACGGTCGGCAGGGTCTCGACGCCATCCAGCGCCTGGACCGAGCGATGACCGAAGCGGCGGACGCCGTCCACCAGCGCATGCTTGTCCACCCCGTCCAGTGGCGCCTCGCCTGCCGCATAGACGTCGGCCACGATCACCGCGTCGGCGTCGGAGAAGCAGGTCGAGAACTCTTCCATCAGGTCGCGCAGGCGGGTGTAGCGGTGCGGCTGGACCACGGCGATGACGCGGCCGTCGCCCTCGGCGTTCTGCACCACCTGGCGCGCGGCCTTCAGAACGGCGGCGATCTCGACCGGGTGGTGGCCGTAGTCGTCCACGATCCGCACGCCCCCGACCACGCCCGTCGTGGTGAAGCGGCGCTTGACCCCGCCGAAGCCGGCCAGGCCGGTCCTGATCGCCTCATCGGCCACGTTCAGTTCGCGCGCCACGGCGATGGCGGCCAGGGCGTTGGCGATGTTGTGCCCCCCGGCCATGGGCAGATACAGGCCGTCGATCCGCGTCTCGTCGGCGTCCGCGCCCGCCCCATGGAAGACCACGTCGAAGCGGCAGCCGTCCGCGCCCATGTCGATGTTCTCGGCCCGCACCATGGCCTGCGGATTGACGCCATAGGTGACCAGCCGCCGGTTATCGATGGCGGCGACCAGCCGCCGCACCTCCGGATGGTCCAGGCAGACGGCGGCGAAGCCGTAGAAGGGGATGTTCTCGACGAAATCGATGAAGGCCTTCCGCACCCCGTCGAAGTCGCCGTAGTGGTCCAGGTGCTCGGGATCGATATTGGTCACGATGGCCGCCGTCGATTTGAGGCGCAGGAAGCTGCCGTCGCTCTCGTCCGCCTCGACCACGATCCAGTCGCCGTCCCCGACCTTGGCGTTGGTGCCATAGGCGTTGATGATGCCGCCGTTGACCACCGTCGGATCCAGGCCCGCCGCATCCAGCAGGGCCGCGACCATCGAGGTCGTCGTCGTCTTGCCGTGGGTGCCGCCGACCGCGATCGAGAACTGCAGCCGCATCAGCTCGGCCAGCATCTCGGCCCGTCGCACCAGCGGGATGCGACGCTCGCGCGCCGTCTTCATCTCGGGGTTCTCGGCCTTGACCGCCGTCGAATAGACCACGGCCGAGACGCCCTCGCCTACATGGGCGGCGTCATGGCCGATGAAGATGCGAGCGCCCAGCTGCTCCAGGCGTTCGGTGTTGGCGCTGGCCTTGGCGTCCGAGCCCTGCACCGAATAGCCGATCTTCAGCATGATCTCGGCGATGCCGCTCATGCCGATGCCGCCGATGCCGACGAAATGGACGGGACCGAGGTCGAATGGAACGGGGCGAAGGCGTGCGATCATCGTCGCGTCATAGACTCCGCCTCGCCGCATGCGAAGGGCGCGCCGCGTACGGAGCGAACTTTTCTGAGGGCGATGACCGCGCCGCCTGTGCGCGATGCCGCACAGAACTATCGCATCCCCGTCGCGTTGTGCTGTTAACGCGCGCCGCACTCCTGTCGACGCCGTCGCCCCCAAGGTTCCAGATGGCCAAGACCCCCACCCCCGCCGGTGCGCCCACGCTCGGCAACGCCGGCGAACTGCATCAGACCGCAAGCACGCCCGAGACCCGCACCACGACCAATCACGGCGTGCCGATCAGCGACAACCAGAACTCCTTGAAGGCGGGGCCGCGCGGCTCGACCCTGCTGGAGGATTTCATCCTTCGCGAGAAGATTCAGCATTTCGACCATGAGCGGATCCCCGAGCGGATCGTCCACGCCCGCGGCTCGGCCGCGCACGGCTTCTTCGAACTGACCGACAGCCTGTCGGACGTCACCACCGCCAAGATCCTGACCGAGGTCGGCAAGAAGACCGAGCTGTTCACCCGCTTCTCGACCGTCGCCGGCGGCGCGGGCTCTGTGGACACCCCGCGCGACGTGCGCGGCTTTGCCGTCAAATTCTACACGACCGAGGGCAACTGGGACCTGGTGGGCAACAACATCCCCGTCTTCTTCATCCAGGACGCGATCAAGTTCCCAGACCTGATCCATTCGGTGAAGATGGAAGCGGACAAGGGCTACCCCCAAGCGGCCAGCGCGCACGACACCTTCTGGGATTTCATCGGCCTGATGCCGGAAAGCACCCATATGATCATGTGGGCCATGTCGGACCGGGCCATCCCGCGCAGCCTGCGCATGATGGAAGGCTTCGGCGTCAACACCTTCCGCCTGCTGAACGCGGACGGCGAGACGACCCTGGTCAAGTTCCACTGGCGGCCAAAGCTGGGCACGCAGTCGACCTGCTGGGACGAGGCGGTCAAGATCGCCGGCGCCGATCCCGACTATCACCGCCGCGACCTGTATGAAGCCATCGACCAGGGCGACTTCCCCGAATGGGAGTTCGGCGTGCAACTGTTCACCCAGGAACAGGCCGACGCCCTGCCCTTCGACATCCTGGACGCCACCAAACTGGTGCCGGAAGAGGATCATCCGATCCGCGTGATCGGCCGCATGGTCCTGGACCGCAACCCCGACAACTTCTTCGCCGAGACGGAACAAGTCGCCTTCCTGCCGACCAACATCGTGCCGGGCATCGACTTCTCGGAGGACCCGCTGCTGCAGGGCCGGCTGTTCTCCTACCAGGACACACAGCTGTCGCGCCTGGGCACGGTCAACTTCCACCAGATCCCGATCAACCAGGCCAAGGGCTGCCCCTTCCAGAACTTCCAGCGCGACGGTCACATGCAGATGGCCGTGCCCAAGGGCCGCGCCAATTATGAACCCAACAGCCTGGCCGAGGCGGGCGAGGACGGCGGCCCGCGCGAAGATCCCAAGGGCGGCTTCCGCACCGCGCCCGTGCCGGTCGAAGGCGAGAAGGTCCGGCTGCGCGCCGAAACCTTCGCCGACCACTACAGCCAGGCGCGGCTTTTCTTCCGCTCCCAGACCGAGATCGAACAGGCCCATTTGGCCAGCGCCATCGTGTTTGAACTGTCCAAGGTGTCTCTGTCCCACGTACGCGAGCGCGTTCTGGCCAATCTGCAGAACGTGGATGAGACGCTAGCCCAGCGCGTCGCCGACGGCCTGAACCTGCCCTTGCCCAAGGCGTCGGAACCGGCCGTCGCCCCCATCGATCTGGCCGCCTCGCCTGCCCTGCGGATCGTCGGCAAATATCCCGACACGCTGAAGGGCCGAAAGGTCGCCATCCTGGTCGCCGACGGCTCCGACGGTGCCGTCATCGACGCCGTTCGTGCGACGGTCGAGGGCGACGGCGGTTCGGTCTTCATCGTCGCGCCCAAGATCGGCGGCGCAAAGCTGAAGGGCGGCAAGACCCTGGCTGCCGACGGTCAGCTGGCCGGCAGCCCTTCAGTCCTGTTCGACGCCGTCGCCATCGTCCTGTCCGAGGACGGTTGCGCCCAGTTGCTGAAGGAAGGCGCCGCGGTCGACTTCGCCAAGGACGCCTTCGGTCACCTCAAGGCCGTCGGCCACACCCCCGAGGCCCAGCCCCTGCTGGACAAGGCGGGCGTCGAGGCGGACGCAGGCGTGATCGATTTGTCCAAGGACGCCAAGGCCTTCCTCGCCCCCGCCCGCACCCGCCAGTGGGATCGCGAGCCCAAGGTGCGCATGCTGGCCTAGAAAAAACGGAACCGGCGCGATCTCCTCGCGCCGGTTACCCGACCTTAACCACAAGGATTCACCATAGCGGTCTCATTGTTCCGGGGCCGCGTTTCCATGTCCGATCTGAAGACCGACGTCATTCACCGTGGCGACTGCATCGAAGTGCTGAAGAGCCTGCCCGATGCCTCGGTGGATATGGTCTTCGCCGACCCCCCCTATAATCTCCAGCTGGGCGGCGACCTGCTGCGTCCCGACAACTCCAAGGTCGACGCTGTGGACGACGACTGGGACAAGTTCGCCAGCTTCGCCGACTACGACGCCTTCACCCGCGCCTGGCTGACCGAATGCCGCCGTGTGCTGAAGCCGGAGGGTTCGATCTGGGTGATCGGCTCCTATCACAACGTCTTCCGCCTCGGTTCGGCGATCCAGGACCTGGGTTTCTGGGTGCTGAACGACATCATCTGGCGCAAGTCCAACCCGATGCCGAACTTCAAGGGCACCCGGTTCACCAATGCCCACGAAACCCTGATCTGGGCCGCCAAGAGCCGCGATCAGAAGCGCTACACCTTCAACTACGATGCGATGAAGGCCTTCAACGAAGACACCCAGATGCGGTCCGACTGGACCTTCGCCCTGTGCACCGGCGAGGAGCGGATCAAGGACGCCGACGGCAAGAAGGCCCATCCGACGCAAAAGCCGGAAGCCCTGCTGCACCGCGTGCTGCTGTCGGCCACCCGCCCCGGCGACGTGATCCTGGACCCCTTCTTCGGCACCGGCACGACCGGCGCCGCCGCCAAACGCCTGGGCCGCCACTATATCGGCATCGAGCGTGACGAGACCTATGCCGATGTCGCCGAGACCCGCATCGCCTCGGTCATCCCCGCCCGCTCCGAAGACCTGATCGTCACAGGCTCCAAACGCGCCGAGCCCAAGGTGCCCTTCGGCGCCCTGGTCGAGGCCGGCCTGCTGAACGCCGGCGACCGTCTGTACTGCCCCAAGGGCGAGCGCGAGGCCCGCGTCCGCGCGGACGGCTCGCTGGTGTCCGGCTCGCTCAGCGGCTCGATTCACAAACTGGGCGCCCTCTTGGAAAACGCCCCCGCCTGCAACGGCTGGACCTATTGGCGCTTCAAGACAGACCAGGGCCTAAAATCCATCGACGCCCTGCGCTCCGAGGTTCGCGCCGCGATGTAAGCGGATGCGACCCCACGTCGCATCAGTCACATCAAGCACTTAGCCGGCAATGCGCGGCCGATACGTACGATTTCGCACACGAAAACGGGCTCAGCTTTGCTTTAACCCACCGAAACCTATGTGAAAATTCGCAAGTCGTGATGGAACTTCGCAGTTGCGAGACCATTGTTGTCCGCGGCCCCCGCCGGTGCGGGGTCGGAGCACAACATCATGAAGATCGCGCAGGTCACCCCGCTTTACGAGGCCGTCCCTCCGAAGCTTTATGGCGGCACTGAACGCGTCGTCGCGCATCTGACCGACGCCCTGGTCGATCTGGGCCATGACGTCACTCTGTTCGCCAGCGCCGACGCCCACACCAAAGCGCGTCTGGTGCCCGTCCGCGATCAGGCCATCCGCCTGGATCCCGCCCCGCTCAAATCCGACCTCGCCGCCCACCTGTCCATGCTGGGCGAGGTGATGGACCGCGCCAACGAGTTCGACGTGATCCACTTCCACACCGACATGATCCATTTCCCGCTGTTCCGGCAGTATGCGGACAAGACGATCACGACCCTGCATGGTCGCCTCGACATGAAAGACCTGCCCGGCGTTTATGCCCGCTGGAGCGAGTTCGGCCTGGTCTCCATCTCGGACGACCAGCGCAAGCCCCTTCATTTCGCCAACTGGAAGGCGACCGTCCATCACGGCATGCCGAGCGAACAGTATCTGTTTTCGCCCAAGTCCGAGGGCTACCTCGCCTTCCTGGGCCGTATCTCGCCCGAGAAACGCCCCGACCGCGCCATCGAAATCGCCACCAAACTGGGCAAGCGCCTGAAGATGGCTGCCAAGGTGGACGCCGCCGACAAACGCTATTGGGAAGAGACGATCCGTCCGATGGTCGAGGGCAATCCCCTGATCGAGTTCATCGGCGAGATCGGCGACCACCAGAAGTCCGCCTTCCTTGGCGGCGCCGACGCCCTGCTCTTCCCCATCGACTGGCCTGAGCCCTTCGGCCTGGTGATGATCGAGGCCATGGCCTGCGGCACGCCGGTCGTCGCCTTCCGCTGCGGCTCGACGCCCGAGATCATCGAGGACGGCGCCACAGGCTTCCTGGTGGACACGATGGAACAGGCGATCGCCGCCGCCGGCCGCGCCCATCTGCTGGACCGCCAGATTGTTCGCGCCCGTTTCGACCTGCGGTTCTCGGCCACCGCCATGGCCCGCCGCTACCTGGATGTCTACGGCGACCTGCTGGCCCGTCGTCCCTTCGCCGATGCGCCGCTGGGCAATGTGATTACGCCCTTGCGTCCCATCGAAGAAGATCGCAGCTTCGCCGCCATCGCCTAAGCGTCGCAGCCGACGATTATCGAAGAAAAACAGGCGATGGAGATGAACTCTCCGTCGCCTGCTTCATTTGATCACTCAAGCGGCCCCTGAGCGCCGCATTCGGGTGCGACACGTTCGGCCGAGGCCTCAAACGACGGGGAAGAGACCGCATGGACGACGCCTATTCCACCCAACTGACCGCCGGCGAAACCGTCGAGGCTTCCGGCCTCGAACAGTTGATGGCGCTCAAGGACGGCGACACCTTCCTGGTCGCGGACGGCTGGGGCGACATGAAGGGCGGCGCCGACGGCCTGTTCGCCGACGATACGCGCGTCCTGTCGCGCTGGGCCATGACGGTCGGTCTGCAAAAGCCGTCGCGGCTGTCTTCCGGCGTCAGCCAGGACAACGTCTTCTTCTCCTGCCACACCACCAACCGCCCCCTGCCCCCGATGGGCGGCAGGTCCGCCCCTGCCGGCGTCTTGCATATCGAGCGGCGTCGCTTCCTTTGGGGCCGACGGATGTTCGAGCGCATCCGCATGGTCAATCATGGCGTTGAGGACATCCTTCTGCCGCTGGCCTTCGACTTCGGTGCCGACTTCGCCGACATCTTCCAGGTGCGCGGCACGCCTCGGGCCAAGCGCGGGACCATCCACACCCCGACCACCGACGGCCGCCGCGTCACATTCCGATACACCGGCCTGGACGATGTCGATCGTTCCAGCTGTATCGCCTTCTCCGAGCCGCCCGCCCGCCTGACGCACCAGCGCGCCGAATTCATGTTCAGCCTGCCCAAGGGGCGCTCGATGGACCTGTTCATCGAATGCGGCGTCGATGCCTGCGAGACGCCGGACGCCGGGCGCTGGCGTCTAAACGCCGTCCAGGCGCGCCTGGCCATGCGCGCCAAGCGCCGGCGCGGCGCCTCGGTGCGCGGCCCGCGCAGCCCGCGCTTCAACGACTGGCTGGATCAGTCGCGGGCAGACATGGCCCTGCTGACCACCGACCTGCCGACCGGCCCCTATCCCTATGCCGGCACGCCCTGGTTCTCGACCCCGTTCGGGCGCGACGGCATCATCGCCGCCTGGCAGATGCTGTGGCTGGACCCGTCCCTGGCCAAGGGCGTCCTGACCTATCTGGCCAGCCGCCAGGCGACCGAGACCTCGCTGTTCCAGGACAGCCAGCCCGGCAAGATCATGCACGAGACGCGCGGCGGCGAGATGAGCGCCCTGCACGAGGTCCCCTTCGGCCTCTACTACGGCGGGGTCGATACGACCTGCCTGTTCGTGGCCCTGGCCGGCGCCTACGCCAACCGCACCGGCGATCTGGACCTGATCCGCACGCTCTGGCCCAATCTGATCGCCGCCGCCGACTGGATGCGCGACTATGGCGACAGCAACAACGACGGCCTGATCGACTATCAGCGCGGCGCCGACACCGGCCTATCCAACCAGGGCTGGAAGGATTCCGAAGACTCCATCTTCCACGCCGACGGCCGCTTCCCCAAGGGGCCCATCGCCCTGCTGGAAGTCCAGGGCTACGCCTTCGCCGCCTGGCGCGCGCTGGGCGACCTGGCCGAACGCCTGCACGACGACCGCGCGACAGAATGGCGGATGCGCGCCGAACAGGTCCGCGCCCTGGTCGAGGACAGGTTCTGGATGGAGGACGAGGGCTTCTATGCGGTCGCCCTGGACGGTGACGGCGAGCAATGCCGCGCCATCGCCTCCAACGCCGGCCATCTGCTGTTCACCGGCCTGCCGTCGCTGGAGCGTGCGCGCCGCGTCACCAAACGCCTGCTGTCGGCCGAGTTCCGCACCGGCTGGGGCATTCGCACGCTGGAGCTGGGTCAGGCCCGCTTCAATCCGATGAGCTATCACAACGGCTCGGTCTGGCCCCACGACACCGCCATGGCCGCCGCCGGCATGGCCAACTACGGAGAGCGCGAGGCCGTCTCGGAAATCCTGGCCGAGATCTACGCCGCCGCCGCCCATTTCCACCTGCGACTGCCCGAACTGTTCTGCGGCTTCCCCCGCGAACCGGGCGAGCCGCCCATCGCCTATCCGGTCGCCTGCCTGCCCCAGGCCTGGGCGGCGGGTTCGGTCTTCCTGATGCTGCAGGCCACGCTGGGCCTATCCATCGACGCCTGGACCGAGACGGTCGATCTGGCCGACCCCGTCCTGCCCGCCGGCCTTGATCGCCTCAGGATCACCGGCTTGGAAGTCGGCGGCTCCGTCGTCGATCTGAACATCCAGCACGCCGGCGGCCGCGCCGTCGTCATCCCCAATCATAAACAGGGCAGGGTCGCCATCCGCACCCTGCGGTGACAAGCGTTGTCAGGCCGCCGACTTCCTGGCCAGCCACTCGCGTAGAGCCTGGTTCATGCGGGTCTGCCACCCGGCGCCGTCCTGCTTGAACGCGGCCAGCACGTCGGCGTCGAACCGTATGGTGGTCGAGACCTTATCCGCGCCCTTGGGTCTGCCCCGTCGGACCAGCACCTCTCCGCGATGGTGATCCGCCTTTTCGAACCAGGCGTCGTCCAGCTCGGGCGCGTCGTCAGGATCGACCCAGGCGGTCTTCGTAGCGTCGTTGTTCACGGTCATTGGCCTTCCTCATCGAAATGACGTGGCGCGCCTCGCCGCGCGGCGTCCAAACCAGAACCACCATCCTGTCAGTCAAAGGCCCGATGGTGATCAGGCGTCGTTCTCCATAGTCATGACGATCATCCTCGAACGTCAGATGATCGCCGTCGAACACAGCCGCCGCCCGGGCGAAATCCAGCCCTCGCTCGGCCAAGGTTCGCTCGCGCTTGCTCGGATCGAAGGTGATGCGCACGTATTTTTGTTACTACGAAAATAGATCGGGTTCAACGGTCGCCCGATCCAGCGCCTTGGCGAACACGGTGGGGAGGGCCGCGCGCGCCGCCTCGACCGGCATCCAGCGCCACAGACCGTCCGCCTCGCCGCGCGCCGTCATCACCGTCAGGGTCAGACTGAAGTGGGTGAAGACATGCTCGATCGCCCCCGCCTCGCACCAATCGGCATCGATCGGGGCTGCCCCTGACGGCGCGTCCGTCGTCCAGTCGCTGGTCGGCAGGCCCAGCATTCCGCCCAGCAGCCCCTTGTCCGGCCGCGTCTCCACCGCGATCCGACCCTGATCGTCGACCAGGACATAGGCTGTGCCTCGCCGGTGCGGCCGATCCGCCTTCTTGGTCTTCAGCGGAAAACGGGCCGGGTCGCCGCTCGCCAGGCCCAGGCATTCGCTCGCCACAGGACAGGCCCCGCATGACGGCGACTTGGGCCGGCACACGGTCGCCCCGAGATCCATCAACGCCTGCGCCCAATCTCCGGGCCGCTCGTCGGTTACGAACAGCCCCGCCAGCCGCCTCAGTTCGGGTCGCGCGGCCGGGACCGGCGTCTCGACCGCGAACAGCCGCGCCATGACCCGCTCGACATTGCCGTCCACCACATTGGCGGCCCGGTCGAAGGCGATGGAGGCCACGGCCGCCGCCGTATAGGCGCCCACCCCCGGCAGGGCCAGCAAGCCGGCCTCCGTATCCGGGAACACCCCGCCATGCTCGCCCGCCACCGCCCGCGCACAGGCCAGCAGGTTGCGAGCCCGGGCGTAGTAGCCCAGCCCCGCCCAGGCCCCCATCACCTCCGCATCCTCGGCCGCCGCCAGATCCGACACCGTGGGCCACCGCGTGGTGAAGGCGTGGAAATAGGGCGTCGCATGCGGCACGGTCGTCTGCTGCAGCATGACCTCCGACAGCCAGACGCGGTAGGGCTCGGTCCGCGCCGCGCCCACGGCCGCCCGCCACGGCAGGCTGCGCGCATGGGCGTCGTACCAGGCCAGCAGCCGGGATCGGATCAGGACGATGTCGGGAGAGACGCAAGCCATGGACCGGGCTATATAGACCCATGCGCCGCACGCTGCCCACAGACGCCGAGGTCCGCGAGATTCTGTCTCGCCGCCGCACCCGTCCGGTCCCCCGGCCGGCGCCGCGCGCGGGCAAGGCGCTGACGCCCCTGATCAAGAAGCTGGACGAGCAGTTCGGACGGGGCGCCGGCGCGCTGGAGCCCCGCTGGCGCGAGATCGTCGGCGACCGCCTGGCCCGCGTCACCCGACCCCAGAAACTGACCAAGGGCAAGGGCGGCCAACCCGGCGTGCTGGAGCTGCGCGTCGCCGGCGCCGCCGCCCTGCTGATCCAGCATCAGTCGGAAGACATCCTGGCCCGCGTCAATCTGTTCCTGGGCGCCGGAACGGTCGATCGCCTGCGCATCGCACAGGGGCCGGTCGCCCCGCTGAAAGACGCCGCCTCGCGCCCCAAACGCAGCGCCAAGCCGCCGCCCCTGCCTGCCCAGGCCGAGGCAGATCTCGCCGCCTCCATCGCCTCCGCCCCCGACGATCTCCGCGCCGCCCTCGCCCGCCTGGGCCGCGTCGCGCTTTCGCGTACCGACAGGCAGGATTGACAAAACTTCGCCGCACCTGTTCTCGACTAGTCTGGGGTTGCGCCGCTCCGGGGGAATCGCGCCACCATTCGCCAACGATCCGATCAAGGAAGTCCCATGGCCGACACTGAATCCCGCTTCGTCCGCATGAGCCGTCGTGCGGCCATCACCGGCGCCGCTCTGGCGACTATGGCCCTGGCCGCGTGCGGCGGCGGCGCCAAGGGCGCGGCAGAGGGCGACATGGGTCTGGGCGCGCCGGAAGGCGCCAAGGTCACCGTGGTCGAATACGCTTCGGTCACCTGCCCCCACTGCGCCCTGTGGCAGAAGAACACCTGGCCCGCGTTCAAGGCCAAATATGTGGACACCAACAAGGTCCGCTACATCTTCCGCGAACTGCCGACCCCGCCGGTCGACGCCGCCACCGCCGGCTTCCTGATCGCGCGCTGCGCCGGCCCGGACAAGTATTTCGACGTCGTCCACCAGCTGATGGCCACCCAGCAGGAGATGCTGACCTCGTCGCCGCGCGAGTGGCTGCTGCGCACCGCCCAGGCCGCCGGAATGTCCGAGCAGCAGTTCAACGACTGCGTCACCGACAAGGACGCCGTCGCCGCCATGGAAACCCGCGTCCAGGCCGCCCGCACCCAGGGCGTGACCGGCACCCCGGCCTTCTACGTCAACGACACCCAGGTCATCACCCCCGGCGGCGAGGGCGCCAGCCTGGCCGACCTGTCCACCGCCATCGACGCCGAACTGGCCAAATAGGATGATCCGCCGCGCCGCCCTCTCGCTATCGGTCTTCGTCGCACTGGCCGCCGCGGGTCTGGCGGCGCCGGCCTTCGCCGCCGATGCGCCCCCGCCCGTCACGGCCCAGGACCATGTCCTGGGTCGTGCGGATGCGCCGGTGACGGTGATCGAATACGCGTCCTTCACCTGCTCGCACTGTGCGGACTTCCACAACAGCGTGCTGCCGGCCTTCAAGGCCAAATATATCGACACCGGCAAGGTTCGGCTGGTCCATCGCAACCTGCCGACCCAGCCCGCCAATGTCGCCGCCGCCGCAGCTGCTGTGGCCCTGTGCGCCGCGCCCGAACGTTATTTCGACGTGGCGGGCGTCTTCATGCGCGACCAGGCCAATCTGCGCACCACGGGGCCTCAACCCTGGTTCGCGGCCGGCATCGCCGCCAGCGGCAAGACGCGCGAACAGATCGAGACCTGCCTGGACGGCCCGACCATCCGCGCTGAACTGGACGCCCAGATCGCGGGCGCCGATGCAGCCGGCGTCGCCGGCACGCCCGCCTTCTTCGTCAACGGCAAGCCCGTCGCCGACCATTCGCTGGACGCCCTCTCGGCCGCCATCGACCCTCTGCTCCGGTAGTCCGCCAGGACGATGCAGTTCCAGCGCCTCCGGCTCGTCGGCTTCAAGTCGTTCGTCGACCCGGCGGAGGTGCATATCGAATCCGGCCTGACCGGCGTTGTCGGCCCCAACGGCTGCGGCAAGTCCAACGTCCTTGAGGGCCTGCGCTGGGTCATGGGCGCCAACTCGGCCAAGGCCATGCGCGGCCAGGGCATGGACGACGTCATCTTCGCCGGCGCGGCGGGTCGCCCCCCGCGCAGCCATGCCGAAGTCAGCCTGACCATCGACAACGCTGCTCGGCGCGCGCCCCAGCCCTTTACCGACAGTCCCGTGCTGGAGGTGTCGCGCCGCGTCGACCGGGGCCAGGGCTCGACCTACCGCATTAACGGCAAGGAGGTCCGCGCGCGCGACGTCCAGCTGCTGTTCGCCGACGCTTCGACCGGCGCCAACTCCCCCGCCCTGGTCCGCCAGGGCCAGATCAGCGAACTGATCGCCGCCAAGCCGCAGAACCGCCGCCGTATCCTGGAAGAGGCGGGCGGCGTCGCCGGCCTGCACACCCGTCGGCACGAGGCCGAGCTGCGCCTCAAGGCGGCCGAGACCAATCTGGACCGGCTGGACGACATCGGCCGCGAGCTGGAGACGGCGCTGAACCGGCTGAAGCGCGAAGCCCGCCAGGCCGAGAAGTACAAGAAGATCTCCGCCGAGATCCGCGCCCTTCAGGCCGCGCTGCTGTTCGTCCGCTGGAACGACGCCAGACTGGCCGCCGAAGCCGCCGCCGAGGAACTGCGCGACGCCGACCGTGCGGTCGCCGAGACGACCACCGCATCCGCCGCCGCACAGACGGCCGCCTTGGCCGCTCAGGAAGCCCTGAAGCCAGCGCGCGAGGAGGACGCCGTCGCGTCGGCCCTGCTGCACCGCGCCAGCCTGGAGCGCGACCGACTCGACATGGCCGAACAGGCCGCCCGCGCCGAGGTGGACCGGCTCAAGGCCGAGGCCGCCCGCATCGCCGCCGACGTCGAGCGTGAAACCAACATGGCCGCCGACGCCCAGCGCGAACTGGACCGGCTGGACCACGAACTGACGCGGCTGAAGGCCGAGATCGCCGCCGCCCCCGAGCGCGGCCCCGAACTGGACAAGGCCCTTGCCGCCGCCGAGGACGCCCGCAAGGCCGCCGACGGCGAAGTCGAACGTCTGGCCGGGACGCTCGCCGCCGTCGAAGCCCGCGCCAACGCCGAGACCGCGCGCAAGCGCGACGCCGAGACCCGGCTGGCCCGCGTCACCGGCCAGCACGATCAGGCGAAGCGCGAACGCGAGGCCCTGGGTCCGCTGGAGACGCCCGAGCTGGAGACCGCCCGCCAGGCGCTTGAGAAGGCCCAGACCGACCTCGCCGCCGCCCGCGAGGCCGTCGAGGCCGCCGAAGCCAAGCGTGGCGACCTGGCCCGAACCGAGCAGGAGGCCCGCACCGCCGCCCGCGCCGCAGAGGACCGGCTGGGCCGGTTGCAGACCGAGGCGCGGGGCCTGGCCCAGCTGCTGGTCACGGGCAAGCGCGACCATCCGCCTGCGCTGGACAAGGTCCGCGCCGACAAGGGCTATGAGGCCGCCCTGGCCGCCGCCCTGGGCGACGATCTGGACGCGGCGCTGGACGCGAAGGCCGCCGCCTATTGGGGCGGGGCGGACGCCCCTGACACGTTCTGGCCCGCCGGGGTCACGCCGCTGTCCGACCATGTTCAAGCGCCGGAGCAGCTGACCGCGCGCCTCGCCCTGTGCGGCGTCGCGCTCAGGGCCGACGCCGCGCGACTGGCCCAGGCCCTGCCTCCCGGCGCACGCCTGGTGACGGTCGACGGCGACCTCTATCGCTGGGACGGCTTCGTCAGCCGCGCCGAGGCGCCGCGCCCCGCCGCCGTCCGCCTGGCCCAGCGCACGCGGCTGGCAGAGCTGGAGGCCGACATCGACAAGGGCCGCCCCGCCCTCGATCTGGCGCTAGCCGCTCAGAAATCCGCCACCGACGCCTTCCGCACCGCCGAGGAGGCGGTGAAGGCCGCTCGCCTGAAACCCTTCGCCCTCGACAAGGCTGTCGCCGCCGCCCGAGACCGCGTCGAGACCTTGGCCCGCGAACAGGCCCGCCGCGAGGCCCGCGCCCAGGCCCTGGACGACACGGTGACCCGACTGCAAGCCGAGGTCGCCGAGGCCCAGGCCGCGCTGGACGCCGCCCAGACCACGGAGGCTCCATCGGAGACCCTGTCGGGCTTGCGCGACGAGTTGACCGCCGCCCGCGCCGCCGCCGACACAGCCCGCCTCGCCGCCCAGACCGCCCGCTCCGACCGCGACGCCGAGGCTCGCGACCGTCAAAGCCGCGAGCAGCGGCTGGGCAGCCTGACTCGCGCCCGCGACGGCTGGGTCACGCGGTCCAAAGACAGCGCCGCCCGCGTCGCCGCCCTGGGCAAGGACGCGGACAAGACCGCCGCCCTGCTGAAACAGGCCGAGGTCGCGCCCCAGGGCTTCGCCGAACAGCGCGGCAAGCTGCTGGACACGCTGACCGCCGCCGAACAGCGCAAACAGGCCTCGTCCGACGCGATGGCCGTGGCCGAGACGGCGGCGACCGAAGCCGATCGCGCATCCCGCGCCGCCGAGACCGCCGCGTCGCAGGCCCGCGAAGCCCGCGCCGGCCTGTCCGCCCGCGCCGAGGCCGCCGCCGAGAAGCTGACCGAGGCCGAGACCACCCTGCGCGAGACGGCCCAGATGTCGCCCGATGAACTGGGCCGTAAACTGACCGACGACGCCATCGCCCGCCCGCCCGACGCCGCCGGCGCCGAGAGCCTTCTGTACGGGCTGGAGCGCGAGCGCGAGGCCCTGGGCGCCGTCAACCTGCGCGCCGAAGACGAGGCGGTCGAATACGGCGACCGGCTGAACAGCATGAAGTCGGAACGGATCGACCTGACCCAAGCCATCGCCAAGCTGCGCGACGGCATCGACGAGCTGAACGCCGAGGGCCGCGAGCGGCTGGTCGCCGCCTTCGACGTCATCAACGCCAACTTCAAGAGCCTGTTCGAAGCCCTGTTCGGCGGCGGCCAGGCCGAGTTGAAACTGGTCGAGAGCGACGATCCGCTGGAGGCGGGGCTGGAGATCTACGCCTGCCCGCCCGGCAAGCGGCTGTCGGTCATGAGCCTGATGAGCGGCGGCGAACAGGCCCTGACGGCGGCGGCCCTGATCTTCGGCGTCTTCCTGGCCAACCCCGCCCCGGTCTGCGTGCTGGACGAGGTGGACGCCCCGCTGGACGACGCCAACGTGGACCGCTTCTGCCGCATGCTGCACGAGATGCGCAGCCGCACCGACACCCGCTTCATCGTGATCACCCACAATCCGGTGACCATGAGCCGCATGGACCGTCTCTACGGCGTCACCATGCCCGAACGCGGCATGAGCCAGCTCGTCAGCGTGGACCTGCACCAGGCGGAGACCCTGGTCGCATGATCGCCCTGCTGCTGGCCCTGATCGATCCCCAACTGGTCGAGACCGGCGTCGGCCGGTTCGCCATCTACGCCGACGTCGCCTCCATCGAACGCACGGGCGACATGGCCCAGATGCGCGAGCTTCAGGTCACAGAGGTGGGGTTCAAGGTCGGGGACGTGACCTATGTCGGGGGCTGGTCGCGATGGGCCTTCGACTGCCGGGCGAAGACGGCGGACCGGCTGGACTTCGCATCCTTGAAGTCCGACGAGACCGAAGGCCCGGCGACGGCCGATCCGGCCCCGCCATACGCCGCCGCGCCCGGCGGGGATGCGGCGGAACTGCTGGACATCGCCTGCGCGGCCGAGCGGCCCGCCGAGACTCTGTCGCTGGACGAAGCGATCAGGCGAGGACAGGCGGCTCTGGCGGATTAGAGACAACAGCTCTCCCTCCCCGCTCCGGGGAGGGTCGTCGCGCAGCGACGGGGTGGGGGCGGCCCGGCAGGGACGCAACTGCCTGATGCAGAAAGGTCAGTGGGACGTCGCCCTGCCCTTCCCACCCGGCTTCGCTCCGCTCAGCCACCCTCCCCGGTACGGGGAGGGAGAGATGCAGACCTATCTTCCCCTTGCGGCCATTCGATGCGATCGCGCGGCAGGGCCTCGCGGCAGTCGTCGCGCATGAAGGCCATCAGCTTCTCGCGGATCTCGCAGCGCAGGTCGAAGGCGATGCCGGCCGAGCGGGCGCTGGCCAGGCAGCGAACCTGAAGCACGCGTTCGGTGATGTCGGTCACCTGCATCACCTGGACGTCGCCGTCCCAGTGTTTGGAGGCCTTGACGATGCCCTCGTAGGCGGTGCGCAACTTGTCGATCGGCGCCTCGTAATCGACGTAGAAGAAGGCCACGCCGATCAGGCGGGCGTTCTCGCGCGTCCAGTTCTGGAACGGCGTGGTGATGAAATAGGACAGGGGCAGCACCATCCGGCGCCAGTCCCACAGCTTGACCACCACATAGGTCGCCGTGATCTCCTCTACATTGCCCCACTCGTTCTCGACGATGACGGCGTCATCCAGGCGGATGGGCTGGGTCAGGGCGATCTGGATGCCGGCGACCATGTTGGTCAGGATGGGCTGAAGCGCCAGACCGGCGATTATGCCGACAACCCCGGCCGAGGCCAGCAGGCTGACGCCCCACTGACGGAAGCCGGCGATGGTCATCAGGGCCAGACCGACGGTGACGATGAACAGGACGACCTTGGCCACCCGCTGCAGGATGCGGGTCTGGGTCAGGTGTTTGCGGGCCAGCAGATTGTCCTCGACGGCGATATTGTACCGCTTGAGGTGCATCACCGACCACATGTCCAGCATGCCTGACGCCAGCCAGCCCAGGGTCAGGACGAACAGGAACTGAAGAATGTTGCGGATGTCCTGGGACGGGCCGGGATCCATGGGCGAGACGGTCACGCCGATGCCGATGCCGATGATGATGATCAGCACGCGCAGCTTGATCCGGGCGCGCTCGACCACGCCGCGCCAGAAGACGTCCTTGTTCCTGACCACCCGGCGCAGGATGGCGAAGACGATCTTGTGCGTCAGCCAGCCGCCGCCGACGAAGACCAGCAGGACCAGGATGACGACCGCCCATTCGGGCAGCCAGTCGAACCGGTGCCACAGGGCGCGGATCTGGCGGGTGACGGCGATGATTTCGGGAGGCATGGGCTTCCTAACGCATCAGGTCCGAGAGGGTTGAGGTCTCCTCCCTATCGCGAAGCGATGGGGAGGTGGCGCGGCGCATCTTGCGCCGTGACGGAGGGGTTCTGACCTCATCGCAAGCGCCTGTGGGACTTCAAGAGCCCCTCCACCGCTTCGCGGTCCCCCTCCCCACAAGTGGGGAGGAGACAAGATGTCACCGCCCCGCCGTCGCCTCGACCAGGTCGGCCAGGCGCTGGGCGGCGTCGGGGATGGCGACGGAGCGGGCGGCGGCGGACATGGCGGACAGGCGCGTCGGATCGGACAGGACGGCGGTCAGGGCCGAGGCCAGGCGGTCGACGGTCAGGTCGTCTTCCAGAATGACCTCGGCCGCGCCGGCATTGGTCAGGGCCTTGGCGTTCAGGCGCTGGTGGTCGTCGGTGGCGATCTTCAGCGGGATCAGGACGGACGGCAGGGCCGCGACCGCCAGTTCGGCGCAGGTCGAGGCGCCGGAACGGCCCACCACCAGATGCGCCCTAGACAGCCGCTCGGCCATGTCGCGGAAGAAGGGGGCGACCTCGGCCTCGATCCCGGCCTCCAGATAGATCTGGCGCGCGGCCTCCAGCGTCTCGGGCCGCGACTGCTGCTGCACCTTCAGGCGACGGCGCAGGGCCTCGGGCAATGCGGCCAAAGCCCGAGGCGTGGTCTCGGACAGGATGCGGGCGCCCTGGCTGCCACCGGTCACCAGCACATGGATGGGGCCGTCGCCGGCGGGGGCGACATAGGGGCGGTCGAACAGGGCGCGGATTTCGGCGCGCACAGGCGAGCCGACGACATGCGAGCGACCCTGGACCTTGGCCGGCGCCCGTTCCAGCGTCGGGAAGGACGAGGCGACCTGGCCGACATAGGGGGCCAGGATACGGTTGGTGCGGCCCAGGACCGCGTTCTGCTCATGGATCACGGTCGGGCGCTGAGACGTGACGGCGGCGACCAGAGCCGGCGCGGACGGATAGCCGCCAAAGCCCACGACCACGTCGGCGCCCAGCCGGTCGAAGGCCGTCCGCGCCTGGACCACGCCCTTGAAGATGGCGACCCCCGCCTTGATCAGGCCCAGCGGACCCGAGCCGGTGGCGGCGTCCAGCGCCAGCCGCTCTTCGGCCGGGAAGGCGTGGGCGTATTGCTCGCCCCGATGATCGGTCGCCAGCACCACGCGCCAGCCCCGCGCCGCCAACTCGCGCGCCAGGGCCTCGGCCGGGAACATATGGCCGCCGGTGCCGCCGGCGGCGACGACGCAGAGCTTGGTCATGGGGCGGGCTCCGAAAAAAGAGGGTCTAAATAGTGCAATTCGTCTGAAATTCAGACGGCGGGGGCGCGAAAAACAGGGTGTAATTAGTGCACTTCGTCTGAAATCGTCGGCGAGCGGTCGGGGGGCGGAACGGTCGGCGACAGCATCGCACGGTTTTGGGGTGTGGGCAGGAGAAAGCGGCTGGTCGGTGTTAAGCGGTTGGGATCGTTCGAGTGTTTGTTTTGAACAACGTCAGATGCCCCCCCTCTTTCGTCATCCTCCCGCGAGCGTAGGAGACCGGGGGACCCAGCGGCGCCGAAGGCGATGCGTCCGCCGCGGTTCTTGAAAGTGGTGTCCGCGACAGGTTGGCTGCTACGCGCCGCCCTTCGGGTCGCGCTCTCGCGCGCCGCTGGGTCCCCCGGTCGCTTCGCGCCGGAGGATGACGAAAGATGGGTGGGGTTAAAGCAACCGCCGCCGTCTTCCCGGCAGGCTGGCGCCCGGTTCGTAGGCGCCGGGGCGGCGGCGGGTCAGGGCCAGGGCGAAGCCCATGGTCAGGCCCATGGCCAGCATGGACGAGCCGCCGTAGCTGATGAAGGGCAATGTCATGCCCTTGGTCGGGATCAGGTTCAGGTTCACCGCCACATTGATGCAGGCCTGCAAGCCGATCAGCATGAACAGGCCCGCCGCCGCCGTCTGCTCAAACGGGTCGGTCAGCTTCATCGCCCGGCGCATGCCCCGGATGACGATGAAGGCGTAGAGGCCGATCATGATCAGGCTGAGGATCAGGCCGAACTCCTCGGCGCCGACGGAGTAGATGAAGTCGGTGTGCAGGTCCGGCACGCGGCGCTTCATCACGCCCTCGCCGATGCCGCGACCCAGCAGGCCGCCGGCGCGGATGGCCTCGGACGCGCTATCGATCTGGTGGGTGTCGGTGGTCTCGGGCGAGAAGAAGCGGCTGAGGCGGTCGCGCATGTGGCCGAAGACGAAATACAGCGACACCAGTCCCGCCATGCCGGCGCTTGCCAAGACCGCCATCCACTTGAACGGCACGCCCGCCATGAAGAAGACGGCCATGAAGGTGGTGGTGATCAACAGGGTCTGGCCGATGTCGGGCTGGATCAGCAGCAGGGACACGGTCAGGGCGTAGAAGCCGAAGGCGATGGTGACGCCGGGCACCCCCTGCCCCTTCTGCGCCTCGGCGAACATCCAGGCCGCGAAAACGATCAGGCCGGGCTTGGCGAACTCGGACGGCTGCAGGCTGAACGGGCCGAAGTTCACCCAGCGGGCGGCCCCCTTCACCGTGTCGCCTATGAACGGCAGGGCCATCATGACCAGGATGGCGCCGAACAGGGCCAGGACCGCGATGCGGCGCACCCCGCGCGGCGACAGCAGCGAACTGGTCAGCATCAGGCTCAGGCCAAGGCCCGAGAAGACCATCATGCGCCAGGAATAGTGGAAGGGGTCGGTGATCGATTCATCGGCGAGGATGGCGGCCGGACTGGAGGCGAAGCTGAGCGCCACCCCCAAGCCCATCAGCGCCAGTGCGGCGCCCAGCAGGCCGCGATCCACGGTCCAGAACCACTGGGCGACGTGGCTCTGGTCGTTGCGCGAGAAGGCGGGGGTGTAGGGGGCGCTCATGACGCCGTTTCCGGGACGGCCCCGAGGGCCAGGACGGCGGCGCGGAAGGCCTCGCCGCGCGCCTCGAAGTCTGGATACTGGTCGAAGCTGGCGCAGGCGGGGGACAACAGGACGATCTGTTCTCCGCCGGCGGATGCGGCGTCGGCGGCGGCTGCGGCCACGGCGGCGTCCAGGGTTCGGGAAATGACGTGGGGGGCGTCGGCCAGCGTCGCGGCGAAGGCCTCGGCCGCCTCTCCGATCAGATAGGCCCTGGTCACGCGTGGGAAGAGGTCGACCAGGTCGTCGATGCCGCCGGCCTTTGGCACGCCGCCCGCGATCCAGAAGACGGAGGGGTAGGAAGACAGGGCCTGACGCGCGGCATCGGCGTTGGTGGCCTTGGAATCGTTGATGAAGCGGACCGGGCCGAGGCGGCCGACGGCCTCCATGCGGTGGGCCAGGCCCGGGAAGGACAGCAGGCCGGCGACGGCGGCGTCGTGGGAGACGCCCAGGGCGCGGGCGGTCGCATAGGCGAAGGCGGCGTTCTGGGCGTTGTGACGGCCGGGCAGCGAGCGGGCGGCGGAGAGGTCGGCGATCGGTTCGCCGTCCTTCGTCAGCACACAACCAGAGGCGATGATTCTCCCCGACCTGTTCGGCGTCGTGGCGATCTCAAGAATTGGCCATCCGTCGGAGACGATCTCCCGCGAAAGGTCCAATCCCCAATCATCGTCTATGCCGACCAACGCCAAATCCTTATCGTCTAGGTTCTGGAATATTCGGCGCTTGGCCGCGACATAGCCCTCCATTCCGCCATGACGGTCGAGATGGTCGGGCGAGATGTTGGTCAGGATGGCGACATCGGGGGCGAAGGTGGTGGTCAGGTCCAGCTGGTAGCTGGAGACCTCGATCACATAGACGGCGTCGGGCGTCGGTTCGGGCAGGGCCAGGACGCCGATGCCGATGTTGCCGCCGACATGGACCGTCAGACCGGCCGACTTCAGCACCCAGCCGATCAGGGCGGTTGTCGTGGACTTGCCATTGGTGCCGGTGATCGCGACGACGCGGGGACGCTGGTCTTTCGGCAGGGCGGCCAGGGCGCGGGCGAACAGTTCGACGTCGCCAATGACGGGCACGCCGGCCTCGCGCGCCTTGTCGACGCTCCAGTGCGGTTTGGGATGGGTCAGGGGCGCGCCGGGCGACAGGACAAGGGCGGCGAAGGCTGACCAGTCGGCCGTGGTCAGGTCTTCGACCGCGAAGCCTTCGGCCTCGGCCTGCATCCGGCCCGCCGCGCTGTCGTCCCACAGGATGGGGATCGCGCCCCCGGCCTGGAGCGCGCGCGCGGCCGTGATCCCCGACCGTCCCAGGCCGAAGACCGCGACCCGCCTGCCTTCAAAGCCGGGAACGGGGATCATCGGATCAGCGCAGCTTCAGCGTGGACAGGCCCAGCAGGGCCAGGGCGCCGGCGATGATCCAGAAGCGGATGACGACGGTGGATTCCGGCCAGCCCATCTTCTCGAAATGGTGGTGGACCGGCGCCATCAGGAAGATGCGTTTCTTGGTCAGCTTGTAATAGCCGACCTGGATCATGACCGAGGCGGCCTCGGCGACGAACAGGCCGCCGACGATGCCCAGAACCAGCTCGTGCTTGGTGGTGACGGCGATGGCGCCCAGGGCGCCGCCCAGGGCCAACGAACCGGTGTCGCCCATGAAGATCTTGGCCGGGGGGGCGTTGTACCAGAGGAAGCCCGCGCCGCCGCCGATCATGGCCGCGCAGAAGATGGCCAGTTCGCCCGCGCCTGGCACGTGGTGGACCTGAAGATACTGGGCGAAGACGAAGTTGCCGGCGAGGTAGCTGATCACGCCGAACGCGCCCGCCGCCATCATCACCGGCACGGTCGCCAGGCCGTCCAGCCCGTCGGTCAGGTTCACCGCATTGGAGAAGCCGACGATGGTGAAGGCCGCGAACGCCACATAGAACCAGCCGACGTTCAGCAGCACGGCCTTGAAGAACGGAAACGCGATCGAGGTCTCAAGACCCGGCGAGGTCGGCGAGACCGTCATCCACAGCACGGTCAGGACGCCGGCGACGACGGCGACGACCGTCTGGGCCAGCAGCTTCTGCTTCGAGGTCAGGCCGGCCGAGGTCTGTTTGGTCACCTTGGCGTAGTCGTCGATGAAGCCCAGCACGCCGAAGGCCGCCGTCACGAAGCTGACGATCCAGATGTAGGGGTTGGTCAGATCGCCCCACAGGAAGACCGCCACGCCGATGCCGGCCAGGATCATCAGCCCGCCCATGGTGGGGGTGCCGACCTTGGACAGGTGCGAAACGGGGCCGTCGTCGCGGATCGGCTGGCCCCGGCCCTGTTTGGTGCGGATCCAGTTGATGAAGCGGCTGCCCATGGCGACGGCGACGATCATGGCCGTGGCCATGGCCAGGGCGACGCGCACGGTCTGGTACTGGACCAGGTTCAGCAGCGGGTACTGGTCCGCCACGTCGGCGTAATAGAGATACAGCAGATAGAACATTCGGCTTCCCTATCGCGTCGCGGGCGGCATGTCGCGGCCTTGCAGATCGGCCAGAGCCTTGGCCACCAGCGACGCCTTGGACCCGTTCGAGCCCTTGACCATGACGACGTCGCCGGGCGCGACCAGCATGACCGCCTCGGCCGCCAGTTCCGCCGCCGTCGCGCGCCAGACGCCGCGTCGCGAGACCGGCAGGGCGTCATAGAGCCAGCGCATCTCGGGACCGGCGACGTGGACCAAGTCCAGACCGGCCGAGTCGATGGGGGCAGCGAGGCCTTCGTGCAGATCGCGGCTCTGGTCGCCCAGTTCCAGCATGTCGGTCAGCACCACGACGCGGCGCCCCGAGGTCGTGCGGGCGCCCAGGGTCTTGAACCCGGCGGCCATCGACAGCGGATTGGCGTTGTAGCTTTCGTCGATCAGGGTGAAGGCGCCGTCGGCCAGGGTGACGGTGCGGGTCTGGCCGCGTCCCGCCAGGGGCTGGAAACCCGCCAGAGCCTCAAGGCCCGTGTCCAGCGACACGTCCAGCGCGTCGAGCATCAACAGGACGCACAGGCTGTTCAGGCCCCAGTGGGCGCCGGACTGGGCCAGGCGATAGTCGATCCGCTGCCCGAACAGTTCGGCGGCGACCGACGCCCCTTCCGCATCGGGGCGGAAGTCAAGCAGGCGGGCGTCATGGCCGGCGTCCGTGCCGAACGTCAGCAGGCGCGCGCCGACGGACCTGGCCGCGTCGCACAGGACATCGGAGAAGGCGACGTCGCCGTTCGCTACGGCCGCGCCGCCGGGAACCAGACCCTGGAAGATGGAGGCTTTTTCACGCGCAACGCCGGCCTCGCCGTCGGAGAAGGCTTCGATATGGACCGGGCCGACGGTGGTGACGCAGGCGGCGTGGGGGGCGACGAAGCGCGACAGGGGCGCGATCTCGCCGGGCGCATTCATGCCGATCTCGAACACGGCGCGCTGGGTCTGGACCAGCATCCGTGCCAGGGTCAGGGGCACGCCGATGTGGTTGTTGTAGCTCTTGATCGAGCCATGCGCGGGACCGGCGAGGTCGAGGCCGGCCTTGATGGCCTGGGTGACGCTGGTCTTGCCGACGCTGCCGGTGACGGCGCCGCGTTTGACATGGGGCGCGCGCTCGCGGGCGGCGACGCCCAGGGACTCCAAGCCGTGCAGCGCATCGGGGACGACGACATAGGCGCCGCCCTCGACGGCGTGTTCGACCAAGGCGGTCGCGGCGCCGGCGGCGAAGGCGTCACCTGCGAACTCATGCCCGTCTCGCGCGCCCTTCAGCGCCAGGAACAGGTCGCCGGGGCCGATCTCACGGCTGTTGTAGGTCACGCCCGTGATCGGGCGGTCGTCGCCATGAAGCACGCCGCCCGTGGCGGCGGCGACTTCGGCGGCCGTCCAGAGTGGGCGGGCGGATGTATCAGGCATTCAACGACAGGGCCTCGGACGCGACGGTGGCGTCGTCGAAGGGGTGGGTCACGCCCGCGACGATCTGACCCTGTTCATGCCCTTTTCCGGCGATGATCACCACATCCCCATCACGCATCATTTCGACGGCGGCCTCGATGGCGGCGCGACGATCGCCGATCTCGATGGCGTCGGCGCAGCCGGCGCGAACCTGGGCGCGGATAGCGGCGGGATCTTCCGAACGCGGATTGTCGTCGGTGACGATGGCGACATCGGCCAGACGCCCGGCGATGGCGCCCATCAGCGGCCGCTTGCCGCGATCCCGGTCGCCGCCCGCGCCGAACACCACGATCAACCGGCCGGTGGCGTGGGGACGCAGGGCGTTCAGAACCGTCTCCAGCCCGTCGGGGGTGTGAGCGTAGTCGATATAGACCTCGCCACCGCGTCCGGCGTCATTGGCGCCGATCCGTTGCAGGCGGCCCTGGGCGCCGGTCAGGCCTTCAAGAGCGCCGATCACGGCGTCAGCGGGATCACCGGCCGCAATGCAAAGGCCCGCCGCAACCAGGGCGTTCGAAGCCTGGAAGGCGCCGGCCAGAGGCAGCAGGATCTCATGCACCTGGCCGCGCACGTCCAGGGTCAGGCGCTGGCCCTCCGGCGTCGCGCGACGGCCGATCAGGGCCAGGTCGCGCCCGCGCTCGCCCACGCCCATCACGCCCAGGCCCGCCATGATCGAGGCCGAGGCGAAGGCGGAATAGGCGTCGGAATCGGCGTTCAGCACGGCGGTGCGGCCGCGCGGCAGCAGGGTTTCGAACAGGCGCATCTTGGCGGCGCGATAGTCCTCCATCGTGCCGTGATAATCGAGGTGGTCCTGGGTCAGGTTGGTGAAGGCGGCGGCCTTCAACGCCACGCCGTCCAGGCGCCGCTGGTCGATGCCGTGCGACGAGGCCTCCAGCGCGACGTGGGTCACGTCCTTGCTGGCCAGCTCGGCCATCAGGCGCGCGGCCTCGGCGGCGTCGGGGCTGGTCAGGCCGGGGCCGGTCAGGGCGTAGGTCTTTGAGCCCTTCTGGCCGATGACGCCGAGGGTGCCCATGCTGGCGGACTTGTGACCCACGCCGGCCCAGATCTGGCGGCAGAAGGTGGCGACCGAGGTCTTGCCGTTGGTGCCGGTGACGGCGACGCAGGTCTTGGGCTGGACGCCGTAGAAGCCGCGCGCGGCGATGGCGTAGGCCCGGCGCACGTCGCCCGAGGTGACCAGGACCGGCGCCGCGCCGTCCGGCGTATCGGTCGGGGCCAGCACCGCAGCGGCGCCTTGCGCCAAGGCCTGCGGGATGAAGGCGCGGCCGTCGGCGGCCGTGCCCGGCAGGGCGACGAACAGGGCGCCGGGGGCGACCTTGCGGCTGTCGGCGGTCACACCGGTGATGATGGGGTCCGAGGACACGTCGCGGCGCAACAGGTCGGACAGGTGAAGGGCGCTCACAGACCGTCCCCCGCCACATCCTGATACTCCGGCACTTTTTCGCCCAGGGCCGTGCGCCAGCGATCCTCGCGGCGCTCCACGCCCAGGAAGCCGGCGATGCGGTCGGCGATGTTCTTCACGGCCGGCGCGGCGACATAGGCGCCGGTCTTGGGATAGGTCCCCGGCTCGTCCATGACGATCAGGATGGCGTAGCGTTTGCCGTTCAAAGGGCCGTCGACAGGGAAGACCGCCGCGAAGGAGCCCAAGGCGTGGCTGGGGTCGTAGCGACCGTTGACCAGCTTGTTGGCCGAGCCCGTCTTGCCGCCGACCCGAAGACCGGCCGCATCGGCGAACCCGCCCGAACCCTTGACCACGTTGCGACGCAGCAGGTCCAGGATGGTGCGCGAGGTTTCCTCGGTCACGACCTGCTGGGGCTGGACGCCGCGCGCGCCGCCCTTGCGCAGGGACAGCGGGATCATCCGTCCGCCATTGGTCAGGGCGCCCATGGCCTGAACCATCTGGGCCGGGGTGATCATGATGCCGTAGCCGAACGACAGGGACGCCAGGGTCGAGTTGTCCCAGCGACGCGGCACGACCGGCTTGGCCGATTCCTTCAGCTCGATGGTCGAGGCGTCCAGCAGGCCCAGGCGGCGGAAATAGTCCCGCATCGTGTCCGGCCCCATCTGCACCGCCAGTTGCGAGGTGCCGATGTTGGACGAGTGCAGATAGACCTCTTCCAGGCTCATCACGCGGTTCTGGGCGTGGAAGTCCTTGATCTTGCGGTCGCCGATCTGGAAGGCCTGGGAGGCGTCGAACAGGGTGTTCATGTCGGCCCGGCCGGTGTCGAGGCCGGCGGCGACGGTGAAGGTCTTGAACACCGACCCCATCTCGTAGTGGCCCGAGACGGCGCGGTTCAGCGTGGCGCCGTCGGGCGCGGCGTTGCGATCGGCCGAGTTGAAGGTCGGCCAGCTGGCCATGCCCAGGACCTCGCCGGTCTGGACGTCGGTGACGATGCCGACGGCGCCCTTGGCCTGGGCCTTGATGGCGGCGGCGGCCAGTTCGTTTTCCAGCACGCCCTGGACGCGCAGATCGATGGACAGGGGGAAGCTTTCGCCCCGCTGGCCCGCCGCACGGATCTCGTCGTTGAAGGCCAGCTCGGCGCCGGACACGCCTCGCCCGCCCGTGTCGGCGTCGCCGATCAGGTGAACGGCCGAGGTTCCCAGCGGATAGGCGCGGCGGTCCTCGGGTTCGAACGTGACCCCGCCCAGGGCCAGGTCGTGGACGGCGGCCTTTTCCTGGGGCGTCAGGCCGGTCAGGGCGATCAGGCGACGATCGCTGGCCAGCACGCGCTTCAGCCGCTCGCTGGAGATACGCGGCACGGCGCGGCGAAGCTGGCGATAGGCCAGGTCGCGATCCCAGATCTGGGCCGGGTCGATATAGAGGCCGTAGTGGATGATGTTGGTGGCCAGCAGTTCGCCGTTGCGATCCGTCAGGTCGCCGCGCACCAGGGCGTTCGGATTGACGCCCGATCCGCGCCCGTTCGCCTCTGCGAACAGGGCCTTGTACGAGGCGCCGACGGCCAGGGCGCCGAAAACGCAGGAAAAGACGATCAGGATCAGGAAGATGCGGACGCGGGTGTCCTCTTCCGGACGCGCGTCGGCGCGGGCGCGCTCGAACCCGTGCTCCAGCCGCCAGATCAGTTCCGACAGCCCGCGCCAGAACGGCGACAGGCGACCCTGAAGATCGACGCCCGGCGCGGGGCGGTGATAGCGGTGGTCCTGAACGCTCATTGCGCCGGCTCCGGCGCGGGGGCGGCGTCTTCAACTGCGGCGGGAGCCGCAGCGGGGGCGACGGCGGGGGTCGCCGGTGCGGCCGGGACCGGCGCGGGCTTCAGCTCGGTCAGCTGGGCTTCCTTGGCCTGGCGATGCACGTCAACGGGGGCCATGCCGATCTGGCGCGACAGGGCCTCCAGACGCGCCGGCTGTTCCAGGCGGGCGACCTCGGCGCGCAGCAGGCGGACCCGCTGGCCGTTCTCGCGGATGTCCTGTTCCAGCTGGGCGATGCGGCTGCTCTCGCGCGCCGCCGCCGCCTTGGCCGCATAGACCGACACGATCATGATCGCGACCAGGGCCACGCCGATGATCTCGATCCAGCGCACGCCGCGCACCTTCCAGTCGAACAGGCGCTGAAGGGCGGTGCGGGAATAGGTGAAGAAGGGCGCCGTGGTCATGCGGCGGCTCCCCCGCCGATCTTGCCCCAGGCCGGGGCGTCGGTGCGGACGGCGGCGCGCAGCTTGGCCGAACGGGCGCGGGGATTGGTCGAACGCTCTTCGTCGCCCGCCTCGCGCGCGCCCTTGAACTGAAGCGTGAAGCTGGGCTTGCGCGGATCGACGGCCATGGGGGCGTGACGCGAGCCGGCGGGGCTGTTGCCCGTGCGCTCGGTCATGAAGGCCTTGACGATCCGGTCCTCCAGCGAATGGAAGGTGACGACGGCCAGACGCCCACCGGGGGCCAGGGTCGCCTCGGCCGCCTCCAGCCCGCGCTCCAGTTCGCCCAGTTCGTCGTTCACCGCGATGCGCAGGGCCTGAAACACACGCGTCGCCGGATGGATCGGCGCACCGCGACGACCGCCCAGGGCCTTTTCGACCACCTCGGCCAGATCCAGGGTGCGGTCGAAGGGTCGCTCGACGCGGCGGCGCAGAATGGCGGTGGCGACGCGGCCCGACTGACGCTCTTCGCCATACAGTTTGAAGATATGGGCCAGAGAGCCGTGGTCCCAGCCGTTGACGATGTCGGCGGCCGTCGCGCCTTCATCGGACATCCGCATGTCCAGCGGCCCGTCGCGCATGAAGGAAAAGCCGCGCTCGGCCTGGTCCAGCTGCATCGAAGAGACGCCGATGTCGAAGACGGCGCCGTCCAGCTTTGCCTTGCCGCTATCGGCGAAGGCTTGGGCCAGACCCGAGAAGGGGGTGCGGATCAGCTGGAACTGGCCGGGGAAGTCATGGGCGACGGCGTCGGCGTGCGGCTGGACCGTCGGATCGCGATCCAGGCCGATGACCTGGGCGCCGGCCTTCAGGATGGCGCGGGTATAGCCGCCGGCGCCGAAGGTGGCGTCGATCACGATATCGCCGGGCGCGGGCGCCAGGGCCTCGATCACCTCGGCCAGCAGGACGGGGGCGTGGGGCGCGTTGGTGGAGGCGTCGGTCACGATCCGCCTCCCGCCAGCTTCATCTGTGCCGCCAGTTTCAGGGCGCCGATCTGGGCCATGCCGGCCTTGGCCAAGGCGCGCTGCTCGGCGCGGCGGGCCGCCCATTTCTCGCGCGACCAGATCTGGAACCGGTCATTCAGGCCGACGATGACGACGGTGTCGTCCAGGCCCGCTTCGTTGCACAGCGCTTCGGGCAGGGTAATGCGGCCGCCGGAATCGTAGGCCAGGCGCACCTGCTCGCCCATGACCTGCCACTCCAGCGCCGAACGCTCTTCGGAGCCGAACGGCAGGGCCTCGATCATTTCGGCATAGGCGGCGAACAGGCGGTCGCCGCCCGCTTCCAGGCAGTCCGCTTCGATCGAGGGGAAGATGAAGACGCCGCTGGCTGCGCCGTTTTCGGTCGTGCGGAAGTCGTTGGGGATGAGGAGACGGCGCTTGCCGTCCAGCTGCTTCTCATAGGTCGAGAGAAACACGCCCTGCCAATCGAACCTTTCGGCCCGCCCCTAGATGCCCTGACGAACGCCCGCCGCGCCCGCCTCTCAGCCCCAAATCATGATTGTGGGATAGCATGGGATCAGATGGGCCTCAATGGGATCGAAGCCAAGATTTAACCATGTTTTGACGTGTGACGACTTAAGCACGGTCGAACAGCAGGAACATACACGGAACAGATGAAGTATTCACAGGCTGTGAAGCGTTCTAACCTTCCTTGAACAGACAATAGGTTAACGACTGCAAACCTGGGGGCCTGCCGCCAGAACGCTGAAATGCGGGGATAATCCGAACTCGGACCAAGGCGACGCGCAAACCACCGCCGCATCGGCGATGCGGGAAGCCCCACCCAACGGCCTCAAGCAGCGCGAAGCGCGATAGGCCCAGTAAAAAAGTATGCCAGACGGCCTGTAAGCCGGGTTTTGTTCCGCTCCGAGGCTTAAAGCCTGGATCGGCGACGATCATTCCTCTGGACCGACCATTGCTGACCGGTTCTCGCGACCTACCCGGACATCTGAGGCGGTGAGCCCCGCGAGGCGAACCCCGCGCGATGTCCCTATTTGGTCTTGCTCCAGGCGGGGCTTGCCATGCCGTCCCTGTTGCCAGGCACGCGGTGGGCTCTTACCCCACCCTTTCACCCTTACCGGCCTCGCAAGGCCGGAGGTTTGCTTTCTGTGGCGCTATCCCTCGGGTCGCCCCGGGCGGAAGTTATCCGCCGCCTTTTCACCGTGGAGCCCGGACTTTCCTCGACGGACGCGAAGTCCGCCGCGACCGCCCAGCCGTCTGGCGCGCGCTAGATGCGCCCTGAGGCGATGAGGGTCAATATCGGCGATGCATGATCGCGCCGATTGCGATATGATCCCGTCATGGCCTCCGCTGTTTCAAAACCCGCCCGTGACGACGAAACGTCAGCCGAACGCGATGCGCGGCTGGAGCGCATGCGTGCCTTTTTGAACGAAGGTTTGGCTGACATTGCTGCCGGCCGGTTTATCGAAGGCGATGAAGCCGACCGCTGGCTGGAAGGCGAAATTGCGGAAGCAGAGGCCGCCGCTCGCTGAATGGCGCGTCGGTATGTCCTGAGGATCGCGACGCGCGCTCAACAAGACATCTCGGAGGCCAAGGCCTGGCTGCTGCAACCGGGAAGCGGCGCGCGTGGATCGGCACGCTACAGCAAGATCAGTAAAGCCCTGCTCGATTTGAAAGATTCGCCGTTGCGCTGGCCTGTCGGCGATTACGGCATGCGCGAGAGGCTCGTCGAGGGCCACCGCATATTCTATGAAGTGGACGAGGTTGCGCGAAGAGTCTCCGTCGTGCGGATTTACAGCCCCTTCCAGGACCGCGCGGACCTCTAGTTCAGCACGCCCGTGACGCTCTCGGCGCTGGCGAGTTGGAGCAGGCCGACCAGGCGGGCGCGGGTTTCGCCGTCGGCGACGCCGTCGATGCGGGCCGGACGCCAGTGGCGCTGGAAGGCGCGGACGGCGGTTTCGGTCTCGGCGTCATAGTCGCCGCCGGGTTTCAGCCCGTAGCCCAGACGGTGCAGGCCGGCGCGCAGGACCATGGCGCCGATGCCCTGATCGCCCTTTTGCAGCAGGCCGCCCAGGGCCTGGATCCGTTCGGGGGCCGGTTCGAACCACAGGCCATGGCCGGCCTCGGCCAGACGCTTCCAAGGGAAGAGTTCGCCGGGATCTTCCTTGCGGTCCGGCGCCAGGTCGGAATGGGCGATGATGCGGTTGTCGGGAATGCTCCAGCGGCTACGGATATCGTCGATCAGGGCGATGACCGCCGCGACCTGGGCCTCGGGAAAGGCGCGGTAGCCGAATTCGTGGCCGGGATTGACGATCTCGATGCCGATGGAGGCGGCGTTGCAGTCGTCCTCGCCCTGCCAGACCCCGCGACCGGCGTGCCAGGCGCGCCGTTCCTCGGGGACCAGTTGGAAGATGCGGCCGTCTTCCTCGACCAGATAGTGGGCCGAGACCTTGGCTTCCGGGTCGCGCAGACGTGCCAGAGCGGCCTCGCCCGTCTGCATGCCCGTATAGTGGAGCACCAGCATGTCGGGCGGCGCACGGCGCGCGTCGAAGTTGGGCGAAGGCGCGTCGATGTAGGATGTCATGGCGGGCGCCCGTTCAGCGGCCGTTGCGTTCCCAGCCATAGGCGACCCAGGCGCCGTCCACCTTGTGCGCCTCGATCAGGTCGGGATCGCCGTTGCGGCGACGCGGCGTCATGTTGCGGCGGGTCCGCATGACCAGTCCGACCAGGAAGACCAGCACTCCGGCGAACAGGGCGATCACCGCCACGGCGGCGGCGGTGAAGATGGCCAGCACCGCACCCACGGCCATGGCGCAGACGGCGGCGATCATGCCGGCGACCCACATCACGGAGGCCACGATCCCATTGGGACGGCGGCGGGCGGCGAAACCGATGGTGGCGAGACGTTCAGGCTGGAACATGGATCATCCTTTCAGGCGATCCGAGGAACGCCTGACGCGCAATGTCGGTCCATCGGGGCCTGCGGTCAATGGACCGCGACGCACGGTCGCGTGTGTCGCGGTCCTTCAGAAGATCGGCTGGTCAGCCAGCACCACCGCGCCCTCGCCGCGCATACGGTCGCTTTCGACGCGGCGCATCACGGCCTGGGCCTGGGGATCGGCCATGACGCCGCCCAGCATGACCAGGGCCTTGGCGGCCTCGGTCTGGACGCCGAACATTTCCGACAGGGCCTCGAACGGCGACTGCTGCTTGGGGAAATGCTTGAAGCGGACGGGTTCGTTGGACGGAATCTTCGCCAGTTCACGGGCCTTGTTCACCGCCTCGGTGACGCCGCCCAGCTGATCGACCAGGCCCAGAGGCAGGGCCTGAGCCCCGGTCCAGACGCGGCCCTTGGCGATCTCGCGCACGCGGTCGGGCGATAGTTTGCGGCCCGTCGCCACGCGGGCGATGAAGTCGTCGTAGATTCGGTCCATCGAGCCGGCGAAGGCCGCGCGCTGCTCCGGGGTGAACGCCTGCGTCGGCGAGAAGGCGTCGGCGTACTGGCCGCCCACCGTCAGCTCGCGCATGTCGACGCCGAACCGGCCCAGCGCATCGGCCAGCACGAACTTGCCGCCGAACACGCCGATCGAGCCGGTCAGGGTCGATGGCTGGGCCACGATCCAGTCGGCCTCCGAACTGACCCAGTAACCGCCCGAGGCGGCGTAGGCGCCCATGGAGACCACCACCGGCTTGCCCGCCGCCCGCGCCGCGCGCACGGCGGCCAGGATCTGTTCCGAGGCTTCCGGCGAACCGCCGGGCGAGGAGACGCGGAAGACGATGGCCTTGACGCTCTTGTCCTCGATGGCGTCGTAGATGGACTCGGCCGTGTCGTCGGAGTGGATGGATGATCCGCCGCCAAAGCTGCCGCCGCCGCCGCGACCGGTGACGATGGCCCCCTCCCCGCCGACGATGGCGATGGCGTTCTTGCCCGAGCCGGTGCGTTCGCCCTTCTGGTCGGCGTATTTGCCGAACTCGACGATCTCGGCGCCCTTGCCCGCGCGGGTCTTGATGGCGGCCTCGGCCTCCTCGACCTGGCCGACCTTGTCGATCAGTCGGTTGGCCAGGGCCTGGGGCGCCGAATAGGGGCCGGCCTCGATAATCGTCTTCAGCGCCGGAGCGGTCGTCTTGCGATCCCGGGCGGCGTTGGCCAGGGCGCTGTCGTAGATGGATGTCATCCAGGCCGTCATGGCCTCGCGGTGCGGGCCGGTGTAGTCGCTCTGGGTATATTCGTTGACGGCGTTCTTATACTCATAGCGCTGTTCGAAGTCGGGTTTGACGCCGTATTTCTCGAAGGCGCGGCCCAAGAACAGGCTGTCGGCCGAGAAGCCCGTGGCCTGGAAGCCGGCGGTGTTCTGCATCCACAGTTCCGACGCCGAGGCCCCGACCATATAGGTGGACATCACTGCGCCGACGGGCGCGAAGCCCTGGCTGTGGGCGATGACCGGCTTGCCCGAGTTGCGGAAACGGTGGATGGCCTGGCGCAGTTCGTCGGCGGTCGCGGGCGTCATGCCGCTTTCCGGCAGGCGGATCAGCAGGGCCTTGACGCTGTTGTCGCCCTGGGCCTGATGCAGGCCGTCCACGACCTGGGTCAGGGCCAGGCCCGAACCGCCGAAGGCGGCGAACGGATTGGATGACGGCTGGTCGCTGATCCCCTCGCGCAGGTCCAGTTCCAGCACCGTGTTCGCCGGCGTCGTCGGCTTGGACGAGGAGGCGACGACGACGGTCAGCAGCACCACGGGAATGACGACGAGGAAGAGGATCAACCCGGTGAAGACACCAAGGACCGTCAGGAAGAATTGCTTCATCGGATTGGGAAACGCGCTCGCAGGCCGGAAATGGCCGCGCCAGCATAGGGGGACGCGGGCCGTCGTCAAATGAAGGTCGCGCAATATCCGACGGGCGCTAGCGTTCGCATACGCAAACCGTTTGCTGCGGCGCGGCGCCCCGATTGATGCGGGCCTCGAAAATCCCTATATGAGCCGCCTGAGAGCGAGGGCCTGCGCCCCGCGTATATTTGGAGACCGCGCCATGCTGGTCACCCTGATGAAGTCCAAGCTGCACCGTGCGACGGTGACCCAGGCCGATCTCGACTATGAGGGATCGATCGCCATCGACATGGACCTGCTGGACGCGGCGGGCATCTATCCGCACGAACAGGTCGATGTGCTGAACATCACCAACGGCGCGCGCTTCACAACCTACGCCATCGAGGCCCCGCGCGGCTCGCGCGTAATCGGCGTCAACGGCGCCGCCGCCCGCCTGGTCCAGAAGAACGACAAGGTCATCGTGGTCACCTATGGCCAGATGCCCCAAGAAGAAGCCCGCCAGTGGAACCCCAACGTGGTCCTGCTGGACGACGCTAACGAGATCAAACACGCCGGCTGAAGCCCTCTCCTCCCCACCTCGTGGGGAGGGGGACCGCGCAGCGGTGGAGGGGCTCTCAACGTCCCAGTGACCAGCAAAAAGGCCCGCCGTCGCCGGCGGGCCTTTCTTCGTTTGGGCCGATCAGATCACCGGGCGATGTCGTAGACGCCGGTGATGTCGATCCGCACCGTCAGTTCGCCGGCGGCGACCGGGGTGCTTTCGGCGCGATCCATCGACATGGCGCGCGCGGCGAACATCGGCATCGGCGGCTGGGGCGTATAGCCGCCGCCTTCGGTCAGGTTGCGGATGCCCGACAGCTGGACGTTCAGCGACTGGGCGTACAGCTGCGCCTTGGCCTGCAGGTTGCGCACGGCCAGCTGGCGGGCCTGGTTCTCGGCCACCGTCGGATCCTTCAGGCCGAAGCTGATGCCGTCGATCTGGTTGACGCCGGCGGCGACCACGGCGTCAGCCGTCGTGCCGACCTTGGTCAGGTCGTTGATCACCACCGTCACGCGGTTGACCGCCTGATAGCCGCGCAGCTTGGGCGGTTCGTTCTGAACGTAATCGTATTGCGCCGACAGGTTCAGGCCCGAGGTCTGGATGTCGCGCTCGGCGATGCCGGCGCGGCGCAGGGCGGCGACGACCCGCGTCATCTGCGTGGCGTTGTCGCGCATGGCTTCCTGAGCGGTCACGGCCTCGGTCTGGACACCGAAGGTGATGGTGGCCATGTCGGGCGCGGCCTTGACCTCGCCATAGGCCGACAGGTTCAGCGACGGCGCGGGTTGCATCATGTGCATGGCTCCCATCGAGGGTTCGGCTGTTTGGGCCATGGCGCGCGGCGTTGCGGCGGCCAGGAAGGCGGCGGCGGCGACCGCGCCGCCCAGGGCGATGGTCTTCAGCGACACGGTCTTCAGGGGGGCGGCGGCCAGGGTGCGGGTCATGCGGTCTTCTCCGTAAGCGATCCAGGACGGCGCCTTCGCCGATCCGTTGCAACGACCTTGGCCGTTCTCGCCTGAACGAACGCCCGTGCGCCCTGGCAGTTTCCGTTCATCTTCGTGAAATCGCCGAAAGATCGCCTTCTTGCCCGCCCCCGCTTGGCAAGCCGCGCCCGCGCCTGCTAGGCGAGACCCCTTCCGCCGAGGCGCGCCTTGGGGGCCTGTAGCTCAATGGTTAGAGCCGACCGCTCATAACGGTCTGGTTGGGGGTTCGAGTCCCTCCGGGCCTACCAATCCCTGTCGGGCCATCCCAAAGTGGCTCAACCGATCCCTGAAAAACCGTCACGCCTTGGGCCAACGAACTGATCACGCTAGAGTCGGACCTCCCTGCCGGCGCACGCAAGCTTATCCTGGCCATGGCCCGGCAGCTCGCAACGTCAGACCTTCCAGCAGCCTAGCCCACGAGACGTGGCGGCGCTCTGCCGGTGTCCGGGCAGGAGAGACCGAGAACCGCGACATCGGCCTCTCCCAGTTTAAGGCCCAGGACGTCGAGGATGGGCGAGATTGCGCTGTCCAGAACCGGCCCCAATGGCGCGAGGAGGTGGCCGACGGCCGATGCGATGCCGCCAAGGGGCAGGCCGATGACGTCGAGCTCAAGGCGCTGCAGGAGGCTGGTCACAAGGCCCGTCGTCAGGTTCCGGCTCTTCACGGTCTTGATCCGGCGTGCGGCGATGTCTTCGGCGTTGAAGACGACGGACTGGGGCGCAACATCCGCAATCTCGACATCCGCCTTGCCCTTCACCGTCAAGATACCCAGCACGGCCGCGAGGGTCGCCTTGACCGGCGCGATGGGCGCCTTAAAATCGTCCAGACGGGTTTCGTCGACCGCGCCTACCATGGCGCGCGCCAGTCCCGGCCTCGCCGCGACGCGCACGGCGCGCGACGGCGCGCAACTCAGCCGTTCGAGCCGAGCTTCAGCGGGTGCCAGCTCGATCAGGATCGGCAGATTGATCTGGGCCAGGCCTGATAGTGACTGCGCCGTTCGTGCACGCAGGTAGAGCCGCGCCTGAGCCGTGCGCAGGACGGGGTCGCCTTGCGCAGTTGCGGCGATCCAGGGCGAGGTGTTCGGCCGCTCGCCGATCGCCAGCGTCGCCTTGAGATCCGCGATGCCGGCCTGGGCGCCGAGCTTGAGATCGATCTGTCGGTCGCCGCCCGCGATTTCTGCGATCGCCATGACCAGATCCAAAGCGCTGACCTCGGCGTCCAGGCCTTCCCGCAAGCCCTGCCGGGCATCGACCTCGGCGCCGATCAGGCGATCGACCTTGAGGTCCACGCCGGCGGCCGCCGCGGTCAACTGTCCCAGGGCGCCGCCGTCGCGTCCGCCCGCCAGCGCCTTCACCACGCCGAGCGCGTCTCCGGCGTCCACTTCCGTCGCCAGAAGGCGATCATAGTCGCCAACGGCCACGCCTGCCTTGGTGGCCAGGGCGTCCGAGAACTGAAGCAAATTGACGTCCAGATCCGCCAAGGCGCGGTAATCCATCACGCTCAATGACACCTGGCTGCCCAGCAGACCGCTCAGCACCTGATTGGCGACGCCTCCATCCAGCCGGGCCAGTCGCGAGCCGAGGCTGATCATCGCCTTCGGCGTCTGCGGCGCAGCGGCCGTCGCCTTGCGGGTGACCAGCACCTCGTCGCGGCCGAGGAGCCAGCGGCTAAAATAGACCGGCGCCTTGGCGGTGACGGTCACGCGCGCCGCATCGACCTCGGATGCGCCGGCTTCGAAGCGGTCCGTCGGTGTTCGTGCCGGATCCGGCACATACCGGCCTGTCTCAGTCCCGATGACGCGGACGTTCGTGAGATTGAGCGCGACCGTCGTTCGGGCGGCCGCGTCGGCGCCGTCCAGTCGCCCGGCGGCGGCCAAGGCCGCGAGATCCGCAGCGCCCTGAACCTTGCGGGCATGGAGCGCCAGGGCTCCGAGGTCGACGGCGACCGCCGCCGCGACACAGGCCAGGGCCGCGCCAACCGCGCTGATCACAGCGACGCCGCCGTCGCGATCGGGCCACAACTGACGCAGCATCATCCTACTGATCCCCGATCTGGATCGCCGCCGAGCGCGCGATCGTCTTGGGGGGCTGCGGCAGGAACCCGCCGATGAGCAGGATCGGATGGTCGCTGAGATCGTAGGCGACCACGACGCGCAAGGATGAGTGATCGGTCTGCACCTGCGAGGAGAGCCGATCAGGCTGAAGTCCCATGTCGCGGCCTCGGGCCATCACCACGGCTTGGCTCAGTCGTGTCTGCTCGGCTGCGTCCAGGCCGGCGATCCCCGCGCGGGCGCCCTCTGCGGCCAGTGATTGAACGGACTGTGCGCTCAGGAACCAGAACCCATAGACGACGATGGCGATCAGAATGCCGATGAACAGCGGACCGACGAGGGCGAACTCGACAGCGGCTGCGCCCTGGCGGTCGGGACGGCGACGGATTGAACGTTCCATTTGACGCGCTCCTCACACGTCAAGATAGTACCACACGCCTAGATAACGACTCGTTACTCGCCATGGTTGCCAGTTGTGCTTGCCACTTACGCGGCAAGCCGCGTCAGGAAAACGCGCACGTCACCAAGATCTTGGTCGCCGGGATATTCGTCTGACACGGACGTCTCCAGGCGCGTCATCCCAAGAGAAGCCAGCCTCATGATTGAGCAGGGTCCAGCGGCTTCCGAGTTTGCGCGATGTGCTGGACTATCGCCTCGATGCTGCGATCAACAGGGTGGTCGTCCGGCAGGGCGACATTGTACCGCCAGCTCCCGATCGCTTTGATGACGTGGCCAGGATCAACCTCGTCGGTCCACTGGACGCAAATCGGAGGACGCGCGTCTTTATACTGCGGGTATCGCCGCCGAAAGGCCTCGACGTTGGCGCGATAAATCGCCTGCGTAAAGGCTTCCGGGGACGAGTGTGACTGGAGGACCTCGGGATGAACCCTCGCATAAGATGCGATCCGGCTAAAAGCGCGATCGTCCAGGATCACGACCGACATCGTCAGCCCGTGGCTTGAAGCGCCGGTGTCGACTGCTGCTCGATCCATTCGATCACGCGCTCGACAGCGTGGACGTCCAGCTCGTCGGGTCGCCCTCCGTTGCGGAGGTTGCCCAAAGCGGTGAACAGGACGATGCTGGCATCCTCGGCGCCGAGAGGTTTGTGTTTGAGGATCAACTGTTCGAGTCGTTCGATATGATCCATATCGTCGCCCTCGGTAACGTGGCGGCAGGCGTTGAAGGCAGCACCGATCATCTGAAGTCTAGCGGCCATGGGTCTCTCCTATGGAAACAGCCGGGACTATTAAGACGCGTATCTACACACGCTCAGTTTGCTGGCGGACTGGTTAATTCGGAGTTTAAGACGGAACAGACCATACAGCTCCTTTCCCATCGAACTTAGCTTCGATCTGCCTTTCGAAACGATATCTGGACGTTCGGGCGAAGTGTTCCATCGTAAGCAGGTACGGCGATCCTATGAATGATCCCTATTACCCCCTCCCCTTCCTTCCAGCCCCCTCCTATATCGCCAGCCTGTTCCCTCTCGGAGTTCCCCCATGGCCTATGTCGCTCGCACCGATCGTCCCTCGGACAAGGCCGCGCGCTATCTGGAGGTCGAGGCGGAGATCCTGGCCGTGCTGGACGGCGAGCCGAATGTGACGGCGCGGATGGCGACGGTGGCGTCGATGCTGGCGGATGCGTTCGCGCATTATTTCTGGACCGGCTTCTATGTCGTGGCGCCGGACAAGGAAGATGAGTTGGTGGTCGGGCCGTATCAGGGGACGCTGGGGTGTCTGCGGATCGCGTTCGGGCGCGGGGTGTGCGGGACGGCGGCGGCGACGCGGCAGACGCAGCTGGTCGAGGACGTGCACGCCTTTCCCGGCCACATCGCCTGTGACAGCCGCTCGGCCAGCGAGATCGTGGTGCCGGTGCTGGACGCGTCTGGCGCGCTGATCGCGGTGCTGGACGTGGATGCGACGACGCCGGCCGCCTTCGACACCGAGGATCAGGTTGCGCTGGAGCGGTTGATGGCGCGGGTGTTCGCGGCAGGTTGATCGCAGGACGGCCGGCTCTATGGTCCCCGGCGACATGGAGGATCGGATGACACAGCGGACAGTCGCAATCACGGGCGGGCATGGCGTCCTGGGCCGCGCGGTGCTGGAGGCGGCGTTGAAGGCCGGCTGGCAGGTCGCGGTCATCGATCATGCGGCGGGGCATCCCGTGCCGCAGGGCGTGCTGGAGGTCGGCGGGGTCGATCTGACGGACGCGGGCCAGGCGCAGGACGCGATCGATGCGGTCATAGCGCGGTTCGGGCGGCTGGACGCCCTGTTGAACATCGCCGGCGGCTTCGTCTGGCAGACGACCGACGACGCCGAACCGGCCTGGGACCGGATGCACGCCCTGAACGTCACGACCGCCGTCAACGCCAGCCGGTCGGCGCTGTCGGCGCTGTCGGCCTCGCCCGAGGGACGGATCGTCAATGTCGGATCGGCCGCCGCCCTAAAGGCCGAGGCCGGAATGGGGCCCTATGGGGCGGCCAAGGCCGGGGTCCACGCCCTGACCCAGGCGCTGGCGGAAGAGTTGAAGACCACCCGCGTCACCGTCAACGCCGTCCTGCCCTCCATCATCGACACCCCCGCCAACCGCAAGGACATGCCCGACGCCGATCCGGCGACCTGGGTCGCGCCGGCCGATCTGGCGGCGGTGATCCTGTTCCTGGTTTCGCCCGAGAGCCGCGCCATGACCGGCGCCCTGGTGCCCGTAACGGGCCGCGTCTGATGCGGAGCGACCGGGTCCGCAGCGTCCTTTATCTGCCCGCCTCCAATGCGCGGGCGATCGAGAAGGCGCGGACGCTGGATTGCGATGTCGCCGTGCTGGATCTGGAAGACGCGGTGGCGCCTGAGGCGAAGGCCGCCGCACGCGCCGCCGCCGTCGAGGCTGTTCGCGGCGGCGGGTTCGGGCCGCGTCTGGGGGTGCGGATCAATGGCTTGGACACGGACTGGGGGCCGGACGATCTGGCGGCGATGAAGGCGGCGGGGGCCACGCTGGTCGTCGCGCCCAAGGTGGAGACGCCCGAGGCGGTCCACGCCCTGTCCGCCGGCCTGGGCAAGGGGTGCGCCCTGTGGGCCATGATCGAGACGCCGCGCGCCCTGATGACGCTGGCCGACATTGCATCCGCAGACGGGGCGCTGGATGGGCTGATGCTGGGGGTCAACGACCTGGGCAAGGCTCTGGGAACGGGGGCGCTGGGAACCGGGGCGTCTGCGGATCGCGAGCCGTTCAAGCCGTGGCTGGCGATGCTGGTCGCCGCCGCGCGGGCCAATGGCTTGCTGGCCATCGACGGGGTGTTCAACCGGATCGACGATGCGGACGGACTGGCGGCCGAGGCGGCGCAGGGACGGCTGTACGGGTTCGACGGCAAGAGCCTGATCCACCCGTCCCAGATCGCCGCCGCCAAGGCCGCCTTCTCGCCGTCGGACGCCGAGATCGTCCAGGCCCGCGCGGTGGTCGCGGCCTTTGCGCAGCCGGAGGCCGGGAACCAGGGTGCCATCCGCGTGGACGGGGCCATGGTCGAGCGGCTGCATCTGGAGCAGGCGAAGGCGCTGCTGGCGCGGGCGCAAGGCTGACCGCCCGTCTCCTCCCCACATCGTGGGGAGGGGGACCGCGAAGCGGTGGAGGGGTTCTTGAAAGTCCCACAGGAGGCGGTGATGCGTCGCAGAACCACTCCGTCACGGCGCGAAGGCGCGCCGCGCCACCTCCCCATGAAATGGGGAGGAGACGGGTGTGGGGCCTAGCCGCATTCCTGCAACCGCCTTAAACCTCGCGTCGAAACTCAGCGGACCCGCCTTGACCCTACCTGCCGACACGCCTTCGAAAATTCCGGCCTGGGTCTGTGCGCCCGGCGTGCTGAAGGTGCCCTTTCTCGACGTCTTCCTACCCGACTACGACCTGCGTCGCGTGCCGGGGGACGAGGTGCAGGCGGTGCTGGGCTGGGGGATGAAGCAGACGGCGGCGGCGGGGCGGCGCTGGGCGCAGAAGAACGGGCGGCCCTATGTGGCGCTGGAGGACGGCTTCCTGCGGTCGGTCGGGATCGGCGAGGCGGGGGCGACCAGCCTCAGCCTGATCGTCGACGATCTGGGCGTCTATTATGATGCGACGCGGCCCAGCCGTCTGGAGCATTTGATCCAGACGGCCGACGACTGGTGCGACGCGGCCATGACCGCCCGAGCGCGGGGGCTGATCGACCGGATCGTCGCGTCAGGCGTGTCCAAGACCAATATGGGCGGGTCACTGGATCCGGGCCTGTTGAAGCCCGGCCGCCGCGTGCTGATCGTGGACCAGACGTTCGGCGACGCCTCCATCGCCCATGGCCTGGCGACGGCGCAGAGTTTCGACGAGATGATCGCCGCCGCCCGCCGCGACGAACCGGACGCCCAGCTGATCGTCAAACGCCATCCGGCGGTGGCGGCGGGCAAGAAGCGCGGCTGCGTGACGGATCTGGCCGGCGTCACCCTGGTGGACACGGACGTGCGGCCCGCCGACCTCCTGGCGGCGGTCGATGCGGTCTACTGCGTCACCTCGGCGCTGGGGTTCGAGGCCCTGTTGCGCGGCCTGCCGGTGCGGTGTTTCGGGGCGCCCTTCTATTCCGGCTGGGGCTTGACGACCGATGCGGTTCAGACCGGACGGCGTGGGGTTGTCCGCTCCATCGAACAGGTCGCCGCCGCCGCCCTGATCGCCTACAGCCGCTATGTCGATCCGGTGACGGGCGAGCGATGTGAGGCGGAACAGGCGCTGGAGCGGTTGATCGCGCTGCGCGACCGGGCCGACCGTCTGGCGGGCTCGTGGTCGGCGGTGGGGTTTGCGCCCGCCAAGCGTCCGCCGGTGCGCCGCCTGCTGAACTCGCCCAAGGCGACGATGCGGTATTTCATGTCGCCGTCGCGCGCCGCCGCCCATGCGACCGCCACGAACGGCCGGCTGATCTGGTGGGCGGGCAAGGAGAGTGAGGCGACGCGTCAGGCGGCGGCCGCATTCGCCGGCCTGACCGTGCGGATGGAGGATGGCTTCATCCGCTCGCGCGGCCTGGGGTCGGACTTCGTGGGCGCTCTGTCGGTCGCCCTGGACGATCAGGGCGTCTATTACGACCCGTCGCGCCCGTCGCGGCTGGAGACCCTGATCGAGACGACGGACGCGACACCCCAGCAGCTGGCGCGCGCCGCAGCGCTGGGCGCGCGCATCGTCCAGGCCGGCCTGTCGAAATACAATCTGAAAGGCCAGGCGCCGGCGGATTGGCCCGCCGACCGCGACATCCTGCTGGTCGTTGGCCAGGTCGAGAACGACAAGTCGATCCTGCTGGGTTGCGAGCCTGAGCTGGCCACCAACTCCGCCCTGGTCGAGGCCGCGCGGGCGGACTATCCCGACGCCTTCCTGGTCTATCGCAACCATCCCGACGTCCTGGCGGGCAATCGACCCGGTAAGTTGGACGCCTCGGCCATGGCCTCGGTGGACGCCAGCGCCGACGGGCTGGACATCGTCGACTGCCTGAACGCCTGCCGACGCGTGGCGACCCTGACCTCCCTGACCGGGTTCGAGGCCCTGATGCGGGGCAAGGCCGTGTCGGTCTATGGGCGGCCCTTCTATGCCGGATGGGGACTGACCGACGACCGGCTGACTTTCGCGCGCCGCACCCGCCGGGCGACCGTGGATCATCTGATCCTGGCGGCCCTGATCCATTATCCGATCTATGTCACGCCGTCGGGCTGGCCCTGCGAGGCGGAAGACCTAGTCCAGGCCCTGATCGCGGCGCGCGACCAGCCCACGCCCAAGGCGCCGCGCGGTCAGATCCAGCGCTGGGCCGCGGGCATAATCGCCAGTCTCGACCGCAGGCCGCCGCCGTCCTATTGACGCGTTCTGATAGGAAACGGACTGTCCTCAAGCAGACCAAGACATCCTCAAGCAGCGAGACGCCGCGCGTCGAGCGATAGGAACCACAAAGTGTCGAATGCAGTGATCGCCGCCACCGGCCTCTTCACCCCCGAACAGTCGGTCTCCAACGCCGAGCTGGTCGACAGCTACAACGCCTGGGCCGACGGCTGGAACGCCCGCCACGCCGCCCAGATCGAGGCCGGCGAACTGGAGGCCAAGGCCCATTCCTCGCCCGAGTTCATCGAAAAAGCGTCGGGCATCAAGAGCCGGTTCGTGCTGGACAAGGCCGGGATCATCGACCCCGAGCGGATGGCCCCGAACCTGGCCGAACGCTCCAACGACGAGATTTCCATCCTGGCCGAAATGGCGGTCAAGGCCGCCCGCCAGGCGATCGAGGCCTGGGGCAAGCCGGTCAGCGAGATCGGCGCCGTCCTGTGCGCCGCCTCCAACATGCAGCGCGCCTATCCCGCCATGGCCATCGAGGTGCAGCAGGCTCTGGGGATCGAGGGTTTCGCCTTCGACATGAACGTGGCGTGCAGCTCGGCGACCTTCGGCATCAAGACGGCGACGGACTTCATCGCTGGCGGCTCGGTCAAGGCGGTGCTGATGGTCAACCCCGAGGTCTGTTCGGCCCACCTGAACTTCACCGACCGCGACAGCCATTTCATCTTCGGCGACGTGGCGACGGCGGTGATCGTGGAATCGTCAGAGACGGCGGGACCGGGCGGCTGGGACGTATTGGGCACACGGCTGAAGACCACCTTCTCGAACAATATCCGCAACAACTTCGGCTTCCTGAACCGCAATGCGCGCGACACCGCGCATCTGGACACGCCGGCCGCCGACGACAGCGTCCAGAACGACAAGCTGTTCATCCAGCAGGGCCGCAAGGTCTTCCGCGACGTGGTGCCGATGGTGTCGGACATGATCGTGGATCACGCCGGCGAACTGGGCCTCGATCCGCACGCGCTGAAGCGGCTGTGGCTGCACCAGGCCAACATCAACATGAATACCATGATCGGCAAGAAGGTGCTGGGCCGCGAGCCCTCGGCGGACGAAAACGTCATCATCCTGGACGACTACGCCAATACCTCCTCGGCGGGCTCGATCATCGCCTTCCACCTGCACAACGACGGGTTCGAGGCGGGCGACACGGGCCTAATCTGCAGTTTCGGCGCCGGCTATTCCGCCGGGACGGTCTTCGTCAGAAAGCGCGCCTAACTCCTAGAGCCGGGGCAGGAACAGGACGAAGTCCAGGCTCCACAGCCCCGGCCCATTGGCGATCAGCCAGATCAGGATCACCATCAGCAGGGTCTCCGGCAGGTCGAAATAGCTGGAGAGGCGATAGCCGAAGCTGGTCCCCTCGACCGATTTTGACGCCACCGTCACCAGGGCGACCAGGCTAATGATCAGCAGCACCAGCGCCGCCAGGCTGGTGAACAGGCCCATGATCAGCAGGGCGCCGAAGGCGAACTCGCACACCGAGACGAACCGGGCGGTCTGGCGTGGCGCGGCGATGCCGGCCTCGACCATCGTCTTCTGCATCTTCTCGGCCTGGGCCGGGGTGAACAGCTTGTAGAAGCCGGACAGGAAGAACATCCCCCCGACCACGACCCGCGCGATCAGGGGCGCAATGTCCATCAGCGCCGGGATGCCCAGGCCGAAGCTGCGATAGAGGTCGATCATCAGAAAAAAGCTCCGCTGGATGGCGGAGCCTTCAATGCCTCACGGCCTGGGCGGTTGCCCCGGCGAATGCGTCGCCTTCCATTCCATCGCCCGACGGACGCGGTTCTCGACGCTGGGGTGATCGTAGAACAGGAACTCCTCGACCGCCGAGGGCGACGGGGCGCGGTATTCGGCGGTCTTGATCAGGGCCTTGGCCAGGCCGTCGGGTTCATTGGCGTGGACCAGCGAGAACTGGTCGGCGTCTTCCTCCATCGTCCGCGTCATCGTGGCGAAAACCGGGGTGGCGAGCACGCCCAGGAAGGCCAGGACCAGGGCCAGCACCGGCAGGCCGGCGGGATCGGCGATGTCGCCCACCCGATCTGCCCTCAGCAGGCGATGCGCCAGCGGATAAAGCCGATCCGTCAGCCAGAAGGCCAGGGCCGACAGAAGCACCAACACCCCGACCATCCAAAGGACATGGGCGTGAACATAGTGGCCCATTTCATGGCCGACGACGCCGCGCACCTCGGCCAGGTCCGCGTTCTGTTTGAACATAGTGTCGCTCATCGCCACGCGCGCCGTGCCGAACAGGCCCGAGACGTTGGCGGTGTAGCGGTCGGACTGTTTGGAGCCGTCGTAGATGAAGATCTTGTCCGACGGCGTGCCGGTCTGTTTGGCCAGCGCCACGACGGCGTCGCGCACCGGGCCGTTCGGCGCAGGCGTATAGGTGTTGAAGATCGGCTCGATCACCAGGGGCGAGATCACCAGGCCGATGACGATGAAGGCCGCCGTCACCCCGGACGCCCAGGCCCACCACAACTTTCGCGCGCGCCGGATCAGGGCGTAGATGGCGACCAGCAGCAGCGCGGTCACGACGACCGAGATGGCCGCCCCGATCGCCGCCTCGCCCAGCCAGCCGCCCAGGGCCTGGCTGCTCAGGCCATACTGTTTCTCGCGATACCAGCTTTCATAGATCGACCACGGCAGGGTCAGAACCCAGCTCATGACCGAATAGACCAGGGCGACGGCGAAACTGGCCATCAGCGGCCGGCGACGGCGGCGCTCGATCCGGCTGCGAATGGCGACCAGTAGGCCGGTGCGCACGATGATCCAGGCGACCAGGGCCGAAACCAGGAAACTCCACAGGATCAGCCAGTGCGATCCGTGGGTATAGGCGACGGCGCGGGCCGTCTCTTGAGGCGACAGGGTCGCGAGCCACTGGGCCGTGGCGACCGCCGGATCGAAATTCTTCATGGTTTCTCCCTTAAGAGAACCAAAGCGCGTGACCCGCGTTATGTCAGGTTAATTCCCATCCATGATGATTCTTGCGCCGTCACGCTTGAAACTGTCACAGTATTTTGCAACGCATTCGATTGTCGAGAACAGGGGATCTCCCAGATGGCTCACATGACACCGAAGCAGGTGCTGGAAAGCTTGGCCAAGGATATCGCCGCCGTGCTGAAGAGCATGGGCGGTTCGGCCCACCAGAATATGGTGGTCGATTGCGTCGCGGCGATGAAACGTCAGCGCGGCGAGGCGGTGAATCCGCCCGATCTGCGCCAGAAGATCATCGAGACCTTCGAACAGTACCGCGACTGGTTCGTGCGTCCGTTCGGCGAAGGCTCGCAGCGCTGGGCCCTCGCGGGCGACTTCGCCTGACATCATTGTCCTGAACGCGAAAGGCGCGCCCCTTACGGAGCGCGCCTTCGTCGTTCTAGCTGACCCTAAAGATCAGAAGCGACGGATGTAGCTGACCGAATAGGCGTCGGCCTCGCCCGCATCGTCACGGTAGTCGCGACGCGTCCAGTCGGCCCGCACACCGTTCACGCCATCCAGGTAGTAGTTGGCGCCGGCGCCGTAGTTCCAGCTGTCGCCGCCCACGTCGGTGTTGGCGCCCGGGAACTCCTGCTTCAGCTCGGTGTGGCCGTAGCCGCCGCGCGCAAACAGCTCCAGCTTGTCGCCCACCGGATATTTGCCGACCACATAACCGGCGGCGTCCCACTCATGCTTGATCGAGCCATCGACGCCCGCAGCGGTGAAGTCGTCGTCCTTCACACCGACCGAGGCTTCAGTCTCGACGGCGATGTAACGGTTCAGGTTTACGCCCAGACGACCCGTAACGGCGCCCGTCGTTGCAGCGTCGCCTTCAAGATGAGTGTAGCCCAGCGAGCCGTAACCGCGCGGCTCGGGATTGGTTTGAGCAAAGGCTGGAGCAGCGATTGCGGAAACGGCGACGGCGGCGAGAAGAATGTTACGCATTGTTTCTTATTAACTCCTAGATGTGATGACCAAACCGATCATCAGCCCCATCCAGCGACAGCTTAAATAGGTCAGGGCTTCATCTGTTCCAGAGGCTGCGAAACACTACGAATGCCTGTGGACGCAGGGACACATACGTCGTTCCGCCAAGGTTGGCGGTTTTGTGACAAAGAAAAAGGGCGGCCTCTGTAGAGGCCGCCCTTTTCATGATCCTGCTGTGCAGAAGGCCTAGCGGTCCTTTTCGCGTTCCACGTTCAGCGCCGCCTGCGCCGCCGCCAACCGCGCGATGGGCACGCGGTAGGGCGAGCAGGAGACGTAATCCAGACCGGCCTTCTCGCAGAAGGCGATCGACGACGGATCCCCGCCATGTTCGCCGCAGATGCCCAGCTTGACCTCGGGCCGCACCGCGCGTCCCCGCTCGGCCGCGATCTCGATCAGACCGCCGACGCCGTCCTGATCCAGACGCACGAACGGATCGGTCTCGAAGATGCCCTTGTCCAGATAGGCCTGCAGGAACCGCCCCGAGTCGTCGCGGCTGATGCCGAAGGTCGTCTGGGTCAGGTCATTGGTGCCGAAGCTGAAGAACTGGGCGTATTCGGCCAAATCCCCCGCGCGGATGGCGGCGCGCGGCAGTTCGATCATGGTGCCGACCAGATAGTCGATGCTCTCGCCCGTTTCCTCGAACACGGCCTTGGCGGTGCGGTCGGTCAGTTCGCGCAGGAACTTCATTTCCAGACCCAGGGCGACCAGCGGGTGCATGATCTCCGGCAGCGGGGCCTGACCCGACGTCTTCTGAACCTCCAGCGCCGCCTCGATGATGGCGCGGACCTGCATCTCGTAAATTTCGGGATAGGCGACGCCCAGGCGGCAGCCGCGGTGGCCCAGCATGGGGTTGGTCTCGTGCAGCTCCTTGGCGCGACGCTTCAGCTTGTCGGCGTCGATGCCCGAAGAGGCGGCCAGGGCGTCAATGTCTTCCTCGGTATGGGGAATGAACTCGTGCAGCGGCGGGTCCAGCAGGCGCACCGTGACCGGCAGGCCGGCCATGATCTCGAACAGTTCGACGAAGTCCGACTTCTGGAACGGCGCGATCTTGGCCAGGGCCGTGCGGCGCCCGGCCTCGTCGTCGGCCAGGATCATTTCGCGCACGGCGGCGATCCGGGTGTCGTCGAAGAACATGTGCTCGGTGCGGCACAGGCCGATGCCCTCGGCGCCGAAACCGCGCGCGGTCTTGGCGTCCAGCGGCGTCTCGGCGTTGGCGCGCACCTTCAGGCGGCGCACCTTGTCGGCCCAGGCCATCAGGGTCTGGAAGTCGCCGGTCAGTTCGGGCTCGATCATCGGCACGGCGCCGTCCAGCACCTCGCCCTTCGAGCCGTCGATGGTGATGATCTCGCCGGTCTTGAAGGTGCGGCCGCGCGCGGTGAAGGTGCCCTTGGCCTCGTCGATGTGAATCTCGCCGGCGCCGGAGACGCAGGCCCGCCCCATGCCGCGCGCCACGACGGCGGCGTGGCTGGTCATGCCGCCGCGGGCCGTAACGATGCCGCGCGCCGCATGCATGCCGTGAATGTCCTCAGGGCTGGTTTCCTCGCGCACCAGGATGACCGCCTCGCCCAGGCCGGACATGCGTTCGGCCTCGTCGGCGTCGAAGACGATCTTGCCCGTCGCCGCGCCGGGCGAGGCCGGCAGGCCGGCGGCGACCACGGTGCGGGCGGCATCGGGGTCCAGCGTCGGGTGAAGCAGCTGGTCCAGCGCCGACGGCTCGACCCGGCTGATGGCCTCCTCCTGGGTGATCACGCCCTCGGCCGCCAGGTCCACGGCGATCTTCAGCGCCGACTTGGCCGTGCGCTTGCCGTTGCGGGTCTGCAGCATCCAGAGCCGGCCCTGTTCGACCGTGAACTCGATGTCCTGCATGTCGCGGTAATGGCTCTCCAGGGTGTTCACCACCGTGACGAACTGACCGAACACCTCGGGCATGGCCTCTTCCATTGAGGGAGCGGTCTCGCCCATCTCCTCGCGGCCGATCTTGGTCAGGGACTGCGGCGTACGGATGCCCGCGACCACGTCCTCGCCCTGGGCGTTGATCAGGAACTCGCCGTACAGGCGCGCCTCGCCAGTCGAAGGGTTGCGGGTGAAGGCCACGCCGGTGGCCGAGGTCTCGCCCATGTTGCCGAACACCATCGACTGGACGCTGACGGCCGTACCCCAGCTCTCGGGGATGTCGTGCATGCGGCGATAGAATTTGGCCCGGTCGTTCATCCAGCTGGCGAAGACGGCGCCCACGGCGCCCCACAGCTGGTCCTTGGGATCCTGCGGGAAGGGATGGCCCAGCTCACGCTCGACCACGGCCTTGTAGTCGGCGACCACCTTCTGCCAGTCCTCGGCCTTCAGGTCGGTGTCGACGGTGACGCCCAGCCGGTCCTTGTGCTGGTCCAGCACCTCTTCGAAATCGTCGTGGCTGAGGCCCAGCACCACGTTCGAATACATGGTGATGAAACGGCGATAGCTGTCGAACGCAAAGCGGCGGTCGCCCGACAGTGTGGCCAGACCCTCGACCGTCTGGTCGTTCAGACCCAGGTTCAGGACGGTGTCCATCATGCCCGGCATCGAGGCCCGCGCGCCCGAGCGGACCGAGACCAGCAGCGGGTTGTTCACATCGCCGAACGTCTTGCCGACGATGCCCTCGACCTGATCCAGCGCGGCCTTCACCTGGGCTTCGAGATCGGCGGGATAGGTCTCGCCGTTGGCGTAATAGTGGGTGCAGACCTCGGTGGTGACGGTGAAGCCCGGCGGGACCGGCAGACCCAGCGAAGACATTTCCGCCAGATTGGCGCCCTTGCCCCCGAGAAGGTTCTTCATCGACGCGTCGCCGTCGGCGGAGCCTCCGCCGAAGCCGTACACCCACTTGGTCATATTGCAGTCCCTGAGCTTTTCGGATCGTCCGGCAGGTTGCCCCCGCTCGCACATGCAGCACGATCTAGCGCGGAGGAACCGGCTTGACCATGGCGGATGTAACAATGCGTGAGGGGGTAACCGGTTTCTTGACAGCTCGCCCGGAGAGGCCGCGCCGCCTCACCTCCCCGCGCGCGAAGGCGCGTGGGGAGGACAGATCGCGCAGCGATCAGGAGGGGGCGATTCCGACAATGGTGATGACCACGACAGCTTCAGACACCCCCGTCGCCCCCACCTGGCGCTCGCTGACGCGATCGCCTGTCCTCCCCGTCGGCCTTCGCCGACGGGGAGGTGAAGGATCAGCCCGCGATCTGACCGAAGTCCGCCACCCGGCCCATCACGTCGCGCACTTGGCCCAGCAGCTTCAGGCGGTTGTCGCGTTCGGCGGGGACGTCGGAGTTGACCAACACGTCCTCGAAGAACCGGTCCACCGGCGCCCGCAGCCGGGCCAGGGCCGTCATGGCGGCGGCGAAGTCCTCGGTTTCCAGCGCGGCCTCGACGGCGGTGCGGGCGGCGCCGACGGCGAAGGCCAGGACGGTCTCGGGCTCGGGCTGGTTCGGCAGGCCGGTCTGGACCATGCCGGTCGGGACAGGCCCCTTCTTCTCCTCGGCGCGCAGGATGTTGGAGGCGCGCTTGTAGCCGGCCAACAGATTGGCCCCATCGTCCGTGGCGAGGAAGGCGGCCAGCGCTTCCACGCGGCGCACGATGCGAACGAGGTCGTCGTCGCCCAGGGCGAAGACGGCGGCGACAAGGTCGTGGCGCTGCCCCCGGTCGCGCAGGAGTACGGTCAGGCGGTCGGCGAAGAAGGCCATCAAACCAGAGCTACGTTGTAGTTCCCATTCAACGGGCGGCGTCTGGTCAACAGTTTGGACGCCCAACAAGCCGGCAGCCTTTGCCGACAACGCGGTTAGCTGCTGCAACAAACCGTCGTCCGACAAGTCACCAGTTGAGCGCAGGAAGTCCAAACGTCCGCTCACGTGCGCTTCGGCCGAGTTTAGCAATTGAGCCATCAAACGGCGGCCAGCATGAATTGACTGTCGTTCAATGCTCACCCGGACACCGTTCTCCAGCATCAACCGGATCACACCCAACGCCGCTCTCCGCAGCGCGAACGGGTCCTTCGATCCTGTGGGCTTTTCGTCGATGGCGAAGAAGCCGACCAGGGTGTCCAGCTTATCGGCCAGGGCGACGGCGACGGTGACGGGCGCGGTCGGAACCGTGTCGGCGGGGCCTTGCGGCTTGTAGTGGTCGCGGACGGCGTCGGCCACGGCGTCGGAGTGACCGGCGAGGCGGGCGTAATAGCCGCCCATGATCCCCTGCAGTTCCGGGAACTCGCTGACCATGCCCGACAGCAGGTCGGCCTTGGACAGGCGCGCCGCCATCTCGGCTTCGTCGGCGTCGGCGCCGACCAGGGGCGCGATTTCGCGGGCAAGCGCCGCGATGCGCTCGACGCGTTCGGCCAGCGTGCCCAGTTTGGCGTGGAAAGTGACGCCGGACAGTTTGGCGTTCCAGGCGTCGAAGCCGACCTTCTGGTCCTCATCCCAGAAGAAGCGGGCGTCGTTCAGACGGGCGGACAGGACGCGGCTGTTGCCGGCGGCCAGGGCCTTGCCGCCGTCGGTGGCCTCGACATTGGCGACGACCAGGAAGTTCGGGGCCAGGCCGTCTTTTGACGGATCGCGGACGGCGAAATACTTCTGATGCACCTTCATCGACAGGCGCACGACCTCGGGCGGCAGGGCCAGGAACTGCGGGTCCATGTCGCCCAGGATCGGGGTCGGCCATTCGGCGAGACCCGCCACCTCGTCCAGCAGGCCGTCGTCATCGACCAAGGCGAGACCCCGCGCGGCGCAGGCGGCCTTGGCCTGTTCCAGAATGCGCAGCTTGCGGTCGGCTGCGTCGATCAGGACGAAATTCTTTTCCAGTTGGGCGCGGTAGTCGACGAAGTCGCTGACCTTCAGCGGCTGGCCCGAGCCCATGAAGCGGTGGCCCTCGGTGATCGCATCGGATGGGATGCCGTCGATCTCGAACGGCACGACCTTGCCGTCGAAGATGCACAGGATGCGCTTGATCGGACGGACCCAGCGCAGGGTTCCGGAGCCCCAGCGCATCGACTTGGGCCAGGGGAAGGTGCGGACGACATGGTCCACCGTCTCCGCGACCAGATCGGTCGTGGCGCGGCCCTTGGACGACAGGACGGCGAACAGGACGCCGTCGCGCTCGGTCAGTTGATCGCGGGTCAGGCCGGTCTTGCGCAGGAAGCCTTCCAGCGCCTGTTCCGGGGCCGAGGCGCGCGGGCCCTTGACCTCTTCCTCGCGGTCGGGCGTGGCGACGGGCAAGCCGTCGATCACCAGGGTCAGACGGCGAGGACCGGCATAGGTCGTCAGCGCGTCCCAGGTCAGGCCGGCGGCCTTCAGCCGGTCGGAGACCATGCGCTCCAGGTCGCGCGCGGCGCCCTGCTGCATTCGGGCGGGGATTTCTTCGGAGAAGATTTCGAGAAGAAGTTGGGGCATCAGTCGGCGGACTCTTCGGTCGTGGCGGCAGACCGCATCAGGGTAAGGGCGACGTCCCGCAGGGCCAGCGGCGCGTCGGCCGCACCCGGCTCTGCGCTGAAGGCGATGTTCAGCAGGAAGGGGCGCGGGGCCAAAAAGGCGTTCTGCAGGATGCCGAACCACTTGTCGCTGACCACGACCACGCCGCGCCAGCCGCCGGGCTGGGCAGTCAGATGGCTGCTGAGATCATCGGCGGGGCGGACGATGCGAACCTCGGCCCACGACTCCTGGCCTTCGATTTCCACACGGCCGCTGGAGAACAGCGAGATCGCCTCGCCGGGGTGCTGCTCCAGATTGATGTCGGCCAGATCGAAGGAGAGGATTCCAGAAACAGTGCTCACGACGCGGCCTTTTCATTTTCGACATAGGCCAGGGCGCAGGCTTTGCAGAGGTCGCGGATGTGGCCGATGTAGCTCTGGCGTTCGGCGACGGCGATGGCGCCGCGGGCGTCCATCAGGTTGAACAGGTGGCTGGCCTTCAGCACCTGGTCATAGGCGGGCAGGACCAGGGGCTGGTTTTGCGGGCCGCGCATGTCGAGCAGGCGCGAAACCTCGGCGACCATGTCCTCGAACCGGCGCTTCAGCCCGTCCACGTCATAGCCGTGGAAGTTGGCCTCGGACTGCTGGCGCTCGTTCTCCAGGAAGACCTCGCCATAGGTCAGGCCTTCTTTGGTGAACTTGAGATCGTAGACGTTGTCCACGCCCTGGACATACATGGCCAGACGCTCCAGCCCGTAGGTCAGCTCGCCTGAGACCACATCGACCTCGATGCCGCCAACGCCCTGGAAATAGGTGAACTGCGTCACCTCCATCCCGTCGCACCAGACCTCCCAGCCCAGGCCCCAGGCCCCGACGGTCGGGTTCTCCCAGTCGTCCTCGACGAAGCGGATGTCGTGCAGCTTCGGATCGATGCCGATCGCCGCCAGCGAGCCGAGATACAGTTCCTGAAGATTGTCCGGGTTCGGCTTCAGAATGACCTGGTATTGGTAATAGTGTTGGAGACGGTTGGGGTTCTCGCCATAGCGGCCGTCGCCGGGGCGGCGGCTGGGCTGGACATAGGCGGCCTTCCACGGCTTGGGGCCGAGCGCGCGCAGGACGGTGGCGGGGTGCAGCGTGCCGGCCCCGACCTCGATATCATAGGGCTGAAGAATGGCGCAGCCCTGCTCGCCCCAGTAGCGGTGGAGCGTCAGGATCAGGTCCTGAAACGCGAGCGGCTCGGTCGAGGTGGTCAAATCGGGCTCGTGGGGAGGGGTGCAAAAAAGACGGCGGACCATAGGGCCCGCCGCCTTCCGCTTCAACACGCTACCAAGCGAGCGCGTGGGTGACCCGTATTATCGCCCCAACTTATTGGGGAGTCGGGTTGGCTTCGTCGCCGCCGTCAGCGGCGGGATCGGCCGCATCGACCGGGGGCGTGGCCGAGGTATCGACCTGACCATCGGTCGGGTTGGCGACCGGGGGCGAGGCCGTGGTGGTGGTCGCAGCAGCCGGCTCACCCGTCGGGGCCGTCGCCGGAGCGGCCGGAGCGGCCTCTTCAGCCGGGGCGGCGGCTTCTGCAGGTGCCGCCTCTTCAGCCGGAGTAGCGGCTTCAGCCGGGGCGGCGGCCTCTTCATCGCCCATGGCGGCCATGGAGTTCGCCGGGTTCAGGACTTGGTCGATCGGGAAGATGGCGCCGTTCGAGGCGTCCAGCTCAGCGCTGACCACGGTCGCGCCGTCAGCCTTGATGGCCGAGCCGGTGCCGTCCAGCAGAACCTGGCTCTCGGCGGCGGTCGGCACGCCGCCCTTCTTGCCCATGATCTGGTCGGGCGTCACGTCGGCGACGATGACGTGATAGAGCAGCAGCTGACGCAGTTCGGCGGCGTTGGCCGGATCCATCAGACGCGTGCGGTCGGCCTCCGGCAGGGCGGCGAAGGCCGCGTCGGTCGGGGCGAAGATCGAAATGGCCGGGCGCGTCGCCAGGGTGTCGGTCAGTTGGGCCGCATCGAGGGCCGCCAGAAGGGTGGTGAACTGGCCGCTCGCTTTCAGCTTGTCGACCACGGTCTCGCCGGCGGCCGGCGTGGCGGCCTGGGCGACATCCGTCGCAGCCGGCGCTGCGGCTTCAGCGGCCGGCGACGACGACGCGGGCGCGGCAGGCATGGAGGGATCACTCTGCGGCACCGGGGCCTCGGCCGGGGCGGGCGAGGTTGGCGGGGTGACGTCCTGCGCGAAGGCGGGAGCGGCCATCAGGGTGACCACGGCGGTTGCGGCAAGCAGTTTTGCACGAAGCATGACGGTATCCTTTTTCTGTTTGAGGATCGCCATGAGGGGAGCGGCGACCCGTTCCAGTCATCGGAACTGCGGACTCAAATCAGAACACCGTGATCTGGTTCCGAGGTGTCGAAACAATTCGTAACGATTGTGATGATCAAGGCGAGACCTTGGCGATATCGGCGTTCCACAGGGCGAATGGCCAGTATTCGGCCACAAAGCTCGAACGCTACTGAACGGCCAGGCGCGTTGCTGTGACCCAGGCGTGGGGATGAGCGGCGGCGAGCGCTCGCGCCGCCGCCTGTGCCGCTGCCTCGGTGGGATACAGGCCGAACACCGTCGCACCCGAGCCGGACATGCGGGTCAGGGCGACTTGGGGCGTGGCGGAGACAGAGGCGAGGGCGTCCGCGATGGCGGGCGTCAGGGCCAGCGCGGGGGACTGGAGGTCGTTACGCTGAACCGACAGCCAGTCGATGACCGCGGCGACGGACCAGTCGTGTGGCGGATCCGGTCGGTCGGCCGAACGCACCGGCACGGCGTCATAGGCCCGATAGACGGCGCCGGTCGGCGACGGGACGCCGGGGTTGAACAGGACGGCCGCCAGCGGCGGCAGGCGCGGCTCGTCGGTCAGCACATCTCCCCTGCCCTCGGCCCAGGCGGTGCGCATGCGCAGACACATGGGGCCGTCCGCGCCGACGACGCCGGCGACCGCTTCCAGCGCCGCGTCGTCGATGTCCAGCGACAGGGCCTGACGCGCCAGCTTCAGCACCGCCCCCGCGTCGGACGACCCGCCGCCCAACCCGGCCGCGATGGGCAGACGCTTGTCCAACGTCACCTTCAGCCTAGGTTCGCCCGTTCCCGCGACTTCGCCCAGGCGCCGAAGCGCGCGCAGGATCAGATTGTCGGGCGCAGCGCCCAGCGCCTCGCCGAACGGCCCGGTCAAATCGAGGGACAGGCTGTCGGCCGGCTCGACAGAAACCTGATCGCCCACATCGGCGAAGGCGACCAGGCTGGACAGAGGGTGATAGCCGTCGGCGTCCACCGCCCCGACATGCAGGAACAGGTTGATCTTGGCCGGAGCCAGGGCGGTCAGCACAAGCATGGAAACTATTGAGAGACGCCCAGCGCAGGCGCGGCGCCGTCCAGCCCATTGGCGATCTTGCGCTCGACATCGGCCCGGCGTTCGGGTTCCGGCTCCAGCACCAGGACGCGGTTCCACAGCCAGACGGCCTCGCGTTCGCGGCCCACCCGCCAATAGGCGTCGCCGAGGTGGTCGTTGATCTCGGCGTTGGCGGGCTCCTTGTCGACGGCCTGCTCCAAGGTGTCGACGGCGGTTTCGAACTGGCCCTGTTTGAACTGAGCCCAGCCCAGCGAGTCCTGGATGTTGCCGTTGTCGGGCTCCAGCGCATGGGCGCGGGCGATCATCTCGGCGCCCTCCTGGACCCGCAGGCCCTTGTCGACCCACAGATACCCCAGATAGTTCAGCATGTCGGCGTCGTTGGGCGCGGTCTGGAGGGCGGCCCATAGCTCGGCCTCGGCCTCGGGCGTGCGGCCCAGGGCCTCATACGCGGCGCCGCGCAGGAAGTGGACGCTGGCGCCCTGATCAGCGGTGTTCAGCACCGGCCCGTCCAGCAGGGTCAGCGCCTCGTCATGCTGTTTCAGCTGCATCAACTGCCCCGCCAGGACCAGGGCGATGCGGCGGTCGTCGGGGCTGGCGGCGGCGGCGCGCCGCAGTTCGGCCAGGGCGTTGTCCGACTGGCCGTCCTCTTCCAGCGCGATGGCCAGCTGGGCGCGGGCGGCGGCGTAGAGTTGGGGATCGTCGGTTCCGACGCGCGACAGGGCGCTGCGGGCGGCCGACTTCAGGCCGGCGCGCGACAGGACCTGGGCCAGTTGGAACTCGGTCTCGTCGTCATCGTGCAGGTTCTGGGCGAGCCGCAGATAGACGGCGGCGAACTCATTGCCGCGTTCGGCCGAGGCCTGGGCGGCGGCGGTGATCAGGCCCTGCGCCGCGCCTTCGCGGAAGTCGGGCAGGACCGGGGGCCGGCCGCCGTCGCGCACCCGCTGCAACGCGCGGACGACGCCGGGATCGACCGGCTGAACCGCGATCGCGGCTTCATACAGGGCGATGGCGTCGTCGCGACGGCCGCGCCGTTCCATGAACTCGCCATAGGGGCGTTTGAACAGGGCTCCGACACCGGCCACGTCGGCGGCGGCCTTCAGCTCCACCTCGGCCTCGGCATAGTCGCGGCGCTTTTCCAGCAGGGCGGCGCGGTTCATCCGGGCGAAGGCCAGGGTCAGGGGATCGCCGCTGATCGGCGCGGGCTGAAGCGCGCGGCTCCAGTCCCCGGCCGCCGCCGCGATCCACGGCGCGACCAGCAGGCCGGCGCGGGCATGGGGGGCGCCGATGGGTTGCTGGGCCAGGGCGGCGTTGGGCGTCCTGGCGTCGCCGCGCACGAAGTCCTGAACCAGCCGGACCAGGCGTCCGCCCTCGACGAAGGCGGGCGAGGCCGTCGCATCGGTGGGCGCCAGCGCCGCCGCCACGTCCAGATCGCCGGTCAGCAGGGCCGAGGTGAAGGCCTGTTCGCGCACGCGCGGCTGTTCGGGAACCAGTTGCTCGGCCTGGGCCAGATAGTCCGAGCCGGTCGCGCCCTCGCCCTGCATCAGGGCCAGCTTGCCCGCCAGATACAGACCATAGGCGCTGCGGCCCTCGGCGTTCGTGGGGATCGGCGCCCAGACCGCAGGGATGGGCGGCGTGACCGGGGTATCGGTGATGATGATGAAGGGATCGGGCGCGGCGTCCTGGCCCGAAGCGGGAGGCCCCGGCTCCACGATGACGGCCGGCGGCATGGCGGTCGGGCCGTCCTGAGCCGGCGTGGTCGGTGTGGGCATTTGCTGGGCCGCAGCCTGCCCGGCCATGGCCAGGGCGAGAACGGTCAGGGAGGCGGCGAAGAGGCGCGAACGGGAGGCGATCATGCCTCGACCCTTCACGCTTTCACCCGCCCCCGCAAGAGGACAGATGATTGCTACCCCACTCCGCTCATCCCGGCGAAAGCCGGGACCCAGGTCTTTGGGCGAAAGGCGCCTGATGTCGGAGGCCGGTGGTCATCCGACGCACGGACGATGCGAAAGCACTGGGTCCCGGCTTTCGCCGGGATGAGCGGGTTGAAGGGGTTATTCCGTCACATGTTCGGATAGTTCGGGCCGCCGCCGCCCTCGGGCGTGGTCCAGACGATGTTCTGCGACGGGTCCTTGATGTCGCAGGTTTTGCAGTGGACGCAGTTCTGGGCGTTGATGACGAAACGCGGATCGGTCTTGGCGACCTCGTCTGCATAGACGACCTCGTAGACGCCCGCCGGGCAATACAGCCGCGCCGGTTCGCCGTATTTGGGCAGGTTGACCTGGATCGGCTTGGACGGGTCCAGCAGCTTCAGGTGCGCGGGCTGGTCCTCGGCGTGGTTGGTGTTGGAGATGAACACCGACGACAGCTTGTCGAACGACAGCTTTCCGTCCGGCTTGGGATAGCGGATTTCCTTGTGGTTCGCGGCCAGCTCGGTCGAGGCGGCGTCGGTCTTTTCGTGCTTCAGCGTCGGGATCGGCGACCAGCCGCCCAGCAGGGTCCGGCACCACATATCGAACATGCCGAACGCTCCGCCCAGGGTCGTGCCGAACTTGCTCAGCAGGGGCTTGGCGTTCTTGACGACCGACAGTTCCTTGTAGACCCAGCTCTTTTCGAAGGCGGTCTGGTATTCAACCAGTTCGTCGCCGCCGCGTCCGGCCTGAACCGCGTCATAGGCGGCGTCGGCGGCCAGCATGCCGGTCTTCATCGCGTTGTGGCTGCCCTTGATCCGGGGCACGTTCACGAAGCCGGCCGAACAGCCGATCAGGACGCCGCCGGGGAAGCTGAGCTTCGGAATCGACTGCAACCCGCCCTCGGTGATGGCGCGGGCGCCGTACGAGATGCGCGTGCCGCCTTCCAGGTGCGGGGCGATGGACGGGTGGTGCTTGAACCGCTGGAACTCGTCGAACGGCGACAGGAACGGGTTCTTGTAGTTCAGGTGAACGACATAGCCGACGGCGACGTAGCGGTCGCCGAAGTGATACAGGAAGCTGCCGCCGCCGGTGTGTTCGTCCAGGGGCCAGCCGGTCGTGTGCTGGGCCAGGCCCGGCTGATGCTGTTCGGCGGGCACCTGCCACAGCTCCTTCAGGCCGATGCCGTATTTCTGGGGCGACTTGCCGTCCTGGAGCCTGTGCTTGGCGATGATGGTCTTGGCCAGGGAGCCGCGCACGCCCTCGGCGATGAAGACATATTTGCCGTGCAATTCGATGCCCGGCTGGAAATCGTCGGTCGGCTTGCCCTCGCGGTCGATGCCGAACACGCCGGCGACCACGCCCTTGACCCGACCCGTCTCCTCTTCCCAGACCACATGGCTGGCGGCCATGCCGGGATAGACCTCGACGCCCAGGGCCTCGGCCTGCTCGCCCAGCCAGCGGGTGACATTGCCCAGCGAGGCGATGTAGCAGCCATGGTTGTGCATGAAGGGCGGCAACAGGGGCATAGGCAGGGACGCCTCGCCCTGCGGACCCAGCAGCAGGAATCTGTCCTTGGTGACCGGCGTCTCCAGCGGCGCCCCGCGTTCCTTCCAGTCGGGGAACAGCTCGTTCAGCGCCTTGGGATCGATGACCGCGCCCGACAGGATATGGCCGCCGACCTCGGCCGCCTTTTCCAGCACGGCGACGGTGATTTCCTTGCCGTCCTTTTCCGCCCGCTGCTTCAGGCGGATGGCGGCCGACAGGCCGGCCGGGCCGCCGCCGACGATCACGACATCGTATTCCATGACCTCGCGTTCGACGCCGTCCAGCGCCTCCAGCGGCGGCAGATTGTCGATGATGGCTTCCTGACGGGCATTCTCCGCGCCGCCTTCGATGGCTTCTTCGGCCATGATTTCCCCTGAATCCCGGTTGTCTGTGTGGTTATGCCGCTTATCGGAAGGTGACGCGAGGGCGGTCAAGGCTTATCGGTAGCCCGAGACATGAACGCGCAACCCCATGACATCGCTGCAGTCGAAAGCCTGCTCGCCTTCTGGCGGGATGCGGGGGTGGACGCCTGCTATGGCGATGCGCCCGTCGACCACACCCATGTGGCCCCGCCGCCGGCGGTCAAAGCCGTGCAGAAGGCGACCGCCTCGGTCGTCATGCCGCTGGTCGGCGCCAACGCCGAGGACGCCATCGCCGAGGCGCGACGACTGGCGGCGGGCGCGGCGACGCTTCAGGATCTGGCGGCGGCCGTCGCGGCGTTCGAGGGTTGCCCCCTGCGCGGCATGGGCGCGACCCAGTCGGTTTTCGGGCGCGGCAATCCCAACGCCTCGGTCCTGATCATCGGCGAAGGCCCAGGCGGGGACGAAGACCGGATGGGTCAGCCCTTCGTCGGCAAGGCCGGTCAACTTCTCGACCGGATGCTGGCGGCGGCAGGCCTGACCGACAAGGTCTTCATCACCAACACCGTCTTCTGGCGCCCGCCCGGCAATCGCACGCCCAGCCCGCAGGAGCAGTCGGTCTGCGCCCCCTTCGTCGAGCGCGCCTTCGCTCTGTTGCAGCCCAAGGCCGTCCTGCTGCTGGGCGCGGCCTCGGCCAAGTCCGTGCTCCAGGCCGAAGAGGGGATCATGAAGCTGCGCGGCAATTGGAAGGAATGGCGTCTGGCGGAGGGTGCGGTGTCCGCCCCCGTCATGCCGACCCTGCATCCGGCCTTCCTGCTGCGTCAGCCCCAGGCCAAGCGTCAGGTGTGGAGCGACCTGCTGTCGCTGGCCGTTTGCCTTGAAACGGACTCGGTTGAAGAACAAGGCTAATCGCGGCATGCTGGCATGCTGACGACCGATCGCCATACACGCGCCTGTATCTGACGCGCGTCGCCAACGAGGGGGCCGCCGCTTATGTTTCTGTTCCGCCGCGCGTTCCTCGCGCCGACGCTTACTATTGCTTTCAGCGCCTTGGCGGGCGCGGCCATCGCCGAAACGCCTTACGCATTAACCGCCGAATCGAGCGCCGGTTCCAATCGACTCTCTGCGCTCAGCTCTGCGGACCGCATCTCCTACACCACCGCCTTCGACGCCCTGCGACGCGGCGACATCGAGACCGCCCGCGCCTCGGCGCGCCAGGCGCAGGACCGGGTCCTGCTGGGTCAGGTCGAGTTCGAAAGCCTGTTCCACCCCGACCACGTCGCCACCTACGAAGAGCTGACGGCCTGGCTGGAGACCTATTCCGACCTGCCGTGCGCGGACCGCGTCTATACGCTGGCCCTGCGTCGCCGGCCCGACGGCGCGCCCGAGCCGGTGCGGCCCGGCGGCGTGATCGGTCGCACCTGGAACAGTCTGGTGACGGCTGTCTCGGGCGGCGGCGGGGTCGACGATCCGGCGAAGGCGGCGCGCGTCGCCTACAACAACGACGACCTGACCGGCGCCTCGGCCATGGGCCGCCAGATCGGCGACTGGTGGACGGTCGGCCTGGCCGAATGGCGGCTGGGCCAGTTCCACGAATCCTTCGCCGCCTTCGAACGCGTCGCCAACGATCCCACCGAAGACCCCTGGGTTCGCGCCGGCGCCGCCTACTGGACCGCGCGCGCGGCCGGCCAGTCGGGCCGTCAGGATCGGGTGACCGACTATCTGCGCCTGTCGGCCCAGTGGCCCGCCACCTTCTATGGCCAGATCGCCCTGCGTCAGCTGGGCGAGGAGCCGACGATCGAGAACATGGGCCCGCGCGCCTATGAGGCCGAGCCGCGCCTGCGCCGCGCCGCCTATGTGCCCCAGAGCGCCGTCGTCGAGCCGACCGCGCTGGAAGCCTTCGTCCAGGCCGACGCCCGCGCCAAGCGCACCGTCGCCTTCTACGAGGTCGGACGGCGCGCCGACGCCGAGACCGAGCTGCGTTCCGGCCTGCGCACCGCCGTCGGCGACGCCGCCAAGATGTGGACGGCCCTGGCGCGCGCCATCATGCCTGTCGGCAATGCGGATGCGACGCGCATCGACGCCACACGCTATCCGATGCCGGACCTTGCGCCCGAAGGCGGTTTCGTCATCGAGAAGGCGCTGGTCTATGCGCTGGCGCTGAAGGAAACCGACTTCAATCCCAACGCCCGCTCCAGCGTCGGCGCCTATGGGCTGATGCAGGTGATGCCGACGACGGCGGCCGAGATGACGGGGGATCGCACCTTCGTTTCCGACCCGTCCAAGCTGCTGGTCCCGGCGGTGAACATGCGTTTGGGCCAGACCTACATCAACCGGATGCTGGCCCTGCCGGCCTTCCAGGGCGACCTGCTGCGGGCCGTGGCCTCCTACAACGCCGGACCGGGGCCGATGCTGTCGGCGGTGCGCAAGCTGGGGCCGGACGCCGACCCCCTGTTGCTGATCGAGACCATCGACGTGCCCCAGGCGCGCGATTACGTCGAGAAGGTCATGGCCAGCTACTGGATCTATCAGCGCCTGTTCGGCGGCCCGCTGAAGACGCTGGACGCCCTGGCGTCGGGCGCGCGGTCCGTGCCCATGACCCTGGACTATGTCGCGCCTCCGCCTCAAGCCGAGCCGGTGCTGATCGCTGAAGCGACCACCGTCGCCGGCGCGCGCTAGAAGACCGTAAACAGCAGGCTGGCCCAGAAGGCCGCGCCGATCAGGGCCGCAAGACCATAACCCATGACCGGATGAATGCCGCGCGACGCGGTTTCGGTCGGATCGGTCGGGAGGGTCGGGCTTTTCATTCCCAACGGATAACGGCGTCCGCTTAACGCCGCGTCAGCCGGGATGGTTTTCGCCCGTTAAGCCCCCGTCGAAGCCAAGGCGTCGGCCTCCCACTGAAGAAAATCCGGATGTGCCAGCAGGGTGTCAGCATAGGCCTGGGCCGTCCCGTCATCGCCGTGGGTCGCCAAGTCCAGCTGGAAATGGCGAATGCGGGCAGCGACCGGCGTGAAGAAGGCGTCCGGCACAGACCATTCTCCGAACAGATAGGGCCCGCCGCCCCTGAACCGGTCGCGCATGCCGCGCCACAGTTCGACGATGCGGCGCAGATCCTTGTCCAATCCCGGATGTTGCGGCGCGGGGGCCCGGCTGGGGCCGACCATCCAGTGATCGGGGCCCGTCGAACAGGCGGTCCGCAAGGCGCTGAAACCGCCGTGCATCTCGCAGGCCGCAGACCGCGCCAGCCAGCGCGCATGGGCGTCGGCGGGCCAGAGCCGCGCCTCGGGATAGCGTTCCGCCGCCCACACGGCGATGGCCATCGAGTCCCAGATGACCTCGCCATCGACCTTCAACACCGGCACGAGGCCGGATGGCGAATGCTCACGAAGGCGGCGATCAGTGTCCGGCTGGTTCAGCGGCACGACGATCTCGTCGAACGACGCGCCACAGTGTTTCAGCACCAGCCAGGGTCGCAACGACCATGTCGAATAGGCCTTGTCGCCGATCACCAGTTCCATGTCGTCCTCACCTTGGAAACGTGGCGACCATCAATGGCTGGACGCCAGCTTCAGCACAACCAGGCCCGAGGCAATCAGCGTCACCCCGGCGATCCTGAGCGGCGTCAGCGGCTCGCCCAGGAAGACCGCCCCGACCACGAAGGCGCCCACCGCCCCGATCCCGGTCCAGATCGCATAGGCCGTGCCCAGCGGCAGGGTTTTCATCGCCATCGACAGCAGGCCGAACGATCCGATCATGAAGACCAGCATGCCGACGGTCGGCCACGGCTTGGTGAAACCGGCCGACGCCTTCATCAAAAAAGCCCAGACGACTTCGAGTAGGCCGGCGAAAAGAAGGAATATCCAGGCCATGACGTTCTCCCTTGCATGGCGAGCCGGGTCGTCCCGGCGGTCATGCCCGATGAAGGGAGAGGTCGTCCTCTAGGTCGATGATCTGGGACAGGCCGGCGGGAAGTCAAGCGACGAACCTTGACTCTGAAGCCCTTGAGACCGACACGACCGGCCCATGATCACGCGCTATTCCCGCCCCGTCGCCGCCGCCATCTGGTCGCAAGAGACCAAGTACAAGATCTGGTTCGAGATCGAGGCCCACGCCGCCACCAAGATGGCCGAGCTGGGCGTCATCCCGCAGGACGCAGCGGACGCCATCTGGGCCAAGGGCAAGGACGCGACCTTCGACGCGGACCGCATCGACGAGATCGAGCGCACCACCAAACACGACGTCATCGCCTTCCTGACCCATGTGTCGGAAATCGTCGGCGAGGAAGCCCGCTTCCTGCACCAGGGCATGACCTCGTCGGACGTGCTGGACACCTGTTTCGCGGTCCAGCTGGCCCGGTCGTCGGACCTGCTGATCGACGGCGTCGACCGGGTGCTGGCCGCGCTGGAGACCCGCGCCAAGGAACATAAATACACCCCGACCGTCGGCCGCAGCCACGGCATTCATGCCGAGCCGGTGACCTTCGGCCTGAAGCTGGCCGGCTATCATGCCGAGTTCCAGCGCGCCAAGCGCCGCCTGATCACCGCCAAGGAAGAGATCGCCACCTGCGCCATCTCCGGCGCCGTCGGCACCTTTGCCAACGTCGATCCGGCGGTGGAGCAATATGTCGCCAACAAGATGGGGCTTCAGGTCGAGCCGGTCTCGACCCAGGTCATCCCGCGCGACCGCCATGCCGCCTTCTTCGCCGCCCTGGGCGTCATCGCCAGTTCGGTCGAACGCCTCGCCGTCGAGATCCGTCACCTGCAGCGCACCGAGGTGCTGGAAGCGGAAGAGTTCTTCGACAAGGGCCAGAAGGGCTCGTCGGCCATGCCGCACAAGCGCAACCCGATCCTGACCGAGAACCTGACCGGCCTGGCCCGTCTGGTCCGTTCGGCCGTGACGCCCGCGATGGAGAACGTCGCCCTGTGGCACGAGCGCGACATCAGCCACTCGTCGGTCGAGCGCGGCATCGGCCCGGACGCCACCATCCACCTGGACTTCGCCCTGCAACGCCTGGCCAATGTGGTCGAACGGCTGAACGTCTATCCTGAGAACATGCAAAAGAACATCGACCGCCTCGGCGGTCTGGTTCACTCGCAACGGGTCATGCTGGCCCTGACCCAGGCGGGCATCTCGCGCGAAGACGCCTATGCCGCCGTGCAGGAGAACGCCATGAAGGTCTGGCGCGGCGAAGGGGTCTTCATCGACTTCCTGAAGGCCGACGCGCGCGTCACCCTGCCCGCCGAACAACTGGAAGCCCTGTTCGACCTCGACTATCACACCAAGAACGTGGACGTGGTGTTCAAGCGGGTGTTCGGAGACTAAAGGCCATGAGCGAGCGCACGATCCGGCTCAATCCCCGGCTCGACCCCCGCGACTATGCGGCGGCCTATGCGCGCGACGGCATGGTGCAGGTGCCAGACCTGCTGGATGAGGCCAGCGCCGAATGGCTGGCGCTGGCGCTGGAACACGACACGGCCTGGAGCCTCGCCCTGCCCACGGCGAAGGGCGGGGAGTTGATATCTCCACAAGAGATGGCGGCGCTGGGCCGGGACGAACTGAACGCGCGCGTCCAGGCCGCCCTGCACAAGGGCCGCGACGGCTTCTCCTTCGTCTATCTGGCCTATCCCGTCATCAAGGTCTTCCTGACGGGTCAGGACCCAGGTCATGCGACCCACGTCCTGATCCAGTTCTTCAACGACACCCCCTTCATCGAGTTCGCCAAGGCGGTCACCGGCGAGACCGCCCTGACGAAGATCGACGCCCAGGCCACCTGGTTTCGCCCCGGCGACTTCCTGACCCTGCACGACGACACCGATCAGGGTCAGCGTCGTGCGGCCTATACGCTGGGCCTCTCGCGCGACTGGCGCTCGGATTGGGGCGGTCAGCTGATGTTCCACGATGCGAACGGCGACATCGAGCGCGGCCTCAAACCCGGCTTCAACGTCTGGACCGTGTTCAAGACGCCCCGCATGCACTCCGTCGCGCCGGTGGCGGGATACGCCGGCGGCAAGCGACGCTCGATCACCGGCTGGCTGCGCGACGACCCGCCGGTCAAATGACCGACGCCGGGCGAAAGCGCGCCTTTGAACCCGTCGTCGCCCCGGATGCCCAGGTTCTGATCCTTGGAAGCCTGCCGGGTGCGGCCTCGCTGGCCGCCGCACGCTATTACGCCCATCCGCGCAACGGTTTCTGGCCGCTGATCGGCGGCGTGCTGGGCGAGGACCTGGCCGCCCTGCCCTATGAGCAACGGCTGGAACGTTTGAAGGCGCGCGGCGTCGGTCTGTGGGACGTGATCGCCTCGGCGGAACGGTCTGGCAGTCTGGACGCGGCGATCCGTTCGCCCGAGGCGGCTGATCTGCGGGGTCTGGTCGAAAGCCTGCCGAACCTGCGTGCCGTGGCCTTCAACGGCGGGCTGGCGGCCAAGCTAGGCCGGCGAATCTTACGCGATCTGGAGGGCGTCGCCCTGGTCGATCTGCCGTCGTCCAGCCCGGCCCATGCAATATCCTTGTCGGCAAAGGCGGACAGCTGGGCCATACTGGGGAAGTTTCTCCCCGGATAAGCCTGCCGCCAGATGATCCTGACCCTATCCTGCCCCGACCGCCACGGCATCGTCGCCGCCGTTTCCGCCTTCCTGCTGGAGCGGGACGCCAACATCTCCGACGCGCAACAGTTCGGCGACGCCTCCAGCGCCACCTTCTTCATGCGGGTGGTGTTCGAACCGGCGGACGGCGATCCGGAGGCGGCGATCCGCGCAGCCTTCGCACCGTTAGCCGAGCGGTTCGCCATGGACTGGACCCTGCGCGGTTCCGCGCCGCGCCGGGTGATGATCCTGACCTCCAAGTTCGATCACTGCCTGGCGGACCTGCTTTACCGGTGGCGCATCGATGAACTGCCAATGCAGGTGACGGCGGTCGTGTCGAACCATCCCCGCGAACAGATCGGCCATGTCGATCTGGGCGATCTGCCCTTCCATCACCTGCCGGTCAGCGCCGCGGACAAGCCGGCGCAGGAGGCCGAACTGCTGCGGCTGATCGAGGAGACGGGCACCGAGCTGGTCGTGCTGGCGCGCTATATGCAGATCCTGTCCGACGATCTCAGTCGCAAGTTGGAGGGACGCTGCATCAACATCCACCACTCCTTCCTGCCCGGCTTCAAGGGCGCCCGGCCGTACCATCAGGCTCATGCGCGCGGGGTGAAGGTGATCGGCGCCACCGCCCACTACGTCACCCCCGACCTGGACGAAGGCCCCATCATCGAACAGGACGTCGAACGGATCAGCCACCGCGACACGCCCGAAGATTTGATCCGCAAGGGGAGAGATATCGAGCGCCGCGTCCTGGCGCGCGCCGTGCGTCGCCACCTGGAAGACCGCGTTTTGCTGCACGGCACAAAGACGGTGGTGTTCGAAGACTGAATGGTGAAGCTGCGATGTCTTGTCGCGCGGCATGCATCCATTGTGCGCTTTCGCGCGTAACATTCCCGTTACCGCCTTGAGAGCGGCCCAAAGGGAACGAAACACAATGACCAATCTTCGCAATCTCATGCTCGTCGCCGTATCCGGTGGCGCGCTGATGGCGCTGGGCGCCTGTGGCAACAACGAACCGGCCGCCACGACCCCGGCGGAATCGACCGCCATGGCTCCTGCCGAAGGCGCCGCCATGGCCCCCGCGACCGATCCGATGGTCGGCGGCGCCGCCATGAGCCCCAACGAAACCATCGTCGCCAATGCGTCCAAGGCGTCGAACCTCAGCACCCTGGTGTCGGCCGTGACCGCCGCCGGTCTGGTCGAGACGCTGCAGGGCCCCGGCCCCTTCACCGTCTTCGCGCCTGACAACGCCGCCTTCGAGAAGATCCCCGAGGCGACGCGCACCAGCCTGATGCAGCCGGCGATGAAGGCCGACCTGACCAAGATCCTGACCTATCACGTGGTCGCCGGTCGCCTGACGGCCGCCGACATCGCCGCCCAGGCCCAGGCCAACGGTGGAACCGCCACGCTGAAGACGGTTCAGGGCGAAGAGCTGAAGGTTTCGGCCGGCCCGAACAACACCTGGGTCATCACCGACGCCAAGGGCGGCACGTCCACCATCACCCAGGCCGACGTGGGTCAATCCAACGGCGTGGTCCACGTCGTGGACACGGTTCTGATGCCGTAAAAAATAATTTGGTTTCGGGCGGGAACGCCTGAAACCAAATCTCGGCGCTCGTGTTCTTCAAGGGCGCGAGACGCACACTACGCCGGGTAAGACATCCCCCAACGTCCCCGGCGAAAAGAAAGGGCCGCACTTTCCCCCGGGTGCGGCCCTTTCGAATTCTCGGATCAGCCCGAAGGCCTAGGACTTATTCGCCGGCGCGAATGCCTTCGCGGGCGATCGAGGCCAGCTCGTCGATCTTGGAGCGAATCTCACCTTCCGACACCGACAGGCCCGAGGCCTTGAAGTCGCCGGCGACCTTGCGGAACACGTCCTCGTCGCCCGGCTGCTCGAAATCGGCGCGCACGACGGCGGCGGCGTATTGATCCGCGCTCTCGCTCGACAGGCCCATCTTTTCGGCAGCCCACAGGCCCAGCATCCGGTTGCGCCGGGCGATGGCCTTGAATTCCTGCTCCTGATCGAGGGCGTATTTAGCCTCGAAGGCCTTTTCCCGATCGTCGAAGGTCGTCATTTCGCTCAGCAAAGCTCCGTCCACCCCGCTAACGTCGGGGCAAGCGCCGTCTATAGACCGCCCGTCCATGAACGCAACCTGACTTCAGTCGGGTGGACATCCTGTCCCCATCCAATCCGCGCGTCGCCATCCTCATTTGTATCGAGGCCCGCCTTCGGCTAAGGAGACGCCGAACGAGATTGACTGCCCGAACGATTCCGAAACGCGCCGCCAGGACCGGGTCTTCCCCATCCAAAAATGGCCGCGCGATTTTTGTTTCTGGAGGGCGCCCGTAAGCCGGGACCGGACCATGAACAGCAAGCGCAAGAAGATCTACGAAGGCAAGGCCAAGATCCTGTACGAAGGACCCGAGCCCGGCACCCTGATCCAGTATTTCAAGGACGACGCCACCGCGTTCAACGCGCAGAAGAAGGCGGTCCTAGAAGGCAAGGGCGTGGTCAACAACCAGATCAGCGAATTCATCATGTCGCGCCTGAACGGCATCGGCGTGACCAACCACTTCATCAAACGCCTGAACCTGCGCGAGCAGTTGATCCGCGAAGTCGAGATCATTCCGCTGGAAGTCGTCTGCCGCAACATCGTCGCCGGCTCGATGAGCCAGCGCCTGGGCATCGAGGAAGGCACGCCCCTGCCCCGCTCGATCATCGAATTCTACTACAAGAAGGATGAGCTCAACGACCCGATGGTCACCGAAGAGCACATCACCGCCTTCAACTGGGCCTCGACCCAGGAACTGGACGACATGCTGGCCATGACCGTGCGCGTGAACGACTATCTGTCGGGCATGTTCAGCGCGGTCGGCATCACCCTGGTCGACTTCAAGATCGAGTTCGGCCGCGTCTGGGAAAACGACTTCAGCCGCGTGCTGCTGGCCGACGAGATCAGCCCCGACAGCTGCCGCCTGTGGGACACAACCACCGGCGAGAAGCTGGACAAGGATCGCTTCCGCCGCGATCTCGGCAATGTCATCGAAAGCTATACCGAAGTCGCGCGTCGCCTGGGCATCATGAAAGGCATGCCGACGGTGATCCAGGGCGGCCTGCATTGATGAGCAGCGTCGAAGAGACCGGAGCCGTGTTCGCCCACGACGTCGATATGACGGGCGTCGCACGGTTTCGCCACTTCGGCGCAGAAGGCCCCCTTTACGAAATCCTCGGTCCCAGCGGCGACGACAGGGTTAGGATTCGTGTCGTCCAAAGCGGCGAGGAACTGACCTATCCCGCCGCTGCCGCCCGACAGGATCCCAGGGCCTGATGTTCGCCATCGCTTTCGACCTGGCGGTGGCAGAAACGGAAGCCGTCCACCCGAAAGGCGTGACCCAGGCCTATGACGAGATCGGCCGCACGCTCAAGCGCTACGGCTTCGCTCGCATCCAGGGCAGCGTCTACGTCACCGAGGTCGAGGACCTGGCTAATCTGCTTCAAACCATGAACGCGCTGAAGGCGCTGACGTGGTTCCCACAATGTGTTCGGGATGTTCGAGCCTTCCGCATCGAACAATGGTCCGACTTCACCCCCTTCATGAAAGGCAACGGCTGATGGCCAAAATCAAGGTTCACGTCTTCCTCAAGCCCGGCGTCCTGGACGTCCAGGGCAAGGCCGTCGAAGGCGCCCTGCAGGGTCTGGGCTGGTCGGGCGTCTCGAACGCCCGCGTCGGCAAGCTGATCGAGTTCGACCTCACCGGCGCCGAAGACCCGCAGGCCGAAGCCAAGAAAATGTGCGAGCAACTGCTCGCCAATACGGTGATCGAAAGCTACCGCATCGAGGCGACTTAAAATCTGTCGTCTCCTCCCCATTTCATGGGGGAGGAGACGGTTGCATCCTTCGACATCGACGCCAGTTTAGCAGACGGCTTGATTGACGGAGCGCCAATGACCTTCACCCTCACCTCCACCGACATTCAGGACGGCGGCGTGCTGCCGGACGCCCAGGTTCACGCCAAGGGCAATCTGTCCCCGCACCTCGCCTGGTCCGGGGCGCCGGAGGGCACCAAGAGCTATGCGATCACCTGCTACGATCCCGATGCGCCGACCGGCTCGGGCTTCTGGCACTGGACCGTGGCCAACATCCCTGCCGATGTGACCGAGTTGGCCAGCGGGGCCGGATCGTCCGGCGGCCACCTGCCGCACAGCGCCATCCAGGGCCGCACCGACTATGGACAGGCCGGCTTCGGCGGCGCCGCCCCGCCTCCCGGCCATGGTCCGCACCGCTACATCTTCACCGTCTTCGCCGTGGATGTGGAAAGCCTGGACGTCACGGCCGACAACTCGGGCGCCGTGTTCGGCTTCAATCTGCACTTCCACACCCTCGCCAAGGCGTCGATCACGGCGACCTACGAAAACAAGGGCTGATCGGCCGGCCGCCCTTGTGGTGTCATGAACGCTGATTAGTTTGCAGCGCAACATGACAGACGCCGCCCTCGACACCGCCCTTCCCATCCGCTCGCGCGGGGCGGTCGCACTCGTGCTGATCGCCCTGGCCATGGGTGGGTTCGCCATCGGCGTGACCGAGTTCGCGGCCATGAGCATCCTGCCCGACTTCGCCGCAGGCCTGGGCGTCGATGCGCCGACCGCCGGCCATGTCATCAGCGCCTATGCCGCAGGCGTCGTGGTGGGGGCGCCGATCCTGGCGGTGCTGGGGGCGCGGCTGCCGCGCTGGCATCTGCTGATCGGCTTCATGGCCCTGTTCGCCGTCGGCAATGTGCTCAGCGCCTTGGCGCCCACCTACGGCTGGATGCTGGTGTTCCGCTTCCTCAGCGGCCTGCCCCACGGGGCCTATTTCGGAGTGGCGGCCCTGGTCGCCGCCTCCATCGTGCCGCTGCATTTCCGCACACGCGCCGTCTCGACCATCCTGATGGGGCTGACGGTCGGGACGGTGTTGGGCGTGCCCGTCGTCAACATCATCAGCCATGCCTATGGCTGGCGCTGGACCTTCGCCATCGTGGGCGTGCTGGCGGTGATCACCATGGCGCTGGTCGCCCTGTTCGCCCCGCGCGATCCGGCCCACCCCGACGCCAGCCCTTGGCGAGAGCTGGGCGCGCTGAAGCGGGGACAGGTCTGGCTGACGCTGGGCGTCGGCGCCGTCGGCTTCGGCGGCATGTTTGCGGTCTACGCCTATCTGGCCTCGACGCTGCAGGCGGTGACGGGCGTGGGGGCCGAGGTGCTGCCCTGGGTCTTCGCCGTCTTCGGCGTCGGCATGTTCCTGGGCAACATCCTGGGCGCCTGGGCGGCCGACCATGTGGGGTTCAAGGCGGCGGGCGGCCTGTTGCTGTGGAGCGCGGCGGCTCTGGCGCTGTATCCCATGGCGGCGTCGAATCTGTGGGCCGTGATGGGCGTCGTCTTCCTGATCGGCGGAGGCGGCGGCCTGGGCTCGGTGTTGCAGACGCGACTGATGGACGTCGCCGGCGACGCCCAGACCCTGGCAGCTGCGCTGAACCACTCGGCCTTCAACACCGCCAACGCCATCGGCCCCCTGCTGGGCGGCATGGCCATCGCGGCGGGTTACGGCTGGACCTCGACCGCTTGGGTCGGCGTGGGCCTGTCGCTGGGCGGGTTCGCCATCTTCCTGATCGCCTGGCTGACGGGTCGGTCGCGCGTGACGGCTTCAACCTGAGCGTTTCACTCCGCCAGCGATTCTGTTAGGATGAGACATGGCCGAAGTGACCAATGACCTGATCTACGAAGTGCTGAAGTCCATGCAGCACGACCTCGGATCCGTGAAAGCGGACATCCGGGACGTGAAGGGCGAGCTTCAGGCTATCCGAACCCACATCACTGGCTTGGGTCAGGACATCGCGAACATCTATCAGATCGTCGATCGTCACGACGCCCGTCTCGGCCGGATCGAAACGCGCCTAGGTCTTCTCGAACCCGCGCACTGACATTTCCCGAAAACGGTGCTAGAGGGCCGCGCCATGAGCGCAGCCGTCATCGTCTTCCCCGGTTCCAACTGTGATCGCGACTGCAAGGTCGCCGTCGAACGCTCCACCAGCGAGCCCGTCTCCATGGTGTGGCACGCAGACACCGAACTGCCGTCGGGCCTGGACCTGATCGTCATTCCCGGCGGCTTTTCCTACGGCGACTATCTGCGCTGCGGCGCCATGGCGGCCCAATCGCCGGTGATGCAGGCGGTGAAGAAGGCGGCGGACGACGGCGTCGCCGTGGTCGGCATCTGCAACGGCTTCCAGATCCTGTGCGAGGCCGGAATGCTGCCCGGCGCCCTGCTGCGCAACAAGGGCCTGAAATACGTCTGCAAGCCCATCGCCCTGACCGTCGCCAACGGCCAGACCCGCTTCACCGCCGGCTATGAGGGCCAAGCCGAAGTCACGATGACCCAGGGCAACGGCGACGGAAACTTCTTCGCCGACGCCGAGACCCTGGCCCGGATCGAGGGCGAGGGACAGGTCGTGTTCCGCTACGTCGACAACCCCAACGGCTCGGTCAACGACATCGCCGGCATCCAGAACGCGCGCGGCAACGTCCTTGGCATGATGCCCCACCCGGACCGCGCCTTCGAGGCCGAACTAGGCTCGGCCGACGGCGCGACGCTGTTCCAGAGCATCTACGCCGCCGCTTGACGGTGACCGCGGGCTGGCGGGCTCAGCGACGACGCCCCTGGCCGTCCGCATGATCCGCTTCGCCGTCAACTTCAAGATGGAGCCCTGAAGCGGGTCTCAGATATCCTTGACCTGAGCCCGACCGTCGGAAAGGTCGGCGGCCCGGTCGTCTTGGTCTGCATCGTCTGACGCCTTTTCGCCGGGCTCGCGCTGGGCGGCCAGCTCGCGCGCGCCAACGCCGAGGCCCTGTTCGATGGCCCGGTTGGCTTCGACCTCGTCTTCGAGCGAGGGCGTGTCGTTGTCGGTGTCGGGATCGGCCATGGGGGTCTTCCTGTGTTGAAGGCTGACCCTGACAACCGTTCGGTCGCGGCGATTGTTCCTATCGACCGAAAAACGGCTCCAGGCTGGCGCGCGACAGGGGGCGGAAGATCAGGAACTGACCACCGACAGTCAGAGTGATCTCGTGCGCCTGTGGGCGCAGCAGCAGGGCGGGGTCGTCAAGCGACACCGCACGACCCGAGGCGATGTCGCGGGCATCAAGCGGCGGCAGGGTCGGCCGACCATTGGCCGAGGCCAGAGCCGCCATGAAAGCCCGAACCTCATTGGCCTGTTGCTGGGGCGTCAGGGCGGAACGGACGCGGGTCCATGCCGCTTGGACGGGCGCGGTCAGGGTCGATGCGGTCTGCGCCCGCCCCTCGCCTGCCACCGCAACGGCGGCGAAGGCGGTGAGGCACAGGCAAAGAAGGCGAGCCTTGATCGTCATGTCACGCAGGATGAGGCCGTCGAACGCCAATGCAAGCTTCACTTTTATAGCGTGATGGATGAACCTTCTGGCGGTCCGGCGCGTAAAGGGGCGACAAGCGTCGCACTGGAACCCGAATGTCCTCCATCATCCGCCCCACACCGCGCCAGCGCACCCGGCGCCTGGTCGTCCTGGCTGCCGCCCTGTTCGCCATCGTCGTGCCCCTGGTTCAGAACCTGGCCGGGCTGGGCCTGAACCAAGCCGAGTTCGCCGCCGACGGGAACACCACCCTGAGGGTCGCCGGATACGCCTTCTCGATCTGGGGCCTGATCTATGTGGGCATCCTGGCCTATGCGATCCGCCAGGCCCTGCCTCAAACGGGCGAAAGCCCCCTGCTTAATCGGATGGGCCTGCCGTCCGCCGTCGCCTTCTTCGGCATCGGCTTCTGGATCATCGTGGCGGCCATGAACCTGAAGGCCGCCAGCGTGGGGGTGATTTTCGCCTCGCTGATCGCCCTGCTGCTGCCGTTGCTGGCGGTGTCGGGCCATATCCGCGCGCTGAGGCTGATGGACCGCGAGCGTATCCTGCTGGTCTGGCCGCTGGCCGCCCTGGCCGGTTGGTTGACGGTGGCCGCGCCGCTGAATCTAATCACGACGGTGACGGCCTTCGACGCCCTGCCCGCCGCCCTGTCGCCCAGCCTGTGGGCCATCGTCGCCATCGTGGCGGTCGTGGTCGTCGCCCTGGCGGTCACGGCGGTGCTGCGGACGATGGCCTACCCGCTGCCGACGGCCTGGGGCCTGCTGGGCGCCTTCGTCGCCGAACAGGCGGACAAGCCCGCCGTCGCCTTCACGGCCCTGGCCGGCGCCATCATCCTGCTGGTCGGCGGGCTGCTGCTGACCTTCCGCCTGCGGCCGGGCGTCGAACGCGCCCGCTAAGGCTCGGACCCTTCACTCCCCGCTCATCCCGGCGAAAGCCGGAACCCAGTTCTTTCGCATCTACCAGTGCCTCGGATGACCTCTGACCTTTGGTCTCACGCAACTTGCGCCCAAAGCGCTTGGTCCCGGCTTTCGCCGGGATGAGCGGAAAGGAGGCTGATCAGGGTTTGATCGTATCTGTGACAGCGTCATCTTGGGGCTCGTGATCGTCGGCGCCGACGTCGAAGGCTCCGTCCTCATCGAAACCCACGCTGCCGACCCCGACCGCCGAGCCCGTCAGACGCTGACGACGGCTGGCCATTGCGGCCTCCGGCGCAGCCGCGTCCATCTCCGCCGTCGTTTCGGGATCATTCGAGCGATCCATCTGCTGACCGGAGGCCGGCGTGATGCGGTCGGTGTGAGGCTTGCTCATGCCGCGTCCTCCTCGGTGTCGTCGGCCTGTTTCTGGGCCTTTTCGGCCAAAGCGGACGCGCCGGCGTCGTCGGCGGCGATCTCGGGCAGATCCTCGTCTTCGGGTGTTGCGGCGGGGTCGATGGGCGTGTCGGTCATGATGGCTCCTGTGGCTGTCGTAGGAATCAACCGTCTGAGATGTTCGATGTTCCCCGATCTTGCGCCGGGCGGGCTGACATTTGGCCCATCTGCGGCTAGAAGCGCCGCCCATGAGCGCTCCGCAAAAGACCCCCGAAAAGTCGATGGCCGAACTGGCCGCCGAATACGGCCTGGCCCCGAACGAATATCAGGTCGTCCTCGACCGGCTGGGCCGCGAGCCCAACCATGTCGAATTGGGCGTCTTCTCGGTCATGTGGTCCGAGCACTGCTCGTACAAATCGTCCAAGATCCACCTGGGCAAGTTCCCCACCACCGGCGACCGCGTCATCTGCGGTCCGGGCGAGAACGCCGGGGTAATCGACATCGACGATGGCGACGCCTGCATCTTCAAGATGGAGAGCCACAACCACCCCTCCTACATCGAACCCTATCAGGGCGCGGCGACGGGCGTGGGCGGCATCATGCGCGACGTCTTCACCATGGGCGCGCGCCCGGTGGCCCTGCTGAACGCCCTGCGCTTCGGCGACCCGTCGCACGAAAAGACCAAACGCCTGGTCAAGGGCGTCGTCTCGGGCATCGGCGGCTACGGCAACTGCGTCGGCGTGCCGACCGTGGCGGGCGAGACCAACTTCCACCGTGGCTACAACGGCAACATCCTGGTCAACGCCATGTGCGTCGGCCTGGCCAAGTCGGACAGCATCTTCTATTCGGCCGCCCCCTCGGCGGGCCTGTCGGTGGTCTATTTCGGCTCCAAGACCGGCCGCGACGGCATCCACGGCGCGACCATGTCCTCGGCCGAGTTCGACGACGAGTCGGAATCGAAACGCCCCACCGTCCAGGTCGGCGACCCCTTCGCCGAGAAGCTGCTGATCGAGGCGACGCTGGAGCTGATGGCCTCGGGCGCCGTCGCCGCGATCCAGGACATGGGCGCAGCGGGCCTGACCTCCTCCTCGGTCGAGATGGCCGGCAAGGGCGGCGTCGGCATCGAGCTGAACATGGACGCCGTGCCCCAGCGCGAAGAGGGCATGAGCGCCTATGAGATGATGCTGTCGGAAAGCCAGGAGCGGATGCTGGCGGTCCTGAAGCCCGGCCGCGAGGCCGACGGCGAACGCATCTTCAAGAAGTGGGGCCTGGACGCCGCCACCATCGGCGTCACCACCGACACCGGCCGTCTGGTGCTGAAGCATCATGGCGAGACCGTCTGCGACGTGCCCCTGGCCCCCCTGTTCGACGACGCCCCCCTGTACGACCGCCCCTGGGTCCAGCCGGAACTGCATCCCCGACTGAACCCCGCCGACATCCCCGCGCCCGAAAACTGGGCCGATGCGGTGATGAAGGTGATCGCCTGCCCCGACATGGCGTCCAAGCGCTGGATCTGGGAACAGTACGACCGCCACGTCATGGCCGACACTCTGCAGGATTCAGCCACCGGCGCCGACGCCGGCGTGGTCCGCGTCCACGGCACGGACAAGGGTCTGGCCGTCACCAGCGACTGCACCCCCCGCTATGTCCAGAACGACCCCTATGAGGGCGGAAAGCAGGCGGTGGCCGAGGCCTGGCGCAACCTGACCGCCGTCGGCTCGCGCCCGATCGCCATCACCGACAATCTGAACTTCGGCAACCCGCAGCGCCCCGAGATCATGGGCCAGATCGTCCGCGCCATCGACGGCATGGCCGAGGCCTGCCGCGAACTGGTCTTCCCGGTCGTGAGCGGGAACGTGTCGCTCTATAACGAGACCAACGGCGTCGCCATTCCGCCGACCCCGACCGTCGGCGCCGTCGGCCTGCTGCCCAACTATGACGTCGTCACCAACTTCTCGACCATGGCCGAGGGCGACACCCTGGTCCTGATCGGCCAGACCGTCGGCGAACTGGGCGCGTCGATCTATCTGCGCGAGGTCCTGGGCCGCGAGGACGGCGCCCCGCCGCCCGTCGATCTGAAGCTGGAAAAGAAGACCGGCGACTTCGTGCGCGACCTGATCGAGGCCGGCGACCTGACCGTGGTCCACGACCTGTCCGACGGCGGCCTGATCGGCGCCGCCGCCGACCTGGCGTTGGCCTCCGACGTCGGCGTGACCCTGGACGCCTCCAGCGCCGCCCACGCCCATATCTTCCTGTTCGGAGAGGACCAGGCCCGTTATCTGGTCGCCGTGCCTGACGCCGACGCTCTGATCGCCAAGGCGCGCGAGGCGGGGCTGCACGCCTCGGTCGTCGGCCGTGCGGGCGGCGACGCCTTCGGGTCCACTGATCTGTTCAGCATCCCCGTCGCCCACCTGCGCGAATGGCACGAGGGCTGGATGCCGGGCTGGCTGGGCGACGCCGCATGATCCGCGTTCTCGCACCGCTTGCTCTGCTCGGTCTGCTGGCCGCCTGCGACGGCGGCGGCGACCCGGTGGAGCAGGCGCTGCGCGACACGTCGGCCGCCAACCATGCGGCGGCGACCCGCACCACGGCCGAGACTCAGGCCGCCGCCCACGCCGGTCACGCCAAGGCCGGCCCTACGCCCGGCGATCAGGCCTTCGCCGCGTCCGAAGCCGAGATGCACGAGAAGATGGCCGCCGCATCGGGCCAAACCGTCGACCAGGCCTATGTCGCCAAGATGATCGCCCATCACGAGGGCGCCATCGCCATGGCCGAAGTCGCCCTGCGCGACAGCCGCGACCCCGACATCCGCCGCATGGCCCAGAGCGTCGTCGATACTCAGACGCGCGAGATCGCCGAAATGAAGGCCTGGGCGCCGACATCCGCGCCGGCCAACTGAGCGTGGCCAAGGGATCCTATCTCGGCGGTGGAAAAAGGGCGGGTCCCTCCAAGGCCAAGGCGGCGCCGACGGGACGCTCTCGGGCGCAGAAGCCGGAGCGGCCTGCCGGACGCCCGTCGTCCAAGCCGTCACAGATCACAAGAGACGAGCTGAAGCATTTCGCCTTTCGCGATCGCTCCAAGGAGGCGTTTCTGGATGAGCTCGACCCTCTGCTCCGCGCCTGTTTCAAGGGCGGCTTCACCCGACCCAACGAAGTCGCCGGCCTGCTGAACAAGGCGGGGAAGACAACCGCCTGCGGCCAGCCGTGGACGCCTCACCTTGTCTGGGGTCTTCAACGCTTTCTGTTCGAGCGACGCGAAAAGAAGAGAGCCTCTCAAACGGCTCCAGCGGCGCCGACGGCCCCGGTTTCGAAACCCGCGTCCTCAAGCCAACGCGCGAAGGATTCGGCCGCTGAAGATATGTCGCGGTTGCTCGGCGCCATCGCCAGGGCGTCGCGCCCTCGCTGACATCAGGACAGGCTAGACGCCACTTGCAACGTCCTCAATATTCCTCATATTGAGGACGAGGAGAGCGTCATGCCGAACTCTATGACCTTGAATGTCCGTGTCACCGGCCCGTTGAGTGAGTTCGTTTCACAAAACGTGGGCAAGGACGGCGCCTATGAGAACGTCAGCGAATACGTCCGCGATCTGATCAGACGCGACCGCGAGCGGGTCGAGGCCGCAAGTTTCGAACGGCTCAAAGCCGAACTGAAGACGGCCTTCGCTGCCCCTGAGTCCAGTTATACGGCTCTGGACGCCGACGCCGTGTTCGCCCGCAACGCCCGACGCTGAGCGCCGTGGCCGACTTTCGCATTCAGGAAGCGGCCAGTCGTCGGCTCGACGACATCTACACTTACAGCTGCGAGACCTGGGGCGAGGCGCAAGGGCAGGCCTACATCCGTCGCCTGTTCGCCTGTTTCGAGGACATTGCGGCCCGCCGGGTCGCATGGCGCACCATCCCGGCCGAGTTCGGCGTCGAGGGCTTCTACGTCCGCCGTGAACACCACTACGTCTATTGGCGCGTATTGTCGGACGGCGCCGTCGGGATCGTGACGATCCTGCATGAACGCATGCACCAGATCGAACGTTTCAGGGACGATGCGCCCGGCTGAACCGGCGATCTGCTTAAGGGACGGTCCTATGGACGCGACGACGGCCGACACCATCTTCCGCCCCGCCATACCGCCCCGGCGGAAGGGCAAGCCCCTGTCGCTGCTGCCCTTCCTGTGGATCAGCTGGCGCGACCCGATCCAGATGTGGTCCGAGCGGCATTTCACCGAGCCGCAACTGCACGGCAACTCGGCCTTCGGCGAGATCCTGGTGGTCAGCCACCCCGAAGGCGTCCGCCACGTCCTGACCGAGAACGCCGCCAACTATGAGAAGGGCGACCTGCAACGCCGGGTGCTGGGCCCCATGCTGGCCGAAGGCCTGCTGCTGACCGAGGGCGACACCTGGCGCCGCGCCCGCCGCATCCTGGCCCCGCTCTTCACCCCCGCCAAGATGGCGACGCTGAACGCCCGCATGGCCGAGGTCTGCCAGGCCCGCGTCGCCGGCTGGTCCCTGTCGGCGCGGGGACGCGTGCTGGATATCGACAGCGAGATGTCCGGCCTGACCTTCGACATCCTGTCGGCCACCATGTTCTCGGACGAGCTGGGCGGCGAGGCGCGCGGGTTCGAGCGCGCCCTGAACCAATTCCTGGCCAATGGCGCCCGCATCGACCCGCTGGACGTGCTGGGGGCCCCGGACTGGGCCCCGCGCCTGGGCCGCTTGGCCAGTTTCCGCTCGGCCCGCTTCTTCGAACAGCGCGTCACCACACTGGTCGAGGCGCGCCGCGCCCGGATCGAGACCGGAGACGCCCCGCCCGCCGACCTGCTCAGCGCCCTGCTGCTGGCCCGCGACGAGAACGGCGGACCCGGATTGAGCGATGAAGAAGTCGCCGCCAACATCCTGACCTTCATCCTGGCGGGGCACGAGACCACGGCCCGCGCCCTCGGCTGGACCCTGCACCTGTTGTCGCGCCAGCCCGAATACCTGGCTCGGCTCCAGGCCGAGGCCGACGCCTTCGACGTCTCCGATCCCAAATGGGCCGACGCCCTGCCCTGGACCCGCGCCGTGCTGGACGAGACCATGCGCCTGTTCCCGCCCGCCCCGACCATGGCGCGCAAGGCCCTGGCCGACGACGAGATCGGCGGCCAGCCGATCAAGGCCGGCACCACCGTCATCATCTCCCCTTGGATCCTGCAACGCCACAGCCTGCTGTGGGACGACCCCGACGCCTTCAAGCCGGAACGCTTTCTGCCCCAGAAACGCAAGTCCATCGACCGCTACGCCTACATCCCCTTCAGCGCCGGGCCCCGCGTCTGCATCGGCGCCGCCTTCGCCATCCAGGAGGCGATGATCGCCCTGGCCGCCATCTTGCGCGCCGCCGAGGTCGAGGCCCTGACCACCGTCGAACCCCGCCCGGTGCACCAGATCACCCTGCGCAGCCGCGAACCGATGCGACTGCGGCTGAGGGCGCGGCGCCGGGCCGTCTGACAGCCCAATCTTGGCCGCAAAGACGGCGCGTCGTGGGACGTCGAAACCGGATCGCCACGATGAGCACCACGCCCGCTGAACCGTCTGCCGCCGCGGCGGTGGACAAGGTGGCGAAGGTCACCTTGGCCTTCTGGTTGATGAAGATCTGCGCGACCACGGTCGGAGAGACCGGCGGCGACCTGGTGTCGATGACGCTGAAGGTCGGTTATGCCGTCAGTTCGCTGATCCTGCTGGGCTTCTTCGTGATCACCCTGCATGCAGCTGCGCGCGAAGCGATTTCATCCCGCCCTCTACTGGCTGGTGATCCTGCCCATCAGCACGGCAGGGACGACCCTGTCCGACTTCATGGATCGCAGCCTGGGCCTGGGCTACGCCACGGGCGCGACGATCATCGCCTGTGTCCTGATCGCCGTGCTGACGGCCTGGCGGCTGACCTATGGCTCGCTGAAGGTCGATCATATCCGCGAGCCGGAGGTGGAGATCTTCTATTGGCTGGCGATTTTGGCCTCGAACACCCTGGGGACGGCCTTGGGCGACTTTCTGGCCGACACCTCGGGCCTGGGTTATCTATGGAGCAATGTCCTGATCTCGGGCGGCGTCGCCTTGACCATCCTAGTCTGGAAGTTCACCAGCATCTCAACCACCGTCCTGTTCTGGATCGCCTTCGTCCTGACCCGACCCTTTGGAGCGACCATGGGCGACCTGCTGACGAAATCGCACGCCAAGGGCGGGCTGGACTTGGGCGCCATCGGATCGACGGCGGCGCTGCTGGGCCTGCTCGTGATGCTGCTGATCGCCACCACCGCCGACTATCGCAAATGGTTCACCGGAGCGCGCTCCGCGTGATCCGCCGCGTCTCACCCTTGAAGTTGGGGCTGATCTCGGCCGGGATCGCCCTCGTCTGCCTGATCGCCTACATCGGCACCGTCGCTTTAAGCGGCAATGTCCACACCGTCATTCCCGGCGAGCTCTATCGCGCCGGTCAGCCGCGTCCCGGACTGCTGGACCGGATGGAGCGCCAGCACGGCATCCGCACCGTGCTGAACCTGCGCGGTCCCAACCCCGGCTCGCCCTGGTACGATGACGAGGTCGCCGACAGTCGTCGCCTGGGCATCCAGCACATCAACTTCCGCATGTCGTCCAAGGAAGAACTGACGCCGCAGGAGGTCCACACCCTGATCGCCATCATGCGCGATGCGCCGAAACCCTTGCTGATCCACTGCGCCGGCGGATCGGATCGCACGGGTCTGGCGTCGGCCTTCTACGTCGCCGCCGTATCCCGAGGCGGCGAGACGCGCGCCGAGGACCAGTTGTCGCTGCGCTTCGGCCATATCGCCCTGCCCAATCTGGACGCCTACGCCATGAACCGCATCTTTGAGCGGATGGAGCCGGAACTGGGCTATCCCAACAGTTAGAAGCGTCGCCGTCCCGCCATGAACTGTCTATAAGGCGCGCGGTCCTCCCATCGGAACTCGCCCTTGCGCACCGCCGTCCTGCTCCCTCCGGGATGCCTGTTTTCCGAAGCCCAGCCCAACTCGATGGAGACCGTCGTGCGGACGATGGCGGGCGTCGATCAGGGCGGCGAGACGCGCATCTTCTGCTGTAGCGGGGCGGACGATCACAATGCGCCGGGCGTGGACGCCCTGCCCCCCGGCCGCATCCGCATTCCCACCCTGATCGAACGGCTGCGGGCCTTTCGACCCGACGTGATCGAACATCATCAGCAGGTGAAACAGGCGATGGCGGTGCAGCAGGCCCTGCCCGGCACGCCCCACCTGCTCTATCGCCACAACGCCCTGCGCCCGCCGCGCCACCCCATCGACCGCTGGCGTTACAGAGCGCGCTATGAGCGTCTGGACGGCCTGGTCTTCGTCAGCATAGCCGAGCGCGACGCCTTCGTGCGCACCTTCCCCGATCTGGACGACCGGGCGTTCGCCGTGCCCAACCCCATCGAAGCGAGCGCCTGGCTGGCCTCGCCCGAGAACCGAGAACCGGTGATCGCCTTCGCCGGGCGCGCCATGCCTGAGAAGGGCGTCGATGTCCTGTGCGCCGCCCTGCCCGCCGTGCTGGACGCCCACCCCGACTGGCGCGCCGTGCTGATGCTGAACGACTGGGACGACCACGCGCGCTGGGCGGCCCGGCACGTCGCGCCGCTGGAACCCTATGGCGACCGGGTCGAGGTGCTGAAGTCCGCGCCCTTGGCCGAGGTCCGGCGACGGATGCAGTCGGCGGCCATCGCCCTGACGCCGTCCGTCTGGGACGAGCCGTTCGGACTGACGGCGATCGAGGCCCATGCGGCTGGCGCAGCCCTGATCTCCTCCGGCCGAGGCGGCCTGCGCGAAGCCAGCGGGCCGCACGCCCTATATGTCGATGCGGTGACGCCCCGGACGCTGGCGGCGGCGATGAAACGGCTGATCTCGACGCCCGAGGAACGGCTGGCCCTGGCGCGCGCGGGCCAGGCCTATGTCCTGGCGACCCATACGCCCCAGCGGCGTGCGGCGAATCTTCAGGCCGTTCGCCGCACCCTGATCGAACGCCGCCGGGGCGCCGCCTGACGCCTTAGAGCACCGGCACCGCCTGGGACAGGCGCCCGCCGACGCGGATCGGCTCGACGCGCGTCGCCAGCCCGGTCTTGTCGTCCGTCTCCACGAACACGCCGCACACCGTCGCCGGCCCGGACGCGGGCATGTAGCGCCCGCCCGAGATGCGGGTGGTGAAGCGCCGCAGCGGCTCTTCCTTCTCGTTGCCGATGACGCTGTCATAGTCGCAGCAACCGCCGGCGTCGGTCTGATAGGCCGTGCCGCCGGGCAGGATTTGGCAGTCGGCAGTCGGGACGTGGGTGTGGGTGCCGACGACCAGCGAAGCGCGACCGTCGCAGAAATGCCCCATGGCCATCTTCTCGGACGTGACCTCGGCATGCATGTCGACGATCACCGCGTCGGCTACGGCGCCCAGAGGCGCGGCCGCCAGCTCGCGCTCAACCGCGCCGAACGGATCGTCCATCGGGTCCATATGCACCCGGCCCAGCACGTTCATGACCAGGACGGTGCGGCCCGAATGGGTCTCGAACAGATTTGCCCCAGCGCCGGGCGCATCCATCAGGCGCGGATAGTTGGCCGGCCGGATCAGGCGCGGCTCGCGCACGATATAGGTCAGGGCCTCGCGCTGGTCCCAGCTGTGGTTGCCCAGCGTCAGGCAGTCGGCGCCGGCCATGAACAGCTCGCGCGCCGTATTCTCGGTGATGCCGAACCCGCCTGCGGCGTTCTCCGCATTGATCACCACGAAGTCGAGCTTCAGGTCGCGCTTCAGGCCCGGAAGATGATCGCTGATCCCGTCACGGCCGGACTTGCCGATGACGTCCCCGAAAAATGCCAGTCTCATTCGTGAAAGCCTTGTCCCTGGCCAAGCCAGTTTTCGACCAGCAGGCCCTCGACACGCGAGAACTCCCGGACGTTCGCCGTTACGACCGTAAGGCCAAGGCTACGTGCCTGGCCGGCCAATAGAGTATCAAGCGGCCCGATCTTCTGGCCGCTGCGTTCCAAGCTCGCGCGGATATCCGATGCATGGGCTGCGGCAGCTTCGTCGAAGTCCAGAAGGTCAAGTCGGGAACGGAACCGCAGCAGTTCTTCGTGCCGCATACCTGGATCGTAAGACTTGGCGACGCCTACCAAAAGCTCCGTGAGGGTGACGGTGGAAAGGGCGATCCGACCAACGGATGCTGCGAAGCGCTCACGCAGGTCCGGCGCGCGCCGGCGCAATACGTGGATGCAGATATCTGCATCAAGCAGGTAGTCCATCACTCAGAGCGGCTCACGTTCCGGCCATTCGCCTTGAGGCTCGCGATCCGGCCAGTCCGGGATGCCGGGCCGGTCGAAGAAGTCGTCCCACAATGCGTTCACCGGCACCAGGCGCAGGCTCTTGCCCTCCTTGATGACGCGAAGCTCCTTCACGTCGTCGGGAAAGGCCACGGCCTTGGGCAGCCGCACAGCCTGCGAGCGATTGGACTTGAAGACCGTGGCTTTCAGCGGGGGGCTCATGGCGTCGATATCGGCTGGCGGCACGTATATGTCAATGGGATATGCCAAAGTCCGCGTAGCTCGCCTCGGTCAGAACCCCATGCAGTCGGATGTCATGCGCTTCCAGCTCAAGCCGCTCGACCTTCTGGCCGGCATAGGCGAAGCCGATGCGCAGCGCGTCGGGGCGAGCGGCGAAGGTGCGGTCGTAATAGCCGCCGCCCTGACCCAGGCGCCCACCCCGATCGTCATACGCCAGCAGGGGCGTCAGGATCAGGTCGGGCGTGACGACCTGCGCCAGCGGCAGGGGCGCGGGGCATCCGGCGGCGTCCAGTTCCAGCGGCTCGCCCGGCGACCAGGCGCGAAACTCCATGGGGGCGTCGCGCTGGACCACCACCGGCAGGCATAGCCGACGGCCCGCGGCCTCCAGCGCCACGGCCAGGGCGTCGGCATCCAGCTCGGACCCCATGGCGCGATAGAGGGCGACGATCTCGGCGGGCGGCAGGGCGTCCACATGATCCGCCGCGCGTGAGGCCGCCAGGGGATCGGTCTCGGCCAACCGTTTGCGTAGCGCCCGTGCGGCGGACCGCAGCTCATGCTTGTCCTGAATCATTAGGCCACCCCTATCCGACGCGTCAAACAAAGCGAGATGCGCGCGCTCCAGCAGGGAGCGACCGCATCGCAAGAGATAGCGCACAAACGTGCTCAAGCAGCGAGCCGCCGCGCGGCGAGCGATAACACAAAAAAAGAGAGAGGTTGGCGGCGCCGCAAGAACCGTGAAGGGCGTTTAAATCCTCTCGAACCTGGGTAGCCAGGTGGGCTCCATATGCCCAGGCCCTCAAGCCCGGACAGGGACAGATCCCTTTGAGTGAATTAAGGTCGCGAGGAAATGTATGCCTTCGACGTGGGCCGCAGCAAGACCCGCCGTCGAGCAAGATAGGCCTTCGCCTCGGCTTGCGCCAGCCTGCGTCGAATCTTTGATCAGATACCGATCAGATGCCCTGGGCGATCTTCTCGATCCGGGCGGCGACGGCGTTCAGCGCCTCGGCGACCCCGTCCGTCGAGGCCGGCGCCGGGGCCAGGGTGGACGGCCCCGCCTTGCCGCCGTTCAGGCGCGCCTCGTGCAGTTCGTCGGCCAGAATCAGGGCCGACATCAGGAACAGCCGCAGGTCCCCGACATGCCCCACGTCCTGGGCCACCTGGCGCACCTGGTTGTCGAACTGTTTGGCCAGGATGCGGACCCGCTCCTCCTGCCCGTCGGCGCACCCCACCGCATAGGGCCGCCCGTTGACCTCTACCGTCACCGTCGCCATCAGCCGGCCTCGCTTTCGGCCAACACGCCGCGCACGGCCTCGGCCGCGCGAGCCAGGGCGTCGGAGGCCTCGCGTCCTGCGGCCTCCAACTCGGCGACGCGCTGATCGGCGGCCCCCGAATCCGAAGGACGAGGCGCGAACAGGTCGTCGTCCGCAATCGCGGGCGCCGAGGCGGGGCGCGCCTTCAGCTCCAGGATCTTGCGTTCCAGTTCGGCCAAGGCGCGGTCGATACGCGCCCGTGCGGCCGTGGTGGCGTCTGCCATCGGTCGCTCCTTCAAATTGCGTATAGAACCCGAGGACGCGCCGGGGTAAAGCGGCGCGCCCCCTTTTTCCGCCGTCCCATACAGAGGTCTCCACCGTGACCGACGCCAAAACCGCACCAAAGGCCACGCCCGAGCAGATGGCGAACGCCATCCGCGTCCTCGCCATGGACGGGGTCGAGAAGGCCAAGTCGGGCCACCCCGGCATGCCCATGGGCATGGCCGACGTCGCCACGGTGTTGTTTTCCAAGTTTCTGAAGTTCGACGCGTCGCGCCCCGACTGGGCCGACCGTGACCGCTTCATCCTGTCGGCGGGCCACGGCTCGATGCTGATCTACGCCCTGTTGCACCTGACCGGCTACAAGGCCGCGACCAAGGAAGAACTGTCGAACTTCCGCCAGTGGGGCTCCAAGACCGCCGGTCACCCGGAATACGGCCACATGCCCGGCGTCGAGGTCACCACCGGCCCCCTGGGCCAGGGCCTGGCCACCTCGATCGGCTTCGCGATGGCCGAGCGTCACCTCGCCGCCAAATACGGCGACGACCTGGTCGACCACCGCACCTGGGTCGTCGCCGGCGACGGCTGCCTGATGGAAGGCGTCAGCCAGGAAGCCATCGCCCTGGCCGGCCGCTATCGCCTGAACAAGCTGACCGTCCTGTGGGACGACAACGAGATCACCATCGACGGCAAGGTCTCCCTGTCCGACGCCACCGACCAGAAGGCCCGCTTCAAGGCCGCCGGCTGGGCGGTCAAGGCCATCGACGGCCATGACATGAACGCCATCAAGGCCGCCCTGAAATGGGCCACGCGTCAGGACAAGCCGACCCTGATCGCCTGCAAGACCAAGATCGGCAAGGGCGCCGCCACCATGGAAGGCAGCCACAAGACCCACGGCGCGGCCCTGGGCGCCGCCGAGATCGCCGCCACCCGTCTGGGCCTGGCCTGGGATCACGAACCCTTCGAAATGCCGGCGACCATCGCCGACGCCTGGGCCAAGGTCGGGCGTCGCGGCGCCAAGGACCGCAAGAAGTGGGAAGCCCGCCTCGCCGCCTCGGCCCAGGCCGCCGACTTCACCCGCGCCATGAAGGGCGACCTGCCCGAGGGCGCCTTCGACGCCCTGAACGCCAAGATCGCCGAACTGATCGAGACCCAGCCGGCCCAGGCTACGCGCCAGTCGTCGGGCGCCGCCCTGGACCAGGTCTTCGCCTCCATCCCCGAACTGGTCGGCGGCTCGGCCGACCTGACCGGCTCGAACAACACCTTCGTCGCCGGCACCCCGATCCTGGACGCGCCGTCGTATGAGGGTCGCTACGTCAACTGGGGCATCCGCGAGTTCGGCATGGCCGCTGCCATGAACGGCCTGGCCCTGCACGGCGGGGTCATCCCCTACGCCGGGACCTTCATGGTCTTCTCGGACTACAGCCGACCGGCCATCCGCCTGGGCGCCCTGATGGGCGTCCGCGCCATCCACGTCCTGACGCACGATTCCATCGGCCTGGGCGAGGACGGCCCGACGCACCAGCCGGTCGAACACCTGGCGGCGCTTCGCGCCATCCCCAACCTGCTGGTCTTCCGCCCCGCCGATACGGTCGAGGCCATGGAATGCTGGAAGATCGCGCTGGAGACCAAGACCGCCCCCTCGGCCATGGCCCTGTCGCGCCAGAAGACCCCGGCCGTCCGCACCGTCGCGGCGACTGAGAACCTGTCAGCCAAGGGCGCCTATGAGATCAAGGCGGCGAACGGAGAGGCCAAGGCCACCCTGTTCGGCACCGGCACGGAACTGGCCCTCGCCCTGAAGGCCGCCGAGACGCTGGAAGCCGAAGGCACGCCGACCCGCGTCGTCTCCGTCCCCTGTTTCGAACTGTTCGAGCAACAGGACGCCGCCTACCAGGCCTCGGTCATCGGCCGCGGCACCGTGCGCGTTGCGGTGGAAGCCGCGATCAAACAGGGCTGGGAACGGTTCATCGGCGAAGACGGCGCCTTCATCGGCATGACCGGCTTCGGCGCCTCGGCCCCAGCCGAAGTCCTGTACGACAAGTTCGGCATCACCGCCGAGGCCGTCGTCGCGGCGGTCAAGGCGCGGCTGTAATGATCGCCTCGGCGGGCCTGACCTTCCTGCTGCTGATCGGTGGCGCATCGGAGAGTCAGGCCCCCGCCAGCCGCCTGATCGGACGGCCGGATACGGTCGAGGGCGTCGAAGTCCTGCCCCGACTGACCGGCGACGACCGCGCCGCGCGGCAATTCGAACACCTGACCGGCGCTTTGGACGATACCGGCGCGTCCGAGCGGACGCACTGCATGGCGACCGCGCCTGAACGGTCGCAGTGGTCGCGCCGCGTCTCGGTCCCCATGTCCGGCCCCAGGTTCGCCAGCCTTGTGATCCACGATGTCGCGTCCTGCAGCGACGCCCCGCCTAACGCCACCGAGCTGCGGATGACCTACGACCTGACCACCGGCGACACGATCGACTGGTCGAATGTTCTGCCCTTGGAACTGATCGAGCCTCGGGACCAGGCCGACACCCTGGATTTTGTCTACGAGGCCACCGTGCGATCCAAGGTGCTGATCGCCTGGCATGCCGAACATGTTCTGGCGTCGATGGACGCCCAGACACGCGCGAACTGTGGGGGGCGCATCCTCGACCAGTCCCAAACGGGCGGACTTCGCATCTGGCTGGACGCCGAGCGAGGCGGCCTGGCCATCGCGCCGGCTCTGATGGGGCAAGACGCCGCCTGCGCCCAGAGCAGTATCATGCCGACCGAAGAACTGCGCCGACGGGGCGCTGCCGACGAACTGGTCGACGCCATCGACGCCGCCGAACGCGACAGGGGTTGGGCGGCTCATTCTTCGGAGTTGCCGATTTGATAGCCCTTGCCTTGCGCGCCCTGGCCCTGTCGGCGGGCCTGAGCGTCCTGCCGACCATCGCTCTCGCCCAGACTGCCTCGGAAGCAACCCCCGCCGAAACCCCCATCGTCATCGGCCGGTCCTACACCCTGCCCTCGGCCATCATGGGCGCGACGCGGGAAATCAACGTCTGGCTGCCCCCCGGCTATGCCGACAGCGGCCAGACCTACCCCGTCCTTTATGTCCTGGACGGCGGTCAGGATCAGGACTTCCACCACATCTCGGGCCTGGCCCAGCTCGGGACCGTCGCCGGCACGACCCGCGACGTGATCGTGGTCGGCATCGCCTCGGTGGATCGTCGCAACGAACTGGCCCTGCCGACGCAAGATCCCGACCTGATCGCCCGCTATCCGACCCAGGGCCATTCGGATCGCTTCCGCCGCTTCGTGGCCGAAGAGGTCCAGCCCTTCGTCGAAACCCGCTTCCGCACCAGCGGCGAGACGGCGCTGATGGGCGAGTCCCTCGCTGGCCTGTTCGTGGTCGAGACCTTTCTCAAGGAACCGCAGATGTTCGACGCCTATGTCGCCGTCAGCCCCAGCCTGTGGTGGGACGGCGGCGTTCTGGCGCGTCAGTCCGGCGCCCGCCTGCGCGATCAGTCGAACGACCCCCGCACCCTGATCCTGACCCTGGGCGACGAGGGCCCCGAGATGCAGGCCCCTATGGACGTCCTGACCGCCAATCTGCGCGACCACGCCCTGCCCGGCCTGAGCTGGAGCTTCACGCCCCGCCCGACCGAGACCCACGCCACCATCTACCACGGCGCCGCGCTGGACGCCTTCCGCCGCCTCTATGCGGTTCCGGCCCCATGAGCCGTATCGGCGCCGTCAGCCTGCTAGTCCACGACTATGACGCGGCCATCGCCTTCTATGTCGGCACGCTGGGTTTCGACCTCAGCGAGGATACCGACATGGGCGGCGGCAAACGCTGGGTGCGCGTCACCCCCAAAGGCGGCGAAACCAGCCTGCTGCTCGCCCGCGCCACGACCGACGCCCAGAAGGCCCAGGTCGGAAACCAGGCCGGCGGCCGCGTCTGGCTGTTCCTCGAAACCGACGACCTGATGCGCGACCACGCCGCCTGGCTTGCCGCCGGCGTTCACTTCCGCGAAACCCCGCGACATGAGACCTATGGCAAGGTGGCGGTCTTCGAAGACCTCTACGGAAACGCCTGGGACCTGATCGAACCCGCTACCGGAGCCTGACCGCGATGAAACTCGGCACCCCGCTTTCCGACACCGCTGTCCGCGTCATGCTGCTGGGCGCGGGCGAACTGGGCAAGGAGGTCGCTATCGAGCTTCAGCGGCTGGGCGTCGAGGTCGTCGCCGTGGACCGCTATCCCAACGCCCCGGCCATGCAGGTGGCGCACCGCAGCCACGTCATCCCCATGACCGACCCCCAGGTGCTGAACGGCCTGATCATGGCCGAGGCCCCGCACTTCATCGTGCCCGAGATCGAGGCCATCGCCACCGAGGTCCTGACCGACATCGAGGCCGCCGGCATGGCCGTGGTCATCCCCACCGCCCGCGCCGTGCAACTGACCATGAACCGCGAGGGCATCCGCCGCCTGGCCGCCGAGGACCTGGGCCTGCCCACCAGCCCCTACGCCTTCGCCGGCAGCGCCGAGGAACTGGCGGCCGGCGCCGAAACCGTCGGCTACCCCTGTTTCGTCAAACCGGTCATGTCGTCGTCCGGCAAGGGGCAATCCTTCGTCGAAAGCGCCGATGAGATCGCCGACGCCTGGACCTATGCGCAAGACAGCGGCCGCGTCGCCGGCGCCCGCGTCATCGTCGAGGGCCGCATCGACTTCGATTTTGAGATCACGCTTCTGACCGTCCGCTCGCGCGCCGCCGACGGGTCGACCCGCACGGACTTCTGCGCCCCCATCGGCCACCGCCAGGTCAAGGGCGACTACGTCGAAAGCTGGCAGCCCCAGGCCATGACCCCCGCAGCGCTGGCCGCCTCGCAAGACATCGCCGGCAAGGTCACGGACGCCCTGGGCGGTCTCGGCGTCTTCGGCGTCGAACTATTCGTCAAGGACGACCAGGTCTGGTTCTCCGAGGTCTCGCCCCGCCCCCACGACACGGGCTTGGTCACCCTGGCCAGCCAGACGATGAGCGAGTTCGCCCTCCACGCCCGCGCCATCCTGGGCCTGCCCGTCGACGTCACCCTGCGCGAACCCGCCGCCAGCGCCGTCATCTACGGCGGCCTGGAGGCCCAGGGCGTCGCCTTCGAAGGCGTCGCCGAAGCCCTCTCCGTCCCCACCGCCGACCTGCGCCTCTTCGGCAAACCCGAAGCCTTCGACCGCCGCCGCATGGGCGTCGCCACCGCCCGCGGCGCCGACGTCGATGAAGCCCGCGAACGGGCGCGCGAAGCGGCCGGGCGGGTCAAGGTGGTCCGGGCTTAGCACCATCGTCTCCTCCCCGCTTTGCGGGGAGGGGGACCGCGCGAAGCGTGGTGGAGGGGCTCTTGAAGTCCCACAAACGCCTGTGATGCGTCGCAGAACCCCTCTGTCACGGCGCGAAGGAGCCGCGCCACCTCCCCGCTCCGCAGGGAGGAGACTTGTGATCCTGCATTTCTACGACTTTAGTCGATTGGCCTTGTCCCGCATTGTGGTGCAAACCAACGGCGAGGGCCGCAGTCAGCCGGCCGGGAGGGATCTGTCGTGGGCAAACTCAGCACACCCATAATTTTCGGCGCCATCGCCATACTGGGGGCCGTGTCCCTCGGCGTCATCGCCCTGCATCAGGGCGAGAGCATCAGCGCGGTCTGGATGGTTGTCGCCGCCGTCTGCACCTACGCCATCGCCTATCGGTTCTACGCCCGCTTCCTGGCCAACAAGGTGCTGAAGCTGGACGCCGCGCGTCTGACGCCGGCCATGCGCCGCAATGACGGGCTGGACTATGTGCCGACGCCCCGCAACGTCCTGTTCGGTCACCACTTCGCCGCCATCGCCGGCGCGGGGCCGCTGGTCGGGCCGGTGCTGGCCGCCCAGATGGGCTATCTGCCCGGCGTGCTGTGGATCCTGGTCGGCGTGGTTCTGGCGGGCGCGGTGCAGGACATGATCGTCCTGTTCATGTCCACCCGTCGCGACGGCAAGTCGCTGGGCGACATGATCCGCACCGAGATGGGCACCATCCCCGGCATCATCGCCCAGGTCGGCGTGCTGATGATCATGGTCATCATCCTGGCCGTTCTGGCCCTGGTCGTGGTCAAGGCCTTGGCGGAAAGCCCGTGGGGCACCTTCACCGTCGCCGCCACCATTCCCATCGCCATCTTCATGGGCCTGTACACCCGCTATCTGCGGCCCGGCCGCGTGGGCGAGATTTCGGTCATCGGCGTCGTCCTGCTGATCCTGGCCATCATCGGCGGGGGCCATGTCGCGGCCGATCCGTTCTGGGGCCCGGCCTTCACCCTGACCGGCCCGACCCTGGCCATCCTGATGATGGTCTATGGCTTCATCGCCTCGGTCATTCCGGTCTGGCTGCTGCTGGCGCCGCGCGACTATCTGTCGACCTTCCTGAAGATCGGCGCGATCGTGGCCCTGGCCATCGGCATCCTGATCGTGCGTCCGCACCTGCAGATGCCGGCCATCACCCCCTTCATCGACGGCACCGGCCCTGTCTTCGCCGGCGCCCTGTTCCCCTTCCTGTTCATCACCATTGCTTGCGGAGCGGTCTCAGGCTTCCACGCCCTGATCTCGTCGGGCACCACGCCCAAGCTGCTTGAGAACGAGAATCAGATCCCGCTGATCGGCTACGGCGCCATGCTGTGCGAAAGCTTCGTCGCCGTCATGGCCCTGATCGCCGCCACGGTGCTGGACCCGGCGGTCTATTTCGCCATGAACAGCCCGGTCGCCATCATCGGCAACGATGCGGTCTCGGCCGCCGCCGCGGTCGCCCAGTGGGGCTTCCACATCACCCCCGGAGAGCTTGAGCAACTGGCCCGAGACGTGGGCGAGAACTCGATCCTGTCGCGCGCGGGCGGCGCCCCGACCCTGGCGGTCGGCATGGCCCACATCCTGTCCAGCGTCATCGGCGGCAAGGCCATGATGGCCTTCTGGTATCACTTCGCCATCCTGTTCGAGGCCTTGTTCATCCTGACCACGGTCGACGCCGGCACCCGCGTGTGCCGCTTCATGATCCAGGATCTGCTGGGCGTCGCCGTGCCCAAGATGCGCGAGACCAAGTCCTGGAGCGCCAACGTCGTCGCCACGGCCCTGACGGTCGGCCTGTGGGGGTATTTCCTCTACACCGGCGTGGTCGATCCGCTGGGCGGCATCAACAGCCTGTGGCCTCTGTTCGGCATCGCCAACCAGATGCTGGCCGCCGTCGCCCTGATCCTGGGCACCGTCGTCCTGTTCAAGATGAAGCGCGAGAGATACGCTTGGGTCACCATGGTCCCGGCGACCTGGCTGTTGATCTGCACCCTGACGGCCGGCTTGCAGAAGCTGTTCCACCCGGAAGTCCGCATCGGCTTCCTGGCCCACGCCCGCAGGTATCAGGAGGCCCTGGGCGCCGGCGAGCTGATCGCCCCGGCCAAGAGCATCGGCGACATGCACCGCATCATCGTCAACGACTACGTCAACTCCACGCTGACGGCGGGCTTCCTGTTCGTGGTGGTCACCATGGTGATCTACGGCGTGCTGGCGTGCCGCAAGGCCTACCGCAACAACCGGCCGACCGTGCGCGAATATCCCGAAGCGCACGACCTGACGCCGGCCGACGAAGCGGCGGACATCGCCCGTGCCTAGTCCTCAAACCCAGGACGACCTGCTCTGCCTGTGCCGCGACACCGCCCTGCGGTGGGGTCGCGGCGTCAGGCGCACGGCGGGCGCCATGATCGGCCAGCCGGACTACGACGCCTACGTCGCCCATGCGACCGCGACCCACGCCGACCAGCCGCCGCTGGACAAGACGGCCTTCTTCCGCCTGCACGAACAGCGCCGTTTCGGCGGCGCCGGCGGCTTCAAATGCTGCTGATCTAGATGCCGCTGGCGGGGGTGTCGGCCCTGGCCCTATCTGGGTTATCCCGATCCTCCGCCTGAAGCGCGGCGATGGCGGCCTCCAGCGCGGGGTCGTCGCCGGCGCGGCGCTGGGCCACGGTGCGCGGCGCGGCGATGTCGGGCGTGACGCCCCGCTTCTCCAGCCGCATGCCGCCCGAGGTCACGAAGTCCGCCCGGCTGAGCGTCAGCTTCCCACCGTCGGGCAGGTTGGTCTCCTGCGCGATCAGGACCGATCCCCCCGTCTTCTCGCCGACCACGATCCCGCGCCGCGCCTCCTGCAGGGCCGCCGGCGTCAGTTCCGCCGCGCTGCGACTGCCCTGGTCCACCAGCACCGCGACGTCGTTCGCCAAGGGATCGCGTCGATCGCCGCAGTCGCCCGCCGCCCGCAGCACCACCGCCCGGCCGCTGCGTCCCCGCCGCGTGGCCCAGGCCTGATTGGCGGGCAGGAAACAGGTCAGGACGGCCTCGGCCTCCATCAAACGACCACCCGGATTGCCGCGCAGGTCCAGCACCACGTCGATATCGGCCGGCAGGCCTTCCAACTCGCTGCCCATCCACGCGCCCAGCCCCTTGTCGAACTGCTCGACCCGCAGGACCAGCACGCCCGGTCGTGACTTGTCCGCCGTGAACGGCTCGACCGCGTCCATCACGCGCGGGGTCAGGGCGGTCTCGTGCCGCTGGCCTTTCTCGTCCGTCAGGACCAGTCGCACCGGCTGTCCTTCGTGCGTCTCGACATCCGGCCCCCAGGGCCGACCATCGACCGAGTTCAGCGACCAGCCCAGTTGCACCCCCGCCTCCTCGGCCGGCGAACCGGGCCGGATGCGTTCGACGGTCCAGTCGTCGGGCGTCTCGCCCCGCATCAACGTCAGGCCCATGACGGCGCGCCGCGCGAACTGGGCCTCTTGGCGCCGAACCGCAGCCGGCGGACTGGCGGCGGCGTGCCCGTCGTCCAGCAAATCGAGCATCACGTTGATGACCCGATACAGCCCCCGCTCGTCGGTCGCCGCCAAGGCCTGGGGCCGGAACTGCACCCGCGCCGCATTCCAGTCCACGCCGTGCAGGGTCGGGTCGTAATAGCCGCGCCGGACCTCGCTCCACACCCGGTCGAACACCCGCTGGTTCAGGCGCGCGCGGTCTCGCGTCTGGGGCGCGGCCATGGACTGGATAGACACAGTAGCGCCGGCCGGCTGGGCCGCTGCCGGCCCGCTCAACGGCAGGCCGAGCAACAAGAGGCTGAAAAGCCGGACGGAAACTCTGACGCGCATGGACGGCATCTGACGCCAGACGCCCCTTTGGCTCAAGTCACGACTGCGCGTTATTGGCGCGTCATTCCGGCACCCGCGCCCCGTCCCAGGCGAAGACACCGCCGCTGTCGGCCGGCGTCAGGCCCGACAGAACCGCCAGCAGCCGCTCTGCGGAATGGTCGGCCGTGAACAGCCGCCCCTCGGCCACCCCCTTCTGGAACGGCGCGCTCAGACCCGTGTCCACCGTGCCGGGATGCAAGCCGGCGATCACCGCCTGCGGGTGGCTGCGCCCCATCTCGATCGCCAGATTGCGCAGGATCATGTTCAGCGCCGCCTTGGATGCACGATACGCGTGCCAGCCGCCCAGCCGATTGTCAGAAATCGACCCCCCCCGCGCCGACAGGGCCGCAAACACCGCCCGCCGATCCCGCGGCATCAATGGCAACAGGTGCTTGGCCGCCAGCGCCGGTCCGACGGCGTTGACCCGGTAGTCCCGCAGCATGTGATCCGCATCGAGCTGGCGCAGACTGCGCTCCGGCTGAAACCCGTCGTGCAGCACGCCGGTCGCGACCACGATCAGGGTCGGCGCCGCCCCCTGGCCGATCCGTTCGGCGGCGCGGGCCAGCCCAGCCTCCTCCTCCAGATCGGCAGCCAGGCCTTGCGCGCCCGCCACGTCCGCGCCCGACCGCGACGCGGCCCAGACCGTCTCGAACGCTCCGCCGCTCACGATCCGTTCGACCATCGCCCGGCCGATGCCGCCCGTCGCCCCGATCACCACTGCCGATCCGTTCATCGCGTCTCCCCTCCGCATTCATCCCATGATAGGGGCGCGGCATGAGCATCACCACGGTCGGCCTCGATGCCGACGACACCCTTTGGCACAACGAGACGATCTTCCGCCTGACCCATGCGCGGTTCGTCGATCTGCTGGCCGATCACGGCGACACGCCGACCATCGAGGCGCGTCTCGCCGAGACCGAACAGCGCAACCTGCGCCTCTATGGTTATGGTGTGAAGGGCTTCACCCTGTCGATGATCGAGACGGCGATGGAGCTGACGGGCGGCGAGGCCCCGCCCCATGTCGTGCGCGAGATCCTGGCGGCCGGCCGCGAGATGCTGGCCCACCCCGTCGAGACCCTGCCCGGCGTGGACGAGGTCATCGCCGAACTGTCCGAGAAATACCGCCTGGTCCTGATCACCAAGGGCGACCTGCTGGACCAGGAACGCAAGCTGGCCGCCTCGGGCCTTGGCGACCGGTTCAGCGCCGTCGAGATCGTGTCCGAGAAGGACCGCGCCACCTACGACCGCGTCTTCAACCGCCACGGAACAGGTCCCGCCGACGCCGTCATGGCCGGCAATTCGATGAAGTCCGACGTCCTGCCTGCCATCGCCGCCGGCGCCTTCGGCGTCCACATCCCCTACCACGTCACCTGGGCCCACGAACTGGCCGACGCCCCCGTGAACGAGCCCCGCTACGTCTCCCTGGCCCGCATCGGCGAACTGCCCGACTGGATCGCGGCGAGCGCGGACGCATAAGGTCTTGCCCCCCCGCCCCTCCCTCTCTAAACGGGCCGCTTAACCGACAAGCAGACGTGAGCGTCGCAGGGCCAGGCTCTGCGGGGACTTCTCGCGCGCGTAGAGAACGAAGGACGACGCAGCCCCTTGGACGCCTCGGACATCAGTCATGACGAACGCGACGCCATGGTGCGCGCGGCGCTGGCCGAACAGGGCGACAGCGGCGTGACCCCGCGTCACACGCGATTCTACTTCTATGGCGAAGGCGACCACGGCGACCTGAACGAGGTCGCGCGTCGCGCCGGCTTCCTGACCGGCGGCGCCGACGACTCCACCACACTTGAGACCACCATGGCGGTGGACGAGGCGTCGTTCGCCGCGACCTCCGCCATGATGCAGACCTGGGCCGCAGCGTTTCAGCTGGACTACGACGGCTGGGACTGCGCGGTCGTGACCCATTAGCGTTCAATAAGAAGAAGAGCTGGCGATGCCCAAGCGCACAGACATCCAATCCATCCTCATCATCGGCGCCGGCCCGATCGTCATCGGCCAGGCGTGCGAGTTCGACTATTCCGGCGTTCAGGCGTGCAAGGCGCTGAAGGCCGAGGGCTACCGGGTCATCCTGGTCAACTCGAACCCCGCCACCATCATGACGGACCCGGAGGTGGCCGACGCCACCTATATCGAGCCGATCACGCCCGAGATGGTCGAGAAGATCATCGCCAAGGAACGCCCTGACGCGCTTCTGCCCACCATGGGCGGCCAGACCGCGCTGAACACCGCCCTGGCCCTGGACGCCTCGGGCGCGCTGAAGAAGTACGGCGTCGAGATGATCGGGGCGAAGGCCGACGTGATCGACAAGGCCGAGGATCGCCAGAAATTCCGTGACGCCATGGATAAGCTGGGTCTCGAATCGCCCCGCTCCAAGGCCGCCCATTCCATGGAAGAGGCGCTGGAGGGGCTGGAGTTCGTCGGCTTGCCCGCCGTCGTCCGCCCGTCCTTTACGCTCGCCGGCACCGGCGGCGGCATCGCCTTCAACCGCGAGGAGTTCGAGGAGATCGTGCTGCGCGGCCTCGACCTGTCGCCGACGACCGAAGTGCTGATCGAAGAATCCGTCCTGGGCTGGAAGGAATACGAGATGGAGGTCGTCCGCGACACGGCGGACAACTGCATCATCATCTGCTCGATCGAGAACATCGACCCGATGGGCGTCCACACGGGCGACAGCATCACCGTCGCCCCCGCCCTGACGCTGACCGACAAGGAATATCAGCGGATGCGGACCGGCTCGATCAACGTCCTGCGCGAGATCGGCGTCGAGACCGGCGGATCGAACGTCCAGTGGGCCATCAATCCGGCCGACGGCCGCATGGTGGTGATCGAGATGAACCCGCGCGTGTCGCGCTCGTCCGCCCTGGCGTCCAAGGCCACCGGCTTCCCCATCGCCAAGGTCGCCGCGCGTCTGGCCGTCGGCTACACCCTGGACGAACTGACCAACGACATCACCCAGGTCACGCCGGCCTCGTTCGAGCCCAGCATCGACTATGTCGTCACCAAGATCCCGCGCTTCGCCTTCGAGAAATATCCCGGCTCGGAGCCCCTGCTGGGCACCTCGATGAAGTCGGTGGGCGAGGTCATGGCCATCGGCCGCACCTTCCAGGAATCGATGCAGAAGGCCCTTCGCGGGCTTGAGACCGGCCTGTCCGGCTTCGACGAGATCGAGATCGAAGGCGTCGCCGATGTCGAGGACGCCGGCGCCGCCCGCGCCGCCGTGATCCGCGCACTGGGCATCCCGACGCCCGACCGCATCCGCGTCATCGCCCAGGCCTTCCGCCACGGCCTGACGGTGGAAGAGGTCAACGCCGCCTGTTCCTACGAGCCCTGGTTCCTGCGCCAGATCGCCGACATCGTGCGCGAGGAAGGCCACATCCGGGTCAAGGGGCTGCCGACCGATCCGACCGAGTTCCGCCGCCTGAAGGCCAAGGGCTTCTCCGACGCCCGCCTGGCGCAACTGACCGGCGCGACCGAAAAGACCGTGCGTCTGGCCCGTCGCGGCCTGAACGTGCGCCCGGTGTTCAAGCGGATCGACACCTGCGCGGCCGAATTCGCCAGCGCCACCGCCTATATGTATTCGACCTATGAGACCGGCGCCCTGGGCCAGATTCCCGAGTGCGAGTCCGAACCGACGAACAAGAAGAAGGCCATCATCCTGGGCGGCGGTCCGAACCGGATCGGCCAGGGGATCGAGTTCGACTACTGCTGCTGCCACGCGGCCTTCGCCTTCGCCGACATCGGCGTCGAGTCGATCATGGTCAACTGCAACCCCGAGACCGTCTCGACCGACTACGACACCTCCGACCGGCTGTATTTCGAGCCGCTGACGGAAGAGGACGTGCTGGAACTCATCGAGGTCGAGCGTTCGAATGGCGACCTGATCGGCTGCGTCGTCCAGTTCGGCGGCCAGACCCCGCTGAAGCTGGCCCACGCCCTGCAGGAAGACGGCATCCCGGTGTTGGGCACATCCGTCGACTCCATCGACCTGGCCGAGGACCGCGAACGCTTCCAGCAAATGCTGGAAGGCATCGGCCTGCGCCAGCCGCCCAACGGCCTGGCCCGTTCGGCCGAAGAAGCCGCCCAGAAGGCCGAAGAGGTCGGCTATCCCGTCGTCCTACGTCCCTCCTACGTCCTGGGCGGTCGCGGCATGATGATCGTCCACGACCGCGAGCAGTTGGACCGCTACGTCCATGAGGCCATGCGCGTTTCGGGCTCGGACCCCGTCCTGATCGACCATTATCTGAACCGCGCCACCGAGGTGGATGTGGACGCCCTGTGCGACGACGAGACGGTCTTCGTCGCCGGGGTTCTGGAACATATCGAGGAAGCCGGCGTCCACTCAGGCGACAGCGCCTGCTCCATGCCGCCCTGGTCCCTGTCGGCCGAGACGGTGGCCGAGCTGAAGCGTCAGACCACCGAAATGGCCAAGGCCCTGAAGGTGCGCGGCCTGATGAACGTCCAGTTCGCCATCGAAGAACCGCACAGCGAGAACCCGCGCATCTTCGTGCTGGAGGTCAACCCGCGCGCGTCCCGCACCGCGCCCTTCGTGGCCAAGACCATCGGCCAGCCGATCGCCTCCATCGCCGCCAAGGTCATGGCCGGGGTGCCGCTGAAATCCTTCGGCCTGACGGACAAGCCCTACGACCATATCGCGGTCAAGGAAGCCGTCTTCCCCTTCGCCCGTTTCGCCGGGGTCGACACCATCCTGGGCCCGGAAATGCGTTCGACCGGCGAGGTCATGGGCCTGGACTGGAAGCGTGAGGGCGAGGCCGACATGGCCCCCGCCTTCGCCCGCGCCTTCGCCAAGTCCCAGATCGGGGGCGGCGTCACCCTGCCGACCTCGGGCTGCGCCTTCATCTCGGTCAAGGACGAGGACAAGGCCTTCATCGTCGATGCCGCCAGGACGCTTCTGGCCGAAGGCTTCACCCTGATCGCCACCGGCGGCACCCACAGCTATCTGGTCGAACAGGGGCTGGAGGTCGGCCTGGTCAAGAAGGTGCTGGAAGGCCGCCCGCACATCGTGGACGCCATGAAGAACGGCGAGGTCCACCTGGTCTTCAACACCACCTCGGGCAAACAGTCGCTGCAGGACAGCTTCTCCCTGCGCCGCACCGCCCTGATGATGAAGATCCCCTACTACACCACCACCGCCGGCGCCCTGGCCGCCGCCCAGGCCATCGGCGCCATCAAGGCCGGCGACCTGGATGTCCGACCGATCCAGGATTACGCCTGACGTTGACGAAATCTCCGGCTTTCGGCCACACGCTGCGAATGCGTAGCGGCCGAAAGCCAGGGACATGCCGATCTCCAATCTCGACATTGCGCTGATCGCCATCCTGTGCGCCGAAGTGTTAGGGTTCGCCGCCTTCGCCAGGGACAAGCAGAGGGCGCGCGCGGGCCTGTGGCGCACGCCGGAGGCGACCCTGCTGCTGTTTGGCCTGATCGGCGGCCTGGGCGCCTGGATGTGTCAGCATCTGCTGCGCCACAAGACGCGCAAGGAGCCGTTCAGGACGCAGTTCGGCCTAGTCGTCCTCCTCCACCTGATCCTGCTGGCGGCGGGCGCGGCCTGGGTCGTGCTCTGAACTCAGGGTCGGCTAGGGCGCGGGCCGCCACTCGCTGTCCAGGGTTGCGATCACGCCCTCGACCAGTGTCGCCAGTCGCACATGATCGGCCTGGGACGGGTGCCAGTCGCACGCCTGCAGGTCCAGGCCGCCGAACCGCACCGGCGTGGTCAGTCCCGGCGTCTCGGCGTTCACGACGGCGGCGACCTGTTCGACATCGGCGCCGAAGCTGTCCGACCCCATCAGGATGAACCGCGCCTGCGGCTGCGTCCTGTGCAAATCCTTTACGAAGGCGACATAGCGCCGGCGATAGGCGTCGCGCAGAGCCGCCTCGTCGGCCCAGGCTTCCCCCGCCGCCAGCGGGGTCGAAAAATCGTTGGTGCCCAGGTTGATGACGATGAATTCCGGCCGCCAGCTGTCGTCGCCCACAGCCGCCGTGGCGTCATCCGGCTTTAGGCGGGGATAGAGGACGGGCAGGCTCTGCCCCGCATCCCTGCCGCCATAGTTCCGCACCACGCCGTAACCGGAATAGGCGTTGATCCGATAGTCGGCGTCGAACCGGCGCGCGACCCTGGGTCCAAAGGCGCTCTGGGTATCCGTCCAGGCGTGGATTTCCTCGGCCGTGCAAGACCGACCCATCGAGAGGTCGCCATAGCCGACGGTGTAGGAATCGCCGATGAACTCGATCTGGCGCGATCGGGCGGGCGCCGGCAGGGGCGTCGTCGCACCCACTGGGAAGAAGCCCAGCAAACGCCCGCCGCCCGTCTGGCTCTCGCTCTGTTTTTCCAACCGAACGACATGGTCCCCGGCCGTCAGATCTTCCAGCGCCAGGTCCATGCGCCCCGCACCGCGAAACGCCGCCTTCTCCTCGCCGTCCACCAGCAGTCGCAGATATTCGCCCGGCGCATCGAAACGCACCCGCACGCCCGTTCCGTTGAACCGGCTCTCGAAATAGACGCCCGGCCAGCCGAACCTCAGCCCATGATCTGCGTCCCGGATCACCCGCCCGCCGACATTGACCGGCATAGGCTCGGTCGTCTGGGCGAAGGTTTGGCCTCCCGCAGCCAAGACCAGCACGGCGGCGACCAGCGTCGCCCATCCCTTTGATACGCGCATACCTATCCCCTGACTTCTGTGTCGGCTTTATCCTCCCCATCCTCGCCCGCCACGATCCGGGTCGCGGCCAGGTCGGCGGTGACGTTGCCGACGGTGCGGAAGATGTCGGGGATGACCTCGACCGCCAGCAACAGCGGCAGCACCCCTAGCGGCAGGCCCATGGCCAGGCAGATGGGGCCGATGGCGGCGAAGAAGCTGACCTGACCGGGCAGGCCGACCGAGGCGATCGACACGGCGATGGCCGTCAGACCGCCCGCGATCAGCACGCCGAGGCTGAGTTCCACCCCGTGCAGCTGCGCCACATAGAGGCAGACCGCCAGGTTCGCGACCGGGCTGGTGATGCGAAACACCGCCACCGCCAGCGGCAGGACCAGACCCGCCGAGGTCTGGGGCACGCCCAGCCAGTCGCGCGCCCGCTCGATCATGACCGGCAGGCTGGCGAGCGAAGACTGGGTCGAGACGGCGACGACCTGGGCCGGGGCCACGGCGCGGGCGAACCGGGCCAGCGAAATCCGCCCCCAGACGATGGCGACGACATAGATGATCAGGATCAGGCCGATCTGGCTCAGGCAGACGATGGCGACATAGTGGGCCAGCGTCCCCGCCACCCCCAGCCCGGCCCGCAAGCCCACGCCCAGCGCCAGGGCGAACACGCCGAACGGCGCGGCCAGCAGCACCCAGTGGACGATCACAACCATGGTCTCGGCCACCGCCTCGAAGAAGCCCGCCAGGGGCCGGCGCAACTCCGTCTTGATCCGGGTCGCGGCGAAACCGAAGGCGACGGCGAAGACCACGACCGCCAACACCCCGTCGTCCGCCGCCGCCTTGATCACATTCGCCGGCGCCAGGCTGGCCAGGAAGGCGCGCAGGCCGTCGGTCCGCGCCGCCTCGCCCACGGTCGTCAGCGATTCGGTCGTCACGCCGGCCAGCAGCCCCCTGCCCGCCTCCGGATCGATGGGCCAGACTGCCAGCAGGCCCAGCCCCGCCAGGATCGCATAGACGGTGGCCCCGACCAGCAGCACGCCGAACACCACCAGCGACCGCACGGCGATTCGCCCCGTCGCGGCGGCGTCGGCGATGGAGACGATGCCGGTCACCAGCAGGCTGAACACCAGGGGAATGACCGTCATGCGCAGCGCATTCAGCCAGACCTGGCCCAGGCTTTCGACCACCCCCAGCGATCCAGTCAGCCACGACGCCTGCGTCCCCTGCGCCAGGGCCCCGACGACCACCCCCGCGACCAGGGCGGCGATGACGAAGAAGCTCAACGAGGTGAAGAAGGCGGCGATGCGAGATTGGCTCATAAACCAGAGCTAGCACCGCTTTTCGCGGCGCGCGCGCCAAACCTTCTGTCGGCGATCTTCAGTTCATGTCGTCGCAGGGCGAACCGCGACGCCAGACGGCGCGTTAAGCCGCCAAAGGAGATCAACCATGTCCCGTCTGCACAAACTCGTTCCCATGCTCGGCGGCCTGCTGCTGTCCAAGGGCGGTCGGCGCGTCGCCGGTCGCCATGCCGGCAAGCTCGCCCTGGCCACCCTGGCCTATGAGGTGTGGCGCAACCGTCGCGAAGGCGCCAAGCCCCAGGTCACGCCCAAGCCTGCGCCCGAGCCGCGCGCGCGCTGGAGCGGTCGTCGTCCGCGATAGCGCTCGACTTCCCCCTCGACTTCCCCCTCGACTTCTGGGGCGGCGATGCGAATAGTTGCGCCTCGCCGCCTGGAGCCGACCCATGATCAAAGTCCACCACCTGAACGACAGCCGTTCGCAGCGCGTCCTGTGGCTGCTGGAAGAGTTGGGTCTGGACTATGAGGTCGTCCGCTATGAGCGCAACGCCGGCAATCGCCTGGCTCCCCCCGAACTGCTGGCCATCCACCCGCTGGGAAAGTCACCGGTGATCGAGGACGGCGGGGTCAAGGTCGCCGAGACCGGGGCCATCGTCGAATATCTGCTGGACACCTACGGCCAGGGACGGCTGCGGCCGGCGGCGGGGACCGAGGACGGTCGTCGCTTCACCTACTGGCTGCATTATGCCGAAGGGTCGGCCATGCCGCCCCTGCTGCTGAAACTGGTGTTCGGCATGCTGCCGCGCCGTGCGCCGGCCCTGCTGAAGCCCCTGGTCAAGAGCATCGCGAACAAGGCCCTCACCAGCTTCGTCGATCCCCAGCTCAAGACCCACGTCGGCTTCTGGGAGGACGAACTGGGCCGCTCCGAATGGTTCGCGGGCGATCAGTTCACCGCCGCCGACATCATGATGAGCTTCCCCGTCGAGGCCGGCGCAGACCGCGCATTCGACGCCGCGACGAAACCCCGCCTGAAAGCCTTCCTGGCCCGCATCCACGCCCGCCCCGCCTATCAGCGCGCCCTGGAGCGCGGCGGCCCCTACAGTTACGCGTGATCGGATCGTGATCGGGGCGACGCAACCCGGCGTGGCCCAAGACGTTGATAGGCCATGCGCCTTCAAACCATTCAGATCGTGGCCGGACTTGCAGCGGCCGTCGCCTTCATCCTGGCCTTCATGGCTGCAGGAGCCGCCCTTGTCTCGGGCCTGTTCATGCTGGCCGGTCTCGCGGCCGTCGCTTGGCTGGCGTACAGCCTGATCAAGGGCGTCCTGCGCCGCGATCCCAATTCCGAACCGCCCGCGCGAGCCTGATGTTTTCATCGGCTCGGGGTCCCGCTCTTGAAATCTTGAGCGGGAAACCCTAGTATTGATGCCCGGCCGCGCCCGCCCCGCGGCCTTTTGTATGCTTACTTCGCGTCTTTCCAGTCTCCGGGCGAACCAGAAAAATCACGACACCAATGGAAAAAGTGCCGATGACGGGCGAGGGCTACCGTGTCCTCGACGATCAACTGAAGCAATTGAAGTCGGTCGAAAGGCCGAGCGTCATCGCGGCCATTTCGGAGGCCCGCGAACATGGCGACCTGTCTGAAAACGCCGAATACCATGCCGCCAAGGAGCGGCAGGGCTGGATCGAAGGCCAGATCGCGGACATCGAGGACAAGATCAGCCGCGCCCAGGTTATCGACGTGTCGAAACTGTCGGGCAGCCAGGTCAAGTTCGGCGCCACAGTCACCGTGGTCGACGAGGACACCGAGGAAGAGGCCCGCTATCAGATCGTCGGTGAGCACGAAGCCGACGTGAAGAAGGGCAAGGTCTCCATCGCCTCGCCCATCGCCCGCGCCATGATCTCCAAGGAGGTCGGCGACGTCGTCGAGGTCAACACCCCCGGCGGCGTGAAGGCCTATGAAATCCTCAAGGTCGAGTGGAAGTAACAGTGGCGGCGGGGGCGGCATCAGCGCGCCCCCTCTCCATCTGGGTCGTTTCCGACGGCCGCGCCGGCATCGAGAACCAGGCGCTGGGCCTCGCCGAGGCCGTCCAGCGCCTGACCGCTGCCGAGATCGCGATCAAACACATCCGCTGGCGGCCGCTGTTCGACCGCCTGCCATCGGCGTTGAAGACCCCGGCCATGCTGGCGTCCGCGCCTCTGGCTGGCCCGTGGCCGGACCTGTGGATCGCCACAGGCCGGGCTACGCTACCCCTCTCGACCCGCGTCAAGGCCTGGAGCGACGGCAAGACCTTCGTCGTCCAGACCCAGGATCCGCGCTGGGCCAACGACCGCTACGACCTGATCTTGGCCCCCGCCCATGACGAACTGTCGGGCGACAATGTCTTCGAGATCACCGGCTCGCCCCACCGCATAACGCCGCAGCGGATCGCCGAGGCTGCGCCCGCATTCGCCGACCGGATCGCCCCCCTGCCTCACCCGCGCGTCGCCGTGCTGATCGGCGGCAAGTCCAGGGCCTTCGACCTGCCCGAGGCCCATGCGGCGGATTTGGGCGACCAGATCGCGGACGCCGTGCGGGCGTCGGGCGGCTCGCTGATGCTGACCTTCTCGCGCCGCACGCCGGACGCGGCGAAGGCAGCCATGACTGCGCGCCTGTCCGACCTGCCCGGCTGGATATGGGACGGAACGGGCGACAACCCCCTGTTCGGCTTCCTGCATTTCGCCGACCATGTGCTGGTCACCGAGGACAGCGCCAACATGGCCGCCGAGGCCGCCTCGACCGGCAAGCCGGTCCACGTCCTGCCGATGATTCCGCTAAAATCCGGCGACAAGTTCGCCCGCCTGCACGACGACCTGCAATCACGCGGCGCGACGCAACCCTTTGACGGCACGCTGGACAGCTGGACCTACGATCCCCTGGCCGAGACCGACCGTGCCGCGCGCGCGGTGCTGGAGGCAATGCGGGCGCGCTGACGACGTCCGATCCTGACGCAGGCGTGACCTAGGGTCGATCCACGGCCCGGGAAGCGCTTTAAGAATGGCTCGCAAAAATCTGCACTAAAGTGCACTCAAAAAAATACAGTGGCGTTTAGTCGCCCGCGCCGCCGCCGCCATCCCCGCCGCCATCCGAGCCCCCGTCATGGCCGCCCTGATGATGCGTGTCCGAGGACGGGATCACCGCGCCGCCCCCGTCCGACCCATCGCCTTTCTTGGCGGGGCTGGCCTTGGCGTTGACCGCGCCCATCAGCGCCACACCGAGGCCCGATCCGATGGCCGTGCCGAGGGCCAGACCCAGGCCGATGTTGTCCAGCGCCACGCCCAGCGCCACCCCGATCGACACCCCCATGCCGATCCCGATCGGCAAAAAGGCTGCACCCTTGTTGGTCATCCCCATCTCCCCTTCTCGTCAGACGAGACTATCATCGCGCAAACGGGAATCAGCCCCTAAATAGGGGCCATGACCCAAGCTCGTACCGTTCGCGTCGCCATCATCGGTTCCGGCCCCGCCGGCTGGACCGCCGCCATCTACGCCGCCCGCGCCTCGCTGAACCCCGTCGTCATCGCCGGCATCCAGCCCGGCGGCCAGCTGACCATCACCACCGACGTCGAGAACTATCCCGGCTTCGCCGACACCATCCAGGGCCCCTGGCTGATGGAGCAGATGCAGGCCCAGGCCCTGCATGTCGGGACCGAGGTCATCCACGACATCGTCGTCTCCGCCGACCTGTCGCAACGCCCGTTCAAGCTAAAGCTGGACGGCGGCGACGAGATCCTGGCCGAGACCATCATCATCTCCACCGGCGCCCAGGCCAAGTGGCTGGGGCTGGAGAGCGAGGCCGCTTACCAGGGCTTCGGCGTCTCGGCCTGCGCCACCTGCGACGGCTTCTTCTATCGCGGCAAGGACGTCGTGGTCGTCGGCGGCGGCAACACCGCCGTCGAAGAGGCGCTGTTCCTGACCAACTTCGCGTCCAAGGTCACGGTCGTTCACCGCCGCGACGAGTTCCGCGCCGAGAAGATCCTGCAGGACCGCCTGTTCGCCCACCCCAAGGTGGAAGTGATCTGGAACTCGGCCATCGAGGAGATCGTCGGCGTCGTCGACGGCATGGCCAAGAACGTCACGGGCGTGCGCCTGAAGAACGTTCAGGACGGCTCGACGCAGGACATCCCCGCCGACGGCGTCTTCATCGCCATCGGCCACGCCCCGTCGTCGGAACTGTTCAAGGGTCAGCTGGAAACCAACGCCGGCGGCTATCTGCGGGTCAAGCCCGGCACGGCCTCGACCGAGATCGAGGGCGTCTGGGCCGCAGGCGACGTGACCGACGACATCTATCGCCAGGCCGTCACCGCCGCCGGCATGGGCTGTATGGCCGCCCTGGAAGTCAGCCGCTTCCTCGCCGAAGAAGACCACGCCAAGGCCCACAACCCCATCAGCCACGCCGAGGCGGAGAAGATCGGGGTCTGGTGACCCCGATCCTTCGGCATCAGTAAGCCGACGCCTCCGTCAGTTCCGCCAGATCCTCGTCCGACAACGTCAGGGTCGCCGCCTTCAGCGTGTCGGCCAGTTGCTCGGTCGAGGTCGCGCTGACGATGGGCGCGGTCACGCCCGGCTGCGCCAGCAGCCAGGCCAGGGCGACCTGAGCGGAGGTGGCCTCGTTCTTCTGGGCCACGGCGTCCAGCACCGCCAGGATGCGCACGCCGCGCTCGTCGAACTTGTCCTTCAGCATTCCCTCGCGCTTGGTCCCGGCGATCTGATCGACGGTCTTGTACTTACCGGTCAGGAAGCCGCTTTCCAGGCTGAAATAGGTGATGACGCCCAGGCCCTTCTCGACCGCCAGGTCCTGCAACCCGCCCTCGAAGGTGTCGCGGCTGTAGAGGTTGTAGTGCGGCTGGATCGTCGCATATGCGGCCAGGCCTTCGCGGTCGGAGATCGCCAGCGCCTCGCTGACCTGTTTGGCCGAATGGTTCGACGTGCCGATGGCCCGCACCTTGCCCGCCTTCACCAGCTTGTCGAGCGTGCGCAGGGTCTCTTCCTGCGGCGTCTTCGGGTCGGGCCAGTGGGTCTGGTACAGGTCGATATAGTCGGTTTGGAGCCGGCGCAGCGACGCCTCGACCGCCGTCTCGATCCAGGCCGGCGACAGGTCGTTGTGGCCCTGGCCCATGTCCGAGCCGACCTTGGTCAGGATCTTGACGTTGTCACGTCGCCCGCGCGCCTTCAGCCATTTGCCGATGATGACCTCGCTCTCGCCGCCCGAATGGCCCGGAACCCAGCGCGAATAGGCGTCGGCGGTGTCGATGGCGTCGAAGCCGGCCTCGACGAACCCATCCAACAGGGCGAATGACGTCGCCTCATCGGCCGTCCAGCCGAAGACGTTTCCGCCGAACACCAGGGGAGCGATGTTCAGGCCGCTGGAGCCGAGCTTGCGTTTGGTCAGGGTCGTCATGGGGGAGGTCTCCTGTGGGGAGCCCTCGACATATGCCGCATCGCAGCGACCGCAACCGCCTTGGAAGCGGTCAGGCGAAGAGTTGAAGACCTGGCGGCGCGTATTCGACCGGCTCGCCGTGACGGCGGCGCAGGGCATAGTCCACGGCGGTCTGGACCGCATGTTCGTCGGTAGGCTTGGAAAGCACGCCGATGGTGCCGGCGACGCCGTCGCGCACCATGCCGGGGTTGGCCGTCATGAACAGTACGGAAACGCCCATGTCCTGGCCCAGTTCGCGACCCAAACCGATTCCGGTGGGGCCGTCGGACAGGTGGATATCGACCAGAGCCAGGTCCACGTCGTTCTCGCGCACCAGGTCGAGCGCGGCCTTTGCGGTCGCGGCGACCCCGAGGACTTCATGTCCCAGATCTTCCAGGACGAAGCGCAGCTCCATGGCGACGAGAGCTTCGTCTTCTATGATGAGGATACGCGCGGTCATGGGTGATGCTTGTGCTCGGGAACGTACACAATGCGGGTTTGCCCGATAGGTTTCAACATAAGGCTAATTTCTGACACCGCTTGCAGCCCTTCGACGTGAAAGCGCCGTCGCCGGCAGATCGACGATGACCCTTAAACCTTCATCGCGCCATTCGCGTTCCAGCCGTCCGCCCAATTGTCCTTGGACCGACAATGTCGCCAGGGAGGAGCCGAAGCCGGTGCGCGTAGGCTCGCCTTGAAGGGTCGGGCCGCCGCTTTCGCTCCAGGTCAGGACGAACCGATCCTCGTTGCGCGCGGTGGACAGGGCGACAATGCCGCCCTTTTCGGACAGGGCCCCGTATTTGGCCGCATTGGTCGCCAGTTCGTGAAACAACAGGGCGACCGAGGTCGCGGCCTGATCGTCGAACACGGCGTCGTCTCCCGTGATCCTGACGCGCGGGGCGCCCGTCTCGTCGGCATAGGCCTTGAACAGGTCCGACAGGAAGGAATGCAGCGTCGTGGCGCCGACCGTCGGCTTTGACGTCTCTGTGTGCGGCCGCACGAACTCGTGCGCCCGGGCCAGGGCGGCGATGCGGGTGCGCAAGGAGGCGGAGAAGGCCTTGGCCTCGGGGTATTGACGCGCCGACAGGGCGACCAACGCCGTGATCACCGCGAAGATGTTCTTGATCCGGTGGCTCAGCTCCTGGCTGACCAGCTCGCGGCCCTGTTCCAGCTTCTTCAGCTCGTCGATGTCGGTCAGGGTGCCGAACCAGCGGGTGATCTCGCCCTGTTCGTCGCGCACCGCGACCGCCCGTCCCAGCGTCCAGCGATAGACGCCGCTGTGATGCTTCAGCCGGTATTCGATCTCATAGGGCTCGCCGGTGTCCAGCGAATGCCGCCACACCGCCCAGGCCCGCTCCTGATCGTCGGCGTGGAACATGTCGTTCCAGCCCTCGCCGTCCGTCGAACCGGCCGGGACGCCCGTGAACTCGTACCAGCGGGCGTTGTAGTAGTCGTGGAAGCCGTCGGGCAGGGTCGACCAGACCATCTGCGGCATGGCGTCGGCCAGGACGCGGAAGCGGGTCTCGCTCTCGCTCAGCGCCCGCGCGGTCTCGGCGAGATCGGTCTCGATCTGCTTGCGCTCGGTGATGTCCACGGCGATGCCGGGCAGGCGAACAGCCTCGCCCGCGCGGTCGAAATAGACCTGACCGCGCGCCAGAACCCAGCGCACCGCGCCGTTGCTGGTCAGGCGGTATTCGCTCAGGAACACGCCCTCGCCGGACTTTGCGCGCTCGATCTCGTCGTGGACGCGGGCGGCGTCGTCGGGGTGGACGCTTGCGGTGAACATCTCGATCGGCGCGCCGTCCTGGGCGGCGACTGCATCGACGCCGTACATCCGGGCGAACCGTTCGTCGGCTACAACCAGATTTCGGGTGATGTCCCAGTCCCATGCGCCGACATAGGCCGAGGCCTCCATCGCCAGACGCGCGGTATGCTGGCTGCGGTCCCGCTCCAGCAGGGCGCGGCGCAGTTCCAGCTGGGTCATGACCTGATCGGCCAAGGTCTTCAGCGCCATGGCCTGAAGTTCGGTCAGGCCTTCGGGACGCGGCTTTTCGTCCAGCACGCAGAGCGCGCCCAGCGACACGCCGTCCGACGTCTTCAGCGGATGGCCGGCATAAAAGCGGATATGCGGCGCGCCCGTCACCAGCGTGTTGTCGGCGAACCTGGGGTCCAGAAGTGCGTCCTTCACGACCATGGCGTCGTCGGCGAGCATGGCGTGGGCGCAGAAGGACAGAGGGCGCGGTGTTTCGCGCGCGCCCAGGCCGATCTCGGCCTTGAACCACTGACGCTCGGCGTCGACCAGGCTGACGGCGGCCATGGTCGTCTCGCAGAGGCGCGCGGCCAGATTGGCGAGGTCGTCGAACGACGCCTCGGGCGTCGTGTCCAGCACGCCATATTGTTTGAGCGCTCTCAAGCGGTCAGCCTCGTCCCACCTAGGACATTCGACTTCGGGGTGGGTCAAGCAGGCGTCCTCGTCGGGCAGGAAATGTCCGGGCACATGCATCAATGCCCAGATCGGTCATAGCGTTGCAATGCGGGATCTCAGTTCGCGGGACGACCGACTTCTTCGACGTCCATGGTCGCCACGCCCTCAGGCGCAGGGGCGGCGGGCCTGGGCGCGGCTGCGGGCCGTTCCAGGGCGGTCAGGCGGGCGTTGATGGCGGCGACCTCGTCACGGGTCGGCAGGCGGCGTCCGCCCAGGCTGACCACGCCGACGACACGCTGCTGACCATCGACCTCGACGGTGCGCAAGGGGGCGTCCTTGGCCGGGGCGTCCGGATCGGGGCCGCCGGTCGCGGCGCCGGCGGCGATGGTCAGGCGGGGCCGCGAGAAGCGCGCCTCGTCGATGACCGGCTCGCGGCCGTTGTAGACTTTGCGGAAGGCGGCGGTCTCGCCATAGACGCCCTTCCAGCGATAGAAGATGTGCGCGCCGATCTGCGTCACCTTGGCCACCGTCGGCGCCCACCAGGGATGCACATAGTCGGCGTGATAATGGGTGGCGGTGCCGACCTGCTGGGCGACCTCGCCGTTCAACGCCTTTTCCGCGACCTTGCGCGCCCGATCCCAGGCCCAGCCGACCGGCGCCTGGGCCAGCGAGCCGTCGCAGGTGAAGCTGAACTGGCAGCCCGTGGTCCGCTCGGCGCCCTCGAACACCACGCCGCAGACGGTGTTGGCGTAGTTGGGATCGCGCACCCGGTTCAGCACCACCTGGGCCACGCCGGCCTGACCGCTGTCCGGCTCCAGCGCCGCCTCGAAATAGACGGCCTGGGTCAGGCAGCGCAGAGCCCGTCGACGATCATCGGCGCTGCCCTTGAACACGAACGGCAGGGCGGGACGCAGCGCGCCGGACGCGGGCGCCAAGGCGGCGTTCAAACGCTGGGCCTCCAGCCCGCTCTTGCCCGGCTCCAGGCCCGGCTTGCCCGCCAGGGTCAGGCTTTCCCAGCCCGGCGTCAGTCCATACAGGGCCGGCTGCAGCAGGTTGGGATCGTGCCGCATGGCCAGGGCCAGTTGCGACGGGGTCAGACGGCCCTTGATCGCGTTCAGCCCGCCCTCGCCCAGATCGCCGCCGGTGATGCGCGACACGGCCTCGGCAGTACGGTCCACGTCCGGGCGCACGCTCGACCCGGCGGCCATGGCGACGCCCAGCACCGCGCCGGCCGCAGGCAAGGCCGCCGCCGAACGCCGCAGCGCCGTCCACATGGTCTTCCAGGGCAACAGGGTCATTCACCGTCCACAGCCGCGATCGGCGCAATCGCCGCTCGCTGAAACCGCGCATCTATTCGGACTTATAGGCCATTTTCCGGCGATCCGGCGACCGTCGTTACGGCGACCCCCGCTGCGCAACGGGGGTGGTCGCCCGAAACGCAAGGTGTAAAGCTGCGTTCCAGCTTCGCAAACGCGACGCTGATGGGGCGAACCAACGGTATGAGCGCAGGCGTATCGAAACGGCGTATCGCGGGCATGGATCGCTGGCTTGTCGGCTTGGCGCGCCTGCCGACGATGTCGCCGCTGCGTCGCGTGCTGATCGGGGTCGGCATCGCCCTGCTGGGTTTGGTCGTCCGGGCGGCCGCCTCTCCGCTGTATGGCGAGGTGACAGGGTTCACCATCCTGCTGCCGGCCGTCACCCTGGCGGCGCTTGCGGGCGGTTGGACCGGCGCACTCGCCGCCCTGGCTGTCTGCACAGGGGGCGGTTGGGCGATCGTCGCCATCACGGCCACCGGCCGAGACGGCATCCTGGACGCCATCGGCGGCGCGGCGACCTGGAATTTCGTGCTCGTCGGTCTGTTCATCTCCGCCGTGGGCGCCTCGCTACGCAGCGCCATTTCGCGACTGAGCGAAAGCGAGACGCGGTTCCGATTGCTGGCCGACACGGCCCCCTCGCCGATCTGGCTGCTGGACGCCAACGGCGAGTTCGAGTTCGTCAATGCGGCCGTCTTCGCCCTGCATGGCCTCAGCGTGGAGACACTGCGCAAAGGCGGCTGGAAGTCGGCTGTGCATCCCGACGATCTTGAGACCGTCAATGCTGCGGAGAAGGCGGGGGCGGCGGATCGCAAGCCCTTCGAGATGGAGGCGCGGATACAGGGGCAGGACGGCCTCTGGCGCTGGATGCGGGCCATCGTGCGACCCCGCTTCGACGGCCAGGGCGTCTTCCTGGGCTATGCCGGGATTTCGTTCGACGTGACGGAGACGCGCGAGGCGCTGGAGACGGCGGCGCGCGCTGAGCGTCGTCAGGCCTTCCTTCTGGACCTCAGCGACCGGCTGCGCGACCTGACCGATCCCGAAGAGATCATGGCCGATGTCGAGAGCGCCCTGGGCGCCGTACTGGACGCCGACAGGGTCGGCTATGGCGAGGTGGACCAGGCGGCGGGCATCGTGTCCATGAGCCGCGACTGGACCGCAGGCGTCGCCAGCGCCCAGGGGCAGTTCAGCCTGAACGCCTTCGGCGAAGGCCTGATCGCGGACCTTGCGGAAGGCCGCACGATCCAGATCGAAGACGTCCGGGAGGACGCCCGCACGGCCGCCTTCGCCGACGCCTTCGACGCCATACAAACCCGCGCCCTGATCCGCGCGCCCCTGATCCGCACGGGACGGCTGCGCGCCTTTCTCTATGTTCATTCCGCGACGCCGCGTCGCTGGACCGAGGCGCAGGTGACTCTGGTCGAGGAGGTCGCCGCCAGGACCTGGGCCGAAGTCGAGCGCGCCCGCGCCGAGAACGAGACCCGCGAGAGCGAGCAACGTTTCCGCGCCATCGCAGACACGGCCCCGGTGCTGATCTGGGTCACGCAGCAGGACCGCACCCGCGCCTTCGTCAACCAGGCCTATGTCGACTTCTATGGCGCGGACTATGAAACCGTCCGCGCCCTCGACTGGCGCGAGGCGCTGCATCCCCACGACCAGCCCCGCATCTTGGCGGAGTCCGTGTCGGGCGAAGCGACCCGCGAGCCGTTTTCGCTGGAGGCCCGCTATCGGCGTCACGACGGCGAGTGGCGCTGGCTGAAGTCCTTCTCGCGCCCGCGTCTGAACGGGTCCGAAGTCGTCGGCTTCGTCGGCGTCGCCTTCGACGTGACCGACATGCGGGCGGCCCAGGCCAGGCTGGAGGAATCGGAAAATCGGTTCCGCATCGTCGCCGACAGCGCGCCGGCCCTGATCTGGATGAGCGACGACGCCGCCCAGATGGTGTTCGCCAACAGGCGCTATCGCACCTTCTTCGGGGTCGAGGCCGACGGCCATCTGCCCGACAGCTGGCGCACCCTGATCCACCCGGACGACGAGGGCGTGTTCGTCGCCGCCTTCATGCGGGCTTTCGAGGCCAGGGATCGGTTCGAGGCCCTGACGCGGGTCAACCACCCGCTGCTGGGTCTGCGCTGGCTGCGCAACGAGGGCGTGCCCCGCTTCGACGCCTCGGGACAGTTCCAGGGCTATGTCGGCGCCTGCCTGGACGTGACCGACGCCAAGCGCGCCGAGGACGATCTGAAAAGGATCAACGAACTGCTGGCGGAGCGGGTCGACGAGGCGCTGATCGACAAGGCCCAGGCCGAGGCCCAGCTGGTGCACGCCCAGCGGATGGAGGCGGTCGGGCGACTGACCGGCGGGGTGGCCCACGACTTCAACAACCTGCTGACCGTGGTGATCGGCGCCCTGGACATCATTCTGCGCAGCGACGATCCGGCCAAGCGCAAGAAGCTGGGCGAGGCGGCTCTGGCGGCCGCGCGCCGTGGCGAGAGCCTGACGCACCAGCTGCTGGCCTTCTCGCGACGTCAGGCCCTGAGGCCCGAGCCGATCGACCTGAACGCCCTGATCCGCGAGAGCGAACCCCTGTTGCGTCGCGCCGTCGGAGAGGCGGTGGACTTCAAGGTAAAGCTGAAGCGCGGCGGCGCGCGCGCCAATGTGGACCCGGCCCAGTTCGAGGCGGCGCTGCTGAACCTGATCGTCAACGCCCGCGACGCCCTGGGCGATGTGACGGGGGCCAAGAGCCGTCATGCGCGCATCACCGTCCAGACGCGGGCCTGCACGGTCGAGGCCGGGCAGGTCGCAGAACTGCCGCCCGGCGACTATGTCTGCGTCGCCGTGTCCGACAATGGCGAAGGCATGTCGCCCGAGATCCGCGATCGGGTGTTCGAACCCTTCTTCACCACCAAGGGCGTCGGCAAGGGCACGGGCCTGGGCCTCAGCCAGGTCTATGGATTCGCGCGCCAGTCTGGCGGCGGCGTCCATATCGAGTCCGAGCCGGGAGAGGGGGCCGAGATCTGTCTCTATCTGCCGCCCCTGTCCGCCGAGGATGCGGTGGCGGCGCCGGTCGCGGCGTACGGGGACGACGCGCCCCTGGCTGAGGGCGGGCGGATGTTGCTGGTCGAGGACGATCCCGGCGTCGCCGCCGTGGCGCTGGAAATCCTGGAAGGTTTCGGGCTTGAGGTCGACTGGGCCGAGAATGGCGACGACGCGCTGAAGTTCCTAAACGCCGACCGCTTCGACGTGATGCTGACCGATGTGGTCATGCCCGGCGGCATGAGCGGGGTGGAACTGGCGCGCACGGCGGCGGTCGAGTGGCCGGAGCTGCGGATCGCCCTAACCTCGGGCTATGTCGGCGAGGATGTGGATGCGGTGCTGGCCGACACGACCTGGCCCCTGCTGCGCAAACCCTATTCGTCGGACCAGTTGCGCGCCTTGCTGGAGCGCATGAGCGCCACGCCAGTGACCTGACGGGCAAAGAAAAACGCGCCGCAGAGCTGCGACGCGTCGATCTTTTCAGCAGTCGGCCCAGCAGTGGGTGGGGGCCTAGCGGCGCGCCTTGCGCGCGGCGTAACGGGCGTCGCGCTTTTCCTTCTGCTCTTCCTTGGTCAACTGCTTGCGCGCCTTGCGGTCGGCGCGCTTCTCGGCCTCGATCGCTTCCTGAGCGGCGAGATCGGCAGCCATGCGAGCGGCGTCCTTATCGGCCTTCTCGCGGCGCTGTTCGGCCTTGGCCATCTCGTGTTGTTGACGCAGGGCTTCCTTTTCGGCGGCGCGCTTCTCAGCCAGCCGATCGAATTCGGGGTCGGGCGCAGCGGCCTTCGGCTTGAATTTGGCGAGCAGGGCCTTCTTGGCCTCCTGCTGGGCGGTAATGCGGTCGGAGAATCCGGTCTTCAGATCTTTCATGCGAAAGCGTCAGGGTTCCTTGTGAACGACCAGGGGCGGCCGTCGGGGGTCAGGCGGCGAAAAAACGCGCATCCCGAAGCGGGGGGCACAAAGCCGATAAGCGGGCGAAAATCAAGGTTCGCCGCCAGGAAATCGGTTCTGAGCGTCATTTGGCGTGCGACGACGTCGCCATCGACACGCCTTGTCTGAGGTAGGTCGCGCCCGCCCGATGGCAAGGGCCGCCATCCGAACGGGCGCGATCAACGCCGGGTCAGTTCGGCTTTTGCGCCTGGCCCACGGCCGTTCCGGCGGCCCCGCCAACAGCGGCGCCGACGGGTCCGCCTACGACGGCGCCGGCGATGGCGCCGCTGGCGGCCTTCTGTTCGATGGTGGCGCCGCAGGCGGCCAGGGTCAGGGCGGCGGCGACGGCGGCGGTCAGAACGAGTGTTCGGGACATGGTGCTTCTCTCCAAAAGGCCAAGCTTGAACGCGAACGCCGCCACGCGGTTCCTGCCTTTCGCTTTAGTAGCGATTACGCACACCGTCACAATCTTGAACAGACCAAGGCAACATCTTTAGTCCACTGCACCGCAACACGTCGTTCGACGGGCAGGTTCTGTGTAACCGAATACAGTATTCGATAGTTCGATTATGCGGGATGCGCCGGATTTCGGCCACACGCCGCCCACCATCTGAAAAATACCTAGTCGTTTCGCCACCTTAACCATCGGATTGCGAATCGAACACATTGAGGCCATAAAAGGCTGGCTAAAGGCCCGTCCTCGACGCCCGGGCCAGTGAGCCGAGCGCCGGAAATTGCAGGCTGGAATGCGACCGCAGAGTCGCCTCGCCGGCAAGACTACCCCCGGGGGCCGCGTTTCTCGCCCTGCTGAACAGGACTATCTCGTTGTCGCATTCCTCGCAGACGCGCGCCATTCTGCGCGCCGATCGTGTGGCCAAGATCAAGCCCATGACGGCAGCCGCAGCCTTTGGCGGTCTGGTGGGACTGGCGATCGGTTGCGCCTATCTGGGCGGCACGACGGCGCGCGCGACGACGCTGCGCGCCCAAGCCGAACGGATTCAGGGTGCGACCGCCGCCGGTTTCACCGAAGAAGCGCTCGCCGCCGCCGCAGGCGGCCTGGACGCCAGCGCCCTGACCATCGCGCGTCGCCACGATCCCTATACCAGCGCCGGCTCGGCCCAGCGCGACCGACAGGCCGAACTGCTGGCCGCCCGTCTCGAACAACTGCGTGCGCCTGGCGACGCCAATCTGCGCCGCGCCAGCCTGACCGCCCCGACCGCCGCCCGCCCCTTCCAGATGGCCAACGCCCTGGACGCCAGCCGCGACCTCGATTGCCTGACCCAGGCCGTCTATTATGAAGCCCGCGGCGAAGGCGGCGACGGCATGAAGGCCGTGGCCCAGGTCGTCCTGAACCGCGTGCGCCACCCCGCCTTCCCCAAGACCGTCTGCGGCGTGGTGTTCCAGGGCGCGGCCCGCAGCACCGGCTGCCAGTTTTCCTTCACCTGCTCGGGCGTGATGCGCGGTCGCGTCAATCAGACCGCCTGGAACCGCGCGCGCGCGGTCGCGTCGGACGCCATGTCGGGCGCGGTCTTCGCCCGCGTCGGCAACGCCACCCACTTCCACACCACCGCCGTCGCGCCGGGCTGGCGGTCGTCGCTGGTTCAGGTCAGCCAGGTCGGCAGCCATCTGTTCTATCGCTTCGGCGGACGTTCGGGTTCCAGCGGCGCCTTCACCTATGCCGCGCGGCCTTCGGCGCCTGCGGAACAGCCGCGCCTGATCCAAGCCGGCCTCAACCCGGTCGAGACCGCGCGTCAGGCCGGACAGGCCGTGGCCTATACGATGGTGCTGGCGCAGGAAGGCCGGTCCCTGCCGGCTCCGGCCGCCCAGCCGGCGACGACGCCGCGCCCGGCCGCCGCGACGACCCCGGCGCCGACCACCGCCCGCGCCGCCAACGCCCAGCCGGTTTCGCGTCCCGCGCGTCCGGCCGAAGCCCCCGCCAAGACCGACATCGTCGAAACGGCCTCCAGCCCGGCCTGATCGGCCCAGGTCTGGAGGGTCTGGCGGCTAGAGCGCGTCCAGACCGATGTCGAGAACCGGGGCCGAATGGGTCAGGGCGCCGACCGAGATAACGTCGACGCCCGTCTCGGCGATGCCGCGCACAGTCGTCAAATCGACCCCGCCAGAGGCTTCCAGCACGACCCGACCGGCGACGCGCGCCACGGCGGCCCGCAGGTCCGAGAGGCTGAAGTTGTCCAGCATGATCACGTCCGGCGCGATGCCCTCATCGATCAGGGCCAGAACGGCGTCCAGCTGATCCAGCCCGTCCACCTCGACCTCGACCTTCATCAGGTGCGGGGCGAAGGCCTTGGCCCGCCGTACCGCCTCGGCGACCCCGCCGCAGACGGCGACGTGGTTGTCCTTGATCAGGATAGCGTCATCCAGACCGAAGCGATGGTTCATCCCGCCGCCACAGGCCACGGCGTGCTTCTCCAGCGCGCGCAGACCCGGCGTGGTCTTGCGCGTATCCGCGATCCGCGCCCACGTTCCCGCGACCGCATCGACATAGGTTCGCGTCAGGGTCGCCACGCCGCTGAGCCGCCCGAGCAGATTCAGCGCCGTCCGCTCGGCCGATAGGAAGGCGCGGGCGTCGGCCTCGACCACCGCCAGAACCGCGCCCGCCTCGAAGGCGTCGCTGTCATGGAGGCGCACGTCCACGAACGCCTTCGGATCCATGGCCAGCACCGCCGGCCGCACACAGTCGATCCCGGCCAGCACGCCCGGCTTGCGCGCCGCGAACGCCGCCTTCATGCGCGCACCCTCGGGAATGCAGGCCATGGCGGTCATGTCGCCCGCCCGCCCCAGGTCCTCCGCCAGCGCCATGCGCACGACGGGTTCGATCAGGAGATCAGGAAGCCGTCTCATTCCGCCGCCTCCAGCGCCGCCCGGCGCGTGATCCGCACCCGCGTGTGGTCGGCGCGCGCCGCCGTCTGAGGATAGTCTGAACGATAGTGGCCGCCCCGGCTCTCGCGCCGATCCAGCGCCGCCTGGGCGATCAGCCGCGCCGCCAGCAGAACGGCCGCCGGCCCGTGCTGGCCCTCCAGCCTGTCGATCAGGGCGATCAGGGCCGACAGCCCCTCCGCATCGCGCACCACGCCCGCATGAGCCGTCATCGCGGTGCGTAGCTCAGCCATCGCCGCATTCGGCAGATCGGGCGCGATCTCGACCGGCGCAGGACGCCCGCCGCCCGTCTCCAGGGCCGCCGCCACACCCGCGCGCCGCCCAAAGGCCGCCGCTTCGAGCAGAGAGTTGGACGCCAGCCGGTTGGCGCCATGCACCCCCGTCGCCGCGCATTCTCCGACCGCATAGAGCCCCGGAACCGTCGTGCGTCCGTCCGCATCGGCGGCGATCCCGCCCATGTGATAGTGGCAGGCCGCCATCACCGGAATGGGACTGACGCGCGGGTCCAGACCTCTGCGCATGCAGGCGGCGAAGACGGCGGGAAACTCGTGCGGGAAGGCCTCGCCGATCGCCGTGCGCGCATCCAGAAAGGCGCCCCGTCCTTCGGCCCGCGCCGCATGGACCGCACGCGCCACAACATCGCGCGGTTTCAGATCGGCGTCGCTCTCGTCACCCAGCAAGAACCGACCCTCGCCATCGATCAGCCGCGCACCCTCGCCCCGCAGCGCCTCGGTCGCCAGGGGCGCGGGATCCAATCCCGCGTCGATAGCGGTGGGGTGGAACTGCACGAACTCGGGATCGAGAATTTCCGCCCCGGCCCGCGCCGCCAGCGCCATCCCCTCGCCCTTCAACGCCGCCGGGGTCGTAGTCGCCGCGAACAGGCCGCCCGCCCCGCCGGTGGCAAGCACCACGGCCGTGGCCGTGATCTCGACCAGACGCCCGCCGCGCACGACCACCGCCCCGACCACACGGCCGTCGGCGTCCCGCAGCAGGCCCTTCAGCCGCGCGTCGTCCCAGACCTCGATCCGCTTCTCGGCTCGCACCGCCGCGACCACGGCCGACAGGATGGCCCGCCCCGCGCCGTCGCCGCCGACCCGCGCCACGCGGGGGACGGAATGGGCCGCCTCCAGGCTGACGACGAAACCGCCGTCTGCATCCCGGTCGAACGGCGCGCCCAGGGCCGCCAGCCATTCCACCGTCTCGCGCCCCGCGCCGGTCAGGGCCCGCGCCGCGCTCGGCTCGACCAGGCCCGCGCCGGCCGCCTCGGTATCCTTCGCATGACGTTCGGCCGAATCCTGCGCCGTCAGGGCCGCCGCCATACCGCCCTGCGCCCAGGCGGACGAACAGGCGTTCAACAGCGGCTCCGGCGTCACGACCAGCACCTTCACGCCCGCCTTCGCCGCCTCCAGCGCGGCCGACAGTCCCGCCAGGCCTGCGCCGACGATCAGCGGTCCGTCATGCCGCGTCCGGTTCATCCGCGCACTCCGAGATAGTTCAGGCCCAGTTGCACTGCACCGGCGGGATCGCCCCCGGTCATCGGCATCAGAGCGCCGACAGCGGCCGCCGCGCACACCGCCAGGGTCAGCAGATACAGCGCCAGGCTCCTGCCCGCCTCGGGCCAGCTCAGCGTCCCCCAGGCCGCGCGCCAGACGCCACGCTTCAGATGGCTGAACACCGACAGCGCCAGGAAGGCGGCCAGGATGAACCGACCCGTGGACAGTCCCCACCAGACCACGGCTACGCCGATGACCAGCAGCACGATCTGCTCAAGACGGGGATGCACCCGCGTCAACACCGGCCCCAGCGCCTTGGATCCGTCCAGCGGCGGCGCAGGGACCAGGTTCACCAGGTTCAGCATGGCGATGAAGAAGGCGCCCATCAGCCACTCCCCCTGCCCCAGCGCCATCCAGACCCCGACGAAGGGGATCATGGCCAGCAGGCCGAAGGCCGGCCCGGCCAGCGACACCAGCACGCCGTCCCATTCGCTTTTCGGTTCGCGCCGCGCCTTGGCCAGTCCGCCCAGGAAGGGAATGATGTAGATGCGCGCCGGCCCCATGCCGAGCTTGTTCATCGCCAGGGCATGCCCCGCCTCGTGGACAAACAGGCCGATCAGCACCGCGCCCGCCACGATGGCGCTGCCCGTGACCCACCACAGGAAGCCGCCCATCAGGGCCGTGGACAGCAGGGCCCAAACCAGGCTTTGGTCCTTCTCGACCGGGGCCTCAAGGGCGGCGCGCTCGACCTGCGCCTCACGAACGGCGGCGTCCTCGGGCCGAGCATCCCAAGGACCGGGCGCGCGGCCAGAGGGGCTGAGGGGCGTGGGGTTTGGGGTGTCGGAGTTGCTCATGGCGTCCAGATGGGCGCGGACGACCGTCCCGTCGCCGGGACCGATCGCCGCGTCGCTCAGATCAGCTCCACATCGACGTGATGACGCGCCTTGACCAGGTCGTAGCGCGCGGGAACCAGTGGCGGCGGCAGGTCGATCATCCGCTGCACCGCCAGGCGTCCGCGTTCGATCATGTCGGCGGGCACCGTGACCTCGAACTGCATGTGCAACAGGCAGTCGCGGATGTTTTCCAGCGTGATCCGCTTCATGTGCGGGCACAGGTTGCACGGGCCGATGAACTGCACGCCCGGCACGTCCCCGGCCACGTTCGAGGCCATAGAACATTCGGTGATCAGGACCACCTGTTTGGGCCGCCGCGTCTCGACATAGTCGGTCATCGCCGCCGTCGATCCGGCGAAGTCCGCCGCCGCCAGCACGTCTTCCGGACATTCGGGGTGGGCCAGGATCTCGGCACCTGGATAGGCGGCGCGCATCTCGGCGATGTCGTCCACCGTGAACCGCTCATGCACCTCGCAGCGGCCCTTCCAGGCGATGATCCCGACCGTCGTCTGGGCCGCGACATTGCGCGCCAGATATTCGTCGGGGATCAGGATGACCCGGTCCACGCCCCATTCCTTCGCCGCCCATTCCACCACCTGAACGGCGTTGGCGCTGGTGCAGCAGATGTCGGTCTCGGCCTTCACATCGGCCGTGGTGTTCACATAGGTGACGACCGGCAGGCCCGGATAGCGCTGCTTGATCAGCCGCACGTCCGCCCCCGTGATCGAAGACGCCAGCGAACATCCCGCCCGCAGATCGGGGATCAGCACGGTCTTCTCAGGGCTCAGGATCTTGGACGTCTCGGCCATGAAGTGCACGCCCGCCTGGACGATGACCTTGGCGTCCGACCGTGCGGCCTCCTTGGCCAGGCCCAGGCTGTCGCCGACATAGTCGCCGACCCCGTGGAAGATCTCGGGCGTCATATAGTTGTGGGCCAGGATCACGGCGTCGCGCTCGCGCTTCAGCCGGTTGATCTCGCTGATCAACCGCGCCTGGGCCGGCCACTCCAGCGGCGTGACGTGGTCCTTGACCTTCGCCCACACCCCGGCGGTCTCCCGCTCCAGTTCCTTCGTCAGACCAAAGGCGCCGTCCGCCATGACCGTCTCCCTAGACCCTTATGCTCAAAGTTAGCATAAGCAGAAGCAATGTAGGCCGATGCGGACGCGGTGCAAGAGGGATTGTTAGTCGGTCAACTCGAACAGGACGTCCAGCGGCACGCCCAACGCCTTGGCCAGGGTCAGGGCCACCACGACCGATGGGGTGAATATCCGGTTCTCGATCGTGTTCACGGTCTTGCGCGACACTCGGGCGCGATCCGCCAGCTCCTGCTGCGTCAGGCCGGCTGCCGTGCGTACCTCCTTCAGCCGCACGACCAGCCTGGGCTCAGCCATGCGAAGCTGCACGATCCAGCCACCAGTACCGAAGAGCGGCGGTCAGGGCCGCTGCCTCGAACACAATGGGTGCGCCCGCCACCGCCAGACGGCCGTCGTAAAGACCGGCGACATAGAGGGCCGCCAACGCGACCAGTGTCGCGCGGAACGACCAGACCAAGGCGTGTCGCCTGAAGTGGATCACAAGTTCGTCCGCCGGCTTGGGCAGGGCGCCCGCCTGCCGCGTTCGAAACTTGTCACTCAGGACGGTGCTCATCACGACCCCAGGCATCGCCAGCGAAAATATCGCGCTCCACCAATCGTCAATGTCTCCCGTTTGCGACGCGATCCGCCACCCCGCCTCGACGCCGAACGCCATGTAGAGCAACCCCAGCGCCGCCAGGAAAACGAGGCCGAAGGCCTCGCTGCTCTGGACCTGATCCTTATCCGGTCCACCCGCCAAGACTTCCAGATCGGCCTGGCGCTTTCCCCAGAGGTCGAACGCCATGACGACAACCAGCCCCAGCACCACCAAGGCGAAGAAGACGGCCGTCATCGACAGCAGCGCCGCCTCCGGCGCGCGCGCCGCCTCCGGCGCGCGCGCCGCTACAACCATCAGGATGACCGCCGCCAATACGAGACAGGCCAGCAGCCCCCATTCCAGCCTCTGGCGGCTCAATCGCGCTCGTGCTCGCGATTTCATTTCTTCAGCCGTCGCCCGCCCCATCCAAGAGCCTCCGTCCGCCATGACACCTAAGGGTTACATGTAACCTTAGGGTTACATCCGACAAGGCGGAAATGGCGCCGGCGGATTGATCTGGTATGCCCGCAACGACGATCAGCATCATTTGTGCTCGACCTAGCCTGCTTGCGCTCCTATCGACACATTCGATCTTTGCCAGGCCGAAAAGACGATACAAACGTGCAGGACACTATCCGCCGCATCCTCACCGCCCGCGTCTATGACGTGGCGGAGGAAACGCCTCTCGACCCGCTGCGCCGCCTGTCGGCGCGGCTGGCCCGGCCCGTGCTGCTGAAGCGCGAGGACCTGCAGCCGGTCTTTTCGTTCAAGATTCGCGGCGCCTACAACAAGATCGCCGCCCTGTCGGAGGACGAACTGTCCAAGGGCGTCATCTGCGCCTCGGCCGGCAACCACGCCCAAGGGGTAGCCCTGGCCGCCGCCCGCCGCAATACGCCCGCCACTATCGTCATGCCGACCACCACCCCCGGCATCAAGGTCGCCGCCGTGCGCGCCCTGGGCGGCGAGGTGGTCTTGCACGGCGAAAGCTTCGACGAGGCCTACGCCCACGCCCGTTATCTGGAGAGCCAGACGGGCGCCGCCTTCATCCACCCGTTCGACGATCCCGACGTCATCGCCGGCCAGGGCACGGTGGGGCTGGAGATCGCGCGCCAGCACGCCGATCCGATCGAGGCGATCTTCGTGCCCATCGGCGGCGGGGGGCTGGCGGCCGGGGTCGCCGCCATCGTCAAATTCCTGCGGCCCGACACCCGCGTCATCGGCGTCGAGCCCATCGACGCCCCCACGATGAAGGCGTCCATCGACGCCGGCGAGGTCGTGACCCTGAACGAGGTCGGCCTGTTCGCCGACGGGGTGGCTGTGCGCCGTGCCGGGGATCACACCTTCCGTCTGTGCAAGGACCTGCTGGACGAGATCGTCCTGGTGGACACCGACGCCATCTGCGCCGCCATCAAGGATATCTTCGACGACAGCCGCGCCATCGCCGAACCTTCGGGCGCCGTGGCGCTGGCGGGGCTCAAGGCCTGGGCCGCAGCCCATCCCGGCGCGGGCACGCTGATCGCGATCAACTCGGGCGCCAATCTGAACTTCGACCGGCTGCGACACGTCGCCGAACGGGCCGAGATCGGCGAAGGGGCCGAGGCCCTGCTGGCCGTGGCCATGAAGGACGACCGCGACGACTACCGCCGCTTCCTCGACAGCCTGGACGGCCGCTCGGTGACTGAGTTCAACTACCGCTGGTCCGGCGACGGCGACGCCCAGATCTTCGTCGGCGTCGCCCTGAGGAACGGGCCGCACGAGCGCGACGACCTGATCGCCACCCTGCGCGCCGGCGGCTACGCGGTCGAGGACATGAGCGACAACGAGACGGCCAAGCTGCACGTCCGCTACATGGTCGGCGGCCGCACCGTCGGCCTGCCCCACGAACGGATCCTGCGCTTCCAGTTCCCCGAACGGCCCGGCGCCTTCCTGCGTTTCCTGAACAGCCTCCAGCCCGCCTGGGCCCTGACCCTGTTCCACTATCGCAACCACGGCGACGACGTGGGCCGGGTGCTGGCCGGCATCAGCGTGCCCCCGCAGGAGCAGGCCCAACTGACCGCCGCCCTCGCCGACCTGGGCTACCCTTATGTGGACGAGACCGCCAACCCCGCCTGCCGGCTGTTTCTGGACGGCGCCTGACAAGCAAAAGGGCGGCGACCGTTTCCGGCCGCCGCCCCTCTTTTCCTGACGGTGATCAGAGCTTCTTGCTGAACCGCACGAAGACATAGCGGCCGCGCGCCGAAACCGGGGTCGCCACCGTGCTGAGGAATGGCTCCTCGTCCGTCAGGTTGTTGACGCCCAGGATCAGGTCGCTCTTGCCGTCGATGTCCCAGGACAGCGAGGCGTCGTGGGTCCAGATGGGATCGTTCCACGGCGCGTCGAAGGACACCGTATTCTCGATCTCGACGCCCGAACGGGTCTGCTTGCTCTGATAGTTCGAGAACAGGCCGGCGGTGAAGTCGCCCACGCTCCAGCGGACGGAGGTGTTGACCACCCACTCGGGCGAGTTCAGCTGCTCCTTGACCGGATTGGCCAGGGTCGCGTCCGCCACGAACGGGAAGTCGTTGCGGTCTTCCAGCCAGGTGCCGCCGACGCCCAGGGCCAGCGAGCCCCACTCCGACTTGCCGAACGTGCCCAGATCCAGACGGTAGACGGCGTTGAAATCGACGCCCGACGCCTCCAGTCCGGCGAAGTTCACCTGGCTCTGCTGCAGATAGTCCAGTCCGCCCTGGGTCAGAGAACCGGGACGATCGTCGCGGCTGAGCAGGGCGCAATACTGGTTGGCGATGCTGGGCGCGTCATAGCAGCTGTTGACGATGTCCTGGGCCGAGACCGAGGCGATGGCGTTCTCGATCTTGATGTTCCAGTAGTCGGCCGTCAGCGTGAAGTTCGGGACGAAGCGCGGTTGCAGCACCACGCCCGCCGTCCAGGAATCCGAGGTTTCCGCCTGCAGATCGGGGTTGCCGCCGGCCGCGCCGAAGAACTGGGCCGTCAGCGGGTCTTCGAAGTCGTAGGTGGAGCCGACCGTCACGCCGTAACGGGCCAGATCCGCCCGGCAGTTGGCCTCGCGCGAGCTTGTCCCCTGCGTGATGTTCTCGGCCGAGCAGGGATCGATCGGACGGAAGCCGGCGGTCTGCAAGGGCGTGAACAGTTCGGCGATGTTCGGCGCACGCACGGCCTTGGCCACGCCCCCGCGGAACCGGACGTCGGTCACCGGCGCCCAGACCAGGTCCGCCTTGAAGGTCTCCGTATTGCCGATGTTGGTATAGTCGCCGAACCGGGCGGCGGTGTTCAGCGTCAGGGTCTGAGCGAACGGCAGGTCCGCCAGCAGCGGGAAACTGATCTCGACAAAGCCTTCCGACACCTCGAACTCGCCGGAAACGGCGGCCGTGGTGGCGTAGCGGAAGGTCACGCCCTGCTCGTCATAATCGTTCGGATTGAAGTCGCTCTGTTCCTTGCGATACTCGCCGCCGAGGGCGAAGCTGATCGGGCCGCCCGGCAGGCTGAACCAGCGCGACAGATCGCCGGCCAGGAAGCCCGAGACGACCGTTTGCTGGATCAGGGAGGTGTCGGTCGCCAGCGGTCCGACGAAGGCCGAGGCTTCCGGGCTGACATTGCCCAGGCCGAACAGGTTCAGCGGGCGGCAATCCGAACCCGCGCCCGGCGTGAAGGTCTGGAACGGGTTCGGCACCGGCCCGCCGAACCCGGGATAGAGACCCGAAATGGGCGGCGCCGCCGTGGGATCGAGGGTCGAGCGGCAGACCGCCTGGCCTGTGACCGGATCGGTGACGGCGTCGAGGGCGGCGAAGAAGCGGTCCTCCAGTCGCACAGCGAAGGTCGTGTCCCGCTCGGTGCGGCCATAGTTGAACGACAGCTCGTAGTTCCAGCCCAGATCAAGCTCGCCCCGCGTGCCGACCACGGCGCGATAGGTGCGGCGGTCGCTGACGGCCTTGGGATCGAAGATGTCGATATGGTCTCGCGAAAGCGCGATCTGCGCCGTGCCGGCGACGCTGGGGTCGGCCGCGATCTCGGCGTTGACCAGGGCCCTCAGCGCCGCAGGAATGAAGGGGTTGTCCAGCGAGATCGGAATCGAGTCGTCATAGGTGTTGTAGGGGCTGAACGTCGTGCCCTTGTTCCACGACGCATTGATCTCGACGAACGGGTTGAAGAAGGTCGAGAGGTTGTAGTTGGCCGTGAAGCTGACCGAATAGCTCGACTCCTTGGGCAGCAGGCTCTGGTTGTCGAACACTTGCGCTGCGCCGTCGCCGCCCGACTGGTTGGAGGAGCCGGCATAGAGGCCGTCCTGGAAGGGCCGCAGCTGCCCGGTGACCGGATCGACGGTGTAGCAGCCATATCCGAGCTGGCCGTTGCGGTTGGTGTTGCAGTCGGCGTTGACCTGCGGATTGGAGAAGAAGCCGGCCGGATCTGCATAGCCGTCGCCGTCCAGATCGATGCCGATCAGGCCGCTGGTGCTGGAGATCGAGAAGCGGGGATCGGCGATAAAGGCGCGCGGGGTCGCCGTCTGGGCGCGCGTGATCAGCGACGCATCGGTTCCAGCGAAGCGCGGTGCGCCGCCGACGAGGATCGTTCGGCCTCGCGTCTGGGCCAGGGTGCGGCCGGGAGGCAGGGGATCGCCGACCTGGAAGAAGAGCGCGGGGTTGGTGTAGTCGTCGTAGGTCCCGTTGTTTTTCGAATAGCTGCGATCCCCGTAGTAGAGCTCGGAGCGTTCGTTGCCTTGAACGCCGATCGTGAAGTTGCCGCGCCCATTGTCAAAGTTCCGGCCGTGCAGCAGCGAGATATAGAACTCCTCTGCATCGCCTTCGCCGGACAGGCCGCCCTGCACCGTCATCTCGGTGCCCTCGTAGTCGTCCTTGAGGATGAAGTTGACCACGCCGGTGACCGCGTCTGAACCATAGACGGCGGAGGCGCCGCCGGTCAGGACTTCGACCCGTTCGATCAGGCCAGCCGGAATGCTGCTGACGTCCACGGCGGCCGATCCGGGCACGCCGGCGACATAGCGGCGCCCATTGACCAGAGTCAGGGTGCGCTCCGCTCCCATGCCGCGCAGGTTGAGGGTCGCGGCGCCGCCGTTCGCCTGAGCCGAGCTGGTCGAGGATTGCAGCGCCGGAATGCGGTCGAGCAGGTCGGCGACCTGCGTCACGCCCTGGGCCTCGATCGATTGCGCCGTCACCACCTGAACCGGCTGAGCCGCCTGTGTCGCGGCGGTCGCAGACAGGCGCGAGCCCGTGACGACGATCTCATCGACTTCGGACGGCTGGTCCGGCGTGGATTGAGCGAAGGCAGGCGTCGATATGGCGCCCAGAATCGATCCTCCAAGCAGGATCGAGCGGAAAACCGCTTTTTTATGCATGATTATCCCCAATCATCGCGAGAGGAGTCGCGATGGCTGCAAGGATTTTGCTGCAATGCAGCAGGCGTCAATCGCAGATCAACGAAATGCTGCAACTTTGTGGCAATGCTGTCGCATTTTGACCACAAGGATTAACGCGCTGAATGATCGCCAGCACGTCGTGAGTGCTGAGATTATTCCGCGATTTCATCGCCCTGGACGCACCCGCCAAAACAGAAGGGCCGCATATCGCACTGCGGCGATATGCGGCCCTTTCAAACGTCGGCGACAGGTCGATTGCACATCTGCGATGCAGCGACCGACCGATCTAGCTCACGCCTTGTCGATCGCCGCGGCGATCTGGTCGCTGGAATGGCCCGTCAGATCCTTGGCGATTTCGCCGACCAGCTTGGCCTGAAGGTCCTTGTGCCAGTGCTTGCGCAGCTCGCCCAAGGTCTTGGGCGCGGCGATCACCAGCAGTTCGTCGATCTTGTTGGTGACCGACCATTTGTTCAGCACCTCTGCGACGCCCATGGCGAAGCCGTCTTCGGCCTGGGTATCGTTGTCGGGATTAGCCTCATTCGAACGCCGGCCGGCCGAGCCGGAGACGCGATCCGCGATCGGGGGATTTTCCAGCGGCGTCAGCTTGATCTCCGAGGCGTTCGTGTTCTTGAACAGGGCCAGCTTTTCGCCATCGACCACCGCCACCAGCGCGCCATTGGAAAGTTTCATCGTCGATACTCCAGTCTGTAGGGATGCCGATAACGAACCGGAGCGCAGGCCGTTGCCTCGCGCGGCCATTCCCATAGTGTCGCGCGACAAAACCGCCGTGAGATCGAACCATGCCTGACGCCCTGCCCCTCGACCGCCGCCGCCTGATGGCCTTGGGCGCATCGGGCGTCGCGGGCGCGATTCTGCCGGGATGTGCGACGATGGGGACCGCCGCGCCGCGCCGGACGGTGTGGACCTTTGATCGGTTGGCAGACATCGGCGGGGTCGCGACCAGCGTCGAGGGCGCGCCCGTCCTGATCGACAGTCCCTATGGTCGCGCGGTGCTGTTCGACGGCGTGGACGACGCCCTGTTCATCGAGGATCACCCGCTGGCCGGGGCCGAGACCTTTACCTTCGAAGCCCTGTTTCGGCCCGACGGCGGCGCCTTCGAGCAGCGCTGGTTCCATCTCGCCGAAGAGGCGCCCGCCGGTCAGCCCCCGTCCCAGACGCGCTTCCTGTTCGAGATCCGGGTGGTTCAGGATCGCTGGTACCTGGACGCCTTCACGCGCGGCCCCGGCTACAACCACACCCTGATCTTTCCCGAGCGCCTCTACCCTTGCGGCCAGTGGTTCCACGTCGCCCAGACCTTCGACGGCGTCATGTACAGGGCCTATGTCGACGGCGTGCTGCAGGGCGAACATGCCGTGCCGTTCAAGCCCCAAGGGCCGGGTCGCGCCTCGGTTGGCTGCCGCATGAACCGGGTGAACTATTTCAAGGGCGCGGTGCGCCGGGCCCGCTTCACCCACGCCGCCCTGCCGCCCGAACGGTTCACGCGGCGCTAAAGCAACCGCCCGCCCGCCTCATGCGCCAGCAGCCAGCGCTTGCGCTCCAGCCCGCCCGCATAGCCCGTCAGCGTTCCGTTGGCCCCGATCACGCGATGGCAGGGCACGATGACCCCGACCGGGTTGGCGCCGTTGGCCAGGCCGACCGCCCGCACCGCCTTGGGTGCGCCGATCGCGGTCGCCAGCTGGCCGTAGCTGCGCGTCTCGCCGGCGGGAATATCCCGCAGGGCCCGCCAGACGGAGCGTTGGAAATCCGTGCCGCCGGTCTTTACCTCGACAGCGTCGAAGGCGGTCAGGTCTCCGCCGAACCAGGCCTCGACGGCCTGACGCACCCGCTGAGGCGCGCGGCCCTCGGTCAGGACGACCTCGCCATAGTGACGACGCAGCAGCAGCCGCAGCCGCGCCTCGTAGTCGTGGAAATCCAGCGCCCGCACCGCCCCGCCCGCGTCGGTGACGACCAGCACCTCGCCCACGGGCGACGGGATTCGGTCCAGGGTCAGATGCATCTCAGGCTGCTTTGTCATGTCGCCGCTCCTCGATCAGGGGCCAGTACAGGGCGCCATAGGCCCGCCACGGCCGCCACTGCTCCGCGCGCGCCATCAAGGCCGCATCCGTCGTCGTCAGCCGATCGCTGGGCGCATCCTCGCCCGCGTCGATCCAGTCGCCCGCAGGCCTCAGTCCGGGCCGGGCCTCGACGGCCGCCCGTAGGACGGGATCGGCTGACAGGTCGCGCGTGATCGCCTCGGGATCGGCGGCGAGATCGAACACCCGCCTCACCCGCGCCAGAACGCCGGGCAAGGCCGTCAGCTCGCCGACCCGCACCTCGACCGCCGCCCTGCCCATGGCGGCGGGGCGCACCGTCACAGCCCCGTCCGTGCCATCCACATCGATGCGCAGCCGCCGGGTCCAGACATCATCGACCACCGCCTCGTCCGCGACGCCGCGCATCGCCAGCGTCGTCATCATGGCGGCCCAGTCATAGGGCGGGCGATAGGATAGGCCGATCTTGATCGCCCCGCCCGGCTCGCCTTCGACCTTGCGCCGGCGCAGGTCCGACGGCGCGCGGCCGTAGAGGGCCTGGAATGTCTCATTGAACCGTCGCACGCTGCCGAAGCCGGAAGCCATCGCCACCTCCGCCATCGACAGGTCACTTTCGTGGATCAGCTGTTTGGCCAGCAGCACGCGCCGCGTCTGGGCCACGCTGACCGGGGCGGCGCCCAGGTGCTGGCGGAACAGGCGGCGCAGTTGCCGCTCGCCCATGCCCAGCCGGGTCGCCAGCGCCTCCGCATCGCCCCTGTCCAGCGCCCCCGCCTCGATCATGGCCAGCGCCCGGCTGACCGTATTCGACGCGCCTCGCCAGGCGCCCATTTCCGGCGCCGTTTCGGGCCGGCAGCGCAGACAGGCCCGAAGCCCCGCCTCCTCGGCCGCCGCCGCCGTCGGATGAAAGACCACATTCTGCCGCTTCGGCGTTCGCGCCGGACAGACCGGCCGGCAATAGATCCCGGTCGAGGTCACACCGGTGAAGAAACGCCCGTCGAAGCGGACGTCCCGCGCCACGACGGCGCGCCAGCAGGCGTCCTGATCCAGGGGCTGTTCCATGAGGACAGGATGCCCCCGCCGCCCCGAGATGTCTCGCGGTTTTCGGACATGGATCGGATCTGGGATCGGATCAGTCCTTGAGGAAGAACAGCGCCTCCACCGTCGTGTCCAGCGCGCGCGCCAGTTCCAGCGCCAGGACGGTGGAGGGCACGAAGACGCCGTTCTCGACCGTATTGATGGTCTTGCGCGACACGCCGGCCTTGTCGGCCAGTCCGGCCTGGGTCAGTTCGGCGGCCAGCCGCGCCTCCTTCAGGCGCGATCCCAATCTCGGATCACCCACCGCGCTCGGCCTCCCGATCCAGCCAGGCGAACCGCAGTCCCGCCGTCGCCCCGCCGATGGCCAGCACATAAGGCAGGGCGGCGACGCCATAGGCCGGTCGCCACATGCCGAGAGCCAGGGCGACCGTCGCCCCGCCCATCAGCACCACGAACGCCAGGACCATCGCCTGCGCCCGCATCGACTGGGTCAGTTCGTCGTCCAGCAGGCTGCGGTGCTTTCGCGTGGTCCAGTCCCAACCCATCACGATCAGGGGCACGACCCAGCCGTAGAGGACCGGCAATGACACCTGCAGATAATGTCCCCAGTTCCCCTGCCCGGCCAGAACCTGCTGCATGGCCAGATGGGCCTGGAACATGAAGGCCAGCATGACGAACGGGAAGATGATCAACTGACGCGTCCGCGCCTTCTGCAACTGATCTCGGCTCGTCCCCTGGCGGCGCATAAGCGCCTCCACCGACTGTCCTGGCCGTGTGCACCACGCCAAGGCCAGCGCCGCAACCAGGATCACGGCCCCGGCGCCCGTCACCGCGCCGGCGGCGGTGGCCAGGTCGCCATCGACCCGAACCCCGACCGCGACGCCGCCGATCACAGCGGCTGTGCTGACTGCCGCCAGGCCTATCGCCCAACGCCATTTCGCCGCCCGCTTCGATTCCATCAGGCGGATCGCCTGTTCGTCTTGCATGGTTTTGCCTCCCTGAGTTATAAGTAACCTTCAGGTGACATATCACCTATAGGTTACACGTCGTCAAGAGGCGATCGTCACATGGGCCAGAACAGCAGGATCATCGGCGGACCGATGATCAGCACCAGCAGGCTCAACGGCGCACCCAGCTTCGGATAGTCCGAGAATTTGTAGCCGCCCGGCCCCATGACCATGGTGTTGCACTGGTGTCCGATGGGGGTCAGGAAATCGCACGCAGCCCCCACCGCAACCGCCATCAGGAAGGGGTCGGGCCGATGACCAAGTTGCTGGGCCAGAACACCGGCGATGGGCGCCACGACCAGAACCGTGGCGGCGTTGTTTAGGAAGGGCGTGACCGCCATCGACACGGCCATCATCCCCGCCACGGCGACCACCGGCGGGATGCGTTCGAACAGCGCTTTCAGATGGCTGGCGATCAGGTCGGCCCCACCGGTCTGCTGGATGGCGTCGGACACGGGGATCAGCGCCGCGATCAGGACCAGCAACGGCCCGTCCAACGCCGCATAGGCGTCCCGCATCCGCAAGCCGCCCAGGGCCACGATCACGACCGCCGCGCCGAAGAAGGCGATGGCCACGGGAAGGATGCCGAACCCCACCATCACCATCGCCGCCGCCAGCACCACCGCCGGCAGATATTTGCGTCGCTTGCCGCCCAGCCGCACCTCGCGCTCGGCAAGCGGCAACAGTTGCAAGGCCGTCAGCACCTTGGGCAATGACGCCTCGGAGCCCTGAAGCAGGAGCACGTCGCCGGCCTGCAGCTTGGCCGTGCGCAGGTGCTGGGTCAGTTCATAGCCGCTGCGCGACACGCCCAGCAGATTGAGCCCATGCTGGCCATAGAGGTCCAGTTGCCGCACAGACTGCCCCGTCAGCGGCGAGTCTGCGCCCACCACCGCCTCGACCAGATGCACCTCGTCCTTGGCCTGCTCCAGCAGAACGGGCCTGTCGCCCCGAACCAGGCTCAGCTTCGTCGCGTCGATGAAGCCTTCCAGCGCCTCCTGGTCGCCCTTCAGCAACAGGGTGTCGCCGGCGCGCACGATCGTATTGCCCCGGGGACGGGCGCGACGCTTGCCCTCGCGGATCAGGGCCATGACCCGGATCTCGTCCGGCGCCAGGGCCGACAGGGCGGTGATGGTGGCCGGCTCCAGCGTCCAGTCGTCGGGCACACGCGCCTCGGTAAGATAGGCGTTGGCCGACAGCGCCGCCGACAGGCCCAGCGTCCCGGTCCGGTCCCTGGGCAGCAGCCGATAGCCGAACGCCAGAAACACCAGCGCCGCCGCCGTCAGCGCCAGACCGACGGGCGCATAGTCGAACATCTGGAACGGCTGGCCGACGATGTCCTGACGCACCTCCGCGACCAGAATGTTGGGCGAGGTGCCGACCAAGGTGACCATGCCGCCCGCCATGGCGCCGAAGGCCATCGGCATCAGCAGCCGCGACTGCGGCGTGCCGGTCCTGCGCGAGACCTGAAGCGCCACCGGCATCATGATCGCCAAGGCCCCGACGTTCTTGGTCACCATGGACAGCAGGGTCACCGCCGTGGTCAGCACCGGAACCTGGCTGCGTTCGGTCTTGAGGTGCGGCAGGATCCGCTTCAACGCCATCTCGACGATGCCGGACCGGGCGAAGGCCGCAGACACCACCAAGGCGCAGGCGATGATCACCGTCACGTCGTTGGCGAAGCCGGCGAACGCGTCCTCCGCCGGGATCACGCCGATGGCGAGGCCCGCGACCAGCGCCGCCAGCGCCACAAGGTCATAGCGGAAACGGCCCCAGATGAAGGCCGCCACCGTCAACCCGACCAGGCCGAACGCCAAACCCTGTTGTAATGTCACGCGATAACCCAGCCCCGATGCGGTCCAGAATGGCGCCGCTTGGCCCCAACGGCGCAATCGTCCGAAGGTTCAGCCCCTCCCGTTGCGGAAGGGGCTGATTTTCAGCGCCCCACGACCAGTCGCGCCGCCGCCCGAACCATCCGCACCACCTCGGCAGCGAAGGCCCAGACCACCACGACCATCAGGATCGTCGCCACCCCGCCCACATCGTCGCCCGAGCGGCCGATCAGCACCCGCACCCGTTCCACGAAGTCGGTGACGGTTCCGACCCAGATCAGCGGCGACAACGCCGACCAGAACCAGACCCACAACAGCCCCCAGGCTGCCGCGATCCCGAACACCAGATCGCCCAACGCCGTCAGCCGCACATTTCCGCCCGACGCCGCCCGCATCAGGTCGAACCCGACGCGACAGGCCGCGAACAGGGCGACCGGCCAATAGGCGGCGCGCACCATCTCGCCCAGGATCCGCCCGTAATCGAGGCCGTCGACGACGCCCGCCAGATCCTCTGGCCGGATCGGCGCGACCTGAAGCAGGCCCGTCCACCACAGCAGCACCACGGCCCAGCCGATGGCGCTGGCCACCGCGCGGGCGACCGGCGACATCTCGGCGCTCTTGCGCACCTCGGGGCCGGGCTTGGACTCAGGCTTGGCCTTGGACGAAGACCAGTCGCCGCGCGCCAGCTTCTGGCCCCACTGTTCGGCGTCGAAATCGCCGCCCAGTTCGAACATGCCCAGATCCTTGACCCGCCATCTGGCGATGAAGTCCGGCTTCTTCTCCTGGCGTTCCAAAATGAAGCCGGCGACGGTCAGCAGGCCGACGATGGTCACGGCCCCGCTGAACAGGCTGGCGATCCCCTGCCCGATGGCCTGACCCACATAGACGTCGCCGACCAGCACCCGCACCGCCAGCCCGATCAGGGTCACGCAGGCCATGACCGTCAGACCGACCTTCACCCCGAACATCCACCAGGGATAAAGCTCCGGCCCCATCAGAGCCTGCGGCCCTGAGCGATAGCGCGCCGCCACCGTCAGGGGATGCCCGACCTCGCGCAGCAGGGCCTCGACCTCGTCGTCGGTCGGCGCACGACCCAAACGGGCCTCCAGCGCATCGATCCGCCCCATGATCTCGTCGCGCAGCTCGGCGACGATGTCGTCGCGACTGTCCTTGGGCAACTGCGCCGCCAAGGTCTTCAGATAACGTTCGACCAGGTCCATGCCCGTCTCTCCCTCTTTCGCGGTGTTCACAGCATCTTCTCCAGCGAGGCCGACAGGCCGCGCCATTCGGTCGCCAGCCGCGCCAGCATCGCCTCGCCGCGTGGCGACAGGCGATAGAACCGTTTCTTGCGCCGCTCCTCCTCGCGCCACTCGCTGTCCAGCAGCCCCTGGCTCTCCAGCCGGCGCAGCAGCGGATAGAGGGTGCTCTCCTCCATCTCGACCCCGACCTCGCCCAGGGCGACCCTCAGCGAATAGCCGTATTGCTCGCGCCGCAAGCTCGCCAGCACCGCCAGGATCAACGATCCCCGCCGCAGCTCCAGCCGCAAGCTCTCGAACAGCAGCGCCTCATCGTTCTGGCTCACCCGCCACCTCCGTACGTCACATAGTGTGTGACACACAGTGTATGCGACATACTGTGCGAGGGAGTCAATCGGTCGCTACGCAAAAGAAAAGGGCGGCGGACCTAAGTCCGCCGCCCTTTGCCGTCTTGAACGAGACCGTTCTTAGAACGACTTGGTCAGGTTCACGAAGGCCGTGCGGCCCAGGTAGTCGTAGCCCGAGTACAGCGGTGCGTTGCCGACCCGGTTGTACACGCCCGACGAAACGGTGGGCGGATCTTCGTTGAACAGGTTGCGCACACCCGCGGTCGCAGTCCAGCCGTTGGCCGAATATTGCACCGAAGCGTTGTGCAGCCAGTAATCGCCAACTTCCAGGTCGTAGTCCGAAGTCGCCGGATCTTCGCCATAGTACTCGTAGCTGTCCGATCCCTGGATCCATTCGACGCCGTAGCGCACGCGCCACTTGTCCCAGGCGTAGGAGACGTCGGCCGTTCCGGTGAACTCCGGATTGTTGACCATGCCGGTGAAGTCTTCCAGCGGGTCTTCGGCGAACAGCTTGCTCGAAATTTCCGTGTACTGGGTGACCGCCAGGTTGAACAGCGCCGTGCCGGGGCCGACATCCTTGCGGTAACGCACGGTGTAGTCGAGGCCCTTCACATTGTCGGTGGCCAGATTGACGTAGCTATCCGAGACCGTGAGGCTGTTGTCGGCCGGATCGCGTGTGATCAGGCGGCAGAAGCCGGCGTCGGCTGCAAATTCTTCCGGGTTGGAATCGTAGCAGCGAGTCAGGATTTCGCCTGCGCCGGTGCGCGACACGCCGTTTTCGACCTCGATCTCATAATAGTCGACGGCGAAGGCCAGATCACCCCAGCTGGAGGGCAGAGGCGGCTGGATCACCAGGCCGACGGTCATGTTGGTCGAGGTTTCGGCCGACAGGCCGGCGTCGGCGCCGCCCGCCGTGATGACCTGGACGCTATTGGTCGACTGGAAGTCGCCCGCCAGACCTTCGGCCGTGCAGTTGGCGACACGGTTCGGGTTCACGTTCGGCGCGCCGTAGTTGTTGCAGCGATCGTTGGTGCTGGCCAGGAAGCCGGAGGTGGCGCCGACGAACTGTTCGAACAGCGCCGGGGCGCGATACGAGGTGCCGTAGGTGCCGCGAACGGTGACCCAGTCGATCGGACGATAGACCAGACCGATCTTGTAGGTCGTGTCGTCGCCGTAGGAGTCATAGTCAGTGTAGCGGAACGAACCGTTCAGGGTCAGTTCGCGCACGCCCGGCAGGTCCACCAGAAGCGGGGCTTCGATTTCGCCGAACACTTCCTTCACCGAGTCCGAACCACGCGTGATGGCCGAGGTCGAGAAGTTGTAGGTGTTGCCCAGTTGGCTATCCAGGCCCGGAGTGTCGTCGATTTCCGACTCACGCCATTCAGCGCCGAAGAAGCCCATGACGCGGCCGGCAGGCAGGCTGAACAGCGGGCCGTCGATGCCGAAGCTGACGACCTTTTCGACGAACTCGGTCGTGCCGGTCACCGGACGGAAGACATAATCGACCCAATCCTGCGGCAGCACGCCGCCGATGGTCTGGGCGTTCAGAGCGGGAGCGGCGACGCAACCGGGGTTCGAGGCCAGTTGAGCGCATTGGAAACCGGTCTGGGCGTCGCCGACCACGTCGAGGGTCTCGATCAGGCGATCCGTCAGGAACTGCTCGCTCGTGTAGGTCGACTTGGACCGCGAATAGCTGGCGTAGGCGTCATAGCGCCATTCCGGCAGGAAGAAGTCACCCTTGATGCCGACGACGTAACGGCCGAAATCGACTTCCTGTTCGGAATTGTCGTTGCCGAAGCCGATGAAGGCGCGGACGCCGACATCCTGGCCTTTGTTAAGGCCCTGGTCGCCCGAGACCGTGCTGAACGCCAAGCTGTCGGGGATCAGCGGGCTGCCTTTGGCATAGTCCAGCGCAAGCTGACGATAGCCGGTCTGCGACGACTTGCGCTGGTTGAACAGCGCCTCGCCGTAGATCTCCGCATTGCCCAACGCTTGCAGGTCGTAGCCGACCTCGCCGTAAAGGGTCGTGATCTCGACCGGCGAGATCAGCGACTCGTTCAGCATGCGGTCTTCGAACGTGTCGCGAACGTTCAGATCGTTCGCGCCGCCGCCCACGCCTTCGAAGCCGGGCACGCCGCCGGCGACGCCTGCGTTCGGACGCCAGCGGTTGAACACCGTCCCGACCGAGCCGGGCGCCCCGGCGCCCGCCACGCCGACGAACGTCCTCGCGCCGCTGGCGCTCGGCGTGCCTTCTACGCCCAGCGAGACAGTATTGATCGACACGCCGTTCGAGCCGGTCGTGGTGATCGGATAGCATTTCGACTGGCCGGTCAGCGGGTCGATGAAGTCCTGGCCGTTGCGGAAACCATCGGTCTGGCAACGGGTGAACTCTCGGTCGCGCAGGGTCAGTTCGTCACGCTCGTAGCGTTCGACCGAACCGGCGGCGCGCCAACGATCGCCCTGGACGCCGGCCGTCAGCGACAGACGGGTCGATCCGCCCGCGCCATTGGCTTCCAGCGGCTCGTTGCGCTGGGCTTCGATGGTCAAGCCTTCGAAGTTCTGGCGGGTCTGGATGTTGACCACGCCGGCGACGGCGTCCGAACCATAGACCGACGAAGCGCCATCGCGCAGCACTTCGACACGGTCGATGATGGCGGTGGGCAGGACGTTCAGGTCGGCGGCGCCGACCGAGCCGCGCGAACCGGCCGGCGAGACACGGCGACCGTTCAGCAGCACCAGGGTGCGGCTGGGGCTCATGCCGCGCAGGCCGATGGTGTTGGCGCCCGGACCGCCGTCGGTGACGTAGCCGCCATAGGAGTTGTTGATCTGCGAGGTGCCGCCGGTGACAGCCGTGCTCTGCAGCGCTTCCGTGGTTGAGGCGAAGCCCTGCAGGGTCGCTTCTTCGCGCGTCACGACCTGGGTCGGGGAAGGCGCGTTGTAATTGTCGCGGCGAATGCGCGAACCAATGACGACGATGTCCTCGACGCTGGTGGACTCGTCAGCCTGAGCAACGGCTGCATCTTGAGCCAGTACAGCAGGTGCAGAAAGCATGGACAGCGAAGCTGCCACAATTCCGCCGACCATGGTCGACGACAGAAGGTGATTTTTACGAGTACGCATACGCCTCATTCACAAACAGTATTGAACAATACTTAGGGCAACAGCTAGATATCGCGGATATGTACCACCGGTACGTCAAACAAATCCGTTCTGTGACGGTGTTAGGCACATGCACTACATACCGCAACTAAAAAGTCGCAAAATTGTACGAGAAATGGTGAAATTGAGCGTGAAACAGCATATGCCGCGACGCAATGTGGCATTATATTTCTACATAACGCCGCTTTGCCGCCATTTTTACGCCCTGAACCGACATCGGCGGCGCTGCGCGCGCCTCTCTGGCGCCGCTGCCCGCCGCGCACTAAGTTCTGTTCATGAACCGTTCTTCGACCCCGAAGCCCCCCGCGGCCAAGCCTTCCAAGCCGGTCCACACACCCGACCCGGGCGTGCGCGAGGCCGCCGTCGCCTTCAAGCGCGACCACGCCGCGAACGGGGGCAAGATGCCGATGTTCGCCCCCGTCACCGGCCCGCGCCTGACGCCGGAGGAGCCCATCGCGGCGCCGGCCGACTGGGTGCCGCACCGCCCCTCGCACGAGGGCAAGAAGAAGGGCGGGCGCTTCCGGCTTGAAACCAAATACACCCCCGCCGGCGACCAGCCCGCCGCCATCGCCGAACTGGTGGCCCAGGCCGGGGCGGGTGACCGCGACCAGGTGCTGCTGGGCGTCACTGGGTCTGGCAAGACCTTCACCATGGCCAAGGTGATCGAACAGACGCAGCGCCCGGCCCTGATCTTGGCCCCAAACAAGACGCTGGCGGCCCAGCTCTATTCCGAATTCAAGAGCTTTTTCCCGGACAACGCCGTAGAATACTTCGTAAGCTACTACGATTACTATCAGCCGGAAGCTTACGTTCCGCGAACCGACACCTACATTGAGAAGGATTCATCGATCAATGAGCAGATCGACCGGATGCGGCACTCAGCTACTCGGGCTATACTAGAACGCGAAGATGTCATCGTCGTGGCGTCGGTGTCTTGCATCTACGGCATCGGGTCGGTTGAGACCTATACGGCGATGACGTTCACGCTGAAGGTCGGAGACCAGATCGATGAGGGGAAGCTGCGGGCGGATTTGATCGCGCTGCAGTACAAGCGCAACGACCTGAACTTCGACCGGGGCATGTTCAGGAAGCGTGGGGACGTGATCGAAATCTTCCCGGTCCACCTGGAGGACCGCGCCTGGCGCATCAGCCTGTTCGGGGACGAGCTGGAGGCGATCCAGGAGTTCGATCCCCTGACCGGCAAGAAGACCGCCGACCTGACCGAGATCACCGTCTACGCCGCCAGCCACTATGTGACCCCGCGCCCCACGCTGAACCAGGCCACCAGCGGCATCAAGGCCGAGCTGAAGGAGACGCTGGACTGGATGGTCGAGAACGGCAAACTGCTGGAGGCCCAGCGCCTCGAACAGCGCACCCGTTTCGACCTGGAGATGATGGAGGCCACCGGCAGCTGCGCCGGCATCGAGAACTATTCCCGCTGGCTGACCGGCCGCGCGCCGGGCGAGCCCCCGCCCACCTTCTTCGAATACATCCCCGACAACGCCCTGCTGTTCGTGGACGAGAGCCACGTCACCATCGGCCAGATCAACGGCATGTTCCGGGGCGACTACCGCCGCAAATCGACGCTGGCGGAATACGGTTTCCGCCTGCCCTCCTGCATCGACAACCGCCCGCTCAAGTTCGAGGAATGGGAGGCCATGCGCCCCCAGACGGTTCATGTCAGCGCCACCCCCGGCCCGTGGGAGATGGAACAGGCGGGCGGCGTCTTCGTCGAACAGGTGATCCGCCCCACCGGCCTGATCGACCCGCCGGTCGAGATCCGCCCCGTCTCGGGCAAGACCCGCAACCAGGTCGACGACGTCATCGACGAGGTCAAGGCGACGACCGCCAAGGGCTACCGCAGTCTGGTCACCACCCTGACCAAGAAGATGGCCGAGGACCTGACCGAATACATGCACGAACAGGGGGTGCGCGTCCGCTACATGCACTCCGACGTCGACACGCTGGAGCGGATCGAGATCCTGCGCGACCTGCGTCTGGGATCGTTCGACTGTCTGATCGGCATCAACCTGCTGCGCGAGGGTCTGGACATCCCCGAGTGCGGCCTGGTCGCCATCCTGGACGCGGACAAGGAGGGCTTCCTGCGCTCCGAGACCTCATTGATCCAGACCATCGGCCGCGCCGCGCGCAACGTGGACGGCCGCGTCATCCTGTACGCCGATCGCATGACCGGCAGTATGGAGCGCGCCATCGCCGAGACCGACCGCCGCCGCGAACGCCAGGTCGCCTACAACACCGAACACGGCATCACCCCCGAGAGCGTCAAGCGCGACATCAAGGAGATCATGGCCAGCCCCTATGAGTCGCGCGAGATGGACCGGATCACCCGGCCGGGCGTGGCCGAGGCCTCCAAACCCTTCGTCGGCTCCAACTTCCAGGCCGCCCTGCGCGACCTGGAAGGCCGCATGCGCGAGGCCGCCTCCAACCTGGAGTTCGAGGAAGCCGGCCGCCTGCGCGACGAGATCAAGCGCATGAAGCTGATGGACCTGGAGTTCGCCAACGAAGCCCTGACCGGCGCGGGGGAAGAGGTGGACAAGTCGGCGCCGAAGCGATGGCGCGCGGACGCGGCGGCGGAAGCGCAGGAGCGGTTCAGGAAGGGGCGGCTGTAGGTCCTAGATTCAGGCTGAGACAGGGATTTGCGGTGCGTAGGCTCAGTAAGACCCAGCAGCATCATCCTGCCGATTATGTCCGACGCCCTGGCCGACAACACCGACCCTCCGCTTGTGTCCGCTCAGCATGAACTCGGCTACCTTGGCCGTACCGGTGCGCATCGACCACACCCGATGCCGGCATCAGAGCGAAAACATACCGACCGTGATGGAGGTCTCAATTTCCTTGCCCGTGCCTACAAGCAGGCCGAGGGCCTATAGCGCAGGGTTACTAGCAAACCTATCGGTAATTGCGACAGTACCGACGTGGATATGCTGGAAGAACATCTAGTTAGCAGCGGCGCTAATAATCGATGCTAGTGATGCTCCCTGCCCACGATTCCTTTTTTCGATATCGTTCTTGATTTTCTTCCAGGCTCGAATTTCGCGATCTATGCCCTTATGAGCGAGCAGTGCTGTTCTAAGTGACGTCGAAGCATATTCGAGTTCCACCAACGAGCCCGGATCGTCGTCGTGCAGCTCGGTGGCTTGTCCAGTTCTTTTGAACTGCAAGTACATTTCAGAATCCCCGACGAGGTGAAGGAACTCAGACTCTACATCTTTATCTTTTGAAATAGCTGAGAGGGCGCGAAAAGGTTCGTCAGGCTCTCGCCACTGATCGGCAAGACGATGGATGTCATAAAGCATCCAAAGAGCCATAGCCTGATTGCCCTTCGTGGTCTCAGCATTGCCAGCAGTGACCTTATCATCACCTATGCTTATTTTGTCAAATATATCAGGTATTGCATCAAAAGGATCATATTGATCGTTTTGCGCCCTCACATGAGATAATAAATCATCAATTGTTGGCAGAACCCATGCGCGCTCAAAAAAGTTCGGAGACATCTCAAGCAGCATTTCCAAAACGCTATCCGATTCAGCCCGATTAACGAGAGGGTCTATCATCATTCTAGCCTGTTCATCATTCAGTTTAGAGATAAAAACAGCCGTAAAATATTCCTGAAATGAGCGATGGACAAATGTAATATTTATTCCATCTCTTTGTAGTAGACACGACGACTCTACCAGGTCAGTCTTTACATCTTCAGCTTTCGCAGAAAAGTCGAAATATAAAAGTGACTTTTCGATATGGTCGCTTGCTTCTCCCTCGCCAAACTCGTACCTGTTTTCCAAATAAGTCGATGCACAAAAATATGAGAACGTGTCGCGGAACTCGTCTGGAGATAAGCCGGAGTATGATTTTCTAGTGTAAACGCCCTTGCTCCTGTCGTGCCGTTGTGAAAGCACGTCAAATGCCTGCCTATAAAATATATGTATTTTGGCCGGTATTTCAGAATAGTAAGAGTAGGTTAATAGCATCATAGATACCATTAGTGGTATTGACATAAAGTCTTGATGCTCGGCATATAGCCTTGACCTTACATCATCAAGGAATGCCGATTTCTTCTCGTCGTCATAATCAATCTTTGATATCAAAGATAAAGTCTGGTCTATCGACATTCTTAAAGCGTGATAGGTCGAAAATGATCCTAATCCGGGAAGATTGTCTTCGGGTCGGGATGTGATGATTACTGGAAGTCCGGGGTACTTATTGACAATCTCTTCTATTTGAATCCCAATCTTCTGCCTAAAATCATGGTCGATTTCGTCAAACCCATCTAGGATCAATCCGAATCTCCCGGATTTCAAAGATGAAGCTAGCATCTCTCCGGTGTAAGATGGCGCATGCTCCGTAATAGATTTCAGTAAAGCGGAGTTTAGGTCTTTACTCTCTAGCTTATTTAGATAGCGCAGCTCATAAAATATTGGAATTCTCGCTTGATTGGATCGCAAAAGGTCTGAGCATATTTTCTTAATAAGCATAGACTTGCCGCCGCCCGCCGTCCCAAATATGAGCAGCTTTCCGCCAGCGTCGAACGCTGACCTTATAGAAGTGTCAGTAGCGGCGTCGCCGGATATCTCATAAGAGAGCGGCACATAGATATCGTCGATGTGTACAGACTCGTCTGGATGAACGATTGTTTTCACCCATAAGGTACGGCGCAAAACGGCGTTGGCGTAAACGCCGAGTTCGCTAGTCAACTTTGCCTTTACTTTTGTTAAGCTTGACTTCAGGCGCGCTGCTGCGCTGGCAGCCAAACTATCGTAGATGTGGGTGGCTACACCGATAGCCACTGCGTTGGCGTCGAGATTTGTCATGGGCGTAGATTGGAAGTGATTCGGCGTGCGGTCGACATCTGTCTGCATATCCCCCTTCTCCTCATCCCCATGTAAGCAACAATGTTAGCGGCGATGCCGCGTCGAAACATGCCCGACCCCCATCCTCCCGCCCCTTCGCGCCCTTCGTCGACCCTTCCCGACCCTCGCGCGCCTGAGCCCTGAAACTTTATTCCCATCACGCCGGAACACGGGGTGTGTCGTCGCGACCCCCCGTCCTTTCAACACCTTGCGTCCCCGGCCGGTCCTTCCGGACTCCTCTTTCTCAGCACGGGGGCGGGCGGGAGCATAATGGTGGGGCCGGGCATCAGGTCCGGCGGTGAGGCGGGGAAGGATTGGATGACGGCACGGGACGGGAAGGGGGCGCAGCCGCTGGAGCGGGTGGCGGCGCGGATGGCAGAGGCGCAGAGCCTGCTGGAGAGCATGCTGCGCCTGCAGAAGATGATGCAGGCCGGGGCGCCGGGGAAGATGCAGGATGTCCTGCTGGCCCGGCTGGAGCGGCAGGCCGCGCGGCTGCAGGCCGGGGTGCGGCGGCGATGAAGGCCCACCCGCGCACCACCTATGTCACCGCCGGGGCCGAGGCCTGGGCGGCGGCGCGCGCCAGGGCGGCGGGATCACTGGAGTAGGGGGGCGACAGGTCGGCCGCGTCCTGAGACGACAGGGGTTGGGGCGCGGGCGGCGGGGTCTCGGTGCGCGGGTGGCGCGACCAGCCCTCCTTGGTGGCGCGGGCGCGCAGGGCGGCCTCGGTGACGCCGTGGCGGGCGGCGACGGTTTTGGCGTCGAGGCCGGAGAGATAGTCCTGTCGGACCTGGGTCCAGACCTCGGGCGGTTTGATCTTGTATCGGCGTTTTTCCATGCGGACAGTGTGGGGCGGTCTCTACCTCAGGCCGGAAGACGGGCGATTTTCGAGGCTAGAGACCTGATTTTCCACGTCGCGACATGTCAGGTACGGCGCGCCAGCTATCCTAAATCGGCGCGGGGCGAGGCTTGCGTCCGATGATGACGCAGGGGCGTGCGACGACCCTTTCCCCATGAGCCAGGGCATACATCGCAAGATCCGGCCGGACGCCGTCTGGGCCGAGGTTCGCAAGGCGTGGGAGGACGGCGAGACCGCGCGCTCGGTCGCCGCGCGCTATGACGTGGGGGTCCATGCCCTGTGGAAGCGGCGCGAGGCGGAGGGGTGGAAACGGCCCGATCCGGCGCAGGCGGGGCCGATCGAGCCGGCGGAAGGCTGGGACCGGCATATCCAGGCGCGGCGCGACGCCTTTTCCGCCCAGCTGGAGGATGCGCGAGCGCTGGCGGAGTGTCTGGCGGCGGCGATGCAGGACGAGCGGCTGACCCGCGCGCCCCACTGGCATATTCCGTGGCTGTATCACTGGCGGGCGACGCATCTGGGGCCGGAGGCGACGGCGCGGGACCGGGCGCGGGCGCGCGAGAGGGGACAGCCGTGGGCGGAACGGTTCTGGGACGAGGACGGCAGGCTGAAGCCGCTGGCCTGGCTGGATCTGGAGATGGCGCGGCTGCATCCCGAGGACTGGCGCGCGGCCATCGGATTGCCCGACGGCCTGCCCGAGGCGGCGACGCGATACGCCCCCTGATGTGTGCGGCAGTTGACTTATCGGCGATAAGCGCCCATTTGCGCTGCGTCGCACAATCGCGATCTCCGGCGTCTCCAGCGCGTGTGGGTCTGATCCAGACCTGTCTGTAGAAGCCGCCGGCCCCTCATATCCATTCGCTGCCCGGACACGCGGGGCGGCGCCCGATCCACCCCGCAGGCCTCATTCCTTGAGGCCCCGTCGGGACTGGCGGTGCGCGGCCCGACGGCGTCATGCCATGGCCGATGCGCGTCGCCGCTACGCGAAAGACACACTGTGAGCATCACCTTCGAATCCATGGGCCTGAACAAGGCCCTGCTGCAGGCCTTGGCCTCGACCGGCTACACCACGCCGACCCCGATCCAGGAAAAAGCCATCCCCGACGTCATGGCCGGCAAGGACCTGCTGGGCATCGCCCAGACGGGCACCGGCAAGACCGCCGCCTTCGCCCTGCCGATCCTGCACCGCCTGGCCGAGAACCGCATCGCCCCCAAGCCGCGTACGACGCGCGTGCTGGTCCTGAGCCCCACGCGTGAGCTGGCCACCCAGATCGGCGACAGCTTCAAGGCCTATGGCGCCCACCTGGGCTTCCGGGTCGCGGTCATCTTCGGCGGCGTGAAATACGGCGGTCAGGAGCGGGCCCTGCAACAGGGTCTGGACATCCTGGTCGCCGCGCCGGGCCGCCTGCTGGACCACATCCAGCAGAAGAACCTGGACCTGTCCTCGACCGAGATCTTCGTGCTGGACGAGGCCGACCAGATGCTGGACCTGGGCTTCATCAAGCCGATCCGCCAGATCGTTTCCAAGATCCCGGCCAAGCGCCAGAACCTGTTCTTCTCGGCGACCATGCCCAGCGAGATCGGCAAGCTGGCGGGTGAGCTGCTGAAGGACCCGGTCAAGGTCCAGGTCACGCCGCAGTCGACCACGGTGCAGCGCATCAGCCAGTCGGTCGTCTATATCGAACAGGGCCGCAAGCGCGCCCTGCTGACCGAGATGTTCTCGGATCCCGAATACACGCGCTGCCTGGTCTTCACCAAGACCAAGCACGGCGCCGACAAGGTCGCGGCCTATCTGGAAGCCGGCGGCGTCGAAGCCGGCGCCATCCACGGCAACAAGTCCCAGCCCCAGCGTGAACGCACCCTGGCCGCCTTCAAGGCCGGCAAGCTGCGCGTCCTGGTCGCCACCGACATCGCCGCACGCGGCATCGACGTGGACGGCGTCTCGCACGTCGTGAACTTCGAACTGCCGCACGTGCCGGAAAGCTATGTCCACCGTATCGGCCGCACCGCGCGGGCGGGCAAGGACGGCACCGCCGTCAGCTTCGTCGCCGGCGACGAGATGAAGCTGCTGAAGGATATCGAGAAGGTCACGCGTCAGAAGATCCCGGCCATCGACCGCCGCAACGACAAGGCCCTGGGCCAGCTGGACGCCACCATCATGGCGACCGGCGTCGGCAAGAAGGCGACCATGCCGGAACGCGAAGGCGGCGACCGCAACGAAGGCAACCGTGGCGAAGGCCGTGGCGGTCGTGGACGCAGCCGCGTCCCGCATCGCGACGGCGTGCGCCCGGAAGGCGGCGGCCAGCCGCATCGCCAGCGTCGCGCCCGTCCCGGCGAGACCCCGGCGGCCCCGCGTCCCGAACGCGCCTACAACCCCCTGGCCGGCGAGCGCGTCCCGTCGATCAACGACAACGTCAAGCCGGCGGAAGGCGAAATGAAGCGCCGTCCCCGTCGTCGCCCGTCCAACGGCGGCAAGGGCTATGTCGGCGGCGCCAAGGCGTAGGATCGAACGGCGGGGTTCGCGCCCCGCCTTCATCTTGAGACAATAAAAAACGGCGGCTCCTGCGAAGGAGCCGCCGTTCTCATGTCAGGCGTGTGCGGACCTTAGAAGGCCCAGGTCGCGCCCATCGAGAAGCCGACGCCCGAGCCCTTGGCCTCGCCGCGCAGGTTCGAGATGACCAGGCCGTTGCCATAGACGTCGCGCGTGTCGTTGATCTGCGCGGTGTCGATGTCGATGTAGGTCACGGCGCCGTCGAAGGTCATCGAACCGACCGTCTTGGACAGGCCGGCGGCGTAGAGCCAGCGGTCGCCGTCCGGGATACGGGCGGTGCGGTGGTCGTCCGAGGTCGGGGTCGGGTCGTAGCCCAAGCCGGCGCGGACCGTCATGGTCGGGTCGATCTTGTAGTCGAAGCCGATCGAGCCGGTGGTGACGTCGTCATAGTCCTGAACGATGGTCGACGAGCCGGTGGCTCCGTAGGCGACGCGGATGGCGTCGAACTCGCTCCAGCCGATCTGGTTGACCTGAGCGTTCAGGGTCAGGCGATCGTTGACGGCGTAACGGGCCGAGACGGTGGCGTACCAGGGCGTGTTGAAGCTGGCGACGCCGTCAGCCGAGACGTTGGCGGCGGCCAGGGCGCCGGTCAGGCCCGAGATGTTCACGGTGCCTTCCAGCTCGTGCTCGATCTTGGAGCGGTAGGACAGACCCAGGTCCAGCTTGCCGAAGTGCATCTGGGCGCCGGCGTTCCATCCGTAATCCCAGCCGTCGCCTTCCAGTTGGTTGCGGCCGTCGGTCGCTGCAGGGATCAGCACCAGCGGAGCCACGCCAGCAACGGTCGGCAGGTTCGGCAGAGCCGAGGACAGGGTCGCCTTGGCGTACTGGGCGTCGAAGCCGGCGCCGATGTCCAGCCAGTCGGTGACCGTCATGGCGGCGACCAGGCTGACGTTGGCCGAGCGCAGCTCGGACGTCAGGGCGTCGTAACGCGCGAAGTCGGGCTGTTCGTACTTGGTGGTGAAGTTGTAGGGCGCCTGAACGGCCAGGCCGACGTTGAAGCGGTCGCCGATCGGCATGGAGACGGCGAAGTTGGGCACGATGCCGCTTTCGACCACGTCATGGACGTGCGGATCGCCGGCGACGACGGTCGAGCCGCTGAGAATCGTGCCGGCCGGGAACGGCGGGGTCGGAGCGGGCAGATTGTAGCTGAGGGTGGAGCCGCGGTTATCGACGTCGGAGTCCAGGATCAGGCCGTGCATGCCGAGATAGACTTCGCGTTGCGTGCCGGCGATGGCGGCGGGGTTCCACCACAGGGACTGAACGCCCTTGTCGGCGCCGACGCCGGCGTTGGCGCGGCCCTGGGCGCGCGTCGATTGTTCCTGAACATAGAAGGAGCCGGCCATGGCCGGGGCGGCGACGCCGGCCAGCAGCACGGTCGTCAGGGCGAGCCCGCCCACGCGGGCGAAGTTCCTGGAGGTCATTTCAAACACCTAAGTAAACGTCGACCGCTTTACGCGCGGTCGATCCGGGGAGGAGCCCACTCAGCGTTCACGGCGCGAAAGCGTTGCGGGCAAGGCCCCCATCGGACCGGAAACGGGCGAAACCGTGGCGCCTGAGCCGCACATGATCACGGCTTCGAGAGGTTACGTTGCGGCAACATCGATGCCCATATTTCGCAGTTCGGCGATCAAATCTTGCGCCGCCGCCTCGACCAGGCCCGCGTCACGGCCACGGATGACCAGCTGGGTTCCGATCTCACCGACGCTGCCGTGGCCGAACGGATAGCTGCCGAACGACAGGTCACGACGCAGATTTGCGGCGGCCCGCAGCACATCCGCCACAGCCCCCTCGCCCACCCCGCTGACCTTCAGCGTCCGGGCATGAACGACGGAGCCGGTGCGCAGACGCGGCGCCACGTCCTCCAGCATCGCCTGCATGATCCTGGGCACGCCGGCCATGACGAAGACATTGCCGACGTGAAAGCCGGGCGCGTCGGTGACCGGATTGGCGATCAGCGCCCCGCCCTGAGGAATGCGGGCCATGCGACGGCGCGCGGCGTTGAAGTCGTCGCCATAGCGGCGCGCCAGGATCGCCAGGGCCTCGGGATGTTCGGGCAGGGCCACGCCGAAGGCCGCCGCGACGGCGTCGGCGGTGATGTCGTCGTGCGTGGGGCCGATGCCGCCGGTGGTGAAGACATAGTCCCAGCGCGACCGCAGCGCGTCGAGCGCCTCGATGATCCGGTCGTGGTCGTCGGTGACGACCCGCGCCTCCATCAGGTCGATCCCCAGCGCGGCCAAGAAGCGGGCGATGGTGTTGGTGTTCGTGTCCTGGGTCCGGCCCGACAGGATTTCATCGCCGATGACCAGCACGGCGGCGGTGGGCCCAGCAATGGGCCCGGCAGTGGGATCGACGTCGGTCATGCGGGAATCCAAACTCGGGGTTGAGGTTTCATGCTATAACGACCATCTGCGGCGAACGGATTGCGCCGTATCCCCGCCTTTTGCAGACCGATCGCCCCATGTACGAAACGCCCGAAATCGAAACCGACGTCCTGGTCCGCTCTAGCGCCATTCGTGTCCACCAAGCCGAAGACTTCGAAGGCATGCGCAAGGCGGGCCGTTTGGTCGCCGAGGCGCTGGACATGATCGCCGCGCATGTGAAGCCCGGCGTCCTGACCAGCACGATCGACGATCTGGTGCGCGAGTTCACCCTGGACAACGGCGGCCTGCCCGCCTGCCTGGGCTACAAGGGCTATGAGAAGACCGTCTGCACATCGATCAACCACGTGGTCTGTCACGGCATTCCCGGCGACCGGGTGCTGAAGGACGGCGACATCGTCAACATCGACCACACCGTCATCGTCGACGGCTGGCACGGCGATTCCAGCCGCATGTATGCGGTCGGCGAGATCAATGCGCGGGCCAAGAAGCTGATCGACGTGACCTATCAGTCGCTGGATCTGGGCCTGGAGCAGGTCAAGCCGGGCAACACCTTCGGCGACATCGGTTTCGCCATTCAGAAGTTCGTCGAGGCCCAGCGCATGAGCGTGGTGCGCGACTTCTGCGGCCACGGCATCGGCCGGGTCTTCCACGACAGCCCCAACGTCCTGCACTACGGCCGTCGCGGCGAGGGCGCGGTGCTGAAGCCCGGAATGTTCTTCACCGTCGAGCCGATGGTCAACCTGGGCAAGCCGCACGTGAAGGTCCTGTCCGACGGCTGGACCGCCGTGACCCGCGACAAGTCCCTGTCGGCCCAGTGCGAGCACACCATCGGGGTGACGGAAGACGGTCTGGAGATTTTCACGGCGTCTCCGGCAGGGCTGTTCCGGCCGAACTGATTCCAGGCTTTCGTCATCCTCCGGCAAGCCGCTTGCGGCGTAGACCGGGGGACCCAGCGGCGCGCGCGAGCGCGAACCTGCCGCAGACGCTTTCATTTGACATCATGCCGATGGACGCATCGCCTTCGGCGCCGCTGGGTCCCCCGGTCTTCGCTGCGCTTCGCCGGAGGATGACGAAAGAAGGTAGTGTTCGCACACGTCGAGCTTGCACGCGCACGCGGATCGCACGATCCTGTGACGGTTGCGCATCTGCGAGCCTGACGGCGTATGACCGACGAAATCCTCACAAAACCCAAACCGCGCCACAGCGGCCATCGCGACCGGCTGCGCGAGCGGGCGGCGAAGGGGGGCCTGGGCGCCCTGCCCGATTACGAACTTCTGGAGCTGCTGCTGTTCCGCAGCGTGCCTTACAAGGACACCAAGCCGCTGGCCAAGGATCTGCTGGCGCGGTTCGGGGGACTGGAGGGGATCGGGGCGGCCAGCCACGAGGCGATCGAGGATCAGGTCGCGCGGTCGATGGGCTATGCCGTCGGCAAGGCGACGCGGGCGATCGCGCTGGACCTGCAGCTGATCTTCGACGTGACGCGGCGGATCGCACGCGAGCCGACGGCGAAACGGCCGGTAATCTCGTCATGGACGGCGTTGCTGGCCTATGTGCGGGTCGCCCTGCAGCACGAGCCGCGCGAGCAATTTCGCGTCTTGTATCTGGACAAGAAGAACCAGTTGATCCTGGACGAGGTGCAAAACCGGGGCACGGTCGATCATGCGCCGGTCTATCCGCGCGAAGTGGTGCGGCGCGCGCTGGAGCTGTCGGCCAGCGCCCTGATCCTGGTGCACAACCATCCGTCCGGGGATCCAACGCCCAGCCGCGCCGACGTCGAGATCACGAAACAGGTTGTGCAGGCCGGGCGCGCACTTAACGTGGAGGTTCACGACCATCTGGTCGTGGGCCGCGACGGGGTGGCCAGCTTCAAGCAACTGGGCCTGATGTGAACGACAGAATACTGACGACCGAACGACTGATGCTGAGCCCGGTCTCGACCGAGGATTTCGACGACCTGCTGACACTATGGTCGAACGAGGATTTCACGCGCCACATCATGGGCCGCGCGCTGGGGCGCGAGGAGGTCTGGTTCCGGCTGCTGCGCGACATCGGCCATTGGGCGGCGATGGGCCACGGCAACTGGACGATCCGGCTGCGCAACGGCGGCGTCTATCTGGGCAGCGTGGGGGTGTTCGACTATCGCCGGGAGCTGGAGCCGCCGTTCAAGGCGCCCGAACTGGGCTGGGGCATTGGGCCGGCGTTCCAGGGCAAGGGCTATGCGGCGGAGGCCCTGACGGCGGTGCTGGGCTGGACCGACCGGACGCTGGGCGGGCGCACCGTCTGCATGATCGCGCCAGAGAACCTGGCCTCGCTGAAGCTGGCGGCGCGGGTCGGTTATCGCCCCTATGCGATCGCGAGCTACAAGGATCACAGGGTTCAGCTGTTCGAGCGGCCGGTTTGCGGCGCGTAGGTCGCCATTAAGGATTATCGGGCAAACTGGCGTCGAACGAACCGCGAGTCCCTGCCCATGCCCATGTCCGTGGAAACGCTGCGCCAGCATCTGGTCGACGCCTTTGCCGACGCCGAGATCGAGATCGAGGATCTGGCGGGCGACGGCGACCACTATCGCGCCCGCATCGTGTCCAGCGCCTTTGCGGGCGTGCCGCGCGTGCGCCAGCATCAGATGGTCTATGCCGCGCTGAAGGGTCAGATGGGCGGCGAACTTCATGCGTTGGCGCTGGAAACCTCGGCGCCCGAGGCGGGAAACTGACCGATGCGCTATAGGCCCTTCGGCGCCTCGGGCGCCGCCATCTCCAACCTGACACTGAACTTCGGCGCCGATGCGCTGAAGCGCGGGCGTGAAGCGGGTCTGGACCTGCTGTATTCGGCGCTGGAAGCGGGCGTCAACAGCTACCGCCTGGACAGCGCCGACCCTGTGGCGGCAGAGGTGCTGGGCGAGGCCCTGTCGCATGTGGATCGCAAGCTGGTCTATGTCAGCCTGACCCTGGGGGCCGGCGACGGACGGGGCGAAGACCGGGATTTTTCCGCCCAGGGCATGACCGCCGCCATCGACCGGGTGCTGCACTTTTCAGGTCTGGGCTGGATCGACGTGGCGGTGCTGCACGAGCCGGGCGAGACCGAACTGGCGCAGTCCTCGCTGAGCGCGCTGAAGGCCATGCGGGCCACGGGACGCATCAAGCTGCTGGGCATAGCCGGCGGCGGCGAGGTGATGGACGCCTATGTCTCGACGGGCGCGTTCGACGCCCTGCTGACCCCGTTGGGCATCAACGCCGACTGGAAGGTCCGCAATCGCATCCGCTCGGCGCGCGATCAGGACATGTCGGTCTTCGCCTATGACTTCTACACCGACCGCCGCTCGGGTCCGCGCATCGCGCCGGTCTTGAAGAAGGGCCTGTTCGGCATCGGCGCGCAGAAGCGACCGCCGGATACGCCGCAGAAGGACGCCTTCGGCTTCCTGTATCGCACGCAGAACTGGACCGCCGAGGCGATCTGCCTGGCCTACGTCCTGACCGACCCGACGGTGTCCAGCGTGATCGTCAACGCCACCGACACCGAACGGCTGGCGCAACTGGCCGCCGCGCCCGAGCGCGACATGCCGCCTGGCCTGGCCGCGCAGATCGAGATGGCGCGCGTCGTCGCCAGCCAGGCCGCCTGACGCAGAGCGACCCGCGCCATACAGATCGTCGCGGACGCCTTGACCGCGCCCTCTCGGCTCCCTAGCTGACGGGCTTCACGAAAGGCCTTTCCCGTGACCGACACCGCCCAGTCCGCCGATCCCGCCCACGCCTTCATCGGCGAAACCGTCGCCCAGAACGACGTCGTGCTGTTCATGAAGGGTACGCCGGACCAGCCGCGCTGCGGCTTCTCGTCCCTGGCGGTTCAGATCCTGGATCATGTCGGCGCCGCCTTCGTGGGCGTGGACGTGCTGCAGGACGAAGCCCTGCGCGAAGGCGTCAAGAGCTTCACCGACTGGCCCACCATTCCGCAGCTCTATGTGAAGGGCGAATTCGTCGGCGGATCGGACATCATCCGCGAAATGTTCCAGGCCGGCGAACTTCAGGCCCTGATGGTCGAGAAGGGCGTGCCGCTCGGCGAGGCCTGATGGCCCGCAAGACGCTGAGCCCGCGCGAGGACCGCGAGGTCTTCGTCGTGCCGCTGGACGTGCGGCCCGAGCACATCGACGCCAATGGACACGTCAACAACGTCGTCTATGTCGGCTGGCTGCAGGACGCTGGCACGGCCCACTGGAACGCGCGCTTCGACGAAGCGACGCGGGCGAAATGGTCGTGGGTCGCGACCCGGCACGAGATCGACTATCTGCGCGGCATCGAGCCGGGCGCGCGGGGCGTGGTCGCCCGCACCTGGGTCGGCGATCCGCAGGGTCCGCGCTTCACTCGCTATGTCCGCATCGAGGACGCCCAGGGCCGCGTCTGCGCCCAGGGCGTCACCGAATGGGTGCTGGTCGACGCCGCGACCCTGAGGCCCCAGCGCATTCCGCCCACGATGCTGGCGGTGTTCGAGACGCCTACTTCAACGGATTGAGAATCCGCGCCGGGGTTCCGGGCTCCAGGCCCAGGTCGGCGTAGGTCCAGCGAAGTTCGACGCCGTCGGCGACCAGAGCCTTGCACAGGTCCGGTTTGGTGCGGCGCAGGGTGATTTCGGCAGGCGAGCCGTCAGACACCGATACTTCGAAATCCGACGCCTGGGTGCAGCCATTTGAATCGACCCGCGCGACCAGGGCGCCGTCGGCAAAGCGGGCCTCGCGAATGGCCTCGGCCGGCGGGGCGTCGTTGCGCGTGACGTTGACCGAGACGTTCTCGCCCGCATCGCTGTCATAGATGACGCAGGCCGACAGCAGCGGCGCGACCAGGGCCGCGACCGCCAGACCCTTTGCGAAACCCCGCATCACTGACCCGAGGCCGGGGCGGTGATGACCCGCGTGGTCGGCTTTTCGGTCGAGACGATGATGCAGCCCGACAGCAGCGGAGCGGCGATGGCGATGGCGAGAGCGAGACGAAGCATTTGGTTGTTCCCCTTTGAAAGCTTGGCCCTTTGTGCCGCGCGGGTCGGTTCCGCACACGTGAATAATCGGCAAGCTGGATGAACAATCGGACAGGCTGGGCTTGAACGCGTCTGCAACCGCCATAGCTACGGTCCCTCCCCTTCCCATCGGATCGTTTCTCATGAGCCTGCTGTTCTCGCCCCGCGCCGTGGGGCCCCTGACGCTGAAGAACCGCGTCGTCATCGCCCCGATGTGCCAGTATTCCGCCATCGACGGCGTGCCCCAGCCCTGGCACGTGCAGCACCTGGGCAAGCTGGCGATCTCGGGCGCGGGTCTGGTCATCGTGGAGGCGACCGGGGTCGAGGCCGCGGGACGGATCACGCCGGACGACACCGGCCTGTGGAACGACGCCCAGGAAGCCGCCTTCGCGCAAATCATCACTGACATCCGCACCTACAGCGACACGCCGATCGGGGTTCAGCTGGGCCACGCGGGGCGCAAGGCCTCGACCAGCGCGCCGTGGAAGGGCGGTCGCGCCTTGGGCGCCGACGAGGGCGCATGGGAGACGTTCAGCGCCTCGGCCGAACCGTTCAAGGACGACTGGCACACCCCGACGGCGATGAGCCAGGCCGACATGGACCGCGTCGTCTCCGCCTTCGAGGACGCCGCGCGCCGCGCCGACCGGGCCGGGTTCGATCTGGTCGAGTTGCACGCCGCCCACGGCTACCTGCTGACCCAGTTCCTGTCGCCCCTGTCCAATCACCGCACCGACGATTTCGGCGGCGGGTTCGAGAGCCGGGCGCGCTTCCCGCTACGGGTCGCGCAGGCCCTGCGCGACGCCTGGCCCCGGACCAAGGCGCTGGGCGTGCGGTTCAACGGGTCGGACTGGGTCGAGGGCGGCATCGCGCTGGACGAGGTCACGGCCTTCGGTCAGGCGCTGCACGACATGGGCTATGACTATCTGCACCTGACGTCGGGCGGCAATGTCGCGCGCGCCGACATTCCGGGCGCCGAGCCGGGCTATCAGCTGCAGTTCGCGCAGGCGGTGAAGGCGGCGACGCCGGACGCCAACGTCATGGCCGTGGGTATGATCTTCGATCCGCAACAGGCCGAGGACATCGTGGCCTCAGGTCAGGCGGATCTGATCGCCATCGCCCGTGCGGCGCTGGACGATCCGAACTGGGCGCATCATGCGGCCGTGGCGCTGGGCGACGAAGAGGGCCTGCCTCCGCAATACGAGCGGGCCGGCAAGAAATATTGGCCGGGCTACGGCAAGGCCGGCTAGGCGGGCGGCCTGATCAGGCGGCGTCTTCCAGCGGTGGTGCGCCGTCCCACAGGACGCGCGCCGCCTGCTGGATGTGGCCTTCGGCCGTCTTCTGCGGGCGACCCAACAGATAGCCCTGAACCTCGTCGCAACCCTGGTCGCGCAGGAAGGTCAGCTGTTCCAGCGTCTCGACGCCCTCGGCCAAAACCGGGATCGCAAGGCTTTCGCCGAGGGCCAGAACGGCGCGGATGATGGCGGCGGATTGCGGTCCGCCGTCCAGTTCCGACATGAAGGAGCGGTCCAGCTTGATCTTGTCGAACGGGAAGGCGCGCAGGGTGGACAGGGACGAATAGCCGGTGCCGAAATCGTCCATGGCGATGGACACGCCCAGCAGCTTCAGCTGGCGCAGCACGTGGGTGGTGCGCTCCATATCGGTGATCATGGCCGTCTCGGTGATCTCCAGCTCCAGTCGCGCGGCTGGCAGGCCAGTCTCGATCAGGATCTGATGCACCAGGCGCGGCAGATCGACGTGGCCCAGCTGGACTGGCGACAGGTTGACGGCGATCTTGTGCGGCTCGGCCCAGGCGGCGGCCTCGGCGCAGGCGGTGCGCAGCACCCATTCCCCGATCGGCAGGATCAGGCCGTTCTCTTCGGCCAGGGGGATGAAGTCCGCCGGTGAGATGAAGGTCCCGTCAGGCTGGATCCAGCGCAGCAGAACCTCATAGCCGGTGATTTCGCCCGTATCGACAGCGGCCTGGATCTGCCAATTCAGGCTGAACTGGCCCTGGTCCAGGGCCTCGCGCATCTGTTGGGCCATGCGCCGGCGGTTGCGCACCGCCTCGTCCATCTCTTCCTCGTAGAAGCAGACGTCGGTCCCCAGCGAGGCCTTGGCGCGGTACATGGCCAGATCCGCGTCGTTGATCAGGGCCGAGATGTCGCGTGCGTCGTCTGGCCAGACGGCGACCCCCACGCTGAGGCCGCAGGCGACCTCGGCATGTTCGAGCATGACCGGCGCGATGACGGCCTGGCGCAGACGGTCGACCAGGCCGAGCGCGTCCTCGCGCTGTTCGACCGCAACCACGGCTACGAACTCGTCGCCGCCCAGACGAGCCACGAACTCGCCGGGGCGCAGGCTGGCCTTCATCCGTTCGGCGATGCGGATCAGAAGCTGGTCGCCCGCGGCGTGGCCGTGAACGTCGTTGACCTCCTTGAACCGGTCCAGGTCGATGGCGAGCAGGGCGACCCGGGTCGCGGCGCTGTCGTCGGCGGTCTGGCGCGTCAGCCATTCGAGGAAGGACGAGCGGTTCGGCAGGCCGGTCAGGCTGTCGTTGCGCGCCAGGTGTGCGATGCGACGTTCCTGGGCCAGGCGCGTGCGCAGGTCGCGCACGGCATAGATCATCAGGTCGGCTTCGACCGCGTGACCGCCGTCGCGACGCACGGCGATCTCGACCGGGATTTCGGTCCCGCCCGCTGCGACCAGCCGTGACTGCGTCAGGCCGCCGACAGTCAGGTCGGCGGTCTGGACGATCCAGCGCGACAGCGGCTCCCCGACCAGCGCGTTGCGGTCCATGCCCGACAGTTCGGCGAAGGCGGCGTTGGCGGCCAGGATCAGGCCGTCCTGCTCGACCACCATGCCGTCCACGCTGCCCTCGATCAGGTGATCCAGCCGCGCCTTGGCCTGGAGCCGGGACTGCATGTCCAGGGCGTGGCTGGCGACGCCGGTGCCCAGCATCATCAGGCCGACGGCGGAGACGGCGAAGGCCATGATCACATTGGCGGAATCGGCGGCGACGGCGTCGACCAGCGGCGACAGGGGTATGACCGTCATCGCGGCCATGCCGGTGAAGTGCAGCGCGACGATCCCCAGGACCATCAACGCGACCGGCGCGATCTGTCCGGGACGGCGTGCGCGGTTGAACGCCAGGGCGCCGAAGACGACGGCGCCCAGGATCGAGGCGGCGATATAGGCGGCGGACCAGTGAATGACCGCATCGGTCGCAAAGGCCGCCATACCGGTATAGTGCATCGCCACGACGGTCAGGCCGAACAGCACGCCGCCGATCTCGGCCGAGAACCGCAGGGTCCGCGAGGCGACCCACAGCGCCAGGGCGCTGCCGGCGATGGCGACGCCCAGGGAGACGCCCGTCAGGACCGGCTCGTAGCGGATGGCGGCGCCCGGCTCATAGGCGATCATCGCCACGAAATGGGTGCACCAGATCGTCGCCCCGGTCGCCACCGCGCCCATGAAGGCCCAGGCCAGACGCGTGCCCTTTTCGGCGGCGCGCAGCCGGCGATAGAGGCGGAAGGTGATGATGGAGCCGACCAGGCACAGGCCGGCCGCGAGCCCGACCAGCCAGAGGTTATGGTCGTCGGTCAGGCAGGTGAGAAAGCGCATGAAAGCTACAGACCGTGGAGAAGACAGCCTGGCTCCGTAGCAGCAGAGAATTTAATCAGACGCGCCCGAACAGGCTTAACCAATCCCTATCCGGGATCAGGAACGCGGCAATTGATAGGGATTGTTGACGCTGATGGGCGAGCCGGGCGGCAGGCCCAGTTCCTCGAACGACCACTTCAGCTCGACGCCCTCGACCAAGTCCTGGCGGCACTTGTCCTCGTCGATGCGGCGCAGGGTGATGACGGCGGCGCCGCCCTGCAGGCTGACGATAGGGATCAGGTCTTCCTTGTCGGTGCAGCCGTTCGAACTGACCCAGAAGACGGCCTCGTCCTTGGTGAAGGCGGCGGCGTGGATCGGCTCCAGCGCGCCGGGCATGCCCTGGGTCGAGACGGACGGCTCGCCGCCGGTGGCGCATGCGGCAAGGCTCGCCGATGCGGCGGCGATCAAGGCCAGTCGTCCGATGATGGAGTCGCGCACCGACGACCTCCCCTGTCTCTCAAAGCCTGAACGGGCCGAGAATGCGCCTGTTCGCCCGTGGAGGGAACAGGGTAAAAAACGAAGGGCCCCGGACGAGTCCGAGGCCCTTCAAACTCAACTGGTCGAGGCTTCGCTTACGAAGCGTAGTATTCGACGACCAAGTTCGGTTCCATCTTCACGGCGTACGGCACGTCCGACAGTTCCGGGACGCGGACGTAGCGAACCGAGAACGAGCGGTCCGACAGTTCCAGGTAATCCGGAACGTCGCGTTCCGACGACGTCTGGGCTTCAATCACCAGAGCCATGCTGCGCGACTTTTCCTTGACCGTGACGACGTCGTCCGGCTTCACGCGGTAGGAGGCGATGTCGACCTTCTTGCCGTTGACCGTGACGTGGCCGTGGTTGACGAACTGACGGGCGGCCCAGACGGTCGGGACGAACTTGGCGCGGTAGACGATGGCGTCCAGACGCGATTCCAGCAGGCCGATCAGGTTTTCCGAGGTGTTGCCCTTGCGACGCGTGGCTTCGTCGTAGGTCTTGGCGAACTGCTTCTCGGTGATGTTGCCGTAATAGCCCTTCAGCTTCTGCTTGGCCTTCAGTTGCAGACCGAAGTCCGAAACCTTCGACTTGCGACGCTGACCGTGCTGACCGGGACCGTAAGAACGCTTGTTGACCGGCGACTTGGCGCGGCCCCACAGGTTCTCACCCATGGCGCGGTCGATCTTGTATTTGGCGCTGTGGCGCTTGGACATTCTATTCTCTTTTCAACGATACGGCCCGGCGTCCCCTCGATTGGGAATGCGATCTCAACGGCGGTCCACGCATCTTCCGTCATCAATCCCGTCGCTGGCGCAAACCAGAGACATGGAAGGCGGCGCTTATGGCCAGAGGGGCTGGCAGAGTCAAGCCGGACGGGCCGTTAAGCACGATGGAATGGAACGATGGCCCGCACCCATCCCTTTCCGACCGGGTGAAGCCTCCAGTCGCCTGAGACGATAGAGGAGGACGAAGGGTGACGAATGAAGCCAAGACCTTCCAGACCGGCCTGTCCGAGCCGGCGTTCGCGACGCTGAAAACCAAGCTGATCGACCTCGTCGAGCCGCTGAGCGACGGTCAGCTGCTCGAACTGGCAGACGGAATTCACGAGATGCTTCGACAGCGACGGATGCTGCGCCAGCACCATGCCGAACGCATGAACGAACGCGCCCGGCACAGTCTGGATCTTCGTATCTAGTCCGTCGCTGATTGCGCCTCTGAGATGAACATCGCCCGGCTCTCGCGGGTGGCGATCTTGCCCAGCCCCGGGAAGGGGAAGTGATAGGCGTAGATGTGGGCGCCGGAGTGACGCAGCGCCGTCACCTGATCCAGCCGCGCCTTCTCGCCCGCCGTCTGATCGTCGTCATAGCCGACGCGCCAGTCGGGATGCTCCACTGACAGAATCCAGTGGTGCATCAGGTCGCCGGTGAAGAGCAGCTGGTTCTGTCCGTCCGCGATCAGATAGGCGACGTGGCCCGGCGTATGGCCCGCCGTGTCCTGGGCCGTGACGCCCGGCGCGACCTCTCCGCCCGGCGCGAAGGCCTGAACCTTGGGCGTGATGATGCGCACCAGATCGGCCAGCTCGGGATTGGCGCGCACCGACGCCCACTCCGCTTGCGACATGCGGATCGCCGCACTGGGAAAGGCCAGGCCGCCGGCGCGGATCAGGCCGCCGACATGGTCGGGGTGGCCGTGCGAGATCAGCACGTCGGTGATGGAGGCCGGATCGACGCCGGCCTTTTGCAGGCTGTCCATCAGCTGGCCCTTGCCCTCGCCCAGGCCGGTGTCGAACAGCATGGTCCGGTCGCCGTTCCTGACCAACAGCGGATGGATTTCCAGCATGATCGGATCGGCCGGCTGTCCTGCGGCGGTCAGGGACGCGGCGACCGCCTGCGGGTTCAGGCCGACGCCGAACGTCTGGTTGTCGTTCTTGACCGGGTTCTCGCCGTCGAACAGGGCGATGGCGTCCAGCGCGCCGACCTTGAACCGATAGACCGGCTTTTCCGCCGGGGCGGCGACCGTCTGCTGCGGCGTGGGCGGGGCGTGATCGCCGGGCTTCTGCTGGCCCGCCTGTGGATTGCACGCCGCCAAGGTCAGGCAGGCCAGGGCCGCCCCCGTCATCATCATCCGCATCGCTTCACTCTCCGTCTGTAGAACCTGAATCGAAAACGCCCGCCGGAGGTTCCGGCGGGCGTCGTCTTGTCTCGATCTAGATCGCGATCTGTGGCGGGCCTTACTTGGCGGCTTCGTACAGTTCGTTGACCTTGTTCCAGTTCACCACCGACCAGAACGACTTCAGATAGTCGGCGCGGCGGTTCTGGTATTTCAGATAGTAGGCGTGTTCCCAGACGTCGGCGCCCAGGATGACTTCGCCGCGCTCGTCCACGACATCCATCAGCGGATTGTCTTGGTTGGGGGTCGAGGTGATCTTCAGCTTGCCGTTCTGGACGATCAGCCAGGCCCAGCCCGAGCCGAACTGTGCGGCGCCGGCGGCGTTGAAGTCTTCCTTGAACTTGTCCATGCCGCCCAGGTCGGCGTCGATGGCGGCGGCGAGTTCAGCGGACGGTTCGCCGGCCTGATCGGCCGGGGCCAGCAGTTCCCAGAACAGGCTGTGGTTCCAGTGACCGCCGCCGTTGTTGCGGACGGCCTTGGGCGCGGTCGAGATGCTGGTGAAGATCTCTTCCAGCGACTTGCCCTGCAGACCGGCGTCGGCGTCGACGGCCTTGTTCAGGTTGTCGACATAGGTCTGGTGGTGCTTGTCGTGGTGGAAGGTCATCGTCTCCTTGTCGATGGCCGGCTCCAGCGCGTCATAGGCGTAGGGCAGCGGGGGCAGGGTGAAGGCCATGTCAGTCTCCTGAAGACGGTTTGTTCCTGAACCCCATTTAGGGGCTGTGGCGTCTGACCCAAGCGATTTCATCGCGTTTTTGTTCAGCTTGGCCATTTGCATTGGCCCACAAGGCGCGCGATTGTCCATCCGTCAATCGGAGGCTGTAATGTCGCGTATCGCATTCGTCGCTGTGCTGGCGCTCGCCGTTTCAGCAAGCGGCTGCGCTGGTTTCGAGGCGCTGGACCAGGCTGCGGCGGACATGGCCAACCAAACGCCGACCTGCACCCAAGAGCCCGCCATCGGCGCGGATAACTATGGGGGCAAGACCTGCCGCGTCAGTCATACGGTCTGGTCTTCGACGACGACCACCGTCGAGGAGACGGGCAAGGCGCCCGTGACGACCCGCACTGTCACGACGCCTTCGGGAACCACGACCGAGATCGCGCCGACGCCCTGAGGGTATCGGGTCAGACGGCGGGCAAGTTCGCCTTCAGGCACTCGCGCACGGCGCGCTTCACGTCGCCCGGCGCATTGGGCTCGTCCACGCCCTCGGCGGCGAAGACGGCGCGCACGGCGGCGTCCAGGCCCTTGGGCAGGGCCTCGATCACGCGCTTCTGGCCCTTGGCGTGCAGGCAATAGCCCACCTCGCGGCACAGGGCGGAAAACATCGGTTCGTAGGGATCGGGAGCGCTCATGGCGCCCCTCTATCACCGCTAGGCGATCAGCGACAGTCGGTCAGCCCTTCAACCGCTCAGCATGGAAGGCGACGTGGTCGGCGATGAAGCTGGTCATGAAGAAGTAGGAGTGGTCGTAGCCGGGCTGCATGCGCAGGGTGATCTTCTGGCCGGCGGCGTCGGCGGCGGCTTGCAGCAGTTCGGGCTTCAGCTGGTCGGTCAGGAAGCTGTCGGCGTCGCCCTGGTCGATCAGGATGTCGTCATAGATCCCGCGTGCGGCACCGGCCGCGATCAGCTTGGCGGCGTCGTGGCGGTCCCAAGTCGCACGGTCGTCACCGAGATAGGCGGTGAAGGCCTTTTCGCCCCAGGCGCACTGGGTCGGCGAGCAGATTGGGGCGAAGGCGGAGACGGACCGGAACAGGTCAGGGTGGTTCAGCGCCAAGGTCAGGGCGCCGTGACCGCCCATTGAATGGCCGCTGATGGCGCGGGCGCCCGTGGTCGGGAACGCGGCGTCGATCAGGGCGATCAGTTCTTCGGCGACATAGGTTTCCATGCGGAAATGCGGAGCCCAGGGGGCCTGCGTCGCATCCAGATAGAAGCCCGCGCCCTGACCCAGGTCATAGGCGGGGTCGTCGGCGACGCCTTCCCCACGCGGGCTGGTGTCCGGCGCGACGATGATGACGCCGTGTTCGGCGGCGGCCCGGTAGGCGCCGGCCTTGGTGGTGAAATTGTCCTCGGTGCAGGTCAGGCCCGACAGCCAGATCAGCACGGGAAAAGGCCCCTCGCCCGCCGGCGTGAAGACCGACAGGGTCATGGGCGTGCCGGTCGCGGTGCTGTCGTGCTTCAGATAGCGGAGGGTTCCGCCGTGGACGATGTGGGTCTTGGTGGTCTCGAAGGTCATGCCCTCTGGCTAATCCACCTGACCGGCGCCCGCAACGCGCAAGCCCGTGACACGTTCGGTTTCGGACAGGAGAGGAAGATCGCCATGATCACCGTCACCGCCTTCAAATGGGTTCCGCCCTTCGCCGCCGGCCAGGTGCGCGACCACCGGGTGCGATGGATCCTGAACGAAGCGGGCTGGCCGTATGAAATCCGGCTGCTGGACGCGGTCGATCAGAAGTCGGCAGACCACAGGGCGCGTCAGCCGTTCGGCCAGGTGCCGACGCTGGAAGAGGACGGTCGCCCGCCGATGTTCGAGAGCGGCGCCATCGTCTGGGACATCGCCGAGCGGGCGGGCGTGCTGATCCCGTCCGATCCGGTGATGCGGGCGCAGGTTCTGGGCTGGTATTTCGCCGCCCTGAACAGCGTCGAAGGGGCGTTGGCCAATGTCGCCGAGGCCGAGTTCTTCATGCCAGACGAGGCGGCCAAGGCCGTGCGGCGGCCGCAGGTCGTGCCTTTTGCGGAGCAGCGCCTGGGCGAGCTTCAGACGGCGCTGGGCGGCAGGGACTGGCTGGTCGGCGAGGACTTCACCGTCGCAGACCTGATGATGAGTTCGGTGCTGAAGATCGCCGCGTCGCTGAAGCTGCTGGAAGCGTTTCCGGCGCTCCAAGCCTACCATGATCGCTGTCTGGATCGCCCGGCTTACAAAAAGGCCGTCGCCGATCAGTGCGCCACCATCGCCGCCCACGGGCCACGCGACATGCGCTATCGCGAGGCCCAAGCGGCCAGTTGATCGTCGCTCCAGGCGTCGTTCGCCAAACGGTTCAGGGATGATAGGCTGAAGGCATGACGCGAACGATCCTTGTTGCAGCGCTCGCCCTGCCCATCGGCGCACTGATCGCCCTCGGCGTTCGCGCCCTAGCCAAGGGGACCAATCCTGATGCCGCCAACGTCATGATCTTCAATGGCGTTCGCGCAGCCTTCGCCGGATTGCTGGCCGCCGCCTTGATCAGTTTGGGCGCAACGGGTCAGGCCTCATGGCCGATGGCGATCGGCCTGGCCTTGCTGCCTGGCCTGCTCGCCTTCTGGTTCGTGCGACGCGCCATCGTCGGAGCGAAACACCTGCAAGACCGCTAGGTCACCCCACCCGGTGCATGGCGACGATCTTGTTGCCCGACGGATCGCGCAGATAGGCCAGGATCATCGGGCCGAACGGGCCCTGACGCTCGCCGGGCGGATCCTCGATGGCGCGACCGCCGGCGGCGACCCCGGCGTTATGGAAGGCCTGGACCATCTCGGGCGTCTTGGCCGCGAAGCCGATGGTGCCGCCGTTGGCGTGGCAGGCCGGGTCGCCGTCGATCGGCGCGCCGACCGCAAAGGCGCCCATGCGGGTGCGCCACCAGTAGCGGCCCTTGGGGTCCGGCCCCTGCCCCGGCTCGACGCCCAGGGCGCCGAGCGCCGCGTCATAGAATTTGCGCGACGCCTCAATGTCGTTGGCGCCGACGGTGACGTGGGTGAACATGGTCGAACCTCCCGATTTTCAGTCCGTTTCTTTAAACAACGAACCGTGCGGCGCGCAAGTCGATCAGAACACCACCACGCTGCGGATGCTCTTGCCTTCGTGCATCAGGTCGAAGGCCTTGTTGATGTCTTCCAGGCCGAAGGTGTGGGTGATCATGGGATCGATCTCGATCTTGCCATCCATGTACCAGTCGACGATCTTGGGTGTGTCGGTGCGGCCGCGCGCGCCGCCGAAGGCCGAACCGCGCCAGACGCGTCCGGTGACCAGCTGGAACGGGCGGGTGGCGATCTCCTTGCCGGATTCGGCGACGCCGATGACGACGCTCTCGCCCCAGCCGCGATGGCAGGCCTCAAGCGCCTGGCGCATGACGACCGTGTTGCCGGTGCAGTCGAAGGTGTAGTCCGCCCCGCCGCCGGTCAGTTCGACCAGATGGGCGACCACGTCCGGCACCTGCTTCGAATTGACGAAGTGGGTCATGCCGAAGCGACGGCCCCATTCTTCCTTGTCGGGGTTGATGTCCACGCCGACGATCATGTCGGCGCCGACCATCTTCAGCCCCTGGATGACGTTCAGGCCGATGCCGCCCAGGCCGAAGACCACGGCATTCGCCCCCGGCTCGACCTTGGCCGTGTTGACCACGGCGCCGACGCCGGTGGTCACGCCGCAGCCGACGTAGCAGGCCTTGTCGAACGGCGCGTCCTTGCGGATCTTGGCCACCGCGATCTCGGGCAGGACAGTGAAGTTCGAGAAGGTCGAGCAGCCCATATAGTGGGCGATGGCCTGACCCTTGTAGCTGAAGCGCGAGGTGCCGTCGGGCATGACGCCCTTGCCCTGGGTCGAGCGGATCGAGGTGCACAGGTTGGTCTTGCGCGACAGGCACGACTTACACTGGCGGCATTCCGGCGTGTACAGCGGGATGACGTGGTCGCCGACCGCGACCGAGGTCACGCCCGGCCCGACCTCGACCACCACGCCCGCACCCTCGTGGCCCAGGATGCTCGGGAAGATGCCCTCAGAGTCCAGCCCGTCCAGCGTATAGGCGTCGGTGTGGCAGATGCCGGTGGCCTTGATTTCGATCAGCACCTCGCCGGCGCGCGGCCCTTCCAGATCGACCTCGACGATCTCGAGCGGGCGTTTGGCCTCGAAGGCGACGGCGGCGCGGGTTTTCATGGCGAGGGCTCCTTGGTTTGCGCCTGTTTCTCACGAGCGACGCCGGGAAGGCCAGCCCGTCCGCCGATGAAGGCCACTGAATTTTTTTGAGTGCACTTTCGTGCAGATTTTTGAGATTAGTTCGCAGACATTCTTCGATATCACCAGCCATAGGCCGCATCTACGTCACAGGCGGACGTAGGCTGACCAAGCAATCCAGACGCGCTAATCAGGGTCATGACCCATCGCAACCTCGTCGTCCTGACCGGCGCCGGCATATCGGCGGAAAGCGGCGTGCCGACGTTCCGGGCCGATGACGGGCTGTGGTGCGGGCATCGGGTCGAGGATGTGGCGACGCCGCAGGGGTATGCGGCCGATCCGGCCCTGGTTCAGGATTTCTACAATCAGCGGCGGCGGCAGTTGGCCGAGGTGCGGCCCAATGCGGCGCATCGGGCGCTGGCGGATCTGGCGGCGCGGTGGGAGGGCGACTTCCTGCTGGTGACGCAGAACGTCGACGATCTGCACGACCGGGCGCATGCGCAGACGCCGCCCGGCGCCGGGTTCGAACTGATCCACATGCATGGCGAGCTGTTGAAGGCGCGCTGCACCCGGTCGGGCGTGGTGATGGACTGGGCGGGCGACATGGCGGCGGATCAGGCCTCGCCGCATCATCCGCAGGGCCTCATGCGGCCGCACATCGTCTGGTTCGGGGAGATGCCGCTGGAGATGGAGCGGATCGAGGCGGCGCTGGAGGCATGCGACCTGTTCGTCTCCATCGGCACGTCCGGCGCGGTCTATCCGGCGGCGGGGTTCGTGCAGTCGGCGCGGTACGCCGGGGCGCGGACGGTGGAGATCAATCTCGAGCCGACGCAAGGGGCGCGCCTGTTCGACGAGGGCGTCTATGGGCCGGCGACGCAGGCCGTGCCGGGCTTCTTCGACGGGCTGTAAACACGAAAACGGCGACCGCTGTGAAGCGGCCGCCGTTCCGGTCTTTTTGAAGTGGAGGCGGGTTAGGCCAGGACGACGATGGTCACGCGGCGGTTCTGCGAACGGCCTTCCGGCGTGTCGTTCGAAGCCACCGGCTGTTCCTGACCATAGGAGATGGTCGCCATGCGGTTCAGGGCGACGCCCTGACGGTTCAGGAAGCGGCGTACGGCCTCGGCGCGCTGCTCGCCCAGTTGGTCGTTATGCTCGGGCGTGCCGGTCGCGTCCGTATAGCCCTGGATTTCCAGATAGACGTTCTTGTTCTCGCCCTGCAGACGCTGGGCGAACTGGGCCAGGCGTTGCTCGGCTTCGGGCGACAGGGCCGCCGCGTCGGTGGGGAATTTCACGGAATCGTCCGACAGCACGACCTGATAGAGGAACTTGCCCTCCGCCAGTTTATGCGCGTCGTTGGCGCGTTGCAGCGCCTGACCCGCCGTGCCTTCGACGCCAGTCACGCGGGTATCGACGACTTCCACCTGATCACGCACGAAACGATGGCTGGCGCAGCCGCTGGCCGCAAAGCCGAGGGCGATGAGGGCGCCGCCGACGACCGCCGTCCTGAGTTTCGATCTGCTCAAGTTCTGTCTCCTTCTTGCCGGGAGCGCCACACCCGTTTTTGCGCCAGATGAAAATGGCGTAGGGCACAAGGCGGAGTAATGACGTGCTTTGGGCAGGATCATGTCAGCTTGACCATAAAAAGATGGGGTATTTCGCGCTATTCTTGCGCCGACACGGAACCCGGGGGCGAGATCAACCGTTGCGCCGCCGACGGCCGAGGCCGGAGGGCGGGCAGGCTGATCTATCACTGATCTGAAACGCCGCCCGGTTGTATTACCCGCTGCGCCACTTTCCTGACGCGACCGAATGTTTTCAACAGGGCCTGACGTTTTTTACAGGCATTCTGTTCTGATGACCATGCGGCGCGGTGTTCAACTGTCATCACGGATAGGCGATTGAGCGCCGGCCGGGCACGACGCTGGGCGCTGGCGGCGACGCCGATTCTGGTCGCCCATGCCGGGTTGGCCCTGCTGATGACGGCGCGCGCGGCGCCTGACCCGGCCGCGCCCGAACCGCCGCTGATGATGGTCGAACTGGTCGAGCCGCCGCCCCCTCCCCCGCCGCCGCCCGCACGGGTCATCGCCCCCGATCCCTCGCCCAAGCCGGATGCGCCGGCCGCCGCAGCCCAGTCGGCTGCGCCGCCCAGGCCCGCGCCCCAGCGTCGCCCGCCGGCCGTGGCGGCGGCGCGGCCTAGACTGGTCGTCGCCAAACGCCCGCCCGACGTCGAACCCCTGCCCGCCGCGCCCGCGCCGCCGGGACCGCCCCTGCCCTTGCTCGGTGCGGCCCAGATCGCCGGCGCCATGACGGTGGGCGCCGGGCCGGGCGGCGGAGGAGGAACGGGCGTGGGCGGCGGCGGCGGATCGGGCGGAACCGGCTCAGGCCCCGGGTCGGGCGGTGGATCGTGCGACATGGTGCGCTGGGTTCAGGACGCCGTGCGCGACGACCAGGCGGTGCGCCGCGCCGTCATCGCCGCGTCCCAGGACATGGACGCCAACGGACGCGCCATCCTGGTCTGGAACGGCGACTGGCTGCAGAGCCGCAACCAGTCGGGCAAGGGCTTGGCCGGCGTGCGCCAGGCCATCGCCCTGGAAGTCGCCTTCGCCCCCGCCGAGTGCAAGACCCAGCGGATGACCGGCTTGGCGGTGCTGAAGCTGGAAGACCGCCCCGGAGGCGCGCAACTGGCGTTGGGCAAGGGCAGCTGGCGGTGGTCGGACCTGCTGGGGGCGGGGTAGCGCGCCGCCACGGTTTCAGACTGTGCGGCGTGAAAAACACCGTCTGAATAGTGCAATTCGTCTGAAATCCGCCCTCCCCGGCTGCGCGACACGTCCGATGCGGACGAGCGGAGACAGGATCGCACGGTTCTGGGGTGCGGGCAGGAAGAGGACGCTGGTGGGCGGCAGAGGATTGAAATCATTGGGTTGAGGTGACGGAAATGGGATGGCTGCCCCTCTTTTCTTTCGTCATCCTCCGGCAAGCCGCGCCTTCGCGGCGCAGACCGGGGGACCCAGCGGCGCCGAAGGCGATGCGTTGGCCGCACTATGCTGGGACACCCACTCCGCGACTGGTTCGCGCTCACGCGCGCCGCTGGGTCCCCCGGTCTCGCTACGCTCGCCGGAGGATGACGAAAGAAGAGGAGTTTAGGCGCGCGGGCCGAACAGAATGATCCCCGCGCCGACGATGCAGACTAGGCCGCCCAGCACGTCCCAGCGGTCGGGCGTCGTCTTCTCGACCAGCGCCATCCAGACCAGCGACGCGCAGATATAGACCCCGCCATAGGCCGCGAAGGCCCGGCCTGCCGCGTCGCTGGGGACCAGGGTCAGCAGCCAGGCGAAGGCGATCAGGCAGACGACGCCCGGCGCCAGCCATAAGGGCGAGCGATCCAGCTTCAGCCAGGCCCAGAAGGCGAAACAGCCGCCGATCTCCGCCAGCGCCGCCAACGGATAGATCAGCAAGGGCTTCATCCTCGCCTCCTATCGCTCGCCGCGCGGCGGCTCGCTGCTAGAGGAGGCCTTCGCCGCCCGTTCCGCCGCCAGCTTGGCCAGCACCCGGCCGCGACCGCGCGACAGGGCGTGGATGGCGCCGCGCATGGTGGCGACCTCCTGCTCCGAGAAGGCGGCGCGGCCCAGCATGACGCGCAGGTTCTGGCTCATCGAACGCTTCTTCTCGGGCGGATAGAAGAAGCCGCCGTTCTCCAGCTCTTCCTCCAGATGCTCGTACATGCCGACCAGAAGCTCGTTCGACGCTGGCGGCTCGCTGTCGCGGAAGCGCGGCGGCGGGGCGTCCAGGATCAGGGTGCGCCACTCATAGGCGTTGATCGCCACGGCCTGGGCCAGGTTCAGCGAATGGTGTCGGGGGTCGATGGGGATGGTGACGATGCCGGCGCACAGGGCGATGTCGGTCGTTTCCAACCCCGCCCGCTCGCCGCCGAACAACAGGCCGGTCTTCAGGCCCGAGGCCGTGTCGTCGTAGAGGACGCGGCCGGCCTCGCGCGGGGTGCGCACCGGCTGGCGCGTCTCGCGCGGGCGCGCGGTGGTGGCGAAGACGGTGTTCAGGTCGGCGACGGCGTCAGCGACGCTGTCGAACACCCGCACGCCCTCCAGCACCCAGTCGGCGCCCGAGGCCATGGCCCAGGCCCGGTCCTGGGGCCAGCCGTCGCGGGGCGTGACCAAACGCAAATCCGTCAGACCGAAGTTGGCCATCACCCGCGCCACGGCGCCGATGTTCTCGGCCATCTGCGACTTGTCGAGGATGACGGCGGGGGGCGTTAGCTCCGACAAGGAAATCAGTCCTCGCCCACCATGGCGATCCAGGGGTCGGCGGTTCCGGCCTCGACCTCGGCGACCTTGACGGCGGGCCAGCCGATGGAGGCGCTGCCCGAGGCGGTCCAGGCGGTGATTATGAAGTCGCGGAGTTCGCCGGCGCCGGCGCCCAGCCGCTCGTTGACGAAGGCCGCGCCGCGCGGGTCGGCGTCGCGGAAACCGCCGGCCTTCTCCAGCCGATAGAAGGGGATCACCGTGCCCAGGGTCGTGGTCAGATAGGAGACGGTGCGCGCCTTGACGTCGAAACCGTCCAGGTTGGCGGCCGGCATGGCGGCCTCGACCGCGTCCAGGCGGGCGACGCGGTTGGTGAACTCGCCCTCGAACAGGGCGTGGGTCTGACGCGAGTTGGTGAAGCCTTCCGGGTTCGGGAAGTCGCCCCAGCCGTTGTAGTGGATCGTCGTGTGATGCGGCTGTGAGCCGTCGCCGACATAGTGGCCCATCACGCCGATGTCGCGCAGGATCAGGGCCTCGCGGCGGATGCGGTCGGCACGGTACCAGGCCTGGCGCTCCATGTTCGTCTCGCGCTTTTCGGCGGCGTTCAGCACGCGCCAATAGGCGAAGTCGCGGCCCAGGTTCTGCCAGGCGTCGATCATGGCGTAGGGCAGATAGCCGGCGTCGTTGACGTCCAGACCGGCCTTGGTCAGGGCGGCGTCATACTCCGATTTCAGGCGGGGCAGGTCGGCCAGAGCCATGCCGCGCTGATCCATCACGCGACCCTGGTCGTCCATGTCGATGAAGTGGGCGGTATCGCGCTCGCGGTCGTGCGGCTGGCCGGCGCCTTTCCAGCGGTCAGGTTCGCGCGCCAGCTCGCCCACGTCGGCGATGGCGGCCGGGGTGCGCAGGAAGGCGGGCAGATCGTCGGGCAGGGCCCGCATCGCCGCCACCCCGATCAACCGGTGGCCGGTATTGCCCCAGGCGGTGACGGTGACGGCCGGCGCGGCGACCGCGATCAGGGCCAGGGCGGCGATGGCGAGACGTTTCATGAGCAAACCTCAGCAAGGATCACGCCCGTCTAACGTATCCTTGATCGCGCCTCCAGCGTCGAAGACTGGCGATCCGAGCGTAAACGCCTAGGTTATGAAGGCTCCCCCCTTCGTCTTATCCAGGCTCCACATTCCTCGGGGAGCGATGACGTGATTGCGTCGTCGCCGTCGTTCGACGGCTCCTCAAGTGGACGCCAGACCGAAAGGACATGCCCATGCGCACGCCCCGCCTCGCCCTTTTCGCTTCCGTCGCCGTTTTGGCGACCGCCGCGACCGCCCAGGCCCAGGACGCCCCCGCCCCCACTTCGGGCGCCACGCCTGCCCCCTCAGCCACGACCGGCTCTGCGACCTTCACCGATGACGAGTTGAAGAAGTTCGACGACGCTATGGTCAAGGTGAGGGCCGTCAGCGACACCCTGAACGGCGCCCAGCCGACGCCGGAGCAACAGGCGCAGATGGCCGCCGCCGTTCAGGATTCCGGTCTGGAAGTCACCCGCTTCAACACCTTGTCGAACGCCGTCGCCGCCGATCCGGCCCTGGCGGCCCGCATTCGCGTGGTCAACGCCACGCCGCCGGCGCCCGGCACCCCGGCCGCCGCCGTGACCGACGACGAGTTGAACCGCTTCGTCGCCGCCATGACCCAGATCCGCACCATTACGGCCCAGGTCCAGAACAACCAGGCCACGCCGGAGCAGAGCGCTCAGCTGACGGCGGCGGTCGAAGGGTCGGGCCTGACGACGGAGCGTTTCAACACGATCTCCCGACTGGTGTCGGAGACAACCTATCTGCAGGCCAAGGCCGAACTGGCCGGCGCGCGTCTGGAGACGGGCGTCAGCCAGTAGGGATCAGACGTCGGCAGGCTCGCGCTGCGTGTCCGGCGCGGCCGGGCCCGCCTCGTCCTCGTTCAGCAGGCGGCCTTCGCGGCGCGGTTTGATGTAGGGGGCCGGCTGCGGCGTGGGCATGTTGCCCCGCATCAGTTGGCGGCCCGCGCTGATCCCGCCGGTCAGTTGCAGATCCAGGCGCGCGTCGTCGCGACGACGCACGTCGCCGATGGCCTCGGCCGCCTGGCTTTCGTCCATACCCAGTTCGATCAGAGCGCGCTCGCCGAACTTCAGCGCCGATTCGAACGTCTCGCGGATCTGGTAATCGACCCCGGCCTGGATCAGGCGCATCGAATGCCCCCGGTCGAAGGCGCGGACCATGATCTTGGTGGTCGGGAACTCGGACTTGACCAGTTCGACGATGCGGTCGGCGGCCTCGGGCTTGTCCACGCAGACCAGGACGATCTCGGCCTGCTCGGCGCCGGAGGCCCTGAGGGTGGCGAGCTGGGCGCCGTCGCCGTAGTAGACCTTGAACCCGAACTGGGAGGCGGCCTGGATCATCTCCACGTCGTTCTCGATGATCGACACGTCCACGTCCTTGGCCAGCAGAGGCTGGGACACGACCTGGGCGAAACGGCCGAAGCCGATGATCAGCACCTGGCCGCGCAAGTCCTTGGCGAAATCGACGCCGTCCGCGTCTTCGGCCGACACCACCGGCTTGGGCAGCAGGCGCTGGGTCAGCAGGCTGGTCAGCGGGGTCAGGGCCATGGACAGGATGACGATGGCCGACAGCATGGCGCCGACCTGGGCGTCGAACAGACCCGCCGTCACCGCCGCCCCATAAAGAACGAAGGCGAACTCGCCGCCCTGGGCGAACAGGGCCGCGCGCTCGACCGCTTCGTGGTGGGAGGCCTTGAACAGGCGGGCGACGCCATAGATGCCCAGCGCCTTGACAGCCATGAAGGCGACCACGCCGCCGACGACGATACGCCAGTCGGTGACGACCACCGACAGGTCCAGCGACATGCCGACGCTGAGGAAGAACAGGCCCAGCAGGATGGCGCGGAACGGCTCGACATCCGATTCCAGCTGGTGACGGAAGGTCGATTCCGACAGCAGGACGCCGGCCAGGAAGGCGCCCATCGCCATCGACAGACCGCCCAGCGACATGGCCCAGGCCGCGCCGACCACGACCAGCAGGGCCGCCGCCGTCATCACCTCGCGCCCGCCGTAACGGGCCAGAAGACGGAAGATGGGGTCGACCAGATATTTGCCGGCCAGCAGAACGCCGCCGACGGCCGCGACCGCAAAGCCGATGGTCTGCCAAAGGGGCGGCGCCTGTTCGTTCGCCACGCCCAGCACCGTGGCCAAGACGGCGACGATGGCCAGCAGCGGCACGATGGCGAGGTCTTCGAGCAGCAGGATGGAGACGGCGCGCTGGCCCGGCCCGCCCGCGATCTCGCCGCGTTCTTCCAACATCTGCATGATGACGGCGGTGGACGACAGGACGAAGCCCATGGCCCCGACGAAGGCGACGGGGGCGGAGAAGCCCGCCAGCATGGCGGTGAGGGTCAGGATCAGGCCGCAGAACAGCACCTGCGCTGCGCCCAGGCCGAAGATTTCCTTGCGCAAGCCCCACAGGCGTTTGGGCCGCATCTCCAGCCCGATGATGAACAGGAAGATGACCACGCCGAACTCGGCGACGTGCAGGATGGTCTCGGGCTCGCGAAACAGCTTCAGGCCGAAGGGACCGATAGCCAGACCCGCCGCCAGATAGCCCAGCACCGACCCCAGGCCGATGCGCTTGAACACCGGCACGGCGAGCACGCCCGCCGCCAGCAAGGCGGCCGCTGCGCCCAGATCCAGTCCCGTCGTCGCCTCGGCCATCGTGCTCCCCGTATGCTCAAGCTCCATTGTGGGGATGCGCGCAGCCAATTGCCATCGGCCTTGTGGCGAACGGCGGTTCGGGCGAAGACGCGGCCATGTCGCGTTCGCTGATGCTCGCCCTGCTCACCCTGACCCTCTGCCTGGCCGCGCCCGGCGTCGGACAGGCGCAAACCGACGCACCGGAGGCCACCGTGACCCAGGGCCGTGTTCGGGGCGTGACCTTGGACGGGACCGACCAATTCCTGGGCCTGCCTTACGCCGCCGCCCCTGTCCGCGACCTGCGTTTCGCCCCGCCCGCGCCCGCGCCGGCCTGGGACGACGTGCGTGACGCCAGTCAGGCCGGGCCGCGCTGTCCGCAAGGCGGCGGCCCCGACACCTGGTCTGAGGACTGTCTGGTGCTGAACGTCATCCGTCCCTCTGCACCGGCCGCCGCGCCGCGCGCCGTGATGGTCTATGTCCACGGCGGGGGCGCCACCAGCGGATCAGCGACGGACAACGGCGGCGCCGTGCTGGCGCGCGAAGGCGACATCGTCGTCGTGACCATCAACTACCGCTTGGGAGCGCTGGGCTTTCTGACCCATCCGGCGGTGGCGGCTGTGGAAGGCCAGGCGGGCAACTATGGGGTTCTGGACACGCGCGCCGCGCTGATCTGGGTGCGCGACAACATTCGGGCCTTCGGCGGCGACCCGGAAAAGGTGACGCTGGCGGGCGAGTCCGCCGGGGGCACGGTGATCTGCAACCTGGTCGCAGGCGCGGACGCCGGCGCGCTGTTTCGCGCCGCCATAATCTCCAGCGACGATTGCCTGCACGACGTTGACGACCTGACCGTGTCCATCGCGCGCGGGCTGGAGACGGCGCGCAAACTGGGATGCGAGGAGGCCGCCGATCCGTTGGCCTGCCTGCGCGGCCGTTCGGCGGTCGAGATCCTGGCTGCGGGAGGTTTTGCGGCGCCGCATTACGGCGGACGGACCGAGCCTGGCCGCACCGCCTTCGACCGGATCGCCCAAGAGGACCGCGCACCCATTCCGCTGATGATCGGCGCCAACGCCGAGGAGGGACGCATCGCCGGCCCCGCCTTCGTCGGCTTCGACGCCGCCGACTACCGCGCCTGGCTGCGTCGCCTGGTGGACGAGGAGAGCGCGCGACGGATCGAGGCGCTCTATCCGCTGGACCCGGCGCACGGCGACCATGCGGCGGCCGAGGCGATCACGCGCATCCTGACCGACAGCAGCATGCGCGGTTACGGCGGCTGCGCCAGCCTGGTCCTGGCCGGCAACGCCGCCCGACAGGGGCCGGTCTGGTTCTACGAGTTCGCCGATCTGAACCCGCCGATGTGGGACGGCCCGGACGGCTGGCGGTTCGGCGCCGCCCATGCTGCGGAACTGGCCTATCTGTGGCCGGACGGCGTGTTCCAGAGCCATTCGACCCGGTTCGACCCCGCCCAGGCCGAACTGGCGCAGAGGATGCGCCAACGCTGGAGCGCCTTCGTGCGCACCCTGTCGCCCAACGCCGAGGGCCTGGCGCCCTGGCCGGGCGTCGGGGAGACGAACGCCGCCATCGTCTTCCGTCCGCAGGGCGACGTCGTCGTGCCGACGTCGGCGCTGAGCGACGACCATCGCTGCGCGTTCTGGCGGTCGATGCCCTGGATCATGGATCGCGGCGAAGACTGAGGCTGTCGTCGGCGCTGCGGCGCCCCGAAGGCGTGCGAGCATTCGCTTCGCCATAGTTTCGACGAACACGAGACGGCGAATACCCCTTGGGGTTGAAGCGGGAGGACGCCATGTCTCATATTTCACGGGCCGCTCTCGCGGCCCTGATCGGTCTTTCGTTCGTCGCGCCGCCGACGGCGCCGCTGGCCCAGACGATGGGCGGGCCCGGATCGATGGACGGCGAGGCGACGCCGGCGGCCTGCGGACCGCTGGGTTTCGACCTGCAGCCGTCACCGCCGGTGCCGGCTCTCGTGCGCAGGGTGGCGCCGGCGGGGCCTCCCGTCATGGTCGCGCCCACCCGCAAGGAGGATCGCGTCGCATACGCCCCCCCTCCGCCACCGCCGCCTCCGCCGCCACCTCCTCCGCCGGCCCCGCCGCCCGCCGCGATGGCGGGGAGCGTGGTCGTCACGGGCTCTCGGGTTTCAGCCATCACGCCAGCGCCCGCGCGCGCCGATACCGAACGCTATCCCGATGCGACGCCCAATCCGGTGAAGCGGACCAGCGATCAGCCGGTCTCGACCTTCTCCATCGACGTGGACACGGCCGCCTATTCCAACGTCCGCCGCTTCATCGACGAGGGGCGCAGCCCCCCCAGGGACGCGGTGCGGGTGGAGGAGATGATCAACGCCTTCGACTATGGCTACGCCCGGCCAACCGCGCAGAGCCAGCCGTTCGCCATCACCACGGCGGTGGCTGCTTCGCCTTGGGCTGAGGGACGGCAGATCGTTCACATCGGCCTGCAAGGTTATGAATTGCCGGCTGGCGAGCAACGGCCACTGAACCTGACCTTCCTGGTCGATGTCTCGGGGTCGATGGCTTCGGCGGACAAGCTGGAGCTGGCCAAGAAGGCGATGAACCTCGCCATCGACCGGCTGAGGCCACAGGACACCCTCGCCGTGACCTATTACGCGGAAGGCGCCGGCACGACCTTGCAGCCGACTCCGGGCGACGAAAAGCTGAAGATGCGCTGCGCCGTCGCCAGCCTGCGGGCGTCGGGCGGCACGGCCGGGGCCACCGGCATGACCAACGCCTATGACCAGGCCCAGGCCAGTTTCGCCCGTTACAAGGTCAACCGCATCCTGATGTTCACCGACGGGGACTTCAACGTCGGCGTCACCGACGACAGGCGGCTGGAAGACTATGTCGCCGACAAGCGTGGGACCGGCATCTATCTGTCGGTCTATGGCTTCGGGCGCGGCAACTATCAGGACGCGCGGATGCAGACCATCGCCCAGGCCGGCAACGGCGTGGCGGCCTATGTCGGGAACCTGCGCGATGCGCGCCGGCTGTTCGGCCCGGCCTTCGACAAGGGCGCCTTCCCCATCGCCGACGACGTCAAGATTCAGGTCGAGTTCAACCCCGCCCGCGTCGCCGAATGGCGGCTGATCGGATACGAGACCCGGCTGTTGAACGAGGAAGACTTCAACAACGACCGCATCGACGCGGGCGAGGTCGGATCGGGAGCAAGTGTCACGGCCCTGTATGAGATCACCCCCGTCGGCGACCCGACCCAGGTTCCCGAGCGCCGCTACCCCGACAACCGCATCGGCGTGGGCGGCGGCGATCCGAACGGCGAGATCGGCTTCGTCCAGGTGCGCTACAAACAGCCGGGCCAGAGCCGGTCGGAGTTGATCCAGCAGCCTCTGACCAATCGCGCCTCAAGCCCGGTCGGCGCCCAGCCGCCGGAGGCCACCCGCTGGGCCATCGCCGTCGCCGGCTTCGGACAGAAGCTGCGGGGCGATCCGTGGATGGCGGCCGACTACGGCTGGGATCGGATCGTCGATCAGGCGCAAGGGGCCAGGGGCGAGGATCCGTACGGCGACAGGGCCGAGTTCGTGCAGCTGGTCCGCGCCGCCGAGAGCCTGCCTGCGCAACGGACGCCGTAATGGGGCACGCCGTGATGGGAACGCCCTGATCGGAACCGCTACGCTCGCGGCGGGTTTCCAAGCGCAACGCTTCAACCAAGGAAACCCGCCATGAAGATCCGCGACGTGATGACCAAGGACGTGCACCTGGCCCGCCCCGCCGACACCATCCAGGATGTCGCCAGCCGCATGGCCAAGGGCGGCTTCGGCTTCGTGCCCGTCGCGGACGGCGACCAGTTGATCGGCACGATCACCGACCGCGACATCGTGGTGCGCGCCTTGGCGACCGGCGCGGCCTCCACGGCGGCGGTGGTGGAGTTCATCACCCGCGATCCGCAGACGGTTCTGGACACCGACGACCTGAAGGTCGTGCTGGACCTTATGGGCGCCAAACAGATCCGCCGCGCGCCTGTGGTGGACAAGCACGGCCGCGTCGTCGGCGTGGTTTCGCTGGGCGATCTGTCCACGCGGGTGAAGGAGAAATACGCCGGCGAGACGCTGGAGAGCATCTCGCGTTAAGACCTGCGTAACCGCGCCCCGACACCGGGCGTCAAGGATCGTCGTTCATGCTGTTCTTCGATAATCGGAGGATGGCATGGCGCGCGCGCAGTTCCAGAAGGGTCAGAAGGTCTGGGTCGAATGCGTCGGCGCCTGGGCCTTCATCGAACAGGTCCAGCCCGTCTGGGCCAAGGGCTTCGACGAGCCCGTGCGCGTCACCTATGACGTCGGGCTGGGGCGCGAGTTCACCGCCAGCGAGCTGATGCTGGCGATGGACGATCCGTCGGCGAAAGAGGGCGTGGGCGAATGGCGGCTGCTGCGGGCGCGCAACAAGTGGCAATTGCCCGAGGACTGCCTGCATCACCCCCACCCCGGCACCTATCCCGTGGTGGTGACCGACCGGGCGGACTGGGGCGGCTGGCGCGTGCCGGGCGCGGAATACGACCGCGACCCGCAGCAGATCGAGCTTCAGGCCCGGCTGATCGCCGCTGCGCCCCAGTTGATGCAGATCGCCCAGGGCTTGGTGGACATGGTGTCGGAGGCGCCCGACGACGCCCCGCCCGCCGTGCTGACCCTGGCCAGCCAGGCGCGCGATACGCTGCAAGGCGTGACCCGGGTTCTGGAACCTGCGCCGGACCGCCTTCCGGCGCCGGTCACACCGGCTTAAAATACCGTTAAAAGCGCGCACCAAGCCTCGACAGGAATCCGCGACGCAGCCTAGATTCCCCTGACAGCAGATTTGCCGGGGGGACGGGGCTTGCGCGACGAGGAGCGGCGGGAAAATCGGTCGGGGCGTCGCGCCTCCGACCGCGCCCCCGGCGCGCCTGCCTGGCTGCGCATTTCCGTGCTGGTCCTGGCCCTGATCGCCACAGGCTATGTGCTTCTGGCGTCACGCGAAATCACCAGACCGACACGGGATGTCAGCCGACTGGAAGCCGAGAACCTGACGCTGAACACGCAGCTGGTCGCCAGCCAGACCGGAGTCCTGATCCAGTCCGCCGACGCCGGCCTCGCCGCCGGCCAGACGGTCATTCGCGCCGGCCGCCCGCCCATCGAAGTGGTCGAGGCCGCGCGGCGGGTTGCGCCCCAGGTCGGGTTTTCGCTGATCGGTCCCGGCGAAACGGTTCAGGCGACGCAAGGAGAGGGCGCCGTCGTCGCGTCGTCGGCCAGCGTCGACGGGGTCCGGCTGGAGGCGCGGATCGACCCGGTCTTGCCCGCGTCCAGCGACGCGCGGATCGTGTCGGCGGCCGGGGTTGTGCTGGCCTCGCGGCGCGCCGCCGAAGTCGGTCAGCCGATCCGGGCCTTGATCGGCGCCGACGCCGCTGCGCTGGCCGGCGATGGGGCGCCGCGCACCGTGACGGTCGGCGGCGAGACACGGATGGCGACCGCCGCCCGCACGACCGCAGACGGTCCCTATGTGGTCACCCTGTCCCAGGGCGACGCGACCTCCTTCTTCGACGACGCCTGGCTGGTGGGCGTGCCGCTGCTGCTGGGCCTGGTGGTCGTCGCCCTGTTCGTCTTCTACGGCTTTCGCCAGACCCGCCAGCACCGCGAGCGCATCGCCACCGAGAAGCGGTTCCGCATCGCGGTCGAGGCCGCGCGTTGCGGCGTGTGGGAATGGGACCTGAAGAAGGACGAGGTGTCCCTGTCCGACTATATGGCCACCCTGCTGGGGTTCGAGCGCGGCGGCGTGACCTCGGCCGAGAACGTGATCGCCCGCGTCCATCCGCGGTTCCGCGAAGAGGTGCTGCACGCCCTGCGCCAGGCCGCCGCCTATGGCGCCTTCGAGATCACCTTCCCGGTGGCCGGCCCCGACGGCCGCACACGCTGGATCGACGCGCGGGGCCAGGCGCGGGGGGCGCGCGGGGAGAACGGCTTCACCGCCATTCTGGGCGTGGCGTTGGACATCACCGAGGCCCGCCGCGCCAAGGCCGCCGCCCAGGCCGCCGAGAGCCGGCTGCGCGACGGGGTGGAAAGCATCTCCGACGCCTTCGTCCTGTTCGACCGGCAGGGCCGGCTGATCCTGTGGAACCAGGCGTTCGAGGACGCCTTCGGCTTCGAACACAGCATCGTGCGGCGCGGCGCTTTGAAGGATGAGCTGAACCGCATCGCCGCCCTGGCCATCAAGGCCGAGCATAAACCCGCTGGCGGGCGGGCGGGCCTGCGCGAGGTCGAACTGCACGACGGGCGCTGGCTGCAGCTGTCCGAACGGTTCACCTCGGAAGGCGGCTCGGTCGTCACCGCCGCCGACATCACCGCCATCAAACGCCAGGAGGCCGAGCGCCGCCGCGCCGCCGACGACCTGCGCGTCACCGTCGACCAGCTGGAAGCCAGCCGTGAGACGCTGGCGCTGCTGGCCCGAAAATACGAGGTCGCCATGACCCGCGCCGAGGCCGCCAACCAGGCCAAGTCCGAGTTCCTGGCGAACATGAGCCACGAGCTGCGCACGCCGCTGAACGCCATCAACGGCTTCTCGGAGATCATGGCCAGCGAGCTGTTCGGGCCGCTGAACGAAAAATACAAGGGCTATGCCGGCGACATCCTGAAGTCGGGCCAGCACCTGCTCAGCCTGATCAACGACGTGCTGGACATGGCCAAGATCGAGGCCGGCAAGATGACCCTGCATTATGAGCCGGTGTCGCTGCGCGAGGTGTGCGAGGATGCGGTGCGCCTGATGCGCGGAAAGGTTCAGGAGGCGGGGCTGAAGATTTCCGTCGAGGGCGGCGACCTGCCCGACATCGAGGCCGACCATCGCGGGGTCAAACAGGTGCTGTTGAACCTGATCTCCAACGCCGTGAAGTTCACGCCCGACGGCGGGTCCATCGTCGTGTCGCTGAACCGGTTCGCAGGCCCGGCGGGCGAGGACCGCATACGCGTCGCCTGCGCCGACACCGGTATCGGCATCGCCCCCGAAGACCTGGTGCGCCTGGCCCGCCCGTTCGAACAGGTCGAGGGCCAGCATTCCAAGACCACGCAAGGGACCGGCCTGGGCCTGGCTTTGACCAAGGCCCTGATCGAGATGCACGGCGGCCAGCTGACCATGGAAAGCGAACCGGGCGTCGGCACGGTGGTCAGCTTCGACCTGCCGGTAAAGCGGCCGGACCAGACGGTGCAGCCGATCCGGGCGGCGTTTGCGGCTTAGGGTGGCGCGCTTACCCCCAGCAATCGCAGGAGATAATGGCTCTTACCGACCCGCTCAAGGGTTCAACTAGCACTACGCATCGTGTTCATTGAAGAGCGATCACGTCTTGATACAAGCGCCGAAGGTGCTCATCCGACATGTCTAGGATCGGTTCATACATGAACGAATTGAGATGAATATTCTCGGGCGTCATCAGCGCCACTCGTTCAAGAACCTTGATCCCAGCCGTCTCGGTCGGAAATTCCTTTTTGAACTTGCGCACTAGCCGTGAGGTTTGGTTCGAGGAAATGGCGTTTGTAAACGTTGGGTCTGCGATCTTGGCGATCATGTACCGTTCGGCCGCCAGCCGCACGGCGATGGCGAGCACGATTTTGTTTTCGAAGTTCGCGCCTTCGGCAGCAGCGATGCAAGCTGCCGCAGATTCGTCGATTGACTGAAAGACCGTCTTGGCAGGGTTTGAGTGCGCCGCGTCCCCCCCGAAGAGCTGATTGTAAATGGCGTCGAGATCGCCATGCGTGATTGCGGCAGACCCCTGTTTGACGTGCAGCAGGTCCGTCAGCTTCGCAAAGTTGGGGTCGTTATCCCCGCTCGTGAATTCGATAAGATTCCGCATAAAGGGAATTGAGGCCACGCGCTTCTTTTCATCGACGAAGAAGTTCAGCTTCCAGTCGTTGACAAATATATTGTTGATACCCTGCGCCGGATAGAGCGTGACTCCAGCGCTAGACTTCGACGCCATGAAGCAGCAGCTATAAGAAGCGATTCCGCGCGAGTTGACCGTACGGAAGAAGTCGAAATTGTGCGTGAGTATGATCTGGCGGAACAGTCCGTCCTCGGCAATATCGCCGAGATACTGTACGATTGCATATTTGTTCTTGTAATCAAAGGAGTCAGCGACGTCGTCAACGATAACAAGGGTGGGCGCACCTAGCTTTCGACGTAGCTCAATCTCGAACAACACATTCAGAAGATAAAACGCTTTGCGCTCGCCGGTGCTCAAGCCTGCTATGAGATCTGCGCGATTCACGCTCACAGATTCACCCGCGTCTTCAAACCTGAAATCGAGAGCAAGCATCGGCTCTTTCGCCAGCGCAACGGCGATTAGGTTCTTGGGTGCCAGCTTGAACGGCACCGAGAACCGGTCGTTGAAGATGTCGATAACCTCCTGCCATTGCGTTCGCTCCGACGCAGCTGCAGCCTCGATTTCTAGACGTCGCTTCTCAGTCGATTGGCGTTGATCGAGCAAGCGCAAATAGACATCTTCGTTCGCTTTGAAGTACGACTTCCAAACCAAATCCTTAAGGGCCGCGATGTTCGTGAGGTACGGAAGGAGGTCTTCGTGATCGGACAGATATGCCTCGAATTTTCGGGCATCTGCGTTCTTTTCCAGTAGCGCCGCGAGTTGTTCGTACTTCTTTCGAAGCGCCGGATCATTCGTGATCACGTCGCGTTCTTTCTGGATGATCTCCTTCAGCTCCTGCTCGGTCTTGATTTGAACATCACCACCGCCCTTGAGCATGATGGTGTGATCGGCCTTGAAGAAGCCATTGTCAGATAAACTTTTCGCGATTTGTCCGGCATTGAAATAGTTGAACGTTCCGCGCTTGAAATAAGTCGAAGCATCAATTAGTTCGTTATATTTCTTTATATAATCTGCAATTATGTCTTTAGAATATTCTTGATTAAGTACAGAAAGCCCCCTCTCGTCGAAAAGCTTGTCATATTCGACGCTTGAGAAAGGTGTTTCTGTTAGCGAGGCGACCTCATCTTTGACCCGCGCGAGGGCGGCGTAAAACTGATCGTTCGTCGGCGTGAAGGTCGAGGAGATTTCTGCTTCGAGGTCGCGCTTGGAGCCTGAGGTGGCTTTCAAAGCCTTCAAGAACTCCGCCTTGGTGGCGTCAAGGTCCGCGTGGAGCCTCTCATATTCGTCTCGAAGCGTCGCGTTTACGAGCAATGCCGACGTTTTGGCTGAATGGCCGAAGCTTTCATCATAGGGGCGGACGACGAGAATTTCCTCCGGCTTGATCGCAGCTCCGCTCTCATCGACGACGGAGCAGGCCGTCACGCGATCAGGAAAGAACCGGTCGATCGGTTGCTTGCCATCCGCGAGCGCTTGAAAGGTGTTTGCCAGTGAAGATTTCATAGCGCCGTTCGGCGCGTATACGGCGGCGACCTGGCACTTCGTGAAATCGAATTCAACATTAAGCTTTTTGATCCCGTAGCAGTTTTCGAGATCAATCTTGAGCTTCTGCATCTTTCCCCCGAGCAGCTTGATTGCGGGCGCTTTCAGACGCCGCGATTGACTTAACCTAAAGCGCGCCAGCACGCCTGCCTATGAGCTTCCAGCGGCTTAGGCATGCCGTGCCGTCGATCGCCGCGGTGATCGGCAGATTAAACACGTCAACACGACAAAAACGGACGTAAGGTGCCGGACTGGGCACCTTAAGGGGGATAGTTGCAATCTGAGCGCTCCACACTTCTTGTCGAAAGCAGGAGCTAGCTAGCCTTAGGGTAGAAACATGGATCAAACGCCCGCCGCTCGTAAAGATACGCTTCTCGGCCGGGCTTCAACGTCCGCTGGTGGCAACCCAAACTTGATCGATTAGGCGATGGATGTCCTATTCCCAGTGTTGGAGGAAGCTCCCCAAGTCAACCAAGAGGGCCCCAGAGCCAAAAACCCCTAAACCAACTCCACGCCCATCGCCGTCGCTTCGCCGCCGCCGATGCAGAGGGCGGCCATGCCCTTGGTCTTGCCGTGGGCTTTCAGGGCGGAGAGCAGGGTGGTCAGGACGCGGGCGCCGGATGCGCCGAGCGGGTGGCCCAAGGCGCAGGCGCCGCCGTTGACGTTGATCTTGTCGTGGGGGATGCCGAGTTCCTGCATCGCGATCATCGGCACGATGGCGAAGGCCTCGTTGACCTCCCACAGATCGACGTCGTCGGCGCTCCAGCCGGCCTTCTTCAGCGCCTTTTGCAAAGCGAAGACCGGGGCGGTGGTGAACAGGCTGGGCTCCTGGGCGTGGGCGGCCTGGCTGACGACGCGGGCGATGGGCGTCAGGCCCAGGGCCTGGGCCGTCGACTGACGCATCATGACCAGGGCGGCGGCGCCGTCCGAGATCGAGGCGGCCGAGGCGGCGGTGATGGTGCCGTCCTTGCCGAAGGCGGGCTTCAGGTTGGGGATCTTGGACGGATCGGACTTGGTCGGCTGTTCGTCGCGGTCGATGATGACGGGGCCCTTGCGGGTCTTGACCTCGACCGGGGCGATCTCGGCGTCGAAGGCGCCGCTGTCCTGAGCCCGCTTGGCCCGGCCGGCGCTTTCGATGGCGTAGGCGTCCTGCTGCTCGCGGGTGAACTGATAGACCTTGGCCGTGTCCTCGGCGAACTGACCCATCAGCTTGCCGGGGGTGTAGGCGTCCTCCAGCCCGTCCAGATACATGCTGTCGGAAATGACGTCGTGGCCGATGCGGGCGCCGCCCCGGTGCTTTTGCATCAGATACGGAGCGTTGGTCATGGACTCCATGCCGCCCGCCACGATCACGTCGGCGGACCCGGCCGCCAGGGCGTCATGCGCCATCATGGCCGCCTGCATGCCCGAGCCGCACATCTTGTTGATGGTAGTCGCCTCGGTCGAGACGGGAAGGCCCGCCCCCATCCCCGCCTGACGCGCCGGCGCCTGGCCCAGGCCGGCGGGCAGGACGCAGCCCATGATGATCTGCTCGACCTTGTTTGGGTCCAGCCCGGCGCGCTCCAGCGCCGCCTTGACCGCGACGGCGCCCAGGTCGGTGGACTTGGCGTCCGACAGCGCGCCCTGGAAACCGCCCATCGGGGTTCTGGCGTAGGAGACGATGACGACGGGATCGGACATGAAGCGGTTCCTCTTGCTTGCGGCGACAGATAGCGATCCGACCGATCAATTCAAAGCGTCAGGAGAAGTGCAGCCGCCGATACTTGCCCCGGAAATAGAGCAGGGGATCGCGTCGCGGCTCGAACCGCGCGCGCTTGACCCGGCCGATGATGACCAGGTGGTCGCCGGCCTCGACGATCTGCTCCGTGCCGCATTCAAAACTGGCCAGGGCGCCGGACAGGATGGGCGCGCCGGTGTCCCAGGTCTCCCACGCCACGTCCTGGAACCGGTCGGCCTGGGACCGGGCGAAGACGCCGGAGGTCGGCTGCTGGCCGATGTGCAGGACGTTGATGGCGAAATGCTCGGCCTGACGGAAACGCTCGACGTTGGTGGACGAGCGCGCCAGGCAGAACAGGATCAGCGGCGGGTCCAGCGACACCGACGAAAAGGAGTTGGCGGTCAGGCCGACGGGCTGTCCGGCCTCGTCCAGGGTGGTCACCACCGTCACCCCGGTCGCGAAACAGCCCAGGGCGTCGCGCAGGGTGCGCGGGTCGGACCCGGCCTGATAGAGCATGGCCTCGCGCGGGGCCTGGCGTTCGAGGAAGCCCAGCAGGGCGGCGTTCTCGGCCTCGGCATCGTCGCCGCGTAAAACCACCTGAATCGGCACGCCGGCCAGCAGGGTCTCGACCTCGGGCGACAGCGCGCCCTGCCCTTCTGCGGCGACGATCACCAGACAACTGGCCAGGGCCGGGCCGGTGACGGCCAGGGCGGGGGCCACGACCGGCAAGGTCTCGTCCGCACAGACGATGGCCGGGCGCGACGGGATTTCGGTCAGCAGCCGCCTGAGCGCCGCCGGGCCGTCCTCGGTCTGATCGAAATCGGCCGCCAGGACGACATGACGCCCGGCCTCGACCAGCGCCCGCACCGAGCGCCGCCAGTCGCCCGACAGACGCTCGGGCGCGCCGATCAGCAGGACTATGGGATCCTCCGGGTCGCCCCAGCTTTCGACGTCCAGGCCTCCGATCCGGGGCGGCGATGCGGTCATGAGGCGGGTCGGTCCGGTCTGTGGTGGGGCGAAAGCGCCGTCTCTAATAAGGGAAGTCCGGCGGCCGACGCCAGCAGGACGATCAGACGTTCAGCCGATAACCGACGCTGGGTTCGGTGACCACCAGGGTCGGCTCGGCCGGATCGACCTCCAGCTTGTGCCTGAGCTGGCCGACGACGACCCGCAGATATTGCACGTCGTCGGCATGGCCGGCGCCCCAGACAGTCTTGAGCAGATCGACGTGGCCCAGCACCTTGCCGGCGTTGCGCGCCAGATAGGCCAGGACGTCGTATTCCTTGGGCCTCAGCTTCACCCGCTCGCCCGCGCGGGTGACGATGCGGCGGTCCAGATCGATCGCGACATCCCCGACCGTGACCACGCCGCCCGCGACCGGCGTCAACGCGCCCTGACGCAGGCCGGCGCGGATGCGGGCCAGCAGTTCGCCGACGCCGAACGGCTTTTCCACATAGTCGTTGGCGCCCAGATCCAGCGCCACGATCTTCTCGGCCTCGCGGTCGCGGGCGGACAGGACGATGATCGGTCCCTGATAGAAGTCCCGCGCGCGCGTCAGCACGTCCTTGCCGTCCATGTCGGGCAGACCCAGGTCCAGCACGACCGCGTCGGGGCTCCACAGGGCGATAGCGCGCAGGCCCTCCTGACCGCTGTCGGCGCGGCGAGGTTCATAGCCGGCGGCGTCCAGGGCGGGGGCCAGGAAGCGGTGGATCTGGGGCTCGTCGTCGATGACCAGAACCTGGGGGCGAACGGCGGACATCACAGCAGATCCGGGTGGGTGGCGATGGACTTGGGCAGGCTGATCAGGATGCGGGTGCCCAGCTTGCCGCCGTCCGGTCCATCCTGGATCGGGCTGGCGGCGGCGATGCGGCCTCGCATGGCCTCGACGAAGCCCTTGGCGATGGCCAGGCCCAGGCCCGCCCCTTTGGCCCGGTCGGTGGACTCCTCCATGCGGCGAAACTTGTCGAACACGCGCTCCAGCTCGGCAGTGGGAATGCCGCGCCCCTCGTCCTCGATGGAGATGACGACGGCGCCGCGATCCTCATAGGCCGCCAGTTCGATGGTCGTGCCGTCGGGGCTGTAGGCAATGGCGTTTTCCAGAATGTTGACCACCGCCTGTTCCAGCAGGCCCGGATCGGCCTCGACCATGCTGAGCTGAGCCGGGAAGTCGCGCGTGATGCGGCGCTGGCCCAGGCGGCGCGACACCCGGTCGGCGGCGGCGTTCAGGATGTCGCGCACATCGCTCCAGTCGGTGCGGACGTTCAGCCCCCCGCCCTCCAGCCGGGTCATGTCCAGCAAGTCGCCGACATAGCGCGACAGGCGTTCGGCCTCCTCGCGGATGCTGAGCAGCAGGTCGTCGCGGACCTCGGGCTTCAGGGTCGCGCCATAGTCGATCAGGGTCGTCGCCGATCCCAGGACGGTGGACAGGGGCGTGCGCAGATCATGGCTGACCGAGTTCATCAGGGCAGCGCGGAAACGGTCGGCGCGGCGCAGGGTCTCGGTCTCCAGCGCCTGACCGGCCAGATCCGCCCGCTCCAACGCCACCGCGCCCTGATCCAGCAATGCCATGGCCAGGCGTTCCTCGTCCGAGCCCGCCGCCACGGCCGAGGCGTCGATGCCCGCCACGCCGGCCCGCCCGCGCACGCCCTGTAAAGGCTGAAACCGCCAATGGGTCTGCGGCAGAGTGCCGGTGCCGTGTCCCGTGACCTCGCCGTGGGTCCAGGCCCAGCGGGCGGCGGCCATGGCGTCGGGCGCCAGCGTCAGGCTTTCGGGACTGGCGGCCGTCAGGGTCAAATCGTCGTCCTCAGGCAGCAGGACGACCGCCCCGGCCCCGGCGGCGGCCGAGGCCTGTTCAGCCAGGGTTCGGGCCGTGGTGGCGCGATCCTGACCCGCCGACAGGGTCTGGCTGGCCGCCAGAAGGGCCGAGACGGCGGCAGCGCGACGTTGGGCCGCCCTGGCCTGTTCGCGCACCCGCCCCGCCAGGGCGCCCGTGCCCAAGGCCACGCCCCAGAACAGGATAAGGGTCAGGAAATCGGTCGGCGAACCGATCAGGAAGCTGTAGCGCGGCTGAAGGAAGAGGAAGTTGTAGGTCAGGAAGGCCAGCGTCGCCGCCGCCAGCGCAGGCCGCAAGCCGTTCAGAACCCCCGCCGCCACAACCGCCGCCAGATAGATGACGCCCAGATCGACCCGCTCGAACCGCGTGTCCAGCAACAGGGCGACGCCGGTCGCGGCCACGACGAAGCCCGCGCCGGTCGTATAGGCGCGCCATTCCAGGGCCGCTCGGGCACCGGGCTTGAGCGCCGGTTCGGGGGCGGTCAGATCGCCTTCGGTCACGACGTGGACGGCCACGCCCTGGGCCTTGCGCAACAGTTCGGTCGCCAGCGCCCGACCGGTCCACTCGGCGAACCGCCCGCCGCGCGTCTTGCCGATGACGATTTGGGTGACGTTGTTGCGGTGGGCGTGATCCAGCACGGCGCGCACCACGTCGTCGCCGCTGATCGTCACCGGCCGGCCGCCCAATTGTTCGGCCAGCTTGAAGCCCTCGGACAGCCGGCCCGCCGAGCGGGCGTCGGCGCGCGATCCGCTGGGCCGTTCGACGTGAGCCACCGACCATGGGGCGTCCATCATCATGTCCGACATCCGTCGCCCGGTGCGAACCAGCGATGCGGTCATGGCGTCGCCGCCGACCAGCACCAGAATCCGCTCGTTCGCCGCCCACGGCCCCGCCACGCCGCGCTCGCGCAGATGCGACAGCAACTGATCGTCCACCGTCTGGGCCGCGCGGCGCAGGGCCAGTTCGCGCAGCGCCGTCAGGTTCTCGATCTTGAAGAAGTTCTCGGACGCCACCCGCGCCGTCTCGGGCACATAGACCTTGCCCTCGGCCAGACGCGCCCGCAGGTCTTCGGGCGTGATGTCGATGACCTCGATGTCGTCGGCGCCGGTCAAGGCGCTGTCGGGCACGGCCTCCCTCTGGCGCACGCCAGTGATGCGCAGGACGACGTCGGACAGGCTCTCCAGATGCTGGATGTTCAACGTCGTCCAGATGTCGATCCCGGCGTCGCGCATCTCCTCCACGTCCTGCCACCGTTTCGGGTGGCGCGACCCCGGCGCATTGGAGTGGGCGTATTCGTCGACCAGCAGCAGTTCGGGACGCCGCGCCAGGGCGCCGTCGAGGTCGAACTCCATCAGCGCGCGGTCGCGGTGATCGATCGGCGCGCGCGGCATGACGTCCAGTCCGCGCAGCAGGCTCATCGTCTCCTTGCGGCCGTGGGTCTCGACCACGCCGACGACGACATCCAGCCCCTCGGCCTTTCGGCGGCGCGCGGCGCGCAGCATTTCGTAGGTCTTGCCCACGCCGGGCGACATGCCCAGAAACACCTTCAGCCGCCCGCGCTTGCGGCGCGGAACGGCTGAAGTCGCGGGCGTTTCGGGCGCCGGTTCGGGCAATCAGCCCTCCGCGCCGAAGCGGGCGTCCAGCGCGCGATTGGTCATCAGGACATTGACGTGCGGCTGGCCGATGAAGCCGAGGAAGGCTCCCTCGGTCCGCTCGTCGATGATGCTCTGGACCTGCTGCACGGGAACGCCTCTGGCGCGGGCGATCCGCGCGGCCTGAAGCCGAGCGTAGGCCGGAGACACGTCCGGGTCGAGGCCCGAACCCGAGGTCGTCACCGCATCGGCGGGGATGACGCCGGGGCCGTCCTCGGCGCGAATGGCCTGGGCGGTTTCGGCGACCCGCGCCGCCAGGTCCGGATTCAGCGGCCCCAGGTTCGAGCCGGACGAGGCGGCGGCGTCATAGCCGTCGCCCGCCGCCGAGGGGCGCGGATGCAGATAGGTCGCGCCGACGAACGGCTGACCGATCAACGAGGAGCCTACCACCTGACCGCCGGCGTCGCGCACCAGGCTGCCGTTGGCCTGATCCGGGAAGGCGACCTGGGCCACGCCCGTGACGGCCAGCGGATAGGCCAGGCCCAGCAGCAGGGTGAACAGGGCCGTCATGACGAGGGCCGGGCGAAGTTGATTGACCATGGTCGTCGCCTCAGAAACTGGCCTTCAGCGTCGCCACGGCGCGCGCGCCGTAGATGTCGCCGAAGTCGTGTTGATCGGTGTCGTGATAGCGGACGTCCAAAGCCAGATTGCTGGTCAGCTGATAGGCCGCGCCCAGGTTCCAGGTGGTGTAGTCCAGGTCCGACGAGACCCACTGACGCCCGACGGCGCCCGAGAGGGTCCATTTGTCGGCCGGGCTGACGGCGCCGTTGATCTCGGCATAGGTCGCCTCGTCTTCCGACGCGCCGAAGAAGTCGGGCGAATAATAGACTGCGGCCCCGAGGGTGGCCGGGCCGACGGCGCGCGAGGCGGCGGCTTTCAGCTCGACATAATCATAGTCCGCGCCGTCCGGCTGACCGGCGTAGAGGTAGCCGATCACGCCGAAGTCCAGGGCATAGCCGGCGACCTCGGGCCGATAGCCGGCGTAGAGGTCGACCTCGGCGTCGGTGTCGTCGCCGAAATCGACGTTGGAGGCCCAGCCGCCGGCGTAGAAGCCGTTGCTGGTCAGGTCGACGCCAGCCGAGATCGCCGGGTTTTCCTGGGTCTGGCTGACGCCGCGGAAGACGTAGTCGGAAGTCACGGCGACGTTTGCCGAGACGTCCTGGGCCTTGGCTTCGCTGCACAGGCCCAGGCCGGCGATGCCAGCGATACAGGCGGCGGCGAACCAGGCGTCGTTACGGCCCGAGGCTTTGGAGAGGGGTTTACGCATTGGAATTCTCATTTTGAACAGGATGGATGGCTCTGGGGTTCGAACCGTTGCGCTGGTCGGTTTCCCGCATCGTCGCCACGCCCCACAGGGCCGCAATGACCAGCACTGCGAGGACGAGTTGAAGGATGCGGGAAACCTCCTGGCGCATCAGGCCAGGCCCAGGCCGGAGATGACGAGGTCGATCAGCTTGATGCCGACGAACGGGGCGATCAGGCCGCCCAGGCCGTAGATCAGCAGGTTGCGACCCAGGAGGGCGCCCGCGCCGATGGCCCGGTATTTGACGCCCTTCAGCGCCAGCGGGATCAGGGCGACGATGACCAGGGCGTTGAAGATGACCGCCGACAGGATGGCGCTCTCGGGGCTGTGCAGCCGCATCACGTTCAGCGCACCCAGCGACGGCAGGGCGACCACGAACATCGCCGGGATGATGGCGAAATACTTGGCCACGTCGTTGGCGACCGAGAAGGTCGTCAGGGCGCCGCGCGTGATCAGCAGTTGCTTGCCGACCTCGACGATCTCGATGACCTTGGTCGGGTCGCTGTCGAGATCGACCATATTGCCGGCCTCGCGGGCGGCCTGGGCGCCGGTCTGCATGGCTACGCCGACGTCGGCTTGAGCCAGCGCGGGTGCGTCGTTGGCGCCGTCGCCGCACATGGCGACCAGCCGGCCCTTGGCCTGTTCGGCCTTGATGAGGCGCATCTTGTCCTCTGGCGTGGCCTCGGCAAGGTAGTCATCGACCCCGGCTTCCGATGCGATGGCCGCCGCTGTGACCGGATTGTCGCCGGTGATCATGACGGTGCGCAGCCCCATGCGGCGCAGGTCGGCGAAGCGCGCCTTCACGCCCGGCTTGACCACGTCCTTCAGGTGGATGACCCCGACCAGGGCGCCGTTCTGGGTGACGGCCAGGGGCGTGCCGCCCGAACGGGCGATCCGGTCCACGGCCTGACGAAACTCGGCCGGGGCCGAACCGTCGGTCAGGTTCAGGTCCTTGAGTACGGCATCCACCGCGCCCTTGCGCCAGCTGTCCTTGCCGACGTCCAGGCCCGACTGGCGGGTCACGGCGGTGAAGGGAATGGCGACGGCGCCGGCCGGTTGATCGACCGAGACGCCTGCATTGCGGCCCAGTTCGACGATGGAGCGGCCTTCCGGCGTCTCGTCGGCCAAGGACGCCATGACGGCGGCAGCCAGGGCGGCTTCGGGACGAACGCCCGGAACCGGGATGACCTCGGTCGCCATGCGGTTGCCGAAGGTGATGGTGCCGGTCTTGTCGAGCAGCAGGGTGTCGACGTCGCCTGCCGCCTCCACCGCACGGCCCGAGGTCGCCAGCACATTGACCTTCAGCAGCCGATCCATGCCGGCGATGCCGACCGCAGACATCAGGCCCCCGATCGTCGTCGGGATCAGGGTGATGAACAGGGCGCCCAGGACGATGGGATCCAGATCGACGCCCGAATAGGCGCCGAGGCCCACCAGGGTCACGACCGCGATCAGGAAGATCAGGGTCAGACCGGCCAGCAGCACGGCCAGGGCCAGTTCGTTCGGCGTCTTCCTGCGGTCCGCGCCCTCGACCATGGCGATCATGCGGTCGAGGAAGGTCGAGCCCGGCTTGGCGGTGATGCGGACCTTGATCCAGTCGGAGACGACGGTGGTGCCGCCGGTCACGGCCGAACGGTCGCCGCCGCTTTCGCGGATCACCGGGGCGCTTTCGCCGGTAATGGCGGCCTCGTTGACCGAGGCCACGCCCTCGATGATCTCGCCGTCCGAGGCGATCACGTCGCCGGCTTCGACCAGGATGATCGACCCGACCTCAAGCTCGGAGGCGTTGGTCGGGACCACCGTGCCGGTCTTGGGATCGACGATCAGCTTGGCCTTGGTCGTGACGCGGGTGGCGCGCAGGCTGTCGGCCGCCGCCTTGCCGCGTCCCTCGGCGATGCTTTCGGCGACGTTGGCGAACAGGACCGTGGCCCACAGCCACAGGGCCAGTTGCACCGCAAAGCCCGCCGACTGACCGCCGGCGATGGCCGCCGCCGCCGAGATCGTGGACAGAAGCGCCACGATCCAGGTGGTGAAGATGACCGGGTTCTTGATCAGTTTGACGGGGTTCAGCTTGACGAAGGCGTCGCCGACGGCGCGTCCGATCATCGCCCCGGAGAGCCCGCCCGCGAGGGGCGACGCACGGCCGCCCTCGCGTGGGTCCCCCCGGCTCGTGTCCAATGTGATTTGTGTCATGTCAGGATGTCCGGGGGATCAGGCGCCGGCGACCGCAGCGAGCACCTGGAAGTGCTCGACGATCGGTCCCAGGGCGAGGGCGGGCAGGAACTGCAAACCGCCGAGGATGAGGATCACGCCGATCAGCAGGCCGATGAACAGGCCGTTGTCGGTGGGCAGGGTGCCGGGGCTGGGCGCTAACTTGGGCTTGACGACCAGGCTGCCGGCGATGGCCAGGACGGCGACGGCCGGAATGAACCGCCCGAACAACATGGCCAGTCCCAGGGTCGTGTTCCACCAGGGCGCATTGGCGGTCAGGCCCGCAAAGGCCGAACCGTTGTTCGCCGCCGCCGAGGTGTAGGCGTACAGGATCTCGGACAGCCCATGCGGCCCCTTGTTCAGCAGGCCCGCCAGCGCCGTCGGGAAGACGGCGGAGATCGCCGAGAACCCCAGCACCGCCAGCGGCAGGATCAGCACCGCGATCATGGCGAACTGGATCTCGCGCGCCTCGATCTTCTTGCCCAGATATTCCGGCGTGCGACCGACCATCAGACCGGCGACGAAGACCGACAACAGGGCCATGACCACCATGATGGCGATGCCCGAACCGACGCCGCCGGGCAGGATCTCGCCCAGTTGCATCAAAAACATCTGCAAGGCCCCACCCAAGGGCATGAAGCTGGCGTGCATCGAATTGACCGAGCCGTTGGAGGCGCCCGTCGTGACGACGGACCAGACGGTCGAGGCCGGCGCGCCGAAGCGGACCTCCTTGCCCTCCATGTTCACCGAGGCGTCCACCTGGGCTGCGACAAGGGACGGGGCCGGCTGGGTCTCGATCACATACATGGCCGCGCTTGAGACGGTCAGGATGATCAGGGCCGCCGCAGCCAAGGCCTTGATGTCGCGTCCCGCCAGGGCCGTGCGGCCGAAGGCGAAGAAGGCGGCCCAGCCCATGACGTTGATCGCGACGGCGCTCAGCAGGTTGGTGATGGCGTTCGGGTTCTCGAACGGGTGGGCGCCGTTGACGTTGAAGACGCCGCCGCCGTTGATCCCCAACTGCTTGATCGCGACCTGGCTGGCCGCCGGGAACAGCGGCAGGGTCTGCGACCCGCCCTCGACGCCGGTCGCATGGACATTGGCTGCCAGGCTCTGGACGATGCCGAGACCGGACAGGGCCACGGCCAGGATCAGGGCGGCGGGCAAAAGGACATAGAGGGTGGTGCGCGTCAGGTCGGCCCAGAAGTTGCCGACGCCCTCGCCGCGATTGGCGACGAAGGCCCGCGCCAGGGCGGCCGCAATGGTCGCGCCGGTTGCGGCCGAAACGAAGTTCTGCACCGTCAGACCGACCATCTGGCTGAAGGTCGACATCGTCGCCTCCCCGCCATAGCTCTGCCAGTTGGTGTTGGTGACGAAGCTGACGGCGGTGTTGAAGGCCAGGTGCGGCGACACACCCGCAAAGCCTTGCGGGTTCAGCGGCAACACGCCCTGCAGACGCAGGATCGCATATAGCAGCACAAAGCCCGCCAGGTTGAAGGCCAGCAGGGCGCCGGCGTATCCCAGCCAGCCCTGGCTGCGCTTCGGATCGACGCCGGCCGCGCCGTAGAAGACGGCCTCCACCGGCTTCAGCACCGGGTCCAGCCAGGTCCGCTCGCCGTTCCAGACGCGCGACATATAAATGCCGATGGGCCAGCCGAGCATTACGGCCAGCCCAAGGGTCAGGGCGATCTCGCCCCATCCTTGAATGTTCATGAATTCCGTCCCGGTCCCTTAGAACCGCTCGGGCCGCAGCAGCGCCGCGACCATGTAAACGGCGACGGCGACCGCCCCCGCCCCCCAGAGTATGGCGATCATCGTCATACCCGTTTCAATGCTGTGGCGAGCAGGGCGAAGGCGGCGAACGCCCCTGCCCCCACCGCCAGAAAGATCACGTCGGCCAATCCGGCCTCCTCAAGCTCAAGTGAAGCAGGAGGAGATCACGCGGGGCCGTAACGGCGCGATGTGAATCCCGGCTCAGGGCATAAAGGAACCATAATGCGAAGCGGCGGGTCCGGAATGCAGAAAGCCTCCGACCCGGTAGGATCGGAGGCTGTGAGAGGGTCACCGCAAACGTCTGGACGGATTAGCCGCCGTAGCTCCGGCCGCCGCCGCCGAAGCCGCCGCGCGAGACGACGGTGGTGCGGCTCTGTACCCGTGTCGGGGCTTGGCGGGCGACGTCGCCGTGCTCGCGCCCATTGGTTAGGGTCTTGCCGGTGCGGTAGTCACGATAGGTGTAGCCGCCGCCGTAGCCGTTCGACAGCCGCCCCTCCCGGTCACGATACAGCGGCCCGCCGCCGCGGTAGCCGCCGCCGTTCAGCATCTGCCCGATGATGAATCCGGTCAGCAGCGGGGTGAAGAAGGAGCCGTTGCCGCCCTGATTGTTGGGCTGGCACTGGGACGGCCCCCACTGGCCTTCGCACTCCTCGCGCGTGGCATAGCGGGGCGCGGTCTTGGCGGCCTCTTCCTGGGCCTTGGCTAGGGCGGCGTCGCACTGGTCGTCAGGGATGTCGTTGGCGGCGCGGCACTCGTCCAGCGACTGATAGGCCAGGGTCGGCTCGGGCTCGGGCGGCGGGACGCGTTGGGGCGAACCGCAGGCGGCCAGGGAGAAGCTGGCGGTCGCCATCAGGCTGCTGACGTGCAGGACGCGCGAGCGCTTCAGCCGGCGCATCGTCTCGGTCTTGGGCAGGTCCTTGGGATCGGTCATGGCGGTCACGACGTCATGCAGGCGGCGTTGAGCAGGCCGACGCAGATGGAGATGGAGGCCAGATAGACGGCCGCGGCGATCTCGCCCGCCTCGATACGGACGACCAGGTTGCGGAAGGCCATGCGGCTGATGGCGACGAAGACGACGATCTGGATGATCCCGGCGAGCAGAGCCCAGGCGGCGAACTCCATCAGGCTGACGGTGTGCGACAGGGCCGAGGCGAGCGGCAGGACGTAACCGATCAGCGCGCCGCCCAGGGCGATGGCGGCGGCGGTGTTGCCCTGACGGATCAGCGTATGCTCGTGATACGGCGTGACCCACTGGTAGACCAGCTTGAAGGCCAGGGTGAAGGCGCCCGCCATGGCGAAGGCGATCAGGAAGGCGATCGCCCCCTGCTGAAATACGAACCAGTCGAACATCTGTCTTGCCCCTCGGATTGCGCGCTCAGGCGCGGAACTCGGCCATTTCCAGTGGAATGCCGATCATGATTTCGTGCGTCGTCTCGCCGCCCTCGGGCTGCTGCTCCAAGGCGATCATCAGTTCGCGCCCGCCGCCCAGGTCGCGAGCATACAGCATGCAGGTCTGGAAGATCTTGGCATAGGGCGTGGTCGCGGCGCGGTCGTCCCAGATCGTCTCCCAAAGAGTGACCGGCGGCTGGATGGCGTCGCTCTCGGCGAACCAGAAGCGCGGATAGTCGGGCAGTTCCTCGGCCGCGCCATGGAAGACCGGCGCCGACAGGCGGTCGCGCCAGATGCGCCGTTCCCGCTCGCCCGGCGGATAGGCCGATGTCCAGGGCACGAACAGGCTGAAGTCGTAGCTTTCCAGCCCCGCTTCGTCGTCGCTCATGGCCTGAAGCATGACGTGGTCGTCGGTGTAGAAGCGATGGACGAACTGACCGCTGTCCAGGCTGACCAACCCCTGCGCCGAGATGTCCAGCACGTCGCGATCCAGGACGAAATGGGTCTCGTCGCCCAGCCGGCGCCACGCCAATGGGTCCAGCGACACGGTGCGGCCCACGGTGATGTTGCGCACCGTCGCCAGCCGATTGGCGGGGGCGGCCTTCTCCGACGATCCGAAAAGCTTCTTGAACATGGGACGATCAGTATCCGGCCAGGCTCGGCTGGCTCAGCCGGGCCGCCGAGACATAGAACAGGCGGTCGCCGTCTTCCACGCCTGTTTCGGGCGACGGATTGAAGCGCGGCGTTTCGGCGCCGTGGGGTTGAAGCGCCAAGAGGGTGGCGCGGTGATGCAAAAGCCGTTGCGTCAGGTCGCCGACCGACCGGCCCGCTCCCGCCCATCTCAGGCTGAACAGGGTCGCGCCGTCATCCAGATGGCTGGTCAGGGCGCTGATGACCTGGCTGGAGCCTGGATCGCGCGCGGCTCGCGCCAGCATTTCCGGCGCCGACGACAGAACGATCTCGACCCGAGGACAATGCTGCGCCAGCAAACGCGCGCTGTCGGCGTCATCGAAGAAACACACGATGTGCGCGGCGTCCGGCGCCATCGCCGAGACGGCCAACGTCGCGGTCAGGGTGTCCGCGTCGGTGCTGGCGTAGATCAATATGCGGCTGGCGTTCGCCGCGCCCGCGCGCGCCAGACCCGTTGTCGAGGTCAGGCTTTCCGTCTGGACGTAGCGAATGCGCGGATCGACGTCCGCCACCGCCTGCCGCGTGAGCAGCACCAGGGTCTGGGACCGATTCAGCTCCGCACACAGTTCCTCGACCATCTTGGGCGTCCGGACGGGGTGATAGCCGACCAGCAGAATCGTATCGGTCATCTTCGAATAGTCTCCCTTGCCGGATCGCCGGATGCGCCAGATGTCTCCGATCCCGGCCAGAACCTTGGCCACGACGGTGGTGAAAGCTGCGATGGCCCCTGGAAAGATCCACAAGGCCGTAACCAGCCGCCCGCCGACGCCTTGCGGACTGATGTCGCCATAACCTACGGTGTAGGCCGTCGTCGCGTACCAGTAGAAGAAAGTCAGCGGGTCGTGCAGCTCCGTCTCTCGTGCGATGGCGAGAAACAGCCACGACGAGATCGCGTGAAAGAGGATCAGGCCGGCCAGCATCCGCCAGTGCATGTCGGCCATGGCGTGGAACGCCCGGTCGAAAATCACGGCCAGCTTCATTCGCGGCAGCAGCATGCGTTCCCCTTCCAGATCACGATGATCCCAGACCCCTAGGCGAAGTCAAGCGTTCATGTTACGCGTTGCATGAAACATGAATTCCTCACCCTCGCCCTCCTCCGCCGCCAACGATCGCATCCGTGCGTGGCGACAGGCGCGTCGCGAGGCGGGGCTGGTCAAGTTGGAGCTCTGGGTGCCCGAAGCCGCCCGCGACGACGTGAAGGCCGCCGTTCGCGCCATCGTCACCGATTCCACCCGCGGCCCCCATCTTGCCGGCCGCGCGCGCCGCCCCACTTCTCATTCCATCACCCCTGGAGACGACCACCACATGGACGCCGTGATCGAGACCCCCTGGACCGTGCCCGCCATCAAGTCGGCGCTGGACGGTTCCGCCCTGTTGCGCGAGGGCGAAATGACCGTGCGCGTGGTCGAGGGCGCCGAGCCCGTTCTGCTGGCGACCATGCATGAATACGGCGACCTGCCGGTCTATCTGAGCGTCGGCGGCGCCCAGATCGTCTGTTCGGTCCTGCTGTGGCCCGTCGCCGAACAGGCCGACCGCCACGCCTTCAACGAGTTTCTGCTGAAGGCCCAGCGCGTGGTGCCCCTGTCCAACTTCGCCATCACCAACGTCGGCGGCGAAGACGTGTATGAGCTGATGGGCGAACTCTCTTGCAAGACGACGCTGCAGACCATCCTCATCGAACTGCGCACCCTGGCCGAGAATGCGATCGACGCCACCGAACTGCGTGAAACCTTCGGCGCCGACGCCGCCTGATCCGGAAGACCGACCATGTCCATGCTCAGAAAACTGTCCGCCCTGTTTCGGGGTTCGGCCCATGACGCGGCCCAGGGCGTCGTCGACGCCAATGCGCTGAAGATCCTCGACCAGGAAATCCGCGACGCCGACAATGCTCAAGGCAAGGCGCGCGACGACCTGGCCGGCCTGGTGGCGCGCCGCCGCATGGCCGAAAACGAGATGGTCAGCTTCCGCGACCAGATCGCCAAATACGAAAGCTCGGCCCGCTCGGCCATGAGCCAGGGCAAGACCGACCTGGCCCGCGAAGTCGCCGGCCGCATCGCCGAGCTGGAGGTCGAGATCACCAGCCGCGGCCCGCTGATCGAGGACATGAAGACGGCCGAAACGCGCCTGCGCACCGCCATCTCGGCGACCGACCAGAAGATCGAGACGCTTCGTCGCGAGATCGACATCGTCAAGGTCAACGATTCCGTCCAGCGCGCCCAGACCTCGGTCGCCCTGAACTCGGCCGGGGCCCAGTCGCGCATCGGCTCGGCCGCCGACAGCCTGCAACGCATCAAGCAACGCCAGGCGATCCAGGAAGAGAAGCTGAACGCCAACCAGGCGCTGGAGGATCGCCGCACCGGCGCCGACCTGGACGCCAAGCTGCGCGAAGCCGGCATACTGCCCGGCCATTCGTCGGCCGACGACGTCCTGGCCCGCCTGAGCCAGCCGGAGGTGACCGTGGTCACGCCGCGCATCGGGCAGTCGGCTCCAGACAAAGACCCGGCCTGATCCATGGAGCGTCTGCGCTTCGATCCCCGCACCGACTGGGACGCCAAGGCCGAGGAACTCGGCTTCACCTGGCGCCACACCGACGGCAAACCCTATTGGGACGAGACGGCGGCCTACGCCTTCTCGCTGGCCGAGATCGAGGACGGGATCGAGGCGCCGACCGAGGAACTGCACGGCCTGTGCCTGGAGCTGGTCAATGAGGCCGTTCAGTCCGAGCGGCTGATGGAGCAGCTCGATATTCCCGAGACCATGCGGGACTATGTGGCCGCCAGCTGGAAACGGGGCGATCCGTCCCTCTATGGCCGGTTCGACTTCGCCTATGATGGCACGGGCCCGGCAAAGCTCTACGAATACAACGCCGACACCCCGACCAGCATCTATGAGACGGCGGTGTTCCAGTGGCTGTGGCTGGAGGATCAGATCGCGGCCGGCGCGCTGCCCGCCAACGCCGATCAGTTCAACAGCCTGCACGAAAAGCTGGTGGATCGGTTCCGGGCCATCTTCCCGAATGGCGGCTTCGTCCATTTCGCCTCGGACGCCGAGTTCGTCGAGGACCGCCAGACGGTGCGCTTCCTCGAAGACCTGGCGCGCCAGGCTGGGTTGGACCCGCAATTCGTCGCCATCGACCAGATCGGCCTGAACGCCGACGGTCGGTTCGTGGACCACGAGAACTGGATCATCCAGGCGATGTTCAAACTGTATCCGTGGGAGCAGATGCTGCGCGACGAATACGCCGCTCCCCTGCCCACCGCAGACGTGACGGTGCTGGAGCCGGCGTGGAAAAGCATCCTGTCCAACAAGGCCATCCTGCCCCTGTTGTGGGAGCGGCATGCGGGCCACCCCAACCTGCTGGAATCCTATTTCGAGGGCGATGCGGCCGAGAGCGCGCTGGGATCCTCCTATGTCCGCAAGCCGCTGTTTTCGCGCGAGGGCGACAATGTCGAACTGATCGACCAGGGCCTCAGCGCGGCCGAGGTCGTGGACGGCGGCTATGGCGAGGGGCGCTACATCCGCCAGGCGCTGTGCGATCCGCCGCTGTTCGACGGCAACCACGTCATCGTCGGGTCGTGGGTGGTCGGGACGGAGCCGGCGGGGATCAGCCTGCGCGAAGACACGGGCCGGATCACCCGCAACACCTCGCGCTTCGTGCCGCACTTCATTCGGGGCTAGGCGATCGGAGTCGTAGGCGGCAACTAACGGTGACGCTCGCCGTTACCGTGGCCTTACACAGACGCCCGAAAGCCGCATCCATGTCCCATATCCGCCTCGCCCTGGTCGCCACGACCGCCCTGACCCTCGCCGCCGGGGCCGCCGGGGCTCAGACGCAGTATCCCTCGACGACGCAGGACCGCCTCGGCGCCGTCGTCGGCGCGTTGTTCGGGGATCGGCTCGGCCTGTCTGTGATGGATCAGGCCTGGTTGCGCGGTGGACGCCCGCTGCGTGACGGCCAGAGCCAGTTCTCGACCCAGGTGGACGCCAGCCTGAGGGCGGGTTCGGTATCCAGCTCGGCCGCGACGCGGTTGCGGTCGGACTATACGGCCCTGGTCGAACTGGAGACCCGCTACGCCGCCGACGGCATCAATACCCAAGAGCGTGCCGACCTGAACGCCCGCTACACGGCCCTGACCCAGACGCTGCAATCCGGTGCTTCGGGTTATGAAGAGACCGACACGGTCGCCCAGGGGCGCGTCGCCTTCAATGCGCGCGTTGACGCCGCCGTGACCGCCCGTCGCCTGACGCGCACCGAGGCCACCCGCCTGAAAACCGACTACCAGGCCCTGATCCAGATCGAGACCCGCTACAACGCGGATGGGACGATCAACGCCACCGAACGCGCCGATCTGGACGCGCGCCTGGATGCTCTGGACCTGCGTGTCGGCGACGGCCCGACCGGCACGACGCCGCCTGCCGCCAACCTGACGGCGCGAGCTCGGCTGACGAACCTGGAAACCACCCTGACCGCGTCCGAACGCTCGGGCGCCGTCACCCGCTCCGAGGCCGCCGATGTGCGTGTCGAGGCCGGCGACCTGGCCCGCCTGGACGCCGCCTACACCCGCACCAGCCCGTCGGCCGACGACACCGCCTACCTCAGCCGCCGCATCGGCGAACTGGAAGCCCGCGCACGACGCTAAGAGTGAGATTGGCCCCGCTCAGTCTTGAGCGGGGCCAAATGCACTGGCGACGGAGGGTTCTAGGACAAGACTTCGGGAAAACCGGAACTGCTCATGCCTGGCCTGCGTCACTAGGTCATCTGGCCCGACACAGTCATGGCGATCGACAACCGGTCGTCAGGACGGAGCCGCAGAAGACCGCTGCATTCTCCGGCCGGGGCGTTGTGGGCGTCCGGGCGGTGGGTGACCGGCTCGACGCAGAAGAAGTCGACGCCGACCGGGGCGTAGATCTGGGTCCAGCGGGCGGGCGCATCCGCCGTCAGCGTCACCTGGCGACCGCCGCCGTCCAGCACCGCCTCGCCGGACCAGCCGGCATAGGCGTGATCGACGAAAGGCGTGTCGGCCAGGGCCAGACCGTTCGACCAGTCCGAGATATCGGCGGACGGCGCCAGGCGTTCGGGAATCTCGCGCGCGTCGGTGATCCAGACTTGGTCGGCGACCAGGGTTAGTCGGCTGTCGCTGTATCGGTGGAAATAGGGATGCAGGCCGAGACCGGCGGGCATGACCGCATCGCCGGTGTTGGTCATCGAAAGGCTGATCGACAGGCCCTGGTCGGTCAGTTCGACGATCTGGCGCGCGCGCCACGGCCAAGGCCATCCGTCCGCGTCGCCGGGCCAATCCAGGCTCATCTCGACCCGGTTCGCCGTCTCGCTCTCGACCGTCCAGGGCAACAGCCAGCCGTCGCCATGCAAGGCGTGGGGGGCGAACCGTTCCAGCGTCGGCAACTGGACCGAACGCCCCTCGAAGACGAAGCGTCCATCGGCGATGCGGTTGGCGTAGGGAACCAAGGGAAAACAGGCCGTCTCCAGAATGTCGGTCGCGCCGTCCGGCGTGGGGCGGAACACCGGCTGGCCCTGCCAATCCAGGCTGAGCACCGCCCCGCCCTGTTCCGGCGCCACTGTGGCCCGCCAGCCGCCCGCTTCAAGCCGGATCACAGGCGGATCCGGTTCTGCGGCAGGCCGGGCGTCTCGACGCGCGTGCAATAGAGCCCGCCCAAGGTCGGCTGGTCCGCCCGCTTGTCGGCGTTCCCCAGCCAGGCCGTGGTCATATAGAGGTCGCGCAGATCCGGGCCGCCGAAGGCCGCCTTGGTCACCGTCTGGACCGGCATGTCGATCTTGCCGATCCGCGTGCCGTCCGGGGCGTAACGGGCCACGCCCCAGCCGTTGAACAGGCCGACGTGAAGCACGCCCGCCGCATCCATGCTGGGGCCGTCGGCATAGCCGTCCTCGGTCACGGCGAAGACGCGCCGGTTGGAGATCACACCGTCCGCATGGTCGAAGGCCAGAACAGTCTTCTTCAGCGTGTCGTGGTGATAGAGGGTGCGGCCGTCGGGGCTGAGGCAGGGGCCGTTGGTAACGCCGTATCCGTCGTCGTGCCGCGTCAGCTCGCCTTGGAACCACCGATAGAGGGCCCCGGTCTCGACCTGTTCGCTGTCATCCATCGACCCGAACCACAGCGACCCGTCAGGGGCGACGAAGCCGTCGTTCAGCCGGTTCTGCGGCCGATCTTCCTCGACCGGCTGAAAGCGCGAGAAGTCGCCCTGATCAGGGTCGAAGCGATACAGCCCGCCGCGCACGCCGCAGACCAGCGAACCGTCCTCGGCGGGCAGAGCAAATCCGGTCTGGTCCGGCGTGTCCCACGACCGTTTTTCGCCGGTCGCGGGGGTGTAGCGATGCAGCTTTCGACCCTTGATGTCGACGAACCATACCGCGCCACGCGCGGCGTCCCAGACGGGGCCTTCGCCCAGCTCCGCCTGGATGTCCCAAACCAATTCTGGCTGGACTAGTTCGACTTCGCTCATCGCTTACCCTGCCGAATAGCTGGTCTTGATCTGTGTATAGAACTCCACCGCCGCGAAGCCCTGCTCGCGCGAACCGTAGGAGGACTTCTTCGATCCGCCGAACGGCACGTGATAGTCGACGCCGGCGGTGGCCAGATTGACCATGGTCATGCCTGCGCGGGCGTTCTTCTGGAAATCGCGCGCGTATTTCAGCGACTGGGTGACGATGCCGGCCGACAGGCCGAACTCGACGCCATTGGCGACGGCGAGCGCCTCTTCATAGCTGGCGACGCGGATGGTCGAGGCAACGGGGCCGAAGACCTCTTCGTTGTTGATCCGAGAGTCGGCGGCGGTGTCGGCGATCAGGGTCGGCTGGACGTACCAACCGGGCGCATCGAAGGTCAGGCGCTCGCCGCCGGCAGCGATGCGGCCGCCGGCCTCGCGGGCGATGTCGATGTATTTGTAGCTGGTCTCGCGCTGAGCCTCGGTGACGGCCGGGCCCATCTGGGTGTTGGGATCCAGGGCGTCGCCGACGCGCAGGGCGGCGACCTTCTCGGCCAAGGCGGCGACGAAGCGGTCGTGGATGCCGTCCTGAACGATCAGGCGGCTGGAGGCGGTGCAGCGCTGGCCGGTGGCGAAGAAGCTGCCGTCCAGGGCGATGGCCACGGCGCGGTCCAGGTCGGCGTCGTCCAGCACGATCAGCGGGTTCTTGCCGCCCATCTCCAGCTGGACCCGCGCCTGGCGCTTGACCGCGCCCTCGGCCACGCCGGCGCCCACGGCTTGCGAGCCGGTGAAGCTGATGCCATCGATGCCCGGATGGGCGACGATGGCGCGGCCCACGTCGCCGTCGCCGATCACCATATTGACCACGCCCTTGGGCAGGCCGGCCTCATGCAGGACCGCGATCAGGGCCTCGGCTGTGGCCGGGGTCGGGCCTGCGGGCTTGATGACGACGGTGTTGCCGAAGGCGATGGCAGGGGCGATTTTCCAGGCCGGGATGGCGATGGGGAAGTTCCACGGGGTGATCAGGCCGAACACGCCCACCGCCTGGCGATAGGTCTGGATCTCGACGCCCGGCCGGGTCGAGGGCAGGTTCTGGCCGTGGACCCGCAGGGCCTCGCCGGCGAAATACTTCAGGATGCGGGCGGCGCGCATGGTTTCGCCGATGCCCTCGGGCAGGGTCTTGCCCTCTTCGCGGGCCAGCAGGCGACCGATCTGGGCCGCGCGCTCCATGATCAGGCTGCCGGCCTTGTCCAGCACGTCGAAGCGCACTTCCGGCGAGGCGCCGGACCAGCCGGGGAAGGCGGCGCGGGCCGCAGCGACGGCCTGATCCACCTCGGCGGCCCCGCCCTTGGGCGTGCGCGCCACGACATCGCGCGTGTCCGACGGGTTCAGGCTCTCGCCGGCGAACGCACCCGCGACCTTCTCGCCGCCAATCCAGTGCGAAAGTTCAAGCGTGTCGGTCATGGGGAAGTCCTTTTCATAAGGCTGACGGGCGGCGGGGGAGCGCCGCCCGTTTCGGGGAGATGGGGATGGACGGGCGAAAAATCAGCCCGTCATGTCTTCCAGTTCGCGACCGCGCGTCTCCTTCACCCAGGCCTGGACCAGGAAGAAGGAGATCAGGGCGCTGACCGCATAGAAGCCGTAGGTGATCACAAGACCCAAGGTCGCCGCCATCCAGGGGAAGCTGACCGAGATGGCGAAGTTGGCGATCCACTGGGCGAAACCGGCGACGGCCAGGGCCGAACCGCGCATCTGGTTGGGGAACATCTCGCCCAGCATGACCCACATGACCGGGCCCCAGCTGAAGTTGAAGAAGACCACATAGGCGTTGGCCGCGATCAGGGCGATCAGGCCGGTGTTGTCGTCCAGATGCAGCGATCCGTCGATCAGGGCGGCGCGCGAGAAGCACCAGGCGACCGTGCCCAGGGTCACGAACATGCCTGCCGAACCGATCAGCAGCAGGGGCTTGCGGCCGATCTTGTCGATGACCGAAATGGCCGCCAGACAGGCCGCGATCGACAGGACGCCGGACAGGATGTTGATCTGAAGCGCGTCGTTCTCGGAAAAGCCGACCGACTGCCACAGCACGGCGCCGTAGTAGAAGACGATGTTGATGCCGACCAGTTGCTGGAACACGGCCAGGATCAGACCGGCCCAGACGATGGGGCGCACCTTCTTCGTCGCCGGGTCCAGCAGGTCGGCGAACTTGGGCTTGTGATCGGCGCTCAGCGACGCGCGGATTTCCTTCACCTTGCGTGCGCCGGCGGCGGGTCCGAACAGTTTGGACAGCACGGCCTGCGCCTGGGCGTCCTTGTTCTTGGCGACCAGGAAGCGCGGGCTTTCCGGGATGACCAGCAGGGCCAGCAGATAGATGGCGGCCGGCACGACCTGCAGCCAGAACATCCAGCGCCAGGCGGGGAAGCCCAGCCAGAAGTCGGCGGTCGATCCGCCGGCGGTGCGCGCCAGGACGTAGTTGGCCACGAAGGCGCCGGTCAGGCCGGTGATGATCATGATCTGCTGCACCGACGACAGTCGGCCGCGGATCGCCGCTGGGGTCACTTCGGAGATATAGGCCGGCGACAGCACCGAGGCCGCGCCGACGCCCAGGCCGCCGATGAAGCGAGCGATGATGAAGTGGGCCGAGGTATCGGCCGCACCGGCCCAGAAGGCGGAGATGATGAACAGGATGGCGGCGATCTGCATCACCGTGCGGCGGCCGATGGCGTCCGCCAGACGACCTGCGATGAAGGCGCCGACGGCGCAGCCCAGCAGGATGGCGCCGACATTGAAACCGGTGCCCAGCGCCGACAGGTTGAAGGCCGCCTCCAGCCCGTCCTGGGTGCCGTTGATGACGCCGGAATCATAGCCGAACATGAAGCCGCCGATGGTGGCGACCGCCACGATCAGGGCGATGAACGCCATGTTGACGCGGTCGTCGCCCGCAATATCGGGGCCTGTGCCCCCCGTCGGTCCTGCCATCTCGATATTCCCTCCGAAACCCGTCTGACGCGGGCGTGAAACTCAGAAAACCCTATCGCCAGCCGGCGTCCACGAAATACTCGTGACCCGTGATCAGGCGCGCGTCGTCGGACGCGAGGAACAGGCCCAGGGCGGCGACATCGTTGGGCTGGAGCCGGCCGGGCAGACATTGAGCCGCCACGATCTCGGCCTCGCCCTCGGGCGTGTACCATTTCATCTGACGCGGCGTCTGGACGTTGCCGGGCACGATGCAGACGACGCGCACGCCGTCGCCGCCCAGTTCGCGCGCCAGAGCCCGCGTCATGCCCTCGATTCCCGCCTTAGCGGTCTCGTACAGCGACAAGTCGGGCAGGCCCAGGTGCCAGCTGATCGAGCCGAGGTTGATGATCACCCCCCGCCCCTGCTCGCGCATGCCCGGCGCGACCGACTGGGCCGCGAAATAGAGGTGGCGCAGGTTCACGTTGATCCGGTCGTCCCAATAGTCGGGCGTGACCTCGGCTAAGGTATGGCGATCGTCGTTGGCGGCGTTGTTGATCAGGACGTCGATGGGGCCATGCTCGGCCACGATATCGGCCAGACGCCCTTGCAGGGCGACGATGTCGGTCAGGTCGCAGGGACGGAAGGTCGGGGCCGGTGACAGCTCGGCCAGCGACGCCTCCAGCGCCTTGGAATCCGCCTCAGCGATGTCGAAGAAGACGACGCGGGCGCCCTGGCGCGCAAAGGCCTCGGTGAAGCCCGCGCCGATGCCCGAACCTCCGCCGGTGACGACGACCAGACGGCCTTTCAGCGACGGATAGATTGCGCCGCTCATGCGGCGGCTCCCAGCAAACCGCGACCGGCCAGATTGCGCATCAGCTCCAGCACCCCGAACCGCCAGGGCGGGGCCTGGTCGCACGCAGCGACGATGTTTTCCAGCACGCCCAGCTTCTCGGACGAGACGCGGACCCGGTCGCCGATCTTGTGGGTGAAGCCCTTGCCCGGCGCATCGCGGTCGTCGATGGGCGCAAACATGGTGCCGAGATACAGGGCGAAGCCGTCGGGATACTGGTGCGCGCTCAGGGTCTGGCGCACCAGTTCCTCGGGATCGCGGCTGATCAGGCTCATCGAGCTTTCGCCCGTCATGACGAAGCCGTCCGTCCCCTCGACTTCCAATCGAACGGTCGCTGAGCGCACGTCGTCCATGCCGAAGCCGTCGTCGAACAGGCGGATGAAGGGGCCGACCGAGGCAGAGGCGTTGTTGTCCTTGGCCTTGCCCAACAGCAGGGCCGAACGCCCCTCAATGTCGCGCAGATTGACGTCGTTGCCCAGGCTGGCGCCGACCGGGCGGCCGGCGGGATCGCAGATAACGACGACCTCCGGCTCGGGGTTGTTCCAGGCCGAGTCCGCCCGCACCCCGACCTCAGCGCCCCAGCCGACCGAGGCCAGCACCGGCGCCTTGGTGAAGATCTCGGCATAGGGGCCGATGGCGACTTCGAGATATTGCGACCACAGGCCCTCGGCGATCAGCTGCGCCTTGACGGCCTCCGCCTGTTCCGAGCCGGGACGCAAATCCTTCAGGTCGCCGCCGATACGGTCGAGGATGGACTGACGCACCGCATTGGCCGCGTCGGCGTCGCCGCGTGCGCGCTCCTCGATCACCCGTTCCAAGGCCGACACCGCAAAGGTGACGCCCGAGGCCTTGATACATTGCAGGTCCAGCGGCGACAGCAACTGCAGCCCTTGCGTCGACCAGGCCGAGGCGACGGTCAGTTCGTCCAGCGGCCCCAGGTCCACACCGGCCGTCTCCAGATCGTCCAGCGCGACCGCCTGGGCCGTCGTGGCGACATGGCTGGAAAGATCATACAGCCGCCCGCCGCGCGCCAGCACAGGCGACGGCCCGGCCGAGGTCATTACGCGTCCAAGCAGGCGCGCGTCGCGCCAGTCCGCCGGCAGGCACTCAGCAAGCAACAAGATATCATCCTCCTCACGTTCTCGGACGTGTTAGCGCTAACATCTTTTAGCGGGAGGCGGATGTCAATCGCTGGGCGAGGCGGTGCTTTCGCGGGCGATGAATTCGTGAGGAACCGGGCCGTCTTCCTCCCCGCCCCGTCCCAGGATGACGGCGGCGGCGCGGGCCATTTCGGCGACGGGCTGGCGGATTGTGGTCAGGGTCGGCCAGACGCTGGCGGCCAGATAGGTATCGTCGAAACCCGCCACGGAGATGTCGCCCGGCGTCGACAGGCCCGCGGCGTGAACGGCGGCCAGGACACCCGCCGCCATGTCGTCATTGCTGGCGAAGATGGCGGTCGGCCGGGGCGTGCGCGCCAGGAGCCTCTGGCCTGCCTCGAATCCGGAGCGATAGGTGAAGTCCCCCGCTTCGGCCCACATCGTCGCGCCCGTCACCGCGTCGACGGCGACCTGGGCGCCGTGGCGGCGATCCGGGGTGGCGCTCTGGTCGCGACGGCCCTCGACGAAGCCGACGCCGCGATGGCCCAGATCCAGAAGGTGGCGCATCATCTCATGCGCCGCCCCGTAGTCGTCCACCCGCAGGGAGATCAGGCCGTCGCGCAGCGCGGGCGCAGCCAGAACCACAGCCTTCATGCCGGTTTTGGCGATGGCGTCCAACGTTGCGTCGGATTCGCCCAGCGGCGGCGGCACGATCACGCCCTGCGCCCCGCCGGCCGCCAGCCGCCGAACCGCCTCGCGCTCCTCGTCCGGCGCCCCGGCCCGCGACGGCTCGATCAGCAGCAGCAGCCCCACCGACCGCGCCCCCTCCAGCGCGCCCGACAGCACCTCGGCCAGATAGGCGTTCGACGGGTTGGCGTAGAGCAGCCCTATCCGCCCGCCCCCTGCCCGCGCCAGGATCCGCGCGGCGGGATCCGGCACATAGCCCGTCTCGCGAATGACCTTCTCGACCTTCTCTCGCGTCGCCTCACGCACCCGCGCATCGCCGTTCACAACGCGCGACACCGTCATCGGCGAAACGCCGGCGAGGCGCGCGATGTCGCTCATGGTGTGGTTGCGGTGCGGATTCGTCTGGGAAGTCACGAGCGCAAGAGCAGCACGCCAGACCCGGCGCGTCCACCTCTGCGCGGAAAGACGTAGACAGGGCGCCCCGATCAGGCCGCAAACAGGTGCAGTCGGTCAGGTCTGACCTAGACCTTTTAAAGAAGAGCGGGAACCTCAGCGAGTTCCGCCATCAAGGCATCCGCCTAACGCGACGTGTCGCGGTGGTGGAGCCTGTATCAAGCGATCGGCGCAGCCTACCCCTTGAACAAGGCCGTCGCGAACGCCTCGCCCGCCGGTCCCGCCGACTTCGGCCCCAGCACGGCGCTGGCCGCCTGGCCGGACACCAGCAGCCGTCCGCCGACCGCCCGCACGTCCGCGACCGTCTGGACTTCCAGCTGTTCGGTCATCGACAGGCTGGAACGCGGCGCGCCGAAGATCAGGGTCTGGGCGGCGTTGCGGCCCGCCCGGCTCATCGGGTTTTCGTCCGACATCCACAGGCCCGCCTTCATCACCGCCTTGGCTCGCGACAGTTCCTTTTCGGTCGGGCCGGTCTCGGCCATGGCCCGCACCTCGGCCGCCGCGACCTCGGCCAGTTCCTTCGCCCGATCCGCCGCCGCCCCGGCGTAGATGCCCAGCACCCCCGTATCCTCATACGGCTCCTGATAGGCGTCGATGGCGTAGGCCAGACCCCGTTCCTCGCGCGCGCTCTGGAACAGGCGCGAGGCCATGCCCCCGCCCAGGATCTCGCCGAACAGCCGCATCGACGACAGGGCCGGGTCGGTCGCCGACAGGGCCGGCAGTTGGAACACCAGATTGGCCTGTTCGATCTTGCGCGTCAGCTTGGCATGACCGCCGACGAAGGCCGCCGGCGCGGGCGTCTCGACAGGGGTCGCGACCGCATCGCCGAACCAGCGCTCGGCCAAGGCCAGCAGTTCGGTTTCGTCCACCGCCCCCGACACCGACACCACCATCCGGTCGGGCGAATACAGCCGTGCGCGCCAGGCTTCGACCGTCGCCTTGTCCGCCGGCTTCAGGCTGGCGATGGAGCCCAGGATCGGCCGACCCAGCGGCTGGCCGGTGAAGGCGCGCGTCTGGACCATCTCGAACACATGGTCGTCGGGCGTGTCGAAGGCCTCGGCGATCTCCTGGGCCACCACGTCCTTTTCACGCTCGATCTCGGCGGGGTCCAGCGTCGGCCGGAACACCAGATCCGACAGAACCTGCATCGCCAGCGGCAGCGAGCCGTCCAGCCCACGCACCTCGAAACTGGTCCGCTCGTATCCGGTGGAGGCGTTGATCGTGCCGCCCTCGGCCTCGATCCGTTCGACGATCTCGCGCGCGGCCATATCGCCGGCGCCTTTGAACACCAGATGTTCCAGCAGGTGCGACCAGCCGGAGCGATCCTCCGCCTCCCACCGCGCCCCGCCCTTGACGGTGACGACGACGGCTAAAGTCTTGAGCCCCGGCATGGGGTCGCAGATGACGCGAACGCCGTTGGACAGGGTGTGCAGGGAAGCGGTCAGGAGATGTCTTTCTTGGTTCGGCGCCGAAGCAGGGCCACATAGAAGCCCACCAGCGCGATCGCCAGTCCGAACCATGTCATCGCATAGCCCAGATGGTTGTTCGAAAAGGCCGCAGGCGGCGCGGACGGCCTCAGGGCCGGGAACTCGGGATTGACGGCGGTCACGGCGAACACGGCTTCCGGCCGCACCGGCCCCGTGACGTTCAGCGCCTTGGCCATGGCTGCGGTGTCGCGGGCGTAGAAGCGGCCGTCCCTCGGGGCGGGGCTCATGGCGCCCGGCTTATCGAAGGTGCGGAACTCCCCGACCATCACCAGCGGCAGGGTGGTCTCGACCACGCGCGGCCGCTCGGTCACCCCGTCGCCGACGAAGCCCCGGTCGATCAGCAGGCTGAAATCCGCCCCCGCCGGTTTGCATGCCGAGATCAGCCTCACGCCGGCCTCCCCGTCATGAATGGACTGAAGCTCGATGAAGGGCGCGCTGGCCAGGCCCGGACAGACCATCAGCGCCTTGCGGAACTCCAGATCGCCTTCACTCAAGACCTGATCCAGCGGCGCGGGCGGTTTGGACGCCGCCGCATCGGCCGCCGCGATCAGGCCTTCCTTCCATTTCAGCCGCTCGACCTGCCACACGCCCAGGCCGATCAGCAGGATCAGGGCCAGGACCGTCAGCACGGTCAGTATCCAGGGAAAACGCTTCATCGCTGGTTCCGGTATTGCAGCCCGATCATCAGCCCCCGTCCCGGCCGCATCAAGGCCAGCGACAGGGCGACGACCAAAGGCAGCCAGACGATCAGATGCAGCCACATGGGCGGATGGTATTTGATCTCGACGAACAGGGCCGAGAACCCGACGATAAAGCCCGCGATCTGCATGATGAAGCTGGCCGGGCCGTCGCCCGTCTGGATGGTCGTGTAATCCAGGCCGCACGCCTCGCAGGCCGGCGCCACCTTCAGAAAGCCCGCAAACAGCGCGCCCTGCCCGCACCGCGGACAGCGCCCGCGCAGGGCCGCGCGAACCGGCGTGTCGGAAACGACGACGGCGCGGGACGATCCCTCGTCCCGCGCCGCCTCAAGGTCTTCAGGACCGTCTTGGATCAACCGAAGACGACATAGACGAAGGCGAACAGGAACAGCCAGACCACGTCCACGAAGTGCCAGTACCAGGCCGCCGCCTCGAAGCCGAAATGCTTCTGCGGGGTGAAGTCGCCGGCCAGCAAACGGATCAGGCAGACCGCCAGGAAGATGGTGCCGATCAGGACGTGGAAGCCGTGGAAGCCCGTCGCCATGAAGAAGATCGAACCATACAGGCCCGAGTTCACGGCCTCTTCGTTGAAGAACAGGTGCTCGTGCAGGATGTGGTGATACTCATAGGCCTGAACGCAGGTGAAGATCACGCCCAGCGCCACGGTGATGCCCAGGGCGATCTTGGCGCCCTTGCGGTCGCCGACCTGGATCGCGTGGTGCGCCCAGGTGACGGTGCAGCCGCTCAGCAGCAGGGTCACGGTGTTCAGCAGCGGCAGCTGCCAGGGGCTCAGGACCTCGACGCCCTTGGGCGGCCAGGTGGACCAGGCCTTGGCGGTGTCGGCCCAGGTGCCGACTTCCGGCGTCAGCGCCCGTGATTCATGGAACAGGGCCATGTCGAAGAACATCCAGAAGAAGGCGACGAAGAACATCACCTCCGACGCGATGAACAGGATCATGCCGTAACGCAGGCCGATGGACACGACCGGCGTATGATCGCCCGCCTTGGATTCCTTGATCACGTCGGCCCACCAGCCGAAGGCCGAGATCAGCACGCCGGCCAGACCGGCGAAGAAGACGCCAGACTTGCCCTCGGCCAGGAAGTTGGCGGCGATCGGACCGTTCTCGGCCGGGGCCAGACCCTTCATCCAGATCACCGCGCCGATGAACATGATGGTCGCCGCAACGGACGACAGCAGCGGCCAGGGGCTGGGCGGCACCAGGTGGTAGTCGTGCTGCGGAGTGGCGTGGGCGTCAGCCATGTATCGCGTCTCTTCGTCGGCCAGAGTCGGTTGTTATAGCGGCTATAGCGTCCCCATTTGTCCGACGCCAGAGCCACGCCGTGTTTCGGCCTTGTTCAGGGTCGCGAACGGGGTTCAGGCCTTGCGCGACGGCGGATCGGCGGGATCGTCGACGCCCGAACCCGTGCCGCCGCCCATGCCCATTCCTCCGCCCATGCCGCCCCCCATGCCGCCACCGCCGCCGCCTCCCCCTCCGCCAGTCCCGCCGCCCCGGCCCCCGCTCGAAGACGGTCGCGTCGGGCCCTGCAGGGGGATGTCCGCCCCGGTCGGAACCGGCGCCAGGTCCAACGCCTGGCGGATGAAGTCCCGCAGCGAGACCACCAGCTCATGCGTGCGCACCGGCCGCCCGGCGACCAGTTCGCGCGCCGCCTGCTGCGCCAGTCGCACCTGATCCTCAGTCCCCAGCAGGATGATATCGGCCAGACAGGCCTCCACCGCATCGCGGATGCGCCGCGTGCGGTCGGATCCCGCCGCCGTCTCGGCGCTCAGATCCAGCCCCGCTTCCCCGTCCGACGCATTTCGACGGCTCAGGTCGCGCTTGTGCGTCGGATCGACGGTCAGATCGCCGGTGAAAGACCCGCCCAGCACCTTGTAGGCCGCGATCAGCGTCTTCAGCCGCTCGTTGATCTGGCGGTTCATCCGCTCGCGCCGCTGCTGGATGGTGAACATCATCACCAGCCGGATGCCCATGCCGATCAGGGTGACCAGCGCCAGCCCCAGCAGGGTGAGCAGCAGACTGTGCCAGTTGGTGAAGTCCAGACCGCGCAAATCCCGTCTCCGTCAGTTCGCCGTGCAAGACCGCACGCTGGAACGGAACGCGCGCCGACGCAAACGGACCCTCCCCTCCTCCGTCACCCTCGGGCTTGTCCCGAGGGCCCACGCCGGATGCGATCTTAAGCGAACAGATGGGTCACGAGCGGCGATCCAGCGGCGACGCCGAGACAGATCAACGGTGGTCCTTCGGGACAAGCCCGAGGGTGACGGCGGTGATTATTGCGCCTTCAACGCCGCGAACGCCTTGGCCGAAAACGCCGACAGTGGCTGGGGCAGGTCGTCGAGGTCGAACCAGCCGATCTCCGACAGCTTGTCCGGTTCGGTCAGCGTCGCCTCGCCGGTGAAGTCGCGCGTGATATAGATCAGCGACACCCAGTGCTGGCCGTCGGCGGGAATGACCTCTTCGGCTACGCACAGGAAGTCGACGGCGCCGATCTTGAGCCCGCTCTCCTCCTCGGCCTCGCGGCGGGCGGCCTTAGCGGACGGCTCCATCAGGTCGACCTTGCCGCCGACGATGTTCCAGAACCCGGCCTCGGGCGCCTTGAGCCGCTTGCACAGCAGCACCCGCCCGTCGGCGCGCTGGATCACCAGCCCGCAGCCGACGCCGGGAAAGTCCACGCCGGGCTTGCTCACGCTTTAGGCGCGTCCACGGACGGATAGAAGGTGTAGCTCAGGGTGATGTCGCGCGCGCCCTTGGCCTCGCGGTCGGTGGCCAGTTCGGGGGCGATGAAATACTGCATCGGGAACTGGCGCGTCTCGCCGGCCGCCAGCGTCTGGTCGGTGAAGCAGAAGCATTGCAGCTTCTGGAAATACGGCCCCGTCTGTTCGGGCGAGACGTTGTAGCTGGCCCGCACCTGGATCGGCTTGTCCGAGGTATTGGTCACGTCGAAATAGGCCAGGCCCGTCTCGCCGATCCGCACGCGCTGCGTCGATTGTTCGGCCTTGAACGTCATCGGCAGGCCGCGGACATTGGTGTCGAACCGCACCAGCACCGTCTCGTCCAGCACGATGTCCGAGGCCTTGTCCGCCTTCATAGTCGTGCCGCCGAAGCCGGTGACCTGGCAGAACATCCGGTACAGCGGCACCGCCGCGAACGCCGCCCCGGTCATCCCCATCACGCCGAAGACGCAGACGATGGCGATCAGGTTCTTGCGGTTCGCGTTCATTGCGCCGTGGTCCCCGTCGCCGCCTCCAGCAGCGCCCGCTCGCTCGCCTGATTCTGCTGCAGCCGCAGGACGGTGGTGCCGAACACCAGCACGATGAAGGCGACCAGGGCCGCCGCGATCCAGACGTTGCGACGCTTGCGCGCGCGAAGTTCCTCAGGCGTCAGACGCATGGTTTACGCTCCCAGACCGGACAAGGCCTCGACCAGAAGGGCCGAGAACAGGGCCATCAGATAGAGGATGGAAAAGGCGAACAGGTCTCGCGCCGGTTTGGCCTGGGCGCGCACATCATACAATGCGGCCTCGCGTCCCACGGCCTCGGCCTTGTCGGGTTCATCGCCCGCGCGGGACCGATAAAGACGAAGCGCCAGACCCAGGAAGCCCAGGCCGCCGGCGACCGACACGACCAGATAGATCAGCCCGCCCAGACCCACGAAGGCCGGAGCGATGGCGACCGGCACGAAGACCAGGGTGTAGAGCAGGATCTGCAACCGCGTGGACTTCGCGCCCTTCGCCACCGGCATCATCGGGATGCCGGCCTTGGCGTAGTCGCCGGCCGAATACAGCGCCAGCGCCCAGCTGTGCGGCGGGGTCCACAGGAAGATGATGGCGAACAGCAGCCAGGCCTGCCACGGCGCCTGGCCCGTCGCCGCCGCCCAGCCGATCACCGGCGGAAAGGCGCCCGCCGCCCCGCCGATGACGATGTTCTGGGGCGTCCGACGCTTCAACAGCAGGGTGTAGAAGCCGGCGTAGTAGACGATGGTCATGGCCAGCAGACCGGCCGCCAGCCAGTTCGCATTCATGCCCAGCAGCATGACCGAGAACAGGCTCAGGATGACGCCGAACGCCATGGCGTCATTCTTCTTGACCCGTCCCGCCGCCACCGGCCGGCCGCGCGTGCGCCGCATCAAGGCGTCGGTCTCGCCTTCCAGCGCCATGTTCAGCGCGCCGGCCGCGCCCGCGCCCACGGCGATGCACAGCACGGCGATGGCCGCCACCAGCGGATTGATCGACCCCGGCGCCACCACCAGGCCGGTCGCGGCGGTGAACACCACCAGCGACATCACGCGTGGCTTCAACAGCTGGAAGAAATCCTCCGGCTGGGCGGTCGAGATGGCGGGTTGGGTTTGAACGTCAGTCATCTGTGCGCGCCGCATAGCACACCCAAAAGCAGAAGGCCGCCCCTTCCCGATGGAAAGAGCGGCCCGCTGTTTCAGATAGGCAGGAAAGGGATCAGTGCTCTTCCGCCTTGATCACCGGCAGTTCGTTGAACTGGTGCGTCGGCGGCGGCGAGGACAGGGTCCACTCCAGGGTCGTGGCGCCTTCGCCCCACGGGTTGGCGACGCCCGGACGACGACGGATCGCCGCCTCGGCCAGCATGATCAGGAAGACCAGCACGCCGAAGGCCGTGATCACATAGCCGATCGACGACACGTGGTTCCACAGGGTGAAGGCCTCGGGATAGTCGATATAGCGACGCGGCATGCCCTGCAGACCCAGGAAGTGCTGCGGGAAGAACACCAGGTTCACGCCCACGAACATGATCCAGAAGTGTGTCGCGCCCAGGAACTCGTTGTACTTCACGCCGAACATCTTCTCGAACCAGTAGTAGAAGCCCGCGAAGATGGCGAAGACGGCGCCCAGCGACAGGACGTAGTGGAAGTGGGCCACCACGTAATAGGTGTCGTGCAGGCTGTAATCGATGCCCGCGTTGGACAGGACCACGCCGGTCACGCCGCCGACGGTGAACAGGAAGATGAAGCCGATGGCCCACAGCATGGGCGTCTTGAAGCTGATGGAACCGCCCCACATGGTGGCGATCCAGCTGAAGATCTTCACGCCCGTCGGCACCGCGATGATCATGGTGGCGGCGATGAAATAGGCGCGCAGATTGATGCTCATGCCGACCGTGTACATGTGGTGCGCCCACACGATGAAGCCGACGAAGCCGATGGCCACCATGGCGTAGGCCATGGCCAGATAGCCGAACACGGGCTTGCGGCTGAAGGTCGAGACGATGTGGCTGATGATGCCGAAGCCCGGCAGGATCAGGATGTACACTTCCGGGTGGCCGAAGAACCAGAACAGGTGCTGGTACATGACCGGATCGCCGCCTCCGGCGGGATCGAAGAAGTGGGTGCCGAAGTTGCGGTCCGTCAGCAGCATGGTGATGGCGCCGGCCAGGACGGGCAGGCTCAGCAGCAGCAGGAAGGCGGTGATCAGCACCGACCAGGCGAACAGCGGCATCCGGTGGATCGTCATGCCCGGCGCGCGCATGTTCAGGATGGTGGTGATGAAGTTGATCGCGCCCAGGATCGAGCTGGCGCCCGCGACGTGCAGGGCGAAGATCGCCAGGTCGAAGGCCGGCCCCACGTGGCCCGTGGTCGACAGCGGCGGATAGGCCGTCCAGCCCCCGCCGAAGCCCTTGCCCGGCCCCCCGTCGACGAACATCGACAGGATCAACAGACACCAGGCCGCGACCAGCAGCCAGAACGAGATGTTGTTCATGCGCGGGAAGGCCATGTCCGGCGCGCCGATCATGATCGGCACGAACCAGTTGCCGAAGCCGCCGATCATGGCGGGCATGACCATGAAGAAGATCATGATCAGGGCGTGGGCCGTGACCACGGCGTTGTAGCCGTGCTTGGACTGCTCGACGAGACCCAGCAGCTGGATCGACGAGCCTTCGCGGAAGATCTGGATGCCCGGCTCGGCCAGTTCCCAGCGGATCAGGCCCGATAGGGCGCCGCCCACGATGCCCGCCATGATGGCGAACATCAGGTACAGAGTGCCGATGTCCTTGTGATTGGTGGACAGGAACCAGCGGGTGAAGAAGCCCACCTTGTGGTCGTCGTGGTGATGGTGGTCGTGAGCGTGACCGAGGTCGGTCGCGTCGCGGGTTACGGTAGCGTCAGCCATATGTCTGTTCGCCTCTTACTGGGCGGCCGGCGCGGCGGGCGCCGCGGCGGGAACGGGTTGGTCGGCGGCAGCGCCGACGGGTGCGGCGGCCGGAGCGGCCTCGGCGGCTTCACCGGCGGCGGGCGCCCCGACGGCCGGAGTGACTGCCGGAGCGGCGGCCGGTGCGGGCTCGGCGACCTTGGGGGTCATCGAACCGCCCTTGGAGGCGATCCACTGTTCGAACTGGGCCTGGGTCACGACCCGGATCTCCAGCGGCATGAAGGCGTGGTCGACGCCGCACAGTTCCGAGCACTGGCCATAGAAGACGCCGGTGCGCTCGGCCTTGAACCAGGTGGTGTTGATGCGGCCTGGGACGGCGTCGGTCTTCAGGCCGAACGCCGGCAGGGCCACGGCGTGGATGACGTCGGAGGCGGTGATGACCAGTTGCACGGTCTTGCCGACCGGCACGACCATCGGCTCGGTCGCGGCCAGGCGATAGGGCACGCCCTTGGCCTTGGCTTCCTCTTCCGGGAGCATGTTGGAGATGTATTCGGCGACGCCCTGGTCAGGGTACTCATAGGCCCAGTTCCACTGGTTGCCGGTCACCTTCACCGTCACGTCCGGCGTGGGCATGTCGTGATAGGCGAACAGCAGGCGGAACGAGAACAGGGAGATGAAGACCAGGATCACCACCGGCAGCACGGTCCAGATGATCTCGACCGTGGTGTTGTGGCTCCAGCGCGCGGGCGTCGGATTGGACTTCTTGTTGTAGCGGAACACGATCCAGGCCAGCAGGCCCAGCACCAGCAGGGTGATGGCCGTGATGATCGGCATCAGGATCACGTCGTGGAAGAAGTGCGCATCGTGCTTCAGCGGCGACGCGGCCGGCTGCAAGCCGATGCCGCCCGGCGTCGGCTGGCCCATCAGGTCCTGCGCCCACGTCGGCGACGCGGCGAACATCGCCAGTCCGGCGCCCAGAACGATCGAAGACGCAGAAGCCGAAGCCCCTTTGAGCGTCCCTAGGGCTCGCTTGCCCATCCCCATACGAGACTTCCCCATAAAACCGTTTTGCAGCAGATACTTGCGAATGGCTCGCAAGAGATCACGCTGGCGCGATTCCCACGCCCGGCGATGTCGGTCACCTATCGGATCGCTTTCCGCTTGCCAAGCGATCAACGCCACAGAGGCCGCAAAGCCGCCGTCAACAGGCCTCGATTAAATCGCTGTCATGTTTCGCCAGCTACCTTGCATCAACAGATACCTTGCCGTAGTCAATGGACATCAACAGGAGAGCCGAGGTGCCTGAAACCATCGAGATACAGCTGAAGAAAGGAGTGCTTGGACTGTGCGTCCTGGCGCTTCTGAACCGGGCGGACAGCTACGCCTACGAGATCGCCAGCCGCCTGTCGGACGCGATCGATATGGGGGAAGGAACCATCTACCCCCTGATGCGCCGCATGCAGTCCGACGGACAGGTGGAGACCTATCTGGTCGAATCCTCGGCCGGACCTTCACGCAAATACTATCGACTGACCGAAGCGGGCCGGGGGGCCCTCGCCGCCCAAACCGCCGAATGGTCCGCCTTCACCAAGGCCGTCGACGCCGTCGTGGCGAACGACGCCGATCAGGGAGCCGCCAAATGACGCGCGCCGAGTTCATCGATCGTCTGAAGGAAGGCCTCGTCGGCCTGCCGACCGCGACCGCCAACGACATCATCGCCGACTATCAGACCCATTTCGACGACGGCATCGCCGCCGGCCGAACCGAGGCCGAGGTCGCGACCGCTCTGGGCGATCCGATCCGCCTGGCCCGCGAGCTGAAGGCCGAAGCCGGCATCCAGCGCTGGCATCAGGAGAAGAACCCCTCCGCCGCCGCCGCCGCCGTCTTCGCGGTCCTGGGTCTGGGGGCGCTCGACATCCTGATCCTGCTGCCCCTGCTGATGGGCGTGGTCGGGACCGTGTTCGGCTTCTTCATCGCCGCCATCGCCCTGTTCATCTGCGGCGGCGTGATCATGGTCGCCGGACCCTTCGCCGGCTTCCCCGGCGGCCCGTTCGCGGCGATCCTGATGGGTCTGGGCCTGATGGCCGGCTCCGTCTTCATCGGCGCCCTGCTGGCCATCTTCACCATCTGGCTGGTCAACGGGATCGTCTGGTTCGCCCGCCTGCACTATCGCCTGCTGAAGCCGGCGCTGGAGTCCTCGCCCGTCCAATCCACCTCGACCTCGGGAGTTTCGGCATGATCCGCACCCTGTTCATCATCGCCGGCGCCGCCCTGGTGCTGTGCCTGGTCACCGTCGGCGGCGCCGTCGCCATCGGCGGCCACGACCTCCAGCGCCACGGCTGGGCCTGGACCTTCAAGGACGACAACGGCGAGAGCGTCCGCTTCGAGCGGGTCAAAGGCGGCGGGACCGACGACCTCGGCCCCCTCACCACTCGCACCCTCCCCTGGACCGGCGGCGAGAGCCTGACCATCGATTCCAGCATCGACGTCGAATACATCCAGGGCGACGCGAACACCGTCGTCATCACCGGGCCCAAGGGGCTGACCGACCGGGTCCGCCTGGTCGATGGCCGGCTGGACCTGGGCGACGGCGACGAGCGGGTCGTGTTCGGCTGGGACAGCGGCAACTTCACCGCCCGCTCCGAGCGCGACGAGCTGAGGGTCGTGATCACCGCCCCCAAGGTGAACCGCTTCAACGCCAACGGTTCGGGAGACCTGCTGATCAACGCCTATGACCAGCCGTCGCTGACGGTAGACATCGCCGGCTCGGCCGAGGTCACGGCCTCGGGTCGCACCGACGACCTGAAGGTGGAGATCGCAGGCTCGGGCGACGCCTCCCTGGGCGACCTGACCACCCGCGACGCCTCGGTGGATATCGCCGGCTCCGGCGACGCCCGCATCGCCCCGACGGGCCAGGTCAAGGTCGTCATCGCCGGCTCCGGCGACGTCGCCCTGGCCACCCGCGCCGCCAATGTGAACAGCACCGTCACCGGCTCCGGCGAGGTCTATCAGGACTGATCGACGTAAAGCCGTCGAACGGAAAGGGGGCTGGACCCATCCAGCCCCCTTTTTCTTTTCGTCATCCTCCGGCAAGCCGCTTGCGGCGCAGACCGGGGGACCCAGCGGCGCCGAAGGCGATGCGTCCATCGCACCGCCGTCAAACGGCGAACTCTCGACAGGTTCGCGCTCTCGCGCGCCGCTGGGTCCCCCGGTCGCTTCGCGCCGGAGGATGACGAAAGAAGGGGCCACGCCTTCACCCCCCGCCCCATTCCCGCTAAGTCACCCGCATGACTTTCGCCCCCCTTCCCGACGCCGGCGCCAACTGGGTGGACCGCCATGCGCCGGAGGGGCTGAAGCCCTGGCTGAAGCTGGGGCGGTTCGACCGGCCCATCGGCATCTGGCTGCTGCTGCTGCCCGGCTGGCAGGGGATCGCCCTGGCGCTGGCGCAGTATCGGCAACCGCCCGGCCTCTATGACCTGTGGCTGTTCGTCGGCTTCGCTGTCGGCGCCTGTCTGATGCGGGCGGCGGGCTGCGCCTTCAACGACATCGTCGATCGCGACTTCGACGCCCAGGTCGCCCGAACCGCCCAGCGCCCCATTCCGTCTGGCCGCATCACCGTGAAACAGGCCTGGGCCTTCGTGGTGGCGTGCAGCCTGATCAGCCTGACGATCCTGCTGACCCTGCCGACCGTGGCCATCCTGCTGGGCGTCGGCTCGCTGGCGCTGGTGGCCGCCTATCCCTTCATGAAGCGGATCACCTGGTGGCCCCAGGCCTGGCTGGGCCTGACCTTCAACTGGGGCGCCCTGATGGGGTTCGCCGCCGCCCTGCCGCTGGCGGCCGCAGCCCTTCTGCTGCCCCCCCACATCGCCGGCGAGTTCCGCCCTTTCCTCTGGTCCCCGAGCAGCGACAGCGGCCATGCCGTCGCCCTGGCCTGGCAGGCCTATATCCCTGCCGTCCTGTTATGGATCGGCGGCGTCTTCTGGACCCTGGGCTACGACACCATCTACGCGCTTCAGGACATCGAGGACGACGCCATGATCGGCGTGAAGTCCTCGGCCCGCCGCCTGGCCTCGGCCGTGCGGCCCGGCGTGGCGATCTTCTATGTCCTGACGGCAGTCATGGCCGCCCTGACCGGCCTCGCCGCCGGCCTGGGTCCGCTGTTCTGGCTGGGCCTGATCGCCTACGCCGCCCATCTGGCGCGTCAGGTCGCGCGGCTCGACCGCAACGACGGCGCCCTGGCGCTGAAACTGTTCAAGTCCAATCGCGAGGCCGGCTTCGTCCTGCTGGCCGCCATCGCGCTCGGATCCCTGGTTTGATGAAGGAGCCTTTCATGCCCCACCCCGCCCGCCTCCTGTTGCTGTCCGTCGCCGTCGCCGCGACCTTGGCCGCCTGCCAGCGCAGCGAGGACAAGGCCCCGGCCCAGGCCAAGGCGCCGCCCGCCGCCGCCGCGCCTGTGTCCAACACCCCGGTCGGCTATGACAGCAAGACCCCCTACGCCACCGTCAAACTGACCCTGCCCCAGACGGTCAAGACCACGCCAGCCCTGCACGCCGCCCTCTATGCCGACATGGTGCGCGATCTGAAGCAGTTCGAGGAAGGCGCCCAGGCCGATCTCAGCGAGGCGGGCGGCGGCCCCAACCCCTACGAAAAGACCATCGCCTTTGCTCCAGGAGCGGAGACCCCCAAACTGGTCAGCCTGGCCCGCACCGATTTCGAGTTCACCGGCGGCGCCCACCCCAACACCAGCTTCGCCTCGGTGATCTGGGACAAGACGACCAAAAAGCGGCTGGGCTTCGCCGACCTGTTCCGGCCGGGCGCGGACCTGTCGGTGCTGGACAAGGCCCTGTGCGCCGCCGCCAACGCCGCCAAACAGGCCCGCTCGCCGGGATCGGAGACCGCGACCCTGGACGGCAAGATGTGGACCTGCCCCAAGGCCGTCTCGACCCCGTTCGTCCTGACGCCGGGCACGATGCCGGGCAAGGCGGGAGGCGTCACCTTCCTGATGGGACCGTATCAGATCGGCCCCTATTCGGACGGTCCCTACTGGATCGCCCTGCCGCAATCCACCTTCCGCGCGTTGCTCAACCCCGCCTACGCCGACCAGTTCGACGGCGCCCCCGCTCAGGCGGGCGACGTGACGCCGAAGAACGGCTGAGGCTTGGAAATCCTCCCCCGCCTGCGGGGGAGGGGGACCCCGAAGGGGTGGAGGGGGCGGACGCATCGCCGACCTCCCCATTTCAGATTCGTGCGGTTCTCGCCCCCTCCACCCCGCGGAGCCTGTCTTCGGGCTCGCCGGAGGCGAGACCCGGGGGCGCGGTCCCCCTCCCCGTTTCGCTGCGCTGCTCGGGGGAGGATCTGCATCACTCCGCCAAGAACGCATCCACCAGTTCGGCGAACCGCTCGGGCTGGTCCGCCATGATGAAGTGCCGCGATCCATCGACCCGGATCAGCGTCACGCCCGGCAAAGCCGCATACTCCCGCCCCCACATCCCGTCGGCCAGCGCCGCCGGCGGGCCGCCGTCCGCATCGGCGGCGTACAGCGCCGTCACAGGCGTCGTCATGGCCGCCAGCCCCGGCCGCGCGTCGGTGGTCATCACATCCTTTATCGCCGAGGCCATCGCGTGCCGGTCGGTCGCCATCGACCAGGCCACGATCCGCGCCTGTTCCGACGGCGTCCGCGACAAGGTCCGCGCCGTCGCCTCCTGCTGGGTGCGGAAGCTCGCCTCGTCCGCCCCCAGGATCATACCCGCCGCCTGGTCCGCGAACGGTCGTGCGCTTTCGGCTGTCGCGGTCGGCCCGAACATGGCGCTGTAGAAGGGCAGGGAATCGACCGTCATCACCTGCCCCACCAGACCCGGCTGCTGCTGCGCCAGCAACAGGCCGCTCAGACCGCCCATCGAATGGCCGATCACCGCCGGCCGGTTCAGTCCGGCCTCGCGGATGTAGCGCGCCAGTTCTTCGACCTCGGGCTGGACGAAGGCGCCGTCGCCATGGGTCCAGGGCTCGCCGGCGAACCCAGCCAGTTGCACCAGATGCACCCGGTGTGTCGCCTTCAGCCGATCCGCCGTCGCCCGCCACACCTCGCGCGAGGACGCCAGACCAGGGATCAGGATCACGTCAGGCCCCGTCCCGACCACCTCGACCGACAGCCGGTCCGAGACGAAGGGCGCAACCGCAACTGTCTCCGCTCGCGCTGCAGCGACCGTCGCGCCGGACGTCAGGGCGACGGCCGAGGCCAGGAAAAGGGCGCGCAGCATCGGGCGCGCGCCCGAACGGACGTACATCATCGTCAACTCTCCAAATGTAAGGTTATTCTGACTTTCAGGTCAGCCCGCGTGCGGGTTCTCGAATATCTCTTCGACCGGCCGTTCGAACACGGCGGCGATGCGGTAGGCCAGGTCCAGCGACGGATCGTGCCGCTCGGTCTCCAGGGCGATCACCGCCTGGCGCGACACCCCCAGCGCCTGTCCCATCTGTTCCTGAGTCCAGCCACGCTCGACCCGCAGAAGCTTCAGACGGTTCTTCATCGGCTGGTCTTTATGAAGGACGAAACCACGCCGTACATCGCCCAGAACAAAGGCACGATCAGCCAGGTCTGCATATGCGGCGCCCCGGCGAAACTCTCGCCAAAGCCCCAGAACGTCGCCACGGCCATCGCCAGGCCCGCCGCCACGATGAACTGTTTGGCGGTCACGCCGCGCACGAACTCGTCGCTCTCGCGCATCAGCGCCAGGGTCGCCCAGATCTGGCCGATCACCGGCGCCGACAGCACCGCCGCCAGCCCCCACGCCGCCGGCGTGCCCACGACCTGATCGAACGCGTCCGTCGTCATCATCGATACGCAGATCGCGACATAGGGCACGGAAAACGCCATCGTGCGGAGGATATAGCGTCGGTGCGCGGGCGTTCCGTCTTTCCAGGCAGCAAACATCTTGGCTCTCCTTTTGTAAGGACAACCTGACATCATCCCAATGTCATGTCAACCTGACTTTTTGTCAGGCCTGCCCCACATTGATCCGTTGCTTTTCCAGACGCGCTTCAGGGGCTAAACTCAGCGCATGTCCGCCGCCCCGCGCATCGCCCCATCGGCCCTGTTCACGCCCGAGGGATGGGCGCCGTTCCAGACCCGGTCGGCCTGGGCCGGGCCGCTGCTGGTCGTGCATTGCTGGGCGGTGATCGCGCTGGCGGTGATCGCGGGCGTGCTGATCCCCTGGCTGATCCCGCTGTGCGTCATGATCGTCGGCACGCGCCAGCTGGGACTGGCCATATTGATGCACGAGGCCGCGCACGGCGGCCTGTCCAAGTCGCCCCGCCTGAACGATGTCCTGGGCCACTGGCTGTGCGCCGTGCCGATCGGCGCCAGCCTGAAGGCCTATCGCCCCTATCACCTGACCCACCACCGTTTCGCCCAGCAGGCCGAGGATCCCGACCTGATGCTGTCGGCGCCCTTCCCCGTCACGCCCGGCTCGCTGCGCCGCAAGCTGATCCGCGACCTGACGGGCCAGACCTTCTTCAAGCAGCGTGTGCTGCTGCCGATGGCGCAAGCGCGCTCAAGCAGCCCCAAAGGCGATAGCGCCCATGATTATGGGTCCATCGTCACCGGCCGATCCGTCCTGCCCTTCCTCGCCTTCAACGCCGTCCTGCTGGCCGGCTTCATCGTCGCCGGCGCGTGGTGGGCCTTCTTCGCCCTGTGGCTGCTGCCGATGGCGACCTGGTTTCCGATGGTGACGCGGCTGAGGAACATCGCCGAACACGCCTGCGTCCAGGGCTCGGCCGACGATCCCTTCCGCGCCGCCCGCACCACCCGCGCCTCCTGGTGGGAGCGCGCCTTCATCGCCCCCTACTGGGTCAACTTCCACGCCGAGCACCACCTGTTCATGCATGTGCCCTGCTGGAAGCTGCCGCGCCTGCACCGCGCCATCCACGCCCGGCCCCAGGCTGCGGCCATGGAGGTCGCGCCGGGCTACGTCAGCGTGCTCAAGGCAGTTACGCGCCAGCCTGAATGACCGTCCTCGATCCCGCCGCCTTCATCCGCGCCAACACGCGGCTCCAGCCCGTGCCGCATGCGCCGGAGATCTCGTTGTGGCTGGCGGACGAGATCACGCCGATCTGGCGGCTGACGGAGGAGGAGTTGGGCGAGATGGGCGTGCCGCCGCCGTTCTGGGCCTTCGCCTGGGCGGGGGGACAGGCGCTCAGCCGCTATATCCTGGATCATCCGCACGCGGTGGCCGGAAAGCGGGTGCTGGATTTCGCCGCCGGCTCGGGCCTGGTCGGCGTGGCGGCGATGCAGGCCGGTGCGACTTCGGTCCTGTGCGCCGACATCGATCCCTTTTGCCAGGCCGCCGTCGCCGCCAATGCAAGGGCCAATGGGGTGACGCTGGACTTCACCCAGACCAACTTGCTGGACACCGCCCCGCCGGATGTCGAGGTCATCTGCGCCGGCGACATCTGCTACGAACGCCCGATGACCGACGCGGTCCTGGCCTGGCTGGCCCAGGCCCGCGCCAGGGGAACGCGCGTCCTGATCGGCGATCCGGGGCGCACCTATTTCCCGCGCACGGGCCTGGATTTCCTGGCGGAATACCGCGTCCCGACCTCGCGCGAGCTGGAGGACCAGGAGATCAAGCGGTCCTCCGTCTGGGCCATGCCTTAGGCGTTGTGCCGCCCCTCGCCGAATTCCTCGATCATCTTGGCGTTGAAGGCCGGGATGTCGTCGGGCTTGCGGCTCGTGACTAGGCCCCGATCCACCACCACCTCTTCGTCCACAACGATCGCGCCCGCATTCTTCAGGTCGGTGCGGAGGCTTTCGAAGGACGTCATCGTGCGCCCCTCGACCACCCCCGCCTCGATCAGCAGCCAGGGCGCGTGACAGATGGCGGCGACCGGCTTGCCTGCATCGAAGAAGGCCCGCACGAACTTCACCGCATCCGCATCGGCCCGAAGCAGGTCCGGGTTCGCCACCCCGCCCGGCAGCAGCAGAGCGGAGTAAGACGCCGCATCCACCGCCGCCACGGCCTTGTCCGCCGTCACCGTGTCGCCCGGCGTCAGATGGTCGAAGCCCTGGAAATCGCCGGCCTGCAATGACACGATCTCGACCACCGCGCCTGCATCCTTCAGCGCCTTCATCGGTTCATTCAGTTCGATCAGCTCGACGCCGTCGGTCGCCAGGATGGCGACGGTCTTGCCGGAAAGGGATTGGGCCATGAGAATGTCTCCATTCGAGAGAGGGGTTCGACGCGATGAACCCACAGAAACTCAAAGGGTTGCGGCTCCGCTTGGCGCGAACGGCCTGCGCCCCCACATCCCTTTCATGCGACGCATCCTGACCCTGACGGCCCTACTGGCGACGACCGCGACCCCCGCCCTGGCCCAGACCTATCCCCAGCCCGGACGGCCCTACGGCGCCTATCCGGGCGGCGTCCCTGCGGCCATCGCCGACCAGCATCGCTACGAAAACGACCGCCTGCGCGCCCAATCCCAGTCGAACGCCGACCAGGCCCGCCAGCAACAGATCGAGACCCAGCTTCGCCTGCGCGGCATCGAGGCCGCGCGCGAACCGGCGGCCGCCTACGCCCTGCCGCCCCGCCCCCTCTACAGCCCCGAGCAGGAGCGGGCCTTGCGCCAGTCCGCCGCCGAACGCCGCCAGCAGACGGCCCAGGGCATGAGCCAGATCGACGACTGGCTGGCCCGTCCCCAGTAAAGGCCAATGAAGCGCGCGACCTGACGCATCCCTTCCCTTGCCCCTGCGTTCCGGCCTAGCTTATCGAGCATCGGGCGGAGAACGATACATGCGCTGGCAGGGCGGACGGACAGGCGGCGGCGTCGAGGATCGGCGTGGAATGGGCGGCGGCGCCATCGCGGGCGGCGGCCTGGGCGTCGGGGTTCTGGCCATCATCGGCTATCTCGTCTTCGGCATCGATCCCTCGACCACCACCCAACTGGCCAGCCAGTTCGGCGGCGTCGGCGCGGAGCAGCAACAGGGCGAGGTCGGCACGCCGAAAGACCAAGCTGGACGCTTCGTCGATGTCATCGGCAGCAATATCGATGACGTCTGGTCTCAGAAGCTCGACGGCTACCAGTCACCCAATGTCGTCATCTACGAACAGGGCACCGGAACCGGCTGCGGCTACGGCCAGTCGGCCATGGGCCCCTTCTATTGCCCGACCGACAAGACCGTCTATCTGGACCTCGGCTTCTGGGAGGAGATGGAGACACAGCTTGGGGCCTCCGGCGCCGATTTCGCCCGCGCCTATGTCATCGCCCACGAGTTCGGCCACCACGTCCAGACCCTGACGGGCACCTCCGATCAGGTCCGCCAGGCCCAGCAGCGCGCCCAGGGCGAGGCCGAGGCCAATCAGTATTCCGTAGCCCTGGAGCTTCAGGCCGACTGCTACGCCGGCGTCTGGGCCAGGAACGCCTCGGCCGTCTCCAACGGTCAGGTGGCGCTGGAGCCGGGCGATATCGAAGAGGGCATGAAGACCGCCCAGGCCATCGGCGACGACACCCTGCAACGGCGCGGCGGCGGACGGGTCTCGCCCGAAAGCTTCACCCATGGCTCGTCGGCCCAGCGGGTCGAATGGCTGCAACGCGGCTATCAATCGGGCGACCCTGCGTCGTGCGACACCTTCGCCGGCGCCTGATCGCCCCTTTTTCCGACAACGATTGATTGACTGACGATGCATGACCGCGCCGGCCAGACGGCTCGCCCCGAAGACCTGATCGACCTCGACGCCCTGCTCGGCGCCTATGAGGGCGTGCGGCCGGACATGACCGACCCGATGCAGCGGGTCGCATTCGGCACCTCGGGCCACCGGGGGTCCAGCCTGGACGGCGCCTTCAACGAACCGCACATCCTGGCCATCGCCCAGGCCGTCGCCGAATACCGCGCCACCCAGGGCGTCGACGGCCCGCTGTTCCTCGGTCGCGACACCCACGGCCTGTCCGAGCCCGCCTTCCGCACCACGCTGGAAGTCCTGATCGCCAATGGGGTCGAGGTGCTGATCGACGCCCGCGACGGCTTCACCCCCACCCCCGCCGTCTCCCACGCCATCCTGACCTACAACCGCACGAACGCGCGGAAAGCCGACGGCATCCTGATCACCCCGTCGCACAACCCGCCCCGCGACGGCGGCATCAAATACAATCCACCCTCCGGCGGCCCGGCCGGGGGCGAGGCCACTTCCGCCATCGCCGCCCGCGCCAACCAGTTGATCGAGGGCGGCCTGACCGAGGTCCGTCGCGTCCCCTTCGCCCAGGCCCATGCGACGGCGGGCCGGTTCGACTATCTGTCCGCCTATATCGACGACCTGCCCAGCGTTCTGGACCTTGACGCCATTCAAAACGTCGGGGTCCGCATCGGCGCCGACCCGCTGGGCGGCGCGGCCGTGGCCTACTGGGGCGAGATCGCCACGCGCCACCGGCTGAACCTGACCGTGGTCAATGACGCCGTCGATCCACGCTGGGCCTTCATGCCGCTGGATGCCGACGGCAAGATTCGCATGGACTGCTCGTCGCCCTGCGCCATGGCCGGTCTCATCGGCATGATGAAGGGCGGCGCGTCATACGACGTCGCCTTCGGCAACGACGCCGACGCCGACCGCCACGGCATCGTCACCCCCGACGCCGGCCTGATGAACCCGAACCACTTCCTGGCCGCCGCCATCGCCTATCTGTTCGCCAATCGGCCGGGCTGGGGCGCGGACGTGGCGGTGGGCAAGACGCTGGTCTCGTCGTCCATGATCGACCGCGTCGTCGCCGGCATGGGCCGCCGCCTGCTGGAAGTCCCGGTCGGCTTCAAGCATTTCGTGCCCGGCCTGCTGGACGGATCCGTCGGCTTCGGCGGCGAGGAATCGGCCGGCGCCGCCTTCCTGCGCCACGACGGCACGGTCTGGACCACCGACAAGGACGGTCTCCTCCTGTGCCTGCTGGCCGCCGAGATCCAGGCCCGCACGGGGAGCAGCGCCAGCCAGCTCTACGCCGGCCTGACCGACCAATACGGCGCGCCCGTCTATGCCCGCGTCGACGCTCCGGCGAACCGCACGCAGAAGGCCCGCCTCGCCGCCCTGAGCCCTTCGGACATCACCGCCACCACCCTGGCCGGGCAACCGATCACCGACATCCTGACCCAGGCCCCCGGCAACGGCGAGGCCATCGGCGGCCTCAAGGTCGTCACCGCCGACGCCTGGTTCGCCGCCCGCCCCTCGGGCACCGAGGATGTCTACAAGATCTACGCCGAATCCTTCCTCGGCCCCGACCATCTGGCCACCGTCCAGGCCGAGGCCAAGGCCGTGGTGGCGACGGCCCTGGCGGGCTGACGTCTTGATCGTCCGCCGCTTCGAGATTTTCGCGGACTATTTCCAGTTCTACGTCTGCGACGAAACCTACGTCACCGACACCGCCGCTCTGTGGGCCCCGGCCAGCGACCCCATGCTGGCCGTCGGTCCCGACCTGATCGCCATAGGCACGGCGCGCAACATGCTGGTCCCGGTCGAACTTGAAATCCTGCCCGCCGCGCCGACGCCCGACCTGGACGCCTGTGATCAGGTCCGCGACTGCGGCCTCCGCCTATCCAGCGGCACGCTGATCGTGTTCGGCTGCACCGACGATCCCGATCAAGCCGAACGGATCGTCGTGCCCGCCGGCGACTATGCCGCCCGCGTTTCGCACGGCGGACTGGACACCATCTCCGAAGACGGCCTGGACGGCGACGACCGCTATCGCATCCAGCTCTGGCCCGGCGCGGTGCGTCCGGTGACGGTGGTCAAAGGCCCCGCCTAGGCTTCAGATCAGGCCCTCGACCCACGCCCTCAGCGGGTTGGCGGGATGGGACAGCAGCTTGATCACCATGCCGATGCAGATCACCACCAGCAGCGGCCGGATCAGCTTGGGTCCGAACCGCATGGCCGCGTGCGATCCCAGCCACCCGCCCAGCACCTGACCCACCGCCATGATCAGGCCGATGGCCCACAGCACATGGCCGCCGATGGCGAACACCACCACGGACACCAGATTGCTGGAGAAGTTCAGCGCCTTGGTATGGGCCGTGGCGCGGGTCAGCCCCATCCCCATCAGCGTCACCAGGGCCAGGGCGAAGAACGACCCCGCGCCGGGACCGAAGAAGCCGTCATAGAAGCCGATCCCGCCCGCCACGGTGCCAAAGGCGAAGGGCGTCAGCCGCGCATGGACATCCTCATCGCTGGCCTTGGGTCCGACCAGAAAATAGACCGCGATCCCCGCCAGCAGCAGCGGCAACAGCACCATCAGCCAGGTCGCATCGACGAAACTGACCACCACCGCGCCCAGGGCGGCGCCGATCACCGTGGCGATCAGCGGCCATTTCAGCAGGGCGAAATCGATCCGCCCCTTGCGCCAGAAGGTCCAGGTCGCAGACGCCGTGCCGAAACTGCCCTGGATCTTGTTGGTGGCGATGGCCGCCACCGGATTGATCCCGACCGCCAGCAGCACGGGCACGGTGATCAGGCCGCCTCCCCCGGCGATGGCGTCCACGAACCCCGCCGCCACGGCTGCGGCGAACAACAGGGCGATGATTTCCGGGGCGAACTCGATCATGGCGCGGACCTAGGCCGTTCGCCGCCGCCGATCCAGCCCTGATGTCTTCAGCCCCCGACCGTGATCTCCATCGGCCGTTCCACGAACAGGCCCGGCCCGCCCAGGTCCAGCGCCAGACGCCGATCCTCGAACGCCGCCATCCCCACCAGCGCCTTGGGAAAGCCCGGCACGGCGACGTCGTCATATATGGCCACCGCCGCTTGGCGATACAGTTCGTCGCCGATCGTCAGGGTGCGGACGATGACCGTCTCCGCCCCCACGACGCCGCCCAGGACGATGCTCTGGCCCGGCGTCCGTTCGCGCCCGTCCAGCAGCCCCGCCGCCTGCGCCGTCTCGCGCGTCACGGCCAGCACCGCCGAGGCGCCGGTGTCGATCACCGCATTGACCGTCGCCCCCTCGACCGTGATCGCCGCCTGCAGCGCCTTGCCCGCGCGGGTCACCGAGATGGGCGCCAGCGACGACGGCGGCGTCCAGCCTTCTCGCGCCAGGAACCTGATCCGATGCTCGGCCGTATCCAGCTCCAGCACCAGTTCGCGCAGCACGTCCTGGCCCAGGATCAGCGCCGCCCCCAGCCCCTGCTCGCTGGCCAACGGTCCCAGCCCCAGGATCGCCGCCCGCAACCCGTCCAGCCGCATCTCACCGATGACGATGTCCAGCGTCGTCCCGCGCCCGACCTGCGCATCGCCGCCGACGCCATAGGCCACCATCGGAATATTGAAGACGTTCGTCAGCCCCAACGTCTCGACCAGCGACCGGTCGATAACCGAATACTGAGCCCCGGAATCGATCAGCGCCCGCACCGGCTTTCCGTTGACCATGACCTCGACTGTCGGCGTCGGTGCGCGCGGCTCGGCATAGGGCAGCCAGCCGGTCGATCCGCCCGCCGCAAAGACGACGGACGGCCCCTTCCACACCACATGGTCGCGCAGCCACCAGGCCCCGCCCACACCACCGGCGACCAGCCCCAGCCGGATCAGAAGATCGCGTCGTCTCATGCCCCAGACATGGACCGTCGCGACGACCGGCGCCAGCGGGGGAATGGTCGCAACGACGTCGCCCCCCCAATCCGTCATCCTCGCCCTTGTGGCGAGGATCCAGACTCACGGTGTTTCCGCAGCGCGCTCCACCTTCGTGCACCGGGAGTCTGGATCCCAGGGACAAGCCCTGGGATGACGGACTTGAGCAGTAGAAGCCGAGGCATGAAATTGTCGGCCACCCATCCATTTGCCTCCCTTCCCGCGCCAACCCTGCCACAACCCTGCAAAACCCGACAATTTACTCCCCAGAACAACCAGAAACCGGGTGACGCAGCTTCTTCCGCTGGCTACCACCAAACCATCATGAACACCTCCAGCGCCCGCTACATCTCGACCAGAGGCCAATCGCCCGACTCCAACTTCGCCGACGCCCTGCTGCGCGGCATCGCCCCCGACGGCGGCCTCTATATGCCGACCGCCTGGCCGACCCTGTCGCCCGAAACCTGGACCGGAAACGCCGACTACAAGTCCATCGCGCTCCAGGCCATCGCCCCCTTCATCGGCGACGCCCTGCCCGTCGGCGCCCTGGACCGCGCCCTGGATCGACTGACCGCCGGCTTCGACCACCCGCTGGTCACGCCCCTGGTCGAGCTGGAGCCCGGCCTGTTCGTGCTGGAGCTGTTCCACGGCCCGACCGCCGCCTTCAAGGACCTGGCGATGCAGTTGGTCGCCAGCCTGACGGACGAGGCCCTGGCCGCCTCGGGCGAGCGCCTGACCATCCTGACCGCCACATCCGGCGACACCGGCGCCGCCGCCGTGCGCGCCTTCGCCGGCGCCAAATCCGTCGATCTGGTCGTGCTCCACCCGCTGGACCGCGTCTCGCCGATCCAGCGCAAACAGATGACCACGGTCGAGGCCGACAACGTCCTGAACCTGGCCGTGCGCGGCGACTTCGACGATTGCCAGCGCCTGGTGAAGAGCCTGCTGGCGGACGAAAACCTGCGCCAACGCGGCCGCCTGTCCTCGGTCAATTCGATCAACTGGGCGCGGCTGGCGGGCCAGATCCCCTACTATGTCTCCGCCACCGCCCAGCTGGGTGAGGCGGCGACCTTTGTCGTGCCGACCGGCAACTTCGGCGACGCCTTCGCCGGCATCGCCGCCACCAAAATGGGCCTGCCGTCCAACGGCTTCGTCGCCGCCGTGAACCAGAACGACGCCCTGGCCCGCGCCATCAATGACGGCGTCTATTCGCGCCGCGCGGCGGTCGAAAGCGGCAGCGTGTCGATGGATGTGCAGGCGCCGTCCAACTTCGAACGCCTGGTGTTCGAGGCGACCGGCCGCGACGCAGAGGCCACCCGCCCCGTGTTCGAGACCTTCGCCCGAGACGGCGCCGTCGCCTTCGATCCCGCCCTGCTGGAGCGCTTGCGCGCCCAGGTTTCGGCCGTCTCCATAGACGAGACCGAAACCCGCGCCGAAATCGCCCACGCCTACGAGACCTGGGGCCGCGTCGTCTGCCCGCACACGGCCGTGGCCCTCGCCGCCGCCCGTCGCCAGGACCGCTCCAAAGGCCCCGTCGTCGCCCTGTCTACCGCCCACCCGTCCAAGTTCGGCGCCTTCGTCTCCGACGTCCTGGGCTTCGAACCCGAACCCGCAAACGTCATCGCCGCCCTGGGCGACAAGCCCGAGCGGTTGACGGTGATCGATGGAACGATGGAGGCGGCGGTGAACGCCGTGGCGGCCTTTTCAGGCCGCCACTAAACGCTTCTAGCGACGACCGCCGCGGGTCAGCATGCCCAGCAGCATCAGGCCGACGCCGGCGACCGACAGGGTCGTGACCAGCGGGCGCTTGCGGGCTTCGGCGGCGACGGTGCGGGCCTTGTCGCGATAATCGGCAGGCACCTTGTCGACCAGGCGATCGACCGAATCCATCGCCTTGCCGAAGGTTTCCAGCGAACGGCCCTTGGCGTCGTTATAGGCGCCTTCGACCTGCATCTTCTGGTCGCCGACCAGATTGCCGAAAGCCTTCTGCGCCTTGCCTTGAGCTTGCGAGGCGGCGCCGTTGATTTGTTCGTCGGTCATGGTGTCATCCTTGGGGAGAGAGCGGCGTTCTCGCCGTTGCTGCATCAAAAGCCCGGTGACGCTTTCGGTTCCAGCGACCTGCCGACGCAGGCAGCGCGATCCTTTCCCTCCCCGTTCGGGGAGGGTGGTCGCACAGCGACCGGGTGGGGGCGGCTCGGCAGGGACGCAGATGCTGGATCGGCGACGGATCTGTGGAAGGTCACTCGGCCGCCCCCACCCGACCTCGCCTGCGGCTCGGCCACCCTCCCCGAACGGGGAGGGAAAGGGACGCCGCATCCCTCCTATTTTCGCAATCGAGGCGTCACGATTTCAATGGCTTGTCGGCCTCCGGCGGCAATCGACCATCCAACCCCAAAACCGTGAGACACTGCCCCTCCGGTCTTTGACATCGCCACCCACCCAATTGCACCGTCTTGCACTTTGCACGCGTTTTCCGGGTGCAGTACAATTTCCAGATTGAGACGAAGTGCACACATTGCACTGTGTTTTTCGCCTGTCTCAGGCCGGCTCCACCGCCCGCCAGTGGTCCATGCGACGCAGGAAGACCGCCGGATCCTTGGGCGTCACCAGGTTGGCCGGGTCGTGGAAGATTCGGTCGTGCAGCCGCGTCACCGTGAACCTCAGCGCCGCCGCCTCGCCCAGCCGCGGCAGGGCCTCACGTTCCGCCGCAGTCAACGGCCGCACCATCTCGTAACCCCGCTGGAACGCCGCCAAGGCCTCGGGGATGGCCCGCCCCTCGGCGTCGAACCCCCAGGCCGACAGGGCGATGGCCAAGTCGTAGGCGAAGGCGCCGGTGCAGCCGAAATAGAAGTCGATGACCGCCGACACAGTCCCGTTTTCGAACAGGATGTTGTCAGGGAAATAGTCGGCATGGATCGCTCCGCCCGGCAAATCGTCCGTAAACGGATCGCCCAGCCGCGCCAGCGCCGCCTCGACCCGGTCCAGCAGCCCCCCATCCTCGACTGACGCCCTCGCCGCGCCCCCCGCACAACGATCCGCCAGCCTGCGCCACATGGCCGGTCCGACCGGGTTGTCGCGCCCCAGTTCGAAATCGGCCGCCGTCAGATGCAGCCGCGCCAGCACCGCCCCGGCCGCCGCCTGATCGGCCGCAGACGGCGAGCGCAGCCAGGCGCCGGTCTTCCATTCGATCACCGCCGCCGCCCGGCCGTTCAGCCGCCCCAGCCAACCGCCCGCCCGGTTCTCGATGGGCGTGGGGCACGCAAAGCCCCGCCCCGCCAGATGCGCCGTCAGCCCCAGGCAGAACGGCAAGGACGCCTCGTCCGTCCGCCCCTCGAACAGGGTCAGGACGAACCGGCCGCTCGTGGTGTCCAGCCGATAGTTGGTGTTCTCCACCCCCTCGGCGATGGCCGTCAGTTCGACCACTTCGCCGATGTCGTATGCGGACAGGAACCCACTGGCCTGGGCCAGGGAAACGGGGGTGAAGACGGCCATGGGTCTAGTTTAGGCCCGCATCGGCGCGGCGCGCACGCACGATCTCGGCCAGGTCCGCCATGATGCTCTCGGTGGTGGCCCAGCGCCCGGCGCCCCGGCCCCGGCAACGCCACACCCGGCCGTCGGCCCCGTAGACCTTCAGCGCATTGCCCTCGCCGCGCAGATTGGAGAACAGCGGATCGCCGTGGTCGGCACCCAGCGTGACCGAGGCCTGGATCGCCCCATCCCTCAGATGGGCGGCGCCGATCTGGCGCACCCCGCCCTCGGCCGAGGTCGCCTCGGTCAGGTGGTCGCGCGGCGCCTCGCCGTCGGGCGAGCGGCCGAACGCCTCGTGGCACAGCAGCCGCACCTTGGCGGCCGCATCCAGACCTTCAAGGTCCGACGACGGATCCTCTTCCGCAAAGCCCGCCGCCCGCGCGTCGGCCAGGGCCTCGTTGAAGGCCGCGCCGTCGCCCAGCCGCTCCAGCATGAAGTTGACCGTGCCGTTCAGCACCGCCTCGAACCCGACCACCTCGCCGGCCGCGCGGGCGGCGCGAACCGTCTCGATCATGGGCGATCCGCCCCCGACCGAGGCCGACCAGAAGATGCGTCGGCCGTGCGCTTGGGCCAGGGCCTGCAGCCCGCCCGGATCGCGGGCGACCGCCTGTTTGTTGGCGCTGGCCACGTCGCAACCGGCCTCCAGCGCGGCGCGGATCACCGCATGACCCGCCTCGCCTTCCGACAGAGCCTCCAGCACGATGTCGGGCTTCTTCGCCCACAGATCGGCAGGGTCGGCGGTGAACAGCGAGGCCGGACAGGCCACGTCGCGCGCCTTCTTGGGATCTCTCACCAGCACCCCGACCACGTCATAGCGCGGATCAGCCAGCAGCCGCCCCAGCACCCCGCCGCCGACCACGCCACATCCCGCGACCGCCACCTTCAGCGGCGGCAGGGCGGGCGCCGGGCCCGGAGGCGCCGACCTGTCGCCGATGACCGTGCCGTCGGCCCGGTCCAGGGCCGCCACCTCGATCTCGACCCCCCGGCTTTCGCCCAGGTCGATGGCGTCGTGCTGCACCAGCGCCCCGCCCAGCTTGCGCGCCACGTCCCACGACGCGCGGCGATAGCGCAGAGCCGGGGCCGTATTGTCGTTGGGATCGTGGTCGTACAGGCCGTCCACATCCTTGACCAACCGCACCCGCTTCAGCCCCAGTTCGGCCGCCAGGAAGACCGCCGTCAGGTCGGATCCGCCCCGCCCCAGCAGGGCCACCTTGCCGTCGGGCCGCACCGCGCCGAAGCCGGGCACCACCACCACCTCGTGCCGGTCCAGCGCCTGTTTCAGATGGTCGGGCCGCAGGCCGCAGGGGCGCGAATGCTCGGGCTCGCCCTCCGCCACGATGCCCAGCTCGCGCACCGACAGGGCGCAGGCGTCCAGACCGATCCGGTCGCAGGCGATCGCCACCAGGGCCGCCGACTTCTCTTCGCCCAGGGCCACATAGCCGGGCAGCAGGTCGTTGGAATGGGCCAGGCCCAGAGCCCGCGCCTCGCCCAGCAGCCGGTCCGTCGCCCCGCCGAAGGCCGAAACCACCGCCACCACCTTTCGACCGGCCCGCACATGGCCATAGACGGCCGAGGCGACCAGCGGCGCCTCCGCCGGGCTGCGCAGGATGGAAGAACCGAACTTCAGCACGACCACTTCAGGAGCGAGCTGACTGCTGGGATCGAGGCTCTCGGATTTCTCTACGACGGCGAGGGTGGCGGACATCAGGGTTCTCGGAAAAGTCGGGATGGGGTGGGGTGAAATAGAAAAACCCCGCCAGGCGGACCGGGCGGGGTTCGGGTTCTGCGGTTGCCGGGGTTCGGCGCGCTAAACTCGTCCCGCCCGTGAGGGCATGGTGATGGTGGTGGTGCCGGTCGTGCCAATAATCATGCCGAAACGCGTCGCGGCGAGGCCGGCGACGGTGGAAAGTTCGGCGATGAGCGAGCGCTGTTGCACAGGGCAGGTCCGGTTGAAATCTGAGCCTAGGGTGATCAGACCACCCCCATCCTGTCAAGCGACGATGGATGATTTTTTCGCGACAGGCCAATTTCTGCTCATTTCACACCCGGCTGCGCCAGCCAACAGCCGCTAATGGCATGAATTTTCCGCTTGACCGGCGCCGCCTGTTTGATCAACGTAAAGTCACTCATCAAGACCAGCCGAGGGATTAGGCCCTTTGACGCTGGGGCAACCATCGGGTCTCACAGCTCGAAACGGTGCCAACTCCTGCGAGATCCTTCGGGATCGCGAGAGATGAGTGGAGCATCGGCGAGACGACGCTCCACGATCTGTCACCGCATCGAGCCTTGCTGAGCGAGAACGATGCGGAACGACGATGACCCTGGCTGAAACCTCCCTGTTCGAAGACCCCGATTGTCGCATCGCGACAGCCAAGACGCCTTCCCGTGAACGCGGCGGCGCCCGCGACGTCATCGTGCCCATTCCCGCCGACTTCCGCCTGGCCTGGGGCGAACGGCTGAACCAGCCCAATATCGTCGGCCGCCTGCACGGCCGGATCGGCGCGCCCGTCGTCGTCGTCGCCGGCGGCATCTCGGCCGGCCGTTTCGTCCACCGCACCGAGACCAACGGCCTGGGCTGGTGGTCGGGCGCCGTGTCGGTGCGCGGGCCCATCGACCTGAGCCGTTTCCAGGTCCTGGCGGTCGACTTCGCGCCCGGCGCCGAGTTCCTGGAAACCCCCGTCACCATCACCACCCACGACCAGGCCCGCCTGCTGGCCCTGGTGCTGACCCATCTGAAGATCGAGCGCGTCTCCGCCTTCGTCGGCTGTTCCTACGGCGGCATGGTCGGCCTGGCCTTCGCCGAACTGTTCCCCGACTGGGCCGAGCAGCTGATCGTGGTCTCGGCCGCCCACCGCGCCCACCCCCAGGCCACCGCCTGGCGCGGCATCCAGCGCCGCATCCTTCAGTTCGCCGTCGCCGCCGGCCGCCCCGAGGAAGGCGTCGCCCTGGCCCGCGAACTGGCCATGACCACCTACCGCACGGCCGAGGAATTCCACGACCGGTTCGAGACCACCGCGCCCCAGGCCGTCGGCGGCGCCTATCCCGTCTGCGACTATCTGACGGCGCGGGGCCAGGCGTATCGCACCCACACCACCCCGGCCCGCTGGCTGTCGATGTCCGACTCGCTGGACCGCCACAGCGTGACGCCCGAGGCCATCAAGACCCCCGTCACCCTGATCGGCTTCACCTCCGACCGGCTGGTGCCGATCGACGACATCCGCGAGCTGGCCGCGCGGTTGCCGACCCTGTGGCGCTTTGTCGAGGCGCCCTCCCTGTATGGCCACGACGCCTTCCTGAAGGAGGACGCCTTCGTCGGCGACATCCTCCGCGCCGCTTTCAAGGACATCAAAGCATGACTGCCCGCCGCCCCCCCTCGCGTAAGGCCGACCCGCACACCATCGCTGCCCGCACGGGCGTGGATACGGACACGGCCCATGGCGCGGTCATGCCGCCCCTGTATCTGTCGTCCAACTATTCCTTCGCCGGTTTCGAGCAGAAGCGGAAATACGACTACAGCCGCTCGGGCAATCCGACCCGCGACGTCCTGGCCGAGACCCTGGCCGAGCTGGAAAGCGGCGCGGGCTGCGTCATCACCGCCACGGGCATGGCCGCGGTCGATCTGCCCCTTACCCTGCTGGAGCCGGGCGACCTGCTGATCGCCCCGCACGACTGCTACGGCGGCACCTGCCGCCTGCTGAACGCCCGCGCCAGGAAGGGTCATTTCGACCTGCTGCTGGTCGATCAGGGCGATCCCGTCGCCTTCGAGGCCGCCCTTGCGCTGAAGCCCAAACTGGTTCTGGTCGAGACCCCGTCCAATCCCCTGCTGCGCCTGGTCGATGTCGCCGACATCTGCGCCCGCGCCCATGCGGCCGGCGCCAAGGTGGTGTGCGACAACACCTTCCTGTCGCCCGCGCTTCAGAACCCGATCAAGCTGGGCGCCGACTTCGTCGTCCACTCGACCACCAAGTTCATCAACGGCCATTCCGACGTGGTCGGCGGCGCCGTCATCTCGGCCGACGCCGAGGATCACCAGACCCTGGCCTGGTGGGCCAACTGCACCGGCGTGACCGGCTCGCCCTTCGACGCCTATCTGACCCTGCGCGGGGTGCGAACCCTGTTCGCCCGGATCGAGCGGCAACAGGCCACGGCGGGCAAGATCGCCGAGCTGCTGGACGCCCACCCGGCTGTGAAGGTCGTCCACTATCCCGGCCTGAAGTCCCACCCCAACCACGCCCTGGTCGCCGCCCAGCAGGCCGGCCCCGGCGCGATGCTCAGCTTCGAACTGGAAGGCGGCACGGACGCGGTGCGCGACCTGGTCGAGGCGCTGGAGATCTTCACCCTGGCTGAATCCCTGGGCGGGGTCGAAAGCCTGATCGCCCACCCCGCCACCATGACCCACGCCGCCATGACCCCGGAACAGCGCGCCACCGCCGGCATCGGCGACGGCCTGGTGCGGCTGTCGGTCGGGCTGGAGCATGTCGAGGATCTGATCGCCGACCTCTTCCCGGCCCTGGACGCCGTCATCCCGGCGACGGCGGAGGCGGCGTAACTTTTTGCTTGCAGGAGGGGCCGAACCGGGGCAAATGCGCCGCCCCGGCCGCGGTCCCTTCGTCTATCGGTTAGGACGTCAGGTTTTCAACCTGAAAAGAGGGGTTCGACTCCCCTAGGGACTGCCACCGGACTTTAGATCACGGACCGTCGAGCGATCGCTCCGGACCCGGATTAAGATTTCAGTAACTATTTTGTTCGGAACCGGGCAGTAAGCCTTTCGATTCATGGACTTTTTTCGGACGCACTCAGGAACTATCCACAGAGCCTGTGGTTAACCCGTCGTTAGCTCGGCGCAGAAGCGCCTCTCCCCTCCTGAACCGAGACACTGAATGTTCATCGCCATCGCCCGTCCGGCGGTGGAGCCTCAAGGCCCCGACGCCGTCGCCGTCCCCGGCTCCCCCGCCATCGTCGAGATATCGCCCCGCGCCCTGCACGCGCGCCTGCTGGAAAACGCCGCCCTGCGCCGGATGCGGGGGCTGGAACGCCGCCGCGAACAGCGGCTCGAAGACGCCGACTACTGGCTGCACGCCGCGCCCATGGCGGTTCGCAAAGCCAGCGCCCTGCGCGAAGAGCGCAGCTTCGCGCCCCTGCCGTAAGACGCCGGCCAACACCACAGCCCGTCATCCGCGCCCTTGTGGCGAGGATCCAGACTCCCGGTGCGTCCGCAGGGTGCGCCATCGTCGATGCCGGGCGTATGGATCCTAGGCATTAGGCCTAGGATGACGGAATTGCAGGGGAAAACCTATCGCAGTTCGGGCGTCCGGCGCCTCAGAGAGGCCTTCAGCTTCTCCAGCTTCTGGCCCGCCGACTTGGGCCGCACGCGCTTACGATGCTCCAGCCCGCCGCCCCACAGGGCATGGACCGGCGCATCCAGATGCGGATGGCGGTCGTGCTGATGGACGATGGGGCTGAACCCGCCGTCGGGATTGATCACCTTTCCGTCTGCAAAAGTCAGAGTGTCGCCCGCCGTCAGGCCCAGGGTCGCCACGCGGCCGTAGTTGGGTCGGATCGACGCGCCGACCAGCCCTTGATGGATCGCCATATTGAAGGCGGCCTGGTCCGCGCCGAACGCCCCGCCTATATCCGAACGGGGCGCGCCCGCCAGCGACAGGATCAGTCGCGAAAGGCGCGACACCTCGGCGCGCGGCCCCAGGATCGTGCCGACGCACAGACAGGCCTTTTCGGCCAAAGACGCCGCGATCCCCTCGCCGAACAGGGCGCGCAGGTATTTCATGTTGAAGGCGTGATCGGCCAGCGGCGCCTCGGCCTCGACGAAGGCCTCCAGACCCTCGGGCGCCGGCGAGAAGGGCGCGGCCTGAAAGATCACGTCGCGCACGTCGCAGGCCAGGGACGCGCCCGGACGATCCCCCAGCAGACCGGCGAAGGCGACGAACCGCTGCATCACCGGATGGGGCGCCCATCCGCGCCAGACGGGCGCATCGACGGCGATCACGTCGTGCTGGGCCAGGAAGGCGCGCAGGGCCGGCTCGGCATCCACGACCAAGGCGACCGGACCGCCGAACACGGCCCGTAACGACAGGACGAAGGGCGCGATGTCGGCGGCGTCGTATCCGGTGGCGTAGCCGACCACCACGTCGCCGTCGGGCAGGGGCGCGATGCCGCGTCCGACCTCCAGCGCCTGGGCCAGCCAGTCCAGATAGTCCGACCGGACGGCCCCCTGTTTCATCGCGTCAGCGCGGGCCCATCAGGTCGGCGAACCGGTCGAACAGATACAGGCTGTCCGCCGGGCCGGGCGAGGCCTCAGGGTGGTGCTGGACGCTGAAGATCGGCTTGTCCTTGACCGCGATGCCGCAGTTGGTGCCGTCGAACAGGCTGACGTGGGTTTCGGTCACGGCGTCGGGCAGGCTGTCGCGATCGACGGTGAAGCCGTGGTTCATCGACACGATCTCGACCTTGCCGGTGGTCAGGTCCTTGACCGGATGGTTGGCGCCGTGGTGGCCCTGTTCCATCTTCACCGTCTTGGCGCCCAGGGCCAGGGCCAGCATCTGGTGGCCCAGGCAGATGCCCATCAGGGGCTTGCCGCTGGCGACCAGTTTCTGGATTTCCGGCACGGCGTATTCGCCGGTCGCGGCCGGATCGCCCGGACCGTTGGACAGGACGACGCCGTCAGGATTGCGGGCCAGAACCTCTTCCGCCGTCGTGGTCGCCGGGACCACGGTGATCTTGGCGCCGGTCGAGGCCAGGGCGCGAAGGATGTTGCGCTTCACCCCATAGTCGATGACGACCACGGACTTGCGGCCTTCAGTCTTCGGATGACCTTCCGGCCATTCCCACAGACCCTCGTCCCATTCGAACGCCTGAAGCGTCGAGGCGGGCTTGGCCAGGTCCAGACCGACCAGGCCGGTCCAGGCGCGGGCCTGGGCGATCAAAGCGTCCAGGTCGAATTCGCCGTTCGGATCATGGGCGATGACCGCGTGCGGGGCGCCCTTGTCGCGGATGATCTTGGTCAGGGCGCGGGTGTCCACGCCGGCCAGACCCACCACGCCGCGCCGCTTCATCCAGTCGTCGAAACTGGCGTCCGAGCGATAGTTGGCCGGATCGGTCGGCACGTCGCGGAAGATGGCGCCCCGCGCCGAGGTGTCCGAACCGCCGCCGATCTGTTCGATGTCTTCCACGTTCGTGCCGGTGTTGCCGACGTGGGGGAAGGTGAAGGCCAGGATCTGGCTCATATAGGACGGGTCGGTCAGGATTTCCTGATAGCCGGTCATGGCGGTGTTGAAGACCACCTCGCCCAGGGCCGAACCGACCGCGCCGACGCCGATCCCCTGCAGGACCGTGCCGTCAGCGAGCGCGAGGACGCCGGTGGCGCCCGGAAGTAGCTTGGTCGTCATGGGCGCGCTCCTAAAACCGAATCCGGCCGATACGAAGGCCGGAGGCAAACGGCGGCGTCGTTAAGCCCTGCCGTCGCCGGGGTCAACGACCATCGGTGATGGAAGCCGGTCCGATCAGCTGGAAAGTCGCCGTCGCCCCGCCTTGGGCGTGCGGCGCCAGCCACACATCGAACAGGCCCGGCTCGATGCGCCAGGTCTCGTCCGCCCCGATGAAGCCCAGCTGGCGGGGGTTCAGGGTGAAGGTCACCTTCTCGCTTTGGCCCGGACGCAGCGACACCCGCTTGAAGTCCTTCAGCAGCCGCCCCGGCTGGGTCAGGCTGGCGACCCGGTCGTGGATATAGAGCTGAACCAGTTCCTCGGCCGCGCGCGATCCGGTGTTGGTCACGGTCACCGCGACGTTCAGCGTACCGGCCCACTGGAGCTTGTCGCTCTGCATCTCGATCGGCCCATAGCTGATCGCGCCATAGGTCAGACCATAGCCGAACGGATACAGGGCCGTATTGGGCGTCTCGCGATAGCGGGACTTGTATTCCTCGGTCGCCAGATCGGGATTGGCCGGGCGGCCGGTCGTCTTGCGGTCGTAGGAATAGGGTTGCTGGCCCGACTTGTGCGGGAAGCTGATCGGTAGACGCGCCGACGGACCGTGATCGCCGAACAGGACGTCGGCGACGGCATGACCCATCTGTTCGCCCAGGAACCAGGTGACGACGATGGCCTGGGCGTTCTTGACATTGCCTTCCAGCGCCAGGGCCCGGCCGTTGCGCAGCAGGATGACGATCGGCTTGCCCAGGGCCGTCATGGCGTCGACCAGCGCGACCTGCGGCGCAGGCACCACGATCTCGGTGCGCGACTGGGCCTCGCCCGACATGTTCGTCGCCTCGCCGATGGCCAGGACGATGACATCGGCGTCGTGGGCGGCCGCGACGGCCTGGTCGATCCCGCCGTCCAGCGGCGTCTCGACGCCCGAACCACGCGCGATGGTCAGACGCTGGGGATCGCTCATGGCCGCACGGAAGCCGGCCTCCAGCGAGACGCGACGCTCGGGCGCGCCCCAGATGGTCCACGGCCCCCAGACATTGTCCACGTCGTCGGCGAACGGACCGATCAGGGCGATCTTCTGGCTCTTGTTCAGCGGCAACAGCCCATTGTCGTTCTTCAGCAGCACGACCGACTTGCGGCCCGCCTCGCGCGACAGTTCGATATGTTCGCGCGCGCCCACCACGGCCTTCTCGCGCACCGGATCGGTGCCGCGATAGGGATCGTCGAACAGGCCCAGCGCCGCCTTGGTGTTCAGGACGCGGCGCACCGCCTCGTCCAGACGCGCCATCGACACTTCGCCCGAGGCCACGAGGCCGGGCAGATGCTCCAGATACAGGCCCGACACCATCGACACGTCCACCCCGGCGTTGAACGCCAGACGCGCGGCGTCGCGGCCGTCCTCGGCGAAGCCGTGGGCCACCAGTTCCTGCTCGGAGGTGTAGTCGGAGACCACGAAGCCTTCGAAGCCCCATTCGCCGCGCAGGATGTCGGTCAGCAGCTTGCGGCTGCCCGACGCCGGCACGCCGTTCACGTCGTTGAAGGCGCTCATGATCGACAGGGCGCCGGCGTCCACCGACGCCTTGAACGGCGGCAGGAAGACCCCGCGCAGCGTCTGCTCGCTCATGTCGGTGGTGTTGTATTCCATCCCGCCGACGGCGGCGGAATAGGCGGCCATGTGTTTGGCGGTGGCCAGAACGGCGTCGCGGTCGTCCAGCCCCTTGTCGCCCTGGAAGCCGCGCACGCGGGCGGCGGCCAGCAGGTTGTTCAGCAGCACGTCCTCGCCGGCGCCCTCGACGTTGCGGCCCCAGCGCTGGTCGCGCGCCACGTCCACCATGGGGGCGTAGGTCTGGTGTACGGCCGAGGCCGCCGTCTCGATGGCCGCCGCCCGCGCGGTGCGCCGCGCCAGTTCGGTGTCGAAGGCCGCAGCCTCGGCCAGCGGCACGGGGAAGATGGTGGACAGGCCGTGGATCACGTCCGCCGCGAACAGCAGCGGGATCTTCAGCCGGCTTTCTTCCATCGCCACCTGCTGGATGCGGCGGCCCGTCTCGGCGCCGATGCCATTGAACAGGCTGCCGACCTTGCCTTCGCGGATCAGGGCGGTGACGCGCGCGGGATCCCCCGTGCCGTCCAGCGGGTTCACCGCCGTAGGCATCCAGCGGAACGGGTCGGCCAGCAGATTCAGCTGTCCCGCCTTCTCCTCGACCGTCATGGCCGCGATCAGATCCTCGATCTTCTGGCGGTGACGCGCGACGGTGCGGGACGCTTGGGCGGATACAGGCATTGGGAACACTCCGGCGCCCATCAGGGCCAAAAGCCCCAGGCCAGACAAGAAATTTCTACGGGAAGCCGCAGGCTTGAGAGGTCGCGTCATTTAAGCTGGCGCTCCTTGCGGGGGACTAATCGAGCAGCGAGAGCGCAGGCCTAGCCCTTCGCGCCCGACGGCTTCAACCCCCGCCGGCCATGTAAATCGATGTAACGCCCCGGTGCGCGGTCACGCCGCGTTTCATGCAAGGGCTTCATCCCAGGGCGATATCAAGGAACATCATCCCCACCAGGCCGATCATCAGGCCGATCATCGACCCCTCGCCCTTGGACTTCTCGCGGGTCTCGGGAATGATCTCGGCGGTGACGACATAGATCATGGCCCCGGCCGCAAGACCCAGGCCCCACGGCAGGGCGCCCGGCAGCACATCGACCACGCTGGCCCCGATCAGGCCCCCGATCGGCTCGACCAGGCCCGAGGCCACGGCGGCCAGGAAGGCGGGCCAACGCCCATAGCCCAGGGTCGCCATCGCCGCCGACACCGCCAGCCCCTCGGGCATGTTCTGGATGCCGATGCCGATGGCGGTGGACAGGCCCTGATGCATGTCGCCGCCGCCGAAGCTGACGCCCACGGCCGCGCCCTCTGGGAAGTTGTGCAGGGTGATGGCGATGATGAACAGCCAGATGCGCCGCGACAGGTCGCGCGACCCCGCCGGGCCGATGGCCAGCATGTCCACCGGCGCGAACCGGTTCATAAGGCCGATCACCGTCGCCCCGATCAGCACCGCCGCAGCCATCACGCCAGCCGCCGCCGCCTGGCTGGCCCCGCCGGCCTGCAGCACGTCCACGCCGGGAATGATCAGCGAGAAGAAGGACGCCGCCAGCATGACCCCGGCGGCGAAGCCCAGCAGGGCGCTCTGGGTCTGGACACCCGCCTTGCGGAAGAACAGCAACGGCACGGCGCCGACCGCCGTCATCATGCCCGCCGCCAGACTACCGAGACCGCCGGCCGCAATGGGGGAAAGAGATTCCATCATTCGCCTGCATTGCGGCGCGATGCGGCAAGAGACAAGCCCGAATACTCGCGTTAGAGAAACCGTCATGTCCCAGGCCGTCGCCCTCCCCCCGAGCCCAAGCCGTGGAGCTGACGCTGCGTCGGCCCTGGCGGCCGCGCGGCGCGTCGTGGTCAAGATCGGTTCGTCCCTGCTGATCGACGCCGCAACGCGTCGGCCGACGCGCGACTGGCTGGCGGCCGTCGCCTCGGATCTGGCGGCGCTGAAGACCGAAGGTCGCGAAGTAATCGTCGTCTCGTCCGGCTCCATCGCCCTGGGCCGAGGCCGTCTGCCCAACCTGGGCGCGCGGCTGGAGGACAAGCAGGCGGCGGCGTCCGTCGGTCAGTCCCTGCTGATGGCCGCCTGGTCGGAGGCGCTGGCGCCCCACGGCCTGATCGCAGGCCAGGTGCTGCTGACGCGCGACGACACCGAACGCCGCCGTCGCTGGCTGAACGCCCGCGCCACGATCCAGGCCCTGCTGACCCACGGCGTCATCCCCATCGTCAACGAGAACGACACGGTCGCCACCGAGGAAATCCGCTACGGCGACAACGACCGGCTGGCGGCGCGCACGGCCCAGCTGGCGCGGGCCGATCTACTGATCCTGCTGTCGGATGTAGACGGTCTCTACACGGCCGATCCGCGCCGCGACCCGAACGCCGCCCACCTGCCCCTGATCGAGACCCTTAGCACCGACATCCTGGCCATGGGCGGGGGCGCCAACGCCGATGCGGGCGTGGGCACCGGCGGCATGGCGACCAAGCTGGCGGCGGCCCAGATCGCGCGCTCGGCCGGCTGCGCCACCCTCATCGCCTCCGGGCAGCTCCTGTCGCCGCTGAGCGCTATTCGCGACGGCGCGCGCGCTACCCTGATCGCCGCGCCCGACGGACCGATGGCCGCCTACAAGCAATGGATCGCCGGCAGCCTGTCGCCGGCCGGAACCCTGACGCTGGACGCCGGCGCGGTCACGGCGCTGAAGGCGGGCAAGAGCCTTCTGCCCGCCGGGGTCACGGGCGTGTCCGGCGATTTCGAGAAGGGCGACTGCGTGCGCCTGACCGACCCGGACGGACGCTCGGTCGGGGTGGGTCTCGCCGCCTACGCCGCCGACGAGGCCGCGCGCCTTCGCGGCCGCCGTTCCGACGAGATCGAGACCCTGCTGGGCTATCGCGGGGCCTCGGTGCTGATCCACCGCGACGACATGGTGCTGGACGACCGATGACCGATCTGAAGACCCGACTGCTGGACCCCCAAATGCTGGAGATGGGCCAGCGCGCCCGCGCCGCCGCAGCCGCGTTGCGCGAAGCTCCCGCCGCCGCCCGCACCCGCGCGCTCGAACTCCTGTCCGCAAAGCTGGCGGCGGCCGAGCCCGCCCTCCTGGCCGCCAACGCCCGTGACGTGGACGCCGCTCGCGCCAACGGCATGACCGAGGCCCTGATCGACCGGCTGTCGCTGACGCCCGCCCGCGTCGCCGGCATGGCTCAGGCTGTCGCGACCATCGCCGCCGTGCCCGACCCTCTGGGCGTCGAGACCGAACGCTGGACCCCCGCCAACGGCCTGGACATCGCCCGCGTCCGCACCCCCATCGGCGTGCTGGGCGTGATCTACGAGAGCCGACCCAACGTCACGGCAGACGCCGCCGCCCTGTGCATCCGCTCGGGCAATGCGGCCATCCTGCGCTGCGGGTCCGACTGCCTCCAGTCGTCGCTCGCCATCGCCGCCCTGATCGCCGAAGCCCTGGCCGAGGCGGACTTGCCCGCTGACGCGGTGCAGCTGGTGGACACGCCCGATCGCGAGGCCGTGGGCCTGATGCTGACCGGCCTGAACGGCGCCATCGACGTGATCATCCCGCGCGGCGGCAAGAGCCTGGTCGCCCGCGTCCAGGCCGAGGCGCGAACGGCGGTGCTCAGCCACCTGGAAGGCCTGAACCACACCTATCTGCACGAAGCTGCAGACCTCGACGCCGCCCGCGCCATCGTCCTGAACGCCAAGATGCGGCGCGTCTCGGTGTGCGGCGCGACCGAGACCCTGCTGGTGGACCGGGCCGGGGCCCAACGGTTGTTGCCCGCCGTCGCAGCCGACCTGATCGCCGCCGGCTGCGAACTGCGCGGCGACGCCGAGGCTTGCGCCCTGGTCCCCGCCATGATCCCGGCGACCGAGGCCGACTGGATCACCGAATATCTGGCGCCCATCCTGGCGGTGCGGATCGTGGACGATCTGGACGCCGCCACCGACCACATCGCCCGCTACGGCTCGGGCCACACCGAGGCCATCGTCACCACCGACACGGCCGCCGCCGAACGGTTCGCGGCGCGGGTGGACAGCGCCATCGTCCTGATCAACGCCTCGACCCAGTTCGCCGACGGCGGCGAGTTCGGCTTCGGCGGCGAAATCGGCATCTCCACCAACCGCCTGCACGCCCGCGGCCCGGTCGGCGCCGAACAGCTGACGACCTACAAATACGTCGTGCGCGGCCGCGGCCAGATCAGACCCTGACCTTCTCCCTCCCCGCTCCGGGGAGGGTGGCTGAGCCGCAGGCGAAGCCGGGTGGGGACGGCCCGGTAAAGCATCCCCGAACGAAAAAAAGCGGCTCGTTTCCGAGCCGCCCCCACCCGGTCGCAGGCGCGACCACCCTCCCCCGCCGGGGGAGGGATAAAACGCCTCAGCCGCGTTGCGGCAGAGCATAGGCGATGACGTAATCGCCCTCCGGCGTCTCCATGAAGTGGTGGCCGCCGGCCATGATGACCAGATACTGGCGGCCGTTCTGTTCATAGATCATCGGGTTGGCCTGGCCGCCCGCAGGCAGGACGTCGGACCAGACCGTCTTGCCGGTCTCGATGTCGATGGCGCGGATCAGGTCGTCGGTCGCCGCGGCGATGAAGATCAGGCCGCCCGCCGTGACCACCGAGCCGCCGTTGTTCGGCGTGCCGATCTCAAGCGGCAGATGCGAGGCGATGCCCCACGGGCCGTTCTTGCGCGCCGTCCCGAACGGGCGGTCCCACAGGGTCTTGCCAGAGCGCATGTCGATGGCGGTGATGCCGCCGTACGGAGGCTCCTTGCACAGCAGGCCGGTCCACTTCACGCGCCAGCCGGCGTTGACGTCGATGGCGTAGGGCACGCCGATCTGCGGATCGCCTGCGCCTTCGCCCTTGGACAGGCTGCCGCCGCGTTCGGCCGCTTCCTTCTGTTGCTGGATGTAACGGGGGTCGTCGCGCGGGAACCAGCCCTTTTCGTTCGCCTCGGCGCGGGGCACCAGCCGGTTATAGTTGGGCATGTCGTTATAGTTGGCGACGATCACGCCGCGCGCCGGATCGACCGCCACGCCGCCCCAGTCCGAGCCGCCGTTGTAGCCCGGATAGTTGATGTAGTGGTTGGTCGAGGGCGGGGTGTAGTAGCCCTGATAGTTCGCCTTCTTGAAGTTGATGCGGCACATCATCTGATCGATCGGCGACATGCCCCACATATCCGCCTCGACCAGGTTCGGCTTGCGAAGGGTGGCGAACAGCGAGAACGGCTGGGTCGGCGAACGCTGACCCTGTTCCGTGCCGCCGGTGGTCGGAACGCGACGCTCCTCGACACCGTGCAGCAGTTGGCCCGTGGCGCGATTGAACACATACATATCGCCCTGTTTGGAGGGCAGCAGCACGGCGGGCACCACGCCGTTCGCGGTCGGATAGTCGATCAGCGTCGCCTGCGAGCCGAGATCGAAGTCCCAGACGTCGTTATGCACCGTCTGATAATGCCAGCGCGGCTTGCCGGTGGTCACGTCCAGAGCGACCAGCGAGGTCGAATACTGTTTTTCCAGCGGACGGCGCGAGCTGGACCAGTAGTCGGCGGCCGAGTTGCCCATCGGCAGATAGACCAGGCCCAGGGCCTGGTCGCCCGTCGCCGTCGTCCACATGTTCGGCGTGCCCGGCGTATAGGTTTCACCCTCGGGCGGCAGGCCGCTGCGGTCGGGGCGCATCATGTCCCAGGCGAAGCGCAACGCGCCGGTCTCGACGTCGAAGCCCTGGATCACGCCGGACGCATTCCAGCGCTTCTGGCCGTCCAGAACCTGATGCCCGGTGACGATGATCCCGCGCACGATGACGGGGGCCGAGGTGATCGACACCATGCCCGGATAAGGATCGCCCATGCCGGTCTTGATGCTGACGGCGCCGTTCTGACCGAAGGCCGGGCACGGACGGCCCGTCCGCGCGTCGACCGCGACGATGCGGCCGTCCAGCGTGCCCTCGACGATCTTGGTCGCGCAGGGCTCGGCCGGATTGGCGTTGGGCCGCGCATGATAGGTCACGCCGCGGCAGGCGGCGGTATAGGGGATCTGGTCGTCGGCGACCTGGGGGTCGTAGGTCCAGATCTGCTTGCCGGTGGACGCATCGAGAGCGAACAGCTTGTTGCGCGCCGAGCAGAGATAGACGGTGTTCCCGACCTTCAGCGGCGTGGTCTCCGCACCCCATCGCTCGCCGGGCAGATCGCCAGTGCGGAAGGTCCAGGCCCGTTCCAGCTGGCCGACATTGTCCTTGTTGATCTGGGTCAGCGGCGAATAGCGCTGGGCGCTGTCGGTGCCGCCATAGGCCGGCCAGTCGGCGCCGGTCTTCAGCAGGGCCGGGTCGTTGTAGCCGCCGCGCACGCCCGGAACCGGGCTCATCACCTGGGCCTGATTGGCCTGGGCGACCGCGAAACCGAACACCACGGTGAGAACCGCAAGCCCCAGCGCCCCGAAGCCCGCCGTCTTGCCCCCGCCCCGCGACCGCAGCACCGGCAGGGTCGCCAGAACCAGGAACATCAGCACCAGAGGGCCGACCAGGCGCGGCACCAGGGCCCAGCCGTTCAGGCCCTTTTCCCACAGCCCCCAGATCACCGTGGCGACGAAGACCGCCCCATAGACCCACGCCCCGCGAACGTCGCGATAGACAAGCAAAAGGCCTGCTGCGATCAGCGCCAGACCCGCGAGCAGATAGTACCAGGAGCCGCCCAACATCACGAGCTGGACGCCGCCGACGGTCAGCACCAGACCGATCACGGCCAGCAAAAGACCGAGAAGCAGCGTCAGCCACCCTCCCGGTCCGGTCGGGGTTGTCCATCGCGGCATGATCGCACTCTCTGGCTGCATATTGAGCCTCGGCAACGCTCGGGCTCCGCTCAGGTTCCTAATTGTCGCACCCAGGAACCAAAAGCCGTTGCGCTGCACACCGCTCATCAGAGCAACTTTTGACGACGAAACATCCGCAATTGGATGATTTTTTCTTTTTCAGCGCCCGAGAACCGCCCGCGGCAATAATATTTGCCTTGAACCGAGCGTTTGCGGCATATGCGCGGTATGCATAAGACCCTGAAGCAAGGCGGGACTTTCGTCGTCGAACCACGCCGCCTCTCGAAGGCCACAGCCGAACTGCGCGCGCGCGGCTTCGGCGAGATCACGATTCCGCCGTCCACCGAGACGGCCGAGAAACAGGCGTCGCGCTGCACCGACTGCGGCGTGCCGTTCTGCCAGAACGCCTGTCCGCTTCAAAACAACATCCCCGACTGGCTGCGCCTGTCGGCCGAGAACGAACCGCGCGAGGCCTGGCGCGTCGCGTCCCTGACCTCGACTATGCCTGAGATCTGCGGCCGCATCTGTCCGCAGGACCGGCTGTGCGAGGGGGCGTGCACATTAAACCAGTCCGGCTGGGACGCCGTGACCATCGGCTCGGTCGAGGCCTGGCTGGGCGACCAGGCCTTCGCCAACGGCTGGGTCGAACCGATCCGTCCGGCGGCCGAACGCGGCGAAACGGTCGGGATCGTCGGCGCCGGCCCGGCCGGCATGGCCGCCGCCGACCGGCTGCGCTCCGAAGGCTATCAGGTCACCGTCTATGACCGGCACGACCGCGCCGGCGGCCTGCTGATCTACGGCATCCCCGGCTTCAAGCTGGAGAAGCACGTCGTCCAGCGCCGCGTGGACCGGCTGATCGACGGCGGGGTCCAGTTCGTGCTGGGCTGCGAGATCGGCAAGGACGTGACCCTGAGCGAACTGCGTCAGCGCCACGACGTGGTCCTGCTGGCCATGGGCGTCTATCAGCCGCGCATCCTGTCGGCGCCGGGACGGGGTCCGGATTCGACCGTCGCGGCCCTGTCCTATCTGACGCACCAGAACCGTCGCGACCTGGGCGACGCCGAGGAAGACGGCTGGCACGAGGCGCGCGGCAAGCGGGTGGTCGTGATCGGCGGCGGCGACACCGCCATGGACTGCGTCCGCACCGCTGTGCGTCAGGGCGCGGCCTCGGTCACCTGCCTATATCGTCGTGACCGCGAGAACATGCCCGGCTCGGCCCGCGAGGTCGTCAACGCAGAGGAGGAAGGCGTCGTCTTCGAATGGCTGGGCGCGCCCAAGGCCCTGCTGTCCCAGGGCGACACCGTCACCGGCGTCCGCGCCGCGCGCATGCAGCTGACCGAAGCCGCCCCCGGCCAACGTCGCGACATCGTGCCCGTCCCCGGCGCCGACTTCGACATCCCGGCCGACATCGTCATCGAGGCCCTGGGCTTCTCGCCCGAGCCGTTCGCGGCGCACGAGCCCGATCTTCGCCTGCGCGACGACGGCACGATCAAGGTCGGCTCCGTCAGCTTCGCCACCAGCCTGCCCGGCGTGTTCGCTGCCGGCGACGCCGTGCGCGGCGCCTCCCTGGTCGTCTGGGCCGTCCGCGAAGGCCAGGACGCCGCGGCCGAGATCGACCGCTACTTCAAGACCCGCACCGAGGAGGTCGCGGCATGACCTGGCTGACCAAGTACAACGAGACCCGCGACCGACTGGAAGCCGGCAACGCCTATGACCGCGCCTCCGAGCGCGACGCCTGCGGCGTGGGCCTGGTCTGCTCCATCGACGGCACGCCGCGCCGCGACGTGGTCGAATATGCGATCCGCAGCCTGAAGGCCGTGGCCCACCGGGGCGCCGTCGATCCTGACGGCCTGTCGGGCGACGGCGCCGGCATCATGTGCGAACTGCCCCAGGGCTTCTTCGCAGAACAGGTGGCCTCCATCGGCCAGTCCTTGCGTCCCGGCCCGATCTGCGTCGGCCAGGTCTTCCTGCCGCGCACCGACCTGGGCGCCCAGGACCGCGCCCGCGCCATCGTCGAGACCGAGGCCCTGCGCGCCGGCTTCTGGATCTATGGCTGGCGCCAGACGCCCATAGACCTGTCGGTCGTGGGGACCAAGGCCGGGGCGACCCGGCCCGAGATCGAACAGATCATGCTGGCCCCGCCGCTGGACGACGCCGGCCAGCCGCTGGACGGCGAGGCGCTGGAGCGCGAGCTGTACCTGTGCCGCCGCCGCATCGAGAAGACGGTCAAGACCGAGAACCTGGCCGCCGTCTATATCTGCACCCTGTCCGCGCGCTCCATCGCCTACAAGGGGATGGTGCGGGCCGAGCTGCTGGGCGACCTGTATCCCGATCTGGAGGATCCACGCTTCGTCTCGGCCTACGCCGTCTTCCACCAGCGCTATTCGACCAACACCTTCCCGGAATGGAAGCTGGCCCAGCCCTTCCGCATGATGGCCCACAACGGCGAAATCAACACGCTGAAGGGCAATCTGAACTGGATGAAGTCGCACGAGATCCGCATGGCCGCCCAGGCCTTCGGCGACCGTGACCGCGAGGTGAAGCCGGTGGTTCAGCCGGGCGGATCGGACTCGGCCGCCCTGGACAATGTCATGGAGGTGCTGGTCCACGCCGGTCGCCCCGCGCCTATGGCCAAGGCCCTGCTGATCCCCGAGGCCTGGGCCAAGGACGACGTGGTCATGCCGCCCGAGCACCGGGCCTTCTACGCCTATTGCAACGCCGTCATGGAGCCGTGGGACGGCCCTGCCGCCATCTGCGCCGCCGACGGCCGCTGGATCGTGGCGGGCAAGGACCGCAACGGCCTGCGCCCCCTGCGCGCCGTCGAGACCGTCGATGGTTTGCTGATGGCCGGGTCGGAAGCCGGTCTGGTGCCCATTCCCGAAAGCCGGGTGAAGCGTCGCCTGCACATCGGCCCCGGCAAGCTGATCGCCGTCGATATGAAGCACGGCCGTCTGTACGACGAGCACGAGGCCATCGACGCCCTGTCCGCCGCCCACCCCTATACCGAGTGGCTGGACAATATGGTGGACCTGGAGCCGATCATCGGCCCCGGACCCGAACCGCGCTCGGCCTCGGGCGAGGCCCTGACCCGCCGTCAGATCGCCGCCGGATACAGCCGCGAGGACCTGGACCTGCTGCTGGACGCCCTGGTGCGCGACGGCAAGGAGGCTGTCGGCTCCATGGGCGACGACGCCCCGCCGGCGGTGCTGTCGGCCCTGCCGCGTCCGCTGTCGCACTATTTCCGCCAGAACTTCAGCCAGGTCACCAACCCGCCCATCGACCCGCTGCGCGAAGCGGGCGCGATGAGCCTGAAGACCCGGTTCAAGAACCTGGGCAACATCCTGGCCGAGGAAGAGGCCCAGACCGACGTCTTCGTGCTGGACAGCCCGGTCCTGACCAACGGCATGTACGAGCGGATGGTCGAGACGGTCGGCGCCGGTTCGACCGTGGTCATCGACTGCAGCTATGACGTGCCGGGCGAAGACGCCCGCTCGGGCGCCGGCCTGCGCGCGGCGCTGGACCGGATCATGGACGAGGCCGAGGCCGCCGCCCGCGACGGCGCGGCCCTGATCGTGCTGACGGACCAGGCCGGATCGGCCGAGCGTCTGGCCGCGCCGATGATCCTGGCCACAGCCGGGGTCCACGGACGCCTGACCAAGGCGGGTCTGCGTTCCTACTGCTCCATCGTGGTGCGCACCGCCGAGACGCTGGACCCGCACGGGTTCGCCGTCCTGGTCGGGGTCGGCGCCACAACCGTCAACGCCTGGCTGGCCCAGGACCTGTTCCAGGAGCGTCTGGACCGGGGTCTGTATCCCGGCCTGACGCTGCGCGACGCCTGCCTGAACTACAAGGCCGGCATCGAGGCGGGCCTGCTGAAGACCCTGGCCCGCAAGGGGATCAGCGTCATCTCCGCCTATCGCGGCGGCTGCGAGTTCGAGGTGCTGGGCCTGTCGCGCGCCCTGACCGCCGAGTTCTTCCCCGGCGCCCCGTCACGCATTTCCGGCATCGGCCTGGCCGGTCTGGAGCAGGCGGCGATGAAGCGGCACAAGGTGGCCTGGGGCGAGGCCCTGCCCTCCCCCGCCATCGGCGGCTTCTTCAAGATCCGTTCGGGCGGAGAGGCCCACGCCCACGAGGCCAAGACCATCCACCTGTTGCAGGACGCCTGCAACCGGGGCGACTATCGCCGCTTCAAGCAGTTCTCTGACGCCGTCCGCGCCCAGGCCGATCTGTCCCTGCGCGACCTGCTGGACTTCCGCGAAGGCGTCGCCATTCCAGTCGATCAGGTCGAGAGCGTGTCGGACATCCGCCGCCGTTTCCTGACCCAGGCCATGTCCCTGGGCGCGCTCGGCCCCGAGGCGCACGAGACGCTGAACATCGCCATGAACCGCATCGGCGCCCGCTCGGTCTCGGGCGAGGGCGGCGAGGATCCCGAACGCTATCACCCGCGCGCCAACGGCGACGACGCCAACTCGGCGGTAAAACAGGTGGCCTCGGGCCGGTTCGGCGTCACCGCCGAATATCTGAACCAGTGCCGCGAGATCGAGATCAAGGTGGCCCAGGGCGCCAAGCCCGGCGAGGGCGGTCAGCTGCCCGGCTTCAAGGTGACCGAGTTCATCGCCCGGATGCGCCACGCCGTGCCCGGCACCACCCTGATCTCTCCGCCGCCGCACCACGACATCTATTCGATCGAGGACCTGGCCCAGCTGATCTATGATCTAAAGGCCATCAACCCCGATGCGCGGGTGACGGTGAAACTGGTGTCGGCCTCGGGCATCGGCGCCATCGCCTCGGGGGTGGCCAAGGCCAACGCCGACGCCATCCTGATCGCCGGTCACAACGGCGGCACCGGCGCCTCGCCCCAGACCTCGATCAAACACGCCGGCCTGCCGTGGGAGATCGGCCTGGCCGAGGCCCACCAGGTGCTGACGCTGAACAATCTGCGCGGTACGGTGACGCTGCGCACCGACGGCGGGGTCCGCACCGGCCGCGACGTGGTCATCGCCGCCATGCTGGGGGCCGAGGAATACGGCGTCGGCACCGCCGCCCTGATCGCCATGGGCTGTCTGATGGTGCGCCAGTGCCATTCGAACACCTGCCCCGTCGGCGTCTGTTCCCAGGACGACCGCCTGCGCGAGAAGTTCACCGGCACACCCGACAAGGTCGTGAACCTGTTCACCTTTATCGCCGAGGAGACGCGCGAGATCCTGGCCTCCATCGGCGCCCGCACGATGGACGAGATCATCGGCCGCACCGACCTGTTGCGTCAGGTCCGGCGCGGCGGGTCGCACCTGGACGACCTGGACCTGAACCCGCTGCTGGTTCAGGTGGACGAGGGCGCGGCCGGCAAATGGGCCGACAAGACGACCCGCAAGCCCATCGCCGACAGCCTGGACGCCCGGGTGCTGCAGGACGCGGTCCGCTTCCTGGATCGCGGCCAGACGCTGGAACTCAGCTATCCGCTGAACAACACCCAGCGCACGGTCGGCGCCGCCGTGTCGTCCGCCATCGTGCGGCGCTTCGGCCCTCAGGGTCCGGCCGGTCGTCTGAAGCTGCGTCTGGAAGGCATCGCCGGCCAGAGCTTCGGCGCCTTTGCGGCCAAGGGTCTGGAACTGCATCTGACGGGCGAGGCCAACGACTATGTCGGCAAGGGCCTGTCGGGCGCCGAGATCTCGGTCCGCACGCCCGAATGGCGCGAGGACCAGCTGATCTGCGGCAACACCACCCTGTATGGCGCCACCTCCGGCCGACTGTTCGTGGCCGGCGCGGCGGGCGAGCGGTTCGCGGTCCGCAACTCGGGCGCCGAGGCGGTGGTCGAGGGCCTTGGGGCGCACGGCTGCGAATATATGACCGGCGGCCGGGTGGTGGTGCTGGGCTCGGTGGGCTGGAACCTGGCGGCGGGCATGAGCGGCGGCGAGCTGTTCGTGCTGGACCAGCCGGGCTTTGCCGAGCGGGCTCTGAACGGCGACCTGGCGGGCGTGTCCGACATCGACGCGGCGGCGGCCGAACGGCTGCGCGGCCTGGTCGAGGCGCACCTGGCGGCCACCGCATCCCCGCTGGCTCGACGCCTGCTGGGCGACTGGGGCAACACGCTGCAAAGGTTCGTGCGGATCGTTCCGCTGACGGACATTGTCCCCCGGTCGGAACGGCTTAAGACTTCCGCCTGACCTCGTTTTCTTCCTCTCCTCCCCGAGACGAATCCATGACCCGACACGCCGCCCTCGCCGCCACACTCGTCGCGGGGGCGGCGTCGCTGGCGTCTCCCGTCCTGGCGGCCCCCGCCCTGCTGGCGCACCAGGCGCCGCTGGTCATCGACACTGCGGCGACGGCCTGGATCCTGACCTCGACGGCGCTGGTGCTGCTGATGACCCTGCCGGGCCTGGCGCTGTTCTACGGCGGCATGGTGCGCAAGAAGAACATCATCAGCGTCATCGCCCAGTCGGCGGCCGCCTTCGCCATCGTCTCGGTGCTGTGGTTCCTGGTCGGCTACAGCCTGTCGTTCGGCAAGGGGCCGGACGCGATCAACGGCTTCATCGGCGGGGTCCAGGCGGCCTTCCTGAACGGAGTGACGGCCCAGACGGCCCACAGCCTGCTGCCCGGCCTGCCCGAACTGCTGTTCGTCAGCTTCCAGATGACCTTCGCCATCATCACCCCGGCCCTGATCGCCGGCGCCTTCGCCGAGCGGATGAAGTTTTCGGCCAGCCTGCTGTTCTTCGCCCTGTGGCACCTGATCGTCTATGCGCCGATCTGTCACCAGGTCTGGGGCGGCGGCTATCTGGGGGGACTGGGCGTGCTCGACTTCGCGGGCGGGGCGGTGGTCCACGTCAATGCGGGGATCGCCGGCCTGGTCTGCGCCCTGGTGCTGGGGCCGCGTCACGGCTTCGGGCGCGACAACATGGCCCCCGCCAACCTGGTCTACAGCGCCATCGGCACCGGCCTGCTGCTGGTCGGATGGCTCGGCTTCAACGCCGGATCCGCCGGCGCGGCAGACGCCTTGGCCGCCACGGCCGCCTTCAACACCATCCTGGCCGCCGGCGCTGCGGCGCTGGGCTGGATGACCATCGAATGGTTCGACCGCAAGCGCCCGACCCTGCTGGGCCTGTTGTCCGGCGTCGTCGGCGGCCTGGTGGCCATCACCCCCGCCGCCGGCTTCGTCGATCCCAAGGGCGCCTTCTTCATCGGCCTGATCGCCGGCCCGGCCTGCTATGCGGGCGCGGTCTGGCTGAAGCGCGCGTTGAAGTACGACGACACCCTGGACGCCTTCGGCGTGCACGGCGTGGGCGGCATCGTCGGCGCCCTGTTGACCGGCGTCTTCGCCACCACCACCGTCAACGCCCTGTCCGACGGCGCCACGGTGTGGAAACAGGCCATCGGCCTGGGCGGCGTCATTGTTTGGAGCGCGGCCGGCACCTTCGTCGTCCTGATGATCTGCAAGTTCACCACCGGCCTGCGCGTGACCAAGGACGAAGAGGTCGAGGGGCTGGACTATACCCAGCACGGCGAGGCCATCCACTAACCGGCCCACAGGGCGCGGGGCGCGGGCGGTTGATCCCGCCCCCGTCCGCCCCCATCTTCATCTGTGACGGAAGGTCTTGCCGATTGCGGGAGACCGGCCGCTCGGTCGCTTTATTCGAGGACCCAGATGACGACGACGCGCACCATCCTGTTCGACAGCCCCTTCCTGCTGGGGTTCGATCACACCCGCGCCCTGATCGACCGCGCCGCCAAGGCGACGGCCGAAAGCTATCCGCCCTACAATGTCGAACAGATCGGCGAGGCGGGCGTGCGCATCAGTCTGGCTGTCGCCGGGTTCGCGCCCGACGAACTGGCCATCACCCTGGACGGCCGCCAACTGACCATCGCGGGCAAGCGCGACGACGCCGGCAAGGGGGAACAGGCCTTCCTGCATCGCGGCATCGCGGCGCGGGGCTTCGTGCGCAACTTCGTGCTGGCCGACGGTTTGGAAGTCGAGGGCGCCCGGCTGGAGCATGGCCTGCTGCACGTCGACCTGATCCGCCCCGAGGCCGAACGCCAGGTGCGGCGCATTCCGATCACGGTCGGCTGAAAAGCACAGCCGTTCGAACCGCCCGGCGATCCGGGCGTTGTAAAACTCAAAGGAGGCGGTCCTAATGACGCCGATGACGATGACCAAGGAAGATTTTGCAGGACTGGGCGCCCCCGACCTCGTCTATGTGCGAGAGATCAAGGCGGCCGACCTGCTTGAAGAAGCGGTCGAGATCAAGGACGTGGACCTCAATCCCGGCCAGTCCCTCTATGCCGTTCACAGCGCCGACGGTGAACGTCTCGCGGTCATGATCGACCGCGACACCGCCTTCGCCGCCGCCGTGGCGCACGAGTTGGAGCCGGTTTCGGTTCACTGATTGCAAGGATGGGCGGGGCGTGACGAACGCCGCCTTCATTATGCTCAGGCGGCGGTAGCGGCCGTATCCTTGACGAACAGGGCCCGGATCGCATCCGTCGTGCGCGCCTGACGCAACTGTTCGCGCAGTTCCGGCGACCGAAGCGCGCGCGACACCGCCGCCAGCGCCCGCAGATGCTCAGCACCCGCCTTGGACGGGGCGTACAGCCCAAAGATCAGGTCCACCGGACGATCGTCCACGGCGTCATAGGCCACAGGCGTATCCAGCCGCACGAAGACCGCCGTTACCTGGCTGACTTCGTCCAGACGCGCATGCGGCACGGCCACGCCGGATCCCAGCCCGGTCGATCCCAGCGCCTCGCGCTCCATCAGGGCGTCGAAAATCCGCGATTCGTCGATGCCCAGGGCGTGAGACGTCGCCTCGGCCAGCGCATGCAGCGCCTGTCGCTTGGACGACGCGCCGCCGCGCAGCACCACGCCCTTGGGCGCGAGCAGATCACCGATGTCCATCAGACAACCTCGATACACGCAGAGACACGGCGTGGGCGCCCGTTTAGAGGCTCCCGCGCCGAAGTCAAACTTGGCTGTTCAGTTCACTGAGCCGTTGGTCTTAGACTTGCCATTGGTCGCACTGGCGATTTCAGGGTCGATCCAGCCCACATTGCCGTCCGGGCGACGATAGACCACCGCCAGCCCGCCATGGGCCGCATTGCGGAAAAGGACGACGGGATAGCCCGTCATATCCAGCTCCAGAACCGCACGTCCGACCGTGATGGTGCGGATTTCGTGCTCGGTCTCGGCGATGACCATGCCCACCGGCGGCGGGCCGTCGTTCTCGCCCGTGTCGCCGAAGACATCATCCTCCACGCTGTCGGGATCACGCAGCACGATGCTGCGTGCGACTTCGCGGGCGGCGTTCTCGGTCTTCTCGGGCGACAGACCCTTGGGTCCGATGTGGTGATCCTTGAGCCGACGCTTGTAGCGACGGACCCTTTTTTCGAGCCGATCCAGCGCCTCGGTGAAGGCGGAATGGGCGTCGCCGCCCATGCCGGTCGTCACCAGAGTCTGGCCCGACGCGAGGCGGACCCAACAGTCCACCTTGAAGTTGTGGCCGTCCTTGGACACCACGACCTCGGCGTCTTCACCGCCTCGGGCGAAGTATTTTCCGACCCCGTCTTCGAGTTCCTGGGAGATGCGCGAGCCTAACGCTTCGCCGACATCCACTTGCTTGCCGCTCACTTGGACTTGCATACGCATAGAACGCTCCCGACCGGATTTGGTGTCAATCGGGATCACCGTTTTGTGGTTACGCTTCAGGCGGTCTTCATCATCCGGCGGCGCTCGACGGACGATGGAATTCTCAAGGCTTCCCGATATTTGGCGACGGTTCGGCGGGCGATGTCGATGCCCGTTTCCTTCAGGATTTCCACAATCTTGTCGTCGGACAGGACGTCGCCCTCCAGGCCCTCGCCGTCGATCATCGACTTGATCCGGTGACGGACGGCCTCGGCCGAATGGGTCGACGCCCCGTCCACCGACTGGATGGCGGCGGTGAAGAAGAATTTCAGCTCGAACACCCCGCGCGGTGTGGCGATATATTTGTTCGAGGTGACGCGGCTGACCGTCGATTCGTGCATGCCGATGGCGTCGGCGACGGTCTTCAGATTGAGCGGTCTCAGGAACTCGACGCCAAAGGCCAGGAAGGCGTCCTGCTGGCGCACGATCTCGGACGACACCTTCAGGATGGTCTTGGCCCGCTGGTCCAGCGATTTGACCAGCCAGTTGGCCTGGGCGGCGCAGTCGGCGACGAAGGTCTTTTCCGTATCGGACCGCGCGCCCGCCTGAACCAGCCCGTGATAACGCTTGTCCACCAGCAGCCGCGGCAGGGTGTCGGCGTTCAGCTCGACCCGCCAGCCGCCGGCCGGGTCGGGCCGCACATGGACGTCGGGCGCCACCGTCTGGGCCGGTTCGCCGCCGAAGCCGGCGCCGGGGCGCGGCGTCAGCGCCTTCAGCTCGGCGATCATGTCGGTCAGGTCTTCGCCGTCGACGTCGCAGACCCTCTTCAGTCCCGCCAGGTCGCGCCGGGCCAGAAGGTCCAGATTGTCCAGCAAGGCCGCCATCGCCGGATCGAACCGATTGCGCTCGATCAGCTGCAGCTTCAGGCATTCCGGCACGGACCGCGCCATGATCCCGGTCGGCTCGAATCCATGACAGACGGCCAGAACCGCCTCGATCCGTTCCAGCGACACGCCCAGCCGGTCGGCGAACTCGCTCAACTCGCCGCGCAGATAGCCGCCCTCGTCCGTCGCATCGATCAGGGTCATGGCGACGCCGTGATCGGCGACCGAAAACCCGGCTGAGGACGCCTGGGCCTGAAGATGCTCCCACAGGGTCAGTTCGTGCGTGTCGGGCCGTTCGCCGTTGCCCTCGAACATCTGGCCGCCCTTGCCGGCGCTGGACCAGTCCGACAGCCCCGGCTGGGCCTCGTCGGTCATCCGGTCGCTGGTGCGCTCGCCCGGCGCCGCGTCGCCATAGACATCGTCGGATCCGGCATCCATGCCGGACACGGACTCATGCCCCACCCCGTCGCCGAAAGACATTTCGCTGTCGGACGTCGCCTCGACCCGCTCGACCGGCTCGGGCGTCTCGCCCTCCGGCTCCTCGCGTTGCAGCAGCGGATTGCGTTCCAGCTCGGCCTCGACGAAGTCGTCCAGCTCAAGGTTCGACAGTTGCAGCAGCTTGATCGCCTGCTGCAGCTGGGGCGTGATGACCAGCCCCTGCCCCTGCCTGACCTCTAACCTTTGCCCGATCACGTTCGAAATCTTCCCGCCCGTCCGCCAAGTGGCCCGGAACTTGCTGGGGCAGAATGTCGCCTAAACGGTTAACGCGAGACGAACGCCGAATCGTCTCCTCCCTGTCGCGCAGCGATGGGGAGGTGGCGCGGCGCATCTTCGCGCCGTGACGGAGGGGCTCTTCAACGCATCGCAGGCGTCTGGGGGACTTCAAACAGCCCCTCCACCGCTGCGCGGTCCCCCTCCCCACAAGTGGGGAGGAGACTAGGCGGATCAAACGTAGTTTTCGCCCAGATACACCCGGCGCACTTCGGCGTCGTGGACCGCCTCGTCCGAGGTGCCTTCGAACAGCACGGCGCCGTTCGAGATGATCGACACCCGGTCGGTGATGTCCAGGGTCTCGCGCACATTGTGGTCGGTGATCAGCACGCCGATGCCCTGGCTGGCCAGGTAGCGGATCACCGTGCGGATGTCGGCGATGGCCAGGGGGTCGATGCCGGCGAAGGGTTCGTCCAGCAGCATGAAGGACGGCCGCCCGGCCAGCGCCCGCGCGATCTCCACCCGCCGACGCTCGCCGCCCGACAGGGCGGTCGCCCCGGCATGGCGCAGGTGGTCGATATGCAGTTCGTCCAGCAGCCGGTCGGTCTCGGCGCGGATCTGGTCGCGCGGATAGTTCAGCTCGACCACCGCCTTGACGTTCTGCTCCACCGTCATGCCGCGGAAGATCGAGGCTTCCTGCGCCAGATAGCCCAGGCCCATGCGGCTGCGCTGATACATCGGCTGGCCGGTGATGTCCTCGCCGTCCAGCCAGATCGTGCCCGAGTCCGGCGGGATCAGGCCGGTGATCATGTAGAAACAGGTCGTCTTGCCCGCGCCGTTCGGGCCCAGCAGGCCCGCGACCTCACCCCGCTGCACCGTCAGAGACACGTCGCGCACCACCTGACGCGCCCCGAACGACCGGGCGAGGTTCAGCACCCGCAGACCCTTTTCCGCAGGCGAGACCACCGGCTGCGGCGTCGTCGCCGGCCGGTCGTCCAGGTTCAGGGCTGACAGTTCCTTGCGCGCCAAATGCTCAAGTCCAGACGGCCGACGGCCTCAGTTTGCGTTGGGGTAGAAGACGCCCTGCACGCGGCTTCCGGCTGCGCCGCGCGGCGCGCCGTCCATGCGGGCGGCCTCGGTGTTGATGTTGTAGACCAGGCGCGAGCCGGTCAGGACGTTCTTGCCCTGGGTCAGGACCACATTGCCCGTCACCACGATCTCGCCATTGCCCAGATTATAGACGGCGCGGTCGCCGCGCATCGACTGATCCGGGGTGACGAAATAGACGGTGCCGGCGGCCTCCGCGCGCTCCAGATCGCCGCCCGCGCCGCTGACCAGGGTCAGGGTGTCGGCGCGGAAGCGGTTGCCGCCCTGCGTCGCTTCGGCCCGGCCTCTCAGGATGATGCGGTTGGGGCCGTATTCGACCGAGTCCGCGCCATAGGCCACGGGCTGGTTGCCCGTTTGTGATTGCGCGTCGCCGACGGCCGGCAGGGCCACGACCGCCACGGCCGCGACCGCCGCCAGAGTCTTTGAAATCTTCGTCATGATCATCCGCCAGACCCCTTGGGCGTCAGCACGCCCATCACCTTGTTGTCGCCCGCGCCGTCGAACACGACGCGCTGTCCCTGATCATAGATCGCATAGGACGATGCGTTGATGGTTCCAATAGGGCCGGAACCCTGAACGCCCTTTGAACCGGTGACGTTTCCGGTCGAGGTGTCCACCAACGCCTCGGGCGTGGTCAGGACGAAGCCCGTCCCGCCGTCCGAAATCCGCACGTTCGGGCCGATGGTCACGGTCTTGGCCTGCTCGTTATAGGTGCCGCCGTCGGCGGTCAGTTCGGTCACCTTGCGCCCGCCCAGGTTCAGCTTCAGCGCCGGGCCGATCAGGCGGAAATGGCCGGTCGCCGGATCGCGCACCGCGCCCTGGGCGCCGACGGTGAAGGCGCGGCCCTGCGCGTCCTGGCCGTGGAACAGGGGGGCGTCCAGACGGACCTCCTGGCTCTGGCTGGCCTTGCGCTCCACCCCCGACATGACGGTGCGGAACACGGTCCAGGTCAGGGCGCCGCCCGCCAGCACCAGAATGATGATGGGCAGCACCCGGCGATACAGCTTCACCCGCCGCGAGCGCGCACGCCAGCGGGCGCCGGCCAGGGCGACCCTGGCCTCGTCGGCCTCGATGCGGGACTGTTCGCCGGGTTCGGTCAAGCGCGCCTCAGCTATGGGCGAAGATGTCGGTCTCGTCCCAGCCGGCGAGATCGAGCGCCGAACGGGTCGGCAGGAAGTCGAAACATTTGGCGGCCAACTCGGCGCGCCCCTCGCGCGCCAGCATCAGGTCCAGCTTGGCCTTGGCCGCGTGCAGATAGAGAACGTCCGAGGCGGCATAGTCCAGCTGCGCCTGGGTCAGGGTCTCGGCGCCCCAGTCCGACGACTGCTGGGCCTTGGACAGGTCCACGCCCACCGTCTCGCGCACCACGTCCTTCAATCCGTGGCGATCAGTGTAGGTCCGCGCCAGCTTGGAGGCGATCTTGGTGCAATAGACCGGCCGCGTCTCGACGCCGAGGTGCAGCAGGAACATGCCGATGTCGAACCGGCCGAAGTGGAAGATCTTCGTCACCGCCGGATCGGTCAGAACCCGCTTCAGGTTCGGACAGTCGTAATCCGGCCGTCTCATCCGCACGACATGGGCGTCGCCGTCGCCGGACGACAGCTGAACCACGCACAGCGGATCGCGGCGAAAACGCAGGCCCATGGTCTCGGAATCGATGGCGACCTCGGACCCAAGGTCCAGATCGTCGGGCAGGTCGCCCTCGTGCAGGTAAACGGTCATGCTCTGGCTCTTACACGGCGAACGCGACGGGCGAAACGGGCTACAGCAATGCTGAACGCCGCGTGCCGCATTCAAGAAACGGCCTCAAGCAGGTAATGCGCCGCGCGCATTCCGGTAGGGCAAAAACACGGCCTCAAGCAGCAGAGCGCCGTGCGCGATGCGATAGACCAAAAAGAATGAAAGCGCCGCACCGTTCGGTGCGACGCTTTCAATAATATGGTGCCCAGAAGAGGACTCGAACCTCCACGGCCGTTAAGCCACTGGCACCTGAAGCCAGCGCGTCTACCAATTCCGCCATCTGGGCCCCGTCGGCAGCGCCTTGCGGCGTTTCCATCGGGAAGGCGCGGACCTCTAAGGCAGCGAAACGACGGGGTCAACAGAGGTTTTTCGCCGCGTGTCGTTTTATTCCGCAGGCGGCGCTTCAAGCCTTGCCGCATGACCTTTCGGACCCGCGTTTGGCGGCGACTTAACGCCTGCTAAGCCTGTTTTCTAACCCCGTCTTGAGGGCGGGCCGCCTACAAGCGCCCCATGGCGGACCCGTCCCTCAACCCTCCTGTCGCCGAACACCGCGCGCCCGAACGCCGCGCCGCGCCCCGCGCGCCGTTTCGTCAGCGCCGCCGCGCCCACGAACGCGTGTCCATGCTCGGCCAGCCGGTCGATTTGGTGAAGCCGGAAGAGGTTCTGCATCATGTACGGCAGGCGGTGCTTGAGGGCCGAAAGAGCCTGATCGCCAACCACAATCTGCACAGCCTGTATCTGATCCAGAAACGCCCGGAACTGGCCGGCTTCTACGACCGGGCCGATTTGATCGAGGTCGATTCCACCCCCCTGCTGTGGTTCTCGCGCACGCTGGGCCTGCACAGCCGGGGCTTTCACCGCTGCACCTATCTGGACTGGCGCGACCATTTCTGGAGCGTGGCGAACCGCAACGGCTGGCGCGTCATGTCCATCGGCGGCGCGCCGGGCGTCGGCGACGAGGCGGCCCGAAGGCTGAAGGCCCGCTATCCCGACGCCGACATCGCCATCCATCACGGCTTCTTCGACGCCCGTTCCGATTCGCCCGAGAACGCTACAGTCCTCGCCCAGATCAAAGCCTTCCAGCCTCACATCCTGTTCGTCGGTATGGGCATGCCGCGTCAGGAGCTGTGGATCGACGACAATTTCGAACGCCTGCCCGATTGCGTCATCCTGTCGGTCGGCGCCGCCTTCGACTATGAGGCGGGCGTCCAGAGCGCCGCGCCGCGCTGGATGGGGCGGGCCGGAATCGAATGGGCCTATCGCCTGATCCACGATCCGAAACGCCTGTTCGTCCGCTATTGCGTCGAGCCCTGGACCCTGCTGCCCCTGGCCCTGCGCGACATCCGCGACGCCCGACGCCGCCGGTCTCCCCCCGCCTGATCACTTTATTCCTACTGGTCAGATAGATATTTATCGCCATGATCGGACCTCGCCGGCCGTGTGCTATCGACGCGGACGGAAACCGGAACGGGGGCGCGAATGCCACAGCAGAATGGACCGCATGTCGCGATCGTCGGCGCGGGTTTCAGCGGCCTGCTGACCGCCGTCAATCTGCTGAAAGCCTCGCCTCAGGTGCGGGTCACCCTGATCGAACGGCGCGGCGTCTTTGGTCCCGGCACCGCCTATGACACCGGCAATCCCGGCCATCTGCTGAACGTCCGTCTGGACAATATGAGCGCCTTTCCAGACCGGCCGGGCCACCTCGCCGACTGGCTGGCGGAACAGCCGTCGTGGCGCGCCCAGGACGGCTTCATCACCCGCGGCGTCTATGGCGAATATCTGCGCTTCCTGTTGGACGAAGCGCTGGACGACTCGCCCGACCGGCTGAACCTGATCGGCGCCGAGGCCCGCTCCACCGACCGTCAGGACGACGGCTGGCATATCGGCACCACCGACGGGGAGGTCACCGCCGATCAGGTGGTGCTGGCTTTGGGCAATCTGGAACCCGCCTCGCCCCCCGGCGTCGAGGCCGAGGTTCGGAACTCGCCCGCCTATGTCGAGAACCCCTGGCGGTTCGATCCCCAGACGGTAGGCGAAGCTCGCAACGTCCTGCTGATCGGTTCGGGCCTGACGATGGTGGATGCGGCCCTGACGCTGCGCCGACCAGGCCGCCGCCTGACCGCCCTGTCGCGCCACGGCCTGTTGCCCCGCGCCCACGCCACCGTCCCGCCCGGCGCCTATGCCGGGACCTTTTCCGGCGGCCCCGCCCAGATTCTGAAACAGGTCCGCGCCGCGACGGCGCAGGCCGACTGGCGCGCCGTCTTCGATACGCTGCGCCACTCGGCCCGCGACATCTGGCGCAGTTGGTCGCAGGGGGAGCGCAGCCGCTTCCTGCGACACCTTCGCCCCCTGTGGGACGTGCATCGCCACCGCCTGTCGCCCGGCTCGGCCCGCGACATCCACTCCATGCTGGCCGGCGGCGAACTGACGATCCTGGCCGGCAAGCTTACCGAGTTGAAGACCACCGACGTGATCGAGGTCTCCTGGCGTCCGCGCGGGAAAAAGCGCGCCATCCGCGACCGCTTCGATCTGGTGGTGAACTGCACCGGACCGCTGGGCGTGATCTCCAAAAGCACCGAGCCGATGATCCGCGACATCCTGGACAAGGGTTACGGCCGCCCCGATCCCCTGGGCCTGGGTCTTCAGGTCGATGACGACGGCGGCCTGCTGAACGGTGCGGGCGATCCGGCCCAAGGCCTGCACGCCATCGGTCCTCTGACGCGCGGCGCCTTCTGGGAGATGACCGCCGTCCCCGACCTGCGCGGCCAGGCCCGCGATCTGGCCCACCGTATTCTGTCGGATCGGTCCTAGACCCGAACAACCGACGCGTTTAGCCTCCACACCCAGACAATCGGGGGAGGGCTGACATGCGGCAAGGACTGTACACCGGCATGATGGGCCTGACCCTGGCGTTCGCGCTCGCCGGCTTCGCGCCGCAAACCGTCTCGGATTATCGCCTGGCCTCGGCCGACAAGGTGCGGATCGACGTCTTCGGCGAGGAGGCGCTCAGCGGCGAGTTCGTCGTCAATGCCGAGGGCAAGGTCGCCCTGCCCCTGATCGGCGAGATCCCGGCCGCCGGCCTGACCGTCGCCCAGCTTCAGGACGCCGTCGCCCAGACCCTGCGCCAGGGCTATCTGAACCAGCCCCGCGTCACGGCCCATGTGATGACCTACCGCCCCATCTACATCCTGGGCGAGGTCAATCGGCCGGGCGAATACCCCTATGTCCCGGACCTGACGGCGCTGAACGCCGTGGCGACGGCGCAAGGGTTCACCTACCGCGCCAACACCCGCCGCATCTTCGTGCGCCGCGCAGGCTCGCAGACCGAAGAGCCCCAGCCGCTGACCGCCGACACGCGCGTCTCGCCCGGCGATACTTTGCGGATCGGCGAGCGGTATTTCTGACGTTCAGTCCGTCCGCCCCTCACCCAATCGTCATCCTAGGCACAAGGCCTAGGATCCAGAATCCCGGTGGTGGACGGAGGGAGCGCAGCCTTCGACATCGAGCGAATGGATCCTAGGCACAAGGCCTAGGATGACGGGCTTAAGAAGGGCGGCGAAAACCCCCTCGGGAACCCTGCCTCAGATCGGCATCGCCATGATTTCCTTGTAGGCGGAAATCACCTGGTCGCGCACCGAGATCACCGTCTCCAGCGACGCCTCGGCCGAGCTCAGCGCGGTCACCACGTCGATCAGATTGCCCTGGCCCTGGACCGACTTCGTCATCTGGGTCTCGGCCGAGCGCGACTGCTGCGTCATGTCGGTCATGGCGTTCTTGACCAGGTCGGCGAAGCCGCCGTCGCCGGCGCCGGGCGCTTGCGCTGCCCCGGAAAGCGCGGTCGGCATGGCGCCGCCCTGGACGGCGGCATAGGCCTTGGCGGCCATCATCGGGTTCATGGCCTAGTCCTCAGCGTTTGATGATGTCGAGGGTGCGGCTGTCCATCGACCGCGCCGTCTCGATGACGTTCAGATTGGCCTCATAGGCGCGCTGCGCCTCGCGCATGTCCATCGCCTCGACCAGGGTGTCCACGTTCGGCCGCATCACATAGCCCTGGGCGTTCGCGGCCGGGTGCGACGGATCGTAGTCCATCTTGAAGTCGCCCTGATCGGGCCGGACCTCGGCTAAAGTCACCCCGGTCGCCCCATCGACCTCGCGCGCCTGGAAGACGGGAATCTGGCGGCGATAGGGCTCGCCGCCCGGGGTGCGGGCCGTCGACTGGGCGTTGGCGATGTTCTCGGCGATGACGCGCATGCGCGACTGCTGGGCCTTCAGGGCCGAGGCCGCTACGGCCATGGTGCTGTTCGAGGGCGCGATGGGATCAGGCATTTTTCAGTCCTCCTCAGCCGCCGGGCCGCTTGGCGGCCATGCGGATCATGGACATGGATTTCTGGTAGAAGCCGATGGCGGCGTCATAGGCCATGCGGCTCTCGGCCATCTTCAGCATCTGCTCCTCAACCACGACCGAGTTGCCGTCCAGCGTGGTCTCTGAATCGGGCGACTTGGTCGGATCGAACCGCACAGGCGAACCGGCGGGCGCGATATGGGCGGCGTTGGTGCGCACCATCTGCAGCCCCCCGCCCGACCGCATGGCGGCGGCGAAGTCGGTCGGCTGCTTCAGGTCGCGGCCGACGAAGCCCGGCGTATCGGCGTTGGCGACGTTCTCGGCGATCACGCGCTGACGCTCGTCCAGCCAGCCCAGCCGGCCCTTGATCTGCCCCAGCAGCGGTATGTCGGCGACGCCCATGGCGATCTCCCGTGCGACGCGGATGCGCGCAATGGGCAGAAAATGCCGCCTGCATGGTTAATAACCTCTTATCTCAACGCCTCGTTAACCGTGGTGGTTAACATTCGCCTTCTAAGCGCCGACTGCGCGGGGCCTCAAAGCGTCATGAATTTCCTCGATCTCGTCCGGGCGGTCTTCGGCCTGGCCTTCACCCTCGGCCTGATCGGGATCGTGGCCTGGGCCGCGCGCCGCTATGCGCCCCAGCTGCTGGCCAAGCTCAGCGCCGAACGCGGGGCCCGCCGGCTTCAGGTGGTCGAGACCCTGGTCCTGGATCCCGCCCGCCGCCTGGTCCTGGTCCGCGTCGACGACGAGGAACGGCTGATCCTGCTGGGCGAAGGCCGCGAGTTGATCGAACCGCGCCAGCAGGGGTCAGAAAAATGAGCCGCCGCATCAACCCTCTCCCTCCCCGCTCCGGGGAGGGTCGTCGCGCAGCGACGGGGTGGGGGCGGCCTGGCAAGGCCGCACTGCCGGATGCCGGAAAGGTCGGTGGGGCGTCGCCCTGCCGCCCCCACCCGACCTCGCTCCGCTCGGCCACCCTCCCCCGTCGGGGGAGGGAGAGCATCTTCAACACCCCCACGGGCGCAGAGATCAAACGCGCGGCCCTGCTGTCGCTGTTCACCACCCTGGTCTGCCTGGCCTGGCCAGTCGCGGCCCTGGCCCAGCAGGCGGCCCAAAGCGGTTCGGCCCTCAACATCGATCTGGGCACCGGCGCCGGCCTGACCCAGCGCGTGGTCCAGTTGGTCGGCCTGATGACCGTGCTGTCCCTGGCGCCGTCCATCGTCATCATGACCACCAGCTTCGTGCGGATCATCGTCGTCCTGTCGCTGCTGCGCACGGCGCTGGGCATGCAGCAGTCCCCCCCGAACGCGGTTCTGGTGTCCCTGGCGCTGTTCCTTTCCGCCATCGTCATGGCCCCGACCTGGCAGGACGCCTATGATTCGGGCATCCGACCGCTGATGGATCAGCAGATCGAACTGCCCCAGGCCTTCGATCTGGCGTCGGAGCCCGTGAAAACCTTCATGCTGGCCCAGGTGGACCGCGGCGACCTCGCCCTGTTCACCCGCCTCAGCAACATCGAGCCGCCTCAGAACGTCCAGGAACTGCCCCTGCGCGTGGTCACCCCGGCCTTCATGATCAGCGAGTTGAAGAAGGCGTTCGAAATCGGATTTCTCCTTTTCGTTCCGTTCCTTGTGATCGATCTGGTGGTGGCCAGCGTGCTGATGTCCATGGGTATGATGATGCTGCCCCCGGTGGTGGTGTCCCTGCCGTTCAAGTTGATCTTCTTCGTGCTGGTGGACGGCTGGCGACTGGTCGCCGGAAGCCTGGTCGAGAGCTTCCAGCGAGCGTCCGGTACCGGATAATCCCCCGCCCCATATGGCTTTCAGCGTCATAGACGCTTGCAAAGCCCGTCAAAATCCGTGTTGATCCCCCGGTCCTCGCTCGGAATCGGGCGACTAACACTGGAAACGCTTCTTATGACCACTCAAGCCGAACTGATCGCCGCCGTCGCCAAAGACGCCGGTGTCTCGCAGGCCGACGCCGGCAAGGTGCTGACCGCCATCGTCGAAAACATCCACTCGACCCTGAAGTCGGGCGGCGACATCCGCATCTCGAACCTGGGCGTCTTCGACACCGCCGCCCGCGCCGAGCGCGAAGGCCGCAACCCGGCCACCGGCGCGACCATCAAGATCGCCGCCTCCAAGGCCGTGCGCTTCCGCGTCTCCAAGCCTCTGAAGGACGCCGTCAACGGCTAAGCCTTAGATCCTCCCCCGCATCGCGGGGGAGGGGGACCGCCATCAGGCGGTGGAGGGGGCTGCCGCACCACCGGTGCCTGGGTCCGCCCCCTCCACCACTTCGTGGTCCCCCTCCCCCGTAAAGCACGGGGGAGGATCAATAGATGCTTCGACGGGCGGAGGTCGCGACGCGATCTTCGCCCGTTTCAATTTCAGGCGGCGGGCTTGGCGTCCGCTTCTTTTCTGAACGCCTGTTTGGCGCTGTTGACCCAGCCGACGAAGGTGTCCGCCTGGCTGGACAGGTTGGCGAAGTCCCCCGCCCCCGCCACGCCTGACAGACTGTCGTCCAGCGCCACACGCATCGCTGGACCCGATCGCGCCCCGGCGACGAAGGGCGCATAGCGGGCGTTCAACCTTTGCAGCGCCGCCCGGTCGCCGCTCAGCGAATAACCCACGCCCGCCCGGATCAGCCAGCTTTCCTCGGCCGGCGTCAGCGCGCCCGCCGCCTTGTATCGCTCGCCCAGCCGCGCCTCATAGACCGGCGCCGCGTCGGCCCATTTCTGCTGTTTCCAGAAGATGTCGGCCCGCACTTCCCGAGCAGGGTTCGACTGGTCTCGGTCCAGCACCTCCTGCGCATGATCGAACCGGCCCAGGTCCATCAGGGCGCGGGCCTCCAACGCCCGGCGCTCGCTGTTCATCGCGGCGGGCAACAGGGTGGTGCGTGAGCCCCAGATGGCCTGCAACGCCTTCTCGGGCTGGCGATCCATCAGATAGACGGTGGCCAGGTTGGTGGCGACCTGGGCCTTGGCCACCCCGTCCAGCCGCTCGTCCACCTGGTGTTTCAACAGTTCGGCGGCCTGGTCCAGCAGGTCGACGTCGATCAGGCGGCGCGACAGGCGGCGCACCATCTCGTCGCCGTCCGCCCCGATGGGCGTCAGCTCGCGAAAATCATAGAACAGGGCCAGCGCCTGCACCGGCTGCAACCCGTCCGCCGCCCCTTCTAGGAACAGGGCGCGGAAGGCGTTGGACTGATCGGCCTGGACCTCGGCCGCGCCCGGCACGCCCGCCATCCGCTTGCCGGCCCCGCGCAGGGCGTCCAGCGCCTCGCGGTATCGCCCCTGTTGCAGATAGATGCCCGACAGCTTGCGCACGACCGCCATCTCGGTCGCATCCCCGCGCCAGCGCCACTTCAGCTGTTCCAGCTGCGCCGTCGCCTGATCCGGCGTGATCGCGCCCTTGTCCAGCTCCAGACTGATGGCGCCCAGCTTCGCCGGCGTGGCGATCCCGTCCAGCGGCGCACGCGCCACGGCCTTGTAGACCGCCAGCGCCCGGTCCTTGTCCCCGTTCAGATCGAACATCCGCGCCTGCACCAGCCGCGCCGTCAGCTGATCGACGGCCGGCGCATCCTGGCTGAACACATAGGCCAGCAACTGCTGGGCGGCGGGCAGGTCGTTCAACTGGATGGCCGCCATCGCATGGGCCGCGCCGAACCGCGCACGCCATTCCTTGGGGAAGTCGTCGATGACCGAGGCCCCGGCGGCGAAGTTGCGACGCGCCCCCTCCCAATCGCCCATCTCCGAGGCGATATAGCCCAGCCAGACCTTGGTCGCCGGGTCGTTGGTCAGGGCGGCGCCCGAGAAATCGACCTGGGCCTCTTCCAGCCGCCCGATGCCGACGCGCGCCACGCCGCGCAGGCCCCGCACCTCGGGCTCGCCCTGCAGATTGGGCGCCTTGGCGATCAGGGCGTTCAGAACCCCGATGGCCTCATAGTTCAGGCCCGACCCGACCAGGAACCGCGCCAGCGCCATCCGCGCCTCGATCGGCGCGCGCGGATTGTCGCTCGCCGCGATCGTCTCCAGCCCCGCCGCATCCTGCAGCCGGCGATAGCGATCCGAGAACCCGGCCTCGCCCGTCGTCGCCCAGGTCTCGTCGATCAGGGCCGGATGGGCCGCCCGCTTGGGCGCGTCGGCCGCATGGTCGCCGGTCTCCAGCCCCGCTGTCGGCGCCGACAGCGTCAGCCCCTTGGGCCGGCTCAGAGTCACCAGATCGCCCGCCGCCTCGATCTTCAGATCGTCGGCCCCGGTCTCGACCGCCAGGCCTTGCGCCGTCGGGATCAGCGTCAGATCGACCGTGCGGCGTCCGCCCGCATACCCCTTGCCGGGCGCCAGCGCCGTCACGGCGGCGAATCGGTCACCGACCAGCGGATCGGTCAGCCAGATCGCCTTGGTCGCCCCGGCCATCTGCGCCACCAGCACCGGCGCGCCGTCTTCCGAACGATCCACCTCGACGCCAGAGGCGCCGGCCTGAACTCCGCCGATGGTCACGGTCCAGGTACCGCCCTGACCCTGCGCCGAGACGCCCAACCCCTCGGGCGCCGCGATCCGCATGGCGGTATAGCCCGGCCCCGCCGCCCAGTGCGCGTCCTTGGCCGGCCCCAGAGCCTTCGCCCCGGTCATGTCCATGCGCGCGGCCGTGTCGAACACGATCCACACCGCATCGCCCCGACGGAAGACGGCGGCCCCCACGGGCGCGCCCCAGTCGAAGGTCAGGACGGTCTTCTGTTCGCTGGATTCGGCCCGCACCGGCACGACGGCCTTGGTCGTCTGCGGCGCAGCCGCGTCGGCGCCTTCCGGCGCCTTGCCGGGCGCATACAGGTTCAGCCACACCGCCCCATCCGCGACGCCGGAACGAGCGTCCGCCCCCTCTTCCAGCGTCAAGATCAGGTCCGTGCCGCCCGCCCGCGCCATGCGGGTTTCGACCGACTTCACCCCCGCCGGCGGATCGACCCTCAGGCGCGAGACATCGGGCGCGGCCGTCGTGCCCATCCGCACCACCACCTTGTCGCCCTCGCGGCTGACACGCGAACGCACCCCGATGACGCCGCCGAATTCGACGCGGGTAAAGGTGTCGTTCTGGCCGATGCTGATCGACAGCGGATCGCGCGACCGGCCGACTTCCTGGGCCAGCGGCGCCATGGGCGCAAACACGACGGCGCCCGCCGTGGCCGCGGCCACAGTCGTCTTCAGCATGCGCTTGGTCGGCGAGGCCCCGGACATATCTCCCGACCCATGCCCCACAAGGCCTTTAATCGCGGTTAACCGACGTTGACCGTAGTTCTACGGATTCACTGCCCATTTCTTTCGTTATCCTCCGGCAAGCCGCGTCTTCGCGGCGCAGACCGGGGGATCCAGCGGCGCCGAAGGCGATACGTCCACTGCACAATGTTTGAACGACTGCGTCTGCGACAGGTTCGCGCTTTCGCGCGCCGCTGGGTCCCCCGGTCTCACTGCGCTCGCCGGAGGATGACGAAAGGAAAATAGGACAACCGGTCCACGCGACAGGACCGCCTTCAGGGCGCATATAGTGGTCCCATGACCGACTATCCTCGCCTCAGCACCCTCAAGACCGGCCTGGCCTGTCGTTGCCCTCGCTGTGGCAAGGGTCCGCTGTTCAAGGGCTATCTGACGCTTCAGACCGACTGCCCCGAATGCGGCCTCAGCTACGCCTTCGCCGACCCGGCCGACGGCCCGGCCTTCTTCGTCATGTCGGCGGTGGGGATCGTGGGCATGATCCTGCTGATGGTGTTCGACTTCACCGTTCACCCCCCGATCTGGGTCCATCTGGTCGTCACCCTCCCGATCCTGATCGCCATGTGCCTGGGCTGCCTGCGCCCCTTCAAGGCCTGGCTGGTCGCCGAACAATATGTCCACAAGGCCGCCCCGCCCGAGTTCTCCTCGAACGGCAAGCACGGCCCCTTCTAGGGTTCGATCACCGTCAGCTCGGGCCAGCGTTCCAAGGCTTTGGCGGTTATCCGCTCCCAGTCCTTGGCCACCGGGCGGTGAGGGTTTGGCCTGATCCGCATGTCGAACACGTCGTCCAAGCCAAAGGGGGCGACCACAGTGATCTGATCATCGTCCTCCAACCTGACCCCCACAGCGAAGGCTGGCGCGACAAACCGGGTCAACGCCTCGGGGGTATCCTTGATGGGCGGATAGGGTTCGCCAAACTTGGCTTCGAACCATTCCGAAACCCGGCCCTGGTTACGAACTTCGACCCGGCTCCGAAGGGGCTCTTCAAAGGCGGCGGCCACGCATTTGATCACCGCGTCTTCTGCGTCCCAAGACACGTCTTCATCGAAATAACCGACGTCAAAGTCTTTCACGCCGTAGCCGGGTGCCTGGCCCGTAATGTCATTCCAGGCAGCCTGATAAACAGCCCCGGAGAACACCAGCCAATCGTTCAGGCCTAACCCCCGGACGGTCGTCAGGACGGTCATGAGATCGGAATCGTTGCGGACGATTTTCGCTAGGCGCGATTCGTGGATCATACTCGGCGTATATCAGGCGCGTTCGAAAATGTAGCCGCCCCTCCGGTGCGCAACCAAAGTCTAGGTCTCCAGCAGACTAGAAATAGGCCGCGTTTACCGGGTCGAGCGCAATCAACCGGTCGGTCAGCTTCTGACCAAGGGCGGCTAACCCTTCACCGTTGGGATGATAGCTGAGGTAGCGATGATGGCTAACATCGAACGGTACGTCAGCAGCGCTTTGGGTGATTGGGATAACTGTCTTGCCAAGCGTGTGTGCAATCCCGGCCTCATAGAAAACGTTGGGATTTCTACCTGTGTAGTCACAGATCACTGCGTGGCTTCGAAAAATCAGACTGAACACGTCTTGGATGACGGTAGTATGTTCCCAAATATCATCAGCCCTACGGGCGTAGAACCAGTTGGTGTCTGAACAAGCGCGTTTGATAGTTTCATATATGGGGGTGAAGCCGGGACCGAACGGCATCATGACCGCGATCATTTTTGAATCCAACGGCTCCACAGGGACTTCGAAAACGGAAGGGGTGAAACGGATAGTGGCGCCGATCCCTGGCTTTGTGGAAACGTTGCGACCCACTTCTTCGAAGGTGTCAGCAATATAATCTTCCACAATCTTAAGGTTCGCAGGATCGTTGCGGACGATGCTTCCCAGCACGGCAAGACAAGCTTCCGGGTAGTCATCATCGCCGAAGCTCAAGGATCGAAGAAGGCGTCCGTGGCCTTGCACAAGGCCGTCACTCCCGGTCAGAAAACCGAGTTCATTCCAGTGCGCCCCGGTAAATTTCTCGCCCATGAAGCGGCCGATCGGGACAAGACGTTTGGACGTTTCCGGGTCGAGGTAAGCCATACTTGGTCGAATAGCATCGCTTATGACATCGCGTCATCCTCGGCCGCATACGACAGGCCGAGCCATGGAATAGACTAGGTCACAATCCTTGCTTCACCCCGCACCGGCCAGCCATGGTCCAGCGGCCCGTGGCCGCCGCCCAGGCCCGGCGCGCGGCGGATCGCCTCGCCGACATAGGCCCAGGCCTCGGCGACCGCGACTTCCAGCGGCCGGCCCAGCGCCAGCCCGGCCGCGCAGGCGCTGGCCAGGGTGCAGCCGGTGCCGTGGGTGTGGCGGGTGTCGATCCGTTCGGCCTCCAGCACCGTCTCGCCGTCGCCGGTCATCAACAGGTCGATCACCGTCGGCCCTGACACATGGCCGCCCTTCATCAGCACCGCGCGCGCGCCCATCGCCAGCAGCGCCTCGCCCGCCCGCCTTTGGCCGTCCAGATCATGAACGGAAAACCCGGTCAGGGCCTCGGCCTCGGGCGCATTGGGCGTCAGCAGGGCCGCGCGCGGGATCATCAGCGATTTCACCGCCGACACCGCCGCATCGGGCAACAGCGGATGGCCGCCCTTGGCCACCATCACCGGATCGACCACGGCCGGCGCATCCGCCTCGTCCAGCAGGGCGGCGACTGTCTCGACCACCTCGACCGAGCCCAGCATGCCGGTCTTGAAGGCGTCGGTCCCGATATCCTCCAGCACCGCACGCGCCTGGGCCGCGATCAGATCCAGCGGCAACGGATAGACCCCGTGGACCCCCAGGGTGTTCTGCACCGTGATGGCCGTGATGGCGGTGGCGGCGAAACCACCCATCATCGTCACAGCCTTGATGTCGGCCTGGATGCCCGCGCCGCCGCCCGAGTCGGACCCGGCCAGGATCAGCACCCGCCCCTGATGAAGCGCGCTCATGCGTGGGCTCCCGAAAACAGTTTCAGCCCAACGATGCCCGCCACGATCAGCAGGATGCAAACCGCCCGCACCGCCGTCGCCGGCTCGCCATAGACCAGGATGCCCACCACGGCCGCGCCCACGGCCCCGATGCCGGTCCAGACCGCATAAGCCGTGCCGATCGGCAGCTTCTGCGTGGCGACCCACAACAGGACCATGCTGCCCGCCAGCGCGACCAGCACCCCCAGCGAGGTCCACGGCCGGCTCACGCCCACGTTCTTGAGGCCCGAGGCCCACAGGACCTCCAGCAGACCGGCGACGACCAGCGTCGCCCACGGATTGATCGACATCACCCAGGACATAACGACCAGATGGAACAGGCCGCCGTCATGAGCAAGCCGCGATCAACCGCCCAGCGGCCCCTTGAAGATGAAGAAGGCGCCCAGGCCGATGAAGGCGAACCCGACCAGATGGTTCACCGTCAGCTTCTCGCCCAGATACAGCACCGAGAAGCCGGCGAAGACCAGCAGGGTGATCACCTCCTGCATCGTCTTCAGCTCGGCCGGCGAATAGACCTGGATGCCGATCCGGTTGGCCGGCACCGCCAGCCAGTATTCGAAGAAGGCGATGCCCCAGCTGGCCGTCACCAGCAGCCACAGCGGCTTGTGATCGAACTTCAGATGCCCGTACCAGGCGAAGGTCATGAAGACGTTCGATAGGGCCAGCATGACGATGGGGGCGATATAGGAACCGAGGTTCATGGCGGCAGACCGAGGTTGTTGCTGTCGTCGCCTCTACACCGGCTGCGACCGTCCGTCGCGGGGGTTCAATCCGCCGCCATCACAGCCGCCTGAACCTTCAACGCCTGCACCGTCTCGCGCACGTCGTGGACCCGCACCATCCGCGCGCCGCGCCGCGCCCCTTCCAGCGCGAGCGCCAGCGACCCGCCCAGCCGGTCCGTCGCCTCGATTGCCGTCGGATCAATGGCCTGGATCGTCCGCTTGCGGCTGGCCGCGTACAGCACCGGAAAGCCCAGATCGACCAGCGCCCCCAACCCCGCCGTCAGCGCCAGATTGTGCGCCAGCGTCTTGCCGAAGCCGATGCCGGGATCCAGCCAGATCCGCTCGCGCGCCACCCCCGCCGCCATCGCCGCCTCGGCCCGGCCGCGCAGATAGTCCCGCACCTCGGCCACCACGTCGTCATAGCGCGGGTCCGCCTGCATCGTGCGCGGTTCGCCCTTCATGTGCATCAGCACCACGTCGCAGCCCAGCTCGGCGGCGACCGCCAGGCTGTCGGCCGCCTGGCTCAGGGCCGTCACATCGTTCCACATCGTCGCCCCGGCCGCGACCGCGGCGCGGGCCACGCCGGGCTTCATCGTATCGATGCTGATCGCCCCATCCCACCGCGCGCGAACCGCAGCGATCACCGGCGCGACCCGGTCGATCTCCTCGGCTTCGCTGACCGGCTCGGCGCCCGGCCGCGTGCTCTCCCCGCCGATGTCCAGCACGTCGGCGCCGTCCGCGACCAGCCGCATGGCCTGATCCACCGCGCCTTGCGTCGAGGCCCACCGCCCCCCGTCCGAGAAACTGTCGGGCGTCACGTTGACGATCCCCATCACCTGAACCGTCATGGCGTCCTCCCGATCAGTCCGCCCAGCGCCTCCAGATAGGCGGCGAAGGCCTTGCGGCCGGCGGGCGTGATCGACACGCGCGTCAGGGGCTTGTTATTCACGAAGCTCTTGGCCACGGCGACATAGCCCGCCTCCTCCAGCTTCTTGATGTGGACCGACAGATTGCCCTGCGTCGCCTCCAGCACCGTCTTCAGCTCGGTGAAGTCGGCGGCCTCGGCGTCGGCCAAATAGACCATGATCCCCAGCCGCATGCGGCCGTGGATGACCTCGTCGATCTTGCCGAGATCGTTCAGCCCCATGGATCAGCCGGCGTCCGCATCGACGACGCGCGTGTGCAAGGCCGCGCGCGTCATGATCCAGCCCGGCCCGGCGAAGAGGGCGAACAGGGCGGCGGTGCAGACATAGAGGTAGATCACCGGCTCGCGCACCAGCAGCCCCAGCGCCACCGCCGTGACCCAGCCGCCGATCGACGTCGCCAGCATCCAGCCCTTCTTCTTCAGGTTCCAGGCCACGAACCAGGCTGCCGCCTGAAGCGCGAAGATCATCGCCGGATAATAGAGCCAGACGGCGAAATCCTTGTCCCGCGCCGCGCCGACGCCGAACACGATGATGATCGCCAGGTTCGCCATGCCCGCGCCGCTGAAGGCCGCATTCAGGGTCCGCGTCACGATGGGCCCCGCCGTCCCGATCTTGCGATCCTCTCGGATGGCCCAGGTCAACACGATCAGGAAGGCGACGGTGATCCCGGTCACGAAGGCCAGATTGGCCAGGCCCGGCCAGCGCACCCAGCCCACGGCCTGGCCGACGTGGAACAGGCACTGCAGCCCGTACAGCAGGCCGCCGGCCAGATAGGCCACGCCCAGCGTCAGGGTCGCCTTGGGATTGTTTCCGCCCTGGACGATGGCCTTCAGGAAGGCCAGGTCGGCTTCGGGCGTGCTGCGAGACTTGTCGGACATCGGGTGATTCCTGTGCGACCGGCGCACGTTCTCGGATGAACGCCGCCGTCGGGGTTGGCAAGCTATTCGGCGGGGACCAGGGCGGGCGTCGGCTTGTTGCGCCACGGCACGCGCCGCCCGTTCAGCCAGCGGCCCATGAAACCGTGGCGGATCAGCAGTTCGTACGAGACCAGGCAGACGGCGAAGACCCCCAGCGAAACGCCGGCCAGTTTCAGCCCCCACGGGCCAGCCCAGTCCTGCACCCAGACCTGGGCCAGCATGACCAGCGGCAGGTGCACGATATAGACCCAGTAGGAGGCGTCCGAGAGGTAGCGCCGGACCGGGCTATGGCCCGACAGGAACCGCAGGCACAGCCCCATGGCGGCCAGGGCCGAGGCATAGACCGCCAGGGCCGTCACGGCGGCGGCCAGCGCCTTGGCGCCGGTCTGCGCGGTCATCGGCGCGATGTTCGGTCCGCCCGCCAGGACATAGGCGGCGACGCCCGAGATCGCCGCCACGATCAGGAACAGCGGCGACCATCTGGCGATCCGCCCCAACAGGTCGCGGCGTCGATCCAGCATGAAGCCCAGACCGAAGGCGAGGCCGAACCCGACCAGGGCCGATGTGTGGGGGATCACGCCCGCATCCGGCGTCGGCACGGCGAAGAAGGCGATCCATTTCGGATCCAGCCACAGGGCCAGAGCCAGCGGGGCGGCCAGGACGACGGGCGTCCAGGGTCCGATCAGGGCGCCGGTGATCCTGTCTGCGACCGAGCCCAACCGACCCTCGCGATCCACCCAAACGAGGACCGCGCGAAGGATCATCACGGCGGCGTAGAACAGCGTCAGCACCCACAGGAACCATAGATGGGTCAGCGGAAAGTTGGTCCAGTCATAGGTCGGCGGCGGGGGCGGCGGCGCGCCCGGCGTGACCAGACCGTTGGCATGGGCGTTCCAGACCAGGGCCGTGACGATCCCCGCCATGACCGGAAACCAGAAGGCCGCCAGCGGCCCGGCGATCCGCATCGCGCGGTCCTTGGCGAACCCGACCCATCCGCGTCGCGCCAGCATCATATGGGCGAACAGGCCGGCGATCAGGAAGAAGGCCGTCATCCGAAACAGGTGGATGGTGAAGAACAGCCACGCCGCGCCGATTGATCGACTGTCGTCCGCCACGATCCAGATCTGCTGCGGAAAGAACGACAGGCTGGCGTGCAGCACCACCCCCAGCAACAGCGCACCCGCCCGCAGCGCATCGAGCCCGTGCAGGCGCTCGGATTGATCCATTCCAGACACCGACATGACGACCCCTCCTCAGATTGAAGTCGCCGTATCTCACAGGCTAGTCTGTAATGCAAACTTGTTCGCCAAATCATTATACAGCCGTCATCCTAGGCCTTGTGCCTAGGATCCAGACTCCCGTTGCGTCGAATGAGGCATGGGCGGCGATGTGCGGCCGTCCCCACCGCCTGAGTCTCTGGATCCTAGGCACAAGACCTAGGATGACGGCGTAGAGAGAGAGGGCATCGTCCCAAAGAAAAACCCGCCGGGAGATCGCTCTCCCGGCGGGTTCATCGTCTTCAAACCTGAACCTGGGTTCAGTGAACCGTCGGCACGCTGGTTGCAGCGGGCGCAGCGACCGGCACCTCGATGTCGGTGCCGTCCGACACCGGCGTCACCGGCACCGAAACCGAGGGTCCGGCGTTGGGGAAGTTGTTCTCGTCGCGGTTCGGCGCGACGCCCTTCTCCAGCAGGTCCTTGATCTCCTCGCCCGACAGGGTCTCGTATTCCAGCAGGGCCTGGGACAGTTTCTCGTGGTCCTCGGCCTTGGTCGTCAGGATGTGGCGCGCATCGTCCCAGCCGGCGGACACCAGGCGACGCACTTCCTCGTCGATGGTGCGCGCCGTCTCTTCCGAGACGTTCTGGCTGCGCGCGACCGAGTGGCCCAGGAACACTTCTTCCTGGTTCTCGCCGTAAGCCACCGTGCCCAGCTTCTCGGAGAAGCCCCAGCGCGTGACCATGGCGCGCGCCAGCTTGGTCGCCTGTTCGATGTCCGACGAGGCGCCCGAGGTGATGTTCTCCTTGCCGAAGATCAGTTCCTCCGCGACCCGGCCGCCGGCCATGATGGCGATCCGGTCGATCATCTGCTGGTATTTCATCGAATAGCGGTCGCCTTCCGGCAACTGCATGACCATGCCCAGGGCGCGGCCGCGCGGAACGATGGTCGCCTTGTGGACAGGGTCGGCCATTTTCACATTCATGGCGACGATGGCGTGACCGGCCTCGTGATAGGCGGTCAGGCGCTTTTCTTCCTCGTTCATCGCCATGGAGCGACGCTCGGCGCCCATCAGCACCTTGTCCTTGGCGTCCTCGAAGTCGCGCTGGGTGACCATGCGACGGTCCTTGCGGGCCGCCGTCAGGGCCGCCTCGTTGACCAGGTTGGCCAGGTCGGCGCCCGAGAAGCCGGGCGTGCCGCGCGCGATGGTCTTTGTGTTCACGTCGGCGGCCAGGGGCACGTCCTTCATGTGGACGCGCAGGATGCGTTCGCGGCCCGAGACATCCGGGTTCGGCACCACCACCTGACGGTCGAAACGGCCGGGACGCAGCAGGGCCGGGTCCAGCACGTCGGGACGGTTGGTGGCGGCGATCAGGATGATGTTCTCGGAGGCTTCAAAGCCGTCCATCTCGACCAGCAGCTGGTTCAGCGTCTGTTCGCGCTCGTCGTTGCCGCCGCCCAGGCCGGCGCCGCGATGGCGACCGACGGCGTCGATCTCATCGATGAAGATGATGCAGGGCGCATTCTTCTTGGCCTGTTCGAACATGTCGCGAACCCGCGACGCGCCGACGCCGACGAACATCTCGACGAAGTCCGAACCCGAGATCGAGAAGAAGGGCACGCCCGCCTCGCCCGCGACCGCGCGGGCCAGCAGCGTCTTGCCGGTGCCGGGAGGGCCCACCAGAAGCGCGCCCTTGGGGATCTTGCCGCCCAGACGCTGGAACTTGCCCGGATCCTTCAGGAAATCGACGACCTCCTGCAGTTCGTCCTTGGCCTCGTCCACGCCGGCGACGTCGTCGAATGTCTTGCGACCCTTGTGCTCGGTCAACAGCTTGGCCTTGGACTTGCCGAAGCCCATGGCGCCCTTCGCCCCACCCTGCATCTGGCGCATGAAGAAGATCCACACCCCGATCAGCAGCGCGATAGGCAGGATGCCCAGCAGCAGGCTCATCCAGATCGACTGGCCGCCCGACTTGGCGTCGATCTCGACGTTGGCCGCCAGCATCTGGGCCACCAGCTGTTCGTTGGGATAGACGGTCGTGGAGGTGAAGCGGTCGCCGTTCTTCAGCTCGCCGTTCACCTTGTCCAGACGGATGGTGACTTGCTTGACGTCGCCGGCGTTCACCCGCTGCACCAGTTCGGAATAGCTCATCACTTCGGGTTTGCCGCCGGGCGGCTGGCCCGCCACGCCGTTCATGGCCCCGCCCTGGGACAGGGCCGCATAGCCCGCCAGAAGCGCCAGGATGATCACGCCGGTGATCGCCAGATTACGCAGGTTCATTGAGGTCCTCGGTCGTCCGCGAACCCGGATGGGTCGACGGTCTGGATGTGTCTGTCTGGGAAAATAGGAGCTTAATCAGCGTTACGCTATCGGGTGGCGGAAATCAGGTCGTCTTCGTGCGTCGTTTCGTCCAGCGCCAGCCTGAGCCGTTCCGCGACAAGCGCGCGCCGTTCGACCCCTTCGCCTGCAAGAACCGGCGCCAAGCCTGCGTCCCTGATCAACACAGGCCAGGCCCCACGCGTGGCGGCCGGCAGTCGCCCGATCTCGGCCCGGTCCGCGTCCGACAGGCTAGACAACCGCCCCCGCGCCGCCACGACCGACCAGCCGGGGCGTTCGGCGCGAAACGCGAACCGCCCGTCCCACACCGCCTCGACGCCGGGCGCCAGCACCAGCGGCGCCGCCCCGCGCCGCCCCAGCTCGCCCGCCTCGCGCATCACCCGCACCCCATCACCCGCCGCCTCGATCCGCGCGCCGCACAGGGTCGCAGCGAAATCCGCGCCCGTCTTCAGCCGCGCCGTCAAAGCCTGAAGCCGCGCCCCACGCGGCGGCGTCCCTCCGCCGCCGACGCAGACCAGGGCCGCCGCCAGCGCCCGCGCCCCGATGTCGCGGTCCACCCTTGCCATCGCCTGCTCGTCCATCGTCGGACGTCCGCCCGCGCCGCCCCGCACCACATCCGGCGTTTCCGGGACCGCCCCCGCCAGCGCCCGTTCCTTTAGGATATGCCGCGCCCGGCTGCGCCCAAATCTCGGATCGGCGTTGGCGGGGTCCTCGATCCAGTCCGCCCCCTGCCCGGCCAGCCAGTCCCGCAACACCCCGCGCCGCTCGCCCAGCAGGGGCCGCAGCAGCATCAGCCCCCGCCCCTGCGGCCAGGCCGGCGACGGCGACCATTCGCGCACCCGCCCCAGGGTCGAGCCTTGCGCCCGCATCAGATCGGCCTCGGCGATGTCGTCGGCGGTATGGGCGAACAGCACGACCCGCGCCCCGGCCTCGCGCGCCGCATCGGCGATCAATTCATGTCGCGCCGCCCGCGCCGCCGCCGTCAGCCCGGTCTTCGGCTTGTCCCCGTCCCAGCTCAGCCCGCGCCAGTCCGCCCCCGCCGCACGCGCGGCCTCTCCAGCAAACTTCGTCCAGCCGCCGCTCTCCGCATTCAGCCGATGATCCACGGTCAGGGCCAGCACGCGCCGACCCCACCCGCGCGCCCAATCGGTCGCCAGCCGCAACAGGGCCACGGAATCCCCGCCCCCCGACAGGGCCAGCGCCAGCGGTCGCTCCGTCTCTGGCGTCAGTCGTGCATCCAGCCGCGCGAACGCTCGCGCCGTCAGATCATTGTCGGGCTTCAGGCGCACCCGCCCGTGGTCTTCAACTGGGCCGCCCGCGCCTTCTGCGGGTCAGAGGCGGCGGGCGCATAGCGACGGGTGAACTCGCCCAGGGCCGCACAGCCCTGCGGCTTGCGCTGGGTCGAAAACAGGGCGTCGGCCAGTTTCAGCGTCGTGTCCGCCGCCCAGCCGATGCGCGGCCAGTCCTTCAGCGCGGCGGCGTAATAGGGCACCGCCCCCGCCTTGTCGTTGGCCGCGACCCGCAGGTCGCCCAGGCGAGAGTTGGCCTCGCGCGATTGCGGCGTATCGGGCCAGGCCGCGATCACCGTCTCCAGCGCCCGCTCGCCGCGCGGCCGGTCGCTGGACAACAGGGCCACAGCCGCCGCCAGGTCGCGCGTCGCATCGCCGGTCGGCGAGGTCGCCTCGATCGGCGCATTCAGCTCGGCCGCCGTCTCCAGCTTCTGAAGACGCGCCTCGGTCTCGGTCAGCCGTGCGGTCAGGGCTTGGTTGTCGCGCGTGGCCTCGTCCAGCTGGAACGTCAGCCGCTCGTTGTCGCCATTGATGCGGCGCACCGTGGCCTCCAGGTCGCCCAGCCGCCGATCCATCAGGGCGAACTGCCCCTGCAGGGTCACCACCTCGGGGTCCGGCTCGACCAGCACAGGCTGGCCGGCGGCGTTCCTCTGGGTCAGGGCGCGCTCCAGCCGGCGCACATTGCGGTCCAGCTGGTCCAGGCGGCGATTGTCCCACTGGGTCCGCTCCATGATGTTGGGCTGGGCCTGTTGCGCGACGGCGGCGCCGCCGATCAGGACCACGCCGAGGGCGGCGGCGGCGAGAAGGTGAACACGAGAGATCGAGAGCTTGGTCATACCTCTAGCTTTCACCGATTTGGGGCCGCCGCAAGGCCGAGCTAATGCCCCAGCCCCAGATAGACGATGGCCGTGACGAACAGGCCCACCACGATGTTGCAGAACACCAACAGCGCCGTCGTCCGCCACACGGCCGAGAACCAGGACAGCGAATAGGCGCCCTTCATCTGGGCGAACATATGCACCGGCACGGCCAGCACCCCCAGGGTGATGACGATCTGACCCAGCCACCCCGCCAGCGTCGCCGACAACACCATCAGCATCAGCAGCATGGCCATGAAGGTCAGCGAATAAAGGACGAACACCCCGTGATCGTACAGGGTGAACCCGCGCTTCCACAAGAACAGCAGGGCTACAAACGGGATCGACAACGGCACCAGCAGGAAGGCGAACTTGTACATCGTCTGCTGCAATTTATAGAACGCCAGGTCCGGGTTCTGCAGCTTCTTCAACACCGTGGCGCCGACGCCGTGACCTTCCTTGTTCGCGTCCTGGCCGACGACCTTCAGCTTGGTCTCGCCGCTCTCGCCGGTCGCCATGTCCTTGATGCTGGCCTGCCAGCTTCCAGGCTTCAGCCCATCAGCGCGGCCGTCGCGCTGTTCGACCTCCAGCCGGGCCAAGGCTGCGCGTCGGTCGTCGACCAGCTTCTGTCCGGCGTCGATCGCCATCTGCATCGTCGGGGCAGGCTGGGCTGCGCTCTCGGCGCGCAGCTGGACCAGCGCCTTTTCGGCCTCGGCCAGGCCGACGCGCTGGGCGGCGATCCGCTCGCTCATCTCCGCCGCCTCGCCGGTCTTCGATTCGGGGTGCGGCATGAAGCTGAGGGCGAAGAACATCACGAACAGGGTGAACAGGAAGATCGCCAGTGGCGACACATAGCGCGACCGCTTGCCCTCGACCCATTCGCGCGTCAGCCGGCCGGGGTTCAGCCACAGCAGCGGCAGCGTGCGCCAGATCCGGGCGTCGAAATGCATGACCCCGTGCAGCAGCTCTTCGCCCAGGTGCAGCAGGGTGCGGTGGACGTGGGTCGGCTGGCCGCACTCAGCGCAGAAGTTGCCGCTGGTCTGCGCGCCGCAGTCCGAACAGACGCCGTGGGCATGCGCCTCGCCCGCCTTGCCCGCGGGCTTCTCGATCGCGCCTGCGATCAGGCCGCCCGTGACGGCGCCGCCGGCCCCTTCGATGTCCATGTCCTGATCCCCCGATCCTTACGGCGACGTTCTTGCCGCCCGCCCGGCGTCAGGACAAGCGCGGAAACGAAAAGAGGCGCCGACCGGGGTCGACGCCTCTCTCGATAATCAGTCGTCTTTCGGTGTTTAGCGCGGCGCGCCCGACACGATGGCGGTGTGGGCGTTGCGGTTGCGCGCGAACGAATCCTCGCTCGACCCTTCCGCGATCGGACGCTCCTTGCCGAAGCTGATGGTGTCGATCCGACCCGCCGGAATGCCGCGGTTGATCAGATAGGTCCGTACCGACTCGGCGCGGCGGGCGCCCAGAGCCAGGTTGTATTCGCGCGTCCCGCGTTCGTCGGCGTTACCTTCGATGCGGATCGTCACCGACGGATAGCGCTGCAGCCACTGCGCCTGGGCGTCCAGGCGCGGCATGGCCTCGGGACGAACCTCATAGCTGTCCAGGTCGAAATAGATGCGGTCGCCGACGTTGACGACGAAGTCCTGCTCGGTTCCCGGCGCGGCCGAGCCCATGTTCCCACCGGTGACGGGGCCCGTCGGCGCGGTCGGATAGGCGGGGCCGCTCGGGATCGTGCCGGCGTCCGGGCCGGGCACGCCGGTGTCCACGGGCGGCTTGCGGGTGCAGGCGGCCATGGCGGCGACGGCGCAGCCCACCATCGCCAGCTTGAGAATGCGGGAAGTCTTCATGAGGTCGTCTCCTGACGGTGTTTCTTATGCGAGGCCGCAGCCCTCAAGCTTGGCGTTACTGTCTGCCTTGGGCGATTTTTCGGCGCCAGAGGCGATAACGCACAGTTCAGCTTTAAGGCTCCGAAGTGATCGGCGCAGTGTTTACGACGGACAGGCGTCCGCGCCCTGGTTCATGCCCAGATTGGTCGGCGGGCGGTCCAGCAGCGGCGACCAGGCGGGGTCGGTACCGCGCCCGTTATAGCCGGCCTGCGACACCACCCGGCCCGACAGGTCCACGGTCCACAGACGCGTGTCGCCGCCGCGCGTCTGGCGCGCGAACATGACGTAACGGCCGTTGGGCGCCCAGTTCGGGCCTTCCTCGAAATAGCTGGACGACAGGATGCGCTCGCCCGATCCGTCCGCGTTCATCACCCCGGTCGAGAACTGGCCGCCGCCCTGTTTGGTGAAGGCGATCAGATTGCCGGTCGGGCTCCACGACGGCGCCGTATACAGGCCGCCCCCGCGCGAGATCGGCCGCTGGCCCGATCCGTCCGAGCGCATGACATACAGCCGCGCCGACCCCGAACGGTCCGAGGTGAAGACGATCTGGCTGCCGTCCGGGCTGAACGAGGGCGAGGTGTCGATGCCCGGATCATTGGTCAGGCGCGTGATCTGGCGGCTTCTCAGATCCATCACATAGACGTCGGTGTTGCCGCCCCGGATGATCGAGAAGGCGATCTTGTTGCCGTCGTTGGAGAAGCGCGGCGCCAGCACCTGCCCGTCGAACTCGCCCAGGCTTTCGCGCCGGCCGGTCGTCAGATTGTACAGGTAGATGCGGCTGTAATCCTTGCCCAGCGCCACATAGGTGATCTCGTCCGGCTGCGACAGCGAGAAGCGCGGCGACATGATCACCTCGTCGCCCTGGGTCAGATAGGTCGGGTTGAACCCGTCCTGATCGGCGATGGTCAGGCGGTTGATCCGGTTCAGCTGCGTGCCCTCTTCGGACACGAAGATCACGCGAGAATCGAAGAAGCCGCTCTCGCCCGTCATGCGCTGATAGATGACGTCCGAAATCTTGTGCGCGATCCGGCGCCACTGTTCCTGCGTCGCCGTGAACTGATAGCTGACCAGCTGGCACTGGCGATACGGATCATACAGGCGGAAGCCCACGTCCAGCCGCCCGTCGCCTCGGGTCGTCACACCGCCATACAGCACCGCCTGCGCCCCGATCTGGGTCCATTGCGGAAAGTTGGGCGCATTGGCCAGCGTCAGGCCGGTCTCGATGAAGCTGGACGGGCTCAACGGCTCGAAGAAGCCCGACCGTTTCAGATTGCCGCTGACCACGTTTGAGATGTCCGCCCCATGCGTCCCCGCAAACGGCACGACCGCGATCTGAAGGGCGCGCAAATCTGCTTGGTTGATAACGATGTCAGCAGTCTGAGATGGTGGATTTGTTTGGGCGACCGCACTCACAGGCGCAACTATCGCCATCATTGCGATACCGATGCAGGTTCTTAGCTTCACCAGAATCTCCCTCTTCAATCAGACGAACGGCAAGCGCGGAACATCCGCAGACAGCTTGACGGCCAATAAGGCGTTTTCGAGCCGTAACAGCAAATCAGCACCACGTTGAGGTATTGAATACGAACGGCAAATCTTGCTCTTCATAGCCGTTCGGCATGTTGAAGGGCTGAGACGCCAAAATCGCTTGAACAACGCGTTCAGAAATTGGATTGCGCGCCCCCTGGATGCGAGGCGAACCGACAATCCGCCCCCTGCTGTTTAGTCGAACCAGAACTCTAACCAATGTTGAGTCTGCTCCCGGCAAATCGCAGTTCAGTTGCGGCGGACGAACTTGAGCCCCCAAAGCTTGAAGGTCGGCTCTGCCAACAGCCTGAGACGCCGTTCCCGCCCCCTGCTGACCCGTCGCCGGCCTTCCGCGATTGTTGGTCGGGCGCGTGGGTCCGGCCAGGGCGTCCAGGTCCAGGCTCGGCTCGGGGCGTTGCGGCGCCGGGCGGGCGGGCGCGGGCGTCGCCGGACGTGGATTGGTCGGGGCCTTGGTCGGCGGCGCAGGCGTCGGCGGCTGGGGCCGGGGCGGCGTCGGGCGAGGCGGTGTCGGACGCGGCGTGGGGGTCGGCGTCGGCGCAGGCGTCGGCCGCGCCGGCGTGGGTCGAGGGGGCGTCGGCGTGGGACGCGGCGCGGGCTGGGGCGGCGTCGGCTGGGGCGTGGGCGGAACCGGATCGGGCTGCTGCACCGGCGCGGTCGCGGCGTCGTCGGGCGAGGGTTCAGGCTGCGGATTGTCGGCCGGCGCGGCCTGGATCACCTCTTCCGAGACGATGGTCACCGGCACCGAGGCCACCAGCGGCGTCTCGTCCTCGTCGACCTTGTGCGAGAACGTCACGAAGGCGAGCGCGACTGCCCCGGCGTGCAGGGCGAGGGATCCGAGGATCGCGGGGCTCGGACGACGCAAGGGGCTCAGGCCTCCGGCGCCGTGTCGGTGATCAGGTTCAGCTTGGTGAAGCCCGAGGCGCTCAGCCGCGCCATACCCCGCGCCACCGCCTGATAGGGCGCGCGCCCGTCGGCCCGTACGAACACCGGCCGCTCGGCCGCCTGTTCCGCGCCGCCCGCCTCGGTCAGCAACCGCGCCGACAGGGCGTCGAAGGCCGTCTCGCTGTCGCCGACGAAGATGGCGCCCTGCTGGTCGATGCTGACCGACAGGGGTTCGCTCTTGATCTCGACCGCGCTGGCCTCGGTCTTGGGCAGCTCGACCGGCACCCCGACCGTCAGCAACGGCGCCGAGATCATGAAGATGATCAGCAGCACCAGCATCACGTCCACCAGGGGCGTGACGTTGATCTCGGTCAGCGGGCCCTTGCGCCCCCGCCGTCCGCGACGACCGCCGCCGCCGCTCGAACCACCGCCCCCACCGCCACCAAGCGCCATGGCTCAGCTGCCCCGCTTCAGGCTGAGGTCGCTGGACGCCACGGGCGGAGGCGGCGGGGCAGACGGGCTGCCCAGGCGGCGCGCCACGGCGGCCTGCAGGTCGTCCGCGAACGCCTCCAGCCGGTTCGAGAACTTGCCCGCATCGATCGAGAACTTGTTGTAGGCGATATAGGCCGGAATGGCCGCCGCCAGGCCGATGGCGGTGGCGAACAAAGCTTCCGCAATGGCCGGCGCCACGGTCGTCAGATTGGTGTTGCCCGCCGCCGCGATACGGCCGAACGCATTCATGATCCCCCACACCGTGCCGAACAGGCCGATGAAGGGCGAGGCCGTCGCCACGACCGACAGCACGCCCAGACCGTTCTCGATCCGCTGGCTCTCGCGCGTGATCAGACTGTTCATCGCCCGGTCGATCCGCGTCATCAGCAGGTCGCCCTGGTGTTCGTTCAGCGCCCCGCGCTGACGCGCCTCACGCCAGTCCGACAGGGCGATCACCAGCATGCGCGGCAGGGCGTGGTCCGGCGCGGGCCCGGCCTGGGCCGCGACGTCCTCCAGCGACCGGCCCGACTGGACCGCCTTTTCGAAGTCGTCGGCCTGTTTGTTCAGCGCCGTGAACCGCACCGCCTTGTCGATGATGATGGTCCACGACCAGATCGAGGCCGCCGCCAGACCGATCATCACCGTCTTCACCACCCAGTCGGCGGTCATGAACAGCTCGACGGGGTTCATCATCGAGGCGTCGACGGGCATAGTCATTCAGGCGCTCCGGGCGGAATCGAGTTCGTTCACGCCCTCTTCGACCCAGCGGACGTGACCATTGTGTGGCGTCCGGCCCGTTTAGCTCCGACCCGACCGCCCGTCATCTGACAGGCACGTCATAAGGGTTAACAGAGGGTTATTCCGCGCCCGATCTGCGGCTCGGATCGACCGCCACCGAGACGGGCGCGCCGACGCTGATGATCACGCCTTCGTGGCCTTCCTTGGCGATGGAATAGGTGGCGGCGTCGCGCAGCAGCTGTTCCTCGCACAGACGGTCGCCGGCTCGGCCCAGTTCGGCGCAGCCGCGCTTGGCCGCATCGGTCCAGCCCAGCACCCGGCGCGTCGCCGCCTCGGCCCGTTTGATCGCCGCCTCGTCTTCTGCGGCGGCTTGCGCGATCAGGGCCTGACGCGCCCCCTGCTGGTATTGCAGCTCGGCCTGGCCCGCCATCTTGCGTTCCCAGACCTTGTAATAGGGACAGCCCACCAGCCCGCCGCCGATCAGCAGCAGGAACAGCAGGACCGTGACGATCACCGCGCTGGTGGACATCTTGTAGGTTTCGGCAGCCATGACGTTTCCCCTCGTTTCGGAACGATTTTAGCGGAATCTGCGACGCCCCACAGCCCCCTCTCTTCCGCTCATCCCGGCGAAAGCCGGGACCCAGTGTTTTGGGCGAAAGTTGTCTGAGATCAAAAGTCGATGGTCATCCGGCGCACTGAAGATGCGACAGAACTGGGTCCCGGCTTTCGCCGGGATGAGCGGGAGGGGAAGGTCTAAGCCTTGCCCGCACTCGCCGCCAGCCACGGCGTCACCTTCTCGATCAGCCCCTTCGAGGGCCGGCGTGGTCGTCCGTCCAGGTGGATGCAGACCGCCGTCACCTCGGCGCGGCACAGCACCTCGCCCGCCCGCTCGACGCTCTGGCGGATGATCAGCCGCACCCCCTTCACCTCTTCATACAGCGTGCGCACCACCAGGGCGTCGTCGATCCGCGCGGGCTTCAGGTATTTGATGGTCATCTCGGCCACAACGAAGGCCAGGGGCTCGGCCTCTGCCAGCAGGTCGGCGTGCCCCACCCCGATGGCGCGCAGGAAGTCGGATCGTCCCCGCTCGAAATAGCGCACATAGTTGGCATGATAGACCAGGCCGGTGAAATCGGTGTCCTCGTAATAGACGCGCACCGGCAACAGGTGATCGCGCCCCTCGAAACGGCCGGCGGTGGGAAGGTCGATGCTCATCCGTGCAGTCTAGCGCACCGGAGACGGCTGCGTAGGCCCCTGCATGAAACCGGGGCAATAGCGCTGACGCATCTCGCGAAACTCGGTCGGCAACGGATCGTCGCTGAACAGGATGCGGTTGGGGATGGACACGAACCCGACCGCCGGCCCGCCCGCGACCCGCCCCATATAGCCGCACACCGCCCGCCTCTGGCCGGCCTCGGCATAGCGCAACTCGGCGCCGGGGCCCGCCTGGATGCGGATCTGGCGCGTGACCCGCGTCGAGGCCGGCTCGGGCGAGGGCGTGTTCGCCGGCCGCATCGCGACCCAGGCGGCGACGGCGCACAGGGCCAGAACGACCGCCGCCGCGATCATCGTCCACCGCTGTCGCGGGCTGCGATGCGGCGTCATCCTCATGCGGCGGGCGCATCCAGGGTGAAGTCCAGCGGCGTGTCGGCGGCCGGCAGGCAGCTGCGATCCACCGGCCTGGACGGATCGCGCAGGAAGTCGCGCGCCATCTTGCGGGTGCAGGCGCTGGCGTTGATCACTCCGTGGGTGGCGTTGGTAACGATCACCACCTGGCTGTGGGAATAGCCTTTGGCCGCCGCCTCAGTCAGGGGCGGCGGGCAGCCGGGATCGATCTCGGCGGCGACGAACAAGGTCGGGATGTCGGTCAGGACCGGCAGGTTCTCGATCGGCTTGGCCGGCCGCTCGCCCACGGCCGCACAGACGTCGAACAGACGCGACAGCGACGGGACCAGCACCTCGGCCACCGGATCGCCCGCCGCGCCCGCGACCAGCCGCGCCCTGGATTCGAACGGCAGCTCCTCCTTGCAAAGGTGCGCCATATGCTGGCCCTCGAAATAATAGGTCCGGTCCTCAGCGATCTCGGCGACGGGGCTCAGGTCGCCGGCGATGATCTTGTCCAGATCGACCGGCAGCCCCCGCACCCCCGTGGCGCTATAGGTCTTGTCCATCAGAAAGGCCGAGAGGTCGTCGACGGTGAAGGTCCGCCCGTCCTTGCCCGTCACCGGCCCCGCCAGCCATTTGCGCGCCTCGGCCTCGAACCGCGCCTGCAGGTCCGGATGTTGCGCCGCGCAAGCCGTCTGGGCCGCGCATTTGGCCAGGATGATCTTCACCGCCGCCGACACCTGTTCCGGCGTGCCGACGGCCCAGTTGCTCTCGGGCGGCCAGGGGCTGTCCATCACGGCGGCGCGCACGATCTGGGGCTGATGGGTGATGACGGCGGCCTCGATGCGCGGCCCGTACGATCCGCCCCACAGGTCGATCGTCGTCAGGCCCAGCGCCTGGACCATGTCCTTCACGTCGTCGGCGATGGCGGCGGCGTTGTACTGGTTCAGATCGACGCCTTGCACCTGATACCCCTTCAGACAGGCGATCAGCCCGTCGCGATCCGCATCGGACGGCGGCCCCGCGTCGGTCAGCTGCACGCCCGGACAGTCCATCGACGGCGTGCTCGCCCCGCCGCCGCGCTGATCGAACAGGATCACGTCCTGATTCACCGCGAAGGCCTCGGGATTGCGGCGCAACGCCCCCAGCATCCGCCCCGCCCCCGGCGTCAACGCCCCGCCCGGCCCGCCGTGGAACATCACCATCGGTGGCAGCGCCTGTCCCGAAGCGTCCTTGAACGGCGCGCTGGCCTTGATGATCACCACGGCGACGTCGATGCGCCGGTCGCTGATCGACCCGTCGCGCGCCTCATCCACCGTCAGGGTCCCGCAGCGAACCTCGCGCAGGCCCGAGGGCCAGTCGCTGGGGCAGGCCTTGTCGGTGAACACCGGCGCCGCCGCGCGGGCGGGCGGCGCCAGAACGGTCAGGCCGGACGCGAACGCCAGAACGGCCAGGGTGCGCAGGATCATGGGACGGCTCCGGTTCGACGCCACCAAACCCTCGCCCGCCCCGCTTGGCAACCGCCTATTCGAGCTTAGGCCCCCGTCAGGCCGCGTGCTTTTTCCGCGCCGCTTCCGTCAGAGCATCCGCCATCCGCTCGCGCCAATCCTCGCCCTCCTCGGCGAAGGCGCAAATGGTGTCCGGTGACAGCTTCAGCGCCACCTCCCGTTCGGCGTCGAGTTGAGTATAGAGGTCGGGCAGCACGTCCCGCAAAGGCTGCGCCTTGGCGAAGTCCTCGTCCGTCCATTCCGGATTGTCTTGATCGTCAATCTCGACGTCTTCGTAATCGCTCTGATCAAGGCTGAGTTTCGGATCAGCCATAGCGTTTGTTCTCCTTGGCGTTCGCTCGCCGCAGACTGATGGCCCTCAACGTCCCGTCCCGGAAGGTGAAGGCCAGCATGTGCAGCCGCCCGTCCATCATACCATAGGCCCGCCAGCGTGGCTCGCCGTAATCCTGACGGTCGTCCGCAAGCACGAAGGCGGCGCGGAGATCGATTTCGTCGGCACGGGCCAACGACAATCCAGGCTTCTCGCGATTGCTCGCATCCTTGCCCGGATCGACGGCGACCTTCACTCGAACAGGTCGCCCGGCGTCGGATTGCCGGGAACCTTGGGCGGCTCGCCCAGCCCCAGGTGGGCATAGGCCTTGGCGCAGGCGACGCGTCCGCGCGGGGTGCGCATGATGAAGCCCTGTTGCATCAGATAGGGTTCGATCACGTCCTCGACCGCGTCGCGCGCCTCGGCGATGGCGGCCGCCAGCGTGTCCATCCCCACCGGCCCGCCGCCGTAGTTCTCGATCAGCGCCTTCAGGAACCGTCGGTCCAGACTGTCCAGCCCGGCCTCGTCCACCTCCAGCCGCGCCAGCGCCCGCGCCGCCACCAGTTTGGAGATGGTCTCGGCCCCCTCGGCGGAAGCGAAGTCCCGCACCCGACGCAGCAGCCGCCCGGCGATGCGCGGCGTGCCCCGCGCCCGAGACGCGATCTCGCGCGCACCCTCCTCGTCGATGGCCGCCCCCATCTTGCGCGCCGTGCCGCGCACCACCGCCGTCAGTTCTTCGGGACTGTAGAATTCCAGCCGCAGCGGAATCCCGAACCGGTCCCTCAGCGGCGTCGCCAGCAGGCCCGCCCGCGTCGTCGCCCCGACCAGGGTGAAGGGCGCCAGATCGATCCGCACCGAGCGCGCCGACGGTCCCTCGCCAATGATCAGATCCAGCACATGGTCCTCCATGGCCGGATACAGGATCTCCTCCACCAGCGGGCTCATCCGGTGGATCTCGTCAATGAACAGGACGTCGCGCGGTTCCAGATTGGTCAGGATCGCCGCCAGATCGCCGGCCTTGGCCAGGATCGGACCGGACGTGGCCCGAAACCCCACGCCCAGTTCGCGCGCCACGATCTGCGCCAGCGTCGTCTTGCCCAGCCCCGGCGGCCCGAACAGCAGCACGTGGTCCAGCGCCTCGGCCCGCCCCCGCGCCGCATCGATGAAGACCTTCAGATTGCCCTTGGCCTGCGACTGTCCGACGAACTCCGCCAGCGTCTGCGGCCGCAGCGCGCGGTCGTAGGCTTCGCCGGGGGCGGCGTCGGGGGAGATGATGCGGTCGTCGGTCATCGGGCGCCCGAGTGGCGAGTGACGAGTGACGAGTGGCGAGTGAATAGTGAGCGCAGGGGTGAGCGAGTCTGTGTGAACCTAGACCGGTCGCAGCTCACCTCTTGCTCACTAGCACTTCTCACGCCTCGCCACTCGCCACTCGCCACTCGCCACTCTCTCACCGCCCCAACTCCTGCAAGGCCGCCCGGATCACGGCGGGCAGTTCCGCCTCGTCGCCCCCGTTTTTCGACTCAAGCCGGATCAGCGCCTGATCCACGGCCCGGCGCGCATTGACCTCGGCGACGCCCAGCCCCAGCAGGGCCGACACCGCCTCGCCGGTGATGGACGGCGGCGGCGGCGCGATCTCGACATGCATGCCCGGCGCGGTCGGCGCGAAACTGACGTCGCCCAGCGGCTTGCCCTTCAGCTCGGTCACGATCCTCAGCGCCAGTTTCGGTCCCACGCCGTTGGCCCGCGCCACCGCCGCCTTGTCCTCGCGCGCCACCGCCCCCGCCAGTTCGCCGGGCGGCAACACGTCCAGCACCGCCAGCGCCGCCTTCGGTCCCACCCCCTGGATGGCCAGCAGGGTGGTGAAGGCCCGCCGCTCGTCGCGCGTCAAAAATCCGTACAGGCGCGGCCCCGCGTCCTCGCTCCACTGCGAATGCACATGCACCGTGGCCTCATCGCCCGGCGCCGGCAACCGTCCCAGCGTCCGCGCCCCGCACGACACGACATAGCCCACGCCCGCACAGTCGATCAGGCATTCCGCCTCCCCGACCTCGGCCAGCACGCCCCGCAAACGTCCGATCATGACTGTCTCCTCCCCATCTTGATGGGGAGGGGGACCGCGAAGCGGTGGAGGGGCTCTTGACGCCCCACCCGCGCCTGCCGCGCGGAAAGAACCCCTCCGTCACGGCGCGAAGCCGCGCCGCGCCACCTCCCCATTGCGAGCAATGGGGAGGAGACCGGATACACCCCCCTCACGCTGCCCCCCGATGCATCGCTTCCAGCAAGGCCCGTTTCCTCAGTTGCGCATGGGTGACCGCCACGGCCAGGGCGTCCGCCGCATCCGCCTTCACGTCGCCGGCAGTCGGCAGCAGCCGCTTCACCATGAAGGCGATCTGGCTCTTGTCCGCATGGCCCGCCCCGACCACGGCCTTCTTGATCAGATTGGGCGAATATTCCGCCACCGTCAGCCCCAGCTTGGCCGGCGCCAGCATCACCGCCGCCCGCGCATGGCCCAGCTTCAGGGTCGAGGACGGGTTCACGTTGACGAACACCTCTTCCACCGCCGCCTCCTCGCAGCCGTGGTCGGCGCAGATCACGCCCAGCGACTCAAACAGATGCAGCAGCCGCTCGCTGAACGGCGCGGTCTCCGGCGGGCTGACCACCCCGTGCGCCACCCACCTCAGCCGCGCACCGTCGGACACGATCACCCCCCAGCCGGTGCGTCGCAGACCGGGGTCCAGGCCGATGATTCTGACAGGTTCGTTCGCCATCCGTTCCCCTCATGCCGCAAAGAGGGTTATCGGGCAATGAACGGTTTTCAGTCGTCGCGCGGGTCCAGGCTGTAGGCGACCACGCCGGGTATCGCGCACAGCTGCTCCGCCAGTCGCTTCAGCTGGCTTTCCTCCGCCGCCCTCAACCGCCACGTCCGCCGCACGGTGCGCCCCTCGTCGATCAGTTCGAACGTATCGTGCCGCACCTCCGCATCGATCGCCCTCAAGGCCGCCTCGATGGCCGGCTCAGGCGACGCCTCGCGCCGCTCCCAGCACACCTCGGCGTCCACCACCGTTCGCGCCGGCAGCCGGCCGTTGATCAATTTCAGCCCGATCAGGATCACGGCCGTCACCACCGTCGCCGCCGAGCCCAGCGCATACAGGCCCGCTCCGAACAGAATGCCGATCGCCGAGGTGATCCACAGCGACGCTGCCGTGGTCAGGCCGTGGATCGAAAACCCGGTGCGAAAGATCACGCCGGCACACAGGAAGCCGATGCCCGTCAGCACGCCGTGCGCCATCCGCGTCGGATCGGTGACGATATTCTCGTCGGGCAGAGCGCGGAACGCCCAATCCGCCTGCGACATGGCCGCCAGCATCAGCAGGGCCGAAGCCAGACTGACCAGGATATGCGTCCTCAGGCCCGCCGCTCGCCCGCGCCATTCCCGCTCGAAGCCGATCACCCCGCCCGCGATCACCGCGCCCAGAATCGGCAACACCGCGCCTTCGAGACTGCCCAGATTCATCCCCCCTCAACGACGGGGCGCAGCAGGATGTTCCTTGGACGGAAAGTCCTGCGACACCCTGTTCGCAGGCCGGCTATCAGCCGTGTTTTCGATATAGGCTACCGGGTCCTTGTTCACCGGCTTGCCTGCCGTGATGTGCTCGGCCTCAAAGGCGGCGAACTTGACCGCCAGGTCGCCTCAGTGCTGCATCAACAAAGGCCGCCGACGCTCGGTTTCCGGCGCCGCTGGCGGAGATGGCGGCTCTGCCGGGGCCTGCTCGACGACGACCGTCTCGACATCTGCAGGGACACTCACAGACGCTGGCTCCGGCTGCGGCGTCACCACGACCGGCGGGGCCTCGACGACAACCCGTTCAGGCGCTGCCTCCTCCGGTCGATCCACCAGCGCCGTCTGAACCCGCGAGACCAGCCAGGTCGCCACGGCGGCGGCGCACAACAGCACGACGACCGCCCCTGCCCAGGCGCAAACCTTCACCCACGCCCACCGTCGTCCCTCGATAGGCGGACTGGCGGCGCCTGGCAGATCGGATCTCGGATCGCCATCCTGCGGCATCGTCCGTCGCTCCCCGCCTCAGCCGTGCTTCTCTATATAGGCCTCAGGGTCCTTGTTGACCGGCTTGACCCCGGTGATGTGCTCGGCCTCGAAGGCGGCGAACTTCACCGCCAGCGCATGGCGCGTCTCGATGTCCGCATTCATTCGGAAGTCGGTCAGCCCCTGCCGCTCCTCCTCGCCCATATGCTTGGAGTTGACCACGTTCGCCTCGCCCACGGCGTCTAACCAGGCCTTGGTCCCGACCTCGTGCTGCTCCACCGCCTTGACCGCGTTTCGCAGCTTGTTGTGATCCTCGATGGCGTCCTCGGTCTCGCCCTCGACCGTGCCGTCCTCGGCGTCGTTGGCGCCCTCGCCCTGTTTCAGCAGCTCGGGATAGAAGAACCGTTCCTCGGCCTCGGCGTGCACGTCCAGAAACGCCGACAGCCTCAGCCACACGGCGCTCAGCGCATCCACGTCCTTGGGATCGATCTGTTCGATGATCGCGAACAGCCGACGCTGTTCGGCATGGTCGTCGAGGATCAGCTGGGTGATGTCCATGGGGCGCTCCAGGCGTAACGGTGAAGCCTCGTTACGCCTTCGCCGCCCCCCGGTTCCGTGCGAACGACTCGCTGGTCGTCAGGCGAACGGTTCGCGTGCGCCGTGCCACACCCGAGCGATCTCGATGTGAGCCGCCTTGACCCGATAGATGATCAGGTAACCGGTCTTGGCCACGACGAACTGTCTCAAGCCGCCCCTGAGACGTCGCCCTGTTTCGGGAAAAACGCTCAGGCCGTCGACGGCGTCGATGATGCGGTTTTCGACCAGGGTCGCGGCATTGACGCTATCGGTCGCGATATACCGCCAGACCTCTTCAAGATCCGTACGGGCGGCAGGCGACCAGATAATTTTCAACGCTGGGTCCGCGCCGCCTGACGCGCGCGCAACTCGGCGACGACCACCTCGTGCGGGATGCCTTCTCCGGCGTCCAGCGACCTCAGCGCCTCGTCTATGGCCGCCTGGAAGGCCGCTTCTTCTTCAGCGGACAGGAAGGGAACCGCCTCGTCCTCGACCGCCATATCCAGCACCGCCATCGCGACGATGTCGTCGATCGGCGCCTGCCTGGCGTCCGCCAGGGCATCCAGCTTGGCCTTGACGGCCTCGTCCAGGGCGATGGTCACGTGCACGGTCATGCGGGGGACCGTATCACAGCCCCCGCTCAGCGGAAATCAGCCCGCGTATTTCGCCGCGTCCTCGTCCGAGACATCCTCGTTGGAATAGACCGCCGACACGTCGTCCTCGGCGTCCAGGGCGTCCAGCAGTTTGAACAGCGTCCCGACAGCGTCGCCGGTGACCGGCACTTCCGACTGCGGCTTCCAGACGATGGCCGTCGACTTGGGGTCGCCCAGCACCTTGGACATGGCCTCGGCGACCTCGTTCAGGTCCTCGAAGGCGGTCCAGATCGTGTGGCCCGGGGCGTCTTCGTAGATGTCGGGCTTGACCAGGTCGCTCTCGACGTCCTGGGCGCCGGCCTCGATGGCGGCCTCCATCACGGCGTCTTCCGAACCGGCTTCGGCGGCATATCTAATCTGCCCTACTTTGTCCCACATGAAGGCGACCGAGTTCATCTCGCTCAGGGCGCCGCCGTTCTTCTTGAAGGCTGCGCCGATGTTCGACGCCGCGCGGTTGCGGTTGTCGGTCAGGGCCTCGACGATGATGCCGACCCCGCCCGGTCCCCGGCCCTCGTAGCGGACCTCTTCCATCGTATCGACGTCGCCGCCCGAGGCCTTGTTGATGGCGCGGGTGATCACGTCCTTGGGCAGGCTCTCGGCCTTGGCGTTGTTGACCGCCAGACGCAGGCGCGGGTTCAGCGCCGGATCGGGCATGCCGTTCTTGGCCGCCACGGTGATGTCGCGCGACAGTTTGGAGAACAGCTTGGAGCGCTGCGCATCGGCGCGCCCCTTGCGGTGCATGATGTTCTTGAATTTCGAGTGGCCGGCCATGGGATCGTCTTCGTGCGTTCTGGAACCTGAGCGGGCGGTCCTAAACCACCAGCGTCATCCTGTCACGATGGACGACAGGGGTGGAACCTCGACCTTTTGCGCGTATTGATCCCCCGCAGACAGACGGAGCGCAGCCATGACCGCAGACGACACCATCTACGAAGCCCAAGGCTACACGGACGAAGACCTGCACGAGGCCGACATCGTCGAATGGTACGAGACCCGCCCGGTCACCGTCTCGACCGCCGTCGCCACCGGCGCCATCGTCACCGCCTTCACCCTGGGCGCCCTGACCGCCGTCGGCGCCCTGTTCCTGATCGGCCGCCTGGACGACTGAAGGCCGGGAGACCGGTCGCCGCCGTCACACGGTCAGTCTCAAGGCCAAGGCCGCCAAGGTCACGGCGAGCACAGGTAAGGTCATGACGACCCCGACCTTGAAGTAATAGCCCCAGCCGATCTTCACGCCCTTCTTCGCCAGGACGTGCAGCCACAGCAAGGTGGCGAGCGAGCCGATCGGCGTCATCTTGGGGCCCAGGTCGCTGCCGATGACATTGGCGTAGATCATCGCCTCCTTGACCGCGCCCGTCGCCGACGAGGCGTCGATGGACAGGGCGCCGATCAGGACAGTCGGCATGTTGTTGGCGATGGACGACAGGAAGGCGGTCAGGAAGCCGGTCCCGAAGGCCGCGCCCCACACGCCGCCTTGCGCGAACTCGTCCAGCAGCCCTGCGACATGGCGAGTGAGGCCGGCGTTGCCCAGCCCATAGACCACCAGATACATGCCCAAGGAGAAGATCACGATCTGCCAGGGCGCCTCGCGCAATACGGTCGTGCTGATCACCGCGCCCCGACCCGCGACCACCAGAAGCATGGCCGCGCCCGCAGCCGCGACGGCCGAGACGGGGACGCCCCTGGGCTCCAGCACGAAGAAGCCGACCAGCAGCAGGGCCAGCACGATCCACCCCGCGAGGAAGGTCGCCCGGTCCTTGATCGCCGTCGCCGGAAGGGCGAGACGGTCGATGTCATAGGCCCTGGGGATGTCGCGCCCGAAGACCGCGAACAGGACCACGAGCGTTGCGTCGATGGCCGCCAGGTCCACGGGGATCATGACCGCCGCATAGCGGTCGAAGCCGATGTCGAAGAAGTCGGCCGAGACGATATTGACCAGATTGGACACCACCAGCGGCAGGCTGGCGGCGTCGGCGATGAAGCCCGCCGCCATGACGAAGGCCAGGGTCGCCTTTGGGCCGTAGCCGAGCGCCAGCAGCATGGCGATGACGATGGGCGTCAGGATCAGCGCCGCCCCGTCATTGGCGAACAGGGCCGACACCGCCGCCCCCAGCAGGACGAACAGCACGAACAGCCTGCGCCCATGGCCGCCGCCCCAGCGACCGACGTGCAGGGCGGCCCATTCGAAGAAGCCGGCCTCATCCAGCAACAGGCTGATGACGATGATGGCGATGAAGGTCGCCGTCGCATTCCAGACGATGCCCCAGACCACGGGGATGTCGTTCAGGGTGACGACGCCCAGCAACAGCGCGACCGCCGCGCCGCCCATCGCGCTCCAGCCGATCTGCAAGCCCTTTGGCTGCCAGATCACCAGGGTGATGGTGACCGCGAAGATCAGAAGGGCGACGATCATGGGGCGGCTCCGCAGAGGCCGACCTGCGACCTCAGCGAGCCCTCTAGCTTGCACTCGACCATATTTCCAGTATCTCGGAATAATGGAATCCGAACCCGCCATCCTCGCGCTCGCCGCCCTGGCACAGTCCACGCGACTGGACGCCTTTCGGCTGCTGGTCCGCCACGAGCCGGACGGCCTGCCTGCCGGAGAGATCGCCGACCGGCTCGCCGTCCCGACCAATACGATGTCGGCGCATCTAGCCGTGCTGTCCCGCGCGGGACTGATCACGTCGCAAAGACGAAGCCGCTCGATCATCTATCGCGCCGATCTGGATCGGCTGCGCGAGGTCGTCCTCTTCCTGCTCAAGGACTGCTGCCAGGGCCGCGCCGAGCTTTGCCAACCCCTGCTGGCCGAACTGGCCCCGTGCTGCGACTGAGGCTTCAATGGACGTCGTCATCTATCACAACCCCGCCTGCGGGACGTCGCGCAACACCCTGGCCCTGATCCGCCACGTCGGGATCGAACCGCACGTCGTCGAATACCTGAAGACCCCGCCCAGCCGGACGCTGGTGGCGCAACTGGTCGAACGGATGGGCGGATCGGTGCGCGACATCCTGCGCGAGAAGGGCACGCCTTATGCCGAACTGGGCCTGGACGACGCCGCCCTGTCGGACGACCAGCTGCTGGATGCGATCGAGGCTCACCCGATCCTGATGAACCGCCCCATCGTCGTCACGCCTTTGGGTGTGAAACTGTGCCGCCCGTCCGAGGCGGTGCTGGACCTGCTGCCCCAGGAGGGGCTGAAGCCCTTCGCCAAGGAGGACGGCGAGGTCGTCGTCGACGCCGACGGGCGCCGCGTGATCGGATGAGCCGCCTTCGCGACCTGCCCGATCCCGATCATCTGCCGGCCCTCGATCCGGCCTATCTCTCGACCACGCCCGCGCAGGGCCTGGGGCCGACCGATCCCGCGCCGCGCATCCTCCTGCTCTACGGCTCCCTGCGTGAGCGGTCCTTCTCTCGCCTGTGCGTCGAGGAGGCGGCGCGGCTGCTCCAGGTCATGGGGTGCGAGACCCGCATCTTCGATCCGTGCGACCTGCCGCTGACCGATCAGGTCGCCGGCGACGACCATCCGGCCGTGCACGAACTGCGTGAACACGCCATGTGGTCCGAAGGCATGGTCTGGTGCAGCCCGGAACGGCACGGCCAGATCTCGGCGATCATGAAGCTCCAGATCGACCACCTGCCGCTCAACATGGGCGGCATGCGCCCGACCCAGGGCCGCACCCTGGCGGTGATGCAGGTATCGGGCGGCTCGCAGAGCTTCAACGCCGTCAACACCCTGCGCCTGCTCGGTCGATGGATGCGGATGATCACCATCCCAAACCAGTCCAGCGTCTCCAAGGCCTTCATGGAGTTCGACGACGCCGGCCGCATGAAGCCGTCCGCCTATTACGACCGGATCGTCGATGTGATGGAGGAACTGGTGCGGTTCACGGTCCTGACCCGGCCTCACGCCACGCAGCTTGTGGACCGCTACTCCGAGCGAAAGGCGGAGCAGACGCCGATAGACCGCTCAAAGGACTTGTCCTCAATCGCCGGCGGTTCGTAGACACCGCGCCCCTTACCCACCCGCAGTTTCTCCACCACGGCCTTCAACTTGGGGGGAGGCGAGCTACTGCGCTTCGCTATCGGCCCCAGGCGAAAACAGCCCTGTGACGAATATCTCTCATACCCCAGACGAACGCTGAGGCCGCCCCAGCCAAGACCATGTTTTTTGCAATCGCCACTGGTCCCGCACCCGAGACGAGGAACAGGCTAAGGCAGAGCCCTCCGATCGCCCCCAGCACCGCCACGTTCAAGCATTCCCTCCAGAAAGATATTGGCGAGGGCGCTAGGAATATTGCCGGTAGGATCAGCATCATGAAGCAGAACCCGATCCCCGCACCGAAGAGGGTGTGAGCTTGGCCGGACATCCGCCCGCCCAGAGCGGACAGCGCTACTGCTAGCGCGACAAGACCCAGGGCCGTAGCCCATATCACCCTTGGATGCTTGTCGAGCGACACCACCCTCACCCCGCCCGCAAGTTCTCCACCACCGCCTTCAGCTTGGCCGGCAGCGGCTTGGGCCGGCGGGTTTCGGCGTCGACATAGACGTGGACGAAATGGCCGATGGCGGCGGGGACGTCGGCGCTGCGCTTGAACACGGCGAACCCATAACTGACGCTGGAGGTGCCGATCTTGTCGACCTTGATCCCGACCTCGATCACGTCGGGGAACTTCAGCGACGAGGTGTAGCGGCAGCCGGAATCCACCACCAGGCCGATGGACTCGTCCAGAGCATTGGCGATCAGCAGGTGGGCGTTCACCGCCGAGTCGACGAACTCGTAGAATTTGGCGTTGTTGATGTGCCCGTACTGGTCGTTGTCGGCCCAGCGCGTCGAGACCATGTGAAAGGCCTTGTAGGTCGCGCGTTGGGCCAGGGCGCCCTCGTCTCGTTTCGGCATCGTCGTCTCCCTCGGCGACGCGAACCGTCGCTCTCGATACCGACGCTCTAGCTTGGACGACGCTGCGTCAAGCGCCTATCGGTAGATGCCTGATCACGAACGCGCTGGTCTTTTCGGACATGAGGACAACAGCATGAGCATCCCGACCCGCGCCGCCGTCCTGTCCCGCATGGGCGCCGCTCCCCCCTATGCCGACAGCCGCCCCCTGTCGGTCGAGACCGTGACGCTGGACCCGCCCGGCCCCGGCGAGGTCTTGGTCGCCATCAAGGCCGCCGGCCTGTGCCACTCGGACCTCAGCGTCATCAACGGCGACCGCCCCCGCCCCCTGCCCATGGCCCTGGGCCACGAGGCTGCCGGCGTAGTCGAGGCGCTGGGGGACGGCGTCACGGACCTCAGCATCGGCGATCACGTCGTCATGGTCTTCATGCCCTCGTGCGGACACTGCGATCCCTGCGCCGGCGGCCGTCCCGCCCTGTGCGAGCCGGGCGCCGCCGCCAACGGCAAGGGCGAGCTGCTGTCCGGCGCCCGCCGCATCTTCCGCGAGGGCGAACCGGTCAACCACCACCTCGGCTGTTCCGTCTTCGCCGAACGCGCCGTCGTTTCACGCCGCTCCCTGGTGAAGATCGACCCAGCCCTGTCGTTCGAGGAGGCGGCCCTGTTCGGCTGCGCCGTCCTGACCGGCGTCGGCGCCGTGGTGAACACGGCGGGGGTGAAGGCGGGCCAGAGCGTCGTCGTCATCGGCCTGGGCGGCGTCGGTCTGGCCAGCGTCCTGGGCGCCCTGGCCAGCGGCGCGTCGCCCGTCATCGCCGTCGATCTGTCCGAGGACAAGCTGGCCCTGGCCCGCACCCTGGGACCGGTTCAGACGGTCAACGGCGCCGACCCCGATGCGGTCGATCAGGTCCGCGCCCTGACGAACGGCGGCGCCGACTTCGCCTTCGAAATGGCCGGGTCGGCCCGCGCCCTCGACACCGCTTGGCGGATGACCCGGCGCGGCGGAACCACCGTCACCGCCGGCCTGCCCCCGCCCGACGCGGCGCTCGCCGTCAACATCGTCTCCCTGGTCGGGGAGGAGCGCACCCTGAAAGGCTCCTACATCGGCACCTGCGTCCCCAGCCGCGACATCCCCCGCTACGTCGCCCTCTACCGCCAGGGCCGCCTGCCGGTGGACCGGCTGATGAGCGGCGTCATCCCTCTGGACGACATCAACGCCGGCTTCGACCGTCTGCACGCCGGCGAGGTGGTGCGGCTGGTGGTCAGGCCCTGAACGTTAGGCCCTGACCACCAGCCCCTGGATCACTCCGCCGGTTTCGGCGGGGCGTTCTTCACATACTGGTCCATCCAGCGGGTCATCTCCCACAGGGTATGGCCCACCGATTCCCGCGCGCGATAGCCGTGCGCCTCCAGCGGCAAGGTGACGTAACGCGCCGTCGCCCCCAGCCCCTTCAACGCCGCATAGAAGCGCTCGGACTGGACCGGGAAGGTGCCGGAATTATCGTCCGCCTCGCCGTGGATCAGCAGGATCGGCTCGTTCAGCTTGTTCGCATAGGTGAAGGGCGACATCTCGGTATAGACCTCGGTCGCCTCCCAGTAGTTCCTCTGTTCGGCCTGGAATCCGAACGGCGTCAGGGTGCGGTTATAGGCCCCCGACCGCGCGATGCCGGTCTTGAACAGGTCGCTGTGCGCCAGCAGGTTGGCGGTCATGAAGGCGCCGTAGCTGTGGCCCCCGACCGCGATCCGGTCGCGATCCGCCACCCCCATCGCCACCACCGCATCGACCGCGGCTTTCGCGTCGGCGACCAGTTGTTCGACATAGGTGTCGTTCGGCTCGGCCCCGTCCTTGCCGATGATGGGCATGGAGGGGTTGTCGAAGATCGCGTACCCTTGCGTCAGCAGGAACAGGTGGCTGGACCCGCCCGGTCGCACGAACCGGTTCTGCACATCCACCGTCTGGCCCGCCACCGCCGCATCGGTGAACTCGGCCGGATAGGCCCACATCAGCATGGGCAGCGGCCCGTCACGATCCTTGTCGTAACCGGCCGGCAGATACAGCGTCCCCGACAGCTTCACCCCGTCCGCCCGTTCATAGGTCACCAACTGGCGCGTCGCCCCGGCCAGCTGCGGCGCCGGATCGGGGAACTGGGTCAGGGCCGTGGTCTGCCCCGTCGTCAGATCGCGGATCTGCAGGTTCGGCGGGTCCAGCCGCGTCTCGCGCTGCGTCACCACCCGCTTGCCGTCCGCATCCAGGAAGCCGACCACCGCCTCGTAATCCGTATCGGCCGAGGTCCACAGGCGCTGGCTCTCGCCCGTCGCCGGGTCCATGGCGGCCAGGAAGGGGAACTCGCCCTGCGGCGTCGCGCCCGCGCCCGACATCAGGATCCGCCCCTGCGGATCGAATCGGATCACCGGCCGTCCCTGCGCATTCGGCTGGGTCACCGGCTGGCCCGGATTGTCGTAGCGCGCCTGATAGTTTCGCTGCAGCAGCACCCGACCCTCGCCGGGGTTCGACGGATCGACCACGAACCGCGTCTCGTGCCGGGTGTTGAACCAGCGGCTGTTGACGATGGCCAGGGCGTCGCGACCCCACACGATCCCGCCGAACCGTTCCTTCAGGTCGATCAGCTTGACCGGCTCGTCCGTGAACGGCGCCGCCTGCATGAAGACCCGGTCCCGGAACTCGACCTCGCGCTTGAGGTCGCCGCCGTCCAGCGCCTCGACCCAGGTCAGGGTCGCCGGGGCATCGGCCCGCCAGCTCACCGAACGCGGCCCCGGCGCCACGGCGTCGAAGGCGGTCGGAACGTCGTCGCGCAACGGCAGGTCGGCGATGGTCCGCACCACCCGCCCAGCCATATCCGTCACCACGATCTCGGTCGGGAACAGGTCGTCCGGCACGACATAGCTATACGGCCGCTTGGCGATCTCATGCAGGATGTATTGGCCATCCGGCGACACGGCGCTGTCCAGATAGACGGCGGGCGCGCCGATCGTCCGTACACGGCCGTTCAGCGGAACCAGGGTCAGCTGGGACGTGAAATAATGGTCGAACAGGGCCTCGTCGCCGGGGTTCGACAGCAGGTCCTGATAGGTCCGCACCGGCGCCAGACGCCCGGCGGTCTCTTCGATGTTCGGCCCCGTCGGCGCCGCTGTCACGTCGGGCGCCGGCCCCCGTCCCGCCGGCACCGCCTCGACCAGCAGGCCTGAACTGTCGGGCAGCCACTCATAACCCGACCCGCCCGTCATATTGACCACCGGATCGGTCAGCTTGCGCGCCCGCGCCGAGGCCACGTCCACGACCCACAGCTCCAGCCCCGTCGGCCGATCCAGCACCAGGGCCAGCGATTTCGCATCCGGCGAGAACCGCGCCGCCGTGAACCGCGCCTCGGCCGGCAGGGCCACGACCCGCGCCCGTCCTAGCTGATCTGGTCCCCCGTCCACCGCCTGCAAGCTCAGCCCCGTCAGCCAGGACACCCGGCTCTCCGCCAGGCCATTGTTCCTCGGATTGATCCGCGCCCCCGCCAGCCGCAGCATCGGTTCGGCCAAGGCCTTGATGCTGGGCAGGTTCGACCGGTCCAGCAGCACCAGGGTCTTGCGATCCGGGCTCAACATCGGCGCCGGCGTCGGCTTGGCGTCCAGGATGTCGGCGATGGGCGACGGCGGCTGCTGATAGACCGAAACCGCCGGGGCCGCCGTCTGGGCAAAAGCCCCGCCCGCCGCCGAAGCCATTAACACAGTCGCCAGCGCCAGACCGGCTCCACGCACACGCATCATCATTGTCCGAACCCCACAAAACCTGGAGCCTCAGACCTAACGATACACGGCGCCCGGCGCCAACCCGTTTCGGGGTTACCGTGTCACACGGCGCTCAATCCTTGCGCCGCCGGCCACGAAAAACGGCGGCCCTTTCGGAGCCGCCGTTCCCGCTTCCAACCCTTCAGGGTCAGAACTTCATCGTCACCGTGGCGCTATAGGTCTGGTAGTCGAGGTCCTCGCGATCAACCATGGAGGCGGCCTTCAGCGTCACGCCGAACCGGTCGCCTTCAATCGCCACCGAACCGCCGATCTCGGCCCATTCGCTGTCGTTGCTGGCGCCGGCGAAGACCCCGCCGAAGGCGTCGGCCGCGACGAATGCGGCCTCGACATTGCGGTCGTCGCCCGCCAGCTCATGCACCCAGCGCACGTCCAGCGCCGGCTTGATGGTCCAGCGTCCGCTGCGGGTCTCGCCGCCGACCCGCAGTCCGATGTGGTGTTGCAGCGAATCGAACGACTGGTCGGCGATGCTCAGGGCCGCGACCCCGCCCGTTTCCTCATAGGCGTCCAGATCGACCGAATAGGCGTTCAGCCCGATGTTCGGCTGCAGCGTCAGCCCGCCGCTCTTCAGGTTGAAGCCCAGCTCGGCCCCGCCGCTGATCACCCTGCCGTCCGTCTCGCCGTCAGCACGGAAGCTGGCGCCGCCGATGGCGAAGGCCCGTTCGGTGTCCAGATCCGCCGCGCCATAGCCGACCTTGGCGCCCAGATAGGCGCCGTAGGCCAGGTCCACCGCGCCGTACAGGCTCGCCTGAACCTGACGGGTGTCGGCCGTGCTGATCCCCTCGGCGAAGTCGGACTCGCCTTCGGCATAGGCCAGGCTGGCGCCGAACGTCACGGCGTCGATCGTCCGCTCTACGCCGCCGACGACATACCAGGCGCTCTGGTCGTCGCTGCGGCTGTCCGCCAGGGTTCCGCGCAGTTGGCCCGCTTCGCCCTCGATGGCGCCGGCGCCGAAATAGGCCGAAACGCCCTGTTTCCAGCCGCCCCAACGCGCCCGTTCCTGAGCCTCGGCCTGGGCCTGGCGCGTCGCCATGCCGGCCGCCGATGCGGTCGCCGCCGGATTCAGAGAAGCGACCTCGATACCCGATCCGATCAGCGTCAGACCCTCGGCAGGTCCGGCCGAACGATCCCGCGCGATCCGTCCGTCCACCACGGCGCGCAGCGCCTCGGTCTGGGCGCTGAGCAGGGTCACGCCCGAGTGGGCGGCGAAGGGCGACAGGCTTTCCAGCCCGACCTCCAGCGCCTCGCCTTCCAGCAGGTCCGTCTGGGCGTAGATGTCGCCCAGAGCGCCATAATTCGTGGCGCGCGCCGCATCCAGAATGCCGCCCACGGTCCGCTGCGCCGGCGAGTCCGGGTTGATGAAGTCCATGTAGGACGCCGCCTCGATCGCCACCTCCACGCTGGTCGCAGTATAGTCCAGCACCGGATAGAGCACGCCCGAGATGTCGGTCACGGCGTCGAATTCGCCGTCGATGCCGCCCTGGGCCGTCAGCACCGTATAGGCCTCGCCGAAGCGCGGCGCGCTGATGAAGTTCAGGCCCAGCAGCCCGCCCAGCGACGCGATGCCGGTCGTGCCTTCGAAGCTGTCGGCCAGCACCGTCAGACGGTCGGATTCATCCCCGCCGATGTCGATGAACAGGCGCGAGCCCGACGCCAGCACCAGGTCGCTCAGCAGCGTCAGTTCGCCGATCTCACCCTGACCGCCCGGCGCGATGGAGCCCATGACCGAGGTCAGGACCGTGGAATCGATCACGCCCGAACCGCTCAGAACCCCGCCGGCCAGCAGCATCTCATAGGTCAGCAGGGCGCCGTCGACATTCAACTGCCCGGCCCAGACGCTGACGTCGTTCTCGGCGAACAGCAGGCCGTCTGCGCCGATGTCCAGCACCGCCCCGCTGGCTCCGATGGTCAGCCGGTCGATGATGGCGGCGTCGTTCAGCGTCGTCCTCCCGGCCGACATCAGGTTCACGTCGTAGAACAGCGGGTTCTCACCCGCCAAGACATCGCCCTGGACGTTGAACGGCACGAAATTGGTCGAGCCCGGTCCGCCGGGCACGATCTCGAACGGCTGGGTGGCTCCTGGCGCCGTGCCGACGGCCGAGGCTTCGTGCCGCACGGTCAGGCCCGAGCCCGTACCGTCCCGCGAGCTGCCGGCCGCTCCACCCGCGACAATGCCGCTCATGTCGACGATGGTTCGCCCGCCCGTCACCTCGGCGCTCACCGGCTGGGCGCCGCCGGCCAGGGCGTCCTCGCGCTCGTTGTTGTATTGCGCCAATTCGCTGGCGTCGACGCAATCGCCGAAGAAGCAGATGCCGCCCCATTCGCCGCCGCGCGAGTCCACGCCCTCCGCTGGCGTGTCGGGCAGGCCCGTGATCAGGTTCCCGTTCGCGTCGATGACCTTGTAGTTGGGATCCATCATCTGGACCCAGTGAGTCGCATCGAACCAGTCGCCGTTCCCGCCGGTCGTGGTGACGTATTTGTAGGGGTTGTTGGCGACGATCCAGTCGGTGAACAGATACAGCGGCTGATAGCCCGCCGTCGTGCCGTAGCTGGCCGATCCCTGGCCGTTGAAATAACGCGAGCCCAGCGACAACACCCCTGCGATCACCGGCGTGTCGAAGGCTCGGTCCAGAATCAGCGGACCGCCCGAATCGCCGCCCGCCGTCATCCCCTCGTTCTCCAGCGCGACGTCGTCGCCGAAGATGTTGAAGTCGAAGGTCGCCGTGCCCGCCGGGTCGTCGAAATCGACCATATAGAGGTTCTGGCTCAGCCCGCCCTGGGCGCCGTCCCCGAACAGGAACAGGTCGATGTCGTCCAGCGACGTCAGGGCGCCGATCATGTTCTCGGCGGCGCGACGACGGAAATCGATCCCCTGGACCGCGCCCAGCGATCCGGTCCCGCTGGCCCCGTACCCGCCGGTGATCACATGCCGGTCCTCGTCCCCGGTCAGGGGCGAGAACAGCATGGCCCAGGTCGGCACGCCCTTGGCCGGCGAATCCAGCACGCCGATGGCCACGTCCGCTTCATAGAAGCCGCCGCCCCGGGCGTCTTCCAGCGAGCGCGGATCATAGAAGACCCGGCTCATATTGTAGTGCTGATCGATATAGCTGGTGGCGTATTCGCCGCTGGTGATCCAGTTCAGGATGCCGTCGAAGGCGTCGCCCTTGAACCCGATGCTGATGGGCACGCCCAGGCCCAGCGAGCCATAGGCGAAGTCGGGGATGTCGTTGACGCAGTGGGCCGCGAACAGCACCGTGCGCGGATTGATCAGACTGCCGGTGCAGACGCCCACCGATCCGCCGCCGGTGTCGGTGATGATGTTGCCGATGCCGTTGATCGCATTGGGATCGGCCAGGACCGGCGGAGCGTTGGGACTGAAGTTGTCGTTCGGCACCTCGGCCGCCGCCGGGCCCGCCGCCGCGATCAGCCCGATCACCGAAGCCGTCGCCAACCAGCGCCGCCGCGCCATCCCGTTACGCTCAATCATACCGTGCACTCCCCACAAAAACTGAGGGTCAACGTGCCCGATTATTTCCGATCCGCAATAGAAGATTGGCCGATCAAGGCACATTTGTGTCAGTGCAGATACACCATAACGGCACAGCTTGAACGCGATTTGTGGCTCGCCTTAACCCGCCAGCAGCGCCTCGACCTCTTCGCGCTCCGGCGCAGACGGCTGGGCTCCCGCGCGCGTCGCGGCGACTGCGCCGGCCGCACAGGCGAACTTCAACGCTTCGGCGGGGTCCATCCCTTCCAGCAAGGCCACGACGATCGCCGCCACGAAGGCGTCGCCGGCGCCGGTCGCATCGACCGCCTCGACTGCGGGCGGCGTCGCCCAGGCCATTTCGACGCCGCGCTGATACATGGACGCGCCCTTGGCGCCCTTGGTCACCACCACCCGGCCGCCGCCCCGGTGCAGGCTGTCGCCATAGTAGGCGGCCTCGATCTCGTTGACGACGATCAGGTCGGCGCGACGCAGCAGGGCCTCCGACACCGGCCCGGCGGGCGCCAGATTGGCGCAGACGAAGCCGGTCGACCGGCCGACCGCCGCCTCCACGGTCGCGAGCGGCAGCTCCAGCTGAACGATCAACGCCCCCTCGATCCGCTGCGGCAGCTGTTCGGGCGTCACGAAATGATTGGCGCCGGCCGCGACCACGATCTGGTTCTCGCCCGACGGATCGACGGCGATCAGGGCCACGCCCGTCGGCGCCGCCACGTCCGTCTCCACACCCGACAGATCGACGCCCATGTCCGCCATCAGGGCCAGGGCCTCGCCCGACATGGCGTCGTCGCCGACCCGCCCGATCAGGCACACCTCGGCCCCCAGCTTCTCGGCCGCCAGCGCCTGGTTGGCGCCCTTGCCGCCGGGGTGGCGCGCCAGCGTCGCCCCCGTCACCGTCTCGCCCGGCGCCGGCAGGCTGGGCGCCGTGGCCACCAGGTCCAGGTTGATCGAGCCGACGACGGTGATCCTCATGTCGCAGCCGCCCTCAACTTGCCGACGATCAGGTCGAACACCCCCTGCCCGTCCGCCGCTGTCGCCCAGCGATGCCGCGCCGTCGCCGGATCGACCCGGAACTCCACCGCCGTATGGCCGCGCGTCAGCTCCGACGTCGTCTCGACCTCGATCCGGCACGGCCGCGTCTCGAACAGGTCCGGCCTGATCAGCCAGGCGATGGTGCAGGGATCGTGCAGCGGGGCGGAATCCCAGCCCACGACCTCGCGCTCGACCCGCTGCGAGAACCGCAGCATCGACGCCGTCGTCCGCGCCGCCTCGCTGTCGATGGCCTCTATGGCGGCGATCCGGTCCTCGGTCGCGCGCACCTGATGGGTCGCATCCAGCCCCAGGGCGATCACCTCGCACCCCGATCCGAACACCACCGCCGCCGCATCCGGGTCGGCCCAGATGTTGAACTCGGCCGACGGCGTGATGTTGCCGCCCTCCGACCGCGCGCCGCCCATGATCACCACCGGCCCCAGCCAGTCGGCCAGCCGCCGCTCGCGCCGCATCGCCAGGGCCAGATTGGTCATCGGCCCCATGACGGCGACGGCGACCGACCCCTGCGGCCGGCTCATGACCAGGTCGACGATGGCGTTGGCGGCCGGGCCGTCGCCGACGATGCCCGTCGGCTGGAACGGCTCCAGATCGCCCAGACCCTCCGGCCCATGGAACGCGCCCGCCCCCGCCGGCGGACGCTTCAGCGGCCGTTCGGCCCCGCCATGCACCGGCACATCCTCGCGCCCGGCGATCTGGCGCACAATGCGCGCATTGCGCTGGGTCAGGGCGCCGGGAACATTGCCTCCCACGGTGGTGACCGCCAGCAGGTTCAACTCGGGCGCCGCAAAGGCCAGGAACAGCGCCACGGCGTCATCCACGCCGGGGTCGCAATCGATGATAAGGGACTGAATAGACACCCGCTTCGTTTGCCGCCCCAAGGGCTGGGTAGCAAGCCCCGTTCATATCCTCTTTCGTCATTCTCCGGCGAGCGTAGCGAGACCGGGGAACCCAGCGGCGCCGAAGGCGATGCTTTCGCCGCAGGATGCTGGGACATCTAATCCGCGACAGGTTCGCGCTCTCGCGCGCCGCTGGGTTCCGGGTCTCCGCTACGCTGCGCCCGGAATGACGAAAGAAAACGACATCTAACCCAGACACGCCCCCACGCACGCCCGCGCCAGCACCTCGGCCGAGTCCGTCAGCGCGACCGGCGCATCCTCCGCCCGCAGCAGCAACGGAACCTCCGTACACCCCGCGATCAAGGCCTGCGCCCCCGCAGCCGCCAACACGCCCGCCAGGCGCAACATCCCCGCCCGCGCCGCCTCGCCGATGTCGCCGCGCTTGACCCCATAGACCAGCCCCATGAAGGCCTCGCGATCCGCGCCGTCCAGCAGCACCGCCTCGACCCCGCGCGTCACCAGCGCGTGCCCGTACAGCCGTTCCCCGCCCGGCGTCGCCAACACCCCGATCCGCTTCGCACCCGCCACGACCGCTACATCCGCCGTCGCCGCGATCATGTCGATGAAGCTCAACCCCTGCGCCTCGCACACGGCGCGGATCGCGCCCGCCTGGGCATGGGCGGTGTTGCACGGCATGGCGATTACGTGCGCTCCCGCCGCCGCCAGCCGCGCCGCCATCTGGCCCAGCACCACCTCCGCCTCGCCCGGCCGCGTGTTCCGATCGGGAACCTGCGGGTTCATATCCATCAAAACCCTGATGTGATCCGCATCCCCCTGCGCCGGCGTCAGCGCCTGCACCCGCTCCAGAAACGCCACCGTCGCCGCCGGCCCCATGCCCCCGATGACGCCCAGAATCTTGGTCATTCCATCACTCCAAACCGAGGCTGATCAGGGTATCGGCGAACGAAATTTCGTCGTCGCGCCACCCCATTCGCTAAGGGGCGTCATGAACCCCCAGCAAGGTGGATGCCGACAGTTCCGGCGCCACAACGGCGAGGTCGTAGCCGCGGATGATCTCGCGCCATTCAGGCGTCAGGGCTTCCAGATCGGCGTCGCGCAAACGGCGCAGATCCACCAGGAGCCAGTCGCCCTGCGGCATGTCCATAGGGCGGGCCAGCGTCACATCCTTGCGCCAGTCCGCCTCTTCGTCCGTCATCACGTCGAAGTCGTGCACCGTCTTCTGACGGCCGACCCCGCTGTAGCCGGCCTGCGTGCCTCTCGCGCCGACCACGATCAGGTTGAGCGACGAAACGCCCTCTCCGTCGGCATGTTCAGCGACGAAGTTGCCCACGTCGCGCTGACCCAATGGATTGAAGCCCTTGTAGAGATGGTAGGCGCCGAACTTCATCAGCACGCGCGCCTGCGGCGTCTCGGCGAAACGGGCCGCCAGCGTTCGCTTCATCAACCGCGCCCTTCGCCCGTTTGGATCGCCACGGCGAGCCTGCGAAGCCTGATAGATGGCGCGGGTTTCGCGCAAGGCGGCGAACAGCGCCTTGGCCCGATCGCCGCCGTCCTGATCGATGGCTGTCCCCGCCTGATCCAGCGCCGCATCGGTGACCTTGAACAGGAACAGGTCGAACGGTGAGCCGGAAGCCAGCGCGGCCTGCGTCGCCGTCCGCTCTTGTTCGGCCAGGGCTTCGATCTGGGCGCGCGCGAGCGGTCCCGGCCCGGCAGCCAGCATCTGTTCGAACAGATAACCGCTCGCGCCGAAGAATTCCTGGTCCAGCCCCCACAGCTCGAAGGCCGTCCCTGCGACGGCCGCGCAATCGGCCGCCGTCTGACCCTCGTCGCGGCTGTTGAGGAAGGCCATGACGTCGGGATGGGCGCGCACGAAGTCAGAAATTTGCTGTTCCCTGTCCGTCGCCCTCAGCCGTTCATTGACCGCTACGGCGGCCTCCGGCCCGATCTCGACGGCCATGGCCGTCAGGCCGCCCGTCTCCGCCGCCATCAATCGGCAGACGTTCGTCGTGAAGGCTGGAATCTCGCGCGAAAAATGGCTCTCGCCGATGAGGACGTAGCGGCTGGCGTCTATAGCGTCCGATAGTATCGCGGCTGCCGGACCCGCGAAGCCCTCTGGCCGCACGGTCAACGACGATCCTGCCTGCGCCAGACGCTCAGCGAAGGTGGGTGGCGCAACGGTCTGGGCGTGAGCGGAAGCCACACATAGGCTTGTGAGCGACAACGCCGCCGCAATCGATTTCAGCTTCATATCAAACACCCCCGCTATATGAGTGCGTCTCGCGGTGATCGCCGAAAATCACAAGTTAAATCGTGGTCACAACGCCTTCGTTGCTTGATAGGGTTTCCCTAAGAATAGCGTTGAACCCATGATCATAGAGACCGTGGAGACGGCGCCGATCGATCAACCCCCACCGCGCCCGATCCGATACGGCCCAGCCCTGACTGACAGCCTGCCGCCCTTCCAACTCAGCCGCACCAGTCCGTCGCTCACCATCTGATCGACCGCCGCGTGAACCTCGGGCATCGCCTCCCGCCATTCCCCGGCCGGACCAGCCACCGTCCGCGCCACCTCGCTGGGACAGACGGTCGCGTCCTCCGCACGGGCGGCCAGCAACGCCAGCATCGCCTCGCGCGCATTCACCTGGCTCACCGACCCGACAGCGCCCCTTCGATTTCGCTCTGATAGCCGAACAACCCCTGCGCCCCGCCGGTGTGCAGGAAGACCACCGTCTCGCCCCGGAACTGTCCGGCGCGCGCCAGGGCGATCAGACCCTTCATCGCCTTGCCGGAATAGACCGGGTCCAGCACGATCCCGTCCGTGCGCGCCGCCAGGGTCAGGGCGTCGATCACCCCCTGATCGATCAGGCCGTAGCCCTCGCCCACATAGTCGCAGTCCGCGACCACCCTCTCGCGCTTCACCCGCCCCGGCTGGCCCAGCAGGGCGGCCGTCTCCTCGGCCAGCTTGAAGACGTTCGCCTCCTGCTTTTCCTTCGGCGCCCGCACCCCGATGCCCAGCACCGGAATGTCCGCCCCCATGACCGCCAGCCCGGCGACCAGGCCGGCATGGGTGCCCGCACTGCCCGTCGCCGTGACGATCCGGTGGACCTCCAGGTCCATCTCGTCGGCCTGGACCACGATCTCGCGCGCGCAATCGACATAGCCCAAAGCACCCGTAGGATTCGAACCGCCGCCGGGGATGACATAGGGTTTGCCGCCGCGCGCCCGCACGTCTTCCGCCGTCTTTTCCAGCTCGGCGACCATGTCCGTCCCGCCCGGCACGGTGCGGATGCTGGCCCCGAACAGCCGGTCCAGCAGCACATTGCCCTTGCCGACATAGTCGCTGGCCTTCGACCCTGTGCGCTCCTCCAGAATGATGTCGCAGGCCAGGCCGTGCGCGGCCGCGGCGGCGGCTGTCTGGCGCACATGGTTCGACTGCACCGCCCCTTGCGTCACCAGCGTATCGGCGTCCTGCTCGAACGCGGCGCCCAGCAGGAACTCCAGCTTGCGCGTCTTGTTGCCGCCGCCCGCCAGGCCCGTGCAGTCGTCGCGCTTGATCCACAGATCCACGCCCAGCTCTTCCGACAACCGGGGCAACGGCTCCAGCGGCGTCGGCAGATGGGCCAAGCGGACGCGGGCGAAACGGGCGAGATGCATGGGGACGGCTCCTGTTCCCGGCCTTGATAGCGCGCCTGCATGACAGGCCCAAGGAGCCAAAACGGAGCGCCAAGCGTTGCCGCCCCATGACCGCCGCCGTCCCCTTCGACCTGCGCAAGGAGCGCGCCTACGTCCGCGATCTGGCCCGCGCCTTCGCCGGCGCCCTGGTGTTCAACATCCCGCTGCTGATGACGATGGAGATGTGGGAGCAGGGCGTGGCCATGGAGCGCTGGCGGCTGCTGACCTTCATCCTGGCCGGCCTGCCCCTGCTGTACGGCCTGGCCTATTATGCGGGCTTCTCGAAGCGGCGCGGGTTTCGAAACGACATTCTCGACACCGCCGTGGCCCTGGCCGTCGGCTTCGTGACCGCCTCGGTGCTGCTGATCCTGTTCGGCGTGGTCCAGTGGAACGCCCCGCCGCACGAGGCCATCGGCATGGTCGCGCTTCAGGCCGTGCCCGGCGCCATGGGCGCGCTTCTGGCCCGGCGTCAACTCAGCGGGGCCAGTTCGGAGTCTAGCGGCGGCGACACCGACGAGGACGCGGCCTCCTATTTCGGCGAACTGTTCCTGATGGCGGCGGGCGCGCTTTTCTTCGCCCTGAACATCGCCCCGACCGAGGAGATCATCCTGATCGCCTACAAGGCCACGGCCCTGCATGTCCTGGCCCTGATCGCCCTGTCGCTGCTGCTGCTGCACCTGATCGTCTTCAACGCCGGGTTCGCCGGTCAGGAAGAGGCGGATCGGCCTTTGCACGCCTTCTTTCACTTCACCCTGCCCGGCTACGCCATCGCCCTGGGGATCAGCCTGTTCGCCCTCTATATCTTCGGTCGCACGGACGGGTTGTCGGTGCAGGGCGTGGCCCAGATCGCCATCGTGCTGGGCTTTCCCGCCGCCATCGGCGCCGCCGCCGCCCGCCTTCTGGTCTGAGGATCCATGCCCGCCAAATCGACCGCCAAAGCCAAGTCCTCAGACCCCGGCCGCCCCGTCCTGCAATGGGTCATGGCCGTGGTCGGTGCCGTCGTCACCCTGTCGGCCATCGGCATCGTGGTGTGGGAGGCCCTGCAACCCGCCGCGCCCCCGGCCCTCAGCGCCCGCATCGTCGCGGTCGAGGCCACCGCCGCCGGCCACGTCGCCACCATCCGCGTCCAGAACGACGGCGACGACACCGCCGCCGCGGTCGAGGTCGAGGGCGTGCTGGGCGACCAGACCGCGACCGCCAGCCTCGACTACGTCCCGCGCCATGGCCACGCCGAGGCCTACCTTCGCTTCGACGCCGACCCGCGCACGGCGACCGTCTCGGTCAAGGGCTGGTCCGCGCCTTGACTCTCTCAGCCGCACCCGCCTCCTGTTCGCAGACAATCGGGGGAACGTCTGGTGCTGGCTCTTATCGCTCTGATGCTGTTTGTGACGCAGGATGTCATCAAGGTCGAGCCTGATGGTCCGGGTCGTTGGCGAATGACGATCACCGCTGCCGACGAAACCGATCCTCTGCGCCTCGCTGACCGACTGCGCCCGCGTGCAGCCGACATTTGCAGCGCGCAGGGCTACTATTTCGATCACTACACTTTTTCTCTGGAACAACGCCTTCCCGACCAGCCCGGCGCCGGCAAGCCGAGCGACAAGCTGACAGTGGTTCAGGATGTCGTTTGTGGTGCGTCGGCCGCCGCGCCTCCTGAACCCGCGCCAGCGCCCGTTCTCAGCGATGCCGATGCGGAGGCCTTGAACCCGCAACTGGAGGCGCTGACCGCCGCCTACTTTGCCGCCTTGGACCAAGGCCGCTACGCCGACTCTTTCGCCATGGCCGATGCAGCGATGACCGGCGGCGCCACTCTCGAACAGTGGACTGAGCGTGAGAAGCAGTTCGCCGCCTCCGCCGGCGCTGTGACCGAACGACAGATCGGCCGCCTTACGTGGTACTCAAATCCAGCCGGCGTCCCGTTCGGCCACTATGGCGCAGTCGATTACGTCGCCTCTCGCACTCTTCAGCAGGAGTGCGGCTATCTGATCTGGTATCGCCCCAAGGTCGGCGCGCCCTTCAAGCTGACACGGCAGGAAACGACTCTGTTGTCTCCCAACCTATCGCCCGAAAGCCGAGACGCGATTCGGAAGGCGCACTGCATCCTTCTTTGACGCGCGCTAACGGCCGTTGAGCCTCAGCAGTGATGCGAGTATGGTCCCTTCGTTCTCCGGGGGGTCGCGATCGAGCGGCTGAGATTGGCGTAGCCGCCTGACCCGTCGAACCTGATCCGGGTCATGCCGGCGAAGGGATGGGAAACGCCTTGGTCCACGCTACAGGACCGTTCCGCCCGACGTCGGCAGACCTCAACCGTTTGAGGCCGCCATGAACATCCAAGTCACGCCCCCCGCCCTGCCCGAAGAACCCAATGTGGATCTGGCGCTGAAGGACGCGCGCGATGAGGTCATGCGCGAGACAGGAACCATCCCGACCGGCGAACGGGCCGGCAGCCGCAAGGTCTATGTCGCCGGCGAGCTCTACCCCGACATCCGCGTCCCCTTCCGCGAGGTCGCCGTCCACCCGTCGGCGAACGAGCCGCCGGTGACCATCTACGACAGCTCCGGCCCCTACACCGACCCGACCGTGACCATTGACATCAAGCGCGGCCTGCCCCTGGTCAAGTCCAGCTGGCAACTGGATCGCGGCGACATCGCCCCGGTGCTGAACCCCCGCGAGGTCAAGCCCGAGGACAACGGCCACGCCTCCGGCAAGAACCTCGCCCCCCGCTTCGACGTCTCGAACCACAAGGTGTTCAAGGGCGTCGAGGGCCGCCCCGTCACCCAGTACGAATACGCCAACGCCGGCATCATCACGCCCGAGATGGAATATGTCGCCATCCGCGAGAACCTGCGCCGCGAGCAGTCCGCCCCCTGCATCCGCGACGGCGAAGACTTCGGCGCCGCCATCCCCGACTTCGTGACGCCCGAGTTCGTCCGTCAGGAGATCGCCCGCGGCCGCGCCATCATCCCGCACAACATCAACCACCCCGAGGTCGAGCCGATGATCATCGGCCGCAACTTCCTGGTGAAGATCAACGCCAACATCGGCAACAGTGCGGTCCTGTCCAGCGTGGACGACGAGGTCGACAAGCTGGTCTGGGCCACCCGCTGGGGCGCGGACAATGTCATGGACCTGTCGACGGGCCGCAACATCCACAACATCCGCGACTGGATCATCCGCAACTCCAGCGTCCCCATCGGCACCGTGCCCATCTATCAGGCGCTGGAGAAGGTGAACGGCGTCGCCGAGGACCTGACGTGGGAGGTGTTCCGCGACACCCTGATCGAACAGGCGGAACAGGGCGTGGACTATTTCACCATCCACGCCGGGGTGCGCCTGCCCTTCGTGCCGATGACCGCCAAACGCGTCACCGGCATCGTCTCGCGCGGCGGCTCCATCATGGCCAAATGGTGCCTGTCGCACCACAAGGAGAGCTTCCTCTACGAGCATTTCGAGGACATCTGCGACATCATGCGCGCCTATGATGTCAGCTTCAGCCTGGGCGACGGTCTGCGCCCCGGCTCCATCGCCGACGCCAATGACGAGGCCCAGTTCGCCGAGCTTCGCACCCTGGGCGAACTGACCAAGATCGCCTGGGCCAAGGGCTGCCAGGTCATGATCGAAGGCCCCGGCCATGTGCCGATGCACAAGATCAAGGCCAATATGGATGAGCAGCTGAAACACTGCCACGAGGCGCCCTTCTATACGCTTGGCCCGCTCACCACCGACATCGCCCCCGGCTATGACCACATCACCAGCGCCATCGGCGCGGCCATGATCGGCTGGTTCGGCACGGCCATGCTCTGCTACGTCACGCCCAAGGAGCATCTGGGCCTGCCCGACCGTCAGGACGTCAAGGACGGCGTCATCACCTACAAGATCGCCGCCCATGCCGCCGACCTGGCCAAGGGCCACCCCGCCGCCCGCCTGCACGACGACGCCCTGAGCCGCGCCCGGTTCGAGTTCCGCTGGGAGGACCAGTTCAACCTGGGCCTCGACCCCGAAACCGCCCGCAAATACCACGACGCCACCCTGCCCAAGGAGGCCCACAAGACCGCCCACTTCTGCTCCATGTGCGGCCCCAAGTTCTGCAGCATGAAGATCAGCCAGGACATCCGCCGCGACGCCCAGGCCCAGAATGATGCGGGCGGCTCGCTGGCGGAGGCGGAAGCCGGCATGGCGGAGATGAGCGCGAAGTTCCGGGCTGGCGGCGGGGTGGTGGAGGTGAAGGTGTGAGCGGAAGGCGGGTTACCGCTCACACAATATTTTAGGCGGACGCAGGGGGCGCGAGGCCCAATTCATTCAGAAGAGCAACGGCTTTATCTAAACGGCCATTCTGAACTTTTGCCCCCTTACGTTTGGTGATTTCAGCTCGCCAATTCGAAATAGCCTCAACCCGCCAAAGCCAATCTACTGTCGCAGCTAATTCGAGGATTGTGACGTTTGTGCCCGCAAATTTTGCGACAAACTGAGATGTTCGAGCGTCGCCTAACGTGCCGAAAGCGTCGGCAGGTACATCGCCATTTTTCGATTTAAAAATACTGAACCGAGCTCCGTCGCTCGAACGGAATCCAAATTCCTCGTCGATTTTATCGAATGCCTTCGCGTCAGCTACAGCTAAGTCTAGATCACGGGAATATGGGCCATAGTGGTGATATTCGTATTGGAAAGCACTCTCAAAACCCAATTTGTCTAGCAAATACAGAGTTTTTTGCAGCCTCACACGGCCGATAAGTGATCCTCCGGCAGCTGTAACTACAGCTGCTACGATGTCCTCCCGTTCGGTCATGTGGTTTCCTTCTTGCGACGCTTCGCCTGATCGCGGTCTGATTCGCTTTCGAAATAGTAACGCGTAAATTGCGCCTTCGGGGCGAGCGCACCGACAACCTTTGAAACTTTGCTTATTTCGGTCGGCCCGGTTGCCTCATCGAGGATGTGCAATTTTTTGTGGGCGCGCTCGTCGTCGCCCCCAATCTGCGTGTAAATACCGATAGCCGCTCCTTCGTCCTTGGAGACAGTCCCTGCCACAGTGTGAGTCTTGAAATCCGCATCGATTTTCCGTGCAGCCCGCTGTTGGCGCCCTTCGTCGAAACCAAATGAGCGAAGATCAAGGGTTTTATAAAGATCACGCTCTCTCAACCGCCGAGCTAGCTCTGCAATTTCTTTATTGTCGGCCGTTTGCATGCTTTCAAACGCTGAGAGAACCAGAACATCATCGAGCTCCAAATAATTATCGACCGTTTCTCCATCTTTACCAAAGAAACGAAGGAGAGGATGATCCTTTTGAAGGCCTGTCGCTTTGGTGCAGCCTGGTTTCGTTGAGCAATCGGCGACTTTGCCTAGGACTTTTGCGATCAAATGTTCGATGCACCGCGTTGTTTTATGAAAATAGACTTGCTCATGGAGCGTGTATCTCGCGAGTAGAAACTGCTCAGCGGCCGGCAATGCCTTGGCGTCCAGGCAAAAAGTCGCGACGTGTACCTGCTCGTCTGGATCGTCATCCGACTCTGCAGCCTCTAAGTCGATCGATCTCACTCGCAAGTGTTCCATCAGGAGATCGAAGTCGATTGCACCTGCTCCAGTCCCGGTCATGAGTCGGTCGCGGCGCAGGTAATCAAGCCGATCCGCGTCAAACGAACTTGAAACCACAGCGTGATAAATATCATCAGGGTCTTCGACTTCTAGGAGGTGAGCGACAGCTTCGCAGAAGGTCCCGTCTGGCCAAAACGCCTCCAGAAGAGGGCGTATCTCGCCTTTGGGGTTTCTAATAATTTCTGCAGTCCATTGCTCGTGGCGCTTTTTTGCTCCTCTAGCCTTTTGAACACCCTCGAATGTGTGGCTGAACGGACCATGCCCTAGGTCGTGCAAAAGCGCGGCTATCAACGCAGTTTCCGCTCGACGTTGATCAAATTCTTCACCGACAGGCTCGATCTCCTTCCTGATGATCTCGATGAGTTTTCGCGCGGTGTGGAACACACCTATGCAATGGGCAAACCTCGTGTGCGTGGCGCTTGGGTAAACAAACTCTGACACGCCGAGTTGCTTGATCCGGCGAAGTCGTTGGAACTCCCTACTGTCGAGCAAAGCCCACGCCACTTGGTCAACCGGTTCGGTTTTGTTGAACGTGATTAGCCCGTGCACAGGGTCCCTGACTCGCTGGGTTCTTATTTCGCTGACCATAGAACATACCGTGAACAAATCATGGATTCAATCTAGCCTAGCCTTTCAACCCACGCATGCAATGGTATGTCTCATTTTCTCACGCGCTCTGAGGCGCTGAAGGGCATCAACCGCTTCCTGCATACACAGACGAGGGCGAAGGCGCTTCGGTTCGTGAACCCGGAAACGGCCTGCTTCTCCCGTTGGGAGAGGGACAGGTCGTGGCGACTTCTGCTAGATTGGGAACCGCGATGAGCAATATCTTCGACACCGAAACCGTCCTGAAGGCCGGGCGCGACGCCGCCCGGATCGCGCGCGAAGGCACGCGCGAGGAGCAGTCCGGCAAGTTCCTGCCGCCGCCCGGCTGGAAGGGGCATCTGGTCACCGCCGCTGACGCCCCGGCTGCGCCGAAGAAGAAGCGGGCCTGACGTGATCCTCCCCCGACGGGGGAGGAATGAAGGCTTCCTATACAACATGTCCCCTCCGGGACCGTTGAAATCCCTCGCCTTTCCCTGAATCTATACCTTCTACCCTAACGCCCCCTGGGGCGGGGTTAGACTGGGGCGCGTCCCATGTCGGGGGCGGCGGCCGGGGCCTGGGAGAGCATGGAACAGTATCAAGCCCGCATCATCGCGCGCGGCGAGTGGGAGCAGAACGAGTACGGCGACCTGCTCTACATCCCCCGCCACAAGGCGCCGCCGATGGGCGATGCGCGCGGCAATATCGGCCCTCGGCAAGAGGGGCGCGATCCCGACGACCTGCCGGTCGACGAATATATCCCTGGCGACCCGACCGATCCGCGCATCACCGAGGCCCTGGCCTCGATGCGCGCCGAGAAGGAGGCTGCCGCAAGGGGCGAACCGGCGAGGGGCGAACCGACGCCGGGCGCGCGCGGCGGCTATCGCCTGGCGTCCGACACGGTCTGGGAGAACGCCCGCAAAGAATACCTCGCCGGCGACACGGCCGAGACAGTCTGCGCCCGTTACGGCATGGGGCTCAGCACCTTCCGCGCCCGCGCCAGCGACGAGGGTTGGCGGCGGCAGGACCAGGACGATCCCGATCCCGTGTCGATGGATGGGCCGATCGACCTGCCGTTCGAGACGGCGCAGGGCCTGCCCGACTTCGCCGAGATGGCGGCCCACGCCCTGGTGCGGATGGGTCGGGCGGTCCAGGCCGGGCGCGCGATGGAAGCGGCGCGGTGGGTGCGGCTGCACGCCCACCTGACCCGCCTGGCGCGCGAGGCGGAGCCGCCTGCTCCAAAGCCCGAGCCCAAACCGAAAGAACCCGACATGGCCGAACGCGCCACCGCCGTCGCGCGGGAGATCGGCGTCATCGCCCTGGAGGCCGCCGCCCTGACCCCCGGAGACTATGCCGGCCGCGACGCCCTGATGGCCCGTGTGGACGCGCTCGACGACCTGAAACCGCCCCCGATTTCAGACGAATTGCACCATTCAGACGGTGTTTTTGCGGAGGGGGAGTCGGAACCCGACCCGCCGTGATTTTCTTTCGTCATCCTCCGGGCCGCGCAGCGGAACCGGGGGACCCAGCGGCGCCGTCAGGCGAAATCCATCCGCCTAACCGACCTCGGAACACCTGTTCCGCGACAGGTTCGCGCTCCCGCGCGCCGCTGGGTCCCCCGGTCTGCGCCGCTGCGCGGCTTGCCGGAGGATGACGAAAGGGAGGCTCACACCTCCGACGCGATCTTTCTCAGGGCGTCCTCGAACGTCTGGGCCGGCTGGCCGCCGCTGATCAGGTATTTGCCCTCCACCACCACGGCGGGGACCGAGGTGATGCCGCGCGAGCGCCACAGATCTTCGGACGCCCGCACCGCCTGGGCGTAGCGGCCCGAGGCCAACACCTCGCCCGCCTCGGCCCGGTCCAGCCCGGCGGCCTCGGCGGCGGCGGTCAGGACGCCGGCGTCGGTCAGGTTGCGGTTCTCGGTGAAGTGGGCCGTGAACAGCGCCTGTTTCAGGGCCTTCTGCTTGTCGGGCGCCATCTCGTGCGCCCAGTGCAGCAGGCGGTGGGCGTCGAAGGTGTTCCAGATGCGGCTGTCGTCGGTCATCCGCATGTCGAAGCCGACCTCGCCGGCCCGCTCGCGGATCATGGCACGGTTGGCGGCGGACTGCTCGGGGCTCGCGCCGTATTTGCGGCCGATGTGCTCGACGATGTTTTCGCCCTCAGCCGCGATCTGGGGGTTCAGCTCGAACGGCTGAAAGGCGATGTCGGCGGCGATCCCCTCGCCCTTGAGGGCGTCCAGCGCCGTCTCCAGCCCGCCCAGGCCCACGACGCACCAGGGGCAGACCACGTCGGAAACGAAGTCGATCTTCAGGGTCTTGGTCGGAACGGCTTGGGTCATGGCGCGGCCTTCTGGAACAGAGAGTGTTGCTTAAGGATATGGCGACGCCGCGCCGCGCGACAAGCCCTAGCCCAGCTTCAGATCCCTGGGCGGCCGGATCCGCCGCCAGCGCGCCTCCACGAAGGCGAAGGCGCCGAAGGCCATCAGCCCCGCCGCCGTCAGCCCCAGGATCCACGACCCGCCCGGCTGGGCCTCCAGCGCGTCCAGCGCTGCCGCCGTCGTCGTCACCTCGCCCGAGCGCGCATGCAGCCCCGCCAGAACCACGAACACCCCCAGCGGGAGATAAGCAAAGCCCCGCGCCCCATAGCCCGCCCGCGCCAGGGCCGTCGCCGTCCCGCAGAAGGCCTTGGGACAGGCCAGGGCGTCGTCGAAGTCGTCCCTGAACGCCCGCACGATATTGCCGATCCCGACGCCCAGCACCACCAGCCCCGCCCCGATCAGCAGGGCCTCGCCGAACGGCAGGCCCAGCAGCGCGGCCGCCTTCTCCTGGTTCTCGGCGACGCTCTCGGCCTGGGCGGAGGATGCGCTGGTCGCCTCGCCGAACTCGTCCAGATACTCGAACACCCCCGACGCCAGCACGCCGTAGAACAGGCCGCTGGCCGCCTGCCCCGCCCGCGTCGCCCAGCCCTTCAGGTCGGTCCCCTCATGGTCCGCGTCGAACACCGCCTGCAGCACCCGCCAGCCGACGAAGGCCCACAGACCCAGGCCCAGCAGCACCAGCCAGACCTTGCCGAACGGCTGGGCCGCCAGCCAGCCCGCCGCCCCGCTGGTCCCCACCGCCTCGCCGATCCGGTCGGTCGCCGCCAGCAGGGTCAGCGCCCCGGCCGACAGATAGACGAAGCCCCGCGCGCCGTATCCGACCCGCGCGGCCCACTCGACCAGCGTCGCCAGCGGCGGCAGGCGCCGCAGGACAGGGGCGCGTCTAAGAAGGGTCTTGGCGGCGGTCATCGCATCCCCGGCGGCGAGAAGCTGCCTAACGCCTCCGCCACGGCAAAGGCTCCCGAACCTGCGCTGTGTCGACATCCGACAGACAGGCCCGCAGCCTCAAGGCTAAGGTTCGCGGTCTGGGAGCCGTTCGCTTGCGTATCTACGAGTTTCATTTCTTCGACGAGGCCGACCGCCGCCCCCTGCTCGACTTCTTCGATGGGGCCGACGACGCCATGGCCGTCGCCGCCGCCCGCAAGCGCCTGGCCGATCACGCCTCCTGCATTGGGGTCGAGGTTCACCAGGCGGAACGTCTCGTGGCCCGACTGGAACGTCCCGCGACCGACACCGGCTGATCGGTTTCGTACATATCGCGGTAAAATCAGGGCTTTTCCCCAGAAACCGGAGCCGGATACAGCTACGCTGTGTCGAGTTTCGACAGACGCGCGAAGCAGATCGCCTTATGCGCGAACTCATGCGCAGCTTCCCGCCGGGCAACCGGTTGATCCACGACCTGAATCCCGAAGACCGCGACGCCCTGCTGGCGATCGCCGTCCCCGTCGAATTCGCCCTGGGGCATGTGTTCAACGAGCCGGACGACGCCGTCGAACACCTGCACTTCATCGACAGCGGCTTCTGCTCCTCGGTGGCGGTGCTGGAGGACGGACGAACGGTGGAGACGGTCATGATCGGTCGCGAGGGGGTGCTGGGCGTCGTCGCCTCGGTCGTGCCGCACCACGCCCATACCCGCAGCGTGGCCCAGGTCGCCGGCACGGCGCGGCGGGTGGACGCCGCCCGCTTTCGCGCCCTGTCGGCCCAGCGTCCGGGCGTGCGCGACGCCGTCGGCGACTATATGGCCCGGCTTCAGGGCGAGCTGGAGCAGTCCACCGCCTGCAATGCCCTGCACCACGCCGGTCAGCGGTTCGCCAAATGGCTGCTGCGCTGTCACGACCGGGTCGAGGGCGACACGCTGAACCTGACGCAGGAGTATCTGGCCTCGATGCTGGGGTCGCAGCGGACCACGGTGAACGAGGCGGCGCAGGGGCTTCAGAAGGCCGGCGCCATCGCCTATTCGCGCGGCCGGATCACGGTGCTGGATCGGGCGGCGCTGGAGCGGGCCGCCTGCGAATGCCACCGCCGGGGCGGCGCCCCGCTTTAGTCCGCCTGGGCGGCCGGCAGTTCCAGCACAGCCTTCAGCCCGCCCATGTCGCTGTCCGCCAGGTTCAGCCGCCCGCCATAGGCGCGGGTCAGGTCGTCCACGATCGACAGGCCCAGGCCCGAGCCCGGCGCGCTTTCGTCCAGCCGGGCGCCGCGCTGCATGACCGTGTCGCGTTGGTCGGCGGGCAGGCCCGGCCCGTCGTCCTCGACCACCAGGATCATCTGTCCCAGGCCGCTGCCGCCGGCCGAAACGCGGACCCGGCGTTTGGAGAATTTGGCCGCGTTCTCGATCAGATTCCCCAGTATCTCCTGCAGGTCCTGACGCTCGCCCAGGAAGGACAGGCTGTCGGGTGCGCGCCAGTCGATCTCGACGTCCTTGGCGCGGAACACCTGTTCGATCATGACCGCCAGCTCGTCCAGCACTTCGGCGACGGGCGTGGTCTCGCCCAGGCCGTGGGCGGCGCGGGCAGCGGCGCGGGCGCGGCGCAGATGGTGATCGACCTGGCCCTGCATGACCTTGGTCTGGCGCCGCACCAGTTCGGGCAGCGACCCTTGCGTCGTCCCCGCCTCGGCCAGCATGACCGAGATCGGCGTCTTCAGCGCATGGGCCAGGTTGCCGACGTGGGTGCGCTGGCGCTCCACCACCTCCTGGTTATGATCCAGCAGGCGGTTGACCTGTTCGGCCAGGGGCTGGATCTCCAGCGGATAGGACCGCCCGATCCGGGCCGACTTGCCCTTGCGCACATCGGCGATCTCGTCGCGCAGGTCGAACAGGGGACGCAGGCCTATCCGCACCTGGATGAAGACCGCCGACACCAGGCCCAGGCCCAGGATCAACAGGGCCGTCCAGGTGACGCGGGCGAACTGACGCGTGTCGGCGTCCACCTCGGACCGGTCGATGGCGGCGATAAAGATGACCGGATGTTCGTGCCGGGGAATGGACTTCATGCTGGCCGCCACGCGCAAGGGCTCGCGCGTCTCGTCGTCGTCCTTGGGGCCGGTGGTGTTGAAGGTGATGACGTCGCCGAAGGCCGCATCCAGCCGGTCGGGCAGGTCGGGCGGCAGCGTCAGGTCATAGCTCCACAGCGAGGTGGACCGGGCCAGGCTGACCAGCCGCCCGTCTGGCCGCACCTCCATGATCTGCCAGTATTTTCCCGACAGCAGGCGCAGGGTACGGGCGTCCTGGATCTGGGCCACCACGTCGCCCTGGGGCGTGCGGCTGGCGCCGACCACGATCTCGTCGATGGTCTCGTTCAGCATGGCCCCCAGACGCCGCAGCGCCGATTCCTGGAAGGCCTGGGTCAGGACCAGGGCGGCGACCACCAGGGCCACCAGGATCCAGGCCGAGGCCAGCCAGATCAACCGCCGCGTCAGCGAACGACCGGGCCGCCCGAACCAGCGGCCCCAATCCTGACGCCTGGAAGCCGACGCCTCGGTCACGCCGCTTCGGATTCGCCCGCCAAAGGCGTCAGCCGATAGCCAAGGCCGCGCACGGTCTCGATCCGGTCGGACCCGACCTTCTTGCGCACCCGGCCGATGAAGACTTCGATGGTGTTGGAATCGCGATTGAAGTCCTGGTCGTACAGATGCTCGACCAGCTCCGTGCGGCTGATGACCCGGCCCTGATGCATCATCATGTAATGCAGCAGCCGGTATTCCAGGGAGGTCAGGCGCAGGGGCTCGCCGTTGACGCTGGCCCGCGCCGCACGCGGATCCAGCCGCAAGCCGCCACAGGCCAGGGTCGCCGAGGCGATGCCGGCCGAGCGGCGCAGCAGGGCCCGCAGGCGCGCCAGCAGCTCCTCGGTATGGAAGGGCTTGGTCAGATAGTCGTCGGCCCCGGCGTCGAAGCCCGCCACCTTGTCCGACCAGGCGCCGCGCGCCGTCAGGATCAGGACCGGCGTGGTCTTGCCGTCGCGCCGCCAGCGCTCCAGCACCGACACGCCGTCGATCTTGGGCAGGCCCAGGTCCAGCACGACGACGTCATAGGGTTCGTTCTCGCCCAGATAATGGGCTTCCTCGCCGTCAGGGGCGTGATCCACGGCATAGCCCGCGTCGCCCAGCGCCGCCTTCAGTTGACGCGACAGGTCCGCATCGTCTTCGACCAGAAGCACGCGCATCAGTCAGGCCTGCGACGTTGGTTGTTGTTGTCAGGGCGCGCCTGGCCGGTGCGGCCGTCGACCACGACCTCGCGCACGCGGCCGTCACGTTCGACCAGGACGGAGTAGTTGCCGTCGCGGCGCGGCTGGGTGTCGATGGGGCGGCCGCCGCCGGCCGCGCCTCCACGGCGACGCGCCTCGTCCGGACTGACGCGCGGCGCAGGTCGTTCCTGAGACTGTTGGCGTTGATCGCGCGACTGGGCGACCGCCTGCGTCGACAGGACGGGCGCGAGGGCCAGGGCCAAGGCCAGGGCCGGGGGGGCGAAGATGAGGCTGACGGGTTTGCGGGACATGGCGACCGATCTAGGCCCGATCATCTGAACGGGCGCTGAATACGTCGTATAGTTTAAAGCGACCCTCGCGCCAAACGGGCGAACGCCGATCCTGTCGAAGTTGTCACCGACATGAACCGAATCTGATCGGCGCTGTTCAGAACCGGCTCAGCCGCCGGATGGTCAACTCTCCTCATCGCTGGTCACCCCGACCGGCAGAACATTTGAGGAGATCGCCATGCGCAAGCTCATCGTTCCCGCCATCGTCCTGGCCGCCGCCTCGGTCGCCGCGCCGTCCTTCGCCCAATCTTATCACCGCCCGCCCCCGCCGCATCACGGCGCCCAGCACGCCGGCTACGGATCGTGGCAGTCGATCAACGCCCGCCAGGCCAACCTGGACCGCCGCATCGACCAAGGCGTCCGCAACGGTCAGCTCAGCCGCCGTGAAGCCACCCGTTTGCGGGGCGAGTTCAGCAGCATCCTGCGCCTGGAGGCCAACTATCGCCGTGGCGGCCTGACCGCCTGGGAGCGCACCGATCTGGACCGCCGCTTCGACCGCCTGTCGGCCCAGGTCAGGAGCGAGCGCAACGACCGCGACAACCGTCGCGGCTAACCTCCTGGTTCAATCCTGACGCTGAAGAGCGCGGTCGAAAGGCCGCGCTCTTTTCGTTTGGCCGACCGCGTCATTTGGCCTGGGCGTGTCACGCCGCTGTTGAGGAAGCGTGCTTCTCCGTCGTTGTCGAAGAGACGCCGACAGCACGCGCGCGTCCAACGGAGATCGATCATGAGCGCTCTTGTCATCGCCCTGCTTCTGGGTGCGTCGTCCTGCGATCCGACCGCCGCCGATGTGGGCGCAGCGGGCGGCGACGCCTGTGCGCGGGCGTGGATGGATCGGTCGTTGCGGATGAACGACATCGCCGTGGTCGGCACCCACAACAGCTACAAGCTGGCCATTCCCGAGGCGGAACTGGCGGCGATGACGGCGGTCAATCCCGGCGCGGCGGGGCTGGATTACGCCCATCGGCCCCTGGTCGAACAGCTGGACGCCGGCGCGCGCCAGCTGGAGATCGACGTGCTGAACGACCCCCGGGGCGGGCGTTATGCGCGTCCGGCCTCGGCCCTGGGTCGAGCAGGCCAGGGCGCACCGACAAGCGCGGGCTTCCAGGACGCCATGGCGCGGCCGGGGATGAAGGTGTTGCATATGCCCGACGTGGATTTCCGCAGTTCCTGCCTGACCTTCGTCGCCTGTCTGACCCAGATCCGCGACTGGTCGGCCGCCCATCCCGATCACGCGCCGATCCTGATCATGCTGAACGCCAAGACGGGCGCGGCCTCGATGCCGGGCGGCGCAGCGCCGATGGACTTCGACGCGCCGGCCTGGGACGCGCTGGACGCCGAGATCCGCTCGGTCTTCGACGCCGGTCGCCTGATCACCCCGGACCAGGTGCGCGGCGACCACGCCACTCTTCGCGAGGGCGTGCTGGCCGGCGGCTGGCCGACGGTCGGCGAGGCGCGCGGCAAGGTCTTCTTTGCTTTGGACGAAGGCTCGGAGAAGGTCGCGGCCTATGCGGCGGGACGGCCGTCGCTTCAGGACCGGGCGATGTTCGTCAACACCGATGAGGCCAGCCCCGCCGCCGCCTATCTGACGCTGAACGATCCGGTGGCCCAGCAGGATCGCATCCGGGCGGCCGTGCGCCAGGGCTTCATCGTGCGCACCCGCGCCGACGCCGACACGGTCGAGGCGAGGACCGCAGATGTGGGCCGCCGCACCGCCGCCTTCGCCAGCGGGGCGCAATATGTCTCGACCGACTACTATTGGGCCGATCCGCGCTTTGCGACCTATGAGGTGCGTCTGCCGGGCGCCCAGGCGGCGGCGTGCAATCCGGTGCGGACGGCGGCGCGGTGCGACGGGCTGGCGGTCGAGATGGTTTCGGGCGCGCCCGTGCGCGGCTATCTGGCGCCGGCGGATCGACCGGACCTGACCACCGTGCTGGCCCCGCCCCCCGAGCCGGGCTCGCCCCGCGACATCGCCAACGCCGGGGTGTTCCGCGAGACCCGCGCGCTTCAAGGCACGGCCCGCTGGGACGTGGCGACCGGCGACGTCACGGGCGACAAATACGACCATTTCGCCCAGGCGCTGGGCGTGCGCCTGACGCCGGAGCAGGCGCCGGTGCTGACGGCCCTGCTGGACCGGTCGGGCAACGATCGGTCGGTGATCGGCGTGGCCAAGGAACACTGGGGCACCAAGCGTCCCTACATCGGCACGGACCTGCCGATCTGCGAGGCCAAGAGCGATCACTTGGCGGGCAATCCCGACTATCCGTCGGGCCATTCGGCGCACGGCATGCACATCGCCATGATCCTGGCCGAACTGGCGCCCCAGCGCGCCGACGCCCTCTATGCGCGCGGTCGCGAGTTCGCCGAGAGCCGCTTCGTTTGCGGTTCGCACAGCTACAGCGCCGCCGAGGCCGGCATCCTGTCGGGCGCGGTCATCTATGGCGCCGAACAGCGCTCGGAGACCTTCCGTCGCGACATGGAGGCAGCGCGCGCCGAGGTGCAGGCGGCGCTCGCCCAAGCCCGTCCAGAGCCGGTTCCGGGGTCGAACGCGACAGCGCCGTGAACATTGGATGAAATCGGCTGTCACACGCTGAGGGGCGGGGTGACGCCGTCGTTGAGGGCGGTAGATCGGCCGGCGTGACGCCATGGCCGGTCGATGTGTTTCGCGGGTGAAACGCGTCAAGCTCTCTGGGGGTAGTCCAAATGAAGAACCGAATTCTCGGCACGACGGCGCTGGTCGTCGCGGCCGTCTCGCCATTCGCCGCGTTTGCGCAAACGGCCGATCAAGTCTCGACCCAGGCCCCGGCTCAGGCAGATGTGTCTCAGGTCGACGAGATCATCGTCACCGGCAGCTATCGCCGCAGCCTGGAAGAGGCCGTCGACATCAAGCGCAAGACGGTCGGCTTCTCCGACTCGATCGTGGCGACCGACGTGGCCAACTTCCCCGAGCAGAACCTGGCGGAGGCGCTGCAGCGCATCCCCGGCGTGACCATCGAACGCAACAGGGGCCTGGGCCAGCGCGTGTCGGTGCGCGGCCTGCCCAGCGAGTTCACCTTTGTCTCCATCAACGGCCTGGCGACCGCCTCGGGCAGCGGCGGCCGCGATGTCGAGTTCGACATCTTCGCCTCGGAAATCATCCAGCAGGTCACGGTCCAGAAGTCCCCTCGGGCAGCGGACGAGGAAGGCGGCATCGCCGGTTCGGTCAATATCTCGACCGCGCGTCCGTTCGACTACGAGGGGCGTCGCGTCGTGGCCGCGGCCGAGGGCGCCTACAACTCCATCTCGGAAAAGACCGATCCGAAACTGTCCTTCCTGGCCAGCGACACCTGGGGCGACTGGGGCGCGCTGGTGTCCTTCTCGACCGCACGCCGGACCAACCGCACGGACTCGGAATCGGGCATCAACTTCCGTCCCCTGACGCGTTTCCTCAGCGCCAGCGGCACGCGAGGAACCCAGGCGCAGGCCGTCCTGGCGCGCGACGCCGGCGTCATCGTCCAGAACCGCGCCAACGCCGCCGAGACCGACCGGATCATCTTCCAGGACAAGGTCGGCGATCGCGCCTATCTGAACACCCAGGACCAGTGGGGCGGCTCTCTTTCGCTGCAGTATCGGCCGTCGGCTGAGTTCAGCCTGGCGTTCGACGCCCTGATCGGCCGCTACGAGACCACCGAAGACCAGTATGATGCGGCCGCCTATTCGGCCTCCAGCCGCTCCACGCTGGAGACGATCCACGAGTACGACAAGACCACCCTGGCCGACTACGGCATGGTGGTGCTGCGCGACGTTTCATACACCGCCACCCAGCACGAGATGCTCAGCAAGGAGCAGATCAACGAGACGGACTATCGCCAGTTCGGGACCGAGCTGAACTGGAGCGGCGACAGCTGGAAGCTGCACGCCCTGGCCGGCTATTCCGGCGCCGAGAAGACGCTGGACTACTCAAACCTGAAGCACGTCGCCTATGCGCCGTCGCGGACGCGCTGGACCGCCGACGGCGGCGAGACGATCCAGAGCGCCAACTCCGCCTCGATCGACATGTACAACTCGCCTCAGAGCTATCTGTTCGAGGCCTATGAGACGTCGCTTGAACAGATCACCGACGACAAATACGCCGCTCAGATCGACTTCACCAAATACCTGGGCCTGGACGTCTTCCCGGCCCTGACCAGCGTCCAGTTCGGCGCGCGCTATACCGACAAGTCCAAGGAGCGGCAGTACGGCGCCCTGAACATCCAGGGGACCGGACCGGGCCGCGTCGACTATCTGAACCGTCCGATGTCGCAAAGCGAACTGACGCCGATCGGCGAACTGGTTCCCGGCGGCGCCTTCAGCATTCGAGATCTGAACTGGAGCCAGGTGTCGAACGACTATGCCCGTCGCACCTTCCGCTACGACGGCTTCTCCACGCCGTTCACGCCCGGCGACTACTACGAGGTGTCGGAAAAGGTCCTGTCGCTCTACGCCATGGCGGACCTGAACTTTGACATCGGCCCGGTACCGGTCTCGGTCAACGGCGGGGCGCGCTATGTCGACACCGCGATCACCTCGTCGGGCTATCACCAGATCCAGAACCCGAACGGCACGACCGGCTTCACCCCCGCCCCGATTTCCAGCGACGGCGGCTATGACAAGGTCCTGCCCAGCCTGAACGTCACGGCCGAACTGACCGACAGCCTGGTGTTGCGCGCAGCGGCGTCGGAGACCCTGATCCGCCCGGCCCTAACCGACCTGGCCTACAAGCGCACGGCCAGCTTCAACTCGTTCCGCTTCACCGACGGCAACCCCAACCTGAAGCCGACCTACGCCAAACAGTGGGAAGTCGGGCTGGAGCAATATCTGGGCGACGGCGGCCTGCTGGCAGTCTCGTACTTCTGGAAGGAGATCGAGGGCGTGGTGCGTCAGGCCCTGACGGGCGCCGTGCCGAACGTGACCAAATACAACGCCAACGGCACGATCGACGGCGTCTATACCTTCGACGTCTATCAGCCGATCAACGAGGCGGGCTCCTATGAGGTCAGCGGGGTCGAGTTGGTCGCCGTGGTGCCGTTCGGACAGTTCTACGCGCCGCTGGAAGGGTTCGGGATCAACGCCAACTACACCGTTCTGGACAGCTCGCTGACCGGCACGTCGAAGCTGGGCATTCCCACCCCGCCGGTCGGCCTGGCCGACAACACCTACAACGTCACCCTCTTCTACGAGAACGCCAGGTTCCAGGCGCGGGCGTCCTACAACTTCAAGGACAAATACGTCGAAGCCATCGGCTACGAAATGTATCCGATCTGGCGCGAGGGTTACGGCCAGGTCGATCTGTCGGCCAGCTATCGCGTGACCGACGCCATCCAGATCAACCTGGAAGGCATCAACGTCACCGACGAGGCGACGAAGGGCTACACGATGGATCCGTCCTTCCCCACGATGTACGAAATGTCGGGACGCCGGATCAATCTGGGCCTGCGGATGGAGTTCTGATCCGTTCGTGGACCTGAACCCCTGCCCTGACTGTCAGGCGAGCGCGTGATCCCCGCGCGTTCGCCTCGCCGTGACGCCTCCTCCTTCTCAGGAGGGGGCGTCTTTGCGCGTGCGCCGGACACCGACATCGAGGCCGAGGTGAACCGTCTGCGGGCCGATCTGGTCGCCTATCTGCTGCGCAAGACCCGCGGCGGCGGCGACGCCGAGGACGTGGTTCAGGAGGCCTTCGTGCGCTTCCACCGCGCCGGCCACGACCTGAACAGCGCCGACGCCCGCCCCCTGCTGTTCGTCATCGCCCGCAACATCCAGCTCGACCGCTGGAAGGCCCACGGACGCGAGAGCGCGCGACGCAGCGCCCATGACATCCACGACCTGGACAAGGGCCCGCGCGCGATCGCCAGCGAGACGCCCGACGCCGAGACGGGCCTGATCCGCCGACAGGATTTGGCCGCCGCCGCCGCCGTGATCCGGGCCCTGCCGCCCAAGACCCGCGACGCCTTCCTGCTGCATCGGTTCGAGGCTTTGACCTATCGCCAAATCGCCGGACGACTGGGCGTGTCGGTCAGCATGGTCGAAAAACATATCGCCGAAGCCCTCCGTCAACTGAAGAAATCGCGGGGCGACTGAGGTGTCTCGCCGCTGGATCGTTGTGCTTTTTGAGGCAGGCCGCAAAGGCGACCTGCGCCGCGCGTGTAAAAGGAAATCGCCACGCTGATGCTGGAGCGCCTGAACATCCTGATCGCCGCTCGTCCAAGGACGGCCGAGGCGTGGCTGGCCCGCATGGCGCGGCCGGGCTCGGGCGCGCGCGAACAGGCGGGCCTGATGGCATGGCTGGAGGCCGACCCCGACCATCTGCGTCAGTATGAACAGGCCAAGGCCGACCACGCCGCGCTGGAGCCCCTGCGCAGCGCCTTCGCCGGCGATCTGGCGGCCCTGCGTCGCCCCGAGCGCAAGTCGGTGACGCGCCGCCCCCTGCTGGCGTCGGGTCTCGCCGTGGCGGCCGTCGCCGCCGCCGTCGTCCTGGTCCCGATGTTGAAGGGCGCCGAACAGGGTCGGCTTTACGAGGCGGCGCCCGGCCGGATCACCGACATCGCCCTGGACGACGGATCGCGCGTGACGCTGGACGCCGGGTCCGCCATTCGCGTGAACCTGGGCGACGACGCGCGCCGTGCGACGCTGGAGCGGGGCGCAGCCTATTTCGAGGTGGCCCACAACGCCGCCCGTCCCTTCCAGGTGGCGGTCGGGGATCGTCGGGTGATCGTGACCGGCACGCGCTTCGTCACAGCCCTGACCGGCGACGGCGCGCAGATTTCGTTGTTGCAGGGTCGCGTCGCGGTCGGGACGCGCGACGCGACGGCCAAAGGTGCGCTGGACGGCGCCCTGACGCTGTCGCCAGGCGAACGCGCGGACTTCCAGCCGGGCAAGCCGGGCATCCGCAAGACCGCCGCCGACGTCGAGATGGCGACGGCCTGGCGCAAGCGTCGCCTGGTGTTCCAGGATGCGCCCCTGTCGGCCGTGGTCGTCGCCGTCGCCCGTTACTCGGACCATCCCCTGGTCCTGGCCGATCCTGCGCTTGGCCGGACGCGCGTGACGGTGATCCTGCCGCTTGAGGGCGAGGATGCGCTGGAGGACCGGATGGCGGCCCTGCTGCCGATCCGCATCGTGCAGGACGAAGACGGCCGACGGCTGATCCGCGCGGAGTGAGGCGGCCGTATCGCAGACCTGTCATGGGACTGCGCTAAGGGCTTCACGGACCATCTCCCCGAGGCTCGCTGTTTGAAACCGCTCGCTGCATCGCTGCCCGCCGGCGTGCAACGCAAGCCATGGCGCGTCGTCTGCGGATTTGCGACCGTCGCCGTGATCTCGGCGCTCGCCCAGCCGGCCTTTGCACACCAGGCTTGGGCCCAATCCGGGTCGCGCGTTCAGGCCTTCGACATCGCCGGCCAGGACGCCTCCTCCACCCTGTTGCGCCTGTGCCTGGAGGCGGGGTGCGAACTGGCCTTCGTCCAACGTCCCGGCCGGGACGTGCGCACGCGCGCCGTCAACGGACGGATGAGCTGGCGCGCCGCCCTGGTGCGGATGCTGGAGGGGACCGACCTGCGTTATCGCTTCATCGGGTCGCGGGGCGTGCGCATCTGGGCCGTCGCCCCGACAGTACGCCCGGCCGCGCCGCCCCCGCCCGAAACGACCGAACTGGAAGCGGTCGAGGTCGTCGGCCGCCTGTCGGACCGGATCGACGAAGCCTTACGGCGAAAGCGCGACGCCGACGTCATCTCCGACGGCCTGTCGTCCGAACGGATCGGCGACCTGCCGTCCGCCAATCTGGCCGAGGCCCTGCAGCGCGTGCCGGGCGTAGCCATCGAACGCGAGGTCGGCGAGGGTCAGTTCGTCAGCGTGCGGGGTCTGGGGCCGCTGTTCCAGTCCGTGACCCTGAACGGCGCGCCCGTGGCCTTCAACGAGAACATCCGCAACTCGACCCAGAGCGGGCGGCAGTTCCGGTTTCGCGCCCTGTCCGTCGATCTGCTGGCGGGCGCGCGCCTGACCAAGTCCGCGACGGCGGACCTGACCGAGGGCGGCATCGGCTCCAACATCGACATCGAGACGGCCGGCGGGCTGGACGGCGATCGGTTCCTGACGCTGCGGCTGGGCGGCGAGACCACGACGCGCGATGGACGCATCAGCCCTGATCTGTCCGTGGGAGGACGATGGGTGTCGCCCGGCGGTTCCGCCGGTCTGGTCGCCGGTCTTTCGCAGGAGCAGAGATCGGTCCGCTACGACCGGTTTCAGGTCATGCGCTATGGAGAGATCGTCTTGGACGGCCGCACCCTGGCGGTTCCCAACGATCTGCGCACCACGGTCGAAAGCGAGGATCGACGCCGCCGCAGCGGCTTCGTCGGCGCGGACTGGCAGGTTTCGCCCGACCTCCGCCTCGACCTCGACGCCCTGGTCTCGACCTTCGACAACGCCATACGTGAGGACCGGCTGGTCTTCGGCCTGGGCGAGCGGCTGGCGGCGCCGGAGGCGATTCAGCGGGTTCAGGACGGGGTCGTCACGGCGGGCCGGATCGCCGCCGGCCGGATCGACAACAACACCGAGTTCTCGGACCAGTCGCACCTGAACGTCGCTGCCTCGCTGGGCGCCGAACTGCGGCGCGGGCACTGGCGGCTGACCCCACGCCTCAGCGTCTCCAGCGCCCGTTCCGTGCTCGACACGCCGCTGGAGCGACTGTCGGCCCAGTCGCCGGAAGGCGTCGCCTACGCCTTCGATCTGGAGGGCGCCGCCGACGCCCGTCGAACGGACCGACTGACGACCGACTTCGACCTGCGCGATCCCTCCCGGCTCGTCTTGGCCCAGTTGAACATCAGGGCGGTCCAGTCTCGCGACGAGGACGTGACCGCCGTCCTGAACGCCCGCCGCACCCTGGATCAAACCTGGGGCGGCCTTCGGCTTTCGGCCGTTCAGATGGGGGGCCAGTTCAGCGCGCGCAGCCGCGACTATCAGCGCCGCGACCGACGCGCGGCCCTGCGCCAAGGCCAGGGCGACATCGCCGGCATCTATGACGGCGCCACGCCGGGAGACGTCTTTTCCGACCTGATCGCGGCGCGTCCCGGCCCCTGGATCACGCCGGCGTTCGACCGGCTGCGCGCCGCCTTCGTCCTGCCCGGCGAACGCGACGACGTGGTGTTTCGGCCGGGCGACCTGACGCCGACCGGCTCGGACCTGCAGAACTCCTACGGCGTCGAGGAGCGGGTCGCGGCGGCCTATGTGCGGGCGGACTTCGACGGGCGCGGGGGCGGCCTGTCCTATTTCGGCAACGCGGGTCTCCGGTTGGTCGGGACACGCACCCATGTCGAGGGCGCGCGCATGGCCGGGGTCGGCGGCGTGGCGCAGGCCACGCCCCTGACCCACGATGGCGAGGATGCGATCCTGTTGCCCAGCCTGAACCTCGCCTTCGACATCGCGGACGACGCCGTCGTGCGCCTGGCGGCGTCGCGCACCATAACCCGCCCATCCCTGGCCGACCTGCGCGCCTCGACGGTGCCCGCCAGCGTCCTGGTCTCGGCCATCTATCAATACGGGCAGGCGGCCGTCGACAGCCCCGAACCGGGCGTCATCTTCAGCGGGATCGGCGGCAACCCCGAACTGACGCCCTATGTCTCGACCAATCTGGATCTCTCATACGAGGTCACCGGCCGCCGGACCAGTTTCAGCCTGGCCCTGTTCCACAAGACGATCCGCGACTTCATCCAGGCGACCTGGGCCGTCGAGACCCTGACGTTCGAGACCCGAACCGGCGCGGCGGTCCAGGCGCCGGTCCTGATGTCGCGCCCGCGCAATGTCGGCCGGGCCCGGATCGACGGACTGGAAGCGGGCTTGCACCACCGATTGGGCGGCGGACTAGGCGTCTGGGCCAGCGCCACCTGGACCAACAGCCGCCTGGCGGGCGGCGAGCGCCTGACCGGCGTCTCCGACCTCGCCTGGTCGATCAATCCCTACCTGGAACGCGGCCCCTTCGCGCTCAACCTGTCCTGGTCGTGGCGATCCGCCTTCCGCTCCGAGGCCGACCTGCAGGGCGGCGGCGTATCGGCCTTCATCGTCGGCCCCGCCGGCTATCTGGACGCGCAGGCCACCTACCGGATCGACGCCCGCACCCGACTGTCCATCGCCGCCACCAACCTGACCGACACCCGTGACCTGGCCTACGAACGCACGCCCGCCCGCCTGCTCCAGATCGGCTCCGCCGGCCGACAACTTTCGGTGGGATTGGAGGTGAGTTGGTAGTTGTCGCGACCATTCAAAGGCATTTTCGCAACAGCTTGAATTGCATCGATATGCTTGATGGTCACCACTGGTGATGAACACTTAAAAATGGCCGGTTAAATCCGCACCCCACTTAACAGCTACCTTCCCCCTGACGCCAGCTGAGTGAAGTATTGCGTCAGTGCCAGAATACGTTCCTCATCAGATAGCTTCATCAGATCCAAGTTTGCCACTAGGGCGTCGACTTCGGGATCGCGAGGAAGACCCGAAATATCATTACTAATTTCCATCTGCTCTCGACGCCAAGCTCGCGCCCGGGGATCGCCAGAGGACATCCAATGCTTCACCGCTGGCTGCTTGCCCATAGCCCCCACCTCCCCCTCGCCAATGCAATCTGATGGATAGCGCCGCCATCCCCCACTACCGCTCGCCTACGCCAAAATGGGACGTCAGCAATGACAGGACTGACGCCGAACTTTCTCAACGCGCCCAAAACAGATGCAGTCGTGCAGCCTGCGAGAGTTGCAATCTCACGGGTGCCTATGAACTCCTGACCGAGGGACTCGACATCCGAGCGACGTAAGGGCCCACCTTCTCTGGCATCATCACCGAAATATCCTTGGCGAGCCAGCCAAGTGATCTCAGGGCAGGATACGTTCAGATAGCACTCGGCCTCCCCCCGTAACATCTCAGGGTACCAGTCTACAGATCGGTTTCCGGCTGCGACAAACATCGGCTCCGTTTCATTCAGAATCGCCAAACGAAAATCGTCCGCAAGCTCCCTATGTATGTAGAGCCCGCTCATACTGAAATGGTCCTCGCGCGAAAGGAGTTCTCCTTTTAGCTTTCCCTGTTTTGCGGCAACTAGAAGCGATCCCCAGGGCTTATGATTGTCTCCTAGGCATGTGAAAAGCCTCTCGATTCGCACCCATTGCCGGTCGGGTTTGCCAACGACCACCTGTGACATGATCGCTTGAATGGTCGCGATGGCAACATCTCGATCTAGGTCCACCTTCGTCGGCTCTAACGCCTCCTCCGGCGGGAGAATTTCTAGAAGCCCCTCATCCGCGAGCTGCAACATCTCTATTGTTGTTACGTGGTGGGAACGCATCCACACGCGAGCGGAGACTCTTTTACCAAGAAACTCGTTCGCTTGCTGGAAATTCTCTTGGGTGAACCAGACATGCCGCCGGGATACACCGCGCTTCTTGGAAACTTTTATCTTATCTCGGTCAACGATGAGCTTAAGCGTTGACCGTTCCACCTTGAGCTTTTGCGCGAGCTGTCGGGCGGTCATAGCGCCAGCTTTCTCGCGCTCAGCCTTAAGGCGCTGCACTCCACGCGATGCGTCGTCGTACGGGGCGACGATATTATCTAGAAACACAGACAGAGGGCCCTCAACCAGCCGCTTTGAAAGTGCAAGTTGCCGAAAGAAAGGAGGGACTTTTTGGTTCTTCTGCGTCGGCGACATGTCTGCCAGGAATTCATCTAGCGTCATAACGGCCTCTACGCCCATAGACAGCTCTGACACTCCTGCCGCGCCCTGCCCTATTCGCAAATCCGCAGCAGCATTCTGCTTAGCTAGAGCGCGCCCTACTAAGACTGCGAGCTGAAACAGGTCGCCCTTGGTCAGACCGGCAAGCGTTGAGCTTCCTGGAACATCATCTTTGTCGATTGGTAGATCCTGCGCTCGCAACCAGGAAATAGCTCGCCGTAATGGCGGCCTAAGCTCTAAGGCAACGGCTGGAAAATCTTCGACTGAGAGCGCCCTATCGCAGCTGAGACAACATTTTCTCGTCACCACCATCCAGTCAAAAGGCGTCGAGCACGAGGGACACCTGTCGAGCAAATGCGACCACGTCTCTTGGCAGAAGTTGATCGGCGAGAGCATCCAAAGAGCCCTGTGGTGGCTGAAATCATTCAGCAGCGTTCGCCCGACGCTTGGCCGCTGGTGCCTTAGCCATTGTGGTGGGACCCCTTGGTTATAGGTCCCCAGGAACAAGGTTCGAGCGGTCTCGAAATCTAGTCGCGCAACCTCGGAAAATCGGCGCAGGCGCATATCCGAAAGCGCCGAGAAATCTCGGCCGTTGTCTGCCCGAAGGTCGGCCGCCAAGATCAAGTCACGCGGCTTATCTATGAGATTCCAGTCCGCCAACCGCCAAAGATAGCCGGGGAAGCTCTCACCATTCTCTGGCGCTAGCGTCATAGCGACGGTTCGCGAGCGCCCCCTCGGAATGCTCTTCATCGAAGGCCGACGCGAAAGGGATTGAATTCGACGAAGGCCTGCGGGATGGCCCAACGATCAACCGCCTCGGCGAGATCGTACGGCTCAAGGCGGGTAGCACCGCGACGGATGGCGATTTCCAACGCCGCTTGCGCAAGTCGCGACACACGCCCAACCATGCCTCCTGAGACCTGCTGAAGCGCAGCCAAAACCCATGGGGTGTTCAGCCGCCCGACCTCAGGCATTAGCCCCAATCTACAAATCTCCGCATCGAGCTCTTCGACGTATCCGCCGAGCAGCGTCATGTCGCCCTTATTGGCCGCAAATAGAGGCTTGAAGTCACACGGCGGAAGGAGTCTTCCGTTGAGCTGTAGGTTCCGCTCGAACATCGGCTGGGCGTCCTCGGTCCCGAGGAACACGATGGGCACGACGCCCATATCCAGCAGAGCCTTTAGTGCGTCCGTTACATCGTTACTTGCGGTGCTACGGAAGTTGAGATGCTGAACCTCATCGATGATTAGCAGCTCGCTCTCAAACCGTTCAAAACACGCCATCGCTCGCTTCCTAAGGCCGTGCTCGGTTCCCCGGTCGCTAAAGCCGTCCTGGAACTGATCGAGTATCGATTGGAACAGCTTCTTCACGGTCGTCGCGCTCGCGAGCGAGACCTTTACGATCGGCTTGGCGCTTCCCCCGGGGGATCGAGTGGTCAACGCCATGCGAATGTAGGCGTCCGCTGCGGTCGTTTTGCCTGAGCCCGAGGGGGCCAGCACACGCATTCCCTTTTGAGGGAGCCCCTTCGTCTCTCGGCCGAGTTGCTGGAGGTAGTCACATCGACCATGGAACTCGATATGAGGCGGATAGCGGATGAAGATGGTTTCGAACTTGCCGATCATCTTGGCGACGACGGCATTGGCCTCGCGACTATATCGCTCCTCCACACCACCCGTTACGGGCGACCGAACATCAGCCTCTAAGGGAGCAGAGGTCATTCGAAGTCCTTCCAGCCCTTGGACACGCCGGCGGGCACCACGAAAGCTGCGTTTTCATGCTCGCCGCGTTTTTGGCTTTGTGAGGCGGCGAGTCTTTCGGCTGCTGCTGCGGCTTGGATTTCCGAGCGGGCCGAGAGGACGCCGCCCCCTTATCGGTCCGCTCAAATGCCAGCGGCACGGACTCTATCGTTGGCGCCAAGCCGTCGTGCCGGGCAGGCGCATGGTGAAGTTCAATCACACCTTGGAGCTTATCTTGAATCACAGGCTTGGTAATCAGTCGCGCGATCGAGCGGCGCTGCCTTTGCTTGAGCTCCGGCGCCATGGTTTCGATTTTGCGCGTTAGATCGGCCTTCGCCTGAAGGCGCTCCATCTCAGAGCTGAACGCCAGGCCCCGCAGCTTGGTCCAATCTCTAAGGCGCTCATGGTGCCAGAGGGAGATGCCGCAAGCGTACCGTTCGTCCGTACACGGCAGCGTGACGTACCGATTTCGGCGACTGTTCCAGACATGGATCTCCGCAAGATTCGCGGGATTGAACTTCACCTTCACCTTGGCCGTCGCCGAGCCCGTCCTTCGTTGCGCTTTGACGGGTTCTCCAGCGATTAGGTCATGCAACAGCGCCCCGACCTTCGCTTGATCGTGGAACTGCAGCCCCAGCATTCGGACTCCGGAGCGACTGAGTTCACACCCCTTGCGAACCGCGCCGAGCATCTTGTCGAGCTCCGTCACGTCGCCGATGACCGCGACGCCGTGCGCCCGCGCGTCGCGCTGCCAGACTAGCCCCGGCGGCTGTTCGAGACCGCGATGAAGGTCGAGATGATACAGCCCGACCGCTTCCCAGATGAGCTCGTCGAGCTCCTCAATCGTAAGCACGGCTTCTTTGTAGGGATCATAGCCCAGCTCTCTCAGCAGCTCAGGCTTAAGGGTCGCCCCAGGGAGCTTCCGGTTTAGGCGGGTGTTCAGCGTACCGAAGAAGCGCTCGACGACGGCCTTGTAGGTGGGAGACGCAACCGGCGCCCATCGGACCGACGTCCCCAAATCCGCCATAGCGTCTTCAAAGGAGACGCCCGAAAACTCCCATCCATTGTCGACGACGATCTCATCGAAACGACCGTGTATGCCGACAAACTGTTCGTAGCGAGAGTGCCCCAGGAGCCTGACTTTGGGCTGGTTTGCCCGCTTGACGCACTCCATTGCCGAATAGATCGAGGGCGGCTCATACCCTAGGACAAAGCCCACCACGCAGCGGCTCTTTACGTCTAGAAGCGCGGTGAGCCATGGGCGGCCAAGCGGAAGCATCTCATCAGCGTCTATAACGGCCACGCCATCCAGCAGCGTGTGGTCCATGCACCCCAACCGAAGAATACGAGCCGCTTCCAAGCCTCGCCCCGTGGGCTTGAACCGAGCGGCCGCCTTCTTCTCTCCGAACTTGGCGGCGTAGGTGTCGTAACATTCCAACGTCTTCAGCCGCCGGCGAAAGAGCTCCTTGGCTGGCAGCTTCAACTCAGCCCCCGCAGAAGTATATCGGCGGGCCCGCTCATTGAGGTATTCTATGAGACAGGCCATCATCGCGTAGGCGTCAGACTGGGACCAACCCCGACGCGCCCAATAACGAAGCGCAAAGCGATCCATGAGGCGATGGATCTCCGGCCTCAGACGTCGCCGACGCGGCACCCTTCCGGTCATCGATACCATGTGCTTCAGGCGACGGTCGCCAGGCTCACCCCGCTCAGACATCCACCGTGCAACAGAGCTTGGCGACGGCTTTCGACCGAATCGCGCAGCGTCGTCCGGACTGTTCAGCCAAAGCTCGCGAAGCGCCTTAGTTATTCCAGCCCTGGTCGTGGGCGACACGCAGGCGGCGTCGAACCCACGGAGGACAAACAGGCGCAGCCTCGCGCGCTTGTCCATCTGGTCGATGGTTTCTGGATCTAAGTCCTGACGTTCGGCGACCTGCCTGGCTCTTGGCCCCTTAGCTTCCCTCGGGCGAACGAGGTAGCCTTCAGCGAACATCTTCAGCACCCACGTCCAATCCGGGACGCGGGGCCCATCCCCGTCATCAATGTGGAACGGCGTAAGGGTGCGCTCGATCTGGAAGTGCAGGAGGCCGCCTGCAATCTCCCGCTCGAATCTTATGCCTAAGCCATGGAACTCCCAAAGTTCGCCAGAACGCATCTTAATGGACGCGGTCATGAGCGCATACCCGATGCGCCTTCAGCATCGAATTCCTCGACCACGCTCGCCGGCCCGAGCTTTGCCGAAAGATCGATCGCGACGATCCTCCCGACCATCATCGCACTGATGATGGATCGACCAATCGCCAGGACGCCTAGCCGACCCGCTAGGTCGTCCAGCTCCGCGCATCCGCCGCGCCGCGCCAGATGGTTTTGGACGGCGTAGACATGACCCTCATCGAAGCGCGTCATTCTCTGCTGCTGAACGAGCTCGACATTGCGGTGGCGAACCTGGGGCTTCATGATCTGCTGGCGCGTAAGCGTGACGAAAGACCAACCAACCAGCTCGCAGAGCTGCCGCACACGCCCCAGCTTTGCCCCGTAGTCCGGATCACGCAGCGAACGGGGATCGCCCTTAACTTCGACCACCTCAATGATCCCGGCCGCCGTAAGCCTCACGCAGTCGGCGATGTAGATCCGTTTGCGGCCGTCCAGGACCATTTCAAATCGAAACGGCTGGGCTCGGTAGTCCACGATCCAAGGATCGACCTCGCAATGCATGAAATGAGCGTGTTCATTCATGCTTTCGAACACTTGCGCTCGGCCCGCCTTTCGGCTGGCGTAACTCCCCGTGACGATGCGCCGGCGCCCGGTCACGATCGAGCGAATGGGTCGGCCGTCTTCGGTCATCACCAATCGACCAGCAGCCAGTAGAGCAGTTCCGTTCGGTCCTGGCTTCGGCTTCACAAGCGCGCCGTGAATAGCGGCATCTAGGCTGGGCATTAGCCCGCGCTGTTGGTGGGCGGATGTCGGCGTTGCCGACACCGCAACTGAATTATTCATGGTTTCAAATCTCTCGGTAGGTTTGCCGTTGAGACGGAAAACCGACGCGCGCTCGCGGCCGCCCAAGCTGCTTGAACGGTTGACATGCGTGCTGCGTGGGGAGAGAGTTGCGGGGTCATACCAGACACCGAGTGATCTCTCGGACTAAGCCCTGGGCGCGCCAACGCCTGGGGCTTTGCCTTTTCCGGTCGTGGAGGAAGAGGGGTTTAGGTCACGATCAAATCGCCCTCCTTTTGCAACCGGTATCGTGCCGGCCAGAGTCTGTCCGGCGTCGTCCCTACAGCCTCGGCAAGCGCCATCTCGATCCTGCGCGAGCGGCGGAAACCTTTGCTCACGATGGTCACGGTGCTGGGCGCCACATCCAAGCTTCTGGCGATATCCTAAAGGGTTAGATTGCGCGCCGCTAGCCGCGCCTTCAGCCGGTGATGTTGCCGTTCAAACGTGCGCACAGATCTCCTCCCGGAAGTTCTGCAGCAAGTCTAAATCCAACAATTCACAACTGTCCACCAAACAAAGCGAATTTTAACACAGGTCGATTACATAGATTATCAGTTTTAACTGATAATCTACTCTCCATTTGATTGTTTAACCTGGAAAAACCGACCTTCGGGAATCTCGCCAATTTCTATTGTGTGGCGCATCGCAGATGTGCCTCTGCCCACACGTCAAAATCGCGATAAACTTGCGCTGACAATGAACGGCTGGATCTGCGTGCCCCACGATCGAGAAGCACTGCCAAACGCTCCGAAACCCGAGTCGCGCACCGCACTTATGAGGGAGCGGAGCGGGAAGCAGTTTGCGTTCGGGCGTTTCAAAACATCGACCGGGCCAATCCAGATTTCTCTGCGTGGCGGGAGAGAGTGCTCCAGCCACGCAGCTCCCGCGACGAAGATTCGCAAAGACCGCATCGAAGTGGAGGCCCGACGAGGCAATCAAAAGATCGGATATGCAATACTCTATCGGCACGGATTTGAGGTCAGCGAACGCCTAATCGATCCTGAACGTTGGAGCATGTACCAGGTCAACGTGGATCAGGCCTTCCGAAGAATTGGCACGGCTTCGTCGATCTACGGGATGGTGAAATCGTGCGGATTTGAGGTCCTACCCTCCTCCGCAATGTTGGGTGCGGGCTCAGCGCTCTGGGAGAAACTACAACCCGGCTTCTCGCCGACTTCACCCCCCGAAAAACTACCAGCGTGTACAGATCAGTCACTCATTGAGCGCTGCTCTGAGGAGTTTGAACCATGGTTTGGGCTTGAGAGTCGCCTAGCGGCCAGCACGACTTTGGAAGAGATCGCAGAGCTCAGCCCACAAGCTGCGAGATTCGTCTCGGCGTGCGACGCCATACCGAATTGGCCCTCGCGAGAGATTGAAGCGGTTCGCCTGCTGCGAGACACAACCTCCATCTCTCACCGTGACAAGTCCCTGCAGTCCATCCTTGGAAGTGCCGGATTTTCCAAACGCACAATCTGGTCGCACATCATTCAGTCGCGGCTCGGCCGGCCTAGCACGGTGTCCGCGCTCTTGACGGCCCGCTCAGATGCGGTGCGCGAGCTCAACGAGCTGGATAATCAAGCGCTGTCGGAGTTTCACGATTTCAAACAGGAGTATCAGCGCTGGGCGTCGCTACAATCTACCTGTAGCGCTCCCGGAATAAGCCACATTATGCGCTCGCGCGCGCATAGGGAATGGACCCGTTGAATGGTCAGCGTCAGCGTCGGCGACGAGAAAGGATTTTACTCATGGCGGGTTGGGAACGTCTACTGTTGCGGGTGCAAGTCTTTTCTTAATCGCATCTGATAGCTCAAACGACAGCGTTCACACTCGACACAAAGAAGCGGGAACCCGATCAAATCAATCAGGCGAACGCCTGTCCCTGTGAAAAACCTCTTTGCACGGCCAGGCGGGCGTGGCCGTGCCAGCCATGGCCGCACGTGCTTTGTTGAGAGCAAGATCCTGTCCTGCAAGACCTTGCTTTAGAGTGATCTCCGAGAGGGCATTGTCCTGCTGGTGCCCACCATTCACGGTCCATCGATCAGCGTGGCTCGAAACGATCCTCGACCGCATAAACGAAGGTGCGGCCCGTCGCGACCACATCGCCAGACAGGTACCGAGAGGGCAGACGGCACACGATCTCTAAATTCGGCGCGGCGAGCGCGGCCAGCCCAAGTCCCAAGGCGTGGGGTTTCGAGCCGATTGCCAAACCGGTCACGGCCATGTCGGGCTGGTCCTCACAGAACGACCGGCACAGGCGAGCCACGCCGAGTACATCCTCAAGCGCCGCATCGACTGACGTGGTGATGGGAAGTGTTTCCAGTTCCCGCAGCAGCCGGCGTTCCGCCTCTATCGCTACCGGATCGATCCGCGACGCCTCGTCCTTCACAGAGACCAGGGCGATTTGAAGAGGCTCATAACGTTCGATGAAGGGAACGGATGCGCTGATCTCGGCTCCCAAGGAAACGATTAGACCGCGCGCGTCCGGAATGAAGTTGTCGGCCTCCAGATAGGGCACCTGCACCGAGGCCCAGTCCCCGTCGCTGCGGCTCCAAGTCATGGGGCCGTGAACTTCCTCGGTCACCGGGGCGCGATATCGGCCCTCGGAATAGACGAAGTCGATCGCCCGAACGAACTCGTTCCGTAATGCCATGCCCAGCACGAAGAGCATGTATTTCTTCGGCAGGCAGGTCATATCAAGCAGTACGTCGAGCGGGCCGCCCTTGGCTTGGCTGCGGCTCCGGAAATAATCCTCGATCAGCTCGAAGTTCCGCTCGTACTTGAGAGACCCATCCAGCTCTATCTTGGCGAGCGGACCGTTTCGAACCGACGTGAGCCGATCAAAGCAAGCTGCTTTGGCCTCGGCCTTGTCAGCATCGCCGGATGCAAATGACCAGACCTCCCAGACGCCCTGAACGTCCCCGACTTGCTCGAAGGCGGCGCTGGCCCGTGTCTCCCAGCTGCAGACAGCGATACACAGATCATAGGCATCGCGAAGCGGGGTCGAGGCCAGCTCGCCTTGGCGGACTGTCAAGGGACCGAACGAAGCGCGGGCGTCAGTCATCCTCGACTCCATCGAACGGAAGCGACAGCTGGAACTCCTGGACTGGCGCAACCTCGGCCAGCTCGGTCGCCCACTGACGCGGAGCGATCCGGGAGCCGGGCATGCACAGTGCCGCCAAGTCGATCGCGTCGATGCCGATCGCCTCGTATGCACCGCGATAGGAGAACATAAAATGCGGTGCCAGGCGTCTGTGTAGCCGGAAAGCAATGGTGCGAGCGGCGCTCGAGGCGTGGGCTGGCAGATCGAGGTCCTCCTCGTCCCGCTGACGGACAGGCACTTGACGGAGATAGCCAGCCAACTCCGCTTGTCTGATGGTTTCGCGCAGATACTCTAGTGCCTTGCTTGCCACCCCGTCCTGTCGCCCCCCGCGCATCACGAACACACCGCGTTCGGACCGGCCGAGCACACTGGCGTCATTGGGATTGCTCTGGAGGATCGAGGTATAGATGCCCAGACCCTCCACCAGCCGTGTCACAGCGTTGGGCTCAATGTCGATCCGGTTGGCGATCCCCTCGAAATAGGCCTCGCTGGCCCGGTAGATCCCATCCGTCTGGTTCGCTGCGGAGATCCGCGATCCAGACGAGATGAATCGGGCGAGCTGGCGCGGATCGGCCGGATCGCCGCCGCCACGCACCTGGGCCGCATAAATTTCGCCCATTATCTCCAAGAAGTCACGGATCGATCCGTCGGCGAGGGTGACGATGATGCTGCGGCCGGCGAGCGGAAGCTTGCGGAAGCCTAAAGTGGCGCTGAGATGGAGCAAGGCTCCCACCTGTTTGCGGCGAATCCAGGCTTGGGTGCGCTTGAACCGCAGATCTTGGACGTGAATTTCCAGCTGCTCCAGCGCGTCGGGTCCGAGCCGGGCGATGAAGTTGTCGTGCCGTCCCCGCCAGTGCAGGAGTATCCAGGCCTGGTACCAGGGCAACCATTCCGGCACACCCGGCGGTGCCGGCTCAATCAGCTTGGGGGCGAAGCGCTCCATGCCGTCGCGGACCAACCGAGCGGCGACCCGCAAGATTTCAGCCTCCGGGCTCGTTGAACGATTGACGATCACGCGGATGGTCTCGTTGACATCCTGTTGGCCGAGACGAATGTCCATGGGGAAGACGCGCTGGATGTCCCGTCCCTTTTCGCCTCGTGCGTCTGCCGGCAAAGCGTAGAGCAGGCGCAGCCCCACGACCGCTTGGCAGAGCTGGCGGAAATCTTTTGGCTCCCTGTCGTCAAGGGACACGACCCGTCTATCGGCGTCCGTTAGCTGCTGCTGTGGGATATAGGTGCTCCGACTCTCCAGGAAGGAGCCAACTGAGCTGACCACCCAAGAGATCGGGAACCGCGCCTTGCGAACCAAGGAGTTGACGGAACGCTGCTGCGCGGGGCTAAGCACCTCGCAATCGTCAAGACAGAATTTGAACCCCGGCGGCTTTTCACCGAACCGGACAGTGCGAAGACGGGCGCACTTCGAGAGCCGGCTCGTGACGAAGCTCAGGAGTTCGTTTGGTTCGCGGGCCGGCAGCGCTTCAATAAAGAGCTTCAGCGCGCCCCGGCCGCTGGCCTCGTTCATTCTCCGCACCACCTCGCGGAATAGCCGCGCCGTCGCCACGAAGGTTTTCGGCGGCACTTCGGCGAATGCCGCCAGTTTTGGGAATTCCTCGAAGAGCTCAGCGACTAAAGCCAGCTCCTGTCCGGCGGCGAGGGCGACATGGCCAGAGAGCCGCAACTCGTGACAGGCCGTCAGCGCACGCTCAAGGCAGGACAGCTCCACCGCGAGCGAGAAGAAGCGGTAGAACTCCAGCTCGGGCTCTGGTGCCTCCGGAAACAGCGCCGCCCAGTCAACTAGCCCCATGGAGGAGGAGATGTGGTCGGGGAAGCGAAGATAGACGCCAATGTGCTGGAAGTCGCCGATGACGTGCTGCAACTGAAGCGATTCGTTGTGCGCTAAATCATCCCAGCAGATGCTTTTGAGCAGGGTCGTCTTGCCGCTGCCTCGGCTGCCGCGCACGAAGGTCGACTTCTCCTGAGCCAAGTTTTCTGCGGTCGGCGTGAACCAAATAAGTGGGCGGCCCTCGCTATGATGCTCCCAGCGCGTGGGACGGAACGGGTTGATCTGGCTGGCCATCAGACGACTGCCTTCACAATCCACGCGTCGGTCGCCAGATCGCGGTTTTCGACCTGGAAACGGCCGTCGGCGGCCAAGAGTTCGACCATTTCGGCAAGGATATCATCGTCAGGGGTAGTCGACAGGGTCTCGGCGAAGGTTTTTAGCTCGCCCCAATAGACCTCGCCAGCTTCCAGCACATGAGCGTAGACCTTGGCCATATTGCGGTCTGTGGACCGCCGACGCTCGCCCATCAAGGGGATGGACTGGCTGGCACCGCGCCGGATCGAGCCTGCCTCGTAGCGGAAGGGAATGACCTCGCACGTCAGGGGGAGGCCGCTTCTCATGAAGGTGACCTCCACAATGTTGAACCCGGCAGAAGCTTCCGGGGAGGAGATGACGACCAGAGGGGGGCCGCGGCCGATATGCACGATCTCGACCGGATCCTCATGTATATGGCCATGCAGGTACAGGCAGGGGCGGCCGCTGTTCACCAAGGCGCCGCGCAACGACCCGGAGTTGACCAGCTCCGTATAAGGGGCAAGGCGCGGCGTTCGCTGCGGCAGCAGATTGTGGTGGGCGACAAGGATCGAGAGAGAGGTCGGCGGACAGTCGCTCACTGCCGAGGCCACCGTCGTGATGGTTGCCGCATCAAATGCGGGCGTGTCCAACTGCCTGTCGTAATAGACCGATGCCGCCCGGGGATCGGCGACGATGACGCCGTCGATCGCCGTCTTGATAGCGTCACGGAACTCGAGCGGAATATTCTCCGGCTCCCCACACCCCCAGCAGCTGTTAAGCAGATGGACAGTGGCCGATGCACCAGTCTCGCCGATGGCGAAGGACAGAGGAACGGCCGTGGGGAAATGAGTCGCACCCGCCGCCGCCATGGCCGCCTCGAGTGGCTTGAACTTGGCGTCCAGACCGGCCGTCGTCGCAAGGGTCCGATCGACATCGTGGTTTCCCGGAACGAAGCCAACCGGTAGACTGGCGAACCGTGCGCCCGGGCCCAGTTCGAGAGCGGTCATCAGCCAGTCCGCGCAGGTCTTGAAGCCTGCCAGATCCCCCTGATCCGTCAGGTCCCCCATGAAGATCAAGGCGTCGACCCGGCCCGCCGACAGCTCGGAATGGATACGCTGGATGACTGCCTTAATGGGAAGAGACGACAGACTGCCCTTCAGATTAGCCGGAAACTTCACGTCCTTATCGTCGATCGCCCGATTGGCCTTCGAGGCCGTGGGATAGTGGACATCCCCGACCTGCAGAATGCGCAAACGTGGAAGCATGGTCTCGCCGCCGATTGAAACGGAGGCGACTGGCCACCCGAAGTTGAAACTTCACTCTACCAACCCGCCTCGCAGGTTAGAAGGGTATAACCGCGATCCCGCACCAGGGAAGCCGCTTCCGGCTGAATCACAAAACTTAGCCGCGCGCCGACCAGCTCAGAAGAAAACGCTAGCCGGCGGTAAGTTCGCGGGCGGCAAGCAGTTACTGCTTCTGGCAGGGAGGAGAACCACTCCGACGCTACATCGGTTTGTTCATCGCGCAGCTAGTAGGGCGTTGAGTCGAGCGGGCGCTGAGGTCCCGCCGAACTGCGAGTCGTCGGCCGAAAGGTTGACCACGACCAGCGCGTCCCGACGCATGTCTAACTCCGATCCAGAAACGAGAGCGTTCCAGAGCGCGTCTGCGGAGGTGTTTGCCAGGAGAATATAGAACGATGTCGTCTCATCGAAGGGAGGACCAATAGACAAGCGTCGAACTGCATCGTCAACCGACTGCCAACGTCTGGCGTGGTCCGCGCCATGCGCGAGGCGGAAGCTGACTGCGAAGATCGCCATCTGCCTTATCCCGGCGTGCTATTGGGATCCTTCGATCGCGGGTAAGTTCGCTCTTCCTGGATAGTGTTATCAACCTTGCGAATTCGCACCGAACCGCCTGCCGGCCCGACTGCGGCGCGGAGCCCTTTCAAGGCGTCTCCCTTGTTCTCGAACACACGCTTCGCGCGATCAGAACCTTCCCTTTCCAAGCGCCACTTTTCAGTCTCGGCATCCTTGTGCAGAGTGTATTTGTCGATAGCCACCGCGAAACCCTCCTGTTGCTCGGCTTACCTGCCAACCACAGGTAAGGTTTAACAGCTTGGCTTCAAGGCCTCCGACGAACGAAGTTAGGTGAAAAGGCCGTATGATGCGTACCGACCGCGATGCGTGCCTGCAAGGTCATTTGGCACGCCTAGTTCTCGCAAGGAGGCCGGCTCCCGCTGTTATCGTGACCTGACAGCCCGTCCGCCGAAACGGACGGGCCCCCACCTCGAGCACCCCATAGTGAATATTGAGGGGCGGCCAGGAGTTGCAGAGTGGCGATTCATTCGCCTATCTCGACATCTAGTCGGGGACTTCAGAAAGCGCAATGACATCACTCGCCGTAGCCGTTGCCAGCGATGCCCGCGGCCCATGTTCGCTGTATCTAGTAACCGACAGCCGAATCACTTGGGGAACGGCAGCCGAACGATGGGACGCGGGGTTGAAGACATTTGCGTCTCCCAACACAGCGGACATTTTCGGCTTCTGCGGGGATGCCTATTTTGTTCCGATCGCTTTGAGCCAAGCGCTGGAGTTGTTATCTCGGGGTGCCTTGAACCTTGAACACGCGTCGGCAGACGAGCGCCATATTGCGGTTATCGGGCTTCTGAGGGCGGCCGTCGCAAAAGTTCAGACAGCGAACATTGCGAGCCTGACTTTCTTTCATGGCGCACGGGACGGTGAGTTTATGGGCTCGCGGTTCCGGCTTTGGCGCAGCCAGTATGACGTCCGGTCAGAAGTCTGGACCGATCGGGAGCTCCCTCTAGCTTTCGGCACCTCGTACGTCGCTCTTGCTGACGGCTCCGGTAAGACCGAAGTCGAGGCTCATATCGTAGAGGTGTCTAAAACGGCGGCTGGTGGCACCAGCCGGGCGGCCATGCATGCGTTTTGTCAGGCTCTGCATTCCGGAGCCGATCCTCTGTCCGGAGGACCACCCCAATTGGTCGGCCTCTGGCGTAAGGGCCCCGCGCGGCGGTTTGGGTTCTGCTGGCACGGGAAGTCTTACGTCGCCGGAATGGAGGTCCCAGCTTCGGCAGACCATGGGAGGGTCGATTGGTTCAATCATCTCTTCGAGCGTTGTGACGGACGTACTGGGCGCAAGCTAGAGAACGCGAAAAGCCATAGAAAGTCGCTGAAGCTTGCGGGGTGAAAGACGGATCCCTTACGCGAAGATTGGATGTCCCGGGACCTGCGACGGACGGCGCGTCGACTTACCCGCCATTGAGAAATGTCCGCATTCTGCGCGTAAGTCGAGCCAGCTTGAGATCAATTCAGAGATATGAAATGGCCTTTGATCCAACCGACAATGTAGTTCGACACTGAGCGATTCAGCTTGCGAAACACCCGAATGAGAGCGGTCAGAATCCACTGGTAGTCGTCGCGACGCCCGGTAGTGAGTTGGTCGAGAAGTACGCCCGTCGCTGCCTCTCGTACGTGGCGGAGATTCATGTCGCCCCAGATCAGATAGATTGCTTGGGCGACAACCCGGATGTGGGATTCGACGTCAGCCGCTTTGCCGCCGAAGCAGCGGGCCAGCATCAGGAAGATCTCTCCCGGCTGTCTTAAGCCGAACGCCGCATCTGCCCGAAGCGCGTCCACCATCACCTGGGGCCCCAGGCCAATATAGTTTTGACGTCTAGCGATGAGCTTGGCGCTCCACGTCGCGTAGGACGACATATCGGCCATGCCCTTGTCCACAGCGTGACCGAGAATCCAATGCAGCCAGCTTGATTTCTCGACGCCCAGCGCTCTGCCGAAGAGACGCATGCGAAGGTCGTCGACAAGGAGGAGAATGTTCAGCTTTTTCGCGACGAACACCTCGTCGAAGATCGGTTTCGGGAGATCGGCTAGGTTCTGACGGATTTCATCCGGCAGAGCGTCTGGCATCTCGACGGCCGCGAGCGTGGCGTTCTCCTCAAGCCATTGGATGGCGCTTCGGAGGATATCGGCTGCGGCCTGGACCTCGTCGGGACCGAATTCCCTCATCACGATCTGGCCGTTGTCGATCGACATCGCTGACTGACCTTCGTCCTGCTTTTGGTCGGTCAGCCGCTCCAATCGTTCGTGCAATTCGTAGAGACAGGCAGCGGTGTAGTGGAGCTTGCCGACTGTCGCCTGGACGACTTCGGTAACGCCCAGATCCCAGATGGTCCAAAACGTCTGCGCGTCGACCACAGCGCCTGCCTGAGCGTTCGAGTCGATGCTCTTTTTTGCGGCGATACGCTCGGCTTCGTTGCCGAAGGCGACTTGGAAAGATCGCCCGCTCTCGGCCAAGCCGCCGGCGGCGTCGATGGGGCTGATGCCGACGCGATGGGCGAAGATCGCGAGCGGCAGTTGGTTTTTTTCGTAGGCATCCGCTTCGGACACCATGAAATCCCGTCGGTCTTTCAGGATTGCTTTAATCGCATCCAGACCACCTTCGGCTTCGACATCGACCCTGATGCTCCTGAAGCCGTTTGCGGATGGGAAGCGAGACTCAAAATCTTGGAGGACCGTCTGCATCCGCGCGACGAATTTGTGCCGGACATTTGCGATGCGGCCGCCTCTTCCATCCGGCAAGGTGAACGTATCTCCGGTGTTGAGACCCATGAGTGCAGCAACGTCTTGGTGCTCCGGCTCGCGAGAGTCGGGGTCCAGTTTTCGCAGATATGCGTTCGGCTCGACGACGATCTCGCTCGATCCGCCACCTTCGAATGAGAGCGTAACGGATGTGTCCACCGCAACGCCGGTGACGTCGAGCGTGAAATCCGGTGCTCTTTCTGCACTCAGAACGAGCCCGCCGAAGTTCGTCCAAAGGCGGGGATTATCCCGGTTCTCCAGCATCAATCGATATAAAAGCGCCAGGCCCCGTTCGGGATAGCCGAACCCTACGAGAAGCCGCGCGAGTCGCGTCTGGTCGCCGATGCTTTCGGCCTCCAGACTCTCGACATCCCCGGCAAGGATTTCGCGGATGGCATTGTCGCGCCTGCGGCGAACCAAGGCTTCGAGATGAAGCAGCAAGGGTTTGAGGTTTTTCGGGTCGCGCTCGGCCAGTTTTTTCGACTGGCGTTCGGCTTTGTCCAGATCTCCTCGGTTGAAGGCGTGGATGGTCGTCAGCCAGATGGTTTCTTGGTCTTGGCGCACAGCCTCGGGCAGCGCCTTGAGCGTCTTGAAGAAATCGGTGTCGCGACCGGCGGACGCTAGAAGCGTCAAATAGAGGCGCGCGGCATCACTATCGCGTTCGGTGTCGATGTGACCGTCGAGAAGTCGCGAGGCTTTGATGAACGCACCGTGGCGCTTGAGGCTTTCCGCGAGGGTCAGGCGAAGAGAAAACGGAGCGTCGGGTTTGATCTGGTCGGCGAGCGACGACAGTTCGGCGGCCAGAACCTCGTCGTCTTCGCCGGAGGCCGAACGATGCCTGACTTCGATGATCGTTGCGTAGGGCGCGACCTCTTCATCGGCTCTCAACGCGTTCAGCGCGTCTGCCAGCCCAGGGTCGGATGCGCGTTGCGCGAGGCTGGCGGTTAGGATCAGCCGGCTCTTCGTGTGGTGTTCGGGTATGATCTCGGCGGCTAGGCCACGCACGAGTTCGAGTCCGGCTTTCGCGTCGTCGCGCCCTAGAATTTCCCCTCTAAGAAGCTGTGCTTCTCCATCCTCTGGAATGGTGGCAAGCGTCTCCAGCGCGTCGGCTTTGTCGCCGCTCATCGCTTGGCTCAAACCGAGCATGCGCATGATGTTGGGGTTGTGGCCAACGTGGACCTGAACACGTTTCAGGAAGGCGACTGCGGAGGGATAGTCGTCGATAATTCGGAACGCTATGGCCGCGTTTGTCGCCTCGTTCGCCACATCGTCGATGTCGGCATAGCCGTTGATGATCTTGTGTTCGACTTCATCGCGAAGGAACTCGGCGACGCGCCTCACCTCCTCCACGGGCACGTCGGACTGACCGCCGGTTACGAAACGTCCGTCGGTGGTGGCGAGCTCTAGAACGCCTAAAGCCCAGAGCCGTTTGACGCCCCGATCGTCCGGCTTGGCTTCGTGAGCGGCTATGGCTTCACGGGGCCAACTCGGGTCGTCGCGGACGCGCAGAAACTCCAGCACGGCATGGGTGGCTTCCGGCTTGTCGCGATCCGCTTCCGGGATGAGTTCGCGCGGATCGCCCTCGTAATCGAGACGTGCGACGGCCGCGAGCAAGATCGTCAGCACATGACCTGGGTGATCGGGGAGATCGATGGACGCCTGTGCATATTCGCGGGCTTTCACGTGCTCGCGTCGGATCAGTGCGGCCAGCCCCATATTCGCCAGCGCGTTCGTGTTGTGGGGTTCAAGAGCGAAGGCCTCTTCGAACCCTTCACAGCTCTCTTCAGTCCTGCCGAGATCCAGGGCGGCGGCGGCGCGTGTGGACAGTGCTCGGAAGTAGGCGAACGGATTCGTCTCTCGGTCGATCTGGGGGAGAAGCGCTTCGAGTTTCCTGTAAGCGACGGCAGGGTCGCCCTCGTTCTTGATGTCTCGAAGTTGGTCGATTTTCGCGTGCAGGGTGGGGTCTTCGGATGCGCGCCGGGGATCGACGCCTGCATCGACCGAGGCTGGCGTGGGCGTTTGTCGGGATGGTGCCAGCTTCTCGTCGAGCAGCTTGGAGATTTGGGAGAGCGCGGCGGCGGACAGGCCCGCCTCGCCGAACTCTGCCTGAAGGAGTGGCGCGACGCCTTCGACCTGCTCCGTCGCGAGCGTCACCTCTTTCGGTCTGGCTGCCTGCTGCCCTTTGGAGACGTCGCCGACGATGGAGTCGGCCATGCGCGACGCGCTGACCTGATTGAGTGTTTTCCCGGCCGCCGCGGCCTGGGCGAGCGAAGTCTTTGCGTCGGCGTTGAATTTGTTCGTACGAGGAACGTCTATCCGCCAGTTCTTGCCGCTCGACGTGGCGCTATGGGTAAACTGCCAGATCGTCTCGTCATCGTCCGGGTTGTGGAAGGCGATGACGACGGGCACGGCGTAACCCAGCCAGTAATCGCGATGCTCGGGCGTGGCGTAGAAACGGAGGTCGCGGCCGGGGGCATCTTTGAAGAAGGAGCGGCCGCTTTTGATCTGGACGCCGAGAAGCTTCCCGGTGACGGTTTGGTCGTCCGAGACGATTTCGATCTCACCGTCGATTCCGAAATCCGCTTGTCGCTTGTCGCGAAAAATCCAGCCGTAGGTGAGAACGGCCTTCTGGACCGCGTTGATCCCCAGCTCTTCGGTGGGATCGAACTTGCGGCCCTTGCCGCTACCCATAGAGCACGGCGACGTAGCTCATCGGGAGAGTGAGCTTTTGATTTTTAATCTTGGAATGGGAAACGGTCATCGTGCTCCAGACCACTAGATACCGCTGATTCTGCGCGGGCCAATAATCGTTGGGATTGCACGGCGGTGCGAGAAAAGTTTCCATCACGTAGATGATCCGTGTGGCCGGGGTCGAACGATTGCTCCTCTTTGCCTGTCCTCCGGCTAAACAACTTTGGCCCAAAACCCCTTCGGGCTGTCGCAGCGACGCTTTAGCGGTCAACGCGTGTCGTTCTACGGTAATTCGACGGACGCGGCCTACAAGGAATTTGTTAGCTCGATGGACGTCCGGTTATCGGTCGAGTGCTCAGGTCCGCTCGTGGCGCGAGGCGGCCAGAACCCTCCGCTTACTGCTGCTTTGTCTACCGGACCCCCCGTAAGAGAGCGCCGATCCCCTGCCAGATCGTCGCTCTCACGGTAGTCTCGACAACCATATCTGCGATCGGCGCAGAGCCCGACGAGAACGAGTCAACACCCAACCGGGCCTTCAAAGCTTCTCGATTGCTCTTCGCGAGCGCCATATATTCGGCGTTACGCAGCACAACACGCGTCATGATCCCGTCCTGCTCAGCCTTCGGGAGGTGATTGATCTGAGATTGCAGGTGCGCGATAAATTGTTCCCAACGGAGCTGAAACCGCTTCGGGTCCGGAATTCCTTTCGTGAGCAAATCCCGGAAAAAGGCGTCCTGCTGATCTCTAAGGTCCACGCTGGCCGGCGTCTCGAGGTTGGCCAGCCACGCCGTGGCCGCGCCGCTGGCACCGCCCGTGATCTGCAAGCTCTGACGTAACCCGTCTGGATCGGTCAGTTCGCGCTCTGCGTACTCGGCGCGGAAAGCTTTTAGTGTGTCGCGAAAATTCATCGCCGCTGAAGGCGGATACCGTGCCGCCATCTGCTCGATGAGGGCTTCAAACCGAAACACTTCCTCGCCTGCCATCTGCGGACTGACGCCTGCGAGCCGAATGAGGCTGCGCCAGTGGTCTTGAACCATGTGGCGTAGATCACGGGGTTCCAGTTCGAAGCTCTCAGACATCCGTTCGCCCCGCATTCGCACAACGGTGGCACGTGTACTTGCGGCGTTCAATGCTTCGACGGCCGCGATAGCTGCAGGTTCGACCAACGCTGGCTCGCGAATATCCGCTTTCCGCCCAGGACCCACAGTCTCCTCTTGGCGCTTGGTAGTCATCCGCGCGGCTACAGTCGTAGATAAGCGGCTGCTTCGACCGGAAGAGCGTGCTCTGTGTCGCATCCAAACTGGGTATCGGCCAACTTTAGATGGTTTCGTACCCACTCTTAAGTGGGCACGACAGTAGTTGGCGACCCCGGAGGGACTCCAACCCCCGACCTCGGCTTTAGGAAAGCCTTGCTCTATGCAGCTGAGCTACGGGGCCACGGGGGGTGACCTAGCGTCTTGGGGGGATTTGAAAAAGGGGGTGTGGTCGTCGGAGGCGAAAAAGTCCGATGTCGGCGGTTCCTGCCGGTTCAAACCAGCTTGTGGTTAAGGCCCCTTAACCTACCAGATGTCGCGGTGAACAAAGGACGAATGGGGCTGTGTCGGCGATTCGGTCCTGATTCGTTTCACGCTTGTTCCGCGGCATGGGGCTTGGCCGTTAACCCGCTGGCGGGACGTGGGCGGTCAGGGCGCGCAGGCCCTCCAGCAGGCGTTCGGAACCGGGCGTGGCCTTGCCGCCGTCGGCCAGGGTCAGTCTGAGCACACGGACGTGGACCTCGATCGAGGGCCAGGACCAGGCGTCAGCGGCGCGCATCCGGTCGGCGATCTCGCACAGGCTGAAGGCGGCCTCGAAGAAGGCGGGGACGTCCAGATAGCCGGCCATGTCGACCATGGCGGAGGCGAAGGCGTAGATCTGGGTCGGGGCGTCGTCGGGACGGCTGACGCACAGGGCGTCGATGGCGTCGATATTGGTCGCCAGCAGATCGAACACATGATCGCGCTGGCCCTCCAGCGCCTGATTGGCGCGGGATTCGGCCTCGACGATCAGCCGTCCGCCGGGGCGGGCCATCTGGCGCTGGAGCGAGGTGTGGACCTTGCGAATGGTCGGCTTGGTCATCGGGCGCGGCTCACAGGCTGACCTTCATCGGTTTCAGCAGCATGTCGATGTCGTCCTGATCCATATTCTCCTCGACGGCAGCGCCCAGTTCGCCGGACAGGTCGCTCTCGCGACGACCGTCGGTTCCGGCCGGCGGGCCATAGTTGCGCACCCGGCGGTCGGGGCCGACGTAGTGTTCGGCCTCGACGAAATCGCGATCCTCGGCGCCCAGCCAGATGATGCGCTTGAGCAGCAGCGAGGGCGACAGGGGTTTGGCGACCACGAAGCTGGCGCCGCAGTCGCGTCCCTGCTGGACCTTCGCCTGGGACGCGTGACCCAGGATCATGATGACGGGCACGTAGCGGGTCGGCGTCGGGGCGTCGCGTCGCAGCCAGCGCACGAACTCATAGCCGTCCATGTCGGGCATGATGCAGTCGATCAGGATCAGATCGACGGCGCGGCGGGCCAACAGTTCGACCGCCGCCTGGGCCGAGGCGCATTTGATCTGCTCCTTGCAGCCGAAGCCCTGGACGATGGAGCCCAGCATGTCGAGCGACGTGGGTTGATCATCGATCAGAAGGACCGTGGTGTGCGCCAGATTGACCCGATCGCCCTTGGCCATGACATCAAAACAGCATCAGGTCGCCGGCGTCGGCGGTGGAGGCCGGGCGATGTTCGCCGGCGGCGGGCCGCAGGCGGCCGGCCATGTCGGCCAGCGACAGTCGGCTGACGGCCTCGGACGGGCTGGCGCCGCCGCCCAGCATGCGCAGGACGCCGGACAGGGCCTCCAGCCGCTGGGTCAGGGCGTCCAGGGCCTGGGCCTGGGTGAGGGCGTTGGGGCGTTCCTCGGGCGGGGCGCGCCGGACCAGGTCGCTGACCAGGGCCTCGATCCCGTCGATGCCTTCGCGGACCAGCATCAGCTCGTCGGCGACGGCGGCCAGAAGATCGGCATGTTCGGGAGGGGCGCTCATGGTCAGAACAGTTCCAGCGCGCCGGTATCGACCGGAGCCATGACGGGAACGGGCTTGGGCGCGACGACGTCGGTCACGGCGCGTTGCATGGCGCGGCCGGAGACGGGCCAGTAGTGCAGGCGTCGTCCGCCGTCGCCGCGCAGGCTGCCGCCCACGACCGGAATGCCTTCGTCGCGCAGAAACTTCTCGGCGAAGTCGGCGTTGGCGCGGCCCACGTCGCGCAAGCTGTCGAACATGCGGCCGCCGCCGAACAGCTTGGCCTCCATCCGCTCGCGACGACCGCCGGCCTTGAGCATGTCGTTGATCAGCAGCTCCATCGCATAGGCGCCGTAGCGACGCCCCGCGTCGGTCCCCGCCCCCGAACCTTCCGGCAGCAGGAAGTGGTTCATGCCGCCGACGCCGGCCAGCGGATCGCGCAGGCACATGGCGACGCACGAGCCCAGGATGGTGCTGAGCACGACGTTGGGATCGGACGTGATGTGGTGCTCGCCCTGACCGACGTGTACGCGCTTTTCCACGCTATCCTTCAGGGCGACGAAGCTCATGTCAGGGGACCGAAGACGGCTTCCAGCTTGCCCTTCAACTGGGCGACGGTGAAAGGCTTGACCAAGTAGTTGTTGACCCCGAACTGCACGGCGCGCTGGACCAGTTCGCGGTCGGCCCGGCCGGTCAGCATGATGAAGGCGGTCTTGGACGTGGGCGGGTGGGCGCGCACGGCGCGCAGCAGGCCCAGTCCGTCCAGGTTCGGCATGTTGTAGTCCGAGATGATCAGGTGCGCGGGCTTGGAGATGATGTCGCGCAGGGCGATCTCGCCGTCGGCGGCCTCGCGGATCTCGCGGACGCCGAGCTGTTGCAGACTGGTGCGGACCAGCGAGCGCATGGTCATCTGATCGTCGACGACCAGACAGTGGAGAGAGGCGGCGGCGGGCATAGGGTACGCTCCCGGTTAGGCGACTGACCGCGCGGCCGGATCGGCGCACAGTTCGAGGATGGCGGGGGACAGGCGGTGCAGCGGCAACTGCCGCTCCACGGCGCCAAGTTCGAAGGCGGCTTTCGGCATGCCGTAGACGACGCAGGTGGCCTCGTCCTGGCCCAGGGTGCGGCCGCCGGCTTCGCGCATGGCCAGCAGGCCCTTGGCGCCGTCCTTGCCCATGCCCGTCAGGATGACGCCCGTCATCGGACGCTTCAGGCGCACGACGGACTCGAACATCACATCGACGGAGGGACGGTGGCCGTTGACGGGATCGCTGGCGACCAGTCGGCAGCGGGGCGACATGCCGGACGCGATCTCAAAATGGGTCGCGCCGCCGGGGGCAAGATAGATGTGGCCGGTTTTCAGCGGAGCGCCGTCCACAGCTTCAGTCACCGTCGGGGCGCAGACGCGGTCCAGACGGGCGGCGAAGCTGGCGGTGAAGGTCGCCGGCATGTGCTGGGTGATGATCGTGGCGGGACAGTTGGCGGGGAAACCGCTGAGCACGGTCAGCAGGGCCTCGACGCCGCCGGTGGACGATCCGATGGCCAGGATATGATTGGGATCGGGGCGATAGGTGCTCGGCGCCACGGCGGCGGCGGGAGTGTCGCCACGGGCGCGGACGCGCGAGCGGGCGGCGGTCTTCACCTTGCCGATCAGATCATGGAAGGCGTCCACGCTGGCCACCGCCGGCTTGGCCACGGCGTCCACGGCGCCGATTTCCAGCGCAGCCAGGGTCACGTCGGTGCCGGCCGCCGTCAGGGTCGAGACCATGACCACCGGCATGGGCCGCAGCCGCATGATCTTTTCCAGGAACTCCAGCCCGTTCATGTTGGGCATCTCGACGTCCAGGGTGATGACGTCGGGGTTCAGGGCCTTGATCGCGGCGCGCGCCTCGATGGGATCGGCGGCGGTGCCGACGACCTCGATCTCGGGGTCCGACTTCAGCGCGGCCGAGATCAGGCCCCGCATGGTCAGGCTGTCGTCGACGACGAGGACGCGGACTGGATTCAGCGGGGGGCTCATGCCGGTCCACCCAGACGATAGGTGGTCAGGCCGGCGGTCTGAAGCTGGCTGGTCGCGGGACCGGAAACGCGCTCAGAATGGCCGATATACAGGGTCGCGCCGGGGTTCATCAGGGGCGTGAACCGCTTCCACACCCGCTCCTGCGTCGCGTCGTCGAAATAGATGACGACGTTGCGGCAGAAGATGACGTCGAACTTGCCCTTCATCGGCCAGTCGCCGATCAGGTTCAACTCCTTGAAGCTGACCAGACGCTTCAGCTGCTGGCCAGCCGTCCATTGGCCGCGGTCGGCGCGGTCGAAATATTTGCGCCACAGGGTGACGGGCGCCGGCTCCAGCGCCTCTTCGGAATAGGTGCCGTCATGGCCTTGGGCGACCATATTGGGATCGATGTCGGTGGCCAAGATCCGCACGTCCAGGTCCGCCGCCTCGGGCAGGGCCTGAAGGATCGTCAGCGCCATCGAATAGGGCTCCTGTCCGTTCGAACAGGCGGCCGACCACAGGCGCACCCGGCCGCCGGCCCGCGCACGGGCGGCCAGTTCCGGCATGACCCGGTCGCGCAGGTCGTCGAAATGGTGCGGCTCACGATAAAAGCGCGTCACGTTGGTCGTCAGGGCCGCCGTCATCTTCTGACGCTCGTCCACGCCGTCCACGCCGTCGACTAGGGCGCAGTAGTCGCGGAAGCTGGTCAGGCCCAGAATGCGCAGGCGCTTGGCCAGCCGCGAATAGACCAGCGCGGCCTTGCCCTCGTTCAGGGCGATGCCGGCGTGGGCATGCAGCATTTCGGCGATGTGGCGGAAATCATCGGCGGTGAAGACGAACTCGCCCTCGACGATGGATCCCCGACCGGCGGCGGCGTTCATGCGGCTTCGGCCTCGATCTGGGGCAGGATGTAATCCAGTTCGATCAGGCTGATCATGCGGCCATCGATCGAGAAGATGCCCTTGACGAAGGTCTTGACCTGATCGCTGGCGACGTCGGGCGTCGGCTGGACCGAGGCCTCGCTCATTTGCAGGATGTCGGACACGGCGTCGACCAGAAGGCCAACCATCCGGCCGCCGATATGGGCGACCATGATGACGTGACGCGCCGTCGGTTCCGAGGTCGTCAGGCCGAAGCGCGCGCCTAGATCGATGATCGGCAGGACGGTGCCGCGCAGGTTGATGACGCCCTTCATGTAGCCGGGCGAGCGCGGCAGGGGCGTCGCCGGCGTCCAGCCGCGGATTTCACGCACCGACATGATGTCGACGCAGAATTCCTGACTGCCGATGCGGAAGGCGATGAGTTCGCGCTGGGGGTCTTTGGCTTCGGTCATGGTTCAGCTCGCGAGCTTGAAATCGGGACGGATGGATTTGCGGCGCATGTCGGTGACGATGACGTCCACGTCGAGGATCAGAGCCACGCGGCCGTCGCCAAGGATGGTGGCGGCGGCGACGCCCTCGACCTGCTGGTAGTTGGTCTCAAGGCTCTTGATGACGACCTGGCGCTGGCCCTGGATGGCGTCGAACAGAAGGGCCGCCTGCTGGCCGCCCTCAGTCTCGACGACCACGGCGACGCCGTCGGTCGGGTTCATCGGCTGCTCGCGGAAGCCCATGATCAGGGCCACGTCGATCAGCGGCAGGAAGCGGTCGCGGAAGCGGATGACGGGGTCTACGCCACCGACGAAATGCAGGTCGGCGGCCTGGGGCGTCAGGCTTTCCACGATGGTCGGCAGGGGCGCGATCAGCGTCTGTTCGGCGGCGGCGACGACCATGCCGTCCAGCACCGCCAGCGTCAGCGGCAGGCTGAGGGTGAAGGTCGATCCCTTGCCCGGAACCGAGCTGATGGAGATCCGGCCGCCCAGGGCCTGGATCGAGCGCTTGACCACATCCATCCCCACGCCCCGGCCCGAGATGTCGGACACCACGGCGGCGGTCGAGAAGCCGGGCGCGAAGATCAGATTGTCGATCTGCTCGTCGGTCAGGGGGGCGTCGGCGGCGATCAGTCCCTTGTCGATGGCGATCTTCTTGACGCGTTCGCGGTTGATGCCGCGCCCGTCGTCGGAAATCTCGATGACGATCCGGCCCGAGCGGTGCAGGGCGGCCAGGCGCACCGTGCCTTCGGCCGACTTTCCGGCGGCGATACGCTCGTCGGGCGTTTCCAGCCCGTGGTCGATGGCGTTGCGCAGCATGTGGGTGATCGGCTCGGCCAGGCGTTCGACCACGGTCTTGTCGACCTCGGTGTCCTCGCCGACGGTGACCAGGCGCACCTGTTTGGAGACCATGTCGGCGACTTCGCGGACCAGGCGCGGCATGCGCTGGAACACCGACTTCACCGGCTGGGCGCGGATGGCCATAACGCTGTCCTGGATCTCGCGGGTCAGCAGCTCAAGATCTTCAAGACCCAGGGCGATGCCCGACGAACGGGCGAGGCCGCTTTCCAGAACGCGTTGCGACAGCATGGCCTGCTGGATGACCAGCTCGCCGACAACGTTGATCAGGCGATCGACCCGATCCAGATCGACGCGGATCGTCACCGGCGCCGGCGCGACAGACGCAGAGGCGGCGACAGGAGCGGCGGCGACGGGCGTAGGGGCAGGCGTTGCGACGGCAGGCGCGGGCTCGGGCTCAATGGCCGCGAACGGGATCGTCTCCGGCACAGGGTCCGCGACCGCTCCGCTGGCCTTGGCCAACAGGGCGGCGATGTCCAGATCGTCGCTGGCCGGCAACACCGCCGCCGGCTCGTCTTCGAACGGTGCGTTCATGTTCGATGCACCTCCAAGGGGGGTGATAGCCAGTTCGCAGTCGCTTTCGACGAAGTCGAAGACTTCGAGCAAGGCGGCTTCGTCGACGGCGGCGTCCAGATCGACCGTCCAGGTCAGGCAACCGTCCTCGACCGACAGGGCGTCCAGCGTCGGCGTCTCGCTGTCGTCCAGAACGACCGTGGTCGGGCCGAGGCGGCCCAGTTCGCGCAGCAGCAGGCCGGTCTCGTTGGCGTTGGCGTACATCCGCCCCATCGGCTTGAACACGATGCGCCAGCCGACGGCTTCAAGTTCAGGCTCGGGTGCGGCGACGGGTTCGTCCAGCGCCATGTCGAAGGCCATGGGCATGAAGCCGAAATCGTCGTCTTCGTCCTCGACGGCGGGCGGCGCCTCGCCGCCGTGGGTCAGCATTTCAAGCTCGGCAACCAGGGCGGCGGAACGGCCCTCGTCCACCTGCGGGATCAGACCCTGGGCCGCCTGGATATGGTCGGCCAGCACGTCGGAGGCGCGCAACAGGGTCTTGATGGTGATCGTGTCGCACGGCTTACGGCCCGAGCGCAGCTCGTCCATCAGGGTCTCGAAAACGTGGGCGAACCGGACCAACGCCTCCAGCCCGAACGCCCCTGCCCCGCCCTTGACCGAATGCACGGCGCGGAAGACGGCGTTGATCGTCTCCAGGTCGGTCTGACCCTGCTCCAGCAGCATCAGCTTCGCTTCCAGGTCGGCGAGCAGTTCGTCGCATTCCTGGAAGAAGGTGACTTTGATGGCTTCGAAGGCGTCCATTAGGTGCGGGTCCGGCGGGCGATCAGGCGGCGACGCGGCGAACGGCGTCCACCAGTTTTGCGGGGTCGAAGGGTTTGACAATCCAGCCGGTGGCGCCGGCGGCGCGGGCGCGCGCCTTCTTCTCGACGTCGCTCTCGGTCGTCAGCACCAGCACCGGCGTGGTGCGGTGGTTCGGATCGGCGCGCACGCCCTCAATGACGCCGAAACCATCCATGCGGGGCATGTTGATGTCGGTGATGATGACATCGGCGCCCCTGGCGGCCAGCGTCTCCAGCCCGTCCACGCCATCGACGGCCTGGATCACGGTATAGCCCGCGTCTTCCAGCGCCATCAGCAGCATGTCGCGCATGGTGCGTGAATCGTCGATCGTCAGAACGGTCTTGGTCATGCCAACGCCCCCTCGTTGTTGAAGTCAGGCGCGCCTAGAGCTGCCCACTGTTCTGTCCAATATTGGGACACAGACCCTAAACTTAGGTTGACGCCGTCGGCGGCCCAGGTCTTGCGGGCCGACATGAGGATTTGCAGGCACAGCCCGCCCAGCCGCTCGACGGCCGAGGCGTCCAGCGTCAGGGCGTGACCTCGCAGGGCCAGCAGTTCAGCCTTCAAAGGCTGGGCTGCATTCAGGTCCAGCACCTCGGCCAGGATCAGGGTCTCGCTCATCAGAACTCCTCCCAGCCGTCTTCGACGGCGGCGGCTTGCGGTTTCAGGGCCGCGCCGCCGCGACCGATGGTCTTCAGCGCGGCGACCATGCGGTTGGCGGGCCTGGCAGCAGGGGCAGGCTTGCGAACCGCAGCGGGCGCGTGAGAGGCCTGCTGGTGCGACCCGACGCGGAACTGGGCGACCGAGGCCTGCAGGCTTTCGGCCTCCTGGGCCAGCGAGTGGCTGGCGGCCGTCGATTGCTCGACCATCGCCGCATTTTGCTGAGTGACCTGGTCCATCTGGTTCACGGCCGTGTTGACTTGGGCCAGGCCGACGGCCTGCTCCTGGGCCGAGGCGGCGATTTCCGTGACCAGGCTGTCGATCTCGGCGACCCGGTCCACGATCCGTTGCAGGGCCTCGCCGGTCTCGCCGACCAGTTTGACGCCGGCGCCGACCTGGCCCGTCGAGGCCGAGATCAGGGTCTTGATCTCTTTCGCCGCTTCGGCCGAACGTTGCGCCAGGGCCCGGACTTCCGAGGCCACGACCGCGAAGCCACGACCCGCATCACCCGCACGGGCGGCTTCGACGCCCGCGTTCAGGGCCAGCAGGTTGGTCTGGAAAGCGATCTCGTCGATGACGCCGATGATCTGGTTGATCTGGTTGGACGAGCCCTCGATTGCCTGCATGGCGGAGACGGCGTCGCGAACGACCATGCCGCTCTTTTCGGCGTCGCCGCGCGCAGCCTGAACCACGTCGGAGGCCTGACGCGCGCCCGAGGCGGTCTTGTTCACCGTGGCGGTGATCTCGTCCAGGGCGGCGGCGGTTTCCTCAAGCGAGGCGGCCTGCTGCTCGGTGCGGCGCGACAGGTCGTCGGCGGCCTGGCTGATCTCGCTGGCGCCGGAACGGATCCCGGACACATTGCCGACCACGACCGAGATCGCCTGCTGAAGTTGGGCGATGGCGGCGTTGAAGTCGGCTTTCAGCGATTCCGAACGCGGCGCGACTTCCACCGTGAACCGGTGTGTCAGGTCGCCATTGGCCATGGCGGACAGACCGTCGGCCAAGGCGTCCAGAGCAACTTGGTCCTCGGCGGCGACGCGGGCTTTTTCGGCTTCGTTGGCGACGCGTTCCTGTTCACTCATCGAGCGATGCGACGCGGCTTCCTGCTCGACGCGGACCTTGTCGACGGCGGCGTCGCGGAAGGCGACGATAGCCTGGCCCATCTTGCCGAACTCGTCCTTACGGTCGGCGCCGACGATCTGGATGGCGGTGTCGCCCGCCATCAGCTTCTGCATATAGCCGATCATAGAGAAGATCGGCCGCGTGATGGCGCGGGTCGCGACGAAGCCGGCAGCCAAGGCGATCAACAGGGCCGCGATGAGGCCGACCACGACCGCGATCATCGCGCTGCGGCTGGCGGCGGACTGAGCCTCACGCGCGGCGTTCAGTGCGACGTCGTTCGACGCCTTGATCTCGTCGATCGCCTCCTCCAGCGGAGCGACGTAGGTGTCGGCCACGCCGGTGCGTCCAACCATCTGGACGGCCTCGGCGCCGCGGCCTTCCCGCACCATGGCGGCGCCGGCTTCTACGACGTTCTTGTACCAGGTGGCGTTTGCAGCAAGCGCCTTTTCGATCGGCGCGGCGCGTTCCGCAGGCAGGTCCGTCCGCAACTCTTCCATCGCCGCCAGGAACTTGGCGCGGTGGGCATCGACGCGTTCGATGTAGTAGGAATCCTGCGACAGCAGATAGCCACGGAACGCGTTCTCCTGACGGGTCATGTAGAACTCGGCGGTGGCGGTCGTACGGTTCGCCTTGTTCTCGACGCTGCGCGCCTCGCCCGCAGTTTCCAGCTTCAGCAAGCTTGTCACCACGACTGCGCCCATGACGGCGATCGCCGCCAGCACCAGACCGAAGGCCATGAGCAGCTTACGGCCGACCGGTATATTCTCGATGATCTTCAACTCAGCATCCCCCGATGGATCGGTTACTCAAAACGAATAGGTGGCGGCGGCGACGAGACGGCCCTCATAGGGCTCTCCCACGCTGTGGCGGTCGGTGTCGTACCAGCGCAGATCGACGGCGAAGGCGTCGGTCAGCTTGTGCTTGGCCCCAATGTTCCAGGCATTGTAGTCGACCCCGCCGTCCGCCATGCGGTTGGCGACAGCGGCCGAAACCTTGGTGTTGCCGGCGACGGCGACTGTGCCTTGAAGCTCAAGCCACCAGGCTTCCTTGGTGGCGGCGAAACCGTCAGGCGAATAGTTGACGCGCAAGCGCGTGGCGACCGGCCCCAGCTTGCGCGAGGCGTCGGCCTGATATTCCCAATAGTTGTCGTCGACGCCGGCGCGCGAGCCTGGCAGGTCGCGGTTCATGACGCCCAGGTCGAAGGCGAATCCCGCCGCCTTGGGCCGCCAGCCGGCCATGCTGACGATCTCCATGTCGTAGCCCTGCGACCCGGCGGCGTCGGCGACGAAGACGCTAGCGTAACCGTCGCCGAAGCCGACCTCAGCCTTAGCGGAGGGCGCGATATTCTCGTTGCTCTTGCCCAATCCCTTGCCGACGTACTGGCTGGCGAGCCCCAGATCGAGGCTGAACGATTGAGCCTGGGTGACGATGGGCGCTGCGAGGCCTACTGCCGCGACAACTAAGAAGAGAGACGAACGAAACATGGTGATCCTTGAGGCATCTGCATTCTGCATGACCAAGGATGAGGCGATGATTAATATTATTTCTGAACCACGCCCTAGGTAGGAATGCGTAGGAACGGCAGAGCTTGCCTTGGGTGCCTGGACCAGTCCGTCGGCGCTGTGAATTACGTATTTTCACGCATAAAAAAATCGCCTATACAAAATAAGGCGGAAAAACGTCAGGGACGCGTTCGGGTGGTTTTGCGCAGGCAATATGCTCTATGGCGCAATTAGAGTGCGCCGTTCTGAAAAGCTCTGAACACCCAGTCTATATGCTGCGGCGCACAAAGACTTGGTGGGGCGGCGTTTTTGTCGCCTTTGTATCAGTATTGGTTGCTGTATCCGTGCGTCTGGCGCTCGAACCCTTCGGTCATTTCTATTATCTGCCGATGATTGTCGCCGTGATGGTCACGGCCTTGTTAGGGCGGCGGCTCTCCGTGCTGTTGGCGATCGGTCTGTCCATCACGGCCAACGAACTGATGGTGCAGCGCGAAGACGCACTGGACTCGGCGGTCAACGCGGCCCTCTTCGCCGCCGTTTCCTGGACCATCGCCGAAGTCTGCCGACGCCTGGGCGGCGCGCTGAGGACCGCTCGGGCGCTATCGCGGGATCTGGCCATGCGGGAGATGCTGCTCGACACCATCCTGACGTCCGTTCCGGTCGTCACCTTGGATCGCGAAGGCCGAACGCAGCGCGTGACGCCGGCCGCAGCTGCGGTTCTGGGCGTGAGACGCGACGAAGCGATGGCCCTGCCCTTTCACACGCTGGTGCCCGGTTTCGATGACCTGGCCCTGGAGTCGGCCCGGCAGGGCGGCGAGGTTCTGACGCCGTCTCCGGGCTCCTGGACGGTCAGCCGCGCTGACGCCTCTCCTGTGCCGCTGACCATCCACGCCAATGTACTGCCGGACGACATCTGGCCGGAACATGTGGTCCTGGCGCTCGCCGATCAGAGCCAGGCCGAAGCGATCCGTCAGCGCGAGCGCGACCTGACCGAAAGGCTCAACAACGTCTGGCGCCTGAACTCCATGGGCGAGATGGCGGCGACCCTGGCGCACGAGATGAACCAGCCCCTGACGGCCGCCGCCGTCTATCTGCATGCCGGTCAGGCCGATCTGGCCAAGATTGGGCCCGCCGCCGAAGAGGCGGCTCGCGCACTGGACCTGGCCAGGATTCAGTTGCTGCGCGCGGGCGACATCATCCGGCGCATGCGCGAACTCCTCTCGACCGGATCGCGCACCTTCACCGAGGAGCGTGCATCCCAGATGATCCAGGATCTCGCCCCGGTCTTCACCCTGATCGGGCGCGACACCGACGTCGTCATCGACATAGACGCCGATACCGAGGACGACCACGTGATGGCGGATCGAATTCAGCTGCAGCAGGCCCTGGCCAACCTGGTCAAGAACGCCGTGGACGCGGCCATGGGGCGGGAAGACGGCCGGGTGCTGATCACGGGTCGCTCACTGGGCCCCGAAGGGTACGAAATCGCGGTCGAAGACAACGGGCGCGGCATCCCCATGGATCAGCGCGAAAGCATCTTTCACCCCATGACTTCGACCAAGGCCGGCGGCATGGGCCTGGGCCTTTCGGTGACCCGATCCATCGTCGAAAGCCACGGCGGCGCCCTGACCGTCGGCAGCAGCAGACTTGGCGGCGCCGCCTTCACCTTTCGCCTGCCCCACAGATCGGAGCTCGACGCCGCATGAACCCGCATTCCGTCTTCATCGTCGATGACGACCCAGCCATGCGGGACGCGCTTGTCCTCATGTTGCGAGGGGCCGGCCTCAGGGCGCGCGCCTTCGCCAGCGCCGACGAATTTCTGGCGAACCTGCCCACAGACAAGAGCGCCTGCGTCGTCAGCGACGTGCGCATGCCCGGCGTCGAAGGGCCGGAACTGGTTCGCAAGCTGAAGGTGCTGAGGGGCGACACCTGGCCCGTGATCGTCATCACCGGCCATGCCGACGTATCGCTGGCGGTTCAGCTGATGAAGGCCGGGGTGGTCGATTTCATTGAAAAACCCTTCGATCCCGAACAGATCCTGGACTGCGTCAGCCGCTGCATCGCTTCGCTGACCAGCCTGGAGGCGGACCGGTCGGCGCGGGACGAGGCCAGAAGCCATCTGGCCACCCTGACCACTCGCGAGCGCCAGGTATTCGACGCCCTGATCGACGGCTGTTCGAACAAGGAGATCGCGCTGCGGCTGGAGATCAGCCCGCGCACTGTGGAGATTTTCCGCGCCAAGGTGATGACCAAGATGCAGGCGTCGAACCTGTCCACCCTGGTTCGCATGGGAATGCGCGCCGGCGACGCTTGAGCCGGGAGAGAATCGTCTCCACCTTAGGGCGGCAATGAGCGACCGGTCCGCAGGCCTCGCCCCATCCCGCGTCACTGCGGTCCTGGGGCCCACCAACACCGGCAAGACCCACCTGGCGGTCGAGCGGATGCTGGGCCATGCCTCGGGCATGATCGGCCTGCCGCTGCGCCTGCTGGCCCGCGAGATCTACGAGCGGATCGTGCGACAGCGGGGCGCCGCCGCCGTCGCCCTGATCACGGGCGAGGAAAAGATCGTCCCCCCGCGCCCCCACTATTTCGTCTGCACCGTCGAGGCCATGCCGCTGGAGCGGTCAGTCGAGTTCCTGGCCATCGACGAGATCCAGCTGGTCGCGGACCCCGAGCGCGGCCACGTCTTCACCCAGCGGCTGCTGCATGCGCGCGGCCGGTTCGAGACCATGTTCCTGGGCGCCGGAACCATGGAGCCGCTGATCCGCCGCCTGGTCCCGGACGTTGAGATCGTGACGCGGGACCGGCTGTCCACCCTGTCCTACGCCGGCTCCAAGAAGCTGACCCGCCTGCCCCGCCGCAGCGCCATCGTCGCGTTCAGCACGGAGCGCGTCTACGCCATCGCCGAACTGATCCGGCGCCAGAGGGGCGGCGCGGCCGTGGTCATGGGCAGTCTCTCGCCCCGCACCCGCAACGCCCAGGTCGCGCTTTATCAGTCCGGCGAGGTCGATTTCCTGGTCGCCACCGACGCCATCGGCATGGGGCTGAACATGGATGTGGACCATGTCGCCTTTGCGGGTCTTAGAAAGTTCGACGGCCGGCGGACCCGCTGGCTGCACGCGCACGAGATCGGCCAGATCGCCGGACGCGCCGGGCGTCACCTTCGCGACGGGACGTTCGGCGTCACCGCGGAGGCGGAGGATCTGGACGCCGACCTGGTCGAACAGGTGGTCGAGCATCGGTTCGATCCGGTCGAGGCGGCCGAATGGCGCAACGCCAAGCTGGATTTCGACACCCTACCCGACCTGCTACGGTCCCTGACCGTCACGCCCCAGCGGAGCGGTGTCAGCCTGACCGCCGAAGCCCTGGACGAGACCCTGCTGCGGCGCCTGATCAAGGACGAGGAGGTGGCCCGCATCGGCCGGTCGCGCGGGGCCATCATGCGGCTGTGGGAGGCGTGCCAGTTGCCCGACTTCCAGAAGACGACGCTGGACGAACACGCGCGGCTGGCCAAGGACGTCTTCCATGCCCTGACCGGCAAGCGCGGACGGCTGAACGACGACTGGATGGGACCGCGCTTCGCCTTCGTGGATCGCGACGACGGCCAGATCGACCAGCTGTCGGCCCGGCTCTCGGCCGTCCGCACCCTGTCCTACATCGCCAACCGCCCCGACTGGGTTCACGACGCGCAAGGCTGGCGCGACAAGACCCGGGCGCTGGAGGACCGGTTGTCGGACGTGCTGCACGAGCGGCTGACCGCCCGGTTCGTGGATCGCCGGACCACCGCCCTGATGCGCGCTCTGAACGTTCGCGAGGATACGTTCGCGGGCGTCGCCGACGACGGCGAGGTCACGGTCGAGGGTCAGGTGGTGGGCCAGTTGGAAGGCGTCCGCTTCCAGATGGAAAAGGGCGCCTCGGCCCTGGAGGACCGAACCCTGCGCCAGGCGGCCGTGCGCGCCGTGACGCCGGAGATCAACCGCCGGCTGGGCCGACTGGCTGCCGAGACCGACGAGGCTTTTTCGGTCACGCCGGACGGCGCCGTCCTGTGGCGCGGCGTGCTGACGGCGCAGATCATCGCGACGCCGCAAGGGGCCGATCCGTTCTCGCCCGTCGTCCGCCTGTTGGGCGAACTGGGTCCGACGCCCGCCCGCGAGCGCGCCAAACGCCGGATCGAGGCCTGGCTGGCGTTCGAGGCGGGTCGGGCGCTTCGCGATCTGCGCCGCCTGCGCCAGGCCGTGGAATCGGGGGCGCTGAAGGGCCTGCCGCGCGGCATCGCCTTCCGCCTGATCGAGGCCGGCGGCCTGATCGACCGTCGCGACGTGGAGCGCGATCTGGCGGCGCTCAGCCAGGTCGAGCGCCGCACCCTGAAAAGCTTCGCCATTCGCGTCGGAGCTCATTCGGTCTGGCTGCCGGGCCTGCAAAAACCCCGCGCCCGCCATTTCGCCCAGGCCTTCCTGGACACGCCGCTGATCCCCGCGACGCCCGACCTGATCCCCGCGCCGCCCGAACCACCCTCGCCCCGCCTGCTCTCGGCCCACGGCCTGCGCGTCGCCGGCCGCTGGCTGGTCCCGGTCGAGACGCTGGAGAAGATGGCCGATCTGCGCGCTGCCAACCACGGCAGGCTGTCGGACGAAGCCCTGACCGACCTGGGCTGGATCGCCGATCAGGCGAAACAGGTCATCGCCGCGCTGAAGACCGAACGCGCCCGCCTGCCCGACAAGCCGGGCGCCGCGCCCAAACCGGTGAAGGATTCGCCGTTCGCTGCGCTTGCGGTTCTGACGGAAGCCCCGCCTGCGCGGCCCAAGCGGCGGCGTCCGCGTCGGAAGGCGACGACTTGAGCGAGGACGCCTGTCGCATCGATCTGTGGCTGTGGCGCGCGCGGTTCGTGAAGACGCGGGGGCTGGCCGCCGATCTGGTCGAGCGAGGGGCGGTGCGGCTGACGCATCAGGGGCGGGAGACGCGGCTGGACAAGCCCAGCCGCTGCGTCCGCCCCGGCGACTTGCTGACCTTCGTCCAGGCGGGACGGGTCACCACCCTGACGGTGGACGCCATAGGCGAAAGACGCGGGCCGCCTGAAGAAGCCCGCGCCCTCTATTCTCTGATCATCACGCCATAAGGCGGCGCGATAGTCCTATTGCTTCAGCACGAACTCGCCTTCGATGTGCAGCTTCACTTCGTCGGAGACGGCCGGCAGGGCGTAGTTGATGCCGAAGTCCGAGCGCTTGATCGTGGCCTCGCCGTCGAAGCCGGACTTGTAGGCGCCCATGACGGTTCCGGCGCCGTTGAACTCGACCTCGATGGTGACCGGCTTGGTCACGCCGCGCAGGGTCAGGTCGCCGACCACGGTCGCCTCGTTGGCGTCATCCGAATCCACCGTCACCGAGCGCGAGACGAAGGTCGCCGTCGGATGGTTGGCGGTGTCGAAGAAGTCGGCGGTCTGCAGATGCGCCTTCAGCCGGTCGTCGTTCGGCGCCACGTCGGTCAGCGGAATGGTGGCGGTCAGGGTCGAGGCCGACGGATTGGCCGGGTCCAGCTTCAGCTCGGCCTTCACGTTCACGAACTGGCCCGTGTAGGTCGACAGGCCGAAGTGGTTCACCGACCAGGTGATCTTGCCGTGGCTGGATTCCAGGTCGTAGGCGCCGGCGGTGACTTCAGCCGGGTTCTTGGTCAGGGCGGCCTGGGCCACGACCGCGCCGCCGGCAGCGAGGCTGAGCGCCAGGGCGCCGGCTAGGGCGTATTTTGTGAAAGGAGTGCGCATGGGGGAGTTCCTGTCGATAGGACGGTGGATATGCAATCAATACAGTTGCGATTAAGCCTGACTGTTGTCAAGCGGCGTCGAACCCGCTTGCGAATGTCTCTCGCCTTAAGCCCTGCTGTTGACAGTTGGTTGCGTGGCCGCCATGTCGCAGGCCTCCCGCTCACAGCTTGCCCCCATATCTTCGCCCAATGACCTACATCGTCACCGACGCCTGCGTGAAATGTAAGTTCATGGACTGCGTCGAGGTGTGTCCGGTGGACTGCTTCTACGAGGGCGAGAACTTCCTGGTCATCGCGCCCGACGAATGCATCGACTGCGGCGTGTGCGAGCCGGAATGCCCCGTCGACGCCATCGTGCCCGACACCGAGGACGAGCCGGACGGCAAGTGGCTTCAGGTCAACGCCGAATACGCCAAGGTCTGGCCCAACATCACCGTCAAGGGCACGCCCCCCGCCGACCGCGAACAGTACGAACGCGAGACCGGCAAATACGAGAAATACTTCAGCCCCAAGCCAGGCAAGGGTTCCTGACCTAGAGCCCGGCGGCGCTCAAGCCTTGCCGCAAATCCACGTCCGACCTGTGGACGTTTTGAAATTCCGCAGATTTGTGATAGGTTCTGTTTCATTGGATCGGGCGGTCGAAATCTTCGCGCCGCCCGTGTTTGCGACAGAATCCCGCCCACAGACGGGATCGGCCAGAGGTTTGGTGATCCGTTTCCGCATTTGACGCCTGACATCATCCCCTCCGACGGAGCGATCCGGCGGATGAGATCCTGTTTGCGTTTTCTGCGCCTTCGCGTCGCCCGGCCCTGAACCGGGAAAGGACGATTATGACGAGCAAGACTGGTCTGGAGTTCAAGGTTGGCGACGCGGTCGTCTATCCGGCGCACGGCGTCGGGAAAGTCGCGGCGGTGGAGACCCAGGAAGTCGCGGGCATGTCGCTGGAAGTCTATGTCGTGACCTTCGACCACGAAAAGATGACCCTGCGCGTTCCGACCAAGAAGGCCGCGACGGCCGGCCTGCGTTCGCTGGCCGCCGACGACGTCGTGACCAAGGCCCTGAGCACCCTTAAGGGTCGCGCCCGCATCAAGCGCACCATGTGGTCGCGTCGCGCCCAGGAATATGAAGCCAAGATCAACTCGGGCGATCTGATCTCCATCGCCGAAGTGGTCCGCGACCTGCACCGCGCCGACACCCAGCCGGAACAGTCCTATTCGGAGCGCCAGCTCTATGAATCGGCCCTGGACCGCATGGCGCGCGAAGTCGCCGCCGCCAACAAAATCGACAAGGGCGCCGCTGTCGAGCTGCTCGCCAAATCGCTCAGCGCCAAGAAGCCGATCCCGACCGCCGAAGCCGCTTAATCTTCGACCTCGGACAAACGAAAAGGCCCCGGAGCGATCCGGGGCTTTTTTGTTTTTCGGGTCCTACTTGCCGAACTTTCCCGACTTGCCGGGCACGGGAACCAGATTCTTCAGACTGGGCTGGGACGCGTTCGCCTTGGGCGGCGCGACCTTCTTGGACTTGCCCTTGCTCTCTTTCACGGTGATCGACCCTTTCTGTGAGAGATCAGCCTAACAGGCAGACGACCGCCAAATGAGGCCGCACAGGCCCGCGCCCATGGCTTTTGAGCCGAGACTTCCCAAATAGGAGAATGGTCGCCGAGAGCGAACCGCCCGCAGGCGGTTGATCGGATCCGGTTTGACCACCATGCGAAACCTTCGATCTTATGATCTGGCTCATCGAGCTATCCGTCGCGCGCGCCGCCGCGGCGGGTCGTCCCCTTTCAATCAAGGGGAGGGCGGACGCATGATCGGCTATCTGATCCTGGTTCACCGCTATTCCGAACAGTTCAAACGCCTGTTCGACGCCATCTATGATCCCGCCAACCAGTATGTCGTTCACGTCGATCGCAACTCCGCCCCGAGTTGGAACAACAGATCCGCCAGTTCATGGCCCCCTACGCCAACGCCGACGTCATCGAGAGCCGGCGCGCCCTGTGGGGCGGCTACAGCCTGATCGACGCGGAGCTGCGCGGTATGAAGCGGCTGCTGGAGATGAGCGACGACTGGTCGGTCTTCATCAATCTCAGCGGCCAGGACTTCCCGTTGAAGTCCCAGGCCGACATCATGGCCTTCCTGACGAAGCACAAAGGGCAGGAGTTCATCCGCGCGGTCGATCAGCGCACGATCCGCCCCGACACCATGAACCGGGTTCGCAACATGGTGTTCGAACGCCCCGGCGGCATCCTGCGCACCATCCTGCGCCGCCCATTCCTGCGCGGCGCCACGCCCTATATCGGCAATCAATGGATGATGGTCAGCCGCCGCTTCTGCGATTTCGTCTGCAACGACAAGGCGGCGGATCGGTTCAAGGCCTTCTATCGCCACACCTTCATCGCCGACGAAGGCTTCTTCCAGACCGTGATGAAGAACACCGACGCTCATGGGCCGATGGTCAACGACGACATGCGGATGATCGACTGGATTCCCGACGGCGACATCAAGCTGCGCCCGCGCACCTACACCCTGGCGGACCTGCCTGAACTGAAGGCCAGCCCGTCATTGTTCGCGCGCAAGTTCGACGCCGAGGTCGATGACGCCGTCATCGACGCGCTGGAGGACTGGATCGCGCCCGTCGGCGCCAACAGACCGATCCCGACCGCCGAATCCGCGTAGATTTCGACCTCGGACGAAAGAAAAGGCCCCGGAGCGATCCGGGGCCTTTTTTGCTGCTCGGCTATACGGGCCTCAGAAATACTCGGCGTTGGCCGGGCACTGGGCGCTGATGCGGCGCGCGGTGATGCTGGCGGGAATATAGGGGGTGCCGCGCACGATCTGGGCGCCCCCGCGGAAGCTGAAGCTGGTGTCGGTATAGGTGCCGTTCAGCCGCACGGCGATGCGGCGACCCTTGCGGTCCTGGCACGTGCCTTCGAAGCGCGCGTTGCCATTACCCACCACGCGGGTGGGATAGGTGCAGCGCCACTTGTTGGTCGACAGGCCGCCGAAGAATCGGTTGATCTCGCTGGGGCGAACGCAGCGTTGCAGCGTGTCGCGCTGGCCCACGGCGCTGGTGGTGTATTCCCAATAGCCGGGCAGCACTTCGGATTGGGCGGGCGTCTGGGCGGGGGCGACGGCGGGCGAGGCCAGCATGAAGCCGCCGGCGACGACTGGGGCCAGGACGGCGAGCGCCCGCTTGGGCAGACGGTCGATCAGCGACGGACGGGACATGGCGGCCTTCTGTTCTGCTTTGGTCTTCATGCTATGACCCATACAGGGCGGCATTTGAATGACGGCTGAACGAACCGTCTGGATCATGCGTCCAGACTCAGCTTGACGCCGAACCGCCTCTTCCCTTATACGGCCCCCTCTCGCGCGGGCAGGTTCCTGCGCGCAACTGTTCATGCGTCTTCTCCCGTGCTCGGGCTGGACGCCGCATCTTAAGGATCTGACGATGTCGCGTCGTTGCGAACTCACCGGTATCGGCCCGATGGTCGGCCACAATGTGAGCCACTCGAACATCAAGACCAAGCGCCGCTTCCTGCCGTCGCTGAAGACGGTCAAGCTGACTTCGGACAGCCTGGGCCAGACGTTCAGCCTGCGGATCTCGAACGCCGCGCTGCGCACCCTGGACTACAAGGGCGGCCTGGACGTCTTCATCGTCAAGGCTCGCGACGAGCAGCTGTCGATCGCCGCCCAGCGCATCAAGCGCCAGGTTCGCGCCAAGCTGGCCGAGCAAGCCGCCGCCGCCTGATCGGTGACGACATAGAGTTCTGGAAGAGGCCGGTGGAAACACCGGCCTTTTTCTTTGCGCCCTTGCCGGCCCGCGCTAAGCCTTCCCCGCCAGACCGAAGGGAAGTTCAATGCGCATCAAGGTTCTGCTCGCCGCCGCAAGTCTTCTGACCCTGACCGCCTGCGCCACCACCCCGACCGCCGCGACGACGCGCGAATCGACCCCCTACACCCTGGCCACCGACCAGCCGCTGACGCCCGAACAGCAGGCGATGCGGTTCGACAAGGCCGACCTGACCATCAGGGTCATTCCCGCCGACAAGGCCATCGACGTCGTCGCGGTGCTGGATTTCACCGCCAAGGCCCCGCTGGAGGCCCTGGTCGTCGATCTGGATACGCTGCTGACCATCTCGTCGGTGCAGATCGACGGGGTCGAGGTCGCCGTCGACCGCTGGTCCAATCCCCAGGGCCGGCTGACGGTGCAGCTGGCCCAGACCCTTCCCGCCGGACAGTCCGTGGTCCTGCGCGTCGCCTATGCCGGTCAGCCGCGCGTGGCGCCCCGCGCGCCATGGGATGGCGGCTTCGTTTGGTCCGCCGCGCCGTCGGGCGAGCCGTGGATCGCCACGGCCGTCCAGGGCGAGGGGTGCGACATCTTCTGGCCCTGCATCGACAGCCCGCATGGCGAGCCGGGCCGGGTCGATCTGCACATCACCGTGCCGTCCGAGCTGTCGGCGCCGTCCAACGGCCGGTTCCTGGGCAAGGTCGATCACGGCGACGGCTGGACCACCTGGAACTGGACGGCCAAGTCGCCCAACACCTACGCCATCGCCTTGAATGTCGGCCCCTATGAGGAGGTCGCGGGCGAGTATCGCAGCCGGTTCGGCAACACGATCCCGATGGCCTACTGGCATCTGAAGTCGGACACGCCGGAACAGGTCCAGGCCCTGTTCGCGCAATTCCCGAAGATGCTCGACTTCTTCGAGGCGACGGTCGGTCCCTATCCCTTCGGCGACGAGAAGATGGGCGTGGTCGAGACCCCGCACCTGGGCATGGAGCACCAGACCATCAACGCCTACGGCAACGGCTACAAGATCGACGGGCGGGGCTATGACTGGCTGCTGCAGCACGAGTTCGCCCACGAATGGTTCGGCAACCAGCTGACCAACCAGAACGCCGACGACATGTGGCTGCACGAAGGCTTGGGCAGCTATATGCAGCCGCTCTACGCCCGCTGGCTGCTGGGCGACCGCTACATGCAGCGCGAACTGGCCAACCAGCGCGAGGGGCTGATCAACGCATTCCCCGTCGTCTCAGGCGCCCCCAAGACCGAGGACGAGGTCTACAAGGGCGATGTCGGGCCGGGCCTCGACATCTACAACAAGGGCTCGCTGATCAGCCATTCGCTGCGGATGCTGATCGGCGACGCGGCCTTCCACGAGGCGGTAACTCGCCTGGTCTATGGCCGACCCGATCCCCGGCCGGGCAATTTCGCGCCGCTCTATCGTTCGACGGGCGACTTCCTGGACATCGTCAATGCGGTGACGGGCCAGGATTATGGCTGGTTCTTCCGGGGCTATCTCAACAACGCGGCCCTGCCTGTGCTGACACAGACGCGCGAGGGCGGGATGTTGCGACTGGCGTGGACCACGGGCGACGGCGGGGCCTTCCCCATGTCGCTGGAGGTCGAGATCGACGGCGTTGTCCAGACCGTGGCGATGACCGGCGGGCGCGGCCGGGTCGCGGTTCCGGCCAACGCCCATGTCCTCATCGACCCGCAGAACAAGGTGCTGCGCCAGATGGACGTGATCGACGAACTGCAGGCCTACAAGGCGGCGCAGAAGCCGAAATAGCTGTCCTTCTCCCATTGGGAGAAGGTGGCCCGAAGGGCCGGATGAGGGGTTACGGTGTCAATCGCGTCGCACAGCGTAACCCCTCACCCTTTCGCGCCAAGACCGATCGCTGACGCTCTCGGGCGCTCAAGCCCTCTCCCAACGGGAGAGGGTAAGCATTAAGCCGCCGCCACCGTCACCGACTGGCGCACCATCTGGCACCGCTCCTGGGTAGTCAGGAAGGCGATGTCGGCCGCATCCCGCCCGCAGGCGATCCGCACCAGACCCTCGACCGGGGCCAGGCCCGTCGCGTCGACCAGCCACCAGCCGTTGTCCAGCCAGACCTCGAAGATGGCGTGGAAATCCGGCGGCTCCAGCTGGTGGGCGAAGGCGCTGACGGCGCGGGCGGGAATACCGGAAGCCCGGCACAGGGTCATGCCCAGGTGGGTGAAGTCGCGACATACCCCCGCGCGGTCGATGAAGGTGCGCGCCGCCGTGGTCTCGGTGTCCGAAACCCCGTGCTCGTAATCGACGTTGGCGGTGATCCAGTTCAGGATCGCCAGCACACGCGCGCCGCCCGCCGTATCGCCGAACTCGCGTGTCACGAACCGGCCGAACTGGTCCGACGGGCAATACCGGCTGGGCTGAAGATAGGGCAGGACCTCGGCGGGCAGTTCGCCCCAGTCATGCTGAGACACGCTGGGCGGCAGGCCCTTCAGCACGCCGTTCTCGACCACGGCCTCATAGGTCAGGGTGACCTCGCCCTCGACATGACAACGCAGGGTGCGGGCGCCGAAATCGACGTCCTCGTCCTCGTGAAACTCGACCGGCGGATCGAAGGTCAGGGTCTCTTCCATGATGTCCTGGCCGGGCCAGTGGGCCACCTGGATCTTGTAGATGGCGTCCGTCGGCGGATCGAAACGATAGACGAGCTCGGCGCGCACGCGCAGTTTCATGAGGGCCTACCGTTCCGAGCGAAATGAAAATGGACGAGGCTGCTGAACGCCATGCGCCCTGGGCCGTTCCGTGTCCGTGAGGCGCCTTCTAGCGCGGCTTTGCGTCCGTGAAAATCGACAAGACAAGACAGTGTGTTAGTCTGGCGCCCATGATCGCTTCCCCCGCCCTTCTCGCTCTTCGGGAAGCCACCGCATCCGCCCACGAAACGCTGGAGATCGAGGCCCGCATAGAGTCGCGCCTGGCAGACCGCGCGACCCGCGCCCAGACGGTGCAAGCCTTTCACCGGTTTCACGCGGGTCTGGAGCCCGTCAGCCACCCGCTGGTCGCAGGCCTGAACATTGATGTCGGCGGCGCGTTCGCGCCCCGCTCTCGCGCCGACGGCATCGCCCGGGATCTTGCGGCGCTGGGCGTCCGCGTCCCCGCCCCTGCACGCCCGGTCGCGCCGACGAACGCAGGGACCGCCCTGGGCTGGGTCTATGTCGCCGAAGGATCGATGCTGGGCGGCCGCATCATCCGTCGTCGTTTGACGGCCGAGAGACGCGATCTAGACGGCCTCGACTTCCTCGATCCCTATGGCGAGGAGACCGGCGCCCGCTGGCGCGCCTTTATGACCTTGCTGGACCAGGCCTGCGCCTCGGGTCGCGCGACCGTCGAGGAGATTGTGCAGGGTGGTATCGACGGCTTCGCCTTCGCCCACCAGACCCTGCGACCGCAGACGCAGGACGCCGCCGCATGACCGAGGCCCCGGACCGCGTCGAACCGGTGCTGACGGACTGTGATCGCGAGCCGATCCACATTCCGCAATCCATCCAGCCGCACGGTTTCCTGCTGGTTCTGGACCTGCAAACCCTGACGATCCGACAGGGTGCGGGCGCCATCGAGGAGCTGACCGGCCGCAAGGCCTGGATCGATCGCGCCATCGCGGACGTGCTGGGCGATGTCACGGACCGGCGCATCCGCTCCATGGCGGCCATGCAGGAGACCGGATTCGCCTGTCGCTGGCGCGCGACCAACCGCCTGGAATACGATGTCGTCGTTCACCGTGCGCCCAACGCCGGCGCCGCAGACGACCTGATGATCGTCGAGGTCGAACAGAGCTCGCAGCAGGCGCGACTGGGCATCGATCTGGTCGCCAATCTGGACGCTGCGGGCGCGTCGCTGGAACGGGCCGTGACGGTGCAGTCGGTGTGCGAGCGGGCGGCCGAGGCCTTTCGCAAGCTGACCGGGTTCGACCGGGTCATGATCTACCGCTTCCACGACGACGACGCGGGCCAGGTGATCGCCGAGGCCCGTGCGGACGGAGCCGGCTCCTTCCTGAATCACCATTTCCCGGCCGCCGACATCCCCAGACAGGCGCGCGCCCTGTATCTGCGCAACCCCGTGCGGGTCATTCCCGACAGTCGCTATACGCCCCAACCCTTGCGTCCCGTGGCGCCCGGCGAGGCTGCGCTGGACATGAGCGACAGCGGCCTGCGCTCGGTGTCGCCGATCCACCTGCAATATCTCAGAAACATGGACGTGCGGGCCTCGGCCTCGGTGTCGATCATCGTCGATGACGCGCTGTGGGGGCTGATCGCCTGTCACAACGCCTCGCCCAAGCTGTTGCCCTACGAGCTGCGGGTCGGCTGCACGACCCTGGCCCGCAACCTGGCGCGGCAGCTGAAGGCCAAGGGCGACGCCGAGCTTTATCGCGAACGCATCCGCCTGCGCCGTATGGAAGACGAACTGATCGGGCGGCTTTCGACGGACCGTCCGCTGCGCGAGGCGCTGGGCATGCGCGCCGATTCCTTGATGCAGCTGACGAGCGCCGACGGCCTGGCCATCGTCGGCGACGGCGACGTCCAGATCTTCGGCCATGCCCCGCCCAAGGACGCGGTGAGCGCCATCGCCGCCTGGGCTGCGGAACAGCCCGGTCTGCGCCCCGTGTCCTCCCACAACCTTGCCGCCATCCTGCCCGAAGCCAAGGCCTGGTCGATCCATGGCAGCGGACTCCTGGCCGTCACCCTGCCCATCGACCAGCCGGTGTCGATCCTGTGGTTCCGATCCGAAGTGATCGAGACGGTGCGGTGGGCCGGCAATCCTTCGACCGCCGACAAGACCGGCCCCAACGCCGTACTGACCCCGCGCGCCTCGTTCGAGAGCTGGTCGGAATCGGTCTCCGGCCGCGCCCACCGCTGGAGCCCCGCTGCGATCGAGTCGGCCGCGCGCCTTCGTGACGCCTTGGCCGACTATGCCGCCATCGACCAGCTTCGCCGCCTGAACCGCTCGCTGCAGGATCGCCTGTCCGAGCGTGATCTGCGGCTGGAGCAGCAGCAGTATCTGATCCGCGAAGTGAACCACCGGGTCCAGAACAGCCTGACCCTGGTGTCCAGCTTCCTGGGTCTTCAGGCGCGCGAGCAGACGGGAAGCGCCGCCGCCACGGCCTTGAACGAGGCGCGGCGTCGCGTGCGCGCCGTCTCGGCGGTGCACAGCCGGCTGTATCTCGGCGACCAGGTCGCTTCCATCGACATGGCGCGCTACATCGGGGACCTGATCGTGGACCTCAGCTCCAGCATGGGGCCGGACTGGACCGCCGTGATCGAGACGGATCTGGACCCGGTCTGCGTCGATGCCGGGCGGGCGGTCACCATCGGCCTGATCCTGACCGAACTGATCATAAACGCCCAGAAATACGCCTATAACGGCAAGCCCGGTCCGCTTCGCATCATCATGGAAGACCAGGGCGCCAACTTCCGCCTGTCGGTCGAGGACGAAGGGGCCGGCGGCCATCTGGCGGGCAAGGGTTTTGGCTCAATGATGATCCAGAGCCTGGTGGTACAGCTGGACGGCACCATCGACTATCTGGACCGGGCGCCGGGCCTGGCCGTGACGGTCAAGGCGCGCATCGATCCGCTGATCTGATCGCACGCCCTGTGGCGTGACGCCGCAGGGCGGCGTAAGAGCCGCGCCATGTCCGCCCTTGTTTCGCGTGTCTCGCCTCGCGCCTTCGCCCTGATCGTCCTGCTGATCGCCGCCTGTGTGCTGGGCCTGGCGCCCATTCTGGTGCGGTTGACCGAGACGGGGCCGGCGGCGGCGGGCTTCTGGCGCTTCCTGTTCGCCCTGCCGCTGCTGAGCATCCTGGCGGCGCGTGAGCCCGGCGGGATCGCGACCCCGTCGAAATGGGCGCTGCTGGCGGGCCTGTTCTTCGCCCTGGATCTCAGCTTCTGGCACTACGGCATCGTCATGACTTCGGTCGCCAATGCGACGGTGCTGTGCAATCTGACGCCGGTCGTCGTCACCCTGTTCGGCTGGTTCGTGCTGAAGGAAAGGCCGCACCGGCTGTTCCTGCTGGCCCTGGCGTTGGCCATGGGCGGCGCCTTTGCGATGGCGGCGGGGGCGGACGGCGGACAGGGGACCAATCCGCCGCTGGGTGACGCCTTCTCTCTGTCGGTGGCGGTCTGGTATTCGGGCTATTTCCTGGCGGTGAAGGCGGCGCGGCGCACGGCCGGCGCCATGCGCGTCACCTTCTGGGCCACATTGCTGGGCGCGCCCCTTCTGCTGATCGTCGCCCTGGCGCTGGGCGAGGACATCATTCCCGCAGGGCCGGCCGGCTGGGCCGCCTGTATCGCCATGGGGGTCATGCACGTCTTCGGTCAGGGCGGCGTGGCCTGGGCGCTGGGCAAGCTGCCGGCCTCGGTTACGGCCGTCACCATCCTGATCCAGCCGGTGGTCGCGGGTTTGCTGGGCTGGTGGATCTTCGGCGAGACCCTGACGCCGATCCAGGCCCTGGGCGGCGCCCTGGTGCTGGGGGCGATCATGATGGCGCAGCGGTCGCAGCGGGTGAAGACGGTCACCGCCGCAGAGGCGCCGAACGGGCTCAAGTAGCGCGAAGCGCGGTAGCCGGGAACGATGCGTTCAAGTCGCGCGAAGCGCGATAGCCCAAGCAAAAAAGAAAACAGGCGCGGAAGCCGAAACTCCCGCGCCCGTCCCTAAGCCTTGAAGGCTGATCGACTCAGAGAAGCTTGAGATCGATCGCCGAAGTCTTGCCGCGCTGGTTTTCCAGCTCGTATTCGACCTTGGCGTTCTCATCGAGACCCTGAAGTCCTGCCTTCTGAACGGCGGTGACGTGAACGAACACGTCTGTTCCGCCGCCATCGGGCTGGATGAAGCCGAAGCCCTTGGTGGGGTTGAACCACTTGACCGTGCCGGTCGCCATGTCTGCGTCTCCGTAAACGCGCTTTTCCAGGCGGATCCCCCTTGGGGTGACCCGACAGTCCTCTGGACAGCTCGTTCAGGCGAAGGAGCGAAACGCGGGTATGGACCCCACGTAAAATCCGGACTGTACCGATGTTGTCACCCGGCTTTTCGAGGCGGTCAACAGCAAAGCGATTCGCGCTGGCCCCATTCAGGATTAACGACAGATGCCCCGCGCGGCGCCGTCGATGTGCAGATGGTTGGCGTGGGCGGCGTTGTAGTCGGGCGTCAGAACCGTCGAGAACAGACGGCACGCGCCGTCGCGAACGGCATGCAGGAAGCGCGAGCCCGGCTCGCCCGCAGGACCATCGCCCCGCCAGTCGTTCAGCACACTGACGGTCCGTCCGTCCTTCAAGGTGATGCCTGCGACATCCAGCGCATTGGCCTTGGCGTGTTCGCTGGGCCGTTCCTGATCGTCCTGCGAGCCATAGATGCGGCGGCACGAATAGGTGCCGTAGTTCTCGACCCGCGCCGGGGCCGAACCCAGGATGTCGCGCGACGCCGGCCGCAGCACCTGTCGGTCCCAGATGACGTAGCGCACCGCCAAGGGGCATTGCATGACGACGCCGGCGGGCGCCAGGGGCGTCACCTCGCCGCCCGTGATCCGCACCGCCCCGCGCACCACGCAGAAGCCGCCGTCGTCCCGGTCGACCGCCCGTTCGACCTGAACCCCCGCATTGCGCAAGGCCTGCATGCAGGCCTCCGTCGCGCTGTTCACCGCCTGGGGCGAGGCGGCGGTCGGCACGTCGAAGGCGGCGACTTTGGCCGTCGTGGCCCGTCCCAGGGGTCGATCCAGATCCAGCGGCTTCCACGGCAGGTCCTGCGCCGGAGCGAAGACGTTCAACAGTGCAAAGCCCGCGCAGACCATCAGCGCGAGCTCCCACACCAGATTCCACATGTCCGCCAGATCGCGCTTCATTCCGCCCCGTCACGGGCCGCAAACGGCCCCGCTGGCAAACGCCGCCGGGCGCGATACGTTCACCCCGCCTCGAAAGCGCGGACCAACCCCGGCATCAGTCCGGTCGCCGCCGCCCCGTCGCCCTGGTTGGTCAGGCCGATGAAGGCCGCGCCGAGACCCTGCGCCACGACGGCCGTCGCATACCACAGGGTGTTCGACCCATCGTGGGTCAGGATCGGCCCCCTGGACCATGCTTTTGCCGGCAGAACGATCCAGCCCAGCCCATAGGGCGTTCCCTCGCCCGCCAACGGGGCGGCGAGCGTCGCGACCGTTTCGGATTTCAGCCAGCCCGCTCCGTCGTTCAGAAAGACGCCCAGCCATTTCGCATAGTCCGCCAGCGTCATGTGCGACGTGCCCGCAGGCCCGAGGACCAGCGGGTTGTCCGCGCCCGGATCGGCGGGGTCCATGACGATCCGCCCGGCCCCGGCGCCTCTGTGTCCCCAGGCATTGGCGCCGCCCGTCGCATTGTGGACCGGCGCGCCGAACCCGCCGGTCGTCAGACCCAATGGGCCATAGACCTCGGCTCGCATCGCCTCTTCCCAAGGTGCGTCGGTGATCCTTTCGATGGCGGCGCCGACGATCATGTAGTCGGCGTTGCTGTATTCATAGACGCCCTTGGGTCCGCTCGGCGGTGCGCCCAGCACCCGCTCGACGACGGCCGCCCGCTGTTCGGGCAGGGATCGCGGATCGTCTCGCGCCGTCATGAAGAAGACCATGCCCAGGGCGGCCGCGTCCTTGACCCCGGCCCGGTGGCCCATGAAGTCGCGCATGGTCGTTCCATCCCAGCCTGGATCGATCGTCATGCCGGGAAACAGTTCGCCCAGAGGCGCATCCCATTGGGTTCGGCCTTGTTCGACCAACCGCGCGAACAGGGCCGCCGTCATCGCCTTGGTGTTCGACCCAAAATGCCAGCGGTCATCGAGCGTCGCCGCATCGTTCCCGCCGAACCGGCGCACGCCCCGGACCCCGGACCAGGCCAGCCCCTCGCGCGTCACCACTCCGCCCGCCAGAGCGACCGGGGCCTGGGCGGCGAAGGCCGCGTCCAGGGCGGCGTCATAAGCCGCCGCAGTCCGCGCCGCAGCCGGTCGGGCGCCCAACAAGGCGGCTGCGGCGCCGGCAGCCATGACGTTTCGACGGTTCAGCGTCATGCGATCCCTCCTCCTGCAAGTCTCCGACCCTAGTCCGAAACCGCGCGGCGTCGCATGAGAAGATCGTAATCTCGCGCCGCTTGCCCCGATCCCGCATCCGGCCCACTCTCTCGTGATGGGAAAGAAATCAGACGCCTATGACGCCGAGCTGGAGCAGATCCAGCTGGCTATCGTCCAGAGCCAGGCCTGGAGCATCGAACACGGCTCGCGCGTGGTCATCGTGCTGGAGGGTCGCGACACCGCCGGCAAGGACGGCGCCATCAAGCGGCTGACCGAACACATGTCGCCGCGCCAGACCCGCGTCATCGCCCTGCCCAAGCCCAGCGACCGCGAAGCCAGCCAGTGGTATTTCCAGCGCTATGTCCCGCACCTGCCGGCGGCGGGCGAGACGGTGATCTTCAACCGGTCCTGGTACAACCGGGCCGGGGTCGAGCCGGTGATGGGATACTGCAAGCCCGAGCAGTACGCCCAGTTCATGACCGACGCCCCGCGCTTCGAGCGGATGCTGACCGACGACGGGATCATCCTGATCAAGATCTGGCTGGACATCTCGCGCGAGGAACAGGCCAAACGGCTGAAGGAACGCCGCACCGACCCGCTGAAGAAGTTCAAGCTGTCGTCGCTGGACGCCGAGGCCGAGGCGCGGTTCGACGCCTATTCCGACGCCCGCGACCGCATGCTGGACGAGACGGATCGCCCCTTCGCGCCTTGGTTCGTCGTGGCCACCGATGACAAGAAGACGGCGCGGCTGAACATCGGGCGCTACATCCTGTCGATCCTGAAACACGCCAGCGTCGAGGTGAAGAAGCCGGACCCGCAGGTCGTCTTCAGCGCCGCCAAGGCCAAGGGAAAGCTGGCGCGCTGATCGGCCTCAGGCCGTCCTGACGATCCCGCCCGTCGCCGCCACGGGCCAGGGCGTCAGCCGCCCGCCCGCGCAGGGGCCGCCCTTGCACTCGCCGGTCAGCGGCTCGAACACCGCCCCGTGCCAGCCGCACAGGATCAGCGACCCGTCGGGCGTCAGATAGCGGTCGATCTCCATGGCGATGGGAAAGCCCGCATGGGGGCAGCGGTCGACCCAGCCGGCGACCTGACCGTCCTTCCTGACCACGAAGCCGTGGAAGAAGGCCTCGCCGATCTGAAGCACGAAGCCGCGCGAGCCGGGATCGGCGATGTCGCCCTCGGCGCACAGGGCCACGCCGGGCGGCGTCTTCCAGACCCGCTGGCGCTCGGCCGGGGCCTCCTCAGACACGCTCGGCCTTCAGCGGACGCGACAGCAGGCCGTCGATCAGGCCGTCCACGTCGATCTCGCCGGCCAGCAGGGCGGCGACGCCTTCGGAGATCGGGATTTCGACGCCCAGGCGCGCGGCCAGTTCGCGCACGGCCGGCGCGCTCTCATAACCTTCGGCCACCGACCGTTTGCCGACCAGGGCCTGTTCCACCGTCTGCCCCTGGCCCAGGGCCAGACCCAGGCTCATGTTGCGCGACTGGGGGCTGGAGCAGGTCAGGACCAGATCGCCCAGACCGCACAGGCCCGCCACCGTCTCGGCCTGACCGCCCATGGCGACGGCGAGGCGGGTCATTTCCGCAAAGCCGCGCGTGATCAGGGCGGCGTGGGCGCTGCGCCCCAACTGTCGTCCCTCGGAAATGCCGCAGGCGATGGCCAGCACATTCTTCAGCGCCCCGCCCGCCTCGGCGCCCACCAGATCGGTCGCCAGATAGGGCCGGAAACCCGGCGCCGACAGGGTGTTCAACAGCGCCTGGCCCAGCGCCGCATCGGCGCAGGCCAGGGTGACGGCCGTCGGCAGGCCGCGCGACACCTCGCCCGCGAAACTGGGGCCGGACAGGACGGCGGCGGGCGCATTCGGCAGGGTCTCGGCCAGCACCTCGGTCATCAGCTTCATCGTGCCGCGCTCGACCCCCTTAGAGCACAGCACCACCGGCACGCCGGGGCGGTGATGGGGCGCAAAGGCCGTCAGAGTGGCGCGCATATGCTGGGCCGGCGGCACCGCCAGGATCACGTCGCAGTCGGCCAGGTCGGCCAGGTCGGCCGTGAACTTCAGTTCGTCCGCCAACGGCACGCCGGGCAGATACAGGTCGTTGGCCCGCGTCGCCCGCAGCGTCTCGACCAGCTTCTGCTCTCGCGCCTGCAGCGTCGTGTCGAGGCCTGCCCGGACGCAGACCTGCGCCAGGGCGGTGCCCCAGGCGCCCGCGCCGATGACCCCTGCCGTGCGGAATTCCATACGCCCTCCCGAGGCTCTTCTATCTTTCACGCCTTGGCGCCTTTGCGGCCCGGCTTATGCGAAGGATCGGCCAAGGCGCGCGCTTCGTCCAGCGGCCATCGCGGTCGTGCGACGACATCGATGTCGCTGGTCAGACCCAGGGCCAGCCGCTCGGCCCCCGCCAGGGCGATCATCGCCGCATTGTCGGTGCAATAGGCCATGGGCGGCGCCAGGAAGTCGAAGCCGTGTTTCGCCGCCGTCGCCTCCAGTGTGGCGCGGATGGTCTTGTTGGCGGCGACCCCGCCCGCGACCACGAACAGCCGATGGTCGTGGGTTTCAGCATAGGCCGCCAGCGCCCGCTCGGACCGATCCGACAGCTGTCGCGCGATGGCGTTCTGAACCGCGTCGGCCAGATCGGCCTTGTCTTGATCGGTCTCGCAGGTCTGGGCGATGCGGAAGGCTGCCGTCTTCAGGCCCGAGAACGAAAAGTCGCAGTCCTTGCGGCCCAGAAGCGCGCGCGGCAGGTCGATCTTCGATCCATCGCCCTGCGCCGCCAGCCGCTCCAGCGCCGGCCCGCCCGGATAACCCAGGCCCAGGGCCTTGGCGATCTTGTCGAAGGCTTCGCCCGCCGCATCGTCGATGGTGGCGCCGATCCGGCTCATGTCGCCGATGCCGCGCACCTCCAGCAGCTGACAATGACCGCCCGACACCAGGAGCAGCAGGAAGGGATAGGCGACCTCCGCTCCCAACCGCGCCGACACCGCATGGCCTTCCAGATGATTGACCGCCACCAGGGGCAGTCCGCGCGCCAAGGCCGCCGCTTTGCCGAAGCTGAGGCCCACCATGACCCCGCCGACCAGACCCGGCCCGGCCGTTGCCGCGATCCCGTCCAGCCCGTCATAGCCCATGTCCACCTCGGCCATCGCGCGGCGCGTGACCTCGGCGATCATCTCGACATGGCTGCGCGCAGCGATCTCGGGCACCACGCCGCCATAGGCCGCATGGTCGTCGATCTGGCTGTGAACCACGGAGGACAAGACCTCGGCCCGGCCGCCCATTTCAGAAGGGTGCAGGCGCACGACCGAGGCGGCGGTCTCGTCGCAACTGGTTTCCAAGCCCAGCACCGTCAGCGCCCGGACATCCCGTCCAGTTGCCGCATGGGCGCGGCTGCTATAGTCGGCGGAACTCTCCATCGGGTCGAGGTAGCGACCCGGCGACCGGTGCGCAACGCTCATGACCTTTCCTCTCCGCATCGGCACCCGGCGCTCCAAGCTGGCCCTGGCCCAATCTGGCATGATGCAGCGCGCCATCGGCCGCGCCCTGAACGTGCCCGAGGCCGAGATCGAGACCGCCATCCCCCTGGTCGAGATCGTCACCACCGGCGACCGCATCCAGGACCGCCGCCTGCTGGAGGTCGGCGGCAAGGCCCTGTTCACCAAGGAGATCGAGGAGGCGCTGCTGGCCGGCCGGATCGACATCGCCATCCATTCGATGAAGGACGTCCCCGCCGAACAGCCCGATGGCCTGTGCATCGCCGCCATCCCCGAACGCGAGGACGCGCGCGACGCCTTCATCAGCCGCGACTTCGACAGTTTCGACGCCCTGCCCTTCGGCGCGCGCCTGGGCACCGCCAGCCTGCGTCGCCAGGCCCAGGCCCTGGCCCTGCGGCCCGATCTGAAGGTCGAGATGCTGCGCGGCAACATCGACACCCGCCTGCGTCGCGCGGCCGAGGGCGATTTCGACGCCATTCTGCTGGCCGTCTCAGGCATGGCGCGGCTGGGCGTGACCGAACACATCCGCGAGAAACTGTCGCTAGACGCCTTCCTGCCCGCGCCGGGCCAGGGCGCTTTGGCCATTCAGACGCGCGCCGCCGACATCGACGCCCCCCTGAATGCTCATTGGGTCGCCGCCCTGAACCACCCCGAGACCGCCATCGCCGTCGCCGCCGAGCGCGGGGCCATGACGGCGCTGGAGGGGTCGTGCCGCACCGCCGTCGGCGCCTATGCCCTGATCGCCAACGATGCGCTGCACCTGACCACCGAAATGCTCAGCCCCGACGGTTCCGCCCGCTGGCGCCGTGTCGGCGACCTAGCCCAACCCACCGAAGCCGACGCCCGCGCCCTGGGCCAGCGTCTGGGCGGCGAGGTCCACGCCTGGGCCGGCGATCAGGAGGTCGATCCAGCGACCCTGGACGGATGACCGCCCCCGACGCTGAAGCCAAGCCCGCCCGCATCTGGGTCACCCGCGCCGAACCCGGCGCCTCGCGCACCGCCGCACGGCTGCGAGCCATGGGCTTTGAGCCGATCATCGCCCCCCTGCTTGCGATCGAAAACCTGACCCCGCCAATCCCCGACCTGGCCCCGTTCGCCGCCTTGGCCTTCACCAGCATCAACGGCGTCGCCGCCTTCGCCGCCCTGACCCGCGAACGCGGCCCCCCGGTCTTCGCCGTGGGCGATGCGACCGCCCGGGCCGCCTGCGACGCCGGCTTCGCCGACGTCCGCTCCGCCTCCGGCGACCTCCACGCTCTCGCCCGCCTGATCGGCTCCGAACTGAGCGACGGCGTCGTGCTGGTTCCGCAGGCCGAAACCCCCGCCGGCGACTTCGACGCCGCCCTGACGGCAGCCGACGCCCGCAACCTCTCGGTCCAGCCCTTGATCGTCTATCGCGCCAGACCCACGACCGTCACCGCACCCACGATATTCGACGCGATCCTGATCCACTCTCCCCGCGCGGCGAAGATCCTGGCCGAACAAGGCGTCGCCCGGCTGTCCCACGCCGTCACGGTCTGCATTTCAGCCGCCGCCGCCGCCCCGCTGGTCGCCCTGGGCCTGACGCCGGCCGTGGCCCAAACGCCCGACGAAGCGACATTGCTCACGATCTTGAAAGCGGCGCTTGGCAAGCGCGATGCGGCCGTATAAAGACCCCGTCTCGCGCGGACTGCTTCGTCCGTCGCAACCGGGCCGCTTTAGCTCAGCCGGTAGAGCACATCATTCGTAATGATGGGGTCAGGTGTTCGAGTCACCTAAGCGGCACCACCACTTCCAGTAGGGGCGGACGACGGGAGCGCGCGAAAGCGCGCAAATCCCAGTCCATACCCTGTTCCCACGCTAGAGTGCCTTTAGCTTCAAGGGGTCACTTGTAATGCGGGGGCGCGCGTTCGAGTCGCCTGAGCGGCACCAACGTTCCAGAGCTACTGTCATGAGGGACCGCCCAGCCTGTATAGTGGAGGCTATTCTGCTCGGCAGTTTGGTGGGGACCAAGTGGGAAGCGGGTTAAGCGGACCGCCTGAATGTGTTGGCAACAAGAGCAGTCCGAGGGTCAGGAGACTAAAGGCCGCCGGCCTGCCTCAATCGATCATCGCAGTATATGCGCGCACATCGATGACCGGTACGGTACCGATAGCTTGAAGCTGAGCCATCAGCTCGAACAGAAAACGTGTGGCGGCTTTGTCGGCCTCGTGAACCTCAAAATCGCCATCCGGTAAACGTTTGAACCATCCTGCATCGGCGACACACCCGATATCCAACGCGCCATGATCCACCACCCTATCTAGATGGTCAGAAAAGGTCTTTCCAAGCGCCGGTCTCCAGCTCGAACTCAGGGTAAGCAAGCCGCTGAGAATGTGGTGGAGTGGCTTTACCGGCGAAGGCCCATTGATGGTCTGCGTGCCCAGACTCGTGCGCTTTAACGCGCGCACAGAAGCGGCCTTCTCCTTCGCATATCGTATGTGTTCGGCGGTGGTTTCTTGCTTCGCCTCGAAGACGGCATAGATGCTCTCGGCAGGCACAACGTCCGTACCCTTGAAGGTAAAGACGAAGGGCGAATATTGGCGATCATGAATGATTACGTCGATCTGCGTACTGAAAGTTCCTGTACTGTCTACGACAAACCCTTTTCGGGCCTCGTATCGTTTCGGAAGATAGGCGTTCAGGACATCAATCCAGACCTGTTCACTTGCGTCCCCCTTGTCAGTTGGGTGGCCAAGTTTCCGGGCCGATTCCAATTCTCCTTGCATTTTCTTGTGAAAGTCGGCGAAAATTTCCTGAATCGACCAACTGCTCATTGAAACACCGTTGTCCATTGGCTCGCCAGAGCGTTTCGAGCTGCCGCAGATAGATTCGATTTACCGCCGGCGGTGACGGTATCAGAAACGATGTTGTTGGTGTTCGCCGGGTCGGCGAACCGCCAGACCGCAATCTTGTCGCGGATAGCTTCCAGGATCGTAACGATGTTCTGCTGAAGGTTGCCGATACGCGCGCCTTTCAATGCCTCAATGACAAACAGTTCGAGGTAGAACGACGGAAAATCGAGCCCATACCGATTGCGCCAGATTTTGATCAGACGGATTTCATCCAGGCGGCCTGAGCCAGAGACAACGCGACAATGCTCGGCGATGTTTGTTTGAAGCCAACTACCGGTCTTGGTACTCCAAAGACTATGGTAGTTGCCGAACTGATCCTGCCTTCGACCGGGAGTAAGATCGACCTTCCAATGTCCAACAGTCAAACCAACCGAAACATTCTGTCGGCGGGCGACGTATCCACCGACCGTCACGGCAGCATTCAGCGTCTCATATATCTCTTTCAACGGCGTCTGGAGGGACGAACTTAACGAGATAAAGAGGTCGACATCTGTGCCGCCTCGCACCGCTGTGCCTTTGGCGAAAGAACCGCTGGTTTTGACATCAACGAGGGAAGCTCCGCTCCAGCGCACGATAAGTGGTAAGAGGGTGGCTTGAACACCCCTCACGGCTGAGTTGGGGCCGGTATCAATGCTGTGGCGCGCAAGGACCGTGCGAAGGTGCTGGTCTGGAGGCAACTTGAGGATCCGCTTCAAGGGCGAGCTAATCTTAGCCGTATCTCCAAGAAATATAGTGACGTTCTACGGAAGCGCTACCGAGAAACTACGCTTTCCAACAGCGCGATTTCATCGGAGGTCAGGTTGAAAAGACCGTAGACGATGTTGTCGATCTGAGCTTCAGCCTGGGTAATTTCAGCAGACAGACGGGCGATCTCGCCACGGTCGCGATTGATCCAGTCTTCCCAAGCGGAACGGTCGGCTAACGGAATGTCGGCTTTGAACGCCTTCTTCACCTCCGCTCTGAAGGCGGAGAAGTCGGGCAGGGTCCACCATTCCTGGAGCCGGGATGTGAGCTTGGCGTCTCTCCCCGCCGGGCAAAGGTCTGAAATTCTGCGCGTGAGGGCGATTTGTAGGCTGAGTCGGGCGTCAGCGGTTGCTGTCGCTTTCTCCCCCAGTCTCGCTAGCTCCGACTGAGATGTGGTCGTCCACATAGGAATTGGCATAGTCTCGACATATTGCGATCGAAGCTCTCGTGAGCCTCCGATAACTTGGGGTGCCATTGAGATCAGGAGAAACCAGTACACAGAAGATTGTAGAAGAGATAAAAGCGACGCGTCTCCGCTGGCGCTCATGAATATCTTATTGTTGAAATAGGTATCCGAACTAGCGAAGCTGAAATATCTCCGATTGAATTCGGCGTATATAATCTTCCGGCTTTCAAAATTAGAGACGTACGCGTCTTGCGCCTGCTGGAGCTCAAACCACGCTTGCTTAGTAGCGCGCTTCTCCAGCTCCTCCTTGAAGGGCCAAAGCCATTCGCGAATGGCAGGATAATCATTAATGTCGATCCGCCCCTTTGGGATGTAGATGAGCCAAAGGCCACGAGGTTCTGCCCTCCATCGCTTCAGATCTTTGCCTTCTAGGAAGGGTTTTAGTAGATCAGCAGAATTGGGGTCCTTAGCGCAGAGGCGTTCTTTAATTTCGTTGGGGATGACAAACGCGCGATTTAGACCCGTCTTGATGCCGTATAGGGGAGCGCCATAAACCTCCTTCAGGGTCTTTCGGCCCCCTCGGATTTTGTCTCTCAAAGATCTGAGTGTTGTGTTTTCCAACTCCCACGGACCAGAACTCAAGGCCGCCTGCGGATATGCTCCGGCCGCCTTTTCCCAAGCGGCCTGGAAGTTGGTCTCGGGAACAGCTTCTAACTGCCAAAACTTCAGCTCGTGACCACTAGGGGCGGCCCCACGACGTGCCGTCAAAATGATCGGCAAAGTCGCGACTCCATCAAATATCTGCAGATCGCCGAAGTCTACGATCGATTCAATAGTCGATTTCTTAGACAAGTAATCTCGTAATGGCCGCCCAGATCCATTTCGGAGAAACGTCGATGACGATATGTAGCCTAAGCGCCCCCCAGGCTTGAGGAGCCGGAGGCCGCGCTCGTAGAAATAGCAATAGAGATCAGCCCGATCCGAAACCACCTCATATCTCTTTTCAAGATAGGGCTTTAATGTCTTCAGAAGCTCCATGCGGACATAGGGGGGATTTCCCAGGACCACGTCGAAGCCGCCCTCGGCAAATACGCTTGGGAATGCGGTTTCCCACCTGAAGGCGTGATCAAGATACGCAAAGTTGCTGTCCTCGATTAGGCTGTCGCCCACCCGCAGACTGGCGTCCAAGCTATCTAAGACCTTCCCGCGTCGGGCGGTTTTGATCCAGAGTGACAGCTTGGCGATCTCGACGCTTTCGACATTCACATCGACACCGAACAGGTTGTTCGTCAGGATATCGCTGTCCGGCACATACTCTAACAGATCGCCGTAGTGTTCTGCCTTGGGCAGAAGATCTTTGATCTTGTCGTTGACGCGAGTCAGCTCGGCTTTCAGGAAGTCGAAGGCCATGATGAGGAACACACCCGAACCACAGGCGGGATCTACGATGCGCAGCGACTTCAGCCGCTCGCGGTAGGCTTGCCATGCCTCCAATTCCGCCGACTTCCGACGCCACGGTATGGTGGCATAATCAGACAGATCAGCCCCCGCTTTGGCGTAGGCGCGCACAATGGTGGCGAAGGCTTCTTCGAGGTGCCGCCCAAGCGTCTCGGCCACAATGAACCGAGCGATATAGTCGGGGGTGTAGACCACACCGTCACGCTTGCGCCGGCCGGTGGTGCCGGTGGCCCGAACTTCCTCGGCTTCCTCGCCCCGAGCTTGCGCCTGGAGGCGTTCAACGTCCGCAATAGATTGTTCAAAGATGTGGCCGAGGACGGTGACCGAGACCTCGGAGGCGAAATCATATTCGCCGAGCGCCTTGAACCCTTCGCAGACCTCGTCGGGCAGGGCCAAGGCGTCGATTGTGTCGTCCTGCCGAAAGAGCCCGCCATTATAACGGGGGATTTTCAGGGCATCGCTGCCTTTGTCGATGGCGTTGAACAAGCCTCGAAAGTTATCCCAGACCGGGCGAGGATTGTACGGGTCCCGATCGACGAACGCCTGAGACAGTGTGTTGTACGGTAGGAGGCCGGTGTCTTCGGCGAACGCGATGAACAGGACGCGATCCAAGATTTTCTGCGCGACGGCTATCGAGTCTAGAGCAGCGATCGCCGGGTCTGCCGCCTGGACAGCACCAATGAGCTTCAGACGTAGAGACTTGTAGTCCCGGTAGAGGCTGTCGGTGATATCCCGGTCTTCCTCCCGACTTTGTTTCAAAAGGTCCAGGGTGCCGCCCGAGAGCAGTCTGCCCGCCGACAAAAGCAACATGAGCCGGGCGTACTCTTCTGGTTCTGTCAGCCGGTCGAGATGGAAAACCTCATAGGCGATGGTACCTTCGCCGAAGCCATAGAGACGTAGCTCGACCATGTTCGAGACAATGACCCACTTCACCCCCCTCGCGTTCATGGCGTACTCCCACGCCTGTTGAACTGGGGTTTTGTTTCTCCCCGGCATAATCGCATCAAGGTCGCGGGTATCGGCCCCCTTCAGTTCGAATGGTGCAAGGATTTCGGGGATCTTTTCTCCGAAATGTCCCAAAGCCAGATCGACACTGCCTCGCAGGATCGATTGCTCAGCCGCCAATGTGTAGGCAGCCCCGCTCGCCGGCCCCTTATAGCCAAGGACTCCTTTGACGATCTCTGACGTAAAGTCTTCGCGGAGCGCCGTTTCTTTGTGGGTGTAGACGCGGCCAGTGCGAATTAACTCGGCCCAGCCTTCAAGTACCGACAAGTGCGACGCCGGAATCGGTGCCGGCTTGATGACGCGCTTTAGGGTCTTCCGATTGAAGAGATTCAACTCTCACCTGTTTCCCTGATGTGACCTGGAAGGGGATAGCCGACCTATGGCGGGCTCCGCCACGAGGAATCGTCGGCGACCTTCATGGAAGCCCTGCACGGTCTAGTTGACGCGTGGAATCGACAAACTCTTGGAGCAGCTTCGCCGGACCACATCCGAGCGCCTCGGCGACCTGACAGAACTCAATCACGTCTAGACGCCGCTCGCCTCGCTCCACCTTCGACACGAAGCTCTGCGGCTTTCCCAGTCGGTCTGCTAGCTCGACCTGAGTGACCCCAGCCGCGTTCCGCGTCGAAGCGAGGAAGCTGATCAACTCCTGGTGCCGCTGCGTGAAAATCGATGACGGCAACGCGCGCCCCTGATCGGTGAGACGCTTTCGCTAAAACCTAAATCGGGATATCCCAGATTCGGTTATTCGGTCTGGGGAGACCGCTGCCGCATCGTGCGGAGCGAACACAAGCAACAACACAGCCTGATACCGCGCCGAGCGCAAAACTCGGCATCTTATATGATGTGCAAATAACTGCGCGTCTCAACACACAATGAGATCGTATCAGATGAATAGTAATACCGCCCGCATCGGGCTGGCAGCGGTGGCTGCATTCTACGTGATTGTCACAAGCTTGTTTCTGCAAGCCTACATACCACTCCAACGGTTCTACGCCAGCGTCGAGGCAACGTCTCTTTCCATTGACCCGAATTCTAGAGATCAAAGGCTGCAAGACACCCTGAGCTATCCAGAAAACGAGAGGAAGGTCAGCCGTTACGGCTCCATCCTTCTTTGGGGCACGGTCGGGATTGCGACCTTCGGCGGCGTCTACGTGGCAACCCGCCAGAGGAAGCGCGTGGACAGGGCTCAATCGGCAAAAGGCATCACCAAATGAAGCGCCTCGTCTATGCCGCCCTCGCCGCTGCCGCGCTCGCCATCGGTGGCTGCGCTTCTGCACCAGCACGGACGCCCGGCACCTATGTCAGCCAGAGCGAACCCGTCTATCTGATCACCGAAGCTCAGGCCGATCAGATCCTGGTGGACGCCATGAACGTCGAGTTCGGTACCAGCCCGATCGTGCGCGTTGAGCATCCGAACAAGGGGTATCAGGCCACGATCAAGTTCCTGTTCGACAGCCACCAGATCGTCGGCACGATGGTTCCCTCCAGGGGCCGGAAGGCTGACGGCACCGTGCAGGACGGCTTCTATTTCACCGTCTCTCACAGCGGCACCATGCCCCTGTCTGGGATCACCCGTTCAAAGCGCTTGAAGGACCGGCTCAACCAGGCGGCAGGCGCTCTTTCGCCGAGCGTCCCTTCAGCACGGTAAGTGGTGCCTTACCGGGTCGCTGGCAGGGGCAGGACACCAACGTCCCTTCCCTCAGTCAGCAGCCTGAAAACCCGATGCGCGTCATCGACTTCAAGGCCGTTCACTAGGACGACCTGACGCCTTCCAAAACCCCAACCATCACCGACCCCCGTGGCCCTCAGCTGCGGGGGTTTTTTCATGCCCCGAAAGGACATCCAGACCATGCTCTCCCTGAACGACCGTGACGCCGTTACGGCGGCGCTCACAGACCCTAGCCTCGACCCTGCCCTGCGCGCCCTGATCGGACTTCGTGTCTGGCAGGTGGACACCGACCGTCGCCGCCCCCTTGGCGAAATCCTCCAGATCGTCGTCGTGCAGCCGAGTGATCCACCTGAGACCATACATGATGCCTTAGGCTTCCCCATCTGCTGGGACCAGGCCGACCAACCCGGTTGGGAGTGGTTCAACGACCACGGTTCGTGGTTCGAGTTGGCCTACGTCCTAACCGACGACTTCGGGATGCTGGTCTTCGTGGCCGACCACCCCGAAACCAACGACACCCTCCGCTTCAACTGCCTGGGTGTTGCCGACCGTTCTCCGACCTCCCACGCCGACTGAGCCTCAATCACCCATCCGACCCGCGCCCTCCGACACCCTGTCGCGAGGGCTTTTTTGTGCCTGAAGGACGCCATCCCCTTGCTCTCCATGAACACCATCGCCGACGTCGCCGGCGTCATCAGCGATCCCGACTTAGAAGAAGACCTGCGCACCCTGATCGCTCACCGTGGATGGCAGGCCTACGCGGATCATCCGTCACACGTAAGCGAGGACACCCGGATCCTCGTCGTCCAGGGCGGCGACACCGCCTACGTGATTAACACCGCCGCTGGCTTTCCGATCACTGGCGACGATGCGGAGGAGCCCAAGTACGACACCCTGGAAGATCACGGCCTATGGTTTGAGATCGTCTACCGGGGCCGGTGTGGGCGGGACACCGTGATCTTGGTCGAGAACGGCCCAGGCACCGAACTTGGCATCCACTATCTCTGCCTCGCCCACTTCTGGACCGAGGTGGGCGGCCGATGATGGACCGGTTTCTCCTGCTGGTCATCCTATGCGTGGGGTTGGCCGTTCTCAGGGCAGTCGCGATCGTCCTGATCGCATCGGTAGTCTTGGGGCTAGTCGTCAGCTTCATCACCCGGCCTAAACAGACGCTGGTGTTCCTGGGCACCCTCACCCTGTCCGCCCTGACGGTGGCTCAGCCGATCGCCTGTATCGTCGCCATGACGACCTTCGGGATTGCGGTGGTGCTAGCGCGACGAAGGCGGAACAGGTCATCGGAAAGGTATCTAAACGCGCCGCACTGAGATCATGCTGATTGGTGGGAGGCCGGGCCAGCGAGGTTTGGCTCTCCTATCAAGCTTCTTCCTAGACGATGTCGGACGGAGGTGCCCCGGCGGTTTCAACCGAGGGATTAGCATCAAGCTCATTCAACGGAGGGATACGTGCTTCGCGAAGAATCTTCAGCACTTTCACAGCATCCGGCAGGAAATCCTTACCGTCGGCTGTCAAATGCACCGGCCACACATTGTCACTGATTAGTGGGCGGATGCACCCTCGGCCCAGCCACTTTTCAAGTTTTCCGATGTGTTTCGTTACGGTCGCCTGATCGACGCCCATCTGGGCGGCTGCCACTACCCTTGATTTGGCCTCCACAGATTTGACGAAGGCCTCCAGCCAAACGACGCGAAGACCACCGAACTCGGTCCGATCCTCACGCTTTTTCACCGTCACACTCGTTTCCTCACTCACAAAAGCACCCTCCTCCCAACCTAAACAAAATTTAATTTTACCCACTATTTTGGCAAGGTCCTGGTGGAAGTGTCTTCCGCTAGGAAACACATCTCGCTCCCGTAAAACCACCAATTTGCCCCCATTTACAGGCCGAAATTGGCTGGTCAGAACACGCTCATTGATCACAAAGACAAGGAGATCGAGCGATGGTTCTACCCCCTAAACCACCCCCTGAAGAGCCGGATAAAGAGCCACCCAAGCCCCCGGCAGAGAGACTCAATCCACTCGTTCAGCACAGCCTGAGAGGGGACGCCGCCAAGCTTCATGCGCGGGCTGTTGACACCATACCCCTGCTCGGCGGCATCATGTTCTTGGGGCAGGCGACAATCATCTATGCGCCCCCCAACGCTGGTAAGACGCTTCTGGTGACGCGGTTCATCAAAGACGCAATCGAGGAAGGGCGGCTCGACCCGAACAAGCTTTTTTACATCAACGCTGACGACAGCGGGAAAGGCCTAGCCGTAAAGGTCGAGATACTGGAGCTTCTGAACGCCCACATGCTGGCTCCCGGCCTGAAAGGCTTCAAGGCCAGTCAGTTCGTGGACAAGCTGATTGAGGCTACCCAGGACGGTACGGCTCGAGGCTCTGTCGTAATCATCGACACCCTCAAGAAGTTCACCAATCTCATGGACAAGGCCCGTTCGAGCAACTTCGCCAATGTCTGCCGGGAGTATGTGATGGCGGGCGGCACCATCATAGCGCTGGGCCATACAGCGAAGAACCGGAACGCCGACGGATCCCTGCGTTACCAGGGCACGACGGATATCCTGGAAGACTTCGATGCCGCTTACGTTGCTGAGCCGATGACAGGCAGCGCAGGGGCATCTGAACGGGTCGTCCGCTTTACCCAACAGAAGAGCAGGGCGGACAGCCCGCAAGAGGTCGCTTATGCCTACTCAACCGAACAAGGCCTAACCTACGTCGAGAAGGTAGCTTCAGTACGCCCAGTCTATTCGGAAGAGTTGGAGGGACACACCCTCGAAGCCGGGCAGCTCGACGACGATCAGGTGATTGCGGCGATCCGTAGTTTCCTTGCCCAGGGCCATGGTCACGTCGGTCAGGACCGGCTGGTCAAGGCGATGGCAGTCAATGGCGACATCTCCCGTGCCCAGGCTCACCGAGTCCTGGACAAGTACACCGGCAGCGATCCCGAAAGACATCATTGGAATTACGACAAGGGCGCTCGAGGCAAGCGAAGCTATTACCTGCTGACAGATCGCCCGGCTGAGGGAACCACCACCCCAACGCCCTAATTCCCCAAAACCCCATCACCCCGGCCGGGGCTGCCGGGTGAAGATCTGGAGAACTGGGGATTTGGGGCGGTACTCGCACCAGAGTTTCCGTCTCCGACTGCAAGCGGGGGACAGCCCCCTCAACACCAACTCAAACTCAATCATTCATGCGGGCGGCCTCACCGGCAAGCGCTCCCCCATGACCTGCCATCAGGAATATTTTCCCATGAAACAACGACATCTGAACCACCGATGCGACACCAATCTGGATGACGAAACCACCCTGGTCATCACAATCCTAAGTCTGATCGACGGTGGCTTTTCGGAGGGCCAAAATGCCCTTGCCGAGACTGCCGCCAGACAGTGCGGTTTGCCGGTCCAGTGTGCCCTATCCGTGCTCAGGCGCTACACGGGTGCAGATTGCCGGGACCACTATTGGAAGGCCCGCTCAGCCAACCGAGGCCGTCTTTCCTATGAACTGCTAAGGCCTAATCGCAGCGCCGCAGAGGCCTGAGCCTTGTCGGCGTCCTTCGCCTGACCACCACCTGATCGGCGTCGCCTCTATGGCAAAACCGATTACCCCTGCGGCCCGCTGAGGCCAGCTCCGGGCTTCCAATGGCCCGACCATCTCCGCCCTCGACGTGCTGCCCAGGCGGCCGACTCTGGGGGCCTCGCGGGCCTGCCCCGCCTCCAGTCCACCCCACCCCACCCCATCCGTCGCGCCCCGGCGCGGCTCCTCGGCGCTCGCCCGCTGACATCCTCAACCATGCAAGGAGACCAACCATGCCCAAAGCCCACCTGACTCAGGCCTTCGTCACCAATGCCGGCTGCGAGGTCGGCAAGAAGAAGACTGACTGGTACTGCACCACCGTTACTGGCTTCGTGCTGGAGTGCCGCTCCACCGGGGGCAAGACCTACTATCTGCGCTACGCCGATCAGTCCGGCCGCCAGAAGCAATTTAAGATCGGCGGCTATAACGACATCACGTTTGCTGCAGCCCGAAAGAATGCCCAGCAGCGCCGCTCAGAAGTGGTGATGGGCGGCGATCCCGGCGCGCAGAAGGCTCTGGTCAAGTCCATCCCGCTCTACGGCGAACTGGCGGCCATGCACCTGGAGTCCGTTAAGGATCAGAAGTCCTACTCCAGCATCGAGATGTGCATGCGCGTCCATATCGTCCCGAAGTGGGGGAAGACGCGCTTGACCGACATGAACAGCCGGGCCGTGGCCCAGTGGCTGACCGAGAAGCGGGCAAAGGGGTTGTCGCCGGCGTCGGTGGAAAAGCTGAGGGTGCTGCTCGGTCGATCCTTTGTTCTGGGCTCCAGTTGGGATGTGCCGGGCAGCGACAGGAACCCGACGCGTGGCATCCCCCGTAAGCCTCTGAACAATGGGCGTGAACGCTTCCTGTCGGCCGAGGAGGCAGCCCGGCTGAGGGAGGCTGTGGCGGCGTCGCAAAATTCTCAGTTGCAGCACATCGTCGGCCTTCTGCTCCTCACCGGGGCACGGCTACGCGAGTTGCTGGACGCCAAATGGGAGAACGTGGATGTCAAACGTCGGTCCTGGCTGATCCCGACCAGCAAGACCGGTAAGCCACGTCACGTCCCGCTTTCCACACCAGCATTGGCGATCATCGAGACGCTGCCTCGCTTCAAGGACTGCCCTTGGCTGGTGCCCAATCCAGAGACCCGCCTTCCCTTCGTGTCCATCAAGCACGGCTGGCAACGGGCGATCAGGGAGGCGCGGCTGCCGGGTCTTCGCCTTCATGACCTGCGCCACTCGGCAGCGTCGTTCATGGTCAACAGCGGTGTGGATCTGTTCGCTGTCGGCAAGGTGCTGGGTCACGCAAGTTACCAGTCCACCCAGCGGTATTCGCACCTCGCCAACGACACGCTGCTGAAGGCCGTCGAAGCCGGCGCAGCCAAACAGGCTGCAGCCTAGCTTATATTCGCCTCGTGCGCTGGCTTCGGCTGGCGCGCGGGGCTCCCCTTTTTATTTTTTGAAAGCGATGTGCAGCTTGGAGACAAAGGAACCGCTACTTCTCCCCGCCGCACCTCTCTCAAGGCTGCCATAAGGTGACTGTGTATTTCGGCGGTCAGCGTGAGGTCGAGCCAAGCACGTGCTTGTCTGTAGAGTGCCGCCTTGGCATCAGGATCAAGCTCAGCGTTTGCCCGCTTCCGCGCCTTGGTCGCTTCCGCTCGGTATCTGTCAACTGTCCTCATGATTTCATCCTCAATACATTCTTCGTGGGCAGGCAATGTCTGCGCTGAATCCCACGGCAAGTATCTAGTTGCCGCCCTGGGGGGCACCCCGTGACCTAAGCAAATTGCCAAGATTCTGTCCGTTCAACCGACACGTTGCGATGACCCGGTCGTGCGAAATGACCCTACCCCCACGCCCCCCCGTGGCGACGCAGCTGACCTGACGTCCGCGCGCCAGCCGTGTCAGAATTTCATGACCTCGCCGACCGTCACGCTCCCGAAGTTCCGGCGCATCAAAGTCCGCCAAGCGGACTTCAATCCATTCATTGGCGTCAGCGGTCCGACCTACACACAGACTGTCGCCGTCTCCGACATACCGGACAGTTCCGGCGAACACCTCGCCAGGTCGTGTCGGAAGCCGTCCCTCGCATGGATCTGCGCGAACTGCTGATACCGCCAGCAAAGAGAGACCTACAGTAGCAAACATGATCCGGAGCATCAGCCGAACCTGACAGTGGTTGGTTTAGGAATTGTGTGCTTCGCCAGAAGCCGATGCACGCGGTGCGAGTGCTTAGGGAAAAACTTTCCCAGCCTGCAATGACCCGGCTTGCGACGGCGTAAGCATCTCGGCCGCAGGACGGCTCAACCTCAGCCAATCCAGCCCTGCCGGTGGTGGCAGCACGACAATCTGCCGATCATGATATGGCGACACGTCAGGTCCGGGCTCCGTCGTCAGCATGGCCCAAGCGCCTTCCTTCACGATCCCGGCGATCCAGAACCACGCCTCCCCTTTCATCGAAAACGACCACTTGGTCTTTCGCTTCTGCCCAGGCTCGGCATCCGTGAACTCGTAGAACGCGGACGCCGGGATCAGGCACCGACTGCTGTTGCCGAACTCTCGTCCATCGCTTCGGAAGTTGAACACCGGACGCCCTTGCGGTGATCGCCAAGACCAACGCATCGACGCCAGCAGAGGGCCTTCGTCCCACGTCACGATCGAGGCCGCGTCACCGATCTTGATGTCATCGTTCGGCTCCAGATTTGGGATGCCGCCACCGTCGAAACGCAGCGGGAAACCCGTCTCGCTGAAGGCGTCAGCGATCTGCGACGCGGGGACGTGCGAGGCGTAGTTGTTGCACACCGTGGGCCTCCTATTCGAAAGCCTCGATCATGGATGTGACGGCCTCGCGCTGTTTGTCATTCAGGCTGGACCACGCCCTGATCAAGCGGGCGCTTCCGGGGTGGTCGCCACGGTTCTCTCCGACGAGTTCGGCTACATCACACTTCAATGCCCTGGCAGCGAGCACCAGCTTCGGAGCGGCGATCCGGTTCTTGCCCGTCTCGTATTTCTGCACCTGCTGGAAGGTGACGCCGATCGCCTCGCCCAACCGGCGCTGTGTCATTCCGATCGCTTCGCGACGGCCGGTAATGGCCTTACCGATAGCGGCGTCTATCTGTTTTTCGTGTTCGCTCATGAGGCGGACTAACCGCGTAATACCGGCGTTTCGCAAGGGGTGTTTGTCGGCGAAACACCGATCATGACTAGTCGCAACCGTGGAGATAGCTTGCTGAGCCGGTGTTTCTGTTGATGCTGCTCGGAAAACGCCCGGTTCGGCCACTAGACTTCGACCGTGACACCTGGACCTGGGGCGTATGCGGACATCGTCATCCGGCCTCCGCAGCCTAGGCGTGGACACGCCGCTGACCGCCCCCAGGGGCTCCAGGTCGGCCCTCTCTGTCGGATGATCTTCTGGGGATCGGCACCGATTGCCAGCTGACAGGCCTGACACTTCAGCGTGAGGCTCCAGCACTTGCGCTCCATGTCACTGATCGTTGGGGCGTAACCCTGCCAGTTTTGACGGGTCCAGAATCGATATTTGGCGTTGAAGCCCACTACCGGCCACCTTTGGCCGCCCAGGCTTTCTCAGCTCTGGCCAAGGCCTGGACCTGGGCCGCTCGGTGGCCGTCGTCGAAACAGGCTGGGTTCAGCTTGATCCGAAGCAGCGGCTCACCCGCCATCGATTTGCGCCGCTCAACCTTCAACTCTTCTGGGTAGACGCCACACCGTTGGCATCGGAAGCGCATCCGCTGAAGAGGTTGGTCGGCCAGCCGAGACCCAATCTTCCAGAGACAAACCTCGCGGATCAGGCGACATCCAAGGCAACTGAAGGTGATGTAGATTTCACTGTCGGAGACGAGGTCACGTGCGGTGACGCTGTAGTCCTTCCACGTCGATTCAGGCCGGGCTCGCATACCGGAAACTCGCGCTGGGACGCCACGACCCACGCGCCTCATAACTCACTTCGAGCTCGGGCGTTCATGGTTCGTTCTATTTCTTGTGGATTGTCACTGCGGATCGCTGAGCGGACCATGTGGTTTTCGCTACGGCAATACACGCCACAGAATTTGCGTCGGACGTATAACTTTAGTTCGATTTGCCTCGTTTGAGGCTGGCGCTTGCTCGACTTCGGAGGAAACCGGGTCGATCTCTCCCCTCAGACCGGCGGCGACGCCAGATTAATGTTTGGAGAATGGCCATGAAGATTATTGCCGCCGCCGCTGCTCTTGTTCTGATCGCACTTGCGTCGCCTTCTTTGGCGCAGTCGAATTCCTCTACCACCGGTTCGGGTTCGATCACCGTGATCCGCCCCCTGACGCTTACCAAGACCGCCGACCTGAAGTTCGGCACCGTGGTTCGCCCGGCGACGGGTTCAGGCACGGCCGTGATCAGCGCCGCCGGCGCCCGCTCCGTCACCGGCGGCGTGGTTGGCCTGAGCTCAGGCGACGCCCCGGCCGCTGCCGCCTTCACGGTCGCCGGCGAAGGCGGCCAGTCGGTCTCGGTCACCGTCCCGGCCTCCTTCTCGATGGCCAACGGCACCGACACCCTGGTCGTCACCACCTCGAACAGCCTGACGGGTTCGGCCGCCAGCCAGACCTTATCGAACGCCCTTGGGTCGGCCGGTTCGCTGGCCTTCAGCGTCGGCGGCTCCGTTCCCGTCGGTGCGACCACAGCCACGGGCGTATACACCGGCACCTTCACTGTCTCGGCAGCCTACAACTAAACTCAAACGTGGCCTGTGGGTCGCGATAGGCGGATATGTCGCTCCACCCGGAGGGAGTTTGGCGGTAACACTGGGGCAGGAAGCTTCTACAGTTGCGTGGGCGTCGAGATGGTCGTGCGTTGGCTTTGGCTGATTTTTGCAGTTGCTGTTCTGAGCGTCGCTTCTGGAGCTCAGGCTCAAGTGAGCTTGTCGCCTCGTACCGCACCCTCCCTCGGCACCACCATTCGTGGTTCCAGCGCGACGACGTTTTCCATCAGCAATACAGGTGCGGTAAGCCGCCTCAACGGTGATGCGATCCGGTTGTCGAACAGTTCCGTGACCGTGCCGACGGTTTCCTTCAACTGCGGGCTGCTCAACTTAGGCGGCCTGTGCGCCCTTAGGCCGGTTCGCATCACAATCGCCTCAGCGAGCACTGGTTCAATCGCCATATCTAAGTTCCGCGTCTCCGGCCTAAGAGGCGGGACGTACCGAACCGGGGCTCCGCCCGCTGACGCCCAAATGATCGTTTTCGATCTCAATGCGATTGGTCTGCTTTCGACGGTCAGCTTTAATCTCAGCATGGACGTCGTTTTACAGGGCGGCGCGTCGTCGGGAGTTCACAGCTTCCCATACACGATCACCGTTCAGCTCCTTTGAAGGTGACGATCCCCCTGCCGTTATTTCTTAACTGACAACTCGGCACTCCGTTCTCTACCAAGAGCGTCAGAAACAGGGATGCCCTCTGACCACCCGTTTCTGATGTTGGCGGCGTCCGCATTGGGAACGCGGGTCACTGGGGTTTGAACTCGACACGCAGCGCCGTGAATGTCTCCGTTCCGCGATTTTGCACGGCATGCAGGCCTTCGGGTGGTGACGAAACGGCACCGGTCAAAGTTTCGGCGGGAGCGTCTATGCGGCGCGCCTCGACCGGAAGGCCATTCTTCAGCTCGTAGCTGATGTAGGTGATTGCCTGCGCCTTTTCGAAATACATGATGCTTGGCCACGCATGATCATGAACCGGCTCGGTTGCCCCCGGTTCGATGGTGACCCGCAGCACCCGCACGCTTTCGTTTTCTAGCAAGACTTGGTGACTTGTTGGGGCGGCAGCGACGGCATCGAAGTTGAAGATTTGTTGCGCTCGTACAGGCGTTGCAAGAACGAGCACCAGGGTCAGGGAAGCGAGGGGCCTGATCATTGTCGGGTCCGGTTCTAATGGCTTACCCAACATCATTATTTGAGATGCCCTGGAGAGCAAGCGGAACTGATCGTTTCCACCCGCAGCGACCACGGCGGTGACTACATTCTAGCGTCGCGTTCAAGGTCTGCTTCTAGCACCGAAGGCCAAGACCGAAATCGACCCATTGCGGACGTGGGTAGAATGCAGGAAATCTCGGTCCAAATGCTTGGCAGGGCATCATGAAGAAACATTCAAAAGGATACGCCCTTCTCCAGGCGATCGCGTGGTGCGGCGCGTTATGTGCGGGCCTCACGTTCTACGGCCTCCGCGAGAACCTTCTTTCACCCGCAATCGCATTAGTTCTAATCGCAGGGATCGTGGCTGGCGCGTTGAGCATCAACTGGCTCCGCAAGGCGACCTGACGAATCCTGCTGGCTCATCTCAACCCTTTAAACTGGATCGAGCGCGTAACGTCGACAGCGACCGCTTCGAGCCATCGAGCCGATGGCCGTTTTTAGCGGCGAAGCCCACGACCGACATCGACCCATGACAGACATTGGTCCCGTTTGCCTCGGCGACTCCACAATCCGCGTTCATCGTGCGAGCCTCTCCAGCTAGCTACTTTGGAGAGCAAGCGTTGAACGCCATTGAAAATGTTGTCGTCGGCTTGGGTCTCGCCGCTCTTGTTGGCGGAGCGGGGGTTAGCCAAGAGCCATCCAACGAGAGCATTCCGCACGTGACGTTGGAGGTAGCGGGAGATGCTGACCACACCATTCAGCACACGATAACAATCAGTGCAGAGGGGCCTCGCCCGGTTCGGACCGAACGAGATTTGGAAAGGCTTGGCTGGACGGCCACCCGAGTTTCGGCACGGGGAACAGACCGCATAACCTCAAACGATTGTCCCGCCTTGAGGCAATTGGCACGCAGCTTTCGCGATTTGCCCGCCATTCATAACGACACTTTGGCCACGCGAACCTTTAGTGAAACCTCGACAAATTTGCCCACGATGAAGGACGGCTTCTCGACCCAGATCCGATTTGTTTCAGCCGCAGTATCGGTGGAGGCAGCAGGCGGGCCTTACGGCAAATGGGGACATGATGTCGTGTCGGCGCTACTTTTGTGCTGGCAGCCTTTGATACCGGCAAACTCAAGTCGATACTGGGAGCGGAATACGCCAGAAGATGAGTAGAGGATGGCGCTAGTTGCGCCAGCACTGTGCCTTCTCACCCCTGGCTGAGGTCCACAGCCAACGCTTCCCGGCAGGGCGGCCAAGGTCTGCTTCGGAAGGCGAAGCCCGAGCCTGAAACGACCTGTTGCGGACTTTACGCGGGCATCTAATCTGCCGTTCCCAAACGGAGGTGGAATGACCCGATTGTCTCTGGCGGTGGCTCTTTTTACTGTGGCGGGTCAACAAGTGACGACTGATCGCCCGGAGTGCTGCGGTGCGGACAACCGCGTTATCGTCGTGAGTGCTGACGACAACGTCGCGATCGCGCTAGGTAGAAGCCTTAAGTTGGACGATGGCAGCAGGCGGTTTTTCACCTATGCAGTGTATCGGCACGGCCTGCCCGAAACCGATTGGACTACCCCCGCGTATCAAGAAGGTGCGCTGGATGTTCGCTGTGACGAACGAACAGCGAGAGTCGCATTCTTGAGGCTCCATCGCGGCAACGGCGATCCGTTAGTTAGCGTCCTCATCGCGAACAATGACGCACCATTCTCACGCCTGACCGAGCCCGCCATACAACGCCAGTTCGACGTGGCTTGCGGCAACGACGAGCGTGTGTCCTACGAAGATTACGGTCGGTTTATGCAGGCCTACGGATTGAACGACGGCAGAACACCGGCGGTCAGTCCCGGTCCGATGGTGCCGTAGCGAAGTCCGCCTAACCACCCCTAGTGGTCGTTGGCTGCGTCTGCTGTCGGGCACGATCGGCCAGGCCCGCTTCCGGCACCTGACGCCACGGCCGAAATCGACCATAATGGACTTTGAACTCTGCCAGGCGAGCACACGCTGTGTCCGGGAACGGTCTTTCGCTAACTGCCGTTTTACAGTGGAGCTAACAGACGGAGGAGTGAGCGTGCCCAAGTATGTTTTTCATCTTCACGACGGCCCCGACGTTCCCATGAAATCAGAGATGGTCCTTGCTCCCGACGATGAGGAGGCGCGGGATCTCGCCGGGCTGCGCCTGACCTTGAGTAGGTCATACACCCATGTGGAGGTTGAGCGGGACGGTCAAGAAATCTTCAGGCTAAAGCGCGACAGTCAGACCGATCGGACACCTGCCCCATGACGATGGAGCCTTTGCCCACGGAAGGGACAGGCTGTTTGGATATCCGGCCTGATGGTCATGCCCGAGTTCGACCCAAAGCGGACAATCGCCCCACTTCCCTCGTGCTTACTCCCCGGGACCGCCGATTGATTTGTCCTTGGCAGCGTCAAGGCTGGATCATACCGTCCGTGAAACAGACGAGGGCAAGAACCAATGGGTCAACTTCTGCGGAACGGTTTCCCGCTCATCGGCGCGGTATTCCTCGCGTTGGGCGTCTTCAAGCTCGTTCAGGGTGATAGTTGGGTGGTGTGGATCATCCTCGGCATCTTGTTCGGTGGTCTAGGTGTATTCAGCCGACGTAGTGGCAAGAAGCCATAGCCAGCCATCCATCAAGGTCCGCTTTCCGGTCTGACGGTGGGGGCCGCTTTCGACCCACAGCGGACGCTAAGAGCGGCCGCTTCGGGAGTTGCGTTTAGGCAAAGGTCCGCTTTCGGCAGCCCGGCCACCGTCAGCTATCACCTAAGCGGACCAGCCACTCACCAGCGGCCAGTTTAGGCTCCTATGGCTCATGCAGGTCGACCTCATCAGAACTTCACGAACGCGGACGCCACAAAGGCACCGGCATCGACGTCACTGTCGATCCATGTCAGCGCCAGCGTCGCGGGTCCAAAATCACGCTCAGCGCCCACGGCCCAGTCGGATTTGCCGTCAGGCGCGAAGGCACCGTCCTCATACCCGACCGTGCCTGACACCGAAATCGGCCACCCGTCAGGCGCGTAGGCCAGTCCGGCCCAACCATATCTGTTGTCTTCGTCGGACAGAGCGTCTTGTGCCGGGGCATAGGCAACTCCGACGGTCCAAGTCAGCGGGCCCACGGTCTGGCCGATCTGGACGGGGGCCTCGAGATAGTTGACGTCATCCCCATCCGGATACCGATAGGCCGACACAGCTGCATCCACGTCAAAACCGGCGAGCATACCGGCCCATCCGAACGAGCCCGTGACCTCGATGTCCGCCCCGTCGCCGTCATCGCCGATGCCGTACTCGTCGATCGATGACACGAAGGCGTCGCCGTAGAAGCCCGAGGTATGGCCTACGGTCACCCCGGCCTGTAGCGCGGGGTCGCCATTCGACAGTGAATAACCTCGATAGCGGTAGTCGCTGACTACCCCGGCGGTCGCGTCGAGCGACCACGGCGACTGGGCCAGAGCTGGAGAGATCGGGGCCAAGAGAACGATAGAAATGATGATGGCTTTGATCATGGCTGGCCTCATGCAGCCACGGAGGCCGCGTCGGAATGGGATGGAACGAGCAGGGCGTCCACGGCCTCGATGAGGGCCGCCGGTCGAATGGGCTTTGGCAGGTGGAGGTCCGATCCCGCCGCCATGCTTCGCGTGACGTCGTCGTCCATGGCGTTGGCGGTCAGAGAGATGATCGGCGTGCGGTCAAGCCCGTGTTCGACCTCGTGCTGCCGGATCAACCGCGTCGCCGTCAGCCCGTCCATGCCCGGCATCTGGACGTCCATAAGGATCAGATCGAAGGCTGAGGCCTTCACGAGCGCCAAAGCCTCCGCCCCGTCCTGCGCTAGGGTCATCACGATGCCAAGCGGCTCAAGGATGAGGCTGACGACCTGACGGTTCACTGCATGATCGTCGGCATAGAGGATCCGCAGCTCGCGCGCCTCGTTCGTCTCTCGCGCCGCCGCGAGGGGCGCGGCCGGCTCGTCACAGTCCAACAGACGCTCAAGTTGAAGGTGCGCGAAAAAGGTCGATCCTTTGCCGGGAACCGATCGAACCGAGACCGATCCGCCCATCATCCGCGCCAATGAAACGCAGATCGCGAGGCCCAGCCCGGTCCCGCCGAAGCGACGGCTGATGGATGCGTCGGCCTGCTCGAATCTTTGAAACAGGCGCGCGGCGGTCGATCGATCGAAGCCGATGCCGGTGTCGCTGACAGAGAGGCATAATTTGCCATGATGATGACGACGAGCGGTAATCCGAATGCTTCCGTATTCGGTGAACTTCACGGCGTTGCCGACCAGGTTCGAGATCACCTGCGCGACCCGTGTGCGATCCCCCGAATAGACGCCGGTCGCATTCGGGTAGATTGTCAGAGTCAGCTCGACGCCCTTGGCGGCCGCCGTTGCACCGTGAAGCTGGGCCGCTGATCGGAGCACCTCGTCCAGTGCAAACGGCGCAACGTCAAACTGCAGCATGCCGGCTTCAAGCTTTCCGACGTCCAGGATGTCGTTGACGACATGCTCCAGCGTGTGGCCGGAGGAGACGATGGTCCGCGCCATCTCTCGTCCGCGATCGTCTGTCTGGTGATGATGCAGAAGTTCGCTCATGGCGATGATGCCGTTCAGCGGCGTTCGAAGCTCATGGCTCATATTGGCCAAGAACTGCGACTTGGCCGCGTTGGCGGCTTCCGCCTCCGCAAGCGACCGGTCTAGAGCCTCCTCGTTATAGGCAAGATCACGGATCAGGCGATAGATGCGCATCCCGCCAAAGACGAGCGAGGCCAACAACACGGCGACCAGCCCCGACAGCGCCGGTATGGCACCAACGAGGAGAGCGCCGCCGGGGCTGTCCGGCGTCCAGCCGATGATGCCGATAATTTTGCCGTCAGTCGCCACTAACTGCAGTTGCGCTGGCGAGGTTGGCGCCATGGGCGAGAGCAACCGGGGACCCGACAGCATGAGGTCCCTGGCGAGCGTGCCGACGAATGTTCTCGCAGAGATACCAGAGGCAACGATGGGATCTCTGACTCCGGGATGATCGTGTGCAGCGTCCTCCGGAACGACAGTGGAGACGCTGATGAAGTAGGGCTCATCGCTGACTAGCACGAGGGCTTCTCGCGTGCTGACGGCCTCCAGGCCAAAGGCCGTTCTGCCACCCTCGGACCGCAGGTGTTTCGCGCCTCTTCGGATCTCGTCGACAAGGGGCCTCACGGCGTCCAGGAAAGCGCGTTCGGCCTCAGGAGCAACGGGCTCACTGTCCCGTGACGCATACACGGGCTTCCCATCGCCATCTAGCGCCACGGTCACTTCGTGGCTCATATAGTCCGCGTAGTAGTCGCCGTAGTTGACCTGCATCCAATCAAGATCGCTGGCGAGCGTCATTTCGTACGCCTCGTTCCAAACCGTTGCGGACGTCACATCTTCCCGCAGCCCTTCGAGACGTCTTTCGACACGCCGCTCCGTCAGCCGAACCTGGTTTCGGACACTCATGTTGTCGAGCACGGAAGCCGAGTAGGCAACCATGCCTCCGACCGACAGCATCAGCGCGGCGACGGCGATGATCGCGAATAGCAGTATGCGCAGCAGTTGCGCTCGCGTTGCCGCCGATTCTTCAGACATAGTCCCCTCACCAAATTTCAGGATAGGAGAGAGGGCTTAAACTCAACTTAATCAGTGGGCTGATCAGCGGCTGCCCTCCGGGTTCGGCGCTGGTGCGTCGCCATCGAAACCTCGCCAGGCTGATTAGCCTGCTCGGACGCTACCTCAAAAGGCAATGAGTTGTGCCTTCTGCGTGATGGCTTAGATGAGATCAGTTGCTCTGCCTTCACCGTTGGGCCAGACGGGATTTCGGATGAACCTCTGCCATCTGACCGCTAACCACCCTATCGTTTGGGGAGTTGACCAAGACCAACAGTGCATCGAGTTGGCGCGGAGGGCAGTTGAGCGAGTAGCCCAAACTAGCATTGTGGTTCGCCAAGGCCGCCCAGAGGACTACCCTGATCTGCTGCGGCAGACCGCCCAACCCATCGTTCACTAGTCGCTCTGGGGCCGTTGTCGCATTCCGACCCGTTGCGGACGTTTTCGAACGCGCTAACCTCGACGAATGAGCGAGCCTCTGGATGCCTCCCTCGTCCGCAACTGGTTGGCGGGACGTTCCATCGCACGGGGCCTGCCCGCACCCGTTGATGCGCGTGGTGGCTGGCGCGTGGACACCTGTCAGCCAAACGAGAGGTCGCGCTACGTTTTCATGGAGGTGAGCGAAGACCTTCGGAAACTCGCGCTGGCGACGACAGACCCGTTGATCGCCCTCAAACTGTGCGGAACAGTCGCCTCCTTACGACTCGTAGTCTCCTCGCGGTGGGAGGTTCAAGAGGGCGGATACTTCATGACGCTCACTGGCAAAGCGCATGCTCGCCGTGCCGTCCCTCCCGGCTATAGAGCCGAAGTCGCGGAGCAGGATGGTCTGATTACAGCACGTATCTTCGCTTCGAACGGAGAACTTGCGGCCAGCGGATACGGAGCGAGCGCGAGCGGTGTCTTTGTCTATGATCGCATTGTGAGCCAGCCACAGCACAGGCGACGCGGCCTTGGATCGGCAATCATGACGCTGCTTGCGAGTGCGAGCGAGGAGCCGAAGTCGGCGCAAGCGTTGGTGGCGACCGACGAAGGTCGTGTGCTCTACGAAAATATGGGCTGGGTGGTCAGGTCTCCATGGACCACGGCTCTGATCGCAACTCCTGATGTCCGCTAACCACCCTTAGTCGCCGTTCGGAAGGTCCGCTCCTAGCAGGGGCCGCCAAGGTCAGCTTTCTGAGGGGATGCCAACTTCGTAATCCGACCCATTGCAGACATCGATGGCGGCGGCGATAGTTTGCTGATGAAGGGCACAATCCTCAGCATCTTACTTGGGTCGGCGGCTCTTGCGGCATGCGTGCCCGCCAAGAACTCGGTCGATGTGGACACGTCAGGATCGCCAAACGTCTCGGGTGTGGTGGTCCTGTGCGATAGGGAAACACGTCTGACCGCGCGCGGAGATCACTTGACCGCTGGGGTGCCGATCACCTGTGAAGGGTCCGGTGAAGTTCGGCTGCGTTCGGGAGATGGTGCCAGCGCGACATGCCAGATCGGCTATGTGACCCCAGGAGCAGTCCAAGAGTTCTACTTCGTGCTCCAACGCGGTGAGTGCACCCCTGTTCGCACCGAGGTGCGATAGTCCGCTAACCACCCATTGCAGACGCTCAGAATGTCGGCTTACGGTGGGCATGGAATGTCGATTCAACCGGGATTCTGCCATCGCCAGGAACGCATCGCCAAATGACTGATCAGCCGACTTCATCGCTTCTCGACATGACGGTTGGGATCGTGGCCAACTACCTCTCGAACAACAACTTGGCACCGGAGCGGATCGGCGATCTGATCTCGTCCACTCATGCGGCCCTAGCGAACGTCGGCCAGCCTGAACCGCAAGCTGTCGAAATCTACGCTCGTGCCAGTGCTGGCCAAATCCGGAAGTCGATCGTCGATGAGGGTCTAGTTAGTTTCCTAGACGGTCGAACCTACAAGTCGTTGAAGCGCCACCTATCGTCGAACGGGATCACCCCAGACGAATATCGCGATCGATATGGCCTGCCCTCCACCTACCCGATGGTGTCGCCTGCCTACTCGGCCCGTCGGTCGGAACTGGCAAAGTCGATTGGGCTGGGCGCGAAAGGTCGCAAAGCTAAGCCTTCTTCAGATGCTCCGAAGGCATCCACGAAGCGGGGCCGTCCCACGAAGTGAACTCCTGGCAGCGCGGGCCATGCAGGTATGGCGCAGGTCGGAATTTGTCGCGTTTCCGCGCTAACGATCTTTAACTAGGAAACTCCCGAACTACCCCCTCGGCCCAAACTGGGAAGGCTGTGGGTGGAGAGCTTTCAGCCTGAGCGAAACGCTGCTAGAAGCGAGGCACGGCTTGAATTTGGTGGGTAAGCTTCCATCGAATTCGTAATGATGGGGTCAGGTGTTCGAGTCACCTAAGCGGCACCACCACTTCCAGCAGGAACGGACGACGGAAGCGCGCGAAAGCGCGCAAATCCCAGTCCATACCCCGTCCCCACGCTGGAGTGCCTCTAGCCATAGTGGGGCATTCGTAATGAGGGGGTCGCGTGTTCGAGTCACGCAAGCGGCACCACCTTTTCAGAGTAGCGATAGCTTTGAAGCCGGGCCGGGATGGGCCGCAAGGCGCTTCCGCTTGGGAGATTCGTGGGTGCCCAGTGGGAAGGGCCTTCGCGTCACACTCTCAGCGGAACCTCCAGTTCTCCCCTTACGAGAAAATCGGCGGCGCATAGGCGAAGCAATGGGATCAACTGACTAGCAGCAGGCCTCGTTGACCTCACACATTCAGCTTGGCCAGGATTTCGTCGAACCGGTGGAGCGCTTCCTCCGCCTCAGCCTCGGCCTCGCGCGCAGCAAGCATAAGCTGATCAGGATCTGGCCGGTCATCCCCCTGCGCGAGCCTCCCCATCGCCACCAAAGCTAAAAGGCGGCGACCGCTCTCGAAACGGCTGGAGGTCCGCATACGGGGGAGCACATCCAGCAGCGCGACGGGAAGACCTGATGTCGCAGTGGGGATCATGCGTCACACCCTCCAGCCATATGCCGCATAACCCAAGCTAATCAACCTCTCTAGTTGTGCAGGGGGCGTCGTGGGACGGCAGGAACGGTTTTTGGAGGTCCTCAAGGAACTCGGTGGAAGCGCAGGGAACGGACATCTCCGGAACGAGCTCGGCTGGCAGGAAGAGACCTATGAGCGCGCGCGCGACGCACTGGTTGAAAGCGGGCTGATCTTCAAAGGGCGAGGACGCGGAGGGTCAGTCGCGCTGGCCGAGGCCGCTCGTCCACAAGTGAGGGTCGTTGCCCCTTTCGGCGCTAAAGCTCAGGACCGAAACCGACCCATAGCGGAAGTTGCGCCCAAGACTTAGGCTCGTCTGCATGAACCAGCTGACTATACGTGTGGTACCCGATGGCGACGGGGTCTGGCAGATACATTTCGATCTGCACACCGAGACCTTTTCAGGTCGCGGCTGGTTCTGGGGTGCGCCGGAAAGCCTAACGGAGTTTGCCTCGGAGTTGAGCACCTATCCCCTGGCAAATGAACCTGCACTCGTCCTGGGTTACGATCAGATGCAGGGCGACGACATAATGCTGCACCTGCGCATCCGACACAGCGGAACCTTGGGTGCTCTTGAAGCTAGGGCCGAGATCACCGACAGAGACGACCCCACCTGTCGCCTAAAGGCCAAGCTTCTGACTAGCTACGCCAGCTTAGATCGCTTCGTGCCTCAACTGCGTGCCCTCGCCTCCGGGACTCGAAGTGAGGCGGTCTTGCTGGGAGGCTAGGTCCGCTCTCCACCTTGGCGGACGACGCGACGACCGCTTTCCGGCCTAAAGGCCAACGTCCGCTTTCGGCACCGAATCCCAAGGCTGCACACGACCCATTGCGGACATTATCATGTCCATCGATGATAACGTCCGTAACAGGGTCGGAGAGCTGGTTTGCTCATCACGCTTGCAGGGCGATATCACAAGAGGCTGTGCCAACTTGGCTCGGGTACAGAGCCTGCTCGGCTAGCCTACATCGCACCGGCTGTTTCGATCCCTTGGTCGGTCGCACTTCTTCCCGGCGTGGCTTGCGCTTTTCTGCTCAACACGGGGAAAACAATCCCACTTAGCTATGCGGACTCTTCCATCCTGAGATGGATCCTTCTCGCTGGCTTGGCGATCCCGTTGGTGGGAATGGCCTACGCAAACATCACAGTTCTAGTTTGCTGCTTCCATACCGAGGCCCGTGGCAATCGATAAGGCGATGTCCGCTTTCCACCCAAAACAGCGGTCGGCAGAGTCCGATGTCCGCCCCTGACGCCAATGTCGGCTTAACGGCTCGGATCGAATTTCGTGGTCCGACCCGTTGCAGACATTAGCCCTTTGGCGTTCACTCAGGTGATGGCCGACGACATCGCTCGATCAGCAGATGCTATCCGCGCCCATGTGGTCAGCGCGCTGAAGCGCGTCACCATGAGAGAGGACGCAATCACCGAGACAACAGAACTCTATTACGATCTGGGTCTCGCCGGTGAGGATCTGGGTGATGCCATTGACGCGATCAGGGAACCGTTCGGCACGGACTTCAGCCTTATGGACTTGAGGCAATACGCGCCAAACGAGGTGGCGCATAACTTTGGACTGAACCTTTTTCGAGAGTTTCGCGAATGGCGCGGTGAGCGAACCTATCGCAGTCTGACCGTTGGAAGCCTCATCACGACGGTTCAGATCGGATCATGGAACGACCGTTAACAACCCCTAGCTGACGTAGACCGGGACCGCTTTCCGGCCAGTGGGCCAACGTCCTCTTTCGGCGACGAAGCCCAGGACCGAATTCGACCCATTGCAGACCTTCAACGGTTATCTGACAAGGGACACATGGGCAGTTTCCCCTTTTTCGAAATAGCTGTCGGTGCCGTTTTCATCCACATCGTTAGTGGCTTGTTGGCGGTAACCATCGAGGCAATTTGGAACGGTGGTGGCTGGACAAAACACCTTTGGCGGGCCGGGCCGTGGGTGACGATCCGCTTATTCACGGTCGAGCGTCACGGTGTAAGGTTCAGAGCGTCTTGGTGTTTGATATTGATTGCCAGAACGACCGTCGTCATCTTCGCTGTGGCGTTTGTTTTATCAATAATGACAACCTGACCGGATGTCCGCTTACCACCCCTAGCTGAACCGCGCGGAGTCCGCTTTCAGACCGTCACCGGAATGTCGGGTTTCCCGCGGGACGCCAACTTCGCAAGCCGATCCGTTGCGGACCTTCGCGGCCGCTGCGGACCCGTGGCAGTAGCGCTGGGTTTGACGCGGACCCAGGCTGCCCTAAGCCCTAAGCAAATCGTCCCGCGAATATGCCAACGGCGACGACGATGCAGGTAGCGATGGCGCCAACGATTTGCATGGCGAGCAGTACGATCAGCGACTTTCCCACACCCGGCCCGTAGCTCTTGTACCAGCGGCCCCTACCCATCCGGAGGAAGGCGACCACCCCCATTAAGGAGAACAGAACCGTGAATGCCATCGCTACGGCGCTCGCGCCGTACATGAACCATGAGAACGGCAGCATGAGCACGGTCCACGCATTCAGGTAGGCGAGTGAGGCTCGGACACCGCGACGCCACTTAAGGTCTTCGGGGTCCCACCAACGGAACAGGGGCGTCGTGAAGACAATAAGAAGCGAAGCGGTGAGGGGTACCATTACGAGCGACATCCAATTGTCAGCGTCGCCCACGAAAGCGTCTCGCGATTTCCCTGACTGCTCGAGCACGCTGGTGAGCAGTTCCGGAGGAAGTGCATCCAGCAGATAGCCGAACCCGCCTCTCAAAAAGCAAATCAGCATTAGGATGGCGTTCAGAGCGAGGTAGAGCTTCAGCGGCCTCGAGTAAGCACCGCCGCCCATCGGCCCGTGGGCCATCCATGCTTCGAGAACCGCCTTTGGTCGAATCAGCAGGTCTCGAACCGTTCGTAGATCAGTTCCGCCGAAGCCCAGCGTGTCGTCAGACAGATCGTTCAAGACCTGCTTGCTTGCCTCTTTTTCGCCGAACATCCGTATCTCCCAGGCGGACGTACGCGAAGGTCACGACGATCCTCAAACGTCGACCCGACTCCTACGCAGAAGGGGGGCAGTCAAGTAGTGATTTCCAACGTCCGCAAACCACCCCTAGATGATGTCGACCGCGACCGCTGTCTGGCCTTGGGGCCAACGTCTGTTTCCGGCGCGGAAGATCAAGACCGAAATCGACCCGTTGCGGACGTGAGTTGAATGCGGGAAACCTGGGTCCAAATGCTAGGCAGGGCATCATGAAGAAGCATTCAAAGGGATACGCCCTTCTCCAGGCAATAGCGTGGTGCGGCGCGTTATGTGCGGGCCTCGCTTTCTACGGCGCGCGCGAGAACCTTCTTTCACCCGCAATCGCATCGGTTCTAATCGCGGGGATCATGGCTGGCGCTCTGAGCATCGTTTGGCTCCGCAAGGCGAGATGAAGGATCCTGCCTGCCTCCTTCAACCCTCAGACGCGATCGAACGCGTAGGCGTGTAGTGAGTTGGACGTCTCGTTTGGTGCTATGTGGAAAGTTCGCAAACCGACCCCATCGCGGACATTCAGACTGCGTTGGCAAAGTCGGCGATGCTCGCCCGGTCTACCCACCAACACGATGCGTCGCCGCCTGAGCGCACCATGTCACCTTCACGATTGAGGGTTATTTCCTTCCCGCTCACCGCGAAGGTGCGACGCTGAATAACCCACTGTTCAAATGCATATCCATCACCCTCGGGGAATGCGGCAAAGACTGTCGCATTCCGCTTGGTCAGGTCCGTGCAAAACAGGCGAGGCTGCTGTTCCGCCAAGCACTTCAACGCGCCATCCCGCCAATGACTGGCGTAGTCCGCGCTGCTCCAGATCGCGAGGTTGCAGAAGACGGTCTCTACCATCTCACCTACGCGCACCGTTGCCGATCCATAGTCCATAGGCGCCGAGGAAGGCCCGCCTGCTCCGTCTCGTGGGAAAAAACCAAATCCGCTCATAAGCGTCACGCTATCGCAAAACGATGTCCGCTAACCACCCCTGACGGTCATCCAGCATGTCTGCTTTCCGGCCGATGCTAAAGGCTGAAATCCACCCGTTGCGGACCTAGAGCGGGTACTAGCTTCTTGTGGAATTCGCCCTTCGCGCAGGGGAGACTTGATTAGACGCATTCCGAATAAACGCCATCGCTTTCAAGCCAGACACCATAGCTCCTACGCGCGCTCCGGATGCCATCAAGGGATCGACAGATGCATCGGCCATCGCGAGTTGCTCAACGCGAGCCCAAGTGGACCTCATCTGCGCCGCTCCGGCTTCATTACCCCACGCGCTCTGTTCAGAGGTCCAACTCATCGCAATATTTCGTGCTGCGACCGCGCGTTGAGCGCCGCAAAGTCTGAGGCTCGATTGAACATCGTCGGGTAGGCTGTCTTGAAAGCAGTCTGGAAAGGACACGAACTCACACATGTCCCATTCCTCCATGCTCATGGGGTCGGTTACTTCAAGGCACGACTTCCATTCGTCAGTTCCACCCGGCACGTCGCATGTGGAAACGGTCGATTTTGCGCAGCCCTCCCATTGCTCAAGCGTCAAGGTGGTGGGCGAAGATTGAGCCGAAACCAACGCAATGACCGCTGCTAAAATCATAGCCCTGCTCCAACGACTGCATGGCCCACCTTGCAATTCAAAGTGTCAGCTTACCACCCCTTGCCGCAGTTCGGCGCGTCCGCTTTTGGGCTGTGGGGCCGATGTCCGCTTTTCGCGCTGGTGTCGATGTTGTGGTCCGACCCATAGCGGACAGTCGGGAAATCTGATCTGTTCGGCGAATGTTTCGAATCCGGTCCTTCATCCTCGGATATTTCCAAGTTCAAGGCGCGGTCATGGCTGTCGCCGCCCTGGCATTGGCGATCCTATTGGGCATCAGCGGCGACCCTGGAAACGCGGCGTTTGCCATCGTTGTCGCAGCGGCTTCAGTTGGCTTTGCTGTCCTCGCCGGTAGGATGAAAAAGACAGACAAGGCACGTGCCGACTTGTTCCCGCCCACGATCCGCTAACCCCCCCATAAACGAACTTCGGTTCACGACCCGTTGCGGACTTTAGCCGACGCCGTTCCCGGCTTCGATTGACCGAATGCGTAGGTCACAGATTCCTGCTGCGGACTGCAACAGGATCAGCCGGTTGCCAGCGTCCGGGTCTTCCCAAGTGATTAGTTTGAGAATGCCTTGGTCGCTCACGTTCGCGGGTTGCCCGTGGGCGGCGATAAGGCCATCGACGAGGGTAGCGCACCGTCGGAAGGGCACGTCGAAACGAATGAAGGTCAAACCGCGTGGGCTGTAGAAATACGATGCTTCGAGACTGATGCCGTAGAGTTCCACATCCCTCGCGCTCTGTTTCCGCGCATCGGACAGCAACATTCCCCGGCGAACAACTCGAACTCCGGGGACAGCGGCTGACACCTGTTCTGGCGTCATGCCCCACTCCGCGCCATCCCATCCGGAATAGGCTGGCAAAACGAAAATGTTGAGCCCGATTGTCGCTGCGACAGCGGCTAAAACAGATTGCATGGTCGGCTCCATTGCGAGGTTCTTGCAATGTTTCAGCCTAATGCCTGCAGCGCAACTTCCGCTTGCCACCCCTAGCTGAACCTCGCGGAGTCCGCTTCCGGACCGTCACCGGAATGTCGGGTTTCCGGCGAGATGCCAGTATCGCAAACCGACCCATTGCGGACGTTGACCGCATGGCAGATGCTTCTGGAATGAAGCCGGTCGTCGTCGCAGCGCTGTTACTCTTACCCACTGGCTGCGCGGCAGTTCCGGAGCAGTCGCTCGGCTACCCAGTCACTGTCGATCATCGGGACGGTCAGTGCCGCTATCTGATCCAAGATATGTGGATGTCCGAAATGGCTATGGTCGAACGATGGTTCGCCGCACTACAAGCGAGGCCCAATCAGGTGGATATCGTCTGGGGAGATGACCAAGACCAACAGTGCATCGAGTTGGCGCGGAGGGCAGTGGAGCGAGTAGGCCAAACTAGCATTGTGGTTCGCCAAGGCCGCCCCGAGGACTACCCTGATCTGCTGCGGCAGACCGCCCAACCCATCGTTCACTAGTCGTTCTGGGGCCATTGTCGCATTCCGACCCATTGCGGACATTCTTAATGAGGTCAATGTTGGCTGCATGATCATGCGCATTGGCAAAGCAGTGGGCTTACTTGGGCTAGGCGCGGCAATCATCTTGGTGGCCGCAATCCTTATGGGTTGGCCACCTTTGGCCGCGAGTGCACCCGAGGTGACCTTCACGGTGCACGATCGCGATGGGGAATCAAACTCGGGTAGAGCCGTAGTTCTGGATTTCTCGAACGCCCATCGGTTCACGCTACTCGGCCCCAGGAAGAAGCGATGAAGCCAGACACGCTGTATTCTCATCAGCTGTTTCGGTTAGATTCGCACATCTTCTTCCGGAGAGGTTTCAGGCCGGGGGAGACCGATGTCGATTTCCGTAAGAGCATCATTCCGTGGGGAAGATCAGCAGGGGAAGTTCGTCGCCTTGCGCACACATTCGAGCAACAGACGACCAGCCAAGGCTTCCTCGTTGAAACGCGCCAACCCGATGAGTGAGCGCTCCCGAGGTGCGCTGAGTGAGTGTCCGCTTCCACCCGTTGCAGACGCTCGCAAGGTCGGCTTACCGTGGGCATCGAATGTCGAACCGCTTGGGTCCGGCCATCACCAAAAGTGCATCGCCACATGACTGACCAGGCAATATCCTCGCTTCTCGACATGACGGTTGGGATCGTAGCCAATTACGTGTCGAACAACGACCTTCCGCCCGAGCGGATCGGCGATCTGATCTCGTCCACTCATGCGGCGCTCGCGAACGTCGGCCAGCCTGAACCGGAAGCTGTAGAAATCTTCGCTCGTGCCAGTGCTGGCCAAATCCGGAAGTCGATCACCGATGAGGGCCTGGTTAGCTTCGTAGACGGGCGCACCTACAAGTCCCTGAAACGTCACCTGTCGGCGAACGGTATCACGCCAAACGAATACCGCGATCGATATGGCCTGCCCTCCACATACCCGATGGTGTCGCCTGCCTACTCGGCCCGTCGGTCGGAACTGGCAAAGTCGATTGGGCTGGGCGCGAAAGGTCGCAAAGCTAAGCCTTCTTGAGATGCTCCGAAGGCATCCACGAAGCGGGGCCGTCCCACGAAGTGAACTCCTGGCAGCGCGGGCCATGCAGGTATGGCGCAGGTCGGAATTTGTCGCGTTCCCACGCTAACGATCTTTAACTAGGAAACTCCCGAACTACCCCCTCGGCCCAAACTGGGAAGCCTGTGGGTGGGGAGCTTTCAGCCTGAACGAAACGTTGCTAGAAGCTAGTCACGGCTTGAATTTGGTGGGTAAGCTTCCATCGAATTCGTAATGATGGGGTCAGGTGTTCGAGTCACCTAAGCGGCACCACTTTTCCGAGCGCGGTTCGCGCCGGAAGCGACGGCGAAAACTCCGTCACATATCCCATTGGTTGAATTCACACTCATCAGCACACGTAGCACTCCCTAGTGGAGCAGCTTTGGCTTGACGCCGTTGGCGTTTTGGGGCCATGGCGCCCGCATTAGTCCTGTCCGTAGGCCCAAATGAACGACGCAGTAGATCCCGTAGACATCGCCATCGGCGGCCGCATCCGCACGCGTCGCGAAGAGCTTCGCATCACGCAGGCGCAGTTGGCCGCCGGCGCAGGCGTCACCTTCCAGCAGATTCAAAAGTACGAGCGGGGCGTTAACCGCGTTTCCGCCGCCCGTCTGCTGCAGATCGCATCGGTCCTGAAGTCGACCGGCGCCGCCCTGCTGGGCGAGTTGGAGACGGCCGAGGGCGACGAGCTTGCGCTGGCCGCCCCTGGCGTCGCTGAACTGCTGGCCGCCTTCCGCGGGATCAAGGACGCCGCACAACGCGACGCCCTCTTGACCGTGGCCAAGGGCCTGCGCGGCTGATCAGCCGCGGTTGCTGATGCTCTTCAGCAACTGCTCCACCTCGTCCCGCCGATCCGAAGGCGCATCCAGAGCCGTGCCGGCGAGCCACGATTGAATCGCGGCCAGCGCGCGCATGTCGCGGCCGTCCGAACGGCCGGCGTCGGCTAGACCCTGACGAATGATCTCGATCATGCAGACCGCCTCGACCGCCGTGCTGGGCGCATGGTCCAGCAGGGTGGTTTCGGCCGCCTCCATCGGCGCCAGGTCCAGCTCGACCAGCAGGTTTTCGCCGCTGGCCGACAGGGATTGCGATCCGACCTGCTGGGCCAGATTGGCCGTCTCGAGCCACGAGCGGAACAGGGGCATGAAGGCGTTGGGGGTTTGGGTGTTCATTGGACTGTGACCTTGTGTGGCGCGCGAACGGTCGCGGGCCGTGATTGGGGATGGGCGTAGGGGGCGGCGCGCGCCTCCCAGACGCCGAAGAGGGCGAGGAGCAGGAGCTCGAACCAGACGACCATCCGGGTCGACACGATCGACCAGAGAAGGGCGTCGGAACCGGCGATCCCGGCCAGATGGGTCGAGACGGCTATAAGCTGGGCGCCGGTCGCCAGAAGCAGCCACCAGCGGTCGTATCGCAGCGCCAGCCCCACCAGCAGGCAGAACATGGCGAACGACAGCGACGCCACCCCCCATCGGAAATGCCCGATGAACAGGTGGTCCACGAACGGCGTGCCCCACTGCAGTGCGAACAGGGCGACGACGACAATCCGCTCGGGCGTGCGGCCTTTCCATAGCAGAAGCGCCATGACCGCGTAGGTCAGGCACTCCAGCAGCAGGGACAGCGGCGACCACATTCCCGCAGCAGCGATCAGGCGGCGATGGCGAAGGGCGCGACGCCGGTGGTTGTGCCCGCCTTGTCCTCGCTAGGGCCGTCCATATACCAGCCGACCTGGTGTTCGTCGGCGACCTGGGCCAGTTCGCCGTGACTTGCGATGACCGCGCCGCGAACCTCGGCCAACTGGCTGAGGCCGCGAACCATATTGGCCAGGGCGTCCTGACCGACTTCCGCCGCCAGCCGGGCCTCGACCCGACCTTCCAGCGCCGTCTGGAACAGCCGGCAGACCTCGATCATCGCCTGATCGACGGCGTGTTCGGCGGTTCTGACCTGTCGCGCCACGCGAACGCCGACGTGCATGTTCTTCATTGGCTCATCTCCCGTTAAGCCGTTTTGTCAGCGCATTTCAGCGGGAGCGAGCCGGTCGAAAAGGGATGGAACCACCATGCCCGCCGTCACGATCCCGATGGCGAACAGCAGGGCGATGGCGGCGCCGGCGACGATGATCCCCACTCTCGCCAGAGCGCCGCGGGGCGGAGCCGGCAGAAGCCAGGACGTCGTTCGGTCGGAAACCGCATCGTCAGACTGTTCGGCCGACGTGGGATCATTCAGCGGATCGGGGTCGGTGTTGGGAATGAGTATCGACGCCTCTGAGTAGACGCTACTCAGCCGACGCGCCGCCAGTTTGCGATCCGATACGCCCAGTTTGGCGTAGGCCCTGTGCAGGTGATTGCCGACGGTGCGCGGCGAAATGCCGAGACGCGCGGCGATCTCCTTGTCCTCCAGGCCCTGGCCGGCGAGGTGGACGCATTCGCTTTCTCTCGTCGTCAGGCTGTCAGGCATTCGATCCCCCGCACCCTGTTTAACCTAAAATCCGACCCTGTCAGCCGATCCGCGCGGCTTGCGAACCACTTTCCGTCTTATCGCCCGACGTCAGATCACTTGAACATATAAGCATATCTTTATATGTCTGATCGCCTGACCCAGACAGGAGCCTCTCTTGGCCGCTCGTTCTTCCTTCTTCTTCACCTCGGAAAGCGTTTCCGAAGGTCACCCCGACAAGGTCGCGGACCGTATCTCCGACACGGTCGTCGACGCCTTCTTGGCCAAGGATCCCGAGGCGCGCGTGGCGTGCGAGACCCTGGTCACGACCCAGCGCATCGTGCTGGCCGGCGAGGTCCGCGCCACCCAGCCGGGCAACACCAAGGAAGAGAACGAGGCCTTCACCCAAGGCATCATCGACAGCCTGGAACCGCTAGTCCGCGCCGCAGTCAAGAACATCGGCTACGAGCAGGACGGCTTCCACTGGGAGACGGCCAAATACGCCTGCTACCTGCACGCCCAGTCGGCCGACATTGCCGTCGGCGTCGACTCGACCAACGAGAAGGACGAGGGCGCCGGCGACCAGGGCATCATGTTCGGCTATGCGTCGAACGAGACGCCCGAGCTGATGCCGGCGACCCTGCAGTACAGCCACAACATCCTGAAGCGCCTGGCCGAGGTTCGCCACGCCGGCGGCAGCCTGCTGGAGCCGGACGCCAAGAGCCAGGTCACGATCCTATACGAAGACGACAAGCCTGTGCGTGCGACCTCCATCGTGCTGTCGACCCAGCATGCGCCGGGCAAGGCCGCCGAGGTCGAAGCCTTCGTGAAACCCCTCATCCTCGAAGTTCTGCCGGAAGGCTTTACCGACGAGAACACCGTCTGGCACATCAACCCGACCGGCATCTTCGAGATCGGCGGGCCGGACGGCGACGCCGGCCTGACCGGCCGCAAGATCATCGTCGATACCTACGGCGGCGCGGCGCCCCACGGCGGCGGCGCCTTCTCGGGCAAGGATCCGACCAAGGTGGACCGTTCGGCCGCCTACGCCTGCCGCTACCTGGCCAAGAACGTGGTCGCGGCGGGTCTGGCCGACCGCTGCACCATCCAGATTTCCTACGCCATCGGCGTGGCCAAGCCCCAGTCGATCCACGTCGATCTGCACCGCACTGGCAAGATTTCGGAAGCGGTGCTGGAGGACAAGATCTTGGACCTGATCGGCGGCGCCACGCCGCGTGCGATCCGCCAGCATCTGCAGCTGAACAAGCCGATCTACGCCCGCTCGGCCGCCTATGGCCACTTCGGCCGCGAACCCGATGCCGATGGCGGCTTCAGCTGGGAAAAGACCGACCTTGTCGATCAACTCAAGGCCCTAGCCTAAGAATCTGGCCTAAAGCCGGTTAGGCGGCCTGGTCCACGACCAGGCCGCGCACGCCGGTCAGATTGGCGTCGGTCAGGTCGGCTTGACGCATTTGGGCCCCGTGCATCGTGGCACGACCCAGGTCGGCGCCGACCAGCACTGCGCGCTTCAGATCGGCGCCGGACAAGTCCACACCGCGCAGCACCGCGCCGGTCAGATCCGCCGGCATCAGACGATCGGCCGTGATGAGCAACGGCCCCAGCTGCGCCTCGCGCATATCCGCGCCGTTCAGCCTCGCGCCCTTCAGACGCGCGCCGCGCAGATCGGCGCGTCGCAGTTTGGCGGACCTCAGATCGGCGTTTTCGAGCTGGGCGCCCTGCAACTGCACCCCCTCCATGTCCAGGCCATAGAACACCGCCCCCTTGGCCGACAGGGCGGTCAGGTTCAGGCCCGTGATCGACTTCAGCGGGCGCAGATCGACGCCGTCGAAGACCGAAGGCTGCCCCTCGGAACCGCCGGTCTCGCACCAGCGGGCGTGTTCGCGCAGCATTTCGGCGGCCGGCATCCGGTCCACGGATTCGCAGGCGGACTTGTTGTCCGTCAGCGCGCCCTGCATGTCGGCGCCGTCAGCGCGCCACATGGTCATCTTGCAGCCCACCAGAATGGCGTCGCGCAGATCCGCGCCCGACAGGTCCGCGCCGGACAGGTCGGCCCCGGCGAGGTCCGTGCCGCGGAAGTTGGCCTGTTTCAGATTGGCCCGGACCAGCTTGCAGTCCTTCATCACCGCGCCGGAAAAGTCGGCCTTCATGGCGATGACGCCCGACATCTTGGAGCGTTGCAGATTGGCGCCGGACAGGTTGGCGCCCACGGCCTCGGTCTCCTCGCGATGACGCGGTTCGATGACCTTGAAGCCCAGTTTGGCGTCGGCGGCGGCGATGGTGCCTTCGCGCAGATCGGCCTCGAACATGTCGGCGCCCGACAGGTCCGCGCCGCGCAGGCAGGCGCCGCGCAGGTCCGCGCGACGCAGGCTGGCCTCGGCCAGGATCGCGTCCTGCATGTCAGCGCCGAAGAAGTTGGCGTTGTCGAGCCTGGCCCCCGTCAGGTCGCAGCCCTCCAAACAGGCGGCGGCGAAATCGGCGTCGGCGAGATTGCGGCCCTTCAGGCTGAGGCCCGACAGGTCCATCCAGGCGAAGACCGCACGGGCGCCGCCGGGGCGGGCCTGGAACAGCCGGTCATGCCGGGCGCAGACCAGGTCCAGCTCCGCCTGCGTCAGGCGTTTTCTCACGATGGGTTCCGCCAGTGCCATTTCGACACATTGCGCCCGTCTGACTTAAGAAACCCTTGAACGACAGGTGGTTGTCAGACGCTGAGCAGGCCCTGCTCCTCCAATGCCTCGGCCAGCTCTCCAGAGCCGGTCCACAGGCGCGTATAGCCCGCCTCGCCCAGCCGCTTCAGTTCGGTGACCAGATCGGCCTTGGGTGAGGCGACGAAGCGGCCGTCGAAGCCGACGCCGTCCTCGCTGACCCGCACCATGGGTCGGCCGGTTTCCAGCCGATGCAGGAAGCCTTCGCACAGGTAGGCGCCCTCCTCGCACATCAGGCCGGTCTCGACGGTCAGGCCCTGGGCGCGCAGGCGCTCGGTGCCCCGGCCGGCGGCGAAGGGCGACGGGTCAAGGCAGGCAATGACGACGCGCGCCACCCCGGCCTCGGTCAGGAAGTGGGCGCACGACTTGCGGCCCGATGACCGGGCGCCGCACGGCTCCAGCGTGACATAGACGGTCGAACCGACGACCTCGGCGCCGGCGGCAGGCACGGCCTGCTCCTCGGCGTGGGGGCGGCCGCCCGGCGCGGTGGCGGCCTGTGCGATCACCCGGCCGTCCTTGACGATGACGCAGCCGACCGCCGGATTGGGCCAGGTCTCGCCCATTCGCCCCGTCGCCAGGGCGATGGCCTGGGCCATGAAGGCCTGGTCGGCGTCGCTCCAGCTCATGATGCGGTCGGCAGCGCTTCGGCGCGGGCGGAGTCGAGATAGCGGGCGGCGGTGGGCTTCAGCTCCGCGTCCAGGTCGATCTCCAGCGGATTGCCCGTGGGGATTTCGACGCCGACGATCTGGTCGTCCGGCACGCCGAACAGCAGTTTGACGATGGCCCGCAGAGAGTTGCCGTGGGCGGCGATCAGCACGTCCTCGCCGGCCTTCAGGCGCGGCGCGATCTCGGCGTCCCAATAGGGTTTGACCCGGTCCAGCGTGGTCTTCAGACTTTCGGTGTCGGGAATGGCCTTGCCCGCATAGCGGGGATCGGCCTCGAAATCGAACTCGCCGCCGGGCGCCAGAGGGGGCGGCGGCACGTCATAGCTGCGGCGCCAGACCTTGACCTGGTCCTCGCCGTGCTTCTGCGCCGTCTCGGCCTTGTTGAGACCCGTCAGCCCGCCGTAGTGGCGCTCGTTCAGGCGCCAGTCCTCGATCACCGGCACGTCGGTCAGGCCCGCCGACTGCAGGGCCAGGGCGCCGGTGCGTTTGGCGCGCGTCAGGACCGAGGTGAACATGACCGTCGGCTTGAACCCGGCCTCGGCGATCAGCTCGCCGCCGTGACGCGCCTGGGCCTCGCCCTCCGCCGTCAGATCGACGTCGACCCAGCCGGTGAAGCGGTTTTCGAGGTTCCACTGGCTCTGGCCATGGCGGAGCAGGATCAGTCGCGGCATTCGGTCGGTCCTTTGGAATACGGTCTTTCGGGGTAGGACGCCCTCCGAAGTCGGTCAAGGCTCGCCGGGACCAAGCCGTCGCCTCGCTTGTCGCATCGGGCGCACGGCGGTAACAGTCGACCGATGTCTGACCGTCTGTTCTTCCCCCTGGCGCTCGGCGCCGCCGTCGTGATGATCGCGCTGGCGACCGTCTGGCCGTAAGGCGGGCCGCAGCCCGCCCCCCATCCCTCGCCATTGTCGCCTAGAACAGGATCTTGCGCAGGTTGATGCGGAAGACGCGGCCCTGCGGGTCCAGATAGTCGCGCTGATAGTTGATCGGCGTGGCGCCGTCGCTGCTGGTCACCGAAACCCGGTCATCGAAGATGTTCTGAACCCCGAAACCGATCCGCGTCCCCTTCAGGAACGGGAAGCGTTCGACCCAGGACGTGCGCTGGGTCAGGTCGGCGAAGGCGAACAGATTGACCGTCGTGCGTCCCGAGAAGTCCAGATCGGGCGAGCCCAGGGCGTCGCCGTTGACCGTGGTGCCCGCACGCCAGTTGGCGTTGACGAAGGCGCCCAGCCCGTTCTTGAACAGGCCGGTCTGAAGCTGGACCTCATGGCGCGACTGACCACCTGAACCCGAGATCGAGTCGCCGTCCAGCAGGTCCAGCGGCTCCAGACCCTCGCGGATCACGACCTCGTCCTGAACGCGCCAGGTGTGGGTCAGCGACAGGTTGAACATGCCTTGGCCCGGCTGCATCCCCGGCCCGCGCGAGCCGCGCATCCGTCCGCCGCCGCCGGGACCTCCGGGTCCGCCCGGGCCGCCGCCCATCATCATGCCGCCGCCGGGGCGTCCGCCGCCCGGCCGCTGACCGGCCTCTGGTGGGTTCGGCTTGCCGAAGGGTCGCGAGAAGTTGAAGCCCCACTGCACGTCCTGCTGCTCGCGCTTGAAGAAGTTCAGCGGCCGGGCGTCGATGGACAGCAAATTGCCGTCGGCGTCGCGCACGAACCGATCAGGCAGGGCCGCTTCCAGATCCGGGGTGATGGCGGGGAAGCTGGAGATCTCGTTATCCGCCTCGGTGCGGGTATAGGCCAGGTTCAGCCGGAAATCCTGGGCCGACACGGGCTGCCAGTTCATGCCCAGCTTCAGGATGCGCCGATCCTCGGCCTTCAGATTGGGGTCGCCGCCGGTGATCTGATTGATTTCGACGGTCTGGCTGTTGCGGAAGTCGAACACCGGCGTATTGGGCGTCGATATCGTCGGGTCGTTCAACTGCTGGACCGTCGGCGCCTTGCCCTCGTCGGAATAGTTGGCCGACAGCGACAGACGCTCGACCGGCGACCAGTTCAGACCGGCCCCGACCGACGACACGCCGCCGAAGTCGGACAGTTCCTGATAGGCCAGGTTCACATTGGCCGACAGGTCGCCGATCTTGGGCAGGATGCCGCGATCGACGTTCGAGATCGGCAGGTCGAAGTTGGCCTGGACGCTGCCCGAATTGCGCGACTGCGACCGATCCACAGCCACGCCGGAGCGCACGCTCTCGGAGTCCAGCGACTGATAGCCGGCCCCCACCTTGAAGGTCGAGGTGATGTCCCCCGCCGGCAGCTCGTACGGCCGGCCGTTCAGCACCAGTTCCGCCGTCGCCGTCTGAGCCAGCGAGTTGGCGGTGTCACGTGGATTGACCGTGGCCCGGCTGGTCAGATCGCCGAAGGGATTGACCGTCAGATCGCCCGCGATCAAGGCCTGCAGCGCGACCTCATCCACACCTCGCCCGGTTGAGGTGTCGGTCTCGACGCGGCTGTATTCCCCCGTCGCCGTCCAGCGCCAATCGCCCACATAGCCGTCGAAGACCGTGCCCAGCTCGGCGGTGCGGGTATCGGTCTTGCGAGTCAGGGAGCCGGGCAAGTCCAGATAGCTGAACAGGGTCTCGTCCTGGCCAGACGGCGAAAACGGATTGGTCCCCGGCACGTTCAGAAGAAGGTTGGGCAGGCCCTGGTAGCTGAAGCTGCTGGAGTCCTCCAGACTGCCGCTCAGCGTCATTCCGACCTTGTCGTTCAGGTCGTGCTTGTAGGTTCCGGCCACCGAAACCTCGTCGGTCTTGGGCAGCAGGGTGCGATAGGCGTTCGCCTGATCACCGGTTGCTCCACCGGCCGTGGCGCTACGGTCGATATCGCGCTCGGTCTCGAACAGGGTGTTGGCGGTCGTGCCGTTGATGTCCAGCGACCAGCGGTCGCCCCCGGCGATGCGCAGGACGTTGTTCTCGCTGGCGGTCGTGGTGCGACCGCCCTGCTCCGGCCGGCTGACGTTGACCGAGGCCGTCAGGGACTTGAAGTCCGCCTTCAAGACGATGTTCACCACCCGCTGATTGGCGCTGTAGCCATAGGACAGGGCCGTCTCCTCCGGCAGGACGTCGAAACGCTCGATCGCCTCGGGCGGGATGCCGCGGATCTCGCGGAAGCCCGAGATGCGGCGTCCATTGACCAGGAAGACCGGCGACCCGCCGCGCGCACTGCGGGTCTGGGCTTCCAGCAGGGTGATCAGCTCGCCGATGTTGGTCGCGCCGAACGCCTGGATCTGAGCGGCGTCATAGGAGACGATCGGCTCCTGCCCGCCCAGGGCCACACCGCGACGCGCCGCCGTGACCTCGACATCGGGCAGCACCGTCGTGGGCTCTTCCTGCGGAGTCTGGGCCGCGGTGGTCTGGGCGGCCGTGGTCTGGGCGACGCCGGCCGTGGGGGCCAGCGCCAACAACATAAGCGCGATCTGGGTCATGGAACGACGGTCCGGGAAACGAATTCAGCCCCTTGCAGGACGGTACAAACATGGCCGTAAAACGACACAATTCATGAAGAAACAGAAAGCGTTGCACCCTTTCAACACAGCGAAAAAAGTCGCGACGGAAAGCGCGATCTGCGCCGTTTAAATCACCGCTTGGCGTGCGACTTCCTCAATCGAGAACGGCGTCAGGCACGATGACTTCGCGCCTGAACACCTAGTCCATCTGCAAAGGCGTGAGCGGATTGCTCAACTCGCCAGTCGGCGCCTTCGGCTCAGGCCCGCTCACCTTTTCCACGGCTGCGGCCACGGCGGCGATCAAGGTCTGCATCGTAATCGGCTTGGAAAGATGACCGTCCGCCCCCGCCGCGCGGCCCGCTTCGATATGTTCGGGCAAGGCGTTGGCCGTCAGCATGACCAAGGGCGTGCGCGCCCGGCCTTGTTCCTTCTCCAGGCTGCGGATGGCTCGGGTGGCGCTTAGCCCGTCCATGACAGGCATCTGCATATCCATCAGCACCAGGTCGAAGCCGCCGTTGCGGAAGGCCTCCACCGCCTGCTGCCCGTCCTCGACCAGGACCAGTTCGGTCGGCAGGCCGCCGAGCATGATCTCCATGACCTTGCGGTTCGCCGGATGGTCGTCGGCCAGAAGGATGCGCGCGGGGAAGACCATCTCCGCCGCCGGCTCGACCCGCGCCGGCATCGGCGTCGCGGCGGCGGGCGCGAGCGGGATCTCGAACCAGAACCGGGCGCCGACGCCCGGTTCGCCGTCGCACTCCAACTGACCGCCCATCAGCTCGACCAGATCGCGCGAGATCGTCAGCCCCAGACCCGTGCCGCCGAAACGGCGCGTGATCGATCCGTCCGCCTGCTGGAAGCGCGAGAAGATGCGGCTCTTCTGTTCGGCGTCGAAGCCGCAGCCGGTGTCCGTCACGGAAAATCTCACCCGCCCCTCGCCGACGGACGTCACGCCGATCGACACCTCTCCCCGTTCGGTGAATTTCATCGCATTGGAAATGAGATTGGAGAGGACCTGGCGCACCCGCACCACATCCCCCTCGACGGCGACGTCCAGCGCCGGCTCGACCTCCAGGCGCAGATCCACGCCCTTTTCCTCGGCGCGAGGACGGTAGAGGGCCGCCACGCCGCGCACCGTGTCGCCGAGATCGAAGGTGGCGCGCTCCAGCGAAATCTGGCCCGCCTCGATCTTGGCCGTGTCCAGAATGTCGGACAGCAAACGTTCCAGGGTGACGCCCGAAGCGTGGATCACCTCGGCCATCTCTCGCTCGCGGGGATCGAGGCCTGCGCGGGACAGGGCGTCGGCCATGGCCACAACCCCATTCAGCGGCGTGCGGATTTCATGGCTCATATTGGCGAGGAATTCAGATTTCGACCGGCTCGCCTCCTCCGCGCGTCGTTGCGCGATCCGCAGCTTCCGCGACTGACGCCAAAGCCACACAAGGCCGAAGACCGATACCAGGCCAAAGACGGCGGCGATCCCCATCAGCCATCTCTGCGTGTCGATGATGTCGCCCTGCAGCTGGGTGTTGGCGCGCGCGGTTTCCAGCTGTTCGCGGCGGCGGGTCAGCTGCTGCTGCATGTCGCCGGTGACCTGGCGAATACCCGCGCTGAAGCGGCTGGCGTCCGCGATCTTGTCTAGTCGGGCATGCTCTCGCAGCCTTTCATAGGCCTCGGCCGGGCGTCCTTCGGCGAACAAGATTTCCGCCTCCACATGCGGCAGCTCCGAAGCCTCCTCGTCACGCCGGGCGCCTTCGTCCTGACGCCGTCGCATCTGCTCAAGGTCGCGGCGCGCTTCGGCGATTTGTCCCGTCTGCGCACGGGCGATCGCCCGTGCGGGCAGCAGATGAGCGGCGAGGAAGGCGGCTTCGCCCAGGTCCTCGCCATAAGGGGCCAGGCACTGCAGCACATCCCCTGGCGCCTGTCGGGCCTCGGCGACGATGGCGCACAGATTGGCGTCATAGACCGAAAGACTGGGCAACCGCGCGCGCTGCGTCAGACGGTGGTGGATCAGATACAGGCGCTGCGCCTGGACGGCGTCGCCGATCTGGCTCGAAAGCCTGGCCAGATTGTAGACGGCGTCGAAATCCGGCCGCGGATAGGCCGGATTGGCGAAGTCGATCTCGAACCGGCCGAAGGCGGCGGTAGCGCCCGTGATGTCGTTCAGCTTCAGCAGGCCGATGCCGGTCATCTCCCACAGTCCCGCCCGCGCCGCGTTCGCATAGGGGGCGTTGTCGGGGATCAGGGCGTCCGCATTGGTCAGCAGGCTCAGTCCCTCGCCGATCTTGTCCTGGTCCATCAAGGCGAGGGCCCAGATGCGTATGGCGTGGGTGCGGGCGAACCAGTCCTGTTCGGTCTGGGAGATGTATCGCATCTCCTCGGCGGCGGCCGTGTCGCCCTGATCGTAGCGCAGCGTCAGGGCGTTGAGATGAGCGATCTGCATATATCGCTTGTCGCCCTGCCGACGAGCGGCCTGCGCCAGCCGGTCGTTCCAGGCTTTGGCGCGATCAAACTCGCCCTGGTTCAACAAAATCCAGGCCACATGATAAAGTCGGTTCAGCCCCTCGCGGTCGCGCCGTTCCATGGCCTCACGGCCAAAGGATTCCAGCGCCGCGAAATCCGTCGCACCCGCACGACGTTCCACCGCCTGCGCCAAAGCCAACGGCGTGCGGGCCGACACGGAGGCCTGGCTTTGGGCCAGCGAGACGGGGACAAACAGCCCTGTCAGAACGAGGGCGGCAATAAGCGAAACTGAGAATCTGGGCATGCGGGTTCCGGTTCGTCCAGACCCTGCCACACCGTTCGTTGAATAAGGTTTATCAACTAGCGCCGACACGGCCCGCAGCGGCGTCGTCCAGGATCGAGAGTCGATCTGACTGAGACTCCGCGTTGACCGCCCCCGGGCTTTCGGCTATAGGCCCGCCCTCTTGAGATTTCCGCGCCGTGGACGTGTGCTCCGCGGCGTTTTCCGTTCGAAGGTTTGACATGGCCAACAACCCCGGCGCCCGCAAGGCGATCCGCAAGATCGAAGCGCGTACCGAAGTGAACAAGGCGCGCCGTTCGCGCGTCCGCACCTATCTGCGCAAGTTCCAGGAAGCTCTGGCCGGCGGCGACGCCGCCGTCGCCAAGACCGCTTTCGTCGAAGCTCAATCCGAGCTGATGCGCGCAGTCTCCAAGGGCGTCGTTCACAAGAACACCGGCTCGCGCAAGGTGTCGCGCTTGGCCGCCCAGCTGAAGAAGCTGTCGGCCGCCTGAGCCAAATTTAATCCGACGCAGACGGAGCAGCTGTCGCTGTTTCGTTGTGGGATTATACAGCAATATCAACGCCGAAGGAGCGCATGCTCCTTCGGCGTTTTGCGTTGTGTCGCTAAGGTGCATTTTTGAAATCGTCGCTCGTCGAGCGACAGTTCGCCGGAAATTCCAAGCAGGATCAGGGTTTGACGGAGTCAAACAATTTAACTGCGAATCGACCAACGAATCAGCGTTGACCCACCCGGCTCGCAGCGTAAGTTTTGGCCTCTAACGCACTTCCATCCCAGCACGGATGAAGACGGCGCGGGACTTGGTTTCGCGTCGGCGGGAGATGTCTGTCCAGAGGTTCGACCCCGTCCGAAAAGCATCGCTTTTCGGCGCAGGAGAAGTCGTCCCTGAACCATCGCCCTGAAGTCGCGGAAGGTCGGATTTGGTTTTGAACTGGGCGGGCAAGATGGTTGGGGGCGCAACGGCGATGGCGGGCGGAACGAAGACGTCGGGAATGACGGACCCGGACCGCATCTGGAGCGAGGCCTCTCTGCGTCTGCGCGCCGAGATCGGCGACGGCCCCTTCTCGTCCTACATCGCCCCGTCGGCGGTCCGGCTGGACAACGCCGGCGGCCTGATCCTGGTCACCCCCACCGCCTATGCCCGTGACTGGGTGCGCAAGAACGCCCTGCGCCGCATGAACGAGCTGTGGCTGGGCCTGGACGGCCTGAACCGCCGCCTTGAGGTGCGCTGCCGCGCCGAGGTGGGCTCAGCCCCGCCGGCCTCGGCCGTCTTGTCAGGCAATGCGGGGGACGCCGCGCCGCGCCTGGCCGCCTTCGCCTCGACGCCCCATATCGCGCCCGCCGCCCCGATCAGCGCCACCCCCATAAGCGCGGACGGCGCCCGCGCCGTGCGCGCCGCCGGCCTGCAGGACCGCCTGACCTTCGACAGCTTCGTGGAGGGTCAGGGCAACGCCTTCGCCCTGGCCATCGCCAAACAGGTCGCCAGCTGGGCCGACGGTCACTTCAACCCGGTCTTCTTCTGCGGCCCCTACGGCTACGGCAAGACCCACCTGCTGAACGCCATCGCCTGGGAAGCCCAGCGCCTGCGGCCCGAGGCCAAGGTGGTCTATCTGACCGCCGAACGCTTCCTGTCCACCTTCGTCAAGGCGATGCAGGACCGCTCGACCGCCGCCTTCAAGGAAAGCTTGCGGAGCGCCGACATGCTGCTGCTGGACGACGTCCAGTTCGTGGGCGGCAAGACGAGCACCCAGGAAGAACTGCTCTCGACCCTGACCGCCCTGATCGAGGACGGCAAACGCATCGTCTTCTCGGCCGACCGCGCGCCGATGGCCCTGACCGAGGTCGAGCCGCGCCTGCGCAGCCACCTCGCCGCCGGCCTGACCTGCCCGGTCGAGGCGGGCGACCGCGAGCTGAAGATCGCCGTGGCCCAGAACCGTCTGAAGGCCCTGTCGGCGCTGGGCGTCGTTCAGGGCGAGGCCAATCCCGAAGTTCTGGCCCAGCTGGTGGATCGCACCCCCGGCTCGATGCGCGAGCTTGAAGGCGCCGTGAACACTTTAGCCGCCGCCGCCGGATCGCGCCTGTCTTCCGTCTCGGTGGACGAGGCCTCGACCCTGCTGGGCGCCGCCATGCGCGGCGGCCCCGAGCGCCGCATCACCGTGGACGAGATCCAGAAGACGGTCGCCGACCACTTCAACATGAAACAGGCCGATCTGCTCAGCGAGCGCCGCACCCGTGCAGTCGCCCGTCCCCGCCAGATCGCCATGTATCTGTGCAAGCAGCACACGACCCGCTCCTATCCCGACATCGGCCGTCGTTTCGGCGGTCGCGATCACACCACGGTCCTGCACGGTGTGCGCAAGATCGAGGAGCTGATGCCGCAGGACGACCAGATCGCCCGCGATGTCGAGGCCCTGACGCGCAAGCTTCGCGGCTGATTTTAAGTGTCGAGTGGCGAGTGACGGGTGGCGAGCGAGGGAAAATCTCCCCGTATTGCCGACTTGCCCCCATTATCCACTCGCCACTCGCCACTAACCACACGCCACTTCCTTGCAGCATGCGCCTAATCCGCTAGTGTCCAAGGTCACTTAACCGCGGCCATCTGCGAATCGGCCGCGCCGGGCGAGACGACATGCAGCTGACCATCGAACGATCCGCGCTCCTCAAGGCCTTGGGCCACGTCCAGAGCGTCGTCGAACGTCGAAACACCATTCCGATCCTGTCCAACGTTCTGCTGTCCGCAGGCCGCGACCGGCTGGCCTTCGCCGCCACCGATCTGGACATGGAGATGGTGGACGAGGCCGAGGCCCAGGTTCAGGTCGAGGGCCAGATCACGGCCCCCGCCCACACCCTGTACGAAATCGTGCGCAAGCTGCCGGAAGGCGCCGAGGTCTCGCTGCTCTATTCGGGCGACGATCCCCGCCTGGTCGTCTCGGCCGGTCGGTCGCGGTTCAACCTGCCGGTCCTGCCGGCAGGCGACTTCCCCGTCATGTCGACCGACAGCGCCGGCGCCTCCTACGTCATGCCCAAGGAAGACCTGGCGCGCCTGATCGACAAGACCCGGTTCGCGGTCTCGACCGAGGAAACCCGCTACTATCTGAACGGCCTGTACCTCCACACGGTGTCGGAGGCCGGCGTGCCCCTGCTGCGCGCCGTCGCCACCGACGGCCACCGCCTGGCCTTGGCCGAGACGCCTGCGCCCGAGGGCGCGGCCGGCGGCCCCGGCGTGATCGTGCCGCGCAAGACCATCGATCAGGTCCGCCGCCTGCTGGACGACGCCGGCGGCCCGGTCGAGGTCACCGTCTCGGCCCAGAAGATCCGCTTCTCTATGGGCGAGGCGTCCCTGACCTCCAAGGTCATCGACGGCGCCTTCCCCGACTATCTGCGCGTCATTCCCAAGGGCAACGACAAACAGGCCGACATCGACAACGCCCTGTTCGCCAAGGCCGTCGACCGCGTCGCCACCATCTCGGCCGAGAAGAGCCGTTCGGTGAAACTGGCCTTCGACAACGACCGGGTGAAGCTGACGGTGCGCAACATGGAAGCCGGCCAGGCCGAGGAAGAGGTCGAGATCGGCTATTCCGACGAGCCGTTCGAGATCGGCTTCAACGCCCGCTACCTGCTGGACGTCGCCGGCCAGATCACAGGCGAAAACGCCGCCTTCCGCTTCGCCGACCCGGCTTCGCCCACCCTGGTCCTCGACCCGGCCGATCCGGGCGTTCAGTATGTGCTGATGCCGCTGCGGGTGTGAGACGCAACGGATTCCTTCAGCCTTTGAACCGTGCTACAGTGAACATATGTGGAACGGACCTCTGGGTTAGCCAGAGCGGAAATGGAGGGCGTCATGGCTAAGACAACCGCCCTTGCGGTGGCCAACTACATTTTGGATCGGGCCAAAGAAGAAGGCATTCCGATACGTCAACTTAAGCTTCAGAAAATTCTGTACTTTTGTTACGCTTGGTACGCGGGAAATAAGGGCGAAGAGCTTTTCTCTGAGGACGTAGAGGCTTGGCAATTTGGCCCCGTGGTTCGAGAGGTCTACCTCGAATTTAAGGACTGCGGCTCCACCCCTATTACGCACAAGGCGACAGAGCTGGACTGGGAAACGCTGGACTTTAAGGAGCCAGAAATTCCAACTGGTTTGGCCGAAGAGCTCCGTCCGGTCTGGGACGAATATAAGGCCAAATCTGATGCATGGCTCGTCGAGGCCACGCATGCGCCCAATGAACCATGGGGCATACTAGTCAAAAAAATTGGCCAAGCTGATAAACGCCAAATCCCATTCTCCCTGATCCAGCAAGTCTACGCCAAGAAGGTGGAGCGAATTGGCGCTTAAGGTCGAAAGCGGGAACGTCGCCCTCACAGGTGATAGCGAACGCTTGGCCGAGAAGGCGGCAAGCGAACTTGAGGGGCGTGAGCACACTCAAATTCTTGAGCACCGTGACCGGTTTTCAGAAATTTCCTATGGCATAATGCAGGCGTGGGTTGGCTTCCTTATAGTCCTGACTTTAGCGCAATTCTCGCTCAAGCCTCTTGGAATGGGGTTGGAAACACCCGAATTCATTGCGGTGATAACCACGACAACCGCATCTGTTTTTGGATTCGGATTGCTGGTGGGAAATTTCCTGTTTCCTCGTGGTGGGTCTGAGCGGCGGCGCAAATAGCGTTTTCACGTTAGCTCTTTGATCCAATCCCTCACCCTCACCGACTTCCGCTCCTATGCGGGCGCGCGGCTGGAGATGACCTCCGGCCCCGTGGTGCTGCATGGGCCGAACGGGGCGGGCAAGACCAATCTGCTGGAGGCGATCAGCCTGCTGACCCCCGGCAAGGGGTTGCGCGGGGCCACCGCCGCCGAGATGGGTCGTCGCGAGCCCGGCGAGGCGACCGGCCGCGCCTGGGCCGTCATGGTCGAACTGGACGACGAGACGCGGCTGGGCACGGGCGTGCAGGCGGCGGGGGCTGCGCGGCGCATCGTCCGCATCGACGGCGAAACGGCCCAGCCGGGCCGATTGCTCGATTATCTGCGCCCCGTCTGGGCCACGCCCGAGCAGGATCGGCTGTTCTCGGATGCGCGGGCCGAGCGGCTGAAATTCTTCGACCGGCTGGTCTTCGCCGCCGATCCCGATCACGCCGCCAGCGTCTCGATCTATGAAAAGGCCCTGCGCGAACGGCTGCGCCTGCTGAACGATGCGGCCGACGGACGCGAAGCCGACCCGGTCTGGCTGGACGCGCTGGAGCTGCGCCTGGGCGAGTCAGGCGCCCGCGCCGCCATCGCCCGCGTCGCCGCCCTGCACGCGCTCCAGGCCGCCATCGACGCCCGCCGCGACCGTCCCTTCCCCCAGGCCGACCTGGGGCTGGACGGTCCCGCCGAACAGATGGCCGAGGCCGGGGCCGAAGAAGACGAGATCGCCGCCGCGATCCGCGAAGGGCTGGCCCGCGCCCGCGCCCGTGACGGCGCCGCCGGCCGCTCCCTGTTCGGCCCGCACCGCACCGACCTGACCGCGCTGCACCGCGAGAAGCAGCGCCCCGCCGCCGAGGGGTCGTCGGGCGAGCAGAAGGCCTTGGTCCTCAACCTGATCCTAGCCCAGATCACCCGCCTGTCAGATCAGGCCGTCGCCGGGGCCGCCCGCCCCGTCCTGCTGCTGGACGAGGCCCCCGCCCACCTCGACGAACGCCGCCGCGCGGCCCTGTTCGACGAGATCGTCGCGCTGAACCTCCAGGCCTTCATGACCGGCACCGAACGCGACCTGTTCGCCGGTCTGGAAGGCCGCGCCCAGTTCGTCCGCGTCGCCGGCGGCGCGCTGGAAACCGACTAGATTGCCGACGGTTCGCCGTTCCGTTATCTTCGGGATATGGCGACGATGACCCTCTCCCTGTCGGATTCCTTGAAGGCTTTCATCGACGCTCAGGTCGCCGATCAGGGCCTGACCGCCGACAGCGACTACGTACTGGCTCTGGTGCGTCAGGAGCAGGATAAGAAGCGCATCCGCGACATGCTGATCGAAGGTCGAGACTCCGGTCCCGGTGAAACGGTCGATGCTGACTATTTCAAACGTCGTCTGGATCGCATCGAAACCGCTCGGCGTGGCCAAGGGTGAGATCATACGCGATCCGGTCGCTGAGCAGCGCTGATCGCGACTTCGACATCATCGTCGACCATTACGTCCAGGAGGCGAGCTTCGATACGGCAGTGCGCTTTGTCCACGCCCTGGACGCGGCCTATGTCGTTCTGGCCGCAGCGCCTGAGGCCGGATCACCGATTGTCGGCGGCGCCTTGGGCATCCCGGACCTTCGGACATGGACGTTGCGAGGCTTCCCCTACCTGATCTGCTACGCCCCCGTGGGGCATGAGGTCGTGGTATGGCGCATTCTCCACACACGCCGCGATTTGGCACAGGCTTTCGCCGACACGGCGTTTCCGAACTGACTGGAATTCATCGGTCGCAAACACGGCGCTGAGCCGCCGTTTCGCTCGCAATTCCCGTCAAATTTCCTATATGTTGCGGGCTTCGGCGCGGTGCGACTCCGCCGTCGATTCGAGTGCTCCACGCGGCGCTCCCTCCCCGTCCCGGTCGGGACTTCAGAGCCAATGACTTCATGACCGATCCGATTGCCGACATGCCCGAATACGGCGCCGATTCCATCAAGGTTCTCAAAGGCCTGGACGCGGTGCGCAAGCGTCCCGGCATGTATATCGGCGACACCGACGACGGCTCGGGCCTGCACCACATGGTCTATGAGGTGGTGGACAACGCCATCGACGAGGCCCTGGCCGGCCACGCGGACCTGGTTCAGGTCATCCTGAACGCCGACGGCTCGGTCACCGTCACCGACAACGGCCGCGGCATTCCCACCGGCATCCACGAGGGCGAAGGCGTCTCGGCGGCCGAGGTCATCATGACCCAGTTGCACGCGGGCGGTAAGTTCGACCAGAACTCCTACAAGGTCTCGGGCGGTCTGCACGGCGTGGGCGTGTCCGTGGTCAACGCCCTGTCCGACTGGCTGGAGTTGAAGATCTATCGCGACGGCAAGGCGCACCAGATGCGGTTCGAGCGCGGCGACACGGTCAAGTCGCTGGAGATCACCGGCGACGCCCCGATCCGCGAGGACACCGGCAAGCCGCTGAGCGGCACCGAGGTCACCTTCTTCCCCTCGGTCACGACCTTCAGCCACATCGACTTCGACCTGAAGACGCTGGAACACCGGCTGCGCGAGCTGGCCTTCCTGAACTCGGGCGTGGTCATCAAGCTGGCCGATCAGCGCCACGCCGAGCCGGTCGAGATGATCCTGCACTATGAGGGCGGCGTGGAGGCCTTCGTGCGCCACCTCGACAAGTCCAAGACGCCGATCCTGAAGGACGTCATCGTCATTCGCGGCAAGAAGGAAGGGATCGAGATCGATCTCGCCCTGTGGTGGAACGACAGCTACCACGAGACCATGCTGTGCTTCACCAACAACATCCCCCAGCGGGATGGCGGCACCCACCTGTCGGCCTTCCGCGCCAGCCTGACCCGCATCATGGGCGGCTATATCGAGAGCTCGGGCGCCGGCAAGAAGGAGAAGGTTTCCGTCACCGGCGAAGACGCCCGCGAGGGCCTGACCTGCGTCCTGTCGGTCAAGGTGCCGGATCCGAAATTCTCGTCGCAGACCAAGGACAAGCTGGTCTCGTCCGAGGTGCGCCCTGCCGTCGAGGGCCTGTGCTCCGAGGGGCTGTCGCAATGGTTCGAGGAACACCCGGTCGAGGCCAAACAGGTGGTCGCCAAGATCATTGAGGCCGCCTCCGCCCGTGAGGCCGCCCGCAAGGCCCGCGACCTGACCCGCCGCAAGTCGGCGCTGGAGATCAGCAGCCTGCCGGGCAAGCTGGCCGACTGCCAGGAACGCGATCCCGCCAAGTCCGAACTGTTCATCGTCGAGGGCGACAGCGCCGGCGGTTCGGCCAAACAGGCGCGCAACCGCGAGAACCAGGCCGTCCTGCCCCTGCGCGGCAAGATCCTGAACGTCGAGCGCGCCCGCTTCGACCGGATGCTGTCGTCGGAACTGATCGGGACGCTGATCCTGGCCCTGGGCACCGGCATCGGCCGCGACGACTTCAATGCCGACAAGCTGCGCTATCACAAGATCATCCTGATGGCCGACGCCGACGTCGACGGCGCCCACATCCGCACCCTGCTGCTGACCTTCTTCTATCGTCAGATGCCCGAGCTGATCACGCGCGGCCACGTCTATATCGCCCAGCCGCCGCTCTACAAGGTCGCCAAGGGCAAGCAGTCCCGCTACCTCAAGGATCAGTCCGAGATGGACTCCTACCTGATCGAGGAAGGCTCGTCCGAGGCCGAGCTGGACCTGTCGACCGGCGAACGCCGCCTGGGTCTGGACCTACAATCCCTGGTGCGCGAGGCCAAAAGCTTCAGCGCCGGCGTCGATCGCCTCAGCCAGCGCGCCCCGGCCTTCGCCATCGAACAGGCGGCCCTGGCCGGCCTGTTCGCCGAAACCTCGGACATGGCGACCGCATCGGCCGCCGCCGCCGTGCGCCTGAACCTCTATGCCGAAGAGGGCGACGGCGACTGGACCGGCGCGCCCGGCGAACAGGGCGCCGTGGTCTTCACCCGCACCCGTCGCGCGGTGCAGGAAACCATCGTCCTGGAAGAGACCCTGATCCGTTCGCTGGACGCCCGTCGTTTAGCCGAACGCGCAGGGGCTTTCGACGGCGTCTTCGTCGCCCCCGCCACCTATCGCCGCAAGGACAAGTCCACGACCATTCGCGGGCCGCTGGACCTGCTGAACGCGGTGCTGGACGCCGGCAAGAAGGGCCTGTCGATCCAGCGCTATAAGGGTCTGGGCGAGATGAACCCCGAGCAGCTGTGGGAGACGACGCTGGACGTCAACGCCCGCACCCTGCTGCAGGTCTCGGTCGAGCACGAGGAAGACGCCAACGACCTGTTCGCCAAACTGATGGGCGACGTGGTCGAACCGCGCCGCGAGTTCATCCAGGAAAACGCCCTGGACGCCGCCGTCGATGTCTGACGGCGAGAGGGACGCGTGGACCGGGTCACTAGAGCTGAGACTCGGGCCACAACAAATGAGACTGAAGCCACAGCTATCGGGCCTGCATAGCGCCGTGCGATCGGACCGAAACGCGATGCCATAAGCGAGTGACATCGACCTGCGCTACGCGCTCTTGGCTGCTCAATCCGAGAGGGTCATCACGTGCGCGGGATGGAGGACGACCAAGCTTCTCTGGTAGCCACCGAGGCGCTCAACGCCCCAGATGGTCTTGGAGACCGTGATGTTCAGTCTGCTGACAACTGTGCACTCCTGCCCATCTTCTAGCAGATGCGACGGCAATGTGGCGCTTGTAGCTTGGACAGCCGCAAGCAGCGATTGCGCCCTGACCCTGAACGCTTCGTCCGCTGCCTCGGTGTCGTTTTGGTATGACGCCTCCACCACGAGCCTGAGCCGGGTGGCGGCATGTTCGGTCCCGCTCACATAATATGACACCCGGTCGGCGAAGGCGCGGTCCGTGAGCTTCACGGAAGGGGCCTCGCTCCACCAGTCATTGAAAGAGCGATGATAGTCCTGCGTCGCCAGACCATAGCTTTCGAGAAAGCGGCCCGCCCGATAAGGAGACCATCCGGCGGCAGGATCGACATCCGGCGGATCAGCTTCAACCCTTTTCAACCGCTTGATGGTGGCGATCTCCGCATCGACGGCGGCGCGATCAGGCGAGTCCATCATGCGGATCGCACGGGTCAACCGTTGGGCACCGTCCGTGTCCAGCCCAAACACCAAGAGCGCGCGGCACCGTGCATATCGCAACAACGCCTCGTCCTGGACTCTGAAACTGAGGGAGGTGAACTGGGTCTCGTAGATCATCACCGCCGCCAACCCGACGATGAAGGGAATGAACATCAGCGAGAGCAGCAGCGGGCCTGCGAACTCTCGCAACTGATGCCAGGCGAGAAAGTCTATTGGATCCTGAATGATCCCGCCGACACTGAAGGCGAGAAAGCCGAAACCGATGAAAGACAACACCCATGTTAGCGGACCGACCAGGATGGCGTGTTCTTTTCCAACCTGCGCCATTCCGAGCATCAGACTGACCAAGACGATGCAGGGCAGCAGCCCAAGCTCCCAAATCAAGGGTAAGCTGTGGACCTCCGCGACGAAGGTGATCACGGCGGTCCAGGTAAGAACGTCTCTCAGCTGTCGGCGGATCGCCTGCTTTGGTTCCTTGATCTGACTCGCGCTGAAAACCGCCCCGAAGCCAGCGGTTATCCACCACAAGAGCGTCGTCTTGAGGTTTGACCATTCCCAGGCACCCACAAGAGCCAGCAACGCTGTGCAGAGAGTGACATATAGGGACATCACCAGATTGATCGCGGTGAGCTTGGGATGAAATGCTGCCTTCACAAGCCGGCCTAAGCTGCCGCGAATCTTGGGCCATAGCAGCAGCGCCAAGATGGTCAGAGCGATGTAGATTAGTGTGGCGATCTCGCGATTGTTCAGATCAAAGCCGAAAGCCTCCAGCCCGATCTGCGACTGATCGGGGATAGGAAACGGCGGGGCGGGCTGAGACATCGGCTGATAATTATCTAGTGATGAGGACCACACCAAGATAGCCGTTTGGGACCCTGTGGTTCTGACAAAGGGAGTTGAGCATCGATCCCCTCTCAGGGTCGTAAGCTAGTTGAATCAGTGCAGCGGCGAAGGCCAACGTGATGCCCTGCTTCAAAAAACTGAGCCCGAATAGCTGATGCAGTCTCAAGTCTGCTGACTCAGTCCAGACGCGGCCTACTGGCCGCGTCCGCCCGCGATGAAGGCCGCAACGGTCGGAAACGCCGTGGTCTGAGGCCGCATGTCTTCGCAGGCGAAGGACTTGATGCCGCCGTAGATGCCGCCGATGGGCGTCGCCTCCCACGGCGTGTCCTCGGAATAGCGGTCGGTTTCGGCGCCGTCAGCCCCATAGGTCACGGTCGCGCCAGAGCGCGACTGGCCGTCCGAACACCGCACCATGACCTCTTCGGTCTCATGGCTCAGATTGGCGGCGTCGCCGCGCGCCGGCACCCGCGCCATCCGCGTCGTCGCCACGCCGTCCACCGGCGTCAGGCCGTCCAGATCGACGAGATAGACGACGGCGTCGCTGCGCGAAAACGCGGCCCAGCTTTCCGCCGCCACGGGCGACGCCAGGGCGGCTGCCGCCATCATCGCTGCAAGACCGATTGTTCTGATCATTCTCTTCCCTCCCCAGGCAAGACGATCATTTCATACCCGTGTGCGGAAGAATTCAATCTCCCGAACGGTCCTGCAAAGCTTTTCCGATCAGGGACGATCCCGCGACGGCAGGGCCGCGATCTCCTCGGCCGTCAACTTCCTGGCGATGCGGACGCGGCACGGCTGAGGCCCGGTCGCCGGGCTGCGCAGGGTCGCCTGATCGCCGACGCACAGGTTCGATCCAGAGAGCGGCTCCAGCGCGACCGACAGGGCGCGGGTCATGTCGCGGCAGAAGGTGCTGTCGATCTGAAACACGTCCGAACCGGACGTGCGCACATATAGGGTCTGGTCGTTGGGGGCGGTGAAGTTGCGCACCAGGCTGGGCCGGAAACACTGGGTGGCGTCGACGCGGCTGGCCGTCGTCGCGCCGGGCGATGGCGCACAGGCCGACAGCGCCATGACGGCGGCCGAGGACAGAATGAGACGATGCATGCTTGGCTCCCGAAACAGCCCCCCAGCTTATCCTGCGCTCGCCGGCGACGGGGGCGCAAGGGGATTGCCGACGACGGCCGCCCGGTGCGGCGAAACGCGCGCCGCCAGATCTCGCGGCAGGGGCGATGGTCGGTTCAGGATCAGGGCGGCGACATGCTCCGCGAGCACTGCCGCGACGCAAAAGCCCCGCGAGCCAAGCCCGCCCAGCAGATAGAGACCGTCGTCCAGCCCCCCCGCCAGGGGCAGACGGTCGGGCGTGGTGGCGCGAACCGCCGCACGGCTCTGCGCCTGTCCCGCCGCCTCGATCTTCGTGGCCAAACCCGGCAGGCGCGCCCGCAAGGTCGCCAGGTTTCTCTCGCTATCTTCTGCGCGCGGCGCCGTGTCGGTATCGCCCCGGTCATGGGTCGCGCCATAGAGGGCGCCCTGGCCGGTCGGAACCGCATAGCCGCCCCAGGCCATGGGATGGACGCCCACGTCGCCCTCCACCCAATCCGCCTGTCCCCGTACCGGCGACAGGCGCGGCGTCGGATCATGCCCCTCCAGCAGGACGGCCGATCCCCAGCCGGCGGCGACCACGACCGCATCGACCTCGGCCAGCATTGCGTCCGTTTCGCCGATCAGACGCCAGCGGCCCCCGGTCCGCGCCAGCCTCGTCACGCGCTCCGAGCGCATGTCCGAATCGCCCAGCCAGTCCGACAGCACGGCTGCGGGGCGCACCGCACAGGCGCCTTGCATCGACAGACCGCCCTGCCCCGTCGCCTCGCCGGCCAGGGTCGCGGCCGCGTCTTCATCCAGCACGGCCATCGCGCCCTCGGCCCAGATCGGCTGGCGCGCGATCTTGTCGAACCGGGCCGCATCGCGCGGCGCCTGGGGCAGTTGCAGCACCCCCTGGCCCGTCACCGCGTCCGGCGTCACGGCATAGAGATGCACCGCCCGCTCCAGCGCCTGGGCATGCAGGGCCGCGATGCCCGCATCGCCTGCATCCAGACGCGGCGTGACCAGGGCCGCAGGAAAGCCCGATCCGCCCGCGCCCGGCCGTTCGGCCTCGAACACCACGGCCCTGACGCCCTGATCTCTCAGGGCGCGCACCACCGACGCCCCCGCCACGCCGGCGCCGATCACGGCGATGCTGGGAAGCGGCTTGGGCGCAAATGTCGAGGGCAGACGCGCCTCCAGCCGCTCGCGCTTGCGGCCATGACCGGGGCGTTTCTCGACCACGAAACCCTGCTCGGCCAGGCCACGCCGCACGGCGCCGGCGACGGTGAAGGTGGCCAGGCGCGCGCCGGGCGCCGACCGCGCGGCGATCAGGGTCATCACCTGCGGCGACCACATCCCGGGGTTCAGCGCCGGAGAGAAGCCGTCCAGGAACCAGGCGTCCGCCGCCCCCGACCACTGCTCCAGCGCCCAGGCCGCGTCCCCGACCGCCAGGTCCAGCAGGGCGTCGAAGCCCGGCAAATCCACGCGGTGAAAGCCCGGCGTCGCGGACGGCCAGTTGTCGATCAGCGCCTGCGTCGCCTCAGACAACTCGGGCCAGGCGCCCAGCGCCCGCGCCGCCTCGTTCGCCGTCAGCGGGTAACCCTCAATAGAAAAGATATGCAGCCGCCCGCCCTCGGGCCGCGTCCGCCTCCACAGGTCCAGCAAGGCGGCGATGTTCAGCCCCGTGCCGAACCCCAGCTCCGCCACGGTGAAACAGTCCCGCCCGGCCCAGGCGTCGGGCAGGCCGCATCCGTCCAGGAACACCGCCCGCGTTTCCGCCAGTCCGTCGTCGCGCGAGAAATAGACATCGCCGAACCGGCCCGAGCGCGGCTCGCCCTCTTCGGTCCAGGTCAGGTGCGGCGAGGCGTCGTCATCGGAGATCATGGCGCGGCTCTAGCACCTTCGTCGCACAGACGAAAAAGGCCGCCTCGTTCGAGGCGGCCTGATCGATGGCTTGCGACCGTTCTTTAGTGGGCGGCGGGCGCGTGGGGCGGTTCGGCCGGGGCTGCGGGGGACGGGGCAGCAGCGGAGGAGTCCGCGCCCTGCATCGTCGTTGCAGCCGGGGCCGTGGTGGCGGCGGTGTCGTTCTGGATGGCCTGGTTGGCGGCGGCCTCGGCGTCCTTGGCGGCCTGATCGACCGTCAGGGCCGCTTCCTCGGCGCTGCCGGCGGCCTCGACCGCATCGGTCGCGGGGGCTTCGGCCTTTTCTTCAGGCGCCTTGCTGCAAGCGGCCAGGACCAGGACCGCAGCCGATGCGGCGACGAGGGCTGTGATACGCATGAGGACTTCTCCGAAGGCTTGCGCGAGGGCACGCGCCCTGCACCGCAACGATAGGGCCGCCGTGTGCGCGAGGGCAAGTTACGATCAGGCAAGGCGCGATCGGGGCGGCGTCACGCCGCAGCCGTCGACACTCAGTCGGCTTTGATGTTGTTCAGTGTTTCTTCCATCTCGCCGAAGGACGGCTGGGCGGAGGAGGGAATGTCGCCACGGCCGATCTCGACCGAGATCTGGGCGGCGTTGCCGTGCAAGTGGGCCACCAGCACCGACTGGATGATCTTGTAGTAGGCCGCTTCCTCATTGATGATCGCGGTCAGGCGTGCGGCGAACGGGCCGACCAGGCCATAGGCCAGGAACACGCCCATGAAGGTGCCGACCAGGGCGCCGCCGATCATGGTGCCCAGCACCTCGGGCGGCTCGGTAATCGAGCCCATGGTCTTGATGACGCCCAGCACGGCGGCGACGATGCCCAGGGCGGGCAGGCCGTCGGCCAGGACCTGAAGCGCATGGGCGTTTTCGAGATGCTCGTGGTGATGCTTTTCCAGCTGCTTTTCCATCGCGTCCTCGACCTGGTGCGGATCCTCCAGGTTCATCGTCATCATCCGCAGGGTGTCGCAGATGAAGTCGACGGCGAAATGGTCCTTCAGCACCTTGGGGTACTTCTGGAAGATGGCAGATTCCTTGGGCTTTTCGATGTGGCTTTCCAGCGCCACCACGCCCTTGGACTTCATGGTCTTGGTCAGCTGAAACAGCAGCGACAACAGGTCCTTGTAGTCCTGCTTCTTCCACTTGGGCCCGGCGAAGCATTTGCCCAGCCCGCCCATGGCCCCCTTGATCACGGTCATGGAGTTGGAGATCATAAAGGCCGCGATGCCCGCGCCGCCGATCGCCATCAGTTCGTGGGGCGCGGCGTGCAGGATCACTTCGAACTTGCCGCCAGAGATGGCGTAGCTGCCGAAGACGAGGCCGAACAGCAGCACGATGCCGATGATCTGGAACATGAAAGCGAACGATCCTGACGCGAGAGATCGGGATCATCGCCGTTAATCATTAAGACGGCGTTTCGCGAACGCCGTCTCCTGACCTCAGATGCGGCCTTCGCCGTTCAGGATCGCGGTGCGCGCCGCCGCCGTCAGCTTCTGATACCCGGCCTTGCCGCCGCGCACGTAAAGCGCCGTCCCGGTCTTTTCGGGATCGAAGCCGTCCGCGACCAGATCGGCCTTCCTGTATTTGAACGTGCCGGTCGTTTCCGCCGACTTGATCAACCGCAGGAACACCGGCTGGGCATAGGCCGGCAGCTTGGCCTCGACATGGTCGGAGAAGGCCTGGGCGTCGAACTTGCCCTCGACCACCAGCGCCGCCATCCCCGCCTTGCCGTCCTGGGCCGGCACCGGCACGCCATAGACGATGGCCTCGGTCACGCCCGGCGCATCCATCAGCACCTGTTCGACCTCGGAGGTCGAGACGTTCTCGCCCTTCCAGCGGAAGGTGTCGCCCATCCGGTCCACGAAGTAGAAATAGCCCTCCGCGTCCTGTTTCATCAGGTCGCCGGTGCGGAACCAGCGGTCGCCCTTCTTGAACACGTCGGTCAGGATCTTCTTCTGCGAGGCGGCCTTGTCGGCATAGCCCGAGAAGTCGTGGCGGATGTCGTTGCCGATCAGGCCGATGGCCTCGCCCACCTCGCCGACCCGCGCCAGACGGCACAGGCCGTCGGGGCCTCGTATGGGCTGTTCGGTCTCGACGTCGAACTCGACCAGGCGAATATTGATCTGCGACTTCAGGAAACCGGGCACGCGACCGATGGCGCCCTGTTTGCCGTCGAAGTTGAACAGCGAGACGTTGCCCTCGGTCGAACCGTAGAACTCCAGCACCTCGGGAATGCGGAACCGGCTCTGGAAGTCGGGCCAGACATCGGCGCGCAGGCCGTTGCCGAACGCCAGCCGCAGCTTGTGCTTGGTCTCGTCTTCTTGCGGCGGACAGTTGACCAGATAGCGGCACAGCTCGCCGATATAGACGAACATGGTCGCGCCCGACGACCGCACGTCGGGCCAAAACGTGCTGGCCGAGAACTTCTTGCGGATCACCAGCCGCGCGCCGTTCAGCAGGGCCGCGCCCACCCCGACCAGACCGCCGGTCGAGTGATACAGCGGCAGGACGTTGAAGATCCGATCCTCGGGCGTCGAACGCGTGGCGCCGGCGAAGGCGCGCATATAGGTGCGGGCGCGCGAATGCGGGATGCGCGCCGCCTTGGGCAGGCCAGTCGTGCCCGACGTATAGATATAAAGCGCGGTGTCGCGGTTGGTCAGGCCCTCGCGCGCCGACTTGGACGGCCGCACCGACGAGCCGCCGCGCACGGGCTTGTCCAGGCCGCGACGGTCGCTGGTCTCAAGGTCGTCGGGCAGGCCCAACACCCAGAGCGCCAGGTTGTGATCGACTAGAGGCCGCGCCTCCTCGATCTGGCGCCAGCAGTCCTCGTCGGCGACGACGTTGAAGGCCTTCGAGATGGCCAGGCAGTGGGCCAGCCCCTGCCCGCCCAGATTGGTGTTGATCAGGGCCGTGGCGATGCCGACCTTGGAGAAGCCGATCCACGCCGCCAGATATTCGATCCGGTTCGTCATCATCAGGGCGATGGTGTCGCTGCGGCGCAGGCCCCGGTTCTTGGCCCAGTGGGCGAAGCGGTTGGCCATGGCGTCCAGGTCGCGATAGGTCAGGGTGCGCTGACCGTCGTCGATGGCGATATTGTCGGCGAACTTGTCCACAGCCTCTTCGAAGTCGTCGCAAAGCAGGACGTCGCTGTCCAGCTCGATCGGCTTGATGCGCTTGAGCAGGCGGAACAGGCCGCGAGCGAACCGGACGTCCCGACGGATATTCGCTACAAAACCCATGCGCGCCGTGTCTCCGGTCAATGCGTGTTCCACCCTGTCCGGTGATGGACGAAGGGGGGGCGTCGGGTCAACCGCGCCGTCCGCGATCCCTCGCGAACCCGACGGATTGGCGTCAGCCGTGATCCATTTGTTCTGTTGACGCCGGGGAAATCCAGAGGCGTCGCCTGCTTTTTATTGCCGCATTCCCCGCTGATCCGGCCGCAAAGGGCGCGATTGTCGCCTCATTCCGGGCAGGAACGGTGTTTCTTCGGGGCTTTTGCGCCGGCGGCGGAACGGCGTCGCGGGACGGCGGGTTGGTTGATCAACGTTATGGAGGACTGAAACAATGTCGATGACCTACGCCAACGCCAATACCGAAGCCCGCACCGAAGAAACCTTCGTGCCGCGTTACGCCCGCAACACCAAGGCCAAGAAGTCGGTGAAGACCTGGATGATCCTGGCCCCGATCGGCGCCGTCGTGCTGCTGGGCAGCGGCGTCGCCATGATGATGGGCGGCGGCGAACAGGCGGCGCCCGCGCCTTCCACGGAGGCGGCGGCTCCTGCGATGCAGACTGCGCCCGCCGCGATGACCGCCGCCGAGACGCCCGTGACGCCGGCCGCGCCGATGGAGACCGCACAGGCCCCGACCGCCACGCCGACGCCGGCTGCCCCCGCTCCGGTCGCCCGTCGTGCCGAACCGCGCGCCGAGCCGGTTGCCCGTCGCGCCGCCCCGGCTGCTGAACGCCCGGCCGCCGCACGCGTCGAAACGCCTGCTGTCCCGACAGGTCCTCAGCCTTATGCGGCCCCGTCCGTTCCGGCGGCGAGCACCAGCCAGTTGAACACCGCTCCGGCGGCGGCTTCGACCCCGGCTCCGGTCGTGACCACGCCCGCCGCTCCGGCGATCACGGTTCAACCGCTGAACTGATCGCAGTCAAATAGAAGAAAGCCCCGGTTTCGACCGGGGCTTTTTTTGTGCGGCACCTCAAGCACCGGTCACGCGCCAGATCACATTGCCCACGTCGTCGGCGACCAGCAGCGCGCCCAGCCGGTCGATCTGAACCCCCACCGGCCGTCCCTGCGCCTGACCCTGGGCGTTCAGAAAGCCGGTCAGCACATCCTGCGGCGGACCGGCCGGACGGCCGTCCACGAACGGCACGAAGATCACCTTGTAACCGCTGCGCACGCTGCGGTTCCAAGACCCATGCTGGCCGACGAAGGCGCCGCTCCGCAAGGCGGGCGGCAACAGGGTCGCCCCCTCGCCGAACGTCAGCCCCAGAGAGGCGGTATGGGCGCCCAGGGCGTAGTCCGGCCGGATCGCGCGGGCGACCATCGCAGGATTGGGTGGCGGCCGCACATCGACGTGCTGGCCGTAATAGCTCCACGGCCAACCATAGAAGGCGCCCGGCGTCACCGAGGTCATATAGTCGGGGACCAGATCGTCGCCGATCTCGTCGCGTTCGTTGACCGCGACCCACAGCCTGCCGCTTTTTGGGTTCCAGTCCATGCCCACCGGATTGCGCAGGCCCGAGGCATAGACCCGACGCGTCCCCGTCGCCGAGTCGATCTCCAGGATGGCGGCGCGATCCACCTCTTCGTCCAGCCCGTTCTCGCCGACGTTCGAGTTGGACCCCACCCCGACATAGAGCCGGCTGCCGTCCGGGCTGGCGACCAGGCTCTTGGTCCAGTGGTGATTGCGACCGGCCGGCAGGTCCGCGACCTTGATCGCGGCGGCGTCGATCCGCGTCTGGCCCGTCCGATAGGGGAAGACCACCACCGCATCGGCATTGGCCACATAGAGGCGCTCCCCCACCAGGACCATGCCGAAGGGCGAGTTCAGGCCGGTCAGGAATTCCGTCTTCGTCTCCGCGACCCCATCGCCGTCGGCGTCGCGCAGAAGGACGATCCTGTTGGGACTGGGCACCCCGGCGCCGGCCCTGGCCATGACCTTGCCCATCACCCAGTCCCTCAGTCCGCCCTTCTTGTCCTCAGGCGGAGGCGGTGCATTCGACTCGGCCACCAGAATGTCGCCGTTGGGCAGGCGATAGAGCCAGCGCGGGTGATCCAGCCCCGTCGTGAACGCCTGCACCCTCAACCCCGCCGCCGCGACCGGCGTCGCGCCCTGGGGCCAGCTTGTCGCAGGCGCGATCTTCACCGTCGGAAGCAGGCCCTGACGCGGCGCGGGCAGTTCGGGGTTCGGACCAAAACCCGCCTCGGTCGGCAAGGCCTGGCCGCCCGCACAGGCCCCCAATCCCAGGGTCGCCGCCAACACCGTCGAGGCGAGTAGGGATCTGGAGGTCGCGGTCATGATCGTGGCCCTTACCGAGCGGGTTGCGCCGGAAACTCCAGCCGGCTGACATCATAGCCCAACGCCCGCGCCCGGTCCGTCAAGCTTCGAACCTGCACCTCGGTCGGCAGGTCGCGGGTGTAGATGAACAGGCGCTCGAACGTCGGATCGGCCGAGATGAACCAGCTGTAGTCGTCGGCCCGGTCCAGCACCCAGTAATCCCAGGTCACGAAACCGGCCAGATACTTGACCCTCAGCTTGGCGTTGGTCCCCGGATCGAGGATTTCGCCCCGCCCGCCGATGGCCTTTTCCTTGCCCTGCGGCGTGCCGACCTGACAGGTGTCGCGCACGTCGACGCGCGTGCCCTCCACCGGCGTGTAGATAGATGCGCCCGCCACGCAGCCGTCCGTCAACCGATCCGGCAGACGCGCGATCTCGTGCCAACGCCCGGACCACAGGCGCTGGACATCCACCGGCTTGGCGGGCTGGGGCGCGCGATATTCGGAAGGCGACGGCGCGGTCACGCAGCCGGCCAGGGCGACAGCTGCGATGGCCGAGGCCATCAGGGATTTCATGCTGGACATGAGCGTTTCCGTTTGAAGCCATAAGCCGCGCTTGGCGACCCTAGTTCCTTTACGTCGCAGCGCCCGTTTCGGACGCCGCAGGCCGAAAATCTCATAGCAAGCAGCAGTATCCATCGCTTGTCCCCCGACGCGCATTGGCGTTGTCACATGGCGTTCGACGGAGACGCCCCGGTGACCACCGCCACCTTGACCAGAAGACCTGCCGCCCTGCCTGCCGCGCGCCTGACCCATCTTCAGCGCCTGGAGGCCGAGGCCATCCACATCATGCGCGAGGTGGCGGCCGAGGTGGAGCGCCCGGTGATGCTGTATTCGATCGGCAAGGATTCGGCGGTGATGCTGCACTTGGCGAAGAAGGCCTTCTATCCATCCAAACCGCCCTTCCCCCTGCTGCACGTCGACACGACGTGGAAGTTCCGCGCCATGTACGCGATGCGCGAACAGGCGGCGGCGGACCTGGGCGTCGAACTGCTGGTTCACCAGAACTCTGATGCTGTCGCGCGCGGGATCAATCCGTTTGATCACGGCTCGGCCCTGCACACCGATCTGTGGAAGACCGAGGGGCTGAAACAGGCCCTGTCGCTGCACGGCTTCGACGCGGCCTTCGGCGGCGCCCGCCGCGACGAGGAGAAGTCGCGGGCCAAGGAGCGCATCTTCTCTTTCCGCACAGCCGAACACCGCTGGGATCCCAAGAACCAGCGGCCCGAGCTTTGGCGGCTCTACAACACGCGCAAACGGCCTAGCGAGAGCATCCGCGTCTTCCCCATCTCCAACTGGACCGAGCTGGATGTCTGGCAATACATCCACCTGGAGCAGATCCCGATCGTGCCCCTGTATTTGGCGGCTGAACGGCCGGTGGTCGAACGCGACGGCGCGCTGATCATGGTCGATGACGACCGGTTCCGGCTGCGCCCCGGCGAGACGCCGCAGATGAAGTCCGTCCGCTTCCGCACCCTGGGCTGCTACCCCCTGACCGGGGCGGTCGAGAGCACGGCCGCGACCCTGCCCAAGGTCATTCAGGAAATGCTGCTGACCACCACCTCGGAACGCCAGGGCCGGATGATCGACCACGACCAGTCCGCCTCGATGGAGAAGAAGAAGCAGGAGGGCTATTTCTGATGGCTCACCAATCGGACCTCATCGCCCGCGACATCGACGCCTATCTGACCGCCCACCAGCACAAGAGCCTGCTGCGCTTCATCACCTGCGGCAGCGTGGACGACGGCAAGTCCACCCTGATTGGGCGGCTTCTGTACGATTCCAAGATGATCTTCGAGGATCAGATGGCGGCTCTGGAGGCGGACAGCCGCCGCGTCGGCACGCAAGGGGGAGACATCGATTTTGCTCTTCTGGTCGACGGCCTCGCCGCCGAGCGGGAGCAGGGCATCACCATTGATGTGGCCTATCGTTTCTTCTCGACCGAAAAGCGCAAATTCATCGTCGCCGACACGCCGGGCCACGAGCAGTACACCCGCAACATGGTCACCGGCGCCTCGACCGCCGACGCCGCCGTCATCCTGATTGACGCCCGTCGCGGCGTCCTGACCCAGACGCGGCGTCACGCCTATCTGGTCAGCCTGCTGGGCATCCGTCACGTGATCCTGGCGGTGAACAAGATGGACCTGATGGGCTGGTCCCAGGATGTGTTCGACGCCATCGTCGCTGACTTTAGCGCCTTCGCCGTCCAGATCGGGCTGAAGACCTTTGACGCCATCCCCATGTCGGCCCTTCGTGGCGACAACATCACCGAGGCCAGCGCACATTCGCCCTGGTACGCCGGGCCGCCGCTAATGAGCCTGCTGGAAACGCTGGAGGTCGGCGACGACCTGCAGGCCGATCCGTTCCGCCTGCCGGTCCAGTGGGTCAACCGGCCCAATCTCGACTTTCGCGGTTTCGCGGGCCAGATCGCCGCCGGGACAGTGCGGCCGGGCGATCCCGTCCGCGTCCTGCCGTCGGGCCGCACCTCCACCGTCGCCCGCATCGTCACCGCCGACGGCGATCTGGACCAGGCCGTCGCCGGCCAGTCGATCACCCTGACCCTGGCCGACGAGATCGACGTCTCGCGCGGCGACGTCCTGGCCTCGGCCGACGCGCCGCCGGAGGCGGCGGATCAGTTCGAGGCCACCGTGGTCTGGATGGACGACGAACCCCTGCTGCCGGGCCGCCCCTACCTGCTCAAGATCGGCGCCAAACTGGTCGGCGCCACCATCACCGAGCCCAAGCATAAGGTGAACGTCAACACCTTGGAGCATCAGCCGGCCAAGCGGCTGGAGCTGAACGAAATCGGCGTCTGCAACCTGTCGCTGGACGCCCCCGTCGCCTTCGCCCCCTATGTTCAGAACAAGGACCTGGGCGGCTTCATCCTGATCGACCGAATCTCGAACCGGACGGTCGGGGCCGGCCTGCTGAACTTCGCCCTGCGCCGCGCCCACAACATCCACTGGCAGGCCCTGTCGGTGGACAAGGCGGCGCGCGCCACGATCAAGAACCAAAGGGGCCGCGTCGTCTGGCTGACCGGCCTGTCGGGTGCGGGCAAATCCACCATCGCCGACCTGGTCGAAAAGCGCCTCTATGCCGACGGCCGCCACACCTATCTGCTGGACGGCGACAATGTCCGCCACGGCCTGAACCGCGACCTGGGCTTCACCGAGGAGGACCGGGTCGAGAACATCCGCCGCGTCGCCGAGGTGTCGAAACTGATGGTGGACGCCGGTCTGATCGTCCTCGTCAGCTTCATCTCCCCCTTCCGCGCCGAACGCCGCCTGGCCCGCGACCTGCTGGGACCGGGCGAGTTCGTCGAGGTCTATGTCGACACCCCCCTAGCGGTCGCTGAGCAGCGCGACGTCAAGGGCCTCTACAAAAAGGCCCGCGCCGGCGAACTGAAGAATTTCACCGGTATCGACAGCCCCTACGAAGCCCCCGAGGCGCCGGAGATCGTCGTGGACACCACCACCATGTCCCCCGAAGACGCGGCCGAACGCATCGTCGCCTGGCTGGACGGCCGGTTCTCGACCGAGGATTTCAGCATCTGACCCCTCGACGTTCGGCCGGTTCGGGCGCGAGGGTGGAACCTTGACCGTTCGCCAAGCGCTCTGGAGTCAATGACCCATCCGATCAGACAATTGGACCTCGCGGCCATCGAACAGTCGCAGGTCGTGCGGATCGCCGGGGCCAATCTGACGATCGGGGGCCTGACCAGCGCCGGGGTGATCCTGCTGGTCGCCTTCGCCGCCCACTGGCTGGTGACGCGGTCCCTGCGCCGACTGCGCGAACGGGCGGATCGCAGCCGCCAGGCCGTCTATCTGCTGGAGCGGCTGGCGGGTTACGCCATCATCGTCATCGCCGTAATGTCGGCCCTGTCGGCGGCGGGACTGAACCTGTCGTCGCTGACGGTGTTCGCGGGCGCCCTGGGCATCGGCGTGGGTCTGGGCCTGCAGGGCGTGGTCAAGGAGTTCGTCTCCGGCCTGTTCCTGATCTTCGACCGGATGGTGTCGGTCGGCGACTATATCGAGATCGAGGACATCGGCATTCGCGGCGCCATCATGGAGATCGGCCCGCGGGCCACCCGCGTCCGCACCAACGACAACGTCAATGTCCTGGTGCCCAACTCGCGCTTCATCGAACAGCCGGTCACCAACTGGACGCTGAAGGGCGACACCCGCCGCATCCACGTGCCGTTCTCGGTCGCCTATGGGTCGGACCGGGGCAAGGTGCGCGACGCGGTTCTGGCCGCCGCCCGCGCCAGCCCCTTCACCCTGCCCGAGACCGAGGCCCGCAAGAGCCAGGTCTGGCTGGTGGCCTTCGGCGACAAGGGCCTGTCGTTCGAACTACTGGTCTGGCCGACGCGCGAGGCGGTCAAGCGGCCCGCCGCCATGCACGCCGCCTATACCTGGCTGATCGCCGACGCCTTGGACGCCACCGGCATGGAGGTGCCCTTCCCCCAGACCGACCTGCGTATCCGCAGCGCATTCGGCCTGGAAGGCGACGAGGCCCTGAAGCGGCTCGGCTACGGCGTGGGCGCCGCGCCGCGACCCGTCGCCCCCCACCGCAGCGCCCAGACCGCCAACGACGCCGCCGACGACGTGATGGCCGACGACGAGGTTGAGGCGACGGAAACGCTTCCTCCGCCGAGCAGAAAGACCGATTAGAAAAATCCGTCACCCTCGGGCTCGTCCCGAGGGCCCACCTATCCGCCGCACGTCTCATGAAGATGGATCGACGATCTTGATCCATACCAATGGTTCGCATCTGCCTCAGCCGTAGGCCCTCGGGACAAGCCCGAGGGTGACGGGTTTTTAGTGTTCCGCCTTCGCCTTCAACCGCCAGGCATGGAGCAGCGGCTCGGTGTATCCGTTCGGCTGCGCCACTCCCTCGAACACCAGCGCCCGCGCCGCCTGATAGGCCAGGCTGGCCTTCGGGTTCGCCGCCATCGGCCGATACAGCGGATCGCCCGCGTTCTGGCCATCGACCTTGGCCGCCATGCGCGCGAAGGCGGCCTCGACGTGATCGGCCGTGCAGACCCCGTGCAGCAGCCAGTTGGCGATATGCTGCGAACTGATCCGCAGCGTCGCCCGGTCCTCCATCAGGCCGATGTCATGGATGTCCGGCACCTTGGAACACCCGACCCCCTGATCGATCCAGCGCACCACATAGCCGAGGATGCCTTGGGCGTTGTTGTCCAGCTCGGCCGCCACCTCGTCCTCGGACCACTCAGCGCCGTGGGCCAAGGGCGGGGTCAGCAGGGCCTCCAGCCCCGGCGTCGGCTGCTCCGCCACCGCCTTCTGAACCGCGAACACATCGACGGCGTGATAGTGGAGCGCGTGCAGGGTCGCCGCCGTCGGCGACGGGGTCCAGGCGGTGTTGGCGCCCGTCCTGGGGTGGGCGATCTTCTGCTCCAGCATGTCGGCCATCCGATCCGGCGCGGCCCACATGCCCTTGCCGATCTGGGCCTTGCCCGACAGGCCGCATTTCAGGCCGATGGCGACGTTGCGCGCCTCATAGGCCGTGATCCAGGCGCTGGACTTGATGTCCGCCTTTCGCACCACCGGCCCGGCCTGCATGGCGGTGTGGATCTCGTCGCCGGTGCGGTCCAGGAAGCCGGTGTTGATGAAGACGATCCGGTCCTTCACCGCCTGGATGCACGCCGCCAGATTGGCGGAGGTGCGGCGTTCCTCGTCCATCACCCCGACCTTGATCGCATGGCGCGGCAGGGCCAGCAGGTCCTCGACCGCGTCGAACAGCCGGTTGGTGAAGGCCGCCTCGTCCGGCCCGTGCATCTTGGGCTTGACGATATAGACCGAGCCGGTCGCGCTGTTGGCGAACGCCCCCAGGTCCTTGATGTCATAAAGGGCGATCAGGCTGGTCACGATCGCGTCCATGACCCCCTCGGGCGCGTCCGACCCGTCGGCCAGACGAATGGCCGGCGTGGTCATCAGATGTCCGACGTTGCGCACGAACAGCAGGCTGCGCCCCTTCAGGATCACCGACGATCCGTCCGGCGCCGTCCACTGGCGATCCGGCTCCAGCGCGCGGGTCTGGGTCTCGCCGCCCTTTCTGAACGTCGCCGACAGGTCGCCCCGCATCAGGCCCAGCCAGTTGCGATAGGCCTCGGCCTTGTCCGCCGCATCGACGGCGGCGACGGAATCCTCCAGATCGACGATGGTCGTCAGGGCCGATTCCAGCACCACATCCGCCAGCCCCGCCGCATCGCCCCGCCCGACCGGATGGCTGCGGTCGATGACCAGTTCGATATGCAGGCCGTTATTGACCAGCAGGATCGACGACGGCGCGGCCGCCTCGCCCGCAAAGCCGACGAACTGTCCCGCATCCTTCAGCGCCGGCGACAGGGCGCCGTCCACCACCGACCAGCCGCCCACATCCGCATGCGACCCCTCGGCCAGCGGCGCCGCCTCGTCCAGGAAGGCCTTGGCTCGCGCCACCACCCGCGCCCCGCGCGCCGGATCGTAGCCGCCGCCGGCCGGCAGATCGCCCAGGGCGTCTGTACCGTACAGGGCGTCATACAGGCTGCCCCAGCGCGCATTGGCGGCGTTCAGCAGGAAGCGCGCGTTCAGCACCGGCACCACCAGCTGCGGCCCGGCCATCTGGGCGATCTCGGCGTCCACGCCTTCGGTCCCGATGGTGAAGGCCGCCGGCTCATCGACCAGATAGCCGATTTCTCTCAGGAAGGCCTCCGACGCCCCCACGTCATAGGGCTGGCCCCGCCGCGCCCCATGCCAGTCGTCGATCTGAGCCTGCAAGGCGTCGCGTCGCTCCAGCAAGGCCCGATTCTCCGGCGCGAACCGCTCGAAGATATTCGCCGCCCCGGCCCAGAAGCTCGCCGCATCCAGGCCCAGCCCCGGCAGCACATCCTGCTCGATCAGGGCGATCAGCTCGCCCGCGACCTTCAGCCCGGCGCGATCTTCATGGGTCGTCATGACGGCCTCTCCCCGGCGCGACGCCGGACCTGTAACAATGCGTGATCAGGTAAGCCGAGCCCGCGCCGCTCCGCAAGGGTCACGTTGCGTCATCGGGGTCGCTTTTCGTCGAAATCAGGCCGTGCGACGCCCGCGCTCGGTCAGAAACTCTTAACCGCGTCCGTGAACGGGACTGCAAGCGGCGGCGCCTATTGTGAGCTTACGGACGAACTCGCGTCCGGCCAGTCGAGCGTATCGCCCATGCTGTTTCTTTTGAACGATGTCGTGTTCGACCTGGACGAGGCCTGCCCGGCCACGCCCGCCGACACGCGCCGGTTCGAGAAGCTGGAGTTCGACTATGTGCTCGAACTGGGCTGCGAACTGTTCGCCGAGGACCCGCTGCTGCATCGCAACGATCCCGAACGCGCGCGCCGCCTAGCCTGGCTGATCGCTCAGCGCAGCCCCGACGTGAACGCCGCCCTGTTCGCCGCCCCGGCCGTCGCCTGCGACCCCGACCTGGTCGAGCCGCGTTTCTGCGCCCTGCCGCAGCAGGTCATGCATCAGCTTCAGGCCAAGGGCCGTCGCCTTGACGCCGTCTCCGCAGACCGCGCCGTCTGGAACCGCCTGGCCGCCTGATCGCGGCCCGAAAACGCAGTCAGAAGACCGCGTTGAAGACCACGTGGACCAGCGTCGCCACGGCCACGATAAAGCCGAACCCGACCGCCAGCCCCAAGGCCGGATGAAGGGGCGCATGCTCGCGCGGCGTATGGGCGATACGGTCTTGAGGATGGATGACAGCCATCGTCTTTGTCCTTTCCCTATGATCCCGGATCGATCCGGGAGGGGAGCGTCGGACTCTGACGGCCTGATCGTCTCCTCCAGAAGATAGCATGACTCCATTATCCCCTGATGGCGAGGGGTTATTTCAAAGAGGGTCGCCCAGCGTTTTCGACTGGACGAACACCCGCTCGGATTGCATGACTTGATTAGGATATCAGTATCGGGGGATGCATGAGGCTCAAGGACCAGTGGCGCGCGGCGCTGATCGTTCTTGCCGTTCTTCTTTGTGCGGCCAGTCCAGCCTCAGCCGAATGGCGGCGGGCCGAAACGGCCGGCTTCATTGTCTACAGCGACGGTGACGCCGGCGTCCTGCGCGACAACGCCCTCCAGCTGGAACTGTTCGAAAGCTCGCTGCGTCTGCTGCACGGCGCCGATCCCGCTGCCCGCGCGCCCAGGAAACTGGCCATCTATCTGGTCGGCGACCGCCGCAGTTTGGGCCAAGTCTGGCCGGGTATTCCCGAAACCATCGCCGGCTTCTATCGACCCAGCGAGGATGGCGTCTTCGCCATCGCCGTGCGCGAACGCGGCAGCCTGGACACCCTGCTGCATGAATACGCCCACCACTTCATGATGGGATCGTCCGGCTCCGGCTATCCGGGCTGGTTCATCGAAGGCTACGCCGAATATTTCATGACGGCGGACCTGTCGCCTCGCCGCGTGGCCATCGGCGACTTCAACAAGGGGCGGGCGGATTGGCTTCAATACGGTCGCTGGCTGCCCATGGCCGATATCGTCACCAACCGCCCAAGTCAGTATGGCGATGGGAACGCCGTCGCCATGTACTATGCTCAGGCGTGGCTGCTGACCCACTGGCTGATGTCTGATCCGACGCGAACACGGCAGATGCTCAACTACTTCAGCCGCCTTCGCGCAGGCGAATCATCGACCGCCGCCTTGGAGGCGGCGACCGGCATGGCGATGGCTGAAATCGATCGCGCATTGAAGGTCTATGTACGAGGCCGCGTGCCGATGAAGAGCTTCTCGGCCGAGCAATTTCCTGTCCCGCAAGTGACCGTGACGACGTTGTCGCCCGGCGAAGATTCGCTGCTACTGTTGAACCTGCGCCTATCCAACGTCAGCAACGACGAGGATCAACGCGCCATCCTCCTGTCTGAAGTGCGTAACCGCGCCGCCGCCTTCCCCAACGACCCGTTCGCGCAACGCTTGCTGGCCCGCGCCGAGATTCGCATGGGTGATCGTCAGGCCGGCGAGACCATCGTGCGCGACCTGGTCGAGGCGAAACCGGACGATACGGAGTCCCTTCTCCTCCTGGCCGAAAGCATAATGACCGCCAGAGACGACGAGGAAGTCGATCACATGACAGCGATGGGCGAGGCCCGTCGGTATCTGGCCCGCGCCTATGCGCTGGACGACACAGATTTCAGAACGCTCTCCATGCTGTCGACGACGCGCAACGGCGCGCCGGGCTTCCCGAACGACAACGACATGGAAACCCTGCTGGCCGCCGTGGAGTTCGCGCCGCAGATCCCCTCCATCCGCCTATCGACAGCCCAGGCTCATGCTGCACGCGGTGAATATGATCGTGCGATCGCCATGCTCGAACCGATGGCGTCCAACCCGCACGGCGACCGTGGCTCGGCCATCGCGCGCACCCTGATCGGCAGCTACCGCTCACGCCAAGGCGGCGAGACGTCCCCGGCTGCTGAATCCGCCCCAGCGCCCGCCAGCGAGTGACTTTCGGCGCGCGGCGGGGTAGTCGCGCGCCATGTCCTCCTTGACCCTGCCTGAAGAAGCCGCGCGCCGCCGGACCTTCGCCATCATCGCCCACCCGGATGCGGGCAAGACGACCCTGACCGAGCATATTCTGCTGGCCGGCGGCGCCATTCGTGCGGCCGGGGCCGTGCGGGCGCGCGGCGAGAACCGGCGCACCCGGTCTGACTGGATGAAGATCGAGAAGGAGCGCGGGATTTCCGTCAGCGCCTCGGTCATGACGTTCGAGCACGACGGCAAGATGTTCAACCTGCTCGACACGCCGGGGCACGAGGACTTTTCCGAAGACACCTATCGCACCCTGACCGCCGCCGACTGCGCCATCATGGTGCTGGACGCCGCCAAGGGGATCGAGCCGCAGACGCTGAAACTGTTCGAGGTCTGCCGCCTGCGCGACATTCCGATCATCACCTTCATCAACAAGCTGGACCGCGAGGCCCAGGACCCGATGACCCTGCTGGACGACATCGCGTCGCGGCTTCAGCTGGACCCGGCCCCGATCTGGTGGCCGGCCGAGAGCGGCAATCGCCTGCGCGGCATGGTCGAGGTCGGCACCGGCCGGTTCCAGCCCTATACCCGCAAGATCGCCGGTTCGGCCGAAGACCCGGACCACCCTCCCGCCCTGCCGCTGGACCAGGCGGCGCAATATTTCGAGGCCGGCGAGCAGGACAATCTGGCCGAGGCCGTCGAACTGGTCGAGGGCGGCTATCCGGCCTTTGACCGTCAGGCCTTCCTCGAAGGTCACATGACGCCGGTGCTGTGGGGTTCGGCCCTGCGCCACTTCGGCATCGACGAACTGCTTAAGGCCATCGGCGACTGGGCCCCGGCGCCCAAGACGATGAAGGCCAGGAAGGAATCTCCGCCCGAGACTCGCAACGCCCCCGCCCCCGTCGAGACCGTGGTCGAACCGGGCGCGAACGAAGTCACCGGCTTCGTCTTCAAGGTCCAGGCGAACATGGACCCCAACCACCGCGACCGGATCGCCATGTTCCGCATGGCGAGCGGCGCCTTCAAGCGCGGCATGAAGCTGAAGGTGCAGAACACGGGCAAGTCCCTGTCGGTCAATGCGCCGATCATGTTCTTCGCCAGTGACCGCGAACTGGCCGACGACGCCTTCGCCGGCGACGTGATCGGCATTCCGAACCACGGCGTGCTGCGGGTCGGCGACAGCCTATCAGAGAGCGGCGTGGTTCGCTTCGCCGGCCTGCCCAACTTCGCGCCGGAAATCCTGCAACGGGTTCGGGTGAAAGATCCGCTCAAGGCCAAACACCTGAAGAAGGCGCTGGAAGGCCTGGCCGAGGAAGGCGTAACCCAGCTGTTCCGCCCCGAGATCGGCTCAGACTTCATCGTCGGCGCCGTGGGCCAACTTCAGTTCGAGGTCATGGCCGACCGCCTAGGCGAGGAATACGGCCTGGACGTCATCTTCGAACCGTCACCCTACGCCGAAGCCCGCTGGGTCACTCCAGCCTCAGGGGGCACGGACGCCGACATCGAGGACTTCAGCGGCAAATACCGCCCCCAGATGGCCCGCGACATTGACCAGGCCCCGGTCTTCCTGGCCAAGTCGAGCTGGGAAACCGGCTACGTCGGCGAACGCTTCCCCAAGATCGCCTTCACCAAGACGAAGGAACGGGGCTGAGCTTCGGCGCGCCAAACGACTTCCTTTGGTCACGTCGCTGAGCCATGATCGCGGGATGTCGTCGCTTCTCGCCCTCTCCAGCGCTGTCTTCATGCTGCAGGCCGCCCCGTCTGTGGGGCTGGTCTCGTATGACGAGGCCGTGCGCTGTGCGGGGCTGACCCAGGCGGCGTCTGAGCTTGAGGGCGGGGAGAGCGCGCAGGGGCGGCGGCTGTACGATGCGGCCCTCTACTGGTCGTTGGCGGCGATGCAGGCCGCGACGGCGGCGGGCAAGCCTGCGCCGGCCGCCGAGGCCGATCAGACGCGGGCGCGCATCGCGGCCGTGCAGTCGCTGAACGGCGATGCGTCCGAGGCCAGAGCCGCCCTGCAACGCTGCCAGCAGAAGACGCCGAACCTGGACTGATGAAAGTCCGCATAAGGTCAAGCCGAACCGCTTTCGCGGCGCTGCGTTTGCATTGGACGCCCCGAGAGACGCAGTCTGCGTCCCGAAGCGGGATAACTGAGGTCAAGCGCATGTTCGAATTCGGCCGCGATCTTCGAAAACTCTTCGCCCAGGCGCGCGAGAGTGAAGACCTGGGCTGGGTCGAGCTGATCGGCGTGGACCTGTTGCAGGCCGAGGCGCGCCGCGAGACGATAGATTCAGGCCGCGTGTCCTGCGCCCGTCCGTTCGAAACCGAGCACCGCGCCTGCGCCCTTTGGCGCGAACATGCCCGGCGCGGCGGCGCGTCCGACAGCTTGGATCGTGCCGAACGCTGCGCCGACAGCCTGGCGCGCACCGCCGTGGGCGAGGATCAGATCGCCCTGGCCGCCATGGACAAGGCGGCGGTGCTGATGCTGCGTTTCGACCTGTGCGGCGATCCCGCGCGACTGGACCGGGCCCTCGCCACCCTGGCGGCTGTCGGTCGCCCGCGCAGCCGACGCATCACGGCGGGCATGGCCGCGCTGCACGCCCGGCTCAAGGTCCGCACGGCCCGGCTGAGCGGCGATGTCGCCAGCCTGTCCGACGCCGCCGTGTTGATGGACGCAGCGGTGCGCAGCGACGACACTCACGACATGGACCTGCGAATGGACAGCGCGGCCCTGTCGCTGGAGATGGGCGTGGTCCAGCGCGACGTGCGTTTGCTGGATCAGGCCGGCCGCGACCTGGGCGCCCTGGTCGAGACCGCCTCGCCGGATCATCGCCCCCTGACCCGCGCCCGCGCCCTGGCTTTGTGCGGCGCGGGCCTGTCGGCGCTGGCCGCCATCGCGGGACATCAAGAGGCCCGCGCCCAGGGCCGGATCATGTTCGACGCCGCCGCCGATCAGTTCACCCCGGACCACAGCCCGCTGGATTGGGCCGCCATTCAGGTGTTGCGCGTCGACGACGACGCCCAGCCGCTGATGCTGCTGACCCAGGCCGAGGCCCTGACGCAGGGCGGCGAACTGATCATCGGCGCCCTGGTGCGCGAACGTCGTGTTGCGCGCGAAGTCGCCCTGGCCGAAGCGGTCAAGAACCTGACCGCCCTGATGACGCTGGAAACGCGCCTGAGGGCGCGGATGGCGACGGCGACGCCGCTGGACTGGGCCGCCGATCAGATCGGCATGGTGGAAATCCTGCTGGCGCGGCATCGTCTGGGCGGCGACGCCCCGACCGATCTGGGTCTGATCCTGGGCGAGGCCGCCATGACGGCGCGCGAACTCGGCGTCGAGGCTCTGGCCGAGCGGGCCGAGGCCCTGCTGGCGAACGCGAGACGCTAGGCCTTCAGCCGCCCATGGCGACGAAGGCGCCGTTCAGGAACTTGGCCTTGCCATAGGACAGTCGCTGACCGTCGTCGGCCAGCACACGTCCGCCGGCCGCTTCCAGAACCGCCTGACCCGCTGCGGTGTCCCATTCCGAGGTCGGGCCGGTGCGCGGATAGGCGTCGAACCGTCCCTCGGCGATCAGGCAGAATTTCAGCGACGAATCCGTTCCTTGCCAGCGCGAGCAGCCATGACGGGCGGCCAGGCGCGTCGCCTCTTCGTCGGTGACGCTGTGGCTCAGCAGGGCCATGCCCTCCTGAGGACGGTCGCGCACCCTAATTGGACGCCAGTCCTCGCCCGCATGGGCCTCGCCAGCCTGAAGCGCGCCGAACTGACGGCGGAAGGCGCCGCCCTCGGGCTTGTCGGTGCGCCAGGTCGTCGCCGTCGCCGGCGCCGTCACCACGCCCGCCACGGGATGGTCGCCATGGATCAGGGCGATATTGACCGTGAAGGCCTCGCCGCCGCGCACGAAACCGCGCGTGCCGTCCAGCGGATCGATCAGCCAGAACCAGTCCTCTGCGCTGGCGGGCGCGCCGTTCGCCGAAACCGCCTCTTCCGCGACCGTCTGGACGCCGGGATACAGGGCCGCCAGCCGTTCCAGGATCAGGGCCTCGGCTGCGCGATCGGCCTGGGTCACCGGGCTGTCGTCGGACTTGGTCTCGACCGCCGTGCCTGCGCGCCAATAGGGCAGGATCAGCCGCGCGGCCTCCTCCGCGATCTCGGCGATGGCCAGGGAAAGCGCACCGGACTTCAGGTCGCGGGCGAGAGCGGTAGAGGAAGAGGTCGTCATTGGCGGGTCGATAGACCATCCGGGCGGTTCCATGAACCAGCAAATCACTCCAACTTCGCGCGCGACACGAACTGTGACCTGAGCGCGCCAGACATCATGACATCCATCCACGACACAGATGCCGCTCCGCTGGACCTTCCCGTCGATGGGACGGAGCTGGCGACCTACATCGCGGCCAAGCTGTGCCATGACTTCATCAGCCCCTCAGGCGCCATCGTTTCCGGCCTGGACCTGATGCAAGATCCGACCGCTCAGGACATGCGCGACGACGCCCTGGCCCTGATCGAACAGAGCGCCAGGAAGATGGTCGCCCTGGTGCATTTCGCCCGCGTCGCTTTCGGCGCGGCCACCACCAGCGAACGTTTCACCGCGCGCGAGATCGAAGGCCTGGTGTCCGGCATGGTTCAGGGCGGCCGCGCCGCGATGGACTGGCGCATCAGCGATGGCGAATTCACCAAGCCCCAGGCCCGCGCCCTGACCAATCTGGCCTATCTGACCATGGGCGCCCTGCCGATGGGCGGCGTCGCCGTGATCCAGTCTCGGGTCGAGGACGGCATGATCTATCTGGAAGGGTTCGCCGAAGGCGCACGAGCCCGTCTGAAGCCCGAAGCCGTCGTCGGCCTGGCAGGCGAGCGCCTGACCGAGGGCCTGGCCGGACAATGGATCCAGCCCTATTGGCTGTGGCTGACCGTGAACGAGGCCGGCGGCGCGCTACGCGTCAAGGTTGAAGACGGAAAGGTCGCACTGGTCGCCCGAATGCCGGTCTGAGGCATTTCCAAACGACTCATTAACTGGCGTCTGGGATAAAAAGGGTCCATGCGCCTCGGGCGAAAGCCGCTGTGTTTTTGAGGGATCGATCTTGGACTTCCGAACCTGCCTGATCGTCGACGACAGCCGCATCATCCGCAAGGTTGCGCGTCGCATCGTCGAGGGCCTGGGCTATGAGGTCGACGAGGCGGCGGATGGGGCCGAGGCCTTCGCATACTGCACCGGCGCCATGCCCGACGTTCTGCTGGTGGACTGGAACATGCCGGTGATGGACGGCATCACCTTCCTGCGCCGCCTGCGCGCCATGCCGGGCGGCAAACGACCCAAGGTGCTGTTCTGCACGATCGAAACCCGCCCTGAACGGATCGCCGAGGCTCTGGCCGCCGGCGCCGACGACTATGTTATGAAGCCGTTCGACGGCGAGATCCTGCAATCCAAGCTGACGGAGGTCGGAGCGATCGCCGCATGACCCCAGAGGACTTCGACAAACTGCAGTCCCTCCTCGCCACCCGCGCCGGCTATCGGCTGTCGCGGGATCGCATCCACTTGGCCGAACACCGGCTGGGGCCGATCGCGCGGCGCGAGGGCTACGCCAATGTCGAGGCCCTGCTGTCGAACCTGTGGGCCAATCCGGTCGCCTCCCTGGCCTGGTCGGTGATCGAGGCCCTGCTGAACGCCGAGACCTGGTTCCGCCGCGACCGCATCCCCTTCCGCATCCTGGAAAGCGAACTGCTGCCGGCCCTGTCCAAGGCGCGGCCTGACGGTCGGATCAAGATCTGGTCGGCCGGCTGCTCGACGGGGCAAGAGGCCTGGTCCATCGCCATGACCGGGCTGGAGCTCGGCGTGCCGGTCGAACTGGTCGCCACCGACCTGTCGCAACGCGCCATCGAGAAGGCCCGCTCCGGTCTCTACACCGGGTTCGAGATCCAGCGCGGCCTGACGGCCAAGACCATGCTGCGCTGGTTCGAACCGATGGACGACCAGTGGATGGTCAAGGCTGAACTGGCCGACGCCGTGCGTTTCGGCCGCGCCAACCTGCTGGACGAGCCGACCGACGACGCGCGGTTCGACGTCATCTTCTGCCGCAACGTCCTGTCGGACATGGAGCCGACGCGGCGGGCCCGTCTGCTGGACGGGCTGGAACGCCGCCTGGTCGACGACGGCTGCCTGTTCCTGGGCGCCGAAGAGAAACTGGAGGGCGAGACCGTCGCCTTCCGCGCCGTCAACGGCCGCCGCGGCCTGTATGTAAAGGCGCCCTCGGCGCTTCGCCGCGCCGCCTGAACATTCGGCGGCTGAGTCAGACCGACCAACGCATCAGCGTAATCCAGAAAAGGTTCGTCACAGCGATCACGACGAGGTCACGGCGAACACGACGGAGCCGTGTCCGGTTCGGAGCGTCTTGATGGCCTGCGGCGGCGAAGCCGCAGATCGATAAACGGCCTGAACATGAAGTTGAAAGGAGCCGACGCGTATTCGGTCTCGTCGTGTTCGCCGTGATCTCGTCGCGCCCGTTGTGATGAACCCCTCCCAGGCCCGCATCAACTCAAGCGCAGATGGCTCTAGCCCGCGTGCAGTTCCTGCTTCACCCGCTCCGCCAGGGTCTTGATGTCCAGCGGCTTGGGCAAGAAGGACACCCCGACCTCGTCCTGCAACAGGTCCGAGAAGTCGCTCTCGGCATAGCCCGAGATGAACATCACCGGCGCATCGCCCAGATACTGCCGCGCCTTCTTCAGCAGCGACGGCCCGTCCAGCCCCGGCATGATGACGTCCGAGATCATCATGTCGATCTGACCGGCGTATTCCTCGGCCAGCAACAGGGCCTCCTCGCCGTCGGCGGCCTCGATCACCTCATAGCCGCGCTGGCGCAACAGGCGGGCGGCGATGCCGCGCACCGCGTCCTCGTCCTCGACGAACAGGATGCGTCCGGCGCCCGACAGGTCGCGCGGCGCCTTGACCTTGACCTCGACCGGCTGAACCTCGGCCAGTTCCGCCTCGCCGGCGGCAGGCAGGAAGATGCGGAAGGCGGCGCCCGCCCCTTCGATATTGCTGACGGTGATATGGCCACCCGCCTGCTGGGCGATGCCGTAGACGGTGGCCAGGCCCATGCCCGTCCCCTCGTTCACCGCCTTGGTGGTGAAGAAGGGCTCGAAGATCTTGTCCACCAGCTCGGGCGGCACGCCGGGGCCGGTGTCCGACACCTCGATCAGGGCGACCTCGTCCGTCGGCGCATCGACCCAGCCCAGGGCCCGCGCCTCGTCGCCCGTCAGGCGGCGCGTGGCGATGGTGACCACGCCGGCGCCCGGCTCGACCACGCCGCGCATGGCGTCGCGGGCGTTGACGGCCAGGTTCATCACCGCCGTCTCCAGCTGGGACTTGTCGGCCAGCACCACCGGCAGGTCGCGGCCGTAATCCGTCTCCAGCCGCACGTCCTCGCGCAGCAGACGCCGCAGCAGGATGGCGAACTCGCCCACCAGTTCGCCCAGGTCCAGCCGCTCGCGGCGAACGGTCGACTTGCGCGAAAAGGCCAGCAGCTTGCGAACGAGATCCGCCGCCCGAATGGCCGTCTGCCGGATTTCGTTCAGCCCCTCGTAGGACGGATCGCCCACCGGGTGACGTTCCAGCAGGCCCGACAGCTGAAGCTGGATCGCGGTCAGCAGGTTGTTGAAGTCGTGCGCCACGCCGCCGGCCAACTGGCCCACAGCCTGCATCTTCTGGGCCTGGTTGAGCTGCAGCTCCATCGACTTCTGGCCCGACACGTCGAACAGCCAGATGCGTCGCTTGTCGCCCTCGGGCGCCACATACAGGTGCAGCATCTTGTCGGGATAGGCCCGCGCGATCAGCTCGATCGGCCCCGACGACCCGGCCGCCAGCTTCAGCCGCGCCTCGGCGACGCCGCCCGGATCGAACAGATCGCCGAAGGCCGCATCGCGCGCGGCGCCCGGCCCGGTCAGCACGGCCAGGGCCGGATTGGCCTCTTCCGCCCGGCCGGAGAACAGGTCGTCGCCGCCGATCACGGCCGAACCGAACGGCGCCCCGGCGGCCATGGCGCGCGCCTCTCCGGTCGCGGCTGCGGGCGCATGCACAGGAGCCAGGGTGATGGGCAGGACCGCGTCGGGCGCCGCGCGCATCAGAAACCGTCCCTCGCCCGCCTGGCCGATCACGACCTCGACTTCGCGCGCGCCGATCATGACGATGGCGCGGCCCGGCTCGCCTTTGCGCGCCTGGGCGAAGGCCATGTAGAGGGCCTGGGCCGACTTGCCGCGCGGCAGGGCGCCCGTCGCGCCGTTGGCCACGGCCCAGGCGGTGTTGAACGCCAGGATCTGTCCTGAATCCCACACGAGGGCGGCCGGCTCGGCCATGGCCTCCAGCACCTCGATGGCCGCGTCGCTGCTGGGCTTTGCGTTGGCGGCCCGTCGGAAACCGAACAGGCCGATCAGCGCGATCGCTCCCACCGTCAGGATCAGCACCAGTCCCGGCGCCGAGGTCGGATTGTCGCGAAACGCCGGATAGGCCAGGGCGGCGATGGCCGCCACCACGCCGAACGCCATCACGGCCGACAGAATATCGAACGAAGGGCGTCGGGTGGACGTCATGCAGCCTCGCGAATCAGTGGCCAGATCATACGCTCAAATCCTGACGCACTCTTACCGACGCTTTCTGGACTGGAAGACGAAGCCGATGATCTTGGCGGCGGCGTCGAAATGCTCGCGCGGAATGATCTCGTCCACCTCGACGGCGGCGTACAGGGCGCGCGCCAGCGGCACGTTCTCGACGATCGGCACCCCGTGCTCGGTCGCCACCTCCCGAATGCGCAAGGCCAAGGCATCGACGCCCTTGGCCACGCAGATCGGCGCCCCGTCTCCCTGGTCCGGCTCATAGCGCAGAGCGACCGAATAGTGGGTCGGGTTGGTCACGATGACGGTGGCCTTGGGCACATTGGCCATCATCCGCTGGCGGCTGCGCTGCATGCGGATCTGCTTCAGCTTGGCCTTGATGTGCGGGTCGCCCTCGGACTGTTTGTAGTCTTCCTTCAGCTCTTCCTTGGTCATCCGCATCCGCTTGGCGAAGCGCATCTTCTGCCAGACGAAGTCGGCGCCCGCCGTCGCGGCCAGCAACAGAATCGAGGCGAAGAACAGCGACACCGCCATGTCGCGCGCCAGCGGCAGGATCGCCAGCGGGCTCATCGAGACCATGTTCTCGAACTCGCGCAGGTGCGGCTTCAGCACCATCCAGCAGACCACGCAGACGGCGATCAGCTTCAGGAATGTCTTGACGAACTGCATCAGGCCGTCGGGTCCGAAGATCCGCTTGAACCCCTGCAGCGGACTGACCGCCGACCATTTCGGCTTCAGCTTCTCGGCGGTGAAGATCAGGCCCGACTGCGCCAGATTGCCCCCGACCCCGCCCAGGATGGTCGCCAGCATGACCGCCCCCAGGAACGGCGCGATGGCCCAGACGGTGCGCACCATGATCTGGTTGCCGGCGCCCGAGTTCAGCGTGCCCAGCATCTCGTGCGGGGCGGCGATGAAGGGCAGCATCTGTTCGGCGATGGACGAGGCGAACCATCCCCCGCCCATCAGGATCACGGCCGCCGCGCCCGCCAGCGACATCACCTGGGCGACATCGGGCGACTTGGCCGAGTCGCCCTTCTTTCGGGCGTCCTCAAGCTTTCGCGGGGTCGCCTCTTCGGTTTTCGACTCGGGATCCGCGCCTTCAGCCACTGGGGCCTCCGAACACGAAATACTCCGCCAGACGGCGGTAGCGGTCGATGAAGATGGTGCCCAGCGCGCCGAGACTCAGTGCGAAGATCGACAGGCCCAGGATGACGCTCAGCGGCGCGGCGGCGAAATAGACCTGGAAGGACGGCATGACCCGCGCCACCAGGCCGGACGCCAGGTTGAAGATCAGGGCGAACACCAGCACCGGCGCCGAAAGTTGGACCCCCAGCATGAAGCTGTCGCTCAGGGTGCGTACCGCCATCTGGGTGAAGTCGGCCATCACCAGCGGCTGGGCCGGCGAGATCAGGCGATAGGAACCCACCATGCCGGCGATGAACAGGTGATGGGTGTCGGTGGCGAACAGCAGCGTCACCCCCAGCAGGGTCAGAAAGGCGGCGATGGTCGTGCCCGGCTGGGCCTGCATCGGGTTGGCGGTCTGGGAAAAGCTCAGCGTCGTCTGCAACGAGATGATCTCACCCGCCGTCGACAAGGCCGTCATGAACATCCGCAGCAACAGACCGATCATCAGGCCGACGGCCACCTCGCGGATGATCCATCCGACCATGAGGCCAAGGCTGTCGGGCAGGCCCGGCAGCGATCCGCGCACCACCGGCCATAGCGCCAGGCTGATGAGCAGGGCCAGCGACAGCCGCACGCGCGGCGGCACATAGGTCTCGCCGAAACCGGGGATCAGCATCAGGATCGCCGCGATCCGGGCGAAGATCAGTCCCCCGGCCCAGACCTGATCGGCGGTTGCCCAAGAGTCCATAAGGCGGCCTCCACTACATCCCCGCGATGCGGGCCGCGATCTGGCGCATAAAGCCGCCCAACAGCGCGCCCATCAGCGGCAGGAACAGGATCAGGGACACGAAGATGGCGATGATCTTGGGCGCATAGATCAGGGTCTGTTCCTGAATCTGCGTCAGGGCCTGAAACAGGCCGATCACCACGCCCACCACCAGGCCCACGATCAGGACCGGCAGGCACAGTTGTATCGTCAGCCAGATGGCGTCGCGCCCGACATCCAGAACTTCTGCGCCGTTCATCGACACCGCTCCCAAACTACTGGGCAGAAAATGCCGACAGGATGGTTAACAGGCCGCTAACCAAACGCGTATTCGTGGGGATCAGGCCGCCAGGGTGCGAGACAGTTTGCGCGCCAGTTCGGCCTGGGTGAACGGCTTGCGCACGATCATGTCCTCGCCCACGTCCGTCAGGGCCTCGGCGTCGGCGTATCCGGTGGCGAACAGGATGGGCGCTTCGGGCAGGCGCGCCTTCAGTTCCTTCGCCAGCTCGCCGCCGTTCATCCCCGGCATGGCGAAGTCCAGCACCATGGCGTCGATCCTGTCATGATGGTCCAGCGTCTCCAGCGCCGCCCCGCCGCTGTCGGCCTCGATCACGTCGTATCCCAGATCGCTGAGGTAGCCGGCGGTGACGGTCCTGACCGCCTCGTCGTCGTCCACCACCAGAACGACCATGCCGGCGTCGCGCGCGGCCAGCAGTTCGCCGCTCGGCTCGCGCTCCTGCGTCGGCGCGGCGTCGGCGCGGGGCAGAAAGATGCGGATCGTCGTGCCCTTGCCGACCTCGGTATCGATGCTGACCCCGCCGCCGGACTGTTTGGCCAGGCCGAACACCTGGCTCAGCCCCAGGCCCGATCCCTTGCCGACGTCCTTGGTGGTGAAGAAGGGTTCGAACGCCCGCGCTCGAACCTCGTCGGTCATGCCCGAGCCGGTATCGCTGACCGACACCACCACATAGTCGCCGGCCGGGAGATCGTCGGGCCGTCCTGACGCATCGAGCCGCGCGTTTTCGGTGCGGATGGTCAGCGCCCCCCCGACCTCCATGGCGTCGCGCGCATTGATGGCCAGGTTCAGGATGACCAGTTCGATCTGCGTCGGATCGATCATCGCCGGCCACAGGTCCGTCGCCAGTTGCGGCGGCTCGATATGCACGCTGCCGCCGATGGCGCTCTGCAGCATGTCGCCCATGCTGCGCACCGTCTCGTTCAAATCGACGGCGCGCGGCTCAAGCTTTTGCCGACGCGAGAAGGCCAGCATCTGCGCCGTCAGCCGCGCCCCGCGCTGCGAGGCCTCGCGCATCATGTCCAGCCGACGCAGGACCTTGGGATCGGTCTCGTTCTTCCTCAACTGATCGACATTGCCCAGCACGACGGTCAAAAGGTTGTTGAAGTCGTGCGCCACGCCGCTGGTCAGCTGGCCGACGGCCTCCAGACGCTGCGCCTGACGCAGGGCCGTCTCGGCCTTTTCGCGCTCGACGATCTGGGCGGCCAGTTCGCGGTTGGCCGCTTCCAGCTGGGCGGTGCGATCCGCGACCCGACGTTCCAGCAGGGCCTCCGCGCGCTGAATCTCGACGATCCGCTCACGCGCCTCATACTGCCTGCGCCGACCGCGCAGGGCCGTGTCCACAGCACTGACCAGGGTCGTCGGATGAAACGGCCGTTCCAGAAAGCTGACATTGCCCAGGGTTTGCGACAGACGTTGCGCCGCCGGATTACGCTCGACGCTGCCGCCGCGCCGGTTCAGCACCAGGAAAGGAAAATCCGACCAGGACGGCTGGCCTTCGATCCAGGCGGACAGGGCGTTGAGGTCGCCGTTGATCATCACCTCTTCGACGACCACGGCCAGGGCCGCGCCTTCGATCATGCGCGCCAGAAGGTCGTCCAACGTGTCGCAAACCTGCGCCACCGTCCCCGCCTCGGTCAGGATCTGGGCGGCCACCACAGCATCCCGGCCGGCAGGCGCCAGGATCAGGGCGCGTTCCGAAAGCTCTCCCCCCCGGGTCATGCGGAAGAATCGCCCATCAGACCTTCGCCGTCCTGGGCTACGAAGTTGGGCACGCCCCGCAGGACGCCTTGGAAACCATACAACGGCTCGCCCAGCGTCAGGCCGCCTGTACCGATATCGAACTCGCGAATGGTCTTCTCGTGGCCGCCGGCGCGCTTCTTGATCACCGAGATGGCGCGGCGCACCAGGCCCGCCGCCTCGAAATAGCGCAGCAACACCACCGTATCGGCCAGATAGGTCACGTCCACCGGCGCCTTCATGTCCCCGACCAGCCCGTGCTGGGCCACGGTCAGATAGGTCGAAGCTCCCTGGCGGTTCAGATATTGCAGCAGTTCGTGGATGTGCAGCACCAGGAATTGCTCCTGCGGCATGGCGGCCTGATAGCCGTTCAGGCTGTCGATCACGACGGTCTTGATGTCTCGTTTGGAAACGCAGTCCCGAACGCGGGCGGCGAACTCGCCCGGCGACAGCTCCGCCGCATCAACCTGCTCCACGATCAGCGAGCCGTCGTCAACGCAGGCCTGCAGATCGATGCCGATCTCCAGCATCCGCGCGAACAGCAGACCCAGCTCCTCATCGAAGATGAACATGGCCGCCTTCTCGCCCCGCGCGATCGCGGACATCACGAAGCTGACGGCGAAAAGCGACTTGCCGGTGCCGGCCGGCCCCAGGATCAGCGCGCTCGAACCCCGCTGTATGCCGCCGCCCAAAAGGGCGTCCAAGCCCGCCACCCCGCTGGACATGGGCTCACGCTTGAACCGGGTGCGGTGTTCTGAAGCGACGATGCGCGGATAGACCTCCAGCCCGCCGGTCTTGATGGTGAAGTCGTGATAGCCGCCGCGGAAGCGACGCCCGCGATATTTCATCACCCGCACCCGGCGCCGCTCGGCCCCATATTCCGGCGCCAGTTCCTGCAACTGGATCACGCCGTGCGTGACGCTGTGAACCGTCTTGTCATTGGCGTCGGTGGTCAAGTCGTCCAGCAGCAGAACGGTCACGCCGCGCTTGGCGAAATAGTGTTTCAGCGCCAACACCTGACGGCGATAGCGCAGCGACCCCTGGGCCAGCAGGCGGATTTCCGACAGGCTGTCGATCACCACCCGCTGGGGCTGAAGCCGTTCGACCGCCTCCAGGATCATCCGGCTGGTCTCGCCCAGTTCCAGGTCCGACGAATACAGCAGGCTCTGCTGCTGCTGTTCGTCTAGCAGGCTTTCGGGCGGCACCAGTTCGAACAGTTCGATCCCGTCCAGGGACCAGCCGTGCGACCGCGCCGTGGCGCGCAACTCTTCTTCCGTCTCGGACAGGGTGATGTAGAGGGTGGTCTCGCCGCGCTCGACGCCGGTCATCAGGAACCGCATGGCGGCGGTCGTCTTGCCGGTGCCCGGATTGCCTTCCAGCAGATACAGCCGGTCACGTTCCAGCCCCCCGGCCAGAATGTCGTCCAGTCCGGCGATCCCGAAGGCGGCCTGGTCTTGCTTGATCTCGCCGTCCGTCATGCCGTCCTCTCGCCTTTAGCTGAGCCGTAACGCACGGAAATGAAGAAGGTTACAAGCGGCGCTTGTCGCACGACAGCGACCCGGGTCCGAAAGTCTCGCGACAAGCCTTGAACCTCGCCGTACGCATCCCGACTTGACCATTCAGCCTGACCTGAACCCGCCTCCGGTTTCAGACGAAGTGCACTATTCAGACGGTGTTTTTTTACGCGGCGTAGTCTGGATTTGAGACGAAGTGCACCATTCAGACGGTGTTTTCTCGGCGCCGAGGTCTGAAAACGGCCGCGCTTCGTAAAGGGTCGGGACAGGCCCTCCCATTCCCTTAACCGCCCCGCTATGTAGGCCCCATGACAGACGCCCGCACCACCAAGGTTTCCCAGGCCGACGCCGAAGCCGCCGTCCGCACCCTGATCGAATGGGCGGGCGACAATCCCGACCGCGAAGGCCTGCTGGAGACCCCGGCCCGCGTGGCCCGCAGCTATCGCGAACTGTTCGAGGGCTATGAGGTCGATCCCCTCTCCTATCTGGAGAAGACCTTCGAGGAGACGGGCGGCTACGACCAGCTGGTCGTGCTGAAGGACATCCGCTTCGTCAGCTTCTGCGAGCACCACATGCTGCCGGTCGTGGGCAAGGCGCACGTCGCCTATCTGCCGACCGACCGCGTCGTCGGCATCTCCAAGCTGGCCCGCGTCGTGCGCGGCTTCGCGCGGCGCCTGCAGATCCAGGAGAAGATGACCTCCGAGATCGCCGAAGCCATCCAGACCGTGCTGAAGCCGCACGGCGTCGGCGTCGTCATCGAGGCCGAGCACAGCTGCATGACCCTGCGCGGCGTCAACGCGCCGGGCGCCAGCCTGTCGACCAGCCACCTGATCGGCGTCGTCCGCGACGATCCCCGCACCCGCGAAGAGTTCCTGCGTCTGGTGCGCGGCTAGGGTTTCCCCAATCGCGCGAACTGGCGCATCTCTTGCGGCGAGACGCCGGAAGGAGGCTCCAACGATGCCCTGGTCCGTCATTTCGACCCGCAATGAGACAGTTCAGATCGCGCGCGGCGGCTGGCTGGACGCTTTGCGTTTCATCGTGGCCTTCCTGATCATCCTGCATCACTTCCAGGCGGCGGGGCCTGTCCCCCTGGCGCACGTGATCAATCCGATCTTCGAGCGCGGCGGATTTTTGCTGACCAACTTCTTCCTGATCGACAGCGGCTATGTGCTGATGCGCGTCTATGGCGCGGCGGTGGACAAGGGCCGGCTGTCGCCGGGCGACTTCTTCCTCAAGCGGTTCCTGCGCGTCGTGCCCGCCCACCTGATCATGGGCCTGTCGCTGGTCGGTTTCGTGCTGCTGGCTGCCGCCGCCGGCGTACCACCGCGCAATCCCGAATGGTTCGCCTGGGACCAGCTGCCCGCCCAGCTGCTGCTGCTCCAGTCTTACGGCGTTCACGGCGGCCTGGGCTGGAACGCCCCGACCTGGTCGATCTCGGCCCTGATCGGCTGCTATCTGGCCTTCCCCTGGATCATTCGCGGCCTGATGCGTCTGGGTCCATGGTCGGCGCTGGCGGTCGGCGTCGGCGTCTATCTGGTCGCCAACCAGCTCTGCTGGCACTTCCTCGGCTATCCCGTCTATCAGATGCCCATGCGCTACGGCATCATCCGCGCCCTGCCGCTGTTCTTCCTGGGGATGTGCCTGGCCTGGTTCGCCCAGAAGGTCTGGATCGCCCCGCGCCTGGCCGGCTGGACCGGCGTGCTCGCCGCCGTCGGCTTCTTCGCGCTTGAGCTTCACGACAAGCACGCCCTGGCCGCCCTGACCCTGATCTCGATCATCATCCTGGCCGCCGGCGCCGTGCCGGTGAAGAAACCCTCCAAACTGGTCGAGACGGCCGCCATGGTCTCCTTCTCCATGTTCATCTCCAACGAGGTGATCCGCATCGTCTGGTTCGGCGTGGTCAACGCCGTGGAGGCCCGCATCTCTCTGCCCGTCGCCGCCCAATGGGGCCTGTGGGGCCTGGGCGTCGCGGCGGCCGTCGCCTTCGCCTTCGCCTTCCACTTCGCCATCGACAATCCGATCCAGACCCGCATCCGCGGCTGGCTGAAGCGTCGCAGCGCGCGTCGCGGCAAGGTCCAGCCCAAACTGGGACCGGTCCTCTCCATCGACGGCTGATAGACCCTCGACTCCAAGGTCGCCTTGGCGACCGGCGATCCTCGACCAAAGTCGCTCTCTCCAGCCGCCTCCCTCTCGGTCAATGTCGGCGTCCACGTATCCGCAGGGATGCGCAGAACGGCCGATAACGGCGACTTGGGAGGAAATGGATCATGGCTACCGACGCTCCAATTGCGTCTGGGGAAGAGGAACACACCGTCGATCGCAGCGATCGCCTGGTCATCCTCGCCTCATCGGTCGGCACCGTCATCGAGTGGTACGACTTCTATCTTTACGGTTCGCTGGCGGCGATCATCACCGTCCAGTTCTTCTCGGGCGTCAACGAGACGACCGGCTACATCTTCGCCCTGATGGCCTTCGCCGCCGGCTTTGCGGTGCGGCCCTTCGGCGCCATCGTCTTCGGGCGGCTGGGCGACCTTTGGGGACGCAAGAACACCTTCCTCGTCACCATGCTGCTGATGGGTCTGTCGACCTTCGTCGTCGGCCTGTTGCCGCCCTATGCTGTCATCGGCATCGCCGCGCCGATCATCCTGGTGCTGATGCGCCTGATCCAGGGCCTGGCCCTGGGCGGTGAATACGGCGGCGCCGCCACCTACGTCGCCGAGCACGCCCCCAAGGGCAAGCGCGGCTTCTACACCTCCTTCATCCAGATCACGGCCACCGCCGGTCTGGTGCTCAGCCTGGTGGTCATCCTCGGCGTCCGGCTTGCGGTCGGTGAGGAAGCCTTCGCCGACTGGGGCTGGCGCATTCCGTTCCTGGTCTCGATCCTGCTGCTGGGCGTCTCCCTGTGGATTCGTCTGAAGCTGGCCGAGAGCCCGTCCTTCAAGAAGATGAAGGCCGAGGGCAAGGGCTCCAAGACCCCGCTGAAGGACAGCTTCGGCAAATGGCCCAACCTGAAGATCGTGCTGATCGCCCTGATCGGCCTCACCGCGGGCCAGGCCGTCATCTGGTACACGGGCCAGTTCTACGCCCTGTTCTTCCTGGAGCGGGTCATGAAGGTCGACGCCACCCTGGTCTACGTCCTGCTGACCATCGCGCTTCTGGCCGCCTCGCCCTTCTTCATCTTCTGGGGCTGGCTGTCGGACAAGGTGGGCAGGAAGCCGATCATTCTGGCCGGTTGCCTGATCGCGGCCCTGACCTATTTCCCGCTGTTCAACGCCCTGACCCAGGCCGCCAACCCGCGTCTCGCCGCCGCCGCCGCCTCGGCGCCGGTGACGGTCTATGCCGATCCGGCCGACTGTAATCTGCAGTTCGATCCCGTCGGCAAGACGGTGTTCAACCACTCCTGCGACGTGGCCAAATCCTATCTGGCCAAGGCGGGCGTGACCTACACCAACGTCGCGGCGCCTGCCGGGACGGTCGCCGAGGTCCGCATCGGCGATCAGGCCGTGGTCCCCAGCTTCCGCGGCGACGCCATGACCACCGCCGACTTCGCCGCCCAGAAGAAGACCTGGGACGCCGGACTGGGCGAGGCTCTGACCGCCGCCGGCTATCCGGCCAAGGCGGACAGCGCCCTGGTCAACAAGCCGATGGTGGTGCTGATCCTGTTCATCCTCGGCTTCTACGTGACCATGGTCTACGGACCGATCGCGGCGGCCCTGGTCGAGATGTTCCCGACCAACATCCGCTACACCTCCATGTCCCTGCCCTATCACATCGGCAACGGCTGGTTCGGCGGCTTCCTGCCGACCACCGCCTTCGCCATCGTGGCGGCGACCGGCAACATCTACTCCGGTCTCTGGTATCCGATCATCGTCGCCCTCGCGACGGTCGTGCTAGGCTTCCTGCTGGTCAAGGAAGGCAAGGACGTCGATCTGAACGCCTGATCCTGCTTTCAGGCGGAACGAGGGGCGGGTCGTCGCGAGACGGCCCGCCTTTCGCTTGTGAAACAGCCCCTGCCCGGTTCAGATGCCCCCATGTTCAGCCTGACGATCCTCGGCCTGGTCGCCGCCTATATGGCGGTGCTGTTCGCCGTCGCCTGGTATCAGGAACGGCCGGCGGCGCGGGCGCGCGGCAAGGGGTTGGGTCCGTCGGTCTACGCCCTGTCCCTGGCCATCTACTGCACCTCCTGGACCTATTACGGCGCGGTCGGCACGGCGGCGCGGGACGGCTGGGAGTATCTGCCCATCTATATCGGGCCGGTGATCGGCCTGACGCTGCTGTTCCCGATGTGGCGCCGGATCGCGGCCGCCGCCCGGCGCGAGAACGTCGGCTCGATGGCCGACTTCGTGGCCTCGCGTTACGGCAAGAGCCAGACCCTGGGCGCGGCGGTCACGGTCGTCGCCATCCTGGGGTCGCTGCCGTATATCGCGCTTCAGCTGAAGTCACTGTCGATGGCCGGCGCCCTGCTGACGGCGGGCACGCCGGTGGCGGGGTCCGAGCGACTGACGGTGCTGGTGCTGGCGGGCGTGCTGGCCTTCTTCGCCATCCTGTTCGGGGCGCGCCGTCCCGACCTGACCGAGCACAATCGCGGCCTGATCCAGGCCATCGGCCTGGAGTCGATGGTCAAGCTGGGCGCCCTGTTGTTCGTCGCCGTCTTCGCCCTGGTCCTGCTGCTCAACGAAGGCTCGCCGCCGCGCATCATCGAAGGCCTGGGGGCCCTGGCCTCCCCGCCCGAGGTCACGCCGCGCTTCACCGCCATCACCCTGTTGTCGACCCTGGCCATCTTCTGCCTGCCGCGTCAGTTCCACGTCGCCTTCGTCGAGGGCGCCCAGCCGTCGGACGTGAAGCGGGCGCGCTGGATCTTTCCCCTCTATCTGCTGCTGACCAGTCTGGCGGTGCTGCCGCTGGTGGCGGCGGGCGCCCTGTTCGCGCCGGCGGTAAACCCCGACCTGCTGGTGCTGGCCCTGCCGTTCGAACGTGGCGAGACCATGCTGACGGCGCTTGTCTTCGTCGGCGGCTTCTCGGCGGCCACCGCCATGGTCATCGTTGAGGCCGTGGCCCTGTCGGCCATGGTGTCCAACAGCCTGATCCTGCCCTTCCTGGCGCGCGATCGCTGGCGGGTGCGGGGCGACGCCTCGGACATGGCGGGGACCATCCTTCAGGTTCGACGTGCGGCCATCGTCGCCGTCCTGCTGCTGGCCTGGCTCTATTATCAGGCGACGGATCAGTCGCGCGGTCTGGCGGCCATGGGCCTGGTGTCCTTCGCCGCCATGGCCCAGCTGGCGCCCGCCCTGTTCGGCGCGGTCCTTTGGCGCGGCGGCCATGCGCACGGGGCCCTGGCAGGGATGACGGTCGGGATGGCGGTTTGGATCGTCATGCTGGCCCTGCCCCAGCTGGCGCCCGGCGCGCCCTGGCACCTGCACGTCATGTTGGGGGTCAAGGATCCACTGGCCCTGGGGGTCTTCGTCAGCCTGGGGCTCAATCTGGCGGCCTATGTCGGGGTGTCCCGCTTCGCTCAGCCCCGTCTGATCGACCGGGTCCAGGCCCGCGCCTTCGTGGATCGGCTGGGGCCGGACTGGATGGAGGCCAGGCCTTCGCCATCGGGCGCCTCGGTCGGCGACCTGCGCGCCCTGGTCGCCCGCTTCATCGGCGACGAGCGGGCCGAGCGCGCCTTCTCCGCCTGGGGACGCGAGACCGACACTCGACTGCGCGACGCCGATCCGGCCGACGCCGCCCTGGCCCGCGCGGCGGAACGGATGCTGGCGGGCGCCATCGGCGCAGCCTCGGCTCGCCGGGTCATCGCAGCGGCCCTGGCCGGCGTCGGACGCGCGCCCGAGGACGTGGTGCGGATGCTGGACGAGGCGTCGCAAGCCGTTCAGTTTAACCGCGACCTGCTGCAGACCACGCTGGACAACATCGATCAGGGCGTGATCGTGGTGGACGAAGATCTGCGCGTCACCGCCTGGAACCGGCGCTATGTCTCCATGTTCGAACTGCCCGTCGGCTTCGTCCACGTCGGCCTGCCCATCGCCAACATCTATCGCCTGAACGCCGAGCGCGGCGAAAGCCCCAACGATATCGAGGCCTGGGTCGAGCGGCGGCTGGAGGCGCTGAGCCGCCGCATCCCCCACGACCATGAACGCGCACAGCCCGACGGCCGGGTGCTGCGATCCTCGGGCGCGCCCATTCCCGGCGGGGGATACGCCACCAGCTACACCGACATCACCGCCTTGCGCCGCGCCGCGCGCGAACTGGAAGAGGCCAACGAACGGCTGGAGGCGCGTGTGGCGGATCGCACCGCCCGGCTGGACGAGGCCCGTCGCGTCGCCGAGGACGCCACCGCCTCCAAAACCCGGTTCCTGGCCGCCGCCAGCCACGACCTGCTGCAACCGCTGCACGCCGCCCGCCTGTTCATCGCCGCGCTGAAGGAGGAGCCTGCGCTGACGGAGCCGACCAGCCGCACCCTGGCCGTCAACGCCGACCGCGCCATCGACAGCGCCCACCGCCTGCTGACCGCCCTGTTGAACCTGTCCAAGCTGGAGGCCGGCGGGGTGCGGACCAATGTGACCAAACTGTCGCTGGGCGGCCTGTTCGACGAATTGCGCCGCGAGTTCGCACCCGTGGCCGAGGCCAAGGGCTTGCGCCTGACCATCATGCCCAGCCGCCTGTGGGCGGCGTCCGACCGCGATCTGTTGCGATCCATGCTGCAGAACCTGGTGGCCAACGCCATCCGCTACACGGACACAGGTCGGGTGCTGGTCGGGGCGCGGCGGCAGGGCGAGACGGTGCAGCTGTTCGTCTGCGACACCGGGCGCGGCATCCCCGATTCCGATCACGAGACCGTCTTCGGCGAGTTCGTGCGTCTGCCCGGTGCGGTGGACGAGCCGGGCGCCGGCCTGGGCCTGGCCATCGTGCGCCGCCTGTCCAGCCTGCTGGACCATCCGCTGGAGCTCAGCTCGCGCATCGGACGCGGCACCATCTTCCGCATCACCGTGCCGCGCAGTCCCGCCGACGTGATCCCCGAGGTCGCGCCGGTGCGCGAGGCGCGCCTGCCGCTGGCGGGCCTGCGGGTGCTGTGCGTGGACAATGAGCCGGTGATCCTGGATGCGCTGAACGCCCTTCTCACCCGCTGGGGCGCGAAGCCGACGCTGGTGTCCAGCGTGGCGGCGGCCAAGGCGGCTCAGGGTCCCTTCGACGCCGCCGTGGTCGATTTACACCTCGGCGACGGGCCGGAAGGCTTCGCCGTCATTGACTGGCTGCGGCCCCACGGCGTGCGCCGCATCGCCCTGGTCACCGCCGACACCCGCGATGGCCTGAACGAACAGGCGACGGCGGCCGGGGCGGTCCTGCTGCCCAAGCCGATCAAGCCGGCGGCGTTGAAAGCCTTTTTGTCGAGCTGACTGGCGTGTCGAGCTAGCTGGGATCCAGCGACTTGGCCAGGATCACCGCCTGGGTCCGATTGTGGACGCCCAGCTTGCGGAAAACGCTGGTCAGGTGCGCCTTGATGGTGGCTTCGGACACGCCGAGATCGAAGGCGATCTGCTTGTTCAGCCGCCCGGCCTTCAGCCCCTCCAGTATCCGCAGTTGCGACGGCGTCAGGCTGGCGACGCGGCCGGCGGGATCGTCGTCGTCCGCCTCCGGCACATCGGGCGCCCAGCTGTCGCCGGCCAGGATGGCGGCGATAGCCTCGACCATCTGGGGCAGGGAGGAGGATTTCGGAATGAAGCCGGCGGCGCCCAGGCCCAGGGCGTGGCGCACCACGGGCGCGTCCTCGCTGGCCGACACCACGGCGACCGGCACGGTCGGCTGTTCGGCACGCACGGCGGCGAGCCCGGCCATGCCCTCGCTGTCCGACAGTTTCAGGTCCAGCAGCAGCAGATCGACCGGCCCGGCGACCATCGCCGCCTTGGCCTCGGCCAGGCTGGCGCATTCCACCACCTCCGCCCCCGGCGCCGCCTTGTCGACGGCCGAGCGCAGGGCGGCGCGGAACAGGGGATGGTCGTCGGCGACGACGATGCGATCCATGGGCGTCCTTCCGTGCGCGGCGTCTGATCGGCCGCGTCGTCGCCATCATGGCGCGGTTCGACTTTGGTCGAAATTAGACCAATGGCCAATGGCTCCCCGAGGCTGGAGGCGGAAAGGTTTTCGAAGGGACGCCCGCGTTAGATGGGCGCGGGAGGATTCATCATGATCAAGACAAGCCTAATGGCGGGAGCCGCCGCCGTCGCCCTGTTGGCGTCGCCCGGCGTCGCCTCGGCCCAGGACCAGGCCGCGCTCGAAGCGCGCATCGCCCAGCTCGAAGCCCAGCTGAACGCCCTGAAATCCGAGGTCGTCGCCTCGCGCACCCAACAGGCCGCGCAACAGCAGGACATCATCCGCCTGGAGACCCGCCCGGCGGCGCCGGTCCAGCAGGCCGCCGCTCCGGCCGCGCCTAGCGACGGCTTCCGCATCGGCGATCACACGGTCAAGTTCGGCGGCTTCGTCAAGGTCGACGCCTACGCCACCCGCTACTCCGGCGGCGACCCGCTCAACGGCGACGCGCTGCGCGAATTCCACATTCCCGGCTCCATCCCCATCGGCGGCGCCGACGAGGATACGGCGACCGATTTCAACGCCCGTCAGACCCGCTTCTGGCTGACGACCGACGGCATGGTCGGCGGCCACAAGATCGGCACCCGCATGGAGATGGACTTCCAGACCCTGCCCGGCGCCGGCGATCAGCGGACCACCAGCCCCGCCAACCCGGCCCTGCGTCGCGCCTTCATCACCATCGACAACTGGCTGATCGGCCAGGAGTGGACCAACTTCCAGAACACCGCCGTCCTGCCCGAGTCCGCCGACTTCATCGGCGCGGCGGAAGGCACCGTCTTCGCCCGTCAGGTCCAGGTCCGCTATACGCGCGGCCCCTTCTCGGTCTCGGTCGAGAACCCCGAGACGACCGTGACCCCGTTCGGCGGCGGCGCGCGCATCGTCGCCGACGACAACAGCCTGCCGGACTTCACGGCCCGCTATGCGGTGTCCCAGCCGTGGGGCGATTTCCAGTTCGCCGGCCTGCTGCGCCAGCTGAAATACGAGAACCCGGCGACCAACATCGACTCCACCGCGACCGGCTGGGGCCTGTCGGCCTCGACCAAGATCAAGGTCGGGTCCAAGGACGACATCCGCCTGATGCTGACCGGTGGCGAGGGCATCGGCCGCTATGTCGGGCTGAACTTCTCCAACGACGCCGTCGTGGACGCCTCGGGCGAACTGGACTCCATCGGCGTGGTCGCCGGCTTCGCCGCCTACCGCCACGTCTGGGCCCCCGGCTGGCGTTCCAGCCTGATCTGGTCGGCGCAGAAGGTGGACAACGAGACCGGCTTCACCGGCCTGGCCGTAAACCGTTCCGCCCAGAGCATCCATGCGAATTTGATCTGGTCGCCGGTTACGGCGTTTGATGTCGGAGCCGAGCTGATGTTCGCGGATCGCGAGATCGAGACCGGCGCCAGCGGCGACATGACCCGTCTGATCCTGTTCGCCAAATACGGATTCTGATTGATGCCGGAGACGTCTCGCGTGCCTGATCCCGACCTCTATCCCGTCCCTGCCGACTGGGCCGAAAAGGCCCACTTGAACCGGGAGACCTATGAGGCGGCGCGGATCGCGGCGCGTGAGACGCCCGATGCCTATTGGGCCGAACAGGCCAAACGTCTGGACTGGATCACGGCCCCGACCCGGATCAAGGACGTCTCGTTCAAGAAGGAAGACTTCCGCATCCGCTGGTTCGAGGACGGGGTGCTGAACGTCTCGGCCAACTGCATCGACCGCCACCTGCCTCATCGCAAGGACGAGACGGCGATCATCTGGGAAGGCGACGATCCCGCCGACAGCCGCCACATCACCTTCGGCGAACTGCACGCCGAGGTGTGCCGCATGGCCAATGTGCTGAAGGCGCATGGAGCCAAGAAGGGCGACCGGATCACCCTGTATCTGCCCATGATCCCCGAGGCCGCCTACGCCATGCTGGCCTGCGCACGCATCGGCGCCGTCCATTCGGTGGTGTTCGGCGGCTTCTCGCCCGACAGCCTGTGCGGTCGAATCGAAGACTGCGGCTCCAACCTGGTCATCACGGCCGACGAGGGTCTACGCGGCGGCAAGCACGTGCCGCTGAAGGCCAATGTCGACGAGGCCCTGACGAAGGTGAAGGTCGACACCGTCCTGGTCGTGCGTCGCACCGGCCGCGACGTGCCGATGATCGAGGGCCGCGACTTCGACTACGCCCTGGAAGCCGCCAAGGTCGACGCAGACTGCCCGCCCGAGCCGATGAACGCCGAGGATCCGCTGTTCATCCTCTACACTTCGGGTTCGACCGGAAAGCCCAAGGGCGTGATGCACACCACGGGCGGCTATCTGTTCTGGGCCGCCTGGACGCACGAGATCGTCTTCGACTATCGCCCCGGCGAGGTCTTCTGGTGCACCGCCGACGTGGGCTGGGTCACGGGCCACTCCTACATGGTCTATGGACCGCTCGCGAATGCGGCGACGACCCTGATGTTCGAGGGCGTGCCCAACTATCCCGACGCCGGCCGGTTCTGGCAGGTGGTGGACAAGCACAAGGTGGAGATCTTCTACACCGCCCCCACGGCCCTGCGCGCCCTGATGCGCGAAGGCGATGCGCCCGTGAAGGCGTCCTCGCGCGCCTCGCTGCGCCTCCTGGGCACGGTGGGCGAGCCGATCAATCCCGAGGCCTGGCGCTGGTATCACGAAGTGGTCGGCGACGGCCGCTGCCCCATCGTGGACACCTGGTGGCAGACCGAGACGGGCGGCCATCTGATCACCCCCCTGCCCGGCGCCACCGACCTGAAACCCGGTTCCGCCACCCTGCCCCTGCCCGGCGTCGAGCTTGAGATCGTGGACGCCGAGGGCCAGCCGCTGGAGGGCGCCGCGTCCGGCAATCTGTGCATCACCGACAGTTGGCCGGGCCAGATGCGCACCGTCTATGGCGACGACCAGCGCTTCTTCGACACCTATTTCTCGACCTATCCGGGCCGCTATTTTACCGGCGACGGCTGCCGTCGCGACGAAGACGGCTATTACTGGATCACCGGCCGGGTGGACGACGTCATCAATGTGTCCGGTCACCGGATGGGCACGGCGGAGGTCGAGAGCGCCCTGGTGCTGCATGACGATGTCGCAGAGGCGGCGGTCGTCGGCTATCCCCACGACATCAAGGGCCAGGGCATCTACGCCTATGTCACCCTGAACAACGGGGTCGAGGGGACCGAAGAGCTGCGCAAGGCCCTGGTCGCCCACGTCCGCCACGAGATCGGCCCCATCGCCGCGCCCGACGTGATCCAGTGGGCGCCGGGCCTGCCCAAGACCCGCTCGGGCAAGATCATGCGCCGCATCCTGCGCAAGATCGCCGAGAACGAGATCGGGTCGCTGGGCGACACCTCGACCCTGGCCGACCCGTCGGTGGTGGACGACCTGGTCAAGAACCGCGCCGGGGCGGAATAGCGGCGCGGGGTTCAATGCGGCGCCGGCTGAGCCTATCTGTGCGTCAGCCTGCCGCAGCCTGAGCCGTCCATGCCCCGTTTCCTGTCCCGCCTGCCGATCGACGGCTATCTGCTGGCCCTGATCGGGATGGTGATCCTGGCGGCGCTGCTGCCCGCCAGCGGGCAGGCCGCCGTGGTCATGGATTGGGTCGTCAAGGCTGCCATCGCCTTGCTGTTCTTCCTTTACGGCGCGCGGATGTCGCCGGCGGCCATCGGCGCGGGCCTGATGCACTGGCGGCTTCAGGGCACGGTCTTCCTGTCGACCTTCCTGCTGTTTCCGCTGCTGGGACTGGGGCTCGTCTTCCTGATGCGCGGCTCGCTTCAGCCCGATCTGCTGACGGGGATGCTCTATCTGTGCCTGTTGCCGTCCACGGTGCAGTCCTCCATCGCCTTCACCTCCATCGCGGGCGGCAATGTCGCGGGCGCCCTGACCAGCGCCAGTCTGTCGAACCTGCTGGGCGTGATCGTGACGCCGCTTCTGGTCGCCCTGATGATCGGCGGGGCCGGCGGCGGCATCCACCTGCGATCCATCCTCGACATCGGCCTGCAGATCCTGGCCCCGTTCGCTGTGGGCCAGCTGTGCCGCCCGCTATTGAAAGACTGGCTGGGTCGTCACGCCAAGCTGACGGGCCTGGTGGACCGCGGCTCCATCCTGTTGATCGTCTACGCCGCCTTCAGCGAGGGCGTCGTCGCCGGCGTCTGGTCCCAGGTGGCGCCTATGGACCTGGCCAAGGTCATCGGCCTGAACATCATCCTGCTGGCCATCGTGCTGGGCCTGACCCTGATGGCGGGGCGGCTTCTCAAGTTCGACCGCCCCGACCGGATCGTCATCCTGTTCTGCGGCTCCAAGAAGAGCATGGCCACCGGCATCCCCATGGCCGGCATCCTGTTCGCCGGTCACGCGGTGCCGCTGATCGTCCTGCCGATCATGCTGTTCCACCAGATCCAGCTGTTCGCCTGCACCATCATCGCCCAGCGCTATGCGCGAGAGAATGCAGCACGCGCCTTGAGCCCCATCTTACCTTGAGACATGGCCTCCCTTGAGATAGACCGCCCTCAGGCCATCGCGGGCATGATGTAGTGGTAGCCTGGCAGCTTCCCATGCTGCTCGTGCGGGTTCGATTCCCGCTGCCCGCTCCAGCCTATTGGTGAAGGCGCGACGACCGTGCCGCCGCGCCTCTTTCCGTTCTCAGTTCGCGGCTTCGACGGTGACGCCGCGCTTTTGCAGGATGGCCTGGACGCTGTCGTCGCCGGTCAGGTGCCCGGCGCCCACGGCGATGAAGGCGGTGCCCGAACCTTCGAGCAGGGTCTGGATCTGGTCAGCCCAGTCGGTGTTCCGATCGACCAGCAGGGCCTGATAAAGGGCCGGCGAAGCCGCCTTCATCTCCTCGACCATGACGCGGTCCAGGGTGGCGACGTCGCCCTTGGCCCAGGCCTCGACCATGGTGTCCAGCAGCGTCACGGCGTTCTCGTAATCCTTCAGCGTCTCGCGCAGGAAGGCCATCTGTACGTCTTCGGGCAGGCCGGCCAGGATGCCGATCTGCTTGTCGATGGTCTCGAAGCCGTGGATCGGCTTGCCGGCGGCCTCGGCGCGCGCCTTCAGCACCAGTTCGACGCCGGACTTGGGATCATAGCCGGCCTTGACCAGGGGGGCCACCGACAGGCTGAGCGCCGCCAGCCAGGGCTTCATCGGCTGAAGCTGGGCGGCGGACGAACCCATGGCCTGGGCGGCGGCCTCCAGTTCGACGTTCTCTTCGGGCGTCAGGCGGCTGGACAGGGGCGTGTCCAGCGACAGGCCGTGCTGCTGGATCAGCGGCATGACGGCGGCCTGATCGTCGGGATTGCTGATCTCGAACCAGATGTCCGAGGCGCTGTCGAAGGCGGCCTCGACGCGGGGGCTGGCCCAGCCGGTCGTGGGGCGCAGGACGTGGACCGAGCCGAACAGATACAGGGTCGAATCCGCATCCTTGATCACCCACAGGGCGGGGCCTTCGCCCTGGATGGGCGCAGCGGCGGCAGGGGCCGTCGTCTGGGCCAGGGCGTCGGCCGGAACCCCGGCGATGGAGACGAACAGGGCCAGGCCGCCGGCGACGCCGAGGGCGCCGCGCGCGAGGGTGGAAACGGAGGATCGGAGGCGGGCAGAGAGGGTCATGAGGTCACTCCAGTTTTTGAAGAAGGCGGGAAAAGGGAAAAGAGGTCAGGCCAGGCCGCGACGGGCGCTGATCCAGATGGAGGCGCCGAGATAGAGCGTCATCAGCACGGCGTAGATGTCCCAGGCGGTGATCGTCGGTGCGGCGCCCAGGCGCTCAGCGGCGGCCCACAGGAACAGGATCAACTGGCTGAAGAAGAAGGTGACGGCGGCGGCCTCCATCACGGCGCGACGCAGTAGTTCGTCGGCCTGGCGATAGACGCGCACGTTCATCACCGTGTGCAACACGACCAGCAGGGCGATGGCGCCGAGGCCGAGCACGGGGCTGACGCCCGCCAGGCTGAATGCGATCGGCAGGGTCAGGATGACGCCGGAAAAGCCCATGACCGCCGCCTGGAACCGCGCCACAGCGGCTTCCTCGGGCGAGGCGTCGCCTTCCAGATTGTACATCCGGCCCAAGCGTTTGGCGTCCAGGCTGACGTAGAGCGCCCACAGCGCGCCCACGACCAGGGCGAACCCGACCAGCAGGGCCAGCACGTCCGACCAGCGTAGGGCCTTGTCCGTCAGGCCGAACCCGCCCGGTGCGACCTTGGCCAGCCAGGCGCCGACGCCGTAGCCGATCACGCCGAACAGAGCGCCGAAGGCGAAGGCGCGGACCCATCGGGGCCACGAGGAGGGAGAGAGCGAGGGAGACTTCATTTCGTCGGCTCCTGGTCGTCCGAAAAGATGGATTCGATGGGCTGGCCGAAGATGCGCGCAATCTTGAAGGCCAGCGGCAGGGAGGGGTCGTAACGGCCGGTCTCCAGCGCGTTCACGGTCTGGCGCGACACGCCCAAGTGTTCGGCCAGCTGCGCCTGGCTCCAGTCACGCTCGGCGCGCAGGACCTTGAGACGATTGTTCATGGCTCAGCCCCGCATCCGCGCCAGCCACCACCAGGCCCACACGACGGTGTAGCCGATCAGCATGGGGGCGATCATCAAGGCGGCGCCGGCGGACATATAGTCGACAGGGGAGCCGCCCGATCCAACGTGGCGGGCGATGATGTCGCGCCACGGTCCGGCGGAGGAGAGGATTAGTCCCACGCCGCTGACGCACATGCCGGCCGTGCCGCCCCAGTACCAGGCGGCCTTGTGGGCCTCGCGCGCAGCCTCGTCGATCACCCGCATCCATTCGGCGCCGACCCAGAGGGCGCCCGCCATGATGGCGGCGGCGAAGACGCCGGTCACGATCAGCTCACCAAGCTCGGAGGTGATCCAGCCCGAGTTGGAAGCGTAGCCAACCGCAATGCCGCCCAGAAGCGCGAACAGCAGCCCACCGCCGAACGTGATCACCGTCGCCTTGATTACCGGCCGCCACTTACGCATCAGTCAACACCCCTTGTCCAATTGACAAGCTACATTGACATTACGATGCGACGCCTGTCAAGCGCCCTTTCCACAGAAAGACGCCCTACTCCGACTTGGACGAGGCGATCAGCTCCGGACGAGCGATGACGCGCGGCGCCGTCTCCACCGGCGTAAGGTCCGGCAGGGCCTTGCCCTCATGATCCACCTGCAGGTCTTCGAACCGGCGGGCCGAGACCATGACCTGGCTCTCCAGCGAGCCGACGAACTGATTGTATTTGCCGACGGCCTGATCCAGGGCGCGGCCGACGGCCGAGGCGTGACCGCCCATGACCGACAGCCGCTTGTAGAGTTCGCGCCCCAGGGCGGCGACCTTGTCGGCGTTGGCGGCCTGCTCTTCGGCCCGCCAGCCATAGGCGACGGCCTTGCACAGGGCGAACAGGGTCGAGGGGGTGACGATGACGACGCGCGAGGCCATCGCCTGGGTCATCAGGTCCGGCTCGTGGTCCAGGGCGGTGACCAGGAAGGCGTCGCCGGGCACGAACAGGACAACGAAATCCGGGCTGGGCTTGAACTGGTCCTGATAGGCCTTGGACGACAGCTGGCGCACGTGGGTCTTCAGGCTGGCGGCGGTGCGCAGGCCGACCGAACGCGCGCGCGCCTCCTCGTCGCCGTCGCCCTCGTCAAAGGCCAAGGGCACCTTGGCGTCGATCACGAACATGCCGCCGCCGGGCAGGCGGACGATGAAGTCGGGCCGGTTCTGGCGACCCTCGTCGTCGGCGCTGGAGGTCTGTTCGGTGAAGTCGAACCGGCCGGCCATGCCGGCGGCCTCCAGCACATTGCGGCAGGTCTGCTCGCCCCAGCGGCCGCGCCGACCAGTGTTGCCGCGCAGGGCCTCGGTCAGTTTGCGGGCTTCGTCCCGTGTCGCTGAGGACGCCGCCATCAGCTGGGTCAGTTGCTCGCGCAGGCCGCCGGTCTCTTCGGAGCGGGTCTTTTCCAGCGCGGCGACATGTTCCTGGAACTTGGTCAGGGTGTCGGCGACGGGTTTCAGCTGGGCCGCCATCCGCTCGCGCGCCAGCTGGTCCTGGGCGCGGAAGGTCTCGGTCGCGCGGCTGACCATCTGGTCCGCCACCACCTGGGCCGACTGGGCCGCCTGGGCCTTGAGCAGTTCGCCCATGGTGACGCGGCTTTCCTCGACCAGGTCGATGCGCGCCTCGGCGGCCGCCAGCGCGCCCTGCGTCCTCTGCCAGCCCATGAAGGCCCACAGGAACGCGCCCGCGAAGGCGGCGGCGAGAAGGGCGAGGATGGGCACTAGCATGTTCATGCTCCGTTCCTAGCGGGAGTCGCAGCCCATGAGAAGCGCACCAAGCCTCGCAGGAACGTAGCCGTTCCGATGACGTTGGTTTGGCTGAACCTGTCCTCGGAGAAGACACGCCATGATCCCGCAAGAGCCCGAACGTCACGACAAGGCCGCCGACGCCGTCCACGAAGGCCGCCCGGTCGACGCCGAACTGGTGCGCAGCGGACGCAAGGGGCCTCGCATCCTGGTGCTGTTGGTGGTGTCCACGCTTGCGGCGGCCGTCCTGCTGCTGGGGATCTGGATGCTTTCCAACGGCGGCTTCAACGCCCAGAACGACGAAACGGGGCCGACCGCAGCGGACACGCGCGACTTTGCAGGCGACAGCCAGACGCCGCCTGCGGCCGACGCCCCCACGGACGCGACGGGCCGGGCCGCGCCGGTTCCGACCGGCGAAGCGCCGAACGTCAACGCGCCGACGACGCCGTCGAACTGATCGGCGTCAGGCTGGGCGGCGGGCCTTCAGGGCCTGGACGATGGTGCCGTCGTCCAGCCAGTCCAGATCCCCGCCGACCGGCACGCCCCGCGCCAGCGATGTGACCTCGACCCCCGGGCCGCCGATCCGCTCGGCGACATAGTGGGCGGTGGTCTGGCCGTCCACAGTGGCGGGCAGGGCCAGCACGACCTCGCGCACGCCGCCGCCCCTTACGCGCCCAACCAGTTCGGTGATGCGCAGATGCTCGGGCCCGACGCCGTCCAAGGCGGACAGCAGCCCGCCCAGCACGTGATATTTGCCCCGGAAAGCGCCGGATCGCTCCATCGCCCACAGGGCGCCGGCCTCCTCGACCACGCAGATCAGACCGTTGTCGCGCGCCCCGTCCGAACAGATGGCGCAGGGGTCGCGGGTGTCGGGCGTGCCGCACACCGAACAGGACACGACCTTTTCCGCCGTCTCGGCCAGGGACGCCGCCAGCGGCACAAGCAGCTGCTCGCGCCGCTTCAGCAGAGCCAGGGCCGCGCGCCGGGCGGAGCGTGGACCCAGGCCCGGCAGTTTGGCGAGAAGGGAGATCAGCCGTTCGATCTCCGGCCCGGCGGAGGCGGCCATCAGAACAGTTTCGGCATTCCGGGAATGTTCATCCCGGCCATCGGCCCGGCGGCTTCGCGCATCAGGGCGTTGTTCTGTTCGTCCAGCTTGCGCTTGGCGTCGGCGTGGGCGGCGACGATCAGGTCGGCCAGAATCTCGCCCTCTCCGGGCGTCAGCAGGCTGTCGTCGATCCTGATCGCCGTGATCTCGCCCGGCCCCTTGAGGGACACCGAGACAAGGCCGCCGCCCGAGGAGCCCTCGGCGGACGTTTCGGCCATCTTGGCCTGGGCGTCCTGCAGCTTTTGCTGCATCGCCTGGGCCTGCTGCATCAGTTGTGTGAGGTCTTTCATGCTCTCTAGATAGGGGCAAGACGGCCGGTGCGACAGGGGTTTTGAGCATCATCGCGAAATCGGAAACGCAGAGGCGCCGCATTCGCACTTGCGACCGTTGCGAAACAGCCTAATTAGCACCTGCATTCGTTGCTGTTCTAATCAGGAAGGCATTCCATGGCCTATGACGCCCTCACTCAACGCGACGCCCCGCTGTCGGACGCCGCCCTGTCGCAACTGTTCACCGAGGCGCGCACGCGCAACGGCTGGACCGATCGCCCCGTGCCGCCCGAACTGCTGCACAAGCTCTATGAGCTGACCAAGTTCGGCCCCACGGCGGTCAACGGTTCGCCCGCCCGTTTTGTCTTCGTCACCTCGCCCGAAGCCAAGGCGCGCCTGGTCCCGCTGATGAGCGAGGGCAATCAGGCCAAGACCCAGCAGGCGCCGGTGACCCTGATCATCGGTCAGGACATCGACTTCCACGAGCATCTGGACGCCCTGTTCCCGCATGCGCCGGGGGCCAAGGCCTGGTTCGCCGACGAGGCCGGCCGTCGCGAAAGCGCCTTTCGCAACGCCTCGCTGCAGGGCGGCTATCTGACCATCGCCGCGCGGGCGCTGGGTCTGGATGTCGGGCCGATGTCCGGCTTCGATGCGGCGGGCGTGAAGGCCGAGTTCTTCCCCGACAGCAATGTCGAGCCGAACTATATCCTCAACCTAGGCTATGGCTCGGACGAGAACCTGTTCCCCCGCTCGCCGCGCCTGTCGTTCGACGAGGCGGCGCAGATTCTCTGAGGCGGCGGCGCCTGCTTAAAACGAAGAAGGGCGGCCCGTCGGGGCCGCCCTTCTGTCGTCTCTGGACCGAAGTCTATCAGGTGTTCGGCGGGGCCGAGGCCGTCGCGGCGGGCGGAGCCGCCGGCGTGGTCTGGGCCGCTGCGGGCGCGCCCTCGGCCGGGGTCGTGCCGGTCGCCTCGGTGGCGGCGGCGCCTTCGGTCACGGGCGCTTCCGCCCCTTCGGCCGGGGCGGCGGCGCCGGGCTGACGGGTCGTATCCGGCGCCGGGATGGCGAAGCCGCCCGAGCCTTGCGTGCGCAGCCAGGCGATCAGGTTGATGCGCGTCTGAGTGTCGCGGATGCCGGCGAAGGACATCTTGGTGCCGGGCACGTAGCGGGCCGGCGCGGTGATGAAGCTGTCCAGCTGATCATAGCCCCAGGCCGGCGCCTCGGCCTTGTGCTTGGCCATGGCGTCGGAATAGGCGAAGCCCGGACGGTGCATCACCGGACCGCCGACCACGCCCCACAGGTTCGGACCGATCTTGTCGGCGCCGCCCTGGTGCGCGTCATGGCAGGCCTGGCAACGCGCGAAGGCGGCCTCGCCGGCGGCGAGATCGGCAGCCGGCAGGACCGTGCCCCAGTCGGGCGCCAGTTCGGGCGCTTCGCCGCCTGCGGCTTCGTCCGGCGCATCGACGAAATAGCCCATCTTTTCCGGCGCTTCGGAATGATAGACGAGGCCCGAAGCCTGCTGGACGACCAGGATGACGAAGGCCGTCCCCAGAGCCGCACCGAAAATCTTGTTCCACTTAAGATCGCCGCTCATACGCCTGGTCGAATCCCTCTGCCGGCCGGGCCCTCGAAAACACGCCCCGGACATAATCTTGCGTTGGCGTCTCTGGCACGGTAGCGCCGCATTCGCAACCGGCCCAACGCGCGACGGGTCAGACAGGCGTCAGGGAAGTCGATGAATCCGTTGATAATGATACCCGCTCGCATGGCGGCGACCCGTCTGCCGAACAAGCCGCTGGCCCTGATCGGCGATGTGCCCATGATCGTGCGCGCCTATCGCCAGGCGGAAGCCTCGGGCCTTCCGGTGGTGGTCGCCGCCGGCGACCCCGAGATCGTCGAGGCGGTCGAGGCGGCGGGCGGCCGGGCCATACTGACCGACCCCGCCCTGCCCTCGGGTTCGGACCGCATCCGCGCGGCCGTGGACGCCATCGACCCGGAAGGCGATTTCGACGCGGTCATCAACGTCCAGGGCGACATGCCCTTCGCCAGCCCCGGCCTGGCCGTGGCCTGCGCCGCCATCCTGCATGGGGAGCCGACGTGCGACATCGCCACCCTGGTCGCGGCGGAAGCCGATCTGTCGGACCGGACCAATCCCGACGTGGTCAAGGCGGTGCTGGCGCTGGGAGACGGCGAACGCCAGGGCCGCGCCCTCTATTTCACCCGCTCGACCCTGTATGGCGATGCGCCCATCTGGCGGCACATCGGCGTCTATGGCTATCGCCGCGAGGCCCTGAACCGCTTCTGCGCCGCCCCGCCGTCGCCGCTGGAGAAGCGCGAAAAGCTGGAACAGTTGCGCGCCCTGGAGATGGGGATGCAAATCTGGGCCGCCGTCATCGACGAAGCGCCTTTGTCGGTGGACAATCCGGCGGACCTGGAAGCGGCGCGAGCGCTGGTGTGACGGCGACCAGATTGCACCCGGCGGAAATGGTGCAATGGGGTGCAATGGGGTGCAATTATGACGGACGTCTTTGTTTTCGTTTAAGAACTCATTCCGAGGGGAATTGCACGGGTGCAACTTCCGTTCTCAGACTTGGTTGCGCGACGATGTCAAAGACCCGGCGGCGATTATAGGCCCGGTCAGACCGGCGTATGGCAGACGGTCGATGCGAGGTCGTAAGTCATTGAATCGGCGTGGGTTCGCTTTCTAGAATACGGTGGAAGACTAACCTTCACCCTCCCCGCTCCGGAAAGGGTGGCCGAGCGGAGCGAGGTCGGGTGGGGGGCGGCCAGGCGACGCCTCACCGAATCTGTCCCGGATCAGGCAAGTGCGGCCCCTGCTGGCCGCCCCCACCCGCTCGCTGCGCGACCACCCTCCCCGAACGGGGAGGGAGAGCGATCTGTCTAGCCCGCCTCGACCCAGGCCTTGATCAAACTGTGGGCGATGGCGAAGGGCGGCGGGGCCTGGATGGTCGGGTGTTCGCCGGCCAGCACCGCCCGCGCCTCGGCCCGGGTCAGCCAGGCGACCGATTCCAGCTCGGTCTGGTCGGGCCGGGCCTGGTCGTCAGAGACCTCGGCGATCAGGCCGATCATCAGTTGCGACGGGAAGGGCCAGGGTTGGCTGGAGTGGTAGGCGGTGGCGATCACGGTCAGGCCGGCCTCTTCCTTCACTTCGCGGGCGCAGGCCTCCTCGATGGATTCGCCGGGCTCCAGGAAACCGGCCAGGGCCGACATCCGCCCCTCGGGCCAGGCCGCCTGGCGGCCCAGCAGGCAGATCGGTTCGGCGCCGCCCTTGTAGACCGGCAGCATGATGGTGACCGGATCGACGCGCGGAAAATGCTCGGTCCCACAGGCCGGGCAGCGGCGCTTCCATCCGCCGGACGCGGTCTCGCTCAACGTGCCGCAGTTGGCGCAGAAGCCGTGTTTGCGCCGCCAGTCGAACAGGCTCTTGGCCCCGCCCGCCATGGCCGCGTCCGCCGCCGGCAGGATCGCCGCCGCCGAGCGCAGCTCCTGAAAGGCGCCGACGCCGGCCAGCGGCCCGTCGGTGGGGTCGATGGAGCCCTCGAACTCGATGGCGAAGACCGGCGCCGCATCCCACAGGCCCAGAAAGACATCGCGATCCGGCACGATGTCGCGCGCGTGTTTCAGCGACAGCCAGGCCAGGCGCGGCCCGTCGGCCGTCTCCTCGATCAGGGGACGCCCTTCCCACAGGACCATGGCCATCGCCTCGGGATTGGCCTCCTGCCGGGCCAGCCATTCGGGATCGTTGCGCAGGTCGCCGGCCCGATCGAGCGGATTGCCGGCGAAGGTGTTCTGATAGGCCATGCGCGTTTTGTAGCTCTTGATTCCGATGGCTGCACCCGTCATATCTCCGCTCGGAGATCGCGGGCGAAGGTTTCGCCAACTTGGTCAGGGCCGGAAGGCAGCAGCCACAACGAATTCCCCTTCGGGTCGCGGTCTCTACTTCTCTTTTTTTCGCTATCGCTCGCCGCGCGGCGGCTCGCTGCTTGAGCGCGTGTGCGTGTGCGTGTGCGTGTGCGTGCGTGTGCGTGTGCCTTCTCCCCTCGGGGGAGAAGGTGGCTCGCGGAGCGAGACGGATGAGGGGGTTGCCGGATACGGACCCGCTCTTGCCGTCAGTGGGGCGGACAGAGCCCCCTCATCCGAGCCCTTCGGGCCCACCTTCTCCCCCGAGGGGAGAAGGACGATGGGAACTCCTTCTCGCCGCCTCTCACCCGCTGTAAGACTTCTCGCATGACGGACAGCGACACGAATCTCGACGGCCCGCCCTGGGAAGAGGACGACGTCGTTCAGCGCGACGAGAACACCGACGACATGTTCGGCGCGCCCGCTGCGGCGCCTGAGCCGGTCGCGGCGCCCATTGCTGCGCCCGTCGTCGCCAAGCCCGCCCTCGCACATGCCGATGTCGAAGCCCACGTCGATGACGGCGCCGCCTATCAGGTGCTGGCGCGCAAATATCGGCCGCGCACTTTCGAGGATTTGATCGGGCAGGAGGCGATGGTGCGCACCCTGACCAACGCCTTCGCCACCGGCCGCATCGCCCACGCCTTCATGCTGACCGGGGTGCGGGGCGTCGGCAAGACGACCACCGCCCGCCTGCTGGCCCGCGCCCTGAACAACGAGACGGAGACCATCGACCGGCCATCCCTGACCCTGACCGCCCACGGCCGGCACGACGCCGCCATCATGGCCGGCCAGCATATGGACGTGATGGAGATGGACGCCGCGTCGCACACCGGCGTCAACGACATCCGCGACATCCTGGAGAGCGTCCGCTACGCGCCGGTCGAGGCGCGCTACAAGGTCTATGTGCTGGACGAGGTCCACATGCTGTCGACGCAGGCGTTCAACGCCCTGCTGAAGACGCTGGAAGAGCCGCCGCCCCACGCCAAATTCATCTTCGCCACCACCGAGATCCGCAAGGTGCCGGTGACGATCCTGAGCCGCTGCCAGCGCTTCGACCTGCGCCGGGTGGAGCCGGAAATCCTGGTCGAGCATCTGGGTCGGATCGCCGACCGTGAAGGCATGAAGATCGAGACCGACGCCCTGGCCCTGATCTCTCGCGCGGCCGAGGGGTCGGTGCGCGACGGTCTGTCCCTGCTGGATCAGGCCCTGGTCCAGGCCGAGCGGGGCGAGACGGTCAAGACCGAGACCGTGCGCGACATGCTGGGCCTAGCCGACCGGACCCAGACCATCGCCCTTTTCGAGAGCGTCATGGCCGGCCGCACGCCCGAGGCGCTGGAGAGTTTCCGCACCCTGTACGGCTTCGGCGCCGATCCGGTGCAGGTGACCAACGACCTGCTGGAGCATTGCCACGCGGCCTCGGTGGCCAAGATGCTGGGCCCGAACGCGACCCGCCTGCCCAATGACCAGGCGCAGAAGCTGGCGGCCCTGGGCGCGGCCATTCCGGCGGCGACCCTGTCGCGGACTTGGCAGATGCTGCTGAAGGCGCTGGACGAGGTGCGGCGCGCGCCCAATCCCGCCGATGCGGTCGAGATGGCCATCGTGCGTCTGGCCTATGCGGCCGACCTGCCCGGGCCGGAGGAGGCGCTGAAACGGCTGCAATCGGGCGAACCGCTGGGCGGCGGCTCGGCCCCGCGTGGCGGCGGTGGCGGCGGCGGTGGACCATCGGCGCAACTGGCCGCTCGCCCCGTCATGGCCCCCGCCCTGCCCGATCCGCAGACCTTCGAACAGGTGGTGGCCCTGATCGGCGAGAAGCGCGAGGTCGGACTGCAGATGGACGTGGAACGGTATGTGAAACCGGTCTCGTTCAAGCCCGGCGCCATCGTCTATGAAAGCGTCCAGGGGGCGCCCATCGAACTGGCGCGCAAACTGTCCGCCCGCCTGCGCGAATGGACCGGCCGCACCTGGCTGATCGCCGCCAACGGCCAGGGCGGCGCCGAGACGGTGATCGAACGCCAGAAAAAGGATCGCGCCGCCGAACGCGCGGAGGTCGAGGCCAACCCCTTCATCAAGGCGGTGATGCTGGCCTTCCCCGGCGCCAAGCTGGGCGAGATCAAAACCATCGCCCCGACCGTCGTCACCCCGGAAATCCCCGACGTGGTCGAGGATGACGACGACTGAGGCGGGGCGTTATCGCGGCGCGCGCTTGGCGAGGATGCGTTGCAAGGTGCGGCGGTGCATGCCCAGGCGCCGGGCGGTTTCCGAGACATTATGGTCGCACAGCTCGTAGACGCGCTGGATATGCTCCCAGCGGACCCGGTCGGCGCTCATGGGATTTTCGGGCGGCTCTGGCGAATCGCCGGTGGCCAGCAGGGCCTTGACCACGTCGTCGGCGTCGGCGGGTTTGGACAGATAGTCGACGGCGCCGGCCTTGACCGCCGCGACCGCCGTGGCGATGGCGCCGTAGCCGGTCAGCATGACGATGCGGGCGTCCTCGCGCTTTTCACGCACGGCCTCGACGACCTTGAGGCCGTTGCCGTCCTCCAACCGCATGTCCAGCACGGCGAAGGCCGGGGCCTTGTCGCGCAGCAACTGGGTGGCCTCGGCGACGGACTCGGCGGTCGTCACCTGAAAGCCGCGCGCCTCCAGCGCGCGACCCATGCGGGTGCGCAGGGCCTGATCGTCGTCCAGCAGCAGCAGGGACTTATCGGGCAGGGCGGCGATGCGGGCTTCTAGTTCGGACATTCGGTTCTCTCCTGCCGCTTCAAGTCGGGACGGGTAGCGTGTGGGTCAAGGCCAAGGTTCCGCCTGCGACGCTAAGACCCAATCCGGTCATGCCGCGACCTCCAGCGCCGGTCGCGCCCAGCGCACGGCCACGCGGGCGCCGCGTGACGCCCCCCTGGCCTCGGACTGGGGCAGACCCTGGCCCACGCTGACCGAGCCGCCGGTGCGTTCCAGGAGGGTGCGGGCGATAAAGAAGCCTAGGCCCATGCCGCCCTGGCTGGGGGCGATGGGGGCTTCGGCTGTCGAGCGTTTTGAGGGACGGGCGGCGGCGGCGATCTGGGCGGCCAGGGCTTGGCGGGCCTTGCCCTGGGGTCGGCTGGTCACATAGGGCTCGCCCAGGCGGGGCAGGATGTCGCTGGCGAAGCCGGGACCGTCGTCGAGAATGTCGATCTCGATCCAGCCGGCGTCGACCACGGCCTGGACCCGCACGGTGGTCGCGGCGAAGTCGGCGGCGTTCTCGACCAGGGTGGACAGGCCGTGGACCACCTCGGGCAGGCGGCGCACGCGCGGCGCGGGCTGGCCGGGCGGGGTCTTCACCAGCACCTCGAACGCCAGGTCGAAGCCGCGGTGGGGCTCCACCACCTCTTCCAGCAGGGCCTTCAGCGACACGTCGGCATAGAGGGCGTCGTCGCCCTCGGGCTGTTGCGACAGCTGGGTCAGGATACCCCGGCACCGCTCGGCCTGTTGCAGGATCAGGGCGGCGTCCTCGGCCGCGTCGCTGTCGGGGGCCGAGGCGCGCTGAAGCTCCTTGGCCACCACCTGAATAGTGGCCAGCGGCGTGCCCAGTTCGTGCGCCGCCGCCGCGGCCAGACCGCCCAGGGCCGCCAGGCGCTGCTCGCGTTGCAGCACATCCTGGGTCGTGGCCAGGGCCAGTTCCAGTTTCTCGGCATCGGCCGCCACCCGCCAAGCGTAGCCTGCGGTGAAGACCACCCCGGTCACCAGGGCCATGGCCATGCCCAGCCGATAAAGGGTCGGCAGGTGGAAGTTCTCGTGCGGGCGCCACGGCAGCGGCTCGGACCAGAAGAACAGCACCCCGACCGCGATCAGGGCCAGTAGACCCAGCATCAGGGCCTGGCGCCCCGGCAGGGCCGCGGCCGCGATGGTCACGGGCGCGACCAACAGCAGGCAGAAGGGGTTCTCCAGACCGCCGGTCAAACCCAACAGAATCCCCAGTTGGAAGATGTCGAAGCCCAGGTGGATCGCCGTCTGGCGCCCGTCCGGCAGGCTGGCGTCCAGCCGCCGCACCCGCGCCATGGCCCCCACGTTCACCGCCGCGCTGATGGCGATGACGATCAGGCAGGGCCAGAGCGGCAGGGGGAAGTGAAGCCCCTGATAGGCCGTCAGGATCGCCGCGCTCTGACCCATGATGGTCAGCCAGCGCAGCACGATCAGGGTGCGCAGCGAAAAGCCCCGGCCGCGGCGCGGTGCGTCGCTCCAGCCGTTCAACGGCTCGGAATATGATGCGCCGTGCGGCGCATTGCGGGCTTCTGTCGGGGTCACACCGCTTCTATAGACCGATCACATCCGTTTCGTGAGAGGCCGTCATGCCGCGTCGTTCCATCCTGCTGTTCGCGGGCGCCTGTATCGCCATCGCCGTGGCCCTGGCCATCATCACCGTGGTGGTGGTGAGCGGCCGCACGCCGACATCGAACGGCGCCGAGATCACATCGACCGGCCAGCCCCTGGTCGGCGGCGACTTCCAGTTGGTCAATCAGGACGGACAGCCGGTCGATCAGACGATGATGAACGGCAAGTGGAGCCTGGTCTTCTTCGGTTTCACCTACTGCCCCGAATTCTGCCCCACGACCCTGGCGGAAATGGCCGTCGTGCAGCAGCGGCTGGGCGAAAAGGCCAAGGATCTGCAGATCGTCTTCGTCAGCGTCGACCCCCAGCGCGACACGCCCCAGGCGCTGAAGGACTATCTGTCGTCCGACGGCTTTCCCAAGGGGACCATCGGCCTGACCGGCACACCGGAACAGGTGGCGACGGCGGCCAAGGCCTACCGCGCCTTCTATGAGAAGGTCGGTGAGGGCGAGGCCTATACGATGAACCACTCGCTGACCGTCTATCTGATGGGGCCGGACGGCAAGTTCCGCACCGCCGTCGCCTATGGGATGGGGCCGGACAAGACGACCAAGATCATCGAGGACGCCATCGCGCGGGGATAAGCCCTCACTGGTCGTCATCCTAGGCTTGCGCCCAGGATCCATAGATTCGAACGCGGCCGTTGATAGTCAGACGCCGGCCCGGACTTTCCGACACCGGGAGTCTGGATCCTAGGCACGAGGCCTAGGATGACGGGGTGTCGTTGGAGCGCGTCCGACTAAGGGCTATTCCGTCGCCTCATAATCCTTTTGCAGGGTGATGCATTATATGTTGCCCTGCACAAACGGCGATGGGCCGTAACGGATCGTCATGCTCTACGCATTTCATGAACTCGCCTACCAATCGGCCCTGCCGTTCCGGGTCGGCGCCCAGATGGCCCGGCGCTTCTGGACCTCGCCCTTCAATCTGGCGGCGGACACCGCGATCGGGCGCACCGCCTACGCCTCGGCCGAGCTGTTCGAGAGCGTCACGCGGCGATACGGCAAGCCGGACTGGAAGCTGGAAACCATCGATGTCGGCGGCAAGACCGTCCGCACCACCGAACAGGTGATCTGGCAGAGCCCCTGGTGCCGCCTGGTCCGGTTCGCACGCAACATCGGCGACCTGAAACGGGCGGGAAAACCCGTCGCTGCGCCTGCCGTCCTGATCGTGGCCCCGCTGTCGGGTCACTACGCCACCCTGTTGCGCGGCACGGTCGAGGCCTTCCTGCAAGACCACGACGTCTATGTCACCGACTGGATCAATGCGCGGCAGGTGCCGATGCTGGAGGGTCGGTTCGACTTTTTCGACTATATCGACCACGTCCGTATGATGCTGGCCGAGATCGGCGGGCGCGCCCATGTCGTCGGCGTGTGCCAGCCCGGCCCGCCGGTCCTGGCCGCCGGCGCGGTGATGGCCGAGGACGGCGACGAGAACCGGCCCCTGTCCATGACCTTCATGGGCTCGCCCATCGATGCGCGCCTGTCGCCGACCGTGACCAACCAGCTGGCGGAGGAGAAACCCTTCACCTGGTTCAAGTCCAACATGATCCACACCGTGCCCCTGCCCTATTCCGGGTTCGGTCGCCGCGTCTATCCGGGCTTCGTCCAGCTCTACAGCTTCATGTCGATGAACGAGGCGCGCCACCGCGACGCCCACTGGGACTATTTCAACAGTCTGATCGACGGCGACGGCGACGGGGTCGACAAGCACGAGGAGTTCTACGACGAATATCTGTCGGTGCTGGACCTGACCGAGGAATTCTATCTCCAGACCATCGACATCGTCTTCCAGCAGCACCTGCTGGCGCGGGGCCTGTTGGAGCATCGCGGACGCAAGGTCGATCTGTCCAAGATCACCGACATCGGCCTGATGACGGTCGAGGGCGAGAAGGACGACATCTCGGGCGTCGGCCAGACCCAGGCCGCGCACGGTCTGTGCCCCAACATCCCGGAGGATCGCCGCGTGCTCTATGTCCAGCCGGGCGTGGGCCATTACGGCGTGTTCAACGGGCGTCGCTTCCGTGACGAGATCTATCCCCGCGTCCGCGATTTCATCGCCAAGAACGAGGCTGTCGGTGGCGTACCGCAACGATCAGCGGCTGCCGCTTGACGAAGGGGGCGGGCCTGGTCCCGTCCTGAGACTGTCCGTCAATCCGCGCGCCCGGCGCCTGTCGGTGCGGATCGACGCGCGGGCGGGCGAGGCCGTGGTCATCGCCCCGACCGAGCGCGGCCTCATCCAGGCCGTCGCCTTCGCCCGGACCAAGGCCGTCTGGATCAGCCAACGGCTGGCGGTGCGGCCCAAGGGTCGGCCGCTGGAGCCGGGTCAGGTCATCTCCCTGCGCGGCCGGCCTGTGCGGCTGGAGGCCGTACCCGGCGCCGGGGCGGCGCGGCTGGTCGAAGAGGGAACCGTCATCCGTTCGGGGGGCGAAGGCGAGGCCTATGCGCGGCGGGTCGAGAACCTGCTGAAGCGCGAGGCGCGCGACACCCTGCTGGAACGCACCGACCACCACCTGCGCGCCCTGGGGCAAAAGCCGGTGAAGATGTCGATCGCCGACACCCGGTCGCGCTGGGGCTCATGCAGTCCGCACAACCGCACCATCCGCTATTCCTGGCGCGTCATCATGGCCCCGCCCCCGGTCATCGACTACCTGGCCGCTCACGAGGTCGCCCACCTGGTCCACGCTGACCACAGCCCGGCCTACTGGTCCGTCGTCGAACGACTTGTCGGGGACCACAAGCCCTGGCGCAAATGGCTTAAGGATTACGGCGGGGCGCTTCACGCTGTGGGGCGGTAGCTCAAAGCCTCAGCAGGATCGTTGATAGAAGGCAGTGCGATAGGGACCGCCCGGTTCACCTCCCATCAATATCGGAATGCATTCGGCGGACGGATCGCTATTGAAATTAAAGGTCTTGCTCTCGCTGTCATCTGAGCGGCGCAAATCGAAAGCTCCGAGGTAGGTCCAACGCCCGGAATCCGAATTATTGGGTTGCGGTGTTTGCTTGAGCGGATCGAGAGTGAAGAACACCTCTTCAAATTCCGCCCCCAGAATAGCGATGCCGTTCTGGTCGGTCTGATAGACGCTAAGGCGGGCAGCAGGTCCCCAATCATCCACCAGATTCACCCCCAACCGCCTGTCGCCGTGCTGGATCTCCAACTTGCGCTGGTGTTCGGATCGTCCGAAGGGCGAAGACACGACCATCGTCACCTTCACGCGAGCGCCATTGGGTGTTTGAATAGTCGCCGAATGATCCGGGCCGAGAATCTTGCCTCGCAGGTCGTGGTCGAACGCCAGCCATATCTGAGCGGCCAGCCAAATGCCGACCACGCCGACGGATCCGACGACAAGCCCGATCAAGGCTTTGGAGCCTTTTGAGAGCGTTCTCATCAGAAGAACAGGGCGTCGCCCTTGCGTTCGGGCGCCGGTCGTCCTTCAGGCTGTTGGTTCGGTGTATCGTTAGGGCGGACGGTCGGCTGGTTGGAGTACGGCTGCTGGATCGGCGCCTCCGGGTCTTCGACATAGGGTTGGCCCAGCAGAGGATCGACGGGTTCGACCGGCAGGCCGTTCTGGTCCAGGCCGCTCATCAGGTCGCCGACCGGATCGGGCGCGACCCAGCCCTCGGGCATCGCAGGGCCGTCGGGGATGCGCGGAGCGTTCAGGCGCGGCAGGGCCGCCTCCATGAAGCCCTTCCAGATGGCGGCGGGCGACGAGCCGCCGGTCACGCCGCGCATGGCGGTGTTGTCGTCCTTGCCGACCCAGACGGCGGTGACGAAGCCGCCGGTGTAGCCGACGAACCACGCGTCCTTGTAGTCCGAGGTCGTGCCGGTCTTGCCCGCCAGGTCGCGTCCCGAGATCGCCGCCGACCGACCCGAGCCGCTGGAGACCACGCCGCGCAGCATCTGGTTCATGTAATACAGCGACGGATTGTTGATCGCCTGGCCGCTCTGGCCCGTCTGGCGCTGATAGATGACGCGGCCCTGGGGCGTGCGGATGCGGCTGATGCCATAGGCGTCCACGCGGCGTCCGCCATTGGCGAAGGCGTCATAGGCGGTGGCCATCTCCAGCGGCGAAACCTCGACGGCGCCAAGCGCCATGGCCGGTTCCAGGCCGATGCGGCTTTCGATGCCCAGGCGGCGTGCGGCGCGGGCCACGCTGTCGCGACCGACCTGATCGGCGACATAGGCGGCGACCGTATTGGTCGACTGGGCCACGGCCTGGGCCAGGGTCATGTTGCCGCTGAAGGCGCCGGAATAGTTGCGGGGCGACCAGTTGCCGATGGTGATCGGCTGATCGACCACCGGGGTCTGGGGCGTATAGCCGGCCTCGACCGCCGCCAGATAGACGAAGGGCTTGAAGGCCGAACCCGCCTGGCGCTTCGCATCGACGGCGCGGTTGAACTGGCTGTCGGCGTATGAGGCGCCGCCGATCATGGCGCGCACCCGGCCGTCGCCGTCCAGCGCGACCAGGGCCGCCTGCTGCACGCCCTTGCCTTCGTCCCGGTCCAGGATGCGGCGCACCGACCGTTCGGCCGAGGTCTGCAGCGTCAGGTCCAGGGTGGTCTCGACGACCATGTCCTCGGTCGGTTCGCCGACCAGGCTGCGGATCGACTTGTCCAGCCAGTCGATGAAATACTGGGCGTGCTGGGTCGCAAGCGTCCGCGAGACGATGACCGGCTGGGTCACGGCCTGTTCGCGCTGGGCGGCGGTGATGACGCCGGCCTCTTCCATCTCGTTCAGGACGACGGTGGCGCGGGCGGCAGCGCGCTCGCTCTCGGAGACGGGGGAATAGCGCGACGGCGCCTTCAGCAGGCCCGCCAGAAGCGCGGCCTCGCCCACGGTCAGGTTCTTGGCCGACTTGTCGAAATAGCGCTGCGAGGCCGCCTCGATCCCATAGGCTCCGGCGCCGAAATAGACCCGGTTCAAATAGAGGGCCAGGATCTCCTTCTTGGAGAATTTCATCTCCAGCCAGACGGCCAGCATCAGCTCCTGCACCTTGCGGCGCATGTTCTGGTCGGGCGTCAGAAACAGGTTCTTGGCCAGTTGCTGCGTCAGGGTCGAGCCGCCCTGAACCACGCGGCCGGCGCGCATGTTCGTCACCATGGCGCGGGCCATGCCGATCGGGTCGAAGCCGGGGTGGTTGTAGAAGCGACGATCCTCGATGGCGATGAAGGCCGCCGGCACATAGTCGGGCAGGCTGTCGAGATCGGCGGGCGGCGCCATCTGCGTGCCTCGGGTCGCGATCAGGGCGCCGTTACGGTCCAGATAGGTGATCGAGGGCTGGCGATCGACCTGATACAGGCTGGAGGTGTCCGGCAGGCCGCGCGCGAAGACGGCGAAGAAGACGACCAGGAAGATCAGCCCCCAGACCGCCAGCACCGCGCTCCAGTAGAACAGCCGTTGCCAGGCCGACCGGCGAGGCTTGCCCTGCGCCTGTTGTCCGCCCGCGTTAACTGGACCCGCCATGACTATCCTTCAGATGCCGCTCTGGGCGGGTTTTCGTTCAAAGGCTGTGTATCGCGTATGAACGACCGCCGAAACGGTCCCGCCGACTTCACGGGATCGTGAGCGGCTATTTCGCCGAAAGAAAGGCGTCCAGGTCGGCGTAGAAGGCCTGCGGCTGGTCGAACATGATGAAGTGGGCGCTGTCGTCGATGCGCTTCAGTTCGACGCCTTTCAGAGTGGCGAACGAGGCCTGATAGATGGCGTCGGTGATCTGGGGCGTCATGCGCGCATCGTTGAACTTGACGTACAGCACCTCGGTCGGGGCGGTGATCTTCGACAGTTCGGGACGCAGGTCGGTGGTGACCAGTTCGCGGAAGGCGGCGGCGGAGACCTTCTGGTCGCTCTCGCGCATGTCCTCCAGCGCCTCGGCGCGGCGGCTTTCCGTGTTGATCATGCCGTTGATGCTGGTCGTGGCCTGGGCGACGTAGGCTTCGCGCGGGCTGCTGGATTGGGCGGTCCAGATCTGGTCGGCGACGGGGGTCACGCTCTCGGCCGTCGCGCCGGGCGCTGCGAACATCGCCCCCATGAAGGGGATCATGTCCACGACCATCAGCCGGCCCACGCTGTCGGGATGGCGTGCAGCCAGCATCAGGCCGATGGTCCCGCCCATCGAATGTCCGACCACGGCCGGCTTGATCAGCCCGTTCTCGCGAATGTAGCGGGCGATTTCCTCGGCGACTGGAGCCGCCACGGGGCTGGGCGTCGCGCCCTGGGCGTTGCCCTCGGCCGGCGCGCCGGCGAAGCCTTGGACGTGGATGCGGTGAACGCGCCAGCCCACGCCGTCCTGCGCCGTCAGATGGTCCACCGTCCCCTGCCAGATCTCGGGCGAGGAGCTGAGGCCGGGGATCAGGATGATGTCGCGACCGTCCGTGTCGCCGTCGACGCGGACATGGATGCGGTCAGAGACGAAGGCGGCGTGGCTGTGGCCATGTTCGGGGTGCGTCCCGTGGCCGTCCTGGGCCGAGACGATAGCCGGCGCGCCCAACATGGCGGCGGCGATGGCGAGGATGCGGAACATGGCGAAACTTCCCTTGGACGACCTGAGCGGCGTTCTTCGAGAGAGTGATAGACCGTCCGAGATGCTTTGAGAAAGACCCCGACCGCTCCCCCTTTCGTCATCCTCCGGCAAGCCGCGTCTTCGCGGCGCAGACCCGGGGGACCTAGCGGCGCCGAAGGCGATGCATCCGCCGCACTTCGTTGAGGTCGAGTCTGCGGCAGGTTCGCGCTCCCGCGCGCCGCTGGGTCCCCCGGTTCCGCTGCGCGGCCCGGAGGATGACGAAAGCATGGAGGCATGGACAAATCCTCCCGCTTGCCTCGGCGCACGCCCTCTATGGCTGCGACGCCCACGCTGTTAAACAGCGCGGATGAACGCGCCCGTCCCGTCCCCGCAAGCCGAAGCCGCCCCGTCCAAGACGGCCGTCAGTCCGTTCGGCAAGGGGTTCGTCACCGACGCCTGGTATTTCGTCGCCCTGGGCCGCGACGTCGCGCCCGCCAGCCTGAAACGCTACGAGATCATGGGGGAGCCGGTGCTGGTCGGCCGCACCCGCGCGGGCCAGGTCTATGCGATGCGCGACATCTGCCCCCACCGCGCAGCGCCGCTTTCGGCCGGGAAACTGGTGGAGAAGCCCGGCGAGGGCGAGACGGTCGAATGCCCCTATCACGGCTGGCGTTTCCGCACCGACGGGGTCTGCGCCGCCATCCCTTCGCTGGTCGAGGACCAGGCGTTCGAGGCGAACCGCATCCGCGTGCGGTCGTATCCGGTGCGCGAGAGCCAGGGGATCGTGTTTGTGTGGATGGCGTCGGACGCCCGCAATCCGATGGAGCCGGACCACGAGCCGCCGGTCTTCCCCGGCGTGGTCGGCGGTGAGGCCAAGCTGGTCGAGGCGATGGATTTCGACAGCCATATCGACCATGCCGTCGTCGGTCTGATGGACCCGGCCCATGGGCCTTACGTCCACCAGCAATGGTGGTGGCGGTCCGAACATTCGATGCACGAAAAGGCCAAGGCGTTCGCGCCGACCGAGTTCGGCTGGGCCATGGTGCGCCATGCGCCGTCATCGAACAGCCGGCTTTACAAGATCCTGGGCGGGGCGCCGGCGACCGAGATCACCTTTCGCCTGCCCGGCTTCCGCTGGGAGCATATTCAGGTGGGCGAAAAACAGGTTCTGGCCCTGACCTGCCTGACGCCGATCACGGACACCAAGACGCGGATCACCCAGATCTTCTGGTCCGACCACTGGGTCTTCGACCTGGCCAAGCCCTTCCTGCGGATGGGGGTTGTCGCCTTCCTGAAACAGGACGGCGGCATGGTGAACCTGCAGAACGAGGGCTTGCGGTATGACCCCGCCCTGATCTGGATCGACGACGCCGACAGACAGGCGAAATGGTATCAGCAGCTGAAGCGCGAGTGGGCCAAGAGCCGCGCGGAGGACCGGGCGTTCGTGAACCCGATCCAGCCGACGACGCTGAGGTGGAAGAGCTGAGGCCCGATTCTCCTCCCCACTTGTGGGGAGGGGACCGCGAAGCGGTGGAGGGGCTCTTGAAGTCCCGCCGGCGCCTGTGATGCGTTGAAGAACCCCTCCGTCACGGCGCTGAAGAAGCGCCGCGCCACCTCCCCACGCAGTGGGGAGGAGACGGTGATTTCTAGATCTTCAACCCGGCTTCACCGGCCAGCTCGGCCAGTTTCACCATCGGGCGCGGGCCCCAGTGGGCGATGACTTCCGACGCCGCCAGCGAGCCCAGCTTGCCCGCCTCTTCCAGCGTCAGACCGCGCGCGACGCCCAGCAGGAAGCCGGCGGCGTACTGGTCGCCGGCGCCCGTCGTGTCGATCACCTTGGCGACCGGATAGGCGGCGACGACGACGCGCTGTTCGCCCTTAATCACGACCGAGCCGTGTTCGCCGCGCGTGACGGCAGCGATCTCGACGATGGCGGCCAGTTTGGCGGCGGCGGCGTCGAAGTCTTCGGTCTCGAACAGGGCGCCCAGCTCGGCCTCGTTGGCCAGGACGATGTCGGCCGAGTGTTCGATGAAGCTCAGCAGTTCGGCGCGCCAGCGGGCGACGACGAAGGTGTCGGACAGGGTGATGGCGACCTTGCCGCCCGCCTTGTGCGCGGCGGCGGCGGCGCGCTCGAAGGCGGCGCGGGCCGGGGCCGGGTCGAACAGATAGCCTTCCAGATAGACGATCTCGCTGGACGCGATCAGGGCCTCGTCGATGTCGTCGGCGTACAGCTGGTTGGCGGCGCCCAGGAAGGTGGCCATGGTTCGCGCGCCGTCCGACAGGACGTTGATCAGGCAGCGGCCGGTGCCGAAGCCCTTGTCCGCCCCGCCGGTCAGGACCGGGGTGGCGAAGTGGACGCCGGCGGCGCGGATGTCGTGGCTGAACACCTCGCCCAGGGTGTCGTCGGCGACCTTGCCGATATAGGCCGCGCGACCGCCGAACGAGCCGACCCCCGCCACGGTGTTGCCGGCCGATCCGCCCGAGGCCTCGACCCCCGGCGCCATGGCGTCATACAGGCCGGCGCTGCGTTCGGCGTCGACCAGCTGCATCGAGTTGGGGGCCAGGTCCTGGGCTGTCAGGAAGGCGGCGTCGCAGGGGCTGAGCACGTCGACGATGGCGTTGCCGACAGCGCAGACGTCATATTGGGCGGTGTTCTGGGTCATGGTCGCGCCTTAGCGGCTGAACGACCCCGCGTCACCCAAAATCATATAAGGAAGCCCTTATATGCCCAAGGCGGCTTCGGTATGAGTAGCGTATGACCCAGATCGCCGTCCTGATCCCCGATCCGTCCGACCGCTCCTACATCGGTCGCTGGCCCGATGTGCTGGAGCGGCTGAAGGCGACGCTGGAAGGGACCGGCGCGACGGTTTCGCCGACGCCCTGGACCGATCACGCGGAGGACGCCTCGGGTCTGGCGGCCTATGATCTGATCCTGCCGGTCATCGCCTGGGGCTATCACCGCGATCATGGACGCTGGCTGAAGGCCTGCTCGACCTGGGCCGAAGTGGGCCTGCCGGTGGCCAATCCGGCCGAAGTGCTGCGCTGGAACTCGGACAAGGCCTATCTGGCGAGGCTGGCGGACAAGGGCGTGCCCATTGCGCCGACCCGCTGGACCGACGGCGTGACCCAGGATCAGGTAGAGGCCGCCTTCGCCCAGACCGGCGCGCCGGTGCTGATCGTCAAGCCGACGGTGTCCGCCGGGGCGTTTCGGACCCTGCGCGTTACGCCCGGCGAGGCGTTGAGCGACGCACCCGAGGGCGCGGCGATGATCCAGTTCTATCTGAAATCCATCGAGACCGAGGGCGAGACCTCGCTGCTGTTCTTCGGCGGCCGGTTCAGCCACGCCGTCAACAAACGCCCGGTCCCCGGCGACTTCCGCATCCAGACGCAGTTCGGCGGCCTCTATACGGCCGTGACGCCGGATGCGCAGGCCATGGCCCTGGCGCAGCAGGTGCTGGCGGCTATCGACGAGCCGCTGCTGTACGCCCGCATCGACCTGGCCCGCGACGACGCGGGCGCCTGGGTGTTGATGGAGGCCGAACTGATCGAGCCCGACTTCTACCTGGACCACGATCCGGCCGACGGCTCCGGTTTCGCTCGCGCCGTCGCCAAACGGCTGGGCTAGGTCCGCGCCTCGCCCAGGGCCAGCAGCCCCGCTCGCGACGGGCACAGGTCGGCGATAAGGCAGGACAGGCAATTGGGCTTCTTGGCTGTGCAGGTGTATCGGCCGTGCAGGATCAGCCAGTGGTGGGCCTTGGGCAGCCATTCCTCCGGCACGACCTTGAACAGCTGGGCCTCGACCTTGTCGGGCGTTGCGGCGTTGGCCAGGCCCAGCCGGTGCGAGACGCGAAAGACATGGGTGTCCACGGCGATGGCCGCTTCGATCCCCAGTTCGTTCAGCACCACCGAGGCCGTCTTGCGCCCGACGCCGGGCAAGGCCTGAAGGTCGGCGCGGTTCAGCGGGACCTCGCCGCCGTGCTGCTCCAGCACGATACGGCTCAGGGCGATGACGTTCCTGGCCTTGCCGCGATAAAGGCCGATGGAGGCGATGTAGGGAACCAGCCCCTCTTCCCCCAGGACTAGCATCTTTTCCGGGGTGTCGGCGACCTTGAACAGCCGGTCGGTCGCCTTGTTCACCGATACGTCCGTGGCCTGGGCCGACAGGGCGACGGCGACGACCAGGGTGTAGGGGTTGGAGAAGTTCAGCTCGGTCTTGGGGTCGGGCATGACGCCGGACAGGCGTTCGAAGATGGTCTCGACACGATCCTCGTCCGGCGGCCAGCGCAGCACGGGAATGGCCGCGCCGGTCATGATGGACGGGCGTTTGGCGGGCTTTGCAGCGGGCTTCCTGGCCTTGGCGGGCTTCATGCCTCGCTGTCGCCGTCGTCGCGACGTGGGTCAAGGCCCAGGACAGTCAGGGCCGCGTCGGCTGCGCGCCGCCCCTCCATCCAGGGGCCGTGCGCCGTGCCGTAATAGACCGGCGCCGTCGCCTCGCCGGCCAGGAAGATGCGGTCCTCGACTGCGGTGCGAAGTTTCGCCCGGTCCGCCGCATGGCCCGGCAGGGCGTGGGAATAGGCGCCGCGCGACCAGGGATCGACGCCCCATCCGCTGACCGCGACCGCCTCCAGCCGTCTGCGCATGTCCGAGCCCAGGGCCGCGACCAGTTCGGACAGGGCGAAGTCGAACAGGGCGGCAGGCCCCTGCGCCTCCAGCCCCCAGGCCAGGTCGGCGCCGAAATAGGCCTCGATCATCGGCCGCCCGAACGGTCGCAGGTGATAGCCGCCGGTCTGGGCCGTGTCGGTGCGGGTCCATAGCTGTGTGTCGGGCTGGAAGTCGCCCGCGCCGCGCACCGTCATATGTACCTTGGACGCAAGGCCCAGCGGCACGCCCGCCGTCGCCTCAAGCAGGGCGGGAACGGGCGGGTCGATGCGGATGGTCTCGCTGGCGATCAGACTGTTGGGCGCGGTCAGGATCACGACCCGCGCCGTCAGTTCGCCCCGGTTGGTTTCCAGCCGCAGCAAGGGGCCGGATCGGTCGATGCGACGCACGGCGCAGTCGGTCACCGTGACCGACGCTGCGGCCTCGCCCAGGCGCGCGATCAACCGGCCATAACCCTCGCGCACCCGCCAGTTCACGCCGGTGTCGCCATAGGCGTCGTAATCCAGGCTGGAGACTTCGCCGAACCGCGCGCCGTTCAGGGCGCCGGAGATGGCGTCCATGCGTGCGTTCCAGCGGCTGTCAGGATCGAAGAAGTCGGCGGCCGGGCGGTCCTCGCCTCGCGCGGCCGCCTCGGTCACGCGCTGGTCGAAGGCGGCGAAGGCCTCTCCGAACGCGGCCTGATCCGCGCGGGTCATCTCGTGGTCGAAGGCCTGGGTGCGCCAGGGCGGCGGGGTCTGGTCCAGCGTCAGCCCCTCGGCCTCGACCCGCCCGGCCAGGACATTGTCGTCGGCCGAGTGCAGCCAGCCGCACCCCATGTCCAGGCCCTCGCCCTCGGCCCTGACGTCCAGGCGCGGCCGCCGATCCGGTCGCGGGCTTCCAGCACCAAGATCGACAAGCCATTATGAGAAAGATGGGGCCGCATCAGGCGGCGCGCGGCGGCGATCCCGGCCGCGCCGGCCCCGATCACGACGACATCGACCTGTGACGGGAGAGGATTCGAGGCCTTGGGGAGATCGGTCATGCAGCGGGAAAGATACACGAAATTCCCGGCCGCCGTGGAAGCGTTCAAACATTCACACGATTGGTCATTGATTTTTGGACGGCGGGGTCCATTTTAGCGCCGCTTCAAAACGTCGCACCCTCCCCGGATGTCCCATGTCGCCTGAACTCAAGAAACGCCTGCCGCTGTTCGCGGCGGTCATCGTCGGCCTCGCCCTGATCGTGGGCGGCGTCATCTGGTGGGTGAACGGCCAGCGCTGGGAGACCACCGACAACGCCTTCGTTCAGGCGGACACCACCCTGGTCAGCCCGCAGCTTTCCGGGCGCGTGACCGAGGTTCTGGTCGGCGACAACCAGCGCGTCGAGGCGGGACAGATCCTGGTCAAGCTGGACGATTCCGATCAGAAGGCCGAACTGGCCCAGGCCGAGGCCAATCTGGCGGCGGCCATCGCCTCCGTCGGCCATGTCGACGCCCAGGCCGAGCAGGAACAGGCGACCATCGCCGCCCGCGCCGCCGCCGTGACCCAGGCGAACGCCCAGGCCGGTCTGGCCCGCGCCGAGGTCGATCGTTACGGCAAGTTGGCCGAACAGGGCTGGGTGTCGCAGCAGCGCATCCAGACCGAGCGCGCCTCGGCCGCCACCGCATCCGCCGGCGTTCAGCAGGCCCAGGCCGCCCTGGTCGCCGAACAGCGCACCGCCGGCGTGCTGGGCTCGACCCGCCAGCAGAGCGTCGCCGCCGTCGAACAGGCCCGCGCCGTCGTCGATCAGGCCCGCATCGCCCTGCAGCGCACCGTCATCCGCGCCCCCGCCGCGGGCGTCGTCGGGGCCCGCAGCGTGCGCGCCGGCCAGTACGTCAACGCCGGCACTCAGCTGCTGTCGATCGTGCCCCTGACCCAGACCTATATCGTCGCCAACTTCAAGGAGACGCAGCTGGACAAGGTGCGTCTGGGCCAGACCGTCGAGATTTCGGCCGATGCCTTCCCCGGCCGCAAGATCGAGGGCCGCGTCGACAGCTTCGCCCCCGCCACCGGCTCCGAGTTCGCCCTGATCCCGGTCGAGAACGCCACCGGCAACTTCACCAAGATCACCCAGCGCGTGCCCGTGCGGATCGTGGTCAGCGGCGCCGACCGCAGTCTGGCCCTGCGTCCCGGCCTGTCGGTGGACGTCAAGATCGACCTGAAGAGCCAGGGCGGCCAGAGCTTCGGCGAAGCCGCGATCGGGGCTGCGACGACGGGAGCCGCGGGCCAGTGACCGCCGCCGTCCCCGCCGCAGATGGCGGGGCCCCTGCCGCGCCCAAGGGCCCCGTCGCCGGCCATCCCGAGATCAACTGGACCATGCTGCTGCTCGGCTTCGCCGGGATGGTGGTGGGCCAGTTCATGGCCATTCTGGACATCCAGATCGTCGCCGCCTCCCTGCCCCAGATCCAGGCTGGCGTGGGCGCCTCGGCCGACGAGATCAGCTGGATCCAGACCGCCTATCTGATCCCCGAGGTGGTGATGATTCCCCTGTCCGGCTTCCTGTCGCGGCTGTGGGGGACGCAACGGCTGTTCCTGGCCTCGTGCGCCGGCTTCGTGCTGATGAGCATCGCCACGGGCCTGTCGTCGTCCATCGACATGATGATCCTGTTCCGGGCGATCCAGGGCTTCGTCGGCGGGGCCATGATCCCGACCGTCTTCGCCGTCGCCTTCACCGCCTTCCCGCCGGACAAGCGGGTCACCGCCAGCGTGGTCATGGGCCTGATCGTCACCCTGGCGCCGACTGTCGGACCCACCCTGGGCGGACACCTGACCGAGTGGCTGAGCTGGCGGTGGTTGTTCTTCATCAATGTCGGGCCGGGCCTGCTGGTGCTGTTCCTGGTCGGGCGGTACGGCAACTTCGACAAGGGCGATCCGACGCTGGCGAAAGGGTTCGACTGGTTGGGCCTGGGCTTCATGGCCGCCTTCCTGATGTCGATGCAGTTCGTGCTGGAGGAGGGCGCCAAGAACGACTGGTTCGAAGACACCCATATCCTTCTTCTTGCGGTGGTCGCGGCCGTCGCCGGGCCGGTGTTCGTCTGGCGATCCCTGACCTATCGCCAGCCGATCGTGGAGTTGCGCGCCTTCGGCAACCGCAACTTCCTGGTCGGTTTCATCATGACCTTCATCGTCGGTTTCGCCCTGTTCGGCGGCACCTTCCTGTTGCCGTTGTTCCTGGGGCGGGTGTTGGATTATTCGTCGTCCCAGGTGGGCACCACCATGGTCGTCTCGGGTCTTGCCATGTTCGCCACCGCCCCCTTCGCCGGGCGACTTGTGCGCAAGATGGACGCGCGCATCCTGATGTTCGGCGGCTTCATGCTGTGCGCCTGGGGCATGTGGGAGGCGCGGGTTGTCACCCAGAACTGGGGCTTTTGGGAATTCGCCTCGGTCCAGGCCTTCCGGGGCGTGGGCGTCATGCTGGCCATGATCGCTTCGCAACAGGTGACGATGGCGACCCTGCCGCCGCATATGGTCAAGAACGCCTCGGGCCTGGTCAATCTGGCGCGCAACGTCGGCGGCGCCTTCGGCCTGGCGATCCTGAACACCAGCCTGACCACCAACACCGCCCTGCACATGGCCGAACTGACCAGCGGCATCACCCAGGGCGACCAGGCGATGCGGCAGATGCTGGCGGGAATGGCGCTGCGGTTCTCCGGCTCCATCGACCCGGCCGCCTCGGCGATGAAGGCCATCTACGGCCTGTTGCAGAAACAGGCGACGACGATGGCCTTTGGCGACGCCTTCGCCCTGTTGGGCATCCTCTGCGCCGGCGCGGCCTTCGTCACCCTGGCGGCGCAACCGGTGAAGGCCCAGGCGGGCGCGCCGCCCTCGGACGTCCATTGATGGCGCGCCGTCGCGGACAGGTCGATGAAAAGAAGAGCGAGGCGATCCTGGACGCCGCCGCGACCCTGTTCGCCGACAAGGGGCTGCAGGCCAAGATGGACGAGATCGCCAAGCTGGCCGGCGTGTCCAAACAGACGGTCTACAACCGTTTCGCCTCCAAGCTGGAGATCGCCCAAGCCCTGGCGTCGAAGCGGGTCGAGGACATCATCGCCCCGTTGCGCGGCGCCGGCGATCCGCAGACGGTGCTGGAGACCTTGGCCTTGACCCTGCTGAACCGGGTGTGCAGCGCCGACAAGGTCGGATCGATGCGGGGCGTGGCCCTGGTGTCGGTCGAGGCGCCCGAGATCGCCCACGCCATATATGAGGCCGGGCCGCGTCGCAGCCTGAGAGAGCTGGCCGCTTGGCTGGCGGAACAGACGCGGTTGGGGCGGCTGAACGTCTCCGATCCCGAGGAGGCGGCCGAGATGTTCGCCGGCCTGGTGCTGGGCCACGGCCATCTGCGCGCCATGCTGGACGTGCCGCAGTTGGCGCCCGAAAAGCGCCGGGCGCGGGCCAGGGAGGCGGCGCGCATCTTCGTCGTCGCCCATGCGTCTCCACCCTCGCGTTTGGCCAAAGCGAAGACTTCTTGACCCCGCGGCGTTAGAAGCGCTGGTGTTTTCGTAGCCTGAGAGTGTCGCCATGCTGATCCATCTGTCGTCCTGGCCCGAGATCGACGCCCGGCTGAACGACGGCGGTCCCCTGTCGAAGACGGTGGTCGTGCCCATCGGCTCCAACGAGCAGCACGGACCGACGGGCCTTCTGGGCACCGACTGGCTGTGCCCCGAGATCATCGCCCATGCGGCCGAGAAGATCGATGGCGGCCTGATCGTGGCCCCCACCTTCAACATCGGCATGGCCCAGCACCATCTGGCCTTCGCCGGCACCATCAGCTTGCGCCCCTCGACCTTCATGGCCGCGATCACGGACTGGGTGTCGTCGCTGAGCCGGCACGGGTTCGAGCGTATCTATTTCCTGAACGGGCATGGCGGCAATGTCGCCACCATCGAGGCGACCATCTCGGAAATCTACGCCGAGTGGAGCTTCGTCGAGGATCAACCGCCCTTTATCCTGAAGCTGAAGAACTGGTGGGACCTGCCGGGCGTGCACGGTCTGTGCACTCGCCTGTTTCCGACCGGCCATGGGATGCACGCCACCCCGTCCGAGATCGCGGTGACGCAGGCCGCCTATCCCGAGCGGATCAAGACGGCCGACTACAGCCCGCAGATCGCGCCCAACGGCCCGATCCGTGACGCCCTGGACTATCGCGCCCGCTTCCCCGACGGCCGGATCGGCTCGGACCCGGCCCAGGCCAGTCCCGAAAAGGGCCAGCAGATCATCAACGCGGCGATCCCCGCCCTGTTGAGCGACATCGCGGCCTTCGCCGCAGAGACTGAAGCCGGAGGTCCTCACTGACCCGCAAGACCCCCACAGCCGCCAACGCGGCCATCGTCGGCGCCGAGATTCTGGCCGCATCGGCCGAGGTGATCGCGGTCCGCACCGGCCTGATAGCTCAGGGGCTGACCAGCGCCAAGGGTCAGGACCTGAAGGAGCTGTCGCTGATGAGTTCGGAGAAGACCGAGGCCCTGTCCGCCTCGGCCGACGCCATGGCCGCCAGCGCCGGGGCCATAGGCCAGCGGCTGGGACGGGCGGCGATGGACGAGGGCGCGCATGCGCTGCGGGCGGCGGCGGCGGTCACCCAGGCGCGCACCCCGGCCAAGGCGGCCGAGGCCCAGTTCAGCTATGCTATGGGCTGGTGGAGCCGGGCGGCGGCCCAGGCCATGACCCTGAACGGCGAACTGATGAAGGCCCAGGCGGAAGCCCTGGCCCCCATCCACAAGACGGCGACGGCCAACGCGAAACGGCTGCGCAAGAAGAGCTAGCGCCTACAGGCAAAGCGGAGCGCGGGCGCCGCATACGCCAGAATCAGCTACAGGAGTCTCCATTGCGGCAGTCCCGCACGCCACGGCCGACACTTGAAACCGCCCACAGCTTTCACCGTGAAGGCGTCTTCAGGGTTGGCGGCGACCACGTGTCTGACGAAGAGCGGATGCGCCTCGCTCGGGAGGTCTCGGACACGCTTCACAATCTGATCAAGGCCGAGTTTCCAAGAACGAACCATCTAGAATATGCCGTTCTCAAGTCACACTTGATCGTCGAACACGCCATCACCGAGTACATCAGGTGTACATCCTCAATCCTAGTGGAGCCTCAGCACGTTCGATTTTCGTTTCACCAGAAGGTTGAGATCGCCTATTTGATGGGCTTGGGTGCGCACGACCCGATCCTTCTTCCGTCGATCGAGCGTCTCAATAAAATACGAAATCAGGCAGCGCATTCTTTTGTACTCGACAGGGCCCTGGTCGATGAGATGCTGCGGATCAATTCGGAAGACTACGAAGAGTTCGAGATCCGGGATGACCGGGACCGCATCAAGCGGTTGCGTTGGTTAAGCGCTTTCATTGTCGGTCATATCTCAGCAGGCATCACCGTAGCTGCGTTCTGGAGCAGCAAGAGCAATCAGGCGCTATTGGCGGAGGGCCGACGCAAAAATGAAGCCGACTAGCTGCGGCCATGCGGACTTACCCAGCGCAGCGCTTGCGACCCCAGCTTAGACCGGATCTGCTGGGCATCCGCAAAGGGACGAATGCGGAAGTTGCGTGCCGAGAGTGGTCGCGCGAAGATGTCGCTATGAACACCGGCATCAAGGACTGGACAGCGGTGAAGCGGGCTGTTGGCGAGGTCGTAGCTGCTCGACCAGACGAATATACGCCGGCGATCGTTGGTAATCTGGAAGATCTGCTAGCCCACATTCAGAACTCCAGTCGGCCTGCTCCATCCGTCATGCCGGGTTATTGGCCTACCTTCCTTTTGGAGTGGGAAACCGAGGAGGCGAAGAACCTCCAGATCGAAGTCTTCGACGACCGCTACGAAGTTTCCCGGTTCTTCGATGGCAGGACCGACGTCTGGTATGAGCCCCACACGTATGGAGACACCTTCTCCGACCAGTTCATCGCCGAGCTACCCAACGCGGATTGAACGTCCGCAAGGGGTCGTGAATTATCTTCAAGATCGTGCCGACAACCGGACCTTCAAAATCATCACTGAGGGGGAGGGTCTGGATGAAGCGTTCAGTCTCAGGCCGTCTCGACGATCTTGAGCTTGGGCTTCTTGACCTTGGCGGGTTTGGCGGGGCGGTCGGCCTTCTTGGCGGCTTTTTCGGCCTTCCTGGCTTCCTTTTCGGCCGCCTTCAGCGCCTTTTTGGCGGCCTTGGCCTCGGCCTTGGCGGCGTCGGGGGCGGCGTCGGCGGCGGCGGCCAGCTCGGCCAGCTGAGTCAGGAAGGTTTCGCGTTGGCCCTTGGGCAGCAGGGCCATGATCCGCTTGTCGGCGGCTTCGACCAGCGGACGGGCGGCCTCCAGACGGGCGGCCCCTTCCGTGGACAGACGAACGGCCTTGGCGCGGGCGTCCAGGGTCGAACGCTCCCGCTCCAGCAGGCCCTTGGCCGTCATGCGGGTGACCAGATCGGCCAAGGTCGAACGGTCGATGCCGGTCATACGCACCAGTTCGGTCTGGGTCAGGCCGGCCTTGATCGAGACCGCCTCCAGCACAGCGAACTGGCGCTGGGTCAGGCCGTCGGCGCCGGTCTCCTCGGCATAGATGTCGAGCGCCAGTTGCAGCGCGCGGTGCATCAGGTGGCTGGGCGAGGTCGCCAAAGGCCCGACCTTCCGTATCGCTTTTCCAGCCTTGACCATCGAACCGCTCCCTCAAGTTTCGTCCGAACACGTATCAGCTATGCTTTACGATTTGACGGGAAAAGCGCGTCGGTTCCGTGACAGTTCGCCCGAACTACAGCCCCGTATCGGGCGAGACGGGGGCGGGTTCCTCGTCCTTGATCATGTGTTTCATGATGAAGAAGACCTGCCAGACGCCGAAGACGGCCGAGGCGATCCACAGGCCGCCGCGGAAAGCCACCCATGTATCGTCCGACTGGGTGCGCCAGACGATCTCGTTGACGATGCAGACGGCTGCGAAATAGAGGCCGTAGCGCAGGGTCAGGCCGCGCCAACCCAGGTCGGTGATCTTGATCGCGTCGCCCAGCAGGTATTTGAACGGATATCGACCCATCGGCAGCGAACCCAGCAGAACGACCGCCAGAAGACCGTTCTGGATCGACAGCTTGATCTTCAACAGGTTCGGGTCGTGGAACACGATGGTCAGAACGCCGAAGATCAGGGCGAAGCCGCCCGTCAGCAGGGGCAGGGGCGCCAGTCGCCGTTCCACCGCATAGCCGACGATCAGCGCGATGGCCGAGGCGCCCACCAGCACCCAGGTCGCCTGAACCAGCGCCTCCTGCCCGTCCAGGCCGCGCGCGAAACGGTTGACGGCGTAGGCGGCCATGAAGGCGACCAGGGCGCCGAAATCGACGGCCTGGCGGATGCTGGAGGCCTTGCGGGTTGTCTCGGTCATGTCAGTCTTCCAGTCCCACCAGCGAGCGGGAGAAGGCGCGCGCGTCGAACGGTTGCAGGTCTTCGACGCTCTCGCCCACGCCGATCAGCATCAGGGGGGCGTCGGACGCCTGGGCCACGGGCACCAGAACCCCGCCGCGCGCCGTGCCGTCCAGCTTGGTCATGACGATGCCGGTGACGAAGGCGGTGCGGCCGAAGATCTGTTCCTGGGCCAGGGCGTTCCTGCCCACCGTGGCGTCCAGCACCAGCAGGGTGTCGTGCGGGGCCTCGGGATCGATCTTCTTGAGCACCCGCACGATCTTGAGCAGTTCGTCCATCAGGGCGGACTTGTTCTGCAGCCGGCCGGCGGTGTCGATCAGGACGACGTCGTAGCCTTCGGCCCGCGCCTTGGTATAGGCGTCGAAAGCCAGGCCCGCGGCGTCGGCGCCGTCGCGGCGGCTCTCGAAATGGGCGCCGGCGCGCTCGGACCAGACCTTGAGCTGTTCGCGGGCGGCGGCGCGGAAGGTGTCGCCGGCGACGATCATCACCTTGGCGCCCTTGCCTGTCAGGTCGGCGGCGATCTTGCCCAGGGTCGTGGTCTTGCCCGAGCCGTTCACCCCGACGAACAGGACGACATAGGGTTTGGGCCCGTTTAGCGGATCGAAGGTCGCCTGGCGCGGCGACAGTTCGGCGGCGACGGCCTCGGCCAGCGCCTCCTTGACCTCATGCGCCTGGGCGTCCTTGCCGAACTTTAGGCTGCGGAAGCGTTCGACGATGCGGGCGGAGGCGGCGGGGCCGAGATCGCTTTCCAGCAGATGCTCTTCCAGCTGCTCCAGCGAGGCCTCGGACAAGGGTTCCTTGACGAAGGTGGCGACGACCTGATCGGTCATCTGTTTGGAGGAGCGCGAGAGCCCAGCGGACAGGCGCTGGAACCAGCCCTTTTTCGGCGTGTCGGTCATGGGATGGCTTTAGCGGGGGCGAAGGCGAACGTCATCCGCATTCGCAAAAAGAGGCGCTTGCATCGGATCGCCGGCAGATTATACGCATCAAATACGTTTCATATAGTCGAGACCACTCCATGGGCATCGTCAACATCGAAGACGAACTGCACGAGCAGCTGCGTCGAGCCGCAAAGGCGTCCTATCGCTCCATCAACGCCCAGGCGGCGTTCTGGATCAGGATCGGCATGTTGTGCGAGACCCATCCGGGCGTGACGTTTCAGGAACTGGTGGCGCGCGAGCTGAGGGCGGCGGGCGTGGATGCGCCTGCCCAAGACGCTCCAATGCCGACGGCCGCCGCCGCGTGATCAAGACGCCGACCGAGATCGAGCTGATGGCGCAGTCCGGGCGGTTGCTGGCCTGCGTCTTCACACATCTGGACGCGATGACGCTGCAGGGCCTGAGCACGCTGGAGATCAACGACCGCGTCGAGGCCTTCATCGTGGACGAGCTGAAGGCGCGACCGGCCAGCAAGGGACAGTATGGCTATGGCTTCGTGCTGAACAGTTCGATCAATCAGGTCGTCTGCCACGGCGTGCCATCGGCGGACGAGGTGTTGAGGGACGGCGACATCGTCAATCTGGACATCACCCTGGAAAAGGACGGCTTCATCGCCGATTCCTCCAAGACCTATCTGATCGGGTCGGTGGGACCGCAGGCGCGCCGTCTGGTCCGCACGACCTATGAAGCGATGTGGAAGGGCATTCAGGCGGTGCGACCCGGCGCCAAGCTGGGCGATATCGGTTTCGCCATCGAGAGACACGCCCGCAAGGCCGGCTATTCCGTGGTGCGCGACTATTGCGGCCACGGCATCGGGCGCGAGATGCACGAAGACCCGCAGGTGCTGCATTTCGGCAAGGCGGGGACCGGCGCGACCCTGCGCGAAGGCATGACCTTCACCATCGAACCGATGCTGAACCAGGGCGTCCGCACGGTCCACACCGAGGACGACGGCTGGACCGTGGTCACCGGCGACGGAAAACTGTCGGCCCAGTTCGAACACACCGTGGCGGTGACCAGGGACGGGGTGCGGGTGCTGACCCTGAGGCCGGACGAGAAGTGGGCGGGGTGAACTGTGCACTCAGTCTCCTCCCTGCTTTGCGGGGAGGTGGCGCGGCGCGTCTTCCGCGCCGTGACGGAGGGGCTCTGCACCGCATCACAGGCGTCCGTGGGACTTCAAGAGCCCCTCCACCGCTACGCGGTCCCCCTCCCCACTGCGTGGGGAGGAGACGGACGGTCAGCGTGCCACCGACCAGGCCGCATAGGCGTCCAGCGCCGTTTGGGGCTGGGCGAGCCACCAGGAATAGCCGTTGCGGCGGCCGACGGAGATGCCGTTGACGTCGTCGTGGATCGACTGGTCCTTGTCGCCGAAGATCGGGCGGCCGGTGACCAGGTCGTAGTTGCGCGACCAGATCGGGCCGGCGCCGGGCTTGTCGATCAGCTTGCGGCCATCGTCCGTCATTTCGAACGACTTGTCATAGGTGCGGTTCGCCTCCAGCCAGGCGACGCCGCCGCGAATGGCGGCCTGGACCTGGGGCGACGGATCGGGTTCGCCCATCAGGAAGATCAGGATGTCGGTCGTTTCGCCGCTGGCGATGGAACGGGGTTCGTAGTTGCGGGCGCTGGTGGGGACGAGACGCATCGGCTCGACCTGTTGCGGCCAGCCTAACAGGCGGTCGCCCCCACTCTCGTCTTTTTGTCTGACCTGGGCGGCCAGGATGACGTCGATGGCCTTCCTGGTCGCCTCGCCGGCGCGGACCTTCAGTTCGGCGGGGACGAAGTCGAAGCCTTCCGCGCCCTTGGACACGTCGCGCAGGATCATGGCCGCCTCGGCCACCGCATTGTCGTTGAAGGTGATGGAATCGTGGAAGCCGCCCTCCAGCGGCCAGATCTGGGGCCAGCCGCCGTTCGGATACTGGGCGTTCAACAGATAGTGGACGCCCTTGATCACGCTGGCGCGCCAGGCGTCGCCCTGGGCGCCCGGCGTCCGGGCCGCGACCTTGGCCAGATAGCGCATCTCGGTCCAGGTGGAGTTGTTGTCCAGGGTGCCGACGAAGGTCCAGAACCGGTCTGCGGGGGCGTCGAAGTTGGCCGGGTTCTGCTCCATCGTCTCGGCGTCGTTGGAGAAACGTTGGCCCGGCAGGCGGGCGATGGAGCGGTCCTGGTTCTTGCTCCAGCCCCCGGCGGGGGTCTGGAAGGTGACCACGGCGTCGGCGACGGCGCGAGCTTCGGCCGTGCCGTACCAGGCGGCGGGGCGATCCAGCGGCATGTGCGAACTGTTGCCGCGAATGGCCAGGGGCGGCGGGGGCGGAGTCGCCCCGGCCGGCAGTTCGGCGGCGAGGGCCGCGCGATCCGCCAGATGCTGGGCCTGCGACCTAGCCAGATAGTCGGCCCAGGCGCCGCGCTCCTCATCCGGCAGGGCGCCGATCCGGTCGATGGTCAGGCCCACCGCCGGGGTGTTGGCGCGAATGACCTCGGCCTGGGCCGCGCCGACGGTGAGACCGGCGGCCAGAACGAGGGTCAGGACCGAGGCGGCGAAGGCGTGTCTCATGGTGCGTTTCCTGGATGCGGTCCGGCTTATGCGCCAGTCCCATTATTTGCCACGCACTCTACATATTGAAACCGGGTGCGCAAGGCGGCGAGGGCGAGTTTGATCGAACCTCCGTAATCGACGGATTCTCGCCCTTCATCTTTCCGGCTATATGAAGGACGACGACCGGCGCGCGCCGGATGCAGCGGACGATCCGATGGTAGACGCCACCTCCTTCTTCTCGCCCAAGACGCACGGCTTCGTGCGCGTGGCGGCGGCGACGCCGATCAGCCATGTCGGCGACCCCAGATCCAATGCGCAGGAACACGTCGCCCTGATCCGTCAGGCGGGCGAGCAGGGCGTGGACCTGATGGTCTTTCCCGAGCTGTCGTTGTCGGCCTACGCCATCGACGATCTGCATATGCAGGCAGCCTTGCTGGACGAGGTGGAGCGGCAGATCGCGGTCATCGCCCAGGCGACGGGCGACAGCGATCTGGTCGCCGTGATCGGCGCGCCGATCCGCAACGGCGACGCCCTCTATAACTGTGCGGTGGTGATGGGCGCCGGCGAAGTGTTGGGCGTCGTGCCCAAGACCTATCTGCCCAACTACCGTGAATACTATGAGAAACGCTGGTTCGCGCCGGCGACGGCCCGCAGCGAGGACGTGATCCTGCTGAACGGCGAGACGGTGGATTTCGCGCCCGGCCTGCTGTTCGGGGCGGTGAACCGGCCGGGTTTCGTCTTCGCGGTCGAGATCTGCGAGGACTATTGGGCGCCCCTGCCGCCCTCGACGCGGGCGGCGCTGGCGGGCGCGCGGATATTGCTGAATCTGTCGGCGTCCAACATCGTCATCGGCAAGGCCGACGAGCGGGCCATGCTGAGCGCCAGCCATTCGGCGCGGACCCTGTCGGCCTATGTCTTCGCCGCCTCGGGCTGGGGCGAGAGCACCACCGACCTGGCCTGGGACGGTCAGGCGACGATTCACGAGCTGGGCTCCAAGCTGGCCGAGGGCGAGCGGTTCGCCCTGGAAAACCATCTGACCATCGCCGACGTGGACGTGGACCGGATCGGCCTGGACCGGCTACGGAACGGCACCTTCGCCGAATGCGCCCGCGTCGAGGGCGAACCGGCGACCGTCGTCCCCTTCATGGCGCGCGAGGATGCGGTAGAGAGCGAGCTGATCCGCCCGCTGGACCGTTTCCCCTTCGTGCCGGACGACGCCGGACGGCTGGATCAGGACTGCTACGAAGCCTTCAACATCCAGGTCCAGGGGCTGATGCGCCGGATGACGGCGACGGGGGCCGAGCGGCTGGTGATCGGTGTATCGGGCGGGCTGGATTCGACCCAGGCCCTGCTGGTCGCCTGTCGCGCCTTCGACCGGCTGGACCTGCCGCGGACGAACATCCTGGCCTTCACCATGCCGGGCTTCGCGACCTCGGATGGGACCAGGTCCAACGCCTGGGCCCTGATGACCGCGCTGGGCGTCACGGGCGCCGAGATCGACATCCGCCCCGCCGCCGAACAGATGTTCAGGGACATCGGCCATCCCTACGCCGAGGGTCAGCCGGTCCACGACATCACCTTCGAGAACGTGCAGGCGGGGCTGCGGACCGACTATCTGTTCCGGCTGGCGAACCAGAACAAGGCCTTCGTTCTGGGGACCGGCGACCTGTCGGAACTGGCCCTGGGCTGGGCCACCTACGGCGTCGGCGACCATATGAGCCACTACAACGTCAACGGCGGGGTGGCGAAGACCCTGATCCGGCACCTGATCCGATGGGTGGCGACCGGCGACCTGATCGGCGGCGAGGCGCGCACGACCCTGCACGCCATTCTGGACACCGAGATCTCGCCCGAACTGGTGCCGGCGAAAGACGGCGTGATCCAGTCGACCGAGGGGACGGTCGGCCCCTATGCGCTGAACGACTTCTTCCTGTTCTACATCAGCCGGTTCGGGCTGAAGCCGTCCAAGGTCGCCTTCCTGGCGCACCAGGCCTGGAGCGACGCCGGCGCCGGATATTGGCCCGCCAACACGCCCGAGGATGAAAAGGTCGAATATGACCTGGCGACCATCAAGGGGTGGCTGAGGAAGTTCCTGATCCGCTTCTTCCAGACCGCCCAGTTCAAACGCTCAGCCCTGCCCAACGGGCCCAAGGTGGTGACCGGCGGGTCCCTGTCGCCCCGCGGCGACTGGCGCGCGCCGTCGGACGGCAATGCACGGGTGTGGCTGGACGAACTGGACGCCAACGTGCCGGACTGAACCGTCTCCTCCCCGCTCGGCGGGGAGGTGGCGCGGCGCCTCTTCGCGCCGTGACGGAGGGGTTCTTTCCGCATCACAGGCGTCAGTGGGGCTTCAAGAGCCCCTCCACCACTTCGTGGTCCCCCTCCCCATTGCATGGGGAGGAGACGACGCTCTAGAAGCTTCGCCATGACCGAAGACGTGACCAAAGACTCCAACGGCAACATCCTGGCCGACGGCGACAGCGTGACCCTGATCAAGGATCTGAAGGTCAAGGGCTCGGGCGGGGTGACGCTGAAGCGCGGGACTCTGGTCAAGAACATCCGTCTGACTGGCGACACCGACGAGATCGAGGCCAATGTGGACAAGGTGCGCGGCCTGGTTCTGCGCGTCGAGTTCGTGAAGAAGGCTTAGCGCCCCCTCTTCCCAAGTGAGGCGTCAGCCGCCATCTAGCGGCCTATGACCGACACTCTCGCCGCCCCCGCCTCGACTGCTTCCACCAACGGCAAGATCCCCGTCACTGTCCTGACCGGCTATCTCGGCGCGGGCAAGACGACGCTGCTGAACCGGATCCTGACCGAGGATCACGGCAAGCGATACGCGGTCATCGTCAACGAGTTCGGCGAGATCGGCATCGACAACGACCTGGTGGTCGGCGCCGACGAGGATGTGTTCGAAATGAACAACGGCTGCGTCTGCTGCACGGTGCGCGGCGACCTGATCCGGGTGGTCGCCGGCCTGATGAAGCGCCAGCGTCCCGGCAAGCCGGCCTTCGACGCCATCATCGTCGAGACGACGGGTCTCGCCGATCCCGGCCCGGTGGCCCAGACCTTCTTCGTCGACGAGGACGTCAAGGCCAAGACCCAGCTGGACAGCGTCACCACCCTGGTGGACGCCAAACATGTGATGGCGCGGCTGGACGACTCCAGGGAGGCCCGCGAACAGGTGGCCTTCGCCGACCGGATCATCCTGAACAAGGTCGATCTGGCGACCCCGGAAGAGCTGGACGCGGTCGAGGCCCGGCTGCGGGCGCTGAACCCGCTGGCGCCCATCGTCCGGGCCGAACGGTCCAACGTTCCGCTGGACCAGGTGCTAGGCCTGCACGCCTTCGACCTGGACCGGATTCTGGAGGTTCGGCCGGACTTCGTGAACCCGCCGCACGGCGCGGACAGCCATGTCCATGACGAGGCCTGCGGCCATGACCACGATCATGGGCACGACCATGACCATGACCATGACCATGATCACGGGCACGATCATCACGATCACGACCATTCACACGGTGCGCGCGGTCATGCGCACCAGGACGACATCAAGGGCATTTCCCTGTCGCTGGACCGCCCGCTGGACGGGGCCAAGTTCACGGCCTGGCTGGACAGGCTGCTGGGCGAACAGGGTCAGAACATCCTGCGCGCCAAGGGCATCATCGACGTTCAGGGCGAGAACCGCCGCCTGGTCTTCCAGGCCGTTCACATGATCCTGGAAGGCGACCTACAACGCGAATGGGGCGTCGCCGAACGCCGCTGGAGCCGGGCGGTCTTCATCGGGCGTGATCTGGACGAGGCGGAACTGAAGGCCGGGTTCGAAGGCTGCGCCGCTTGAGTTGTCCCTTCTCCCCCGAGGAGGAGAAGGGACCAAAGGGTTAGGCCTTACTTCCCGAACAGCTTGTTCCAGCGGCGCTTGTCGCGAGCCTTCCAGGCGCCGCGGTGATAGGCGTCGGAGCCGATCAGGGGCACGACGGTGGTGGCTTCGGCGAAGACCATCTGTTCGTGGGTGGTCTGGACCTTGCCCCAGGAGGCGGCTTCTTTCAGCGTCGAGGAGGAGCAGGCGCCGTCGCGGACGTCGGCGACGGTGATCTGGACCGCATAGCGGTGCATCTCGGCCTCGACGCCCAGGATTTCGGCGCAGACGACCGTGTCCTGGGCGAAGTTCTTGGGCACGCCGCCGCCGACCATGAACAGACCGGTGACGCCGGCGGCGATCTTGATGTCTGTCAGTTCGCGGAAGTCGGCGATGGCGTCCAGCATCAGATAGGGCTGGCCGGCCGCGGCGCGTTCCTTCTGGTGCTTGACCAAACCAAAGCCGGCCGAGGAATCGACGAAGGCCGGGCAGAAGATCGGCACGCCCTCTTCATAGGCGGTCTGGATCAGCGAGCCGGGCTTCTTGGCGTTGCCCTCGCTCAGCCACTTGCCCATCTCCCAGATGAACTCGCGGCTGGAATAGCCGCGCGGCTCCAGCCGGTTGGCGATCTCCAGAATGGTGTGGTCGCAGGCCTGGAGCTCTTCCTCGTCGATATAGGTGTCGTAGATCCGGTCGATGTAGTTTTCGCGCAGGACGTTGTCGTCCACCTCGCCGGCGGCCTGATAGTGTTTGAAGCCCAGAGCCTCGAAGAAATCCATGTCGACGATGGAGGCGCCGGTGGCGACGACCGCGTCCACCATGCCGAACTTCACCATGTCGCGGTACACGTGCATGCAGCCGCCGGCCGAGGTCGAACCGGCCAGGATCAGCCAGGGCGAGCAGTCATTGTCCTCGATGGCCATGGAGAAGATGTCGGCGGCGCGGGCGGTGTCGCGCGAGCTGAAGGACATCTTGCGCATGCTGTCGATGATCGGGCGCGCGTCGAAAGACGTGATGTCCACGTGTTCGACGACGTTCTGCAGCAGCTGGGCCTTGGTGTTGGCTTGAACGGGAGCGTTCATTTCGGGGGTTTCCCTTTGATTTGAGCGCCCGTCGTCAACAAAACAACTTCTCAAGGACGGAGCGACCGAAGAAGCACGTCGTAGTTATCGTCGAAGAGATTCAGAGATATGACGCATATGCTCTGGATCCACACCGTGGGTATCACCTCGGATCAACCACGCGAGGAGATGGTCCGATTCATCATGCAGACGGAGAGCATCGCGAAGCCGTTCTTTCGACTTCGCGTCGCTTGCTCTAGAACCGTTAATTACTCGTGAGGCTTCGTCCATCCAGCCATTCACCGCTCTCTGCCAATCTAGATTGGCAGAGAGCGAGTTGGAAAAGACCCTGGATTCCAACGAATCCATTTTGCCTAGCGCCGAGACTTCTTGCGCTGACCGGCCTTACCCTTGGGACGTGACAGACGCACGATCTTGCGGGCGTTCTCTTCCGCCGTGGTGCGTACGGTCGGGATGGAGCGCGGGGCCAGACCATAGAGCGAGGCCATCGGGGCGTCCTCGACCACGGCGAGATCGTGCTCGCCATAGCCGTTGAAGCCGGTCGACATGGCGACGCCGTAAGCGCCCAGCATGCCGATCTCGATGAAGTCGCCTTCGCGCACATCGGCCGGCAGCCAGAACGGACCCGGCATGTGGTCGATGGAATCGCAAGTCGGGCCGTAGAACTGGAACGCCTTCAGATCGCTCGCCGCCTCGCCGTCCCGGACCAGCTTGGTCGGGAAGGGCCAGCGCGAGTGGGTCGCGTCGAACAGCGAACCGTACGACCCGTCGTTCAGATACAGGGCGTCGCCCTTGCGCAGATCGACGCGCGCCAGGATCGACGAGGATTCGGCGACCAGCGCCCGGCCGGGTTCGCACCACAGCTCGGTCGTTTCCGACACCGGCATCTCGTTGAAGCCGCGATGGATGGCGTCGGCGTATTCGCTCATGTCCGGCGGGACCATGCCCGGATAGACCGAGGGGAAGCCGCCGCCGACATCGACGATATCCACGATGACGCCGGCGCGGCTGATCGACCGGCCGACCTGAGCCATGGCCGCCTGATAGGCGGTCGGGCGCATGCACTGGCTGCCGACGTGGAAGCTGACGCCCATCAGGCCTTCCTTGACCACCTGGCGCGTGGCCATCAGCAGGGCCGGAGCCTGATCCGCCGAAACGCCGAACTTGCCCGAAAGCGTATAGGCCGCGCCGTCGGCCGAGACGGCCATACGCACGATCAGATTCAGGTCGTCCGCGCCGCCGGTGGCGTCGAGGATCTTGTTCAGCTCATCGACGCAGTCGAGCGAGAAGGTCCGCACGCCGTGATCGAAATAGGCCTTGGTGATCGCAGACCGGCTCTTGACCGGGTGCATGAAGGCCAGGCGAACGTCATGGCTGACCGAGCGAACAAGCTCGATTTCGGCGATGGACGCCACGTCGAAACCGCGAACACCGGCCTCGATCAGGGTCTCGACGACCCAACGGGACGGGTTCGCCTTCACCGCATAGAAGACGTCGGCCTTTAGATTATCCTGGAACCAGCGCGCCGCTACGGAAACCGAACGCGGTCGCACGAGGGCGACGGGACGTTCAGGGGACCGCTCACGGACCAGGTCCAGGGGAAGCTGATACGTGCGCAATTCACGTAACCCCCTGCTAATTGTTAAACCCAGACCGGCGTTAGCGGCGCAGAAAGGACCTACGGGGTCCGCCGGAAGGCGCGATATGGGGACTTCGAACTGTCATGTAAAGGGGTTTTTTCGTGGCGGGGCTTGGGTTTGGCCAGGACGAGACTGTCACAAATGTCTGCGCACCCCATGAAACGCCGCCATGAGGGCAACCTAGGCCGTTCCAGCCTCGTTGAGCAGCTTGCGACTACACCGGCCTTAGCGCCGCCGATGTCGCAAGGGTCGAGGCCGCGGCGGAAGGCCGCTGAATGGGTCGGCTATGGACGAGGTCGCACGCCGTGTGCGATTAAGGCCTTGCCTAGACGCCTTCGTCGCGTCATGCGGCGCCCCTTCGCCACAGCCTCCTAGCGAGTTCATGAGTTCATCCGCAGCCGCCGTCTCCCCCGGGCTCGTCCTGGCGCGCGACGTGTCGAAGACCTTCGGATCGCGAAAGGCGCTGGACGGCGTCTCGATTTCCGTCGCCTCCGGCGAAATGGTCGCCCTGATCGGTCCGTCCGGTTCAGGCAAGTCCACTTTGCTCCGTTCCATCACCGGCCTGCAGTCGATCGACGCGGGCGCGGGCACGATCCAGGTGTTCGGCGAGACCGTGCAGAAGGACGGTCGGGTCACGGGTTCCGTGCGCAAGGCGCGCGGCAAGCTGGGCATGATCTTCCAACAGTTCAACCTGGTCGGCCGCCTCAGCCTGTTCTCCAACGTCATGCTGGGCGCGCTCGGGCGCCTGCCCGCATGGAAGGGTCTGCTGGGCGCCTGGCCCCAGGCGGACAAGGACAAGGCCATGGCGGCCCTTCACCGCGTCGGCGTGTCCGACTATGCGGCCCAGCGCGCCAACACCCTGTCGGGCGGTCAGCAGCAGCGCGGCGCCATCGCCCGCGCCATCGTGCAGGGCGCCAAGGCCATCCTGGCCGACGAACCCGTCGCCTCGCTGGACCCGGTGTCCGCGCGCAAGGTGATGGAACTGCTGGTCGAGTTGAACAGGCGCGACGGCATGGGCGTGATCGTCACCCTGCACCAGGTCGACTACGCTATCCGCTATTGCGACCGCGTCATCGCCCTGCAAGGCGGCAAGATCGTCTATGACGGTCCGTCAACGGCGCTGGACCAACAGCGTCTGATCGAAATCTACGGTCCCGAGTTCGAGGACGCGTTCTGGGAGACCAAGGCATGAGCCTGTCCCGTATTTCCTCCACTCCCAAAGCCTTCCGGGGCCTGTTCGCTGCGGCTGGCGCGGCCGTGATGATCCTGGGCCTGGCGGCCTGCGGCGGCGGTGAGGACAAGAAGGCCGGCGGCGCGCCGACCGAGATCACCTTCTCCATCCTGTCAGCCGAAGGTCAGGCCTCCGCCGGTCCGTTGTGGCAGCCGCTGCTGGACGATATGTCCAAGGCCATCGGCGTGCCGGTCAAACCCTATTTCGGCTCGAACTATACGGTTCTGGTCGAGGCCATGCGCGGCAACCACACCCAGGTCGGGTGGTTCTCGGCCAAGCCCGAGGTCGAGGCCATCGACCGCGCCAAGGCCGAGGTCATCGCCCGCACCGTCAACCGCGAAGGCCTGGACAGCTATCAGTCGACCCTGATCGTCAAAAAGGGTTCGGGCATCACGCTGGACAAGGTCATGGCCTGCGGCAAGCAGTACAACTTCGGCATCGGCGACGCCCAGTCGACGTCGGGCACCCTGGCCCCGCTGACCTTCCTGTTCAATCCGCGCGGCGTGGTGCCGTCACAGTGCTTCAAGACCGTGCGCTCGGCCAACCACCAGGCCAACGCCTTCGGCGTCGCCACGGGCGTGATCGACGTGGCGACCTCCAACAGCGTCAACACCATCTTCATGCGCAAGGAAAACCCGCAGCTGGCCGGGCAAATCGAGGAAATCTGGACCTCGCCCCCCATCCCCGAGAGCGGCATCGTCGTGCGCGAGGACCTGGACCCGGCGCTGAAGGAAAAGATCCGCAGCTTCTTCCTGACCTATGGCCAGGGCGAAGGCGCCGAGGCCGAGCGCCAGCGCGCGGTTCTGGCGGACCTGGAATATTCCCGCTTCACCGCCGCCGACGACAGCTATCTGGACCCGATCCGCGAAATGATCGCCGACCAGAAACTGGGCGATGCGCGCGCCAAGGGCGACACCGCCGCCGTCGCGGCCGCCGAGCGCGAGCTTCAACGCCTGCGCAGCCTGCGTGAGGTCCGGCCTTGACCGCAGTCGCGTCCCCCGCCGTCTCCATTCCGGTGGCACCCAAGAAATCCACCCTGGCGTGGGTCGCCGACATCCTGGTGTGGGGCGGCGTCGCCGCCGTCCTGCTCTACAGCATCGACGCCGTCGATCTGGGCAATCTGCCGCGCCTGTTCGCGGGCAACGACAGCACCCTGCTGTTCGTCCACGACTTGCTGCGTCCCGACTTCAGCGACTGGAAAATGTTCGTCGCCAAGATGTGGGAGACGGTTCAGATTGCGCTTTGGGGCACCTTCCTGGCCGTTCTGCTGGGGATTCCGCTGGGCCTGGCCGCCGCACGCAACATCGCCCCCGTCTGGGTCGTGACGCCCGTGCGGTGGGTGATGAACCTGCTGCGTTCGGTGCCCGACCTTGTGATCGGCCTGCTGTTCGTGACGGCCGTGGGCCTGGGGCCGCTGGCCGGCGTCCTGGCCATCACCCTGAATACGGCCGGCGTCTTGGCCAAGCTGTTCTCCGAAGCCGTCGAGTCGATCGACAAGGGGCCTGTCGAGGGCGTGCGCGCCACCGGCGCCGGCAAGCTGCACGAGATCGTCTGGGGCGTGTTGCCGCAGGTCGCGCCGCTGTGGACCTCGTTCGCCCTGTACCGCTTCGAATCGAACAGCCGTTCGGCGACGGTTCTGGGTCTGATCGGCGCCGGCGGCATCGGTCAGGTGCTGTTCGACAGCATGAACGCCTTCGACTTCCGGGCCGTGTCCGCCATCGTGATCGTCGTGGTCGTCGCCGTGACCCTGATCGACACCCTGTCGCAGGTCATGCGCCGCCGCCTGCTGTAGCGGCGGTCCGACCCTTCGTCGGACTGTCACAATCCTCTGCTCTAAGCATCGCGAAATCGATGCTCAGGGAGAGCTCAGGATGATCCGCACACTGAAACTGGCGGCTTCGGCCGCCGCCCTTCTGGCCCTGGCGGCCTGTGGCGACAACGGCGGGGGTGGCTCGGCCTCCGGCACGCGCGCTGGCATCTGGTCGGCGGGTTCGTCCACCGTCTTCCCCTTCGCCACCCGCGTGGCCGAGACCTTCGCCCGCGCCTCCAACGGCGCGGCGCCCCGCGTCGAATCGCTGGGCACCGGCGGCGGCATCCAGGCCTTCTGCCAGGGCATCGGCCCGACCACCCCGGACATCGCCAACGCCTCGCGTCAGATGAAACAGTCCGAGTTCGACCTGTGCGCCAAGAACGGCGTCACCGACATCGTCGAGATCAAGATCGGCTTCGACGGCATCGTCATCGCCACGGCCCGCAACGGCAACGGCTTCAACTTCGAACTGAACGACCTGTACGAAGGCCTGGCCAAGGAAGTTCCGGGGCCGAACGGCACGTTCGTGACAAACCCCGCCACGACCTGGAACCAGGTCAACGCCGGCCTGCCGAACCAACGGATCCAGGTCTATGGCCCGCCGCCCACATCGGGCACGCGCGACGCCTTTCTGGAGCTGGGCATGACGCCGGGCGCCAAGCTGGTTCCGGCCGTCAAGGCCATCGAAGGCGACAAGGACCGGTTCGAGGGCATCGCCCATACCTTGCGCGAGGACGGCGCCTGGATCGACTCGGGTGAAAACGACAACGCCATCGTCCAGACCCTGACCCGCACGCCGGGCTCGCTGGGCGTGTTCGGCTATTCCTTCCTGGAACAGAACCTGGACACGGTGAAGGCCGAGACCATCGACGGCGTCACACCCAATGCGGACACCATCGCCAGCGGCGCCTATCCGCTGTCGCGCAGCCTCTACATCTATGTGAAGAAGGCCCACATCGGCGTCATTCCGGGCCTGCAGCAGTTCGTGCAAGAGTTCCTGTCCGAGGGTTCTGCCGGCAAGGGCGGCTATCTGGCCGACCGCGGCCTGATCCCGCTGCCGGAAGATCAGCTGCTGGCCCAGCGCGCGACCATCGCCGCCATGACCCCGATGACGCGCCCCGCCAAGTAAGGCGGAACCCGACCGCCGTCCCGCCCCTTCTTTCGCCGGTCCGCACCGGGTAGAAGGGGCGGGATAGCTGTCAGGATATGTTTATGACCACCACGCCCGCGCGCCTGCGCAAGGCCGTATTGCCCGTCGCGGGCCTCGGCACCCGCGTCCTCCCCGGCACCAAGACCACGCCCAAGGAACTGCTGAACGTCGTCGATCGGCCGATTCTGTCCTACATCGTCGAAGAGGCGCGCGAGGCGGGGATCGAGCACATCGTCTTCGTCACCGGCCGCTCCAAGGGCGCAATCGAGGACTATTTCGATCACCAGATCGAGCTGGAAGCCCAGCTCCTGGCCAAGGGCAAGATCGAAATCCTGGAGATGATGAACGCCGAACTGGCGTCCGCCGGCGAGATGAGCTTCACCCGCCAGATGCAGCCCAAGGGCCTGGGCCACGCCGTCTGGTGCGCGCGCGACATCATCGGCCATGAGCCGTTCGCCGTCATCCTGCCCGACGTGATCGTTGACTCGCAGCCGGGCGCCCTGAAGCAGTTGGCCGAGGTCTATGCCGAGACCGGCGGCAACATCATCGGCGTGGAATCTGTCGACATCGAACAGGCCCACAAATACGGCATCGTCGATCCCGTCGGCCGCCAGGGCAACCGGATCGAGATGAAGGGGATGGTCGAAAAGCCCGCCCCAGGCACGGCGCCGTCGAACCTGTCGATCTCGGGCCGCTATATCCTTCAGCCGGAAATTTTCGACCTCCTGGCGACCCAGGAACGCGGGGCCGGCAACGAAATCCAGCTGACCGACGCCATGGCGCGGCTGATGCAGCACCAGGCCTTCACAGCGGTCGAATACGCCGGCGTGACCCACGACTGCGGCGACAAGATCGGCCTGCTGAAAGCCAACGTCGCCTTGGCGTTGAAACGGCCAGACCTGGGCGACGCCGCCCGCGCGGCGATCTCGGGCCTGCTGTAAAAATCAGCACGACGCCTCTCCCTCCCCCTGCGGGGGAGGGTCGTCGCGCAGCGACGGGGTGGGGGCGGCCAGGCAAGGCCGCACTGATCTGAGTTTGCCCCTGCGAGATCGACGAGGTTTCGCCCTGCCCTCCCCACCCGATCTCGCCTGCGGCTCGACCACCCTCCCCCGCGGGGGAGGGAGAGGCGTTGAGCCAGCTTCCCTAGCCTGCTAACCCTGCGCCAAATAATCAGGAGACGAACCATGGCCACTTCCGAAGGCTGGGACATGCCGACCGGCGACCTCATGAAGGGCAAGAAGGGCCTGATCATGGGCGTGGCGAACTCCAGCTCCATCGCCTGGGGCATCGCCTCGCAGCTGGCGGCGCAGGGCGCGGAACTGGCCTTCACCTATATGGGCGAAAGCCTGGAGCGGCGCGTGCGGCCGTTGGCCGAAAGCGTCGGCGCCAAGCTGCTGATTCCGGCCGACGTCACCGACGACGCCTCGATGGACGCCGCCTTCGCCGAGCTGGAAAAGACCTTCGGCACCATCGACTTCGTCGTCCATTCGGTGGCCTTCGCCAACAAGGACGAGCTGAAGGGCAGCTTCGTGGACAACACCACGCGCGACAGCTTCCTTCTGGCCCTGAACATCTCGGCCTTCAGCTTCGTGGACGTGGCCAAGCGCGCCGCCAAGCTGATGCCGAACGGCGGCAGCCTGATCACCCTGACCTATCTGGGGTCCGAGCGGGTCATCCCGAACTACAACACCATGGGCGTGGCCAAGGCGGCGCTGGAGGCGGCGACCCGCTATATCGCGCGCGACCTGGGCCCCAAGAACATCCGCGTCAACGCCATCTCGGCCGGTGCCATGCGCACCCTGTCGCTGGCCGGCATCTCGGGCGGGCGCGGCCTGCACTCCAAGTCGGCCCAGTTCTCGCTGATCAAGGAAGAGACCTCGATGGAGGGCGTCGCCGGCGCGGCCCTGTGGCTGTGCTCGGACCTGGGCCGTTCGACCACGGGCGAGGTCGTCCACGTCGATGCGGGCTTCCACGCCGTGGGTCTGCCAGACGACATGGAAGGTTGATCGGCGCGGCCTGATCAGGCCCTTCCGGCCTTCACGGTGACGGTTTAAGGCCGGGGCATGACTGCTCCGGCCTTTTCCATGCGCGCCCTGCCCGCTTCCGCCTTTTCGTCCGCCGCCGTGGCGACGGTGATCGGTTTCGGCGGGACCGTGGCTCTGGTCGTCCAGGCGGGCCAGGCGCTGGGCGCGGACGCCGGTCAGATCGGATCGATGGTGACGGCCCTGTGCCTAGGTATCGGCGTGCCGGGCGCGCTGCTGAGCTGGCGGTTGAGGATCCCCGTCGTCCTGGCCTGGTCGACGCCGGGGGCGGCCCTGCTGGCGGCCTCGACCCTGGGCCTGTCATGGCCGACGGCCATCGGCGCCTTCGTCTTCGCCGCCCTGCTGATGATCCTGACCGGCCTGATCCCGGCCCTGGGGCGGTTGGCGGCGCGGATCCCAGCAGCCATCGCTTCGGCCATGCTGGCGGGCGTGCTGCTGCCCTTCGTGTTGAGACTGTTCAAAGTCGTGCCGGACGAGACGGTTCTGGTCGTCGGACTGGTCGCGCTGTTTCTGGTATCGCGACGCCTGTGGCCGACCTGGGCGCTGCCGGCCGTGCTGGCGGCCGCCTTTGCCGTCCTGGCGATACGGGGGCAGTTGACCCTGCCGGCAGGGACCAGCCCATTCGGCCATCTGGAGCCCGTTGCGTCCGTGTTCGACTGGAAGGCGGCGGTCAGCCTGGGCTTTCCGTTGTTCCTCGTGACCCTGGCGGCGCAGAACCTGCCGGGACTGGTCGTGTTGCAGAGCGCCGGCTATCCGCCGCCCGCCAACCGGCTGATCCTGTCCACCGGCGTCGCCAGCCTGCTGATCGCCCCGTTCGGCGGGCACGGGGTCAATCTTGCGGCGATCACGGCGGCGATCTGCACCGGGCCGGACGCCCATCCCGACCCTGCGCGGCGCTGGGTCGTGGGCGTGATCTATGGCGGCTTCTATCTGATCGTGGCCCTTTTCGCCGCACCGCTGGCCGGGCTGTTCATCGCCATGCCGCCGGCCGTGCTGGCGGCGGTGACAGGTCTGGCCTTGGTCGCGCCGCTGACCGGCGCGCTGCAAGGGATGATGGCCGAAACGGCGCAACGTGAGGCGGCCGTGCTGACGTTCGCCGCTACGGCCTCGGGACTAGCTTTGTTCGGAGTGGGATCGGCCTTCTGGGGCCTGGTCGTCGGCTTTGCGGCCCTGGGTGCCGGACGCTGGATCAGACCGCGGGCCTGATCCAGCGCATCGTTTTAGCCTATCGCGCTTCGCGCTGGTTGAGGCGCGTTAGTCGCGCAGCGATGCGGGAACGTGACCGCCGTTTTCGGCCAGCTTGGTCCAGACCGCCTTGGACAGGGCGATGTTCTGTTCGGCCGAGCCGTGCTCGCCGGCGTGGACATTCAGTTCCTCGGCCAGTTCCTTGCGGGCCGCCAGGCTGGAATCCAGGTCCAGCAGCTTCAGCAGATCGACGATCGACGTGCGCCAGTTGCCGCCGCCGCCCTTGGACGCCGCCAGATCGCTGAGCACCGCCTCGACATCGACGGGCGGCAGGGCCGGAGCGGGGGTGGAGGCCGCCGCACCCGGCGTCGGCGTCACACTGGCGGTCGGCGTGGGCGCCGGAGCGGGGGCCGCCTTGGGCTTGTGACCCGTGATCTTGTTCCAGATCGAAGAGAAGATACCCATCCGTCGCGCTCCTGTTTGTGTCGTCAGATAATGCCCGCCGGGCACGACGGTTCAGTGACGCGCCGGAATCTCCAGTCCGCGCTGCACGGCGGGGCGCGCCAGACCCCGCTCCAGCCAGGCGGCGACGCGCGGAAAGTCCGCAAAACCGACGAGCTCGCCCGCCTCGTAAAAGCCGATCAGGTTGCGAACCCAGCCTAGGGTGGCGACGTCGGCGATGGAATAGTCCCCGACGATCCAGTCCCGGGGCTCTCCTCCCTCATTGGCAAGCCTCGTCTCCAGCACGCCCAGCAGGCGGCGGCTTTCGGCGACGTAGCGGTCGCGCGGGCGCTTGTCCTCGTAGTCCTTGCCGGCGAAACGGTGGAAGAAGCCCAACTGGCCGAACATCGGCCCGATGGCGCCCATCTGGAACATGACCCACTGGATCGTCTCGTAGCGGGTCGCGGGATCGGTCGAGAGCAGCTTGCCGGTCTTTTCCGCCAGATAGATCAGGATGGCGCCGGATTCGAACAGGGCCAGCGGCTGGCCGCCTGGCCCGTTCGGATCGAGGATGGCGGGGATCTTGCCGTTGGGGTTCAGCGACAGAAACTCAGGCCCCCAAGTCTCGTTCTTGGTGATGTCGACCAGGTGCGGCTCATAGGCCAGGCCGACCTCCTCCAGCATGATCGAGACCTTCACGCCGTTCGGCGTCGGCAGGGAATAGAGCTGAATGCGGTCGGGATGCTGGGCCGGCCAGCGCTGGGTGATCGGGAAGGCGGACAGGTCGGTCATGCGAGAGCCTCGGCTTGCGATAGGCCTATGTCGGCGCCGCCCACCCAATCCGCAACACCTACAGGCGCGTGTCAGGATTCCGGTTCGCGCTCGCCCACCTCGGTCGGGGGCGCGGCCAGAAGCCAGCCGTCGGCCAGGTGCAGTTCGGGCGTCGCTTCCTTGGTGAAGGGCAGATACCAGGTCGGGCCGCCGGTTGCGGGGGCGATCTCCAGCATGTCGTCGGCGCCGAAGTTCTGGACCGACTTGACTGTGCCCAGGACGGCGCCGGCCGTGTCGCGGACCTCGACCCCCAGCAGGTCGGCGAGATAGAATTCGTCCTCGTCCGGCTCAGGGAAACGGTCGCGGGGGACGTGCAGTTTCAGGCCGCGCAGGGCGTCGGCCTGTTCCTTGGTCGTGATCTCCTTGGCCCGGCCGACGACGCCGTTCTTGTCGGGCCGCGTCGAGGTCAGGGTCAGGGCCACCGTGCCGTCGGCATGCAGCAGCGGGCCGTAGGCGGTCAGGGCCAGGGGATCGGCGGTGAAGGCGGTCACCCGCACCTCGCCCCGCACGCCGAAAGCGCCGCCTATCTGGCCGACGAGGATCAATCTGCTGTCCGTGGTCATGTTGGTCCTTAGCGCATGAAAAAGGCGGCGTCGAAAGACGCCGCCTCGATCATCGTCAAACCGAAAGGCTTAGCCTTCGGCCTTTTCTTCAGTCGTTTCTTCAGCAGCCACTTCTGCAGCGGGGGCCTCTTCAGCGGCGGCTTCAGCAGCAGGCGCTTCTTCGGCCGGGGCTTCTTCGACAGCCGGAGCGGCGGCAGCAGCGGCGGCTTCTTCCTTGGCGCGCGCAGCGGCTTCAGCGGCCTCGACCTTGGCGGCGGCTTCGGCTTCCAGGCGGTCGGCTTCGCGCTGGGCGCGTTCGGCGGCGCGCTCTTGCGCCTTCTTGCCGGGCTGGGCCTTGTTCGGGTTGTTCGACTGGGTCCACTTGACCTTCTGGCCCAGGGTCTCGTCCTGCGACAGGAAGCGCGCGACGCGGTCGGTCGGCTGGGCGCCCTTGCCGAGCCATTCGGCGATACGCTCGACCTTCAGGGCGACGCGGGGGGTGGCGCCGTCCTTGGGCAGCATCGGGTTGTAGCTGCCGACCTTCTCGATGAACTTGCCGTCGCGCGGCGAGTGCGAGTCGGCGACGACGATGTGATAGTAGGGGCGCTTCTTGGCGCCGCCGCGGGCCAGACGAATCTTCAGCATTTCAGGTCTCTTTCCAGGTAATCGTTATTTCTTGGGAGGGAAGCCCGGAAGGCCAGGCAGGCCTCCCGGAAGTTGTCCGCCACCCAATCCGGCGAGCCGGTCCTGGATGGCTTTCAGTTCGTCGGCGCTGGCTTCCGGCGTCTTGCCGCCGCCCAGGGCCTTCAATCGGTTCAGATCGGGGCCGCCGCCCCCCATTCCGGGGATGCCGCCGCCACCGCCGAGGCCGCCCAGCATGGCGGCCATCTGCTGCATCTTCTTGGGTCCGCCGCGCGCCATCGACTTGACCACATCGGCCATCTGGCGGTGCTGTTTCAGAACCCGGTTCACGTCCTGCACATCGACGCCGGCGCCGGCCGCGATGCGCTTCTTGCGGCTGGCGTTCAGCAGATCCGGCTTCTTGCGCTCGGCCTTGGTCATCGATGAGATGATGGCTTCCTGGCGCAGGATCATGCGGTCGTCGATGCCGCTTTCGGCCATCTGGCCCTTCATCTTGGCCACGCCGGGCAGCATGCCCATGATGCCCTGAAGCCCGCCCATCCGCTTCATCTGCTGAAGCTGGCCGGCCAGGTCGTCCAGGTCGAACTGACCCTTGGCCAGTTTGCGGGCCATCTTCTCGGCCTTGGCCTGGTCCAGGTCCTGCGACGCCTTCTCGACCAGGGCGACGATATCGCCCTGGCCCAGGATGCGGCCGGCGACGCGACGAGCGTCGAACACGTCCAGCGCATCGACCTTTTCGCCGGCGCCCAGATATTTGATCGGCAGGCCGGTGACGGCGCGCATCGACAGCATGGCGCCGCCGCGACCATCGCCGTCGGCGCGGGTCAGGACCAGGCCGGTCAGGGGCAGGCGGGCGTGGAAGGCGGCGGCGGTGCGCACCGCGTCCTGGCCGGTCAGGCTGTCGGCGACCAGCAGGGTCTCGATGGGTTTGGCGATGTCGGCGACCTCGGCCACCTCGTTCATCAGCCCCTCGTCCAGGGTGATGCGGCCGGCGGTGTCGAGGATCAGAACGTCGAAGCCCTGAAGCTTGGCCGACTGCAGCGCCCGGCGCGTGATCTGGACCGCGCTCTCGCCCGCCACGATCGGCAAGACGGCGACGTCGATCTGTTTGCCCAGCTGGGCCAGTTGTTCCATCGCGGCCGGACGACGCGTGTCCAGCGAGGCCATCATGACCTTCTTGCGATCGAACTTGGTCAGGCGCAGCGCCAGCTTGGCCGAGGTCGTGGTCTTGCCTGAGCCCTGCAGGCCGGCCATCAGCACCACGGCGGGCGGGCTGGCGTTGGTGTTGAGGGGGACCGGCTCTTCGCCGCCCAGCATCTCGATCAGGCCGTCATAGACGATCTTGACCACCTGGTCGGCGGGGCGGACCGAACGGATGACCTCTTCGCCTGTGGCGCGCTCGGTGGCGAAGGCGATGAATTCCTTGACGACGGGCAGGGCTACGTCGGCCTCAAGCAGGGCCACGCGCACTTCGCGCATCGCCTCGGCGACGTCCTTTTCGGACAGGGCGCCGCGACCGGTGATCCGGTCGAAGACGCCTGTCAGCCGCTCGTTCAGAGCCTCGAACATTCACTACCTCGTGGCGACGGGTGAAACGGCTCCATACGACAACGGCCTCTGGCGACGATCACGTCGGCAGAGGGTTCTCGCCCACCTCGTTCTCTTTTCGTGGGCTATCGGCCTTGCGGCCTACTTGAGCCCGAAAGGGCTGTGCTCAAGCAGCGCGGAGCGCGGTAGCACGACAAAAAGAGCTGTCGTGTGGGTGGAGACGCGAGGTTCACTTGCGTCGGAAGCGGCGGCTTATGGCGGAAAACCCCGACAAAGGCAACCGGAGCGAGTCGATCACGGCTATAAAGCCAATGTTCGCCGTGGGATTTAGCGGATTGTCATCATCGTGCTAAGAGCCCCGCCCTTTATAGGGGCGGCGATGTCGCCAACGTTTTTGACTTCAGGAGAAGCACGCATGAGCAAGGTGCTGGTTATCGGCGCGGGCGGCGTCAGTTCGGTGGCCGTCCACAAGATGGCGATGAATGCGGACATCTTCTCCCATATCACCCTGGCGAGCCGCACCAAGTCCAAGTGCGACGCCATCGCCGAATCCGTGAAGTCGCGTTTTGGCGTCACCATCGACACGGCCAAGATCGACGCCGACGACGTGGCGGCGACCACGGCCCTGATCAAACAGGTGCAGCCGGCCCTGGTCGTGAACCTGGCCCTGCCCTACCAGGACCTGGCCATCATGGACGCCTGTCTGGCGGCCGGCGTGAACTATCTCGACACCGCCAACTACGAGCCGCGCGACGAGGCCAAGTTCGAATACAAGTGGCAGTGGGCCTATCAGGAGCGGTTCGAGAAAGCCGGTCTGATGGCGCTGCTGGGTTCGGGCTTCGACCCCGGCGTGACCTCGGTCTTCGCGACCTACACCAAGAAGCACCTGCTGGATTCCATCGAGACGCTGGACATCCTGGACTGCAACGGCGGCGACACGGGCCTGCCGTTCGCGACCAACTTCAACCCCGAGATCAACCTGCGCGAAGTCACCGCCCCGTCGCGTCACTGGGAAAACGGCCAGTGGGTCGAGGGCCCGGCTCTGAGCCACAAACAGGTCTTCGACTTCGAGGGCGTGGGTCAGAAGAACATGTACCTCATGTACCATGAGGAGCTGGAATCGCTGGCGAAATTCTACCCCGAGATCAAGCGCATCCGCTTCTGGATGACCTTCGGCGACAGCTATCTGAAGCACCTCGAAGTGCTGGAAAACATCGGCATGACCTCGATCGAGCCGATGATGTTCCAGGGCCGCGAGATCATTCCGATCGAGTTCCTGAAAGCCCTGCTGCCGGAACCGTCGTCGCTGGGTCCGATCACCAAGGGCAAGACCAATATCGGCACCATCGCCACCGGCGTGAAGGACGGGGTCAAGAAGACGGTCTACGTCAAAAACATCTGCGATCACCAGGAAGCCTATGCCGAGACCGGCAACCAGGCCGTCAGCTACACCACCGGCGTGCCCGCCATGATCGGCGCGGCCCTGATGCTGACCGGCCAGTGGAAGGGCGCGGGCGTGTTCAACATGGAACAGCTGGACCCCGATCCCTTCATGGACATGCTGAACAAGCACGGCCTGCCGTGGAAGGTTCAGGACCTGGACGCCCCTCTCGACTTCTAAGGCTCAGACCATGGCCATGCAGACCCAAGCCGGCGGACCGGGCGCCTTCGCCCGGTTCGATCTGAACCGCGTCTCCTCGCCCGCCTTCGTGGTGGACGAGGCGGCGGTGCGTCGCAACCTGTCCATACTGAAGGACGTAGGGACGCGCGGGAACGCGCGGGTTCTGCTGGCCCTGAAGGCCTTTTCCATGTGGTCGCTGGCCGACGTCGTCGGGGAATACCTCGACGGCGTCTGCGCCTCGGGCCTGTGGGAGGCGCGGCTGGCGCGGGAATTCTACAAGGGGCACCTGACCACCTATTCGCCCGCCTACAAGCCGGCGGACCTGCCCGAAATCCTGCGTCTGTCGGACACGGTCATCTTCAACGCCCCCGACCAGATCGCCCGCTTCGCCGATGTAATCGCCACGGCCCGCGCCGAAGGCGAGACGTTCGACATCGGCCTGAGGCTGAACCCCGAACATTCCGAGGCCGAGGTCGCCAAATACGATCCGTGCCAGTTCGGATCGCGTCTGGGGTTCCCGGTATCGCAGCTGAAGCCCGAACATCTGCACGGCGTCGACGGCCTGCATATCCATGCCCTGTGCGAACAGGGGTTCGAGCCGTTGGAGCGGATCTGGGCGGCGGTGGAGCCGACGCTGGCGCCGCTGCTGAGGCCGCTGAAATGGATCAATCTGGGCGGCGGGCACCATGTCACGCGGGCCGATTACAGACGCGACGACCTGGCCACCTTCCTGCGCCGGCTGGGCGAGACGCATGGGCTTGAGGTCTATATCGAGCCGGGCGAGGCCGTGGCGCTGGACGCCGGCATACTGATCGGCGAGGTGCTGGACACCTTCGACAACGGCATTGCGATCGCCATCACCGACATCTCCGCGACCTGCCACATGCCCGATGTTATCGAGGCGCCCTATCGTCCGGCCATGCTGAACGAGGGCGAGACGGGCATGACCTATCGCCTGGGCGGGCCGTCGTGCCTGGCGGGCGACATCATCGGCGACTACGTCTTCGAGACGGCGCCGACGGCGGGTACGCGGATCGCATTTCTGGACCAGGCCCACTATTCGATGGTGAAGACCAACACCTTCAATGGGGTGCCCCTTCCGGCCATCGCCCTGTGGAACAGCGAGACGGATGCGCTGAAGCTGGTGCGCGAGTTCGATTATTCCGAGTTCCGCGACCGCCTGTCCTGATCGGCCCGATCGTAAGAAAAAGGGCGGCTCTCGCCGCCCTTCCCTGTCCTATTCTTCCTTAGATTCGTCCGCCGCCGGCTCGGCGTCGGGCTTAGGCTCGGAGCCCGGCTCTGTGACGACGACGCCTTCGGGCGCAGCCGACAGTTTCGTCAGGTCGCCGCCGGCGCGCAGCACGTCCAGCGCCCGTTCCAGCTGATAGTCCTTTTCCTTGTCGAAGCTCTCGCCGGGGGCTTCACGCGGCGTGTGCGGACCCTTGCGCTCGGCGCCGATGGAGGCGTCCAGCGCCGTGGCGTAGGCGGCTTCGGAATAGATGAAGCTGGAACGCGAGACGATGCGGGCCTCGGCTTCCGAACGGGCGACCTCCAGGTCCGGTTCGATGCCGATTTTCTGGATCGAGGCGCCCGACGGCGTGTAGTAGCGCGCGGTCGTGATGGACACGGCGCCGTCCTGGCCCTGGCGCAGCGGGATCACCGTCTGGACCGAGCCCTTGCCGAAGCTGGTCAGGCCGACGACGGTCGCGCGCTGATGATCCTTCAGGGCGCCGGCGACGATCTCGGACGCCGAGGCCGAACCGTAGTTGACCAGCACGACCAGGGGCAGGCCGCCGGTGATGTCGCCGGGCTTGGCGGAATAGCGCTGAATCTGCTCGGGCTTGCGACCGCGCTGACTGACGATCTCGCCGCGTTCCAGGAAGGCGTCGGACACGTCGATGGCGGCGTTCAGCAAACCACCGCCATTGTTGCGCAGATCAAGCACATAGCCCTTCACGCCCGGCTTCTCGGCCTTGATCTTGGCGATGGCCTCGTTCAGTTCGCGGCCTGTGTTCTCGTTGAAGGTCGAGACGCGCAGATAGCCGAAGTCGCCCTCGACCCGGCCGGTGACCGACTGGACCTTGATGACCTCGCGGGTCAGGACGACCTCCAGCGGGTCCTCGCCGTCGCGCAGGAAGGTCACCTTGACGCTGGTGCCGACCTCGCCGCGCAGCTTTTCGGACACCTGGCTGACGGTCAGGCCGGCCGCGTTCTGGCCCTCGATCGACGAGATGACGTCGCCTGCCTGGACGCCGGCCTTGGCGGCGGGGCTGTCGTCCATCGGCGAGATGACCTTCACCATGCCGCCGTCGGCGCTGATGGTCAGGCCGACGCCCGAATACTGGCCCTCGGTGCGCTCGCGCAGCTCGTCGTAGTTGGAGGGCGGCAGATAGTTGGAGTGCGGGTCCAGCGCCGTCATCATTCCGGCCAGCGCGGCCTCGATCAGCTTCTTGTTGTCGACCGGCACGACATAGGCCTGCTCGACGATGCCGACCACATCGCCGAACAGCTCCAGCATGCGGAAGGTTTCGTTGCGGGGGGTCTGGCTGCTGACAGCAGCGGCGGATCCGCCGAGCACCAGTGCGGCGCAGCCGACGAGGAGCAGTTTACGCATTCGGTCTCTTTCGGTCGGGCCGATCATTCAAGGCGCCCGTGGGAAGGGTAAGGCGGTGCAGACACGACCAAATCGTGGCGACGCAGCGTTGCGCCGATAAAATCAGCGTCAGACGAGAATGCAAAGGACTATTGCAGGTTCACTGCAACCACGGCTCCGGATCGATGGGCCGTTCGTCGCGTCGCAGCTCGAAATAGATGTCGCCGTCCGGGCCGCTGTGGCCCAGGGTCTGACCGTCCGACACGCGGGCGTCCGATCCCACATCCACGCTGTCCAGGCCGGCGATGACCGCGCGCCAGCCGGGGCCGAGGTCCAGCACCACCACATTGCCCCACCCCGTCAGAGGCCCGGCATAGGCGACCTTGGCGTCGGCAGGAGCCGTCACGGCCGCCCGGTCGGCGCGCCAGCGCCAGCCGGAGGTTCCCGCGCCCCAGGTCTGGCTGGGCGCGCCGCGGATGGGCGAACTGAGGCGGGCGCGGCCGGCGGGCAGGCGGGCCGTAGGGGTTTCCGCCGCCTGGGTAGCCGGCACGGCCCCGCCCAGTTCGCGGATACGGCGTTCCAGCACGACGGAGGCGCGTTCGGCGGCGCGGGCCTCGGCGTTCAGGACGGCGGTCAGGGCGGTCTTGCGCGACGTCAGACCCTCGATCTCGCCTCGTCGGTCGCCCTGTTCGCTCTCTGTCGTCAGCAGCCGCTCGGAGGACAGGACGGCGAGGCGGCGGATGCGCATGATCTCGGCCTGGCGGGTGCCCAGGGCCTTGGCGCGGTTTTCCAGGTCCGGCGTCATGGCCTTGAGCAGGATGGAGGCGCGCACCGTGTCGATGGCCTTGTCGGCCGGCACCAGCAGCGGCGGCGGCGGACGGCGGCTCATCATCTGAAGGGCGCTGAGCAGACGCCCCTGGGCGCCGCGTTCGCGGGCCAGGTCAGTGACCAGTTCGGCCTCGCGTTCGGTCAGTTGCTGCAGGCGGGCGCGCTGATCGTCGATCTGGCGGTCGTCCGTCTGCTCGTCGGCGCGCAGCGAGGCCAGACGGCGCTCCAGCTGGGCCAGTTCGGACTTGGCGGCGTCGGCGTCGGCGCGCAGGCGGCGCGCCCGCACCGTCTCGTCGCGATATTCGGCCTGGATGCGCGACAGCTCGCTTTCGGGCGCCTGACGGCTCATCGCCGGGACGGCGCAGACGAAACCCGTCAGCAGGGCCAGCGATAGGGGAATGGCGCGACGCATGTCAGTCGCGATGATAGGGCGATCCGGCCAGTATGGTCACGGCCCGATACAGTTGTTCCGCCAGCATGGCGCGCGCTAGGGCGTGGGGCCATGTCTGGGGACCGAAGGCCAGGGTCGAGGACGCAGCCGCACGCACGCTCTCGTCCAGTCCGTCCGCCCCGCCGATGGCGAAGACCAGGCGGCGTTCGCCCTGATCGCGCAGCTTGGCGATATGGTCCGCGAAGGCGCGCGAGGAATAGGTCCTGCCGCGTTCGTCGCAGGCGATCAGGTGCGATCCTTCCGCGGCGGCGAGGATCAGCTCGGCCTCCGGCGCCTTGCCCGGCTTGCGGGCTTCAAGGTCGATCAGTTCGAGGGGACCGAGGCCAAGCGCGCGTCCCGACAGGGTGGCGCGCTTGGCGTAGTCGTCGGCGAGCGTCGCCTCAGGCCCCCGGCCCGGTCGGCCGATGGCGACGATGCTCAGCTTCACGGTCTTAGTCGCGGACCATGCGGTGGGCGGAATCGACGGCCCAGATCTTCTCGATATTGTAGAAGGTGCGCACTTCCGGGCGGAACAGGTGCACGATCACGTCGCCGGCGTCGATCAGGACCCAGTCGCAGTGCGGCAGGCCCTCGACCTTGGCCTTGCCCAGACCGTTTTCCTTCAGCGTGCGCAACAGGTGGTCGGCGATGGCGCCGACATGACGGTGCGAACGCCCGGACGCCACGATCATGGTGTCGGCCATGGCGCTTTTGCCCTTGAGGTCGATCAGGACCATGTCCTGGGCCTTGTCCTCGTCGAGGCGGCTCAGAATGGCTTCTTCGAGCGGCGTGGAGCCGACGGGACGGGGAGCGGAATCGTCGAAACCGCGCGGCGCGGCGTCGAAATCAGATTCATCTTCGGTATGGAGAGGTTCGATAGGGTCCATCTCGTGCGCCGTATTCGAGACGGCGGCGTCTTGCGTATCATACGCGGGCGAGGGGGTCAGCGGAAAGCTCCGGGAGCGATGACTAAAGAAGCCCTCTAGCACGGATGGGCCGCAACGTGAACCGGCGCCCGAATCATCGGGCGATCACGAGACCGCGCGTCGCCCCGCCGAGGTCCTGATCGCGGTCGAGGAGAGGGGATTGAGCGGCGCCGTCAGATAAGTCCAGGCGGGCGCTTCAAGCGTGGGCAAGAGGCCGGCCTGTTGGGCCGGAATGCGGAAACCGGCGAAACGGGCGGCGGCCGGCGCCGTGCGGCTGTCCAGCAGCGAACCGGGCCGGGCGATCACCGCCACGGGCATCAGGCGCATGATGTCAGTCCAGCCTCTCCAGCGATGGAAGTTGGCCAGATTGTCAGATCCCATCAACCAGACGAAATGCACGCCAGGATGCCGCGCGACCAACAGGCGCAGGGTGTCCACGGTCCAGGCGACGCCGGCACGGGTCTCGAAGTCCGAGACGATCATCGAGGGACCGCGCGCGTGCTGGCGCGCCGAGGCCATACGCTCGTCCAGCGGCGCGCTGTGGCGAGCGTCTTTCAAGGGGTTCTGGGGCGAGACCAGCCAGACGACGCGGTCCAGGTCCAGCCGACGCATGGCGGTCTCGGCGACATGGGCGTGGCCGTCGTGGGCCGGATTGAAGGAGCCGCCGAACAGGCCGACCTTCATGCCCGGCGCCAGGGTCAGGCCATCGCGCAGCGCCCCGGATCGGGGGCCGGCGCCTTTGGGCGCGGGACCGGCGTGGAAGAAGGACAAGCGGCGTCTCGGGCGGCGAGGGAGTTTTGCTCAGCGGCGCCCTTATAGCGCGGGTGTTTGTTCAGCCTACAGAAATCGTTTCAGACGGCGGCGTCGAACAGGGCGTCGCGGGCGATGTCGGCGTGGGTCATGGGGAACAGGTGTCCGCCGCCGGGCACGACCTCGACCGTGACGTTGGGCAGACCGCGAGGCGCGACCGGCACATGGGTGAGGGCGCCGTGTTCGGCCTTCAGGATGCGCACCGGCCCAGGATAGCGACGCAGGGCCCGCCAAGGATCATGCGCCTGGGCCGAATAGTTGGCGGCCTCCCAGGCCGGCGTGGCGGTCAGGTTCAAGCCGCCCTCCCCCTCGCCCTTTTGCTCACTCAGGCCTTCCGACAAATAGTCGGCCAGAACCATGTCGGGCCAACCCTTGAAAGCGCCGCGCCCGCGATAGGCGGCCATGGCCTGCTCGCGGCTATCGAACTGGCTACGGCGACGCAGCGTCGCCTTGGCGATCGGGATCGCGCCCATCAGCCGATGGGCGAAGGGCAGGTTGAAGGCGAAAACGGCCGACCGTTTCCAGATCACCGGATCGAACAACACCAGGCTGGACACGCGATCCGGCTGCACGGCGGCCGCCATCAGCGACGACGTGCCGCCCATCGAATGGCCGGCCATCACAACCGGCGGGCCGTCGATGGCTTTCAGCAGGGCCAGAAGATCGTCGCGATGATCCAGCCAACTGGTCTTGGGTCGGGTGAAGACCGGCAGGGTCGAGCGGCCGTGCCCGCGCAGATCGGGCGCCCAGATGCGTAAGGAGGCCGACAACGGCGACAGCAGGCTGCGATAGGTGGCGGCGTTGAAGCCGTTGGCGTGGCTGAAGATCAGATCGACCGGACGCTTTGGATCGCCGAAATCCAGCACCGCCATCTCGCCGGCGCCCCAGCGGTTGTCGATGGGGACGGACAGGCGGCGAGGAGGAGACATCAGCGCCGCATCCATGCTCAAGCCGCCTCGCGGCACGCGGCGCAACGGCCGTGCGCCTCGATCGTCGTGCGGGCGATAGCGTATCCGGCGGCGGCGGCGGCGGCGTTCATGGCGCTCTGGTCCGGGCCGCTGACCTCGCGTGTCGCGCCGCAGCAGTCGCAGATCAGGAAGGCGGCGGCATGGGCGGCGTCGCCGTCGTCGGTGCAGGCGACATAGGCGCTGATCGAGGCGATGCGGTGGGCCATACCCAGCCGCTCCAGGAACTCCAGCGCGCGATAGACCGTCGGCGGCTTTGCCGCCTGCCCGTCCTCGCCGAAGCGCGCGATCAGGTCATAGGCCTTCACCGGCTCGCCCGTTTCCAGCAGCAGGGCCAGAACCCGGCGGCGCTGGGCGGTCATCCGCTCGCCCCGCTGGACCGCGCGCGCCTCGGCCGCCGCCAGGGCGCGATCCAGCGCGCCGCCGTTCAGGCCGGAATGGTCGTGATCGTGATCGCAGGCGGAACCCATGCGCCACAGCTAATGGCTGGCAGCCTCTATCGCAACTGAAGCATCGCGGGTTTGCCGCTGAGACGGGGTTGGGCTAGAAGGCGCGCCTCCTATCTCCAACTATCTCCAACCAGGGCGTCCTCGCTTCATGACCGACACGAACAACTCGCCGCTCGAAGGCAACGTCCTCTTCTACACCAACCCCGAGCCGCTCGATCAGAGCATCCACGGCGGTCTGGGCGTCAACCCGACCGACAAGCCCTACGCCTTCGTGGCCCAGACCAATGTCGTGCCGCTGACGGTGACCGAATTCTCGGCCGCCGCCTTGTCCTATCCGATCATCTTCACCGGCGAGAACCGCCAGCCGGTCGCCGTGATGGGTCTGCGCGCGAACGAAAACCTGTTCGTCGCCGACGACGGCGAGTTCCGCGCCGACGCCTATGTGCCAGCCTATGTGCGCCGCTATCCGTTCGTCTTCGCCGACGACAAGCAGAACCAGCGCCTGATCCTGTGCATCGACCGCGGCGCTTCGATCGTCGCCGAGGGCGGCCAGAACCCGCTGTTCGTCGATGGCCAGCCCAGCGACTACACCAATATGGCGATGGAGTTCTGCAACAACTTCGAGCAGGAGCGCCTGCGCACCGAAGGCTTCATGACGCTGATCAACGAGCTTGACCTGCTGGACATCCGCGAGGCCCACTTCACGCCGCGCAACCCCGACGGCACGCCGGGTCAGCCCCAAAAGCTGGCCGAATACTATGCGGTGTCGGAAGACAAGCTGCGCGCCCTGCCGGCCGAGAAGCTGGTCGAACTGCGCGACAACGGCGCCCTGGGCCAGATCTACGCCCACCTGGTGTCGCTGGTCGGTTGGGATCGCCTCATCGCCCTGGCCGTCATGCGCCAGGCGCAGGCTCCGACTTCGGTCAACTAAGCCCCGGCCTTTACAGACTGACAGACGCCCCGCCGGTTAGCCGACGGGGCGTTTTTCGTTTCAGCGACGCGAGAACAGGGCGCGCGTCAGGCACGAGAAGACCAGCCTGCCGGACTCGTCCAGTAGGTCGTGCGAGGCGATGACGATGCCTTTTTCGTCGCCGACCGGGTCCTTGCCCATCACCGTCATCCGCCCGCGCAGCAGTTCGCCGGCGGGCGGATTGCGCATGTAGCGCAGGCCATCGACGGCCAGGACCTTGGTCTGGGCCCAGCCGCCGGACTTGTCGGCCGCCAGCCGGCTCCACAGCACATAGACCATGGCGTCCGGCGCGCCGTAGGCGACGTCCCACCCCGGCGAGAACCGCTCGATGAAGACGTCCAGCGCCGCCTGATCGACGGCGCAGGCCCCCAACGGCACGACCTGACCCACTTCCAGGTCTTCGAAATGGACGTGCAGCGGATCGCTCATGGGCGGGACTTTCCGTATCGGCTTCAGGCGGGTTCTTCGGAAACGCGAACCAGCAGCTTGCCGTCGTGATCGCCGGTGAACAAGCGATTCAGCGAATCCACCGCGCCGTCCAGGCCGTCATCGACGTGAACTTTCCACTTCACCCGACCGTCCGCCAGCCACGGCCCCATCTCGGCGACCATCTCGCGGGCGCGCGGGGCATAGTCCAGAACCAGGAAGCCCTGGACCTGAAGACGGTGGGTGATGATGCGCGCGAAGTTCGGCGACGGCGGCGCCTTGGTCGCATTGTAGGAGGACACCAGGCCGCAGACCGCCATGCGACCGTGAACCTTCAGCCGGTTGAACACGGCGATCATGATGTCGCCGCCGACGTTCTCGAAGTTCAGGTCGACGCCGTCCGGGGCCAGACGGTCCAGCGCCTCGCCGACATCCTCGTTCTTGTAGTCGATGGCGGCGTCGAACCCGAGTTCGTCCGTCAGCCAGGCGCATTTCTCAGGCCCGCCGGCGATGCCGATGACGCGGCATCCGCGCTGCTTGGCCACCTGGCCGGCGATGGAGCCGACGGCGCCCGCCGCCGCCGAGATGACGATGGTCTCGCCTTCCTTGGCTTTCAGCACGTCGGTGACGCCGAAATAGGCGGTCAGGCCGGTCATGCCGAGGACCGACATATTGGCCGTCAGCGGCAGGCCCGGCGCGCGGTGGACGGGGCGCAGGCCGCCTTCAGGCACAACGGCGTAGTCGGCCCAGCCGCCCGAGGTCGGCATGACCACGTCGCCGGACTTGAAGCGGCTGGACCGCGACGCCTCGACCACGCCCAGTGTCAGGCCGCGCATGACCTCGCCCAGGCCCACCGGCGGCAGATAGCCTTCGGAATCGTTCATCCAGGTCCGGTTGGTCGGGTCCAGCGACAGATAGACGGTGCGGACCAGCACCTCGTTTTCCTTCAGATCGGGGATGGCGGTTTCGACCAGTTCGAGGTCGCCGGCCTGGATCAGGCCCTTAGGGCGCTGGCGCAGCACCCATTGACGGTTCGTCTTGCCACTTGCCGAAGCCATACGCGTCTCTCCGTGCGTTTTCTTTGACCACCACCTTGGCCCCGGCGGGCCCGGCGGTCGAGCCATGGCAAAGAAAAAAGCGGCCCTTGCGGACCGCTTTGAAGTGGCATCATCGAGAATGAGGCGCGGAGGCGGCATGATCGGCTATCGCTGATCAAGTCGGGGGGCGTCGCCGCCTCCGCATGCCGATAACGACAAGGCGGAACACCGGTTCCCGGGGGTTGCGACTTTTCCTGTCGGCGCAAAAGAAAAGGCCCCGTTGCGGATGCGAACGGGGCCTCTTTGTCGTCTGAAAGGCGGGCTGCGGCCTTACGCCGCTTCCTTCTGACGCGAAGGATGGAAGAACAGCGCCTGGCTGATCGCCGCCTTCACCGTTTCCGGCTGGAACGGCTTGGTGATCAGGAAGGTGGGCTCGGGCCGCTCGCCGGTCAGGAGGCGTTCCGGGAAGGCGGTGATGAAGATCACCGGCACGTCCATGGTCTTCAGGATGTCCTTGACCGCATCGATGCCCGACGAACCATCGGCCAACTGGATGTCGGCCAGCACCAGACCCGGCTTGTGACGGGCGACAGCGTCGATGGCTTCGTCATGCGTCGTGGCTGTGCCGGTGACGCGGTGACCCAGTTCCTTGACCAGGCTCTGGATGTCGGCCGAGATGATGGCCTCGTCCTCGATCACCAGCACGTCGGTCGCCAGTTCGGCGTCGATGTCGGACTGGGCGTCGGCAATCAGGCGTTCGACGTCGCGCGGGTCGGCGGACAGGATCTGGGCGGCTTCCGAAGGCGTGAACCCTTCGAGCGCGGTCAGCAGGAAGGCCTGGCGCGAGCGCGGCGCGATACGCAGGAGACGCTGCGATGCGTCGGTTCCCGTCGTCTCCAGCGTGCCGGTCTCAAGCTGGGCGCCGGTCGAGGACCAGATGGCGTGGAACACGTGATACAGGGCCACGCGCGGCGTCATGTCGGCCGACAGCTGCTGTTCGCCGGCCGCCAGGGCTTCTAGCGCGACGCGGACGTAGTTGTCCCCGGTGGATTGGTCGCCGGTCAACGCACGGGCGTAACGGCGCACATAAGGCAGGTGCGGCGCAAGTCTGGCCAGAAGGCTCATTCAGATAGTCCCCGACAAATCTTCGCCGTCCCGGCAAGGGAAAGCGATACAGCGGGTCTGAACGTATCATACGCACCACGGTTCCGAAGTTTCGATGAAGCTTGAGCTTAAAATTGATGCGGCCTAGGAACCCTCGCGTGGGGATGACGTTATCGGCGGGCATCTCCGCGATGAACGTTGGGTGGGCGTACTCTGTCTATGATTGATTCTACCGACTCCTCGCGCCCGAAAGGCGCCGATACGAAGGGGGAGGCGGGGCTTGAAGAAGCTCGGCTTCGCCAGCAGGCCATCGGCGTGAAGCTGCGGCATATGTTCGACGAGGTCGTCAACGAGCCCGTTCCCGACGAGTTTCTCGACATCCTGAAACGCGCCGATGCGAAGGCTGCGGATGGCGCCGCATGAGTACGTCTCGCCTGGGGGCCGCCCCCAAGCCCGCGTCGGCTGACGACGAAGGCTTCAAGCGCGAACTGGTGGTGTTGATTCCGCATCTGCGCGCCTTCGCCCGCACCCTGACCGGTGATCCGACCGCTGCCGACGACCTGGCGCAGGACGCCATGATGAAGGCGTGGGACGCTCGCGCCTCCTATCAGATGGGCACGAACATGAAGGCATGGACCTTCATGATCCTGCGCAACCAGTTCTATTCCGAGAAGCGCCGTTCGTGGCGTCAGTCGCAGTTGGATCAGGAAGCCGCCGAGCGGACCCTGGTCGCCGTGGACGATCCCGAGGCGCCGGTCGCCTTGGACGAACTGCGTCAGGCCCTGAAGACCCTGCCCGAAGAACAGCGCGAGGCGCTGATCCTGGTCGGCGCCGGCGGCTTCGCCTACGAAGAAGCGGCCGAGATCTGCGGCTGCGCGGTCGGCACGGTCAAGAGCCGGGTCAGCCGGGCGCGCCGCGCGCTTGCAGCCACGCTGGAAAAAGGCGGCTATGGCCGCGACGGCAAGGCGGCAGGCGACGCCATGCGCTCCATCTTGGGCGAGGCCGACAGGCTGGCCGGCGCCCGGAGCTGACCTGCGGTGAATAAGACGACCAGAGACGCCTCAAGGCCGCGCCTCGGTCGCACGTGGAATACGGACCGGTTTCAGGGCATCCGCTTTCGGCTGGGCGCGGCCATGGCCATGGCCCTGCTGCCGATCTTCGTCCTCAGCCTGATCCAGACCCAGGCGGATTTTCGCCGTCAGGCCGAAGACCGCCAGGTCGATCTGCAGTTGGCGGCCGAACGCAGCGCCTCCAGCGCCAAGGCACAGCTGGACAGCGCCCAGGTCCTGCTGCGCGCGCTCAGCCCCGATGCGCTCGGCCCCTATTGCGCGCCGCGCCTGACCGCCCTCGTCGGACGGCTGGAAGGCTACGAAGGCCTCTATCGCATCAGCCCGACCGGCGAGGCCGTGTGCGCCTCGGGGCGTACGGACGGGTTGCGTTCCGGCGTGGCGCCCGCCGCACAGGCCACATGGTTCCAGCGTCTGCGCAACGGCGAGGAACTGGTCGTCGTGCGCGCGCCTGACGGCGCAGGCTATCAAGGCGCGCTGATCGTCGCCACGCGCGCCGAGCGGCCGATGGGCCGGTTCGACGGGGCCATGGTCGCCGTCATCCCCCTGTCCGCACTGCAACCCGATATCGCGGACCCCGCCCTGCCCTCGGGCGCCGAGGCGGCGTTGACCGACGGCGCCGGGCGTATCCTGACCGCAAGCGATCCCGATGTCTTCAAGCTGGCCGACGGCGACGACATCGCCGGATGGGTCGGCCGTGCGCGCGAGCAGGGCTCGGCGGTATTCGAGGCCAAGGACGCTCAGAACCATCGCCGCGACTATGCCGGCGCGGCGCTGGCGGGCGGCGACCTCTACGCCCTGCTGTCGGCTCCGGCGCCCGGCCTGCTGTCATGGGCGCGGCTCAATCCGATCGGGACGCTGCTGCTGCCCTTGGGCGCCTGGCTGACGGCGTTCGCGGCGGTGATGCTGCTGTCCGAACGCATCTTCATTCGCTGGCTGGACTATCTGGAACGGGTCGCAGCCATCTATGCGCGCGGACGGTTTTCGGTGCGCCCCCTACAGGCGATGAACGCCCCGGCCGAGATCCGCACCATGGCCCGCACCCTGGACGAAATGGCCGAGGCCATCACGGTTCGAGATCGGGAGCTGACCGACGCCCTGGCGGAGAAGGACGCGCTGATGCGCGAGATCCACCACCGGGTGAAGAACAATCTGCAGATCATCTCGTCGCTGCTGTCGATGCAGCAGCGCGCCCTGACCGACGCCCCGGCCAAGGCGGCGCTGGGCGATACGCGTCAGCGCATCTCGGCCCTGGCCCTGATCTATCGCACCCTCTACCAGAGCAACGACATCCGCCATGCCGATGCGCGTGAGTTCCTCAACGAACTGGTGGGGCAGTTAGTCGCCAGCGAGGCCACCCGCGGCCCGGTCGTCATCAGTTCGGTCGATGCGGATTCGCTTCACGTCGATCCCGACAAGCTGGCGCCCTTGGCGCTGTGGCTGGTCGAGGCGGTGACGAACGCCCAGAAGCACGCATTCGCCGGCAGCGGCGGCAAGTTGAAGGTCCGCTTCCGCGTCCAGGGCGAAACGTCCGTGCTTGAAGTCGAGGACGACGGACCCGGCGCCCAGGCCGGGGCTGAGGTCGGCGTGGGTCGCACCCTGATGAGCGCCTTCGCCAAACAGCTGCGAGGCGAGACCGAATTCGACACCCCCCCCGGCGGCGGCACCATCGCCCGCATGACCTTCGCCACGCCCGAGGCCTTGGCGCCGGTCGATCCGGCGGACAAGGCGTCCAGCAACGGAACTGGAGCCGTGGCGTCGCGTTTATGAAGCAAGACCGGCGGAGTTTCACCCCGGCTAACCTTCGGAGTTTCCTCATGCGCAAGATTTTCGTTCTGGTCGCCGCCGCCGCCGCCCTGACCACCGCCGCCTGCAACACCGTCGAAGGCGTGGGCCGCGACACCCAAGCCGCTGGCCAAGCCGTCACCGGCGCCGCCCAAGACGCCAAAAACTAATCGACGGCGACCGCAGCCCCGGCTGCATCGTCGGACTTGCAAGGCCCCGCATCGTCGGGGCCTTGTTCGTTTCAGGACCGCGACAGGAGTTTCCCGTGAACCAGACCGCCCGCGACGCCGGCCTTGCGCTGCTGCGCCAGCACGCCCTGATCGCCGGAAAGCCAATCCCGGCGAACGGCGGCGGCATCGCCGTCGACGATCCCGCGACGGGCGAGATCATCGGCCATGTGCCCGACCTGGGCGCCGCTGAAACGGAGCAGGCGATCGCAGCGGCGGCCGAGACCTTCAAGACCTGGTCCCGTTCCGATCCTCATGAGCGCGCCGCTTTCCTGCGCAAATGGGCCGCGCTGATCGACGACAACGTCGAGGGGCTGGGCGCCCTGATGGCGCTGGAGAACGGCAAGCCTTTCGAGGAGGCCAAGGGCGAGGTCACCTATGCCAACGGCTTCCTGAAATGGTTCGCGGGCCAGGCCGAGCGACTGATCGGCGAAACCCAGGACAGTCCGCTGGGCCATCTGATCCTGACCTATCGCGAGGCGGTCGGGCCGTGCGCCCTGATCACGCCATGGAACTTCCCCGCCGCCATGCTGACCCGCAAGCTGGGGCCCGCCTTCGCCGCAGGTTGCACCGCCGTGGTCAAGCCGGCCAGCCAGACCCCCTTCACCGCCATCGCCCTGGCCGAACTGTCCTATGAGGCAGGCCTGCCCAAGGGCGTGCTGTCCATCGTGACCGGCGACGCCGCGAGCATCGGCAAGGTCCTGACCGACAGTCCCGAAATCCGCAAACTGTCCTTCACCGGCTCGACCGGCGTGGGCCGCAAGCTGGCGGAACAGTGCGCCCCGACGTTGAAGCGCGTGTCGATGGAGCTAGGCGGCGCCGCCCCCCTGATCGTCTTCGCCGACGCGGACCTGGATCTGGCCGTCGCCGAAACCATCAAGGGCAAGTTCAGGAACTCGGGCCAGACCTGCGTCTGTCCTAACCGCGTTTACGTGGAGCGCTCGGTCGCCGACGCCTATGCCGAAAAACTGGCCGCCGAGGTGGCGAAGATCGTGGTCGGCGCCGCCTTCGACGAGGGTGTGAAGGTCGGGCCGCTGATCGAGGACAAGGCCATCGACAAGGTCGAGAAACACGTCGCGGCGATCAAGGCCGACGGCGGCCGGGTCCTGACCGGCGGATCGCGCCATGAACTGGGTGGCCGTTTCTTCCAGCCAACCGTGACCCTGGGCGGGAACGACGAACTGTTCCGCGAGGAAGAGACGTTCGGCCCGATGATCCCAGTCTTCGCCTTCGATACAGAGGACGAGGTTCTGGAGAAGGCCAACGCCAGCGACTATGGACTCGCCTCCTATCTGTTCACCCGCGATCTGGACCGCGCCATGCGCTTTTCCCGTCGGATCGAGGCCGGCATGTGCGGGGTCAATACGGGCCTGATCTCGACCGCCGTCGCGCCCTTCGGCGGGGTCAAACAGTCCGGCTATGGCCGCGAGGGTTCGATCCACGGCATCGACGAATATGTGGACATCAAGACGGTGACCCTGGCGCTGCGGTGATCAGACCGTCAGGAAAATCCCGCCGACGCGCAAGTCCTTGCCTGCATCCTCGATGGTCTTGAGCGCATCGGCGGCGGCCTTTTCCGCCGCCTCTGCGTCCCGCCGTTCGACCGGATCGGCCTTTGAAGCGGTCGCCTGTTTGGCCAGGGCTTTGATCTGATTGGTCAGGCCGCGAACGTCGGTCAGGAAGTCCCTGTCAGCCTGGCTGGCCGCGCCGCGCCGTGACGCATCGGCCAGCTTGATCTCGGCGTCTTGCGCCATGCGCTGGTAAGGATTGTCAGGCGATCCGGCCGCATCCTGTTGAGGGTCGCCCGCCTGTTCCGTCTCGACACCCGTCGCAACCGATTGGGCCGCACCCGCATCGGCACCTGACTCGGCCTGAGCCGCACCCGTATCGGCCGACGGGGTCGAGGCGGTGGCTGTCGCCGTCACGCCTAGATCGCCGGCGGACCCGCCCGCGCCTGCATAGCTGCTGACCGCCGATTTCAGTTCGCGCGCCAGCTGGGCCAGCACCTTGGGATCGACGGGACTGCTCATCTTCAGCATCTGCAGCCGAGCCTTGAGCTGATCCACCCGCTGTTTGGCGGCGGCCTTCTTCTGATCCGAGGCGTCGGTATTCATCTGTTTCAGCGTCGCCACCGCTGACTTGGCGTCGCGCAGCCGGGCGGCCGATCGCTCGTCCGCCGCCTTCTCGCGCTGGACGCGGCCCTCGTTCAGGACATTGACCATGGCGCTGGCGGACGAGACGTTCATGGGCGAAGAGACTGGATCGCGCCGCTTAATGACCTATGAACTACGCGGCGCCTCGCCCTCGCCGCCGTCTTTTGGCATAAGCCCGCGATGAAGTTCCTCGACCAGGCCAAGATCTATATCCGCTCCGGTAACGGCGGCGCGGGCTCCGTGTCTTTTCGACGCGAGAAATTCATTCCCAACGGCGGCCCCGACGGCGGCGACGGCGGGCGCGGCGGCGACGTCTGGATCGAGTCCGTCGATGGGCTGAACACCCTGATCGACTATCGCTACCAGCAGCACTTCAAGGCCCAGACCGGCCACCACGGCCAGGGCCGCCAGATGCACGGCGGCAAGGGCGAGGACGTGCATCTGAAGGTGCCGGTCGGCACCCAGGTGCTGGACGAGGACAAGGAAACCGTCCTGCTGGACATGGACACGCCCGGCAAGATGGAACTGCTGCTGAAGGGCGGCAACGGCGGCTGGGGCAATGTGCGCTTCAAGGGGCCGACCAACCAGGCGCCGACCTACGCCAATCCCGGCCAGGAGGGCCAGGAACGCTGGATCTGGCTGCGCCTGAAGCTGATCGCCGACATAGGTCTGGCGGGCCTGCCGAACGCGGGCAAGTCGACCTTCCTGTCGGCCGCCAGCGCCGCCAAGCCCAAGATCGCCGACTATCCCTTCACCACCCTGGCGCCGAACCTGGGCATGGTGGACCTGTCACCGTCCGAGCGGTTCGTCATCGCCGACATTCCCGGCCTGATCGAGGGCGCCAGCGAGGGCGCAGGCCTGGGCACGCGCTTCCTGGGCCACGTCGAACGCTCGGCCAGCCTGATCCACCTGATCGACGGCACGCAGGACGATGTGGCCGAGGCCTACCGGATCATTCGCGGCGAACTGGAGGCCTATGGCGAGGGCCTAGCCGACAAGGCCGAAATCCTGGCCCTGAACAAGATCGACGCGCTGACGCCCGAGGCGCGCGAGGAGAAGGCCGCCGAACTGGAGGCCGTCGCCGGTCGTCGGCCCATGCTGGTGTCCGGCGTGTCGGGCGAGGGCGTCCCCGCCCTGCTCCGCGCCGCCTGGGCCGAGGTGAAGAAGACGCGCGGCGCACTGGCCGGCGACAGCGACGCAGACCAGACCAGCGGCTGGCAGCCCTGATCAGACTTCCGGCGCAGTTTCCGGCTTGGGCCGGGGCTTGCGTCGGCTCGGTTTCGCCGCTGCGGTCTTCTGGGTCTCATCCGCATAGGGCTCGCCGTCGCCGGACAGCAGGATCGCCATCCAGCGCGAGCCCTGGAACTCGGCCAGGATCGCCATGGCCATGACCGCCAGCGGCGTGGACAGGAACATGCCGACCACGCCCCACATCTTGCCCCAGAAGGCCAGGGCCAGCAGCACCACGACCGGGTCGATGTTCTGGTTGTCGCCCTGCATGCGCGGCTGGATGAAGTTGCCGACGACGAACAGGATGACCTGCAGGCCCACCAGCAGCACCGCCGCCGGCCAGTAGCTTTCGAACTGGACCAGGGCGAACAGCGGCGGCGCCAGACCTGCGACCGCACCGCCCAGCACGGGAATGAAGCCGACGATGAAGATGACGAAGGTCCAGAACTCGGCGTTCTGAAGCCCGACGGCCCGCATCAGGATCCAGGCCACGACGCAGATCATCGCCCCTGTCACCGACTGCACCCAGATATAGCCCTCGACCCCGCCGCGCACACGCTGGAACACCGCCACGGCCTCGTCGCGCTGGGCCTCGGACGGGAACATGGCGATGATCTTGCGCCGGAACCCGATCTGGGAGGCCAGGAGAAAGCCCAGATAGATCAGGACGAAAAAGGCGCCCGAAGCGATGCCCTGCACCTGGAAGGCCAGCGACGTCAGATAACCGCGCACGTCGACGCCGTTGATCAGATCCTGGGCCGTCGGCGGATTGGCCAGCCGCACGACGCCATAGACGTCGCGAATGATCTGATCGATGCGCGGGCCGATGTTCTGGGACACGCCCGACGCCTCGCCGAAGAAGCCGGCCGCGCCGTTCACGATAATGGCGATCGAGGCGAAGAAGGCCAGCACCACCAGGGTCAGGGCCGCGATCCCGGCCATGCGGCTGTTCAGCGGCGTCCGCGCCTCGACCGAACGCTTCACCCCGTCGATCATGATCAGCAGGAAGATGGCCATGGCCAGCGGGGTCAGGATGTCCCGCAACCAGTAGACGGCCGCTCCTGCCGCCACCGTGGCGATGATGCCCAGGGCGTTGCGGGACACGGCCGAGGACGGCATGGCGACGGGGCTTTTCATGTCTGTGTTGTCGAACCGCCCGGCTTCGGCGTCAATCGCTGTTCCGAGCGCGTTTGGAACGCGCTAGACCTTTCGTCGAGACGCCATCGGAGACACTTAATGCCCGACGCCCTGCCCGGCCTGTTCCTCGGCCAGTCCGACGCCGACCAGCCGGAAAGCCTGCTGTTCAACCGCGCCAACCGCCACGGCGTCGTCGCCGGCGCGACCGGAACGGGCAAGACGGTCACATTGCAGATCATGGCCCAGGGGTTTTCCGACGCCGGGGTGCCGGTCTTCTGCGCCGACGTGAAGGGCGACCTGTCGGGCATTTCCCAGGTCGGAACCCCGAACGAGAAACTGATCGCCCGCGCGACCGAAATGGGCCTGACCCTGACGCCGCGCGCCGCGCCGACCGTGTTCTGGGACCTGTACGGCCAGAAGGGACACCCGATCCGCACGACGGTGTCGGAGATCGGCCCGGTGCTGATGGCGCGGATGCTGAACCTGAACGACGTGCAGGAGGGGGTGCTGACCGTCGTCTTCCACGTGGCGGACAAGGAAGGCCTGCTGCTGCTCGATCTAGACGATCTGCGCAGCCTGCTGGTCTATGTCGGCGAGAACGCCGAGCGGATCGGGCGCGAGGTCGGCAATGTCGCCCCCGCCTCCATCGCCTCGATCCAGCGCGCCCTGTTGCAGGTCGAGCAACAGGGCGGCGACGCCTTCTTCGGCGAACCGGCCCTGAAACTGGAAGACATGATCCGCGTCGGTCTGGACGGACGGGGCCAGGTCAATGTGCTGGATTCGACCCGACTGATGAACAGCCCGCGCCTGTATGCGGCCTTCCTGCTGTGGCTGCTGTCGGAACTGTTCGAGCAACTTCCCGAGGTGGGCGACCCGGAAAAGCCGCGCCTGGTCTTCTTCTTCGACGAGGCTCACCTGCTGTTCAACGACGCCCCGCGCGCCCTGCTGGAAAAGGTCGAACAGGTCGTCCGCCTGATCCGGTCCAAGGGCGTCGGCGTCTATTTCGTGACCCAGAACCCGGCCGACATTCCCGACAGCGTCCTGGCCCAGCTGGGCAACCGCATCCAGCACGCCCTTCGCGCCTATACGCCGTCCGAACAGAAGGGGCTGAAGGCCGCATCGCAGAGCTTCCGCGTCAACGCCGCCTTCGACACGGCCGAGGCTATTCAGGGTCTGGGCGTGGGCGAAGCCCTGGTCTCGGTGCTGGACGAAAAGGGCGCGCCGACCATCGTGGCCCGCACCAAGATCCGCCCGCCCGCCTCGCGCCTGGGCCCCGCCACCGACGCCGAACGCGCGGCGATTATGGCCGCTAGCCCGGTGCGCGGTCTGTACGATCAAGTTCTGAATCGCGAATCCGCCGCCGAAATCCTGGCTAACCGCCACAGCGCCGCCGACCAGGCCGAGGCGCAAGCCCAAGCTCAAGCGAAGGCCCAAGCCGACGCCGCCAAGGCTGCCGAAATCCAGGCGAAGGCTGACGAGAAGGCGCAAAAGGAACGGGCCAGGGAGCAGGCCCGCGCCGCGCCCCGTCCGGCCCCGGCTCCCCGTGCCCGCGCCTCCAACCGCCAGACGCCGATGGAAGCCCTGACCAAGTCGGTGTTGCGCACCGCCGGATCCACCCTGACCCGTGAACTGATGCGCGGCATCCTGGGCGGGCTGAAACGGCGCTAGGTTGGGGCGGGGTCTTGCAACGGGGCGGGGGCGAGCGCATCTCCCGCCCATGTTCATCCAGACCGAACCCACGCCCAATCCGAACGTGCTGAAGTTCCTGCCCGGCCGCGACGTCTCGCCGGCCGCCGCGCTGGAATACCGCACCATCGACGAGGCGACGGCCTCCCCACTCGCCGAGGCCCTGTTCGAGTTGGAAGGCGTGGACGGCGTCTTCTTCGGCGCCGACTATGTGTCGGTCACCCGCCAGCCCCAGGGGCCGGAGTGGTCGGAGATGAAGGCGCCGATCCTGGGCGTCGTCATGGATCATTTCGTCTCGGGCCAGCCGCTGACGCGCGGCGCGAGCGGCGAGACCGACGGCCATGCTGAGGACGACAGCGAGATCGTCGCCGAGATCAAGGCCCTGCTGGACAGCCGCATTCGCCCGGCCGTGGCCCAGGACGGCGGCGACATCCTGTTCGACTCCTTCGACGAATCGACCGGGGTACTGAACCTGCGGATGCGCGGCGCCTGCGCCGGTTGTCCCTCGTCGTCGGCGACGCTGAAGGCGGGCGTCGAGCAGATGATGCGCCACTATGTGCCGGAAGTGACGCGGGTCGAGCAGACGATCTGATCGACAGAACGGTTTCGTCCTCGCCAGACTCGTCGTCGGGCGCCATCTTAAGTTGGTGCCACGCTTCGTTCCTGATCCTGAAGTTCTCCGCCTCGGCGAGGCGCTCGCCGCCCTGCGTCGCGAGCGCGGCCTCTCGCAGGCCGAGGCGGGCGCGCGAGTCAACATGACCAGCCAGGGTTGGGGCCTGTACGAATCCGGCCGTCGCCCCGGCCTGTTCCGGCCCGACGTGCAACGCCGCCTGACCGGCGCGCTCGACTCCAGTCCCGACGCCCTGGCCTTGCTTCTGTCCGGCCAGACCGAACGGTCGACGGCCGCCTCCGATCCCATGGGCGTGGAAGGCCGGGGACGCGCCTTCGAAGGCCGCTCCCCCCGCAGGACCCGGATCGAGGTTTTGAACGCCGATCTTTCGCCCTGGGCCGAGCCGGGCGTCGTGCTGGAGTGCGAACCGGGTCTGTGGCCCCGCCAGGGTCAGGGCTGCGTGATCGAGATGACGGACGGGACAACGCGGGTGCGGCTGTTCGAGCAGGCGGACGCCCAACATATGCATGTGCGGGGCGCGGGCGGGCTGGACCAGGTCGAGACGATCGAGCGGCGCCTGATCCTGAGAACGTCCGCCGTCATCGCCAGACTGGAGTGATGAAACGAAAACGTTGCACTCTCGGTAAGGTTGTGAAACTTTCCTCTTATGGACACAACGGACGCTACAACACGCAAGACGGCACGCGCGGTCGAGCCTCTGGACGTTCTGGTCGGGGCACGGATCATGGCGCGGCGCACGGCGCTCGGACTGTCCCAAACGGTTCTTGGCGAGATGGTCGGCGTCAGTTGCCAGCAACTTCAGAAATACGAAGGCGGAAAGAATCGCATTTCGGCGGCGCGTCTGCATCGCCTGGCTATCGCGTTGGGACTTCCCGTCGAAGCCTTCTTTCCGGATCGCCCGAACGAGAGCGCCACGCCTGAGCTTGTGGTGATCCGGTCCCTGGCCGCGACGGCCGAGGGACGCGCCATGGCCGACGGCTTTTCCCGCATCGACGACCGCGCCGTACGCCAAGCCCTGACACGACTGGTGGAGGTTCTCGCCAGAGCGGCCTAGAAGGCCGCTCATGAGACTTCTGGTGATCGATACGGCGCTTGGCGCCTGCACGGCGGCGGTGTTCGAGGACGGCCTTGCCCTGGCCGTGCGGTTTGAACCGATGACCAAGGGCCATCAGGAACGGATCGGCGGACTGGTTCGCGACGTGATGGCGGAGGCCGGCGGCGGCTTCGACAGCCTGGACCGGGTCGGCGTCACGGTCGGACCGGGGTCGTTCACAGGCCTGCGTGTCGGCCTGGCCTTCGCTCAGGGTCTGGGCGCGGCGCTGGATCGGCCCGTGGTCGGCATTTCCGCGCTGGACGCCCTCGCCGCGTCTCTTGATAACGCTGCAGGGCCGGTCGCGGCCCTGATCGACGCCCGACGGGGTCAGGTTTACGCCCGGCTGTTCACGAACGGTTCAGCGCTTGGACCGGACGAAGCCCTTTCGCTGGATGAAGCAGCGCGACGGGTCGCCGAAATCGGTTCCAACGTCGCCCTGATCGGCAATGGCGCAGCGGTGCTGGCGGAAGCCTTCCCCGACCTGAAGTTCGCCCGTATCGACGACCGCGTCGCCCCGTCGCCGGAAGCCCTGGCTCGTCTCGCCGCCGCCGCCGATCCGGCGATGCATCCGCCCCGCCCGCTGTATCTGCGCGCGCCCGACGCCACCCCGCCCAGCCGCCTGCCGGGCCAGCCGCGCCAACCGGCGTCATGACCACGCCTGACCCGCACGCGCTGGCCAAGCTGCACGCGCAGGCTTTTTCGACGCCTTGGAAGGACAGTGAATTCGCGGACTTGCTGGCCCAGCCGGGCGTCCTGACGGCGGTCGAACCGGACGGCTTCATCCTGATCCGCGTCGTACTGGACGAGGCGGAAATCCTGACCTTGGCTGTCGTGCCTGCGGCACGCCGTCATGGGGTCGGCAAGAGGCTTGTGAAAACGGGCGCCGTGGCGGCTACTCAAGCCGGGGCGACAAGACTGTTCCTAGAAGTCGCCGAGGACAACGCCTCCGCCCGCGCCCTTTATGACCACGCCGGATTCATTCAGATCGGCCGTCGAAAGGCCTATTATGCGGCCGCCAACGGGTCGCGGACGGACGCTGTGGTGATGAGCCGCGATCTCTGTGTGGATCAGGCAAACGTGCCGCTTCCCTGATGCGATCCTAGCCCCTATTCTAGGGTCATGGACCGGATCGAAAAACTTTGCGCCGACCGCGGCATGCGTATGACCGAACAGCGTCGGGTGATCGCCCGCGTGTTGTCGAACGCCGAAGACCATCCCGATGTCGAGGAGTTGTACCGCCGCGCCTCGGCCATCGACCCCCACATCTCGATCGCCACCGTCTATCGCACCGTGCGCCTGTTCGAAGAGGCGGGCGTGGTCGAGAAGCATGACTTCGGCGATGGCCGCAGCCGCTACGAAGAAGCGGGTGACGACCACCACGACCACCTGATCGACACCAAGTCGGGCGAGGTGATCGAGTTCTTCGACGCCGAGATCGAGCGCCTGAAGACCGAGATCGCGGAACGGCTGGGCTTCCAGCTGATCGGCCACAAGCTGGAGCTTTACGGCGTGGCGATCGAGGGCGCCGAGCCGTCCAAGCGCGAAGGCCTGATCTTCACGCGCCACGCCGCGCGGGTCGATCCCGCCGATGTGGATGCAGGCTGAACGCCCGTCTTGTCGGGGCGCGCCTTGTCGTCAGGGGCATGGGCGATCATAAGCCCGCAATGACTGAAACCCTGGTCCCAACGGCCGAAGCGATGGCGGCGCCCGAGAAGCGTCTGTTCATCAAGACCTACGGCTGTCAGATGAACGTCTATGACAGCGAGCGCATGGCCGACGTGCTGCGCCCGCTCGGCTATGCCGTCACCGACGATGTGAAGGCCGCCGACTTCGTCATCCTGAACACCTGCCATATCCGCGAGAAGGCGGCCGAGAAGATCTATTCCGAGCTCGGCAAGCTGCGCGAGATGCGCGACATCCGACGCGAGACGGGCAGGGACCTGACCATCGCCGTCGCCGGCTGCGTCGCCCAGGCCGAGGGCGAGGAGATCATGCGTCGCCAGCCCGCCGTGGACATCGTCGTCGGTCCCCAGGCCTATCACCAGCTGCCCGAACTGTTGACCCGCACAGCGCGGGCGCGGGGCGAGCGGATCGGCGCCGACTTCGCCCCCGACGACAAGTTCGACGCCCTGCCCGCCACGCGCTTCACCGAGGGGCCGACCGCCTTCCTGACGGTGCAGGAAGGCTGCGACAAGTTCTGCACCTTCTGCGTCGTGCCCTATACGCGCGGCGCCGAATGGTCGCGGCCGCTGGCCTCGGTGCTGGAAGAGGCGCGGCGCCTGGCCGGGCGCGGGGTGCGCGAAGTCACTCTGCTGGGTCAGAACGTCAACGCCTATGACGGCGAACGGCCGGACGGGAAGAAGGCGACCCTGGCGGAACTCGCCTATGCCCTGGCCGCGATCCCCGGCCTGGACCGCATCCGCTATACGACCAGCCATCCCAACGACATGGCTGATGAGTTGATCGCCGCCCATGGCGATCTGGACGCCTTGATGCCCTATCTGCACCTGCCGGTTCAGGCGGGGTCGGACCGGATCCTGCGGGCGATGAACCGTAAGCACGGGCGTCAGAAATATTTCGACCTGATCGACCGCATCCGCACTGCACGGCCGGATATCGCCATCGCGGGCGACTTCATCGTCGGCTTCCCCGGTGAGACGGATCGGGAGTTCGAGGACACGCTCGATCTGGTGCGGCGCGTGAACTACGCCGGGGCCTTCGCCTTCGCCTATTCGCCGCGTCCCGGCACGCCGGCGGCGGGCATGAGCAAACAGGTCGAGCCGGAGGTCGCCAAGGAACGACTGCACCGGCTGATCGCCCTGCTGACCGAACAGCAGACCGCATTCAACCTCGCCCAGGCGGGCCGGACCCTGAATGTGCTGTTCGACAAGCCCGGCCGACACGGCCACCGTCGCCAAGCCATCGGTCGATCCCCATATCTGCAATCGGTCCACGTCGACGACGCGGATCATCTGATCGGCCAGATCGTTCCGGTCGAGATCGTTGCGGGCCAGCAGAACAGTCTGATGGGTCGTCTCAGTTCCCAGCAAAAGGCTGCTTGATGGCGCGTGAGTCCGAATTCGTCCCTTTGAATGACGCCGAGCTGCGTGCGGTCGTCGGGCCGAACAGCCGTCACGTCGCCCTGATCGAGGACGCCTTCAAGGTGCTGGTCGAGGCGCCGGGCGGCGGGGTCTCGGTCAACGGCGGCACGCGCGACCGCACCGATGCGCGCCAGGTGATCGAGGACCTGGCCAAGCGCGCGGCCCTGGGCGCCGAGGTTACCGAGGCCGACGTGCGCGCGGCCCTGGGTCAGGCGCGCGGCGGCAAGGGCACGCCCGGCATGGCGGCGGCGGGCGTGTCGCTTCCGGGCGGCAAGCGCGGCTCCATCGTGCCCAAGACCAAGGCCCAGGCCGCCTATCTGGACATGCTGGGGCGGTGCGAACTCAGCTTCGGCGTCGGCCCGGCCGGCACCGGCAAGACCTTCCTGGCGGCGGCTTACGGCGCCTCGCTGCTTCGGCGGGGACAGGTGGACCGTCTGGTCATCACCCGCCCTGCGGTCGAGGCGGGCGAGAAGCTGGGTTTCTTGCCCGGCGATCTGAACGAGAAGGTCGATCCCTATCTGGCCCCGATCTGGGAGGCGCTGAACGACATCCTAGGCGCCGAGGACGTGCAGCGCCGCCGCGACAAGGGCGAGATCGAAGCCGCCCCCATCGCCTTCATGCGCGGCCGTACCCTCAGCCACGCCTTCGTCATCGTCGACGAGGCCCAGAACACCAGCCGGCTGCAAATGAAGATGGTGCTGACGCGCCTGGGCGAAGGCGCACGGATGGTGGTGACGGGTGATCCGTCGCAGATCGACTTGCTGAACCCGCGCGATTCCGGCCTGGCCCACGCCCTGCGCATCCTGGACGGGGTCAAGGGCGTCGGCGTCCTGAAGTTCGAGGCCTCGGACGTGGTGCGTCACGCCATGGTCGAGCGGATCGTGCGCGCCTATGACGCCGACGCCGCGAAAGGACGTCCGGCCCCGGACCTCGAAGACCCCGCATGATCGAGATTGAAGTCGAGGCTGAGGCCTGGACCGGCGCCCTGCCGGATGCCGAGGCGATCGTCGAACGCGCGGCGCGGGTCGCGCAGGGCACGGTGGAGGGCAACATCGTCGTCCTGCTGACCGACGACGACGCCGTTCGCGAGCTGAACGCCCGGTTTCGCGACAAGGACAAGCCGACCAATGTCCTGTCCTTCCCCGCGCCGGAAAACGCCGCCCCGCATCTGGGCGACATCGTCCTGGCCTACGGCGTCTGCGCGACTGAAGCCGAGGCCCAGGGCAAGACCCTGGCCGACCATCTGAGCCATCTGGTCGTTCACGGCGTGCTGCACCTCTTGGGCCGCGACCACGAGGACGACGCCGAGGCCGAGGAGATGGAAGCCGAGGAGCGCGAGATCCTGGCCCAGATCGGCGTCGCCGACCCTTACGCATCCGAGCAGCAGGACTGACCCCATGTTTCCCGACGCCCTGCTGGACCGTTTCGCCGCCCCGATCCGGGCCCTGCCCGACAAGAAACGCGCCCTGACGTGGCGTCTGATCCGTATCGTCCTGGCGCTGCTGGCCGGGGCCGGGACCGCCTTCGCCCATCCCCCGTTCGGCGTGCTGATCGGCTTGCTGGGCTATCCGCTGCTGATGATCCTGTCGGAGCGGTCGGACACGGTGCGCGGCGCCTTCTGGATGGGGTGGCTGGCGGGCTTCGCCTATTTCTTCGTGGGCTGCTGGTGGGTGGCCGAGGCCTTCTTCGTCAATCCCGAACAGGCGTGGATGGCGCCCTTCGCCGCCAGCCTGTTGCCCGCTGGCCTGGGTCTGTTCTGGGGGACGGCGACGGCCCTGTATCGCCGCTGGGCGCCGCTGGGCGCGGTGCGGGTGCTGTTGTTCGCCACACTGTTCTGCGCCGCCGAATGGCTGCGCGGCCATGTGCTGACGGGCTTCCCCTGGAATCCGGCTGGCGCGACCTGGCGTGCGGGCGGCGGCATGTCCCAGTTCGCCTCGGTCGTCGGCGTCTATGGACTGAGCCTCGTCACCGTCGCCGCGACGGCGGCCTTCGCGCCCCTGATCGGGCCCGGCGCGAAGCGTAGCCGCCTGATTTCCGCCGGCCTGGGCGCGCTGGCTCTGATCGGCGTCGGCACGTTCGGCGCGGTCAGGCTGGCGCAATCGGATCTGCAGTTCACCGACACGGTCGTGCGGCTGGTTCAGGCCGATGTGAAGCAGGAGACCAAATGGTCGCCCGAGGCCTATCGCTCCATCGTCGATCGTTACGTCGCCCTGACGGGTCAGGCGGCGGCGCGCACGCCCGATGTCGTGGTCTGGCCCGAGGGCGCACTGCCGGCCTCCGCCAACGATGTCTTCGCCTCGGCCGACGCCCAGGCCATAGCCGGCGCCTTGCGGCCCGGACAGACCCTGCTGATGGGTCTGGCGCGCGGCGAGGCGGACCCAAGGGCGCCGGAGGGCGGCCGTTATTACAACAGCCTGTTCGCCCTGGCCGACGAAGGCGGGGCGGGCCTGAGGGTCGCCGCCGTCTATGACAAGCACCGGCTGGTGCCGTTCGGCGAATACCTGCCGCTGGGGTCGATCATGACCGCCATCGGCCTGCGCAGCCTGGTGCATATGCCCAGCGACTTTTCCGCCGGGCCCACGCCGGCGCCGATCTCCTTCCCCGGCGCACCTCCGGCCCAGGTGCTGATCTGCTACGAGAGCCTCTACCCCGGCTTCACGCCCGGCGCGGCGGGGCGGCCCGAGTGGATCGTCAATGCGTCCAACGACGCCTGGTTCGGCGCCACATCCGGCCCGCGCCAGCACCTGAACCTGGCCAGTTATCGCGCCATCGAGACCGGCCTGCCCATCGCGCGGGCCACGCCGACGGGGATTTCGGCCATGATCGACCCCTGGGGCAGGATCGTGGACGGCCAACGGCTGGACCCGGGCGTCATGGGTGTGATCGACGCGCCGCTGCCGCGCCCGACCGGCATCACCCCCTATGGTCGGTTCGGCGACTGGCCGTTCTTCTTGGCTGCGCTAACCGCGTTCCTCCTATCCTTGTGGCCGTTAATTTTACGATCTAGGGTTCGCTCGAATCGGTTGGCGATCTGAAGCAGGGAAACGGCGATGGCGCGTGAGAAGGACGAGGATCCGCATCCCGTCGATCGCCATGTCGGCCGTCGCGTTCAGGAAAAGCGTCTGGACCTGGGCCTGACCCAGACCGCCCTGGCCAAGGCCGTCGGCGTCAGCTTCCAGCAGGTGCAAAAGTACGAGAAGGGCACCAACCGCGTCTCGGCCTCGAAACTGTTCGAAATGGCCGACTTCATGAAGGTCGGCATCCCCTTCTTCTTCGAAGGCTACGCCGGCGCCCAGCCGGGTCTGGCCGAAGAGGCGGCGCCCGCCTTCGACCACGAACACAAGCCGACGAAGAACAGCGTCGAGATCAGCCGCCTCGCGCCACGCCTGCCGCCGCGCAAGCAAAAGCTAATCCTGGACATGATGCGCGACATGCTGGGCGACGAGGAAGCCTAGCCCTAAAGCCTAGCTGACGGCGACGATCTCCGCCGACTGGCCCGCCACCATAACTTCGTCGCCGACCCGCTTGCCCACGACGGCGCGGGCCAAGGGCGAGACATGGCTGACCGAGCCGGCGGCCGGATCGGCCTCGTCCTCGCCGACGATGCGCCAGGTCTGGGCGCGACCGTCCTCGCGTTCGATCGAGACCGAGCCGCCGAACCGCACGGCGCCGTCGTTCTCCGTCGGCTCCACCAGCTGGGCCGAGGCCCGGCGCGCGGACCAGTAGCGCAGATCCCGCGTCGCGCGCGCCATGGCGGTGCGGTCGCTCTCGATGGAGCCCTTCATTTGGGCGGCGGTATAGGCCGCGCGCGCGGAGGCCAGTTCGGCCTCGATCATCGCCAGCCCTTCAGGCGTGACCAGATTGGGATGGGGCGAGATGGGGCGGTCCGCCAGGTCGGCGGCGGTGGCTTCGAGATCTTCTTCGCGGGTGAATGCAACGCTCATGGTACGGAACATAGCGACGCTGCTGCCTATAGCCAGCGCCGCCGCAAGCGCGCAAAGCGACGCCATGCAACAGTCCCCTCGCCCGACGCCCTCCCGAACTGTCCATGTGATCGGCGCCGGTCCCGCCGGACTGATGGCCGCTGAGCGGCTGGCGCAAGCGGGAGCGACCGTGGTGGTGCACGAGCGGATGCCGTCGGTCGCCCGCAAGATGCTGATGGCCGGTCGGGGCGGGCTGAACCTAACCCATTCGGAACCGCTGGACCGTTTCACCACCCGCTATGGCTCGGCCCAGCCGACGGCCGCCGCCTGGATCGACCGGTTCACGCCTACCGACCTGACCGCCTGGGTCGAGGCCCTGGGACAGGAGACCTTCGTCGGATCCAGCGGCCGGGTGTTTCCCAGGGCGATGAAAGCCTCGCCCCTCGTACGGGCCTGGCTGGCGCGGTTGAGCGAACTGAACGTCGAGATCCGCACCCGGTCGCGCTGGGTCGGCTGGCGCGACCGGGCGCTGGCGTTCGAGACACCGGACGGCGAACGGTTGGAACGGCCTGACGCCGTGGTTCTGGCCCTGGGCGGCGCCAGCTGGCCGCGTCTGGGTTCGGATGGGGTCTGGGCGCCGTGGCTCGAAGCGGCCGGCGCATCCGTTACGCCGTTCCGACCCGCCAATGTCGGTTTCGACGTCGCATGGTCCCCCCTGTTCCGTGACCGCTTCGCCGGCCAGCCTCTGAAGGGCGTCGCCGTCACCCATGGCGACCGGACGGCGCGCGGCGAGGCGATGATCGCCCGCTACGGCATCGAAGGCGGCGCTATCTATGCGCTGTCCGCCGCGCTGAGGACGACGGTCGAGACGGACTGCCGCGCCGATATCCAGATCGACCTGAAGCCGGACGTGGCGGTCGGCAAGCTGACCGACCGGCTGTCGAAGCCGCGCGGCAAGGCCAGCCTGTCGAACCATCTGCGCAAGGCGGTCGGGCTCGATCCCGCCGCCGTCGCCCTGCTGTACGAAGCCGGCCCCCTGCCCGCCTCGCCCCGCGCCATCGCCGAACGGATCAAGGCCACGCCTTTGACCTTGACGGGCGTGCAGGGGCTGGAACGGGCCATTTCCTCGGCGGGCGGCGTCGCGCTGGACGGCGTGGACGAACGGCTGATGCTGAAGGCGCGACCGGGCGTCTTCGTCGCCGGCGAGATGCTGGACTGGGAGGCGCCGACCGGCGGTTATCTGCTTCAGGCCAGCTTCGCCTCAGGCGTGGTCGCCGCAGCCGGCGTCATCGACTGGCTCGACAGCCGGGACTGAGAACGGCAGGGTCGGGCGGTTCGATTTAGGAGTTCCCGATGCGCCACGCCCCCCTCTGTCTCAAGGCCGCCGTTTCTACCCTCGCCCTGATGATGGCCTATTCCCCCGCCCTGGCGCAGGAGGCCGCGCCGAACATCGACGCCGCGCGGATGAACGAATCGGTGCGGGTCCTGGCCTCGGACGAGTTCGAGGGCCGCGCCCCCGCCTCTCCCGGCGAGGAGAAGACCGTCGCCTGGCTGGTCGAACAGTTCCGCGCTGCGGGCGCCCAGGGCGGCGGGCCGGACGGCGCCTTCGTCCAGGTCGCCCACCTGTCGCGCACGCGCCAGGACGGACCGGCGACTGTCGCCGCGACCGTCAGCGGCAGGAGGATCAACCTGGAACGCGGGCCTGACGTGCTGGTTTCCAGCGACCGCCCGACCGACCACATCACCGTGACCGACGCGCCCGTGGTCTTCGTCGGCTATGGCGCGACCGCACCGGAGCGCCAGTGGGACGATTTCAAGGACGTGGACGTGCGCGGCAAGGTCATCGTCGTCCTGGTCAACGATCCCGACTTCCAGGCCCCCGAAGGCGATCCCGTCGCCGGAAAGTTCGACGGTAACGCCATGACCTTCTATGGCCGCTGGACCTACAAGTTCCAGGAGGCGGGCCGTCGCGGCGCCGCGGGCGTGCTGGTGGTGCATGAGACTGAAGGCGCCGGCTACGGCTGGTCCACGCTGCAGAATTCGTCCGCCGCGCCCAAGTTCGACATCGTCCGCGCCGATCCCGACGCCGAGCGCGCGCCCTTCCAGGGCTGGATCCAGCGCGCCAAGGCCGAAGAACTGTTCACCGCCGCCGGCCTGGATTTCGCCGCCCTGAAGGACAGCGCCCGCAGCGCCCACTTCAAGCCCGTCGTCCTGCCCGGCCTGACCATGAGCGTGGACTTCGGCCAGATCGCCGACAAGGTGGAGACCAAGAACGTCATCGCCCGCATCCCCGGCGCCGAACGCCCGGACGAGACCGTGATGTACGGCGCCCACTGGGACGGCTACGGCGTCGGCACCCCGAACGCCCAGGGCGACAAGATCTATAACGCGGCAGTGGACAATGCGACCGGCGTCGCGGCCCTGCTGGAGCTGGCCCACGCCTTCGCCGACGGTCCGCGCCCCAAACGGTCGGTCGTCTTCGCCGCCTGGTCGGGCGAAGAGGCGGGCCTGCTGGGCTCGACCTATTACGCCGCCAATCCGGTCTGGCCGCTGGAAACGACGGTCGCCAACATCAACGTCGACAGCCTGCTGCCGGGAACCGAGATCGACTCCAATGTCGTGGTCATCGGCAAGGGCAAGAACCAGCTGGACGATGTTCTGGCGCGCCACGCGACGGAAGCCGGCCGCACCCTGATCGCCGACCCTGCGCCCCAGGCCGGGGCCTTCTATCGCTCCGACCATTTCCCCCTGGCCCTGCGCGGCGTGCCGGCCCTGTTCCCGGCGGCGGGCTTCACAGGCGCCAGCGCCGCCAGCCGAGACTATGTCCAGAACCGCTATCATCAGCCCACGGACGAATGGGATGCGACCTGGAAAATGGACGCCGCAGCCGCAGACGTGGCCCTGATCTACGCCGTCGGACGCGAGCTGGCGGACAGCGATCAATGGCCGGAATGGAACGCAGGCGCCGAGTTCGGCCCGGCGCGCGATGCGTCGAAAGCGTCGCGGCGCTAGAGTTCCAGCTGAAGCTCGGGCGCGGCGGCGGTGGTCGCGGCGCCCAGCGGCAGGTGCAGGATGAAGGCGGCGCCCTTGCCGGGCTCGCTTTCCACCTCGGCCCAGCCGCCGTGCAGTTCGACCAGGGCCTTGACCAGGGCCAGGCCGACGCCGGGGCCGCCCCGTTCGCGCCGCACGAAGCGGTCGAAGACATGGGCCTGCAGGTGATAGGGGATGCCGCGCCCGGTGTCGGACACGGTCAGGCGGATTTCGGACGGGCCGGTCTCGGCCTTCAGCTCGACCGCCCCGCCCTCGGACACGGCGCGGGCGGCGTTTTCCAGCAGATGATCCAGGGCCTGACCGATGCGGTGCTCGTCGGCGCGGATCGGCTTGAGGTCGGCGGGACACGAGACGGTCAGCGTCGCGCCGCGTCCCTCGACCCGCGCACGAACCTTCTCGGCTGCCTGGTTCAGCAGATCGCTGACGCGCATGTCGCCCAGAGACAGCTCCATCTCGCCGGCGTCGATCTGGGCCATGTCCAGCACATCGTCGATGGAGCGGGCCAGCTGGCTGGCGGCGATGCGGATGGCGCCGGCGTGCTGGCGACTGCGCTCGGGCAGGTCGCCCATGGTCTCCAGCAGTTCGGAATAGCCGACGATGGTCGTCAGGGGGGTGCGCAGCTCATAGGAGACGCTGCCGACGAACTCGCGTTTCAGCGCCTGGCTTTCGGCCAGAGCCTGTTCACGCTGGACCAGGGCCTGTTCCAGGCCGCGCCGGGCGGTCACATCCGAGAAGGCGACCAGGGTCGCGCCGTCCGGCAGGGGGCGGGTCTGCCAGGCGGCGACGCGTCCATCGACGGTGCGGCCTTCGCCTGAGATCGCCACGCGGCTCTCGGGATCGGGATCGGCGACGCGCGCCTTCAGCCCCAGCCACAGGGCCGGATCGGGCAGCACCGCCTTGCACAGTTCGGCCAGGGCGTCGAAGTCCGACGCCGCCGCGATCCGGTCGACCGACAGGTTCCAGAAGGTCTCGAACGCCTCGTTGTGCAGCCTCAGCCGACCGTCCGAGCCGAACACGGCGACCGCATCGTTCAGCTTGTCCAGGGTCGCGCGCTGAACCTGGATCTGGGCGTTGAACCGGCTGCGCAGTTTCAGTTCGTCGGTGATGTCCGAGAAGATCAGCAATATGCCGCCCAGCGGGTGCGGCTGGCGCACGACGCGCAGGGTGCGCCCGTCCGGCAGCGACCAGCTGTCGTCCGGCGAGGCCTCGGACGCGCCATAGAACTCAAGCTCGCGCGCCTTCCAGCCCGCGTAATCGACCACCTCGGGCAGGCTGCGACGCTGGCGCAGGCGGTCCAGAAGCTCGGCATGGGTCGGGCGTTCGTCCAGCCATGCCGCGTCGATGTCGAACAGGGTCTGGAAGGCGGTGTTGTGGAAGGCCAGGCGCTTTTGCGGGCCGAAGATGGCGACGGCGTCGGCCAAATGGTTCAGCGTCTCGTCATGGGCTTCGACGTGGCGGCGCAGGGTGTCGCGCGTCTCTTCCGCCTCGGTCACCTCGATGGCGAAGGCGGTGACGGCCCCGCCGCCCGCCGGTTCCGCGATGATGCGCCAGGCGCGGCGCGCCCCCCCGCCGGTCGTCCAGCGGAAGCCTTCCTGGCGCACGCCCAGCCGCGCGGCCTCGGCGACCAGGGCGTCCGCCCCGCGGTCGAACGACAGGCCTTCCTCGATGGCGGCTTCGATGGTTTCGGCGTTGATCTCGGCCAACCAGGCGCGGTTGGCCCAGGCCAGCTTTCCGGTCCCGTCCACGACCCAGGTCGGCATGGGCGAGGCGTCGCCCAGCATGGCCAGGCCGCTTTCGGTCGCATCGGCGCCGGTTAGGGTGAAGCGCGACGCGGGCGACAGCCGCAGCCAGGCCGAACCGCCCGCGACCCGCCCCTCGATCCGCCACGGCTCGACGTCGTCCAGCGCGACCAAACCTTCGAACGCCTGGCCCGACTGCACCAGGGCCTCGATCAGGGCGTCATGGGTGATCTTGAGCTTGGCCAGAACGGCGGCCCCGACCTCGTCGCTGTCGCCCGCCAGCCGCGCGATCAGTTCGGCCGAGCCGATGGGCGCGCCGGCCGCCTCGCCGGCCGGCGTCAGGGCCAGGCTGACGTCGTCGAAAGCGCGCAGCATGGCGTCGTGACGGCTGAGGTCCGCCAGGGCCTCGACCCGCTCGCGCTCGGCCTGGATCGCCGTCTCGTTCAGCCGTCCGCGCAGCAGCAAGGCCCAGGCGCTGACGGCCATGGCCAGTCCGGCTGCGCCCGCTGTGGCGACATAGGCGATGTCGGCCTCGGCCATTCGTGTCCCTGGAGAAAGGTCTGCGCCCCGATTCGGTAACCATACCCCAAGCGCGCGAAAAAGCGGCAGTCTCGTGATCGCGTCATCGCGCCCCGTTGCGCCGCCCCCTAGGGACCGCGATATCGCAGTCATGACCGACGCGATCGCCCCCTCCCTCGACGACTTCGCCAGGCTGGCGCAAGAGGCGTTCGACGCCCTGCCGGGGCCTTTCAGACAGGCGGCGGGCGAGGTGGTCATCCGCATCGACGACTTCGCCGACGAGGCGACGCTGGCGGAGATGGAGATCGAGGATCCGTTCGAGCTGACGGGCCTGTATCACGGCGTGGACATCGGTCGGCGCGACAGTCTGGGGCCGGCGGCCGAGCCGTCGCGGGTCTTCCTCTACCGCCGCCCGATCCTGGACGAATGGTGCGAGCGCGGCGACGTGGGGATCGCCGAACTGATCGCCCACGTCCTGATCCACGAGATCGGCCACCACCTGGGCCTGACCGACGACGACATCCACGCCATCGAGGACGAAGAGGACTGAAGCCTACTTCGCCGCCGGATAGGGCGTCGTCACCGCGCCGGAGATCATGCCGGGAATGGCCTCGCCCAGACCCAGCAGGATGAACTGGATCGCCAGGGCGCACAGGATCAGACCCAGCACGCGCACGATGATGGCCATGCCGACCTCGCCCAGCAGGCGGCTGAGCGACCCGGTCAGGGCGAAACAGACGAAGGAGACGGCGCAGGCGGCGGTGATGGCGGCCAGCGACCCCATGGTCCCCGCATAACCCAGCTTGGCCGCCTCGCCCGCCTGGATGATGACGGCGGATATGGCGCCGGGGCCGATCATCAGCGGAATGGCGAAGGGCACGACCAGGCGCTGGAACCGGCGGCGGGCATAGCCGCGCACGTCCTTGGTGTCGGCCAGGGCGTCCTTGTCGGCGAACATGGCCAGGAAGTCGCCGCGCGCCATGTCCAGACCCAGGAACAGCAGCAGAATGCCCCCGGCGATGCGGAACGCCGCCAGCGAAATGCCGAAGAACTGCAGCAGGCCAAGGCCCGTGAACAGGAAGAAGGCCAGGAAGACGGCGGCGAAGGCGCAGATCAGGGCCGAGACGGAAATTCGCTGACGCAAGGTCGCGCCCGCCGTCGCGGCGGCGAAGATCGGCAGATTGCCGATCGGGTCCAGCAGGGCGAACAGGGTCACGAACAGGTTGACACCCAAATCGACTGCGTTCATCGCCTGCCCTCGCCCTCAATCCATCACGCCGCCCTGCCGACGCGCCCTCATGTCCGGCATAGCCGCTAAGCGCGAGTCCGTCGATGACCCAGACCAACACAGCGACGCCCAATCGCGCACCTGACGAACGGATCATCTGCGCCCTGGACGTGCCGACGACGTCTGAGGCCGCCGCCCTGGTCACGCGGATCGGGGACGCCGTGGGCTTCTACAAGATCGGACTCCAGCTGTTCGCGGTCGGGGGCATGGACCTGGCGCGCGAGCTGAAGGCGCAAGGGCGCAAGATCTTCCTGGACTGGAAACTGCATGACATCGGCGCGACGGTGGAGAAGGCGACGGCCAACCTGGCGGACGCCGACTGCGATCTGCTGACCGTCCATGCGCGACCGCAGGTGATGGCGGCGGCGGCGCGCGGGGCCGCCGGGTCGAACATGAAGGTGCTGGGCGTCACGGTCCTGACCAGTCTGACGGCCGAGGATCTGTCGGCCGACGACCACAGCCTGTCGCCGGGCGAACTGGTGGAGCGACGCGTGCGTCAGGCGCTGGACGCCGGCATCGACGGCGTCGTCTCCAGCCCGCACGAGGCGGCGCGCGTGCGGGCCTTGGCCGTCGCGGCGGGGCGGCCGGACTTCCTGATCGTGACGCCGGGCGTTCGGCCGGTCGGCGCGGCGCTGGACGACCAGGCGCGAGCGGCGACCCCGCAGGCGGCTCTTGAAGCCGGCGCCACCCATCTGGTCATCGGCCGGCCGATCACGGCCTCGGCCGATCCCCGCGCGGCGGCGCAAGAGATCGCACAGCAGATCGCCCTGATCTGAGACAGACCAGGGCGACCTTTCGTCTTAGGTTGTCCTATCGCGGGGCGATCAGCCCCGCTCGCCCGGCTCCTGGGCATAGCCGTGGCGCGGCGGCGCGTGTGGCGCGGGCGCTTCGGGCGGCGGCAGATCGCCGTAGTAGCCTGACGGCGGCGGAGGGGGAGGCGGAGGCATGGTGTTCACCTCCGGCGGGGCGACGTAGATCTGGGCCGGGGCGACGTTGACCGGCGCGGACTGCACATAGACGGGCGACTGATCGACATAGACCGGGCCGCCGGTCTCGATTTGGGGCGGGGCCATGTTGACCTGGCCGGGGGCGACCTGGATGCGTTGCGGGCCGATGTTGACCGGGGCCGACTGCACATAGACCGGGGCCTGATCGACATAGACGGGACCGCCCGTCTCGATCTGCGGCGGGGCCATGTTCACCTGAGACGCGGCGACCTGGACGCGCTGAGGCCCGATGTTGACCGGCGGCGCCTGCACATAGATGGGCGGTTGCTCGATATAGGTGGGCGGTCCCATTTCGATCTGGGGCGGCGCGAAGTTCACCTGCGAAGGCGCGACATAGATGCGCTGCGGCGCGACCTGGACCGGCGGGCCCTGGACATAGACCGGCGGCTGATCGACGTAGCCCTGCTCGTAATGCTGCTCATAGCGCTGTTCGTAACGCACCGGCGGGCGAACGGGCGGGCGGCAGTTGCAGTCCGCCGGGCGGCCCTGCTGATACGGACGCCAGCCGATATAGTCGCGGCCGAAGCCATAGACGGGATAGCCGACCGGCGCGCTGACAGGCGGACGGCCGACCAGGACCGACGTCGTGCTCACGCCGCCTCCGTATCCACCGCCGTAATAGCCGTCCGAATAGCCGCCGCTGCCGACATAGGTCGTGCCGCCGCCGACATAGCCGCGCTGGAAGCTGGACGAGCTGGAATAGGACCGGGCGTTGATCGCCGAATAGCTGGAGGCGCCCGCATAGGCGTTCGCATTGGCGTTGGCGTAGGCCCCGCCGTTCACGTTCACATTGACGTTGTGGTTGGCGTTGTAGGCGCCACCGCCGTAATGGCCGCCACCGCCCTGGTAGCCGCCTCCACCGCATCCGCCGCCGCAGCCGCCGGGTTGACCGCCATGGCCGCCGCCATAGCCGCCGCCGTGGCCTCCGGGCCCTCCGGCGAGAGCGGGCGCTGCCGAGAGCAGCAGAGCCGCCGATGCGGCAGTGATTATCGACTGTATCGTCACGGGACAGACTCCTCTGAGTTGTCCCTGCACTGGCAAATCCGGTGCCTGTTTCTTAAGGCGCCGTTAACCCTTTTACCCGCGCCGGCTGGACCAGAAGGTCAGAAATCGACCGCCAACCCCTTCTTTTCCCAGTCGCCGAAACGGGTCGGTTCGGGACCGGACGGGCCGCCGTATTCCGTGTCCGCCTGCACCGCCTCCTGGTGCGCGCGACGATCGGCCGCCTCCTGAAGGGCGCGACGGGCGGCCTCGCTGACGGGGCGTTCGGGCGTGGCGTGGGGTACATCGGCGTTGAAGGCGGGGGCGGCAGAGGCCGTTTCGGCGTCGTTGTCCGGGCCGGGGGTGGGATGTTCGGTCACAGGGCGGCTCCCTTGAGGCTTGATGCGCCTTCTCTCAAATAGAGGATCAAACCCGTGACGCCAGACACAGCGGCCGGATCGGGTGACGGAACCGCGATGAATCACCTGAAGACCTTCATCCTGCTGGCGGCGATGACGGCCCTGTTCACAGGCGTCGGCTACCTGATCGGCGGCGCGACCGGCATGGCGATCGCCCTGTTGTTTGCAGGCGGGATGAACATGTTCAGCTACTGGAACGCCGACAAGATCGTGCTGAGGATGTACCGGGCCCAGCCGGTCGACGAGCAGCATCCCAACGCCGTGGTCAGGAACTATGTCGCCGATGTGCGCCAGATGGCCCGCGACGCCGGCCTGCCCCAACCCCAGGTCGCCATCATTCCCAACGACCAGCCCAACGCCTTCGCAACAGGCCGCAATCCCGAGAACGCGGCCGTCTGCGCCACCACCGGCCTGCTGGACATGCTGACGCGGGAAGAGGTGCGCGGGGTGATGGCGCACGAGCTGGCCCATGTGAAGAACCGCGACACCCTGATCATGACGGTGACGGCGACCATCGCCGGCGCCATCGCGGCCCTGGCCAACTTCGCCCTGTTCTTTGGCGGCGGAGACGACCGCGAACGGCCGGGCGGGATCATCGGAACCCTGGCCCTGATGATCCTGGCGCCCATGGCCGCCGGCCTGGTGCAGATGGCGATCAGCCGGGGCCGCGAATACGAGGCCGACCGCGTCGGCGCCGAGATCGCGGGCGATCCCCAGGCCCTGGCCAGCGCCCTGCAGAAGATCGACGCCTACGCCAAGCGGATCACCAATCAGACGGCCGAGCGCAATCCGGCCTCGGGCCAGATGTTCATCATCAATCCGCTGGCGGGTCGCGGGGCCGACAACCTGTTCTCGACCCACCCGGCGACGCTCAATCGCGTCAAGGCGCTGCTGGAGTTGGGCGCCAAGATGGGGATGCAGCCGCGCCCGCGAACGCCGGACCTGGCCCAGCCTCGGCCCGCCGCCGGCTTCACGACCTCGACCACCGGTGTTCCCGCGACGCCGACGGAACCGCGCGGCCCCTGGGGCTGATCGTCGCGATCGGGGCGACGTTTGCAGTTTGCACTCCGCGACCGGATCACATCAGATGCGCCCCTGTTCAGATCAGGGGAACTCATGTCGCGTCTGCTCGCCTTCGTATCCGCCGCCGCCCTTCTCGCCACGCCGGTCGCCGCCCAGTCGGTGGACCGGGTCGCCGTCAACGGCATCATCGACCAGGGGCTGAACCACAGCCAGGTGATGCAGACCGCCGCCTATCTGACCGACCGGATCGGCGGGCGCATGACCAACTCGCCGCAGATGCGCGAGGCCGAACGGTGGGCTCAAGCGCAGTTCACCGACTACGGCCTGTCCAACGTCCGGGCCGAAGGGTTCGAGTTCGGCCGGGGCTGGTCCATCGTCCGCTCCAGCGCCCGCATGACCGCGCCGCGGCCGCTGGACCTGCGCGCCATTCCGGTGGCCTGGACGCCTTCGACCAATGGAACGATCAGCGGCGGCGTCATCGTGGCTCCGATTTCCAAGGTCGAGGACTTCGACAAATGGCGCGGCAAGCTGTCGGGCAAGATCGTCATGCTGTCTCAACCCGGCACGGGGTCGGAGCCGACCGAGCCGGCCTTCCGCCGCTGGACCAGCGCAGAGCTGGCCGAGCGCAACGTCTATAACCAGCCGCAGCATTCGCCGGCCGCCATCGAACGCTCGCTGAAGACCGTCAACTTCGCCAATGAACTGGACGCCTTCCTGGTCGAACAGGGCGCTCTGGCCTGGGTGCGGATTTCCCAGCGCGACGGCGGCCTGCTGCACGGCACGGGCTACACCTATCAGGTCGGCGCCACGCCGAAACTGGCGGGGATGGAGCTGGCGGCCGAGGACTATCGCCGCCTGGCGCGCCTGGCCCTGACCGATGCGCCCCCGACGCTGGAGCTGAACAGCGAGGTCCGGTTCCACGACGAGGACGTCAACGCCTACAACATTTTAGCCGACATCCCCGGCACGGCGCGCGGGACCGAATACGTCATGGCCGGCGCCCACCTGGACAGCTGGGTCGCCTCGGACGGCGCCGTGGACAATGCCGCCGGCAGCGCGGTGGTCATGGAGGCCGCGCGCATCCTGAAGGCCCTGAACGTACGGCCCAAGCGCACCATCCGTTTCGCCCTGTGGAACGGCGAGGAGCAGGGCATCCTGGGCTCGCTGGCCTATGTGGACCGGCATTTGGCGACGCGGGCGCCGTCGAACGATCCGGCGCTGGCGGGCCTGTCGAACAATCGCACCTGGCGCAGCCGCTGGCCGATCGAGCCGCGCGCCGGCTATCGCGATCTGGTCGCCTATTTCAATCTGGACAACGGCTCGGGCAAGATCCGCGGCATCAACGCCGAGGGCAATGTCGCCGCCGCCCCGATCTTCCAGGAATGGCTGGCGCCGTTCGCCAGCATGGGCGCGACGACGGTGTCCCTGCGCAACTCGGGCGGCACCGACCACGTCTATATGCAGTCGGTCGGCGTGCCCGGCTATCAGTTCATCCAGGACCCGCTCGACTATTCCAGCCGCCTGCACCACACCAGCATCGACAGCTACGACCATCTGAAAGCCGAGGACCTGCGTCAGTCGGCCGTCATCCTGGCCAGCTTCCTGCTGAACGCCGCCAACCGCGACGAGCCCCTGCCGCGCATGCCGCTGCCGACCCAGCCGACGCCGAGCGATCCGTTCGAGTATCCGGCGGACTAGCGGAGGTCGAGAGAACCCATAAAGCAAGGTCCCGTCACCCTCAGGACGAGCCCGAGGGTGACGGGATCAAAGCGTGGCGGCCCTCAGATGCGTTCCACGCACATCGCCACGCCCATGCCGCCGCCGATGCACAGCGTCGCCAGGCCCTTTTTGGCGCCCGACCGCTTCATCTCGAACAGCAGGGTGGTCAGGATGCGGGCGCCCGAGGCGCCGATGGGGTGGCCGATGGCGATGGCGCCGCCGTTGACGTTGACCTTGGCCGGGTCGAGCCCCAGCTCCTTGACCACGCACAGGCTTTGGGCGGCGAAGGCCTCGTTGGACTCGACCAAATCCAGGTCGGCGACGCTCCAGCCCGCCTTCTCAAGCGCCTTCTTGGACGCCGGGATCGGCCCCGTGCCCATGATCGACGGATCGACGCCCGCCGTGGCGTAGGAGGCGATGCGGACCAGCGGCTCCAACCCGCGCGCCTTGGCCTCGTCCGCGCTCATCAACACCAGGGCGGCCGCGCCGTCGTTCAGGCCCGATGCATTGGCGGCGGTGACGCTGCCGTCCTTGGCGAAGGCGGGCTTCAGTTTCTGCATCAGCTCCAGCGTCGCGCCGTGGCGAATGTATTCGTCCTTGTCGACCGTCACGTCGCCCTTCTTGCCAGGAATGACGACGGGAACGATCTCGGCGTCGAACTTGCCGGCGTTCTGGGCCGCCTCGGCCTTGTGCTGGCTGGCCAGGCCGAATTCGTCCTGGGCCTCGCGGCTGATCGACCATTTGTCGGCGATGTTCTCGGCCGTCTGGCCCATGTGATAGCCGTTGAAGGCGTCCCACAGCCCGTCCTTGACCATGGTGTCGACCAGGGCGACGTCGCCCATCTTGTGACCGTTGCGCAGCTGTTGCGCGTGCGGCGCCTGGCTCATGCTCTCCTGGCCGCCGGCGACGACGATCTTCGCATCGCCGAGCGCGATCTGCTGGGCGGCGATGGCGACGGCGCGCAGGCCAGAGCCGCAGATCTGGTTCAGGCTCCAGGCGGCGGCTTCCTTGCGCACCCCGGCGCCGACGGCGGCCTGGCGCGCAGGCCCCTGGCCGGCGGCGGCCTGAAGCACATGCCCCAGGATCACCTCGTCCACCTCGTCGCCCGAGACGCCGGCCCGCTCCAGCGCCGCCTTGATGGCGATCTCGCCCAGTTTCGACGCCGGCAGGGACGACAGGGCGCCCAGGAAAGAACCGACCGGCGTGCGCGCGGCGGAAACGATGACGACGTCGGTCATGGGATTTCACTCTCTGCTGAATAGGTCTGCGTGGCCGTTTTGCCGCATCGCAGCGTCTTCGTCACCTGCGACGATAGGCGCCCGGCCGGATTCAGCCAATCGTCATCCTGTCGGCGCATTATCCGGGAACGATAGACGCGCTCCACGGATTGGAAGGGCCATGCTTCGCACGCTGAAACGTCTCGTCACCCACGTCTGCACGCCGGACGAGCTGGACATGATCGACCACTATCCGACCCGCGCCGAAAAACTGGCGGACCTGTGGGTCCATGTCGTCGGCCTGATGCTGGCGGCGGTCGGCGGGATCATCCTGGCGGGTCTGGCGGGCGTCTATACCGGCATCGGCGGCGTCATGGCGACGGCCATCTATGCGCTTTGCCTGGTTGGCATGCTGACGGCCTCGACCATCTACAACTGGACCAATCCCTGCGCCGCGCGTCCCGTGCTGCGGCGGCTGGACGAGGCGGCCATCTTCCTGATGATCGCGGGCAGCTACACCCCCTTCACGACCCAGCGGTTCGAGGGGCTGTGGTCCATCGGCTTCACCACCCTGATCTGGACCCTGGCCTTCATGGGCGCCGGAGTGAAGCTGTTCGCGCCACGAATCTCGGACAAGTTCTGGAGCGGCGTCTATGTCGTCTTCGGCTGGCTGGCGGTCGCCGCCCTGAAGCCGATGGTCGAGACGGTGCATCCCGTCGCCCTGGCCCTGCTGGTCATCGGCGGCCTGATCTACACCGCCGGCGTCTTCGTCTTCGTCAGCCCGCGCGTGAAGTTCCGCCGCGCCATCTGGCATGGATTCGTCGTCACCGGCGCGACGGTGCACTGGACGGCGGTTCTGGTCGGCGTCGTCCTGGCCCCGGCCATGAGCCACGGCTGATCCGTCCACACCCGGCGCATTGACGCGGCGCCATCCCCTTTGGCGTCTGCCTCTGGCGCTTGGGCGCACAAGGGGGGATAGTGACGCGTTGCAACATCGCGAGAACAAGCGTGGCTGACGAAAAAACCAAGGGTGGAAACAAGAACGAGGCGAATGCGGTCGTCATCAAGAAGTATGCGAACCGCCGTCTCTACAATACGCGGACCAGCACCTATGTGACGCTGGAAGACCTGGCCGCCATGGTGCGCGAGGGCGTCGATTTCGTCGTCTATGACGCCAAGACCAACGACGACCTGACCCGCCAGATCCTGACCCAGATCATCTTCGAGGAAGAGAGCCGGGGCGAGGCCCTGCTGCCCGTCCAGTTCCTGCGCCAGCTGATCGGCTTTTACGGCGGCTCGATGCAGGGGGTCCTGCCCTCCTATCTGGAGATGTCCTTGGCCAACTTCGGCCGCCAGCAGGAACAGTTCGCCAGCCAGATCGGCCGCGCCTTCGGCGCCGGCTCGGGCGCGACCCTGATCGAGGAGACAGCCAAGGCGAACATGGCCATGTTCGAGCGCGCCATGCAGATGTTCCCGGCCTTCGGCTATCCGCGCGCCGAACCGACGGCGACGCCCGAGGCCAAGCCGGACGCGGCGCCGCCGGCCGAGGCGCCCGACGCCCTGGACGAGATGCGCCGCCAGATGGACGAGATGCGCCGCCAGATCGACAAGCTGGCGGGCGGCAAGCCCAAATGACCGACCGGATCCAGGCTGTGGGCGGCCCGGAGCGCGTGGATCGTCGCGAAGGCGACCGCCGCGAACGCGAGCGCCGCGCCCTTTCGGCCTCACGCGCCCTGGTGCCGGTCGATGCGCCCGAGGTCGTCGAGCCCCAGCCTGCCCCGGCAAGAGCTGCCGTCCTCCCGGCGATCGAGCCGGGCGCCGCCGCCTTCGTCGCCCAGCAGATGGGCCAGAGCGGCCAGAAGCGCGGCCTGCGCGGCGGCCCACCCGTGCTGGACGCAGCGCGCTCCGCCTATCTCGGAACCGAATATTCCGGCGCGGCCGAGCGTCGTCCGATGGCGGGCAAGGCGGCCAAGACCGACATCTGATCCGGCGGCACGAGGTTTGCTGGAGGCGAGGCAGATCGCCCTCAGCCGGACCTGCCCATGCCCGCCGTCTTCACCCTCGCCGCCAAATTCTTCGACGTCGCCGTGGTGGCCCTGATCTTCACGGCTTTTTCGTAGGGCCTACCGCGCTTCGCGCTGCTTGAGGCCGAGAAGCTACCCAAGTCCGATGTTGACGGAGGGGGATCAGGTTCCGAAATCGAAATCCTTGCGGGACGAGATGATCGTCACGATGAAGCCGGCCAGCACGTCCAGCAGGATCATGATCACGATCAGGAAGAAGGTCGATGTCGCGAACCCCGGCAGCAGCAGGAACTCCACCAGCACGGCGATGAACAGGATCATCGACAGGGCGTGATTGATGATGGCGACCCGCTGGCTGGACGTCGACTTCACCAGCTCGAAGAACAGCAGGATCAGGCCCAGGAACAGGATCAGGTCGCCCGAACCGATCGTCCATTGCGCGCCCGAAGTCATGGTGATCGAGAACAGCGGATCGCGCAGCAAGGCGTCCGCCTGAACGACCGCGCCGCCGCCCGATCCGCCGAACAGCACCACGATATTGTAGAGCACCACGGGGATCAGCAGCAGCGGAATGGCGATCAGCATGGTCGGTCCCTCTTCGCGCCCGACCTGACGGCCACGCCTGTTCATCATGAATAGCGCCGTTCTTCGTCGCCCGCCATCGCCGGCTCAGTCCCTGGGGAATCCGCCCGCACGGCTGAGCGCCGACGGCGCCGGCCGGCCGATGGCCTCCCCGATCCAGCGCGCCGCAGCGATCAGGGCGTCCAGGTCATAGCCCGTCTCGAACCCACCCCGCGTCAGCATATAGACCAAGTCCTCGGTGGCGATGTTGCCCGTTGCGCCCGGCGCGAAGGGACAGCCGCCGATGCCGCCGACGGAGGCGTCCAGCACGTCGATCCCCGCCTCGACCCCCGCATAGGCGTTGGCCAGGCCGGTGTTGCGGGTGTCGTGAAAGTGCAGGCGCAGGGTCGAGTTCGGCGCTACAGCCCTGGCCGCCTCGACCTTCTTCGTCACCGCCCAGGGATCGCCCGCGCCGATAGTGTCGGCCAGACCGATCTCGCCTACGCCCATCTCGGCGATGGCTCCGACCATGTCCGCGACCCGATCGACCGAGACCTCGCCGTCAAACGGACAGCCCCAGACGCACGAGATCATGGCCGACAGCGACGGCGCGCCTTCGGAGGCTTCGGCATTATGCCTGCGCGCCACGATGTCGCCCAGCATGACCAGTTGATCCTTCACCGCCAGCCCCTGGTTCTTCAGGCCGAAGCCGTCCGTGGCCGCGACCGAGACATTGACCTCGTCCACCCCGGTCGCCAGCGCGCGGTCATAACCCTTGCCGTTCAGCACCAGGCCGATGCGGCTGCGGCCCGCCTCGTGCGGCAGGGCGGCCATGACCTCTTCGGCGCCGGCCATCTGCGGCACATATTTGGGATGGACGAAGGAGACGGCCTCGATCCGTTTCGCCCCCGCCCCTTCCAGCCGCCGCACTAGATCGGCGCGGACGGCAGGGTCCAGCACGGCCTTCTCGTTCTGCAGCCCGTCGCGCGGACCGACCTCGACGATCTGGATGAAGCGGCCCATCACGAGCCTCCGGCGCCAGCGCCCGACCCGTTCCGGGGCGGCGGCGCATAGATGATCAGGTTGACCTCGTCCCCGCCCGAATAGTTGAAGCCGTTGACCGTCCCGACCGCCCGCCCCGACACGCCCAGTCGGGCCGCCGCCGCGCGGAAGGCGTCCGCGTCGCGTCCCTCGACGATAGCGGGACGCCCCTCGGCCAGGGCCGCCGCCGCGCCCTGCGCGTCGGTGAGATCGGTGTCGCGCCCGGTCAGGAAGACGAAGCTGGGTTCATGGAAGCCGGTGATCGCCACCGGCCCCGGCGTGCGGCCTTGGCGCGGATGCAGGTCAGCCGCCTCCAGCACCTTTTCAAGCTGGGGCGCGACAGCCAGCGGCCGAAGTTGCCGGATCGTGCCGGCCAGGGCCGCATGGGCCACAATGCCGAAGGCCAGCGAGGCGACCAGAGCCGCGACGGGCGCCCGGTTCAACAGCAGGAAGCCCCCCATCGCCCCCGCCGCCAGCGCCATGACCACCGTCAGCGCCGCCCAGGTCTGGGCCGTCGAGGTGCCATAGACCGTCAGCCCATAGACGGTGATGCCGATGACCAGTAGGGCCGCAAACGCCGCCAGCGCTGCGCCGGTGATCCTCGACACCTTGCCGATCGGCTGGGCCAGGGCGGCGGCGGCCAGCAGCGCCAGCGCCCCGAAGGTCGGCAGGGTGTAGTGCCACAGCTTGGTCGGAGCCAGTTCGAACATCAGCCAACCGGGCACCAGCCAGCAGACCAGGAAGCGGATCGCCGGCTCGGCCCGTCGACTCCAGCCGGTCGAGACCGCGGCGGGCAGCAGCAGGGTCGAGGGGAAGAACAGCAGGGGCGCCAGCAGCAGATACATGCCGGGGAAGCCCGAGTGGCTTTCGTGGGCGCCTGCGATCTTGGGCGCCAGGTCGCCGCCGATGGCCTCGCGCCAGAAACCGCCGTCGGTGGCGATGGTGATGGCGATGGCCCACGGCCCGACCATCAGGGCGACCAGCGGCAGCCCCCAGCCCCAGCCGAGGCGATAGAGCCATTTCACGTTCCGGTCCCAGATCGACAGGGCGATGATGGCCAGGGCGATGACCAGAAACCCGATCGGCCCCTTGATCAGGATCGACAACCCGATGCCGATCCAGAACAGCAGCTTGTGCAGCCGGATCGGCCGTTCGCCCGCCCGTGTCGCCATATAGATGCGCGCCAGCGCCGCCATGGCCAGGGTGGTCGCCCCGCACAGCATGGCGTCGGTCTTGGCGATCCCCGCCTCGGTCGACAGCAGGAAGGTCGCCCCCATGATGGCCCCGCCGAAGAAGCCGACCCTGCTGCCCAGCATGGCCGACCCGGCCCAGGCCACGGCCCAGGCCGCCAGCATGGCGCCCAGCAGGGACGGGATGCGATAGGGGGCGATCTCACGATCCTCGACATCCGAGGTCAGGCCGACGGCGACGGCCTGCATCCAGTAGATGCCGACCGGCTTCTTCCAGCGCGGCTCGTCCTGATAGCGGATGTCGACGTAGTCGCCGCTTTCCAGCATCTGGGACGTGGCCTGGGCGAAGCGGCTCTCGTCGCGGTCCAGCGGCGGCAGCAGCAACAGGCCGGGCAAGCCCGCGATCAGCGTCAGCAGGGCCGCGAGGAGCGGGCCTCGCCAGCCGGCGATGCGGCCATCCAGATCAAAAGTCTTCATTCCAGACTCCTTACACGGCGACCGCGCCGTCGTCAGCCGTCTCCCCTAAGCCGTCGTTATCCTCTATGGAGCGGCGATGACCGTCGAGACACCCGAGATTTCCGTCGTCGTTCCCGTCCATGACGAGGCGGGCGCCGCCGTGCCCCTGGCGCGCGAGATCGCCGCCGCCTTCGACGGACGATCCTATGAGATGATCTTCGTGGACGACGCCTCCAGGGACGCGACCCTGGCCGAGCTGAAGGCCGCCATGGCCGAACTGCCGGCGCTACGCGTCCTGGCCCATGGGACCAATGCGGGCCAGAGCCGCGCGGTCCGCACCGGCGTCCTCGCCGCCCGTGCGCCGGTCGTCGTGACGATGGACGGCGACGGCCAGAACCCGCCCGCCGATGCGCCCCGCCTGGTCGACGCCCTACTGGCCGCCCCCGCCGACGTCGGCCTGGTCGGCGGCCGTCGCGCCAAGCGCCAGGACACCGAGGCCAAGCGCCAGGCCTCGATCTGGGCCAACCGCATCCGCCGCAAATTACTGGGCGACGACGCCGACGACACCGGCTGCGGACTGAAGGCCTTCCGCCGCGACGTCTTCCTGCGCCTGCCCTACTTCGATCACATCCACCGCTACCTGCCGGCCCTGATGATCCGCGAAGGCTTCAGGAACCAGTACCTCGACGTGGACCACCGCCACCGCGAGGTCGGCCGTTCGAAATACACCAACTGGGGCCGGCTGCGGGCGTCCTTCTCGGACCTCTTGGGCGTCATGTGGCTGAAGACCCGCTCGCGCCGGCCGGGCGCGATCTCGGAGTTCTGAGACACCGTCTCCTCCCCATTTCATGGGGAGGTGGCGCGACGCGCCTTCGCGTCGTGACGGAGGGGTTGTAGCCGCACCACAGGCGCCCTTGGGACTTCAAGAGCCCCTCCACCGCTACGCGGTCCCCCTCCCCGCTTCGCAGGGAGGAAACATGAAAAAGGGCGGGGTCTTGCGACCCCGCCCTTCTGCATTCTCAGCGTCGGAGGACTTGGACTTAGAAGTCCATGCCGCCCATGCCGCCCATGCCACCCATGTCGGGGGCGCCGCCGGAGCCGCCCTTCTTGGGGGCGTCGGCGACGGCCGCTTCGGTCGTGATCAGGATCGAGGCCACCGAGGCGGCGTCGGTCAGGGCGGTGCGAACCACCTTGGCCGGGTCGATCACGCCCATGGCGACCAGGTCGCCGTACTCTTCCGTCTGGGCGTTGAAGCCGTAGGTGGCGGAGCTGTTTTCCAGCACCTTGCCCACGACGATCGAGCCTTCGACGCCGGCGTTTTCCACGATCTGGCGGATCGGGGCCTGGATGGCGCGACGGATGATGGCGATGCCTGCGGTCTGGTCGGCGTTGTCGCCGGTCAGGCCGTCAAGCGCCTTGGTCGCCTTCAGCAGGGCGATGCCGCCGCCGGGGACGATGCCTTCTTCAACGGCTGCACGCGTGGCGTTCAGGGCGTCGTCGACGCGGTCCTTCTTTTCCTTCACTTCGACTTCGGTCGAGCCGCCGACGCGGATGACGGCGACGCCGCCGGCCAGCTTGGCCAGACGTTCCTGCAGCTTTTCCTTGTCGTAGTCCGAGGTGGTGTCCTCGATCTGGCGCTTGATCTGGCCGATGCGGGCCTCGATCTCTTCCTTGCCGCCGACGCCGTCCACGATGGTGGTGTCGTCCTTGGTGATCGTAACCTTCTTGGCCTTGCCGAGCATGTCGATCGTGACGTTCTCAAGCTTGATGCCCAGGTCTTCCGAGATGACCTGGCCGCCGGTCAGGACGGCGATGTCCTCCAGCATGGCCTTGCGGCGATCGCCGAAGCCCGGAGCCTTGACGGCGGCGACGCGCAGGCCGCCCCGCAGCTTGTTGACGACCAGGGTCGCCAGGGCCTCGCCTTCGATGTCCTCGGCGATGATCACCAGCGGACGGCCCGATTGCACGACGGCTTCCAGGATCGGCAGCATGGCCTGCAGCGACGACAGCTTCTTCTCGAACAGCAGGATCAGAGGCTCTTCGAGTTGAACCTCCATCTTGTCGGCGTTGGTGATGAAGTAGGGCGACAGGTAGCCGCGGTCGAACTGCATGCCTTCGACGACGTCCAGCTCGGTCTCGGCGGTCTTGGCTTCTTCAACCGTGATGACGCCTTCGTTGCCGACCTTGGCCATGGCCTTGGCGATCATTTCGCCGACTTCAGCGTCGCCGTTGGCCGAGATGGTGCCGACCTGGGCGATCTCGGAGTTGTTCTCGACCTTCTTGGCGGAGGCCTTGATGTCGGCGAGGACGGCGGTGACGGCCTTGTCGATGCCGCGCTTCAGATCCATCGGGTTCATGCCGGCGGCGACGGCCTTGAGGCCTTCCTGCACGATCGATTGCGCCAGGACGGTTGCGGTGGTGGTGCCGTCACCCGCCTTGTCGTTCGTCTTCGAAGCGACTTCGCGGATCATCTGGGCGCCCATGTTCTCGAAGGCGTCTTCCAGCTCGATCTCTTTGGCGACCGAGACGCCGTCCTTGGTCGAGCGCGGGGCGCCGAAGGACTTCTGGATCACGACGTTGCGGCCCTTGGGACCGAGCGTCACCTTGACGGCGTTGGCGAGGACGTTGACGCCGCGCAGCATCTTGTCGCGCGCGTCGGTGTTGAACTGTACGATTTTAGCGGCCATGCGGGCAGCTCCTATCTAGATGGATTGATTGAAGAAGATCGAACGTCGGGTGCTTAGGACAGCACGCCCAGGACGTCGGATTCCTTCATGATGATCAGGTCGTCGCCATCGATCTTCACTTCCGTGCCCGACCACTTGCCGAACAGGATGCGGTCGCCGGCCTTCAGTTCCAGAGCGTTGACCTTGCCGGATTCGTCACGAACGCCGGGGCCGACGGAGACGACTTCGCCTTCCTGCGGCTTTTCCTTGGCGGTGTCGGGGATGATGATCCCGCCCTTGGTCTTGGATTCTTCTTCAACGCGCTTAACCAGCACGCGGTCGCCGAGCGGACGAAACGCCATCGGTTCTCTCCTTATGTACCCCCGGACGGGGGCGACTTGAAAACGGTGGGTCAGCCTCTCTTCGATCACCGTTTTGGCAGCCGATCGTTGAGAGTGCTAACGCGACCGGGAGGTAGTCAGAGCAGGGGCCAGCGTCAAGCGCGCCATCGCCGGCCGTCTGCGAAACTTCCGCGACAAATGAACCGAAAATGAATGGCGGGCTCCGGGGCTGTTCAAGCGGGGGCTGGCAGAACCGTTTCAACGCTGGAGGCATTTCCCTTGTCGGAACCGCCGAACCGGCCCGAAAATAAAAGGAGACGATCATGTCCAAGTTGCTGAAGATCACCGCCGCCGTCGCCGCCCCGGTCGTCGCCATGAGCCTGATGGCCGCCCCGGCCTCGGCCCAATCGCGTGACCGCGACGACACCGGCCGCAACGCTCTAATCGGCGCCGCCGTCGGCGGTTTGGCCGGCGCCATCTACGGCAACGGTGACGGCCGCTATATCGCCGGCGGCGCCCTGGGCGGCGCAGCCATCGGCGCGGTGGCGTCGTCGAACCGCGGCTCGGGCTGCGAATATTATCGCGGCGGCCAGTGCTACCGGAACCAGGGCCACTGGGAGCGCGAGCACGGCATCAACAGCCGGGACTCGCGCTACGAACAGCGCCGCGACTACCGCGATTATCGCCGCGAGCAACGCTATGACCGTCGCGACGATCGCCGGGATTACCGTCACGACCGCCGCTGGTAGTCGCGCGGCGATCTGAGAAGAACGAAGGGCTCGGCCGCAAGGCCGGGCCCTTTCTTCGTCAGCCCATCAGCCGCGTCATCAAGGCCGCCGTGGACGCATCCAGATCGGCGGACGGTCCGCCGGCGTCCACGTCCTTCAGGATCGCCTTGGCCAGGACCTTGCCCAGTTCGACGCCCCATTGGTCGAAGCTGTTGATGTCCCATATCACGCCCTCGACGAAGGTCTTGTGCTCATAGAGGGCCAAGAGGGCGCCGAGGGCCTCGGGCGTAAGACGGTCCATCAGGATGGCGGTCGAGGGGCGGTTGCCGGTGAAGGTCCGGTGGGTCGCCAGACGGGTCGCCTCTTCCTCCGACAGGCCCTGGGCCAGGCCTTCCGCCTTGGCCGCCTCGGTCGTCTTGCCCAGCATCAGGGCCTGACCCTGGGCCAGGGCGTTGGACCAGAGCGGCGATTCCGGCGCATCGGCATGGGTTTTGGCGACGATCACGAACTCGGCCGGGACGATCTGCGGGCCTTGGTGGATCTGCTGGAAGAAGGCGTGCTGGCCGTTGGTGCCCGGCTCGCCGAACACGACGGGGCAGGTTTGGCGCGTCACCGGCGTGCCGTCGCGATGCACCCGCTTGCCGTTCGATTCCATCTCCAGCTGCTGCAGGAAGGACGGCAGGCGGCGCAGGGCATGGGCGTAGGGGGCCACGGTGCGGGCGGGCCGGTTCAGGCCGTCGACGTTGAACACCTGAGCCAGGGCCAGCAGGATCGGCGCGTTCTGCTCCAGCGGCGCCGAGACGAAATGGTCATCCATAGCGGCGGCGCCCGCCAGCATCTGTTCGAACACGTCCCAACCCAGGGCGATGCCGCACGACAGGCTGACCGCCGACCACAGCGAATACCGCCCACCGACCCAGTCCCGGAACGCGAAGGTGCGGCCGCAGCCGAAGGCCGCCGCCTTGTCCGGCGCCGCCGTCACCCCGATGAAGTGTTTGGTCATCCCCTCGGCCGGCAGGGATGCGGCCAGCCACGCCTTGGCCGCCTCGGCGTTGGCCAGGGTTTCCTGAGTGGTGAAGGTCTTGGACACGACCACCACCAGGGTGGTTTCGGGGTCCAGTCCCGTCAGGGCCTCGGCCATGTCGCGCGGGTCGATATTGGCGACGAACCGCAGGTCTATGGCAGGGTCCAGCGGACGCAGGGCGTCCCACACCACGCGCGGCCCCAGGTCAGACCCGCCGATGCCGACATGGACGATGGCCTCGAACCTGCGCCCCGTCGCGCCGGCCTCGGCGCCCGAACGCACGGCGTCGGCATAGGCCTTCATGTCCGCCCGCACCGCGTCCACCTCGGCAGAGACCGGCTCGCCCAGGGCGTGGAAATCCGCGCCCGGCGCGGCGCGCAGGGCGGGGTGCAGCACGGCACGCCCCTCGGTCAGGTTGACGGCCTCGCCGGCGAACAGGGCGGCGCGTCTTGCCTCGACATCCGACGCACCGGCCAGATCCAGACAGGCCTCGAAGGCGGCTTTCGTCCAGCTCTGTTTCGACAGGTCCAGATAGAGCCCCGCCGCCTCGACCGACATCCGCGCCAGCCGCTCGGGATCGGCGGCGAACTGATCCACGATCCGGGTCTGGCCCGCCTCGGCGGCGGTGCGATCGAATGTCTTCCAGGCGTCGTCGCGGCTCATGGCGTCCTCGGTCGATGATGTGGGCGTTGGAGAGGGTAAACACTCGTTTACGGGTCGGCGGTATTTAGGTTCAACGTCCTAGCGGACGGTGAAACAGGAAGTCATCCCCATGTCTTGCGGCCTCGCGCTTTCGATCGCCCTGGCGATGTCCAATCCCGCCGTCGCCCTGGCGGCGGATCAGCCGCCGGCCGCCGTCGGCGCGCCGATCTCTGTGGCGGGCGAGCCCCTGTTCGCCGACATCATCTCGCGCTCGACCAGCCTGAAGGCCATGGTGGACGGCTGGGCCGCCGCCAAGGCCGCCGACGACGCCGCATTCTTCACCAGCCAGGCCTTCACCGGATTCAAGGCCCAGGCCGAACAGCTGGCCGCGCTCGACATGCAGGGCCACCTGATCCTGAAGGAACGCGGCACCGACGGCGACCTGAAATGCATCCTGCGCGGCATTTCCGAGGACATGCCCAAGAAGGTCCAGGCCGTTCAGGCCGCCGCCAGCCCGGCCGAACGCGCCGTCGCCCTGTCGGAACTTTCCTACCTGCTGAACGACAACGTCGAAGTCATCACCGCCCCGCCGCAGCCGGAAGTCTGACGCCATCTAGAGGGCGTTCAGCGTCTCCAGCACGCCCTTGCCGTAGCGATCCAGCTTGGACTGGCCGACGCCGGATATGGCGCCGAGGCTGTTCAGGTCGCCCGGCTCCGCCTGGGCGATTTCCAGCAGGGTCTTGTCCTGGAAGATGACATAGGGCGGGACGTGCTGTTCAGAGGCGCGGTCGCGGCGCCAGGCGCGCAGGGCCTCGAACCGGGAGCGGACGTCGGCGTCCATGGTCTCCAGGGCGGCGTTACGGCCCTCGCCGGTCCGGTCGCGGCGATTGCGCGGATTGCCCGAGCGGGTGCCCGCATCGAAGCCTGCGGGGACGCGGCGCACCTCGATCTTGCGTTCGGTCTTGTAGACCGCGCGCACCGCCTCGCCGTCGCCCAGTCCGACCAGGGGCTTGCCGTCGTTGGCGTCCTCGACCAGCATGCCTTCGAACAGCAGGTGATCGACGATGTCGCGCCAGCCGTTGGGCGAGATGTCGGCGCCGATGCCCCAGGTGGACAGCTGCTGCTCCCACGGCTGGACCGCCTTGGTGCGGCCGGTCAGGTGGTCGACGATCCGTCCCCGCCCGAACCGGCCGCCCAGCCGCTGCACCGCCGCCAGGGCCTTTTGCGCGGGGACGGTGGCGTCATAGAGCTGGGGCGGGTCGCCGCAGATGTCGCAGACGCCGCAAGGCTCCGCGTCGGTCTCGCCGAAATAGCGCCGCACGGCCTGGGCGCGGCAGACGGCGCCGTCCAGCATGGCGAACAGCTGGCGCGCCTTGCGCACCTGGACCTGTTTGACCTCCTCGGCCATCGGGCGGCTGTCCAACCGGCGCAGGGCCCAGGCGATGTCTGAGGGGCCGTACAGGGTGATGCCCTCGGCCGGTTCGCCGTCGCGGCCGCCCCGACCGATCTCCTGCCAATAGGCCTCCAGGCTGCCCGGCGGATCGGCGTGGATGACGAAGCGCACGTCGGCCTTGTCGACCCCCATGCCGAAGGCGATGGTGGCGACCATGACGGCGCCTTCCTCGGCCAGGAACCGTTCCAGCCGGCGGTCCCGCTCCTTGTTGTCCATGCCGGCGTGATAGGCGATGGCGTTGGTCCCGGCGTCGCGCAACGCCTGAGCCACGCGGTCGCAGCCGTCGCGGCTGCCGCAATAGACCACGCCCGGCTTGCCCCGCCGCTCGCGCACCAGTTCGATGACGCGGGCGTCGGTCTTGGCGCGCGAGGCGCTCTCCTTGCGCTCGGCCGACAGTTGCAGGTTCGGGCGGGCGAAACTGTCGACGAAGACCTTGGCCTCTTCCAGCCGCAGCGAGCGCAGGATGTCGTCGCGGGTGCGGGCGTCGGCCGTGGCGGTCACGGCGATGCGCGGCACATGGGGGAAGCGCTCGGCCAGCAGACCCAGGTTGCGATAGTCGGGGCGGAAGTCGTGGCCCCATTGCGAGACGCAGTGGGCCTCGTCGATGGCGATGAGGCTGAGGGGAAGCTCGGCCAGCCGGTCCATCATGGCCCCCGCCGCCAGGCCTTCGGGCGAGACATAGAGCAGGTCCAGTTCGCCGGAGCGGGCGGCGGCCCAGATCGCCGAACGTTCGTCCATCGAGACGCCGGAATCGAGACGTGCGGCGGCGACCCCCTGTTGCTTCAACGCCTCGACCTGGTCGGTCATCAGGGCGATCAACGGCGAGACCACCAGACCCAGGCCGGGGCGCAGGATGGCCGGGATCTGATAGCAGACGCTCTTGCCGCCGCCGGTCGGCAGCACGGCCAAAACGTCGCCGCCGGACAGGATCTGCTCGACCACCTGGCCCTGCATGCCGCGAAAATCGGCGTGGCCCCAGACACGCGACAGCAGGGCCCGCGCGTCGTTCAGGTCAGGCGTATCGGTCGAGGAGAACTGGGGCTGCGTGGCCGGCATCCTTAAGCTGTGCACTCTTTGTTCCCGCAAGCGAAGTCCCACAGGCGGCGAGAGGCGGCCTGTGGTCCCATCGGATGGGGATTAATTCAGTGGCCCGTTCAATGAGCCGGGGCTTCGGCGAACTGGCCGCCGACGCGGTAGCGCCACAGATAGGAGGGGGCGATGGCCGCCATGCCGGCCGGATGGTCGATGCCCAGGTCGCTCAGGCCCAGAGCGTCGGGGGCCACGAAATTGTCCTTCTCCAGCATCAGCACCTGATCGCGGGTCAGCGGCGGGGTGACGCCGACGAACCGGCTAAGTTGCAGCAGCGAGCCCAGCGGCCTGGCGAAGACGAAGGGCACGGAGACCAGCATCCGGTCGCGGCCGGTCTCGCGGCGCACCAGTTCCAGCACTTCGCGGAAGGTGTAGAGGCTCGGCCCGCCGAGTTCGAAGGTGCGGCCCGCCGCATCGACGCGGGTCACGCCGCGCGCGATGGCCTCGGCCACATCGCCGACATAGACGGGCTGGAACCGGGTCTCCCCGCCGCCGATCAGCGGCAGGAAAGGCGACATCGTCGCCATGGCGGCGAAGCGGTTCAGGAAGCCGTCGCCGGCGCCGAACACCAGCGAAGGCCGCAGGATCACCGCGTCAGGATAGACGGCGCGCACGGCCTCTTCGGCCTTGGCCTTGGTGCGGCCGTAGGCCGAGGGGCTGGCGGCGTCGGCGCCGATGGCCGAAATCTGGACCAGGCGCTGGACGCCCGCCGCCCTGGCGGCCGAGGCGATGGTCGCCGCCGCCTCGGTATGGACGGCGTCGAAGCCGCGCTTGCCGCCTGCGTCGTGCAGGACGCCGACCAGATTGACCACGGCGTCCGCGCCACGCACGGCCTGCGCCACATCCGCCGGGTTGGTGATGTCGCAGCGCATGAACTGGATCTGGCCGGGATCGCCCAGCGGCTGGATCTCGATGGCCAGGACCGGGTTGCGCACGGCCACGCGAATGCGCCAGCCGCGACGCGCCAGGGCGCGCACCGCCTGCGACCCGATAAAGCCCGATCCTCCGAAGAGAGTCACGACGCCGGGGGCGAGGTCAGCCATGGGGAAAAGCTCCAGTCGAAATCCGTGTCGGCGGGATAGACGATAGGGCGCCGCACCGCAACGCAAGGGGCGGATTCCGTCATGGAGACAAACGGCTTCGGCCTCGCGCTTTCGCTGCGAAGGTGTTGGAGGGCTGGGCGGAGCGCCGGGCCTTCGCCTGGAGTGTGATTGTGTTGTTACCGTTTCGACGAAGGGTATGACGCTCCGCGCGGGTGGTTGGCCTGCAAGCTCGGGGCGTCGAGCGGTGGCGGTCTTATCGCCTAACCCCATAAGCCTGCGACGGGTCGGCGGGGTCTGCGAACCCCGTCCCGAGTGCGATCGAGTATCCCCCTCGACCCTCCGACACCGCTCCATGAGTCGATGTCAGCGCGGAGGGATTTCACCCCCGCTCCCGTTCCATCCGCTCCCGCCGCCGCAAGGTCGCAGGCCTTACGAGCCCTCCGGGCGACGGGACGGGTGTATTATGCGGCGGTTTGACCCCATGGGCAGGAGAAGGGGGACATAAATCGGCAAGCGATTGAAATCGCTGCGAATGAACCAGCGTCATTGTGATGGCTGCGGTCAAACCAGCGCTACGAGTTCCTTCTCCCCTTGGGGGAGAAGGTGGGGCCGGAGGCCTCGGATGAGGGGTATCTATCCGCCTCGAAACGGTGAGGGAGAGGCTGCGGAACCAACCCCCTCATCCGTCTCGCTCCGCGAGCCACCTTCTCCCCCGAGGGGAGAAGGAACATCTCTTCGTATACTACGGACGACCCACCAGTTGATCGACCGAACCGCTGGTGACCGGGTGATACAGCGGCCGGGCCTCGGCGTAGATGCGGCGGGCGTTGGCGCGACCCCAGTCGCCCTCGTTCCACAGAGTCTGGAACAGCGGCAGGACGAACTTGCGACGGCCCTGGCTGGTCAGGAACTTTTCAGCCGTGGCGACCGACGGCTGATAGCGATGGGCCAGGGCGATCTGAAGCCAGCCGAAGGTCAGTTCGCTGTTGCCCTCGTTCGCCAGGTTCAGGGTGCGCTCCAGATCGGCCAGCTGCGCATTGGTCAGCCAGTCGGTGTTGGCACGCAGCCCCTCGGGACGCCAGCCCAGGAAACGCTGGCGCTGCTGGGTGTTCCACTCCGCCCACGGAATGGCCGAAGCCGGTCCCTTGTCCTTGAAGAAGGCGACGGCGGCGGCGTCGACGGGCGTGAAGGCGTTCGACACCGGGGCCACGGCGTTGGACGGCAGGCCGGGCTGATAGACCCAGGCGTCCAGTTGCAGTTCGGATTCCAGGGCTGCGTCGCCCTTCACCAGGTTGGTGCGGATGTCGTCCAGGAACATGGCCGTGGTCATCGGGCGATAGGCGTTGCGGTCGAAATAGCCGCGCAGCCAGGCGTCGAACTTGTCGCGCCCAACGACCCGCTCGATGGTGCGCAGGAAGGCCGAACCCTTGTCATAGGCGATGGTGTTCATGCCGTCGTCGGGGTCGCGACCCATCAGGTTCAGGTGCAGACGGGTGTCGTCGGCCGGCAGGGACTTCAGTTCGTCCTGCAGCCCGTCCCAGCTGAGCACCTGTTCCTGAACCGCGCGGTCATAGCCGTAGACCGACTCCATGATCCGGTTCTCGAAATAGGTGGTGAAGCCCTCGTTCAGCCAGAAGTCGTTCCAGGTGGCGTTGGTCACCAGATTGCCCGACCAGGAGTGCGCCAGTTCGTGCGCGACCAGCGAGACCAGCGACTGGTCCCCGGCGATGATGGTCGGGGTGGCGAAGGTCAGTTTGGGGTTTTCCATTCCGCCGAACGGGAAGCTGGGCGGCAGGACCAGCAGGTCGTACCGGCCCCAGCGATAGGGGCCGTACAGTTTCTCGGCCGCGTCCACCATTTCGGCGGTCGGCTCCAGCTCGGCGGCGGCGGCGCGCAGGCGGCTGGGCTCGGTCCAGACCCCGGTGCGCTCGTCGAACGGCGCGAAGGCGATGTCGCCGACGCCGATGGCGATCAGATAGGGCGGGATCGGATTGTTCATCCGGAAGCGCCAGGACTTCATGCCATTGGCAGCCGGCTCGCCCTTGGGCGTCAGATGGTCCGCGCTCATGACCACGGTCAGGTCGGCCGGCGCGGTGATGCGGGCCGAATAGGTCTGGCGGATGCCGGGGCTGTCCTGGGTCGGGACCCAGGTGCGGGTCAGGATCGCCTGACCCTGGCTGAACAGATAGGGTTTTTCGCCGCCCGCCGTCTGGGTCGGGCTGAGCCATTGCAGCGCCGCCGCGTCGGGACGGGTCGAATAGCGGATGGTGATCTTGCGCCGTTCATTGGCGGCGAAGGCCGGGAAATAGATGGTCAGGGGCTGGCCCTTGATGGCGTCGTTGTCGCCGACGACGTAACGCAGCGGCTGACCGGCCGCGTCGCGCACGTCCTGGATGTCCAGGTTGCGGATATCCAGGATCACCTCATTGGCGCCGGGGACCGCCAGGATGTCCAGGGTCGCCGTGCCCGACAGGGTCTTGGCCTCGAAGTTCGCGGTCAGATCCAGGGCCACGTCGACGACGCGGGCGATCTCGGGCCGGGCGTAGGTGTGGCTGTCGACCGCGTCCGGTCCAGGCGCCGGGGCGATAGCGGGCGGCGCCATCGCGGCGCCCCCGGTCGTGGTGGAGCAGGCGCTCAGCCCCATTGCAGCGGCGAGGGCGAGGGCGGAGACGAGACCGAGCGCTTTGCGCTTCATCGAGGTTTTCCTGGGCTGACCGTAACGATTGGCCGGAGAACGCGCGGAAACGCCGAAAAGATCAAGTCTCGGTCAAACCGTCCTCACGCAGCAGCAGCAGGCGGAAGATGATGGGAGCGGAACAGCCGTCCCCGCTCGGCGAACAGCACCCAGCCCAGGGCGATCAGGCCGAAGACGGTGAAGCCGACCGACATCGGAATGGTCGTGCCATTGAACTGCTGACCCACCGCAAAGCCCAGCAGCGAGCCGACGATGGTGGAGATGAAGCCCTGGATCGAGGCCGCCGTGCCCGCGATCTTGCCCATCGTCTCCATCGCCATGGCGCCGAAGTTGCCGGCGATCAGGCCGAAACAGAACATGGTCAGGGTCTGCAGCACGGCGAAGGTCCAGATCGATTCATGCCCGCTGATCGCCACGCCGGCATGGACGGCGGAGATGGCGGTGAAGCCGATCAGGGCCGTGTGCGAAATCTTGCGCGAGCCCAGTTTCACCACCAGCCGCGCATTGACGATCGAGGCCACGGCGATGCCGCCGGCGATCAGGGCGAAGATGGCCGGGAAGGCCGCCTCGGCCTGAAACACGTCGGCGAAGATCTGCTGCGACGAGTTGATGAAGCCGAACAGCGCGCCCGTAATGGCAGTCATGGCCAGGGTGTAGCCGACGGCCGTGCGGTCGGTCAGGGCGATCTTGTAGGCCGCCGTCAGACGCTTGAACTGGATCGGCAGGCGATCCTCGGGCTTCAGCGTCTCGGGCAGGCGCAGGGTCGCCCAGACGATCAACGCCACGCCGATCAGGCCCAGGCCCGCGAAGATCCAGCGCCACGGCCCGACCAGCATGATCAGTTGCCCCAGCGACGGCGCCAGGATCGGCACGCCCAGGAAGACCAGGAAGCTGAAGGACATGACCCGCGCCATGGTGCGGCCCTCGTAACGGTCGCGCACGATGGACACGGCCAGCACGCGGGTGCAGGCGCTGCCCAGACCCTGGCCGATACGGGCCAGGATCAGGGTGTCGAAGGTGGGCGCCAGGGTCGCCAGCAGGCTGAACACCACATAGACGCCGACGCCGAACAGCAGGACGGGCTTGCGCCCAAACCGGTCCGCCAGCGGGCCGTAGAACAGCTGCGCCCCGCCGAACCCGAGCAGATAGGCGGTCACCACCCACTGGCGGTCGTTGTCGGTCGCCACATTCAGGTCCGCGCCGATGTGCGGCAGGGCCGGCAACATCGAGTCGATCGCCAGGGCGTTCAGCGCCATCATCAGGGCGATGAGACAGACGAACTCGACGAAGCCGAGCTCCTTCTTGGCGGGCGCTGACGCGAGGAAAGAAGACATTCGGGCCAGATGCGCCGTCACGCCCCGATCCGCAACCGCAGGCCCGTCACAAATTGCTGCAATGCAGCGAAGTCGCTGGATGCATCAAGACATGACAGCTCGACACTGAGCCACGGCGAATGCAGTCTGAAGGACGGAGCGCCGCCAAATGAAACGCCACATCCTAGCCCTTCTGGCCTTCCCGATCATGCTGTTCGCAGTATCTTGTCGGCCCGCTGAAGTGCAGGGATCGCCCGAAGTCCAAGTCGTAGAGAAGTTTGCCGATCCCAAAGGTATCTGGCGCGACCGACCAGCGGGTTGGGGACGAGCGATTACCGATCCGCCCTTCGCTATGGAAGAATTGGCGAAACGTTGCATTCCCCGCCTTCTGGCGAACTGCGAAACCTTTAGAGGCGGCTATCTGAGCGCTCCTGGACGGCCGCGCATCTACTGGCAACTTCAAGAAGGCGAGGCCGACGAGAACGCCGCGTCCGCTGGCTTCACGCTCTTTGTCGAGTCGAATACGTCGCTCGTCCCGATATTCTGGGCGGTGGAAGCGAACCATTACGAGACTCCAACTGTGTTTTGGCCGGGCGATGGCGCGGACCCGATCATCGCCATCGCCGGCATCATGGAGGGCAACGGGCATTACAACGCCGATGCGCTGTTTCGATGGACGAACGGCCCGCAGACGCTGGTTCCGATCCAGACCGGAAACTGGATCGGCGCCGCCCCCGCACCTCTTCCCGACGACTTCTGGATCAAGAAGGGCTTGGCCTTCAGTTACAATCCATCAGGCCTGCTAAAGGCCGACACAAGCCTGTGGCGATCCGAGGATGGCGACTGCTGTCCGACCGGCGGGCGCGCGAGTCTGATTTTCGCCGTCCGCGACGACGCTCTTGTGCTGACCGACGCGACCTATCTCCCTCCAGAAACGCAAGACTGACCCGAATTTCGCAACGCACCGAAATCGGGATTGAACGGCAGGCGCCTCGCCAAAGCCAAGAAGCTTCGCTAGAGGAAGTCATGACAGAACAGATGACAGCACAGGCGGCGCTGGACCGCCTCGAAACCCTCTACACCCAATCCGTGACCAACCTGCGCGACGCCGTGCGGGATTTCGTCAACACCGGCGCGCGGCCCGATCCGCTGAAACGCGCCGAAGGGGTGTTCGCCTATCCCGAACTTCGCATCCGCTGGGACGGGGATCGTCCCCAGGACCTGGAGCCGCGCGCCTATGCCCGGCTGTCGAAACAGGGAACCTACGCCACCACCATCACGCGGCCGGACCTGTTCCGCCCCTATCTGACCGAACAGCTGGGCCTGCTGGAGCAGGAGTATAATGCGACCTTCGAGGTCGCGGTTTCCAAGCAGGAAATCCCCTTCCCCTATGTGACGGACGGGCTGGAAGTCGCGCTGGACCGGTCGATGACGGCCGCCCTGGCGCGCTGGTTCCCGACCACGGACCTGGCCCATATCGGCGACGAGATCGCCGACGGCCTGTTCGAGATGGGCGGCGACTTCCCCCTGTCGCACTTCGACGGCTTGCGGACCGACTTCTCGCTGGCGCGGCTGAAGCATTACACCGGCACGCCGGTCGATGACGTTCAGTCCTACGTCCTGTTCACCAACTACAATCGCTATGTCGATGAGTTCGTGCGCTGGGCCATCGAACAGCTGCGGACGCCAGGCAGCCCGTATCAGACCCTGTCCTGCGCCGGCGGCGTGGTGATTACGCGCGACACGCCCAACCCCGAGGCGGCGATCAGCGACACGGCCTGGAAGAAGCACCAGATGCCGGCCTATCACCTGACCGCGCCGGGCCATAAGGGCGTGACCCTGGTCAACATCGGCGTCGGCCCGTCCAACGCCAAGACGATCACGGACCACCTCGCCGTCACCCGCCCGCACGTCTGGCTGATGATCGGTCACTGCGGCGGCCTGCGCGCCAGCCAGACCATCGGCGACTATGTGTTGGCCCACGCCTATCTGCGCGACGATCACGTGCTGGACGCGGTCCTGCCGCCGGACATCCCCATCCCGTCGATCGCCGAGGTCCAGCGCGCGCTTTATGACGCCACCAAGTCGGTCAGCGGCATGCCGGGCGACGAGGTCAAGCTGCGCCTGCGCACCGGCACTGTGGTCACCACCGACGACCGGAACTGGGAGCTGCGCTATTCCAAGTCGGCGCTGCGCTTCAATCAGAGCCGCGCCGTCGCCATCGACATGGAAAGCGCCACCATCGCCGCCCAGGGCTATCGCTTCCGCGTGCCCTACGGGACGTTGCTGTGCGTGTCGGACAAGCCGCTGCACGGCGAGATCAAGCTGCCGGGTCAGGCCAACCGCTTCTACGAAGGCTCGATCTCCGAACACCTTCAGATCGGCATCCAGGCCGTGGACCTGATGCGCAAGGAAGGCCCGCGCCTGCACTCGCGCAAGCTTCGCGCCTTCGACGAGCCGCCGTTCCGGTGATCCAACCGTCTCCTCCCCACATCGTGGGGAGGGGGACCGCGAAGCGGTGGAGGGGCTCTTGAAGTCCCACAGGCGCTGGTGATGCGGTGAGAACCCCTCCGTCACGGCGCGAAGAGCGCCGCGCCACCTCCCCATGAAATGGGGAGGAGACAGGTTCAGATCGCCGCCTTCTCCAACTCACCCGGCTCGACAGGGCTGGGCGCGGTGGCGGCGTTTCGCGTGTCCTGGCGGCGCGGCAGTCGCCAGACCTGGTGCGAGCGATAGCTGACGCCATCCCAGGCCAGGGCCGTGACCGTTATGGTCTTGGCGTCCCAGTCGATCTGGTTGAAGCCTGGCGGCGCGCCCCGCTCGCGGTGCGACAGGGTTCCGCACCCGACGGCATAGGAGCAGCGGTCGGCCAGAGGGATCGGCATGGCGAAGGGCACATGGACATGGCCCGTCATGATCAGATCGACGCCGGCCTCGGCGAAGATCAGCGCGGCCTCGTCGCCGCGCTTGACGTCGCCGGTCATCGGCGTGCCGACCATTTCGATCAGCGGATGGTGGCAGGCCAGGATTCTCAGCGCGCCGATCGGCGCCTGACGCAGGGCCTCGGCCGCGCGCCGCGTCTGGTCCAGGTCGATGACGCCCTTGGACCAGTTGGGTCGGGCCTGCCAGCCGCGCGCGGTGACCACGCCGCGCACCATGACGTCCTTGCCAAGGAACTGACCGTCGTGGGCGGGAAAGCCCGTCGCGGTCTCGAAGGCGCGCCACGGATGAAGCACCCGCGCGACGGCGTCCCAATAGGGCACGTCATGATTGCCCACGATGACGAAGCGCGGCTCGGGCATGGCCCGCATCCATTCGCCGGCGGCCGTGAACTCGTCCGGGAACCCCTTTTGCGTGATGTCGCCGGTGATCAGAACCAGGTCGTTGGGCGTGGCGTGAGCGTAGTCCAAGGCGGCGGCGCAGGCGTGTTTGTGTTCGCAACCGAAGTGAACGTCGGAAAACTGGAGAATACGACCCACTAGATGCTGTCCTCGGCCGACGGCGGCCTGGGCGCCAAGGCCTTGAAAGCCTTGGGCACGAAGCGGATGACGGCCTCGGGCTTGAGCAGCAACGGCTCGCCGTCGATCACGGCGGGAATTTTGGAGCGGGCGCGCACCTCGATCAGCTTGGCCGGCCGGGTCGAGACGGCCGGATCCTGACGCCAGTCGCTGAACAGCGCCGTGGCGGCGAGACGGAAGGCTTGGGTCGTGTCGCTGGGGTCCATGGCGGCCGCCTCCAGTCCGATGGGATCCTCCATCGCCTTGGAAATCATCGGGCTGATGAGCACAAGCGCCTCGGTGCGACGTTTTTCGCCGCCGTCCAGGGTGAAGCGCAGCCGGCCCGAGAAGGCGCGTTTCAACGCGCGCCGCCCATATTGCCAGGCCAGCTTGATCTTGCCGGTCCGCATGGCCTCGCGCGCCGGCGCCCACAGGGCAGGCGATCCCAGGATGGCCGCGCAGTAGAAATATTCGCCCTGGACCTCGCCGCCCGAGACGGCCTGGGGCTCGCCCTCCTCCAGCGCGCGCTTCAGAGCCAGCTTCCAGTCGGCGGTGCCATACAGCGCCTTGGGCAGCATGTTCATGGTCCCGCCCGGCAGGGGAGCGATCATCGGACCGTTGGGGCTGGCCTTGGACGCCACCGAGCGCGCCGTGCCGTCGCCGGCCAGGACGAAGATCACGTCCGGTTTGGCCGCGAAGGCGTCGGCGATGATCTGATCGAAGTTCCCGCCCTCGAACGTCATGATCTGCGCCTTCAGATCATAGCCGGCCAGGATCGTCTCGGCCTCGGCCGCAGCGCGTGGCCCGACACTGCCGGACAGCGGATTGACCAGCATCACGGCGTGTCTGATCTGGGCATGAGGCGTCAACGCGGGACGTTCGTCGGCGTCGGAAAGGGTTTGGGCGACATCGGTCATGGCGGCCGAACGCCTCGCGGACGCCGCCGTTCCGTCCAAGCGTCACCATATTTGTGCACACAGCTGCGCGATGCGGAACCTAAGCCGCGAGGATACGTTTGCTGCCCACAGGGGCGAACACCCAGGGACAAAGGATTTCACCATGAACAAGGCGATTATCGCGATTGCCGGCGCCGGCCTTCTGGCTTCGGCCTGCGCCAGCGACCCATACGGCTACAACAACGGCGGCACCAACCAGACCGTCCGCCAAGGCGCCATCGGCGCCGGCCTCGGCGCTGTCGCCGGCGCCATCATCGGCAACAACGTCGGCGGCGGCAACGCAGCCACCGGCGCCCTGATCGGCGGCGCCCTGGGCGGCGCAGCCGGCGCGGTCCGCGGTTCCAACCAAGATCGCAACAACCAGCAGCGCTACCGCGACAATCAAGGCCGTTACTACTACTGCTACGATAATCGCCAGGACGAGTGCTATTGGGACAACGGTCAGCGCCGTTATTGATCAATGATCAGTTGCCGGTCGCGAAAGTCAGCGACCGGCGCTAGGTTGAAGGGGCGGCTTGTCGAAGGACGGGCCGCCTCTTTTGCGTAATGGGCCGGCAAAGCCGGGGAGGGCTGTGATGAAGCGATCGACTGGGCTGGCGATGCTGGCGATGGGACTGCTGGCGGCGTGTGCGCCGACGCCGAAGCGGACGGCGCTGGTGGTGGGGGAATCGCCCTGCGTCTCGGGCCGGTTCGACGTCTATTTCGTCGAGAACCAGGCGCGACTGACCGACGCCGCCACGGTGTTGCTGCAGACCGCCGCCGAAAAGGCCAAGGCATGCCGCGTGAACCATGTTCGGGTGCTGGGCCTGGCCGATGCGACCGGCACGGTCGAGGCCAATCTGAGCCTGTCGCAACGCCGTGCGCTTGCCGTGGCCGAAGCTTTGACCCGTGCGGGCATGCCGGCGCCGGCCTTCGAGGTGAACGCCGCCGGCGATGCGGGCGCCGTCAACGCCTCGGGCGCGGACGAACTGCTGCGCCGCCGCGCCGAAGTGTTCATCGAGACCTCGCCGCGTTGATCTGCGACGGCTGATCTGCGGCGATGAGGTGATGGCGCGGGGGCGACCGAGGGACTAGGTTGCGGCCGCCCCCAACGTCGGAAATCGCCCTTTGCGTCCCCTCGCCTTTCTCGCCGGTCTTTTGCTGTGCCTGCTGTCGCTCTCGACGGTTCAGGCCCAGCCGGTCCAGAGCCAGCCCTCCGGTCTCGTCGCCTTCGGCCCCCAGCGCACTGGGCGGATCGAGGCCGAACTGGTCCCGATGTCGCAGTGGGTCGCGCCGGGTTCGACCACCGTGGTGGCCGTGCGCCAGAAGATCGCGCCGGGCTGGCACACCTATTGGCGCAATCCGGGCGACAGCGGCGGGGCGACCAGCCTGGTCTGGACCCTGCCCGACGGCGTCACGGCCGATCCGATCCTGTGGCCCCTGCCCAGCCGCCAGCGGCTGATGAGCCTGATGAACTACGGCTATTCGGGCGCGGTCCTGCTGCCCGTGCCGATCCATGTGCCGGCGTCGGCGCGGCCGGGCGAGGTGCTGACCCTGACGACGGACGTGCTGTTCCTGGTGTGCAGCGACCAGATGTGCGTGCCCGAGCCGCTGACCCTGTCGCTGGCCCTGCCGGTGCGCGAAGGCGCCGCGCCGCTCGCCAAGCCTTGGGGCGCAGATATCGAGCGGCTGGTCGAGACCGCGCCGCGTCCGGCGGGCATTGAGGCGCGCGTCACTGCCGAAACCGGCAAGCTGACCCTGACCGCGACGGGCGGACCGTTGGCAGGCGCCGACATCGGCCAGGTCTATTTCTACCCCTATGAGGGCGGACGGATCGACCATGCGGCGGTCCAGCCCGGTCGACAGGGGCCGAACGGCCTGACACTGACGCTGACCCCCGGCCGGGAGGCGGCGTCTTCGCCCCTGAGCGGCGTCCTGGCGACCGACAAGGGCGCGTGGGAGATCACGGCCCAGCCCGGTCCGCCGCTGGCCGGCGCCCAGGGACAGGGCGCATTGGCGCCGCTGGACGAGGCGACATCGGCGCCGGCCAGGACAGGCGTTCTGGTCTTTCTTCAGGCCCTGGGCCTGGCCCTGCTGGGCGGGCTGGTGCTGAACCTGATGCCCTGCGTCTTCCCCGTCCTGGCGATGAAGGCGGCGTCGCTGTCGGCGGCGGCGCACGATCCGGCGCGGGCGCGGCGCGACGGCCTGGCCTTCACCGCCGGGGTTCTGGTCAGCTTCCTAGTGCTGGCTGGCGCGCTGCTGGCGCTGAGGGCGGCGGGTCAGGCGATCGGCTGGGGGTTCCAGCTTCAGTCGCCGGGCGTGGTCGCGGCCCTGGTCCTGGTCATGCTGCTGGTAGGGCTGAACCTGTCGGGCGTCTTCCATGTCGGCGCAGGGATGCAGAACGCCGGGTCGGGGCCGCTGTCGCGCCTGCCCGGCGCGGCGGGCGCCTTCTTCACCGGAGTTCTGGCCGTGGTGGTCGCGGCGCCCTGCACAGCGCCCTTCATGGCGGCGGCCCTGGGCGCGGCCCTGGTCCTGCCCTGGCCGATGGCGCTGGCGGTCTTCCTGATGCTGGGGCTGGGTCTGGCCCTGCCCTATCTGGCCATAAGCCTGTCGCCGGGTCTGCTGTCGCGCCTTCCCCGGCCGGGCGTGTGGATGGAGCGCCTGAAAGGCCTGCTGGCCTTTCCCATGTATGGGGCGGCGTTGTGGCTGCTGTGGGTGTTCACGCGACAGGGCGGCGTCGACGCCCTGGGTCTGTTGCTGACGGCGGCGCTGCTGCTGGCTTTCGCCGCCTGGCTGCTGGGGCTGGCCCAAGCCGCCCGCCAGCGGGGCGAGCGGCCCGTGCTGGCCACGATCTGCGCGACCGTCGCCGGCGTCATGGCCATCGGGTTGGCCGGCGCTGCAGCGGGCGCCGCGCGGGAGGCGGACGCCGCGCCCCAGGGCGAGAGCGGTCCCCTCGCCGCCCAGCCCTGGTCGGTTGAGGCGGTGGCCCAGGCGACGGCGGCGGGACGGCCGGTGCTGGTCAACCTGACCGCCGACTGGTGCGTGACCTGCAAGATCAACGAGCGGGCGGCTTTGTCGTCGCCCCGCGTCGCTAAGGCCATGACGCAGGCGAACGCCGCCTATCTGGTCGGCGACTGGACCCGCCGCGACGACGCCATCACGCGCGAACTGCAGGCGCACGGCCGTTCGGGGGTGCCGCTGTATCTGCTGTATCGACCGGGTCAGGCCGAGCCGGAAATCCTGCCGCAACTACTCACCGAAGGCGTCGTGATCGACGCGCTGACGGACTGAAGGATCAGCTCAGGAACCGCTGAACCGCCGCCAGGAACCGCTGCGGCTGTTCGATCATCACCTGGTGCTGGGCGCCTTCGATCCGCTCGAACCGGGCGGTGCGCGGCAGGCCCTGGAAGCCGTAGCGATACAGGCCCTCCAGCCGATTGCGGGGAGCCTCGGTGTCGCGGGTCCAGCCATAGACCACAGTCACCGGCGCGGTGATCTGGGACAGGCGCGGGCGCAGGTCCACGGTCAGGGCCTCGTACAGCCCCTGGGCCAGGACGCGCCGGTCGCCGCCCTGAAGGCCCAGGCCCTGAAACACCATGTCGCCGGCCAGACCCATGTCCACGCCAAAGGCCGCGACCTGGGACTTCAGCGCCTGATCGCCGAACAGCAGCAGGGCCTGATAGCCCAGCCGCGCCAGAGGTTCGACCTGGGCCGAGGTCGCGCGGGCGTCCACCAGAGACGGGAAGAAGGGCGAGGAATCGACCACCATCACCCGACCGATCCGGTCGCCCATGTCGGCCGCTACGCGCAGGGCGATCTGACCGCCCAGCGAATGGCCGATCACGGCGGGACGGTCGATCCGCTGCTCGCGGATATAGCGTTCGATCTCGCTGGCGGCCGGGCCGGCCAGACCGCCGCTGACATTGTCACCGATATCGGTTTCGCCGAAGCCGCGCACGGTGACCAGATGCACCCGGTAGCAGTCATCCAGCCGATCCGCCGTCGAGCGCCAGGCCGACCCCGTCGAGCCCAGGCCGGGGATGAAGATGATGTCCGGCCCCGTCCCGCGCGTCTCGACGATGATGCGGCTGGAACTGAAGGCCGGCGCCTGTACCGGCAGCCGACCCTGAATCTGGGCTTGAACCTGGGCCTGGGCCGCAGGGACGAAAACGAACAGGGTCGCCACAAGCGAAACGAAGAGACGGATCATCATTCGCCCCTAACGCCCGATCACGGCGATCGGTTGACGGCGCGCTTGCGGCTTATCGCCCCTTGAAGTCGGGTTTGCGCTTTTCGACGAAGGCGGACATGCCCTCCTTCTGGTCCTCGAAGGCGAACAGGGAGTGGAACAGGCGGCGTTCGAACTGGACGCCTTGGGTCAGGGTCGTCTCTAGCGCGGCGTTGACCATCTCCTTGTTAGCCATGACCGCCAGCGGGCTTTGCGAGGCGATCCTGGCGGCGATCTTGCGCGTTTCGTCCAGCAGGGTGTCGTGCGGGAAGATGCGCGAGGCGAGGCCGGCGCGTTCCGCCTCGGTGGCGTCCATCATGCGGGCGGTCAGGACCATATCCATGGCTTTGGACTTGCCCACCAGGCGGGTAAGGCGCTGCGAACCCCCGATGCCGGGGGCGACGCCGAGGTTGATCTCGGGCTGGCCGAACTTCGCCTTCTCGCTGGCGACGATGAAGTCGCACAGCATGGCCAGTTCGCAGCCGCCGCCCAGGGCGAAACCGTTGACGGCCGCGATGATCGGCTTCCTGAAACGAGTGATGCGGTCATGGCCGAGGGCGAAATAGTTGCCCGTATACATCTGGGCGTAGGTCTGATCCGCCATCTCCTTGATGTCGGCGCCGGCGGCGAAGGCCTTTTCGCCCGAGCCGGTCAGGATGAGGCAGCGCACGCCGTCGTCATGTTCAATACTGTCGAGGAAGTCGGCGAGGTCCTTGAACAGGGCCGAGTTCAGGGCGTTCAGCGCCTCTGGCCGGTTCAGGGTCACCACCGCATAGCCGTCGGCGTGGCGTTCGATCAGCAAATTGGAATAGGTCTCGGCCATGGTCGGTCTCCTTCGTTTGCTCGGTCATATCGGATACCGCCCCTTTCGTCATTCCGGGCGAAGGGCCGCTTGGCCCGAAGACCCGGAACCCAGCGGCGCCGAAGGCGAAATGGCTCAGCCAGACCGATATCGCCGCCTGTGTGCGCGACAGGTTGGCTGCTACGCGCCGCCCTTCGGGTCGCGCTCACGCGCACCGCTGGGTTCCGGGTCTGCGCTGCGCTTCGCCCGGAATGACGAAAGGAAGAACGAAAGATCAGCGGCGGGGCATCAGCGCCAGGGTCAAGGCGGCGCGGACCAGTTCGGCGACGACCACCATGGCCAGCAGCAGATTGGCGGCGATCACCTGACCGCGCGCGCCCGACAGGTCCAGCGTCCAGCCGAAGACGGACGACAGGGCCAGAACCAGGGCCGAGAGCAGGATCAGGCCGACCAGCAGCATCAGGGCGACATGCCCCGCCTTCAGCGCCGCCTGAAGCGTCGGCCCCTCGTCCAGCACGCGGGCGCGACGGCGAAACAGGCGCGCGATCAGGCCGGTGGCGGCGGCCTCGGCCACAGCGGCGACGATCAGGGCGGCGACGAACCACCAGACCAGACCGCCCAGGTCCCCGGCGCGCAGCCCCTGAACGAAGTGAAGAAAATAGGCGCCCCAGACCAGGACGCCGACCACCAGACTGATCCACAGATGGATCTTGCGCATCGCTCAGCCCTCCAGCCCGACCATGGCGGCCAGCTTCTGCACCGTGTTCCAGTTGCGGCCTGTGCCGACGCCGATCAGGCGCGGCTGGGCCTTTTCCGCCATCTTCGACCGGCCCAGGCCGTCGGGGTGCCAGAAGAACAGGTCGCCGCCGACGGGCTCGACCCGTTCGTCGCCGGCCGCGAAGCCGCGCAGCGCCTCGACCGCGCCGTCCTTGATTCCGGCCTTCATCACCATGACCAGCAGTTTGGACCCGTTGAGACCGGCTTCGTCCGTGAACGGATTGGCGGCCATCAATGCCGACCATTGTTTGGGCGTGCGCACGATCACGTCGATGGGGCGGCCGAAATGGGCGGCGATCCCCTGCTCCAGCCGCGCCGCGACATAGGCCGGTTCGGCGTCGGTCTCGACCACCAGATTGCCGCTGGCTAATAGGGTGCGGGGATTGGCGAAGCCGGCCTCGACGGCGATGGCCTTCAGCTCGGCCATCGGAACCTTGACCCCGCCGACATTGACGCCGCGCAACAGGCAGATGCGGTCGCTCATACCTTACGCCTTCTGGCAGGAGGGGCAGTAGAAGGTGGAGCGGCCGCCCTGGACGATACGGGCGACGACGCCGGTGCATTTTTCGCCCCGACACGGCTCGCCCTCGCGGCCATAGACGTCGAACCGGTGCTGGAAATAGCCCTGGCCGCCCTCGGCGTTGGCGAAGTCGCGCAGGGTCGAGCCGCCCGCCGCGATGGCGTCGTTCAGCACGTTGCGGACCTCGGCCGCCAGTCGTTCCAGCCGCGCCTTCGACACCTTGCCGGCCGCGACCAGGGGCGAGATGCGGGCGCGGTAAAGCGCCTCGCACACATAGATATTGCCCAGGCCGGACACGATCCGCTGGTCCAGCAGACTGACCTTGATGTTCTGCTTCTTGCCCGCGAAGGCCTCGACCAGATGGGCGCCGGAAAAACCGTTGCCCAGGGGTTCGGGACCCAGGCCGGCGAACCAGGGATGGGTCTCGACCTGGTCGGTGGGGATCAGGCCCATGAAGCCGAACCGGCGGGCGTCGGCATAGCCGATGCGGGTCGCGGCGCCGTCGCGGATGGCGCAGCCGCTGAAGTGCTCGTGCTTGCCGGCGATGGGCGCCGCCTCCTCGAACTCGCCCAGCAGGGTTCCGTCCAGGGTGAAGCGGCCGGTCATGCCCAGGTGTGTGATCCAGGTCTCGCCGGTCGACAGCGGCATGAGCAGATATTTGGCCCGGCGGTCGATCCGCTGGACCGTCGCCCCCTCCAGCCGTTCGACGAACCGCTCGGGGAAGGGAAAACGCAGGTCGGGCCGGTTGATCCGCACCCGCGACAGGCGCGCGCCCGCCAGCACCGGCGTCAGGCCGCGTCGGACGGTTTCGACCTCGGGAAGTTCAGGCATGAGGTGGTCCTAGCCCGTCCCGACCGCCGGGCCAAGCCGATGGCCGGCGCCCATCTCGTCGCGGCCTGTTGCCGCCTGCGACATAATGCGCTTACGTCCGCGCGAACGTGGGAATTCGCCGATGACAGACGCCGCCGCCGCCCCCAAGGGTCGGCTTGAACTCACCCTCCGCGCCCTGATTTTGGGCGTCCTGTTGGCCGTGGTCTTCACCGCCGCCAACACCTACCTGGGCCTGAAGGTGGGTCTGACCTTCGCCTCGGCCATTCCGGCGGCGGTCATTTCGATGGCGATCCTGCGCGGTTTCCGCACCTCGACCATCTGGGAGAACATGACCGTCCAGACCGTCGCCTCGGTCGGCGGCGCCATGAGTTCGATCATCTTCGTCCTGCCCGGCCTGGTGATGATCGGCTGGTGGCTGGAGTTTCCGTTCTGGGAATCGACCCTGATCTGCATTTTCGGCGGCATTCTGGGGGTGACCTTCTCGATCCCGCTGCGCCGCGCCCTGGTGACCAACGGCGGCCTGCCCTACCCCGAGGGCGTCGCCGCCGCCGAGGTGCTGAAGGTCGGCTCGCGCGGCGCCGAACAGACCGAAAGCGCCGTGCGCGAGAACAAGTCCGGCCTGTGGGTCGTGGTCGCGGGCGCCGTGGTGTCTTCGGGCTACGCCCTGCTGGTCGCCGGTCGCGTGTTTGCGGGCGAGGCGGCCAAGTTCTTCAAGCTTCCAGCCGCCTTGGGCGGCGGCGCGACCGGCGTCGGCTTCGGCATGCAGTTCGCCCTGCTGGGCGCCGGGCACCTGATCGGCCTGACGGTCGGCCTGGCCCAGCTGTTCGGCCTGATCCTGGCCTGGGTCATCGCCGTGCCGATCCTGACCAGCCCCGACACCATCGCCTGGCTGACGGCGCACGGCCTGCCCTCGATCGCGGCGACCCTGCCCGCCGGCACGCCTGCCGAGGAACTGGCCATGACGGTCTGGAGCCGTGAGGTCCGCTTCATGGGCGCCGGCGTCATCGGCGTGGCGGCGATCTGGACCCTGATCAAGCTGGCCGGGCCGCTGATCGGCGGCCTGACCTCGGCCCTGGCGGCCCAGTCCAAGCGTTCGCACGGCGAGGTGCTGGAACGCGCCGAACAGGATATTCCGATCAAGATCGTCGGCGCCGTGTCGGTGGCGGCCCTGATCGCCATCGCCGGACTGTTGACCTGGATCGCCCTGGCCTCGCCGACGCTGGCGGCGTCCGCGCCCCTGCTGGTCATCGGCGGCCTGGTCTATGTGGTGCTGATCGGTTTCGCGGTGGCGGCCATCTGCGGATACATGGCCGGCCTTATCGGCTCGTCGAACAGCCCCGTCTCAGGCGTCGGCATCCTGGCCATCATCGTGGCCTCGCTGCTGATGCTGGGCGTGATGAAGATCGCGGGCGTGCCGGCCGACGGCTCGATCATCGCCTTCGCCCTGATCGTGACGGCGGTCGTCTTCGCCGTCGCCGTCATCGCCAACGACAACCTTCAGGATCTGAAGACCGGCCAGCTGGTCGACGCCACGCCGTGGCGCCAGCAGTTAGCCCTGATCGTCGGCGTCATCGCCGGCGCCCTGGTCATCCCCTTTATCCTGAACAAGCTGAACGGCGCCTTCGGGTTCGAGGGCGGCCCTCCCGGCATCGCCAACGAGCCGCTGGCGGCCCCCCAGGCGACCCTGATCTCGGCCCTGGCGCGCGGCGTCATCGGCGGCGACCTGCGCTGGGACCTGATCGGCCTGGGCGCGGTGATCGGCGTGGTCATCATCGTGCTGGACGCCGTCGTGTCCAAATCGACCAAGGGCAAGGTCAAGCTGCCGCCGTTGGCCGTGGGCATCGGCTTTTATCTGCCGGCGGCGGTGACGACGATGCTGGTCATCGGCGCCGTGGTCGGCTGGTTCTATGACAAGGCGGTCAAGACGACCCGGTTCGCCGACGTGGCGCGCCGCATGGGCGTGCTGCTGGCGTCCGGCCTGATCGTGGGCGAGAGCCTGTTCGGCGTCTTCTACGCCAGCGTCATCGTCGGCACGAACAGTGAAGCGCCCTTCGCCATGATCCCCGAAGGCTCCGGCTGGCCCGCCATGCTGGCCGGGATCGTCGTCTTCGCGGCGGCGGTGTTCGGCCTCTACAGCTGGACGCGCAAACGGGCCGAGAAGGTCTGATTTTCTCCCTCCCCTTCATGGGGAGGGACGATCGCGAAGCGATCAGGGTGGGGCTAGACAGGGCGAGCGCGAAGTCCTTGACGGCCCCACCCGGGCTGCGCTCCGCTTCGCCGTCCCTCCCCATGAAGGGGAGGGAGATGACCGGGTCAGGCCCGCGTGGCGACCATCATATAGTTGATGCCTGCATCGTCGCTCTGGCTCCAGCGGTCGTGCAGCGGGTCGTAGTTGAGGCCGTACGGCCCCTCGACCGTCACGGGCTCGGCCGCCAGCATCGCCCGGATCTCGTCGGGCTTCAGGAACTGGAGCCAGTCGTGCGTCCCGGCCGGGACCCAGCGCAGGATGTATTCCGCCGCGACCTTGCCCAGGGCCAGCGACTTCAACGTGCGGTTCAGGGTGGCGACCATCATGACGCCGCCCGGCCGAACCAGGCGCGAACAGGCGCGCACGAAGGCTTCGGGATCGGCGACATGCTCGATCACCTCCATGGTCAGGACCACGTCGAACGGCCCCGCGCCCTCGGCCTCGATCTGTTCGACCGTGGCGGCGCGATAGGCGATGTCCAACCCGACCATGTCGGCGTGCGCCCGCGCCGTGCCGATGTTCTCGGACGAGGCGTCGATGGCGCTGACGGAAAAGCCCATCCGCCGCATGGGCTCGGCGATCAGTCCCCCGCCGCATCCGACGTCCAGCAGGGTCAGCCCCTCGAAGGGCGCGCGCGCCCTGGGGTCGCGGCCCAGGCGGGTGCAAAGCTGATCGCGGATCAGGGCCAGACGCGCCGGGTTGAACCGGTGAAGGGGCGCGAACGGCCCGTTCGCATCCCACCATTCGGCCGCCTGGGCCGAGAAGCGGGCCACGTCGGCGGGGTCGATCGATGCGCCGAACGCGCCTTCGGACGAATTTTGCGAAAAACCATGCCCTTCGCGGGGTAGGCGAGACGGTGCGGCGTCGCTAGAAGCGGTCATGCGCGAGGGATGAACCTTCGCGCCCTTTCACGCAAGCAGGGGGCGGAACGCCACGATGACGCGGCCTGATTCTTCACGATCTGCTACGACACGACTGGTGATGAAGTTCGGCGGCACCTCGATGGGCGACCTCGAACGCATTCGCCGTGCGGCGCGGATCGTCGCGGCGGAGGTGTCTGCGGGCAAGAAGGTCGCCGTCGTCGTCTCCGCCATGGCGGGCAAGACCAACGAACTGGTCGCCTGGACCGACGGCGCCGGACCGGCCGCAGCGGGCCTGCCCCTGTCGGACGACGAATATGACGTGGTGGTCGCCTCGGGCGAACAGGTCACCTCGGGTCTGCTGGCCGCGACCCTGCGCAACATGGGCTTCAACGCCCGCTCGTGGATGGGCTGGCAGGTGCCGATCATCACCGACGACGCCCACGCCCGCGCCCGCATCGTCGACATCCCCGGCGAGAAGCTGGGCGCCGCCGTCGATTCGGGCGAGATCGCCATCGTCCCCGGCTTCCAGGGCGTGACGACGGACGGAAAGATCACCACCCTGGGCCGGGGCGGATCCGACACCTCGGCGGTCGCCGTTGCGGCGGCCCTTGGCGCGCCGTGCGACATCTACACCGACGTGGACGGCGTCTATACGACCGACCCGCGCATCGAGAGCCGCGCGCGCCGTCTGGCCAAGGTGTCGTACGAAGAGATGCTGGAGATGGCGTCCCTGGGGGCCAAGGTGCTGCAGACCCGCTCGGTCGAGCTGGCCATGGCCAAACAGGTGCCGGTGCGCGTGCTGTCCAGCTTTATCGAACCCGACGCGAATGGCGTCATGCCCGACAAGGGTGGAACCCTGATCTGCGACGAGGAGGAGATCGTGGAAAAACGTATCGTGTCCGGTGTGACCATGAGCCGTGATGAGGCCCGCATCACACTGTTGGGTCTGTCCGACCGCGTGGACGCCCCCGCCGATGTCTTCACGCGTCTGGCCGAGGCCAACGTCAATGTGGACATGATCGTGCAGAGCCAGTCGCGCACGGCCGGCACCGTCAACCTGACCTTCACCACGGGCCGCCGCGACGCCGTGCGCGCCGCCGAGCTGATGACGGCCAGCCAGGCGCAACTCGGCTTCGAGGAGATCCGCATCGACGAGGACGTGGCCAAGGTCTCGGTCGTCGGCGTTGGCATGCGCAGCCATGCGGGCGTCGCCCAGCTGATGTTCCGGGCCCTGGCCGACAAGGGCGTCAAGTTTCAGGCCATCTCGACGTCCGAGATCAAGATCAGCGTGCTGATCGACGCCGCCTATGCGGAGCTGGCGGTGCGCGCCCTGCATTCGGCTTACGGCCTAGACGCGGTATAGGTGATCTGAACAGGGCGCCTATATCCACGAAAAGGGCGCGGGAGACATGATGCCGGCAGGCGGCGCGATGACCAGGGGACCTCGGATCCTCCTGCGCCAGATCCGCGAGGCTCTGGGCGGGGCCGGCGCCGGTGCGACGCCGGCGCAGGACCGTTTGAACATGGTCGTCAGGATCATCGCCCGGTCGATGGTCGCCGAAGTCTGCTCCATCTATCTGCGTCGCGGCTCGGGCGAGCTGGAACTGTTCGCCACCGAGGGTCTGAACCCCGACGCCGTTCACAACACCCGCCTGCGGCCCGGCGAGGGTCTGGTGGGCGAGGTGGCGCGAATGGCCCAGCCGATCAGCCTGTCGGACGCGCCGTCGCACCCGTCCTTCTCCTATCGGCCGGAGACGGGCGAAGACCCCTATCACGCCTTCCTGGGCGCCCCCCTGCTGCGCGGCGGCCGGGCCATCGGCGTCCTGGTCGTCCAGAACCGCACCGAGCGGCGCTATGACGAGGAAGAGGTCGAGGACATCCAGACCATCGCCATGGTCCTGTCCGAGACGGTGTCGTCTGGCGAACTTCTGGCCCTGGACGAGTTGCGCGACGTCGAACTGGCGCCGCACCGGCCCGAGCGGCTGAAGGGCCAGAAGTTCTCGGACGGCCTGGCCTTCGGCCATGTGGTTCTGCACGAGGCGCCCCTGCCCCCGGAAAAACTGCTGTCCGAAGATCCGGCGATGGAGGAGGCGCGGCTGAAACTGGCGCTCGCCACGCTGAAGACCGGCCTGGACGTCATGCTGGACAAGGGCCAGGGCCTGGCCGGTCCGTCGTTCGAGGTGCTGGAGACCTATCGCATGTTCGCCGACGACCGGGGCTGGAACCGGTCGCTGGAAGAGGCGGTGCGCAACGGCCTGACGGCCGAGGCGGCGGTGGACCGGGTCAGGAACGAACACCGCGCCCGCTTCGCCCAGGCGCGCGACCCCTATATCCGCGAACGGCTGCACGACTTCGAGGACCTGGCCAACCGGCTGCTGCGGGTGCTGGCGGGCGACAAGCCGGGCGAGCGCGAACTGCCCGACGACGCCATACTGGTGGCGAGGAATCTGGGCCCCGCCGACCTGCTGGAATATCCGCGCGACAAGCTGAAGGGTCTGTTGCTGGAGGAAGGCTCGGCCGCCAGCCACGCCGCCATCGTCGCGCGGGCTTTGCAAATCCCCTGCGTCGGCCGCCTGATGGGCCTGCGAGACCGGCTGTCGGAAGGCGACATGGTCATCGCCGACGGCGAGACCGGCGAGACCTATCTGCGCCCCCGCCCCGACATGCTGGAGGCCGTGCAGTCGCGCATGGCCGTGCGCGAACAGCGCCAGGCCGAGTTCGCCCAGCTGCGCGACGTGCCCGCCGTCACCCTGGACGGTCAGCGGATCACGGTCCTGACCAATGCGGGCCTGGCGGTCGATCTGGAGAATATGGCCGAGACGGGCGCCGAGGGCATCGGCCTGTTCCGCACCGAGTTCCAGTTCATGGTCTCGGACGAACTGCCCCGGCTGAACGCCCAGACGGCGCTGTACAAGCTGGTGCTGGACGCGGCCGGCGACAAACCCGTCACCTTCCGCACCCTGGACATCGGCGGCGACAAGGTGCTGCCCTATCTGGAAGCCGAGCGCGAAGAGAACCCGGCCCTGGGCCGTCGCGCCATCCGCCTGGGCCTGGATCGGCCGTCGCTGCTGCGGATGCAGCTTCGTGCGCTGCTGGCGGCGGGGGCCGGCCGCGAGCTGCGGGTCATGTTCCCGATGATCGCCACGGTGGACGAGTTCCGGGCCGCGCGCGAACTGGTGGACATCGAATGCGCCTGGGCCAAGCGTCGCGGGCGCGCCCTGCCGGCCCTGCTGCGCGTCGGGGCCATGGTCGAATGCCCGTCGCTGCTGTGGCACCTGGACGCGCTTCTGCCGCTGACGGACTTCGTCTCCATCGGCACCAACGACCTGTTCCAGTATATGTACGCCGCCGACCGGACCAATCCGCTGGTCTCGGACCGTTACGACCCGCTGTCGCCGCCGACCCTGCGCGCGCTTCAGTCGATCCAGAAGGCTTGCGCCGACACCGGCACGCCGGTCTCGATCTGCGGCGAGTTGGCGGGACGACCGCTGGAGGCCTTCGCCCTGATCGTCCTGGGCTTCACGCGTCTGTCGGCGCCGGCGGGCGGGGTCGGGCCGGTCAAGCGGATGATCCTGTCGGCGGACCTGAGCGCGGCGCGGCGAGGCATGGCCAATCTGCTGAACCTGTCCACCGGCTCGGTGCGCAACGAGATCGAGTCCCTTGCGCGCAAGCTGAACGTCGCGGTCTGATCCGGCGACGGCGGCGGACCACGCGCGGCGTTGCTGGCAGGCCCGCAATCGTCTATCTCCGGCGACATGGACGGCGCTCGGGCGCAGTATCTTCCCGAACATGGGGTCAGGCCTAATGGCGCTGAATGCGGGGGCCGCCCCCGACGCGATCAAGACCATATCGGACCGGCAGGATCCGACGGCCGACTTCGCCAACGCCGCGAGCCTGGGCGAGGGCCTGCGTCATGCGCGCGAGCGGTCGGGCAAGTCCCTGGCCGAGCTGGCCGCCGAGACCAAGGTGCATCGCCGCTTCCTGACCGCCCTGGAACAGAACGACTGGTCGTCCCTGCCCTCGCGCGTTTTCGCCCTGGGCTATGTGCGGGCCTATGCCTCGGCCCTGTTCCTTGACGAGCAACTGGCGGTCGAGCGGTTCAAGCGCGAAAGCCCCGACACCTCGGTGCCGCTGAAGGCGCCCATCGGCATCGCCTTCGAGGACGTGAAACGCCATTCGCCGCGCATCGTCGCCGGCGTCGTCGCCGTGGTGGTCGCCGTCATCGGCTGGAACGTGTTCCAGCGCGCCAGCCTGCACCAGGCGGCGCACCCCTCCGACATCGCCGCCGTGCCCAAGACCTGGGTCAGCGGGGTCGATCCCGATCCGCAACTGGCCCTCAGCGCACCGATGGCCGCGCCGCCCGACCAGACCACGCCGCAGCTCTACATCACGCCTGGGCTTGAGGCCCAACTGACCGGCGTCGATCCCGCCGTCATCGCCGCCGCCGCCAATCCCGAGCCGGTGCAGAAGGCCTTCAACCCGCGCGGCGCCGTCTATGGCGCCCCGGCCAACGCGTCGATGGTGGTGATCCAGGCCAAGACGGCCGGCGCTCTGGTGGTGCGGCTGGGCGACGGTCAGGCCCTGTTCGCGCGCCAGATGGCGCCGGGCGAGGCCTGGCGCGCGCCGATCGGCGTGGCGGCGACGGTGGACGTGTCCGACCCGGCCGCCTTCGACCTCTATCTGAACGGGGAGTATGGCGGGCCGCTGGCCGGCGTGCTGACGCCGCTGGCCCAGCTGAACAGCCGCGCGGACCAGGCCGCCAAACAGCTGGCGGCGACCCAGGCGCGCGCGCAGGTCGAGGCCCAGGCCGCGCAGGCCCGAACCCAGGCCCAGACGCAGACTTCCGCCCCGTCTCCCACGCCCACGACGCCGAACTGAAACGTCGGCCGTGGTCCCGCCGTCATCATCGGCCTATATGATGCTTCCATGAGCGATCACACGCACGTCCGACCCTGGCGCCATATCGAGCGTCGCAAGAGCCGCCAGATCCGCGTCGGCTCCGTCCTGGTGGGCGGCGACGCCCCGATCAGCGTCCAGTCGATGACCAATACGCCGACGACCGACGCGGCGGCGACGATCGACCAGATCCGCCAGCTGGAAGAGGCCGGCGCCGACATCGTGCGCGTCTCCTGCCCCGACGTGGAATCGACCCAGGCCTTCAGGACCATCGCCCGCGAGGCCAAGGTCCCCTTGGTCGCCGACATCCATTTCCACTACAAGCGCGGCATCGAGGCGGCCGAGGCGGGCGCCGCCTGCCTGCGGATCAATCCGGGCAATATCGGTTCGGCCGACCGGGTCCGCGACGTGATCCAGGCGGCCAAGGACAACGGCTGTTCGATGCGGATCGGCGTCAACGCCGGGTCGCTGGAGAAGGAACTGCTGGAAAAATACGGCGAGCCCTGCCCCGACGCCATGGTCGAGAGCGCGCTCAACCACGCGCGGATTCTTCAGGACCACGACTTCCACGAATTCAAGATCTCGGTGAAGGCGTCCGACCCCTTCCTGACGGTCGCCGCCTATCAGCAGCTGGCCGAGGCCATCGACTGCCCGCTGCACCTGGGCGTGACCGAGGCGGGGCCGCTGCGCACCGGCACCATCAAGTCGGCCATCGGCATGGGCAATATGCTGTGGTCCGGGATCGGCGACACCATCCGCGTGTCCCTGGCCGCCGATCCGGTCGAGGAGATCAAGGTCGGTTTCGACATCCTGAAGTCGCTGGGCCTGCGTCACCGGGGCGTGAACATCATCGCCTGCCCGTCGTGCGCGCGTCAGGGCTTCAACGTCATCGAGACCGTGACCCTGCTGGAAGAAAAGCTGGCCCATATCTCGACGCCGATGAGCCTGTCGGTGATCGGCTGCGTCGTGAACGGCCCCGGCGAGGCCCTCTATACCGACATCGGCTTCACCGGCGGCGGCAAGGGGGCGGGCATGATCTATCTGAACGGCAAGATCGCCCACAAACAGGCCAACGACGGCATGATCGACCACATCGTCGACCTGGTCGAACAGAAGGCCGCCGAACTGGACGCGGCGCGGGCGGCGGAGCTTGAGGCGGCGGAATAGGCCGACCCTTCCCGGTTGTGCAAATCTGACGCATTTCACAAACCCGTGATTGACGGCGTTCGTCCGGCGTGCGACCCCTGCATCAGGTTCGGCCGGGGGGCCGGCCCATAATCCACTGAGGGGCCTATGATTTCCAAAACTTCCGCACGCCTTGCCGTGCGTCTGCTCGCGCTTGCCGGCGTGGCGCTGTCGCTGCCTGCCTGCGCTACCGTGACGCGTGGCTCCAGCCAGCAATTCACGGTCGAGAGCACCCCGCCCGGCGCCCAGGTCAGCACGTCCAATGGCTTCGAATGCCAGGCGACGCCTTGCACCTTCCGCATGCCGCGCAAGGACGCCTTCCGTATCACCGTGGCCAAGGACGGCTATGTCGCCCAGATCCACGAGATCACCAGCAGCGTCTCCGGCGCCGGCGGCACGGCCATGGCAGGCAACCTCCTGATCGGCGGCATCATCGGCGGGGCCATCGACGCCACGTCCGGCGCGATGAACGATCTGAAGCCCAATCCGCTGGTCGTGACCCTGCGCACGCCGGCCGAAGAAGCGGCGGCGGCTCGCACGCCTGCCGCGACGACGACCTCCGGCGACCAATAGTCGAGACCGGCTAATGACAATGCAGCGGCGGCGGGTGAGAACCCGCCGCCGCTTTTCGTTTCAGACGATCTTGAACAGCCGCAACGCCTGATAGCCGGCGGACAGAAGCACCACGGCGCCGACGCCGTAGGTCAGGACCCGGCGCGGGGCGACGCGGGCGATGATGCCGGCGAAGGGCGCCGCGATCAGGCCGCCGACGATCAGGCCCAGGACGGCCATGGCATGGGTGGCGAAGCCCTCGGCCTCTTGCCAGTGGCCCGTCAGCAGGGCGACCAGGAAGGTGGCGGAAATGGCCGAGGTGACGAAGAACTCGGCGGTGTTCGTGGTGCCGATGGACACGCGAGGGTCCTGGCCCGTGCCGACCAGTGTGGTGGTGACGGTGGGCCCCCAGCCGCCGCCGCCGATGGCGTCGAAGAAGCCGCCGACCAGGCCCAGGGGTCCCGCGAACTTGCGCGGGAAGATCCGCTCGCGCGTCTGGCGGGTGGCGCGCCAGATGATCACGACACCCATGACCGCCAGATAGGTGGTGATCCAGGGCTTCAGCAGATCCCCATCGACGCTGGTCAGGACGAAGGCCCCCAGGCCGCCGCCCACCACACCGCCCAGGGCCAGGGGCACGAACAGCTTCCAGTTCACATTCTTGTTGGCCGTGTGCGAGCCGGCCGAGGCCGCCGTGGTGAAGACCTCGGCCGCGTGGACGCTTGCCGACGCCGTTGCAGGCGGCACGCCGAAGGACAGCAGCACGGTCGAGGAGATGACGCCGTAGGCCATGCCCAGCGCCCCATCCACGACCTGGGCCAAGAAACCGACGAGGAGGAACAGAAGGAAGTCTTGCATTGGCGGCCCCTGAAACGCGGACGAACGGTGCGGTCTATTTCCCTAGTCGGTCAATAGGAGAAGAATTGGCGGCGGCTTGCAGAAGGGTTCGCGCCTCGAACACCGCCGCGATCGCATCGCGCCCGTCCTGAAGCACGGGCTGAAGCGGACAGGTCTCGACATCCGGGCAGGTCTCGCACGGGCCGTAGGCGGTGCGGGAGGCGCAAGGCGCGAGGGCCAGCGGCCCTTCCAGTGCCCGGATCACGTCGGCGAAGCTGATGGCGTCGGCCGGGGCCGCCAGAGCATAGCCGCCCGCCCTGCCCCGTTTCGACACCAAGAGATGCTGACGGCGCAGATCCAGCAGGATGGCCTCCAGAAACTTGCGCGGAGCCGCCGCCGCATCCGCGATCTCGGCGATGGTGGCTGGCCCTCCGCCCGGAAGACCGGCCAGATGGATCATGGCGCGCAGGGCGTAGCGGGACCGGTTCGACAGCATGGTCCGTGATCGCCCGCCCGGAGCCCGGACGCAAGACGCCGTTCGCCGGTGCAACGATCTCAGGCCGAGCGGCCCAGCCGGGCCACGGCCTCCAGGATCTGGGCGCCGTTGTAGGGTTTCAGCACCAGGGCCTCGGCCATGTCGGCGTTTCGGGCGGCGGCGGCGACGTCGCCGGAGATGAAGATCACCCGCACGTCCCAGCGCCCGGTCAGCACCTTGGCCAGTTCCACGCCCGTCATCTCGCCCGACAGATTGATGTCCAGCAGGGCCGCGTCGATGCTGTGGAGCGCTGCCGCCGCCTCGGCCGCCGCCGCGCTGTGGAAGGGGCCGACGACGCTGTGGCCCGCCTCGGTCAGCAGTTCGGTCAAGGAGGCGGCCGCGTCGGGATCATCCTCGACCACCAGCAGGGTCAGGGCCTCGGCGTCGGTCGGCGGCGCGGCGTCGAGCGGCGTCTGGCGGGTGACGACGGCGCGCAGGTCGCGCCAGACCTCGGTCGAGGGACGGTCGGTGTCCAGGTCATAGATGGCGGCCATGGCGTTCAACTCCCGGGCGTCTTCAGGTGAGAGCTCTCCGCCTGTCTCGGCCAGGCGAGTGTCGTACAGGCGACAGAGGCGCTCGACGCTGCCGTCGAAAGGGTCGGTTTCGGGTTGAGCCCTATCGGGTCCAGACGGGGGCGGGTGGTCGAACATGCGTCCTCCTCACGGTTGCCTATTCAGGTTGCTGGGCGCCAGCTAAACGGTTGCATCCCTCTTCGTAACCGCCCTGACGCCATCGTGACCTTGGCGTCATCGTCGATCACAAGGGCGGCGCCCGGCGCTGGCAGCGGCTTGCAATCGACACGACCGCGCCCGGCGGGTAAGGACGGCCCTTCGCTTTTCCTCAGGATATTTCCGTCTTGCGACTGCCCCAGGCCCGTCTCGATCAAGTGCTCGACCGCTTCCATGAGGTGGAGGCGCGAATGAGCGCGGCGACCGACGGCGTCGAGATCGTGCGCCTGTCCAAGGAACATGCCGAGCTGAAGCCGGTCGCCGACGCGGTTCAGGGCTTGGCCCGCGCCCGCGCCGAGATGGCGGACCTGGAAGCCATGACGGCCGATCCCGAGATGGCGGCGATGGCGCAGGACGAGCTGCGGACGCTGGGCGAGCGCTTGCCCGATCTGGAACGCGAGGTCGCCCTGCTGCTGGCGCCCCGCGACGCCGACGAGAACGCCTCGGCCGTGCTGGAAGTGCGCGCCGGCACTGGCGGCGACGAGGCGGCCCTGTTCGCGGGCGACCTGTTCCGGATGTATTCGCGATACGCCTCCACGCGCGGCTGGCGGGTCGAGCTGGATTCGGCGACCGAGGGCGACGCCGGCGGCTACAAGGAAATCATCGCCACCGTCACCGGCGACGGCGTGTTCGGCCGGCTGAAGTTCGAGAGCGGCGTCCACCGGGTGCAGCGCGTGCCGACGACCGAGTCGCAGGGGCGTATCCACACCTCAGCGGCGACCGTGGCGGTCCTGCCCGAGGTCGAGGACGTCGAGATCGAAATCCACGACAAGGACATCCGCATCGATACCTTCCGCGCCTCCGGCTCGGGCGGCCAGCACGTCAACACGACCGATTCCGCCGTGCGCATCACCCACCTGCCCACCGGCATCATGGTGACGTCGTCGGAGAAGTCCCAGCACGTCAACCGCGACAAGGCGATGAAGAACCTGCGCGTCCGACTGTACGACATGCAGCGCCAGGCCAAGGACCTGGCCCGGTCCGATACGCGCAAGTCCCAGGTCGGATCGGGCGACCGGTCGGAGCGGATCCGCACCTATAACTACCCGCAAGGCCGGGTCAGCGATCACCGCATCAACCTGACCCTGCACAGCCTGCCTCAGATCATGGAAGGCGACATCGACCCCCTGCTGAACGCCCTGATCGCCGAGGACCAGGCCGCGCGCCTGGCGGACCTGGAAGCCGAGTTCGGCTGATCAGCCCAGCACGCCGGCGACCGGCAGCCACAGCACCAGGCCGGTGGCGGCGGTGTAGCCCGCAAAGGCGTGAACCGAACGCCGACGCCCGGCCGCGGCGGGATCGCTCAGATCGGAACGGTTGGCCCAAAGCAGATAGGCCGCCTGGATCGCCCATCCCGCCAGGAAGGCGACGACGGCCCAGGCGCTGAGCGCCGCCAGCGCCGCACCAGACGCCAGAACGAGCACTCCGCCCAAGGCGATCACGCCGTCAGCGACCTGTTCGGTCGTGGGAACGGAGATCAGGCCGGACAAGGCCCGTTGCAGACGCCAGTTGAGCCAGGCCTGATACAAAAGCATCAGTCCCCCCAAGACGTAGAACATCCCTATCGCGCGCGCCGCCCACTCCATGGCAGGAATAAGGCACCATTTTCGGCCGTTGTAATCGCGTAAAATGCGCGGCGATCTGGATCGTTAACGACCGGCGCAAAATAGACACAACCGATGGTATCCCACACCGCGCGCTAAGCCTTGGCGGCCAGGGCGCGCTGGACGGCGGGGCGGGCCTGCATCCGTTCGAAATGAGCCTGGACCCTGGGGAACTCGGCGATGTCCACGCCGTCGGTTTCCAGCCAGCCTGCGAAGGTGAACAGATAGGGGTCCGCGACCGTATAGGCGTCGCCCATGACCCAGTCGCCGGTCAGACCGGCTTCGATCAAGGCGAAGCCATCGCGCATGTTCTGCGTCACCTTGGCCGCCATCGACGCCTGGGCGGCGGCGTCATCGCTCCAGCGCGAAGCCCGCCGTCCATGGGCGTGGGCCACGTGGATGGTGGTGGCCAGATAGAGGTTGAAGGCCTGCATCCGGGCAAAGGCGAAGGGATCGGTCGGCGCCAACAGGCCCGCAGGCGCGAGCGCGGCGATATGGGCCAGTATGGCCGGGCTTTCGGTCAGCACGCCCTGATCGGTCGCCAGGGCGGGGACGCGGCCCTTGGGATTGATCGCCAGATAGTCCGGCTCGCGTTGTTCGGGCTTCGAGAAATCGAGCAGCCGGACCTCGAAGTCCAGGCCGGACTCCTCCAGCGCGATGTGGCTGGCGCGGCTGCATGAGCCAGTAGCGGTATAGAGGGTCAGCATGGTCGAACCTCACGTCAAAGAAAAAGGCGGCGAGATCGTCGCCGCCTTTCAGGGTCTTTACAGGTCCAGCAGGGCCCGCGCCGGATCTTCCAGCAGCTCCTTGACCCGGACCAGGAAGGTCACGGCTTCCTTGCCGTCCACGATCCGGTGATCGTAGCTGAGGGCCAGATACATCATCGGGCGGATCTTGACCTCGCCGTTGATGGCCATCGGGCGCTGGACGATGTTGTGCATGCCCAGGATGCCCGACTGGGGCGCATTCAGGATCGGCGTCGACATCAGCGAGCCATAGGTGCCGCCGTTGGTGATGGTGAAGGTGCCGCCCTGCATCTGGTCCATGGTCAGGGCGCCGTCACGGGCGGCCTTGCCCAGGGCGCCGATGCCCTTTTCGATGCCGGCGAGGCTGAGGGTGTCCGCGTCGCGCAGGACCGGAACCACCAGGCCCTTGTCGGTGCCGACGGCGACGCCGATGTCATAGTGGTTCTTGTAGATGATGTCCGTGCCGTCGATCTCGGCGTTGACGGCCGGGATCTCGTGCAGGGCCGCGACGACGGCCTTGGTGAAGAAGGACATGAAGCCCAGCTTCACGCCGTGGCGCTTCTCGAACACGTCCTTGTACTGGGCGCGCAGGGCCATGACATTGGTCATGTCCACCTCGTTGAAGGTGGTCAGCTGGGCGGCGGTGTTCTGCGACTCCTTCAGGCGGCGGGCGATGGTCTGACGCAGGCGCGTCATCTTCACCCGCTCTTCGCGCGGCTGGTCGGCGCGCGGGGCGGCAGGCGCAGCGGCGGCGGCAAGGGCCGAAACGGCGGCCTGACCGATGGCGGCGATGGCGTCGGCCTTGGTGATGTTGCCCTTGGGCCCGGTGGCGGCGATGGCCTTGGGATCCAGATTGTTCTCGCCGACGACGCGGGCGACGGCGGGCGACAGGGTTTCGTTCTTGGCCCCCGAGACTTGGGCAGAGCCGGTGTTGGCCGGGACGGCGGCAGGCGCCGGAGCCTGAGCCGGAGCGGCCGCGGCAGGCGCAGCGGCGGCGCCCGAACCCGAGATCGAGCCGATCTTCTGGTTCGGGGTGACGGTCGCGCCTTCGTCGGCGGCGATGGTCAGGACGCCGTCAGCCGGGGCCGACACCTCGACCGCGACCTTGTCGGTCTCGATCTCGACCAGCAGTTCGTCCTTCTTGACCGTGTCGCCGTTCTTCTTGAGCCATTTGCCCATCGAACCTTCGGCGACGCTCTCGCCCATGACCGGCACCATGATGTCGATGGCGGCGGCGGCAGGGGCGGCGGCCGGAGCCGCAGCGGCGGGAGCCGACTTGGTTTCAGCCTTGGCGGCCGGGGCGGCCTTCGCCTGAGCGGGAGCAGGCGCGGCGGCAGCCGACGCGCCCTCGGTCACCGAACCCAGGATCGTGCCGGGAACGACGTTGTCGCCCTCGGCCGCCTTGATGTCGCCCAGCACGCCGTCGGCGGGCGAGACGACTTCCAGCGAGACCTTGTCGGTCTCCAGCTCGACCAGCAGTTCGTCCTTCTTGACCGGATCACCGACCTTCTTGGTCCACTTCGCGATGGTGGCTTCGGTGACGGATTCACCGAGGGCGGGGGTCAGGATGTCGGCCATGTCAGGTCCAGCTCGTCTCTAGGTCGGTCTTTTATACGTGTATCAGGCGAAGGCTTCGGTCGTGAAGGCGTCGAGTTCCTTCAGGTGCCGGCTCATCAAACCGGCGGCCGTGGAGGCGGAACCGGGACGGCCGACGTAGCGGGCGCGCTTGGAGGCGACGTCCAGCTTGTCGAGCGTCAGCTCCAGCCACGGATCGACGAAGGTCCAGCCGCCCATGTTCTTGGGCTCTTCCTGGCACCAGACCACCTCGGCCTTGGGGAAACGGGCCAGTTCCTTGCGCAGCGACTGGATCGGCCACGGATAGAACTGTTCCAGACGCAGGATATAGACGTCGTCCACGGCCTGGCCGTCCTTGGCCTTCTTCTCGCGCGCGTCCAGCAGGTCGTAATAGACCTTGCCCGAGCACAGGATGACCCGACGGATGTCCTTGTCCGCCTTGATCGTGATCCCGGCGATCTCGGGACGCGTCTGGGCGTCGTCGTGCAGGACGCGGTGGAAGGCCGAACCCTCCGCCAGGTCCGCCATCGACGAGACCGCCTTCTTGTGACGCAAGAGGGACTTGGGCGTCATCAGGATCAGCGGCTTGCGGAACGGCCGGTGCATCTGGCGACGCAGGATGTGGAAATAGTTGGCCGGGGTGGTGCAGTTGGCGACCTGCATATTGTCTTCGGCGCACTGCTGCAGGAAGCGCTCCAGACGGGCCGAGGAGTGTTCCGGTCCCTGGCCCTCATAACCGTGCGGCAGCAGCATGGTCAGGCCGCTCATGCGCAGCCATTTGCGCTCGCCCGAGCTGATGAACTGGTCGATCACCACCTGGGCGCCGTTCACGAAGTCGCCGAACTGGGCCTCCCACAGGACCAGCGTATTGGGGTCGGCCAGCGAATAGCCGTACTCGAAGCCCAGCACCGCCTCTTCCGACAGGGCCGAGTCGATGACCTCGAAATTGGCCTGGCCTTCGCGCAGGTTGTTCAGCGGGATGTAGCGCTCTTCGGTCGTCTGATCGATGATGCCCGAGTGGCGCTGCGAGAAGGTGCCGCGCACCGAATCCTGGCCCGACAGGCGGATCGGGAAACCTTCGTCGACCAGCGAGGCGAAGGCCAGGCTCTCGGCCGTGGCCCAGTCCAGGCCCTGGCGCGAGGTGATGGCCTCGCGGCGACCGTCGATGACGCGTTTCAGCGTCTTGTGCATGTCGACGCTGTTGGGAATGGTGGTCAGGCGGTGGCCCAGGTCAGTCAGCTTGGCCAGCGGCACGGCGGTGTCGCCGCGCAGCTCGTCCTTGGGCGCTTGGAAGCCCTGCCATTGGCCGTCCAGCCAGTCGGCCTTCTCGGCGGACCAGGTCTTGCCGGCCTCGAACTGTTCGTCGAGGAACTTGTCGAACCGCTCAAGCTCGGCGTCCACCTCGGCCTGGGTGATCACGCCTTCGGCGACCAGACGCTGCGAATACAGTTCGCGGGTCGAGGGCTGGGCGCGGATCTTCGAATACATCAGCGGCTGGGTGAAGGTGGGGTCGTCGCCTTCGTTGTGGCCGAAGCGGCGGTAGCAGAACATGTCCACCACCACGTCCTTGTGGAACTTCTGGCGGTATTCGGTCGCGATCTTGGAGGCGAAGACGACCGCTTCGGGATCGTCGCCGTTGACGTGGAAGATCGGCGCCTGGACCATCAGCGCGACATCGGACGGGTATGGCGACGAGCGCGAGTTCCGCGGGCTGGTGGTGAAGCCGATCTGGTTGTTGATGACGAAGTGAAGCGTGCCGCCGGTGCGGTAACCCTTCAGCCCCATCAGGGCGAAACATTCGGCGACCACGCCCTGACCGGCGAAGGCGGCGTCGCCGTGGATCAGCAGCGGTACGACCTTGGAACGGTCCAGCGCCCATTGGCCCTCGGGCACGCCCTCATTGGCTTCACGGATGTCGAACGCCTGTTTGGCGCGCGCCTTGCCCAGGACGACCGGGTTGACGATTTCCAGGTGCGACGGGTTGGCGGTCAGCGACAGGTGGACGTGGTTGCCGTCGAACTCGCGGTTCGACGAGGCGCCCATGTGATATTTGACGTCGCCCGAGCCCTCGATGTCGCTCGGCACGGCCGAACCACCCTGGAACTCGTGGAAGATGACCTTGTAGGGCTTGCCCATAACGGCGGCGAGCACGTTCAGGCGGCCACGGTGGGCCATGCCCAGCACGACTTCGTCCACGCCCAGCGAACCGCCGCGCTTGATGACCTGCTCCAGCGCCGGGACCATGGCCTCGCCGCCGTCCAGGCCGAACCGCTTGGTGCCTGGGAAACGCTTGTGCAGGAAGCGTTCGAAGCCCTCGGCCTCGACCAGCTTGGACAGGATGGCCAGCTTGCCTTCCTTGGAGAAGGCGTTCTGCTCGAACTTGTCAGGCCCCTCGAACCGCTGCTGTAGCCAGGACTTCTCCTCCGGCTCGGCGATGTGCATGAACTGGATGCCGACCGTGCCGCAATAGGTGCGCTTCAGGATGTCCAGCACTTCGCGGATCGTGCCGGTCTGAAGGCCCAGCACGCCGTCAAGGAAGATCGGACGGTCCATGTCGGCGCCGCTGAAACCATAGAATTCAGGCGTCAGTTCCGGGTTCTCGACCGGCTGTTCGATGCCCAGCGGGTCCAGCTTGGCCTGCAGGTGACCGCGCACGCGATAGCTGCGGATCAGCATCAGGGCGCGGATGGAATCGTGGGCGGCGGCGCGGATGACGTCGGCGGGCGCAGCCTTGGCGGCCGGAGCGGCAGGCGCGGCGCCGGGCTTCTTGGGATCGGGCTTGGCGGCCGGCCAACGGCCGTCGAAGACGCCGGTCTCCTCGGTGGGTTCGGTCGCCGTGCCACGGCCCCAGCCGCCGGCCTCGGCCGAGGCGGTCACCAGCGCGGCGTTGTCGCGCAACTGGTCGAAGAAGGCTTTCCATTCCGCCGAGACGGAGCCGGGGTCCTTGGCCCACTTCTCCTGCAGCTCCTCCACATAGGCCGCATTGGACCCGTAGAGGAATGAGGTCTCGGCAAAGACCTGGTTCAGCCGACCGGCATCGTCCGCCATCGTTTTTCGCAATCCCTGGGCCCCGACGGACACATCTCCGTGAGGGGCGCGCCCGTCATATAGGCGTCGTTTCCTTATGGGTCATGACCGAAACGGGGCAATTCGGTGAGAAATTGGTCGCAGGCGCAAAGAAAAACGCCCTCGGCCTGAGCCGAGGGCGTCCATCAATGCGTCACACGGCATTTTTGATGCGCGAAACGAGGCTGACGCCTCTCCCTCCCCGTGCGGGGAGGGAGAGTTTCGTGCGATCAGCCCTTCAGCACTTCCACCAGGGTCTTGCCCAGGCGAGCGGGCGATTCCGACATGCGGATGCCGGCGGCTTCCATGGCGGCGATCTTGGATTCCGCATCGCCCTTGCCGCCCGAGACGACGGCGCCGGCGTGGCCCATGGTGCGGCCCTTGGGCGCGGTCCGTCCGGCGATGAAGCCGGCCATCGGCTTCTTGCGGCCCTTCTTGGCTTCGTCGATCAGGAACTGGGCGGCCTCTTCTTCGGCGCCGCCGCCGATTTCACCGATCATGATGATCGAGGTGGTTTCCGGATCGGCCAGGAACAGCTCCAGCACGTCGATGAACTCGGTGCCCTTGACCGGGTCGCCGCCGATGCCGACGGCCGTGGTCTGGCCCAGGCCTTCGTTCGTCGTCTGGAACACGGCCTCATAGGTCAGGGTGCCCGAACGCGACACGATGCCGACCGAGCCCTTCGTGAAGATGTTGCCCGGCATGATGCCGATCTTGCACTCTTCCGGGGTCAGGATGCCGGGGCAGTTCGGGCCCAGCAGGCGCGACTTGGAGCCTTCCAGGCGGCGCTTGACGTTGACCATGTCCATCACCGGGATGCCTTCGGTGATGCAGGTGATGAAGGGGATCTCGGCGTCGATCGCTTCGATGATGGCGGCGGCCGCGCCCGACGGCGGGACGTAGATCACCGAGGCGTCGGCGCCCGTGGCGTCGCGGGCTTCAGCGACCGAGGCGTAGATCGGCAGGCTTTCGCCGTGCGAGCCGGTCCAGCTGGTCCCGCCCTTGGTCGGGTGCACGCCCGCGACCATCTGGGTGCCGTGATAGGCCAGGGCCTGTTCGGTGTGGAAGCCGCCGGTCTTGCCGGTCAGGCCCTGGACGATGATCTTGGTGTCTTTGTTGACGAGGATGGACATGGGTCTATCGATCTCTGGAATGTGTCAGTCAGCAGGGCGGTGGCGGTGAGGCGATAGCCTCAGCCGACCGCCGCGACGATCTTCTGGGCGGCGTCGTCGAGGTCGTCGGCGGCCGTGATGGCCAGGCCCGACTCGTTCAGGATTTTCTTGCCCAGTTCGGCGTTGGTGCCTTCCAGACGCACGACCAGCGGCACCTTCAGACCGACTTCCTTCACCGCGGCGACGACGCCCTCGGCGATCACGTCGCACTTCATGATGCCGCCGAAGATGTTGACCAGGATGCCCTGGACGTTCGGGTCGGCGGTGATGATCTTGAAGGCCGCAGCGACCTTCTCCTTGCCGGCGCCGCCGCCGACGTCGCAGAAGTTGGCCGGTTCCTTGCCGTACAGCTTGATGATGTCCATCGTCGCCATGGCCAGGCCCGCGCCGTTGACCATGCAGCCGATGTTGCCGTCCAGCGAGACATAGGCGAGGTCCCACTTGGAGGCTTCGATTTCCTTGGCGTCTTCCTCGGTCTCGTCGCGCAGGGCCTTGATGTCGTCGTGACGGAACAGGGCGTTGCCGTCGAAGCTGACCTTGGCGTCCAGGACGCGCAGATGGCCGTCCTTCATGACGATGAGCGGGTTCACCTCCAGCATGTCCATGTCCTTCTCGACGAAGGCCTTGTACAGCGCCGGGAACAGGGACTTGGCGTCTTCGGCGGCGGCGCCGGTCAGGCCGTAGGCGGCGCTGATGGCGGCGACGTCGGCGTCGGTCACGCCCGCGTTCGGGTCGATGACGATGTTCTGGATCTTCTCGGGCGTGTCGTGGGCGACGGTTTCGATGTCCATGCCGCCTTCGGTCGAGACGACGAAGGCGATGCGGCCATAGGCGCGATCGACCAGCAGCGAGAGATAAAGCTCACGATCGATGTCGGCGCCGTCTTCGATATAGAGGCGGTTGACCTGTTTGCCGGCGTCGCCCGTCTGGGCGGTGACCAGGGTGTTGCCCAGCATTTCCCTGGCGTGGGAGACGGCCTCTTCGACCGAGAAGGCCAGGCGAACGCCGCCCTTGGCCTCGGCCGGCAGTTCCTTGAACTTGCCCTTGCCGCGTCCACCGGCGTGGATCTGCGACTTCACGACATAGAGCGGGCCGGGCAGGGATTTTGCGGCCGCCTCGACCTGATCGACCGACGTCACCGCGACGCCTTCGGCGACGGGGGCGCCGAAACCTTTGAGGACCTGCTTGGCCTGATATTCGTGAATGTTCATGGGGGACCACCGCAACCGCTGCTTGGAGAGTTGCGGGGCTTATAGGACTGTCTTCTGCATTGCGCTACCGGCCTTCGGCCTACTTTAGGCGCACGCCCTTCGCAGGTGCGAGCGTCCACAGCCCCCCTTTAGTCGACCCAGTCCCGCTTCAGCGTGCGCGAGGCCCCGATCAGCAGGATCGCCGCCAGCACATAGAAGCCCATGCCGGTATAGATGGCCCACCGCAGGCTCTCCTCGCCGAAGCGCGGCGCCAACAGGTCGCTCATCCAGCCGAAATAGTAGAAGCCAACCGCGATCCCGAGCAGATTGTTCAGCAGCAGGAACAGGGCCGAAGCCGTCGAACGCATCGCCGCCGGGACCAGATGCTGGACCGCCGCCGTGATCGGACCCAGCCAGGCCAGGTTCAGTCCGGTCGGCAACAGGAAGATCAGGAAGGCCAGGGTCAGCTGCTGCACATGGCTGCCGCCGCCGGGCAGGACCAGGCCGATCAGCCAGGGCGAGTTCATCGCCAGGATGAAACAGGGCGCCGAGATCAGAAAGGCGATGGCGGGCGTCAGCGGATAGGCGCCCTTGCCCTTCTTCGACAGCTTGTCGGCGATCATGCCGCCCAGCCAGATGCCGAGGATGCCGCCGATCAGGGCGATGCCGGAATAGTAGATGCTGGTCTGGCGCAGGGTCAGGTCGAAGCTGCGCATGAAGAACAGGGGCAGCCAGCCGGCGACGCCATAGCCGCACACCGAGGACGAGGCCGCGCCCAGGCCCAGCAGCCAGAAGCTGGGCTTGCGGATCACCACCGAGGCCGTGCGACGCGCGATCATCAGCGATATGCCGATGACCACCGCCAGCAGGCCGCCAAAGGCCAGCACCAGCGGATTGCCCAGCGACGTGCCCATCAGCCAGCTCAAGGCCCCGAGGATCAGCAGACCGATCCCCAGCCCCAGCATGATCTGGGCGGCGATCTTGCCCGCCCGGTCCGTGCCGACGGGGGCGGCGGCCAAGGCCGCGACCTGGGCCTCGGTCTTGACCGCATCGGTCCCTCCCCGCCTGGGATCCTTCACCGTCAGCCGCAGCAGCGGCGCGACCAGCACGCCCAGCAGGCCCACGACGATGAAGGCCGTGCGCCAGCCGTAGGTCGCCGCCAGCAGGCCGCCGACCAGGGTGCCCGCCGCCATGCCCAGCGGAATGCCGAAGGCGAAGGCGGCCATGGCGCGCGCCCGCTGATGCGGCGGGAAATAGTCGGCGATCAGCGAATAGGCCGGAGCCACCCCGCCCGCCTCGCCGATGCCCACGCCCATCCGACACAGGAACAACTGTCCGAACGAGCCCGCCATTCCGCACAAGGCGGTGAAGCCCGACCAGACCGTCAGGGCGCCGGTCATGATCCAGACCCGGCTGTAGCGGTCCGCCAGCCAGGCCAGGGGAATGGCCAATGTCGAATAGACCGAGGCGAAGGCGATGCCGCCCAACAGGCCGAACTGGCTGTCGGACATGCCGAACTCTTCCTTCAGCGGCGCGGCCAGGATGCCGATGATCTGGCGATCCAGGAAGTTCAGCATGTAGATCAGGATCAGGACCGCCAGCACATAGTAGCGGTAGCCAGGCCGTTCCGGCCGCACCTTGTCCTGGGCCGTCAGCGTGTCCGTCGTCATCGGCGTTTCCCTCGGCGTCTTTTTTATTCGTTGAGGCGAGCCTAGCCGCAACTGTGCTCACTGCAAACAAAAGGGGCGGCGGCCCGGAGACCGCCGCCCCTCGTCGTCAGGCGTATCTGATCGGGATCAGAACTTCAGACCCAAGGTGGCCGTGACCGTGCGCGGCGGGCCGTAGAAGCCGATGATCGAGTCGCCGGTCAGGGCGCCGGGGAAGGTGTAGCCGCCCACCTTGTAGCGTTCGTCGCCCAGGTTCTTGCCGTGGACGCCGAAGGTCAGGCGGTCGTCGGACGAGGTCCAGACGATGCTGGCGTCATACATCCAGTAGGCGCCCTGATCGAGTAGAGGCGCCGCCGTCTCGAACTGCTGATAGGCGCCGCGATAGGCGACCGACGGGATGAAGGCGATCGACGAGCCGTTCTCCATGAACCAGTTGTAGGTGGCGCCGATCGAGCCGGTCCATTCGGGGGTGTTCTGGAAGTCGCGCTGCGACGACACATCGACGAAGCAGCCGACCGCCGTGGGGCAGGTCGTGTTCAGCGGGCCGGTCGGAATATAGGCCAGGAACTGGTCGAACTGGGCGTCGATATAGCTGAGCGAGGCGTTGATCGTCAGGGCGCTGGTCGCGCGCAGACGGCCCTCGAACTCCCAGCCGCGGATCGACGACGACCCGACATTGTCCACCACCGAAGCGATGGTCGTACCGGCCGGATACTGGGTCGTGATCTGCTGGTCTTCGTAGCTGGAATCGAAGATCGCCGTGGCGAACGTCAGGCGACGATCCAGCAGCGAGCCCTTCAGCCCGATCTCGTAGGTCTCGACGGTCTCGGGCGCATAGCCGTTGACGGTGGCGGGATACAGGACCGCATCGCCGCGCATATCGAATCCGCCCGACTTGAAGCCCTCGCCCCATGAGGCATAGGCCGTCAGATCCGGGCCGAACTTGTAGTTGACCGAGACGCGCGGGGTGAACTTCTCGAACTCGCGGGTGCGGGTGTAGTTGGTGCGCGGGGCGCCCAGCGGCACGGCGGCGTTGTTGCCGAAATAGGGGCTGCGGATGCCCAGATACTGCTGACGGAAGACCGTGCCTTCCTTCTCGTCCTTGGTGAAGCGGCCGCCTACCGAGACCGACAGGGCGTCGGTCACGTCGTAGCTGAAGTCGGCGAAGGCGGCGTAGCTCTTGGTGGCCACCGAACCCGAGGTCAGGGTGGTCAGATTGGCCAGGCCCACGACGGTGTCGAAGGCGCCCGAGGCGTTGGCGTCCATGTAGAAGACGCCGGCGACGCCGTTCAGACGGCCCGCGCTGACCAGAACCTGGAACTCCTGGCTGAACTGGTCGTCGTCATAGGCGGCGGGGATGTCGAGGATCGGCCCGGGCAGGTTGTCGAAGTCGATGTTGCCGCGCGTGAAGCCGTCGCGATAGGCGGTGATCGACTTGAAGGTCAGCAGGTCGCTCATCTCCCATTCGCCGGTCAACGACACGCCGCGCGTCTGGACGCGGTTCTTGTCGCCGGCGCCGGCGTTGGTGTCATAGGGATCGGCCGGCGAAGGGGCGAACTCGCGGTGGCCATGGCGGGCGTTGGAATCGTCGTTCACCAGATCGCCGGCCAGACGGAAGAACAGGCTGTCCGTCGGGGTCCATTCCGCACTGGCGCGGAAGGCGGTGACGTCCTTGTTGTAGTGTTCGTTTCCAGTGTTCAGGTTCTTGCCGTAGCCGTCGCGCAGATAGCGGGCCAGGGCGGCCGAGACCTTGAATTCGTCGCTGAACGGCAGTTGGGCGCTGGCGATCACGTCGCGCTGGTTATAGCTGCCGTAGGAGGCGCGGATGCGGCCTTCGGGCTCGTCGGCGTCGATGCGGCTCGTGACGTATTTGATCGCGCCGCCGATGGTGTTGCGGCCGTACAGGGTGCCTTGCGGTCCGCGCAGAACCTCGACCCGCTCCACGTCGAAGATGTCCAGAACGGCGGCCTGCGGACGGGCCACATAGACGTCGTCGATATACAGACCCACGCCGGGATCGAAGCCCCACAGCGGATCCTGCTGGCCCACGCCGCGGATGAAGCTGATCAGGGTCGAGTTCGAACCGCGCGCCGCATTCAGCGTCAGGCTGGGCGTCGAGCGCGCCAGTTCGGTGATGTCCAGGGCGCCGCGCGCCTCAAGCTGTTCGCCGCTGACGGCGGTGACGGCGACCGGCACGTCCTGCAGGCTTTCCGCACGACGACGCGCGGTGACGACGATGTCGTCGACGGTCGCTGCATCCTGATTGTTGGCCGCCTGAGCAGCGGCCTCCGCGTCCTGGGCGACCGAAGCCCCCGCAAGCACGCCCCACGCCGCGCCGGCCAGCAGCGCGCACTTCACATGACGGTTCATGATCCTAGACCCCTTGTTGTCGTTTCCAGCCCGTTGACGCTTTTATTCAGCGTTCAATGATTTTCGTGAACCTACCCGGTTTCGCCCGGCTGTCAAACGCTGTGCTGACGCAGCGTCACATCAGGCGTCCAGCGTGGCGCCGTTGCACCGGCCCCGTTGCGCCGGGGTTGGGTCGCGCCTAAGCCTTGCCGCATGAGCAAGCCGGACGCCGCCCTCCCGACACCCCGCCCCGTCGCCGCCGCGCGTCGCAAGGCGGCGGGCGCTGCGCCGGCCCGTCGGGGCCGTCCGCCCAAGGCCCAGGCCAAGGCGGCGGGCGAGACCCGCGAGCTGATCCTGGACGCCGCCGAGGACCTGTTCTCCAAACACGGCTTCTATGGCGTGACCATCCGCGAGGTGGCGCGCGAGGCGGGCGTGGATACCGCCCTGGTCCACTATTATTTCGGAGCCAAGCGCGACCTGTTCGACGCCGTCTTCCTGCGTCGCGCGGCGGTGTGGAACGACGAACGGGTCGCGGCCATCGATCGCTATGCCGAGACGGCGGGCGAGGCCATGACGCTGGAAGGGCTGCTTGAGGCCTTCCTGCGGCCGCCGTTCGAATGGTCTCTGAAGGGCGGGCCGGGCTGGAAACACTATGCCGCCCTGGTGGCCCAGACCAACGCCAACCCCAGTTTCGGCGGCGAGACCATGGCCCGCTATTTCGACCCGGCGATCCACCGGTTGATCGAACTGATCGCGAAGGTGTTGCCCGACGCCAGCGAGGTCGATCTGTACTGGGGCTATCACAATCTGTCGGGCGCCCTGACCCTGACGCTGGGCGAGACGGGACGGCTGGACCGGCTGTCGAACGGGCTGGCCCGGTCGGGCGACCTGGAGACGGCCGGCGACTACATGGTCCGGTTCGCCGCCGCCGGCTTCCGCGCCGTGGTCGGGATGTCGCCGCGCCAGCCTTAACCGAAGAAGATCGCCCACATCAGCCGGCCGGGCAGGAAGGTGAAGGCGCCGACGACGATCAGCCCGCCCACGAACATCCCCGTCATGGCGCGCCGGTGGTCGGCGATGCGGTGACGCCGCGCGGCATGGACCGCCATCGGCAGGGCGATCACCGTCCAGCCGCTGAGCAGGTGGATCATGGAGAACCCGCCCGAACCGCCCGGATTGAGCCGGTGGATGAAGAAGGAGCTGACCGCCGTCGTCGCCATGGCCAGCACCCAAGTCCAGCCCAGCGTCCGGTGCAGCCGGTTTCCCTTCACCCCGATCAGCAGGACGACGCCGATCGCCAGGGCCGTCAGGGCGGCGGCGACGTGGATCTGGATCGCCGGCGGCGAAGTCAGCAGCAGCCGCCAGTCGGGGACGTGCGGCGTGAATCCCATCCGCGCCAGCCGCCCATCATCGACCGCCAGATAGACGACAAGAGGGACGATCAGCAGAGCGAGGGCCAGGACGGACGGCAAGTGGCGAGACAGGCGAGGCATTGAGTTTCTCCGTTTCCCCGCTTCTGCCGCAGCGCCCCGACGGCGGCATCCGAGCTTTCGCCAACGGCGACCCCGGCTTCGTCAACGCCCACCTGTCTTCCGCCCGAAAGAAAATCATGGTCTCAAGGCGCGATCTTCCGATGCTGAAAGCCGCCATGACACCCCTTGCCGCCGACCGCCGCCGCACCTTCCTGCGCGGCCTGATCGTCGCCGTTCTGGGCGGCGTCTTCCTGGCGACGACCGGGGCGTTCGGGACGGCGGGCGCAGCGTTCGGGCCACGGCTGGCCTATTGGGTCGTGGTCATGGTGCTGGGCGGCCTGTGGGGTCACCTCTGCGGCGCTTGGGTGAGCCGGTATCTGGACGTGGACGAGAGGCCGTGGCGGACCATCGCGGCGATGGTGGTGGTGATCACCGGGCCGCTGTGCGTCATCGTCTGGGCGGCGACGGGCCTGTTCTTCGCCCAGAGGCTTTATCCGCTGGGCGTCCTGCCCCAGCTGGTCGTGCCGGTCGTGGTGGTGACGGCGGCGGTGACGACGCTGAACGTCTTCCTGGGGCGCGCCCGGCCGGTCCAGACCCATGCGACGCCGCCCGAGACCGCGGCCCGGCCCGTGCGGTTTCTAGACCGCCTGCCGATGAAGCTGAGGGGCGCTGCGATCCGGGCGGTGCAGGCCGAGGACCATTATCTGCGCATTCATACTGACCGGGGGTCGGACCTGATCCTGATGCGGCTGTCGGATGCCGTCGAGGAGCTGGAAGGGCTGGAAGGCGCCCAGACTCATCGCAGCTGGTGGGTGGCGCGCGACGCGGTGCGCGGGGTCGAGCGCGGCGACGGCCGGGCGACCCTGACGCTGGACGGCGGCCTGTCGGCGCCGGTCAGCCGTCGCTACGCCCGGATGCTGCGCGACGCCGAATGGTGGTGAGGCTCTCTTTGAGCGCATGATTCACGCTTCGGAGGGGCCGCGTTGCGCCCCGATCCGAAACGATCATGCGCTAGGGCGCCGGCTTGGCCGTCAGCATCGACGCCGGGGCCGCGCAGCCGGTCAGGGTGTCGTCGCCGATCTCGACCTTGGACGTCAGCGGATAGGTGCGGTCGCTCATGCCGTCCGAGCATTCGGTGGCGATCAGGACGACGTTCAGGGCCTGGTTCAGATCGGTGGAGCTGGCGAAGGTGGCGACCGTGCCCTGAACCGTCGCGCCGCGATTGGGCGCGCGCTGGGCCGGCTGATCGACACGGGTATAGATCAGGGCGTCGGGCGTGATCTCCACGCCCCAGAAGGGTTCAGTGCCCAGCGCCCGCACCGGCTTGCCCAGATCCACGCCGCCCAGGGTCGCGGCGGCCTGCGGCTCGGGCGCGGACTGCGGCTTGGCGTCGTTGCGGTCGTAACAGGCCGTCAGCGAAAGAGCCGCGACGGCGGCGAGCAGAATGGGGCGCATGACGGTCTCCTCTGTCGGGGCGGAGGTGAGGTCGAGGACGGTCTCGGTCAAGGGGCGGGGCTGCGTTATGCTGGCCCCATGTCGATTCGCCCAAGCGCCTACGAGTTCTTCGCCGGGGGCGGTCTGGCGGGGCTGGGCCTGTCGGCCGCAGGCATAGACACCGTCTTCGCCAATGACATGGACGCGGCCAAGGCGCGGGCCTTCGTCGCCAATCATCCGCATACGCCGTTTCGACAGGGGGACGTCTGGGGCCTGACGCTGGACGACCTGCCGGGACGGCCGGACATGGCCTGGGCCTCGTCGCCCTGTCAGGACGTCAGCCTGGCCGGGGCGCGGGGCGGGCTGGAGGCGGGGCGATCCGGCGCCTTCTGGGGCTTTTGGCGGCTGATGCAGGGACTGATGGCCGAGGGGCGCGGCCCGCGCGTGATCGTGCTGGAGAATGTAATCGGCCTGCTGACTTCAGGTCAGGGACGGGACTTCGCGGCCGTGTGCACGGCCATGGCCGAGGCGGGATACACGGTTGGGGCGCTGGAGATGGACGCCGCCCATTGGTTGCCCCAGTCGCGGCCGCGACTGTTCGTGGTCGCTATTCGAGACAGTGCACCGCGCGCGCAGGGACCGGTCGCACCCTTCCATTCGACGCGCCTGATCGCCGCCCACGCTCGCCTGCCCGAGGCGGTGAAGGCGGCTTGGGCCTGGTGGTCCCTGCCTGCGCCGCCGCAACGCAATCTGGACCTGGCCGCCGTGCTGGAGCCGGACGACGCCGTGAACTGGCTGGAGGATGCGGACGCCATCCTGGCCCTGGCCGGGCCGCTTCACCGCGCGCGGATCGCGGCGGCCGTGGCCTCGGGCCGGCGCTGCGTCGGGGCCGCCTATCGTCGGGTGCGGACCGAAGACGGCGAGAAGGTCCAGCGGCTGGAGATTCGGTTCGACGGCCTGGCCGGATGTCTGAGGACGCCGGCGGGTGGGTCGTCGCGGCAGTATGTGGTTGTGTGCGATCAGGGCCGGGCGCGGGTGCGGCGACTGACGGGGCGCGAGGCGGCGCGGCTGATGGGCGTCGCCGAGGACTATCGCCTGCCGTCCAGCGAGAGCGCGGCGCTGAAGCTGATGGGCGATGCGGTCGCGGTGCCGGTCGTCAGGGCGCTGGCGGAGGGGCTCTTGCTGCCTGCGCTGCTGGATCGGCGCGCGGCGGCCTGATCAGGCGAGGCTAAACCAAGCGGACGCCGTTGGTCGCCGCATCCGCCACAGGCCCTCGGGACAAGCCGAGGGCCGACGGTCTTTTAGCTTAGCGCTGGACCCACTGGCCCTGGGCGTTGCGGTACCACTGGCCCGAGGAGATGCGGGGCAGGAGCTGGGATTCGAACATCCTGGCGCCGGCGACATCGGCCGAGGTGCCGGCGTCGGTCGCGCTGCGGGCGTAGGCGGCGCGGCGGCCGGCGTTGGTGGCGTCGACGGCGGCGCGCAGGCCGGCGTCCGAGGTCGGAGTGCGGAAGCCCAGGTAGCCGTCGGCCTGTTCGCCGACGACGCCGGCGGCCTTGGCCTGGTCGATCTGGGCCTTTTGAGCGCCGGTCTGGGCGATGGCGGCCCCGGCGACACCCATGGCGGCGACGGCGGCGCCGATGACGAAGAGTTTGCGGAAGGTCATGTCAGCCTGTCCCTTTCAGAAGAGAAGCGGGAGATCAGAAGAGATTGGGGTTTTGCTGGAGCAGCGTCTGCAGCTCCTGGTCCAGGCGGACGCGCACGTCCGCGTCCAGCTTGGCGTATATCTGGATCGGCGCGACCTCAAGACGGATAGTCGGGGCGCAGGCCGCGAGGGCGACGACGACCGCTCCGAAGCCGAGGCCGGCCAGTTGGCGCTTGTTGATCATGACGTGGGCTCCGGTTCGGCCGAGAATGATGGCTCTAATAGCACGTCGCCAAGTGAACGCGCGCTGAATGGTGAAGTTCAATCGGCGGGCGCCAGCGTCGTGGTCGGTTCAGGGTCTTGCTGACCCTGGCGGGCGCGATTGACCGCCAGCAGGTCCGAGATCAGCTGGTTGGCGTTCAGGGTCGTGTCCAGCGTCAGGTCGATCTGGGTGTTCGACGGCAGGGGCAGTTTGCGGTTCAGGAACTCGCGGCTGATCAGCTCGGCGATCGTCAGGCGCAGCTCCTGGCGCTGGGGCGGATCGTGGCGGCCGCGAATGTGGAACAGCACCGAGACCCGGCCGCCGTCCAGACTGTTCACATCGGCGCTGAGCACGTCGAAGGACAGGTCCTCCATCGCCTGATAGGCCAGATCCTCGACCATGCCGGAGGGCAGTTCCTCGCCGCCGCCGCCCGCATTGACGTCGGTCAGGACCTCGCGCTTGATCGACAGACGGCCCGGCTGGACCGCGCCCAGGGTCCCGGCGGTGATCCGCAGGCCCGTCTTGGGATCCATGATGAAGGGCAGACGGCCCGAGACCACGGCGTCCAGCGTGACCTTGTCGTCGAAGCCGGTGTCGGCGACGATATCGCCCAGCTGCACCCGGTCCAGCACGATGACGCCGCTGTAGGGCTGGGTCGCGTCCAGCGGGACGGTGAAGGGCTCGACCGAGACGGTTCCGCCGCCGGCGGCGACCTGGGCGCCGTCGATCAGGACGCCGGCTTCGTTGACCGAGAAGGTCACGTCCAGGGCCGTGACCGCTGTGCCGACCGCCAGGCTGTCGGCCGTCAGCTTCTGGTTCGGGGCGGTGATCAGGGGCGTCAGGCTGCTGAAGACCACGTCGCCGCGCAGGCCCTTGACCGCACCGGCCGGGCTGACGAAATCCAGGCCCGGCGTGACCAGCCGCCCGCTGGAGGTCGGCTCGGCCTCCTTGGTCCAGTCGAACCGGCCGTCGAAGCTGACGGAGCCATTCACCGGCGACGCGAGGAAGTCAGCGGCCAGGGGGCTGAGCATCGCCGGCTGAAGGCCGTTCTCGGCGAAGGTCACATTGGGGGCCGCAATGACGATGCCGCCCGAACCCGTGCGGCCGTCGTGCGCCAGGGTCAGGCGGCCCAGCGTATGCGCCGCCGCCTCGCCCGTGCCCTTCAGGTCGAAGGCGCCGGTCCAACGTTCATTGGCCAGGGTCGCGGAGCCGGTCGCGGCCAGGGGTTCGAACCTTGCGGGGGTCAGGGCGTCGATGGCGCGGGCGGCCGTGACGTTCGCCGTCAGGCCGACGCCCGCCTTGGTCCCATCGACCGTGACTCGACCCGAGGCGTCGGCGAACCGCATGCCCAGGAAAGGCGCCTGGGCCGAGACCTGATCGAAGGCGCCGACGACACGCCAGACGCCGTCCTTCGATGTCAGCAAGGGACCGCCGGCGGGGCACAGTTTGCCGGCGACCTGATGCACGTCGTTCTCGTCCAGCTCCAGCCGCTCGACCGTCAGGTCCACGCAGTCCGGGGTCGCATAGGTCAGCCGCCCGTCGGCCATGGCCAGGACGCCGCGCGTCCTGGCGTCGATGCCGCGCGCCAGGTCGAAATCGAGACGGGCTCGGCCGTCCAGGGTCGCCTCGAAACCGGTTTCGGTCAGCCGCCAGTTCGGCACGGCGACAGTTATTTCCGGCAGGCCCTTGCCGCGCGTCGCGGTGACGCTCAGCGCGCCGCCGCCCGGTCGTCCCGGCTCGGCCTGATAGGCGCCCTCCCCGGCCTGGGCCACCGTCAGGACGCCGCTGTTGGCCGGGGTCAGGGTCACGGGACGAGGCAGGACGACCGTCGTGCCTGCCGTGCCGGTCGCGAACCGGATCGCGGGGGCGTTCAGGGCGAAACTGCCCAGCGCCCGCTTCATCTCGGCCAGCTCGGCGATGTCGTCGGGACCGACCGGGCCGAACAGGGGCCAGGCGCCGTCGGCGGCGCGCAGCGCCCCGTCGGCGCCGATCTGGATCACCCCGTCGCTGACGACATCCAGGTTCAGGTCGGCGCGTCCGCGCTTCAGCGCCAAGTCGCCGAAGCCGAACCGGTCGAAGGTCGCGCTGACCGGGCCGGTCGCCTCGAAGGCCGAGTCCTTGCCGCCGAAGCTCAGGGCGCGCGAGATCAGCGACAGGCGGCCGATGGTCGTCTGGCCCATCCGACCCGAAGCCGCCGCCAGGGACAGAGGGCCGTTCACGCTCCAGCGCAGGGCGTCGTCGCGCGACACCGTCAGCTTGGCCTTCGTCGCCGTCGCCGCGACATCGGCGATGTTAAGGCCCGCGCCCTGGACCGCAGCCGCCTCCAATGCGGACGTCGCCGCGCCTTCGAGGCGGAAGGTCTCGATCCAGCCGGAGACGACGCCGTCGAACTGGGCCGTGACATCGGCGTTGCGGGCGCCGACGGTTTCGGTCCCCAGGCGTGCGCCGGTCAGGCGCGCGTCCAGAACCACCCGGCCGTCGCCGCGTCGGGTCTTCAGATCGGGATAGGGCAGGTCGCCGGCCAGGGTCAGATTGGCCCCCTGCCCTCGCGCTGCGGGGGTCGTGAAGGCGTCTGCCGCCGCCAGCAGCCGCAGCGCCACCCGGTCGCCCGTGGTCGTCAGGTCCAGCGTCGCGGACAGGCCCCGCGCCTCGACCTCGCCGCTCTTCAGCGCCGCTGTCGGCAGGCGCGCCGCCAGCCGCATCAGCTTGCCGTCGTCGATGCGGGCGTCGGCCAGGATCTCGACCGGCCCATATTCGGTGTCCAGCCGCCCGCGACCGCCCTCGACGATGACCAGAGGACTGCGTTGGTCCGGGCGCGGCGGTCCGCCGGTGAACTCCTTGACCAGCGGGTCCAGCGACCCGAGCGACAGCTTGCCGCCCTTCCAGCTGGTCCGCACAACGGGCCGAACCAGGCGGATGCGGCTGGGCGTGACGCCCAGGCCGGTCCTGGACCACGGCAGGGCGACGGCGTAATCGACCTCGGCCCGCTCGACCACGACGTCGGGATTGTTGGGATCGCCGATGCGGATGCGGCCGACGAAGCCGTCGATCTCGACGCGCTCGACCTCGACATCGGCCTGGATGCCGCGCTGATCCAGCCAGCCCACCAGCACGTCGCGCGCCACCGCCCGACGGTTGAGATAAAGCAGCGCCGCCGCCACGCCGAGTAGCAGCACCAGGATCAGGACGCCGACAGCGACGACGCGCAGGACGCGGCGACGCGGCTTGTCGGCCTTGGGCGGCCGGGACAGGGATGTGGCGGGGGGGTCGGTCAAGCGGGTCGATCGCGGGATTGAAACAGGTCGCCGATCACCTTCGCCATCCTGATCCCGAGCACAAGATCAAAGCGTCACAGGCGGCATCCGACGGCGCGTTTCTTGGCGGTGAAGCTGGGCGATAAAGGGGCGCAGGCTGTCGCGTCTGTCCACACCGCCAACCGATCCTGATTCGGACGTTAACCGTTTGTAACGGTCTGTCTTCCCAAAGTGAGACAGGCAAGGTATAGCACCGCCCTCGCGCCATGGGCGATCGGCGCGAACTTCGAGAACGAGTAACGCTTTGGCGCCGCAGGCGTCGCAATACGACGGGGACCGATGGCTCAGTTCGACCCACGCCGCCAGCCGATGCGGCTCGCGCCGCACATGCTTACGGCTGTCGCCGCAATCTCGGTGGCGATGCTCGCCGGTAGAGCCTATCAACCCGCTCAGGCCGAAGAAGTTCCCGCGCTGACCTCGGCCCAGATGGCCGCCATGGAAGCCAAGGCCTTCGCCTCCGCCAACGCCCCCGCCGGCATGACCGCGCCCGAGGCCGTCAACGTCCAGATTCGCCGCGGCGAAACCTTCGAGCAGGCCGTCGCCCGTACCGGCGTCGCGCCGGAAGAAGCCAGCGCCGTCGCCGCCACCGTCGCCAACGCCTTCGACCTCGCAGATCTGCGCGCCGGGCTGAAGTTTGAGACCGCCATCGCCAAGCCGCGCGACGGCCGGGGCGACGCCCGCTTGATCGGCCTGACCATGCGCACCGGCCCGGCGTCCCAACTGACCGTGTCGCGCAGCTTCGACGGCGCCCTGCGCCTGCGTTCGCTGGAAGAAAAAGTCACCCACGAGACCGTGGTGCTCAAGGGCGACGTCGAGCGGTCCCTGTCCGCCAGCGCCCGCGAACTGGGCGCCACCGCCTCCATCGTCCGTTCCGCCAGCCGCCTGTTCGCCACCAAGTTCGACATGCAGCGCGACATCCGCGCCACCGACGAGTTCACCATGGTCTTCGACCGTGAAGTGACCGAGGCCGGCCGCACCGTGGACGTGGGCGACCTGATGTACGCCGAACTGCGCGGCGTCACCTTCTATCGCTTCAAGCCGGCCGGAGCGAAGGACGCCCAATTCTTCGACGCCAACGGCAAGAACCTGCGCTCGGCCATGATGCGCACCCCGCTGCAGAGCTTCCGCCGGGTGTCGTCCAGCTTCGGTTTCCGCACCCATCCGATCTCGGGCTACAAGAAGATGCACCAGGGCATCGACTTCGCCGCCGGCACCGGCACGCCGGTCGTCGCCCCCGCCGACGGCGTGGTGGTCGAGGCCCGCCGCTGGGGCGGCTATGGCAACTGGCTGCGCATCCGCCACAACAATGGTCTCGAAAGCGGCTACGGCCACCTGTCGCGCTACGGCTCGGGCATCCGCGCCGGCCAGCGAGTCAGCCAGGGCCAGATCGTCGCCTATGTCGGTTCGACCGGCGCCTCGACCGGCCCGCACCTGCACTATGAGCTGTGGCGCGGCGGACGGCGGATCAATCCCGCCGGCGTGCGCACCCAGGAAGGCACGGAACTGGCCGGCGCCGATCTGGCCGCCTTCCGCGCCGAAAAGGCCCGTATCGACCGTATCATCGCCTCGGGCGGTCAGAAGCGCCCGTCGATGCAACAGGCCTCGGCCGAGGGCCTGCGTCCCGCGCACGGCTGAATTCAGCCGACCAGGCGCGGCGTCGATCGGCCTTCGCTCGGGCATGACAGGCCGTGCACCGCCACATCGGCCTCGCCCAGCCGGAGCCCCAGCACGTCCAGCACCGGGTTCAGCACGCCCTCCAGCACCGGCCCCAACGGCTCCAGCAGCCGGCTCAGAGCCTTGGTCAGATCGCCCAGACCAAGACCCAGGCCGACCACGTTTACGTCCAAATCCAGCCGACCCAACAGGCTGGACACCAGACCGCTGGCGAAGCTGCGCGAGGCCACGGTCTTGATCCGTTGCGCCTCGATGTCGGCGTCGTCGAACCTCAACGGTTTGAACCCCGCATCGGCCGCCTCCACGTCCGCCTTGCCGGTGATGCTGACCAGACCCAGGACCGACAGCAGGGTGGCGCGTTGCGGCGACAGGCCGGTCTTGAAATCGTCCAGCTTCGTCTCGTCCACGACGCCGATGGAAGCGCGCGCCAGGCCCGGCCGCACCTCGACCTCGACCGACCGCGCGGGATCGCAGGACAGGGATTTCAGCCGCGCCTCGGACGACGCCAACTCGACCAGGATCGGCAGTTCGACCCGCGCCAGACCCGACAGGGCCTGGGCCGTCCGTGCACGCACATAGAGCCGCGCCTGGGCCGTGCGGATGATCGGCTGGCCGTCCGCCGTGACCGTCAGCCAGGGCGAGCGATTGGGCCGTTCGCCGATGGCCAGGCTGGTCTTCAGATCGGCCAGGCCGGCGGGTACGCCCAGGTTCAGGGCGATCTGGCGGTCCCCGCCCCCGACCTCCAGCATCGCCATGGCCAGGTCCATGGCCGAGACGGAAGCATCCAGCCCCTCGCGGATTCCTTGCGGCGACTGGGCCTCGACGCCGATCAGATCGCCCAGCTTCACCTTCGTCCCGACCGAGGCCGAGGCCAGCCGGCCCAGGGCGCCGCCGTCGTCGTCGCCCGCGAGGCGTTCCAGCACCGTCAGCGCCCGACCCGCATCGACATCGGTCGCCAGCAGCCGGTCGTAGTCGCCGATGGCGATGTCCAGATCCGTCGCCAGGGCGTCGGTGAAGCCCAGCAGATTGACGTCCAGGTCCGCCAGCCGGCGATAGTCCATGAGGCTGAGCGAGACCTTCGAACCCGTCAGGCCGCTCAGCACCTGGTTCGCCACGCCGCCGTCCAGCCGCGCCAGGCGAGAGCCGATGGAGAACATGGCCTTTGGCGGGGCGCCGGTCGCAGCCGCCGTGGCGCGGCGCGTCACCCGCACCTCGTCCTTGCCTAACAGCAGGTGAGTAAAGAACAGGGGCGCGCGACTGGTCACCTGAACCCGCGCAGCGTTGGGCGTCTGACCGCCTGCCGTGAACCGCTCGTCGCGCGACTTGGCAGGGTCCGGCGCATAGACGCCGAGCGTGGTCGCCACGGTGACAGAGAGATCCGGGGCCACATTGGCCTGGACGGTCGCCTGGGCCGCGCGACCGACAACGGCTTCGCCCTGCTCTAGATTGTGCGCCGCCGACAGGGCCGCCAGATCCGCCGCGCCCTGGACCCGGCGCGTGTGCAGCACCAGCACCCCCAGATCGATGGTCACGGCCGTCACGATGCACAGCACGCCTCCCGCCACGGCCGCGATCACCGCGACCGCCCCACGCCGATCCGCCCCGAACCGCGCACGCCAAGCGCTCATGCCCCGGCCGCTCACGAGTATTCACCCACATGGATCACCGCCGAACGCCGGATGACGACCGGCGGACGCGGCAGCATTCCGCCCAGCGCCATGACCAGACTGTCGCCGGCGTCATAGACGACCACGACCCTCAGCCGCCCGGCCTCCTCCGCAACCTCGATCGTGGTTCTATCGGGATCCAGCGCCACGCCCCGGACCGCCGCCGTCACCTCGCGTCGCGCCAGCGCATCGCGCTCGACCGCGTCCAATCCGCCCACGGCCGCCCGCGCCCCCTCCGACGCCAGGGCCTGAACCGACTGCGCCATCAGGAACCAGCCGCCATAAACCACGATGGCGATCAGCAGCAGCACCAGAATCGGCCCCACCAAGGCGAACTCCACCGCGGCCGCGCCCTCTCGTCGGCGGCGATTTTTCTGAAGGATATGGCCGTGCGTGCGCATACCAACCTCGCGATTACTCGCATGGGTTGTATACCATCGCAGTTAAAGGATCGTGTGGCCGCCAAGCCGATCTCGCGTAGCGATCTCAAGCGTCCAAGCTGACGAACCGCGTTGAACGCGTGGTCAGTTGATCAATATATTTGAAAATGATGGCGCACCCGGAGCGATTCGAACGCCCGACCCCCAGATTCGTAGTCTGGTGCTCTATCCAGCTGAGCTACGGGTGCGGCTGCCTTGCGGCGAGGGCGGGTCTTTAGCTCGCGGATCGGGCGGACGCAAGCGGGGGAATGCAGTTTTGCGCAGATAGAGCGGTTGGCGCGGCGCGCGGGACGGATTAGGCCTTTGGGACGTTCTCGCCTCCCCGGATATTCCATGCGCTCTTTTCGTCGTCAGATCGCCGCCCTGCTCGTGCCCGTCGTCCTGGTGGGGTGTCAGACGACAGCACAGATGGATGGGGCGGCGACACCGCGGATCGTGGCGGGCGCGCCGGCGTCATCCCCGGCGCCCCCCCAGGCTCGGGGGCCGTTCGTGACGGCGGCCAATCCCTTGGCGGTTGAGGCGGGGATGACGGTGTTGCGGCGCGGCGGGTCGGCGGTGGATGCGGCTGTGGCGATCCAGGCCGTGCTGGGGCTGGTGGAGCCGCAGTCGTCGGGCCTGGGCGGCGGCGCCTTCCTGATGAGCTATGACGCTGAAACCGGGACGGTGACAGCCTATGACGGGCGCGAGACGGCGCCGGCCTCGGCCACGCCCGAGCTGTTCTATGAGGACGGCAAGCCATTGTCGTTCGTGGATGCGGTCATGTCCGGTCGCTCGACCGGCGCGCCGGGGGCGGTGGCCATGCTGGCAATGGCGCAGAAGGATCACGGCAAGCTGGCCTGGGGCGACCTGTTCGGCGACGCCGAGCGGCTGGCGCGCGACGGGTTCACGGTCAGCCCCCGCCTGGCGGGCATGATCAACGGCCGCAGCCCCCAGGCGCGGACCCGCTGGGCCACCGCCTATTTCACCAAGCCGGACGGCACGCGGTATCAGGCGGGCGATACGCTGAAGAACCCGGCCTATGCCGACACGGTCGCACGTCTGGCGCAGCAAGGGCCGGGCGTCATCTATGGCGGGGCGATCGGGAGCGAGATCGCCGCGACCGTGCGTCAGGGGCCACGCCCCGGAGCCCTGACCGAGGCGGACATCGCAGGCTATCGTCCGCTGCGTCGCGACGCCCTGTGCCGACCCTACCAAGCCTATGTGATCTGCGTGCCGCCGCCGCCGTCCAGCGGCGTGGCCCTGCTGCAGTTCCTGGCGATGGCCGAGGCGACGCCGGATCTGGACAAGGGCGCGGCGAGCCCGCAGGCCTGGGTCGCGTTCGGTCGGTTGCAGCGGCTGATGTATGCCGACCGCGACCGCTATGTCGGCGACAACGACTTCGTCGGCGTGCCCATCGCGGGCCTTCTGGATCCCGACTATGTCGCCGCGCGCGCCGCCCTTGCGCCCCAGGTCGACGGGCCGGTCGAGGCTGGCGCCCCGACGGGGTCCCCGCCGCGCGGGGCGGACCAGACGGCCGAGCCGGGCGGCACCTCGCACATGGTCGTGGTGGACGCCTGGGGGAATGCGGTCAGCATGACCACGACGGTGGAGAGCATCTTCGGCAATGGGCGGATGGTCGGCGGCTTCTTCCTGAACAACCAGCTGACGGACTTTTCCTTCACGCCGCGCGAGGACAATCATCCGGCGGCCAATGCGGTGGCGGCGGGCAAGCGGCCGCGGTCGTCGATGACGCCGGTGCTGATCCTGGACAAGCAGGGCCGGCTGGTGGGGGCCATCGGTTCGCCGGGCGGGTCCAGCATTCTGGCCTATGTGGCCAAGGCCCTGGTCGGGACGATGGATTGGGGCCTGTCGATGCAGGACGCCATCGCCCTGCCCAATCTGGTGGTGCGGGGCGACATGGTCGGCGCCGATACCGACATGATCGCGCCGGAGATCCGCGACGCCCTGGGCGCGGCGGGCATGGCGTTGAGACCCAACGCCACCGAGACCTCCGGACTGCACGGGGCAATCTGGCGGGACGGTAGGTGGGACGCGGGGGCCGATCCGCGTCGCGAGGGTGTGGCGGTATCGGAGGTTCGCTGACGGATCAGCGGCTGGGGCGTAGGGTCAGCTGAAAGGCGACCAGACCCTCGTCCAGGTCGGTGTCCAGGCCGTTCATGCCGCGCAAGCCCTTGCCCGCGTCGATCTCGCGATAGACGACCCCGACCGAAGTCTGCAGGTCGCCCCGGCGATAGGCCACGCCGATCGAGGCGTCGCCCAGGAAGCTGCCTTTATCCTGGGTATAGCCGGAGCGGGCGTAGTCGCCGTCGCGCGTGCGAGCGAAGTTATAGCCCACGGCACGGCCGGAACCGGCGGCGTACAGATACCAGCGCGGCCGTTCGCCGAACCGTTCGCGGCCGTCGGGCGCCAGGCGATCCAGCCCCTCGCCGATCTTGAGCGTGACGCCCGCCTCGGCCGAACGGCCCTCGCTGCCGACGCCCAGGCCGGCGTGGGGGGTCAGGCTGACTTCCAGGCCCGAGGCGGTGTGTCCCCGCGCGCCGCGGAAACCGCGCACATAGCGCAGGTCATAGGCGTCGGGGTCCAGCTCGGCCCGATCGACGGGGGTGACCGGCAGGGGCGAGCCGTCGGCGCGACGCAGGCGCCCGGCGGTCTCCAGCGTCACCCGGTCGGTGAAGTCGGTGCGGTCGATCCAGACGTCGCGGCGGGTGCTGGCGGACAGGCCCAATCCGTCCTCGGGACGGAAGGCGGTCGGGATTTCGATCTCGGGGCCGAAACGGGCGTCGGGCGCGACGCGGAAGCGGGTCTGGTCGGTCAGGCGGGCAGTGACGGCGGCGGCGTCCGGCCCAGCGTCTGGCGCAGCGTCAAAGGCGTTGGGGGCCCAGGTCTGTGCGGAAACGGCGTTCGCACCGGCCATCGCCAGCACGCCCCCCACACCAAAAATCCAGGCCTTCAAACGCATCCGGTCTCCCCACCGATCCGCTGACCTCACACTGCAACCACGATGCGCAGGAGTCCAACAGGTTTTCGACATGGTTTCGTCGCTTTTCAACGACGACGACAGACGAGAGTTCCCAATGCAAAAAGGGCCCCGCTGTCGCGGAGCCCTTCAGGATCGTCAGCGTGGCGGCCTTACTGGCAGGCCAGGCACTCATCGTAGTCGGTCTTGGGCATTGAGAAGAGATCAGGCTGGTTCGGGTCGATCACGGCTTCGGCCTTGTCCTGGGCTCCGGCGAAGGCGGCGCGCTGCACCGACTTGGAGCGCAGATAGTAGAGCGACTTCACGCCGCGTTCCCAGGCGGACCAGTGCAGCATGTGCAGGTCCCACTTGTTGACGTCGCCGGGGATGAACAGGTTCAGCGACTGAGCCTGGCAGATCTCCGGCGCGCGGTCGGCGGCCAGTTCGACCACCCAGCGCTGGTCCAGTTCGAAGGCGGTCTTGAAGATGCCCTTCTCGTCCTCGTCCAGTTCGTCGAGATGCTGGACCGAACCCTCCTGTTCGAGGATGGAGCTCCAGACGGCCTCGGTGTTGATGCCCTTCTGGTCGAGCAGGCGCTCCAGATAGGGGTTCTTGACCGCGAACGAGCCCGACAGGGTCTTGTGGGTGTAGATGTTGGCCGGGATCGGCTCGATGCCGGCCGAGGTGCCGCCACAGATGATGCTGATCGAGGCGGTCGGGGCGATGGCCAGCTTGTGGCTGAATCGTTCCATCACGCCGCGTTCCTCGGCGTCCAAGCACGGGCCCTTCTCTTCGGCCAGCAGGCGGCTGGCCTTGTCGGCCTCGCGACGCAGATGCTTGAACAGGCGCATGTTCCACGACTTGGCCATGGCGCTTTCGAAGGCGACGCCCTGGCCTTGCAGGAAGGAGTGGAAGCCCATCAGACCTAGGCCCACCGAACGCTCGCGCTTGGCCGAATAGACGGCGGCGGCCATGGCGGGCGGGGCGCGGCGGATGAAGTCCTCCAGGACGTTGTCGAGGAAGCGCATGATGTCCTCGACGAACATCGGCTCCTCGCGCCATTCCAGGAAGGTCTCGGCGTTGACCGACGACAGGCAGCAGACGGCGGTCCGGTCCACGCCCAGGTGGTCGCGGCCGGTGTGCAGCATGATCTCGGCGCACAGGTTGGACTGTTTGACCTTCAGGCCCAGCTCGCGCTGGTGCGGCGCCATCTGGCGGTTCACCGTGTCGGAGAAGATCATATAGGGCTCGCCGGTCTGCATCCGGATATCGAGCAGCTTGGTCCACAGCGAACGGGCGTCGACCGTCTTCATGACCTCGCCGTTCTTGGGCGACTTCAGATCGAAGGTCGCGCCGACCTTCACCGCCTCCATGAACTCGTCGGTGATGTTGATGCCGTGGTGCAGGTTCAGGGACTTGCGGTTGAAGTCGCCCGACGGTTTGCGGATTTCGAGGAATTCCTCGATCTCGGGGTGGTGGATGTCCAGATAGACCGCGGCCGAGCCGCGACGCAGCGAGCCCTGGCTGATGGCCAGCGTCAGCGAGTCCATCACGCGGATGAAGGGGATGATGCCCGAGGTCTTGCCCGCGCCCTTGACCTTTTCGCCGATGGAACGGACGCCGCCCCAGTAGGTGCCGATGCCGCCGCCGTTGGAGGCCAGCGAGACATTCTCGTTCCAGACGTTCTGGATGCCCTCAAGGCTGTCGCCCACGGCGTTCAGGAAGCAGGAGATGGGCAGGCCGCGATCCGCGCCGCCGTTCGACAGGACCGGGGTCGCCGGCATGAACCACAGGCGGCTCATATAGTCGTAAAGACGCTGGGCGTGTTCAGGGTCGTCCGAGAAGGCGGTCGAGACGCGGGCGAACATGTCCTGATAGCTCTCGCCCGCCAGCAGATAGCGGTCTTCCAGGGTCTTCTTGCCGAAATCGGTCAGCAGGTCGTCGCGCGACCGGTCCACCTGAACCGATTTCACCACCGTCAGGTGGGGGCGTTCAGGCGTCTGCGTTCCCGCAACACCTTGGAATTCCGTCGTCTTCAATGCCTCGCCGCCAGCCATGGTCATCCGCGTCCTGAACAGAAAAAGCCTAGAGCCACCTGCGCCGTAACCACATCATCTTGTGGCCTCTGCGCTCCCCGAGCCCACATATAGGGCGCATATGCCTAATGACCCGTCAACGGGCTTGACGGACACTTAGTGGGCGAATCGCTTGGACAAGTCGCGCAGGCCTGGGGAAAAGCCAGTGCGCAAGCCAGCACGGCCCCTTTACGTTCACGCGACAACACGATCACGAACGCGTGATCGGAACATTGGGCGAGCTTGGCCGTTTGGGCCGTTCATGACCCAATCCCTGACCTTGGCCGACATCCGTTCCATTTTGATACGCGTCCTGACGGTCGCCCGTACGGAGATCGCGGCGCTTGCCGCCCTTTTCGTCGTCGCCGCCGGCGTGTTGACCTTCGTCGAACTGGCCGACGACATGACCGAGGCCGACGGCATCGCTTTCGACAATCACATTCTGGCGTTGATGCGGCCCTATGCCGACGATCCCGGCCGGCCGTGGGGACCGTGGTGGCTGAAGGAGGCGGCGGCCGACCTCACCTCGCTGGGCGGCATCTCGGTGCTGGGCCTGTTCGCCCTGATCGTGATCGTCTTCCTGCTGAGCCAGAGGAAATGGCTGTCGTCGCTGCTGCTGGTCGTGGGCCTGGCCGGGGGCGTCGCTCTCAGCGAGGGTCTGAAGGCCGTGTTCGAACGCGCCAGACCGCCCGCCGCAATGCAGGCAGTCGAGACAATCAACGCCAGCTTCCCCTCGGGTCACGCCCTGCTGTCCACCGTCTTCTATCTGACGGTCGCCGTCATGCTGACGCGCGCCTTCCCGCGCGAGCGGTTCAAGGTCTTCGTGCTGGGGGTAGGGATCCTGATGGCCCTGCTGGTCGGCCTGACCCGCATCTATCTGGGCGCCCACTGGGCCACCGACGTCTTCGCCGGCTGGGCCGTCGGCGCGGCCTGGGCCATGGCCCTGTGGCTGGTCGCCTATGGCGTGGCGCGCTGGCAGAAGCGTCGCCGGGCGCCGCTGCAGGACGAGCCGTCGCCGATCGAGGTCGAGACGACGATCGCCGCGACCAAAGTCTAGGCCCGCGGCGCCGTCCGCGACAGGCTAGTCTGGCTGAACGCCGCGAGAGATGAGCCATGGACCACGCCGCCCTATACGCCGAACGCCTGAAGACCCCCGATCAGGCCGCCGCCCTGATCGCCTCGGGCGCCAAGGTCGCCATGGGCCTGGGCGTGTCCCAGCCGCCGGCCTTGCTGAAGGCCCTGGCCGAGCGGGCGGAGCGAGGCGAGGTCGAGGACGTCAATCTCTACTATCTGCTCTCAACCGCCATCGCGGGCGACACGGTGCTGCGCTACGAACTGATGGACCGGATCCGGCCCTGGAGCCTGTTCCACAGCGCCATCGAGCGGCGGCTGGAACAGCGGGCGCACGAGGAGGGCCGGCCCAATCCCGTCCAGTTCATCCCCACCGGCTTCCAGCAGTCGCCGCGCCTGCTGTGCCACGAGGTCGGGGTCGATACGCTGGTCTGCACCGTGTCGCCGATGGATGAGGACGGCTTCTTCTCGTTCGGGACCAACACCGACTATTCCAGGCCGGTGTCGCAGACGGCGAAAACCGTGATCGTCGAGGTCAATCCGCACATGCCGCGCGTGTTCGGCGACTGCACCGTCCATGTGTCGAAGGTCGCCGGCATCGTCGAACATTCCGCGCCCCTGCTGGTCGTGCCGCGCGCCGAGCCTCAGCCGGCGGACCTGGCCATCGGGAAGATCATCGCCGATCTGGTCGAGGACGGCGCGACGCTGCAGATGGGGATCGGCGCCCTGCCCAACGCCGTCTGCGACGCGCTGAAGGACCACCGCGACCTGGGCGTCCATACCGAGATGCTGACGCCCGGCCTGGTCGAGCTGATGCAGGCAGGCGTCGCCAACCATGCCCGCAAGACCCTGCATCCCGGCGTCGGCGTCTTCGCCTTCTCGATGGGCGACCTCAACACCTATGAATTCCTGGACGGCAATCGCGGCATGGAGGCCCATCCGGTCTCCTATGTGAACGACCCGGCCGTGATCACGCGCAATGCGAGGATGATCTCGGTCAACGCCACGCTTCAGGTCGACCTGACCGGCGCCTGCTGTTCGGAGTTCCTGAACGGGCGCCAGTTCACGGCCGCCGGGGGCCAGCTGGACTTCGTGCGCGGGGCCTATGGATCGCAGGGCGGCAAGTCGATCATTGCCTGTCACTCCACGGCGGCCAAGGGGACGGCGTCACGCATCGTCGCGCGACTGGACGGGCCGGTCACCACGCCGCGCAATGACACTCACATCATCGCCACCGAACACGGCTGGACCAGTCTGAAGGGCAAGTCGTCCAGCGAGCGCGCCCGCGCCCTGATCGCCCTGGCCGCGCCCGAGTTTCGCGACGGGCTGACGGCCGCCGCGCGTGAGCAGGGCCTGATCTGATCTTCGGCTTGATCTTCGGCCGTGTGTCGGGACTTCTGCGTCCATGAAGACCGCCCGCCTGCTGGCCCTGCTCGCCCTTCTCGTCGCCGCGCCCGTCAGCGCCGGCGCGGCGCAGGCCCCCTATGCGACACAGGGGGACTGCGGCGGCCGGCCCATGACCGGCGTGCGGATGGCGCCCGGCTATTGCCTGGGGCTGGTGTGGCAGGGGACAGGGGCTGAGGGACCGCGAATGCCGCGCGGCCTGTTGGCGTTGTCCGGCGGCGACTGGTTGGTAACGGACCTGGGTAACTGGTATCCGGGCAATGGCGCCATCTGGCGGTTGTCGTTCGGCCCCGACGGCGCCCCGCGCTGGCGACGGCTGGCCCAGGGGCTCAACATGCCGCACACGGCGGCGCGCGGGCCGGACGGGCGCCTCTATGTGTCCGAGATGAACCGGATCCTGACGCTGGATCCCGATGCGGCCGATCCGGCGGCGACGGTGCGGACGGTGATCGGCGACCTGCCGGACAATCGGCTGCATGCCAATCGCCACCCCCTGTCCAGTTTCGTCTTCGACAGGAACGGCGACCTGCTGGTCAATGTCGGCGCCCCCAGCGACCGCTGCGTGGATGCGCGGGGCCGGGCGCGCACGGATGCTTCGGGCGCCTGTATCGACAGCGCCGCGACGGCCCAGGTGCGGCGCCACGCCTATCTGGGGAACGGACGGTGGGCGCAGGACAGCACCGTCTTCGCCTCTGGCCTGCGCAACTCCATCGCCCTGGTGCGGCACCCGTCGGGCACGATCCTTCAGGGCGAGAACTCGGTCGATCTGACCACGCCCGACCATCCCTATGACGAGATCAATGTGCTGCGTCAGGGCGGACATTACGGCTGGCCCTATTGCGTGGACCTGGCGACGCCCCTGCCCGGCTGGAGCGCGGCCCAGGCGCGGTGCGGCCAACGCGAGCGGCCTGCCGCCCTGCTGCCTCCGCACGCCGCGCCGCTGGACCTGATCTATTACGACGGGGCGATGTTCCCCGAGCTGCGCGGCCGGCTGCTGATGAGCTGGCACGGCTATCGCCGCGCGGGCGGCCGGATCGTGGCGGCCGAAACGGACGCGCAGGGCCGCCCCCTGACCGACGTCGGCGGACGCTACGCCATCTATCCGCGCGGATCGCTGACCTATCCGGCAGGCGCGCCCAGCATACGCGGCAAGGTGCTGACGCCGGGCTGGGACACGGTCGCAGGCCGCCAGCCGCGCGGCGCCCCGGTGGTCATGGCCGTCGCCGCCGACGGATCGATCTGGGTCACGGACGACCGGAACCGGGCGATCCTGAGGATCGCCCGGCCGGAGATCGCACCCTAGGCCTTGCGCGCGTCGCGCTTGGCCAGGACGCGCAGGCGCAGGGCATTCAGCTTGATGAAGCCCTCGGCGTCGTGGTGGTCATAGGCCTGGACGCCTTCCTCGAAGGTGACCAGGTCTTGATCGTACAGGCTGTTGGGGCTTTCGCGGCCGATGATCGAGACATTGCCCTTGTAGAGCTTGACCTTGACCGTGCCGGAGACCTTCTTCTGGCTCAGGTCGATGGCGGCCTGCAGCATCTCGCGCTCGGGCGAGAACCAGAAGCCGTTGTAGATCAGCTCGGCGTATTTCGGCATCAGCTGGTCCTTCAGGTGCATGGCGCCGCCGTCCAGGGTGATGCTTTCGATGCCGCGGTGCGCCGCGATCAGGATGGTGCCGCCGGGGGTCTCGTAGACGCCGCGCGACTTCATGCCGACGAAGCGGTTCTCGACCAGGTCCAGACGGCCGATGCCGTTGTCGTGGCCGTACTGGTTCAGGGCGGTCAGGATCGTCGCGGGCGACATGGCCTCGCCGTTGATCGAGACGGCGTCGCCTTGCTCGAAGCCGATCTCGATGACGGTGGCCTTATCCGGCGCGTCCTCGGGCGAGATGGTGCGTTGGTGGACGAACTCGGGGGCCTCGACCGCCGGGTCTTCCAGCACCTTGCCCTCGGACGAGGAGTGCAGAAGGTTGGCGTCGACGCTGAACGGCGCTTCGCCGCGCTTGTCCTTGGAGATCGGGATCTGGTTCTTCTCGGCGAAGTCCAGCAGGGCCTCGCGGCTGCGGAACTCCCACTCGCGCCAGGGGGCGATGACGCGGATGTCGGGCTCAAGCGCGTAGTAGCCGAGCTCGAAGCGGACCTGGTCGTTGCCCTTGCCGGTCGCGCCGTGACAGACGGCGTCGGCGCCGACCTGACGAGCGATCTCGATCTGGCGCTTGGAGATCAGCGGCCGCGCGATGGAGGTGCCCAGCAGATAGTCGCCCTCATATTGCGCATTGGCGCGGAACATCGGGAAGACGAAGTCGCGTACGAACTCTTCGCGCAGGTCGTCGATGAAGATGTTCTCCGGCTTGATGCCCAGCTTCAGCGCCTTCTCGCGTGCGGGGCCAAGCTCCTCGCCTTGGCCCAGGTCGGCGGTGAAGGTCACGACCTCGGCGTTATATTCGGTCTGCAGCCACTTCAGGATGATCGAGGTGTCCAGGCCGCCGGAATAGGCGAGGACGACTTTCTTCACGGGCTTGTCGGCGGGGGCGGACATGGCGGCTCTTTCGGTAAACTCAGCAGCAGGGATCGGGGAGTTGACGCGCGCATAAGACCGGGGGTCCGGCGATGCAACCTTTTCCGGGGTCTCTTGGTAAGAGAGCGCGGCGAACATGAACCTTTGGTCATGTTTCATTCCGTCGCGTTGCCACACGGCAGACCAGCGTTATGGTCCGCACCAACTGCAATCCTGAGGATCTCGCATGCGCCGCACCGGCTCTCTCGTCGCCGCCGCCGCCCTTCTGGCGGTTTCAACCCCTGTCTGGGCCTCTGTCGCGCCCGCCCCGGCCGCTCAGGCGGCTGCGCCCGCCGTCCAGGCCGCGCCGGTCGCCGATCTGGTCGCCGAAGTCGATATTCCCTACACCAAGTTCACCCTGGACAACGGCCTGACCGTCCTGGTCCACGAGGACCACAAGGCCCCGGTCGTGGCCGTGTCGGTCTGGTACAACGTCGGCTCCAAGGACGAGCCGGCCGGCAAGACCGGCTTTGCGCACCTGTTCGAACACCTGATGTTCGGCGGGTCCGAAAATGCGCCCGGCAGCTATTTCACCCCGATGCGCAACATGGGCGCGACGGACATGAACGGGACGACCTGGTTCGACCGCACCAATTATTTCGAGACGGTCCCGACCCCGGCGCTGGAACAGGCGCTGTTCATGGAAAGCGACCGCATGGGCTACATGCTGGGCGCCATCAGCCAGGAGACGCTCGATCTGCAGCGCGGCGTGGTCCAGAACGAGAAGCGCCAGGGCGACAACCAGCCCTATGGCCTGAACCAGTACAAACAGCTGGAGGCCCTGTTCCCCGAAGGCCACCCCTATCGCCACTCGACCATCGGTTCGATGGCCGACCTGGACGCGGCCTCGATGCAGACGGTGCGCGACTGGTTCACCTCGAACTACGGTCCCAACAACGCGGTGCTGGTCCTGGCCGGCGACATCACCCCCGCCAAGGCGCGTGAACTGACCGAGAAATATTTCGGCCCCATCGCCAAGGGTCCGGTGAACAATCCCGCCCAGGCGCCGGTCCCGACCCTGTCGGCGCCCGTCAACGAAACGACGCACGACCGCGTCTCCAACGCCCAGGTCGAGATCAGCTGGGTCGTGCCCGGCATGCTGGACGCGGATTCGGTGCCGCTCAGCGTCAGCGCCTCGGTGCTCGGCGGCCTGGCGTCTTCGCGCCTGGACAATGAGCTGGTGCGTGGCGACCAGAGCGCCGTCTCGGTCAGCGCCTCGAACGGCGCCTATCACCGCGTCGGCATCTTCGAGATCAGCGCGACCGTGAAGCCCGGTGAAGACCCGGCCGCCGTCGAGGCCCGCACGCGCGAGATCCTGAACGGCCTGATCGCCAACGGCCCGACGCAGGACGAGATCAACCGCGTCGTGACCCAGTACGCCTCGCGTCGCATCCAGGGTCTGGAACAGGTCGGCGGCTTCGGCGGCAAGGCCACGGCCCTGGCGGAAGGCCAGCTCTATGCCGGCGATCCGGAACACTACAAGAAGGAGCTGGCCGCCTATGCGGCGGTGACGCCGGCCCAGGTCCAGGCGGCGATGCAGAAGTGGCTGACCCGTCCGGCCTATACGCTGACGACGCTGGTGGGCGAGCGTGAAGCCTATGCCGAGGCGGCCGAGGCCCCGTCGGGCGCCAACCATACGCCGGCGCCGGAAATCCAGCGCGTCGCCCGCATGGCCAAACCCGAGATCGGCCAGGTCGCCAACGTCGACTTCCCGGCCGTCGAACGCGCCCGCCTGTCGAACGGCATGGAGGTGATCTACGCCCAGCGCGACGCCGTGCCCGCCACCAAGATCGCCATCGACTTCGACGCCGGCCTCGCCGCCGACGACCGGGCGAAACTGGGCCTTCAGACCCTGATGCTGGACCTGATGGACGAGGGCACCCGCACCCTGAACGCCACGCAGCTGGCCGAAGCCCAGGAAGCCCTGGGCGCCAGCATCACCACCGGCGCGACCATGGATCGCTCGGTCGTGCAGCTGTCCGCGGTCACGCCGAACCTGAAGCCGTCGGTTGAACTGCTGGCGGACGTGGTGCGCAACCCCGCCTTCGCCTCGGCGGAGCTGGAGCGTCTGCGCGCCACCCGCCTGTCGCGCATCGCCGCGGAGCGCACCCAGCCGGCCGCCCTGGCCAGCCGCGCCCTGCCCGAACTGATGTACGGCGCGGACAGCCCCTATGGCCGTCCGTTCAGCGGCAACGGCGACGAGACCAGCGTCAAGGCCATCACCGAGGCCGACATCCGCACCGACTACGCCCGCTGGATCCGTCCGGACAACGGCAAGATCTTCGTCGTGTCGGACCGTCCCCTGTCCGAGATCACCCCGGTCTTGGACGCCGCCTTCGGCCAGTGGGTCCCGCCCGCATCGGCCAAGGCGGTCAAGGACTTCTCGGCCCCGATCCCGGCCGCGACGCCCAAGATCGTGCTGATCGACCGTCCGCAGTCGCCCCAGTCCTACATCATGGGCGGTGAAGTGCTGGCGGCCTCGGGCACGGACGATCTGCTGATGCTGAACGCGGCGAACAATGTGCTGGGCAACGACTTCCTGTCGCGCATCAACTCCGACCTGCGCGAGACCAAGAGCTGGTCCTACGGCGTCAACGCCTCGGTCGCCGGCTTCGCCGGACGTGTGCCCTATCTGGTCACCGCCCCGGTCCAGGCCGACAAGACCGGCCCCGCCATCGAAGCCCTGAACCTTCAGTTCAACGACTTCCTGAAGGGCGGCAAGGGCGTCACGCCGGCCGAGCTGGAGCGGACCATCAACGGCAACACTCGCCGTCTGGCCGGCAGCTACGAGACCTCGGCGGCCGTCCTGGGCGCATTGCGCAGCAACGACCTGCTGGGTCGCCCGGACGACTATCCGGAAACCATCGCCGCCCGCACCAACGCCCTGACGGCGCAGCAACTGGACGAGGCCGCCAAGGCCGCGATCGACCCGTCCAGGTTCGTCTGGGTCGTGGTCGGCGACGCCTCGGTGGTCAAGCCTCAGCTCGACGCCCTGGGCATCCCGGTCGAGGTCCGCTCAGCGGCCGGCGCCGCCCAGTAGGGCGACGACAGCTTAGAACGACGAAGGCCCGGAGAGCGATCTCCGGGCCTTTTTCGTGTCTGTTTATCATTCGTCATCCTCCGGCAAGCCGCGTCTTCGCGGCGCAGACCGGGGGACCCAGCGACGCGCGTGAGCGCGAACCTGTCGCGAACGCGGTCTAGGAATGGCGCAGCAGAAACATCGCCTTCGGCGCCGCTGGCTCCCCCGGTCTCGCTACGCTCGCCGGAGGATGACGAGAGGAGTTAATCCAGCGTCGCGCCCGTGGTGCGCATGATTTCGGCGCGCAGTTCGGGCAGGCCCAGGCCTTTTTCCGACGAGGTCAGCAGAACCACCGGGAAGGCGGCGGGACGTTTGGAGATGGCTTTCAGCGTGGCTTCCTGAACGACCTCGCCCTCGCCCTTCTTCAGCTTGTCGGCCTTGGTCAGGACGATCTGATAGCTGACGGCGGCCAGGTCCAGGGCGTCCAGCGCCTCCTTGTCCACGCTCTTCAAACCGTGACGGCTGTCGATCAGCAGATAGACCCGCTTCAGCGTCACCCGGCCGCGCAGATAGTCGCGGCCCAGGTCCTGGAACTTCTTGACCGTGGTCTTGGACGCCTTGGCCCAGCCGTAGCCGGGCAGGTCGACCAGACGCATCCGGCCGTCCAGGTCGAAGAAGTTGACCTCGCGCGTCCGGCCCGGCTCGTTCGAAGCGCGGGCCAGTTTGTGCATCCCGACCAGGCCGTTGATCAGGCTGGACTTGCCGACGTTGGAGCGGCCGGCGAAGGCGATCTCGGGCAGGTTCGGCTCGGGCAGCTGCTCGATCTTGGCCGCGCCCATGATGAAGGTCGCGGGCCGCGCGAACAGGACGCGAGCGGCCTCGATTTCCTCGGGCGTGAACTCGGTTTCGTCGATCACGCCGGTGACTTCTTGAACCGGGCGAAGAAGGTGTCGATCGGGTTCTCGGCCTTGTAGCGGTGCATGATGATGTACTGCTGCAGGATGGTCAGGACGTTGGACCAGGCCCAGTAGATCAGCAGGCCGGCCGCGAACGGCGCCATGATGAAGGTAAACAGCAGCGGCATGAACTGGAAGATCTGACGCTGGATCGGATCGGTCGCCGGCGGGTTCATCGCCGTCTGCAGCCACATGGTCAGGCCGTAGGCGATGGCCAGCAGGCCCAGGTGCAGCGGGCCGGCCAGCAGGCCGCCGATCAGCGGCGCCATCGACGGATCCCACGGGATCAGGCCGAACAGGTTCCAGATCGACGACGGATCGCGCGCCGAAAGGTCGTTGATGAAGCCCAGGAACGGCTGGTGGCGCATTTCGATGGTCACCGTCAGCACCTTGTACAGGGCGTAGAAGACCGGGATCTGCAGCACCAGAGGAAGGCAACCCGCGACCGGATTGATCTTCTCCTTCTGGTACAGGGCCATCGTCTCCTGCTGCTGCTTCTGCGGGTCGTCTTTGAACTTCTTCTTGATCTCCTCCATCTTGGGCTGGAGGTTCCGCATCTTGGACATGCTGGCGTAGGCGTTGTTGGCCAGCGGGAACATCACGAGCTTGACGATGACGGTCAGGGCCAGAATGGCGACGCCGAAGCTGCCGACCACGCCATAGACGTTTTCCAGGATCCAGAAGATCGGCCGCGTCAGGAACCAGAACATGCCCCAGTCGATCGCATAGACGAAGCGCGGCAGGCCCAGGCTTTCCTCATAGGACTTCAGCACCTCGGCGCGCTTGACCCCGGCGAACAGGCGTTGGGTCTCGGTCGCCGTCGCGCCCGGCTGGATGGTGCGGGTCGTGCCCAGGACATTGGCTTCCAGCTGCTGGCCGCCGTTGATGTCGCGCACGCGGAATTCGGTTTCGACCGCCTCGTCCTGCGGGGGCAGCAGGGCCGCCAGCCAGTATTTGTCGGTGATGCCCAGCCAGCCGCCCGTCGAGGCGTTCTCGATGCGGGGTTCCTTCAGCCAGTCCTTGTACTTCTTCTGCTCGGTGCGATAGCCGCCCGGCTTGCCGAAGGTGCCGATCGCGCCCTCGTGGACGATGTGCGACGAGCCGGCTGCGGGCGGGACGCCCTGGCGCTGGACGCTGCCGTAGGGGGCGATGGTGATCGCCTGCGTGCCCAGGTTCTGGACCGTGTCCTGAACCGAGAAGACGTATCGATCATCGACCGACATCACGCGGGTGAAGCGCAGACCCTGGCCGTTGTCCCAGGTCAGGGTGATCGGCGTGGTCGGGGTCAGGGTCGACCCGTTGGTCAGGCGCCAGACGGTGTTGGGTCCGGGCACGCCGCCGGCGACGTTGGGGCCGGTCCAGCCGAACTGGGCGAAATAGGCGTTCTGCATCCCCTGCGGGCGGAACAGCTCGACCGGCTGCGGCTTGTCCTGGACCTCGCGATAGTCGGTCAGGAACAGGTCGTCGATGCGCCCGCCCTGAAGCGACAGCGACCCCTTCAACGTCCCGGACTGGATCGGCACGCGGGCTGCGGTGCTAAGCGCCTGGCTGCGGTCGGTGACGAAGGTCGGCCCCTGCGGGCTCAGCGCCGTCTGGGCAGCATTCTCGGCGGTCTGCGACTGCTCGGCCTGGGCCTGCTGCTGCACCGCGCGACGCTCGGCCTGCGGACGCAGCACGGCGAAATAATAGATCCCCATGATCAGGGCCGAGCACACGATGAAGATGATCGTGTTGCGCGTGTTCTCGTTTTTCATGGATTCTGGCGGTCCTGGCCGGATGGGGCGCGGGCGTGCGAGGGCTTGGGCGCCCCCCGATCATGTCGCGGTGTCGCCAGCCTTGTAAGCGTCGATTTCACGTCGTCAAGCAGACGGTCCCACGCACGCTCGGTCGTGCCCATGCGGGCGATGAAGACATAGTCGCTGCCGGGCACGCCGTGCTGGGCCAGCATGGCCCGTGCGGCCTCGCGCAGACGGCGTTTGGCGCGGTTGCGAACCACCGCGCCGCCGACCTTTTTCGTGGCGGTGAAGCCCAGGCCGATGTGCGGCGAACCGTCGCCGCGCTCCAGACGCTGAATCACCACGGCGCCGCGCGCCTCGGAAACGCCTTTGGCGGCCGCCAGAAACTGGGGCCGCCGCAACAGACGTTTGATCTGTAAAAGGTCGCTCATGCGTCCAAATGGTCCGGACGCTGAAAGCCGCTTACGCCGTCAGGCGCTTGCGGCCCTTGGCGCGACGGCGCGCAACAATCTTCTGGCCGTTCTTGGTGGCCATCCGGCTGCGGAAGCCGTGACGGCGCTTGCGCACGAGTCGCGACGGCTGATAGGTCCGCTTCACGGTCGGCTCCTGACGTTAAAAGGTTGGGCGACGGGGCAAGAGGCGTCCGTCGCAGGAAGGGCGGGCGTATAAGTCGCATGTCCGCGTGAGTCAACGCTCGGACGGCATTTCGGGAACGATGAACGGATGGCGAAACGAACGGCGAAGGAATGGAGCCTGCGGCTGCTGCCGCTCGCGGCCATCGCCGGCCTGGTGGTCGCCTTCTTCGCCCTGGGCTGGAACCGCTATCTGTCGATGGACCTGATCCGCGAACATGGGCTGAACCTTCAGGCCTATGCGCGCGCACACTGGTGGACGGCGCTGGCCGCCTTCATCGCCGTCTATGCCCTGGCGACCGCCTCGACCATCCCTGGGCCGGTCTTTCTGACCCTGTTGGGCGGCATGATGTTCGGACCCTATGTCGGCGCCCTGGCCCAGGCGACGGGGGCCACCATCGGCTCTGTCGTCATCTATTATGTGTATCGCACGTCGATCGGGACCTGGCTTCGGGCCAAGTTCGAGGCCGACGCCGGTTTCATGGATCGGCTGGCCAAGGGGATCGACCGCAACGCCTTCACCACCCTGTTCACCCTGCGCGTGATCCCCAGCGTGCCCTTCGTCCTGGTCAACGCCACGGCGGGGATGATGGCGGTGCCGCTGAGGCCCTATGTGATCGCCACCTTCATCGGCCTGTTGCCCTCCACCTTCATCTACACCTGGATCGGCTCGCAACTGGGCGACCTGCTGCGCGCCGGCGTGCGGCCCGACCTGCCCATGCTGCTGCAACAGTTCTTCTGGCCGCTGATGGGGGTGGTCTTCCTGTCCCTGCTGCTGCCCATCGGCATCAAGCTGTTCCAGATGGTCCGCGCGCGACGTAACGCAGGGGCGCCGGCATGAGCGCCATGTTCGACCGGATCGCCACACGGCTGAACCTAACGCCGGAACAGGCGACCCTGTGGCGCGAACGTCTGACGCCGCGCGCGCCGGACGGCCTGTCTGCGCGGCTCTTGCTGCTGACGGTCGCCTTCACCCTGGCCGTCGAAGCGCTGATCATGGGGCCGAACCTGGCCGCCTTCCACGAGCGTTGGCTGCGCGACCGGCTCCAGGCCGCCGAACTGGCCTCGGTCGGGGTGGAGGCCCTGCCCTACAGCGCGGTCGAGGACGACACCGCCGCCGAACTGATGCGGATCGGCGGGGTCCAGGCTGTGGCCCTGACCGAACAGGGGGTGCGCCGCCTGCTGCTCCAGGCCCCCAACCTGCCCCGCGCGCCCGAACTGATCGACCTGCGGCGCCAGGACAGCTGGGGGCGGCTGACCGACCCCTGGCGCACCCTTTTCGGCCATCCGGATCGCTCGCTGCGGGTCCAGGCCAAGCCGCGCTATCGCTCGGGCGACTTCATCGAGATCGTGACCCCGGCCCAGCCGCTCAAACTCGAACTGAAGGCCTTCCTGCTGAACAGCCTTTTAGTGTCCCTGCTGGTGTCGCTGACGGCGGGCGCCCTGCTCTATGGCGGTCTGGCGCTTCTGGTGCTGCGCCCTCTGCGCCGCGTCACCCGCTCCATGGAACGGTTCGCCGCCGATCCCGAGAGCGAGGCCGAGGCGCCGTCCGACCGGCACGACGAGATCGGCCGGGTCGAGCGCGAGCTGAGCCGGATGCAGGAAGAGGTGCGCCATTCGCTGCGCTCCCGCGCGCGCCTGGTCGCTCTGGGCGAGGCGGTGGCCAAGATCAATCACGACCTGCGCAACATGCTGACCTCTGCCCAGATGGCGTCCGAACGGCTGGCGACCTCGGCCGACCCCCAGGTGGCCAAGGCCCTGCCCCGGCTGGAGCGGGCGCTGAGCCGGGCCGCCAACCTGTCGCGCAATGTGTTGGAATACGGCCGCAGCGAAGAGCCCGCCGCCCAGAAGACGCGGGTGGTCCTGACCAAGGCCCTGACCCTGGCGGCCGAGGATGCGGGGCTGGAGCCGGAGGGCGTGGCCCTGATCAAGCAACTGCCGCCGCGCTTCGCCGTCGAGGCCGACCCGGACCAGCTGTATCGCATCCTGGTCAATCTGATGCGCAACGCCCGCCAAGCCATCGAGGCCGATCCCGGCCGCCCGCCCGAGCGGCGCGGCAAGGGCGCGATCACCGTCAGCGCCTTCGGCGACGGCGGATTCTGCGTCGTCCGCATCGCCGACGACGGCCCCGGCATTCCGCCGCGCCTGGCCGAGCGCCTGTTCGAACCCTTCGTCAGTTCCAAGAGCTCGGACGGCTCGGGCCTGGGTCTGACCATTTCGCGCGAACTGGCCGCCCTGAACGGCGGCGATCTGCGACTGATCGAGACGGACGGCGCAGGCGCGGTGTTCGAACTGCGCCTGCCCGACTGACAGGCCTTATTCCAGTCCGTCGTCGGACACGACGAAGGGGCGGTTCTCGGCCTTGGCCTGGGCCGCCAGTTCGTCCTGGACCAAATGCCAGCGTCGCAGCCGCTCGTAGTCGATGGCGTGTTCCGGCGAGGCGTCCAGCCAGTGGCGGAAATCCTCGATCTGAAGTCGGGCGTTGGGCGCGGCGGTATCGGGCAGGGCCGGCACGTTCGGCAACTGACGCGCGACATCGGCGGGAATGGGGAAGTCACCGGACGAGGTGCTGAGGATCATCAAGTCTTCTCGGATGCGGAAACGGTCGGGGAGGTTGAGACCATGACGTGAAGCTCGGCCACGCGCCACCTTTCCATGACTGCGGCGTTTTGCATCGGAGCAGTTTATGGCCAAGCTCAGTCCGACAGCGGCCCGCATTCAGGAGACACGTCCATGATCGTTCGCACTTCCCTCTCCGTACTGATGCTGGCGGCGGCGCTGGCGAGCCCGGCTCAGGCGCAGACGACCCCGCCCACGGCGTCCGATCCCTATCGCGATCAGCGCGCCCTGCTCGATCCGGCTGACCCCGCCGCCCGTGACGCCCTGCTGAAGGCGCGGGGTGAGGCCTACCACCGCGCCAGCGACGATCAGCAGACGGAAGGGGAACTGCGCACCACCCGCGCCCTCAACGACGAGATCGCGGCCCAGAACGCCTTGGCGGACAAGGCCGACGAAGCCGCACGCCTGGACTACGACGCCGCGTTGGCCCGGCATCAGATCGAGGTCAGCCAAGGCGAGGAACAGGCCCGCGCCGCCACCGAGAGCGCCCGCGCGAGCCAGGCGCAATACGACAGCGATTACGCCGCCTGGCAGGAGCAGGTGCGACTGTGCCGGTCAGGCTTCCGCGAGGCCTGCACAGCGCGACCGGCCTGGGTCAGGCCGGCGCAATGATCGAGGCCGGCCGTTAGCCCTCCTCAGCCTTCGCCTCGGCGACCAGGGCGTCGTCGATCGCTCGCGCACGGACGGCCGCCGGCCGTGACGCGATCCGCTCGGCATAGGCCTGGAAGGCGGGGCGGGCAGGCAGGCTTTTGAACATCAGGCCCCAGGCGATCTGGCTGCCGACATAGACGTCTGCGGCGGTGAACTGTTCGCCCAGCAGCCACGGGTTCCTGTCCAGCGCGTGCTCCAGGCCGTCGACGACCTGATCGAACGAACCATAGCCGACCATGGCGGCCTTTTCGGCGGGCGGCAGTTGCCCGAGCGACTTGGCCGTCACCGCCGCCTCGACGGGGCCGGCGGCGAAGAACATCCAGCGATAGTACAGGCCCCGCAACGGGGCGTCCGTCGCGGGGGCCAGACCGGCGTCGGAGAAGGCGTCGGCCAGATAGGCGCAAACGGCCGCGCATTCGGTCACGACGACGCCGCCGTGCGTGATCGCCGGCACCTTGCCCATCGGATTGATCGCCAGATAGTCGGGCGACTTCATTCCCGCGTAATCGACCACCACCGTGCGATACGGCTGGCCCACCTCCTCCAGCATCCAGCGGACGATCCGTCCACGAGACATGGGATTGGTGTAGAAGACGATCTCGTCGGTCATATAGCTCTCCCTTTCGGGAGAGCTTACGCCCCTGCGGGAGAAAGTGTCAGCCCGCGACCAGGCTCATGTCGCGACGCGCCATCATGCGGTCGAATTCGGTCCAGACGCCTTCAACCCCGTGCCAGTCCCCTTGCGTCGCCGCCTTGGAATATTCGGTGGCGCGGGCCTCGAAGAAGTTGGCGTGTTCGACGCCCGACAGCAGCGATTGCAGCCAGGGCAGCGGGTTTTCCTTCACGCCGAACACTTCCGGCAGCTTCAGCTGACGCAGGCGCCAGTCGGCGATGAAGCGGATGTATTGCTTGATGTCTTCAGGCGTCATGCCCTGGACCGAGCCCATCTCGAAGGCCAGGTCGATGAACTTGTCCTCCATGTTCACCACCGTCTTGCAGCAGTCGACGATGTCGTCGGCCACGGTCTTGGTGACGGCCCCCGTCTCCTTGTTGAAGGCGTGGTACAGTTTGATGATGCCTTCGCAGTGCAGGCTTTCGTCGCGCACCGACCAGGACACGATCTGGCCCATGCCCTTCATCTTGTTCTGGCGCGGGAAGTTCATCAGCATGGCGAACGACGCGAACAGCTGAACGCCTTCAGAGAAGCCGCCGAACATGGCCAGGGTCCGGCAGATGTCGGCGTCGGAATCGACCCCGAACTTGCCCATATAGTCGTGCTTGTCCCGCATGGCCTCGTATTCCATGAAGGACCCGAACTCGCTCTCGGGCATGCCGATGGTTTCGAGCAGCAGGGCGTAGGCCGCGATATGGATGGTCTCCATATTGCCGAAGGCGGCCAGCATCATCTTCACCTCGGTCGGTTTGAAGACCCGGCCGTAGCGCTCCATGTAGTTGTCCTGAACCTCGATGTCCGCCTGGGTGAAGAAGCGGAAGATCTGGGTCAGCAGGTTGCGTTCACCGTCGTTCAGCGTGGAGGCCCAGTCCTTGATGTCCTCGCCCAGCGGCACCTCTTCGGGCATCCAGTGGACCTGCTGCTGCTTCTTCCACATGTCGAACGCCCACGGATAGCGGAACGGCTTGTAGGCGGCGGACGGGGTCAGCAGACCGGCGCGTTCTGGAAGGATGATCGGGGTGATGGCGTTCATCGAACTGGACCTGAAGCGATTCCGGAGAGGCGTTCACCATGCGACTCTCGAACCCCGGCGCCAAGTCGAATTTGGTCTATGTTGCGTCACATTTTCTGACAGACGCTATATCTGGTAGATTTGCCTCAGGATTCTGGGGAGGGAGCTGGGGACGAATTCATATCCTCCGGCCACGCTTGCGCCTCAGGCGGCCTGGGCGGCGTCCACCCGCTCGGCGACCGCATCGAACACGGCCTCGATGGCGGCGTAGAGTTTGGCCTGAGTGACAGGCTTGGCCAGATGGCCGTCCATGCCGGCGGCGATGCAGCGGGCGGCGTCCTCGGGCATGGCCTCGGCGGTGACGGCCAGAACCGGCACGTCACGCAGGGGCGCGTCCAGGGCGCGAATGGCGCGGGTGGCGGCCATGCCGTCCATCACCGGCATGCGCACGTCCATCAGCACCAGATCGAAGGGCTGGACCGCCAGCGCCGCCAAGGCCTGTTGGCCGTCCGCCGCCTCTGCGGTCTCGCAATCGGCGGCCTGGAGCATGATCCGCAGCAGGTCGCGATTGGCCGGATGATCGTCGACGATCAGGATGCGCGTCCGGCGGCTGTGCAGCGGCACGGACTCCTCGCTCTCGACAGCCTCGACCACCGCAGCGGGGACCGTCAGAGTGAAGGTCGAACCGCCCCATTGGGTGCTTTCGACCACGACGGCGCCGCCCAGACAGACGATGTGGTTCTTGGCCAGGGCCAGGCCCACGCCGGCGCCTTCGTGGGCCCGGCTGGTGGTGGCGTCGCCCTGTTCGAACAGGCCGAAGACGCCGGCGCGGGTCTGCTCGTCCATGCCGCAACCGGTGTCTGAAACGACGATGGACAGGCCGTCTTCGACCCGGTCCACCACCACCGTCACGTTGCCACGGCCGGTGAATTTGACAGCGTTGTTCACGAGGTGATGCACGGATTGGCGCAGACGCCGGGCGTCGATCATCACCTGGCCCTCTGCCTCGGGCGCGATGGTGAGAGCGAACTCCAGCCCCTTGATCACGGCCCATTCGCGGGAAGGGGCGACCGCTTCCTCGATCATCTGGCGCACGTCGCTGGCCTTGGGCGTTACCTCGGCCCCGCCGCGCGACACCTCCAGCAGATCCTCGACCAGACGCAACATGGTCTCGCCGCAGTGCCGGACGGCGTCGACCTGACGCAGGCCCTCTTCGTCCATGCACGGACGCCGCGACAACAGATCCGCATAGCCGGTGATGCCGGTCAGGGGCGTGCGCATCTCGTGGCTCATCATGGCCAGGAACCGGCCCTTGACGGCATAGGCCGCCTCGGCGCGCTGACGGGCCGACAGCGCCGCCTGCGTGCGCGCCTTGAGCCGCTCCACCAGGCGACGGCGCTCGGTGGACAGGATGGTGATGGGCAGGGCCGTGGCGACCACGCACAGCAGGAACAGATGAAAGACGTTCATCTGGCGCATCACCGCAGGCAGGGCGTCCAGAACGGGGTCCGGCGTCAGACGGGTCAGGACGATCGGGCCATAACCGCCCAGTGTCGCGACCCCGCCGATCGCGGCGACCATCACCACCGCACCCGCCGTCGTCGGGGGACACAGGCGGAAGGCGAGCAGGATAAGGGGCGGGAAGATCGCAAACATGATCGGCGCCGAGGTCTGGGAGAAGACCCACACGCTGACGCCCCCAACCAATGCCAGCAGGGCGGCGGCCTCGGTCAACGTCGCCTGGGCGTCGTCCCGGAAACGGTGGTTGCGGGCCAACAGCAACAGGGACGGCGTGACGATCATCATCGCCAGCATCTCCATGTCGAACAGATGGTGCATGCGGAAGCCCAGCGTGCCCGGCACCTTCCAGCTCATCAGGATGGCGACCCCGCCCGCCAGCAGGGTGCTGAGCAGGACCGCAGGGGCGGCGGCGCAGACGGCGAACCGGAACAGGCGCCAGGGCCGGCGCATATCCAGCGCGGCGCCGCAGAAGCGACGCGCCAAAAGGACGGCGACGACCACCTGGGTCATGTTCAGGGCGACATTGGTGAACATCATCACGACGGGGCCGCCCCGCACGACGTTGCCGATCAGATTGACGGCGGCGCAGGCGCCTATGACGGCGACAGCCGGGCGGCGATGAAGTTGCAGGACGGCGGCCAGGAGCACGGCGTTTGCGGGCCACAGGACGGTGGCGCCGAAGGTGTTCATGCTCCACTGACCTGCCGCCAGGCACAGGACGAACAGCGCGACATAGGCGTAAGGGGGCGGTCCTGCCGCCCTGCCGGCTTCATGGCGGAAGAACCGCCAGCGCCCGCCTTCTGCGTTCACCCACTTCAATCCCATGACGGAACAGTGACATGCAGGAGTTAAGGATCCCGTAGCGGCCGGACTAGGTAGTAATGCGGAACCGCCGTTCAGCGTCGCCGTTTCCTTGCCCTCGCAGGAAAGGCCCGAACCGATGTCAGACGTAATCGCAGAACCGACGTTCGAACCGCCTGCGGACGCCCTGGCCTTCTACGAGGAAAGCCTGCGCCTGCTGAAGGAAAGCGGCATCCCCTTCCTGCTCTCGGGCACTTATGCGGTCACGGCCTATACGGGAATTCGCCGTCCGACCAAGGACCTGGATGTCTTCTGCAAGCCGGGCGACTATCCCCGCATCCTGGCCTTCTTCCAGAAGCACGGCTACCGGACCGACGTCGAGGACGAGCGCTGGATCGCCAAGGTCTGGAAGGACGAGAAACACTTCTTCGACGTCATCTTCGCCATGTCCAACGGCACCATCGCCGTGTCCGACAGCTGGTTCAGCGAGGACCGGATCACCGTCTATGGCCATCAGGTCCAGATCACCCCGCCGACAGCCCTGATCCTCTCCAAGGTCTTCATCCAGGACCGCTATCGCTATGACGGCGCCGACGTGAACCACGTCATCCTGAAACAGTCGGACGCCATCGACTGGAAGAGCCTGCTGGATCAGATGGACCTCTATTGGGAGGTGCTGGCGGCGCACCTGCTGAACTTCCGCTTCGCCTATCCGACCGAGCGCGACCGCATTCCGCGCTGGCTGATGGAGGAGCTGGTCGAGCGGCTGACGGCCCAGATCGACCTGCCGGCGCCGCGCGTGAAGGTCTGTCGCGGCCGTCTGTTCAGCCCGCGCGACTATGTCGCCGACGTCGCCGAATGGGGCTTTGGCGATGTGGTGGGCAAGGGGCTGGAGGAACGCCACGACCCCGTCAACCTAGGCCACTGAAAGGTAAGCTGCCATGACCGACGTTGCGCCGGACCCGCAGACCACCCAACCCGGCCTGGAGCCCGGCCCCGCCAGGAAGATGCGCGTCGCCGCCGTCGGCGACCTGCATGTCGGCGAGGCCACCGAGCACAGCTATCGCGACCTGTTCGAACGGGTGTCCGACGACGCGGATGTGCTGTGCCTGTGCGGCGACCTGACCAACTACGGCAAGACGCCCGAGGTCGAGCGGCTGCTGGAAGACCTGAAGCTGTGCAAGATTCCGATGGTCGGGGTGCTGGGCAATCATGAGCACGAATGCGGCCAGCCCGAGCATGTGACCAGGATGCTGACCGACGCCGGGGTCAGGATGCTGACCGGCGAGGCCTATGAGATCGACGGCGTCGGCTTCGCCGGCGGCAAGGGCTTCGTCGGCGGTTTCGGCCGCTACATGCTCAGCTCGTTCGGCGAGGCCTCGGTCAAGCGGTTCGTGCAGGAGGCGGTCGAGGACGCCAACCAGATCGAGAACTCGATCCGCATGCTGCGCACCGAACGCTCGGTGGTGCTGCTTCACTATGCGCCTGTGGTCGAGACGGTGATGGGCGAACCGCCCGAGATCCACGCCTTTCTGGGCTCGTCGCGTTTAGCCGAGACCATCGACCGCTACGACAACGTCAGCCTGGTCGTCCACGGCCATGCCCATCGCGGCGGGCCGGAGGGGCGTACCAACAAGGGGGTGCCGGTCTATAATGTCGCCCTGCCGGTGCTGAAGACCTTGGGCGACACGCCCTATCGGGTCTTTGAAATCTGATCCGGGTGTAGGAGTGTGCCGTCCAGGGCGGATACTTAAGCCTTATCTCTGGTCGCGCAGCGGCCTGTTTCGGAGTTTCCCATGCGTCTTTTGTCTTCCGTCGCGGCCGTCGCCGCCCTGGCCCTGACCACCCCGGCCTTCGCCGCCAGCCAGGCCGCCGCGCCCCAGGCCGCACCCGCCCCTGCCGCAGCGCCCGCACCGGCTGAAGAAGCCGAAAGCCCGGAAGCGGCTGCGTTCGAAGCCAAGGGCGAAGCCTTCGGTGAGAAGATGGAGACCATGTCCAACGAAATGCAGGCCGCCGCCGCCCAAACGGACAAGGCCAAGGCCAAGACCGATCTCGACGCCCTCCAGGCGCGCTATCAGCCGGAAGTCGACGCCTTCGCTGACGAGTTTCAAGCCTTCATCGTGGGCCAAGGCGGCCCTGCCGACCAGATCGCCGTCGCGGCTCAGCGCATAAAGAGCATCCCCGCCAAGGTTCGCGCCCAGGCTGAAGAAGCCGCCGCCGCGCCGGCCGCCGCAGCCCCCGCCCAACCGCAGTAAGCCGCGCCTTACCGCGATTTCACTTGAGACGGGGCGGCGCAGGGTCGAGTTTGCACGGGTCATTCAACGGGAGCCCTCCCATGATCCGCCTGCTCAGCCTGACCGCCGCCCTGGCGCTCCTGCCCCTGTCCTCCGCCCTGGCCCAGGACGGGACGCCCGCCCCCGAGTCCGCCGAAGTCCGGTTGGAAACCGCCGCCTCCGCCTTTGAGGCCCGGATGGAGGCGTTCGGCAAGCGCGCCGAGGCCATTTCCGAAGACCGGAGCCTGAGCGAGGCAGTGCGCGGCCAGCGCATCGCCGCCCTGTGGGCCGAATATGCCCCCGACATCGCCGCCTTCACCGCCGAGACGACGAAACACGCCACGGAAATGGCGGCCGAAGCCCTGAAGGACATCGATGTCGACGCCCTGATCGCCGACGCCATGAACGACCCCGAAGTCAAACAGGCGATCGAGGACGGCATGCACAAGGGCGTCGTCACCGCGAACGGCATCGCCCAGAACAGCGCCTGGACCAATCCGACCCCCGAGCAGATGGAAACCTATAGCCTGGTCGCCCAATACGCTCTGGACCAGGCCGCCGCCGATGTCGTTGACGTCGGCGTCGAAGCGCCCGAAGCGCCCGAGCCGCCGCAAGCGCCCGAAGCCCCGGAACGTCCAACGGCGTAACTCCGCCGTCTCCTCCCCACTTGTGGGGAGGGGGACCGCGTAGCGGTGGAGGGGCTCTTTGACGTCCCACAGTCGCCGGTAATCTAGCGCAGAACCCCTCCGTCACGGCGCTGAAGAGCGCCGCGCCACCTCCCCATGAAATGGGGAGGAGACGGAGGTCCTTGACCGCGCACAGCAGACCAGCGACATCGCGCCGCATGTCCGCCCTGCCCGTCGATCCGCACCTCTATTCCACCTTCCTCGGCGTGATGGCGGTGATGGCGATCACGCCGGGGCCGGCCAATCTGTTCGCGGTCGCGACCGGCGTCGAAAAGGGCCGCGCCTCGGCCCTGGTCGGGGTGGTCGGGATGAATGCGGCGACCCTGGTGTGGTTCGGCGCGGCGGCCCTGGGTCTGGGCGCCCTGGTCAAGGCCTTTCCCGCCGCCTTCAAGGTGATCGCCGTCCTGGGCGCCCTCTATGTCGCCTGGCTGGGGATCAAGGCCCTGCGCGGCGCCTTCGCAACCGCCGCCCAGCCTGACCACGTCGTCGTCAAGAAGGGGCGCAGCGCCCTGATCGACGGGTTCGCCGTCCAGATCGCCAACCCCAAGGCCATCCTGTTCTTCACCGCCGTCCTGCCGCCGTTCGTGGACGTGAACCGGCCGGTCGCGCCGCAGCTGGCCCTGTTCGCCGTCGCCGTGATCGGCATGGATATGATGTCGATGAGCGCCTACGCCCTGTCCGGCGCCGCCCTGTCGCGTCGCATGCAGCAGCCCCGGTTCAAGCGCGGATTCGGGATCTTCGTCGGCGCCCTTTTGCTGACCGCTTCGGTCCTGATCGCCCTGCGCATCTAGACGCGACCGCGCTTCGTCCTAGATTGAAGGGGAACGCCGCCATTCATGCTCCGTTCAGCCGTCAGCGCGCCCGAATGAGCGATCAAGGAGTTTGATGTCATGAAAGCCCTTCCAATGAAGACCCTGGCGATGACGGTCGCCGCCGGCCTTGCGCTGGCGGCCTGCGCCACCGCCACCCCGTATCAGCCCGCCGGCTTCAACGGCCAGCGCGGCGGCTATGCCGAGCAGCGTCTGGAAAACGACCGGTTCCGCGTCAGCTTTTCCGGCAACTCGCTGACCTCGCGCGAGCAGGTCGAGCAGTCTCTGCTGCTGCGCTCGGCCGAACTGACCGTCGAGAGCGGCTATGACTGGTTCGCCACCGTCAACCGCGCCACCGACCGCGACACCCGCTTCGTCGGCACGCCCGACCCGTTCTATGCGGGCTACAACCGCTTCTACAGCCCCTATTGGGGCCCGTCGTGGCGCTACTATCGCGGCGGCTTCTGGAGCCCGTGGGATCGCTATGGTCCTTGGGGCGCCAACGACTTCGACGTGCGTCAGGTCGATCGGTTCGAGGCCAACGCCGAGATCGTGCTGGGCCGCGGACCCAAGCCCGCCGGCGATCCCAACGCCTTCGACGCCCGCGAGGTGATCCAGAACCTGGGCCCGCAGGTCACGCGACCGGCGGCGTAAGACAAAAGCCCCTCTCCACGGCGTGGAGAGGGGCTTTTTCGTTCACCCCACCCGCGGCGACTTCAGCCGGCGCTTGTTCGAGTGGGTGGCCGGCGCCGTGCCCAGGGCCTCGGGCACCTCGCCCTTGAAATAGTAGCGCTGCCACGCCTCCTTGGCCGCGTCGGGATCGCCGCCGGCGAGGCGTTGGTTGAAGTCGGTGCGGGCGCGGTTCCAGGCCTCGAACTGGCCCTTCATCACCGGGTTGGAGTCCAGCGTCCGGATGATCGGCTGGAACTGCTCGACCTTCTTGTGCTCGATCAGATTGATGAAGCAGAAGGGCTCGCCCTTTTCGAAGGTGATCCGGCCCGGCCGGGTGAAAATCCAGTTCATCGTGAAGGGGAAGGGCAGCCAGTCGGTCTCGATCAGGCCGACCAGCGGCTGGATGCCGTCCTTCACATGGTTGGGCGACCCCGAGCACATCATCCCCCAGCCCGGCGGCGTGCGGAACAGATATTGCGGATGCATGGTCAGGACGCCGCGCGAGAAGTGCGAGGTGACGAAATGGTCCAGATCGTGCTGGGGCCGGTCCGGCGTGATGACGATGTCTTCCTGACGCGGGCCGCCGTTCCATTCGGCGGAGAAGCCGAACGGGCACAGGATTTCCCACCCCGTGGTGTTGGCCATGTTCAGCGGCAGGCACCGATACGGGTGGCGGCTGATGAAGGCGTCCATCCAGTTGCGCGACTGGCGGCCGGGGACGAGGTCCGGCGGCCGGGCCGTCATCGGATAGCATTCCAGTTCCAGCGGGCGTGTCTTGACGGTATCGACCATGATCATTTCCTAACGCCCGAAACCCGACGGCTCAACCATGACTGACGAACCCGCTTTCGACCGCGAGACATTGACCGTCTGGCTGACCGAAAACGGCGTGGATCACGTCACCCACGACCACCCGGCCGTCTTCCGCGTCGAGGAGGGGCTGGACCTCAAGGCCGACCTGCCCGGCGCCCACACCAAGAACCTGTTCCTGAAGGATCACAAAGGCCGGTTGTGGCTGATCTCGGCCCGCCAGGACACGATCATCGACCTGAAGCGCGCGGCCGCCGCCATGGGCTCCGGCCGGCTGTCGTTCGGGAACGAGACCCTGATGTACCAAACCCTGGGCGTCCGTCCCGGCTCGGTCACGGCGCTGGGCCTGATCAACGACAGCGACCGCCGCGTCACCTTCGTCCTGGACCAGCGCCTGTGGGACGCCGACATCGTGAACTTCCACCCCCTGACCAATACGGCGACAACGGCCCTGGATCAGGCGGCGTTCCGGCGGGTGTTGGACCTGCTGGGGCGAGAGCCGGTGGTGATGGATTTCGGAGCTTTGGGCGCGTGAACCGACATGGTGAAATCAGACCTTCGCCAGGCGCGCTCTGATCATCTACATGCTGGGGCGTCAGGCGGAAGCCACGTTTTTCTCAGACCAAGCCCTGCATTCTCGCAGTAAGCGGTTTCGCTTGGCGCCAGACAACACAACTTCTCCCGACACGCACAACGCCAGCGCTATGACAGCATAAAATCCGACTTCAACTGGCACTCCAGAGCGGATCTTTGAATACACCCCCATCAACCCGCACACAGTGCAAAGAAGGCTCGCAATCGCATACGCGTATGTCGACCACTGAAACCGATAGCCTGCTGGATGCAGCGTCTTTGTCTCCCAGTGTTGGAACGCTTTCAGATCGACCTCGGTAAAGCAAAACCTGATCGATCCGAGATGATAGACTCCGTCTGTATACAGCCAGTGCATATAGGCGCCGATCATGAGGACGATGGCCGCTGTGTAGAGTGGGGCTCCAGGTGCCGAAGCCGCAGCATCATCACCAAAAACCAAGGCCGCAGCAGGCAAAGCTCCTATGGCCCCCAAGACGGACTGAATCCTCTGGCCCTCTAACGCCTTCCATTCCATGCTCACTGCACGCCCCCCCACTTGCGCTTGGATCGACCAGCGATCGGTCGGTTTGTCTTGGCCGTCCAGCTACAGTATTTGCAACCTATACTTTACAGAAGCGCCCGAAGTCCGCTTGACGATCCGCCTCACCGTCCCATCTCGTAAAGGATGGTCAATGGGCAGACGCGCAGCGAGGATTTCAGACTAATTAGACGAATTAGACGGTGTTTTCGTGACCACCGTCTGAAATCCCTGCGCGACCAATTCGCCGCTTGATGCCGACGCATCCCGACGCCATCTGAACCGTTGACCCTGACCGACCCTGCACGGACTTCGCCCATGACACTGCTCGATCCGACCCTGACCCCCGGCCACTCTGGCGACGACCTGATCAAGGAAGGCACCGACGCCTCCTTCATGACGGACGTGATCGAGGCGTCGAAGCATCAGCCGGTCATCGTCGACTTCTGGGCGACCTGGTGCGGGCCTTGCCGGACCCTAGGGCCGGCGCTGGAGAAGGGCGTGCGCGCCGCCAAGGGGGCGGTGAAGATGGTCAAGATCGATGTGGACGCCAATCCCGCCTATGCGGGCCAGTTGCGGGTGCAGTCGATCCCCACCGTCTACGCCTTCGTCGACGGTCAGCCGGTGGACGGTTTTCAGGGCGCGATCCCCGACAGCCAGATCAAGGCTTTCATCGACAAGCTGACGGGCGGCCAGGGCGGTTCGACCGAGACGGCGCAACTGTTGGAGCTGGGTGAGGAATCCCTTGGCCTGAACGACTTCGGCGGCGCGGCCCAGGCCTTCGCCCACGTCCTGTCGATCGAACCCGAGAACGAAAAGGCCATCGCCGGAATGGCGCGAGTCTATCTGGCGGGCGGCGACCACGAACAGGCGCTGCAGACCATCGCCATGGCCCCGCAGGACTCCAAGGAGCCGACGGTCCAGAGCGTGCGCGCGCAATTGGCCCTGGCGGCGAAAGCCCCGTCAGGCGCTTCGGCCGAGTTGGAGGCCAGGGTCGCGGCCGACCCCAACGATCACCAGGCCCGGTTCGATCTCGCGGAGGCCCAGAGCGCGGCCGGCGATTTCCAGGGCGCGGTCGACAATCTGCTGCACATCATCAAGGCCGACCGCGAGTGGAACGAACAGGCGGCGCGCAAGCAGCTGCTGGTCATCTTCGAAGCGGCGGGCGTCAGTTCCGACGTGGCCAAGGACGGGCGGCGCCGGCTGTCGTCGATCCTGTTTTCGTAGGCTTGAAACCCATGCCGCAAGGTTATGTCCGCGCACTCGATCTGCCGCAGGTGATCCCGGTGTTCCCGCTGGGCGGGACCATCCTGCTGCCGCGCGGGCAACTGCCGCTGAACATCTTCGAGCCGCGCTATCTGAACATGGTGGACGACGCCATGGCCGGGGATCGGATCATCGGCCTGGTCCAGCCCAATGGCGGAACCCCTGCCCTGCCCAGCCTGTCGCCCATCGGCTGTGCGGGCCGGATCACCAGCTTCGCCGAGACCTCGGACGGGCGGTATCTGATCACCCTGACCGGAGTGTCGCGGTTCCGCATCGCCGCCGAGATGCCGTCCAAGGCGCCCTATCGCCAGATCCGCGCCGCCTTCGAGGCCTATGAATCCGATCTGGTCTCTCCGCCCGAGGAGCCGGATTTCGACCGCGAGGCCTTCCTGGACGCCCTGCGCGCCTATATGGCCCACCGCCTGCTCGACATCGACTGGGAGACGGCCGAGAGCGCGCCGATGGAGGCCCTGGTCAACAGTCTGTCGATGGCGCTTCCGTTCGAGCCGGCCGAGAAACAGGCGCTGCTGGAGGCCATGGGCCTGATGCCCCGCGCCGAGGCCCTGACCGCCCTGCTGCGTATCGACGCCGCCGACGCCGGTGACGACGCCGCGCCGTCCATGCAATAAGCGGCCACGCTTTCAGGAACCCGCCAATGAGTGACGCCTTCAACACCCCGGTCTCGGTCGATCCTCGCCTGCTTGAGGTGCTGGTCTGTCCGGTCACGCGTGGCAAGCTGACCTATGACCGCGACGCGGGCGAGCTGATCTCGGCCGGCGCCAAGCTGGCCTATCCGATCCGCGAGGGCGTGCCGATCATGCTGGCCGAGGAAGCCCGTCAGATCGACTAAATATATTCCGCTCATCCCCGCGAAAGCGGGGACCCAGCGCTTTGGGCGTTCCGATCTGAGGTCCGTCCTTCAGTCATCGGCCCAACGCACTGCCGAGCGAAAGAACTGGGTCCCCGCTTTCGCGGGGATGAGCGGATAGGGTTGCGGCGAAGCTTCGCCGCTCCAATTCCGGATTGCCTGCCAACGTAGAGAAAGCCTCCCCGATGCTCAGAGTCGCCATCCAGATGGACCCGATAGAGGCCGTCGACATCGCCGGGGACACTACCTTCCTGATGGCCGAGACGGCCCAGGCGCGCGGGCACAAACAGTGGGTCTATGATTTCCGCACCCTGGCGCTGGAGGAGGGCCGCCTCTACTGCCGCGCCCGGCCGATCACCGTGCGCCGCGAGGTCGGGAACCACGTCGATTTCGGCGACTGGGTGCGGCTGAACCTTGCCGAGGACGTGGACGTCATCCTGATGCGCCAGGATCCGCCGTTCGACATGGCCTATGTCACCGCCACCTATCTGCTGGAGACGGTCCATCCAAAGACCCTGGTGGTCAACGACCCGGCCCAGGTGCGTTCGGCACCCGAAAAGCTGATGGTCACGGCCTTCCCCGGCCTTCAGCCGCCGACCCTGATCTCGGCCGATCCCGTCGCCCTGACCGCCTTCCACAAGAAGCACGGCGAGGTGGTGCTGAAGCCCCTGCACGGCAACGGCGGCTCGGGCGTGATCAAGCTGCGCGCCGACGATCCCAATCTGGACGCCCTGATCGAGATCCACGCCGCCGGCAGCCGCGACCCTCTGGTGATCCAGAAATTCATTCCCGCCGTGTCCAAGGGCGACAAGCGCATCATCCTGATCGAAGGCGAGCCGGTCGGCGCCATCAACCGCGTGCCGGCGGCGGGGGCCGTGCGGTCGAACCTGCACGTCGGCGGCACCGCCATGCCGGTCGAGCTGACACCGCGCGACCTGGAAATCTGCAAGGCCATCGGCCCGACGCTGAAGGAACGCGGCCTGATCTTCGTCGGCATCGACGTGATCGGCGACTATCTGACCGAGATCAACGTCACCTCCCCCACCGGCGCCCAGCAGTTGAAGACCTTCACCGGCATCGACGCCACCGCCCTGATGTGGGACGCCATCGAAGCCCGCCGCGCCGCACAGGTTGCGTGACCGCCACTTGAATTAGATTTCAGTTCATGGTTCGTTCTCTCGCGGGAAGCGGGAGGACGTCATGGTCGCACGGGTTGTCACGGTCGCCTTCGACGGGGTGGAGGCCCGGCGCGTGGACGTCGAGGTCCAGCTGGTCGGTCAGAACCGCGAGACGGTCTTCACCATCGTCGGCCTGCCGGACAAGGCGGTGGCCGAAAGCCGCGAACGGGTGCGCGGCGCCTTTTCCGGCATCGGCCTGGCCCTGCCGGCGGCGCGGATCATCGCCAATCTGGCGCCCGCCGACCTGCCCAAGGAGGGCAGCCATTTCGACCTTCCCATCGCCTTGGCTTTAATGGCGGCCATGGGGGTGATCGCGCCCGACGCCCTGGACGGCTGGGCCGCCATCGGCGAACTGGGGCTGGATGGACAGATCGCGCGGGTCGGCGGCGCCCTGCCGGCCGCTGTCGCCGCCGACGCCATGGGCCTGGGTCTGATCTGCCCCGAGGCGACGGGGCCGGAGGCGGCCTGGGCGGGCGGCGCGCGCATCCTGGCGCCGCGCTCGCTGATCGGCCTGGTCAATCACTTCAAGGGAACCCAGGTGCTGCGCGCGCCAGAGCCCGGTCCGCTGGCCAGCGGCAAGGCCGTGCCCGACCTGCGCGAGGTCAAGGGTCAGGAAAGCGCCAAGCGCGCGCTGGAGATTGCGGCGGCCGGCGGTCACAACCTGCTGTTCATCGGCCCGCCGGGGTCGGGCAAGTCGATGATGGCGCAACGCCTGCCCGGCCTGTTGCCGCCCCTGACCTCGCAGGAGCTTTTGGAGACCTCGATGGTCTGGTCGGTCGCCGGTTTGATCGAGCGCGGCGCCCTGACACGGGATCGGCCGTTCCGAAGCCCGCACCATTCGGCCTCGATGGCGGCCCTGACAGGCGGGGGTCTGCGCGCCAAGCCGGGCGAGGCGTCGCTGGCGCACAATGGCGTGCTGTTCCTGGACGAACTGCCGGAATACAGCGCCCAGGCCCTGGATTCGCTGCGGGCGCCGCTGGAGACCGGCGAGATCGTCGTCGCCCGCGCCAACGCCCATGTCCGCTATCCGGCTCGGTTCCAGCTGGTGGCGGCGATGAACCCGTGCCGCTGCGGCATGGGCGGGGCCGGACGCGGGGCTTGCGGCAAGGCTCCAAGATGCCAGCGCGACTACCAGAACCGGGTATCGGGTCCGATGTTCGACCGCATCGACCTGACGGTGGAGACCCCGCCCGTCACCGCCGCAGACATGGCCCTGCCGCCGCCCGCCGAGGGCACGGCCGAGGCCAGGGCGCGCGTCGCGACCGCCCGCGCCATGCAGGAAGACCGGGTGCGGGAGGCAGGATTGGATTCGGCCCAGGGCCTGAACGCGCGCGCGTCCGGCGATACGCTGGACCGGTTCGCCACGCCTGACGAGGCAGGCCGCATGCTGTTGATGCGGGCGGGCGAGGCCGGGGGGCTGACGGCGCGCGGCTGGACCCGCACCCTGCGCCTGGCGCGCACCATCGCCGATCTGGACGGCTGCACCGGCGTGCTGCGCCGCCACATCGCCGAGGCTCTGATCTATCGCCGCAACACCGTCGGGGCCGAGGCCGATTTCGACCGGCGCGTGGCGGCGCGCGATACGGCCTTCGGGATGCGCGAGGACGACGCAGAGCAGGCGCCCTTCCTTCATTCGTGACGGTTGCGGGATGGAGGGATCCTTAACCCGCAGCCGTTAGGGTCGGCGCGAACGGGGAAGCGACCATGGCGCGACGCACGGCGACGAAGCGGATCGAGGACGAGGCGGTTCAGCCTGCCGATCCCGCCCAGCAGTTCCTGCGGCTGATGAGCCACGAGATGCGCACGCCGCTGAACGGCGTCATCGGCATGATCAACCTGTTGCAGCGGACCCGGCTGGACGGCGCCCAGCGCGCCTATGCCGAGAACGCCCGCCAGTCAGCCGAACATCTGCTGGGTCTGGTCAACGACCTGTTGGACTATGCGCGGCTGGAGGCCGGGGCGCTGGAGTTCGACTTGGCCCCCGTCGATCTGGAGGGGTTGGTGCGTGGCGTCGCCGAACTGCTCAGCCCGCGCGCCCACGACAAGGGGCTGGAGATCGTCTGGTCGGTCGCCGCCGACGCGCCCGATGTCCTGGCCGACGAAGGCCGTCTGCGTCAGGTCCTGTTCAACCTCGCCGGCAATGCCGTGAAATTCACCGAGACCGGCGGCGTGCGCATCACGGTCGAGCGCGCCGGCGGCAGCGCGGCCCGCCCGCGCTTGGCCTTCCTGGTCGACGACACCGGGCCGGGCGTCGCGCCCGAGGCCCGCGCGCGCATCTTCGAGGAGTTCGGTCACGCCGATTCCTCCGACGCCGTGCGTCATGACGGCGCCGGCCTGGGGCTGGCGGTCGTGCGCAAACTGGCCGCCGCCATGGAGGGCTCGGTGCGGGTCGAGGATCGGCCCGACGGCGCCACATCCGGCGCCGGCGCCCGCTTCCGCTTCGAGGCCGCCTTCGCCGCAGTCGCCGTGGCGCGGGACAAGCCGCTGCGGAATCATAAGGTCTCGGTGCGCTCGCCCGACCCCTTCGTCCTGTCCGCCGCCAGCGCCCAGATCGAGGCCTCGGGCGGCACGATCGCCGACCCCGCGCCGGTGACCCTGATCGACCACGCCGGCGCCTCGGCGGGAAGTCTGGCCGCCCTGCCCGCCACCGGTCGCGGCATCGTGCTATTGAAGCCGTCGGAGCGCGATCTTATCGCGCGCTATCGGTCCGCCGGCTTTCACGGCTATCTGATCAAGCCCCTGCGTCGCGCCTCCCTGGCCGAACGGGTCCTGGCGGCCATCGGCGCCGAGACGGGCGACAGAAGCGCCGCCCCCGTCGCGGCTCATGTCGAGGACGACCGCGTCTCGCCCGTTCAGTTCGCCGGCATTCGCGTGCTGCTGGCCGAAGACAATCCCGTCGGCGCGCTTCTGGCCCGCACCCTGCTGCGCCGCGAGGGCTGCACCGTCGAGACCGCCGCCACCGGCGAGGAAGCCGTCGCGGCCCTGAAGCGCGCGCGCTACGACGTGGTCTTCATGGACATGCGGATGCCCGGCATGGACGGCCCCGCCGCCGCCCGCGCCATCCGCGCCGGGGGCGACATGACGCCGATCCTGGCCCTGACCGCCAACGCCTTCGCCGAGGACCGCCGCGCCTGTCTGGAGGCCGGCATGGACGACCATATCGTCAAGCCGCTGGACGCCGACGCCCTGCGCGCCGCCTTGGCCCGCTGGACGAAACGCGACATCCGCGCCAAGGTCGGCTGAGTTACAGGCGCCCGCGTTTCCGGCCGCCGCGCCGGAGCCGTGCATGACCGACCAAGCCACCCCCGCCGCCACCGGTAAACCCGCCGGACGTTTCGGCGGCCTCGCCGTCTATGGCGAGCGGCGCGTGTTCATCATGCTGCTGCTGGGGTTTTCGGCGGGCCTGCCGAACCTGCTGATCTTTGACACCCTGTCGGCCTGGCTGCGCGAGAGCGGTCAGACGCTGGAAGTCATCGGCTTCTTCGCCCTGGCGACGCTCAGCTATTCGTTGAAATTCGTCTGGGCGCCGCTGGTGGACCGCACGGCCATTCCGCTGCTGACGCCACTGCTGGGCCATCGCCGGTCATGGATGCTGGTGACGCAGGCCGTGGTGATTTTCGGCCTGTGGTCGATCTCGGGCCTGAACCCGTCGAACGCACTTGTGGCCATCGCCCTGTTCGCGACCCTGGTCGGCTTCTTCGGCGCGACGCAGGACATTGTCATCGACGCCTGGCGGATCGAGGCGGCGGACGACAGCCGCCACGGCGCCATGGCCGCCGCCTATCAGATGGGATACCGCGTCGCCATGATCGTCGCCGGGGCCGTGCCGCTGGTACTCGCTGATCTCTATAACTGGAACGTCTCCTATGCGGTGATGGCCGCCCTGATGGGCTTCGGCATCGCCGGCGTCCTGTTCGCGCCGCGCGAGAAGGCCCATTCGATCCGCGCCATTCCGGTGGGCGACACGCCGTCGCGACCCAAGCTTGAAATCCTGGAATGGATCGCGCGCCTGATCGTGATCGCCGCCGCCGCCATGGTGGTGGGTTCGGGCCTGACGGCGCAGGCGGGGCCGCTGAACGGCTTGCTTGGCCTGTTCGGCCTGGGCGCAGAAGGCCAAACCGCCATCGCCGACGCCTGGGCCGCCAAGCCGGGCGGTGTCTATCTGCAGGTCGCGGCGGTGTTCGGCGGCCTGGCCCTGCTGGTGCTGGCCTGCTGGCCTCTGCCAGGAACCAGGACCCGGCCGGGCGCCTATCTTGCGGGATCGTTCGGCGAGCCAGTGGCCGACTTCTACAAGCGGTTCTCGGGCGTGGCGACGCTGATCCTGGCGCTGATCTGCGTCTATCGCCTGGCCGATTTCGTCCTGAACATCATGAACCCCTTCTATCTGGACCTGGGGTTCTCGAAAATCGAGCTGGCCGAGGTGCGCAAGGTGTTCGGGGTCGTCATGACCACCCTGGGCGTCTTCATCGGCGGCTGGTCGGTGGCCAAGCTGGGGTTGATCCGAACCATGGTGATCGGCGCCTTCATGAGCCCGGTGTCGAACCTGGTCTTCGCCTGGCTGGCGACCCAGGGGCCCAGCATTCCTGCCCTGACCATCGCCATCGGGGTGGACAACATCGCCACCGGCTACGCCGGAACGGCCCTGATCGCCTATATGTCCAGCCTGACGTCGATCGGCTTTACGGCAACCCAATACGCCCTGTTCAGTTCGCTGTACGCCCTGCCCGGCAAGCTGATCGCGTCCCAGTCGGGCCGCATCGTCGAGGCCTCGGCCCGCGCGGCGGAAGGTGCAGGTCCATTCTCCGCGCTGCGTCCTCTGTTCGCCCGCCTGCCCGAAGGGTCTTTGGCGGCCGGGGCGGCGACCAGCGGCGTGACCCCGGCTGCGCTGGGCGCGGGTTATGTCGTCTTCTTCCTGTATTCGACGATCATCGGCGTGTTCGCCGTCGTCCTGGCCTTCGTCGTCGCCAGCAAACAGACCGCCTTGCAGGAACGCCAGAAGGCGGCGGCCGAAGAGGACGCCGCTATTGCGGCGACGGCGGGCCAACCCTCTTGAGCGGACCCTCCTGACGCCTCAGCGCTTCAGGAAGCCGCCGATCATGTCGCCCAAACCGCCCGGCAGCTTGCCCAGCAGATCATCTGCGCCGTCGATCTGACCGCCGGGGGTCAGGCGGTCGATGGCCTCGGGCAGCAGGCCCGCCAGGGTCTCGCCGGCCTGCTGGGGCGAGACGCCCATCTTGGCGGCGATGTCGGCGATGGGGCCGGAGCCGATGACGGCAGCGATCTGCTCGGGCGAAATATTGGCGTTCGGACCCGTGCCGACCCAGGAGCCGACCACGTCGCCCAGGCCCGCCTGACCGAACTTCTCCGCCAGGCCGCCGATGCCGCCCTGGCCCTTGAGCAGATCGCCCAGTCCGCCTGCGGCGTCGTCGCCCAGGCCTTTCACCACATTGTCGAGAAAGCCCATCGTCCGTCTCCTGTCTGACGCCGCACCGTAACACCGTCGTGCGACGGATACGAGAAAGGCCCGCCGGTGATCCGACGGGCCTTTCCAGATCAAGCTTTCGCCGAAGCTTAGTTCTTGGCGTCGTTCGCGCCGGTGGTGACGGCTGAACCGGCGGCCGAGACATCACGGCCGGCGCCGGCGATGGTGTTGCACGCCGACACGGCCAGGGCGGCGGCGACGATGGTCAGAGTGATGATCTTGCGCATGGTGTGAACCCCTTGTTGGTATGGTCAAGCTCCCTGCAAACGCCGACCTTGAACTTGGGTTGCATCAAGCGACGCCGTATTGAAATTTCGTCCGGACGTGTCGGATCGCCGCAACGCCTGCGACATTGGCGGCTTGCGCCCGGCGAAGGCGCGCCCGAAGGTGCGCCCCTGTTTCACGAGGGGTTGTCCATGCGTCGTTTTCTGATCTCGTCCGCCGCCATGATGGCGGTGCTGTCCGCCGCGCCCACCATTGCCCAAACGCCGGCGACTGTCGGGACGGGGGCGCCGGCGGCCGAAGCGCAAAGCGAGGACGCGCGGCTGAATGCCTTCTTCGAACAGGCCTTCCAGGCGCGGATCGCGCTCAGCCCGCAACAGATGACCTCGCTGGGGATCAAGACCGATTACGACAAGCTGGACGATGTGTCGGACGCCGCCGCCGACAGGGCCCTGGCCCTGCAGGAGGCCCAGCTGGCGCAGATGAAGGCCGGCTTCGATCCCGAGAAGCTGGGGCCTCAGGCGCGGCTGTCGTGGCGGATGTTCGAATACGGGGTGCAGCAGGCGCGGCTGTCGAACCAGTGGCGCGACTGGGGCTTCCAGTTTGCGGCCAACGGCAATCCGACCACCAGCCTGCCCGTCTTCCTGATCAACAACCACCGCGTCTCAAGCGTCGCCGACGCCGAGGCCTATGTCGGCCGTCTGCGCGCCGCCCAGGTCCAGATGGAACAGGTCGCCGACGAACTGCGTCAGCGCGCGGCGGCGGGCGTGGTCTCGCCCCGCTTCGTCTTCGAACCCTCCATCGCCAACACCCGCAACGTCATCTCGGGCGCGCCGTTCGACGATGGGGCGGACAATCCGGTCTGGGCCGATTTCAACAAGAAGGTCGCGGCGCTGGAGACGGATCAGGCGGCCAAGGACCGGCTGCTGTCCGAAGGCCGCGCCGCCCTGACGGGACCATACAAGGCCGGGTTCGACACGGTGCTGACGGCCCTGGCCGAGGTTCAGCCCAAGGCCGACAGCGACGCCGGCGTGTGGCGCCTGCCGCAGGGCGAGGCCTATTACAACGCCCGGCTCCAGCTCTCGACCACCACCGACCTGACCGCCGACCAGATCCACCAGATCGGCCTGGACGAAGTCGCCCGCATCCAGGCCGAGATGGAAGTCATCAAGGCCCAGGTCGGCTTTACCGGCACGCTGCAGGAGTTCTTCGTCTTCCTGAAGACCGATCCGCGCTTCCAGTATCCGAACACGACTGAGGGCAAGGAACAGTATCTGACCGACGCGCGGGGTTTCATCGCCCAGGTGATGGCGGCGGCCCCGCAATGGTTCTCGACCCTGCCCAAGGCGGCGCTTGAGGTGCGGGCGGTGGAGCCGTTCCGCGAGGCGACGGCCTCGATCGCCTTCTACAACTCGCCGGCGCCGGACGGGTCGCGGCCGGGCATCTATTACGTCAACCTGTCGGACATGACCCAGGTGCTGAAGCCCCAGATCGAGGGCATCAGCTATCACGAGGGCGCGCCCGGGCACCATTTCCAGATCGCCTATGCCCAGGAAATCGAGGGCCTGCCGCGCTTCCGTCGCTTCGGCGGCTACGGCGCCTACGCCGAGGGCTGGGGCCTATACGCCGAACAACTGGGCAAGGAGATGGGCTTCTATCAGGACCCCTATTCCGACTTCGGTCGGCTCTCGACCGAGCTGTGGCGCGCCGTGCGTCTGGTGACCGACACCGGCCTGCACGCCAAGCGCTGGAGCCGCGAACAGGCGATGGACTATTTCCGCCAGAACTCCCTGCTGTCCGAGCGCGACATCGAAAAGGAGGTCGAGCGCTACATCACCAATCCCGGACAGGCGACCAGCTACAAGATCGGCGAGCTGAAGATCGAGGAACTGCGCGACCGGGCCAAGGCGGCGCTGGGTGACCGGTTCGACATCAAGGACTTCCACGCCGTGGTCCTGGGCTCCGGCTCGGTGCCGCTGGACGTGCTGGAGGACCAGGTCGACGGATGGATCGCGGCGGGCGGCGGGGCGCCGGCCGCATAAGCACGTCCTTCTCCCATTGGGAGAAGGTGGCTTGAAGAGCCGGATGAGGGTCGGTCGGCGGGCCAAGTCGCACCGTTCGACCCTCACCCTTTCGCCTTTCCGATCGCTGCACTCTCGGAGGCTCAAGCCCTCTCCCAACGGGAGAGGGAGGCAATAGTGCGCTTTTCGTGTATGAGCCGCCGCCATGCCCTTCACCGCGACCGTCCTGACCATGTTTCCCGAGGCCTTTCCCGGCCCGCTCGGCGTGTCGCTGATCGGCACGGCGTGGCGCGAGAAAGGCTTGTGGAGCCTGGATACGGTTGACATTCGCGCCTTTTCCACAGATACGCGCGGCTTCCTGGACGACACCCCTGCGGGTGGCGGCCCGGGAGCTGTGCTTAAGGCGGACGTGGTGGCTCGGGCGGTGGATAGCCTTCCGGGACCGACCAACCCTTCTAGGGGGCGGCCGCTTTTGTACATGAGCGCCAAGGGTCGACCCCTGACCCAGGCGCGCGTCAAGGAATGGGCCAAGGCCGACGGCATCGTCGTGCTTTGCGGTCGTTTCGAGGGGGTGGATCAGCGGGTGCTCGACGCACGCGGGTTCGAGGAGGTCTCGGTCGGAGACGCGGTGCTCGCCGGCGGCGAGGCGGCGGCGATGGTCGCGATCGAGGCGTGCGTAAGATTGATCCCTGGAGTGCTTGGCGCGGCGGACAGCCTGTCGTCCGAAAGCTTCGAGGATGGGCTTCTGGAACACCCGCAGTACACGCGACCGCGGACGTTCGAGGGACTGGAGATACCCGAGGTGCTGGTGTCGGGCGACCACAAGAAGGTCGCACAATGGCGCGAGATGCAACGGGAAGAGACCACGCGGGAGCGGCGACCAGACCTCTGGGAAGCGCATCTCGCCAAATCACAGCTAAAGGGCGCAAAGCCCGAGGAGAAATGACATGAACATCGTTCAACAGCTGAACGCCGAAGAAAAAGCCCGCGTTCTCGGCGAGCGCACGATCCCGGTCTTCCAACCCGGCGACACCCTGCGCGTCAACGTAAAGATCAAGGAAGGCGAGCGCGAGCGCGTCCAGGCCTTCGAGGGCGTCTGCATCGCCCGTGACGGCGGCGGCATCAGCGAAACCTTCACGGTCCGCAAGATCTCGTTCGGCGAAGGCGTCGAACGCAAATTCCCCATTCTGTCGCCCAACATCGAGTCGATCGAAGTGAAGCGCCGCGGCGTCGTGCGTCGCGCCAAGCTCTATTACCTGCGCGATCGTCGCGGCAAGTCGGCCCGTATCGCCGAGCGCCAGACGGTCCGTCCCGCCAAGGGCGTCGTCGTTCCGGAAACCGGTTCGGCCGCCAAGGGCGACGAAGCCTAGGTTCAGGTACGACACTGAAATGACGAAGGCCCCGGCGGAAACGCCGGGGCCTTTTTCTATTCCGCCTTCACAAGGCTACTGCGGATAGAGCGGGTTGTCCGCGTCGCGCTGGCCTTCCAGGCTGTGCTTCAGCGCTTCCATCTGCTCATGCTCGGTCTTCACCGCCGCATAGGCCCGCCGGATCGTCTCGCGCGTGGTGGCGGAGATGCCGGTGTCCTCCAGCGCCTTTTCGTATTTGCCGGCGATGAAGCCTTCGCCGCTGTTGATCGAGCCGACAACGGAATCGTCGTTGCGCAGCAGCGCATGTTTCACGTCCAGAAAGGCCCGGTGGGCCTTGGCCAGGATCGAGCCGTCGGATTCGGGATCGCCGCCCAGGCCGCGCACGGCGGCGGACAGGTCGTCTACGACCTGCTGGCGTTCGGCGCTGCGGCGCTCGAACAGGGTGCGATAGTGAGGGTCCTGCGTCTGTTCTGCGGCTTCACGATAGCCGTCGGCGCTGTCCAGCGTGGTTTCGATCAGGCCGTTCAGAACCTTGATGTCGTGGGCGTTGGGATTGCTCATCTCGTCCATTCCTTCCGCTGTTGCGGTCAAACGGCGGAATGGCCGGGCGCGGCGAAGGTTGCCGCCCTGCGACATCAAAGTTTGGTGCGAAGGGACCAAAGCTCGGGGAAGCAGCGCTTGGTCAGGGTCGAGGCCAGATAGGCCGCCCCCTCCGTGCCGCCGGTTCCACGCCGCCGGCCGATGATGCGCTCGACCGTGACGACATGCTTGTGGCGCCAGGTCAGCAAGGCGTCGTCCAGATCGACCAGCTTCTCGGCCAGTTGATACAGCACCCACCAGCGTTCGGTGTCGCGATAAACCTCCAGCCAGGCCGCCTCGACGGCCTCGGACGGCTCATAGGGCTGGGTCACGTCGCGGTTCAGCACCTCGGCGGGCACCGGCAGACCGGCCTTGGCCATCTGGGCCAGGGCGTCATCGTACAGGCTGGGCGCGGCGATGGCGGCCTGAAGCGCGGCCAAGGCTTCGGGGCGATCCTCATGGAACTTCAGGAAGCTGGCGTCCTTCAGGCCCAGCATGGCCTCGAACCGGCGGAACTGGTCGCTCTGGAAGCCCGAGGACGATCCCAGGGACCCACGGAACCGCAGATAGTCGGCCGGGGTCATGGTCGACAGGATGTCCCAGCTGTGGGTCATCACCGCCTGGATGCGAGAGACCCGCGCCAGGCTCTTATAGGCCGGCACCAGATCGCCGGCGCGCACCAGCCGCTGCGCCAGGGCCGTCTCGTGCAGGATCTGCTTGAGCCACAGTTCCTTGGTCTGGTGGATGACGACGAACAGCATCTCGTCGTGCTGGTCCGACAGCGGATGCTGGGTCGAAAGCAGGTCGTCCAACGCCAAATAGCCGGCGTAGGTGATGTCGCTGGATTGGGTCATGCCCGCCTATCGCCCGCGATGGCGGGCAGCGCAAGGCGGGTTCGCGCCGGCCCTAATGCTGGCCTTGGGCCGAGACGTTAGAGGCGATCTGGCGACCGGCGTCGAAGGCGTCGCGCGCGCCTTTGTAGATGAAGCCGTAGGTCGGATAGACCGTCGTTCCCAGGTCGTTGATCGGATTGTACCAGACCTTGACCTGGGACCAGTCGTTGGAGGGCGAGACGTCGACGACGGTGACGTTCTCCTCGACCTTGCCGCGGCTGCCGCCCCAGTTGGCGTGGGTGACGCGGACCACGCGGTCGGTCAGGATGTCGGAGACGACGGCGACGTGGCCCCGGCTCATGCGGCCCTCGGGGCGGAAGACCAGGACCGAGCCGGTTTCAGGCGCGCGGCCGGTGCGGAAGCCGGCGGAGGCCTGACGCCACCAGGTCCAGGCGTCGCCGAAGATGTTGATGCCCGAGAACATGCGCGCGAAGGTCACGCACTGCCAATACGGCTCGTCAGCCTTCGCACTGGAGGGAACGGCGCCCAATGCAAAAAAACCGAGGGTCGCCGCAACCGCGGCGGCTTTGAGCCGTTTCGTCATGCTTAGGGGTATCCCGACCCGTCTTTGGAACGCCCTTTAGGCCACGGGTTCACGCTCGGTAGCAAGTTGTTTCGGCGTAGCGCCGGACTTCAGACTGCTTGCCGAAGTCTTATCGCCCCGCTTGGCCATGCCGCGCAAAGCCTTGCGGGCCGGGTGTTCGACGAGATGATAGGAGACGGCGGCCACGACCGGCAGCAGGGCCAAAATCGCCAACCACACGAAAATTTGAAGCTGCTTGTCGGGCGCATCCACAAGCTTGGCGGCGAGACCGACGGCCAGAAGCTTCCACGGCACGCAGACCATATAGACCGAATAGCTGATCTCGCCGAGGTAGACAGCCGGCTTGGAGGCGAGCCATCCGGCGCGCTCATTGGGCAGCGACGCGAGCGACAGGATCAGGGCGCCGGCCAGGAGAACCGTCACCCCGTCCCACAGTCCAAGCGCCGCGCTGAGCACCATCAGACCGAACGAGACAGCGGCGCACAGCCAAGGCGCCTTCAACGGCGCGCGGCGATAGACGAGGTAGAGGGCGCACCCCAGGGCGAAGCACGGCACGATCCGCAGCGCGCCCCAACGGATCGTCGCCTCGGTCAGAGCAAACCCGGCCCACTGCTCGAACACGAAATAGAGGATGGCCAGGAAGGCCGCCGCGCCGACGACGGCCGCGATGGGACGATGCCGCGCGCGCCAGAAGACGAAGGCGAACAGCGGGAAGCAGAGATAGGCGAACCACTCCGCCGAGATCGACCAGGACGGGTGGTTCCAGCCCGCCACCGGCGCCAGGCCCCAGGCGTGGACCATGAACAGGTTGGCGGGCAGCGACGCCCAGCTCAGCACATTGCCGTCCACGCTCATACCGGCGAACAGGGCGGCGGCGGCCAGCAGCCCGACCCCGATCAGGGTCGCGACATGCAGCGGATAGACCCGCGCCACCCGCGCCCAAAGGAAGCTGCGATACGAGAACCGCTTCTCGCCCGCCGCCGCCAGATAGACGTGGCTGAGGATGAAGCCGGACAGGACGAAGAACAGCTCGACCCCCAGATACCCCTTGGCCACCAGGCCGACCTGACCGGCGCCCGCCAGGTTTTCCCAGAAACTGTAAACGGCCACCCACATCGCTGCGCCGAAACGCAGGGCGGTGATGGGACGAAGATCGGCCGGAGTCTGGGTATGGGTCTGAACGGGGGTCATGGTCTCACCTTGGCACGTCAGCCTTTTCGAACCGTGAAGGCCCGCAAGGGTTGTGCCTCGGAGGCCTTTACCCCGCCCACACGCCGTGGAAGCCGGCTGGCAGGGCCGTGTCCGCTTGCCAGGTCGCCACGGGACCGTCCTCGATCCGGGCCACGTCGAACACATGGAGTTCGGCGCGGCCGTCCTTCAGATTGACCGACGGCCCGACCAGCCAGGCGTCGCGTTCGGCCGTCGCGCCGGGCTTGGGCACGAAGACTGCTTCCTCGACCACCTGATGCACCCCGAACTCGAAGGCGTTCGAGCGGCCGCTGTCCCAATCGTGCACGGCCAGGCCCGTCGGCAGGGGCCGTCCGAGCGTCTCGCCGGAGGTATGGGCCGTGAGGCTGCGCTTCAGCCCTGCCCGGCGCGGATCGGCCTTGGGGAACTCGCCCACGACATCGCTATAGGTCATGTCGGCGCGACCATCGGGCCGCAGGGTGATCAGGGCCAGTTTCGCCGGATCGCCCGGCACGACCCCGTGCCCATCCACCAGAACCCGCGCGCCATCGACCGCGAAGCGCGGATCGCCGCTGGCGGCGACGTCGAAGCGGATCGTGCCGTCCCGCTCGGCCCAGGCATCGCCCAGGTGGAAATGGAAGAAGCCCGGCAGGTCGTAGAGGCGGCGCTTGGACAGGTCGTCCTTGTCCAGCACCAGGACCTGCGTCCCCATCTCCGGTCGCCAGGCCAGGCCCGAGATCACCGGCATGGCGTGGGTCTCGAACACCCAGGGCTGGAGCACCAGAATCACGTGCCGGTCGGTGGCGGTGAAGTCGTGCATATAGCTGGCGCGCGGCAGGGACACGACCTGGGCGTCGTTCAGGCTGCGATCGGGGTTCAGATGCCAGATCACCGCGCGATTTCCGGCCAAGCCGACATTCCAGATCGAACCTTCGGGCGCATAACGCGGATGGGCCTGGAACGGCATGCCCTTCAGGTCGTCGCGCAGGGTGACGAAGCCTTCGGTCGAAAGGTCGGATGCCGACATGGCCAGGGGCGACCCTGCCTCCCACAGGGCCCAGACCTGATCGCCGGCGACCATGACGGCCGTGTTGGCGGCGTTGGCGTCGTCGTTCGAACCGATGCGGGCGCGCGCGTCGCCCCTGGTGCCGAAGCCGGGGGTCAAGACGGCGCCCAGTTCGGTCTCGGTGCGGCGCTTGGGCGTGTCGGCGAACCGCGCCTCCAGCGTGGCCTGACCGTCCTGAATGCGGAAGGCGCGCATCATGCCGTCGCCGTCGAACCAGTGGGTCGCCGAACCACCTGGCCGCCGGAACTTGGCCGGTCCGTTGCGATACAGCGCGCCCTGCAGGCCCGCCGGCGCCCGGCCATGGATCAGGCGCATCGTCTGGCGCGGCATGTCGCCCTCGATGTCCTGGGTCGCCAGCGCCCAGTCGGCCTTCGTCGCGGCGACGGCGTCCAAAGCGGCGGCGGCGCGGACCATCTCGGGCGTGGCGACGGCGGCGGAAAGGGCTGCGGCGCCCATCAGGAAGGAACGGCGGGAGGGGGTCATGATCAGGCTCCGGCTCGGATCGCTTACTTCAGGTCGATCGATTGAACGACGGCGCCCGCTGCGGCGAACTTCGCGCGCTCCCAAGACGCCGGCCCCATATTGCCGACCGCATTGTTGGAGAAGGCGAAGCGCTCGGTCGGCATGCCGAACGGGTTGGTGTTCATCTTGCCGTCGCCGTTCAGGTCATGAAAGGCGCGCACCGCATAGTCGCCGTCGGGCAGGCCGTCGAAGGTCACGCTGGTCTGGCCTCCGGCTGCATCCAGCATGGCGACCTGGGCCGGCGGGCCCTCGCCGTCATAGTTGGCCTCGCTGTTGAAGACGGCGACCATGATCTGGCCTTGTGGCGCCACGCTCGGGAATGAGACCGTCAGGTCGGCGGCGAAGGCGGGCGCGGCGGCCAGAACGGCGGCGAGAGCGAGAATGGGAGCGATGGCGGCGACGGTCTTCATGACGGCGTATCCTGTGTCAGGGAGAGGACCGACGACCGACCCTCGATGACCGGACCGTGCCGCCATCCCCTGCCCTTCGCCACCTCACTTGCGGCGACGCACGGTGCTGCTTCGCCAATGACCACCCCTGGCCATTGGCGAAGCGTGAACGCACGCCTTACTTCATCGCCGCCAAGGCATGGTCCGAGATCAGGGTGTAGGCTAGCCCGTGCGGATTGCGAACGTCGAAGTTCTCGGTCGTCACCACCACGACCGCATCCAGGTCCGGGACGATCGCAACCTTGTTGCCGCCGGTGCCCGACATGGTCCAGGCGGGATGGGGTGCGCCTGCGACCTGATAGGTCGGCAGCCAGATCAGATAGCCGTAGTCGCCCTTCTGCGGATCGACGCTGGCGTGCGGGGTGACCATGGCGCGTGCGAAGGCCTCAGGCAGGACCTGGCGTCCCTCCCACCGCCCGTGGTTCAGCAGCAGCTGCCCCAGCGCCAGCAGGTCGCGGCTGCGCAGGCCCAGGCCGCCGCCGCCTTGAGCCAGGCCGGTCGGCGACATCTGCCAATCCTCACCCTCGATCTCCAGCGGGCCGAACAGAGCCTTGCGTGCAAAATCCTTCAGCGGTTCGCCCGTCGCCTTCTGGACGACGGCACCCAGGGTGGTCACCCCCGCTGTGCAATAGGAGAAGGCCCGGCCGTAGGGCTGGTTCTCGGGCCGGGGGATCCAGTGAGGGAAGCCGCGCACCGGCAGGTCCATGGCGAACTTCACCCAGTCCTCGATCAGGTACATCCGCTCCTCATTGCCGCGCGAGAACGCGTTGTCGTCGTCGCATTCCAGCAGCGAGCTCATGGTCAGCAGGTCCTCGACCGTGATGGCGGCCTTGCGCGGATCGGGATTGTCGAAGGGGCGTGGTCCGCGACGAAGGGCATGACCGGGGCGTCGACGCTCGCAATGTCGCCGCGCCCTAGGGCGGCGCCGACCAGCATGGCGGTGACGGTCTTGGTGACCGAGCGGGTGTTGCGGCGGCTCTCGCGGTCCGCCTCGTCAAAATAGACCTCGTGCACCAGCCGGCCGTGCCTGGCGATCAGGACGCTGGTGATCTTCTGGAAGGTTCCGGCGCGGACGGCGGCGTCCATAGCCGCCAGACCCTCGGCCGAAACGTCCTGGGTTTCGGGCGCGGCGACCGGCCAGTTCGGCTCGGCCATCACGGGTGCGGAGACGAGCGCGAGCCCGAGGGTCGCGAGAAGCAGATGACGCATGAGGGTCCTGGATTGGGGAAGCAACGACCGCACTTCCCACGCGTCGGGCCGCCCGTCTTGAACAGACGCAACCGGTCAGGCGAACAGGGCGCGGTAGCGGGCCGGCGTCAGGCCATAGAGGGCGCCGAACTCGCGCGTCATATGGCTCTGGTCGGCATAGCCCGCGCTCAGGGCCAGTTCGGCCAAGTCCCGCACGCGCGCGATCTGGCCCGCCGCCCGGTCCGCCCGCGCGCGACGAATGGCGGCGGCGGGCGAACAGCCGAAATGGCGGCGATAACGGCGGGCCAGGGAGACGGGATGAACCCCGACCAGTTCGGCGATAGTCGCCACCTCCAGCCCCGGCTGGTCCGCCAGGTCGTGCAGGACGTCATGGGCTCGCAACAGCCAATCCGGCGCAGGATCCTCGTCCAACTCCCCCGGCGACAGAACCGACGCCGCCAGATCCAGTGTCAGACCCTCCATCACGACCGCGTCCCCCGCCGCGAACCGCCCGGCCACCCCGACCAGCCGCCGCGCCGCCCCTTCCGCCAGGGCGCCGCGCAACCGCATGGGGTCGCCGCGCTCGGCTCCCTTGGGCGGATCGAAACTGATGGACAGGAAGCGACCGCCGGCGACGTCGAAACAGTCCCGGTGCTCGACCCCGGCGGGTTCCAAACCAGGGCGCCGGGGCCGAAGGCGGCATCCCTTGGCGTCAGCGGATCATGGGCCAGGCTGCGATAGCCGTCGTTTAGGGCCAGGACGAAATGGGCGTCGTCATGGGCGTGCAGTTCGACGCCCTCGGGCGGCCGGCTGGCGACCCACAGGCCGACGCGGAAACCGCCGGCCTCGACCGTTCGAGAGGCCGCGCCGAAGAAATCGCCCGAAGGCAGATGGGGCTTGCTCATGAATGACGATCCCCGCGCGACAGCGGCATCATGCGCGGGATTCGGCAAAAGAAAAGGCCCGGAACCTGGGTTCCGGGCCTTTGTCTCTGAGGAGCTCGACCCCGGACCTAGTCCAGGGTGCGCTTGATCTCTTCGACCGTGAAGCACTCGATATAGTCGCCTTCCTTGATGTCCTGGAAGCCCTGGAACTGCATGCCGCACTCCTGGCCGGCCGTGACTTCGTTGACCTCGTCCTTGAAGCGTTTGAGCGTGTTGAGCACGCCCAGCTCCAGAACCACAACATCGTCGCGGACGATCCGGACGCGGGCGCCCTTGCGGACCACGCCTTCCGACACCCGGCAACCGGCGATCTTGCCGATCTTGGAGATGTCGAACACCTGCAGGACGGCGGCGTTGCCCAGGAAGGTTTCCCGTTGCAGCGGCGCCAGCATGCCGGACAGCACGCCCTTAATGTCATCCAGCAGGTCGTAGATGATCGAATAGTAGCGGATCTCGACGCCCTCGCGGTCGGCCAGATCACGCGCCTGTTTCGACGCACGGACGTTGAAGCCCAGGATCGGCGCACCGGCCGACTTGGCCAGGTTGACGTCGCTTTCGGTGATGCCGCCGGCGCCGGAATAGACCGTGCGGGCGCGCACCTCGTCGGTGCTCATCTTGTCCAGCGAGCTGACGATGGCTTCGGCCGAACCCTGCACGTCCGCCTTGATGACGACCGGCAGTTCCGAGACCTTCTTGGACTGCAGACGGGACATCATGTCGACCAGCGACACCGAACCGCCCGAGACCTGGGCCTTCTCGCGCTTCACCCGCTGACGGTATTCGGTCAGCTCGCGGGCGCGGGCTTCGGATTCCACCACGGCGAAGACGTCGCCCGGAGACGGCGCCTCGTCCAGACCCAGGATCTCGACGGGGACGGAGGGACCGGCGTCGGTCAGCTGCTCGTTGCGCTCGTTCAGCAGGGCGCGAACCTTGCCCCACGAGCTGCCGGCGACGACGATGTCGCCGCGCTTCAGCGTGCCGCGCTTGACCAGGACGGTGCCGACCGGGCCACGTCCCTTGTCCAGCTTGGCCTCGATGACCACGCCCTCGGCCGAACGATCGGCGCTGGCGCGCAGGTCCATGACCTCGGCCTGGACCAGAATGGCCCCAAGCAGTCCGTCGAGGTTCATCCGCTCCTTGGCCGAGACCTCGATGATCTGGGTCTCGCCGCCCAGGCTTTCAGCGATGACTTCGTGCTGCAGCAGTTCGTTGACGACCTTCTGAGAAGTCGCGCCTGGCTTGTCCATCTTGTTGACGGCCACGATCAGGGGCGCATTGGCGGCCTTGGCGTGCTGGATGGCTTCGATCGTCTGCGGCATGACGCCGTCATCGGCGGCCACGACAAGGACCACGATGTCCGTGACGTTGGCGCCGCGCGCCCGCATGGCCGAGAAGGCGGCGTGGCCCGGGGTGTCGAGGAAGGTGACCTTCTGGCCGTCTTCCAGACGCACCTGATAGGCGCCGATGTGCTGGGTGATGCCGCCGGCCTCGCCGCCCGCGACGTCGGTCGTGCGCAGGGCGTCCAGCAGCGAGGTCTTGCCGTGGTCGACGTGGCCCATGATGGCCACGACCGGCGCCCGGACATCGTCCGCTTCGGCGTCGTCCGCATCCCCCAGGAAGCCGAACTCGATGTCGGATTCCGAGACACGCTTGACCGCCATGCCGAACTCTTCGGCCACCAGTTCGGCGGTGTCGGAATCGATCACGTCGTTGATCTTCATCATCAGGCCCTGCTTCATCAGGAACTTGATGATGTCGACGCCGCGCACGGCCATCCGGTTGGACAGCTCCTGAACGGTGATGACGTCGGGGATGACCACTTCGCGCGGACGGTTCGGCGCGTCGGTCGAGCCGCCTTTACGCTTTTCCTTCTCGCGTTCGCGGGCGCGGCGGACCGAGGCCAGCGAGCGCATGCGCTCGGCGGCGTCGCCGTCGCCGACCACGGACTGGATGGTCATGCGGCCTTCGCGGCGCTTCGGCTCGCCGCGCGTACGGCTGACCGCCTTGCCTGCGTCGGAGAAGCGCTTCTCGCGATCGTCGTCGCGACCGACCGGACGGCCGAAGCCGGCGCCGGGCGCACGGGCCGGGCGCAGAACATTGGCCTCGGCCGGGGGCGCGTTCGGGGTCGGACGGCCGCCAGGGCCGGTGCGCGCGCCACCGGGACGGGCGGCGCCGGGGGCCGGACGCGGGTTCAGGGCCGAATAGCGAACGGGCTCGGCCGGCTTGGCACCTTGCGGACGGCCTGCGCCGCCGGGGGCCGGACGTGCGCCTTGCGGGCGGTCGGTCTGCGGACGATCCGAATAGGCGCGGTCTCCGCCGCCCATGGCCTGTTCACGGGCCGAACGGCCGCCGAAGGCGGGACGCTCGGGCGCCGCGCGCTGGGGATTGCCGGGCTTGGGCACGCGCTGGCCGAAGTTGACGACCGGGCGAGCCGGAGCGGCCGGACGGGCCGGGGCGGCCGGAGCCGGCGTGGCGGCGGCGGTCGGTGCAGGCGCCGGAACCGGAGCCGGGGCGACCGGTGCGGCGGCGACGGGCGCAGCCGGCTTGGGCGCAGGCTTGGCGGGCTGAGGCGCGGCGGCCGTCAGCTTGGCGGCCTCGGCGCGGGCGGCTTCGGCAGCGGCCTGTGCGGCGGCGGCTTCGTCCCGTGCAGCCTGGGCGGCGCGTTCGGTGGCGGCGGCCTGGTCGCGAGCAGCGGCGTCGGCGGCGGCCTTGGCGGCGGCGGCGGCGTCAGCCTTGGCGGCGTTGGCCTGGGTCGCCATGGCGATGGCGCGACGGCGCGCTTCCTGCTCCTCGGGCGACAGGGCGCCGCCGGCGGGTTGCGGCGAACGCTGACCTTGCGGACGCGGCGCCTGAGAGGCCTGTTGCGGACGTGCGACATCGAAGCCCTGCGGACGTTGCGGTCCGCCGGCGCCCGCACGGCGCTTGGTCTCGACCACCACCGTCTTGGATCGGCCATGGCTGAAGCTCTGTTTCACGGTCCCGGTCGGGACCGATCCCACAACGCGCGGCTTCAGGCTCAGCGGAGCGCGCGGCCCCGTCTGGGACGGCGTGCCGCCCGTTGCGCCCTGGCCTTCGTTGGTCTTGTCGTTTTCGTCGCTCATCCGGTCGCTTTACTCGGGGCGGAAAGGCCCGCCGTCCTCATCTAATACCCATGAACGACCGTGAGCCCGTCTCCGCCCTTGGAGACAGGCCCTCGGCCGCCAAAATCCTAACTCGCCCCTGAAGGGTTTGCTCCCGCCGATCCGCCCTCGACACTGAAAACCTCCCAGTGAGGGGGGCGAAGCGGCCGAAATCCAGCCAGTCGTTCGACCTCTACGGTCCACCGATCGGCGCGTCCGCCCGCAAGCAGGACGGCGTGTATCGCATTTTCCAGCCCAAGGGCCAAACTCAAATCGTCCACAGTGAACGCGCCGCAGACTTTCGCGGTCTGATGGCGGGCCAGAGCGAGGATCTTTCCGCGCCCGTCGGCCGAGCCGTCGGCGGCTTCCACCACCCAGGCGACCTTGCCGGCCCGCAGGTTCGCAGCGGATTTCTCGAAGCCAGAGATAAGCACGCCTTCGCGCCGGGCAAGACCCAGCTGATCGAGACAGCGCCTGACAAGCAGCCGTTCGACGACATCGGCGAGGTCAGCCGTGGCAGTCAGCTTGGTCTTGGCGGCGCGGGTGAAGCCGTTCTTCTTGACCGCCGTCTCGATCGAGGCGCGGCTGGCTTCGACCCACAGGCCGCGTCCGGGCAGTTTCCTGCCCAGGTCGGGAACCACCTGGCCATCGGGCCCGGCGACGAAACGGATCAGGCGAGATTCGTCCATGACCTCGTGAGTGACGAGATCCCGGCGTTCCCTATCGATCGTTGCGTCGCGCAAGCTCATATGCGGCCCAAATTCTTCCCGACGCTCCCATCACGCGTTCGACGGTTCGGAGTCGTCCTCGGCGAGGACCCCCGTGTCGTCAGAAGCGTCGTCGGAAGCGTCAGCCTCGGCAGGCGCATCGCCGAACACCTGGTCCGGGTCGTATTCGCCCTCGGCGAACTCGCCTTCCTCGAACTCTTCCGGCTCGGGCTGCGGCAGTTCCGAAGCATCGATCCAGCCGGCGGCGACGCGAGCCTGCAGGATCAGCAGTTCGGCCTCTTCCTGGGCCAGGTTGAAGCTTTCCAGCACGCCGGGGACCTTGACCCGTTCGCCGTTCTTCACTTCATAGCCGCCGCGGATTTCGTCGGTCGCCAGGTCGGCCAGATCCTCGACCGTCTTCACGCCGCCTTCGCCCAGGGCGACGGCGATGGGCAGGGTCACGCCCGGCACCTGAAGCACGCCGTCCTCGACGCCCAGCTCGACGCGCTTGGCGTCCAGCTCGGCGGCCTTCTTGTCCAGGAATTCGCGGGCGCGGGCCTGCAGTTCCTCGGCGGTCTCCTCGTCGAAGCCTTCGATCTCCGAGACTTCATAGGGATCGGCATAGGCCAGGTCTTCCACCGTGGCGAAGCCTTCGGTCACCAGCAGCTGGGCGATGACTTCGTCCACGTCCAGGGCTTCCTGGAACAGGCCGGTGCGCTCGGCGAACTCGCGCTGACGACGCTCAGAATCCTGGGCCTCGGTGATGATGTCGATCTGCCAGCCGGTCAGTTGCGAGGCCAGGCGCACGTTCTGGCCGCGACGGCCGATAGCCAGCGACAGCTGTTCGTCGGGCACGACCACTTCCACGCGGCCGGCTTCTTCGTCGAGCACGACCTTGGAGACTTCGGCGGGGGCCAGGGCGTTGACGATGAAGGTCGGCTCGTCCGGGTTCCACTGGATGATGTCGATCTTCTCGCCCTGCAGTTCGGCGACGACCGCCTGAACGCGCGAGCCGCGCATGCCGACGCAGGCGCCGACGGGGTCGATCGAGCTGTCGTTAGACAACACGGCCATCTTGGCGCGCGAGCCCGAGTCACGCGCCGCAGCGCGGATCTCGATCACGCCGTCGTACACTTCAGGCACTTCCTGGGCGAACAGCTTGGCCATGAAGCCCGGATGGGCGCGCGACAGCATGACCTGCGGGCCCTTGGCCTCGGGCCGGACGTCGTAGATGTAGGTGCGGATCCGGTCGCCGATGTTGAACACTTCGCGTGGGATGGACTGGTCGCGGCGCATGACGCCCTCGCCCCGGCCCAGATCGACGATGGTGTTGCCGTATTCGACGCGCTTGACCGTGCCGTTGACGATCTCGCCGACGCGATCCTTGAACTCTTCGTACTGGTTGGCGCGCTCGGCCTCGCGGACCTTACCGGTCACGACCTGGCGGGCCATCTGGGTCTGGACGCGGCCGAACTCGAACGGCGGCAGGGTCTCGACATATTCCTTGCCGACGACGGCTTCCGGATCACGCTTGGAGGCGTCAGTCAGGCGCACCATGGCGCTGTCGTTGAACTCTTCCAGCTCGTCTTCCGGCATCCAGTCGTCCTCGACGATGGTGACGTGACGGGTCAGGGACAGTTCGCCGGTCTTGTGGTCGATCTTGGCGCGGATGTCGTGATGGGCGCCGTAACGCGACTTGGCGCCTTTCTGGATGGCTTCTTCGATCGCCTCGATGACGACCTCGCGCTCGATGTTCTTCTCTTGCGCGACCGCATTGGCGATCTGCAGCAGTTCGAGGCGGTTGGCGGAAATACCGGTGACGGCCATCAGGCGTTGTCCTCAGAAGGGGTCGTGGTGTCGGTTGTCGTGTCTTCGGCTTCCCCTTCGGGCAGGCCGTCGTCTTCGGGTTCGCCGCGTGCGGCGCGAATGGCGGCGCCCCGTTTCATCAGGGCGTCGGTCAGGACCAGCTTGGCGTCGCTCAGCCAGTCGAAGGGGATCAGGGCGGTCTCTTCCTCGCCGTCCAGATCGATCAGGACGTTGCCGTCCTCATAGCCGGCCAGAACGCCCTTGAAGCGCTTGCGGCCCTCGATCATCCGGTCGGTCTCCAGACGCGCCTCCTCGCCCTCGAACAGGTCGAAGTCGATGGGACGGGTCAGGGGCCGGTCGATGCCGGGCGACGAGACTTCCAGCATATATTCGCCGGCGATGGGGTCGGCGGCGTCGAACACCTCGGACACCGCGCGGCTCAGCTTGGCGCACTGTTCGACCGAGATGTCGTGGTCGGACGGGCGCTCGGCCATGACCTGTAGGCGCTGGCGCTTGGAGCCGGTCATCAGGCGGACACGCACGACTTCCAGACCGAGCGACTCCGCGATGGGGTCAATCAGCTCCAGCAGTTGGCGATCCTGGGCGGTTCTTGCGCGCAAGCGACGAATATCCAAAACAAAAGCGGCGGTCCGTCCGGGCCGCCGCTTGGAACGACGCCGTTGGACGCCGGTCTAACGATGTGAGGGGCCATATAGGCTGTTCACGATCGCTTGTCAGCCCTCTTCGTCAGCTTCGGGCGAAGTCGGGGGTCAAATCAGCGCCAGCTGACCCAGATAATCCATCTTGCCCAGCGGCACGCCTTCCTTGCGCAGGATGGCGTAGGCGGTCGTGAGGTGGAAGTGGAAGTTGGGCAGGACGAAGCTGGTCAGATAGCCGGCGCCGTCGAAGTGCAGCTCGCGGTTCGGCGTCTTGACCACGATCGGCCGGGTCTCGGCGCCGACGAAGGCGGCGGGCTCCACGCTCTCGATGAAAGCCACGGTGCGGGCGATGCGGTCCTTCAGCTCGGCGAAGGTGTTCTCGGTGTCGGCCATCGACGGATTGTCCACGCCGCCGAGCCGCGCGACGGCGCCCTTGGCCGAGTCCGACGCCAGTTGAACCTGCGACGCCAGCGGCCGCATGTCCTCATGGAGCCGGGCTTGAATCAGGGCGGCTTCGTCGAACCCCTCCGCCGACGCCTTGTCCAGCCAGCCCGACAGATTGGTCAGGCCGCGCACGAAGATCGGCGAGGCGGCGTCGTAGATCGAAAAGGTCATCTTATGGCTCCGGTTGGAGCCTTAGCTGGGCGGCGCCTCGTCGAAGCGCCAGCCCTTTCAGACCGCACGGCTCAAAACTCTTCCCAGCCATCCTCGGCCGCCATCGCGGCGACCCTTGGCGCGGCGCCGCCTCGGCCGACCGTCTTCAGCGCGGCGGCGAGATGGGGCGAGCGCGCCGGCGGGGCGGCAGTCGAAGACGCCCTGCGTGGAGCAGGGGCTGGCGCGACGGTCGAGCCGACGCGGAACTGGGCGACCGAGGCCTGCAGGCTTTGCGCCTCCTGGGCCAGCGAGTGGCTGGCGGCGGTCGATTGCTCGACCATCGCAGCATTTTGCTGGGTGACCTGGTCCATCTGGTTCACGGCGGTGTTGACCTGGGCCAGGCCGACGGCCTGTTCCTGGGCCGAGGCGGCGATTTCGGACACCAAGCCATCGATCTCGGCGACCCGGTCAACGATCCGCTGCAGGGCCTCGCCGGTCTGACCGACCAGTTTCACCCCCGATCCGACCTGGGTGGTCGAGGTCGAGATCAGCGTCTTGATCTCTTTCGCCGCCTCGGCCGAACGCTGGGCCAGGGCGCGCACTTCGGAGGCGACCACGGCGAAACCGCGACCGGCCTCGCCTGCACGCGCGGCTTCGACGCCGGCGTTCAAGGCCAGCAGATTGGTCTGGAAGGCGATCTCGTCGATCACGCCGATGATCTGGCTGATTTGCGACGATGACCCTTCGATAGCCTGCATGGCCGACACCGCGTCGCGAACGATGACGCCCGAGGTCTCGGCGTCGCCCTTGGCGGCTTGAACGACATCGGAAGCCTGACTTGCGCCGGACGCCGTCTTGTTGACCGTGGCGGTAATTTCATCGAGCGCAGCGGCGGTTTCCTCCAGCCCTGCCGCCTGTTGCTCGGTCCGGCGCGACAGATCGTCGGCGGCCTGTGAAATCTCACCGGCGCCCGACCGGATGCCCGCGATATTGGCGACCACGACCGAGACGGCCTGCTGCAACTGGGCGATGGCGGCGTTGAAGTCGGTTTTCAGCTGGGCGGCCTTGGGCGCGAACTCGGCCTCGATCCGATAGGTCAGGTCGCCGTCGGCCATGGCCGACAGGCCCTGGCCCAGGGCGGTGATGGTGACGCGGTCCTCTTCGGCCTCGCGCGCCTTTTCGGCTTCGCGAGCGGCGCGTTCCTGTTCGCTCATCGAGCGTTGCGACAGGGCCTCGCCCTCCAGCCGGTCCTTTTCGATGGCGGCTTCGCGGAAGATGGCCAGGGCGGCGGCCATCTGGCCGATCTCGTCGCCGCGCGCCACGCCGGGAATTTCCGTGGTCTTGTCACCGTCGGCCAGGCCGCGCATGCGCCGACCCAGGGCCACCACCGGCCTGGACACCGAGCGTCCGATGAACCAGCCGGTCGCCCCGATCGCCAGCGCGACCGCCAGCGCCATGGCGCCCAGCGTCATGGCCGCCTTGCCGACGGCGGCGGCGATCTGATCGGTATAGACGCCCGAGCCGATGACCCAGCCCCAGGGGGCGAAGCCCTTCACATAGGAGATCTTCGGGGCCGCCTCTTCCTGGTTGGGCTTGGCCCATTGATAGTCGACGAAGCCTTCGCCCTTCTGCTGAACGACGCTGACGAACTCCTTGAACATCAGCACGCCGTCGGCGTCCTTGTTCTCGCTCAGATCCGTGCCGTTCAGGGCCGGCTTCATCGGGTGCATCACCATGGTGGGATGCATGTCGTTGATCCAGAAATAGTCGTCGTTTCCGTAGCGCATGGCGCCGACGGCGGCTTTGGCGGCGTCCTGGGCCTGGACACGGGAAAGGCGGCCCGCCTGTTCCTCAGCCTGATAGTGGGCGACGACGCTGTAGGCGATCTCGACGGAGGCCTTGGTGCGGTCGGCGATGTCGGCGCGCATGGCGGCGTCCAACCGCATCAACGACAGACCCGTGATGACCAGAAGCCCCGCCATGGTCACCAGAGCGAGCAGATTGATCCGCCCGCCGATCGTCAACGCCTTCATATGCCCCGTCCCCAAATCTCATCGTTTGGGACACTACTAACGAGGTTCGTTAAATATCCGCGAAAGGGCCGGGTGCGTAAGAGTACGCAAGCCCTGCGTCATTTCGTCCTTCGAAACTCCAGGAAGACCGGAACGGTGTCGCCCAGCTTCTTCTCCTCATAGCGGGTGACCACATGGTCCGCCGGAGGGACGAACCAGTCCTGATCCGCCGCCCCGATCCGTTTCAGCCCCGGCGTCCGTTCCAGCCGCTCCAGCGTCCATTCGGCATAGTCGCGCCAGTCGGTGACGAACCGCAGCGTGCCGCCCGGTTTCAGGATGCGGGCGAAGGCCTGGGCCGTCTCGTCCTGCAACAGGCGGCGCTTGTTGTGCCGGGCCTTATGCCAGGGGTCGGGGAAGAGGATCAGCACCCGGTCGACCGAGGCGTCCGGCAGGGCGTCGACCAGGTCTCGCGCGTCGTCGGCGTGGATGCGGACATTCTCCAACCCGCCCTCCTCCACATGACGCAAGGCCGAGGCGACCCCGTTCAGGAAGGGCTCGCAACCAATGACCAGGGCGTCCGGCCGCGTCGCCGCCTGGGCCGCCATGTGCTCACCGCCGCCGAAGCCGATCTCCAGCCAGACCTCGATGGCCTCGGGCATCATCGTCCTGGGGTCCAGCGGACCGGCCTTGGGATCGGGCACGGCGATTTGCGGCAGCAGGGTCTCCATCAGCGCCGCCTGGCGGGGCTTGATCGGGCGGGCCTTGATGCGGCCGAATGACCGCAGCGGGCGGTCGAGATGCGGGTTTTCGTCCTCGGGACGGTCGTCGGAGCTCATGATCCTGCCGTTAGCCGTCGCAGGGCGAGGCGTCCACAACAAGCGCGTCCAGAACGAACGTCGAAACCTTTTGACGGTCGCGACCGAACGCCCTTCTATGACGGCTGCAAGCGGCGTCGGGGCTGACGCATTCGCGGGGAGAGGGATTTCGATGATCGGACATCATCTGCGGGGCGTCAGCCTCGCGGCCATCACATGCGCTGTGCTGGGCCTGTCGGCCTGCGCCACCACCGGCCAAGGTACGGAAGAGACCGCCGCGAAACCGTCGAAGGACAAGACCCTGGCCGCGGGGCTGGATCCGGCGACCACGCTGAACCCCTATCCGTCCACCTATCAGCCCCTGCCGCGCGAGAATTTCGCCGTGATCGGCGCGACCGTCCTGACCGGCACGGACCGCAAGATCGAGAACGGCGTGGTCGTGGTCACGGACGGCAAGATCGCCGCCGTCGGCGACGCCTCCACCCCCGTTCCCGCCGGCTACCGCGTCATCGAGGCGCGCGGCCGTTATGTCACCCCCGGCGTCATCGACGTCCACAGCCACCTGGGCGTCTATCCGTCGCCCGGCGTGCAGGGCATGAGCGACGGCAACGAGGCCACCAGCCCGAACACCGCCCAGGTCTGGGCCGAACATTCGCTGTGGCCCCAGGATCCGGGCTTCAACACCGCCCGCGCCGGCGGCGTCACCACGCTTCACATCCTGCCCGGCTCGGCCAACCTGTTCGGCGGTCGCGGCGTGACGATCCGCAACACGCCCTCGATCACCATGCAGGGCATGAAGTTCCCGGACGCCCCCTATACGGTCAAGATGGCCTGCGGCGAGAACCCGTCGCGGGTCTATGGCGGCCGCAACCAGAGCCCGGCGACCGGCATGGGCAATATGGCCGGCTATCGCGCCGCCTTCATCGCCGCTCGCGACTACAAGGCCAAATGGGACAAGTGGCGTGAGGACGGCGAGGGCGCGGCCCCGACCCGCAACCTGCAGAACGAGACCCTGGTCGGGGTGCTGGACGGATCGATCCTGATCCAGAACCACTGCTACCGCGCTGACGAGATGGCCATGATGATCGATATGGCCAAGGAGTTCGGCTACCGGATCACCACCTTCCACCACGCCACCGAGGCCTACAAGCTGGCCCCGCAACTGGCGGCCAACGGCATCTGCGCCGCCGTCTGGACCGGCTGGTGGGGCTTCAAGATGGAGGCCCTGGACGCCATCGAGGAGAACGCCGCCCTGGTGGACGCGCCCCAGGGCTCGTGCGCCGTCATCCACTCCGACGACGCCGAACTGACCCAGCGCCTGAACCAGGAGGCCGCCGCCGCCCTGTCGGCCGGCCGTCGCGCCGGCCTGGACATCTCTGAGGAACACGCCATCGGCTGGATCACCTCCAACGCCGCCAAGGCCATCGGCATCGCCGACCAGACCGGCTCGCTGGAGGCCGGAAAGCGCGCCGACGTGGTGATCTGGAGCGCCGATCCCTTCTCGATCTACGCCCGCGCGGATCAGGTCTTCATCGACGGCGCCCTGACCTTCGACCGGACCAACCCCGCCTATCAGCCGACCAGCGACTTCGAGCTGGGCCAGCCGGGCTATGGCCTGACCGCCGCCAACGTCACGGAAGGAGCCCGCTGATGCGTCTGCCCCACATCCTCGCGGGCGCCGTCGCGGCCCTGTCTCTCGCCGCGCCTGCCCTGGCGCAGGACACGGTCGCCATCGTCGGCGGCCGCATCCTGACCGGAACCTCCGTCATCGAGAACGGCACGGTCGTCATTCGCGACGGCAAGATCGTTTCGGTCGGCTCAGGCAGCGCCCCGTCCGGAGCCCGCGTCATCGACGCGACCGGAAAGACGGTCGCCCCCGGCTTCGTCGCCGTCGATTCCGGTCTGGCCGGGACCGAGGTCGGCGCCGTCAGCGGCACCAACGAACTGCGCAACAGCGCCAACACCCTCAGCGCCGCCTTCGACATCTCCTACGGCCTGGACCCCTGGTCCTTCACCCTGCCGGTGGCGCGCCTGGGCGGTATCACCCGCGCCGTGGTCGTGCCCCAGCATCCCGGCTCGTCCGGCGGCCATGTCCATGAGGACGAGACGGCCGGCGCCGGCGACGGCGGCTATCAGACGCCGGGCCTGTTCGCAGGCCAGACGGCGATCATCAATCTGGGCCAGGGCGGCGACATCCTGGTCAAGCCGCGCGTGGCCATGGTCGCGCCGTTCGGCGAGGCCGGGGCCGACATCGCCGGCGGCGCGCGCGGGGCCCAGTTCGTCCTGTTCAAGGAGACGATGGCCGAGGTCCGCCTCTACGCCCGCAACAAGTCCGCCTATGAGCGGGCGGGCCTGCGCGACCTCAGCCTGTCGCGCGCGGATCTGGAGGCCCTGATCCCGGTCGCGAACGGCTCCATGCCCCTGATCGTCAGCGTCCACCGGGCGTCCGACATCCAGCAGGTGCTGCGTCTGGCGCGCGAGGAAGGGATCAAGCTGATCCTGGACGGCGCCGAAGAAGGCTGGCTGGTCGCCGGCGACATCGCCGCGGCGGGCGTGCCCGTCCTGCTGAACCCCATCTCCAATCTGCCCGCCGATTTCGAGATGCGGGCGGCGCGGATGGAGAATGCGGCGGCCCTGAATGCGGCCGGCGTCGTCATCGCCATCAAGGGCAATGAGGGCTCGACCCACCGCGCCCGCGAGGCCCGCTACAACGCCGGCAACGCCGTCTCGCACGGCCTGCCCTATGGCGCCGCCATCGCCGCCCTGACGGTCAATCCGGCCAGGATCTTCGGCATGGCCGGCCAGTTCGGCCAGATCGCGCCGGGCGCCGCCGCCGACGTGGTGGTCTGGTCCGGCGACCCGCTGGAGCCGCTCAGCCAGCCCTCGGCCATCTTCATCGACGGCGTCGAACAACCCCTGACCAGCCGCGCCCTGCTGCTGCGCGACCGCTACCGTCAGCAGACGCCGATGCCGCCGGCCTATCGCAACTGACGGCCTTCACGGTCTGAAGGGAAAAGGGCGGGGCCGCACGGTCCCGCCCTTTTTCATTTGCGCCGTCCGCGCTAGGTCACGCCCATGCCTACGGTCATCTACATCGACGCTGACGCCTGCCCGGTGAAGGAAGAGGTCTATCGCGTCGCCCGCCGCTATGGGCTGAAGACCTATGTGGTCTCCAACACCTGGATGCAGGTCGCGCGCGAGCCGCTGGTCGAACAGGTGGTGGTGGACGCCGGCCCCGACATCGCCGACGACTGGATCGCCGAGCGGGCGGGTGTGGGCGATGTGGTCATCACCGCCGACATTCCATTGGCGGACCGGTGTCTGAAGGCCGGCGCCCAGGCGCTGAAGTCCAACGGTCAGCCCTTCACCCCGGACTCGATCGGTTCGGCCCTGGCCGGGCGGATGGTGGGCGAGCATCTGCGGTCGATGGGCGTGGCCACGTCCGGCCCGCCGCCGTTTTCGGCCGCCGACCGGTCGCGCTTCCTCCAGGCCCTGGATCAGGCTGTGGTCAAGTCGCGCAAGGCGGCGACATGACCACCGTCATCCCCGAGGACGAGTTGGAATTTCACTTCTACCGCGCCGGCGGGCCGGGCGGCCAGAACGTCAACAAGGTCTCGACCGCCGTCCAGATGCGGTTCGACGTCAAGAACTCCCCCTCCCTGACCGAGCCGGTCAAGGCGCGGCTGATGAAACTGGCCGGCAGTCGGCTGACGCTGGAAGGGGTGATCCTGATCACCGCCGTCCGCCACCGCACCCAGGAACGCAACCGCGCCGACGCCATGGAACGGCTTCAGGCCATGGTGGACGAGGCCTCGATCCGACCCGTCTATCGCGTGCCGACCCGCCCGACCAAGGCGTCGAAGGAGCGGCGGCTGAAGGCCAAGACCACACGGTCCACGATCAAGTCCGGCAGAGGAAAACCCCGTCAGGACGACTGAGACGCAGGAACGTCTTTGCAGCCGCTATCGTTCAGCTTCCACAGCAACGGTTGAGCGAGGCGCGCATGCGGCGATTTCGGGCGATGACGATCGGGTTGATGCTGGCGACGGGCGGCCTCGGCGCTTGCGGCCAGTACGAAGTCCGAAAGAAGGAAAGCGCCGATCCCGGACCTCAGGCGCCGGCCCAGTCCGAACAGGACAAGGCCATCATCGCCGCCACGCCGCAGGTGTCGCTGTCCGAAAAGGACAGGCAGGAAATCCGGGGCGTCGCGCGCGGTTATCTGGACGAAGCCGCCAAGGAACTCGCCAAGGGCTTTTCGCCCGTCTCAGGCGTCGAGGACGTCGTCGTCGCCATGCAGCCCACCGAGGTTCATGCCTGGAAGCTGGATCTCAAGCGAACCGAGACCTATCGCATCATCGCCGAATGCGACTCGGAATGCTCGGATCTCGACATGGAACTGGTCGATCCCGCCGGCAAGATCGTCGAACGCGACACCCTGCCGGACTCGGCGCCCGTCATCAATATTCGCCCACCCGCCAACGGGGCCTACACCGCGCGCCTGGTCATGAAGACCTGCACGGTGGCGCCCTGCTATGCGGCGGCGCGTCTGTATCACCAGACCGGCCCCATCCCGGACGACGATGCGCCGCCCGCGACAGAGACCTGACGGATCAGCTTTCGGCTGGGCGGAACAGCAGGGCGGCGATCTTGTCGTCGGCGTCGAAGCCTATCAGCCATTCGGTGACCTGGTTGTCGAAGGTGACCTTGAACATCTGGGCCTCGCCTTCCTGCTTGACGTATTCGACGGTCTTGACCGCGCCAAAGCCCTTGATCAGCGGGATGACCTGGGCCTCCTGCTGGCGGATCTGGGTTCCCAGATTGGTCGTGAAGTCCGAATAGTCGAACCCGGTCCCCTGGGCCGCAGCGATCACGGCGCGCAACGCCTCCTCCGACCGGGCGATGTCGGGCGCCTGGGCCGCAGCCGTAGGCGCGGGTGCAGCAGGAGCGGGACGCGCCTGAGTGGTCGCCGACTGCGCGGGCCGATCGAAGGCGTTGGGCACGGCGCCGGCTGCGGCCTGGGCGAAGGCGGGAACGGGCGCCAGCAGAAAGGCTGCCGCCAGGGCGGTCTTCATAAGGGTCGGCTTCATAGCGAAAGCTCCGGTCAGGACAGATAGGGCCAGAGCGAGAGGCCCAAGGCCGTCAGAGCCGCGAGAACCGCGACCGTGACTGAAGCCGTCAGCCAAGCCGGAGTTCCCGACTTTTCGATGACCACCGCCGCCGGACGCGGCGGCTCCTGCACCAGACGCGAGATGGCGCGGGCCGCCGCGATCATCTCGTTCAGGGCGTCGCGGGCCTGGGCCTGGGGCCCCAGCTCGCGGCGGATCCAGCGCTCGACCACCGGCTGGGCGGCCTTCCACAGGTCGTGGTCCGGCTGAAGCCGACGCGCCACCCCCTCGACCGAGACCATGGTCTTTTGCAGCAGGATCAGCTCGGGCCTCAGACGCATGTCGAACAGGGCGGTGATCTCGAACAGCTGGCCCAGCAGCCGGCCCATCGACACCTGGCTGGCGGCGCGGCCGATCACCGGCTCGCCCACGGCGCGCAGGGCCTGGGCGAAGGTCTCGACCGAATGGTGGGCGGGCACATAGCCGGCCTCGAAATGGACCCGGGCGATCCGGTCATAGTCGCGGCTGATGAAGCCCCACAGGATCTCGGCCAGATAGCGCCGCTCGGCCGGCCCCAGCCGTCCGACGATGCCGAAATCGATGGCCGTCAGATGGGCGGGCGCGCTGGCGAACAGATTGCCCTCGTGCAGGTCGGCGTGAAACACCCCATGGTCCAGGGCCTGGACCAGAAAGGCGCGCACCACATTGTCGGCCAGCAGATCGGTGTCGAGGCCCGGCAGGTCCGCCAGGGCCGGATCGGTCATGGGCACGCCCTGCGCCCATTCCAGGGTCAGCACCCGCTTGCCCACCCCGTCCCAGATGACGGCCGGGGCGGACATATAGCCGTCCTTGGCCATGACATCGGCCATTTCGCTGGCGGCGGCGGCTTCCAGCCGCATGTCCAGCTCCAGATCCATGGAGTTGGCGATGGTCTCGACGAAGGCCTGGGGCTCCAGCCGGCGCGACAGGGGAACCAGCCGATACACCAGGGCGGCGCCCAGCCGCATGGCGTCCAGGCCGTCGGCGACCCGGCGCTCGACCCCTGGCCGCAGCACCTTGACCGCCACCGCCCGACCGTCGGCCAGGGTCGCCCGGTGCGCCTGGGCCAGGGAGGCGGCAGCGACCGGCGGGCTGAGATCGGTGAACAGGCTCTCGACCGATCGGCCCAGCGACTTCTCGATCTCGCGCCGCGCCTCCTCCAGCGGAAAGGGCGGCAAGGCGTCCTTCAACCGGCCCAGGTCGCGCGCGAACTGCAGGCCGAAAATGTCGGCGCGGGTGGCCAGCACCTGGCCCAGTTTGATCGCCACCGGCCCCAGATGTTCGAACGCCTTGCCCAGCCTCTGACCCGGCCGGCCCTGACGGCCGTCGCGGCCGGACAGCATCTGCACGGCGCGGGCGAAGGGCCGGGCCCAGACGGGCAGCAGGGGATTGGCCTCGCGCGGGATCAACGCATCATGACGCGCCAACACCCACAGCCAGCCCAGCAGGCGCAGAAAGGCCGCGACCGGGTTCTGCACCGCCACAGTGGCGGGCGGCGGCGGGGCCGTGCGATAAATCCGGCTGGTCAGATCGCCCACCCGTGGTGGATGGCGGCGATCCCGCCCGACAGATTGGTCACCGAAACGCGTTTGAACCCGGCGTCTTCGATCAATCCTTTGAAGGCCGCCTGGTCGGGAAAGCGGCGGATGCTTTCGACCAGATACTGATAGCTCTCACGATCCTTGGCGACCCAGCCGCCGATGCGCGGAATGGCGTGGAAGGACCAGGCGTCATAGACCTTGCGGATCGGGCTGGTCGTCGGACGCGAGAACTCCAGGCACAGGAACCGCCCGCCCGGTTTCAGCACGCGCCGCGCTTCCGACAGGGCCTTGTCGATATGGGCCACGTTGCGGATGCCGAAGCTGATCGAATAGGCGTCGACCGAGGCGTCCGGCAGGGGCAGGTTCATCGCGTCCCCGACCGACCAGATCATCTCGGGCTCGCCGCCCTTGTGGACCCCGGCCAGGATCATCTCGGCGTTATAATCCAGCACGATCACATTGGCGTCTTCGCCGCCGCGCCGTTCCTGGGCCGCGCGCGCCATCTTGGAATAGCGTCGCGCCATGTCGCCGGTGCCGCCAGCCACATCCAGTATGGTCTCGCCCGGACGGGGGTTCAGCTTGGCGGCGGCCATGTCCTTCCAGATGCGGTGGACGCCCACGCTCATCAGGTCGTTCATCACGTCGTAGCTGGAGGCGACGGAATCGAAGACGCCGCGCACCATCTTTACCTTTTCGCGCGCGTCCACGTCGCGGAAGCCGAAGGAGGAACGGTCGCCCGACGAATGCGGGCCGTGAGAGGAGGCGTCGGTCATGGTCACCGTCTAACGCGTCGCCGCGCCGCCGTCACCCGATCACACGCCGGATCAGGCGGCTTCCGGCTGCGGCAATTTCAGATCCTTCGTCACTTCACGCATCAGGCCGTAACAGCCGCACGACGCCTTCTCCAGGCCGTCGCGGTCCAGCACCTTGACCCAGCCGCGTCCGCGCTGGATCAGGTTCTTGCCCTCCAGCACCGTCCCGACCTCGGACACGGTGGCGCGGCGCACGCCCAGCATGCCGGCGATATCGGCCTGGGTCAGATCGATGCGGTCGTCCTCGGCCCGGTCGTGCAGCATCAGCAGCCAGCGCGCCAGCCGCTCGTCCAGCCGGTGCTGGGCGTTGCAGGCGGCGACCTGCTGGACCTGGGCCATCAGCCCCTCTGTAAAGCGCGACAGGGCCAGGCGCAGGCTCTCGCTTTCGTCCAGCGCCTCGCCGAACACCTCAGCTGAGCAGTAGGCGGCGACGCCGTCACGTTGCGAGATCGCCCGGCTGGCGGCGCGGGCGTTGAACGGCCCGCAAGTGACGCCGATCAGACCTTCACGGCCGATGGCGGCGGTCTCTACCATCTTGTCGTCGGGGAGGATGGTCATCAGCGACACCACCCCCTTGATCGGAAACCAGACGTGGTTGACCGCCTCGCCGGCGTCATAGAGCATCTGGCCGCGCGCGATCTCGCCCTGCTTCAGATGAGGTTCGATCCGCTTGCGGTCGGCCGCGTCCAGCGCGGCGATCCAGAGATTGTCCATCCTAACCCCGCTGACGATCGGAAGATGCCCGAAGGCGGCGTCTCCACAGGATCTGAAACGCGAAAGCTTGACCATGAGTTCCGAGAGCGGCCTCGCCGCTTGCCGCGATCCGTCGGGCGCCTTACGCCGGATGAAAAGAGGAAACGCGATGACCGACACTCGTCTTGACGTAGCGGAAACGCTTAAGGATTTTCCGGCCTGGCGCGCTCATGACGGCGACCGTCCGGCCATCGCACGGACGCTGAAGTTCGCCGACTTCAACGCCGCCTTCGGCTTCATGACCCGCGTCGCCCTGATGGCCGACAAGATGGACCACCACCCCGAATGGTCCAACGTCTATGACCGGGTCGAAGTACTTCTGACTACCCACGACGCCGACGGCGTAACCGACAAGGACGTGACCCTGGCGCGCTTTATCGACAAGGCCGCCACCGACATGGGCGTGAAGCCGTGAGCGCCCCCCGCCCCGGCCGCGTCGCAGGAAAGACCGTCCTGATCACCGGCGCGGCCGGCGGATTGGGCGAAGCCATGGCCTTGATGCTGGCCCGCGAAGGCGCCCGCGTCGCCGTCACCGACATCGATGGCGATCGCGCCGCCGCCCTGACCCGCCGCATCAATGAAGAGCATCCCGGCGCCGCCTTCGCCTATGCCCATGATGTCGCCAGCGAAGCCGACTGGGAGCGGGTCGTGACCGCCGCCGTCGCCGACCTGGGCGGTCTTTCGGTGCTGGTCAACAACGCCGGCGTCGGCGGGCCCCTGGCCTTCGTCGAACAGGACACGGTCGACAACTGGCAGCGCCAGTACGAGATCAATCTCCGTTCGATCATGCTGGGCGCCAAACACGCCATGCCGCACCTGCGCGCCGCAGCTCCCGCCTCGATCATCAACATCTCGTCCATCGCCGGCCTGGTCGCCGCCCCCGGCATGGGCGCCTATAACGCCACCAAGGCCGCCGTCTGGATGTACACCAAGACCCTGGCGCTGGAAGCGGCCAAGGCGGACTGGAACGTGCGCTGCAACTCGGTCCACCCCGTCTTCATCAAGACCCCGATCCTGGATCCCTTCATCGCCATGGCCGGCGGCGACGAGGACAAGGCCCACGAACGCCTGGCGCGCGGCATCCCGCTGAAGCGGATCGGCGAGCCGGACGACGTCGCCTGGTGCGTCCTGTATCTAGCGTCGGACGAATCCAAGTTCGTCACAGGCTCGGAGTTCAAGATCGACGGCGGCATGACGGCGCAATAAGGGCGACGGCGCCCTGCTGCATTCTTTTGGGGCCTATCGCGCTTCGCGCTGCTTGAGGCCGTTGGCCTTCCTTGGCGGTGATTGAGGGGGGCCATCCGGTCGTCATCCGCGCATTCGGGATTGAGGCCGCGCGCGCCTTGCTGTAATCGGCCACTTCCGGCGTCACGCCGCATGCGCACCCGTAGCTCAGCTGGATAGAGTACTGCCCTCCGAAGGCAGGGGTCACAGGTTCGAATCCTGTCGGGTGCGCCACTTCTTTTTCATGACCGCATCGCAAGCCAGTCGCTCACCGAGACGACGATTGGCGCGCCAGAACTGTTTCGCCTGCGTCACAGGCGAGCGGCGATCAAGGAGCGTTCGCCTGCGGCCTATTGACCTCTCGTGATGTTATCTCATAACACAGCGACTTCACTCCCCCGAAGGTCACTGTCATGCGTCCCTCCTCCGTTTCGCGTTCGCTTCTTCTCGCGGCCGTCGGTTCCACCGTCCTGGCGGGCGCCGCCGCAGCCCAGTCGACGAACACCACCCCGGCCGAGCTTGACGACATCGTCGTCACCGGCGCGCCCTATGGCATTAGCCAGCGGGCCTTGGTCATCGCGACGGACGTGGTTGACGAACAGACCCTGGCCACCGGGCCGGCCGCGTCGCTGGGCGACCTGCTGAACGGCCGGCCCGGCATCCGCTCCACCGATTTCGCGCCGGGCGCCAGCCGTCCCGTCATTCGCGGGCTGAGCGGACCGCGCGTTCAGGTTCTGACCAACGGCATCGGCCTGATCGACGCCAGCTCGGTATCGCCCGACCACGCGGTCGCGACCGATCCGGCAGAAGCCAACCGCATCGAGATCATTCGCGGCCCCGCCACCCTGGTCTATGGCGGATCGGCCATCGGCGGCGTGGTCAATGTGCTGGACAACCGCATCCCGACCGAAATCCCCGAGGGCGGCCTCTCAGGCGTCGTCTCGACCCAGGCCTCCAGCGTCGATGACGGCCGCAGCGCCTTTGGCCGCGTCACGGTCGGCAGCGGCCATTTCGCCTTCAACGTCGATGGGGTGAAGCGCAAGACCGACGACTACGACATTCCGGCCCCGGCCATTTCCGCCAGGCTCGCCGCCGCCGAAGGCATCGCGCGCGGCGACGGCGGCAGCCAGCCCAACAGCTATAGCGACCTGGAGGCCTGGGGCGTCGGCGGATCCTACATCGGAGACAAGGGCTTTGCCGGCCTGTCCTACAAGAACACCGACAACGAATACGGCACGGTCGCGGAAGAGTCCGTCTTCATCAAACTGAACCAGAAGCGCTGGGACGCGCGCGGCGAATACCGGTTCGACGCCGGCCCCTTCGCCGCCCTGCGCGGCTCCTACGGTCACGCCGACTACACCCACACCGAGTTCGAGGCCGTGGGCGAGCCCGGCACCATCTTCAACTCGGACGGCTGGGAAGGCCGTGCCGACCTAGTTCAGCGCGAGCGCAACGGCTGGAACGGCGCCGTCGGCGTTCAAACCCTGTCGCGCAACTTCGAGGCCATTGGCGAGGAAGCCTTCGTCCCGACCGTCAAGATCGACGAACTGGGGATCTACACGGTCCAGCGACTGGACCGTGGCAACCACGGCTTCGAGGGCGGCCTGCGCTATGACCGGCGCGAACTGAGCGCCACGCCTATCGGCGGGACCAGCGAGGTGAACCGCGAGTTCGACAACTGGTCGGCCTCTGCCGCCGCCTTCATCCGCCCGGCGACCGGTCTGTTCCTGGGTCTCAGCCTGGCCCACAACGAACGCGCGCCCAGCGAGGTCGAACTGTTCGCCGACGGCGTCCACATCGCCACGGCGGCCTATGAGACCGGCGACCTGAATCTCGACTCCGAAAAGGTCACGACGCTGGAGGGCACCGCCCACTATGATCGCGGCCGCTTCACCGGCGATCTGCACGTCTATCACTCGTGGTACGACGGCTTCATCGACGAGCGACCGACAGGTGAGGAGTTCCTCTTCGAGGAGGAGAACGAGACCTTCCCCGTCTATCACTTCGTCCAGACCGACGCGAAATTCTACGGCTTCGAGCTGGAGGGCGCCTATGCCCTGTGGCAGGACGGCGATCGCAAACTGTCGCTGGAAGGCGCCGCCGACTATGTCCGCGCCCAGACGGACTTCGGACCAGCCGCACGGATCCCGCCCTATTCCGTCACCGGCCGTCTGGCCTGGACCTCGACCAAGTTCGATGTCAGCGGCGAGGTTCGTCACGTCGGCGAACAGGACCGCGTCGCCAACGCCTTCGAACTGCCGACCGACGACTACACCCTGGTCAACGCCTCCTTGGCGGTCCGTCCCTTCGCCCAGCAGAACGTCACCCTGTTCGCCGAGGCGCGGAACCTGACCGACGAGGAAGCGCGCGAACACGTCTCGTTCCTCAAGGACATCGCCCCGCTTCCCGGCCGTAATCTGCGCGTCGGCGTCGCCTACCGCTTCTGATCGTAAGGCTGGGCTCCGGTGGGCGGCTCTGCCCGTCCACCGGGCTTTTCGAACATTCAGGCGATTTCGACGATACGGCCGCGCCGCATCCTTCGCCAAAGCCAGACACCGGCCAACAGCACGGCCGCAACGGCGACGACCACCCTCAGATGAATACGACCAGATGAATGTGGACGGGCAGGCGTCCGAAGGGGTGCTCAATCCCCGCCCCAAACGCAAATCCCAGACCGAGGACGGTCACCGTCCAGATCAGCGCGCCGGCCAAGTTTACGAGCGCGAAACGCATCGTCGAAATTTTCTTCATTCTCAAACTGAGCGCCAACCCGACCGGGCATCGCTCAAGTCCGCGGATCACGTGGGCGTATGCCGGGCCTCTGCTCGCGCGCTGCACCCATCTCGAGGAGGCGGAGGCTGAACGCGGGTTAAGGCACGTCACAAAGATCGGGCGTCCCATAACCAATGCAACACCTTCAAATGTTGATCTTGAACCTAGCGCGCGAGGTTGGATCGCACGACCGCTCAATCCACTCACGGTTCCGCGCGCTCACCTTATTCTTGAGACTCAGCAGACTTTCCGACGACTGGTGCGTTGTGGGCTCCATGACCCAAAGAGAACCGCGAAAGACGCCCATCGGCTACGAAGACGGGCCGGACAAGCCAACCAAGGGCGCATTTCGCCTGATCGCGCTGGCGATCGGGGTCGCCGCCGTGGTGTGCGTGGGGCTCATAGCCATCGTGGTCATGCGTAATGGCGGCATCTAAGTCCGTCGTCTTCCGACTAAGCTTAGGCGACCTCCCTGCCCTGATCGCGCTACGTGAGAAAAAGCCTGTCGGGATCGGAGCGCTCGGACGCGTTCGATCACCCCGCTCGGTCGGCGTTAGATAGGTCGCCAGGAACGGGGCATCGATCAGCAGGCGTTCGGCGCCAAGCCAGTATTTGCGGTGGGCGGATTGGTCATGAACATCTCGCGATAAACGCGACCTTTGTCGCGTGCGTTGGAGGATCGTTTTCGGGCGGGAGCGACGGCGAACGCTAGTCCCGCTCCTCGTCCAACGGCTGGTGGGTGAAGCCTTTAACGCCGCTCATGGGCTTGGCGTCGCGGCCGATTTCGACGTCGCTTTCGGCATAGGCGATCAGCAGGCGCGACAGGTCCTCCAGCGCGCTTTCGTGGATGCGTTCATAGCCGTGGCTGGCGTCGATGCCGAAGGTGACAAGCGCCGTGCGGATGTCGGCGCCCGCCTCCAGCGCAGAGGCCGAGTCCGAGCGATAGTAGCGGAACACGTCCTTCTGGTGCGGGATATCGTGATCGCGGGCCAGCTGGACCAGTTTGCGCGACAGGTGCCAGTCGAACGGCCCCGTCTGGTCGGCCATGGCGATGGTGACGCCGAACTCGGACGAGTTCTGGCCCGGCGCGGTCGTGCCGTTGTCCACCGTGACCATGGCGGCCACGTCCGGGATCAGCACGGACGAGGCGCCCAGGCCGACTTCCTCGGCGATGGTGAACAGCCACCAGGTGTCGACCGTCGGCGTGCGGTCCTCGCGGATCATGCATTCCAGCGCCGCCAACAGGGTGGCGACGCCCGCCTTGTCGTCCAAATGGCGCGAGACGATGAAGCCAGTGTCCATGAACTCGGGCTGGGGGTCGATGGCGACGATGTCGCCGACGTCCACGCCGAGGGCCAGGGTGTCGTCGCGGCCGTGGGTCACGGCGTCGATGCGCAGCTCGACCTGGCGCCAGTTCACCGGCTGAGTGTCCACCTCCTCGTTGAAGGTGTGGCCCGACGCCTTCAGCGGCAGGATGGTCCCGCGATAGGCGCCGCCTTCGGAAAAGATCGTCGCCCGCGCGCCCTCGGCGAAGCGCGAGGACCAGTGACCGATAGCGACCAGCTCCAGCCGGCCGTTGTCCTTGACCTGTTTGACCTGAGCGCCCAGGGTATCGACGTGGGCGACGATGGCGCGCGCGGGCTTGGGGGTCTTGCCCGGCAGCCGCGCACGGATGGCGCCACGTCGGGTCATTTCATAGTCGAGACCCAGGCGATCCAGCTCGCGGCACAGCAGCCAGACGGCTTCATCCGTATAGCCGGTCGGGCTGGGCGTGTTCAGCAAGTCGGCGAGACGGGCCTTCAGGTAGTCAAGGTCTATTGCGGGGCGGGCCAAGGGGCCTCCTTCAGGCTTCGGATCGGGGGGCCGTCCGCGCAGAGATCGGCGCGGACAGGGGAAACAGCAGGTCAACGAAACGCTCGGCCGTCGGCTGGGGTTCGTGATTGGCCAGGCCGGGGCGTTCATTGGCCTCGATGAAGGCGTAGTCAGGCTCGCGCGGCGACTTCACCATCAGGTCGATGCCGGTGACCGGAATGTCGATGGCGCGGGCGGCGGCGATGGCGGCGCGGATCAGGGTCGGATGCACCTCTTCTGTCACATCGTGGATGGTGCCGCCCAGGTGCAGGTTGGCGGCCTTGCGCACCAGGACCTCGGCCCCCTCAGGCGCCACGTCGTCGAGACCATAACCCGCCTCGGCCAGGGTGCGTTCGGTCTCGCCGTCGATGGGGATGGTGGATTCCCCGCCGGTGGCGGCGGCGCGACGGCGGCTCTGGTGTTCGATCAGGGCGCGCAGGGTCGAGCGTCCGTCGCCGATGACGCGCGGCGGACGACGCAGAGCGCAGGCGACGACCTTGTAGTCGATCACCACCAGACGCAGGTCTTCGCCCTGGACCTGTTCCTCGATCAGAACCTCGGAACAGATGCGACGCGCGCGTGTCAGGGCCGTCTGGACTTCGTTCATCGTCGTCAGGCCGACGGCGACCCCCTGCCCCTGTTCACCGCGCGCGGGCTTGACCACCAGGGCGCCGAATTTGGCCAACCCGGCGTCTATGGCCGAGGGGTTTTCGGGGTCGACCCGCTCGGGCACGCGCACCCCGGCCGCCTCGACGATGCGGCGCGTCATGCGCTTGTCGTCGCAGATGCTGAGCGCCACCGCAGAGGTTAGCTCCGACAGGCTTTCGCGACACCGCACCGACCGACCGCCCCAGTTCAGGCGGAACAGCCCGCCCTCGGCGTCGATGATCTCGGCATGGATGCCGCGCCGACGCGCCTCATCGACGATGATCCGGGCATAGGGGTTCAGGTCATGATCGTCGGTCGGGCCGACGAACAGGGCCTCGTTGATCGGGTTCTTGCGCTTGACCCCGAAGAAGGAGACGCGGCGAAAACCCAGCTTCTCATACAGAGCGATGGCCTGTTCGTTGTCGTGCATGACCGACAGGTCCATGTGCGCCAGGCCTTGCGTCTTGAAGTGCTCGGCCAGACGTCGGACCAGAGCCTCGCCGACGCCGGGCTGGGTCGCCTGGGGATCGACCGCCAGACACCAGAGAGACGAGCCGCACTCGGGATCCTGGAACGCGCGGGCGTGGTTGACGCCCGTCACGGTGCCGATGACCAAGCCGGTCGCCGTATCCTCGGCGACGAAATAGGTGATGGTCCGGTCGTCGCGGTGGGACCAGAAGAAGTCGGGCGGAACCGGCACCATCTTGCGTTTGGTGTAGATGTCGTTGACCGCCTGGGCGTCCATCTCCGACGTCAGGCGACGGACGGTGAAGCCCCTCGGCTGGCGGCGGCTGGGGCGATAGGTGGCCAGTTCCAGACGGAAGGTGTGCGACGGATCCAGGAACAGCTCCTGCGGCGCCGAGGCCAGCAGGACATGCGGATTGCGGACATAGAAGGCGATGTCGCGCCGGTCCGGCCCCTCGGCGCGCAGGGCCTCAACCAGAGGCTCGGCCGTCTCGAAGGTCTGGGCGAACAGCAGCCGCCCCCAGCCGCAATCCAGCACGGCGTCGGGCGCAGGTCCATCGCCGGACTGGACCGGGGGCTTCAGGCCTTCGTGGCGCAGGCGTTTGAGCCGGTGAGCCTTTGACCGCTCGGGGCGGATGTCAGACGCCATGCTGCTGCATCCACATTTCGAGGACCGCGACCTGCCACAGCTCCGACCCGCGCAAGGGCGTGATGTGCTCGGTCGGATCAGCGAACAGGGTGTCCAGATAGGCGGGCTCGAACAGGCCGCGGTCGCGCGCCGCCTGATTGGTCAGGGCCTCGCGCACCATCTCCAGATATGGCCCCTGGATGTATTTCAGCGCAGGCACAGGGAAATAGCCCTTCTTGCGGTCGATCACCTCGGACGGGATCACAAGGCGGGCGGCCTCCTTCAGCACGCCCTTGCCGCCCTGAGACAGCTTGTGCTCGGGCGGGATGCGCCCCGCCAGCTCGACCAGCTCGTGGTCGAGGAAGGGGACGCGCGCCTCCAGACCCCAGGCCATCGTCATGTTATCGACCCGCTTCACCGGATCGTCGACCAGCATCACTTGGCTGTCCAGACGCAGAGCCTGATCGACCGGCGTCGCCGCGCGACCTTGGGCGAAATGAGCCTCGACCAGGGCGCGGCTGACGTCGGTGTCGGCCATATAGGCGCCGTTCAGCTGGGTCTTCAGCGTGGCGTGGCTGCGGTCGAAGAAGGCCTTGGCGTAGGTCTCGACCGGGTCGGTCGCGCCCAGCATCGGCGGATACCAGTGATAGCCGGCGAACACCTCGTCGGCGCCCTGGCCCGACTGCACCACCTTGATGTGTTTCGATACTTCCTGGCTCAGCAGATAGAAGCCGACGTTGTCGTAGGAGACCATCGGCTCCGACATGGCGCCGATGGTGCCCGGCAGGGCCTCCATCAGGCGCTGGTGCGGCACGAATATCTGGTGGTGCTTGGTGCCGTAGTGTTTGGCGATCAGGTCGGAGTAGACGAACTCGTCGCCCTTCTCGCCATTGGCTTCTTCGAAGCCGACCGAGAAGGTCATCAGATCCTTCTGTCCCAGTTCCGCCAGCAGTCCGACGATCAGACTGGAGTCCACTCCGCCCGACAGCAGGACGCCGACCGGCACGTCCGCGACCATCCTGCGCTTCACCGCATCGCGCAGACTGTCCAGCACCCGGTCGCGCCAGTCCTCTGCCGTCAGGGACGCGTCCTCGGCATGGCGGGTCATGTCGGGCTGCCAGTAGAGGCGGTCCTTGGCCGTTCCGTCCGCCTCGATCACGCGAATGGTCGCCGGCGGAAACTTCTTCACGCCCTTCAGGATGGTGTGCGGCGGCGGCACCACGGCGTGGAAGGTCATGTAATTGTGCAGGCCGACCGGATCGATGGTCTTGTCCACATCGCCCGCCGCCAGCAGGGCCGGCAGGGTCGAGGCGAAACGCAGGCGCTTGCCCTGTTCGGCCAGATACAGCGGCTTGATGCCGAACCGGTCGCGGGCGATGACTGTACGGCCGGTGTCGCGTTCATGCAGGACGAAGGCGAACATGCCCTTGAACCGCTCGACGCAGGCCTCGCCCCAGGCCTTCCAGGCCTTGATGATGACCTCGGTGTCGCCGTGCGAGAAGAAGCGGAACCCCATTCCCCGCAGCTCTTCGCGGAGCTCGGGATAGTTGTAGATGCAGCCGTTGAACGCCAAGGTCACGCCCAGGTCGGCGTCAACCATCGGCTGCTGCGCCTTTTCCGACAGATCGATGATCTTCAGGCGTCGGTGACCCAGCCCCACCGGGCCGCGCATCACGATGCCGGACCCGTCCGGTCCACGGGGCGAGAGCGCATCGGTCATGCGTTGAACGGCGCCCGCGTCGGCCGGTCGTCCGTCGAAATTGATCTCGCCGCTAAGACCGCACATGGGTCCTCCTTGAATTGTGGAAGCAGCGCGTACAAATGGTTCGGACACGAAAGAGTTCAACCCGATGAGCGATTTTCCGACCGCGCCGACCGCCGATGCGCCGGTCGATCCCACGGCGTCCCTAGTCCGCTCGGTCAGGCGCATCGCCCAGGCCATCGATGTCCGGTCACGCGAGATCGCGCGCCTGACGGGCCTGACCCTGCCCCAGCTTCTGGTGCTGCAATCCATCCGCGCCCTGGGCGAGGTCAGCACCAGCGCCATCTCGCGCGACGTCTCGATGTCGCCCCCCACGGTGGTCGCCGTGCTGGACAAGCTGGAGGCCAAGGGAATGGCCGTCCGCTATCGTTCCACCATCGACCGCCGCGTGGTCCATGTGCGGCTGACGGATGCGGGACGACAGGCGCTGAGCACCTCGCCCGGCCTTCTCGGCGACGGCTTCATCTCCGGCCTGGCCCGCCTGTCGCTGGACGACCAGGCCGCCATGGCGATGGCCGTGGATCGCCTGGCGACAATGATGCAGGTACGGACATCGCCGGCCTCGGAACAGGACGTGGACGACGGCTCTGCGCCGCAGCCTATATCGGCCTGAACCTTAGCCGCCGCGCCATTCGCTGAGCATTTTGCCGTCGGCGTCCTCGAAGGCGACCCTGTCTAGCTGAACCGCACCGATGCAGACCGGCCGTTGGTCGGGGCTGGCGGCGCGGCAACGAATGGCGCGGCCGTCGGCGAAGGCGGCCATGCGGCCCTCCAGCACCAAGCGATATCCCTGGGACGGCGCGACGGGCGGCTGGTCGCCCTCGCCGCGCACGGTGAACTCATAGGCGCGTCCGTTACGGCGCCCGGTCCGCGAGCCGCCCTCCTTGAAGACCGCCGCCAGGCCCATGGTCTGCGGCCACGCCTGACCCTGGGCCAGAGGATCGCCCTGCGCGGCCGGACATCCCTCGGCCCGTAGCCAGGGGCGCGCCAGCCAGAAGCCCTCGGCCGCCTCCCAGGTCTCGGCGTCGTCCGCGATCAGGGCGGATTGCGACCAGTCGCCAGGCGCCAGGCTAAGCTTCAAACTTTGACGACCCTCGCCCCAGGTCAGAGCGGGCAGACCTTCGTTGGCGTTCGCCTGGACAGGCGATGGCGCTGGACCGCCGCAGCCAAAGGCCTGGCGCACGACGAACCGCCTGCCTGCCAGGGACGCGCCCCCGACCTCACGCCCCGCCGCAAAGGCCGAGGCGGCGAGGTCCATGGCCTGCAGCAGGCTTGCGCGATCCAGGGTCGGCGAGGGGGCGACGGTGACGACGGGCGTCGGCGCCGCGACGGGCGCGGGGGCCGGCGCGGGCGCGGCCTCCTCGCGCTGGCAGGCGCTGACGAGGAGAAGGGACGCCGCAAGCGCGACGACCGACGGACAAGGCGACACGGTCGGTTCGAGCATGGAACCACACTAGCACGCCGCTCGCTGATGGGGAGGCGTTCGACCGAAAAAGGTTGACGCAAGCGACGGGGGACGGTCTGCACGGGCTCATGACATTCGATCAGATCGCAGCCCTTGCGGTGCTTGTCGGCGTCGTCGGCGTGCTGATCCACGGCAAGGTGCGCGCTGATGTCGTCGCCCTGACCGGCGCCGCCGTGCTTCTGCTGCTGGGCGTCGTGCGCCCCGTCGAGGTGCAGGGCGCCTTCGCCAGTCCGGCCGTCATCGCCCTGGCCGGCCTGTTCGTCATCGCCTATGCGATCGAGTTGTCCGGCCTATTGGGTTGGCTGATCCGTCAGGCGACGCAACTGGCCGCCCGGATCGGCGCGAGGGGCATCTGGATCGTCATCGGCCTGTGCGGCTCGGTCGGCGGCTTCCTGAACAATACGCCGGTGGTGGTGTTGGCAGCCCCGGTGATCCGGGACGTGGCCCAGTCGCTGCGCCTGTCGCCCAAACGCTTCCTGATGCCGCTGAGCCACGTCACGGTCATGGGCGGGCTGCTGACCCTGATCGGCACCTCGACCAACCTGCTGGTCAACGACATGGCGCGCAACGCCGGTCAGCCCGTCTTCGGCCTGTTCGAAATCACGCCCGTGGGCTTCTTCATTGCCGTCGTCGGCGGCTTGTGGCTCTATTTCGTCGGCGCCCGCCAACTGGGTCGATCCGTCGCCAGGGACGAGGCGGAGGCCGCGCGCCTGGCCGAGATGGAGGACGCCCGCCGACGCACCGAAGCCGAGGCCATATCGCGTCGCAAACGCCTGTTGCCCTTCGGTCTGCCGCATATCGGCGGCTCTCGCAACCAGGCCGACGGCTCCGGCGATGCGCACCTGGGCGACGTCGAACTGTATGGCGCGGCGGACCGGCCCTTTCGCTTGCGGCCGGCGCTGATCTCGCTGGGCATCTTCGTTCTGGTGATCATTTCGGCGGCCTTGGGATGGGCGCCCATCGCCGCCTCGGCCTTCGCCGGCGCCGTGGCGCTGATCCTGCTGAGGGTCATCACGCCCGAGGAAGCCTATGCCGGACTGCGGCCCGAAATCCTGCTATTGATCGCCGGCATGGTGGTGGTCGGCACGGCCATCGAGGTCACCGGCCTGGCCTCGGCTGGCGCCGAGCGCCTGATCGGCGTAATCCGACCCATGGGATCGCTGGGCGCGCTGATCGTGCTTTACGGCGTGACCCTGTTCGCCACCGAACTGCTGTCCAACGCCACGGTCGCGGTGCTGATCACGCCCATCGCCGTGGCCCTGGCCGAAAGCTTGGGGGTCGATCCCCGGCCCTTCCTGGTCTGCGTCATGATGGCCGCCTCCGCCGCCTTCGCGACGCCCTTCGGCTATCAGACCAATGTGCTGGTCTTCAACATGGGCGGCTACAGCTACATGGACTTCGTCCGCGTGGGATTGCCGCTGAATCTGGTCACCTGGGTGGCGGCCATGCTGGCGATCCCGATCTTCTTCCCGTTCTAAGGATTGCCGCCACCGTGGCAGGCCGATAACTCGCCTGACTATCGCAAGATGATCTTTTGCAAGGCTGGTACGGGGCTGTAAGCGACCGGCACCTGTTGGGGCCGTTTTAAGCTAGGCGAGCCTAACAAAGCGCCTCGTAGACCAAATTCGCGGACGGCATCCTACTGGCTCCGCCGTGAAGGACTGGAAGGGAATAACGCATATTGAATCTAGGATTGGCTCAAACGCGTTAGCGCCTGCGTCGCTGCGGCCGGAGCGTGTAGTCAATCACTACCGGACGGTCCTAGTCCGAGGATGCGGCGGCGGGTCGGGATCTGGTGCACAAGTTGATTAAAACCGTTATCGTCGCAGCGCTGCAAGCGCGCGACCAGTTCGCGTTGATCGTAAAAGCAAAATCGCGGCCGTGAAGCCCCAGAGCCTCACGCTTGTCATTGAGAATGCACAAAACCCCACAGTGTGAACTGTGGGGTTTTGTTTATAGTTTGGGTGCGGGAGTAGGATTTGAACCTACGACCTTCAGGTTATGAGCCTGACGAGCTACCGGGCTGCTCCATCCCGCGGCAAACGGTAGTGTCGAAAAGGAAGAACGGTTCGAGAAGTGCGCTCAAGTAGGCCGAAGGCCGTTAGCGCGTAAATCATGTGTGCTTGGTAGACCCGGCGACGACCTACTCTCCCGCGCCTTGAGACGAAGTACCATTGGCTCTGGAGGGCTTAACGACCGAGTTCGGAATGGGATCGGGTGGGGAACCTCCGACATAGTCACCAGGTCAACCAAGCACACATGATTTCTGGCCTATCGGGCTTTCGCCCTACTTGAGGCCAGATACCACTCAAGCTCAAGCAGCGCGAAGCGCGGTAGCTTAAGCAAGAGTGAGAAGAAGACATTGTCTGAGATTGCTTCGGTCAAGGAGCAATCATCGAATGAGTTTTGCTGAGAAACGATCAAACCGATCGGATTATTAGTACCAGTAAGCTTCATGGGTCGCCCCACTTCCACACCTGGCCTATCAACGTGGTAGTCTTCCACGATCCTCAGCGAAGCCTTGTTTTGAGGTTAGTTTCCCGCTTAGATGCTTTCAGCGGTTATCTATTCCATACTTAGCTACCCTGCTGCACAGCTGGCGCCATGACAGGTACACCAGAGGTATGTCCATCCCGGTCCTCTCGTACTAGGGACAGATCCTCTCAAGCTTCGAACACCCACGGCAGATAGGGACCAAACTGTCTCACGACGTTCTGAACCCAGCTCACGTACCACTTTAAATGGCGAACAGCCATACCCTTGGGACCTGCTCCAGCCCCAGGATGTGATGAGCCGACATCGAGGTGCCAAACTTTGCCGTCGATATGGACTCTTGGGCAAAATCAGCCTGTTATCCCTAGAGTACCTTTTATCCGTTGAGCGATGGCCCTTCCACTCGGGACCACCGGATCACTATGGCCGACTTTCGTCTCTGCTCGACTTGTCAGTCTCGCAGTCAGGCGGGCTTATGCCATTGCACTCGACGACCGATTTCCGACCGGTCTGAGCCCACCATCGCGCGCCTCCGTTACACTTTAGGAGGCGACCGCCCCAGTCAAACTACCCACCACGCCATGTCCCGGGACCGGATAACGGCCCTCGGTTAGACGTCAACGACAGTAAGGGTGGTATTTCAAGGACGACTCCACCAGAGCTGGCGCTCCGGTTTCATAGTCTCCCACCTATCCTACACATACGGTCGCTAACGCCAAGGCGAAGCTATAGTAAAGGTTCATAGGGTCTTTCCGTCTGACCGCGGGAACCCCGCATCTTCACGGGGAATTCAATTTCACTGAGCCTATGCTGGAGACAGTGGGGAAGTCGTTACGCCATTCGTGCAGGTCGGAACTTACCCGACAAGGAATTTCGCTACCTTAGGACCGTTATAGTTACGGCCGCCGTTTACCTGGGCTTCAGTTCGTCGCTTTCACAACTCCCTTTAACCTTCAGGCACCGGGCAGGCGTCAGACCCTATACGTCGCATTGCTGCTTCGCAGAGCCCTGTGTTTTTGCTAAACAGTCGCTACCCCCTGGCTTGTGCCACTCAGTCCTGGTTGCCCAGGGTGAGTCACGCTTATTCCGAAGTTACGCGTGCAATTTGCCGAGTTCCTTCAGCATAGTTCTCTCAAACGCCTTGGTATGCTCTACCTGACCACCTGTGTCGGTTTCGGGTACGGTCTCTGCTGGAGTTATTTCCTGGGACAACGCCCCCGCACACACAATCCAATAAGTGGGTACGAGTTAAGCCATCCGTCACTTCCAGCTGGTGCAGGAATATTTACCTGCTTCCCATCGACTACGCTTTTCAGCCTCGCCTTAGGGGCCGACTAACCCTGCGCAGATTAGCTTTACGCAGGAACCCTTGGTCTTTCGGCGGGAGTGTCTCTCACACTCCTATCGTTACTCATGTCAGCATTCTCACTTCCGATACCTCCAGCCAGGCTCACGCCTGACCTTCACCGGCCTACGGAACGCTCCGCTACCGCTTGCAGTAAACTGCAAACCCATATCTTCGGCGCACGGCTTGAGCCCCGTTACATTTTCCGCGCAGGTTCGCTTGATCAGTGAGCTGTTACGCTTTCTTTAAAGGATGGCTGCTTCTAAGCCAACCTCCTGATTGTCAAAGCAATCCCACATCGTTTCCCACTTAGCCGTGACTTGGGGGCCTTAGATGATGGTTAGGGTTGTTTCCCTTTTCACGACGGACGTTAGCACCCGCCGTGTGTCTGCCCGATAGTTCTCTTGGGTATTCGGAGTTTGGTTAGTATTGGTACCGCTCGCGCAGCCCGCAACCATCCAGTGCTCTACCCCCCAAGGAATTCGTCGGACGCTCTACCTAAATAGATTTCGCGGAGAACCAGCTATGTCCAGGTTTGATTGGCCTTTCACCCCTATCCACAAGTCATCCCAGAATTTTTCAACATTCACGGGTTCGGTCCTCCAGTTGGTGTTACCCAACCTTCAACCTGCTCATGGATAGATCACCTGGTTTCGGGTCGTCATACGTCGAACTTAGCGCCCTATTCAGACTCGCTTTCGCTGCGCCTACACCTAACGGCTTAAGCTTGCTCGACACATGAAGTCGCTGACCCATTATACAAAAGGTACGCCGTCACCCCGCTTGGGGGCTCCGACTGCTTGTAGGCTTCCGATTTCAGGATCTGTTTCACTCCCCTTGTCGGGGTGCTTTTCACCTTTCCCTCACGGTACTTGTTCACTATCGGTCGTAGAGGAGTACTTAGGCTTGGAGGGTGGTCCCCCCATGTTCAGACAGGATTTCACGTGTCCCGCCCTACTCGAGTCTCTTGCTATTTGATGACTACGGGGCTTTCACCCACTATGGCCGACCTTTCCAGATCGTTCGTCTTTATTTCACAAGAGCACTGGCCTGGTCCCGGTTCGCTCGCCACTACTACGGGAGTCTCGGTTGATGTCCTTTCCTCCGGGTACTGAGATGTTTCAGTTCCCCGGGTTCGCTTAATGAACCTATGTATTCAGTTCATTATACCTTTCAACAATCCGCCAATCGCCGTCCTGGCCGAAACCAGAACGAAGTTGGAAGACTGTAAAGGTGGGTTTCCCCATTCGGAAATAACCGGATCAAAGGGTGCTAGCGCCTCCCCGGTTCTTATCGCAGCTTGCCACGTCCTTCATCGCCTCTCTACGCCAAGGCATCCGTCAGAAGCCCTTCAACGTTTGATCGTTTCTCAGCAAAACTCATGCTTGGTTTATTCCGCCCGACTGGAAAGTTGCCGGGGGACCAAGCCTGATATTTGTCAGACAATGTCTTCTTCTCGAACATAACCTAAAAGCTCAGGGGAGCCGGTTGCGTTCTTCCTTTACGATTTCAATGCACGCCAACCTTACGGCTGACGGCAAACTTGAATGCGATCACAAGATCCTGGTGGAGCCAGACGGAGTCGAACCGACGACATCCTGCTTGCAAAGCAGGCGCTCTACCAACTGAGCTATGGCCCCGTTCCAAGGAACAGTGCGAAGCCCAGGAGAGCTGTCGGCGATGCCGTCTTGAGGCTGAGAACCCCGGCGAACCAGAAGTCCTGGTAGGCCCGGGCAGACTCGAACTGCCGACCTTACGCTTATCAGGCGTACGCTCTAACCACCTGAGCTACGGGCCTATGGCAGCGACAGCCGGGCTATAAGACCCAGGCTCGCGATCGCGTCACCAGTACAACGACCCGAATGGTCGATGCGTCGATGACGAAAGTGGAAAGAGAAACGGAGACGGCGGCGTTCCGCCGTTTGTGCTCGGCGCTGTGAAGCGCTTCGCTATTGGAGCCTCAATAGACAGCCTCGTGAGAGACAGCCTGGAGAAGCATCCTTAGAAAGGAGGTGATCCAGCCGCAGGTTCCCCTACGGCTACCTTGTTACGACTTCACCCCAGTCGCTGACCCTACCGTGGTCGCCTGCCCCCTTGCGGTCAGCGCAGCGCCTTCGGGTAGAACCAACTCCCATGGTGTGACGGGCGGTGTGTACAAGGCCCGGGAACGTATTCACCGCGGCATGCTGATCCGCGATTACTAGCGATTCCAACTTCATGCCCTCGAGTTGCAGAGGACAATCCGAACTGAGACGACTTTTAAGGATTAACCCTCTGTAGTCGCCATTGTAGCACGTGTGTAGCCCACCCTGTAAGGGCCATGAGGACTTGACGTCATCCCCACCTTCCTCCGGCTTAGCACCGGCAGTCCCATTAGAGTTCCCAACTAAATGATGGCAACTAATGGCGAGGGTTGCGCTCGTTGCGGGACTTAACCCAACATCTCACGACACGAGCTGACGACAGCCATGCAGCACCTGTGTCCTAGTCTCCGAAGAGAAAGCCAGATCTCTCTGGCGGTCCAGGCATGTCAAAAGGTGGTAAGGTTCTGCGCGTTGCTTCGAATTAAACCACATGCTCCACCGCTTGTGCGGGCCCCCGTCAATTCCTTTGAGTTTTAATCTTGCGACCGTACTCCCCAGGCGGATTGCTTAATGCGTTAGCTGCGTCACCGAAATGCATGCATCCCGACAACTAGCAATCATCGTTTACGGCGTGGACTACCAGGGTATCTAATCCTGTTTGCTCCCCACGCTTTCGAGCCTCAGCGTCAGTAATGAGCCAGTATGTCGCCTTCGCCACTGGTGTTCTTCCGAATATCTACGAATTTCACCTCTACACTCGGAGTTCCACATACCTCTCTCATACTCAAGACACCCAGTATCAAAGGCAATTCCGAGGTTGAGCCCCGGGATTTCACCCCTGACTTAAATGTCCGCCTACGCTCCCTTTACGCCCAGTAATTCCGAGCAACGCTAGCCCCCTTCGTATTACCGCGGCTGCTGGCACGAAGTTAGCCGGGGCTTCTTCTCCGGGTACCGTCATTATCGTCCCCGGTGAAAGAATTTTACAATCCTAAGACCTTCATCATTCACGCGGCATGGCTGCGTCAGGCTTTCGCCCATTGCGCAAGATTCCCCACTGCTGCCTCCCGTAGGAGTTTGGGCCGTGTCTCAGTCCCAATGTGGCTGATCATCCTCTCAGACCAGCTACTGATCGTCGCCTTGGTGAGCCTTTACCTCACCAACTAGCTAATCAGACGCGGGCCGCTCTAATGGCGATAAATCTTTCCCCCGAAGGGCACATTCGGTATTAGCACAAGTTTCCCTGAGTTATTCCGAACCAAAAGGCACGTTCCCACGTGTTACTCACCCGTCCGCCACTAACTCCGAAGAGTTCGTTCGACTTGCATGTGTTAGGCCTGCCGCCAGCGTTCGCTCTGAGCCAGGATCAAACTCTCAGGTTGAGTTGACTTCTGACCTAAGCTTAAGAACATCCCGAAGGACGTCTTGGCATTAGTTCTACGTATTTTATTGACGAGTTCCCATTCATCGATCCGAAGACCGACGCATGGTATCTTTTCAAAAAGACCGCAGATAGTCAGTGTCGTATGATGACCTTCTAGGGTCATCGCAAGAACACCGCCGCCTGCGTTTCTCTTTCCAAATCAACAATGTCAAAGACCAAAACCGCATCAGCGGCCCGACTTGTTTAGCGCCGTGTCGTCGGCGGAGGCGGGGATTTAGAGACCGCCGAACCTCATGTCAACCGCTCTTTTCAGAGATCTTTCGGAGAGAAAGGCGAACCCTTCAGACCGCAAGAAACCACCGGAGGAAAGCGAGGCTTACCTCTAAAAACCCGTCGGCGATTCGATTGGAGCGCGGAACCTAGTGAAACCAACCGATGAAAGCAAGAAGTTTTTCAACCCCTCCTCCCGTGAAACCGTGAGGATCAAGACCCCCGCGGCCCCGTCGGCCAGCCCGTTTCCGAGCGAGGCGGCTCTATACGTAGACCCCGATTTGTCAGCAAGCGGATTCTGACAAGACCGCGAAACTTTCTCAAAGAGTCATGGTCAGCCAGCAACGACCCCGCCGTCAGATCGCCATGTGAGTGGGAAGACTCGAGGCGACTCGGCTGCCTTCAGGCCCCACCTAAGCGGGACATCAACTCCGGGTCCTGCTCGGAAGCCGTGACCTCGCTCTCGAACGCGAGCTGCGCCTGGGATGCATCCGGGAAGGTCAAAGGCTCCGACAAGCGCAGGCTTGAGACGGCGTAGTCTTCGCCCCTCTGTTCAAGAACGACGCCGCTGCGGGCGTGAAGGATACGGGCGTCCGTGGTCATGAGTCTGTTCTCCTTTGGGGAGAACGCGCCAATCAGCGAAACGGTCGCTCTCAGTCTCTGGAAAGGACCTCTGCGATTCGCGCGCCCAGCGTCTCGTCATCCAGGCCGTCAACGAAAAGCATCTTCGACCGGGACTGGCCGCCGCGCACTACGGTCACGGAAGACTTCGACACGCCGAGGCTTTTGGCCAGCAGCCGGATCAGGGCGTCATTGGCCTCTCCATCTATGGGACGGGCACGGACACGCACCTTGAGCGCGCGCCGTCCCTGTGCGTCCGCCTCCCAGCCCTCGATGCGATCCACCGCCGCGCCGGGCTGCAGCCTTATGGGCAGGTTCGCCATCCGATCCTCTACGGGCAAGAAAAAGGGCGCGGCTCCGTTCGGCGCCGCGCCCCCTCCTATTGATCTAACCCAAACCTAGCCCAGGGCGGCCATCAGTTCCGGAACGATGGTCTTGTAGTCGCCGACCAGACCGTAGTCCGCGACCTGGAAGATCGGGGCGTCGGGGTCCTTGTTGATGGCGACGATGGTCTTGGAGTCCTTCATCCCCGCCAGGTGCTGGATCGCCCCCGAGATGCCGATGGCGATGTACAGGGCCGGGGCCACCACCTTGCCGGTCTGGCCGACCTGATAGTCGTTCGGGGCATAGCCGGCGTCGACCGCCGCGCGCGAGGCGCCGATGGCGGCGCCCAGCTTGTCGGCCAGGGGCTCCATAACCGCGTGGAACTCCTCGGCCGAGCCCAGGGCGCGACCGCCCGAGACCACGATCTTGGCGGCGCCCAAGTCCGGGCGATCCGACTTGACCATTTCTTCGGAGACGAAGGCCGTCTTGGTCGCCTCGGCGCCGGCGACGCTCTCGACCGAGGCCGAACCGCCTTCAGCGGCGGCGGCGAAGGCCGTCGGACGCACGGTGATCACCTTCTTGGCGTCGGCCGACTGGACCGTCTCAAGCGCGTTGCCGGCGTAGATCGGCCGCACGAACGTATCGGCCGACACCACCTCGATGATGTCGGAGATCGGGGCGACGTCCAGCTTGGCGGCGATCCGGGGGGCGAAATTCTTCCCGTCCGTCGAGGCCGGCGTCAGGATGGCGTCGTAGCCGGCGGCCAGGGGCACGACGGTGTCCGTCACCGCCTCGGCCAGACCGTGGCCCAGGCCGCCGCTCTCGGCCAGCAGCACCTTACGGACGCCGGCGATTTTCGAAGCCGCATCAGCAGCGGCCTGTGCGCCCTGACCCACGACCAGAACGTCCACGTCGGACGACAGGCCGAGCGCGGCGGTCACGGTCTTGTGGGTGGTGTCGCGAACGGTCGAACCGTCGTGATCGGCGATGACGAGGACAGCCATATTACAGCGCTCCCACGGACTTGAGCTTGGAAACCAGTTCGGCGGCATCGGCCACCTTGACGCCGGCCGACCGCTTGGGCGGCTCGGTGACCTTCAGGACCTTCAGACGGTCGGCGACATCGACGCCATAGTCGGCGACCGCCTTGACGGCGATCTCCTTCTTCTTGGCCTTCATGATGTTGGGCAGCGAGGCGTAGCGCGGCGTGTTCAGCCGCAGGTCCACCGTCACCACCGCCGGCATGTCGGCGGCGAGGGTCTGCAGACCGCCGTCGACCTCGCGCGTCACCGTGGCCTTGCCGCCTTCGATGACCAGTTTCCCGGCGAAGGTCGCCTGGGGCCAGTCCAGCAGGGCGGCCAGCATCTGGCCCACCGCATTGTTGTCGCCGTCGATCGACTGTTTGCCCATCAGCACCAGGTCGGGCTTTTCTTCCTCGACCACCGCCTTCAGCAGCTTGGCGACCGCCAGAGGCTCCAGGTCCGCATCCGACTGGATCAGGATGCCCCGATCCGCGCCCATGGCCAGGGCGGTGCGGATGGTTTCCTGGGCCTGGGTCACGCCGATGGAGACCACGACGATCTCGGTCGCGGTGCCGGCGGCGTGATGTTCCTTGCCTTCCTTCAGACGAACCGCCTCTTCGACGGCGATTTCGTCGAAGGGATTCATGCTCATCTTGACGTTGGCCAGATCGACGCCTGACTGGTCCGCCTTCACGCGGGCCTTGACGTTATAGTCGATCACCCGTTTGACGGGGACGAGTACCTTCATGGGTCTATCCGTGAAATCGCCTGAATGTGAGGGCAGGACATGGAGCGGTCGCGAAGGCCTGTCAACGTAACGCGGGGTCAAGCTGTGGCTGCGACCCTCACCCAACGGACCACGAGATGAAGCGTTTCCTGACCTTTCCCCGCCTGGCGATGATTTTCTTCGCCCTGTTCGGCGTCGCCACCGTGGGGATTTTCATCCTGCAGGACTATTGGGTCGCGCCGGGCAAGCGCTGCGAGGCGGCAGGCAAGTGGTACGACATGGAGAGCCGTATCTGCGCCCAGCCCATTTCCATCGCCCAGATCACGGGCCGGCCCAACGGTGTCTCGCGCGAGGAAGCCTCGGCCGAAAAGAACCGAGAACTGGTCCGCATCGAGAACGAGCTTGCTGCCCAGGACCGTGCTCGCGCCGTCGAGGTCGAACGCCAGAAGGCGGCTCTGGCTGCTGCGCGTCCGGCCGCGTAACGGCTATCGGGTCGCGCCCGGCTTCCACTTGATGTCGCTGGCGCCGTTGGCGTTGGCGCGACGGCTCGCCACAAACAGATGGTCCGACAGGCGGTTCAGATATTTGACCGCCTCGATATTCACCGCCTCCCCGCTTTCGACCAGACGCACGGCCTCGCGTTCCGCGCGGCGGCAAACGGTGCGCGCCACATGCAGATGCGCCGACAGCGGGGCGCCGCCGGGCAGGATGAAGCTGTCGAGCGCCTTGAGGCTCTCATTCATCCAGTCGATTTCCTGCTCCAGCCGCGCCACCTGGGTGTCGATGATCCGCAAGGCCTCCCAGGCCGGGGGCGGATCCAGCGGCGTGGCCAGGTCGGCGCCCAGGTCGAACAACTCGTTCTGGATACGGCCAAGCATGGCGTCGATGCGGTCGTTCTGGCCGCTGTTCAGCCGCGCCACACCGATCACGGCGTTCAATTCATCCACTGCGCCATAGGCTTCGACACGGGCGTCACTCTTGGACACCGGCGCGCCCGACGCCAGCCGTGTGCGGCCATCGTCACCGGTCCGGGTATAGATCTTGTTCAGCGTCACCATGATCAGGCCCCCTTCGTCGCCTTCCACATCATGCCGACGACCAGCAGGATCACGGCCAGCGCCTGAAGCCCGACCCTCAGCCGCATCAGCTTGTTGGAATTGGTCCGCGCATAGTCCCCGCCCCGGAACAGGGAATAGAGGCCAAAGCCCAGGGTGACCGTCACGGCGGCGATGGCGACGATGATCAGGATGTCGAAGATCTGCATGCCGTCGTTCTAGACCCGGATCACCGTCACACGCCAGCGGCGCTCCATCAGAGCCTGTGGCGATACGGCGGCGCTTGCGACGGATGGGCGCACCCCCCTTGGAGTCTTGTTGCGAATGATGTTGAGAGGCGCTCGCAAGTATTTGGGGCTAATCCGAACATGACCTTCTCGACCCGCGCACGCCTGCTGGCCGGCGCTTCCTGTGCTTTCGGCCTGACCTCGGGCGCCGCTTTGGCGGAGCCCCTTCAGCCGGTCACGGCCGGACAGGCGACGCAGACGGCCGAGCTGGGCGAGATCGTCGTCACCGCCTCGGGCTTCGAACAGCGGATCAACCAGGCCCCCGCCTCGATCAGCGTCATTCCCCGCGCCGAGATCGAGGAAGTCCGCGCCGTCTCGCTCGCAGAGATCCTGAACAATGTCGAAGGCGTCGATACCGGCGCCGCCGTGGGCAAGTCGGGCGGCCAGACCATCAACATCCGGGGAATGGGCTCGGACTACACCCTTATCCTGATGGACGGCCGCCGCCAGAACACGGCCGGCAGCGTGACCCCCAACGGTTTCGGCGAAACCTCGACCAGCTTCCTGCCCCCCGTCTCGGCCATCGAACGGGTCGAGGTCGTGCGCGGCCCCGTCTCGACCCTCTATGGCTCCGACGCCATGGGCGGCGTGGTCAACATCATCACCCGCAAGATCGGCGATGCCTGGCACGGCTCGGCCAGCGCCCATTACACGATCCAGGGCGATGACGAATTCGGCCCGATCCGCGGGGGCGATGTCTATCTGGCCGGCCCGCTGATCAAGGACCGCGTCGGACTGTCGATCCGCGCCTCGCGTTCGGAACGCGAACAGTCGCGCCTGACATTCGAAAACGTCGCCGGCGCGGAAACCCCCGTCACCGGTTTCGGCCGCAGCGCCACCGCCAACGAAATCTGGTCGGCCGGCGCCCGCCTGGCCTTCAACCTGCACGCCGACCACGACCTGTGGATCGACGCCGACGTCGGCCGCCAGTGGTACGACAACGCCGAGGGCCAGATGGGCACCGCCACCACCGCCGGCGGCTACGACAAGTTCCTGGAGTTCAATCGCGACCAGATCGCCATCGCCCATAACTGGCGCCTGCCGTTCGGCACGCTGGAATCCAACTATTCGATCGCAACGACCGAAACCAATGGCCGAATCATCCCCAATGGCGTGGCCGGCGCCGGCAGCCCGCGCGATCTGGAGAGCGAGAACCGCATCTTCGACACCAAGCTGTTCTCGCAGTGGCGCAACCACACCTTCACCGTCGGCGGCCAGCATTGGGAAGCCGAGATGACGGACGGCGTGGTCTCCGGCACCTTCAACCACACCCAGTGGGCCGTCTTCGCCGAGGACGAATGGCGGTTCACCGATACCCTGGCCCTGACGGTCGGCGCCCGTCACGACGACCACTCGACCTTCGGCTCGCACTTCAGCCCCCGCGCCTATCTGGTCTGGAACCCGACCGATGTCTGGACCGTAAAGGGCGGCGTCAGCCAGGGCTTCAAGACCCCGCGCCTGGAACAGCTGGCCTCGGGCATCAATGGTTTTGGCGCCCAGGGCCGCCTGCCCTTGCTGGGTAGCCCGGGTCTGATGCCGGAAACCTCGACCTCGACCGAGTTCGCCGTTCTGTATGACGATCATGACCGCCTGCGCGCAGGGATCACCGTCTTCCACAACCAGTTCGACGACAAGATCGCCACCGGCGTGCCCATCGCCAACTGCCTGTTCGGCCTGACGCCAGCCCAGTACGCCGCCGGCGGCTACAACACGTCAGGCTGCTTCGACGTGGGCTTCTATACGGCCTATATCTCGACCGTCCCCACCTTCGGCCAGAGCATCAATATCGACGAGGCGGTCACGCAAGGGGTCGAGGCTACGGCGCGTTACCGCTTCAACGACGCCTGGACGCTTCAGGGCAACTACACCTTCACCGACAGCGAGCAGAAGTCGGGCGCCGACATCGGCCAGCCCCTGACCGACACGCCCGAGCATATGGTCAACGCCAACCTGCGCTGGAACGCCACGGACCGGATGAACCTGTGGCTGCGCGGCGAGTATCGCTCGGCCCGCTATCGCGGCGAAGGCGCGGCCCAGACGGCGCTGGGCGACTATGAGGCTTACAGCCTGTTTCATCTCGGCGGCGCCTACCGCATCGACGACAATCTGACGGTCAATGCGGTCGTCTATAACCTTTTCGACAAGGACTTCGTCAGCCTGCTGCCCTACGGCAGCCCGGTCGCCTATGCCCCCGAGTTCGCCAACAATCAGGAGCCACGCCGCCTGTGGATCTCGGTGACCGCCGCCTTCTGATCCTTGAATCTGAAAGCCATCAAGCGGGGGTCGCTTCGGCGACCCCCGTTCTTTTTCTGGTCGAGCTAAGCCATTTGGTCACGATTGCCGGTGCAATCTGTGCGGCATGACCGATCGCGCCGTCCGCAATCTCGAACATCTCAAGGCCTCCGCCTCCACGGCCCGCGTGCTCAACCTGCTGCGCGTGTGGGAAGAGAACGGCGACAGTTCCGCCGACGGCGCCGTGCGCAATCCCGACTGGGCCGCGCGTCCGATCTTCCGCACCCCGGCTCTGAACAGGTCCCTGATCATCAAACACCGGCTGCGTCGCAACGAGACCGACCTGTTCACCGGCCGCCGCCAAGTCGCCACCAAGGTCGTCATCCCCATCGACGACGAGGATCTGAAGACCGGCGGCCGCTATGTCTTCGTCAATCAGATCGGGTTCGAGCGAATGATGATGGAGGCGTTCGGCGTCGCCGCGACCCATCCGGACATCGAGACCCTGCGACTGATCGACAAACTGCCCTCTCTGGATCCCTTCCTGCTGCGCGAACAGCTGCGTCGCGGCGGCCTGGACCCGGCGCCCTGCTATTTCTCGATCAGCGACAGCGATCTTCAGCGGATGCTGGCCTTCGTGCGCAGCGAGATCGAACCCCTGGTCACCCTCAGCCTGGGCGACACCATCGCCGTGGGTTCGGATTCGGCAGGGCGTATGGCCGCCAAGATCCTGTCCAACACGCCCGGCGACCAACTGGAGGCCCTGCGCCTGACCCTGCGCCTGGCGCCGGAGCAGTATCAGGAGGGCGTCTTCTGCTGGAAGGGCTTCCTCTATTACAAATGGACGCTCGCGGCCCTGCTGGGCGAGGTCGCCGCCGTCGCCGAGGCCGTGCGCACCATCAAGCCCGTCGGCAAGACCGATCGCGCCGCCAAGGAATATCTGGCCCGCAGCCGCGACGTTCTGCGCGGCCGCATCATCAAGACCTGCGACGAAGTCAGCCGCACCCTTCGCATCTATGACGACGCCTACGCCAAGCTGACGCAGGAAGGCCGCCCCACCGCCTTCCGCGACTTCCTGCTGGACGCCCCGTCGATGTTCGCCAAGCTGGGCGACCAGCTGGGCGCCGTCCAACACATCGTCAGCTACTGGCGCTTCCGCTTCGGCCCCGGCGCCGCCCCGGTGAACGTCGAAGAGCTGATGGACATCTTCATGGACTTCGAAACCGGCCTTCTGGGCCGCGGCGAAGTCCCCGACGACATCGGCATGATGGCGGCCTGACCAGGCCCGCCCTGCGCGCTATAAGATATGTAGACTCTCCCAATGGTTGCGGCTTAGCTGTCACCATTCACCTAGGGGGAAATCTTGGACATTCAAACGAAGCTCGCCGAACTCCAGAAGCGCACGATGGAGCACCGCGAGGTGCTGCTGACCGAAGAGGCCGCCAAGACGGCTCTGGTCATGCCCTTCATTCAGGCTCTCGGCTACGATGTGTTCAATCCGTCAGAGGTGATTCCGGAGTACACGGCCGACGTCGGCACCAAGAAAGGCGAGAAGGTCGATTACGCCATCTGCGATGGCGGCAAGGTTCGCATCCTGATCGAGTGCAAGCCCAGCAATGTGGCGCTGAACTTGAACCACGCCAGCCAGCTCTTCCGCTATTTCTCGGTCACGGACGCGCGGCTCGCCATCCTGACCAACGGCGTCGTCTATCAATTCTACTCGGATGTCGAAGCCACCAACAAGATGGACGACAAGCCGTTCTTCACCTTCAGCATGGATGCGCTGAAACCGACCGACGGCCGCACGGTGGAGAAGTTCACCAAACTCTCGTTCGACATCGAAAAGATCGTTCAGGAGGCGGGGCTGCTCAAGCTCCAGTCCCTTCTCCGCAAGGAGTTGGAAAAGGAGATGGCCGAACCGTCGGAAGAGTTCGTGCGCATGATGGCCGCCCGCGTCCATGAGGGTCGCGTCACCGCCCAGGTGCGCGAGAACTTCGGCAAGATGGTCGTGGCCACATTCTCCTCGATCATCCGCGACAAGGTCAACGAACGCCTGTCCACCGCCCTGAACGCCACCGGCCCTTCGATGACCGATCAGGAAGAAGCGCCACCCAGCGACCCGGAAATGATCGTGACCACCGAGGACGAGGTTTCCGGCTTCCACATCATCCAGGCCATCGCCTCGAAACTGGTGAAGCCCAAGCGCATCGTCATGCGCGACGCCCAGTCCTACTGCGCGATCCTGCTGGACGACAACAACCGCAAGACCATCGCGCGCCTGCACTTCAACGGCGTCACCAAGAAGCATGTCGGCACCTTCGCGGAGAAGGGCGAAACCCGTCACCTGATCGGCGACCTGACAGACATCTACCAACTGTCAGATCAGATCGAGAAGCGGATCAAGGAGTTGGAAGGCAGCACGCCCGCTTAGCGGCGCATCAGTGCGCGGCGTCCCAGTTCGACGCCGCGCGTGCGTCCACCACCAGCGGCACGGTCAGGGCCACCGCCGGGTCGGATGCGTTTTCCATCACCTGTTTGATGACGACGATGGCGCGATCGGCTTCGGCTTCGGGGGCTTCGAAGACCAGTTCGTCGTGGACCTGCAGCAGCATGCGCGTGGAAAGGCCGGCCTCAGTCAAGGCGGCGGGCATGCGGATCATGGCGCGGCGGATGATGTCGGCGGCGGCGCCCTGGATCGGAGCGTTGATCGCGGCGCGCTCGCCGAACTGGCGTTCGGCCCCCGACTTCGAGTGGATGGCGGGGATGTGGATACGGCGGCCGAAGACGGTGGAGACGAAGCCGGCCTGGCGCACCTCGGCCTTGGTCTTGTCCATGTAGGCGCGGATGCCGGGGAAGCGTTCGAAATAGGTCTTGATATAGGCCCCGGCCTCTCCCTGATCGATGCCCAGTTGGTTGGCCAGGCCGAAGGCCGAAATGCCGTAGACGATGCCGAAATTGATCGCCTTGGCGCGGCGGCGGGTCTCGGACGGCATGCCCTCGACGGGGACGCCGAACATCTCCGAGGCCGTGGCGGCGTGAATGTCCAGCCCGGCCTTGAAGGCGCGCTTCAGCTCGGGAATGTCGCCGATATGGGCCAGCAGGCGCAGTTCGATCTGGCTGTAGTCGGCGCTGATCAGGACGTTGCCGGGCGCGGCGATAAAGGCCTGGCGGATTTCGCGGCCGGTCTCGGTGCGGATCGGGATGTTCTGAAGATTGGGGTCGCTGGACGCCAGACGGCCGGTGGTGGCGGCGGCCAGTTGATAGCTGGTGTGGACGCGGTCAGTCTTGGGGTCGGCGGCGGCGGTCAGGGCGTCGGTGTAGGTGCCCTTCAGCTTGGACAGCTGGCGCCAGTCCAGCAGGACGCGCGGCAGATCGTGGCCCACGCCGGGGTTTTGGGCCAGCTCCTCCAGCACGCTGGCGTCCGTGCCCCATTGACCCGAGGCGGTCTTCTTGCCGCCCGGCAGGTTCAGCTCGCCGAACAGGATTTCGCCGATCTGACGCGGCGAGCCGATGTTGAAGGGCCGTCCGGCGATCTCGTGGGCCTGGGCCTCCAGCTCGGCCATGCGCAGGCCGAACTCGCTGGACAGCCGCTTCAGACGATCGGGATCGATGCGGACGCCGCTCAGCTCCATGTCCGCCAGCACGGTCGGCATGCCGCGTTCCAGCGTCTCATAGACCGTGGACAGTCCCTCGCGCGCCAATCGGGGCTTGAGGATGCGCCAGAGCCGCAGCGTCACGTCCGCATCCTCGGCCGCATATTCCGCCGCTGGTTTCAGGGCGACGTGCTTGAAGGATTTCTGGTTCTTGCCGGTCCCCGCCACCCGCTTGAACGGAATCGGCTCGTGGCCCAGGTGCAGGCGCGACAGCTCGTCCATCCCATGCCCGTGCAGCCCGCCCTCCAAAACGTAGGAGATCAGCATGGTGTCGTCATAGGGCGCGACGCGAATGCCCCGGCGCGCCATGACGGCGATGTCGTATTTGGCGTTCTGCAACACCTTCAGAACCGACGGGTCTTCCAGCAGCGTCTTCAGTTTCGCCAGGGTCGTGGGCTTTTCCAGCTGATGGATCGGCTCGCGCGCCTCTTCCGGTTCACCGAACAGGCCGCCGTCGTTCGCCTGCGGCTCGTGCTCGTGCGTCAGGGGGATGTAGCAGGCCTCGTTCGGCCCCACGGCCAACGACACGCCGCACAGGCCCGCATGGGTCGCCGACAGGGCGTCGGTCTCGGTGTCGAAGCCGACGACGCCGACCTCGGTCGCCCGCGCGATCCAACGGTCCAGCGCTTCTTCGGTCTGGACGCATTCATAGACGGCGAGATCGAAGGTCTGGACCTCGGCCGGGCCTTCCACGACCTGTCCGTAACGCGGCGTGGCGACGGGGGCGTTCAAGTTCGGCGCGCGCTTGGGCGCAAAGGCCGAGACGTCGCTGGGGCCGGCCTTGCCGTCACCGACGCGGCGCTGAAGCGAGCGGAACTCCATCGTCTCCAGAAAGGCCGACAGGATTTCGGGATCGGGATCGCGCACGGCGAAGTCGTCGATCAGCTCGGGCGCCGGCGCATCGCAGGTCAGGCGCACCAGTTCGCGCGACAGACGGATCTGATCGGCGAAGGCGATCAGGGTCTCGCGCCGCTTGGGCTGTTTGATCTCGCCTGCACGGGCCAGAAGTGTGTCCAGATCGCCGTATTCGTCCAGCAGCTGGGCCGCCGTCTTCGGCCCGATGCCGGGGGCTCCGGGCACGTTGTCGACGCTGTCGCCGATCAGGGCCTGCAAATCGACCATCTTCTCGGGCCCGACCCCGAACTTCTCGAACACCTCGGCTTCGGCCAGACGCCGGTCCTTCATCGGATCCCACATCACGACGCCGCCGCCGATCAGCTGCATCAGATCCTTGTCGGACGAGACGATCACCGCCTCGCCGCCCGCATCGCGCGCCTTGCAGGCGTATGTGGCGATCAGGTCGTCGGCCTCGTAGCCCGGCAGTTCCACACAATGCACCCCGAACGCCGCCGTCGCCTCGCGCACCAGCGGAAACTGCGGGATCAGATCCTCGGGCGGCGGCGGACGGTGGGCCTTGTATTGGTCGTACAGGGTGTTGCGGAACGTCTTCTCCGAATGGTCAAAAATCGCAACCAAATGGGTCGGGCCATCCGCCCCCTTCATGTCCTGCAGCAGCTTCCACAACATGTTGCAGTAGCCCTGAACCGCGCCCACTGGCAGGCCGTCGGACTTACGCGTCAGCGGCGGCAGGGCGTGATAGGCGCGGAAAATATAGGCCGAGGCGTCGATCATCCACAGCCGCAACGCGGGGCCGTCCTGCGTCAGGGCCCGATCTTGGGGATGTTCGGTCTCGGTCGTTTCGGGCGCAGCGGTCTCGGTCATGGCCGGAACATAGGGGTCGAAAGCCCCCGCGTCAGCGTCAGAATTCGGTCCAGCTCGATCCGGGATCGCGCTGACCCGGCTGAGCCTGCTGCTGGCCCCAGGCCACCACCATGAAGGCCTTGTGGCTGCGGATGCGATAGGTCCCGATCATCGGCACCACGGCGCCCAGCGGCGCGCCCGTCTTGGCCTCGTAGAGGAAGCCCGAAAACTCGGCGACGCCGACCCGGTCGCGGTGGCTGTAGACCGACAGTTCCGGCAGGGAGACGACGTTCAGCGTCTCATTGATCGGGATCCGCATCTCGGGAATGCCGAACACGCGCCGCATCTGCTCCAGCGACAGGGCGCCCGCGCGGATCTCGAACACCGCATTCGCCTCGTCCTTGTTGCGGGCCAGGCTGAAACCGGCGTCGGAGATGCCGCTGCGAATGGCGCTGACGGCGTAGCGCGTGCCCTCGCCCTGGAAATAGGCGTCATCGACGAAGACCGAGGCGCCGAGCGGCAGCGGCAAGACCAGGCCTTCGACCGCCTTGTCCGACGCCCGCGCCAGAAGAAGCTGCTCCGTCGCCGTGCGGCCCGTATTGCTCTCGGTGGTCGAGGCGCAGGCCGACAGGGTCAGGGCCAACCCCGCCAAGGCCAGCGATAGCCCCGCACGCATCACCATGCTCCGGTATTGGGCATCGAGACCCAGGGCTCGGCCGGCGCCAGCGGCGCGCCTTCCTGCAGCAGTTCGATGGAAATGCCGTCGGGCGAGCGAACGAAGGCCATGTTGCCGTCGCGCGGCGGGCGGTTGATCGTCACCCCGCCGTCCATCAGCGTCTGGCAGGCAGCGTAGATGTCATCGACCTTGTAGGCCAGATGGCCGAAGTTGCGGCCGCCCTGGTACTCTTCCGGGTCCCAGTTGAAGGTCAGCTCGACTTCAGGACAGCGTTCCGCCGCCGATTGCGCCAGGTTCTTGGGCGCGGCGAGGAAGACCAGGGTGAACCGCCCCGCCTCGTTCTCGGTGCGCCGCACCTCCTGTAGACCCAACAGGTCGCAGTAGAAATGCAGCGAGGCGTCGATGTCCTTTACCCGGACCATGGTGTGCAGATAGCGCAAGGCTCGTCTCCGTCCGAACAGCGTGTTAGCGCTCTATAGACCCAGACGCCGTCACACCGCGACTGAACTGAGGTTACGAACTCAGTAGGCCTCGGGCTCAGTGGGCCTCGGGCGCGCGGGCCGCCGGGCTCAGATATTCGTTCTCGTCTTGCGGATGGGCCGACAGGACGAAACGCCGGTCGCAATAGCCGCACTCGATGAAGTCGTCCTCGCCCATGTCCATATAGACCAGCGGGTGACCCAGCGCACCACCGCCACCGTCGCAGGCCACGCGCTTGGTGGAGACCACGATCTCTTCGGGCGGCGGGATGATGGCGTCGGAATGGCGGGGGGGCATGATGCGGTCCGGTGTGGAAGGCTTGCGGGCTTCCTAGGCGGACCGGCCCCGAAGGTCAAACCTCGGTGGGCGCCGCCGGGCGACGGCCCAGAAGACGGTTCAGCATCGCCTTGCGCTTCTTGAACAGGGTCAGACCCAGGCAGGCGGCGCCGACCCACAGGCCGATTTCGCCGATGACCAACAAGGCGGCTCCGGCGATGGCGGCATGCGTCATCTCGATCTGACCGGTCTTGCCCGCCAGCAGCGCCAGTCCCCCGCCGACGTAGCCGATGGCGCAGACGGCCATGGCGACGAAGCCGATCAGGCGGGTGCGGGTCAGGGGCGTCTTGGCTTTTTGAACGGTTGTCATTGGCTGTCTCCATCAAGCTAGGTTGTCTTTATGACAAGCAACCTAGACATCGATTTCTAGTTAGTCAAGCATCATTGACACAAGGACAGGCACACTTGTCGCATCATCGCCGTGGGACAGGTTGGCGAATGCGGCCGCGCGCCCTACCTATGCCGCTCGCCGTCCCGCCCGAGTGAATAGCCGATCATGTCAGAGACCCCCGCCCTGCCCGACAACGCCATTGAGGTACACGGGCTGAAAAAGACCTATGCCGGCTCCAAGAAGGCCGCGCCCAAGACGGCCCTGCGCGGGGTCGATCTGGTCATTCCGCGCGGCTCGGTCTTCGGCCTACTGGGGCCGAACGGCGCCGGCAAGTCCACCCTGATCAACATCCTGGCCGGGGTGGTGAAAAAGTCGGAAGGCTCGGTGAAAATCTGGGGTCGCGACATCGACAAGGAGCCGCGCGACGCCGCCGCCGCCCTGGGCGTCGTGCCGCAGGAGATCGTCGCCGACGTCTTCTTCACCCCGCGCGAGTCGCTGGAGGTCCAGGCCGGCTTTTATGGCGTGCCCAAGAACGAGCGCCGGTCGGACGAACTGCTGGCGGCACTGGGTCTGTCGGACAAGGCCAACGCCTATGTCCGCGCCCTGTCCGGCGGCATGAAGCGTCGCCTGATGGTGGCCAAGGCCCTGGTCCACAATCCGCCGATCCTGATCCTGGACGAACCGACGGCCGGCGTGGACGTCGAACTGCGCCGCCAGCTGTGGGCCTATGTTCGCCAGATCAACGCCGAGGGCGTGACCATCGTCCTGACCACCCACTACCTGGAAGAGGCGCAGGAGCTCTGCGACACCATCGCCATCGTCAACCGGGGCGAGGTCGTGGCCTGCGAACCGACGCCGCAGCTTCTGCGTCGTCTGGACAGCCGCAATGTGGTCGTGACCCCAGAGACGCCGCAGATGACTCCGCCGATCCTTGACGGCTTCCAGGTCACGCCTCGTCCGGGCGGCGCCTTCGCCGTGACCTACAAGAAGGGTCAGTCGTCGGTGGAACAGGTGATCAACGCCGTCCGCGCCGCCGGCGTCACCATCGCCGACATCACCACCGAGGATCCGGACCTGGAGGACGTCTTCCTGGCCCTGACCTATGGGGATGCGTCGCAGGTCGATCCCACCAAGGACTAATCGACTTCGGACAGGAACTCGAAGATCGCCGCCCGGGCCTCCGGCTCGTCCAGCATGGGGGCGTGGCCGATGCCGGGAACCTCGACATAGGCCATGGATGGCGCGGCCTTCTTCATCCGCCCGGCGATGTCGGCGCTCAGCAGGTCCGAGTTGGCGCCGCGCACCAGCAGGGTCGGCCTCTTGCGCGCCAGCCGCCGGAACATGGGCCACAGGTTGGGAACCAGCGCCTTGGCCCCCGCCGCGCGGATCGGCACGGCGATGTCCGGGTCGTAGTCCAGCCCGATCTCCCCATCCGGCTGCTGGCGGAAGACGCGCCGGGCAAAGGCGTCCCAGTCCGCTTCCGAATAGTGCGGAAAGGCGACCGCATTGATCCGCTTCGCATAGGCCGCCGCATCGGCCCACGACCCGATCTCGACCGGCTGACCGCTATAGGCGGCGATGCGCGCCAACCCTTCCGGCGCCACTTCCGGCCCGATGTCGTTCAGGATCGCCGCAACCACCGCCTTGGGCTTCATAGCCGCCAGCGCCATGGTGATCAGTCCGCCCATGGAGGTGCCAAGGAAGATCGCACGGTCGATCCCCGACTGCTCCATCAGGGCCAACACATCCTTCGCATAGACATCGGGCATATAGGTCATGGGGTCGGGCGCACGATCCGACCGGGCGCGCCCGCGCACGTCCACCGCCAGCACCCGCCGCCCGCTCTGGGCCAATAAGGGCGCAATGGCTTCGAAATCGGCGCTGTTGCGGGTCAGGCCGTGGATGGCGATGACCGGCGGACGCGCGACGCCGGGACCGGGCGCATAGTCGCGCGCGAACAGGCTGAGACCATCCGGCGAGGTCCAGCGCCGTTCGACGAATGGATAAGGCGCGTTCATTGGCGATCTCCTCCGATTTTCGATCAGAGTAATTCACCGGGCAAGGAAATGCGACGCCCGGTCTTTAGAGACCCACCACATCGCGCACGAAGGCGTCCAGATCGCCGCCCTCGAACAGGAACCCCGCCACGCCTGCCCGCTCGCCCGCCTGCAGATCGCGCTTCTGGTCGCCGATGATGAAGGATCGCGGCGGGTCCAGATCCTGCTCGGCGATGGCGCGCAGCAACATGCCGGGGTTAGGCTTGCGGTCGGGATGATCGGGATGGCGATAACGCGCCTCGACCGCATCGGGGTGGAAGGGCGCGGCATAGACCGCATCGATGACGGCGCCGTCCTGGGCCAGCCGGGCGACCAGCAAGTCATTGAAGGCGTTCATCTGAGCCTCGCTGAACAGACCCCGCGCCACGCCCGACTGATTGGTGACGATGACGGTGCGATAGCCGCCCTGCTTCATGCGTCGCACAGCCGCCGCCGCGCCGGGGATCAGCTTCAGATGCTCGGGCCGATGCGGATAGCCGCTGTCCTCGATCAGCACGCCGTCCCGATCCAGAAAGGCGGCGGGAATACGGTTCATGCTTCGTATCTCAGGACTTCGGAAAAGGCCGTCATCAGGTGGTACAGGCTGGACGCCGGTACGGCCTGGTCATGCGACCGACCGTCAGCATCATAACTGTCCACCCACAGGCCCGGAACGTCGGTGGCCAGATGGGTCTCGAAGACCTTGGCGATCAGGACCGGGGTGGCGGCGTCGCCAAAACTCAGGCCTGTGCGAATGGCTTCGGTCTGGGCCCACAGCCGACGACCGGCGTCCAGAGGCGCGCCGGACGGGTCGATCTCGCGGATGGTGAAACCATCGCAACGGCCTTGCGCCACCGCGCGGCGATGAAGCCCTTCGGCCACGCCTGCACCTGGGCCGAGATCACCCGCCTGCTTAAAGAGCCAAGCCCATTCTTGCAGATGGCCCGGCTCGATGACGTGACCCTCTTTGGGGTCCACCAGCCAATCGTCGGTGAAATACTCCCGGACCGCCCCGTCGATCAGGAAATGACGCCGACAGAGATCAAGCGAAACCTGGGCCGCCGCCTCGAACGCCGGATCGGGCGCAGTCGCCTGCCAGGCCAGCATGGCCTCCAGCATGTGCATATGCGGGTTCTGGCGGCGCGGCAGGCGCGGCGGCAGGCCCTCCTCCCAACCGCCATGCGGCGACGCCATCTTGAAATTGATCGCCGTCACGGTCTCCAGCGCCAACGGCCACGCACGCGGATCGCCCAGCACCCGATGCGAGGCCGCAAGGGCGAACAGCACAAACGCCATGTCATAGAGATCAGGTGTCTCATCGATCACCGCGCCGGCGTCGTCGGTCGCCGCGACCCAGAGACCGTCGTCCCTGCGAAAGGTCGAGATCATACAGTCTAGCCCCGCCAGGGCCGGGGCTCGTCCCTGCTCCCAACCCAGGGCGGCCGCTTCGCAGAAGACATAGATCTGGCGGGCCTGAACGCGGGTGCGGCGGCGCACGCCCGTGACGGGTCGACCGTCGAAGTGAAGCTGCTCGAAGAAGCGGCCTTGCGCGTCCACGCCCTTGTCGGCCCACAGCGGCAAGGCATGGTCGAACAGCCAGTTCGAGACCCTGATCCGGGCGGCGGCGAGCGTGATCATTGTGTCGGCTTAAGGCGCAACCGGGCGGGCGCCAAGGGTATGAAGCGGTAGCAAAGGGCAACGCGATGTGACGCCGCGCGATTTGGCCCCTGCGCGCGATCTTGCTAGGACGGCCCGACATTCGCGGCCCGTCCTTGTCGAGCCGCCGCCCGATCCCCCGTGGAGAGCGTCCCTCATGATCCCCTTCATCGACCTTCAGGCCCAGCGCCTGCGTCTCGCCGGCAAGATCGAGGCCGCCGTTCAGGAGGCCGTCGTCGGCGGCGCCTGGGTCATGGGCCCGCAGGTCCGCCAGTTCGAATCCGACCTCGCCGCCTTCGGTCAGGCCAAACACGCCCTGGGCTGCGGCAACGGCACGGACGCCCTGATCCTGCCCCTGATCGCCTGGGGCATAAGGACGGGCGACGCGGTCTTCTGCCCCAGCTTCACCTTCACCGCCACGGCCGAGGTCGTGCCTTGGCTGGGCGCCTCGCCCGTGTTCGTGGATGTCGATCCGCGCACCTACAATATGGACCCCGCGCACCTGGAAGCCGCCATCGCGGCGGTCAAGGCCGAGGGTCGCCTGACGCCCAAGGTGGTCATCGCCGTCGATCTGTTCGGCCAACCAGCCGACTATCCCGCCATCCGCGCGATCTGCGACCGCCACGGATTGAAGCTGATCTCGGATTCGGCACAGGGCTTCGGCTGCACCTTGAACGGCGACCACCCGCTGAAATGGGCCGACGTCACCACGACCAGCTTCTTTCCGGCCAAGCCCTTGGGTTGCTATGGCGACGGCGGGGCGGTGCTGACCGACGACGACGACCTGGCGCAGGAGATGGATTCGCTGCGCGTCCACGGCAAGGTCGTCGCCAAGGACCTTCAGGCGGGCGCCGCAGCGTTCGCCCACGACCCCAAATACCTGGCCATGCGCATCGGCATGAACAGCCGCCTGGACACCATCCAGGCCGCCATCCTGATCGAGAAGCTGAACGTCTTCGGACAGGAGATCGAATGGCGCAACCGGATCGCCGCGCGCTACAACGAGAAGCTGGCGCCCCACGTCGCGGCCGTGCCCCATGTGATCGACGGCGGCGTTTCGATCTGGGCCCAATATACGGTCGAGCATGAGGATCGGGACGGTCTGGCGGCCCACCTCAAGGATCAGGGCGTGCCCACCGCCGTCTATTATCCGGTGCCCATGCATCTTCAGCCGGCCTATCAGCGCTTCCCGCGCGGCGAGGGCGGCCTTCCCGTAACCGAACGGCTCAAGGACCGGGTCATCAGCCTGCCGATGCACGCCGATCTGGACGAGGCGACCCAGGACAAGGTCATCGCCGCCGTCTCCAGCTACAAGGGTTGAACCTGATGCCGAACACTCCCGCCCTCAAGATCGGCGTCGCCGGCGTCGGCGTCATGGGCCGCAACCATGCGCGCGTCGCCTCGGAGATGCGCGAGTTCGACCTGACCACCGTCTTCGATCCCGACGCGGTGACCGCCGAGGGCGTCGCCGCCGCCTATGAGGCGAACGCGGTCACGACGGCCCAAGCCTTCGTCGACGCCGGTCTCGACGCCGCCATCGTGGCCACGCCCAACCGCTTCCATGCCGAGATCGGCGTGGCCCTGCTGGAAAAGGGCGTCCACGTCCTGGTTGAGAAACCGATCGCCGCCAGCGTCGCTGACGCCCAGCGCATGATCGACGCCGCCAAAGCCAACGACCGCGTCCTGATGGTCGGCCAGGTCGAGCGGTTCAATCCGGCGGTCGAGACGGTCAAGCGCGCCGTCGCCGACGACGAGATCATCTCGATCCAGATCACCCGCGTCGGCCCCTTCCCGCCGCGCATGGGCGAGGTCGGGGTTGTCATCGACCTGGCGGTCCACGACATCGACATCATCCGCCACCTGACCGGCTCCGAAATCGTCGAGGTCCAGCCGCAACTGGCCCGCACCCGCGCCGACCGCGAGGACACGGCCCTGCTGCAGTTCCGGCTGGACAATGGGGTGATCGCCCACATCACCACCAACTGGGTCACCCCCTACAAGACCCGCACGCTTCAGGTCGCGACCAAGACCAAATTCATCGTCGCCGACCTGATCACCCGCCAGGTCACCGAATATTTCGGACAGCAGCCCGACGGCTCCTATTCCACCCGGATGCTGAACAGTTGGCCGGCCGAGCCCCTTCGCAAGGAACTGGAAGCCTTCGCCCACGCCATCAAGACAGGCGAAACACCGGCGGTCACCGGCGAGGACGGCCTGCGCAATCTGGAAGTCGCCCTGCGCTGCCTTGGCGAGCACTGATCGGGGCGAAGCCTAGTTCTCGCCGCAAAGCCTGACGAAGAGGGACGCATGCGCCGTTTCATCGCCTCCGCCCTCGCTCTCGCCGCAGTGGTTTCAGCCGCTGCGCCGGCTCAGGCCGACACCCGGTTCCTGTCCTACAATGCGTCGGACCGTATCACCCAGGCCCTGACCAAGGGCGTGACGTTGGAGGTCCGGCGCGGCCTGTTCGGCGCGGTCCAGGTCGAAAAGCTTTATTCCACCTCGGCGCGCGGCACGGCCGGCTTCACGCGTGGCGGCCCCGATGCGGCGAGACGCGCCCTGCCGCCGGGCGCCGAGGAGAACGACATCTATGGCGTGGATCAGGACGGCGACGGCCGCGGGCTGGCTCGCGCCCTGTGCCCCGGCTCCGACGAAGTCTGGCTGATCATGAGCCGGGTGCGGGCGCCGCGCCCTTTAACCATGCAGGCGGTCGGACGGTGGTCGGACGGCGCCTATCGCCATTGCGTGACCTTGACCTACGAATGGCGTGGAGAATGGGCGACGGCCCCTCTGACGCGCAACACGCCGGACTGATCCGACCTCGGACTGTTTCATAATGGGCACGCGCAAGCGTTGACTGTGACGGTTTGACTTTTATGTTCGCGAGTGACACTTTGGGCACATGAACGGCGGCGGCCGTTCTACCGCCACGGACAATATCCCCTCCCCGGCGGCGAGAGAGACGAACCTCCCATAGCCCGGCCCGTTGCGGCCGGGCTTTTTTTACGCCGCGCGCCTGCTAGACGGAGGGATGACCCTTCGCCTCGCCACCTGGAACATCAACTCCGTCCGCCTGCGCATCGACCAGGTCGCGCGCTTCGTCGAAGAGCGCGCGCCCGATGTCCTGATGCTGCAGGAGATCAAATGCACCACGGACCAGTTTCCGCGCGGCGCCTTCGAGGACATGGGCATGCCCCATCTGCGCGTCGCGGGCCAGAAGGGCTGGCACGGCGTGGCCATCGCCAGCCGCCTGCCGCTTGAGGACAGCGACACCTTCCAGGTCTGCAAGCTGGGCCACGCCCGCTGTGTGTCCGCCCGCGTCGCGGGGATCGATGTCCAGAACTTCTACATCCCCGCCGGCGGCGACGTGCCCGACCGCGCGCTGAACCCCAAGTTCGATCACAAGATGGACTTCTACGAACAGCTGACCGCCATCGTGGCCAAGCAGGACAAGTCCCGCCCCCTGGTCATGGCCGGCGATTTCAACATCGCGCCGGGCGAGGGCGACGTGTGGAACCACCGCTACATGTCCAAGATTGTCAGCCACACCCCGCTGGAGGTCGAAACCCTGAACCGGCTTCAGGAAACGGGCGGTTTCGCAGACGTCCTGCGCGACCGTTTCCCAGAGCCGCAGAAACTGGCCAGCTGGTGGAGCTATCGCGCCGCCGACTTCCGCAAGTCCAACCGCGGCCTGCGCCTTGACCACATCTGGACCTCGCCCGGTCTGACGCCGGCCGTAGTCAAAGACACCGCCCGCATCCACGACGACGTCCGCGAATGGGAACGGCCGAGTGACCATGCGCCCGTGACGGTCGATCTCAGCGTCTGATCCCTAATAGACGGCGACCGGCTTGGTCGCCGTTACGGTCTTTGCGCCTCGGCCGGCCTTCTTCGCCGCGCGGGCCAGGCGGGTCACCGCCTCGTCCAGCTGGTCTTCCGGCAAGGTGTAGGGCAGGCGCAGGCGGCGTTCGAAGGCGCCGTCGACGCCGAATCGCGGACCGGCGGCGAGGCGCAGGCCTTCGGCCTCGGCCCGGATCGTCAGGGCAGAACTGATCGGGGCAGGCAACCGCGCCCATAGCGACAGGCCGCCGGCCGGTCGCGGGCAGGCCCAGTCGGGCAACCGTTCGGCCAACCGCGCGCGCAGATGATCACGTCGCGCCCGCAGCAGGGGCCGTCGCACGGCCAGCGCCTTTCCGCCGTCGCTCAACAGCTCGACCGCCGCCAACTGCTCCAGAATCGGCACGCCCAGGTCGAAACTGGCGCGGCTCTGGGCCAGGCGCTGGATCACCGCCCGGTCGGCGCGGATCCAGCCGATTCGCAGGCCGCCCCAGACGCTCTTGGACATCGAGCCCAGCCGAACCATGCGCGGCGCATCGACGGCGGAGGCGCTGAGCGCCGGGGGTCCGCTCAAGGTCAGTTCGACGAGAGTCTCGTCCAGCACCAGCAAGGTTTCGGACCCCTTCAACCCCGCCAGCAGCCGCGTCCGATCCGACGCCCGCATCATCCGTCCCGTCGGATTGTTGTGGTCCAGCACCAGATAGGCCATCGCCGCGCCGCTGCTGCGACAGGCCGAGATCAGCCCCTCGACGTCCCAGCCCTCCTCGTTCTCGCCGTCGGGCAAGGCCACCGGCACGGCGCGACCGCCCGCCGCCAGCATGGCGTCGATGGCCTGGGGATAGGTGGGATGATCGAACACCACCGGGGCGCCGGGCCGCGTCGTCAGCCGCAGCAGATGGACCAGGCCGTTGTGGGCGCCGTGGGTGATCAGGATCTGCCCCGGCGAGGTCGCCAGGCCGCGCCGCCGGTATCCCGCCGCCACCGCTTCGCGCAGCTCCTCCAGTCCCGCCGTCTCGTAACCGTGACCGGGCAGGTTCGCCGGCAATCGCTCCAGCGCACGCACATAGGCGGCATGGACATTCGGATCGGCCGGCAGGACGGCGGCGGTCAGATCGATCAGGCCCGACTTGGTGAACACTTCTGGGGCCGCCTCTCGCCCTGGTCCCGGCCCGGCCGGCAGGCTTGTGCGCGCCGCCGCCCCCTGCCCGCCCGTCAGAAAGCCGTCATCCCGCAGTCGTCCATAGGCGGCCGACACGGTCGTGCGGCTCAAACCCAGCGCCTGCGCCAGTTCGCGCTCGCCCGGCAACCGCGCCGCCAAAGGCAGTCGACCGTCCAGGATCAGCAGTCGTACCGCCTCCGCCAGCTGGCGATAGGCGGCCCCGGCGCCCGGCGCGCGCCAGGCGCCGAGATGGCGGGTCAGGGAGACAAGACCGATGGACCGGGGTGACATCAGGCCAGAATGGCATGACTGGACCTTTTTTCCATAGCCGGTTTGGCGCATTTGGGTCGTTTATGACCCGTCGCCTGATCCAGCTCTTCGCCGGCCTCGTTCTCTATGGCCTGTCCATCGCCCTGATCGTGCGCGCCGATCTGGGGCTGGATCCTTGGGACGTGTTGAACCAGGGCGTATTCGAGCGGTTCGCAGGACCTGCCGGAATCAGCTTCGGTCTGGTCGTCAATCTGATCGGTATGGCCGTGTTGCTGCTGTGGATTCCCCTGCGCCAGAAGCCGGGAATCGGCACGGTCGCCAATGTTCTGGTCATCGGCACGGTCGCCAACCTTGGCCTGGACTGGATCCCGTCGGACCTAGGACTACCGCTGCAAGCAGGCCTGCTGATCGGCGGGATCGTTCTGAACGGCGTCGCCAGCGGGGCCTATATCGGCGCCGGCCTTGGCCCCGGCCCGCGCGACGGCCTGATGACCGGCATCGTCGCCCGCACCGGCTGGCCGGTCAAATGGGTGCGGACCAGTATCGAGCTGGCCGTCATCGCCGTCGGCTGGCTGCTGGGCGGCTCGGTCGGGCTGGGCACGGTGCTTTACGCCGTGACCATCGGTCCCCTGGTGCACGTCTTCCTGCCGATGTTCACGATCCGCACGATGACGACCGACTGAGCCCTACGGCTGCAGCCGGTATCCGCCCGCGTCGGTCAGCAGAAGGCGTGCGTGGCCCGGCTCCGGCTCGATCTTCTGGCGCAGGCGATAGATGTGGGTTTCCAGCGTGTGGGTCGTGACCCCGGCGTTGTAGCCCCAAACCTCGGTCAGCAGCTCCTCGCGCGACACGGGCTTGGCCCCGGCGCGATAGAGATACTTCAGGATATTGGTTTCCTTCTCGGTCAACCGCACCTTCTTGCCCTTGGCGTCCATCAGCACCTTGGCGGCAGGACGAAACTCGTAGGGGCCGATGGAGAAGACCGCATCCTCGGACTGTTCGTGGCTGCGCAGATGGGCGCGGATGCGGGCCAGCAGCACCGCGAACCGGAAGGGCTTGGTGACATAGTCGTTGGCGCCGGCGTCCAGACCCAGGATGGCGTCAGCATCGGCCGACTGCGCCGTCAGCATGATGACCGGGGTCGAGACCCCGTCCTTGCGCAACAGGCGACAGGCTTCGCGACCGTCCATGTCAGGCAGGTCCACGTCCAGCAGGATCAGGTCGGCGCGGATCTCGCGCCCCATTCGCACCCCGTCGGTCGCGGTCGCAGCCTGCTGGGTCTTGAACTCTTCGTGCAGGTTCAACTGCTCGGCCAACGCCTCGCGCAGGTCGTCGTCGTCGTCGATGATCAGAATGGTCTTGGGCGTGGGCATGAACAGACAATGGCGAGGCTTGGCCCCCGCGCCAAGGCTTGGGGGTGCGAATTCACATCGGGTTACGAGCTAGAGGGGCTTTAAGGTCGATTTCGTTCCCCGAACAACGCGGTTCCGACCCGCACATGGGTCGCGCCGCACCGGATCGCGGTCTCATAGTCGCCGCTCATCCCCATCGACAGGACCGACAGGCCATTCCGATCAGCCAGATGGCGCAACATCTTGAAATGCGGCTCTGCGTCCTGATCCGCCGGGGGAATGCACATCAAACCGTCGACCGTCAGCCCATAGGTCTCGCGCGCGGCCACGATCAGGGAGTCGGCCGCATCGGGCAAGACGCCGGCCTTCTGAGGCTCCGCGCCGGTATTGACCTGAACCAGCACGCGCGGCGATCGGCCGCGTTTCTCGGCCGCCTGCGCCAGGGCGCGGGCCAGCTTCTCCCGATCCAGCGTCTCGATCACGTCGAACAGGTCGACGGCGTCCTCGCCCTTATTCGTTTGCAACGGCCCGATCAACCGAAGTTCCAGGTCCGGCGACGTCGCGCGGCGTTCCGTCCATCGCCCCTGAGCCTCCTGCACCCGATTCTCGCCAAAGATTCGCTGGCCTGTTCCCAGGATCGCGTCGATGGCCTCGGGCGGCTGGGTCTTTGATACGGCTGTCAGCGTCACGTCGCCCGGATCGCGACCGGCCGCGCGGCAGGCGGCGTCGATGCGGGCGCGGACGGCGGTGACCCTTTCGGCGATGGACGACGGAGGTAAAGCGGAGGAAGAAGGGGTCATGATCCTGCCGGCCGGTTACAGCGACGATGCACGCGCGCTCTGGGATGCGGCCACCGCTCTAAACCGCGCCGCCGCCGCTGTCAGCCCGCAGGTCGCCGGCCTGCCGCCGCTGCTGTTCTTCACCGACCCGGATCGCACGCCCCGCCCATGGGAGACGGCGTTCCGCCTGCCGACCGGATCGGCGGTGGTCTATCGGGCGTTCGGCGCGACCGACGCGGTCGAAACCGGCCGTCGTCTGCGCGAGGCGACGACAGATCGCGGCGTGACCCTGCTGGTTGGGCTGGACGCGGATCTGGCTCAGACCCTCGTCGCCGACGGCGTCCACTTGCCTGAGCGCGAGGCCCACAGCGCGCCCGCGATCCGGGCGGCGCACCCTCGCTGGATGATTACCGCAGCCTGGCATGGCGGGCCCACATCGATCCAGGCGCTCGACGCCCTGATCCTGTCACCGGTCTTCCCCGCCGGCGGCGCCTCGGCCGACAAGCCATCGTTGGGTCTCGTGGCGTTTCAGGAAAGAGCGCAGAGCGTTCCCCTGCCCGTCTATGCCTTGGGCGGGATCAAGGCCGCCAACGCAGCACGCCTCCAAGCCACAGGGGCCTGCGGTCTGGCGGCGATCGACGCGATCCAGTCGGCGTTCCGCTGACAGACCGGGTCGAAATCAGAACTTGAAGATCGTTTCCAGGCGCACGCGCGGCTGGGCGCGGCCATTGGTTTCTGGCGCACGGGCCGGATCGGCCTCGGGTGCGCCCACGGCGGCGGCGGCGCCGACGCGCAGGCGGTCGTTCAGACGGTAATAGGCGCCCGCTTCGACATCGCCCCAATCGGTCTCGCGACCGACGGGCTGGTTCAGATTGAAGTCCAGGCCCCAGCGACCGTTGTCGTTCAGGCGCAGACCCCGACGTTGGGGAGCGGGGGCGTTGCGCTGGGCGGCCTGGGCCTCCGACAGCGAGACTGTGGACGTGCTCTGGGCAAGCGCCGACGTCGACGCGGCCATCGCCGTCGTCGCCATCATCACAGCCAGAAAACCACCGAACCGCATACCAAATCCTTCGAACCCCGCCATGACGCGGCGTTTCAACCCTGAACCGACCTTATATGGTCGTGAGCGAGGCGATTAGACACCGGGTGTCCTCGCGGTCAACGGAATGACCGCTCGATAACAAGGTTCCCGCGCATTGTTGTCGATGCATGTGTCTCAAGCGTCACGGGATTTGGACGGAATCCCGCTGGATGACATGGTCCTGTCGCAAAACAGCGCGACGCCGGATGCGACCGCCGCAGACTTCGCCTTGTCATCGCCCCTTTTCACCGTGTTATAGAACCCCGCAGTCGGCATTCTTCCTTGGCCGTGCGCGCGTGTGGGCGAGGCCCGCGCGTCCCTGAGTTTACGGAGACTTCTCTTGATGAGCCTCAACAAGGCCCTGGTTCGGAACGTCGCGGTCGTCCTGGTCTCGGGCGTGGCCCTTGGCGCGTCGCTGTCGGCCTGCTCAAGCATTCCCTTCGTCGGCGGCGAGAAGTCTGCGCCCAAGACGAACGTGCAACAGGGCATCGGCGTCAACGCCTTCCTGTGGCGCGCCTCGCTCGACACCCTCAGCTTCATGCCGCTGCTGACCGCCGATCCGTGGGGCGGCGTCATCAACTACGACTGGTACATCAACCCCCAGACGCCGAACGAGCGCTTCAAGGCGACCGTCTTCATCCTGGACACCCGTCTGCGCGCCGACGCGCTGAACGTCACGGTGACCAAGGAAGTAAAGGGCGCCGATGGGCAATGGACCGCCGCCCCGGTCGCCGCCCAGACCGAGGCCGATCTGGAAAACGCCATCCTGACCAAGGCGCGCCAGCTGAACCTGTCTAATGCTGGCTGATCGCCCGCATTAGGTTCTTTGTAGGCGCTATCGCCCTTCGGGCTACTTGAGCGCGACGCGCCCAAGAGTTTGTGGGACGCATTACTTCTTGGGCGCTGTCGTCCTTCGGGCTAGTTCAGTCTGGAGGGCGTCAGCGCCCTTCTGACTTTCAGGACGACCGTGGCCCGTTACGAACCCAAGACCGCCGAACCTCGCCAACAGGCCCGCTGGGCCGAGGCCTCCGCCTTCGTGACGAAGGATACCGGCCGTCCGAAATACTATGTGCTAGAGATGTTCCCCTATCCGTCGGGCGCCATCCACATGGGTCACGCCCGAAACTATGTGATGGGCGACGTGGTGGCGCGGTCAAAGCGCGCGCAAGGGTACGACGTTCTGCACCCGATGGGCTGGGACGCCTTCGGCATGCCGGCCGAGAACGCGGCCATGGAGCGCGGCATCCACCCGAAGGGCTGGACCTATTCCAACATCGCGACGATGCGCGAACAGCTGAAGCTGCTGGGCCTGTCGCTGGACTGGTCGCGCGAGTTCGCCACCTGCGACCCGGAATACTACGGCAAGCAGCAGGCCTGGTTCCTGGAGCTGTATCGGCGCGGTCTGGTCTATCGCAAGGACGGGGTCGTCAACTGGGATCCGGTCGACAACACCGTCCTGGCCAATGAACAGGTCATCGACGGACGGGGCTGGCGCTCGGGCGCGGTGGTCGAGAAGCGCAAGCTGAACCAGTGGTTCCTGCGCATCACCGACTATGCAGATGATCTGATCGATGGTCTGAAGACCCTGGACCGCTGGCCCGAGAAGGTCCGGCTGATGCAGGAGAACTGGATCGGTCGGTCCAAGGGTCTGCAGATGACCTGGGCCTTCGCCGGCCAGGCTCCCGCTGGTTACGAATCCGGCGTCGAAATCTACACCACCCGGCCCGACACCCTGTTCGGCGCCAGCTTCCTGGGCCTGGCGCCCGACCACCCGATCTCGAAACTGCTGGCTGAGGCCGATCCGGCGGTCGCCGACTTCGTCGCCAAATGCCGCGCGGGCGGCACGTCCCAGGCCGATATCGACCAGGCCGAGAAGATCGGCTGGGACACAGGCTTGAAGGCCGTCCATCCCTTCACCGGCGCCGAGGTTCCGGTCTGGATCGCCAACTTCATCCTGTCGGAATACGGCACGGGCGCCATCTTCGCCTGCCCGGCCCATGACCAGCGCGACCTGGACTTCGCCCGTAAATACGACCTGCCGGTGATCCCGGTGGTCCGTCCCGAAGGCGCCGGCGATGACTTCGCGGTTGGCGACGAGGCCTATACCGGTCCCGGCTCCATCTTCCATTCCGACTTCCTGAACGGCCTGGACATCGAAACCGCCAAGGCCGAGGCCATCCGCCGCGTCGAGGCGGCGGGTGCGGGCCAGGGCGCGACCATCTATCGCCTGCGCGACTGGGGCGTTTCGCGCCAGCGCTATTGGGGTTGCCCGATCCCGATCATCCACTGCCCGTCCTGTGGGCCAGTGGAGGTTCCCGCCGATCAGCTGCCGGTCGTCCTGCCCGACGACGTGACCTTCGACGTGCCTGGCAATCCGCTGGATCGCCACGCGACCTGGAAACACGTCAAATGCCCGTCGTGCGGCGCGGACGCCACGCGCGAGACCGACACGCTCGACACCTTCGTCGACTCCAGCTGGTATTTCGCGCGTTTCACCGATCCGACGGCCGAGGCGCCGATTGACAAGGCGGCCGCCGACCGCTGGCTGGCGGTGGATCAGTATATCGGCGGCGTCGAACACGCGGTCCTGCACCTGCTCTACGCCCGCTTCATCACGCGCGCACTGTCCGACGCCGGCATGTTGTCGGTGAAGGAGCCGTTCGCCGGCCTGTTCACCCAAGGGATGGTGGTCCACGAGACCTATCGCCGCGCCGACGGCGCCTGGGTCGAGCCGACCGACGTGGACCTGAGCAATGACAATGGCGTCCGTTCGGCGCGCCAGCTGTCGACCGGCGAGACCCTGATCATTGGCGACATCGAGAAGATGTCCAAGTCCAAGAAGAACGTTGTCGCCCCGGCCGAAATCCTGGAATCGCACGGCGTGGACGCCGGTCGCCTATTCGTCCTGTCCGACAGCCCGCCTGAGCGCGACGTGCAATGGACCCCCGGCGGCGTCGAGGGCGCCAGCCGCTTCGTCCAGCGCGCCTGGACCCTGTTTGATGCGTACGATCCCGCCTTCCCCGGTGAGGACAAGGCCAACGCCGACCTGCTGCGCGAGACGCACAAGGCCATCAAGGCCGTGTCCGAAGGGGTCGAGGGCTTCCGCTTCAACTCGGCCATTGCAAAGCTCTACGCCTTCGTCGCCACCATCCGCGACAACGCCCAGGCCGGCGGCGACGCCAAGCGTCAGGCCCTGTCGGCCCTGGCCCGCCTGATCGCCCCCTTCACCCCGCACCTGGCCGAGGAAGCCTGGACGCGGCTGGGTGAAGACGGGATGGTTCTGGACGCGCCGTGGCCCGTGTGGGACGCTGCGCTAGCGGCCGACGACGAGGTGGTCCTGCCCATCCAGATCAACGGCAAACGTCGCGCGGAAATCCGCGTGCCGCGCGGCATGGAGCCCGCCGAGGTCGAGGCCATCGTTCTGGCCGACGAGACCGTGCAGGCGCGGCTGGAGGGTCTGAGCGTGAAGAAGATCGTCGTGGTCAAGGACCGCATCGTCAATCTGGTGGCCGGCTGATGCGTATCGCGGCGACCTTCGCGGTCCTGTCCGCCCTGGCGGTGTCCGCCTGCGGCTTCACTCCCATGTACGCCGAACCGGCCGTGGGATCGTCCCTACGTCGCATCGCCGTCACGACACAGGATGACAGGCTGGGCTATCGCCTGCGCGAACAGCTGGAGGACGCCCTGGCCTGGGATCGGTCCTCCACGCCCCTTTATCGCCTGACGACCCAGGTCGAGCAGAACCGCCGCTCGCTGGGCCGCCGGATCGACGACACCGCCACCCGCTACGAACTGACGGTCAAGGCGACCTGGACCCTGACCCCCGCCGCCGGCGGAACGCCCGTCAGTGGGACCGAGACGGTCACGACAACCTACGCCGCCGCCGACCAGCCCTATGCCGCGATCGCCGCCCAGCAGGACGGCGAGGAGCGCGCCGCTTCCGAACTGGCCCGGCTGATCCGCCTCGACCTCATGCAGGCGCTGTCGAACCCGTGATCCTGGCCAAACGCCCCGAGATCGATCGCTTTCTGAAGGCGCCCGATCCGGCGATCCGGGCGGCGGTGATCCACGGCAAGGACAGATCCGGCGTCGCCGAGCGGGCCGAGGTGCTGTGCCGGACGGTCACACCCGACCTGAACGACCCCTTCAACGTCACCGTCCTGACCGACAGCGACATCGACGGCGATGAGACGAAGCTGGAAGAGGCCCTGACGGCCATGTCCCTGATGGGCGGCCGTCGCCTGGTGCGGATCCGTCTGTCCACGCTGAAGCCCGGCGTCGACAAGGCCGTCGCCGCCGCGCTCAAGATTCATGCCGAGGGCGGCTACAACCCCGACGCCATGATGGTTGTCGAGGCCGATCAGCTGGGTCGCGAGTCCGCCCTGCGAAAGGCGGCCGAGAAGGAAAACGGCGCCGTCGGCATCGTCTGCTACGAGGACGAGACCGGCGATGTCGCCCGCATGGTCCGCGAGGCCCTGGCCGCCGACAAGGTCGGCCTGACCTCCGACGCCCTGGACCGTTTCGTCGCCCGACTGCCGCGCGAGCGGGGTTTGATGCGTCAGGAGATCGAGCGTCTGGCCCTGTTCATCGGCCCAGGCTCCGGCAAGACGCTGGATATGGACGCGCTGGAGCATCATCTAGGTGTCGAGCCGGACGCTTCCCTGTCCGACGCCGCGCTACAAGCCTTCGGCGCCCGGCCTGGCCCGGCGCAAGCGGGTCTGAGACGCGCCTTCGCCGAGGGCGAATCCTCGGTTCTGGCCGTCCGCTCGGCCGCGATGCATCTGGGAAAACTGCGCCGGATCAATATCTTGCAAGCCAACGGCGCAAACGCCAAGGAAGCGGCAAAGGCCGCCGGCGTCTTCTGGAAACAGGAGGCTGAAATGCTGCGCCAAGCGCGGTCTTGGCGGCTCGAAGCGCTGGACGAGGTGCTGGACAGCATCAACACCGCCGACGTGGCCACCAAGACCACGGGCATGCCCGATCAACTGATCGCCGAACGCCTGCTTCTGGAAATCGCCGGACGAGCGCGACGGCTCGGGCTCTGAACCCGTTTTCTCCTCCCCACGAGTGGGGAGGAGAAATCATCACCCTCGCTTCGACGCTTTGCGGAACGCCGGCTGCGCCATGGCGACGTTGCGCGCGGAAACGCTCTTCTCTTCAGCCTTGGCGCCGGCCTGGGCGTTGAAGCCGTGGCCCGCCTTGGCCTTCTTGGCGGCGAGCGCCTGTTTCAGCTTTTCGGCGGCGGTCGGTGTGTTGTCTTCGGTCATGCGCCAATCCTAGCACATCCGGCCGTTCAACCCCGCATCAAACGACGACACAGATCGTCCAGCTGCTCCAGCGAGCCGTAGCGGATGGTCAGGTCGCCCTTGCCGCCCTTGTCCGCCAACTGGACCTTCAGGCCCAGGGCGTCGGCCAGATCCTGTTGAAGCGCGACGACATCGGCCGCCCCCTCTCCGCCCGAAGACGCGGATGCAGACCTGGCCTTGACCGGCTTTGGGCCCTCGACCGCGCGACGGGCCAAGGCCTCGGTCTCGCGCACGCTCAGGCCATCGACGAAGGCGATGTCCGCCAGCTGGCCTGGATCCGGCGTATTGATCAGAGCCCGCGCATGACCGGCCGACAGCTTGCCCTCGCGCACATAGAACAGCACCCGCTCGGGTAGTTGCAGCAGGCGCATGGTGTTGGCCACGTGACTGCGGCTCTTGCCGACGACGCCCGCCACCGCATCCTGGGTCCGGCCGAACCGCTCCATCAGGACGCGGTAAGCCTCCGCCTCCTCCAGCGGGTTCAGGTCGGCGCGCTGCACGTTCTCGACGATGGCGACCTCGAACACCTCCACGTCGTCCATTTCGTGGATGACGATCGGCACCTCGGTCAGGCGCGCGGCCTGGGAGGCGCGCCAGCGGCGTTCGCCGGCGATGATCTGCCAGACGCCGTCCTCGCCCGGATGGGTCCGCACCAGGATCGGCTGCAGCACGCCCTTGTCGCGGATCGAGGCGGTCAGTTCCTCCAGATCCTCCTGGCGGAAGGTCTTGCGCGGCTGATCGGGGTTAGGCTTCAGGCTCTCGATCGGCACGCGCTGCACGCCGGCGGGCGCCGGCGCGTCAGACGCCACCGGCGCCTCGGCGTCCTGCCCCATCAATGCCGACAGGCCGCGGCCCAGACCTCTTTGTCGTTCAGCCAAGATACTGTTCCGTTTCCAATAAAACTCAGGCGGCCAGCTTCAGGCGCTGGCGTTCGCGCTTCACCACTTCCTTGGCCAGACGCAGATAGGCCTGGCTGCCGGCGCATTTCAGATCATAGATCAAGGCCGGCTTGCCGAACGACGGCGCCTCGGCGACGCGGACGTTGCGGGGGATGACGCTCTCATAGACCTTGTCGCCGAAGTGGGCGCGCACGTCATTGGCCACCTGCCCCGACAGGGCGCTGCGGCGATCATACATGGTCAGAACCAGACCCTGGATTTCCAGCGACGGATTGAGGCTGTGCTTGACCATGTCGATGGTCCGCATCAACTGGCTAAGGCCCTCCAGCGCGAAGAACTCGCACTGCAGGGGCACCAGCACCGCATCCGCCGCCGCCATCGCATTCAACGTCAGCAGGTTCAGGGACGGCGGGCAGTCGATCAGGACGTAGTCATACGCGGTAGGGCCGTCGTCATGCGCCCGCAAGGCGTCGCGCAGCCGATAGGACCGGCGGTCGGCCTGGCTTAGCTCGATCTCCACCCCCGACATGTCGGCGTCGGCCGGCACGATCCAAAGACCGGGAACCGTCGTCTGGACCGCTGCATCGTCGACGGAGCGCTGATCCACGACCACATCATAGATGGTGACCCGGCGTGTTTCACGTGGAACACCCAGGCCGGTGGAGGCATTCCCCTGCGGATCCATGTCCACGATCAGCACGCGCTCGCCAATGGCGGCCAGGGCGGTGCCCAGGTTGATGGCCGTCGTGGTCTTGCCCACCCCGCCCTTCTGGTTCGACACCGCGAGGACGCGGGCAGGTCTCTTTCTAGCGCTTTGTGCGGGCACGTCGGAGACTCCGGATTGTCACGATACGGCCGCGCACGTCGCTTTGCGACGGGGCCAGTTCAGCTTCGAAATGCCAGGATTTACGCGCCTCGATCAACTCGGATTCGGCCCTCTCCCCCTTGAGGAACAGACCTTGTGCACCCCTTTGGAAGTAGGGCTGTGCATAACCCAACAGTTTCTCCATCGGCGCCACGGCTCGCGCGGTGACGATGTCGCACGTGACCTCCTGCTCCTCAGCCCGGCCGATGATGACGGTCGCCGGCAGATCGAGCGCATCCACTATCTCCTGCAGGAAGCGGCACCGCTTGCCCAGACTGTCGATCAGCCAAACATGCGCGCCTTCCCGCCCCTTCATCAGGATCGCCAACACCACGCCCGGAAACCCGGCGCCGGCCCCCAGATCGGCCCAAGTCCGCGCCTCGGGTGCATGGTTCAGCAACTGCGCACTGTCCCAGACATGTCGGTTCCAGAAGTCCGGCAGGCTGTCGGGACCGACCAAGTTCATCACTAAATTGGCGTCGCCGAGACGAATACGAAAAGCCTCAAGGTCCGCCATCTGCTGCGGCGTCACCCCGGCCTTGACCTGAAACGCTGCCTTCTCCGTTTCGAGCATCAGGCGGCGACCGAGGCTTTGGGCGACTTCTTCGCATGGGCCAGAAGGGCCGTCAGGCCGCCGGGCGTCATACCCTCGATCCGTCCGGCCTGACCCAGGGTGCGAGGCTGGACCCGCGCCAGCTTCTCCTTCACCTCGTTCGACAACCCCCCGATGGCCGCATAGTCGAGATCGGGGGGCAGGATCATCCCCTCCTCCGTCCGCAAGGCCTCAGCGTCCAGTGCTTGCCGGTCAAGGTAGTTGGCGTATCCCGCGTCGATCTCCACCTGCTCGCGAACTTCGGCGCTCCAGTCCGCGATGGACGGACAAGCGGCAATGAAGTGATCCAGTGTGACATCGGGGAAGGCCAGAAGTTCACGCATCGACCGACGACGCCCATCCGCATTCACGGCGATGCCCAGGGCTCTCGCTTCGTTGGGTGTGAACAGTGTTTCACGTGAAACGGCGCTTGCCTTGGCCTGCTCCGCCGCCTTGGCTTCGAACCGCATCCGACGCCTGTCGCCTACGATTCCCAGCTCCACGGCCAACGGAGTCAGGCGCTGATCGGCGTTGTCCGAGCGCAAGGTCAGACGATACTCCGCCCGACTGGTGAACATGCGATAGGGCTCGGTCACGCCTCGTGTCACCAGATCATCGATCATCACGCCGATATAGGCCTGGTCCCTTCCCAGGACGACCGCCTCTTGTCCAGCCACAGCACGGGCCGCGTTCAGCCCCGCCATCAGCCCCTGGGCGGCGGCCTCCTCATATCCGGTCGTGCCGTTAATCTGGCCGGCCAGATAGAGACCTGGCCGCTTCTTGACCTCCAGAGCCGGGCTCAGCTCGCGCGGATCGACATAGTCGTATTCTATGGCATAGCCGTAGCGGAACACCTCAACGGTTTCGAGACCGGGGATGGTGCGCAGGAAGGCCAGCTGGGTCGGTTCGGAGACCGATGTCGAGATCCCGTTCGGATAGACGGTCGGATCATCCAGGCCCTCGGGTTCGAGAAAGATCTGGTGGCTGGTCTTGTCGGCGAACCGCACCACCTTGTCCTCGATCGACGGGCAATAGCGCGGCCCCCTCCCCGACAGCTTGCCACCATAGACGGCGCTCTCGCCGAGGTTCTCGGCGATGATCCGATGGGTCTCTTCGGTGGTGTGGGTCACGCCGCAGGCGATCTGGGGAACAGTGATCTTGTCGGTCAGGAAGGAGAAGGCCGACGGGCTCTCGTCCGCCTGCTGCATCTCCAACCGATCCCAGGCGATGGTTCGACCATCCAGCCGTGCGGGCGTTCCGGTTTTCAACCGTCCCATCATCAGATCCGCGGCATGCAGATCGGCAGCCAGACCGGTGGACGGGTCCTCGCCGTGGCGACCGGCAGGAATCCTCTCGTCGCCACGATGAATAACGCCGTTCAGGAAGGTGCCCGTCGTCAGGACAACGGCCCCGGCCCGCACTGTCTCTCCGGCTCCCGTCGTCACCCCGACCACACGGTCTCCGTCGAGGATCAGGCTCTCGGCCGTGCCCGCCATCAGGGTCAGGTTTGGCGTCGCCTTCAGTTCGGCCTGCATGGCTTCGCGATACAGACGCCGGTCGATCTGGCTGCGAGGGCCACGCACGGCCGCGCCCTTCGACCGGTTCAGCAGGCGGAACTGAATGCCCGACACGTCGGCAAGACGCCCCATGATCCCATCCATGGCGTCGATCTCGCGCACCAGATGTCCCTTACCCAGACCGCCGATGGCCGGGTTGCAGGACATCTCGCCGATGGTTTCCAGTTTCTGGGTCAGCAGGATGGTGCGCGCGCCAGCACGTGCAGACGCGGCTGCGGCCTCACAGCCGGCGTGGCCGCCGCCGATGATGACGACGTCGAAGTGAAGATCGGTGGGAGAACTCATGCCGCGCACATAGTCCAATTGGCTCCACTTCGCCACCTTCAGGCTTGGAGGAACCGTCGATGTTTCACGTGGAACGCCCGTCCTATTTTCCGATGCAGAAGGTCGAAAAGACCTGACCCAATATATCTTCTACCCCGATGGCGCCGGTCACCCGCGCCAAGGCATCTGCCGCCCGCCGCAAATCGTCGCCAGCCATTTCCGGCGCAACATCCAGGGCGACGCGTGCTGCGGTTACCGCCGACAGCGCCTCGCTCAACCGAAGCCGGTGACGCTCACGCGTGACCGCCGGAAAATCAGCCCCCGCCAGATCGGCCGACAACCGTGCGGCGATCCAGTCGTGAAGCTCTGGCAAGCCCTGCCCGCTTTCGGTGCTGACCGACAGAACCTCCAAACAGCTTGCGGTGTGAATGCTTCCAAGATCGGACTTGTTGGCGACCACCAAATCCTCCGGTCGAGCATAGTCAGCCGCCACCCCGTCAGGATCCCCGGGTGCGCGAACCCACAGGCGAAGGTCCGCTTGTTCCGCCCGAAGACGCGCGCGGCGAACGCCTTCGGCCTCGACCGGATCGTCGCTTTCTCTCAGGCCCGCCGTGTCGGACAGGGTCACGGCGTAACCGCCGATCACCAGATCGGCGTCGAGCACATCACGGGTGGTGCCGGCGATCGGCGTCACGATGGCCGCCTCGCGCGCGACGAGGGCGTTGAACAGCGACGACTTGCCGGCGTTCGTCTCCCCGATCAGGACGATGCGATAGCCGTCCCGCACCCGCTCGCCTCGTCGCCCGGTGTCGACGGCACGGCGCAAATCGTCGGCGAGACGATCCAGCACCGGCCCGGCGGTGCGCGCCAGATTGTCCGGCACCTCTTCGTCCGGGAAGTCGATCTCCGCCTCGACCAGAGCCAAGGCGTGAAGCAGGTCGCGGCGGAAACCGGCGTAGGTTTCACTGAGCTTTCCATCCAACTGTCCCAGGGCCTGCCTGGCCTGGGCGCTGGTCTCAGCGTCGATCAGATCAGCGACCGCCTCGGCCTGGGCCAGGTCCATGCGGCTGTTCTGGAAGGCGCGGCGGGTGAACTCGCCGGGTTCGGCCGGACGAACGCCGAGCGCGATCAAGGCACGGCTGGCCGCCTCGACCACGGCGCGCCCACCGTGCAGATGCAGTTCGGCGGAGTCTTCACCGGTGTAGGAGCTCGGGGCAACGAAGCGCAGGACCAGGGCCTGGTCGATGTGATCGCCGGCGTAGGTCAGATCGCGCACCGCCGCCACGCGGGGCTTCAGCTTCGTCGCGCCAAGCGCCGTCAGGGCCGATTCGACCGCCGGGCCCGACAGACGGATGACGGCGATGGCCCCTCGGCCAGGCGGCGTCGCGAGGGCGAAGATGGTGTCGGTCATCGGGATCCTCCCCCTCCCCCGATGGGGGGAGGAGACAGGCGGGTCATGATTTGACGGCCGCTTCCATCAGACGGCGAAACTGGTCCTGAGCCTGAAGACCGAAACTGGTCCAGGTCTTCATCAGCTCTTCGGGCTGCATGGCGGCGACATTGGTCTCCATCCGCTTCAGCATCTCGGCGACCATGGCCTCGTTCAGCGGGGTCACGTCAGGCAACCCCAGGAAAGCGCGAGCCTCCGCCGGGGTGCACTCCACTTCGACATTGACCTTCATCGCACCGTCTCCTGTTTCACGTGAAACGTCCGAAGACGGATCAGGTGTTCATCGACTGGAAGAAGTCCGAGTTGTTCTTCGATTGACGCAGCTTGTCGAGCAGGAATTCGATCGCGTCTTGCGGCCCCATGGGGTTCAGGATACGGCGCAGCACATAGGTCTTGGCCAGCTGATCCTTCGGCGTGATCAGGTCTTCCTTGCGGGTGCCGGACTTCAGAACGTCGATGGCGGGGAAGATGCGCTTGTCGGCGACCTTGCGGTCCAGGACGATTTCCGAGTTGCCGGTGCCCTTGAACTCTTCGAAGATCACCTCGTCCATGCGGCTGCCGGTGTCGATCAGGGCCGTGGCGATGATGGTCAGCGACCCGCCCTGCTCCACATTGCGCGCGGCGCCGAAGAAGCGTTTGGGCCGTTGCAGGGCGTTGGCGTCCACGCCCCCGGTCAGCACCTTGCCCGACGAGGGGACGGTGGCGTTATAGGCGCGGCCCAGGCGGGTGATGGAGTCCAGCAGGATCACCACGTCCTTCTTGTGCTCGACCAGGCGCTTGGCCTTTTCGATCACCATTTCGGCGACGGCGACGTGGCGGGTCGCCGGTTCGTCGAAGGTCGAGGCCACGACCTCGCCCTTCACGGTGCGCTGCATGTCGGTGACTTCTTCCGGCCGTTCGTCGATCAGCAGGACGATCAGGATGACCTCGGGATGGTTCTTCTCGATCGACTTGGCGATGTTCTGCAACATCACCGTCTTGCCGACGCGCGGCGGCGCCACAATCAGGCAGCGCTGGCCCTTGCCCAGGGGGGCGACGATGTCGATCACCCGGCCCGAGCGATCCTTCAGCGTCGGATCCTGGATCTCCATGTTCAGCCGCTCCTCGGGATAGAGGGGCGTCAGGTTATCGAACAGGACCTTGGTCTTGACCATCTCGGGGTCTTCGAGATTGATCGTATCGACCTTCAGCAGGGCGAAATACCGCTCGCCTTCGCGCGGCGCCCGCACGGCGCCGTGGACGGTGTCGCCCGAGCGCAGGCCGAAGCGGCGGATCTGCGACGGCGACACATAGACGTCGTCCGGTCCCGGCAGATAGTTGGCGTCCGAGCTGCGCAGGAAGCCGAAGCCATCGGGCAGGATTTCCAGCACCCCGTCGGCGATGATCTCGACTTCCTCGTCGGCCAGGGCCTTCAGGATGGCGAACAGCAGGTCCTGTTTGCGCAGGTTGGAGGCGTTCTCGACCTCCAGCTGTTCGGCGAAGGCGACCAGGTCGGCCGGCGTCTTCTCGTTCAACTCGGCCAGGGTGATGCGGCCGTTGGCGACGACGGGTTCGCCGTCGTCATCGTCGTCGGCCGTGGTGTCCACGCCGGAGTCGGCGCCTGCGACTTCACCGGCTTCATGCTCGGCGCCGTGATGGGTCGGGGCTTGCGCCTCGACGGCTTCGGTCTCGGGGGTGTCAGGATTGGTGTCGCGGACGTCGGTCATGGTGCAGGCTCGCGGACGCGCGCACGGAACCGCACGGCGTCAGGTCTCTGGAAATGTCTGGCCGTGAGGCCGGAGGGAGGCGCGACGGGCTCCCGCTGATCAAACCGGCGGGCGTCGCGAAAAGAGAGGGACCGCCGACGCAGACGCCAAACGGTTCGACACCAGCGGAACCACAGGCGGCGGGTCAGGTCAAGCGGAGCCGCTTAACCGAACGTCCACTCGGTCGTCACCGACAGCACCATGATGATGGCCAGGACGAAGGGAACCTCATTGGTCATGCGCCAGAACTTGCTGGAATATTTCGAGGTGCCCGCCGCGATCTTCTTCCTCTGCGCCGAAAGGAAACCATGCCAGCCGCTGAGCAGGAAGACGCCGGACAGTTTGGCGATCATCCACGGCTCTGCCAGGAAGCCCGGGCCGCGCGCGGAAACATCAATGTGAATCAGCCACAGGCCGAACACCCAGGCCAGGATCATCGCCGGGTTTAGGATAATGCGCAGCACACGCGTCTGCCACAGACGCAACAGGCCCTGCATCTCGCTTTTCAACGGCTCAGACTTGGACTGCTGTTCGGCGTCATAGGCATAGAGGCGCGGCAGGAACAGCAACCCCGCCATCCAGGCGATGACGGCTAGGATGTGCAGGCCGCGCGCCAGGTCGTAGGTATTCATGCCGCCTGTCTCCCATTGCGATACGGACAGGCCTTCCAGTCCGCCTTGCAGCCTTGACCGAAGGGCGCGACCCCGGTGCGCGACAGTGCGCTGACCGCCGCCTCGGCCAAGGCGTCGATGAACAGGGGTTCGATCCCGACCGCAGGCGCCCTCAAATAGGGACTGGACCCTTTTTCATGGGCCAATTCGCCGTATTCGATATCCAGCTCGACCAGGGTCTCGATATGTTCGGAGACGAAGGCGATGGGGGTTATGACCACGCCCACCCCGTCCCTGGCCGCCTTTTCGATGGCCTCGGGCGTCGAGGGGCCCAACCATTTCATCGGACCCACGCGGCTCTGATAGCAGATGGCGTGGTCGATCGGTCCGCGACGCGCCTCAATTGCCGCGACCACGGCGGCGACCGTCGTCTCGATCTGCTCCTGATAGGGGTCGCCCTTGCCGGTCACGAGCTTCTCGGGGATGCCGTGGGCGGAGAACAGCACGCGCACCGGCTGGCCCACCGCCTCGTCCAGCTTCTCGCCTATGGCCTGGGCCTGGGCCTCGACCCAACCCGCCGCGGCCGGATAGCAGCAAACGGCGCGGCTGACGCCCGAGCCGCTGTAGGCGGCGTTCCAAGCCTTGAGCGAAGACTGCGTCGTCGTGGTCGAGAACTGCGGGTATAGCGGCAACAGCACCACCTCGTCCGGCCCGAAGGCGGCGACCTCGGCGGCCGTCTCCTCGGTCAGCGGGTTCCAGTAGCGCATGGCGATGAAGACCCGCACCGTGTCGCCCGACAGCCGGGCGTTCAGCACCGTCTCCAGCGCCCCGGCCTGACGGCGGGTTTCCGGCAGCAGGGGCGACCCCCCGCCCATCAGGGCATAGTTGGCCTGGGCGCTGGTCTCGCGTCGGCTTGAAATCAGCTTGGCCAGCGGCGTGCGCACGATCCCCGGCAGGCCGATGATGGCCGGATCGTTGAACAGGTTGAACAGGAACGGCTTGACCGAGGCCTGATCGTCCGGCCCGCCCAGATTGAACAGCACCACCGCGATGCGGCGGCCTTGGGTCGCTTCGGTCATTGGGCGCCGATCCGTTTCAGAACCTGTTCGACGTGATCGATCGGCACGTCCGGCAGGATGCCATGGCCCAGGTTGAAGATCCACGGCCCCTGCCCCCAGGCCTCCATCAGCTGATCCACGCGGCGGTCCAGCAGGTCGCCGCCGGCGCGCAACAACAGCGGGTCCAGCGCGCCCTGAATCGGCTTGATCTGCTGCACCCGTTTTCCGACCTCCAGCGGGCAGGCGGTGTCCAGGGCGACGGCATCGACCTCGACCTCGTGCGCATACCGCTCGGCAAGCGCCGCAGAGCCCCGTGGGAAGCCGATCAGGGGCACGGTGACGCCTAGCTCCCGCGTGCGCTTCACAAGCGCCTGGTGGGGCTTCAGGACCAGTCTTTCGAACAGGTCGTCCGGCAGGCCCTCCGCCCAGCTCTCGAAGATCTTCAGAACCTGGGCGCCGGCGTCCGCCTGCATCTTCAGATACCGCGCCGTGGCCTCGACCAGCACCTCAAGCGTCTCGTCCACCCGCTTGGGATCGGCATAAGCATAGGTGCGGGCCTGGGCGCGTTCGCCCTTGCCGATGGTGCGGTGTTCGCCGTCCAGCATATAGGTCGCCACGGTCCAGGGCGCGCCGGCGAACCCGATCAAGGCCCGTTCGGGCTCCAGCGCCGCGCGCACGATCGACAGGGTCTCGCCCACGGCCGAAAGATGTTCGCCCGCTCCCGCAGCCAGTTCGGCCATCCGACCGGGAATGGGCATCTCGCCCAGACGCGGCCCTTCCCCCGTCTCGAACCAGACGTTCTGGCCCAGGGCGCGAGGGATCAGCAGGATATCGGCGAAGACGATGGCCGCATCGAAGCCGAACCGCCGCATCGGTTGAAGCGTCGCCTCGGCCGCCATCTCGGGGTTCAGGCAGAAGGCGATGAAGTCGGGCGCTTCGGCCCGCAGTCGGCGATATTCGGGCAGATACCGCCCTGCCTGGCGCATGAACCAGACCGGCGGACGCTCCAACGTCTCTCCTCGGAGAGCCCGGATCATCAAGGGCGTCTGATCGGCGTTCTGGGTCGGATCGGTCATGCTGGACGATTAAGGTCACAGCCCCCCGCTCTCAATCCCTAATCAGATTAAGAATTAAAAGATTCGAAGTGGCAGGTAGGGCGGTGGAATGGCGGGGATGACTTCTGGACAGCCGGCGGAACAAAAGCGGATATCCACGCCCCGCGCATCCTTAACGGGGACGCCATGGGCGACAATCCCGCCGGTGGACAATCCCTAACGAAACCTTAACAGGCAAGGGTTTACGGGGACTTGCGCCTGTGAGCACGGTTAAGCGTCGTTAACCCTTCGTTAGGATTTTCCACAGCGATGGAGAAACCGGTTTTCCGCCTTGGGATGATCCGCCCTCGGATGGGGACCGCCATCCACCGTCATCCCCGCTCGCGGGCCGGGCGAGGAGGGGCTAAGGAAAACGGCGCCCCGACGGTCCAACGCCGTCCCCTAACTTTCAACAGGGAGACCGACAGTCCCATGAGCCCAGCGAGACCTTCGGGACCGGCCCGTCTGGCCACCTATTTCCATGTGCATCTGGTGTCGGATTCCACCGGCGAGACGCTGAACGCCATGGCCAAGGCGGTGACGGCCCGCTTCGACGGCGTCATCCCCATCGAGCACATCTACGCCCTGGTCCGCTCGGCCAAGCAGATGGACCGGGTGCTGCAGGAGGTGGAGGCCGCGCCGGGCGTCGTTCTGCACACCCTGGTGGATCGAGAGCTGCGCGAACAGCTGGAGGAAGGGTGCCGCCGGCTGGACATGCCTCAGATCGGAGCCTTGGATCCCCTGGTCGGCGCCATGTCGCGCTATCTCGGCGCCGCCTTGTCCACCCGTGTCGGCGCTCAGCACGCGCTTGACCACGACTATTTCAACCGGATCGCGGCGCTGGACTTCGCCATGGCCTATGACGACGGCCAGGGGTCGCTGGAGCAGCTGGAGGGCGCCGATGTCGTCCTGTGCGGCGTCAGCCGCACATCCAAGACCCCGACCTGCATCTATCTGGCGCACCGCGGCATCCGGGCGGCGAACGTGCCCCTGGTGCCGGGTCAGGAAGACGGCGAGCGGCTGACGAAGCTGAAGAAGCCGCTGGTGATCGGCCTGACGGTGTCGCCGGACCGATTGGTGCAGATCCGCCGCAACCGCATCGACAATCTGAACGCCAACCAGTCGTCCAACTACACCGACCAGGACGCCGTCCGCGACGAGACGATCAAGGCGCGGCGCGCCTTCGAACGGCGCGGCTGGCCCACCATCGACGTGACCCGCCGCTCTGTCGAAGAGACGGCGGCCGCGATCACCAACCTGCTCAGCGAACATCGCAACCACAAAATCGGGACGACCTGGTGAAAACGGAAAGTCTCATCCTCGCATCCAAGAGCGCCGCCCGTCGCGCCATGCTGGAAAACGCCGGCGTCGCCTTCGAGGTGCGGGTCGCCAACGTGGACGAAGACGCGATCAAGGCCGTGTCCGGCGATCTGGATGCGGCGGCCCTGGCGGTGCGCCTGGCCGAGGCCAAGGCCCTGGCCGTCTCGCGCGATGACGAAAGCGCCTGGGTGCTGGGCTCGGACCAGACCCTGGCCTTCGATGGCGGCCTGGTGTCGAAGGCGAAATCGCTGAATGCCGTACGCGAGCGGCTGAAAGCCATGCGCGGCAAGTCGCACCAGCTCCATTCCGGCGCCGCCCTGGCGACCAAGGGCCAGATCGTCTGGTCCGGCGTCGATACGGTCGAGATGCGGATGCGCGATTTCTCCGACGCCTTCCTCGACGCCTATCTGGCGGCGGAGGGTCAGGCCCTGCTGTCCTGCGTCGGTTCCTACCGGCTGGAGGGTCTGGGGTCGCAGTTGTTCGAGGCCGTGGACGGGGACTATTTCACCGTCCTGGGCCTGCCCCTTTGGCCTGTGCTGGCGGAGCTTAGGAGGGCGGGAGTGATCGCGGCATGAGCACGCACCGCATAACGGGCGCGGCCATGGTCGCCGGGATCGCCGGCAATCCGGTGGCCCATTCGCTCAGCCCCGTGATCCACAACGCCTGGCTGGCGGCCGGCGACATCGACGGCGCCTATGTCCCCTTCGCCCCCGCCGATTCAGCCGGGTTCGAGGCCTTGGTCGCGGCGGGACGCGCCGGGCTGATCATGGGCCTGAACGTCACCGCGCCCTTCAAGGAACAGGCCTTCGCCCTTGCCGACACGGCGACGGCGGCGGCGCGGCTGACGTCCTCGGCCAACATCCTGACCTTCGACGACGGCCGCGTATCCGCCGACAGCTCCGACGGCGTCGGACTGATGCGGGGTCTGAAGGAGCAGGCGCCGGATCTGGACGTCGCCGGCCGCCCGGTGGTCATGCTGGGCGCCGGCGGCGCGGCGCGCGCGGGGTCGGGCGCCTTGGTCGAGGCCGGGGCGGAGGTTCGCATCGTCAATCGGTCGCCGGAACGGGCCCAGGCCCTGGCTGACGACCTTGGACCGTCCGTGCGGGTCATGGCGGCGGCGGAGGCGTTTGACGGCGCGGCCCTGATCATCAATGCGCTCAGCGTCTCGCCGGAAATCGACTTCGCATTGATCGCGCCGGGCACGGTGGTGATGGACATGACCTACAAGCCGCTGGCCACCCCCTTCCTGACAGCGGCGCGGGCGCGTGGATTGCCGACGGTGGATGGTCTGGCCATGCTGATCGGCCAGGCGGCGCCGTCGTTCCAGGCCCTGTTTCGTCGCCCTCCTCCGCCGCTGGACTTGCGCGCCCTGTTGATGGCGCATCTGGGCGAGACGGCATGATCCTGCTCGGTCTCACCGGCTCCATCGGCATGGGCAAGTCGACGACGACGGCCATGTTCGCCGAACTGGGCGCGGTCGTCTGGAACGCCGACGACGCGGTCCACAGCCTCTATGCCCCTGGCGGCGCGGCGGTCGAGCCGGTGGGCGAGGCCTTCCCCGGCGTGGTCGTCAATGGCGCCGTGGACAGAACCCGCCTGGCCGAGGCGCTGGGCCGCGACGAGACCGCTTTTCGTCGGCTGGAAACCATCGTCCATCCGCTGGTCGCCCAAGGCCGGGCGGAGGATCTTGAGGCGGCGCGCGCTGCGGGAACCGGGTTGGCGGTCCTCGACATCCCCCTGCTGTTCGAGACGGGGGGCGACAAGGCCGTCGACGCCGTGGTCGTCGTCACCGCCGATCCCGCCATCCAGGCCGAGCGCGTCCTGGCCCGTCCCGGCATGACGCGCGAACGGTTCGACGCCATCCTCGCGCGTCAGATTCCAGACGCCGAAAAGCGCGCCCGCGCAGATTTTGTGATCGACACGGGCCGTGGCCTCCACGCGGCGCGAGCGGATGTGGAGGCGATCGTCGCAACCGTCCTGGACCCGTCGTGGATATCTCCCCGGCAAGGCGCGGCTGGCCTTTCGCACTGAGGCGAATGTCTCCATTAAGGGGACATGGCGCGCGAAATCGTTCTGGATACCGAGACCACCGGCTTCGACCCCAAGACGGGCGATCGACTGATCGAGGTCGGCTGTATCGAGATTCAGGATCTGCTGCCGACCGGCCGCACCTTCCACCGCTTCGTCAATCCCGAGCGGCTGATCCCGCCCGATGCGATCCGGGTCCACGGCATCACGGACGACAAGGTCAAGGATGCGCCGAAGTTCGCCGAGATCGCCGACGATCTGATCGAATTCATCGGCGACGCGCAGATGATCGCGCACAACGCGGCCTTTGACCGCAACTTCATCGACCATGAGTACAAGCTGTGCGGCCGGCCGATCACGGGCGAGGCGCGCTGGATCGACACGCTGAAACTGGCCCAGACCCGGTTTCCGGGCATGCCCAACTCGCTGGACGCCCTGTGCAAACGCTACAAGGTGTCGCTTGTCGAGCGCACGCTGCACGGCGCCCTGATCGACGCCCGTCTGCTGGCGGAAGTCTATCTGGAACTGCGTGGCGGCAAGGAGCGGGTGCTGGACCTGTCGTCCGGCCCGGTCGGTCGCGGGCCCGGCGGCGCGCTGGAAACCGCCGCCTATGGCCAGCGTCCGCGCCCGTTGGCGCTGCGCTCCACGCCCGAGGAACAGGCGGCCCATGTCGCCTTCCTGGCCAAGGCGCTGAAGGATCGCTCGCTGTGGGAGGCCTACGGCCTGCCGGCGCAGGAAGACGCGGCCTGATTTCTACGAGGCTAAACTCCTCGCGCTCAAGTCGAGAGCGACCGCAGAGCCTGTCCTCGGGCCGATCAAGATCGGACCCGGGGGCGAACATAGCGCGGCGCGTCAGCGCCCCAGGCATCATGCCTGACGGAAGCCCAGCACGTCCTGCATGTCATAGAGGCCGGTCTTGCGTGTTCGCACCCAGGCGGCGGCGGCGACGGCGCCCTTGGCGAACAGGCTGCGATCAATGGCCGAGTGGCTGAGGGTCAGGACCTCGTCCTCGGAGGCGAACAGCACCGTATGTTCGCCGATGATGCCCCCGGCGCGGATGGAGGAGAAACCGATCTTGCCGCTCTCGCGCTCGCCCTGAACCCCGTCATAGGGTTTGGACTGAAGGTCCGCCAGGTCCGAGAACCGGCCCTCGGCGGCCGCCTCGCCTAACATCAGCGCGGTGCCTGACGGCGAATCCACCTTGCGCCGGTGGTGGGCCTCGGTGATCTCGATGTCCCAGTCCTGGGCGTCCAGACGCTGGGCGGCGTGCTGGACCAGGCCGATCAGGATGTTCACGCCCAAGGAGAAGTTTCCGCTCTTCACGATGGCGATCTTCTCGGCGGCCTTCATCAGCTCGGCCTCCTGCTCGGCCGTGAAGCCGGTCGAGCCGATGACCAGGGCCGGACCGCCGCGTTCCGCCGCCGCCTGCGCCAGCGCGACCGAGGCGTCGGGGGTCGAGAAGTCGATGATCACGTCGCACAGCGAGATGTCGGCCGTCTCGCCCCAGTCGAAACGGGCGGCGACGACCACGTCCTCGCGTGCATCCAGCACTTGGGAAACCGCGCGACCCATCCGGCCGCGATAGCCGGAAATGCCGGCGTGGAAGATTGCGCTCAAACCGCGTTCTCTTTCGATCCGTCCGCATCCTGATTGCCCAGGATGTCTGCCCAGAAGCGCTTCGCCTTTCCGGCGAAGCTGGAGTTGCGAGGGTTCTGCCCCTCGCCGAACGACAGGGCAAGCTCTTCCAGCAACTCACGCTGGCGCGCGGTCAGATCGGTGGGCGTCTCGACGAACAGCTCGACCACCAGGTCGCCCCGGTTTCGGCCGTTCAGATGGGGCATGCCCTTGCCCTTGATGCGGACGGTCTTGCCGGTCTGGGCGCCGGCTGGAACGGTGACGGCGGCCCTGCACTTGCCGTCGCAGGCGGCCGACACCAGGCAGGGCGCATCGATCTCGCCACCCAGGGCCGCCACCGTCATCGGCACGGGCACGGTGACCAGCAGGTCCAGATTGTCGCGTTCGAACAGGTCGTGCGGCGTCACGGAGATGAAGACATACAGGTCCCCGCGCGGTCCGCCGCGCTGACCGGCGTCGCCCTCGCCCGACAGGCGGATGCGCGAGCCGTCGTCGACGCCGGCCGGGATCTTGAGGTTCAGGGTGCGGTTCTTGCGGACCTGGCCGTGACCGTGGCAGGTCGTGCAGGGATCGGCGATCATCTGGCCCTGGCCGTGGCAGCGGGGGCAGGTGCGCTCGACCTGGAAGAAGCCGTTGGCCTGGCGCACGCGACCGGCGCCCTGGCAGGTGGTGCAGGTGACGGGCTTGGTGCCCGGCTTGGCGCCGGATCCCTCGCAGGTGTCGCACGTCATGGTCGAGGGAATGTCGATCTCGACGTCCTCGCCCTTGTAGGCCTGCTCCAGGGTGATCTCCAGATCGTAGCGCAGGTCCGAGCCGCGACGCGGTCCGCCCTGTTGTCCCCGGCCCTGCTGACGGCCGCCGAACGCGTCCCCGAACGCATCGCCGAACACCTGCGAGAAGATGTCGTTGATGTCCGAAAAGCCCTGCTGGCCCTGGCCGAAGCCGCCACCTGCGCCGCCGTTCACGCCCGCATGGCCGAACCGGTCGTAGGCGGCCCGCTTCTGCTCGTCCGACAGGACCGTATAGGCCTCGGAGATTTCCTTGAACTGGGCCATCGACTCTTCCGAACCGCCGTTGCGGTCGGGGTGATGGATCATCGCCAGCTTGCGGTAGGCGGCCTTCAGGCCAGGGGCGTCGATCGTGCGTTCGACGCCAAGAACCTCGTAATAATCACGCGCCATCGGGCGTCCGTCCTCATACTTCCCCTGCCGTTCGCCTCGGATCTCTGCAGACCCCGGAGGAAAACGGTGTCCCGGCTGACATGGGGGCCGGGACGAACGATGCAAGTTTCAGAAAAAGGCCCCGCCTATCGCAAGACAAGCGGGGCCGTATCATTTCAGCGCACTGTGGCGGATCAAGCGCTCTTCTTGTCGTCGCCGTCCGTGTCCGAGACTTCCTCGAACTCGGCGTCGACCACGCCGTCGTCGGCGGGGGCGGCGTCACCTTCGCCTGCGCCCTGTTGCTGGGCGTACATGGCCTCGCCCAGTTTCATCGAGGCCTGGACCAGGGTGTTGGTCTTGGCGCGGATGTCTTCGGCGTCCGTGCCTTCGCGTGCGGTCTTCAGCTCGGCCAGGCCGGTCTCGATGGCCGTCTTCTCTTCCGCGCCCACCTTGTCGCCGTGTTCGGCCAGAGCCTTCTCGGTCGAGTTGATCAGGCTGTCGGCGGCGTTCTGGGCCTCGACCAGATCCTTGCGGATCTTGTCGGAGGCGGCGTTGGCCTCGGCTTCCTTGACCATCTTGTCGATGTCGGCGTCCGACAGGCCGCCGTTCGCCTGGATGCGGATCGACTGTTCCTTGTTGGTGGCCTTGTCCTTGGCCGAGACGTTGACGATGCCGTTGGCGTCGATGTCGAAGGCGACCTCGATCTGCGGCATGCCGCGCGGCGACGGTGGGATGCCCATCAGGTCGAACTGACCCAGCATCTTGTTGTCCGACGCCATCGGACGCTCGCCCTGGAAGACCCGGATGGTCACGGCCGACTGGTTGTCGTCGGCGGTCGAGAAGGTCTGGCTCTTCTTGGTCGGGATCGTGGTGTTGCGCTCGATCAGGGGCGTGAAGACGCCGCCCAGGGTCTCGATGCCCAAGGTCAGAGGCGTCACGTCCAGCAGCAGCACGTCCTTGACGTCGCCTTGCAGCACGCCGGCCTGAACGGCGGCGCCCAGGGCCACGACCTCGTCAGGGTTCACGCCCTTGTGCGGCTCCTTGCCGAAGAAGGCCTTCACGGCTTCCACGACCTTGGGCATGCGGGTCATGCCGCCGACCAGCACGACTTCGTCGATGTCCGACGCCTTCAGGCCGGCATCGGCCAGCGCCTTGCGGCACGGCTCGATCGTGCGCTGGACCAGGTCGTCGACCAGGGATTCCAGCTTGGCGCGCGTCAGCTTGATGTTCAGGTGCAGCGGACCGGACGCGTTCATGGTGATGAACGGCAGGTTGACCTCGTACTGGGTCGTGGTCGACAGCTCCTTCTTGGCCTTTTCGGCCTCTTCCTTCAGGCGCTGCAGGGCCAGCTTGTCCTGGCGCAGATCGACGCTCTGCTCCTTCTTGAACTCGTCGGCCAGATAATCGACCAGGCGCAGGTCGAAGTCCTCGCCGCCCAGGAATGTGTCGCCGTTGGTGGATTTCACCTCGAAGACGCCGTCGCCGATTTCCAGGACCGAGACGTCGAAGGTGCCGCCGCCCAGGTCATAGACAGCGATCTTCTGACCGTCGTTCTTTTCAAGGCCATAGGCCAGGGCCGCCGCAGTCGGCTCGTTGATGATGCGCAGCACTTCCAGGCCGGCGATCTTGCCGGCGTCCTTGGTGGCCTGACGCTGGCTGTCGTTGAAATAGGCCGGCACGGTGATGACCGCCTGGGTGACCTTGTCGCCCAGGAAGGCCTCGGCCGATTCCTTCATCTTCTGCAGGATGAAGGCGGAAATCTGCTGGGGGGAATAGTCCTTGCCGAAGGCGCGCACCCAGGCGTCGCCGTTCGGGCCCTTGACGATCTCATAGGGCACCATGCCCTTGTCCTTGGCGACCACCGGATCATCGAAGCTGCGGCCGATCAAGCGCTTGATCGCGAAGAAGGTGTTGGACGGGTTGGTGACGGCCTGGCGCTTGGCGGGCTGACCCACCAGCACTTCTGCGCCGTCCTGCATCGCCACGACCGACGGGGTCGTGCGGTTGCCCTCGGCGTTCTCGATGACCTTGGGGGTCTTGCCGTCCATGGCCGCCACGCAGGAGTTGGTGGTGCCGAGGTCGATGCCGATAATCTTGGCCATGTGCTCTTCAGTCTCTCTCGTTCAGCGGGCGATGCGGCGGCCTTCGAAGAAGCGCCGCGCGTGACCGCCCCCGGTTGGGTTGGCGTGGATCAGGCTGGATAGCCCCAAGTTTCGCGGGGTTTCTCCGAAGCTGGCCCCGATATGGGAAAATCCCCCCCGCCTGCAAGGGCGTTCTGCGATTCAACCCCTTTCGCAGAACGACGAAATTCGAAGATGCGAGGCCCGCGATTGTGCGGCATAAGAATTTTCGTCGCGCTCAGGGGATCGCGATCAAGGAAGGGAGAGGAAACAATGATCAAGACCATGCTCAAGGCAGCGGTCGCCATGGCCGTTCTGATCGGAGCAGGCGCGGCGGCCGCACCGCCGCCCGCGACGGCGCCGACGGTTCAGTCGCGCGACGGTTACGACCGCCACGTCACCATCAAGAACCGCACCGGCTGGACCATGCTGCGCTTCTATGCGTCGGACTCGCGCAAGGACGACTGGGAAGAGGACATCCTGGGCGACGACGTGCTGGAAAACGGGCAGAATGTGCGCATCAATATCGATGACGGCTCGGGCGCCTGCATCTATGACTTCAAGGCCGAGTTCACCAACGGCGAGGAACTGACCCGTTCACGCATCAATGTCTGCGAAATCGGCGAATACAGCTACACCCGCTGAGGTGAAGACCGCTGTCGAGGGCTTTCGGCTGTGGCCGGGAGCGTTCGATGCGGCGGCGCAGGCCGATCTGGTCGCCGAGGTGTTCGCGCGGCTGGATCAGGCCCCGCTCTATCGACCGACCACGCCGGGCGGCCGGCCCTTTTCGGTGCGAATGAGCAATTTCGGGCCGCTGGGCTGGGTCTCGGATCATGGCGGCTATCGCTATCAGGCGACCCATCCCGAAACAAAAAGGCCTTGGCCACAGATCCCGCAGGTTCTGCTGGATTTGTGGGCCGCCACTGTGGGCTGGCCCGCGCCGCCGGACGCCTGTCTGGTCAACCTGTATCGCGAGGGGGCGAAGATGGGCCTGCATCAGGATCGCGACGAGGCCGATCTCGGCGCGCCGGTGCTTTCGGTGTCGCTGGGCGATACGGCCATGTTCCGCATCGGCGCGGCGGAGGGCGGGCGCACCACGACCTTGAAGCTGGAAAGCGGCGACGTCTGCGCCCTGACCGGCCCGGCGCGACTGGCCCGGCACGGGATCGACCGCGTGCTGGAGGGCTCGTCGCGCCTGATCCCCGATGGCGGGCGTCTGAATCTGACCCTGCGCTGCGCGGGGGCTTGAGCCTCAGCCGTCGATCACCTCATGGGCGCCGACATCGCCCAGACGCCAGTAGCCCGCCGCCTTCATCGCCTTCGGATCGAAGCCCATAGCGATCAGGGCCACACGCAAGGCCTTGGCGACTTGGGATTCCGCCGCGATCCACACATAGGCGTCGTCGCGTGAGACCTCGGCCGCCGCTGCAGACGCGGCCTCGATCAGGGTATCGGCCTGTCCGCGAGCGCCTGTCCGCTCGACCCAGATCTGGGTCAGGTCCGCGCGGGTCGTGAAGGCCAGACGCGAGGCCGCGTCTTCGACCTCGACCACCGTCAGGACGCGCACACCGGCAGGCAGCTCCTCCAGCCGACGCGCTATGGCCGGCAGCGCCGTCTCGTCGCCGATCAGCACATGATCGGCATAGTCGGTCGGCACGACGAAGGAGCCGCGCGGCCCGCCGACACCCATGACGCTTCCTACCGTCGCCGCCTCGGCCCACTCCGTCGCCGGTCCGCCATGACCGATGACGAAGTCGATCGTCAGTCGGTTGGTCGCGGGATCATAGGCGCGGGGCGTATAGTCGCGCGCGACCGGCCGGGGCTCGGGAAAGACCGGCCCGTCCGGCCCTGGCGTCGGCAGAACCGCGGCCTCTCCGTCCCGCACGGGAAAGATCTTCACGTGGTCGTCGAACCCGGCGCTGACGAAGCCGGTCAGGTCGTCGCCGCCCAGCACGATCCGTTTCAGCGTCGGAGTCAGGGGCTCGACCTCGACCACCGACAGGGTGCGAAACTTCAGTTCGTGCCGAACGCGGCGGGCTTCACGTACGCTCATGCCTTTTCGACCCTGTCGGCGGCCTCGGCCAGGATGCCGGCGATGGCCTGGACCTGGGCCTCGGTCAGGGCGGTCTCGCCCGTCAGACGGCCGTGGATCGTGTGGCGCAGGCGACCGATGGCGTCCTGAATGGCGGTCGGACGCAGGGCGCGTGCGGCGAACTTGTCCATGGTCGCCTCGGCGGCGCGCAGGATGTCCTCGTTCTCGGCCAGCAGGGCGCGGCCGGGGCCTGTGATTGAATACAGTTTCTTGCCGCCCTGCGCCTCGGATTCCAGCGCGCCCATTTCCTCAAGCAGGGTCAGGCTGGGGTAGATGACGCCGGGGCTGGGCGAATAGGCGCCGCCCAGTCTCGTCTCGACCGCCTTGATCAGTTCGTAGCCGTGGCTGGGCTTCTCAGCGATCAGAGACAGCAGCACCCAGCGAAGCGTGCCGTGATCGAACAGGCGACCACCGCCGCGCCGGCCATGGCCGTGACCGCGTCCCCGCGCCTCGCCCCCTTCCCAGCCGGGACCGAAGTCCGCGCCGCGTCCGCCTCGCATGTCTCTGCCGAAAGCATGGCCGAAGCCGCCATGATGACCGTGTTTTTCGCCGCATCCGTCGCGGCGTCCTTGAAAGATCCCCTTGGACCTCATGATCGATTCCTTTTCGATATATCTATTCATGAGCGATTAGATATATCTGAATGACGAAATCTGCAAGAGGGGGCTGGCGTTCGGGCGCAAGCTGCGGCGTAAATCGGGGATGGACGACCTCAAGCGCCGTTGGGCCCGCCTCGAACCCCACATGACCGTCGTGGGCCCTGACGACGACAGGCCCCGGCCGGCGGTGCTGCTGTTCCACGGCTGCGGCGGCCTGCGCGACCACCTGCCCCGCTACGCCGCGGCGGCCAAGGCCGCAGGTTGGCGGGCCTTCATCGTCGATTCCTATGCTCCCCGCGGCTGGGGGCGGGCCTTCACCCTGACGGCGGTCTGCACCGGCCTCTCATTCCGGGGCTACGAGCGGGCCGGTGACGTGCTGGCGGCGATCCAGGGGATCTCGGCCCGGCCGGATGTGGACGAAACGCAAGTGACCCTCGGCGGCTGGAGCCATGGCGGTTGGTCGATCATGGAAATGATGAGCGCAGAGCCGCTGCCCAACACCATGGGCGTCACGAACCCTGGCGACGCCGACCTTTCGGGAGTCCGCGCCGTCTGGCTGATGTATCCCTATATCGGCCCGTTCGCCTTCAACCGGATGAAGCCCTGGCGGCATTGCCCCAGGGTGCTGGCCGTCACCTGCAAGCGCGATCACCTGACGACGCAGCGCAACGCCGAACAGGTCAACGCCATGATCCGCAACTGCGGAGCCGAGGTCGAGAGCTGGGTCGCCGTCGGCACCCACGCCTTCGACGAGCCGACCAACAACGGCCCGATGCGCCACGACCCGGACTTGACCGAAGAAGCCCTGCGCCGCTTCCGCGCCTTCCTGACCGACGTCGCCCCTCACGTCTGAAAAGAATCTCGAAAGCCTGTCTTGACGTGCGGCCCCTCACGTAACAATTGAAGTTACATGAAAAGAGATTCCCGCCTCTCCAACATCCTGCACGCCCTGCTCCACATGGCCGAGCACGAGACGCGGACCGGGGCGCCCATGACCTCGGACCAGCTTGCCGTCTGCCTGGCGACCAATCCGGTCGTGGTGCGCCGGACCATGGCGGGCCTGCGCGAACAGGGGCTGGTGGCCTCGGAAAAAGGCCATGGCGGCGGCTGGCGGCTGGCCCGGCCGCTGGATCAAGTGACCCTGGGCCAGGTCAACACGGCCTTGGGCGAGCCCGGCCTGTTTCCCGAAACCCCGCCGGTCGAGGCCGACGGCTGCCTGGTCGAGGCGGCGGTCAACGACGCGCTGGGCGAGACCTACGCCGCCGCCCGCGCCCTGCTGGTCGCGCGGTTGAACGACATCACCCTGGCGGATCTGGCGGCGGACTTTTCGCGCCGATTGGCCGCCCATCCAAAGAGAGACCTGTTCCATGCCCATCGCCACGAAGGCTGAACCCATGCCGCACGACGCCCTGATCATCGGCGGCTCCTATGCCGGCCTGTCCGCCGCCCAGCAGCTGGTCCGCGCCCGTCGCCGTGTGTTGGTCATCGACGACGGAAGGCCGCGCAACCGCTTCGCCGCCCGCGCCCATGGCGTCCTGGCCAACGACGGCCGACCGGGTGCGGAGATCACGGCGACGGCGCGGTCCCAGGTCGCGGCCTATCCCACCGCCGCCTTCCGCATGGCCGAGGCGGTCGCGGTCGAGCGGATCGACGGCGGATTCTCGGTCGCCTTCGCCGACGGTACGCGGACTCAGGGTCGCCGGCTTCTGCTGTCGCATGGGGTCGAGGACGTGCTGCCCGATATTCCGGGCGTGAAGGAACGCTGGGGTCGCACCGCCCTGCACTGCCCCTGGTGCCACGGCTACGAGATCGGGGGCGGTCCCATCGGCGTGCTTGGCCGGGGCGACCATGCGGTCCAGTACGCCGCCATCGTCGCGGAATGGGGCCAGGTGACCCTGTTTATGGATCTGGACGTCGGCCTGTCACCCGAGGACGCCCATCTGCTGTACCGGCGCGGCGTGACTATCGAGACCACCCCCATCGCCCGGCTGGAGGGCGAGGCCCCGACCCTGACCGGCGCGCGGCTGACCGACGGGCGGTTCGTGGAGCTGAAGGCCATCTTCGTCGGGGCCAGCGTCCGCGTCGCCAGTCCGTTCGCCGAACATCTGGGCTGCGAGATGACCGACACGCCGATGGGCCGGGTGATCAAGGTGGACGCCATGCAGGCGACGACCCAGCCGGGCGTCTTCGCCGCCGGCGACCTGGCGCGAGCCGCGTCCAACATCACCCTGGCCACATCGGACGGCATGATCGCCGCCCACGGCCTGTTCCGCTCCCTGATCGAGGAGGAGACGGCGGTCGCCGCCTAGCCAATGGTCGCCTCGACCGTGATGGTTGCGCGGACCGAATGGGCCATTTCGCAGTGGTCGTGGGCCTGGTGGTGCAGGGCGTCGATCTCGGTCTGGTCCGGTTCGCGACCGGAGAAGCTGGTGAAGGGGCGCAGCGTCACCTCGGCGAGGTAGCGCTTGCCGTTCTCGTTCTTGCCCATCTTGCCCGAGGCCTCGTCCACATAGCTGTCGACCACTAGGCCGGCGTTGGCGGCGAAGGCCAGGAACCACAGCATGTGACAGCTGGATAGGGAGGCGATCATCGCCTCCTCCGGATCGACCGCCGAGGCGTCGGACATCGGCAAGGGCACGCTGGACGGCGCCGATGACCCCGGCACCACCGCGCCGCCATCGAAGGTCCAGGAATGGGCGCGACTGTAGCGCTTGTCCAGGAAGGGCTGGTCGCCCCGGCTCCACGCAATCTTGGCTTCGTAAACGCCCACTACGCCCTCCAGAAGCCGACGATCTTCTTGACCTCGTCCACCACCGGATCGGCGACGGCGGCGGCGCGTTCGGCCCCGTCCTTCAGCACGCGGTCGATCTCGGCCGGATCGTCCATCAGGCGGCGCATCTCGGCCGTCACGGGCGCCAGCGACGACACCGCCAGGTCCGCCAGCGCCGGCTTGAAGGCGCCGAAGCCCTGGCCGCCGAACTGTTCGATCACCTGTTCGCGGGTCAGGCCGGCCAGGGCGGCGTAGATGGCGACCAGGTTCTTGGCCTCGGGCCGGTCGTTCAGACCGTCCAGGGTTTCCGGCAGCGGTTCGGGATCGGTCTTGGCGCGCTTGATCTTTGACGCGATGGCGTCCGCGTCGTCGGTCAGGTTGATGCGGCTGTTGTCGGACGGGTCCGACTTGGACATCTTGGCCGCCCCGTCGCGCAGGGACATGACGCGCGTCGCCGGCCCCTGGATGATGGGCTCGGGCACGGGGAAATAGCCGGGGACGCCAAAGTCGTTGTTGAACTTGGCGGCGATATCGCGGGTCAGTTCCAGATGCTGTTTCTGATCCTCGCCGACCGGCACCTCGGTCGCCTTGTACAGCAGGATGTCGGCCGCCTGGAGCACGGGATAGGTGTAGAGGCCGACCGAGGCCCGCTCCTTGTGCTTGCCCGACTTCTCCTTGAACTGGGTCATCCGGTCCAGCCAGCCCAGGCGGGCGACGCAGTTGAAGATCCAGGCCAGTTCAGCGTGGGCGCGCACGGCGGATTGCGGGAAGATGATCGATTTCGCCGGGTCCAGGCCCGAGGCCAGATAGGCGGCGGCGATCTCGCGCGTCTGGGCGGCCAGCTTGGCCGGATCCTGCCAGACTGTGATGGCGTGCATGTCGGCGACGAAGACGAAGACGGGCGCGCCTTGGTCCTGCAGTTCGACGAACCGCTTCAGGGCGCCGAGATAGTTGCCCAGGTGAAGCGCGCCGGAAGCCTGGATGCCGGACAGGATGCGGCGCGGGCCGTCGTATGTCGCAACGGCTGGGGTCTGGTCGGTCATGGGGTCGGGTCTCGGAAGGTCGAAAGGCAGGCGTGGTGAAGGCGGCGGCGGTTCAGCCGCGCCATCGCCGGTCGGAAATCAGGCCCGAGGTCGTCATGGCCTCGCGCTTATCGGTTCCCCGTCTGTCAGTCCAGACCGGAGACCGCGCCGCCGCCTGGCTCGCGTCGCAGCGTCGCCTTCAGCTCAGACAGGGTGACGGCGCGGAAGGCAAAGAGGCAGACGCCATAGGCCGCGGCGCCCAGGCCGCAGACGACGAGGACAGCGATCTCTTTGGCCAGCAAAATCCGGCTCAGCAGGCCATAGTTTATGCTGGCCAACAGCAGCAGGCCGGCCATGACCGCGCTTGCCGCCAGGACACGGGCGATGCGCGAGACGAAGGCGGGGGAGGGTCGCCAGGCGTTCTCGTGGATCAGGACGCCGGCCAGCAGGCCGACATTGACCCAGGCCGAGACGCTGGTGGCGATGGCCAGGCCCAGCACGCCGTCCCAGCCCTGGGCGCGGAACCAGAAGAACAGGCCGGACCCCAGGACCACGGTGATGATCACGGCGGTGACCGCGAAATACATCGGCCGGCGCGTGTCCTCTCGGGCGAAGAAGGGCGGGGTCAGGACCTTGGCCAGCACGAAGGCCGGCACGCCCCAGGCGAACTGCCGCAACACGTCGGCGGTTCGGGCGGCGTCGGCGCTGGTGAAGGCGCCGCGCGTCACCGTCGCGTCGATGATGAAGAAGGGGATGACGAACAGGGCCACGGCGGCGGGCAGGGTGAAGGCCATGGCCAGGTTGATGCCGTCGTCCAGCGTCTTCTGACCGCCCTCGTGATCGCCGGAAACGAAGGCGCGGGTCAGGCGCGGCACCAGGGCCAGACCGATGGCGACCCCGACCAGGCCCAGCGGCAGTTGGTAAAGGCGGTCGGCGTTGTAGAGGACCGAGCGAGCGCCGGCGTCCGAGCCGGCCAGAACCTGGGACACGACCGAGTTGACCTGCATGGCCCCGCCGGCCATGGCGCCGGGCACGGCCAGGGCCAGGGCGCGTTTCACGTTCGGGGTTAGGCGCGGCAGGCCCAGCTTCAGCTTCACGCCCAGACGCCGCACGCCCCACCACAGGAGGCCGGCCTGGATCACCCCCGAGACGGTGACCGCCGCACTGGTGGCCAGCAAGACCATGGCGGGCGAGACCGGCAACAAGAAGCCGCCCAACAGCGGCGCCAGGGTGCAGAGATTCAGAAAGACCGGCACCGCCGCCGACAGGGCGAACCGACCGCCGGTGTTCAACACCCCCGACAGCAGGGAGGCGATGGTCATGCAGGCCAGATAGGGCATGGCCAGCTGGGTGGCGATCACCCCGACGCGCATGACCTCGGCGTCGTCCTTCCAGGCCGACAGCAGCAGGGGCACGATCCACGGCATGGCGACCTGCAGCAGGATGCAGAAGGCCGCGACCACGGCGAACATGAAGGACATGGCCTCCGAGGCCGTGACGGCTGCGGCCTCGTCGCCCTCGCGCGTCTTGACCCCGCCATAGACCGGCACGAAGGCCTGGGCGAAGGCGCCCTCGGCGAACAGGCGACGGAACATGTTGGGCAGCATCAGCGCCGTGGACCAAACGTCCATCAGCGCCCCCTGGCCGAAGTTGGCCGACAGGGCCAGATCGCGGCCGAAGCCCAGCAGGCGGCTGCCCAGCGTCAGGGTCGACTGCACCAGGGTATTGCGGGCGAGGCTCATGCGGACATTCGACAGGGCGCGGAAAGAAGGGTTTCGCTTAGCGCGCTTGCTCGCCGGGCGATACGGGCTTCGCGCGCGGGCTGCGGCGGCCCAGGTCGGAGACGTCGCGGGCGCTGGCCCGGGCCGAGGCCACCTTGCGGCCTGCGGGGGCCGGGGCGCGGCTGTCCAGCACGGCCTCCAGGGCCGTGCGCAGTTCGGCGATCCTCTGTTCGGACGCAATCTTGCGGCCTTTGCCATCGACCACATAGAAGCTGTCCACCGCCCGCTCGCCATAGCTGGCGACGTGGGCGGAGCGGATGTTCAGGCCTTCGTCGTTGAACACGCGCGACAGGGCCGCCAGCAGGCCGGGCCGGTCCGCGCAGGACACTTCGACCACGGTGGCGACCTCGCTGGCGTGGTGATCGACCATGACCACGGGCCGAACCTCGAAGGCGGCCTTTCTGGCGTTGCCGGTCGGATCGGGCGCCTGGCCGATACGGCCGTCGCCGCGCGCCGCCTTCTCCAGCGCCTCGACCAGGGTCTTGAGCCGACGCGGTTCGGCCTGGCCATAGGGCAGACCCGCCCCATCCTGAACGCGAAACACGTCCAGCACCACGCCGTCCAGCGTCGCCACCCGCGCGTCGGTCACGTCGGCGCCCAAGGCCGCCATGGTCTGGGCCAGGTCCGCGAACAGGCCCGGCCGGTCGGCGGCGGCGATGGAGATTTCGGTGGTCTGGACCGCCAGCCCTGCGACGGGGGCGGTCGGCGCGGCCTCGGCGGCGGCGCCCGTCTGACGCGCACGCTCGACCAAGGCCGGGTGCTCCGCCAGCGGGTCTTCGCGCGCCACGTCCTCGCCCCGGAAAAGGCCGGCGACCTGGTTGTAGAGGGTGCGCATCAACTGCCCCTTCCAGCCGTTCCACACCCCCGGGCCCACCGCCCGGATGTCGGCGACGGTCAGCACCAGCAGCATCCGCAGCCGTTCGGGATCGCCCACCAGCTCGGCGAAGGCGCGGATGGTGGCGGGGTCCGACAGGTCGCGCTTCTGGGCATAGTCGCTCAGCGCCAGATGGCTGCGCACCAGCCAGACGACCAGCTCGATACGGCGCGGATCGACGCCCAGCCGTTCGCAGGCCCGGCGCGCGGCGATGGCGCCGTCCTCCAGCTGTCCCCGCTCTCCGCCCTTGCCGACGTCGTGCAGCAGCATGCCCAGCATCAGGGCTTCCATGTCCGAGATCAGCTGGACGATCTCGGTGGCCAGCGGGTGGTCGTCCTTCAGCTTGCCGCGTGCGATGTCGTTGATGATGCCGATGGCCTGCAGCGTGTGCTCGTCCACCGTATAGGCGTGGTACATGTTGAACTGGGTCTGGCCCACGATCCGCCCCCATTCGGGCAGGAACCGACCCAGCAGGCCCGTCTCGTTCATGATGGTCAGGACGCGATAGGGCCGCTGGCCATGCGCCAGAATGTCCAGAAAGGCCCGCGTCGCCGCCGGATCGCGCCGCAGCCGGGGCGTCACCAGCGACAGCGACCGGGTGACGGCCGAAAAGGCGTCGGGGTGCAGGTCCAGGTCGTGACGATCCGCACAGACGAACAGCGTCAGCAGCTTGACCGGATCGGCGGCGAACACCTCCGGTCCTTCGACGGACAGCCGCCCCTGATCAACCCAGAACCCCTCGACCTCCATCTTGCGACGGGCGGGCCGGAACGGAGTCATCAGCCGCGACAGCCCCTGCGCCGTCTTCTGGTGGCGTGCCTCCAGCTTGGCCGACATGGCGCGGGTCAGGGCGCCGACGTCGCGCGCGACCAGGAAGTATCGGCGCATGAACCGTTCGACCGCCGGCTCGTCGCCCCGCCCCTGCCAGCCCATGCGACGGGCCACCTCGGGCTGCATGTCGAACGTCAGCTTCTCCTCGGCCCGTCCCGCGATCAGGTGCAGATGGATCCGAACACGCCACAGGAAGTCGAAAGCGTCGTCGGAGGCGCGACGTTCGCGAGAGGTGAACATCTCGTCCATCACCGTCGCACCCAGCCGGCTGTCGGGCGCCAGGGAGCGCGCGATCCAGTACAGGGTGTTCAGGTCGCGAAGCCCGCCCTTGCCGTCCTTGACGTTGGGTTCGACCTTGTAGCGGGTCACGCCCGCCTTCTGATGCCGGACGGCCCGCTCTTCGAGCTTGGCGGCGATGAAGGGTCGCGGGTCGGACTTGGAGACCATTTCGCGGAACCGGCCGATCATCAGGTCCGACAGCCGCTCGTCGCCCGCCAGATGCCGGGCCTCCAGCAGGGTGGTCCGCACCGTCATGTCGGTGCGCGACAGGGTCAGGCATTCCTCGACCGACCGCACCGCCGGCCCGACCTTGATGCCCAGGTCCCACAGCACATAGAGGACGAACTGGATGACGCTCTCCCCGCGCGGCGTGGCCTTGGCCGGGCGCAGGAACAGCAGGTCCAGATCGGAATAGGGCCCGAGCACGCCCCGGCCGTAACCCCCGACCGCCACCAGGGACAGCCGTTCGCTCTCGACGGCGGAGACGGGAAACAGAACCTGGGTGGCGACCCGCCACAGGCTCGCCAGCATGTCGTCGGCGGCTGTGGCGTAGAGGCGGGCGACATCGCGCCCCTTCATGCCGCCGTCCAGCTTGCGCTCGGCGCGGGCGCGGGCGGCGTCATAGGTCTCGCGCAAAACGACAGAGACCGCCGCGCGCGGATCTCCCGCGCGGGCGGCCTCGTCAAGGCGGTCATCCAGACTGGGCGAAACGGTCATGTCAGCCACCTATAGGCCGCATCCCCCTTCGCGTCAGTGGAGGATATTACTCGGGGCGAACGCGCTTCTTGCGGAACGACGGGTTCAGCGTCTGCTTGCGCAGGCGGATGGACTTCGGCGTGACCTCGACCAGCTCGTCGTCGTCGATATAGGCGATGGCCTGTTCCAGCGACATCTGGCGCGGCGGGGTCAGGCGAACGGCCTCGTCCTTGCCGGAGGCGCGGACGTTGGTCAGTTGCTTGCCCTTGATCGGGTTGACGTCCAGGTCGTCCCAGCGTGCGTTCTCGCCGATGATCATGCCCTGATAGGTCTTCTCGCCGGCGCCGACGAACATGACGCCGCGATCTTCCAGGTTCCACAGGGCGAAGGCGGCGGTGTCGCCGTCCGAGTTCGAGATCAACACGCCCTTCAGACGGCCGGCGATCGCGCCCTTGTATTCTTCGTAGTGGCTGAAGACCCGGTTCAGCACGCCCGAACCGCGCGTATCGGTCAGGAACTCGCCCTGATAGCCGATCAGCGAGCGCGAGGGGCATTTCAGGCTGATGCGGGTCTTGCCGGCGCCCGACGGGCCCATGTCGGTCATCTCGGCCTTACGGGCCGACAGCTTCTCGATGACGATGCCCGAGAATTCGTCGTCCACGTCGATCATGACGTCTTCGATGGGCTCCATCTTCTCGCCGTTGGGGCCTTCCTGGAAGACCACGCGCGGACGCGAGATCGAGACCTCGAAGCCTTCGCGGCGCATGTTTTCGATCAGAACGCCCAGCTGCAGTTCGCCACGGCCGGCCACTTCGTAGGCGTCGCCGCCTTCGGTCGTGGTGACGCGGATGGCGACGTTGGCTTCGGCTTCCTTCAGCAGGCGGTCGCGGATGACGCGCGACTGGACCTTGTCGCCTTCGCGACCGGCGAGCGGGCTGTCGTTGACCGAGACGGTCATGGAGATGGTCGGCGGATCGATCGGCTGGGCGGGAAGCGCGTCGGTCACTTCCATGGCGCACAGAGTGTCGGCCACGGTCGCCTTGGACATGCCGGCGATGGCGACGATGTCGCCCGCTTCCGAACCTTCGTCCAGGGCCTGACGCTTCAGGCCGCGGAAGGCCAGAACCTTGGTGATGCGGCCGCGCTCGATTTCCTTGCCTTCACGGTCCAGGGCGTGGATCGCCATGCCGGGAACGGCCTTGCCGCTCTCAATCCGGCCGGTCAGGATCCGGCCCAGGAAGGGGTCGGACTCGATCAGCACGTTCAGCATCTGGAACGGCTTGTCGCGGTTGTCCTGCACCTTGGGCGCAGGGACGTGGTCGACGATCAGGTCGAACAGCGGGGCCAGGTTGTCGTTCGGGACGTTCAGATCCATCGTCGCCCAGCCGTTGCGGCCCGAGGCGTAGATGTGGGGGAAGTCCAGTTGTTCGTCCGTCGCGCCGATGGCGGCGAACAGGTCGAAGGCCTCGTTGTGGACCCGGTCGGGATCGGCGTGGGCGCGGTCGACCTTGTTGATGCACAGGATGGGCTTCAGACCCATCTTCAGCGCCTTGGTCAGCACGAACTTGGTCTGGGGCATGACGCCCTCTTCGGCGTCGACCAGGATGACGCAGCCGTCCACCATGCCCAGGATGCGTTCGACCTCGCCCCCGAAGTCGGCGTGGCCGGGGGTGTCGATGATGTTGATGCGGGTTTCACCGGCCTTGCCGTTCCAGAGCACCGAGGTGCACTTGGCCAGAATGGTGATGCCGCGCTCTTTTTCCTGGTCGTTGGAGTCCATCGCGCGCTCGGTCTGCGCCTCGTTGGCTCGGAAGACGCCGGACTGGGCGAGCAGTTGGTCAACCAGGGTCGTCTTACCGTGGTCGACGTGGGCGATGATGGCGACGTTGCGCAGGTTCATTTGATAATCGCGAAAAGGCGCGGCCGGCATACGGGCGGCCGCTGGTCATGAAAAGGCATGCGGGAGGCGCGCGCCTCTTACAGGCATGTGGACAGAAACACCAGAGCGGGCGTTCACAGCAGTGATTGCCAGCTTACCGATATTTCATCTGCTCAGCCGCATCCGATGACATCCTACATCGTCTCTTCTGCATGAAAAGCCTGATCCAGGCTCGGTTTCAAAGCGGAGATGATGATGTTGGGACCTATGCTTGCGGCTGCGCTGCTCGCTGGCGACGCGCCGGACATGCGCGTCGATGCTCAGGGTCTGCACATGGCTCGACCGGGCGAAGCCTTGATCCTTGCGGGGCGTATACGGGTCGCCAGCCATGAATGGTGCGCTGCGCATCGCGCCGTCCTGACGCCTGATGCCGTGGGCGATCCGCTGGTCTGCGAACGCGAGATGAGACGCCGGGCCTACAACGCCCTGCCGCAGCCCCACCGCACCCACTTCGTGAGAGCGGGCGGTCAGACCGCCCTCAACCGGCCCTAGAGCAGTCTCGTCATATAGCGGGCGTCGGACCCGTAGCTGGCCAGTTTCGCCGCCATCCCTTCGGCCGCCTGCTCCACGAAACCGTGCCGGGCCCAGAAGCGGACCGCGTCGTTGACCGCGACCAGGGCGATGGCGGACCAGCCGTCCTCGGCCGCCTGTTCCGCCAGCCGTTCGACGATGGCGCCGGTGACCCCGCCGCCTCGCGCCTCGGGATGCAGGGCCAGGTCGTGCAGATAGATCAGGGCCGGTTCGGCCGGCAGGCCCTCGATCACCGTGTTCAGCGGCGGCGCGCTCTCGGCCCGCCACGGATAGGCGATCAAATAGCCTTTGGGCGCAGCGTCGTTCTCCGCCAACACGAAACAGCCGCGCGGATACAGCGCCAGCCGGTTCTGGAAACAGGCGCGATCCTCGAAATGATCCGGAAAGGACAACCGCGCCACCTCGACTACGGCGTCGATGTCGTTCGGCCGCATGGGCCGCCAGGTTAGCTGGGGCAGCGCGCGTTCAGTTCCGCCTTCTGGAAGCGCCATCGGATGATCCTTTCCTGACCGTCCATCACGCCTTCGATCCGGGCGTTCAGGACATCGCCCTCGCGTTCATAGACGACGCGCTTGGGAAAGTCGTCGTCGGCCGCCTGTTCGAAAACGACGCGGGTCGGGCCGGAGGCGATGACCGGAAACGTGGTCGCAGCCTGTCCCTCGGGATGCGCGAAATAGGCCAGAGGGGCCGCCGGGGTCGGATCGACCGGCGCGATGCGTGACAGCTCCCACCCCGCCCGCCCGCCGCGCACCGTCAGGGATGTTCCCAGCATCAGGTTCAGGCGCGGATCGGTCCAGGTCTCGGACACTTCACGGCCCGGTTCGCACGACAGCCAATAGCCGGACATCCAGCCCAAGTCGGGGCGCAGGTTCGTTGTGGGGTCCGCCTGCAGGGCGGCGGCGAGAAGCAGCGGGGTCAGCATGGTCGTCATCCCTCTCCAGTCGAGGCGCGTAAGCTAGACCGGATGCGGCGGTGGCGGCTTGTAGGTTTGCGACGCGATGGCGCGGGCCAGCTCATGCTGTTCGCGCGCCCAGTCGGTGGCGGTGCAACCCAGGAAGCGTCGGAAGTCGCGCGCCATCTGCGGCTGGTCGAAATAGCCCGCCTCCAGCCCGGCCGCGAGCCAGCTTTCGGCCCTGTCCGGGTCCGCGGCATGATCGAACACCCGGCGAAACCGAAAGATCGAACGCAGTAGGCGCGGCGACACCCCAACCCGATCCGCGAACCGGCGCTGAAGGGCGCGTTGCTCGGACGGTGATCGGGCAGGCGCCGGGCGCTCGGCTGCAGCGTCTTCGATCTCGGCGCGGATCGCCGGATCGATGGTCCAGTCCGCGCCACGCCTCTGCGCGTCCAGCCAGCGGGCGATGGCCGCGACCTGCCCCGTCGGATCCCCGGCCGGAGCGACGAACCCGGCCAGGCACGCGACCATGTCCAACCGCCGGTCGGTCGCCTCGCTCAGCGGCCGCCCCAGAAAGCCGCGTGCCCCGTCAGGCTCGAACCGAACGGCGACCAGTTCGGTCGGGCCGGTCGGCCGCATGACCAGGGGCCGGGTCATTTGCCCCGCGAACAGGGCCGAGGGCTGCAGGCGGAATTCGCCATCGTCGCCCTGTTCCGCATAGGGGGCGCCCAGGTCGAAGATCAGTTCGGGACAGCCGTCCGGCGCAATGCGTTGGATGGTCGGCGAGGGATCGGGTGCGGCATAGGTCCAGATCACGCGGACGAAGGGCCGCAAGGCCGGCGGCGGCGCGAACTCCTGATACCGTTCCTCCCCCGAGGCCACTTCAGTTGACCTTGGACGGGTCCGGCGGGGCGTCGGGCAGGGCCGAGACCGGCACGCCGTCGTCCTTCAGCTTCCTGACCTCGGCCGGCGTGGCCTCGCCATAGATCTCGCGCTTCTCGGACCTGCCCTCGTGAATGTCGCGAGCCTCGCGGGCGAAAGCATCGCCGACATAGTCGAAGTTCGCCTCGACATGGGCGCGCACCTCGCGGGCCGCGGCCATCATCACGGTCTGCATCTTAGCGGCGATGTCGGATGCGGGATCGGCCTTGCGCGCCCCGCTGACGGCCGGAGCCATGATCGCCTTCTGAACCGAATGCGAGCCGCAGAACGGGCACTCCACCAAGCCGCGTCCCGCCTGGTCGTCAAAGTCGGACGAGGAGCCGAACCAGGCCTCGAAGTCGTGGGCCTGGTCGCATTTCAGGGCGTAGCGGATCATGGGACAATCAAACGGCGGGCAGGAAATCGCGATCGTGGGTCAGGGCGGGCACCGCCGCACGCGCGCGGGCCACCGCCTCCATGTCCAGCTTCGCCTTCACGATGCAAGGGTCGTCGTGATCCGCCTTGGCGATGATCTCGCCCCAGGGTCCGACGACGGTGGATCGCCCCCAGGTGCGGCGACCGTCCTCGTGCAGCCCGCCTTGCGCCGGCGCCAGGACGAAGGCGCCCGTCTCGATGGCGCGAGCGCGCAACAAGGTCTCCCAGTGCGCCTCGCCGGTCGGGGCCGTGAAGGCGGCGGGCACGGCGATCATCGCGGCCCCCGCCTTGGCCAGCTGGCGATGCAGATGGGGAAAGCGGATGTCGTAGCAGATGGTCAGGCCCAGCCGACCCCAGGGCGTGTCCGCGACCGCCGCCCCGTCGCCCGGCCGCACCGTCGCGCTCTCGCGATAGGTCTCGCCGTTCGGCAGGTGCACGTCGAAGACATGCAGCTTGTCGTAACGGGCGACGATCCCGCCGGCTGCGTCGATCAGCAGCGACCGATTGGCGGCGCGGCTGTCTCCGGCATGGCCGGACCGCACGATGGCCGAACCGATCAGCAGCCAGACGCCCAGTTCCGCCGCCAGATGGCGCAGACCCAGCACGGCGACATCGGCGTCCTCTGTCGTGATCGCGGCGTCGCGACGGTCGCGACGTTGTTCCAGGACATTGGTCCCTTCGGGCGTCAGGACGAACTTGGCCCCGCCCGCCGCCGCCTCGCGGATCAGGGGCTCGACATGGGCCAGCGCCGCGTCCGCCGTCGCCGGCGTGCGGGTCTGGATCAGGGCGATGTCGAGCCCGCCGCTCATGGGATCAGGCCGCCAGAAGCGCGTCGAGCTTGCCGTCGCGATCCAGGGCGTGGACGTCGTCGGAGCCGCCGACGTGCCGGCCGCCGATGAAGACCTGCGGGAAGGTCATGCGACCGCCGGACTTCTCGACCATCTCGGCCTTCTTGGCGGGATCGTTCGAGGCGACGATCTCGGTGTAGTCGACGCCCTTCTTCTTCAGCAGCGCCATGGCGCTGTAGCAATAGGGGCAGCCGGGCTTGGTGTAGATGACGACGTCGGCCAAATCAGGTCTCCAGAACAGTATGTCCCTCAAGCAGCGAGCCGCCGCGCGGGGAGCGATAGGGGTTACATAGTCAGTTCACGGGCGTTTCGCACCCGTGCGATGACCGCCAGGTCCACGCCGCGCGCTCCGGCGTCGAGCAGGGCGCGCGCGCAGGCCTCTCCGGTCGCGCCCGTGGTCAACACGTCGTCGATCAGAAGGATGCGCCGTCCCCGGATCCGACGCCTCACGACTTCGGTCACGGCGAAGGCCTTCCTGACGTTCAGACGCCGCCCGCGCTGGCTCTTGCCGCCCTGGCTGGTCGTATGGGTCGTGCGAACCAGGGCGTCAGGCAGATAGTCGCGGCCTGCGTCGCGGGCCAGCGGTCGGGCGATCTCGGCTGCCTGATTGAAGCGGCGCGACAGCAGGCGAAAGGGATGCAGCGGTACGGGCACGACCGCATCTGCCTCTTCGACCAGATCGGCGGCTGACCGGCCGATCCAGCGAGCGAACAGGGGCGCGAACTGCTGCTGATCCCCGTGTTTGAATCTCAGGATCAGCCCTCGCGACGCCTCGTCATACAGACAGGCCGCCCGCGCCCGCTGAAAAACATAGGGCTGGGCGATGCAGGCGGTGCAGCGGTCCTCGGCGAAGGCGCCGCCGTCATACTCGAACGCCGCCCCGCACCCGTCGCAGACCGGAGCCTCCAAAAACACGATCCGGCTCCAGGCGTCGGGCGTCAGGCCTGCGGCGGCCGTCGCCTCACGACTGTCGTGCGCCATCGGCGGCAGGATCAGATCCGCCAACCCGCGTCCCGCCCCACGCAACTGTCGCCCCGCCCCTTCCCAGGCGCGTCGCCAGCCCCCATCCTGTTCGTCCATGACTGCCCCCCAATCCCCTTCCGAAGGCCCTCCGCGCATCTTCGACGCCGCCCGGCGTCTGGCGCGGCTGGCGCGGTCCGCCGCCCGTTTCGACCAGGCCGACTTCCTGCACGTCCGCGCCGCCGCCAACGCCGCCGAGAGCCTGGAAGCCATACTGCGCGATTTTCCCGTTGCGGTCGATCTGTCCGCCCATCCAGGGGTGTTTGAGCGTGCGGTCAGGTCCAGCGACGCCGCCGGCCGCGTCGGCCCCATACTGACGCCCGCCTCCCTGGCCCAGCGCGCGGCGCCGGGGGCCGGGCCCCTGCCGCTGACGGATGGATCGACCGATCTGATCGTCTCGCTGCTGACCCTGCACTGGGCCAACGACCTGCCCGGCGCCCTGGCCCAGATCCGGCGCGCCCTGAAGCCCGACGGCCTGTTCATCGGCACCTTGTTCGGCGCGGGCACGCTGAAGGAACTACGGGCGATCCTGACCGAGGTCGAACTGGAGGAACGCGGGGGCGCCCAGGCGCGCGTCTCGCCCTTCGCCGACGGCTATGACGGCGCGGCCTTGTTGCAGCGGGCAGGGTTCGCCCTGCCCGTCTCCGACGTGGACCGGTTCACCGTCCGCTATGCCGATCTGTTCGCCCTAATCCGAGACCTGCGCGCCATGGGCGAGACCAATGTGCTGCATGGTTCCGTCCGGCCGCTAAGCCGCCGCATCGTCGCCCGCGCGGCCGCCCTCTATGCCGAACGTCATGCCCAGCCGGACGGTCGTATCCCTGCGACATTCGAGATCATTCACTTGGCCGGCTGGAAACCGCACGAGAGCCAGCAGAAGCCCCTGCCGCGCGGATCGGCCAAGACGCGGCTGGCCGATGTGCTGGGCGTCAAGGAAATGACCGGCGAAGAGCCGGACTAGCCGCCGATCGCGGCCTGCATCGCAGCGCTCAGCTTGTTCACCGTCACGGCGAAGCCGCCCGTGTTGCTGTTGCCCAGCGCGCTGATCGCGCTGACGATCGCCAGAAAGATCAGGGCGCAGATCAGGCCGTATTCGATGGCGGTGGCCCCGCCGTCGTCACGCAGGAACCGGCCGATAAGACGTTTCATGGCCGGCCTCCCTGGTCGGCGGTGATCAGAGCAGGTCGCGCAACCAGGCGACCAGGGGTTCGTCCGCCGGGGGCATGGGATAGTCCGAAAGCTTGATCGGTTTCACCCAGGCCAGGCCGTCGTGCTCACGCGCCGTGACCACGCCGTCCCACCGTCGGCACAGGTACAATGGCATCAACAGGTGAAACGAATCGTAAGCGTGGCTGGCGAAAACGAACGGCGACAGACAGTTTTCGCTGACGTCGATGCCCAGTTCTTCCTTCAGCTCGCGGATCAGGGCCTGTTCCGGCCGTTCGCCCGCCTCGACCTTGCCGCCCGGAAACTCCCACAGCCCGGCCAGCTTCTTGCCCTGCGGCCGCTTGGCGATCAGCACCCGCCCGTCCACGTCGATCAGGGCGACAGCAACGACCAGGACGGTGGGAAGCGGAGCGTCAGTCACGAACGATAATCGCCGTTGATCTCGATGTAGCCCTTGGTCAGGTCGCAGGTCCAGACGGTCGCCGAGGCCCGGCCGGCGCCCACGTCCACCGTAATGTCGATCTCGGGGTTCTTCATATAGGCGCTCATCTTCGCCTCGTCGTAGGTGGCGGACGGGGCGCCCTCGACGGCCGCGACGTTCGGACCGAACCGGATGCCCAGCCGGTCGCGATCCACCGGCTCCTCGGTCTTGCCCACGGCCATGACGACCCGGCCCCAGTTGGCGTCCTCGCCGGCGATGGCGGTCTTGACCAGGGGGCTGTCGGCGATGGATTTGGCGAGCTTGCGGGCCGAGGCGGGCGAGGCGGCGCCGTCCACCGTCACCTTGACGAACTTGGTCGCCCCTTCGCCATCGCGCACCAGCTGGTGCGCCAGGTCCAGCATCACCTTGTCCAGGGCGGCCGAGAAGCTCTTGAGGCGGCGGTCGCCGACGCGGCCGATGCGCGGCGCGCCGCTGGTTCCCGTGGCGAACAGCAGGGCCGTGTCATTGGTCGAGGTGTCGCCGTCCACCGTCACGCTGTTGAAGGTGGTGCGGACGTGCAGACCCAGCAGAGCCTGCAGCACATTGGGGTGGATGTCGGCGTCGGTGACGATGAACGCCAGCATGGTCGCCATGTCCGGCGCGATCATGCCAGACCCCTTGGCGATGCCGGAGATACGGACCTTGTAGCCCTCGATCTCGGCCTCGGCGTAGGACCCCTTGGGGAAGGTGTCGGTGGTCATGATGCCGCGACCGGCCCTGGCCCAGGCGTCGGCGTCCAGCCCGTTTTCGATCTCGGGCAGTTTGGCGACGATCTTCTTTTCGTCCAGCACCACGCCGATCACCCCGGTCGAGGCCAGCATGACGTCGCGCTGGCGACAGCCGAACCGTTTGGCGACTTCGGATGCGGTGCGGCGCGCGGCGTCGGCGCCGGCCTTGCCGGTGAAGGCGTTGGCGCAACCGGCGTTGACCACCAGGGCGCGCACGTCCTTGCCGCCGTCCGTTCCCGTCAGATGTTTCTTGCACCAGTCCACGGGCGCCGAGCCGATCTTGTGGCGTGTGAAGACCCCGGCGCAGCTGGTGCCGCGCGCGAAGCGGAACACCACCAGATCATCGCGCTCGTGCTTGTAGAAACCGGCGCGGGCGGTGGCGATTTCGACCCCGCCGATGGGCGGAATGGTCGGGAAGGGCACGGCCAGGGGCGAAATCTTCAGGCCTGGTTTGCCGGCGGCGGGCGCGGGCGTCGTGGCCGCCGGGTCCGATCCCGGCGTGCGCGTCGCGCGCTTCAGGGCCGTGGCGAACGGGTCCAGCGCCTTTTCGAACGCATGCTCGATCTTCTGGCCGGTCGTGGAGGGGGGCTTGGTCATGTCAGGCGGCCGGTGCGGGAGACGGGGTGGACGACGTGGTGGACGACGGGGCCGGCGCGGATGCGGCGGGCGGCGACTGTGCCGGCAGGCGCACATCGACCTTTGCCTTGCCGCGCAACTGTTCCAGCAACTGGCGCACGCCCTCATAGGTCAGATAGCGCACGATCTGGGGACGCGCCTGCTCCAGCGTCGGCGGGTTCTCCTTGCGCCGATCCTCGACCCGCAGCACGGCCCAGCCGCCCTCGGTCTGGAAGGGGCCGACGGTCGATCCGGCCGGCTTGTCGCGCAGGGCGTCGGCATAGGCTTGCGGCATGACGTCCAGCGTCGAATAGCCCAGGTCGCCGCCCGAGAATCGCGTCGCCTCGTCCACGGACCGCTCCGCCGCCACCGCCTCGAACCCGGCGCCCTGGCCCAGGATGCCGATCACGGCGTCGGCCTCGGGCTTGGTGCGCGACAGGATCAGGCGCACCCGGATCTCTTCCGACGTCTTCGCCAGCCGAAGCTGCTCATTATAAAGGGTCTGCACGGCCTGGTCGGATACGGCCTTGTTGACCACGCTCTCGACCAGCATGTCGCCCAGAATACGCTCGCGGGTCGCCTCCAGCCGCCGCTGTGCCAGAGGCGAAGAATCCAGTCGTCGCCTTTCGGCCTCGCCCGCCAGCAGCTTCTGATCGATCACCTCGTCCAGCACGCGGCGGAAAAGATCCGATGTCGCATCCAGCGCCTCGCCCTCGCCGATCAACCCCTGCGCCACCGCCTCGCGCTTCACGTCCGACGCCCAGATGGTCTCGTCCTGCACCGTCGCCACGGCCTGGTCGCCCTGCTCAGGCGGCCGGTCGTCGCCGGATCGCGAACAGGCGGCCGTCGAAAGGACAGCGGCCAAAAGCGCCGTTGTCAGGAGGTTCGAAGGTCGGCGGAAGGGGGTCAAGGGGGCGCTCCGTCGAAGGCGGCCGAAAGCCCCTCGCGTTGACAGGGGTTAGGCCGGTGCTTAAGTCCCGCCTGCGCCCAAGTCGAGGGGTTTTGATCGTCTGCGCGGCCCTTCGCGCGCGCCTGATGCGGCGCTCCGGGGCCGTGATCGTTCAGGGCCTCTCTCGCGGCGTCCGTATCGCCGCCCCTCACGGGATTTCAGAGCCGCTCCTTATTGACGCTCGACCTTTACCGGATCTGACATGCTCGGCTTCGCCAAGAAACTTTTCGGCTCTTCCAACGACCGCAAGGTCAAGGCCTTCCAGGACCACGCCCAGCGCATCAATGCGCTGGAGCCCAAGTTCGCGGCCCTGTCCGACGACGAACTGCGGATGATGACCGACACCTTCCGCGACCGGGTGGCCAATGGCGAGACCCTGGACAAGATCCTGCCCGAGGCCTTCGCCGTGGTGCGCGAGGCGTCCAAGCGGGTGCTGGGCCAACGTCAGTATGACGTCCAGCTGGCCGGCGGCATGATCCTGCACGAAGGCGGCATCGCCGAGATGCGGACCGGCGAGGGCAAGACCCTGGTCGCCGTGGCGCCCGTCTATCTGAACGCCCTGCCCGGCAAGGGCGTGCACGTCATCACCGTGAACGACTACCTGGCCCGCCGTGACGCCGAGACGATGGGCAAGGTCTATCGCTTCCTGGGTCTTGAGGTCGGCGTCATCGTCAACGGCCTGTCTCAGGGCCAGCGCCAGGCGGCCTACAACGCCGACGTCACCTACGGCACCAACAACGAGTTCGGCTTCGACTATCTGCGCGACAACCTGGTCTATGACCGGCGCGAGATGGTGCAGCGCCCGCACAACTTCGCCATCGTCGACGAGGTCGACTCCATCCTAATCGATGAGGCGCGCACGCCTCTGATCATCTCCGGCCCGACCGAGGACCGTTCGGACCTCTATAAAATCCTCGACGGCCTGATCAAGGAACTGATCAAGGACAAGGACGCCTACGAGCTCGACGAGAAGCAGAAGCAGGTCCTGCTGACCGAGCTGGGTTCGGAACGGATCGAAGAGGCGCTGGAGGCGGGCGGTCACTTCGCCGCCGACACCACCGGCCTTTACGACGCCGCCAACATCAGCCTGGTACACCACGCCAACCAGGCCCTGCGCGCCAACACCCTGTATCAGCGCGACAAGGACTATATCATCAAGGGCGGCGAGATCGTCCTGATCGACGAATTCACCGGCCGCATGATGACCGGCCGCCGCCTGTCCGAAGGTCTGCACCAGGCCATCGAGGCCAAGGAGGACGTCAAGATCCAGCCCGAGAACCAGACCCTGGCCTCGGTCACGATCCAGAACTATTTCCGCCTGTACGAGAAGCTGTCGGGCATGACCGGAACGGCGGCGACGGAAGCGCAAGAGTTCGGCGACATCTACAAGATGGACGTGCTGGAGGTGCCGACCAACCGGCCGATCCAGCGCAAGGACTATGACGACGAGGTCTATCGGACCCACGCCGAGAAGAACCAGGCCATCGCCAAACAGATCGCCGAATGCCACCTGGCGGGTCAGCCCATCCTGGTCGGCACCGTGTCGATCGAGCGTTCGGAACAGCTGTCGGACCTGCTGAGCAAGTTCGAATACAAGGTCGAGGTCTCGCGCGCGCTGAAGCCAGAATATGCGGGCAAGGCCAAGGAAGCCGAGAAGATCGGCGACGCCGCCTATGACATTACCTACGAGACCAAGCTGCGCGGCATCCCGCACAGCGTCCTGAACGCGCGCCAGCACGAGCAGGAGGCCTATATCGTCGCCGACGCCGGTCTGCCGGGCGTGGTGACCATCGCCACCAACATGGCCGGCCGCGGCACCGATATTCAGCTCGGGGGCAACCTCGAAATGAAGATGCAGAAGTGGATGCTGGAACAGCGCAACATGGCTGTCGAGGTCACCCACGAGATGGAAGTGGCCCAGGAGGCCCAGTTCAAAGCCGACATCGCCGTCCAGAAGAAGATCGCCCTGGACGCCGGCGGCCTGTTCGTCCTGGGCACCGAACGCCACGAGAGCCGCCGGATCGACAACCAGCTGCGCGGCCGCACAGGTCGTCAGGGCGACCCCGGCACCTCGAAATTCTACCTGTCGTGCGAGGACGACCTGCTGCGCATCTTCGCCGGCGACCGTCTGGACTCGATCATGAAGACCTTCGGCGTGGCCGAGGGCGAGGCCATCACCCACCCCTGGCTGAACCGCGCCATCGAGACCGCCCAGAAGCGCGTCGAGACCCGCAACTACGACATCCGCAAGAACCTGCTGAAATACGACGACGTCGTGAACGACCAGCGCAAGGCCGTGTTCGAGCAGCGCCAGGAGTTCATGGACTCCGAGGACCTGTCCGAACTGGTCGGCGACTTCCGCCGCGACGTGGTGTCCGACCTGGTCGAACGCTATATGCCGCCCAAGGCCTACGCCGAACAGTGGGACATCGACGGCCTGGACGAAAAGGTCCGCTCGACCTTGGGTCTGGAGCTGCCGCTGCACGACTGGGCCGCCGAAGAAGGCGTGTCGAACGAGGAGATCGAGGACCGGCTTCTGGCCGCCGCCGACGCCCGCGCCGCCGAGCGCCTGGAACAGATCGGCGCCGACCAGACGCGCGGTCTGGAAAAGCAGTTCATGCTGCAGATGATCGACATGCAGTGGCGCGAGCACCTGGTCCACCTGGACCACCTGCGCGGCGTCATCGGCCTGCGCGGCTACGGCCAGCGCGACCCGCTGAATGAATACAAGACCGAGGCCTTCTCTCTGTTCGAAAGCCTGCTCTACGACCTGCGCCACAACGTCACCCGCTGGCTGATGACGGTCGAGTTCCGCTTCCAGGCCCCGCCCGAACTGCCCGAGTTCCAGGAAATCCACCTGAACCCCGGCACCGGCGAGAACGAGATGGCCAATCCGTCGGCCCAGAACCCGGAAGGCACGCTGATCGGCGACGATCGCTCCAAACTGCCGATCGAGATGCTGCCCCCCGGCTGGGAAATGACCGGCCGCAACTCCCCCTGCCCCTGCGGCTCGGGCCGCAAGTTCAAACACTGCCACGGGGCGCTCGTTTAAGAGGCGCGCTACGCGCGGCGCTATCGCTCGCCGCGCGGCGGCTCGCTGCTTGAGCGCTTGGCGCGACGGCGGTTAGGCCGGTAAGAAAAGGGATGACTTACAAGTCCCTCTTCTCCCGCGCCCTGTCTGCGGCCCCCGAGCGGCTGCATTTCGCGGCGCACAGCCACCACCTGTGGCCCGACGCCAGTTTCGAAGCGCAGCAGCAGACCTGGCTGGACGCCAATCTTCATGCCGATCACAAGTGGGACCTCGTCTTCGGCCAGGTGATCCCCGAGGCTCAGGCCCATGTCGCGGCCGAGCTTGGTCTGCCTTCGCCCGACAGCGTCGTCTTCTCGTCCAACACCCATGACTTCCTGCTGCGCCTGTTCTCGGGCGTGGAGCGGACGCCGGTCCGCATCCTGGCGACGGACGGCGAGTTCCACTCCTTCCGCCGTCAGGCCGAGCGGTGGGAGGAAATCGGGGCTGCGGTGGTCACCCGCATTCCCCTCGCCCCCTTCGACACCTTCGCTGATCGCTTCGTCGCCGAGGCCGAGAAGGGCGGCTACGACTGGATCGTGGTCAGCCAGGTCTTCTTCCGCACCGGCGGTCTGTTCGATCGGATCGAGGACCTCGCCGCCCTGGCCCGGCCCGAAGGCCCTTGGGTGCTGATCGACGGCTATCACGGCTTCATGGCGACGCCGACGGACCTGTCGGCGGTGGCGGATCGGATCTTCTATGTCTCCGGCGGCTACAAATACGCCATGGCGGGCGAGGGCGCCTGTTTCCTGCACGCCCCGCCCGGCTTCTGTCCCCGCCCGGTGATCACCGGTTGGTTCGCGGAGTTCGGCGACCTGTCCGGCCCGCCCGGCGGGGTTCAGTACCGCAGCGACGGCGGCCGGTTCTGGGGGGCGACCTTCGATTGCTCGGCGCTGTATCGTTTCAACGCGGCGCGCCGGATGCTGGACGATCATGGGCTAAGCACCGCCGCCGTCGCCGCCCACTGTCGTGTTCTGGCAGGCCGCTTCCAGGCGGCGGTTCAGGACGGTCGCGCCGGCGTGCTGGACCAGGCGGAATTCCTCAACCCGGTGATCGGCGACGCGCCGCGCGCCCGTTTCCTGGCCCTGCGCCATCCTGACGCCCAGGCCTGGTGCACGGGTCTTCGTCAGGCGGACGTGGTCACCGATGTGCGCGACGACGTGATCCGCTTCGGCTTCGGCCTGTATCAGGACGCCGAGGACGTCGATCGCCTCATCGCCGCCTGCCGCTCCCTCTGATCAATAGAAGGTCGTGTCGTCCTGCTTGGTCGGGGCCGGCGCCGCGCGGGGCGGGGTGGTCGGCCGGTTCGACGCGGGCGGTGTCGTGGGTCTGGTCTGGCCCCCGGTCTGGGCCCCAGTCTGGGGCGCGCCCGGCGTTGGCGTCATGCCTGTGTTCGGCGCATCGACCGGCGGGATCGTCGGCAAGGCCGGATAGGGCATGGCTGAGGGTTGACCGTTCTGCACCGGCGCCTCGGCATCGGGCGCAATCGGCGCATCCTCGGACGCTCCCAGCCGATCCGGCGCGCCGACATCGTCGCGGATGAAGGCCCAGGCGCGACGGTCGGCGCAGCCGCAGGCTTTCAGGAAGCCGTTCTGGTCGCGCCATAGGATCAGCGGATAGCTGATCTCGACCCCGGACTCCTTCAGCAGTTGGCTCAGCCGTTCGTCGAACCGGCGCCCGGCCTCGACCACGGCCGTCCGCGCCAGATTGCCGTCCGCCTGGGGGACGCCGGCGGCGGTCCAGCTGTTCGCCGGGGTGGCCATCCAGCGTTCGTAAAGTGGCCAGTCCCGCGTCAGCCACAGTTCGGCGACCGTGGCGCGTTCCGCCGCCGTCGATTGCGGCGCGCCTTCCAGATCGGGGCGGGCGAACAGGATGAACCGGGTCTCGATCCCTGCGGCCTTCAGCTTGGCCACCTCGTCGCGTTGGTAGCGATGGGCCGAAGCGCTGTCGCGATAGGTGACGATATAGAGGGCCTGCCCGCCGCTGCCGTCCGACACCCACGACGCCTCGTCCAGCAGTTGTTGGACCTCGGCCTGATTGCGGCTGATCGTGACCGGCTGGAACCGCGAATAGAAGTTCCAATAGGCCCAGTATCCCGCACCCGCGAGCAACAGGCCGACCACGGCCGCCACGATCGATCCTAGTAGAAAGCGACGCATATGATCGGGTGCTCCAGCTTCACCTTTGACCCCACACAACGCATAGCATCGAAATCCGTTGACCGCGCCAGCGGTCGGCGCCGGACAGCGACCAAAATGTCGCGAAGAATCCCCGGCGCGCGCTCTTGAACGCAGAAAGCCGCTTCCCATTTCTGTTTTCGACGCTGCGGGACACTCCCCCCTCCGAACCGCAGCGAAGCGAGACCGGCGCCCTCCCCTCCCCTCCAGGCGCCGCTCGCGCAGGCCGCCGGACTCCCCCAGTCCGGCGGCTTTCTGCTTTGTGGCGCTGCACAATAATTCCAACCTTATCACTGATCATCACAACGATCGGTCGCCAGGGGCTTCCCGAGCGACCGGACCTGGCCTAGTCAGCGGAGGTGGCGCCGCGTCGCGCCGCATTCCTTGCGGCCCTGCCGCGTCGTTCGAGACTGCTCGTCCATGACCGTCCCCGATCTGCGCCAATCCTCCGTTCAGCCGATCACCAAGGCCGCGCTGGAGGCGGCCTTCGCCCGGATCGTGGGAACCGGACCGGGCGCAGCGGAGCAGGCCTATCTGTCCCAGGCGCACGAGGACTATGCCGCGGACGAGACGCCCGAGCTGGGCGGCGAGGATTTGGCCGCCCTGCTCGCCGCCTCCTGGACCGCCGCCAAGACCTACCCCGCGGACGCCGCCGCGCCCGCCATCACCGTCGGCCCGATGCAGGGCGCGGACGGCAAGGCGCTGGATTACGACCTGGTTCGCATCGTCCAGAAGGACGCCCCTTTCCTGGTCGACAGCGTCATGGGCGCCCTGGCTGAGGCCGGTGTTTCGGTGCGCGCCCTGTTCCACCCGGTGGTCGAGCTGGACGGCCGTCGCCTGTCGATCATCATGCTGGTCATCGACAGCGTGCCGCAGGAGCGTCGCGACGTGCTGGGCGAGGGTCTGGCCCAGAGCTTGTCGGACGTTCACGCCGCCGTCGCCGACCACGAGGCCATGACGGCCCTGATGCGCCAGGCCGTGGAGCGGCTGGAGGCGACCCCTCCGTCGGTCGATCCCGCCGTGCTGGCCGAGAACATCGCCTTCCTGAAATGGCTGAAGAGCGACCATTTCGTCTTCCTGGGCGCCCGCGACTACGACTATCCGCTGAACGCCGACGGCGACTATGAGGCCGAGGCGCCCTTGGGCCAGTCCACCGACGGGCTGGGCATTCTCGCCGACCCGGAACGCACCGTGTTGCGCCGCGCGTCCGAACCGGCCGTCCTGACGCGTCAGATGCGCCGTCAGCTGGATCTCAGCGAGCCGGTGACGGTGGCCAAGGCGAACGCCCGCTCGCGCGTGCATCGCCGCGCCTACATGGATTACGTCGGGGTCAAGCGTTACGGCCCGGACGGCAAGGCGACGGGCGAGACTCGTTTCGTCGGCCTGTTCACCTCCGAGGCCTACGACCAGCTGGCGACCGAGGTGCCGCTGCTCCGTCGCAAGGTCGCCAACGCCCTGGCCCGCGCCGACAAGGCGCCGGGCAGCCACAACGAAAAACGTCTCAAGAACATCCTTGAGAATTATCCGCGCGACGAACTGTTCCAGGTCACGGAGGATGAGCTGCTGTCCATCGCCTTGGGCATCCTTCACCTCTACGACCGGCCGCGCATCCGCCTGTTCTCGCGTCAGGACCCGTTCGACCGCTTCGTCTCGGTCCTGTGCTTCATCCCGCGCGAGAAGTTCGATTCCGCCGTGCGCGAACGGATCGGCCAGATCGTCGCCCGCGCCTGGGGCGGCCGGATTTCGGCCTGGTATCCGCAACTGTCGGACGCGCCCCTGGTGCGGGTCCACTACATCATCGGCGTGAATCCGGGCGAGCACCCGATCCCCGATCCGGTCCAGCTGGAGGCCGATGTCGCCGAGGCCGGACGCGGCTGGGTGGACCGGTTCGAGGGCGCCCTGCGCCGTTCGGGCGTGGAAGAGGTGTCCGTCGGGCCGCTGAGCGCCCAATGGGCCCGCGCCTTCGGCGCCGCCTACCGCGATCGCTATGACGCCGACGAGGCCGCGATCGATCTGCAATATGTGAACCGGCTGAACGAGACCGGTCTGCCGGGCGAAGGCAAGGCCGTCGCCGTGCGCGCCTTCCGTTCCGCTGACGACAGCCGCCTGCAATTCCGCTTCAAGCTCTATCGGCGCGGTCCGGCCGTGCCCCTGTCCGACGTTCTGCCGATCCTGGCGGACATGGGCCTGAAGACGCTGGAGGAATACGGCTATCCGATCCGCCCGATGGGCGAGGAGGAGATCCACGTCCACGAGTTCCTGATGGAGGATCCGCGTGGCGAGGCGCTGGTCTTCGATGACGTGAAGGGCCCGTTCGAGGATGCCTTCGCCGCCGTCTGGACCGGCCGCAACGAAAGCGACGGCTTCAACCGCCTGGTGATCGAACTGGGCGTCGAATGGCGCGAGGCGGCCCTGATCCGCACGCTGGCCCACTATCGCCAGCAGACCGGCCTGGACCCGTCGCAGACGGTGCAGGAAGAGGCCCTGCGCGAATATCCCGACGTGGCCCGCGCCCTGTTGTCTCTGTTCAAGGCCAAGTTCGAACCGACCGGCGGCTCTGCCGACGACCGCGCGCCTGCCGCCGCCGAGCTGAACGACAAGATCGTCGCCCTGCTGCAGGACGTGAAGAGCCTGGATCACGACCGGGCCCTGCGCCGCATCGCCGCCCTGATCGGGGCGATCAAGCGCACCAACTACTATCAGTTGGACGCCGACGGCGCGCCCAAGCCGCACATCTCCATCAAGATCGCCTCACGCGAGCTTGAGGACCTGCCGCTGCCCAAACCCTATCGCGAGATCTTCGTCTGGGCGCCGCATGTCGAGGGCGTCCACCTGCGCTTCGGCCCCGTCGCGCGGGGCGGCCTGCGCTGGTCTGACCGTCGCGACGATTTCCGCACCGAGGTGCTGGGCCTGGTCAAGGCGCAGCAGGTCAAGAACGCCGTCATCGTGCCGGTCGGCTCAAAGGGCGGCTTCTATCCCAAGCAACTGCCCCGCACGACGGACCGCGAGGCCATTCAGGGCGAGGCCATCCGCGCCTATCGCACCTTCCTGTCGGGCCTGCTGGACATCACCGACAACATCGCCGCCGACGGTTCCGTGACCCATCCGGCCAATGTGATCGCGTGGGAGGGGGACGACCCCTATCTGGTCGTGGCGGCCGACAAGGGCACGGCGACCTTCTCCGACATCGCCAACGGGGTTTCGGCTTCGTACGGCTTCTGGCTGGGCGACGCTTTCGCCAGTGGTGGATCCATCGGCTACGACCACAAGGCGATGGGCATCACGGCGCGCGGCGCGTGGGAGGCGGTCAAGCGCCACTTCCGCGAGATGGGCAAGGACATCCAGACCCAGCCCTTCACCATGGTCGGCGTCGGCGACATGTCCGGCGACGTCTTCGGCAACGGCGCGCTTTTGTCCAAGGCCACGCGCCTGGTCGCGGCCTTCGATCATCGCGACATCTTCATTGATCCGAACCCGGATCATGTAACGAGCTGGACGGAACGCAAGCGTCTGTTCGACCTGCCGCGCTCGTCCTGGCAGGACTATGACAAGGGGCTGATCTCGGAAGGCGGCGGCGTCTTCTCGCGCTCGGCCAAGTCGATCCAGCTGACGCCTCAGATCAAGGCGGCGCTGGACATCACCGACGATGTGCTGGACCCCGTCAGCCTGATCCGCGCCATCCTGAAGGCGCCGGCCGAACTTCTGTATCTGGGCGGCATCGGCACCTATGTGAAATCGGCGGCCGAGACCGACGCCCAGGTCGGAGACAAGGGCACCGACGCCCTGCGCATCAATGCCGACGAATTGCGGGTCAAGGTGGTGGGCGAAGGCGCCAACCTGGGCTTCACCCAGGCGGGCCGCATCGGCTTCGGTCAGGCGGGCGGTCGTATCAACACCGACGCCATCGACAACTCCGCCGGGGTCGACACCTCCGACCACGAGGTGAACATCAAGATTCTGGTCGGCTCGGCCGTGACCAACGGCGTATTGCCCGTCGAGGAACGCCCGGCCCTGCTGGCCTCCATGACCGACGAGGTCGGCCTGAAGGTGCTGGTCCACAACTACGACCAGACCCTGGCCCTGACCCTGCAACAGGCCGAAGGGGTCGGCGCGCTCGACGCCCAGCAGCGGTTCATGCAGAGCCTGTCGGCGCGCGGCAAGCTGGACCGCAAGGTCGAGGGCCTGCCCAACGACGCCCGCGTCAAGGAGATGATGGCGGCGGGCGTTCCGCTGGCCCGGCCCGAGCTGGCGGTCCTGATGGCCTATGCCAAGCTGGAGCTGTCGGACGACATCGTCGCCTCGCAAGCGCCCGAGGATCCCTTCTTCGAACAGATCCTGGTCCGCTACTTCCCCGACGCCCTGGCCCGGTTCGAGCCGGAGATGAAGAGCCACCGGCTGCGGCGCGAGATCATCGCCACCGTCATGGCCAACGAAGTCGTCAACATGTGCGGCCCCACCTTCCCCGACCGCCTGCGCGGTTCGGCGGAATGCGACACCACTGCCCTGATCATCGCCTTTGAGGCCGCGCGTCGCGTCTTCCGCCTGGATCAAGCCTGGGACGCCGTCTCGGCCCTGGACCTGAAGATTTCGGCCGAGGCCCAGACGGCCCTCTATCAGGAAATCGCCGTGGTCCTGCGCCGCCAGACCTTCTGGCTGGCCCGTCGCGCCAAGGGCGGCCTGTCCGTCCAGGCGTTGATCGACCGCTATCGCCCGATCGCCGACGCCCTTCAGGCGGAGGGTTCGGCCGTCCTGTCGCGCTTCGAACAGGGGCGTCTGGACGCGCGGGTCAAGACCTTCGCCGATCACGGCGCGCCCGAGGACCTGACCCGCAGCATCGCCATCATGCGTCCGCTGGTCGCCGCCTCGGACATCGGCGACCTGGCCCAGGAGGCGAACTGGCCCGTCGCGGCCATGGCGCGCCTGTATCACCAGGTCGGGGCGGCCTTCGACTTCGACCGTCTGCGCGCCGCCGCCGGCTCCATTCCGTCTGCGGATCATTTCGATCGCCTGGCCGTGCGTCGCCTGATCGAGGATCTGATGAACGAGCAGGCGACGCTGACCCGCGCCGTCGCCCGCGCCTCCGATCCGTCGGTGGGCGTTAGCGAGGATGCGGCCGAGGGCGCCGTGGACGCCTGGATCGGCTCCAAACAGGCGGCGGTCGAGGGTGTACGCGCCTCTGTGGACGAGATCGAACAGTCCGGCTCCGGCTGGACCTTCGCCAAACTGACCATCGCCAACGCCACGATCCGCGACCTGGCGACGGCGGCGATGAACGCTTAGTGGGCGCCAGCGGCCTTTCGGCCGGCTTGAGCACGCGATGTGGGACGCTCCGCTTGACGAAGCGGGCGTCTCACGGCCTCTTCAGTCGTTAATCTGGCTGGGGAGGCCGCCATGCCGAGAAAATTCCTCGTCGTCGTCGACGACAGTCCCGAGTTCGAGGCCGCCCTGCGGTTCGCCTCGCGCCGGGCGAAATCGACGGGCGGGCGCGTGGTCATGCTGCGCGTCCTGCCCACCGACAGCGACGCCCACTGGTCGGGCGTGCGCGAAGAGATCGAACGCCAGCAGCGCGAAGAGGCGGAAATCCTGCTGAACCGGCTGGGCGAAGAGGCCATGGCCCGCTCCGGCGCCGCCCCCATCTTCCTGATCGAACGGGGCGAGGCCCAGGCCGCGATCAAGAAGGTCGTCGCCGCCGACCCCGACATCAAGATTCTGGTCCTGGCCGCCGGAACCGGCTCGCGCGGCCCCGGCCCCCTGGTCTCGGCCATCATCAAACAGGGCGCCCAGATCGGCGGCCGGAAACTGCCCGTCACCATCGTCCCCGGCGAACTGACCGAAGACGAGATCGAAGACCTGGCCTAGCCCGCGTCCGCTGGCGGCGAGGCGCGCAACTGGTCACGCAGCACATTCAACCCGTCGCGCAGCCCCATCATGGTCTCTGGCGTCATTTCCGTGGCGTCCTGCACCGACTGGGGCAGGCAGACGGCCTCGACCGCCAACGCGCGCCCGGCCTCGGTCAGGCTGACCCGCACGACCCGCTCGTCCACCTTGTCGCGCGTGCGCGTCACCAGCCCCGCCGCCTCCAGCCGTTTGATCAGCGGGGTCAAGGTGTTGGATTCCAGGAACAGCCGCTCCCCCAGCTGCCCCACGGTCTGCCCGTCCTCGCGCCACAGTAGGGCCATGGCCAGATACTGCGGATAGGTCAGCCCCATCCCGTCCAGCAGCGGCTTGTAGAACCGGTTGAACGCCAGGTTCGCCGAATAGGCGGCGAAACACAGCATGTCGCCGACGGCCATGGGTGCAGGGGAGGGGGCGGCTTCGCTCATGACCCTATATTAATCGCGCACGATACAATCGCAAGCTTGACGACTTTTGATGTTCGTCCTAAATCATCGCCAGCGATTTAATCGCACACGATATTTATCCATCAGGAGCCTGATCATGTCCATCAACGTCCTCTACCGCACTACGGCGACCGCCACGGGCGGCCGCGACGGCCGCGTCGCCACCACCGATGGCGCGCTCGACGTGGCCCTGGGTACGCCCAAGGAACTGGGCGGCGCCGGCGTCGGCAATAATCCTGAACAGCTGTTCGCGGCCGGCTACGCCGCCTGTTTCCTGAGCGCGATGAAGTACGTCGGCTCGCAGGGCGGCCATGCCAAAATGCCCGCCGACGCCGCCGTCAACGCCACGGTCGGCATCGGTCCGCGCAGCGACAAGGGCTTCGGCCTGGAGGTCGCCTTGGAGATCAGCCTGCCGGGCGTGGATCGCGCCGAAGCCGAGGCCCTGGTCGCCGAGGCGGATGCCGTCTGCCCCTATTCGCACGCCACGCGGGGCAATATCGCGGTGACCCTGACCGTCGCCTAACCCTTCGGGACCAGGCGCCACATCCGCAAGGGGTGGCGCACGGTCCCGGCCTCGGCTCCGGCCGCGTCGCCGCGCCCCATATAGAGGTCAGCGCGTACCGGCCCGCGAATGGCCGATCCCGTGTCCAGCGCCATGGCCAGGCCTCGATAGCTGGCCGTGGCGCCGCGCAGGTTGCCGCCGTCGGCCTCCAGCCAGACCAGTTCGCCATAGCGCCAGTGCGCCGGATCGACCGCGATGGCGCGCCGCTCCGTCAGGGGTATCCCCGCTGCGCCGGCAGGGTGGCCGTCGTCGTCCCCGTCCAGTCGGAAGAAGATGTAGCGCGGGTTCAGCGCCATGACGGCCTGGGCCTCATAGCCCCGGTGGGTCGCCAGCCAGCCGCGGATGGCGTCGCCCGAGGTGCCATTCTGGGGCAGCAGGCCCTGCTGGGCCATGGGGCGGGCGATGCCGACGAACGGCTTGCCGTTGTCGGCGGCGTAGGCGGCCCGGCCGCGCGTCCCGTCCTCGAACGTCAGATAGCCCGAGCCCTGGATCTGCAGGAAGAACAGGTCCTCGGCCCGCATCCAGGCCAGGGCCTGATCCGGCCGGGCGGCGGATTCGATATAGGCCCGGTCGCCGGCGCCGCGCGGGTTGGCGGGCTTGGGCAGGACGGGAGCCGAGAACTCGGCGTCCGGCCGGCGCCGCGCGGGATACTCGGGCGCGAAATAGGAGGTCAGCAGACCCGGCCGCCCGTCCGCCGTCGCGGCCGGCACCGCGCTGAAGCTGGCCTCGAAGAAGGCGCGGGCGTCCGACGGGGTCACGGTGGTGGTCGTCGCCATGGCCTTGGCCCGTCCGCAGACGGCGCGCGGGGCCGTATCGCGCGCAGCGCCGCAGCCGTCGAGATAGGCGCGGAAGGCCGCCAGGTGATCCTCCGCGCTCCATCCCGGCAAAACGGCCGGACTAAGCGCATTGGACGGCGTGGGCTGTGGGACGCCGGGCGTCGGTGACGGCGTATAGGGAACAGGCCCCGTTTGGGGGGCCGCCGGCGCGACCGGCGTCATTGGCCCGGTGGAGCAGGCTGCGGCCGCCAGCACGCTCGCCAGCGTCAGCGGCCAGGCTCCGACCTGCCGCAGGATCGACATCAGGCGTTGGCCGGCTCGACGCGGGCCAGGACCCAGTTCGGATCGGCCGCGCCCAGGGTGCGCTCGAACGTCCAGTGTTCGGCGGTGCGGCGCTCTTCGATCACCGGCTCGCCCGTCTCGACATCGGCGGGCTCGCCCGAGACCTTGGTCACGCGGCTGCGCAGCTCGCCCAGGAAGCGAACCTTGGCCACGGCCCGGTCGCCCTCGGCGACGGCGCCTTCCAGATCGGCGCGGGGCGGAAACAGGAACTCCACGGTTTCCGTCTCGCCACGCGTCTCGCGCGCCGCGATGCCGGCGTCGAACGAGGCGAAGACGTTCGGCTTCAGCAACGGCTTAAGCGCGGCGCGGTCGCCGGCGGCGTAGCCCCGCACGATGGTCTCATAGGCTTGGCGCGCGCCGTCCAGGAAGCGCGCTGGATCGAAGGCCGGATCGCGCGCCTTCAGGGTGGCGATGGAGGCCAGGGTGGCGGGATCGATGGCCGGGACCTTGGCCGTCTCGGCCGGGTTCGGGCCGGGCGCGACGACCTTGGCGTCCTCCTGCGGCTGACGGCCGACCCGCTTGCCCAGCACATTGTAAAGCTGGAACAGCACGAAGGCCGCGATGAAGGCGAAGACGACGATCTGGAACTGGACCGGCAGGTTCAAGGGAGATTTCCTGTAGCGAACGACGGGCGCGCCAAACCTATGTCTGGCGTAATTACGGGGTCATATAGGACGAGGCAAGGCGAAGCGCGCCCCCCAATCGCGCACGCGACGTTGCGGCCAAGCGTCCCGGCATGGTAATCGCGGCGCCACATTCCGGCCCGATCAACCTCAAATCCGTTCAAAGACCGCTTTCATGACCGACGTCGCACCCTCCGCCGAACAGCCCCAGCAAGGCGAGGCCCAACAGGGCCAGCCCGCCGGCCCCGGCTTCCGCATCCTGGCGCAATACGTCCGCGACTTCTCGTTCGAGAACCCGCGCGCCCCGGAATCCCTGCGCATCGACGGCAAGCCCGCCATCGACCTGGGCGTCGAAATGGCCGCCCAGGGTCGCCCGGACGGCCTGTTCGAGCTGGATCTGAAGCTGTCGATCAAGGCGACCCACGAGAACCAGCCCGTCTTCCACGTCGAACTGGTCTATGGCGGCCTGTTCCAGCTGGCCAATGTCAGCGAGCAGGACATCGAGCCCCTGCTGCTGATCGAATGCCCGCGCTATCTGTTCCCGTTCGCCCGCGAGATCATCTCGGGCGCCACGGCCGACGGCGGCTTCTATCCCCCGTTCCAGCTCGACCCCATCGACTTCGCCGCCATCTACATCGCGCGCCAGCAGCAGATCGCCCAACAGCCGGTCGAAACCGGCCAGGCCTAAGCCGCACATGGTCGCCTCCGAGCGGCCGTCCCCTGACCTATCGAATGCTGCGGGCGAGGATGTCGTCCGCGGCATCGCGCTGCGCATTGCGGCCGCCGGCTGCTTTTCGATCATGACGGCGACGTTGAAGCTGGCGTCGTACGATGGCGTGGCGGCGCCGGAGATGCTGTTCTACCGCGCCTTCTTCGGTCTGCCGGTTGTGCTGGCTTGGGTCCTGACCCAGCCGGGCGGTCTTTCGGCCCTGTCCACACGTCGCCCCTTCGCCCATCTGGGACGCAGCGCCCTGGGCGTCGCGGCGATCCTGTGCCTGTTTCAGACGCTGACGCTTCTGCCCTTGGCCGACGCCACGACTCTCAGCTTCACCGCGCCCATCTTCGCCACCATCCTGTCCTTCTTCATTCTGAAGGAGGCGGTCGGCCCGCGACGATGGGCGGCCGTCGCGGTGGGCTTCATCGGCGTCATCATCGTCATGCGGCCGGGCGTCGGGCACTCTGTCCTGCCGCTTGCGGGCGTGGCCTTCGCCCTGATCGGGGCGGTGCTGACGGCGGGCGTGACCATCACTCTGCGCCAGTTGCGTGACACCGAACATGTCGCCGCCATCGTCTTTTGGTTCTTCGTCGCCTGCTCGATCGCGGGGGCGATCCTGCTGCCCTTCGTCGGCCAGATGCATTCGCCCCTGACCTTCGCCCTGCTGATCGGATCGGGGATCGCCGGCGGCCTGGCCCAGCTGTTCATGACCGCCTCGCTGCAAAAGGCCCCGGTCGCCGTGGTGGCGCCCTTCGACTATCTCCAGATCGTCGGCGCCATCGTCTTCGGCTGGTGGCTGATGTCCACGACCCCGACTCTCAGCACCTTGGCCGGCGCCGCCCTGATCGCCTCCAGCGGCCTCTACACCGCCTGGCGCGAACACGTCCGCCGCAAGGCCGCCCTGCTCCAGCCGACAGCGCCGCTGGTCTAAGGGCTACCGCCCCGTCGATCCGAACCCGCCCGTCCCTCGTGCGGTCTCGTCCAGCGTCTCTACCTCGGCCCAATCCGCACGTTCGTGTTTGGCGATCACCAGCTGGGCGATGCGTTCGCCCCGGCGGATAACGAAGGGTTCCGCGCCGATGTTGGCCAGGATGACCCCGCACTCGCCGCGATAGTCGCTGTCGATGGTGCCCGGCGCATTGGGGCAGATGATGCCGTGCTTCAAAGCGAGGCCCGAGCGCGCCCGCACCTGGGCCTCGTAGCCCAGCGGCAGGGCGATCTTCAGCCCCGTGGGCACCAGCGCCCGCTGGCCCGGCGCGAGGGTCATCGGTTGATCCTCAGGGACCGCCGCGCGCAGGTCCATGCCCGCAGATCCGGCTGTCTCATAGGCCGGCAGGGGCAGCCCTTCCGAATGCGGCAGGCGCAGGATCTGGATGGAGGTCTCGGTCATTCGGGGGCCTTGAAATGGTCGGCGATACGGGCGGCGACGGCGCGGGCGATGGCGGTCTTGGACTGGCGCGGCCAGGCTTCGGTCCTGTCGGCGGTGACCAGCAGCACGGCGTTTCCGTCCGAGCCGAACACGTCGTCGGACACGTCGTTGCCGATGATCCAGTCGCAGCCCTTTCTCGACAGTTTGGCCCGCGCATTGGCCTCCAGGTCCGCGGTCTCGGCGGCGAAGCCGATGACCAGGGCCGGCCGGTTCGGTCCCGGCGCGGCGACGCCCGCCAGAATGTCGGGGTTCTCGATCAGGGCCAGGGTCGGCGGCCCGCCCGGCCCCTTCTTGATCTTGCCGCCGGCGATGGTGTCCACGCGCCAGTCGGCGACGGCGGCCGACAGCACGGCGATGTCGGCGGGCAGGGCGCTCCGCGTCGCCGCCTGCATCTCCAGCGCGCTCTCCACATCGATCCGCGTCACGCCCGTAGGCGCCCCCAGCGCCGTCGGCCCGGACACCAGCGTCACCTCCGCCCCCAGCTCGGCCAGGGCGGCGGCGATGGCGTAGCCCTGTTTGCCGCTGGAGCGATTGGTCAGGCCCCGCACCGGGTCGATGGGCTCGAACGTCGGCCCGGCCGTGACGACGGCGCGCTTTCCCGCCAGGGGGCGTCCGCCGGCGCCGGCCAGCAGGCCCTCGATGGCCTCCAGGATCGCGGCCGGCTCGGCCATACGGCCCGGCCCATATTCGCCGCAGGCCATCTCGCCGTCGTCCGGTCCGACAACGGCGACGCCGTGGAAGCCGGGAAAGGCCTTCAGCCGTTCCATATTGGCCTGCACCGCCGGATGCTCCCACATCCGCACATTCATCGCCGGCGCCAGCAGCACCCGCTTGTCCGTGGCGATCAGGGTCGTGGAGGCCAGGTCGTCGGCCAAGCCGTTCGCCGCCTTGGCGATCAGGCCCGCCGTCGCCGGCGCCACCACCACCAGGTCGGCCCAGCGCGACAGCTCGATATGACCCATGCTAGTTTCGTCGTCGGGATGGAACAGGCCCGAGCGCACCGGATGGCCGCTCAGCGCCGCCAGCGACAGAGGCGTCACGAACTCGGCCCCGGATTCGGTCAGGATCACTCGCGTCTGTCCGCCCGCCTTGGCGATCAACCGCACCAGTTCCAGCGCCTTGTAGGCTGCGATGCCGCCGCCGACGATCAGCAGGATCTTGCGGTTCGAAAGGGAGCGATTGTCCATGATCTCCGTCTAGCCGCCCCGCGTGACGCCGTCGAGACGAGAACATTGCGCGAACAATAAAGTTGTGCTTTCGTCGCGTTCAGCGGGTATCTGGAGGGAAGAATGAGAACGGTGATGAGGGATGGGGCCGCGCTGGCCCTGTGTGGTTTGTTGGGGCTGACCGCCTGTGACAACAGTTCGGCGGTCGAGACACGAGACCGGACGGCGGCGGCCGAATCGGTGGCTCTGACGTCCATGCCGGCGACCGGCGAAGAGGCCGCAACGCCGCAGGAGAAGCCGGTTCTGACCGCCAACCGGCGCGAGACCGTGGACGCCAAGATCGCCCGGCTTTACGACCGCAACGGCGCCGACTTCGACGCCCGCTCGGCCGAGGATTATCTGGCCAAGGTGACGGCCTTCACGACCAAGCCGCCGCGCGACGCCGAGACCGTGAAACGGCCGAACGGCGACACCCTGATCTATCAGGCCTCGACCAACACCTTCGCCGTGGTGGCGCGAAACGGGTCGCCGCGCACGATGTTCAAGCCGACGACGGGCGCGGACTATTGGGCCGAGCAGAAGGCGGCCGCCCCCACCTTCGGCCAGCGTCGCCAATCGACGGGCGCGGCGGGCTGATATAGAGGGCGGGTTCCACCAAGGATTTCGCCCTCATGTCCGAACCCAAGACCCCGCTGCTGAAGACCGCCCTGATCTATGATTTCGACGGCACCCTGGCGCGCGGCAACATGCAGGAGGTGTCGTTCATTCCGTCGGTGGGCATGGGCATCGGCGCGTTTTGGGAAGAGGCCGAGCGCCTGACCAAGGACGCCGACGGCGACGGCATTCTGATGTACATGCAGCTGATGCTGCATCACGCCCGCCAGAACGGCGCCCCGGTGACGCGCGAAACCCTGCGCCAGCACGGTGAGGCCGTGGCCCTGTTCGAGGGGCTGAAGGATCTCAGCTGGTTCGACCGGATGAACGCCTTCGGCGCCAAATACGGGCTGGATATCGAGCACTACATCATCTCGGCCGGGCTGGAGGAGATGATCGACGGCACGCCGATCCGCCCCGCCCTGAACCACGTCTTCGCCTCCCACTATGTCTATGACGACAAGGGCGAGGCGGCCTGGCCGGCCGTGGGCGTCAACTACACCACCAAGACCCAGTATCTGTTCCGCATCAACAAGGGCGTGAAGAACCACTGGGAGCACGAGCGTATCAACCACTTCATCCCCGACGACGAGCGCGCCGTGCCCTTCGACCGGATGATCTTCATCGGCGACGGCGACACCGACGTGCCGACCATGAAGATGATGCACACCAAGGGCGGCTTCTCCATCGCCGTCTATGATCCGCGCTCGAACGAGAAGGATCAGAAGAAGGTCTACTCCCTGATCTCGGAGGACCGGGTCAACTTCGTCGCCGCCGCTGACTACCGCGAGGGTTCGGCCCTCGACCTGATCGTCAAGGGTCTGGTGGGCCGTATCGCCATCAACGCCGGATCGATGCCCGCCGGGCTTTAGCGGCCCCCGGCCCTCAGCCAGGCCTCTCGCGCGCCGACCAGCCGGGCGGGCGCCAGGCCGCGCAGGGATTTGGCGCCGGTCTGTCTCAAGCCCGCCTCGTTCGTCCTCTGCCACACGACGGTCGCGGGATAGGCCACGGCTTGCGCGACATCGACCACCACCACCTCGCGCGGCAGGGCGGCCCCGCGGTCCAACTGCACCTTCATGCCCCCGTCCGACAGATCCACGATCAGACACGCCGTCTCCACGCCGGGCGCGCAGACGACGCCGCGCGCATTGGCCGGCCGACGCGTCGCCGACCGTCTGTCTTCCGTGGCGGCGGGTTTGGATCCAAACAGGCTCATGGTGCGATAACGCGCGATGCCGGCTCCGGCGCCACGCCCCCTGTCGCCGCGAGGAAATCCGCGCCCTCCAGGCCCAGAATCCGGCGATCCCGGTCCAGATCGACGATCAGGTCGGCGGCGACGCCGCCATCGATCATGTGCCGGGTCAGCCGCTCATAGTGCTGGACGAAGACCGCCAGGGCCGCGCGCCGCCCAGGCGGCACGGCGTCGCGCTTCATCAGCCCCGCCTCCTGCTCGCAGCGCCAGTCCAGCACGACATCGAACGACGGCGCCTTCAGAAACACCAAAGCGTCCAGTCGCGCGCGCAACGGCCCATAGTCCCGCGCCAGAACATCATTGATCGCGCCCCGCCACAGGCCATCCGCATCCTGCTCGGCTTCCAGCGCATTGATCGGCGCGACCAGGGCCGTCGCCGCCTGCGCCGTCGCCCCCAGGCACCACCCCTCCAGCACGATCACCCTCGGCCGCCCCTTCACGACGGTCCAGTCCGCCTCGGGCGCCCGGTCGTCGGCCAGCTTGTCGAAGCGGGGCAGCGGCGTCCGGTCGTCCGGACCCGCACTCGAAAGCCGGGCCAAAAGCCGATGCAGCAAATCCAGGTCATGCGTGCCTGGCGGCCCGCGCGTGGCGAACAGCGGATGCACCCGCCCCGCCAGATCGGCCCGTTCCGCCTTGGTCAGATAGACGTCGTCCAGCGACAGGGTCGCCCCGCCGAACCGTTCGGCGACCTCATGCGCCAGGGTGGATTTTCCAGACCCTTGCGATCCCGCGATCCCCAGGATCGGCGGCGGTCCGGCTGGGTCGGCCTGCCCGATCCAATGGTCGATCCAGCGGCCGATCCTCTCGATCAGCCCCGGCTCGCCCATTTCAGTGCTGGTTCTGCGGCAACCGCACGACCAGGCCGCTCAGCGCATCCGAGACCCGGATCTGGCACGACAGACGACTGTTCGGCTCGACCTCTTCGGCGAAGTCCAGCATCGACTCTTCCATGGCGCTGGGCTTGCCCGTCGCTTCGCGCCAGGCTTCATCGACATAGACATGGCAGGTGGCGCAGGCGCACGCCCCGCCACAGTCCGCGTCGATCCCCGGCACATTGTTGCGGATCGCGCCTTCCATGACGCTAAGCCCCGGCTTCACGTCGACGACGTGCTCGGTTCCGTCATGCTCGATATAGGTGATGCTGGCCATGGCCCGCTCATATCAAGCCGGCGCGCGGGCGCAAGGCCGTAAGTTGGCGCCAGCATCAGTATATGGCATTATCGACGCATGAACGACATGCGCAAGATCACCGCCATTCTGCCATCCCGCCTCCTGGCGGCGGCTCAGGATGCGACGGGCCAGGGCGTGACGGAAACCTTGCGTCGGGCGCTCGAAACCCTGGCGCATTCGGACTGGAGCCGTCGCATGCTGGCCCTGGAAGGCCGCGCACCATTGGAGGTCGATCTCGACGACCTGCGCCAGGATCGGCCGCTGGACGGATCGGATCGGTCAGTTTGATCGCCGCTGACACCAGCGCGGTCCTGCATTTTCTGCACGGCGTTGATGGACCCGCGCGCCCTGCAGTTCGCCGCGCCCTTCGCGACGAGCGGCTGGTGCTGCCGCCGCTGGTTCTGACGGAACTGCTGTCCGCCCCGTCGCCTGAAAGCGATCTCGACGCCCTGTTGGGCGCGGCGCCGCTCGTGCCGGTCATCGACGGCTATTGGGAAAGAGCGGCGCTCAATCGCCGCGCGCTCGCGATGCGCGGTCTCAAGTCGCGGCTGGCCGACGCCCTGATCGCCCAGTCCTGCATTGATGCGGGAATTCCGTTGATCTCCGGCGATTCCGACTTTCGTCATTTCGCCGCCCACTGCGGGCTCAAGCTGGCCGATTAGAAGACAACAAAAAACCCCCGAAGCGGTGCTCCGGGGGTTTTGAAGTCAGGCCGCCTTCTTGCGGCTCGGCGCGACCATCAGCTTCTTGGTCTCGGCGATGGCCTTGGCCGGGTTCAGGCCCTTGGGGCAGACCTGGGCGCAGTTCATGATCGTGTGGCAGCGATACAGTTTGAACGGGTCTTCCAGATCGTCCAGGCGCTTGTCCGTGGCGTCGTCGCGGCTGTCGGAAATCCAGCGATAGGATTGCAGCAGGGCCGCCGGGCCGAGGTATTCTTCCTGATTCCACCAGTAGCTGGGGCACGAGGTCGAGCAGCAGGCGCACAGGATGCACTCGTACAGACCGTCCAGCTTCTCGCGCTCGGCCGGGGTTTGCAGCCGTTCCTTCTCCGGGTCGGGCTCGTCCGACTGGAGGTAGGGCTGGATCGAGTCGTACTGGGCGTAGAACAGGCTCAGGTCCGTCACCAGGTCCTTGACCACCGGCTGGTGGGGCAGGGGGGCGATGGTGATGTTGTGCGACGCGCACTCGTCCCAGCCCTTGGTGCAGGCCAGGGCGTTGCGCCCGTCCACGTTCATTGAGCACGAACCGCAGATGCCCTCGCGGCATGACCGCCGGAACGACAGGGTCGGATCGATGGTGTTCTTGATGTGGATCAAGGCGTCCAGCAGCATCGGACCGTGGTCGCCGGTCGGCACCTCATAGGTGTCCCAGCGCGGGTCCGCATCGACCTCGGGGTCATAGCGATAGACCTTGTAGGTCTTGACGTCCTTGGAACCCGGCGCGGCCTTGTGGACCTTGCCCGTCGTCGGCTTGGAGCCTCTGGGGAGAGTAAGCTGGACCATCTTAGTAAACCCGCGCCTTCGGTTCGATATACGCGATGTCGTCGGACATGGTGTAGTTGTGGACCGGACGATAATCGATCTGGACCTGCTCGCCCGGACGCTTCCACGCCAGGGTGTGTTTCATCCAGTTGGCGTCGTCCCGGTCGGGGAAGTCCTCGCGGGCGTGGGCGCCGCGCGATTCCGTGCGGTTCAGACCGCCCTCGATGGTGACCATCGCCTGGGCGATCAGGTTGTCGTATTCCAGCGTCTCGATCAGATCCGTGTTCCAGATCAGGCCGCGATCGGTGGTCTTGATGTCGGCGCCGGCCGCCTCGATGGCGCGCAGCTTGTCGGTGCCCTGTTGCAGGGTCTCGCCGGTGCGGAACACCGCCGCATCGGCCTGCATGGCCTTCTGCATCGACAGGCGCAGCTCGGCGGTCGGGGTCGAGCCGTCTGCGAAGCGGAAGCGGTCCAGACGGGCCAGGTGGGCGTCGGTCTGGGTCTTGGAGGCCGACGGCACGGCGGACGCCTTGTCCACCACCTCGCCGCAGCGCAGACCGACGGCGCGGCCGAACACCACCAGGTCGGTCAGGGAGTTGGAGCCCAGGCGGTTGGCGCCGTGCACCGAGACGCAGGCCGCCTCGCCCACGGCCATCAGACCCGGAACCACGCTGTCGGGATTGCCGTCGCGCAGCGTCAGGACTTCGCCGTGATAGTTCGTGGGGATGCCGCCCATGTTGTAGTGGACGGTCGGGAGGACCGGGATCGGCTCCTTGGTCACGTCCACGCCGGCGAAGATCTTGGCGCTTTCGGAAATGCCCGGCAGGCGCTGGTGCAGGATCTTGGGATCCAGGTGGTCCAGGTGCAGGAAGATGTGGTCCTTGTTCGGACCCACGCCCCGACCTTCACGGATTTCGATGGTCATGGAGCGCGAAACCATGTCGCGCGGCGCCAGGTCCTTCACGGTCGGCGCATAGCGCTCCATGAAGCGCTCGCCTTCCGAGTTGGTCAGGTATCCGCCCTCGCCGCGTGCGCCCTCGGTGATCAGGCAGCCGGCGCCATAGATGCCGGTGGGGTGGAACTGGACGAACTCCATGTCCTGCAGCGGCAGGCCGGCGCGCAGCACCATGGCGTTGCCGTCGCCGGTGCAGGTGTGGGCGCTGGTGGCCGAGAAGTAGGCGCGGCCGTATCCGCCGGTCGCCAGAACCACCATCTTGGCGCGGAACTGGTGCAGTTGACCGTTGTCGAGCTGAAGCGCGGTCACCCCGGTGCAGGTCCCGTCCTGCATGATCAGGTCCAGCGCGAAATATTCGACGAAGAACTTCACCTCGCGGCGCACCGACTGGCCGTACAGGGTGTGCAGGATGGCGTGGCCGGTGCGGTCGGCGGCGGCGCAGGTGCGCTGCACCGGGCCTTCGCCGAAGTTGCGGGTCATGCCGCCGAAAGCGCGCTGATAGATTTTGCCTTCTTCGGTGCGCGAGAAGGGCACGCCCCAGTGTTCCAGCTCGTAGACGGCCTTGGGGGCGTTACGGACCAGATATTCGATCGAGTCCTGGTCGCCAAGCCAGTCCGACCCCTTGACGGTGTCGTACATGTGCCACTGCCAGCTGTCCTCGCCCATATTGCCCAGCGAGGCGGAGATGCCGCCCTGCGCTGCGACGGTGTGGGAGCGGGTCGGGAAGACCTTGGTCACGCAGGCGACCTTCAGGCCCTGCTGGGCGGCGCCCAATGCGGCGCGCAGGCCGGAACCGCCAGCGCCGACGACGACGACGTCGTACTCGTGGTCGATAAGTTCGTAAGCAGCCATTACGGGATCAGGCTCCGAAGCCGGCGGGCAGCGGCGCAGAACCCAGCGCCAGCCGCACGATGAAGAAGACGCTGGCGGCGGCCAGCACGAGGAAGACGACGTTGAGCAAGGTCACCAGCAGGCCGCGCGTTCCGGCGCTGGGCACATAGTCTTCCAGGATCACTTTCCAGGCCAGGCTGACATAGCCGAAGAACACCACGACGGTTATGGCCAGCATGCCCGCGTTCAGCGGATTGGCGAACCAGGCCAGCACGGCGTCATAGCCGGCGCCTGCCAGGGTGAAGCCGGTCGAGGCGGCCCACAGGCCCAGCGGCAGCAGAGCCACCAGCAGCACCCGCTCGATCAGCCATTCGCCGGCGCCGTGGCGCTCGGAAACCTTGACGTTGTTCTTGAACTTGGCGGCGCCGCTCACAGCGAGACCCTCCCGACAGCGAACAGGACGACCCAGAACAGCACGGCCAGCGGGACCGGCGCCCAGACGGCGATGTTGGACAACAGCGTCGCCGACTTCACCGTCAGGCCGTTGCCGGTGTCGTTATAGGTGTGACGCGCGCCGTTCAAAATGAAGGAGAACAGCACCACCGTCAGGCCGAAGCCGATGAATAGACCCAGCGGCGAACCCGCCAGCGAGGCGAAACAGGCGTAGTGCTCGGCCCCGAACGCCATTGCGCCCAGCCAGCCGATGACGAAGAGCGCGCCGACCGTGGCGGCGATGATCGTGGCCCGGAACAGGATCGAGGCCGTCATGGTGACGTGCCAGCGCCAGACGCTCATATGGGGCGACAGAGGCGCGGTGTGACCGTTCGGTTGGGTGACGAAGCGACCGGTCCGGTCGCTAGAGGCGCCACCCGGCGTCGGGCTGGGCTGGGTCATGCGAATGGTTCTCAAAAGCGAATGAATTCAATCGCCGTGTGCGGTTGCGAAGGCTTTTGTGACCCTGGGGGGCCGGTGTCAACGCACAGCGGCGAACATCTACGCATTGCCGCTCTTACGCAGGTTCCATCACGGCGGATCACGTTTGCGTTCGCAGGCCGATCGACGGCTAGCCGATACAGGTCGGCATTTGGCACGGTGGGCCTCATGATCCTGTTCGCCCTGATCGCCGCCGTCGCCATGGAGCCCGCCATCCAGACCACGGGTCTGTTGGACGCGACGCCCGAGACCTATCAGGCGCCGGTCGTCCGTCCGTTCGAACCGCCCTCCGACTTCGGCCGCGAAGAGGCGCAGGGCGACGCCGCGACGGATCGGCACCGCCGTCCCCTGACCGCCCCCGTCGAGGTGAACGCCTATGTCGGCGACTACGAGGTCAGCCCCACCGACGCAGAGATCGCCTATGACCAGGGCGTGGCCCAGGCCCAGATCGACGCGGACGCCCGCAGCGGTCCTCTGGACGGCCGCTGGCGCGTAACGAGCTCCGATGGAAAACCCCTGCTGTCCCTGGCTCTGACCGACCTCGGCGGGGGGCGGATGATCGAAGGCGCCTGGCGTCGGCTGGATCTCCCCGCCGGAACCGACCAGGGCGGCGCCGCGGGCCCGGTCTTCAGGGCCGGCGACATCGCCGTCATCCCCCTGTCCGGCGGCGAGCTGCACCTGCGACCCGCCGCCAGGGGCTGGACCGGCGAACTGATCCAGAACGGCCGCGCCCGTCCCGTGACCGTCTCTCGCGCAGGCTGAGGCTCGCCAGCGCCGATCCGCCACCCTATATGTGGCGAATGACCCAGCCTCGTTCTGTCCTTCGCCTGCATCCCGCTCACCGCGACGACATCGGCGATCTGACGACCCGTCGTCCCGTGCCCGGTCCGGGCCTGGACCAGGTCGATCCCTTCCTGTTCCTGAACCACCACGGGCCCCAAACCTATGCGCCGGGCAACGCCGGCCTGCCGTTCGGCCCCCACCCGCACCGGGGGTTCGAGACCGTCACCTTCATCCTCGACGGCGAACTGGCCCACAACGATTCCGGCGGCGGCGAGAGCATCATCAAGGCGGGCGGCATCCAGTGGATGACCGCCGGCTCGGGCCTGATCCACGCCGAACTGTCCCCGGCCGACTTCAAGCGCGACGGCGGGCCGATGGAGATCCTGCAGCTGTGGGTGAACCTGCCGTCGCGGCTGAAGATGACCAAGCCGGACTATGTCGGTCTGCAGAAGTCCGACATTCCGACCTTCGTCACCGAGGACGGCGTCACGGTCGAGCCTGTCTCCGGCGAATGGTTTGGCGTCGCAGCCCCGATCCAGTCCCTGATCGACATCCATCTGGCCGTCGTCCGCCTGCCCGCCGGCGCCCGGTTCGAAACCCCCGTCGCCCCCGGCCGCAACGTCTTCCTGTATGGCGTCAAGGGCGAGATCGCCGTCGCCGGAACCCCCGTGCCCCAATGGAACCTCGCCGCCCTGAGCGACGGCGACACGGTCGAGATCACGGCCCAGACCGACGCCGTCGTCCTGTTGGGCCATGCCCAGCCCATCGGCGAGCCGGTCTTCAGCCACGGCCCCTTCGTCATGAACACCCGCGAAGAGATCATCCAGGCGGTCCAGGACTACCAGTCCGGCAAGTTCGGCCCGCCGCCACGCGTTTGAGTGCGCCGTGCGGAGGTGATGCGCTCGCCGCCAAAACCCTATAAGACGCCGGTTCCTTAGCGACCGCCGAGCCGAAGACCGCCACATGCCCAGCCTGAACGAGATCCGCGCCACCTACCTCGATTATTTCGCGGCGGACGGCCATGCCAAGGTGCACTCGGCTCCGCTGGTGCCGCAGAACGACCCGAGCCTGCTCTTCGTCAACGCGGGCATGGTGCCATTCAAGGACTATTTCACCGGCGCGTCTAAGCCGCCCTATCCGCGCGCGACCAGCTCGCAGAAATGCGTCCGCGCCGGGGGCAAGCACAACGACCTGGACAATGTCGGCTACACCGCCCGCCACCTGACCTTCTTCGAGATGCTGGGCAACTTCTCGTTCGGCGACTATTTCAAGGAACACGCCATCGAGAAGGCGTGGAATCTGGTCACCCAAGACTTCGGCCTGGACGCCAAACGCCTGCTGGTCACTGTCTATATCGATGACGACGAGGCCGCCGCGATCTGGAAGAAGATCACCGGCTTCTCCGACGACAAGATCATCCGCATCGCCGGCTCTGACAATTTCTGGGCCATGGGCGACAGCGGTCCCTGCGGTCCCTGCACCGAAATCTTCTGGGATCATGGCGACAAGATCCCCGGCGGCCCTCCCGGCTCGCCGGACGAGGACGGCGATCGCTACGTCGAGATCTGGAACAACGTCTTCATGCAATATGAGAAGGAGAACGATCAGATCGTTCGCAACCTTCCCAAGCCCAGCGTGGACACCGGCATGGGGCTGGAGCGGATGACCACCGTCCTTCAGGGTGTGCATTCGGTGTTCGAGACCGACCTGTTCAAGACCCTGATCGCCGCTTCGGAAGACGCCACCTCGACCAAGTCGGACGGCGAGCGCGCCGCCAGCCACCGGGTCATCGCCGACCACCTGCGCTCGTCCTCCTTCCTGATCGCCGACGGCGTCACCCCGTCGAACGAAGGCCGAGGCTATGTGCTGCGCCGCATCATGCGCCGCGCCATGCGCCACGCCCACCTGCTGGGCGCCGCCGATCCCCTGATGCACCGTCTGGTCCCGACCCTGGTGGCTCAGATGGGCGACGCCTATCCCGAACTGGCCCGCGCCCAGCCCTTCATCGAGGACACGCTGAAGCAGGAAGAGGTCCGCTTCCGCACCACGCTCGGCCGCGGCATGGCCCTGTTCGACACGGCGGTTCAGGGCTTCCGTCCCGGCGACATGCTGGACGGGCAGACGGCCTTCACCCTGTCCGACACCTATGGCTTCCCGCTGGACCTGACCCAGGACGAGGCCCGTCGTCGCGGCTTCTCGGTCAATGTGGACGGCTTCGAAGAGGCGATGGCGCAACAGCGCCAGCGTTCGCGCGAACACTGGAAGGGCTCGGGCCAGACCGCCAACACCAATGAATGGCTGGCGATCCGCGACCGGATGGGGCCGACCGTCTTCACCGGCTATGACAATATCGAGGGCTCGGGCGAGGTCCTGGCCATCATGAACGCCGGCGCCCCTGTCGAGATGGCCGAGGCCGGCGACATCGTCGAAGTGTTGTTCGACACCACCCCCTTCTATGCCGAAAGCGGCGGCCAGGCCGGCGATCACGGCATTATCGAATGGCCGGGCGGCGAAGCCGAGGTCATCGACGTGCGCAAACACGCCGGCGACCTGCACGTCCTGGTGGCCCAGGTCACGGCCGGCAAGCTGGAGATCGGAACCCGCGCGGCCCAGTTGGTCGATGCCGAGAAACGTCGCACGACCCGCGCCAACCACTCCGCCGCCCACCTGCTGCACACGGCGCTGAAGAATGTGCTCGGTCCGGCAGTCGCCCAGAAGGGCCAACTGGTCGATGCCGAACGCGCCCGCTTCGACTTCAGCCACGGCGCCCCGCTGACCGAGGCCGAGCTTTCGGCCATCGAGACCGAGGTCAATGCGGTCATCCGTCAGAACGTCCCGACCGAGATGAAGCTGATGGCCCCGCAAGAGGCCATCGAGGCCGGCGCCATCGCCCTGTTCGGCGAGAAATACGGCGACGAGGTCCGGGTTCTGACCCTGGGTCGCGCCCTGACCGGAGACAACAACGCCCCCTATTCGGTCGAACTGTGCGGCGGCACCCATGTGTCCCGCACCGGCGACATCGCCCTGTTCAAGATCGTTCAGGAGACCGGCGTCGCCGCCGGCGTGCGCCGTATCGAGGCCCTGACCGGCGAGGCTGCACGCCAGTATCTGCTGGCCCAGGCCGGCGTCGCCCGTTCGCTGGCCCAAGGCTTCAAGGTCCAGACCGCCGACGTCCCGGCCCGCGTCGACAGCCTGACCGCCTCGGTCAAGACGCTGGAGAAACAGGTCGCCGAGCTGAAGAAGCAACTGGCTCTGGGCGGCGGCTCGGGGGCGTCCGCTGCGCCTGAAGAGATCGGCGGGATCAAGCTGATGGCCCGCGTCCTGGACGGCGTGGACGGCAAGGGTCTTCGCGGCGTCGCCGAGGACTTCCGCAAACAGGTCGGAACCGGCGTCGTCGCCCTGATCGGCGTCACCGAGGGCAAGGCCGCCGTCACCGTCGCCGTCACCTCTGACCTGACGAACCGGGTCAACGCCGCCGACCTGGCCCGCGCCGCCGTCATCGCCATGGGCGGCCAAGGCGCCGGCGGCAAACCCGACTTCGCCCAAGGCGGCGCTCCGGATGGGTCGAAGGCCGAGGACGGCTTGGCGGCGGTAAGGGCCGCGCTGGCGGGGTGATCGCCGTCTTTTAAACCGCCCTTCTCCCAGTGGGAGAAGGTGGCCCGTAGGGCCGGATGAGGGTCGGCCGGTGGGCCCGTTCGCACCACCCGACACTCACCCTTTCACGCAAGGACGATCGCTGTCGCTCTCGTGCGCTCAAGCCCTCTCCCTATGGGAGAGTGGGTAGCCATCCTATTTCTTGATGCAATTTGCTTGCTATTCAGCGACTTACGTCGCAGCAGCGTCCGCCACCCTGACGCTCCTCCGATCGCGCGTATAATCGACAGCCGGAATGGGGGGACGTCATGCAGAGCAAAAGTGCACCAACTGCACTCAGTTTTTATCCAGATCGAAATTGCACCATCTTGCACTTTGCACCCGTTTTCGAGGTGCAGTGCAATTTCGACCTCGGTCTTACCCCATTGGATCGGGCGTTAGGTCCACCCCCGCCAGCTTCCAAGTGAACGGAGTGCGCCGCTCCATGATCAGCACCAGGGCGTCGTCCGGCCGGTCGTCGCGCGTCAGGGTCACGGCGAAGGTGTTGATCCCGCGATAGGCCCAGGATTGATGGATCTTGTCCTTGGGCGCGGCGGGCGTGTCGTCGGCTGGGACCGGCCGTTCCGGCTCGGGCGTCTCGCCTGAACGCACCATGGCGGCGATGCCCTGGGGCGTGACGAAGTTATCGACTGCGCCTTCGACCAGCGACGGGGCCAGCAGCATCCCCAGCGCCGCCAGACCGCGATCTCCTTTGGTCCGGCTGCGGATTTCCAGCGCCGCCCGCGCGTTCAGTTCGCTTTTCAGGCTGGCGCGAAAGGCCGGAAAGTCCACCTGCCGCTCCAGCCCCGCCGCATCCCCCGTCCGCGCCGCCCGCACCAGGGCCTGGGCGGCGACGAAGGGCGAGGCGAACAGGGCGACGACCACGCCGACGACGAGGGCGATCAGGGCTCCGGTGACGATCTTGCGGTTCATGCAGTCTCCTTGAAAAGCCAACGCGGCGCCCGACCGCCCGGTTGCCTTACGGGCGCGTCGTCACTGTCACGGCGGGCGCGGTCCCGTCGGGCAGGCCGATGTGGACCAGCTTCCATTCGAACGGCCCGCGCCGCTCGAAGGTGAACAGGGTGCGCGACCCGCCCTGGTCTTTCACCGCCATCCGCGCCCGGTTGACGCTCCAGTAGGCCGGGCTGGGCCAGGGCTTGCGCGCCTGGGCCGACGCGGGCGCCACGCCCGCCGTCGTCCTCTGGCTGGCGTAACGGCCCCCGCCGCGCAGCAGGGCCGTCAGGGCCGCCGGCGTCAGATAGGCGTCCACGTCCGGCTGGCGCAGGATGGGGTTCTGTTCGATCTGACGCCGGAAGGCGCCGATGGGGTCTTCCAGGAACGACGGCGCGGGCGCCATCGCCTCGGGCCGTCCCGCCAGTTGCGGCCGCAGCGACTGGCGCACGGCGTTGAAGTCGATCAGCCGCGCCAGACCCGCCACGTCGTTCGCCTCGGCCGCCGACCGAATGGCGAAGAAGGCGACGGCGGGCGCGGCGAAGAAGGACAGCACCGCCGCCACGACCGCCGCCAGCACCAGATTTCCGAACAGACGCTTCACGACCGCTTCCTCATTATCGCCGATCATGCACGCCCCGGCCGATCACACAACGAAAAGCCCCGCCGGATCGCTCCGACGGGGGCTCATTCTTGTTTGTCCTATCGCCCTTCGGGCTACTTCAGGACGCTTGGTCGGACAATCCTCCCCCATCGGGGGAGGGGGACCGCATAGCGGTGGAGGGGGCCGGACGCCTCGCGACGTTTCCGGCGCCCCCTTACTCTCAGCCGACGTCCGGCAGGGCGGTCTTCAGGTTCTCGGCGACCTTGTCGAGGAAGCCCTCGGTGGTCAGCCAGCCCTGTTGATCGCCGACCAGCAGCGCCAGATCCTTGGTCATGTGGCCGCTCTCGACGGTGTCCACGACCACCTTCTCCAGCGTGTCGGCGAAGGTCGCCAGGGCCGCATTGTCGTCCAGCTTGGCGCGGTGCTTGAAGCCGCGGGTCCAGGCGAAGATCGAGGCGATCGAGTTGGTCGAGGTGGCCTCGCCCTTCTGGTGCTGGCGATAGTGGCGGGTCACGGTGCCGTGGGCGGCTTCCGTCTCCAGCACCTTGCCGTCCGGCGTCATCAGGACCGAGGTCATCAGGCCAAGCGAGCCGAAGCCCTGCGCCACCACGTCCGACTGCACGTCGCCGTCATAGTTCTTGCACGCCCAGACGAAACCGCCCGACCACTTCATGGCCGCCGCGACCATGTCGTCGATGAGACGGTGCTCATAGGTCAGGCCGCGCGCCTTGAACTCGGCGGCGTAATGGGCGTCGAACACTTCCTGGAACAGGTCCTTGAAGCGGCCGTCGTAGGCTTTCAGGATCGTGTTCTTGGTCGACAGATAGACCGGATAGTTGCGCTGCAGCCCATAGGCGAACGAGGCGTGGGCGAACTCGCGGATCGAGTCGTCCTGGTTGTACATGGCCATGGCCACGCCGGCGCCCGGCGCCTTGTAGACTTCGTGCTCGATCACGGCGCCGTCCTCACCGACGAACTTGATCGTCAGGGTGCCGGGGCCGGGCATCAGGAAGTCGGTGGCCTTGTACTGGTCGCCGAAGGCGTGGCGGCCGACGACGATCGGCTGGGTCCAGCCCGGAACCAGGCGCGGCACGTTGGAGCAGATGATCGGCTCGCGGAAGACGACGCCGCCCAGGATGTTGCGGATGGTGCCGTTGGGCGACTTCCACATCTTCTTCAGGCCGAACTCGGCGACGCGCGCCTCGTCAGGCGTGATGGTGGCGCATTTCACGCCGACGCCGTGCTTCTGGATCGCGTGGGCGGCGTCGATCGTCACCTGGTCGTCGGTGGCGTCGCGGTGCTCCATGCCCAGGTCGTAGTAGTCCAGTTCGAGATCCAGGAACGGGAAGACCAGCTTGTCCTTGATCATCTGCCAGATGATGCGGGTCATTTCGTCGCCGTCGATGTCGACGATGGGGTTTTCGACCTTGATCTTGGCCATGCGTGCGGTCCGCCTGTGACTGTAGGGAAGGAATGTCGTGGCGGGGATATAGCGGGGCCGCGCGCCCACGCAAACCCCGCCGTCCGTTAACCCCGCCCGGAAAAACCTCGACGCCACGCTGAACCCTTCGGCCGGTCTGGGCTTCTCCTTGGCCCAAGGGCGGCGACGGACGATGGAATGACGAAAGAAGAACGTGAACTGGTCGATCGGTGGATCGTCACCTTCTGCGAAGTCCCGCCCGTGATCGATGCGGAACTGATGCGCAGGCTGATCGCTGAACAGGAAGCGACACAGCAGGGAGCGCAGCCATGCCCGACAAGACGTTCAAGGCCGGCGATCGCGTAAAGTGGGACCACAGCCAGGGCACGACGACCGGCAAGGTCGTAAAGAAGGTCACCTCCGAAACGCGCATCAAGGGCCACAAGGTCGCAGCTTCGCCTGACAATCCCGAGTATATCGTCGAGAGCGCCAAGACCGGCGCGCGCGCGGCGCACAAGCCGTCGGAGTTGAAAAAGGCATGAAGACCCTGTCTCGCGGCGTCGCGCTTTCCGTCCTGGCCCTGTCCGCCTTCGCCGTCGCCGGTTGCGGCGACAAGGACGCCGCCAAGGCGCCCGCTGCGCCCAAGGCCGCCATGCCTGCGACGGCCGGCGCCGCCGCTTCTGCTCCCGTGCTTCAGATCCGCGCCGAGACGAAACAGTTCCGCGACTGGAGCGCGACCTGCGGCAATGACGGAACCTGCTGGGCCTTCGGCTTCGCGCCCGAGTTCGCCGCCGGCTGGGTCCGCATCACCCTGGCCCCCGGCCGCGACGCCCAACCCCAGATCCTGTTCGGCTATTGGCCCGACGGCGACGCCAAGGGCCCCGGCCAGATCGCGCTGACCATCGACGGTCGCGGCTTTGCCTCCACGCTCAGCCCCGAGGGCGAACCGGAAGCGCCGATTGGAGAAATCCGCACCGACGCCCGCGCTGCGATCGACGCCATGGCTCAGGGCAAGGTGATGACCATTCGCGGCGCCTCCACGCAGGACGTCTCCCTGCACGGGGCCGCTGCCGCCCTGTTATGGATCGACGAGAAACAGGGCCGCCTCGACACGACCACAGCCCTGATCCGCCGTGGCGACCGTCCCGCCGCCACCGTCCCGGTCGCCCCGCCCTTGCCGACGGTCACGCCCGCGCCGGCCGTGGATCAGGCCGGCTTCGGCGACGTGAACCAGACGGTGCCCGCCGCCCTTCGCACCCGCACCGAGGTCGGAACCTGCCTGAAGGAATCGGCCATGCCGGCGATCAGCGACATGGTCATGTCCGCCCGGCTGGACGCCCGCACGGAACTGTGGGGCGTGCCGTGCGGTGCCGGGGCCTATAACGTCACCCACAACTGGTATCTGACGGGACCGGGCGGTCGTGACCCCCGCCCCGCGATCCTCGCCGGAACGGCCGGCCCTGGCGTCGACCCAGTCATGGCCGACAACTCCACCGTCAACGGGGCCTATGATCCCAAGACCCGCACCCTGTCGGCCTTCGCCAAGGGACGCGGCATCGGCGACTGCGGCTCGGCCCAGACCTGGGTCTGGACCGGCGACCGCTTCGTCCTGACGGAGGAAAGCACGATGGGCCAATGCGCGGGCGTGCGCTCCGACCTTTGGCCCGTCGCCTGGCGCACGCGGTGAACGACCCGGAGGTCCTGATCGTCGGGGCGGGTCCGGCCGGTCTGACGGCGGCGACCTATCTCGGCCGCTTCCGCAGGCGGATCCTGGTGGTGGACGCGGGCGAACCGCGCGCCTGCTGGATTCCCGTCAGCCACAATATGCCGGGCTTTCCCGCAGGGATCGGCGGCTCGGACATCCTGAAGCGAATGCGCGAACAGGCCGAGGAATATGGGGCGGTCGTCATGTCCGGCCGGGTCGAGACATTGGCCCGCGACGGCGACGGCTTCGTCGCCCAGGTGGACGGCCGCGCCATCCACGCCCGCGCCGTGCTGCTGGCGACCGGTGTCGTCGATCATCACCCCGACCTGCCGGGCGTGGAACGCGCCGTGCAACGGTCGCTGGTCCGCGTCTGCCCCATCTGCGACGGCTATGAAGCCACGGACAAGGCGGTCGCCGTCATCGGCCACAGCGACAAGGGCGCGCGCGAAGCCGCCTTCATGCGCACCTATTCCGACCGGGTGACGCTGATCCACATCGGTTCCGCCGACGCCCTCTCGCGCCGCGACGAGCTGGACAGGCTGGGCGTCGAACTGATCCTGGCGCCGCTGGAGGCGGTGGAGCTGGAACAGGACCGCGTGACCGCCCTGACCTGGGGCGGCCAGACCCGCGCCTTCGATCTGGTCTATTCCGCCCTCGGAACTTCGCCGAACGCCGAACTGGCCAAGGGTCTGGACGCGCGCCTGTCGGGCGACGGTCGGCTGGAGGTCGATCTGCACCAGACGACCAGCGTGCCGGGCCTCTACGCCGCCGGCGACGTCGTGCGCGGCCTCAACCAGATCGCCGTGGCGACCGCAGAGGCCGCCGTCGCCGCCACCGACATCCACAACCGCCTGCGCCAGGCCGACGGCCTGACCGTCGCCGACTAGGCTTTCCCACTCACAATCTTTTCCAGCACCGCCAGGGGCAGGGAGCCATTCTCCAGCACCTTGTCGTGGAAGGCGCGCAGGTCGAATCCGGGCCTGGCCTCGGCCTGTTCGCGCAGGCGGGCGATCACGGTGTGGCCGACCTTGTAGGAACAGGCCTGGCCGGGCCAGACGCAGTAGCGGTTGATCTCGCTGTTCGACGCATCCAGCGGCTTGGCGCCCGAGGCCGCCATATATTCGACCGCCTGTTCGCGGCTCCAGCGCTCGGAATGCAGGCCGGTGTCCACCACCAGCCGCACGGCCCGGAAAAGATAGGACATCAGGAAGCCGACCCGGCCCAGCGGATCGGCCGCATAGACGTCCAGATCGTTGGCCGCCACCGCCTCGGCATACAGGGCCCAGCCCTCGTTATAGGCCGAGAAGCCGCCCGCGCGGCGCCATTGCGGCAGCTCGCCGGACTCGCGCTGAAGCGCCACCTGCAGGTGATGCCCCGGCGACGCCTCGTGATAGGTCAGGGTCGGCAGGGCGAAGCGCGGCCAGTTCCCGCTGTCGCGCAGGTTGATGTAATAGGCGCCCGGCCGCGACCCATCCAGCGGCGGTCCCTGGTAATAGCCGCCCGGCGCGCCCGACTGGATCGACACCGGCACGCGCCGGACCTCGACGTGGGACTTGGGCAGGCGGCCGAACACCTGCGGCAGTTTCGGCTCCAGATCGGCGACCAGCTGGTTCAGCCAGGCCAGCAGTTCGGCCTTGCCCTCATCCGTATTGGCGAACAGCTGAGCCGGCTCCTTGTTCAGGGCCTGAATGCGTTCGCCGACCGTGCCTTGCGTATAGCCCTGGGCCTTCAGGATGGCGTCGATCTCGGCGCTGATCTCGGCGACCTGTTCGCGGCCCAGGGCGTGAATCTCCTTGGCCGACAGGGTGGTGGTCGTGTTGGCCTTCAGCCCGGCGGCATAGAAGGCCTCGCCGTCCGGCAGGCGCCAGACCCCCGCGTCATGGGTCGCGCGTGGGCGTAACGCCTCCAGCGCCGCGATCTGGGCGCTCAGGGCCGGCTTGATCTTCTGGTCCACGATGGCGGCGGCGCGGGCGTCGTAGCCGGTCAAGTTCAGCCCGCCCGTCTTGCGCGCCAGCGACTTCAGCATGGCCATGTCGGCGGCGGGCGTGTCGCGCAGGGTGCGGATCTGCGGCAGCATCCGGTCAATGATGAAGTCCGGCGGGATCACGCCCAGACCGGCGTCTTCCTGGACCTTGGCCGTCTCGCCCTCCAGCACGCCCGAGAAGGCCTCCAGCCGCGACAGGAAGGCGTCTGCCCCCGCCGCGTCCTCGATCCGATGCTGGTTGTCCAGGAAGTCCGGCGTGCTGAAATAGGCCCCCGAAAGCTGGGTCACGATATAGGGCGACGGCCGACCCGGCCCCGCCCCATAGTCGAAGCGCGCCGTCTGCGCCGCCGTCTCCGCCCCGAAGGCGGCGATGGCGTAGTTCAGCGCCCCGGCCGGCGACAGGCCGGCCTGATCGAAGCCGCTCAGCTGACCCCAGCGGTCTACGGCCTTCGCGCGATCCTTGCGGATGGCGTCCGGTCCCGCCTCGCTGAGCCTGGACGACAGCCCTGCTCGCGCGCCCCGGTCCAGACCCAGGTTCGTCGCGCCCTCCGGGTTCTCCTCGATGTCCGCCTCGAACCAGCCGTCCAGCAGGCTGTTCAGCCGCCCATCCGCATCGGTCGCGGCGGCTTGGGCCTGAGCCAGGGACGGCGCGACTGCAGCTGTGGCTGCGGCGGTCAGCAGAAGGCGGCGACGATCGATCATGCGATGAACTCCGGTGACGGGAGCGCCGCGCCGGCGCATCCCTGCTTATCTGCGACTATGGCCCGCTACGGTCTGTGGGTCACGCCTGCGTCGCGACCCAGCCGTCCACGATCCGCTCCAGCACCGACAACGGCACGCCGCCGGCGGCCAGGGCGGTGTCGTGGAAGCCCTTGATGTCGAACTTCGGCCCCAGTGTCGTCTTGGCCTTCTCGCGCAGGCGGACCCATTCGTTGTGTCCGACCTTGTAGGCGCAGGCCTGGCCGGGCCAGCCGCAATAGCGTTCGACCTCCGATGTCGCCGCGCCCTCCTGATCGCCGTAAGCCTCCATCATGTAGCGGATGCCCTCCTCACGGCTCCAGCCCTTGGAATGGATGCCAGTGTCGACCACCAGGCGGGCGGCGCGGAACATCAGCGATTGAATGTAACCGATCTGTCCTGCCGCGTCGTTCTCATAGGCGCCCATCTCGTCGGCCAGCTGCTCGGCGTACAGACCCCAGCCCTCGACATAGCTGGAGAAGCCCAGAAGGTTCATCAACAGGGGCGCGGACTCGCTCTCCTGCTGCAGGCTGATCTGGAGGTGATGGCCCGGCGCAGCCTCGTGATAGGTCAGGGTCGGCAGGGTCCACGACGGCCATTCCGCCGTGTCCTTCAGATTGATCCAGTAGATGCCGGGCCTCGTCCCATCCAGGCTGGGCGAGTTGTAGTAGCCCATCGGCGCGCCGGCCTCGATCTCGGGCGGGACGCGTTTGATCTCGACCTTGGCCTTGGGCAACCGGCCAAAGGCGTTCGGCAGCCGCGCCTGCATGTCGGCCATCTGGGCGTTCAGCTTGTCGATCAACTCGGCCTTGCCGGCGTCGGTGTTGGCGTAGACGTATTTCGGATCGTCCCCCAGGGCCTTGATCCGCTCGGCGACCGAGCCCTGCGTCAACCCTTGCGCCTTCAGCAGCACATCGGCGCGCGCCGTCAGATCGGCCATCTGTTCGACGCCGGTGCGGTGGATCTCGTCGGCCGTCAGCCGGGTCGTGGTGATGTAGTGCAGACTGTTGGCGTAATACTGCTCGCCCTGCGGCAGGCGACGCACCGAGGCCTCGTGCACGGCGTTCGGCTGGGCGGCCTTCAGCACCGCGTTCTGGGCGGCGAGAGCCGGATAGACCCGCTCGGTCACCAGACGTTCGACCTGTGCGCCCCAGTCGCCGGTCAGCCCCTTGGCGCGCGCGCGATCGACGACCGACTGAACCAGGGGCGAGGTCGCCGCCGGGGTCGACAGGAAACCGTCCTGCTGGCGGATCGCCTTGGCCAGAATGAAGTCGGGCGGAATGACGCCCAGCGCATATTCCTCCTTCACCCGGTCCGTCTCGGCCAGCAGCACGTCGGCGAAGGCGTTGACCCGCGCGACATAGGCGTCGGCGTCGGCGGCCGTTTCGATGGTGTGCTGATTGGCCAGGAAGTCCGGCGTGGACTGATAGGCGCCGCCCTGCTGGCTGACCCGGTACGGATTGGGCCATCCGCCCTGGCCATAGGGGATGTCGTAGGTGGCGATCACCCCGTCCAGATTCTGGGCCAGACTGTCGTAATAGTTGGCGTTGCGGGCATCCAGTTTGGTGCGGTCGATCCGGGCCAGTTCGGCGCGCTGGCGACGGGTGAAGGCGCGCTGGTCGTCTTCCTCTGCGCGGGTGGGCGCGGTCAGTTTGGACTTGGCGGCGGCGCGGTCGCCCTTGTCCAGGCCGAACATGGTGACGACCTCGGGGCTCTTGTCCAACGTCTGCTCGAACGTGGCGTCCATGAAGGTCTTGAGCTGGGCGGCGGCGTCGCCCTGAGCAGCGGACGCCTGTCGGGCGAAGGCGGGGCCGCCCACGGCGACGAAACCGGCGCCCAGCGCGGCGGACTGAAGAAGACGACGACGATCGAACATGGAGCGGCCCCTCGAAATTGGATGGGGCAATGGAGACCGCAGGCGCGGGCGCGGCAAGTGAAATTCCAGACAGGCCCCCGATCTCTGCACGCCGGCCAAAGAAAAAGGCCCGGCGGATCACTCCGCCGGGCCTCATCAGTCTTGGATACGCGGTCGCTTAGTCGCGACGACGACGTCCGCGATCGCCACCACGATCACCGCCGCCTTCGCGCTTGGGACGGCCGCCGGTGTCGTCCGACAGAGGCTCTTCGCCACGCTCGGCGCGTTCGGCGTTGATCTTGTCGGTCAGGTCTTCACCCGTGGTCTGATCGACGATCTTCATCGACAGCTTGGTCTTGCCGCGATCGTCGAAGCCCAGGAACTTGACCTTCACTTCTTGACCTTCCGACAGGACGTCGGCCGGGTTGGCGACGCGTTCCAGAGCGATCTGGGACACGTGGACCAGGCCGTCCTTGGCGCCGAAGAAGTTCACGAAGGCGCCGAAATCGACGACCTTGACGACCTTGCCGGAGTAGATGGTTCCGACTTCCGGCTCCGAGGCGATGGACTGGATCCAGGCCTTGGCGGCGTCGATCTTCTCCTGGTCGTTGGCGGCGACCTTGATGGTGCCGTCATCGCCGATGTCGATCTTAGCGCCGGTCTTCTCGACGATCTCGCGAATGACCTTGCCGCCCGAACCGATCACTTCACGGATCTTGTCGACCGGGATCTTGACCGTTTCGATCTTGGGAGCGTGCTCGCCCAGTTCGGTGCGCGGCGCGTCCATGGCTTTGGACATCTCGTCCAGGATGTGGAGGCGACCGGCCGAAGCCTGAGTCAGAGCCTGCTTCATGATCTCCTTGGTGATGCCGGCGACCTTGATGTCCATCTGAAGGCTGGTGATGCCTTCCGACGTGCCGGCGACCTTGAAGTCCATGTCGCCCAGGTGATCTTCGTCACCCAGGATGTCCGACAGGATGGCGAACTCGCCCGACGGCTCCAGGATCAGGCCCATGGCGATGCCCGAGACCGGACGGATCAGCGGAACGCCCGCATCCATCAGAGCCAGCGAAGCGCCGCAGACCGTGGCCATCGAGGACGAGCCGTTCGACTCGGTGATCTCGGAGACCAGACGGATGGTGTAGGGGAAGTCTTCCTTGCTCGGCAGCATCGGACGAACCGCGCGCCAGGCCAGCTTGCCGTGACCGATCTCGCGACGGCCGGGCGAACCCATGCGGCCCGCTTCACCCACCGAATAGGGGGGGAAGTTGTAGTGCAGCAGGAAGCTCTCTTTGTAGGTGCCCGACAGGCTGTCGATGTACTGCTCGTCCTCGCCGGTGCCGAGCGTGGCGACGACCAGGGCCTGGGTTTCCCCACGCGTGAACAGGGCCGAACCGTGGGTGCGCGGCAGGACGCCGACTTCCGACACGATGGCGCGAACCTTGTCGAGGGCGCGGCCGTCGACGCGGTGCGCGTTCTCGATGATGTCGCGACGCAGGACTTCGGCTTCGCATTCCTTGAAGGCGGCCGAGAACTTGGAGCCGTCGACGCCGTCGGGGTTCTCGTCGGTCTTCACCAGCTTGGCGGCGGCGGTCTTCTTGGCGGCGTCGACGCCCGAGCGGCGGTCGTACTTGCCGGCGTGGGTGTAGGCGGCCTTGATGTCTTCGCCGACCAGCGACTTGATCGAGGCGACGACGCCCGAGTGATCTTCGGCCTGGAAGTCGAAGGGCTCCTTGGCGGCGTGTTCGGCCAGTTCGATGATGGCGTCGATCACCGGCTGCATGCCCGCGTGCGCGAACATCAGGGCTTCGAGCATCTTCTCTTCCGACAGCTCCTTGGCTTCGGATTCGACCATCATCAGGGCGTCCTGGGTGCCGGCGACCACCAGGTCCAGCTCCGAGGTCGCGATCAGGTCGATATGCGGGTTCAGCACCAGCTCGCCGTCGATCAGGCCGACGCGTGCGGCGCCGATGGGGCCCATGAAGGGCACGCCCGAAATGGTCAGGGCGGCCGAGGCGGCGACCAGGCCGACGATGTCCGGATCGTTCTCCATGTCGTGCTGCAGCACGGTCACGACGACCTGGGTCTCGTTCTTGAAGCCCTTGACGAACAGGGGGCGGATCGGACGGTCGATCAGGCGGGAAACCAGGGTTTCCTTCTCGGTCGGACGGCCTTCACGCTTGAAGTAGCCGCCCGGAATCTTGCCGGCGGCGAAGGTCTTTTCCTGGTAGTTGACCGTCAGGGGGAAGAAATCCAGGCCCGGCTTGGGCGAGCGGCCATAGACGACGGTGGCCAGAACCACGGTCTCGCCGTAGGTCGCCAGCACGGCGCCGTCGGCCTGGCGAGCGATGCGGCCCGTTTCCAGGGTCAGCGGGCGTCCGGCCCAGTCGATCGTCTTGCGTTTGATATCGAACATATTTCGTCTTTCGTATCCCGGGCGGCGTATTCCGCGCGGGGTCCCATCATGGGGCGGATGCGTCGGCGTTCAGTCCTTCGATCCAGAGGTCGCCGCGCCATCGCGATCGACCGGGAGAGGACCGGCATGGCCCTCGCAACTGCGCCGTAAGTCCTGCGGCGCACAGGTCGTGTCTAGTTGCACAACGAGGCGCGGACGTGACCGTCCGCGCCTCGAAAGCGTATTCTACACTGATCCGACGCCTTAGCGACGCAGGCCCAGCTTGGCGATGAGCGCTTGGTAGCGGTCGGCGTCGACCTTGGTGAGGTGGTCGAGCAGGCGGCGACGTTGCGACACCATCTTCAGAAGGCCACGACGCGAGTGGTTGTCCTTCTTGTGGGTCTTGAAGTGTTCGGTGAGGTTGGCGATGCGTTCCGACAGGATCGCGACCTGAACCTCGGCCGAGCCGGTGTCGCCAGCGGTGCGGGCGTTATCGGCGATGATCTCGTGCTTGCGTTCAGCAGTAACCGACATCGAAAGTCTCCCTTGATGGCCTACCGCGCTTTCGCGCTACTTGAGGCCGGGTTGGAGTCCCCTGATCAGGCGATCAGGAAAGATTGAAAACGCGGTCGGGTTCTAACCGGCCGGCCCGCAACTGACAGAGTGCGACGAGGGTCTGGCCCTGAAAGGCTGAAACCGTGCGCGAACCGTCGCGAAGACGATCCTTGAGGGTTTCCACCTGACGGGGGAGCAGAACGATCGGGCGTCCCTGCCGAAGCGAGAAGGCGTCCTGTTCCGTCACGGCCAGCTCCGGGATGTCGTCCAGAGCGGTCGCAACGGCAAGCAAGCCTTCCGAGGCGGCGCCCCTATGCACCATTTCCTCCAGAGAATCCAGAGTGACGGCGTTTTGCGTGCTGAACGGCCCGACCAGCTCGCGCCGCAGGGCCGACACATGACCCTCGGCGCCCAGCACGACGGCCAGGTCGCGCGCCAGCGAGCGGACATAGACGCCCTTGCCGGTGCGGATGGTCAGTTCGACGTGGTCGGCGTCCGGCGCATCGCTGACCTCGGCCGAATGGATGGTCACGCGGCGGGACTGAAGTTCGAACTCCACCCCGTCGCGGGCCAGGTCATAGGCCCGCGCGCCGTCCACCTTGATGGCTGAAAAGCGGGGCGGGGTCTGGTCGATCTCGCCGACGAAGGCCGGCAGCGCCGCCTTTACCGCCTCGACCGTGGGGCGGACATCGGAACGGCCGATGATTTCGCCCTCTCGGTCCACGCTGTCGGTCGAGACGCCCCAGTTGATGGTGAAGCGATAGACCTTCTGCGCCTCCATCATCATCGGCACGGTCTTGGTCGCCTCGCCCAGCGCGATGGGCAGGATGCCGCTGGCCAGCGGGTCCAGCGTCCCGGCGTGACCGGCCTTCTGGGCGTTGAACAGTCGGCGAATGCGGCTGACAGCCTCGGTCGACCCCATCTCGAACGGCTTGTCCAGGCAGACCCAGCCGTCGACGATGTCGCCCTTCTTGCGACGGCCCATCTAGATCCTCCACCGCGCAGCGGGGGAGGGGGACCGCGCAGCGGTGGAGGGGGCGGACGCAAGGCCGGTGTCTGGGGTCGCCCCCTCCACCACGCTGCGCGCGGTCCCCATCCCCCGTGAAGGACGGGGGAGGATCATTGGGCGTCGTCTCCTTCGTCGTCGCGGGCCGCGAGGTCGGCCTGGATGCGCGGATCGGCGAACAGCTTGTCCATGTGGTTGGCGGCGCCGAAGCTCTCGTCGTGGCGGAACTTCAGGTCGGGCGTGAACTTCATGTCCAGCCGACGACCCAGCTGACCGCGGATGAACTTGGCGTGGACGTTCAGGGCCTTGATGATCTCGCTCTCATGGCCGTTGGTCGCAGCGGCCTCAACGCCGGCGCCCAGGGGCTCGACGAAACAGGTGGCGTGCTTCAGGTCCGGCGACAGGCGCACCTCGGTCACGGTGATGGACACGTCGGCCAGGGCTTCGTCGCGGATGTCCTCCTCGCGCAGGATGTCGACCAGGGCGTGACGGATCAGCTCGCCGGCGCGCAGCTGGCGCTGGCTGGGCGCTTTTCCCGCCGGGCTAGAGGTGGAGGAACTGCGGGTATATTGTTTGTGGGCCATCGGCCTCTCCTTCTTGTTCGCCCGCCGGGGCTCGGACCCGGCCGGATAAGCGAAAGTCGGGCGGTCTAGTCTCGCGACGGCCTCATGTCCAGTTTTCGCTCCCGTTCGGCCGCCCGCACGGACCGCATCACTTCGGCCGAGGTGATCGACTGGACCGGGCGGACAGGAACCCCGCCGGCGTTCAGCACCCCGGCTGTCCAGTGGTTGCACAGATGCAGGATGGAAAAGGTCTCGCGACTGGCGAAGAAGCGCGCATCGTCGCCGGGGCGGTCGGTGGCGATGCGGGGCGCGCCGTCCGACAGGTCTAGCGACGCCTCCACGCGGGCGGTCAGGCGGTCGAACTGGGCGCTCGTCAGGGTCAGGGTGGCGCTGTCCTCGCCATAGCTGAGGCGTGGATCGGCAGCCACGGGATCCAGCATGACGACGGAAGGGTTGCCGGGGCGGAAGAAGGCGCGGACCCCGTCGGGCAGGCGGTCTGAGATCGGGCTCTGGTCCACATAGAACCGGGCGTCGCCCCAGCCGATCAGGATCCAGTCGCCGGGCGCCAAGCCCGCGACGGCGCGCGCCAGAGGGCCGCCGCGTCGCACCAGCGCCTCGCGCGGCACGGCCAGATCGGTGTGGAACCCGTTGTCGAGCACCTGAACGACGACGATGTCCGGCGCATCGGACGGCTTCGCATCGCCAGGTTTCGTCCAGGTCAGCAGCGCGACAACCGCCCCGATCAGGACAGCCAGCACCAGCCCCCGCATCATCGGCTCAGGTCCAGAACGGCGCACAGTCGATCGTCGGGCGTCAGGGCGCCGGGCGGCGGCCCCTGCCGGACCGGCATCATGACGAAGCCGTCGCGCCGCACCGCCAGCGCCAGCCAGCCGACGGGGTGCCCCGCGCAAAGCCGGGTATCCTCTTCCGCCGTCACACGACGGATCTCGATCTGCGCCTGGGTCGGCACGGTCATGGCGTCGGCGAAGATCGTGGAGACGCTGGCCTGCTGATCGGCTGGGACCAGTCGATGCGGCTCGGACTTCAGCGTCCCGCCCGTGTGGGTCGACAGCGCGCCGCCCTCGATTTCGATCACCAGCGCCGATCCGGCCGTGGCGTATCGGCCGGCCAGCACCACGTCCGCGACCTCGACCATGCCGGACGGGCGATGCAGCGCGGGATCATCCGCCGGTTCGATCAGGCGATACACCGCCGGCTCCACCACCAGCGCGCCCAGCGTGAACAGGGCGAAGGCGCCGAAGCCGACCGCCACGATCCATTTCAGCGATGGCGGGGCGGTCGCGCTCATGCGACCAGTCTAGAGGAACAGGGGTTGAGGAATGGTCACCCGCCCCTGATGCATCTAGTTTCGGCCGGGACGACGCGTCGGGTCGGTCAACTGGAACAGTCGCGCCGACAGGTTCGACGCCGGTTGCAGCGCCGTCAGCTGTGTACGGGTGCGCGCCCCCTGCGGATCGGTGATGGTCCATTCCTGCAAGCGCATCGGATTGCCGGCGAAGGCCAGGATCACCTGCCCGTCGTTCGGACGGTTGGCGTCGCGGGCCGTGATGGCGAAGGCGCCGGACGCCATCCGTGTCACGCGCTCGATGCGGACGCCCTGGTCCAGCCGGACGTTGCGCGCCAGGAAGGTGGACAGGGGCGTGCGGCCCAGCGGCACCTGCTGGAAGGTGTTCAGTCGGGGGTCGTAGCGTTTGACGTTATAGCCGTCCGACACCACCAGCAGCCCGGCGGGATTGGTGTATTCGAACCGCATCTTGCCGGGACGCTGCAGATAGAACCGCCCCTGACGGCTCTGGCCGTTGGGCCCCGTCTCGGTGAACGTGCCTTGCGCCGAGGTCAGGGCCTGCAGATAGCCCTGCGCCTGTTGAACCACCGCGCGGTCGTCGGCCGACAGGTTGGATTGGGCCTGGGCGGCGTCGAACACACCCAGAGCGGCGAACCCGGTCAGAAGTCCTGCGCCCAGCAGCAGGCTGCGGCGCTGAAGGTCGGTCGGAGCGATGGCGAGCGTCTTGGAGGTCATGAAGTCCGTCTCCCGTTCGGGATGGTTGTCGATCCTGCCGTCTTGCCCGGTCGGCTTGGCGTCGGAATGACGCGAGCCTGACCATATTCCGGCGCTGCGATGAAGCCCTGTTCATCGAAATGCTGAAGCTTGGACACGATAGCGGGGTGGAGAACGGACACGCGCGCTTAGGGTTGCGCGTGATCTTTTCCCTCCCCGCTCCGGGGAGGGGGGTCGCGAAGCGACCGGGTGGGGGCGGCCGGCAAGGCTGTACCGACCTGACGAAGACGGATTGAGCGACGTTTCACCCTGCCGCCCCCACCCGGTCTCGCCTACCGCTCGACCACCCTCCCCCGCGGTGGAGGGAAAGTCTGGGTATCGGCCATCACACCATCGGCGGCGGGCCGGCCAGGACGTCGCGCTTGCCGGCGTGGTTGGCGGGGCTGACCACGCCCTCCTGTTCCATCCGCTCGATCAGGGAGGCGGCGCGGTTGTAGCCGATCTGGAGCCGGCGCTGGACGTAGCTGGTCGAGGCCTTGCGGTCGCGGGTCACCACAGCCACGGCGCGGTCATACAGATCGTCGCCCGAGCCGCCTGCGCCCCCGTCGTCCATTGCGCCGTCGGCGTCGCCGTCCGGTTCGTCGGTGATCAGGTCCAGATAGTCGGGCTCGGCCTGGGCCTTCAGGTGTTTGCAGACGTCCTCGACTTCCTTGTCGTCCACGAAGGGGCCGTGCAGGCGGGTGATCCGACCGCCGCCGGCCATATAGAGCATGTCGCCCTGGCCCAGCAGCTGCTCGCCGCCCTGTTCGCCCAGGATGGTGCGGCTGTCGATCTTGGACGTGACCTGGAAGGAGATGCGCGTCGGGAAGTTGGCCTTGATGGTGCCGGTGATGACGTCCACCGATGGGCGTTGCGTCGCCATGATCAGGTGGATGCCGGCGGCGCGGGCCATCTGGGCCAGGCGCTGGACCGCGCCCTCGACGTCCTTGCCGGCGACCAGCATCAGGTCGGCCATCTCGTCCATGACCACGACGAGGAAGGGCAGGGGCTCGGGCCGGATCTTTTCGGACTCGTAGACCGGGCGGCCCTGGTCGTCGAAGCCGGTCTGGACCGTGCGCTCGAAATGCTCGCCCTTGGCCTGGGCCTCGCGGGCGCGCTCGTTGTAGGAGGCGATGTTGCGAACGCCCAGTTTGGACATGCGGCGATAGCGATCCTCCATCTCGCGCACCGTCCATTTCAGGGCGACGACCGCCTTCTTCGGATCGGTGACGACCGGCGCCAGCAGATGCGGGATGCCGTCATAGACCGACAGCTCCAGCATCTTGGGGTCGATCATGATGAAGCGGCATTCGGCCGGGCTGTGGCGATACAGGATCGACAGGATCATGGCGTTGACCCCGACCGACTTGCCCGAGCCGGTGGTGCCCGCGATCAGCAGGTGGGGCATGCGGGCCAGGTCGGCGACATAGGGCTCGCCGCCGATGGTTTCGCCCAGGGCGAGCGGCAGCAGGTGACTTTTCTTGTCGTATTCTGCGCTGGCCAGCAGGTCGCGCAGATAGACGGTCTCACGCTTGGCGTTGGGCAGTTCGATGCCGATGGCGTTGCGTCCCTGAACCACCGAGATGCGGCAGGCGCGGGCGGACATGGAACGCGCGATGTCGTCGGACAGGGCCACGACGCGGCCGTGTTTCACGCCCGGCGCGGGGACCAGTTCGTAAAGGGTGACGACGGGGCCGGGGCGGATCTGATCGATCACGCCGCGCACGCCGAACTCCTGCAGGACGCCTTCCAGCATCTTGGCGTTCTGCTTCAGCGAATCCTCATCGACCGCACCCACGCGCTGGGGGGGCTTGGTCAAGATGCCCAGCGGCGGCAGGTCGAAATCGCCCTCGGGCCGCACGAAGTCGAAGGCCTGCTGGTCCACGTCGTCCTTGCGGGCCTTGGGCGCCTTGACCGCGGCGACGCGCGGCTCGACAGGGCGGGCGGCCGACGGGCGCGGCGCGGGCTGGACGGCGTCGTCCTCCCACGGCGGCAGGTCATCATAGGCGGTCTGGGGCGCATCTGCGGGCGCGGCTTGCGAAGACTCCTCGGGCGGGGGCGCGGCGCGGGGCGTGCGGGCCTTGGCCGGCGCTTTTTCGCGGGCAGGCTGGGCCGCAGCGCGGGGTGCGGCGGCCGGGCGCAGAGACTTGCCCCAATGCAGGGCATCGATGAAGTCCATGGCGCGCAGGCCGATGGCGAAACCGACCAGCCACAGCCCGACGATGAGGAAGATGACGCCGGCGATGATCCGGCCGCCGGGAATGTGCAGGGCGCCGATCCCGCGCGCCGCCAGACCCGTGACCGCATCACCCCACAGGCCGCCGAGACCGGCCGCCAGGGGCCAGGCGGCCGGCGCGGCCGGCGCCGCCAGGGCGCTGGAGAGCAGCAGCACCCCGCCGGTCGCGGCGAAGGCTTTCAGCGGCGAGGGCTTGAGCCTCTGCTGGATCGCATCACCGACCGCGCGGGCCAGGCCGAAGGCGACCAGCAACAGGGCGGCGGGCCAGGCGGCGAGGCCCAGCGACTGCATGAACAGATCGGCGAACAGGGCGCCGTTCGCCCCCAGCCAGTTGGTGGTCGGCAGGCTGGAGGCCGCATTCAGACTCGCATCCGCCGGATTCCACGACACCAGGGCGACCAGCAGCAGGGTCGCCAGCAAGGCCTGCAACACCCCCCTGAACCGCACCACAAAGGGCGCGTCCCACAGGATGCGGGCGCTGATCCAGGCCTGACGGCTGATGGCGAGGGCGGTGGACATGGGAGGGCGAACCCTGACGACGAAAGGATACTCACCCCCTTCTCGCACCCCCAGGGTTAAGGGGCTGTTTACCAGCTTGGCCTTTGGGGGCGGACAATCCGCCCACTGGACCTTTGGCCTCGGCGGCGCGAAAAGCCTGTCATGGCCGACACCGAACGCTACGACATCGTCATCGCCGGCGCAGGGCTGACCGGGGCGGCGTTCGCCCTGGCGGCGGCGCAAGGCGGGTTGAAGGTCGTGATGGTCGATCCCCAACCGTTCAGCGCCCAGATGGCGCCGACGTTCGACGGGCGTTCGACGGCCGTGGCCTTCTCGACCTTCCGCATGTTGGACGCCCTGGGTCTGGGAGAGACCTTGCGTCCCCACGCCTGTCGGATGGACCATATTCTGGTGACGGACGGCCGTCGGCCGGGCGCCGCCAGCCGCAAGCCCTCGCCCGCCTTCCTGCGCTTTGACGCCGACGAGATCGGCGGGCGCACCGGGGGCGAGCCGCTCGGATACATGGTCGAGAACCGCCGGATTCGTGTCGCCCTGGCCGAAGCCGTGACGCGGGCGGGGATCGAAGTTCGCGCGCCGGCGACCGTCGCCAGCGTCGAGACCGACGCGGGCAAGGCGACCGTGACCCTGGCCGATGGATCGACGCTGATCGCACCCCTGGTCGTCGGCGCCGAGGGCCGTGGCTCGACCGTGCGCCGCGCCGCCGGGATCGAGACCGTCGGCTGGGGCTATGGCCAGAGCGGCGTGGTGGCCACGGTCCGGCTGGGCCGCGATCACGGCAATATCGCCCACGAATATTTCCTGCCCAGCGGCCCCTTCGCCATCCTGCCCCTGACGGATCAGCGCGCCAGTCTGGTCTGGACCGAGACGACGCGGCGGGGCGAGGCCTTGCGCGACGCGTCCGACGAGGCCTTCCACGCCCATCTGATGCGGCGGTTCGGCGAGTTTCTGGATGGGGCGACGGTCGAGGGGCCGCGTTTCGTCTATCCGCTGGCGCTCAGCCTGGCCGAGAAACTGGTCGCCCCGCGCATCGCCCTGATCGGAGACGCCGCGCACGGGGTTCACCCCGTCGCGGGCCAGGGGCTGAACATGGGGCTGAAGGACGCCGCCGCCCTGGCGGAGGTGCTGGCGGAGGCCGCAAGGCTGGGCGAAGACCTGGGCGCCGAGACGGTTCTGGAGCGCTACGCCCGTTGGCGCCGGTTCGACAATGCGGCCCTGGCGGCGGGCTTCGACGCCTTCGTGCGGCTGTTCTCCAACGATATCGCGCCGGTGCGTCTGGCGCGCGATCTGGGCATGGCGGCGGTCAATCGGATCGGGCCGTTGCGCCGGGCCTTCATGCAGGAGGCCGGCGGCGCGACGGGCGACCTGCCACGCCTGCTGCGTGGCGAGGCGGTGGTTTAGTTCAACTGCATCCGCACGCGTTCGAACGTCGTGAACCGCCGCGCCTCCTCTGCCCCGTCGAGGCCGTGGGCGCGCGATAGGGCCTGCAGCGAGCCGGCCAGCGCCCCCTGTTTCTCGCGCGCCGATGCGACGTCGAGCCAGGGCCGGTGGTCGTCGGGGTCCAACAGGGCGCGGCGCAGGGCCGAGCGTTCTGCGGCCTCATAGTCCCGGCCGCGAATGGCGCGGCTGAACAGCACGTTCTGCAGCCGGATCAGGGACTGGCGATCCGTCACTGGCGCCATAAGGATGTCCAGCCGATCCGCGACGTGCGGCATCAGCCCGGCGCGAAGCGCACGGCGGGTCAGTTCGCTGGGCAGGATCAGCCGCCCTTGGCTGAACGGGTCCAGAGCCACCGGCCCCTCCGGCGTCTCGACGCGGATCATGAAATGGCCGGGGAAGTCCACGCCCGCCGCCGTGATCCCCGCCTCCCGCGCCGCATGCAGGTAGAAGACGGCCAGGGCGGCCGACAGGCCGCGCCGCCGCTCGGCCACCGCGATGATGTCGGTGTTTCCGGGATGATCGAAATGGATCAGGTCGCCGTTCAGCCGAAGGTCCGCGCACAGGGTCTCGGACAGGGCCTCGTCGGGGCCTTCGCCGCCGATCCGTTCCTTCAACCGCTCGCAGGCGTTGCGGGCGAGGGCGCGCACAGGCTCGGGATCGCGCAAGGGCTGGTCGTGGATGGCGCAGGCGATCGCAGCCTCCAGCAGGGGGAAGGCGTCGTCCTCGGCCTGACCGGCCGCGGTCAGGATGGCCTCGGCCTCCTCGCGCGTCATGCGATCCCTTCGTCAGCGCCTTTCGACGCCACGAAGATGACGTGGAACGCGCCAGGGAGCCAGCGCCACCATATCAATTCTCAAATCAAGACGTTGCAGCCCCGGCCGATTGCGTCGGATCGCCTCGCCCGCCGCGATCAGCCGGTCGTGCTGGTCGGGTTTCAGCGCCAGCATCGCCGCCTCCATCGTCGCGCGGCGCTTGACCTCGACGACGGCCAGCACATGGCCGCGACAGACCAGCAGATCGATCTCGCCGGCCCGGCTCTTGAGCCGAAAGCCCAGGACGCGATAGCCGCGCAGCATCAGCCAAAGCGCCGCGATCCATTCGGCGGCGTGACCGGCCTTGAACGCCGCCCCGCCCTTCGCCTGACGCCACGCCGCCTTGGGGCGACGCACGGGCGCGGGGCGAGGCAGACGCCGGTTCACTTGCCCTTCAGCTCCAGCGCGCGGCGATAGAGGGTCTTGCGGTTCAGCCCCAGGGCCTTGGCGACCTCCGAGGCGGCGTCGCCGGTCGACAGGGTCTGCAGGGCGTCGATCAGGGCGGCGTCTGCGTCGGCCTCGGTCGCCTGAACCTCTTCGCCGGGGCCGACGACCACGACGATCTCGCCCTTGGGACCGTCCAGGCGCGGATCGACGGCCAGCGCATCCAGCGTCCCGCGCACGCACTCTTCATAGAGTTTGGTCAGCTCGCGGGCGACGGCGGCGGGGCGCGGGCCCAGCACGGCGGCCATGTCGGTCAGGCTGTCCCTCAGGCGCGGCCCGCTTTCGAAGAAGACCAGGGTCTGGCGCTGACCCTTAAGGCCTTCCAGGGCGGCGGTGCGACCCGCCGTCTTGGGCGGCAGGAAGCCGGCGAACAACACCCGGTCGGCGGGCAGGCCGGCGATGCACAGGGCCGCCAGCAGGCTGGACGGGCCGGGGATCGGATGGACGGGCAGGCCCTCGGCGATCACCGCACGGGCGACGACGAAGCCGGGATCGCTGACCAGGGGCGTGCCCGCGTCCGACACCAGGGCCACGACCTGGCCCTCGCGAAGGCGTTCGATGGCCTGTTCGGCGGCGCGGCCGGACGCATGATCGTCGCAGCGTTCCAGCTTGGCCTTCAGCCCATAGGCCGCCAGAAGTTTGGCGGTGACGCGGGTGTCCTCAGCCAGCACCAGGTCGGCGGCGGCCAGTACGTCCAGCGCCCTCAGCGTCATGTCGCGCAGGTTTCCGATCGGGGTGGCGACCAGATACAGGCCCGGTTCCACCCGCCGGGGCGGCGGGGCGGCGGGTGGGAAGGGCGAAAGTTCGCTCAACGCTCGACCACGGCCGCCGGCGGACGCGGCGCCGAGGTCAGACCCGACCCCTGAAAGGCGGGACCGGCGTCATAGGCGGCGAAGGTGGCGGCGGTGATGATCTCCGAAACCGAAGCGCCCAGGGACACGATCTGAACCGGCTTCTCCAGGCCGACCAGCAGCGGGCCGATCACGGTCGCGCCGCCCAGGGCCTGGACCAGTTTGGTCGAGATGGCGGCCGAATGGATGGCGGGCATGACCAGGATGTTGGCGGGCTTGGTCAGGCGGTTGAAGGCGTAGGCCGAATGCCCCTTGGGATCGAGCGCGACCTCGGGCGGCATTTCGCCCTCGTATTCGAAATCGACGCCCTTCTTGTCCAGGATGCGGATGGCCTCGCGGACCTTCTCGGCGCGGTCGCCGGGCGGATTGCCGAAGGTCGAATAGCTGAGGAAGGCCACGCGCGGATTGCGGCCCAGCCTGCGCACCGTCTCGGCCGCCTTGACGGCAATGTCGGCCAGTTCTTCGGCGTTGGGCAGCTCGTGGATGGTGGTGTCGGCGACGAACAGGGTCCGGCCCTTGGCCAGCAGGATCGACAGGCCGATCAGGGTGTCCTCGACGTCCAGAACGCGCTGGACCTCCTTCAGCGCCATGTTGAAGTTGCGGGTTACGCCCGCGACCATGGCGTCGGCCCGGCCCTTGGCGACCAGGGTGGCGGCGAAATAGTTGCGGTCCTGGTTGATCATCCGCTGCACGTCGCGGCGCAGATAGCCCCGGCGCTGCAGTTTTTCGTACAGCCAGTCGGTGTCCTCGACATTGTGGTCCGAGACGCGGGCGTTGATGATCTCGATGCCCAGTTCGTCGAAGTTCAGACCCGCCTCGGCGGCGTTCTGACGGATCAAATCCTCACGCCCGACCAGAAGCGGCGTGCCCAGGTCGGCCTGTTTGAAGCCCCAGGCGGCGCGGATGACGGCCGGCTCCTCGCCCTCGGCGAAGACGACGCGCTTGTTCGGCCCGCCGCGCACGGCCGAGCTGATCTTCTGCATCAGGGCGGCGGACGGATCGACGCGCGAACGCAGGGCGTTGCGATAGGCGTCCATGTCCTCGATCTGGACGCGGGCCACGCCGGTATCCATCGCCGCCTGGGCGATGAAGGGCGGGATGTACCAGATCAGGCGCGGATCGAACGGCGTCGGAATGATGTAGTCCGGGCCGAACTTCAGCTTGCGCCCGCGATAGGCGGCGGCGACCTCGTCCGGCACATCCTCGCGCGCCAAGGCGGCCAGGGCCTGGGCGCAGGCGATCTTCATCTCGTGGTTCACGCGGCGCGCCCGCACGTCCAGCGCGCCCCGGAACAGATAGGGGAAGGCCAGGACGTTGTTGACCTGGTTCACATAGTCCGAGCGGCCTGTGGCGATGATGGCGTCCGAACGCACCGACTGGACGTCCTCGGGCGTGATCTCGGGATCGGGGTTGGCCATGGCGAAGATGATCGGATTGGGGGCCATCGACGCCACCATCTCCTTGGTGATCGCGCCCTTGGCCGACAGGCCCAGCACCACATCGGCGCCGACCATGGCCTCGGCTAAAGTGCGCAGCGGGGTGTCGGTCGCATGGGCGGCCTTCCACTGGTCCATGCCGTGTTCGCGGCCTTGATAGACCACGCCGTCCCGGTCGCAGATCACGGTGTTCTCGGCCTTAACGCCTGCGGCCTTCATCAGGGCGATGGACGACAGGCCCGCTGCCCCGGCGCCCGCCAGCACCACCTTGACCTCGTCCAGCTTCTTGCCCGCGACATGGCAGGCGTTGATCAGGCCGGCGGTCGAGATGATGGCCGTGCCGTGCTGGTCGTCATGGAAGACGGGGATGTCCAGCAGGTCCTGAAGCTCGCTCTCGATGACGAAACATTCCGGGGACTTGATGTCCTCCAGATTGATGCCGCCCCAGGTGTCGCCGATGTTCTTGACGACGGTGATGAACTCGTCCGGGTCGGTGGTCTTCACCTCGACGTCGAAGCTATCGACGTCGGCGAACCGCTTGAACAGGACCGACTTGCCTTCCATCACCGGCTTGGAGGCCATGTGGCCCAGATTGCCCAGGCCCAGGATGGCCGTGCCGTTCGAGATCACGGCGACCAGATTGCCCTTGGCCGTGTAGTCATAGGCTTTGTCCGCATCGGCGGCGATGGCCAGGACCGGCACGGCCACGCCCGGCGAATAGGCCAGCGACAGATCGCGCTGGGTCGCCATCGGCTTGGTCGGGGCCATGGAGATCTTGCCCGGCGTGGGGATGCGGTGGAAGTCGAGGGCTTCCTGATCTGAGAAGGTCTGTTTTTCGGTTTGATCGGGCATCGGTCGTCCAGGGCGTCGGCGGGGCTGTAACCCTTCGTGTCCTAGAGTGTGGGAACGGCCGCGCCAACCCTTGACGCGGAGGAAGCCGGGCAATCAGCCGAGAGGCTTGACGCGGGCGTCAACGTCAAGCGGTCAGATCGCCAGCATGCCCGTGCGTTCGATCTCGACCGGCCCGGTCATCAGCACATGATCGGTCTGCGCATCCCAGTCGATGACCATCTCGCCGCCGTCCACCACCACCGTCGCCTTGCGGTCCGTCAGGCCTCGCCGGGCCGTCGCGACCAGGGCGGCGCAGGCGCCGGTGCCGCAGGCTTTCGTCAGGCCGGCCCCGCGCTCCCAGACCCGCAGGCGGATGTGGTCGCGGTCCAGCACATTGGCGAAGCCGACATTGACCCCTTGCGGGAACAGCGGGTGATGCTCGACCAGCGAGCCGGATCCGGTGACGAATCCGTCGTCCTGGCGGTCGGTGAAGAAGACCACGTGCGGATTGCCCATGGAGACGGCGCCCGGCGTGTACAGGATCGGCGCATCGATCGGCCCGACCTGAAGCTCGATCCCGCGCGTGTCCATCTCCTCGGCCAACGGCACCTGGGTCCAGTCGAGCCGGGGCTTGCCCATGTCCACAGTCACGCGGTGGTCGCCGGCGCGGGTGGCGGTGGTCGGGCCGCCCGCCGTATCTATGACGACGCGATCCGCGCCGTTCGCCTGCATCAGCAGCCAACCGACGCAGCGCAGGGCATTGCCGCAGGTCTCGACCATCGACCCATCGGCGTTCCAGACCCGCATGAAGGCGTCGGCCGTCGCGGAGGGTTCGATGGCGATCAGCTGGTCGAACCCTTCGCCCGTCTCGCGGTCGCCCAGCGCGCGAATCTGGTCTTCGCCGGGAGCGAACGGCTGTTCCAGCGCATTGACGACGACGAAGTCATTGCCGGCGCCGTTCATCTTGACGAAAGGACGGGTCATGCAGGCCATATAGGCCGCGTGCGCGTTTCGCGAAATCTCCCTCGCCGTTCGTCCATGTCGGAACCGTTGGACATGCCGAGCCGTAAGCGGTTGAGTGCCCGGTGCATCAAGCTCGGCTTCGCCGGGACGAGCGGAAGGTTGATTTGTCTCAGACCGACACCGAATCCCGGCAGGACGGCCTGCGCCTGCGGGCGCGGCTGCGCTATCTGTATCATGGCTCGCAGCCTCCGGCGGTGCGGTTCCGGCTGACGGTCATCGTGATCGACCTGGCCATCATCGCCTTCTTCCTGGCGGCGCCGATCCTGAAGAATATGGGTTGGGCCTTCTATGCCCTGGATTATCTGATCGCCACAGTGCTCGCATTGGACCTCGCTGCGCGCGCCTATGCCTATGCGGACATCAAGGACTGGCTGAAGCGGCCCATCGTCTGGGTTGATCTGTTTGTGCTCGCGACCCTGTTGTTCCCGGCCTGGCTGTTCAACCTCGGCTTCCTGCGGATGCTGCGGCTGTGGACCTTGTTGAACTCGGATTTTTTCTGGCGAACCATCGGGGCTCGATTCGACGACACGCGGGTCGAAGGGATCGCGCGCGCCCTGGCCAACCTGATCACCTTCGTCTTCGTGGCGACCGGCTTCGTCTATGCGACGTTCAGAGGCCACGACGGCATTTCCGGCTATGTCGACGCTCTGTATTTCACCGTGGCGACCCTGACGACGACAGGCTTCGGAGATGTGACCCTGCCTGGCCCTTGGGGGCGACTGCTGTCGATCGCCGTCATGCTGGTGGGGATCACGTTGTTCCTGCGGCTCGCCCAGGCCCTGATCAAGCCGCACAAGGTGCGCTATCCGTGCGAGCGCTGCGGCCTGCAGACGCACGATCAGGACGCCGTCCACTGCAAGGCCTGCGGCAATCTGCTCTGCATCCCTGACGAAGGATCATGACAAAGCCGTAAGGTTCGGGCGGCGCGCTTGCCGCCCTAGGTCTCGCCGCTAAGGTGCCGGCGTCGTTTTTCGGGGACTGTCCATGATCCGCTCTTCCGCCGTCGCGCTCGCGGCCCTTCTCGCCTCCACCAGCCTGACTTCGGTATCCATGGCCCAGACCCCTTCATCTTCTCCCGCTCCCGCTCCCGCCCCCGCTTCCGGCGCTTTCGCGACCAGCGACGCGACCGATCCCTATCTGTGGCTGGAGGAGGTCGAGGGCGAGCGGGCGATGGAATGGGTCAAGGCCCACAACGACCGCACCTTCGCCGTTCTGCAGGGCGATGCGCGCTACGAACCGCTGCACCAGCAGGCGCTGGAGATCGTCCAGGCCCAGGACCGCATCCCCTCGCCGGGCTTCACCCACGACGGCCATATCGACAACTTCTGGCAGGACGCCCAGCATGTGCGCGGCGTCTGGCGCCGGACCACGCTGGACAGCTATCGCACTGCGACGCCGGAATGGCAGACCATCCTGGACATCGACGCCCTGGCGGCGGCCGAGGGCCAGAACTGGGTCTACAAGGGCGCGACCTGCCTGGCGCCTGAGGAACGCTATTGCCTGCTCAGCCTGTCGAACGGCGGCAAGGACGCGGTGACCCTGCGCGAGTTCGACAGCGTCGAGCGCAAGTTCGTCGAGGGCGGCATCGTCCTGCCGGAATCTAAAGGCGGCGCGTCCTGGATCGACAAGGACACCCTGCTGATCTCGCGCGACTTCGGTCCCGGCACCCTGACCGACTCGGGCTATCCGATGGTGGTCAAGCGCCTGAAGCGCGGTCAGGGCCTGGATCAGGCCGAGACCCTGTTCACCGGCAAGCCGACGGACGTCTCGGTGTCCGGCTATACGCTGCGCGACGCCGACGGGGTGGTGAAGGCGACGCTGATCAACCGTTCGGTGGACTTCTATTCGTCCGAGACCTGGCGGCTGACCGACGACGGCGCCCTGACCCAGCTTCAGCTGCCGGCCAAGTCCGACATCACCGGTCTGGTGGACGGGCGGCTGCTGGTGTCGTTGAAACAGGACTGGACCGCGCCGTCGGGCCAGGATTTCAAGACCGGCGACCTGATCGCCTGGCCGCTGGAGGCTTGGCTGGCCGATCAGGCGACCCCGGCCCAGCTGGTGCTGCGTCCGACCGAGCGTCAGGCGATCGAGGGCGTCAACGTCACGCGCAACCGTCTGGTCGTGGCCCTGTATGACAATGTGCGCGGCTCGGTGCGGGTCTATACGCCGGGTGATGGAGAATGGGCGCACACGACCCTGGACCTGCCGCAGAACGTCTCGGTCGGCATCGGCTCGGCCTCCGAGAAGGACGACAAGGTCTTCGTCAGCGTCACCGGTTATCTGAACCCGTCCAGCCTGTGGCTGGCCGATGCGGCGACCGGCGCGGTGGATCAGGTCAAGTCGATGCCGGCCAAGTTCGACGCCGCCGGCATGACGGTGGACCAGCACGAGGCCCGCTCGGCCGACGGCACGATGATCCCCTATTTCGTGGTCCATAAGGCGGACATGCCGCTGGACGGCTCGAACCCCACATTACTCTACGGCTACGGCGGGTTCGAAAGCTCGCTGCTGCCGGGCTATTCGGCGACGGTCGGCAAGCTGTGGCTTGAGCGCGGCGGGGTCTATGTCATCGCCAATACGCGCGGCGGCGGCGAGTTCGGCCCCCGCTGGCACGAGGCGGCCCTGCAGCAGAACCGCCAGCGCGCGCACGAGGACTTCCAGGCCGTGGCCCTGGACCTGACCCAGCGCAACATCACCAGCCAGCCCAAGCTGGGCATCATGGGCGGCTCGCAAGGCGGCCTGTTCATGGGGGCGATGCTGACGCAGCGGCCGGACCTCATCAACGCCGCCGTCATCCAGGTGCCCCTGTTCGACATGCTGCGCTTCCACAAGCTGCTGGCCGGCGCCTCGTGGATCGGCGAATACGGCAACCCCGACATCCCCGAACAGCGCGCCTGGATCGAGCAATATTCGCCCTATCAGAACCTGCGCGCCGGCCAGCCCTACCCGGAAGTCTTCATCCACACCTCGACCAAGGACGACCGCGTCCATCCGGGCCATGCCCGCAAGGCGGCGGCGCGTCTGGAGGAACTGGGCTATCCGGTCCTGTTCTACGAGAACGTCGATGGCGGCCATGCGGCCGGGGCGAACCTGCGCGAGACCGCGCGCCGCCTAGCGTTGGAATACACCTATCTGTCGCGCCGCCTGATGGACACGCCGGCGCAGGAATAGAACTCAATCCTCCCCCGTGAGCGCTTGCGAACGGGGGAGGGGGACCACGAAGTGGTGGAGGGGGCGACCCCATGCACCCTGTCTGGTTCCGCCCCCTCCACCGCCTGCGGCGGTCCCCCTCCCCCGCGATGCGGAGGAGGATTAGTTTGCGGAGTTTTCGAATGCGTCACCTGATCCTGTCCGCCGCCATTCCGGCCCTTCTGATGGGGGCGACGCCCGTGCTCGCACAGACCACGACGGCTCCGGCGCAAGACAAGCCGGTCTGTTATGACTGTTCAGGACCAGATGGCGCTGCTTTGACCATGCAACTGCCGCCGCCCCACTTCCCCCGCGACCTGACCCCGGCAGGCGTCGCAGCCGCCGACGACCATCTGGCGCTGGAACAGGTGGACGGGGCTGAGGCCATGGCCTTCGTCGCCGAGGAGAACCGCAAGTCTCTCGCAGTCCTGACCGGCGACCCGCGCTACGAGACCTTCCGGGCCGAAGCCGAAGCCATCCTGACCGCAACCGATCGCATTCCCACGCCCAGCTTCCTCGGCGACGGCGTCGGCAACTTCTGGCAGGACGCGGCCAATCCCAAGGGCGTCTGGCGCCGCACGACGCTGGACAGCTACCGCACCGCGACGCCCCAGTGGGAGACGCTGCTGGACATCGACGCCCTGTCCAAGGCCGAGGGCAAGGACTGGGTGTTCAAGGGCGCCGACTGCCTGGCGCCGGACGAGACCCGCTGCCTGATCAACCTGTCCGACGGCGGCAAGGACGCGGTGGTCGTGCGCGAGTTCGACCTGACGACCAAGCGTTTCGTGGACGGCGGTTTCAACCTGCCCGAGGGCAAGCACCGCATCGAATGGCTGGACCGCGACACGCTCCTGGTCGCCACCGACTTCGGAGCCGGGACGATGACCGAGTCCGGCTATCCCTTCATCGTCAAGACCTTGAAGCGCGGCCAGACCCTGGCTCAGGCGGTCGAGGTCTATCGCGGCGAACAGGGCGACGGCGGCTACGGCGTCAGCCCGACCGTCTATCGCGACAAGGACGGCAAGGTGACGGCGGTCATCATCACCCGGCCGCTGGACACCTTCCGGTCGGAGACGTGGGGCCTGAGCCATGACGGCAAGGCGCAGAAGCTGAACCTACCGGAGCGGGTCGGGATTTCGGGCGTCATCGACGGCCGGCTGATCTTTTCGCCGGATCAGGCCTGGAGCTTCGACGGTCAGGAGTATGCGGCAGGCTCATTGCTGGCCCTGCCGCTGGCGGTGCTGGGCGAAACGCGCCTGGACATCCAGATCGGACGCGACAGCGCCGTCGTATTCCAGCCGACCGCGCGTCAGGCGCTTCAAGGCGTCGCCGTCCTGTCCGACGCCATCGTGGCGGCCGTCACCGACAATGTGGCTGGGCGACTGATGCAGTTCCGTCCCGCCGCTCAATGGTGGACGGCTTCGTCCATCACGGTCCCCGACAACCTCGCCGTCGGCCTGGGCGACTCGTCCAAGTCGCGCGGCGAGGTCTTCGTCTCGACTCAGGGCTTCCTGGTGCCGCCGACCCTCAGCCTGGCCGACGCAGGTGCGGCGACTCTGACCACGCTCAAGTCGGCCCCGGCCAAGTTCGACGCCTCGGGCGACGTGACCGAGCAATATGAGGCCACATCGACCGACGGGACCAAAATACCCTATTTCATCACCCGCCCGCGCGACATGAAGCTGGACGGGTCGAACCCGACCATCATGCTCGGCTACGGCGGCTTCCAGGTCAGTCTGAACCCGGCCTACAAGCCCGAGATGGGCAAGCTTTGGCTGGAGCGTGGCGGGGTCTTCGTCCAGGCCAATATCCGCGGCGGCGGCGAGTTCGGTCCCGACTGGCACCAGGCGGCGCTGGACGGAAACCGCCAGAAGGCCTTCGACGACTTCGCCGCCGTGGCGCGCGACCTGGAGCTGCGGGGCGTCACCAGCCCGCGTCGCCTGGGCATCTACGGCCGCTCGAACGGCGGCGTTCTGACCAGCGTGTCGATCACCCAGCACCCCGAACTGTTCAATGCGGCGGTGATCGAGAGCCCGCTGGTGGACATGCTGCGCTATCACGAGCTGCCGGCCGGCGCCTCGTGGATCGGCGAATACGGCGACCCGCGCATCCCCGAAGAGGCCGAGTGGATCGCCAGATATTCCGCCTATCAGCAGCTACGGCCCGACGTGACCTATCCGCGCGTCTATCTGACCACCAACACGCGGGACGACCGGGTTCACCCCGGCCATGCGCGCAAGTTCGCCGCCCGCCTCGGCGACCAGGGCCACGACCATCTCTATTACGAGGACACGGCCGGCGGTCACTCCAACGACGCCGACCCGGTCGCCAACGCCCGCCGCTGGGCGCGTCACTATGTCTATCTGTCGCAACAACTGATGGACTGAGCGCTTTTTTCTTTGGGCTACCGCGCTTCGCGCTGCTTGAGCCCGTCTTTGTTTGGGCTATCGCGCTCCGCGCGCGGCTTGAGCCCGTGGGTCACGCGATTATGAGGCGCGGCGGTGGGTCGCAGAGACTAAGAACGACAGCATGAACACCATGGGCTGGATCATCGCGGGCACGGTCATGGCGGGCGCCCTGCTGTCCGTCGCCTCGGCGGCCCAGCCGGCGGCCGGCCGTCCGCCGCTCGCGCCGCGTCACGCTGCAGCCAACGGCCCGCCGGTGGTGGTCGAACTGTTTACCGCTCAAGGCTGCGGCGGCTGTGTCGAGGCCAATGCGGCGGTCGAGAAGGCGGCGGCCCAGCCCGGCGTGATCGCCCTGACCTATGGCGTCGATTACTGGGACTATCTGGGCTGGACCGACACCTTCGCCCGCCCGGAGTTCGTTCAGCGTCAGCGCGCCTATCGCGCCGCCCTGCGCCAGCGCGGCGTGTCCACGCCCCAGGTGGTGATCGACGGCCGTCGTCAGGTCTCGGGCGCCCGCAGCGTCGAGCTTGAGACCGCCATCGGCCAGGAGGCGGTGCGTCAGGCCTGGCCGCCCCAGATTGAGTTCCGAGAGAATGGAAACGGCGTCGGCGTCGGCTCGGGCCGCGCCCCCGTCGGCGGCGCCGAGGTGGTAGCGGTGACCTATACGCCCGGCCCCCAGGTGGTCGAGGTCCGACAGGGCGAAAATCGCGGCCAGGCCATGCGGCACATGAACGTCGTGCGCGGCGTGACCCGCCTGGGCGAATGGCGCGGCCGCCCCATGCTCTACACCCTGCCGCCCGCCCGCTCCGGCGAGGCGGTCGCGGTGCTGGTTCAGGGCAAGACCGACAAACGCATCCTGGGCGCCGCCGTCAGGGACTGAAGATCGCGCCGTCTTATGGAGACGCAGGGCACAGAGCGCTGACGGGATTGGGTCCGGTCGCCGTCAGCAGGCCGAGGCGATAGGGCAGGTCGATATAGGCCGTGTCGGGCGCATGCGGCTCCAGGCCCTGATAGAGGAACTGAAGCGGCTGGCAGGGATCGATCGTCAGGGTCTGGTCATAACCGCTGCGGACCAGCTCGCCGTGCGATACGCCCTGAGACCAGTCCTCGCCGTCGAAGACGACATTGTCTGATCCGGCGAAGGAATTCGATGGACTGCCCGCCAGCAGACGCCAGTCCCCATCCAGCCGGTCGCTGGTCCAGGCGCGGAAGTAGCGTCCCTTGGGTCCGATAGCCTCGACCAGGGTCAGGTAGGTGTTCGTGCCGGCCAATCGGTAGTGCATGCTGGCTTCGAAGATGTCGTCTCGCGGCCCCGTCATGACACGGCGTGTGTCGGAGAATCCGGCCGGAAACTGCTGGATCGACGTTCGCGATCGGAAAAGGCTGCCGTGGTCGTCGGTGTTGAACAGATAGCAGGACGCCTCGTCGCAGATGACCCAGAAGTCGAGCCAGGCCTCCTGGCCCGTGGCGGCCTTGATGATGTCCGGGGCCTGATCAAAGAGGGGTTTCGGCGCGCTCCAGGATGACGGATCACCGATCGTCGCGGTCGTGGAATAGACGGGCGGACCGCTCTGATAGACCATGTACCAGAGCTTCTGCGGCGCGAAGTAGAACACCTGCGGTGCTGCTCTGTAGCCCGGCCCGATCCCCGACTGTTTCAGATCGACGATGGGGGCGGCGGACGCCTGCAACCAGTCGGTGAAATGAGTATAGGCCATGTGCCAGCCCTCGGCCCCGACCGAGGTCATGAAGACATGATACTCGCCGTCCACATGGACGATCGAGGGGTCCTTGAGCGCCGAATACCCGTTTCCGTCACCGGCCCTCGGTGCGATGATCTGGGCGGAGGAGCGCCAGTGGAATTTGGAAGGCGACGTCCCGTCTTCGACCGACTGCGCTGTCGTGGGGTCGGGTTTGACGACGACCAAGGCCAGCGCCGCTGCGAGCGCCCAGGTCCATCGACGTCTTTTCGGCAGCGCGATCATCGCCATGCGTCCTGTGAAAAGCACCAGATGACACCCGGCGTATCGACGGAATGCGTTTGCGTAAAGCCGCCGCGCTAGGCTCCGGCCTTCTTCGCGAAACCCCATGCGGCGTCGCTGAGCGGGCCGACCTGGGCGGCCATGCTCTTGGCGTGGGCGCTGGCGGCGGTGCCGTCGCGGACGCGGCCGGCGATGCCCTGGCAGATGGCCGCCAGGCGGAACAGGTTGTAGGCGTAGAGCCAGTCCAGATTGGCGGGTCGCATGCCCGTCGCGGCGGCGTAGCGTTCGACCGTCTCCTTGACGGAGGGGATGCCCAGGGCCTCCAGATCGGCGCCGGCGAGGCCGTTGCGCAGGCTGGCCGGAATGGCCCAGGCGATCAGCAGATAGGAGAAGTCGGCCATCGGATCGCCCAGGGTCGACAGCTCCCAATCCAGCACGGCGCTGACCTCGGCTCGGTCAGGCGCCAGGATCATGTTGTCGAGCCGGAAGTCGCCATGGACGATGCGGCTCGGTCCCTCGGGCGGCAGGCTGTCGGGCAGGAAGACGATCAGGCGGTCCATGGCGGCGACGGGTTCGGTCTCCGAGGCGCGATACTGCTTGGTCCAGCGGCCGACCTGACGTGCAAAATAGTTCCCGGCCTTGCCGTAGTCGCCCAGGCCGATGGCGACGGGATCGAAGGCGTGCAGACGGGCCAAGGTGTCGGTCTGGGCCTCATAGACGGCGCGGCGTTCGGCAGGCGTCAGTTCGGGCAGTTTCAGGTCCCAGAAGATCCGCCCCTCGATCTTATCCATCACATAGAAGATCGAGCCGATGACGGCCTCGTCCAGGCACAGGGCGTGGGGCTTGGCCACCGGGAACCCTTGGGCGGCCAGGGCGGAAATGACCTGAAACTCGCGGTCCACGGCATGGGCGCTGGGCAACAGGACGCCTGGCGGCTTGCGGCGCAGCACATAGCTCTTGGCGGGCGTCGTCAGTTCGTAGGTCGGATTCGACTGGCCCCCCTTGAACTGGCGCACCGCCAGCGGGCCGGCGTATCCCGCGACATGGGCGGCCATCCAGGCGTCGAGCGCCGTCTCGTCCAGCCGATAGCGAGGATCGACCTCGCGCGTGCCGGAAAAGGCGGTCTGGGCGTCCAGCGCGGGGGCGTCGAGGGAAGAGGCGTCGGTCATGGGCGGCCCAGTCAGGTCTTTTGGGGTTTCCTACGCCGCCCGCGTCTTACGCCCGGTCCGGCGCGGCGATGATGGCGGCCTTCACGGCGCGACGCCAGCCGGAAAGCAGACGCTCACGTTCCTCTGTCTTCATGCGCGGCTTCCAGCAGGCCGGGGCCTCGGCGGGGCGGGCCTCCAGATCGGGCAGCAGGCCGACGCCCAAAGCCGCCAGACGCGCGGCGCCCAGGGCGGTCATCTCCTGGAAGGCCGGGCGTTCGACCTCGACCTCGCAGATGTCGGCGACGAACTGCATGGCGAAACTGTTGGCGGTGACGCCGCCGTCCACCTTCAGCGTCTTCAGCGGCGGGGCGCCGTCCTGGGCCAGGGCGTCCAGCAGATCCCGCGTCTGATAGGCCAGGGCTTCCAGCGCGGCGCGGACGAAATGGGCCGGGCCGGAATCCCGCGTCAGCCCGACGACGGTTCCGCGCGCCTCAGGTTCCCACCAGGGCGCGCCCAGGCCGGTGAAGCCGGGCACCATATAGACCCCGCCGTTGTCGGGCAGACCTTGGGCCATCGCCTCGGACTGGCGCGATTCCGAGATCAGTCCGACCCCGTCCCTCAGCCACTGGATCGCCGACCCGGCCGAGAAGATCGACCCCTCCAGCGCATAGGCGGTCTGGCCGTCGGCCTGATAGCCCAGCGTGCCCAGCAGCCGCCGCGTCGAGGCCACCGGCTCGGCCCCGACATTGGCGACCAAGAATGCGCCGGTGCCATAGGTGATCTTGGCGTCGCCGGCCTTCAGTGCGCCGTGTCCGACCAGGGCCGCCTGCTGGTCGCCTGCCGATCCGGCGATGGGCAGGGCGCGGCCGAACAGCGCCGGGTCGCATTCGCCGATGACACCGGCGCACGGCACGATCTCGGGCAGGGCCTCGCGCGGCACATTGAACAAGGCGCACAGGTCGCCGCGCCATTCGACCGTCTTCAGGTCCATCAGAGCGGTGCGGGATGCATTGGTGGCGTCGGTGGCGTGGACCTGGCCGCCGGTCAGTTTCCAGATCAGCCAGGCGTCGATGGTGCCCAGCCTGACCTCGCCCTTGGCCGCCCGCTCGCGCGAACCCGGCACGGCGTCGAGCAGCCAAGCGAACTTGGTCGCCGAAAAATAGGGGTCCAGAATCAGGCCGGTCGCCGCCTGGACCATGGGCTCATGACCCTCGGCGGTCAGGCGGGCGGTGACGTCGGCGGTGCGGCGGTCCTGCCAGACGATGGCGCGATGCAGCGGCTCGCCGGTCGATGCGTCCCAGAGCACCGCCGTTTCGCGCTGGTTCGTGATGCCGATGGCGGCGAAGCGCGCCACGCCCCCCGCCTTGCGCACGACCTCGCGGCAGGTCTGGAGGGTGGCGGACCATATCTCGGCCGCGTCGTGCTCGACCCAGCCCGAGTTGGGAAAATGCTGGGCCAGCTCGATCTGGCTGACCGCGATCGGACGCAGGTCCTGATGCCTTTCGCCTGACGCGCTTGGCGCTGCTTGAGGCGCGACCTCGAAGGCGATGGCGCGCGTCGAGGTCGTGCCCTGGTCGATGGCGAGTATGAGGCTCAAGACGTTTCTCCCTTGTACGCCCTACGCGGCGCTCGGACCTTGGGTTAAGGGAGCATATGACGACGCACCTGCCCAGCTATGAAGGCGTCCTCGACGCCGCCCGTCAGATTGACGGCGTCGCCGTCCGCACGCCGCTGCTCGAAAGCCCTGCCCTGAACGCCGTCGTCGGCGGTCGGGTCCTGATGAAGGCGGAAAACCTGCAGCGCGCGGGGGCCTTCAAGTTTCGCGGCGCCTATAACCGCATCAGTCGATTGACGGATGAGGAGAAGACACGCGGCGTCGTCGCCTTCTCGTCCGGCAACCATGCGCAAGGCGTGGCCGCCGCCGCCGCCATGGTCGGCACGCCGGCCATCATCGTCATGCCGTCGGACTCGCCCCAGGTGAAGGTCGAGGGCGTGATCGGTTTCGGCGGCGAGGTGCGGCTATACGACCGCTGGACCGAAAGTCGCGAAGAGATCGGCGCGGCCATCGCGGCCGAGCGCGGCTCGATCCTGGTTCCGCCGTTCGACGATGCCTTCATCATCGAGGGACAGGGGACGACGGGGCTGGAGATGCTGGACCAAGCCGACGCACCTTTCGACCAACTGCTGTGCGGCGCCTCAGGCGGCGGGCTGATGGCCGGGATCAATCTGGTCATGGCTGAACGCAGGCCTTCGACGCGGGTGTTCGTGGTCGAGCCCGAGGCCTTCGACGACACGGCGCGGTCGCTGGCGGCGGGCGAGCGGGTTGGGCATCCGCAAGGCGCGCCGTCGATTTGCGACGCCCTGATGTCGCCGATGCCGGGCGTCCTGACCTGGCCGATCAACCGGCGACTGGCCGGTGCGATCACCGTGTCGGACGCCGAGGTGGCCGAGGCGATGCGCTTCGCCTTCCGTCATCTGAAACTGGTCATCGAGCCCGGCGGCGCGGTGTCGCTGGCTGCTCTGTTGGCAGGAAAGATCGGGACGGAAGGTTTGACGACGGCGATCATCCTGTCTGGCGGCAATGTCGATCCGATCCTGTACGCCGACATCATCGAGGGGCGGTTCGGCGGCTGAAGGGCTTTCCTTCCCTGCGCCGGTCGGCCAACCTCGCCTCAAAGCAGAAGAGGGAGGACGCGATGACCAAGGCCAGTGAACTTCAGGAATTGATTGGCCAAGAAGTCGGGGTGTCGAAATGGTTCGACATCACCCAGGCCCGGATAGGCGCCTTCGCCGACTGCACCGAAGATCATCAGTTCATCCACGTCGATCCCAACGCGGCTAAGGCTACGCCGTTCGGCGGAACCATTGCGCATGGCTTCCTGACTTTGAGCCTGGCGTCAGCCATGAGCTACGACGCGGTCGCGCCGCTGGAGGACGTGGTGATGGGCGTCAACTACGGCTTCGACAAGCTGAGGTTTGTGGCGCCGGTTCCGGCGGGGTCGCGCATTCGCGGACGCTTCAAGCTGCTGTCTGCGGAAGACAGGGGCGGCGGACGCTGGCTGTTGAAGCATGAGCTGACCGTCGAGATCGAAGGCGGCGATAAGCCGGCCCTGATCGCCGAATGGCTCGCTATGCAAGTCTTGGCGGATTGATCTGTCGGTAGATGACCTAGCGTCGAATACCCGGAAGAGTTGGTTGAAGCGCCTTTCGAGATTGTGACGTCCTCCGGGCCGGAAGTTAACCAAAGGTGGACAGAGTCATAAATTTACCTGTAACATCAACGCCACGGTAGACTGCCCAGCGCTTGGACCTGTCACGTTTCCGCCTCGACCTTCTGAAGCAAGGCTGGTAAGACCCGCTTAGGCGGTAGACCCGCCCCCTACTTAACAGAGGCGGAGGGATACCCCCCTATGCGTATGAAGACTTTCGTGCTGGCGTCCAGCGCAGCGGCCGCCCTGGCCCTGTCGGCTGGTGCTGCGTCGGCAGAACCCAACGGCTGGTACGGCGCCATCGACGCTGGTTACCACATGATCGACGACATCAACGCCGAGTCGTCGACCACGGGCGCCAACTGGAACTATGAAGTGAACGACGGCTGGGCGGCTTTCGCTCGCCTCGGCTACCGCTTCAACCCCAACTGGCGCGTTGAACTCGAAGGCGGCTACCGCTCGGGCGACATCGGCACGGTTCGCGCCGTGTCCGGCACGCAAGGCCTGTGCAACCTGACTCCGGCGACGGGCGGCTGCTTCTCGCCCGAAGGCGATATCGAGTCCTATACCTTGATGGCGAACGTCCTGTATGACTTCGGTTACGAAGCTTGGGGCATCCGTCCGTTCGTCGGCCTCGGCGCTGGGGTGAATCAGGTCCGCACCCAGACCATCGGCAACTTGCGCGCCAACCGCGGCGCCACCTTCGCCATCGACGACGACTCGACCAAATTCGCCGCTCAGGCGATCGCAGGTCTGGCATGGGCCATCGGCGACCGCGCCAACATCGACCTGACCTACCGCTATCTGACGGGCGATTCTTCGTTCGCCTCGTCGACGGTCGGCACGGGCGTCGGCGCGACCTCCTTCGGCGAATGGGACGGCGACTACGATCAGTCGCACACCGTGACCCTGGGTCTGCGCTACAGCTTCGGTGCGGAAGACGCTCCCCCCCCCCCCCCCCCCCCCCCGCCGCCCCCGCCGCCTCCTCCGCCCCCGCCGCCCCCGCCGCCGGTCGCTCAGACCCCGGTCGCTCGCCAGTTCGTCGTCTACTTCGACTGGGATCGCTCGGACCTGACGGCAGAAGCCCGTTCGGTGGTGACGCAGGCCGCCAACTACGCCAAGTCGGGTCGTCCGACGCGCGTCGTGATCGTCGGCTACACCGACACCTCGGGTTCGGCCGCCTATAACCTGGGTCTGTCCAACCGCCGTTCGCGCACTGTCGCGGACTCGCTGGTTGCTGCAGGCGTCAACGGCGGCGTCATCGCCCTCGACGGCAAGGGCGAGACCAACCTGGCCAAGCCGACCGCCGACGGTGTGCGTGAACCGCTCAACCGCCGCGCGACCATCGACATCAACTTCTAAGACCTCTGAGGGGTCGGCCCGGACTTATCTCCGGGTCGATCTTCGTATGTCGAAGTCGTCGAAAGACAGAACGCCGCTTCCGAAAGGAGGCGGCGTTTTTCTGTGCTGGAGAGGTTGTCAGGATCGGGGGAGCAGGGTCAGTCGGCAGATGCGTGCGAGACGACGGTTGCTGGCGGCATGATGATCGGTTTGGAGCCGCGCAAAAGCGCCTGGCCAGCGCCGATGACGAAGGTCGCCGTCAGGACGGCGCTGATCACCGCGATGGCGGTCAGCTTCAGGCCTTGCCCGAACTCCCGATCCTCAGGCGTCACTGCGTCGTTCCCATGGTCCGATGACGTCGAGAACCATGGTGTGCGATTGCGCGCAAATCACGATGCCTGTGATTGAACAAAGAAAGGGCGGCGCCTCGTGGCGCCGCCCTCTGTCTAGTCTTCAAATGCCGCCGCGGATCAGCCGGTGAACGGACGGATCAGGATTTCCACGCGACGGTTCTGGGCCTTGCCTTCCGCCGTAGCGTTCGAAGCCACCGGATTGCGTGCGCTCTCGCCCGCAACATAGAGGCGCTGGGCGATCACGCCGCGACGCACCAGTTCGGAGGCGACGCTGCTGGCGCGGCGTTCCGACAGGGGTTGGTTGATGGCGTCGCCGCCCGAAGAATCGGTGTGGCCTATCACATCCACCGTCGATTGGTCGTACTGCTGCAGCACGCGCGCCACGTCGTCGAGGACGGGCAAGAAGCGCGGGTCGATCGAGGACTGGTTGGTGGCGAAGGTCACGTCCGACGGCATGCGCAGAACCAGGACGTCGCCCTGACGCGCCACGCCGACGCCGGAGCCGGACAGTTCGGCCTCCATGGCGCGTTGCTGACGATCCATATACTGGCCCACGGCCGCGCCGCCCAAGGCGCCGACGCCGGCGCCGATTAGGGCGTTCTTGCGGCCCTGTTCGCCGTTGGACGTATTGGTCAGATAACCGAGCAGCGCACCGCCCAGAGCGCCGGCGATGGCGCCGGTTCCGGTGTTGTTGCGCACGGGGCCCGAGCGATAGGGGTCGGTGGTGGTGCAGGCGGCGGCGCCGAGCAGGGCGGCGATCGAGACGCTGGCGACGATGATCTTGGCGCGCATGGAATAGTCCTTTGGTGAATGTGGTCTGGCGCGGAAACGTATGCTTACTGTGAAGGTTCCAAGCTGTATGGCGCGTGAACGGCCTTGGCACCCTGGCGACGATGAACTGACAAGGCCGCGGATTAGGCGTATGGGAACCGCCGCACATTCCCAGATCGAGGACGTCCGTGAGCACGACCCTGAACGACAGCCCCGCCGACCGGACCATCACGCCGGTCTCGATGACCCAGTATGACGCTGACTTCCAGGCGTTCAGCGATGCGCTGGGCGCATCCTTCTCGCGTTACGGCTTTGCGGTGGTCGCCGACCACGGTCTGGACGAGGCGCGCATCACCGCCGCCATCGACGACGCCAAGGCCTTCTTCGCCCTGCCGGAAGAGGTGAAGCGCCAGTATCACCAGCCCGGCACGGGCGGGGCGCGTGGCCTGACGCCGTTCGGGGTCGAGGCGGCCAAGGGCGCCAATGCCGTAGACCTGAAGGAGTTCTGGCACGTCGGCCGCGAACTGCCTGAAGGGCATCCCTATCGCCGCTACATGCGCGACAACGTCTGGCCGACCGAGATCGAGGGCTTCAAGCCGCACCTCTATGGGATGTTCGAGGATCTGGACGCCTTGGGCGCCAAGATCCTGCGCGCCATCGCCCGCTATCTGAAGCTGGGCGACGACTTTTTTGCGGACAAGGTCGAGATGGGCAACAGCGTCCTGCGGATGCTGCACTATCCGCCGGTTCCCGCCGATGCGCCGGGCGTACGCGCCGGCGCCCACGAGGACATCAACGTCATCACCCTGCTGCTGGGCGCCGAGGAAGCCGGCCTTCAGCTCAAGGAAAAGGACGGCAGCTGGCTGGACATCGCGCCGCCGCCCGACGCCCTGGTCGTCAATATCGGCGACATGCTGCAGCGACTGACCAACCACGTCCTGCCATCGACGACCCACCGCGTGGTCAATCCGGCGCCTGAGCGTCGCGGCTTCGCCCGCTATTCGACGCCCTTCTTCCTGCACTTCAACCCCGACTTCCCCATCGAGACCCTGCCCAGCGCCATCACGCCGGACAACCCCGACCGCTATGCGGGCAAGACCATCCTGGCCGAGGACTATCTGACCGAACGCCTGCGAGAAATCCGCCTGCTGTAAGGCGTCAGCGGGAGATACGCAGGCGGGTGATCGCCCGGCCGATGTCGGCGAAGGCATCTTCCAAGTCTGAAGGCGATGACGGTGTGAAGAAATGATCAGCGGTGGTCGTCGCGCAGGATTCCATCACTTCGCGCGCGGTGTCGATGCCGGAACCGCCCTTGCTGCTGCTGAGGTTGAACCCGACCGTATAGATGATGATGTCGTCCTTCTTCATTTGGTCGCACAGGGCGACGGCCTGAGTGAAGGGGTTGCCGTTTGGCGCGTTACAGCCGATCTGATAGTTCGCATCGCCAGCGCTTCCGTCCGTTGGCGCGCCCCTTGAGATCACGCCCTGGCAGTAGGGGTTGTTGAACTCCCCGTCCGTCATCAACACCACAGCCTTTAATGTCTTCGATGGGTCATAGTCATTGGCCGCGCTTTCCGATGGCCAGAAGGACTTGAACTTAGGCGACACCGCGTACCAACCCCACTCGATGCCGATCTGACCAGCGGTCGAACCCACTGCCTCATAGGAATCGATCAGATCGTTCAGGCCACTAATGCCGTTACCTGTTTCGACCTGATCCGTGAGGGGCGTGATCTCATTGCTCGGACAGCGATTGCCAGAGGTCGGGTAATTGCGGCCGACCCAGTTGTCCTTGTCTGGCTTTATGTCAGTTGGGATCAGATGTCCGCGCTCCATTGTAGTCCACAGGCGTTCGCTGACGCAGTTGCTCGACGACAGCGTCCTTATCATATTGTAGCGATTGATGAAGTAGCGCTGTCCACAGCCATCGTACCCGCACTGCACGGTACCTGTTCCGCTGCGGTACTGAGATTGCCCGGGCCCACTAAGGCTGACGCTGAATTGATCGGCGGAAATGCGGGTGATCTGGAAATAGAGGTTGTTGCGGCCAGTGTTGAGCGTTGTCATGCCTTGGACACCGGAAATGGTCACGAAGTCCCCGGTCGATAGGGTGTGTGCGGTAGAAGTCACGACGATATCGCAAGTTGCGGTCCAGCATCGACGAAATGATCCGTTTGCGCCGCCTCCAGAGTATCCAGCAAGTCGGAATTTGTTGCCGTTTATGGACTCGACGCGGTGAACCTTGTCGTTCAGTCCTTGTGAAGCATTGTTGACGCCGCTGATCCAAACATAATCGTTCACCTTCAAACCGTGATTGGATGACGTGATGTTTCCGGACGATATCTGGGAGATCGATTTGCTCGCATCAGCCCAGTCTGCGGCGCTGATTGCGGTGGGCCCTTGCAACGGACCGCGCACCTTCTCAGCGTAAGTCCCCACATTCACTCCGACCGAATAGGGTATCAGCGCGACCCGGGAACTGTAGGGCTCCTGGGCGTCTTGAACCACGATGCTGACCAGCTTTTTAGCAGCGGCTTTCAGACTGGTCAGCGGGGCGCCCTTCATCGAACCGGTGATGTCCAAGACCAATGCGACCTCGACGTTTTTGGACGATCGATTGACCTCGGAATGGACGCTGACGGGCAGGGTGTCGTCCAGGATTTTGCCGTAAGGCGGTAGGATGACGTTGGCGACCAAAGTCTTAACCTGAACCCGCAAGTCTGCGACCACTACCTGTTCGTCGGTCAGGACAATGCTGAGGTCGCTGTCGACATATTCAGCGGCGGAGTTCCGAAGATTGGCCTCCAAGGCGATGAGGGCGACACCCTTCAATTCCTCAGGCGTCGTATATGGCGACCGCGCGGCGGCCAGGGCGGCGGCGTCCAGGGCGTCCTGGACGCGCGCCTTGATCGTGGTGATGCGGCTGATGTCGATGCCGCCCAGGGTGATCATGATTAGCGCCGGCATGACCAGGGCGAAGATCATCACGACATTGCCGCCCCGGTCGGACGACAGGCGGGCGGCAAGACCGCGCAGGCCCTGGACCATTCCGCCGATCAGTGTGCAAGCCGTCACTATGGTCGTCCCCGAGGGCGCAGATCGCCCGTATACCGCCCGAATGGCTGCAGTCTGCCATCGGGCGGTTAAGGGAAGCCTCAAGGGGAACGGTTAACCCCGCTTAGGGCTCAAGCGGCGCTCCATCCGCACTGATGGCCGCGGTTCTGCTCTTCCAGCCAGACGTTCAGCGGGGCGAAATAGTCGGCGATGGCCGAGGCGTCGTTGCCGTCGTCGCCGGTAAACGCCTTCATCGCCTCCTGCCAAGGCTGCGACTGCCCCATCTGCAGCATGGCGTTGAAGCGGGCGCCGACTTCCTTGTTCCCATAGACCGAGCAGCGATGCAGCGGCCCGGTCCAACCCGCCTGCTTGCAGGCCGCGCGCTGGAACTGGAACTGATAGATGGCCGCCAAGAAGTAGCGGGTGTAAGGCGTGTTGCCGGGCACATGGTATTTGGCGCCCGGATCGAAGGCGTTGGCCGGACGCGGACCCGGTGGGACCAGACCCTGATACTGCAGCATGTCGGCGGTCCAGGCGGTATTGTAGGCGGCCGGCGCCGTCTCGCCCGAGAAGACGTCCCAGCGCCAGCGGTCGACCATCAGGCCGAACGGCAGGAAGGCGATCTTGTCCAAGGCCATCTTGAGCAGGAAGGGAATGTCCTCTTCCGCGCCCGGCGTGGTCTTCAACAGGCCGATCTGGTTCAGATAGGTGGGGGTGAGGGCCGACAGGCCGACGAAGTCGCCGATGGCCTCGTGGAAGCCGTCGTTGGCGCCGTTGCGGAACAGCATGGGCTGGTTCTTGTAGGCCCGCTGATAGTAGTTGTGACCCAGCTCGTGGTGGACGGTGTAGAAGTCGTCGCCGTTGACGTTGGTGCACATCTTGATGCGGATGTCGTCGGCGTTGTCCAGATTCCAGGCCGAGGCGTGACAGACGACCTCGCGGTCGCGTGGGCGGGTGATCTGGCTGCGTTCCCAGAAGGTCTGGGGCAGGGGATCGAGGCCCATCGACACGTAGAAGCCCTCGCCCGTCTTGACCATTTTCGTCGCGTCGTAATCGGTGGACTTGAGCAGTTCGGTCAGGTCGTAGCTGGAGGCGCCGCCCGAGGCCGGGGCGACCACGTCGTAGATATTGCCCCACTGCTGGGACCACATATTGCCCAGCAGATCGGCGCGGATCGGACCGTGATTGGGTTGCACCGCATCGCCGTATTTGGCGTTCAGCCGAGCGCGCACATAGCAGTGCAGGTTCTCGTAGAAGGGCTTCACCTGCGCCCACAGCCGGTCGGTCTCGGCGGCGAAATCGTCGGCGGGCATGTCGTAGCCTGAGCGCCACAGGGCGCCGGTGTCGGCGAATCCCAGCTCGCGCGAGCCTTCGTTGGCGATCTCGACCATCCGGGCATAGTCGTCGCGCATCACCGGCGAGATGGTGCGCCAGCCTTCGTACAGGGCCTTGGTCTCTTCAGGGTCGCGGCTGTCGGCCAGGATCAGCGAGGCGTCGTCCAGGGTGATCTGATGGCCCTTGAAGTCGAACTTGCCGGTCGAATAGGTCGAGTCCAGTCGCGTCGTGATCTGGGCCAGTTCGTCGGCGGCGCCGGGGCGGTTGGGCGCCGGCAGGACCAAGCTGAGGCGCAGCAGGTTCAGCTTGCGGCGCACGACGGGATCGACCTGGACTTCGTTGAACTTGGCCGCCTGATTGGCCAGTTGGACCTGAAGCTCGGTCGCCTCGGCGTTAGCCCTGGATTCCAGCCACATGGTGTCGAAGGTGATGTTGGTGGCGCGCGCCCATTGGATGCGGGCGACATATTCGCTGACCTCGGCCCACTTCGTCTCGGCGTCGGCGACGAAGGCGGTCGCCCCGTCGGCGGTGATCGGATAGTCGGCCTTTACGCCGGTCGCGGGCGGTGCGGGCGTGGTCGAAGCCGTCTGCTCGGTTCCCGCGGTGCGCGCGGCGGGCGAGGGAGTGCTGGCGCAGCCGGCGGCGAAGGCGAGGGCGCAGACCGCGACGGCGGTCATCATCTGACGCTTCATGGTGGATCTCCTGAACAGCCGGTGCAGGAGAGGCGAGGCCTGGGCGCCCGTCAAGCGGAACGGTTCAGCCCCGGCCGACGACGCAGGCGTTCAGCCCTTCGTTGCGCACCGTGCCCATGGCCGCCTGGACGCGCGACGCCCTTCTGCGGACATAGGGACCAGGCGCGGCCGCCTGGTAACGACGCGGGGCCGGCAGGATGGCGGCCAGACGCGCGGCCTCGCGCGGGCTAAGGTCGCGGGCGTCCTTGCCGAACCAGTGGCGCGAGGCGGCCTGGGCGCCGTAGACGCCGGGCGCCCATTCCACCACGTTCAGATAGACCTCCATGATCCGGCGCTTGGACCAGACCGTCTCGATCAGCACGGTGTAACCCGCCTCCAGCCCCTTGCGGATCCAGTCGCGGCCCGGCCACAGGAAGACGTTCTTGGCCGTCTGCTGGCTGATGGTCGATCCGCCCCGGATGCGTCCGCCCTCCGCATTATGATCCAGCGCCTTCTGGATCGCCTCCATGTCGAAGCCGTGGTGGCTGCAGAAACGGGCGTCCTCGGCGGCGATGGCGGCGTTCACGAGGTTTGGCGAAATCTGGTTCAGACCGCGCCACTGGTAGTCCATGCCCTCGCCGCGCGCGAGCTGGCGCAGCATCAGGATCGTCGGCGGCGGCGGCGCGACGGCGACGATCAGCACGCCGGCGACCGGGATCAGGGCCAGGATCAGAAGGGCGCTCAACCCAACCCGACGCCAGCTCTTGCGACCCTTGGCCATCAGAGAATGATCACGCCGGCGGCGCCGTCCTCGTCGGCCCAGGCGACCTTATCGACGGCGGGGCTGAGCGACAGGGCGACGATGGCCGGCCCCTTCTCGGCCTTGACGAAGTTCAGGCCCTGGGCGGCCGGATGCGCCACCCAGACCCGACCGTCGGTCAGGCCGGCGGCCAGCAGTCCCTGGTCGGCGCGGGCAGAGACCAGATTGACCAGGGTGGTGTCGTCATAACCGATCTCGGTCGCCTCGCGGCCCATCGGACCGTTCGATCCGATGAAGGGCCACAGCACTGCGCCCTGCGCGCCCGAAGTCGCCATTAGCTGACCATTGGCTAGGAAGGCCATCGACCGCACCTTGCCCGGATAGCCGCCCATCCGCAGGTTCTTGGCGTCCTTGATGCGCCAGCCGTGCATCTGGTTATCCTGCATGGTCGTGACGACGAAGGCGCCGTCGGGCGAGAAGGCGACGCCGGTGTGCGATCCGGCCCAGGCCAGCTTAACCGGCTGCTGCTTCTCGATCCGCGCATACCACAGCGCCGCCCCGCCATAGGTCGAGGTCGCGATACGCCGGCCCTTGGGCTCGAAGGCGACGCCGGAGACGGTGCGTTCGTGCTGGATGTCGCGGCGGAAACCGACGTCGTTGGGATCGATCACCGACAGGGTGCGGCCGAAGGAAAAGGCGATCAGGCCCGAGGCCGGCGAGGCGTCGATGGCGTCGATCCACTGGTTCTTGGCCGTAGCCAGGACGGCTGTATCCTCGTCGCGGCGGCTCCAGACGACCTTGCCGTCGTCGCCGCCGGTGACGATCCCGTCGCCGGACGGATGGACGCAGGCGCACAGGACGGCCCCGTCATGGGCCTCGACTCGTGTGCGGTCCTCGAACCGGACAGAGCCGTCGCCGAGGGCGAAGACGGCGCCGGCGTTGTCGAACAGGGCGGCGGTGACCTGGGCGTCGAAATCGAAGTTCATAGGCCGCATGTAGCGATCCGGCCTCGCCACGTCACCTTCTGCGTGACGTCGTCGTCCTAGACCGGGTCGGTCGGCTTGGGCTCGACCGGCGCAGGGGCGGCCTGGGCCTTGGCGGGTTCGTCGGGCAGGGGGATGAACTCCAGGTCGTCGGCGTGCGGCAGTTTCATCCGGCCAGCCTTCCAGTCCGCCTTGGCCTGGTCGATCCGGGCCTGGCTGGAGGCGACGAAGTTCCACCAGATCAGCCGTTCGCCCACCGGCTCTCCGCCCAGCACCATGACGGTCGACTGGACCAGAGCCTTGACCGTCGGTTCGGCCGTCGGCTCCAGCACGATCATTTGACCCTCGTGGAAGGTGCGGTCGCCGACCTCGATAGCGCCCTTGGCCACATAGAGGGCGCGCTCGCTCATGCCCCCCGCCCCCTTGCCGGACGGCGGCGCCGTGCGAACGCCGGGCTGAAGCTCCCAATGGATATAGAACAGCGGCGACGACACCGGCACGGCGGCCTTGGCGCCATAGGCTTCGCCCGCGACGAGGCGCGCGAAGAGGCCGCCGTTCTCATAGGCGGGCTGGGCGTCCTCGCCCAGGTGATGGAAGGCCGGATCGATGTCCTCGGCCTCGTCGGGCAGGGCGACCCAGGCCTGCATGCCGTGCATCGGCCCGCCGGTGCTCTTTCTCAGCGGATCGGTGCGTTCGGAATGGACGATGCCCTTGCCGGCCGTCATCCAGTTGACCTCGCCCGGCCGGATCGCCTGATCATAGCCGAGGTTGTCGTGGTGCATGATCTCGCCCTCGAACAGATAGGTCAGGGTCGATAGGCCGATGTGGGGGTGCGGCCGCACGTCGATGGCCGTCGCGCCCGCCGCGAACTCGGCTGGCCCCATCTGGTCCAGAAAGATGAAGGGCCCGACCATCCGGCGTGAATGGAAGGGCAGGACGCGCCCGACCTCGAACCCGCCCAGGTCCTTGCGTCGCGCGTCGATCACCAGTTCGATCATGGTCGTCATCCTCAGGCGGATCGGCCCGCCTGAGCGACGTTATCCGACGTGAGGCGTGATGATGCCAAGAGGCAGGGCGGTCACATTCTTCACGCCGCGCGTGACGATGTGGCTTTCGCAGTCCGAGACGATGCCCAGGGCCAGCAGTTTCTCGCGCAAGAACAGGTCGAAGGCGTGCATGTCAGAGGTGATGATGCGCAGCACATAGTCCTCGCGCCCGGTAATGGTCGCGCATTGGACCACCTCCGGCCATTTGGCCACGGCGGCTTCGAACAGGTTCAGATTGTCGGCCGAGGGCAGCATCAGTTTGACGATGGCGTAGACCTCGAAGTCCAGGCCCAGCAGTTGCGCGTTCAGCAGGGTGACCCGCTTGGTGATCAGGCCGGAATCTTCCAGCCGCTTGATCCGCCGCCAGCAGGGCGAGGCCGACAGTCCGACGCGATCCGCGACCTCCGCGACCGACAGCCCGGCGTCTTGCTGCAGGATATCCAGGATGCGGGCGTCGATGGGGTCGAGTTCGTCGGCCAATGCGTTTCTCCGATTATGATTATCGCGAAATAAAATACCCGATATCGGGATTGTGCAAGGTCAATTTGAGCGAGCACCTGCTTAGGGGCCGTGTTATCACACGTCCAGAGGAAACACGGACGGACCCCGAATGGATATGGACGCCCGCATGAACGACGAAAACGTGAAAAAGAACAGTCAGCCCCTGTCATTGCGCGTGCCGGAACCGTCCGGCCGACCCGGCGATGCGCCGGACTTCAGCCACCTGCTGATGGACCCCGCCGGCGTGGTCGAACGGCCCGAGGTCGGATCAACGCCGTACGAGATGCGCGATCTCGCCTTCCGCCTGATTCGGGTGCTGGACGACGAGGGCAATGCCGTCGGGCCGTGGAACCCGCGCCTGGATCCCGAGACCCTGCGTCGCGGCCTGAAGGCCATGATCCTGACGCGCGCCTTCGACGACCGGATGCACCGCGCCCACCGCCAGGGCAAGACCAGCTTCTATATGAAGTGCACCGGCGAAGAGGCCATTGCGGTCGCGCAGGGCATGCTGCTGTCGCGCGAGGACATGGGCTTTCCTACCTATCGCCAGCAGGGGCTTCTGATCGCGCGCGGCTATCCGCTGGTGGAGATGATGAACCAGATTTACTCGAACGCGGCGGATCCGATCAAAGGCCGCCAGCTGCCGATCATGTATTCCGCCAAGGACTACGGCTTCTTCACCATCAGCGGCAATCTGGGCACCCAGGTGCCCCAGGCGGTCGGCTGGGCCATGGCCAGCGCCTATAAGGGCGACGACAAGATCGCCATCAGCTGGATCGGCGATGGCGCCACGGCCGAGGGCGACTTCCACAACGCCCTGACCTTCGCCAGCGTCTATCGCGCCCCGGTGATCCTGAACGTCGTCAACAACCAGTGGGCCATTTCGTCCTTCCAGGGCATCGCCGGCGGGCTTGAGACCACCTTCGCCTCCAAGGCCATCGGCTATGGACTGCCGGCCCTGCGGGTGGATGGCAACGATTTCCTGGCGGTGTGGGCCGCGACCCAGTGGGCCGAGGAGCGCGCCCGGTCGAACCAGGGGGCGACGGTGATCGAACTGTTCACCTATCGCGGCGCCCCGCACTCGACCTCCGACGATCCCAGCCGCTATCGCCCCGGCGACGAGCACGAGAAATGGCCGTTGGGCGACCCGCTGGACCGGCTGCGCCAGCACCTGACCGTCATCGGCGAATGGGATGACGAGCGCCACGCCACGGCCCTGCGCGAGGCGGTCGAACAGGTCCGCGCCGCCGGCAAGGAATCCGAGGCCATCGGCACCCTGGGTCAGTCGCGCCCCAGCGTGAAGACGATGTTCGAAGAGGTCTATGCGACCGAAGACTGGCGGCTGATCGAACAGCGCCGCGAGGTGGGGGTCTGACCATGGCTGAGCAAACCACCTTCACCGACGCCGATCGCAACGACGGCGTTGAGCCGGACATGGTCGACCAGAACGCCGCCCCCGCCTCGGAAGCGACGGGTTCCGGCGTTGTCCCGATGAACATGATCCAGGCCCTGAACTCGGCCATCGACGTCAAGATGAGCGAGGACGCCAACGTCCTGTCGTTCGGCGAGGACGCCGGCTATTTCGGCGGCGTCTTCCGCGTCACCGACAAGCTTCAGCAGAAACACGGCCTGACCCGCAGCTTCGACGCCCCGATTTCGGAATGCGGCATCGTCGCCGCCGCCATCGGCATGGGCGCCTACGGCCTGCGTCCCGTGGTCGAGATCCAGTTCGCCGACTACATCTATCCGGCCTACGATCAGATCGTCTCGGAAGCGGCCAAGATGCGCTATCGCTCGGGCGGTCAGTTCACCAGCCCCATCGTGGTGCGTTCGCCCTACGGCGGCGGCATCTTCGGCGGCCAGACCCACAGCCAGTCGCCGGAAAGCCTGTTCACCCATATCGCCGGCCTGAAGGTCGTCATTCCGTCCAACCCCTATGACGCCAAGGGTCTGTTGATCGCCGCCATCGAGGACGATGATCCGGTCGTCTTCTTCGAACCGAAACGCCTGTACAACGGCCCGTTCGACGGCTGGCACGAAAAGCCTGTCAGCCCGTGGAAGGCCCAGGACCTGGCCCAGGTGCCTACGGCTAAATATGTCGAGCCGATCGGCAAGGCGCGGGTCATGCGCGAGGGGAACGACGTGACCATCCTGGCCTATGGCACCATGGTCTGGGTGGCGCTGGCCGGCGCCGAACATGCGGGCGTGGACGCCGAGGTCATCGACCTGCGCTCGCTCGTGCCGCTGGATATCGAGACCATCGAGGCCAGCGTGAAGAAGACCGGCCGCTGCGTCATCGTGCACGAGGCGCCCAAGACCTCGGGCTTCGGCGGGGAACTGTCGGCCCTGGTGCAGGAGCGCTGCTTCTATCATCTGGAGGCGCCCATCGCGCGCGTCACCGGCTGGGACACGCCCTATCCCCATGCTTTCGAATGGGAATATTTCCCGGGGCCGCAACGGGTTTCAGACGCCTTGAAGAGCGTCATGACGGGAGGTCGTTAAGATGGGTCGTTTCGTCTTCAAACTGCCCGATGTTGGCGAAGGCACCGCCGAGGCCGAACTGGTCGGCTGGCACGTCAAGGTCGGCGACATCGTCGCCGAGGACCAGATCGTCGCCGACATCATGACCGACAAGGCCACGGTCGAGATCACCGCCCCGGTCAGCGGCAAGGTCGTCGCCCTACACGGCGAGCCCGGCGCCATGGTGCCGGTGCGCGGACCTCTGGTGGAGTTCGAGGTCGAGGGTGGCGGGAATGCGGAAGACAGCCCCTCCGTCTCTCCGCTTCGCTCCGAGCCACCTCCCCCCGCTTCGCGCGTGGAGGAGACGCCAAAGGCGACGGAGGGGCTCTCTGACGCCGCAACGCCCCCAGCCGGCAACTATGTCTTCAAACTGCCCGACGTCGGCGAAGGCACGGCAGAGGCCGAGCTGGTCGGCTGGCACGTCAAGGTCGGGGATGCGGTCGAGGAAGACCAGATCATCGCCGACATCATGACCGACAAGGCCACGGTCGAGATCACCTCGCCCGTCGCCGGAACGGTCGTCGCCCTGTATGGCGAGGCGGGTAAGTCGGTGCCGGTCGGCGGGCCTCTGGTGGCGTTCGATGTCGAGGGGCGGGGCAATGTCTCGACGCCCGTCGCGGCGTCGAAACCCACCCAAAAACCGGCAGAGAATTCGACGACGAATTCCGCTGTGACTTCGACGACTGCGGGTGCGATTTCGAAGACTTCGACTATCCCGTCCAAACCCGTTCCGGCCCTGACCGGCCGCGCCCCCGGCGAACGCCCGTCCGCTTCACCCGCCGTGCGCAACCGCGCCCGTGACCTGGGCGTGGACCTGACCTTCGTGCCCGGCTCCGGCCCGGCCGGTCGGATCACGCATGAGGACCTGGACGGCTTCATCGCGCGCGGGGGTTCGCAACCGGCGTCCGCCCCGTCCGGCGGCGCCTCGACCTATGCCAAGGCCGAAGGAACCACCGAGGTCCGCATCATCGGCCTGCGCCGCAAGATCGCGGAGAAGATGGCCGAGAGCGTGCGTCGCATTCCCCACATCACCTATGTGGAGGAGATCGACGTCACGGCGCTGGAGGAGCTGCGCGCCCACCTGAACGCGACGAAGCAAAAGGACCAGCCCAAGCTGAACCTGCTGCCCTTCATCGCCCGCGCAATCGTGGTCGCTCTGCGCGACCAGCCGCAGATAAACGCCACCTATGACGACGAGGCCGGCGTCCTGACCCAGCACGCCCCGGTCCATCTGGGCATCGCCGCCCAGACGCCGAACGGCCTGATGGTGCCGGTGGTCCGCCACGCCGAGGCGCGCGATCCTTACGACACGGCGTTGGAGATCGCCCGGGTCTCGGGCGCGGCCAAGGACGGTTCGGCCAAGCGCGAGGAACTGTCGGGCTCGACCATCACCATCACCTCGCTGGGCACCCTGGGCGGGGTGGTCCACACCCCGATCATCAACCACCCCGAGGTCGCCATCGTCGGTCCCAACAAGATCGCCGAACGGGTCGTGGTCCGCGACGGCCAGATGGTCGTGCGCAAGATGATGAACCTGTCGTCCAGCTTCGATCACCGCATCGTCGACGGCCACGACGCGGCGGTCTTCGTGCAGCGGATCAAGGGGCTGCTGGAACAGCCCGCGACCTTGTGGATGGGGTAAGGAGCCATATATGATATATGCGCAGTATATCATGGAGGCGTGAATGCGTATTCTAGTGGATGCAAACGAGGCTCAGGTCGCCGCTCTCGACGACTTGGCCAAGCTTGAGCAGCGCCCGCGCGCGGCTGTGATCCGCGCGGCCATCGACGACTATCTGGCCCGTCACCGCCGCAAGGGCGTTCAGGAAGCCTTCGGCTTGTGGGCCGACGGACCGGATGGCCTAGAGTTCCAAGAGAAGCTTCGCAGCGAATGGTAGCCGCGCTTTTCGATTCCAACATCCTCGTGGACCATTTGAGAGGGTTCCCGCAGGCGAAGGCTGAGATCGACCGCTACGAAGATCGCGCCATCAGTATCATCAGCTGGATGGAAGTCATGGTCGGCATTCCCGAGCATCTGGCCGAGCCAACTCGCCACTTCCTAGACGAGTTCACCGTGATCGGTTTGAACGGCACGGTGGCCGAGCGCGCCGTTTCACTGCGTAGGACGCGGCGTCTCAAACTGCCTGACGCCATCATCTGGGCGGCGGCGCAAACGACCGGTCGATTGCTGGTCACTCGCAATACGAAGGATTTCCCGACCGACGAGCCGGGCGTCCGCACTCCCTATATTCTGTGACAGGCCTCGCTATGCAGCAGCTCAAGACCAAAGTCCTCATCATCGGCGCGGGCACCGGCGGCTATGTCGCGGGCATCCGTTGCGGTCAGTTGGGCCTGGACACCGTGCTGGTGGACGGCGGCGACGGGCTGGGCGGGACCTGCCTGAACGTCGGCTGTATTCCTTCCAAGGCCATCATCCATGCGGCGGGCAAGTTCGAGACCGTAGCCAAGGCGGCCGGCGGCGGGACGCTGGGGATCACGGCTGCGGCGCCGGCCATCGACCTGAAACAGACGGTCGCGTGGAAGGACGGCATCGTCCGTAAGCTGAACGCCGGGGTCGCGGCCCTGCTGAAGAAGGCCAAGGTCAAGGTGATCAAGGGCTGGGCGAAGTTCGAGGACGCCAAGACCTGCATCGTCCAGACCGACGACGGCGAGATACGCATCACCGCCGAACACGTCATTCTGGCCACGGGGTCCGAGCCGGTCGAACTGCCCTTCCTGCCGTTCGGCGGCGACGTCATCTCCTCGACCGAGGCGCTGAGCCTGTCGGAGGTTCCGAAGAAGCTGGTCGTCGTCGGCGGCGGCTATATCGGGCTGGAACTGGGCATCGCCTTCAGGAAGCTGGGCGCCGAGGTGGCCATCGTCGAAATGGCCGAGCGCATCCTGCCGCTCTACGACAAGGCCCTGACCGATCCGGTCGCGAAGTGGCTGGAGAAGCACGGGGTCGAGTTGCACCTGGGCGCACGCGCCGGCGGGTTCGGCGACGGGAAACTGTCGATCACGACCAGGGACGGCGAACCGCTGCAACTGGACGCCGACAAGGTGCTGGTCACGGTCGGCCGTCGGCCGCGCACGCAAGGGTGGGGTCTGGAGAACATGGGCGTCGCCATGGCCGGGCCGTTCGTGAAGATCGACAACCGCTGCGCCACCAGCATGAAGAATGTCTGGGCCGTCGGCGACCTGACCGGCGAACCCATGCTGGCGCACAAGGGTTCTGCTCAGGGCGAGGTGGTCGCGGAGATCATTGCCGGTCATGACCGGGTCTTCGATCCCGTCACCATCGCCGCCGTCTGTTTCACCGAGCCGGAGATCGTTTCCGCCGGTCTGGGCCCGAACGATGTCGCGGGCCGCGACGACGTGATCCAGTCGGTCTTCCCCTTCGCCGCCATCGGCCGAGCCCTAGCGATCGAAGCGGGCGAGGACGGCGGCTTCGTCCGGGTCATCGCCTCCAAGTCCGATCACCGCATCCTGGGTATCCAGGCGGTGGGCCAGCATGTGTCGGAATTGTCCAACAGCTTCGCCCAGATGCTGGAGATGGGGGCGGTGCTGGAGGATGTTGCGGGAACCATCCACATTCACCCGACGCTGGGCGAGGCCTTCCATGAGGCGTCCTTGCGCGCCCTCGGGCACGCGATCCATATTTGAGGCCGTTGCCCGAAGTTCGGCGCCTTCTCCCTAAAGTTCGTCATCCTAGGCCTTGTGCCTAGGATCCATACACTCGCTGTCGAAGACGTCGCATTCTTTCCCAGCACCGGGATTCTGGATCCTAGGCACAAGGCCTAGGATGACGGGGTGTGGGGTGGGAGGCTGACCCTAAAGCCGCTCCAGCCGCTTCGCGTGGTTCGCCACCATGCGCAGCGCCAGGCCGTCGGGCAGGAAGCGGGCCAGGCCGGCCATGACATTGTTCATGACGCCGGGCGTGACGCTGGGGCGGTTGGCCTCGCAGGCGTCGTAGCCGATGCGGGCTACGCGGGCGGCGTCCATCCACATCCAGGCCGGATAGGCGGTCGAGACCTGCTCGCGCGAGCCGTTGACGTCGTGAAACTCGGTCAGGGTGTAGCCGGGGTTCAGGACCGTGACGTGGACGCCGGTCCCCAGCGTCTCCAGATACAGGCCCTGCGACGCCTTGATCAGGAAGCTCTTGATCGGGCCATACAGGGTGTCGCCGCCGGTGGCGGGCATCTGGCCGGCCAAGGAGGCCACGTTCAGCACCCGGCCGAAGCCACGCTGGATCATGCCGGGCAGCAGCAGGCGCGACAACTCGACCGGCGCGGTCAGCATGACCTGGATCATGGCGCGATGGGCGCCCAGGTCCGTGTCAAGAAAGCCGGTGACGCGGCTGAAACCCGCATTGTTGACCAGACCGTCGATGCTCAGGCCGCGAGATGCGACGGCGGCGACCAGCCGTTCCGGTGCGGCGGGGTCGGACAGGTCTTCGGGGATGACGGTCGCGGCGACGCCGTGGGAGGCGGTCAGTTCGTCGGCCAGAGCCTGCAGCGGGCCTTCACGACGCGCGGTCAGGATCAGGTTCCAGCCCCTGGCTGCATAGGTCCGGGCGAGCGCTGCGCCGATGCCGGCCGAGGCGCCCGTGATCAGAACCGTGCGGCTCATCCGACCGTCAGGCCGCGACGGGGCAGGACTTGTGCGGCGCATAGGCGGCCAGCGAGATCGGATTCTCGGCCAACAGGTCCGCGATGGTGATCTTGGACAGGGCTTCGGTCGCGGCCTCGTCGGCGGCGGTCAGGGCCTTGGCGACCTGGCGCGGAATATGTTCGCTGATCGGGCAGCCCTTGGCGCCGGCGGGGGGCGAGCCGATGTGGGCGCAGCCGTTCACGGCCTTCAGCACCTCGTCCAGCCGGATGTCCTCTGGCCGACGCAGCAGCCACGAGCCGCCGGTGGCGCCGGGACGGGTGGCGATCAGCCCGGCCTTGGCCAGCAGGGCCGTCACGCGACGGACCACGACGGGGTTGGTCGGGATGGACGAGGCCAGCACCCCGCTGGGCGCCGCCTGGGCAGGGCCATAGGCGCCCTTGTGGGCCATATAGGCCAGGGCATGGGCGGCGACGGGGAAGCGCTGGCTGTCTGACATGATTTTGTTCCTAGTGTGAAAATAGGCGCTCATGGCCTGAATCACAAATCGATCCGCAGAACGCCGAAACCGAATCCCCTTCGGCACGATTGAAGACCGCGCGGAATGAGCCTAAAGGCTCGCCGCTTTGAAGGGACCGACGCCGCGTCGGAGACCCGGAGGATACGCATGGCCGGGGATACTCCCCACGACGCGGGCGCTCTCCCCGCCGCGTCGAACACGCCGGACAAACCCACCCACGCCACGGGACCCGAGTCCCACGCCCAAGGGGGCCAGATCGCCAAGCACGGCGGCTTCTGGGCTCTGACCGTGGGTGCGATCGGCGTGGTGTTCGGCGACATCGGCACCAGTCCGCTTTACGCCCTGCGCGAAGCGATCGCCCATGCCCAGTCGGGCGTCGGCGGGGACCTGGCCGTGATCGGCGTCGTCTCCCTGGCCTTCTGGGCCCTGATGGTGGTGGTGACGTTCAAATACGTCTTCTTCCTGATGCGCGCCGACAACAAGGGCGAGGGCGGCACCCTGTCGCTGATGGCCCTGGCCCAGGTCGCCGTCGGTCGACGCAGCGCCTGGATCTTCATCCTGGGCGTCTGCGGCGCGGCCCTTTTCTATGGCGACGGCATCATCACGCCCGCCATTTCCGTGCTGTCGGCGGTGGAAGGATTGCAGGACGCGCCCGGTCTGGCGGGCAAGCTGGACGCCTTCATCGTGCCGATCTCGGCCGGCATCCTGATCGCCCTGTTCATGGTCCAGTCGCGCGGCACCGCCAGCCTGGCCAAATATTTCGGCCCGATCACCGCCGTATGGTTCCTGAGCCTGGGCGCGCTGGGTCTGTATCATATCTTCGACGACATCAGCGTGCTGCGCGCCCTGTCGCCCCACTATGGCGTCATGCTTCTGATCAATGACGGCTTTTTGGGCTTCATCATCCTGGGCAGCGTCTTTCTGGCCGTGACCGGGGCCGAGGCCCTGTATGCGGACATGGGCCATTTTGGAAAGGCGCCGATCCGCATGGGTTGGCTGGCCTTCGTCCTGCCCTGCCTGACGTTGAACTATCTGGGTCAGGGCGCCCTGATCCTGGACAATCCGGCCGCTGCGGAAAATCCGTTCTGGAACATGGTGCCGCAGTTCGCCTATTGGCCCATGCTGATTCTGGCGACCGCGGCCACCGTCATCGCCTCTCAGGCCGTGATCACCGGCGCCTTCTCGGTCACGCAACAGGCCGTCCAATTGGGTCTGTTGCCGCGCATCGACATCAGAAACACGTCCGAGACCCAGGCCGGGCAGATCTTCGTGCCGGCGGTGAACACCTTCCTGATGATCGGGGTGCTGGTGCTGCTGGTCGTGTTCCAAAGCTCGCACAATCTGACCGCCGCCTATGGCGTGGCGGTGACGGGGACCATGCTGGTCAATACGCTGATGGCCTATTCCGTCATTCGCAAGGGCTGGAAATGGCCGATGTGGGCGGTGGCCGGGACCCTCATTCCGTTCGCCTTCATCGACAGCGTCTTCCTGACCTCCAATCTGCTGAAGATCCCCGACGGAGCCTGGATGCCGCTGGTGCTGGGCGCCTGTCTGGTGGTGATCATGTGGACCTGGGTGCGCGGCACCCAGATCCTGACCGCCAAGACGCGCAAGGACAGCCTGCCCCTGAACGACCTGATCGAGATGTTGCAGGCCCGTCCGCCGCACCGCGCGCCCGGTATGGCCATTTTCCTGACCAGCGACCCGGACGTCGCCCCCGTCGCCCTGATGCACAATCTCAAGCACAACAAGGTGCTGCACGAGAAGAACGTCATCCTGACGGTCCGCACCTCCGAACGGCCGCGCGTCAAGGAGGCCGACCGGGTCAAGATGGAGCCGATCAACGACGACTTCAAAAAGGTCACGGTCACATACGGCTTCATGGAAACGCCGAACGTGCCGCGCGCTCTGGGTCTGTGTCGCAAGCAGGGGCTGAAGTTCGACATCATGTCGACCAGCTTCTTCCTGGGTCGCCGCTCGCTGATCCCGTCGGCGCGACAGGGCATGCCGTTGTGGCAGGACCGGCTGTTCATCTTCCTGATGCGCAACGCGGCCAATCCGACCGACTTCTTCCATATTCCCCCCGGCCGCGTGGTCGAGCTGGGCGCGCAGGTGGCCGTATGAGTGCTGAGGGACGAGGCGGACAGAGTTCGCAGGCGCGTGGGCGCCGCATGGCTGTCAAGGGTCGCCTGCGCCCCGCTCCGGCCGTGGACGCCGCCCCCGCACCGTCGCAGGACGACATCGGCGTCGAGGCCCGGGTGGTCGCCGGCATCCTGCTGAACGCGGCCTTGGAAAAGCGCAACGGCCTGGACGAAGCCCTGTCGCAACCGGCCGCCCGCGCGCTGGAGCCCGTGGACCGCGCCTTCGCCCGCGCCGTGGCGATGGCGGCCCTGCGTCGCCTGGGCGAGATCGATCATATCCTGAACCGCCGCCTGAAGAAGTCCCCGCCCGAGGCCGTCCGCACCCTGATGCGCATCGCCCTGGCCCAGACCCTGGTGCTTGAAACCCCCGCCTTCGCCGCGGTCTCCACGGCCGTGAAACTGGCCGAGCGCGATCCCAAGACCCGGCCCTACAAGAACCTGGTCAACGCCGTGCTGCGTGGCGTCGGTCGCGAAGGCCCCGGCCTGACCACGGCCGAGAGCAATCTGCCCGACTGGATCGCCGCCCGCTGGAAGGCGACCTATGGCGAGGCCGCCCTGGCCGGTCTGGCGCTCGCCGCACGCGAGGAACCGGCGACCGATCTCAGCCTGAAGCCCGGCGTCGATCCCGCAGCCGTAGCCGCCGCCGTCGAGGGCGAGGCGCTTGAGGGTGGAACCGTGCGCACCGGCCGTCGCGGCGATGTCGCCTCCTGGCCCGGCTTCGACGACGGCGACTGGTGGGTGCAGGACGCCGCCGCCGCCGTACCCGGTCGTCTGCTGGACGTGAAACCGGGCGAGACCGCCCTGGACATGTGCGCCGCGCCGGGCGGCAAGACCCTGCAACTGGCCGCCGCCGGCGCCTCGGTCGTCGCCCTGGACCGTTCGGCCCCACGCCTGAAACGCCTGACCCAGAACCTGGAGCGCACCGGCCTGACCGCCGAGGTGATCGCCGTTCCCGCCGAAGACTGGGAGGACGCCCGCACCTTCGACGCCGTCCTGTTGGACGCCCCCTGCACGGCCACCGGCACCTTCCGCCGCAATCCGGAAGTCCTGCGCGCCACCAAGCCCGCCGAGGTCGCCAAACTGGCCGATGTCCAGCACCGCCTGCTCGACGTCGCCGCCGAACGGGTCAAGCCGGGCGGCCGGATGGTCTATTGCACCTGTTCGCTGGAACGCGAGGAGGGCGAGACCCAGATCATCGCCTTCCTGCGCCGCAACCCCGCCTTCCGCACCGTCGCCGCCGATCCGGCCGCCCTTGGCGCCCCGCCAGAGGCCCTGACGCCCGAAGGCTGGCTGCGCATCCTGCCCTCCATGTGGGCCGAACACGGCGGCCTCGACGGCTTCTTCGCCGCCAGGCTGGAACGGGTTTCCTGAGCGGGAGCGCCTTGCTCCCGCCCGCAACCCGCCTTATCCGGAAGGCCATGGCCGTTACCCCTCTGATCTGTCCGTCGATCCTCGCCAGCGATTTCGCGCGGCTGGGTGAAGAAGTTCGCGCGCTGGAGGCGGCGGGCGCCGACTGGATCCACGTCGATGTGATGGATGGGCATTTCGTGCCGAACATCACCCTGGGCCCCGACATCGTGAAGGCCATCCGGCCGCATACGCGCCTGCCGTTCGATGTGCACCTGATGGTCGCGCCGGTCGATCCGTGGCTGGAGGCGTTCCGCGAGGCCGGCGCCGATGTCCTGACCGTCCATCCCGAGAGCGGGCCGCACCTGCACCGCACCCTGGGCCGTATTCGCCAGCTGGGCGCCAAGGCGGGCGTGGTGTTCAATCCGGCGACGCCGCTGTCGATCCTGGAAGAAGTGGTCGACCTGGTGGATCTGGTGCTGATCATGTCGGTCAATCCGGGCTTCGGCGGCCAGAAGTTCATCGATAGTTCCCTGCGCAAGATCGCCGGCGCGCGGACCATTCTGGACCGCGCCGGTTCGGCGGCGCACCTGCAGGTGGACGGCGGCGTGACCTCGGCCAACGCCGGGGCCTGCGTCGCCGCCGGGGCCGATGCGCTGGTCGCCGGGTCCTTTGTGTTCAAGGGCGATTACGCGACCAATATCGCCGCCCTGAAAGCCGCTCCGGCTGTATCGTGAGCCCGCTCGGCCCCTTCGCCCCGCGCGGGCAGGAAACCACGCTGGACGTCGCTTCGGGCCAGATCCCCGGCCTGCCCGGCGCCCCGGTGCGCACGCCGGTGCGCTCGGGCGATACGATCGCGGGACCGGGCCTGTGGCCCGCCATCGCCGGGCGGGTGGCGACGCGACAGCTGTGGATCGAACTCTATGGCCTGCCCGGCTATGGACTGACCTTGGGCGGCGGCAAGGTGACGGCCTTCGCCGCCACGCCGCGCGACTTCCGCCCCCATGATCCGGCGCCTGGCCGCAATGTGCTGGCCGGACGTTTCATGCTGGCAGGGGCCTCGATGGAGGTCGAGGCGCCGTCCGATCCGTGGAACCGGCCCAGCCCCTCGCGGCCGTTCGCGGTCGAGCTTCACGCCTTCGCCTGGCTGCCGGGCTTGATGGCCCAGGGCGAGCGGGGCGCGCGCGAGGCGTTGCGTTTGACCCTGGCCTGGGCCGACGCCTTCGCCCGCTGGTCGCCCTTCGCCTGGGGCCCGGAAATCCTGGGGCGGCGGGTGGTCAATCTGGCGTGCGGCGCGCGGCGGATGGGCGCCGTCGCGACCGAGGCCGAACGGCTGAAGCTGGCCGACAGCCTGGCGCGCCAGACGCGTCAGCTGCTGCGTCCGCCCGGCGGGCTGGCCAGCCGGGCGGAACGGCTGACGGCGGCGGCCATCGGCGGCTGCGTCCTGGCCGGCGCGCCGGGACAGGCCTTGCGTCGTCGCGCGCTGGCTCGGCTGGACGGCGCCTTGAAGGCCACGGTCCAGGACGACGGCGGTCATGCCACGCGCAGTCCCGAGGCGGGGCTGGAGCTTCTGCTCGACCTGCTGACGCTGGACGACGCCCTGTCGCAACTGTCCGAGCCGACGCCGGACGGTGTTTCGGCGGCCATAGCGCGGCTGACGCAGGGCTTGCGCCTTCTGACCCTGCCCGACGGCCGTCTGGCCAGCTTCCAGGGCGGCGGGCCTTCGAGCGCCGAGCGGGTCGCGGCGGCCCGCGCCCATGACGACGAGGCCGCCCCGGCCAAGGGCGATCCCGCCCATTCGCCCGCCGGCACGGTCGCCGGCCTGACGCGCATCGCCAGCCCGCTGCTGACCATCATGGCGGATGCGGCCCCGCCGGCCCGAGGCGCCTGGGGCGCCGCCGCCTGCGCCCAGCCGATGGCGCTGGAGATCGCCTGTGGCAAGGACCGACTGGTCACAGGCTCGGGCTGGACCCCGGCCTCGACCGATCGCCAGGCCCTTCGCCTGACGCCCGCCCATTCGACCCTGACCCTGGGCGAGCGGTCGCTGAACGAGCCCCTGGGCGGCTGGAAGGGCGATCTGCTGGGCCCGCGCCTGGTCGGGCCGCCGATCCATGTGACGACGGGCCTGCGCGACGGCGACGGCGCCGTCTGGCTGGAGATGGAGCATGACGGCAGGAACGAGTTGTTCGGCCTGAACCACCAGCGGCGGCTGTATCTCGACCAGCGGCTGGACGAGCTGCGGGCCGAGGAGAAGCTGTTCCCGACGCCGGGACGCAAGGAGATGGTGCGCCAGATCGCGGCCCCCTACGCCATCCGTTTCCATCTGGAACCAGGGGTTCAGGCCTCGCTGGCGCGCGACCGCCGCTCGATCCTGCTGCGCGGCGCCTCGGGCCGGGGCTGGTGGTTCAGGACCGACGGTCCCGACGTGGCCATCGAGCCCAGCGTCCACATCGACGCCGGCCTGACGCGCCGCAGCTTGCAGATCGTGGTGCGCGGCTCGGCCCGGACCGACAGCGAGAGCAAGATCCGCTGGAAGCTGAGCCCGGCCGGCGCGAGCGGCGATCCGACGTAGAAGGGTGACGCAGCGCCGGTTTGGGTCTAGAGGGCGCGCCATCCTCCCCCCAGCCTTCACGGACGCCGCCTCATGCCCGCCGCTCCCGACTTTCCGCCCGCGCCCGATCAGGTGAAGCCGCAACGCGCCCTGATCTCCCTGTCCGACAAGGCCGGGCTGGAAGACGCCGCTCGCACCCTGCATGACCTGGGCGTCGAACTGGTCTCGACCGGCGGCACGCGCGGGGCGATCGAGAAGCTGGGCCTGCCGGTCAAGGACGTGACCGACCTGACCGGCTTCCCCGAAATGATGGACGGCCGGGTCAAGACCCTGCACCCCATCGTCCATGGCGGCCTGCTGGGCGTGCGCGACGCCGCCGACCATGCCCAGGCCATGACCGACCACGGCATCGGCGCCATCGATATCGTCTGGATCGACCTCTATCCGTTCGAATCCACCGTTGCGGCGGGCGGCTCGTTCGAGGCGGCGGTCGAGAACATCGACATCGGCGGCCCGGCCATGATCCGTTCGGGTTCCAAGAACCACGGCTATGTCGCCGTCGCCGTCGACGGCGAGTCCATCGGCCTGATCCTTGAGGCGCTGAAGGCCGAGGGTTCGACCGATCTGGCCCTGCGCAAACGCCTGGCCGCCCGCGCCTTCGCCCGCACCGCCGCCTATGACGCCGCCGTCTCCGGCTGGTTCGCAAGCCAGGTCGAGGACGTCGCCCCGGCCCGCAAATCCATCGCCGGTTCTCTGGCCCAGACCCTGCGCTACGGCGAGAACCCGCACCAGACCGGCGCCTTCTATCGCACCGGCGAGGCCCGTCCGGGCGTGGCCCATGCGACCCAGATCCAGGGCAAGGAGCTGGGCTACAACAACATCGCCGACGCCGACGCCGCCTATGAGCTGGTCGCCGAGTTCGAGGCCCCGGCCGTGGTCATCGTCAAACACGCCAACCCCTGCGGCGTGGCCGTGGGCAAGGACCTGTCGGAAGCCTATGCCCGCGCCCTGGAATGCGACGCCGTCTCGGCCTTTGGCGGCGTGATCGCTGTCAACCGGCCGCTGAACGGCGACGACGCCCGCGCCATCACCGGCATCTTCACCGAGGTGGTCATCGCCCCCGGCGCGGATGACGAAGCCAAGCAAGTCTTCGCCGCCAAGAAGAACCTGCGCCTGCTGATCACCGACGGCCTGCCTGACCCGTACGGGCCGGGCGAGGTCTTCCGCGCGGTCGCCGGCGGCTTCCTGGTGCAGAGCCGCGACCGGTCGCTGATCAAGCCGTCGGACCTGAAGATCGTCACCCAGCGCCAGCCGACGCCGACCGAGATCCAGGACATGCTGTTCGCCTTCACCGTGGCCAAACACGTCAAGTCCAACGCCATCGTCTACGCCAAGGACGGCCAGACCGCCGGCATCGGCGCCGGCCAGATGAACCGCCGCGATAGCGCCCGTATCGCCGCCATCCGCGCCAAGGAGGCCGGCGAGGCCAAGGGCCTGACCCAGTCCCTGGCCGAAGGTTCCGCCTGCGCCTCCGAAGCCTTCTTCCCCTTCGCCGACGGCCTGCTGGAAGCGGTCGCGGCCGGCGCTACGGCGGTGATCCAGCCCGGCGGCTCGATGCGCGACGCCGAGGTCATCGCCGCCGCCGACGAGAAGGGGATCGCCATGGCCTTCACCGGCGTGCGCGTTTTCAGGCACTGATGCTGGGAAGGAAGGGCGCTAACGCTCGCGACGCGGTCGCTCGCTGCCTGAGCGCCCTTCCTTGCGCGTCTTCGTGACTGGACGCGGATAACGGCCGGGGCCACTGTCGATTATCTGACAGATGACCGGAGCCCCTGCCGATGACCGTCCTGATCCGCCCCGAAGGCCAGACCGCCGACGATCTGAAGCTGAGCCGACGAAGCCTGGGGGCGCTCGGGGGGCTGCTGTTCTCCGGCTATGCGGTCGCGGCGCTGGCGAAGGAGGCCAAGCCGATCACCACCGACGACGCGGGTCTGGCCACGGAGACCGTGACCTATGCCGCGCCGGATGGGTTCCAGCTTCCGGCCTATGTGGCGCGGCCTGCGGGCGACGGGCCCTTTCCGGTGGTCGTCGTGGTGTCCGAGATCTTCGGCGTCCACGAATATATCCGCGACATCTGCCGCCGCCTGGCCAAGCAGGGCTATGCCGCCATCGCGCCCGCCTTCTTCAACCGGGTCGAGGATCCCGCGCCCCTGTCGGACATGCAGCGGATCATGCAGATCGTCGGCGCCGCGAACTATGAGCAGGTGATGGGCGATCTGTCGGCGACGCTGGAGTGGGCCAGCCAGCAATCGTGGGCCAAGGACGGCAAGGTCGGGATCACCGGTTATTGCTGGGGCGGCAAGGTGGTGTGGCAGGCGGCGGCCCGCTTCGCCGCCATCGGCGCCGGCGTGGCCTGGTACGGCCGTCTGGCGCCCGCCGCCGATGCGACGCCGGTGCAGATCTCGTCGGGTCAGCCCTGGCCGGTCGATGTCGCCGATGACCTCAAGGCGCCGGTGCTGGGCCTGTACGGCGGACAGGATCAGGGCATTCCGCTGGCCAGCGTGGAGCGGATGCGCGAGGCCCTGGCGCGCGCCGGCCAGACGGGCAGCCAGATCGTTGTCTATCCCGACGCCCAGCACGGTTTCCACGCCGACTACCGCGCCAGCTATTCCGAGACGGACGCCAGGGACGGCTGGTCCAAACTGCTGGCGACCTTCGATAAAGCGTTAAAGAATTAGGGCGTTACTGATGTGAAGGCTGCGGAGGGCGGCCTGAGTGGAGGGTTGGATATGAACGGATTGCGGCGTCGCGGGGCGGTCGTTCTGGGCCTGAGCCTGTTGTTCCTTCCGCTGGCCGCGTGCGGAGGCGGGGGAGGCGGCGGTGGCGGCACGATCACGCCCCCTGTTCCACCGCCCCCTCCTCCGCCACCCCCGCCTCCTCCTCCGCCCCCGCCGCCCCCGCCGCCCCCGCCGCCGCCCTCGGTGACATCGAGCGAATATCTGCGGAACTATGGCCTGGCCAATATGAAGGCCCAGGTCGGCTGGCAGGCCGGGGCGACCGGGTCAGGCGTCACCGTCGCCGTCGTCGATTCCGGCATCGCCAACACCTTGCCCGAGCTTGAAGGGCGGATTTCCAGCGCCTCGACCGACGTGGTTTTGGGCCGCAACACCCCCTATGTCGCGTCGAGCAGCCACGGCACACGGGTGTCGGGCGTCATCGCCTCGAACTTCAACGGTTTCGGCACGATCGGCGTGGCCTATCAATCGACCATTCTGTCGATCCGCACCGACATCTCGGACTGCACGGACGAGAACACCGAGGTCTGTTTCAGCAGTTCGGACCTGGTGCGCGCCCTGGACTACGCCGTCGCCAACGGGGTCAAGATCATCAACATGTCGCTGGGCGGCGACGGGCGGCTGGGCTCGGCGTTCGAGGCGGCGCTGTTGCGGGCCGTCAACGCGGGCGCTGTGATCGTGGCGTCATCCGGCAATGACGGCGAGGCCAATCCGGGATGGCCCGCGCGCTACGCCATCGATCCGCGCTTCGCCGGCAGTGTGATCGCGGTCGGTTCGCATGGCGCGACCGATGTGATGTCCAGCTTCTCGAACCGGGCCGGTGATACGGCGTCCGGCTATATTTCAGCGCCGGGCGAAGACGTCATCACCGGCTGCGAAGGCACGTCCTGCTGGCGGGTCAACGGCACCTCATTCTCGGCCCCACATGTTTCGGGCGCCCTGGCGCTGCTGATGCAGGCCTTCCCCAACCTGACCGCGCGGGCGGCCTTGGCCATCTTGGTCGATACGGCGCGTGATGCGGGCGATCCGGGAACCGACATCGTCTATGGGCGCGGCCTGCTGGACATGACCGGCGCCTTCCGCCCGGTCGGCACGACCTCCACCCCGATGGCGGACGGAAGCTCCATCGTCACCATCACCGAGCCGGGCAGTTTCGTCGGCGCGGCCTTCGGCGACGCCTTCCTGCGTCAGAGCGCGCTGAACACGGTGCTGTACGACGCCTATGACCGGATGTTTGCTGTGCAGTTGGGCGGGGCCTATCCGACGGCGCCCAGCCGATCCTATCAGGCCGCGCCCTTCGAACAGAACACCACCGCCACCACCACCCTGGCCCTGCCGGGCGGCGGACGGCTGAACCTGATCGCGGCCCAGCCCAGCGCGACGCCCGAACCCGTGGCGCCGCGTCACGACCTCTATGATGCGCCGTGGATGGGCGACGAACCGCGCCAGGAGGCGATGCTGGACCTGGAAACCGGCCGGATGAACTTCTCGGTCTGGCAGGGCAAGGGCGGGGCGGCGTCGCCGTTCGAAGGCTCGGCCGGCGATGGGTTCGCGTCCCTGGCCCAGGCCGATCATGCGGTGCGCGGCGCGATGCGGTTCGGCGCCGTTACCGTGTCGGCGGAAAGCGGCGGCGGCGACCGCCGCATGCCGCTGCGCCAGGTTGAACAGGACGCCTCGACCTATAGCCGGGCGGCGATCGGATGGCGGGGCGCCGAGGGCGGCCTGTCGTTCAGCGTCGGCGCCCTGGATGAACGTCTTGGGCCGTTGGGCGCCTTCCTGCCCGGCGGGTCGGACTTCGCCCTGCCGTCGCGCACCAGCTTCTACGCCGTGGGCGGCGACTGGACGCTGAGGCCGGGTCTGCGACTGATGGGCGAAGCGGGCATGGGGTCGACGCAGATCGAAGGGCGGTTCCTGTCGATGGATCAGGCGGCGATCAGTTCGAACTGGCGGCTGGGCCTGCTGACCGGCTGTACGATGGTATGCGACCGGATCAGCTTCACCCTGTCGCAGCCGCTGCGGATCGAGAGCGGGACCTTCTCGGCGCTGCTGGCCGATGTGCCGGTCGAGTATTTCGACCCGCTGACCTATTCGCGGCGCAGCTTCTCTGCGTCGCCCAGCGGTCGTCAGATCGACTTCATCCTGGGCGGCGAGCGTCGGCTGTGGGACGGCTCCAGCATGACCTTGCAGGCCGTGGCCAGCCGCGAGCCTCGCCATGTGGCGGACGCCGCGCCGGAGTTCGCCCTGATCGGAGCCTGGCGGCGTCAGTTCTGACCGACGCCGCCCGCTGATCCGGGATCAGGCCTTGCCGTCGAAGGCCTGACCTTCGGGCGCCTGCGCGGCGCCGTAGGGATTCTGGGCTTGCGCGCCCGAGCCCTTGGCGGCGACCACGACCATGGCGGGCCGAACGGTGCGGCCGAACAGTTCGAAGCCGGACTGCATGGTCTGGAGCACCGATCCGCCGGGCACGGTGTCCGACGGCTGTTCCATCATCGCCTGATGCAGGTGCGGGTTGAAGGCCTCGCCGGCTTCAGGCGCGACACGCTTCAGGCCATTGCTGTCGAAGGCCTGAAGCAGGGCTTTCTGCGTCAGTTCCAGCCCGGTCACCAGACCGGCGGTGGCGCCCTCGGCGTCCTTGGGCGCGGCCATCAGGGCGCGTTCCAGATTGTCGGCCACGCCCAGCAGATCCTTGGCGAAGCGCTGAATGGCGAAGGCTCGGGCGTCGTTCTGTTGCGTCTCCGAACGGCGCTTCAGGTTTTCCATCTCGGCGGCGACGCGCAGGGCGCGATCCTTCCACTCGTCGCGCTCGGCGATGACGGCGTCCAGGGGCGTCAGATCGTCCCCCCGATTTTCAGAAGGATGGGCGTCCAGGCCGTGTTCGGCGTCGGTCTCGGCCGCATCCAAGGCGTCGAATTCGTCGTTAAGGGGTTTGTCGCTCACTTGTCGTTCCCGTCCAGCATCCGGCCCAGCACCCGGGCGGTATAGTCCACCAACGGAATGACACGGGCGTAGTTCAACCTAGCGGGCCCTATGACGCCGATGGCGCCCAGAACCCTTTGTCGGCCGCTCATATAGGGCGCCGCGATCACGGCGGAACCCGAAAGTGAAAACAACCGTGTTTCGGCGCCGATGAAAATGCGCACGCCCTGGGCCGCATCGACGCCGTCCAGCAGACCGATCAGCTGCTCCTTCTGCTCCAGGTCGTCGAACAGGACGCGCACCCGTTCCAGGTCCGCCAGCCCCTCGCCGTCCTGCAGCAGATTGGCGCGGCCGCGCACGATCAGGGCGCGCTCGCGGTCCTGTCCGCCGGACCAGGCGGCGAACCCGTCCTCGACCAGGCGGGCTGCGGTCTGGTCCAGCTCGCGCCGGGCGATTTCCAACTCGTGCGTCATCTCGCGCTTGGCGTCGGCGAAGGGGCGGCCGCGCAGGCGGGCGTTGAGGAAGTTGGAGGCCTCGACCAGGGTGGACGGCGTGACGCCCGCAGACAGGGTCATGATCCGGTTCTCGACCGTGCCGTCGTCGGCGACGATCACCGCCAAGGCCTGATCCCCGCCCAGGGCCACGAACTCGACGTGCTTGACCCCGGAATCGCGCACTGGGCTGGAAACCACCCCCGCGCCGCCCGCCAGGCCGGACAAAAGGTTGGACGCCTCGTCCAGAGCGGATTCGAAGTTGCGCCCGCGCCCCGCCAGACGCCCGTCGATCTCGCGCCGCTCTTCTTGCGTCAGGTCGCCGACTTCCAGGAGGCCGTCGACGAACAGACGCAGGCCGGCGTGGGTCGGGATACGCCCCGCCGAGGTATGGGGCGCAGCCAGCAGCCCCGCCAGGGTCAGGTCCTGCATGGTGTTGCGGATCGAGGCCGGCGACAGGGCGATGCCCCCCAACGACAGGGTCCTGGATCCGACCGGCTCGCCCGTTTCCAGATAGCTCTCGACGATGCGGCGGAAGATGTCGCGCGCGCGTGCATCCAGCCCCGCCAGTCCCGCGAGAGACTGGGCGCCATCGAACGGCGGGGTTTTGGGGGCATACAGGCTCACGGTTTCAGGATAAGCACCGCGGCCTCGGCTTCCAAGGCCAGACTTCCAAGGAGTGCTCTCATGCGCCATTCGCAACGCACCGACGACCAACTGCGTCCCGTGACCATCGAGACCGGCGTCAACCGCTATGCCGAGGGTTCGTGCCTGATCACCTTCGGCCACACCAAGGTGCTGGTGACGGCCTCGGTCGACGAGAGCATTCCCGGCTGGATGCGCGGCAAGGGCCAGGGTTGGGTCACGGCGGAATACGGCATGCTGCCCCGCGCCACCCACACCCGCGGCCGTCGCGAAGCCGCCGCCGGCAAACAGTCGGGCCGGACGCAAGAGATTCAGCGCCTGATCGGCCGTAGCTTGCGCGCCGTCGTCGATCTGAAGGCCCTGGGCGAGCGTCAGGTCGTGCTGGACTGCGACGTCATCCAGGCCGACGGCGGCACCCGCACCGCCTCGATCACCGGCGCCTGGGTCGCCATGGCCTCGGCCCTGAACTATCTGCGCGACGAGGGCGTGCTGAAGTCGGATCCGATCCTGGACCAGGTGGCGGCCGTGTCGTGCGGCATCTGCAACGGCGTGCCAGTCCTGGACCTGGATTATGAAGAGGACTCCGAGGCCGAGGCGGATTCCAACTTCGTCCTGACCGGCGCAGGCCAGATCGTCGAGGTCCAGGCCACCGGCGAGAAGCGCGGTTTCTCGCGCGCCGAGTTCGACCGGCTGTTTTCGCTGGCCGAGATCGGCTGCACCGAACTGTTCGCCTTGCAGAAGGCGGCGCTGGCGGCCGTGAAGCGATAGGGGGTTTCGCCCTCGGTCGCAGGCGGGCATTCTTGTCCGGTTGGTCCTGACCGGAGACAAGTCCATGCGTCGATCCCAATGGCTTTCGCTTGCCGCCTGCGCCGTGCTGATGGCCGGCTGTCAGCCCTCCGGCCCCGGAGGGCCGGCGTCCAATGAGTCGGCATCGAACACCGACGTGATCGATGCGGTTCCTCTACAGCCGGAAACCGCCCCGGTCGCTCCGCCGGCTGCCAAGGCGGATGCGCCGGCTAAGGAACCGATAAAGCCCGCCGAGGAAACCCAGGCCACCATCCCCGAGGGGCCTGACCTGGCGCCTCAGCCTGTTCCGGTCAGCGAAGTTCCGTGTCGTGAATCCATCGGGGCCGCCGCCTCGGCCCGCCTGGTCGAGCGCTGCATCCAGGTCAGCCCGGCGACGCGCCCGCCCTGCAACGCCGCCAACCCTTGCGACCTGCTCCAGGGCGAGATCGACCGGTCCTGCAAGCTGTGGGAACGCGACGGCGATCCGCCGGCGGCGTGCAAGCCTTAAGGGCCGACCCTCAGCCGGCGGCGCGCACCGCGCCGGCGACATCGGCCACCACGCGTTTCACCAGCGCCTCGTCGTCGCCCTCGGCCATCACGCGGATCAGCTTCTACGTGCCCGACGGCCGCACCAGCAGGCGGCCCTGGCCGTTCAGCGTCGCCTCAGCGTCGGCGATGGCCGCCTTGACCGTGTCCGTTTCCAGCGGCTTTTCGGCGGTGAAGTGGACGTTCTCAAGCTTTTGCGGCACCGGATCGAACTGACGAACGGACAGTCACCAGCGAAGAGCGTGGGATGGGCGGTCGTCAGCCCGAACACAGTCGATCGTGATGCAATCGGATCAAAGGTGATCAAACGCCGTCAATCCGAGGGAATAACTCAGGGCGGGACAGACGCGATTTTGTCCGCAAAACTTCCGGCGACCGGTGGATGGTTCGCGGACAAAGCGGTCGCTGATGACAGGTTGCCCCATGGCCACGCCTCACGATCCTGATGATTTTCCATTTCGTCCGTCAATGACGGCGCACAGAGATCACTATCCCCGCGGGGCCGTCGGCATGCCCGGTAGTGCGACGGCGTCGATGCCTTTGAGAGCGAGAACACGAGACTTTGCCGCCAAGACAGTCGTGAAGCGGGTCCGGCCTGCCTTCCGGGGCGCCGGACCGTCGCGGCGCGTGTTCGTCAAGGTCAAGGTCGTGATGAGGACACCGAACGCGCGCGCCTCCCTGAAAGCCTGTGTGCGGTACTTCGGACGGGAGGGCGCTGGCGAGGAGGGCGCGAGGGCGGCGTTTTTCGGGCCCCACGAGGACCGACCGGACGCCAAGGCGGAGGTCGATCGGTGGGCTGATGACCGCCGTCATTACCGGATCGTCGTGAACCCGGAGGATGGACAAGAGCTCGCGGACGTCAGGCAGTTCGCACGTCGGATGATGAAACAGGTTGCGATCGACACCGGCACGCCGCTCGAATGGCTCGCCGTGACCCACTACGACACCGGACGGCCCCATCTACACATCATTTTACGGGGTGTACGTGACGACGGGCGCGACCTTGTCTTCAGCCGCGGTTATGCGGCGCAAGGCCTCCGCAGCCGGTGTGAAGCCCTGGCCACCGAGATCCTTGGCCCGAGATCCGACCGGACGGCCTCCACCCGTGATCTGACGGCGGACCGATTGACGGCGATGGATGACACGCTTTTGCGCAGGCAGGGCGACGGCAAGGTCAATCTTGAGGGTCTGGAAAGCGGAGAAAGAGCCAACGCCCTCCGCCGTCTGGTCCATCTTGAGCGTCGCGGATGGGCTCAGCGAGATAGCCAAGGCTTTTGGGCCGTCCCTGAAAATCTGCGCGGTATCCTGCGGAATGTCGGTGAACAGGAGGCGCGTGAAGCTGCCGCGACGCGCGCCATCTGGGGCGGCTTCTGGGGCGGGCAGACCGATCGCCTTGAACCGCTGAGTCTCTCGGAAGGCGAGGTGGTCGTTGGCGCATGCGCCGGCGTTCAGCCGCTCAAATGGCACAAGAAGGCGGCCCAGTTGCTCGTGCTCGAGACCATGGATGGACGTCTGGGGCATGTCCGGCTGGCGTCATTGGATCGCGTCATGATCCTGGATCGCGTGCCGGAGCGGGCCGTCATCGAGTTGCGGGGAAAGCCGTGGAGGGAGAGGGCTTCGGACCAGACCATCGCCCAGGTCGCGCGATTGAGAAACGGCGTTTACTCTGAAGCCGATCATCTTGCGGTCCGGCCCGCAGATCGGTCTGTTTTCATAGAGCGCCACCTTCGACGGCTCGAAACGATGCGCCGCGAAGGCGCGGTTGAGCCTCTGGGCGAAGGCCGGTTCGCCATTCCATCCGACTACGTCTCGCGGGCGCTGGTGGCGGATCAGGCGCGCCACGGTCCTGCCGACGTCGAAGTTCGCGTGCTCGACGTCAGGCCTCTCAACCTCCAGACCGCAGCGCGCGGCGTCACCTGGCTGGACCGGGTTGCTGGCGGCTTCGAACCTGATCCCGGCGTGGGCGCTATGGCGGATGAAGCCAGGAGGTTGGGACAAGAACGGGCTGAGATTCGAAAGGGGTGGGGGATCGGCGATGGCGATGGCTCAAAGCTGGCGATGCGCGCCTTGCTGAGTTCTGCGACCCGATCACGTAGATGCCGGGCCCGTGCTATCAACCACTCCAAATCTTCGACTGAGGCATCATATTGGTCGCTATAGCGCGCTTCGACATAAGCCCGTTTCAGCAGTTCGAACCGGCGCCGATCGAAACGGCTTTCACGCGGCCACGCCTCGACCAAGCTGGTGTTCACGTCCTCGGCTAGGGAGCGGAGGAACTTGATGTTGTGGGAGCGCGGAAAATAGAAGGTGTGGACGAGGAGGAAGCAGGCGTAGGCGGTCTCTACCGCCTGATGCAGGCTGAAGGCGGCCAGCTTGCGGAAGCCTTCGTCCGTGGCAGCCTTTCCAGTTTGGTATTCAGCCGTATCGATCCACCGCATGAGGTTTGCCGCCTTAGCTTCAAAATGGCGATCTGCCATTTCGGCAGCGGCCTGCGCTGTCATGGGCTGCGCGTTGCGAAGGGATGGCCAGGGATCTCGTAGAGCGCGATGCCGTCCCGAACGATGTCGGTCCAGAAGTACTCGCCGCGCCGCAGGGCTTCGTTCACCTCCTGAAGGTCATGGACGATCAGATTGACGGTACGGCCGACGGCCGGGTCGCGAAGGATTTAATCCTCGGAGTTCCACCAGTATTCGGCGATGTTGGTCAGTTTCTCGTGGTTGAACACGATCAGTAGGTAGAAGTCCGAGAGGTAGCCGTTCTCGGGTTCGTCGACCCAGTCCGTCCGTGCGTACGATCCGAACAAGATGATCTTGAGGATCTGGCCGCCGCGTCTCCAGCCGGAGTTGGCGCCGCCACCGCTTATCCTGGCCGCTTCAAATCCGGCAAGCAGGATGTCGCGAACGCGTGGAAGTTCACGCTGCTGACGTTCCGGCAGATGTTCCAGATCGGACCGCATAGGAAGAGTCTACCGTAAACTCAGACGCTGTGAACCGCGAAGTTGCAGGCACGAGCCGCATAGGTTCGTATATTGTATTGTGGGTCTCACTCTGCTGTTTTCACAGCCGCCGCAACTTCCGCCACCACGCGTCTCACCAAGGCCTCGTCGTCGCCTTCGGCCATGACGCGGATCAGCTTTTCCGTGCCTGACGGTCGCACCAGGAGACGCCCCTGTCCGCTCAGCGCCGCTTCGGCATTGGCGATGGCGGCCTTGACCGTGTCGGTCTCCAGCGGCTTTTCGGCGGTGAAGCGGACGTTCTCAAGCTTTTGCGGCACCGGGTCGAACTGATGGGCCAGTTCGCTCATGGGCTTGCCGGATTCGACCAGCACCGCCAGCACCTGCAGCGCCGCCATCAACCCATCGCCGGTCGTGGCGTGGTCGTGCAGGATGATGTGGCCCGACTGTTCGCCGCCGATGTTGAAGCCGCCCTCGCGCATCTTCTCCATGACATAGCGGTCGCCGACCTTTGATCGCTCCAGCGTCAGCCCTTCGGCGGTCAGCCGGCGCTCCAGACCCAGGTTGGACATGACGGTGGCGACGACGCCCCCGCCGGTCAGGATGCCGCGTCTGGCCCAGTCCAGACCGACCAGGGCCATGATCTGGTCCCCGTCCACGACTTGGCCCTTCTCGTCGCAGATGATCAGCCGGTCCGCGTCGCCGTCCAGGGCGATGCCGATGTCGGCGCGGTAGCGTTTGACCGCGTCGACCAGGGTCGCCGGATGGGTCGAGCCGCATTCGGCGTTGATGTTGGTCCCGTTTGGGGTCACGCCGACGGGGAAGACCTCGGCGCCCAGTTCGAACAGGGTGGTGGGCGCGACCTTGTATCCGGCGCCGTTAGCGCAATCGACGGCGATGCGCAGGCCCTGCAGCGTCAGGCGCTTGGGGAAGGCCTGTTTGGCGATTTCGATATAGCGGGCCTGGGCGTCGTCGATCCGCTTGACCCGCCCCAACTTGTTCGAGGGCACCAGGCCCTGGTCCAGGCCCTGGTTCATCATGGCCTCAATCTTCAGCTCGATCTGGTCCGACAGCTTGTAGCCGTCCGGCCCGAACAGCTTGATCCCGTTGTCGGCATAGTCGTTGTGCGAGGCCGAGATCATCACGCCCAAGTCGGCGCGCATCGACCGCGTCAGCATGGCTACGCCCGGCGTGGGAACAGGACCGAAGGTGCGCACGTCCATGCCCACCGACGCAAACCCGGCGACCAGGGCCGGCTCGATCGTGTAGCCGGACAGGCGGGTGTCCTTGCCGATCACCACCAGATGGCGGCGGTCGTCGTCGGTGCGGAACAGTTTTCCGGCGGCCAGGCCCACGCGTAGCGCGACCTCGGCCGTCATCGGATAGGTGTTGGCGCGCCCGCGAATGCCGTCGGTGCCGAAATATTTTCTATCGCCCAAGGCCTGGTCCTTTGTTTCGGGTAACGTTCCGAAACCCCTTTTTTGATGCGGCCCGCCTTAAGATTGCATAGACGGCCGGTGGGGCTTGATGTGTTGGCTTAGCCCCGGATCGCCGCCAGTGCAAAGCGGCGTCTATATCCACTACGTTTCTGCGGAGTCTCTAGCATGTGCGGCATCATCGGCATCACCGGCAACGGACCTGTCGTTCCCCGGCTGATCGACAGCCTGAAGCGGCTTGAGTATCGCGGCTATGACTCGGCCGGCGTCGCCGCCGTTGTCGATGGCGCAGTGGAACGTCGCCGCGCCCAGGGCAAGATCCGCAATCTGGAAGCCGTCCTGGCCGAACAGCCGATGACGGCGACGGTCGGGATCGGCCATACCCGCTGGGCCACGCACGGTGCGCCGACGACGGCCAACGCCCACCCGCACAAGGCCGGTCGCGTCACCCTGGTACACAACGGCATCATCGAGAACTTCGCCGAGCTGAAGGCCGAGCTGGCCGCCGAGGGCCATGTCTTCGAAAGCCAGACCGACACTGAGGTCATCGCCCACCTGCTGGACGCCGAACTGAACACGGGCCGCAGCCCCCTGGAGGCGTTCAAGATCACCCTGGACCGCCTGACCGGCGCCTATGCCTTGGCGGTGCTGATCGACGGCACGGACGACCTGATCCTGGGCGCACGACGCGGCAGCCCCCTGGTGGTTGGCTGGGGCGAGGACGAGATGTATCTGGGCTCTGACGCGCTCGCTGTCGGACCCTTCACCCAGAAAATCTCCTATCTGGAAGAGGGCGATTACGTCGCCGTGACCAAGGCCGGGGCTCAGATGTTCGACGTGACCGGAAAGCCGGTTGATCGCGCGGTGGTCCAGGTCTCGGCCTCCTCGGCCATGGTCGAGAAGGGCGAATATCGCCACTTCATGGAAAAGGAGATCCATGAACAGCCCGACAGCGTCCAGCACACCCTGTCGGAATATCTCGACCTGGTGACCGGTACGGCCAAGACGAACACCATCGACTTCGCCGCCATCGACCGCATCCAGATCGTCGCCTGCGGCACCGCCTTCTACGCCGGTCAGATCGGCCGTTACGCCTTCGAGAAGCTGGCGGGCCTGCCGTGCGACGTCGAGATCGCGTCCGAGTTCCGCTACCGCTCGCCGGCGGTGACGCAAAAGACCCTGGCGGTCGCCGTCAGCCAGTCGGGCGAGACGGCCGACACCCTGGCCAGCCTGATCTGGTGCAAGGCGCAAGGGTTGAACACCGCCGCCGTCGTCAACGTCCATTCCTCGTCCATGGCGCGCGTGGCGGCCGTGCTGTGGCCCACCCATGCCGGGCCGGAAATCGGCGTCGCCTCGACCAAGGCTTTCACCGCCCAGGTCGCGGCCCTGCTGGCGCTGGCCGTCGCGGCGGGCGTGGCGCGCGGCCGGATCGATGCGGCCCGGGAGGCCGAACTGGTCAAGGCCCTGTTCGAAAGCCCTCGCCTGATCGCCGAGGCCCTGACGATGGGCGACAGCATCCGCGCCGTGGTTCAGGACCTGGCCAAGGCTGACGACGTCCTGTTCCTGGGGCGGGGCGCCATGTTCCCGCTGGCCATGGAAGGGGCGCTGAAGCTGAAGGAGATCAGCTATATCCACGCCGAGGGCTATGCCGCCGGCGAGCTGAAGCACGGCCCCATCGCCCTGATCGACGAAGAGACCCCGACCATCGCCCTGGCGCCCCTGGACGATGTGTTCGAGAAGACCGCTTCCAACCTGCAGGAGGTCGCCGCGCGTGGCGGGCCGGTCATCATGATCGCGCCGGAAAAGGCGCCCGACCTGCACGGCGCCGGCATCCGCCGCATCCACGCCCCGGACTGCCATCCCCTGATCGCGCCCCTGGTCTATGCGGTGCCGGTGCAGTTGCTGGCCTATTACACCGCCGTCCAGAAGGGCACCGACGTCGATCAGCCCCGCAACCTGGCCAAGTCCGTCACGGTGGAGTGAGGCGCGGCCGTCGTTTCGCGCAGGGCTTCCACATCGGCGATCTGGATCGCGCCGCGCCGCAGGCGCAGCGCGCCGGCCGCGCACAGTTCGGTGCAGGCGGTCGAGACGCTGGCGCGTCGCACCGCCATCAGGTCCGCCAGGTCGCTCTGGCGTAGGGACACCGTATCGCCGCCGCCCTGGTCGTGAACGTCAAGGATGAGGGCGGCTAAGCGTTGGGTCACCTTGAGGTCGGCGTGACGCCCCAGCTCGGCCTGAAGGGCGGCGTTGCGTTGACGAAGGTCGGTCAGGGTCGCCTCGACAAGGGTATCGCGATCAATGCGCTGGACCAGCCGCCGCGCCGGAACAGTGTGGAACCGTCCCGCCGTCAGCCACAGGGCGACTTCCTTTTCGCCCCGCCCCAGCACCGCATCGAAGTTGATCAGATCGTCGCTTGAGGCCAGGCCGCGCGACAGTGTCTCGTTAGGTCCGATGCGTGCGGCGACGCCGTCGAGAATGAAGGTCACCAGCGGTTCGCCGTCGCGCGTCAGGGCGGTGCGTTCGCCGGGCGCCGCGTTGAAGGCGTCACCTTCGTCCAAGCCCTGAACGGCCAGCAGGGACAGCAGGGAACGCGCGAGGTTCGACATGGACATGGGTCGCATAGACCGCCAAACGGCGTTGTGTGCGATAACATGCGTTAAGCGGTCAGACGGGGTCGCTCTGCAGTCTCAGATAGGTCGGATCGAACTCGGCGATCTCGGCCAGGCGGTGCCAGTCGAGAATGTCGATCTGACCGTTCGACCAGTGGATCACGCCCTCGCCGCGCAATTCCGAGATCAGGCGGCTGACATGGACCGTCGAGAGGCCCAGCGCGTCGCCCAGGGTGGCTTGCGTCAGCGGCAGGTCGAAGGTCAGGTCTCCGGTCTGGCCGACGGCTTGAAGACGCAGATAGAGCTCGCACACCAGATGGGCCAGATGACCCAGGCCGCTGCGCCGACCCATGGCGACCAGCCATTGGCGATGGATGGCGGCGTCGATGATGGTGTCCAGCCATAGCAGTCGCGTCAGATGCGGATGGCGCTCGGTGATGTCGATCAGGCCGCTGTGGGGCGCCTCGGCGATGATGCATTCGGTCAGGGCCACGACCCCGTGATCCATCTGCTTCATCAAAAGGCTGTGCAGGTCGATGAAGTCGCCAGCGACATTGATCTCGGTGATCTGGCGCGCACCGTCTTCCAGCGTCGAATAGCGGGCGGAAAAGCCGGAGATCAGAAGCGTGCTGTGCAGCGGCCGGGTATGTTCGCGCACGATGTCCGAGCTGGCGGCGACCGTCTTGGGTGGTTCCAGCGCCTTTTGCAGGGCCTCGATCTCTTCGGGAGAGATGCGGTCGCGCAGGGACAGTTTCTCGACCAGGGTCGTGATCTTGGGCGCGGCTTGAAGTCTGCTCATTTGGCGCTTTCCATCAGGCTCCAGCCGTCAGGCGCATCGTCGGAAGCGGCTGCGGTGACGCTGACGACCGTCTGGCCGTCAGCATCCGTGACGATGACGCTGAAGGCCCGGGTCGTCCAGAAGGAGGCCCCACGATAGCGCAGGATTTCGCCCAGAACGGCGACGGCTTCCTCTCTGGCGGCATCGACGCTCTTCAGCTCCTCGCCCTGGTCGTCGCGGATGCAATCGCCGTTCTGGGTATGGAAAAAGTAGCGCGGCAATCTTTCCTCCTGGCAGCAGCCGAGGGAGGAAGCGGTCACGGGGCCGATTGGTTCAGCCCTCTGTGATCTTTCAGATTTCCTGGTTGAAGGCGCCGATTTCCGGATAGGCGGCCAGGCGGGGTTTGATCTCCTTGCGGAATAGATCGCGCATGTCGTCTTCCGACCGCATGCTCTCGACCACGACCACCAGTTCCGGCTTGTTCGACGAGGCGCGGACCAGGACCCAGGATCCGTCCTCCAGATGCACCCGCACGCCGTTGACGGTGATGGCCTCAAGGATCTTGCGGCCCAGGATCTCGCCGCCTGCGGCCGCCAGATCCGAATATTCCTTCACGATCCGCTCCAGCACGCCGTATTTCAGCTCGTCGTCGCAGTGGGGCGACATGGTCAGGCTGGTCCAGGCGTCCGGCAGGGCGGTTTTCAGTTCGCTGAGCTTCTTGCCCGGATTGCGATCCAGCATGGCTAGAACCGCTCCGGCCGCGACCAGGCCGTCGTCGTAGCCGTGGCCCAGGTCGCCGGCCATGAAGAAGTGCCCCGACTTCTCGAACCCGGCCAGGGCGCTCAGTTCGGCGGTCTTGCGCTTGATGTAGGAGTGACCCGTCTTCCAGTAGACGACCTCCGCACCATTGGCCTTGAGGATCTCGTCGGTCTTGTAGAGGCCGGTCGATTTCACATCGACGACGAAGGTGCTGTCCGGATAGACCTTGGACAGGTCGCGGGCCAGCATCAAACCGATCTTGTCGGCGAAGATTTCCTCGCCCGTGTCGTCCACCACGCCGCAGCGGTCGCCGTCGCCATCGAAGCCCAGGGCCAGGTCGGCGCCGGTCTCACTCACCCTCTGGGCCATTTGCACCAGCATGGCGTGATCTTCCGGGTTCGGATTGTATTTGGGGAAGGTGTAGTCGAGGTCTGTGTCCATCTCGATCACCTCGACGCCCATGCGGCGCAAAGCGTCGGGGGCGAAGGCGCCGGCCGTGCCGTTGCCGCAGGCGCAGACCACCTTCAGCGGCCGCTTGATCTGAACCTTGGAGGCCACGTCTGCGACATAGGTCTCGCGGAAGTCTTCGACCCGGACCAGCTTGCCGCCGGGGCGGGCCACGCCCTCGCCGTTCAGCACGATCTCCTTCAGCCGGCCCATCTCCTCGGGGCCGAAGGTCAGGGGCTTGTTGGCACCCATCTTCACGCCGGTCCAGCCGTTCTCGTTATGGCTGGCGGTGACCATGGCGACGCAGGGCGCGTCCAGTTCGAACTGACCGAAATAGGCCATGGGCGACAGGGCCAGACCCACGTCCAGAACCTCCATGCCGCCTTCCAGCAAGCCCAGGATCAGGGCCTGTTTGACGCTCAGGCTGTAGCTGCGGAAATCATGGCCGGTGACAATCTTGGGCGCCACGCCGATCTCGTTGATGTAGGTCGCCAAGCCCAGGCCCAGCGCCTGGATGCCGAGGAGATTGATCTCTTTTTCCAGAATCCAGCGCGCGTCGTATTCGCGGAAACCAGTGGGCTTAACAAAGGCCAAGTTTTCGTAGTTCGCCGTGTTCGGCGTGAGGTCCTGCCGGGGCTTGAGCATTCTGTGTGGCTCAGGCTGCGGCGCGCTTGCGAATACGGGCGATGCGGCGCAGGCGGCGCCAGAAACGGCCGCGCTCCGGTTCGGGATAGGGCTGCAAGTTCTCGACGAACTGATCGGCTGAGGCGCGCCAGCTGAACTTTTCAGCATAGGCGCGCACGACCTTACGGTCGAGTTCAAGGCATTCCAGACAGGCGGTCCGGAGGTCCTTGTCGATCGCCCCGGCGTTCGAGCCGGGGATGATGTCGATGGGGCCGTGGGCCGGATAGGCGGCGACCGGAGTGCCGGCGGCCATGGCTTCCAGGATCACCAGGCCGAAGGTGTCGGTCCAGCTGGGGAAGACGAACACATCCGCATCGCGGAAACAGCGGGCCAGCTCGTCGCCGAACCGGGCGCCGAGAAACTTGGCCTCGGGATATTTCTCCTGCAACTCGGCGCGAGCCGGTCCGTCACCAACAACGATCTTGGTGCCGGGCAGGTCGAGCTGAAGGAAGGATTCGATGTTCTTTTCGACCGCTACGCGACCGACGTTCAGGAAGAAGGGGCGCGGCCAGTCCTTGCCCCCAAGCTCGTCGTAGATGCGTTCCAGGTCGGGGTTGAACACATCCGTGTCCACGCCTCGCGACCAAGGGGAAACGTTCTTGAATCCATGCTCGACCAGCTCGTCGCGCAGGGTCGGGGTCGCCACCATCAGCCGGCCCGACGGCTTGTGGAACCACTTCATATAGGCGTAGCCGACCTGGACCGGGATCGGGAAACGGGCCGAGACATATTCGGGGAATTTGGTATGGTAGCTGGTCGTGAACGGCAGCTTCCATTCCACGCAAATGCGGCGCGTGGCGATGCCGATCGGACCCTCCGTGGCGATATGCACGGCCTCAGGCTCGAAGGCCCGCAGCATCTCGCGGATCTCTTCCTCCGCACCGAGCGCCAGCCGGATTTCCGGGTAGGTGGGGCAGGGAATGGTCTTGAACAGGCTGGGTTCGATGACCTCGACCTCATGGCCCATGCCGCGGCATTCCGCGACCGTGCGGGTCAGGGTGCGGACGACGCCATTGACCTGAGGTTCCCAGGCGTCGGTGGCCAGAACGATGCGCATTGAGGCGGGCGGACCCTGAGCCGTTAAGTAAGGGCGGAACTTCTAGACGGTTCGAATGACGAAGGCGAGAGTATCGCACGAAGGCAATAAATCGAATTAATGCAGACTGAGCGCGGCCTGCGTCGGTGGGCACCAAAGCATTTTTGACGCCCGTATTTCCGCGTAGGCTGACATCACAGCTTGAAATTGAGCGGCAGAGGCTGGTTCGTCAATGAAGTCGCCATTTTGAAGTAGCTTGTCGCGCCACAGGCCCGACGGGAGCAGATGGTTCCAAATTGCGCGTAGGGCACGGCCGGCTTGAGCCGTGAAATATTCCCTGCGACCGACGTCGGTGTTTGAGGCGAAGGTCAGAGATGCCATCATCCAAGTTGTTTGCGGGGCGAGGCGCGCTCGTGAACTCCGGGTTGCGCCGTCGATCGTCATAGAATCCACAACGACGTCACGTTTGGGCTCGATGCCTCTCATACCTGCTTCGTACAGAGCTTCGGCCACGCTGAAAATCTCGGAGTTGTGACGAACTCGAGCATACCGAGCCAACAACCACGACCACTCAAACTGACGGCCGGGGGTGACGAGAATTTCTCCATCGGCCTCGATCCGCATCATGGCTGTGGGGGAGAGTTCTTGCATTGTGCCTGTACGGGCGTCGAAAAATTGTTCGATCGTAAGCGCGACGATGCGGTCAGCAAGAACACGCCAACCCTTTAAGCCGTATGCCTCCCAAGCGAGCGCGGCCTCCAGAAACGAAATGTGGGCGCTGGATACGTTAGAGTCGATTTTAGCCTCTAAGCCGATTTGAATCGTCGCGGGGTCTAAACGTTGGCGCAAGGCGATCATCGGCTTTTGGGCGGCCAATTCAGGTGCGGCTAATGCGATCTTCGCCAGGGAACACGCAAGTAACCCCTGGTCCTGATCAACCTCGTTGGCGGGGAGCTCAGCCCAGTTCTTTTTCAGGTCCCGTAAAAGATTTTCCAATCCAGTGTTCAAGACGGTGCGCCATGGCCCTTGCCAACCCAGACGTCCGGCCTCTGCATAGACCTGAAGCTGCCGGAGTTGGATGCCCGTTGCATGCGGGGAAGCTAGGCGTCTTCCGTCTAAGCTGAGAAATTCTTCGAAGCCCCCTTCTACGTTCTGTCCGAGCGTACACCAGCAAGGCAATGCCGACTGACGAATCCAGGCAGCCAAGCGTAACGCTCCACCCTCAAGCGTTTCTTCGGGCGGACGTTCGAAATCAAGATGGCGTGGCGAAAGCCGTCTTAGACGTTCCACAACTTTTTTGACGTCCTGACTGCGCCCAAGGTCCGTGACCAGTACAGCGTCCTTTTCTACAATAATCCCGACATTGCTTAGACCGATGGCGGCCACCATCACGCCATCGCAAGCGCGCACCAGACAGCCGTCGGAATCCTCCAGTATGTGCAAGCCCACATCGCCTTCGCCCGATTCATGAACAGCGTCCCAGGAGCCCAGGTCCGACCATTCAAAATCGACGGGCAGCACTGAAGCGAGCCGGGTCTTTTCCATGACCGCGTAGTCAATGGATATCTTCGGTGCGGAGGCAAATGCCGACCCCAGCAAGATCGTTTCACCGTCGTGGATGGCATCGTCCAATGCTCGAGCGACCGCCTCGCTTAGGCCGGTGGTTGATGCGCGGATTTCCTGGTCAAGCACATCCGCGCGTACGATGAAGTTTCCACTGTTCCAGAGGAAACCTGCCGAGATGTACCGAGCGGCGGTCTGTGCGTCGGGCTTTTCTATAAATGACCTGATGACGGACAGCCCCTGCTCTTCCGGGGCGATATAGCCGTACGCCGACGAAGGTGCTGTGGGGACTAGGCCTAGGGTGACGATGCGTCCGGTTTCAGCCGAGGTCGCTGCAAGTCCAACGGCTTCTCGAAACGCTTCATCGTCAGGGATGTGGTGATCAGAAGCGACGAAAAGGTTGACTGCGTCGGGACACCGTCGTCGCGTCCATAACGCTGCGGCAGCCATGGCCGCTGCGGATTCGCGACCCTCCGGTTCCAGCAACAATACAGCCTTGCGGCCGATTTCGCTCAACTGTTCCAGTATCGTCCGGCGGTGGATCGCGCCACCCACCACGATCAGCACTCCGTCCTCGCCGGCAAGAGGTGCGACCCGATCGACGGTCTCTTGGAATGAGGACCGATTTCCAGAAAGAGGAATAAATTGTTTCGGTCTGGAGGGACGAGACGCCGGCCATAATCGCGTCCCGGCGCCGCCACACATAATTACTGGAAAAATCGAAGCCATGGCTGAACCCAAACCCACTCAATCTTTCATCTTAGTCTGCGAGGAATCAGACGTCATCCTGCGCCCAGTGCCACGCAAATTTCCAATGCTCTTCATACTAAGGGGGGCAAGCCCGCACAGCTTGTCTTCGAGCTGACGCTGGGTCGGTCGACATCGTGCCGCTGCGACATTCGGCAAAGTGGCCTTGAAAGGCAGGTTGTGGAGGTGGTTGCTATCCTCTAACCCGCCAATATCTCTCATGTCTGCGCTGGATTGCATCGCAGACGACAACAGGATGACCCATGGCGAAATGGCCAGCACGTATCGCGCACCTTTTGCGTAGCGATATCGCTAAGGGGGTGACCGTCAAGGTTGAGCGGCCACACTACTTCTACCTCGGCGACAACCTAGCTTTGACAAAGCTGACCGATGGTCATTTTATCTATGTAGACCCCAAAGATGAGAGTGTTTGCGCTCACCTGATCTCGAGAGGAGAGTGGGAGCCTTGGATTTGGAAAGTGGTTGTGGGTCTTGTTCAGCCGGGGGATCGGGTAGTCGAGGTTGGTGGGCACGTCGGTTTCTACACCCTAGCATTAGCGCAACGGGTGGGACCTGACGGCCGTATAACGACCTTTGAAGCGAACCCGCGTCTTGTCGCCTTGGCAGCGAGATCCGTGCGCTTCAACGGCTATGACTCCAGGGTCGATGTAGTTCATCGAGCCGTAAGCGATAAAGCCGGACAACTTCGCTTTTCCACGTCGCGCCAATTCGGCGGCGGCGGACATATTTCCTTGAAGAATGAGAAGGCAAGCGAAGATTCCGAAATTTTTGAGATAGAGAGCGTCCGTCTCGATGATCATGAATTTGGACAGGTCGCACTTCTTCGCATCGACGCTGAGGGTTCGGAAGCCTTGATCCTGTCCGGAGCCGAGGTGTTGTTAAGTCAGCCCGACATAGTAATTTGCATGGAGTGGGATTTGATCCAGCTTCGTTCGAGATCGAAGCCGGAAAACATGCTTCAGTCTCTCACTGAGAAGGGCTTTTTGTTCTGGCGAATAAGCTTCAACAGCCAGTTGGAACCCATCGAGGCTTCGAAACTGTTGGCTACGGTTCAATGTGATGTGATCGTTGCGCGTCGCATGCCGTCCTTAAATTATTAAAGCGGCAGCACCGTCGTCGATTTGACCTCTTCCAGCACCGCATAGGTCCGTGTTTCGCGCACACCCGGCATGCGCACCAGAACGTCGCCCAAAAAGGCGCGATAGGCGCCCATGTCGCCGACGCGGGCCTTGATCAGATAGTCGAAGCCGCCGGCGACCATGTGGCATTCCAGCACTTCGGGCTGGCTGCGCACGGCGGCGGCGAAGGCTTCGAAGACGTCGCCGGTGGTGCGGTCCAGAAGGACCTCGACGAAGATCAGAAGGTTGCGGCCGACCTGGTTCGGGTCGATCATGGCGGCGTAGCCGGTGATGATCTTCCTTTCGCGCAGTCGTTTGACCCGTTCGAAACAGGCGGCGGGCGACAGGTTGCAGCGCCGCGCCAGCTCTGCGTTGGAGATGCGGGCGTCGGTCTGCAGCACTCTGAGGATGCGACGGTCGATGGCGTCGATGTCGATCATCGGAAATCAGAACCTCAAACCGAACGATCTTCGGCCTAATCTCGTATCATACGAAGCACCTTCAATGAACTCCGGACTATACGGCAGAAATCCACAGGATTTTCTGCCGATGACCTCGCCCGCCTTCACGCCCTCGAGCCTGGCCGCCTGGGACGGTCTGGACGCGCACAAGTTCCGCGACGAACGCGAGGCCGTGGCCGCCTACCTGGCCCGCATGCCGCTGGACGCCGCCGAGCGCGCCGCCGTGGTGGCGGAGGCGACGGCCCTGGTCGAACACGCCCGTCGCAGCCAGAAGAAACAGGGGGTGGTCGAGAGCTTCCTGCAGCAGTTTTCTCTGGGCACTCGCGAGGGTCTGGCCCTGATGTGTCTGGCCGAGGCCCTGCTGCGCGTTCCGGACGAGGAGACGCGCGACCGACTGATCGCCGAGAAGATCGGATCCGCCGACTGGGCCAGCCATCTGGGCCAGTCTGAGAGCTTGTTCGTCAACGCTTCCACCTGGGGCCTGATGCTGACCGGCAAACTGGTCGATGTCGATGACGAGGCGCGCACAGACCTGCCCGGCTTCCTGAAGCGGATCGCGGGCCGTCTGGGCGAGCCGGTCATCCGCCAGGCTGTGGCCACCGCCGTCAAGATCATGGGCGAGCAGTTCGTGGTCGGCCGCACAATCCAGGGCGCGCTGAAACGGTCGAACAAGGAAGGCTGGTTGTGCAGCTTCGACATGCTGGGCGAGGGCGCCCGCACGGTCGCCGACGCGGACCGGTACGAGAAGATCTACGCCGACGCCATCGAGGCCGTGGGCAAGACGTCCAAGGGCCAGGGGCCGGAGCACGGTCACGGCGTTTCGGTGAAACTGTCGGCCCTGTCGCCCCGCTACGAGGCGACGCACGAGGACGATGTCTGGGCGACCCTCTATCCCCGCATCCTGCGCCTGGCCCAGATCGCGGCCCAATACGACATCAACTACACGATGGACGCCGAGGAGGCGGACCGTCTGGCCCTGTCGCTGAAACTGCTGGCCCGGCTGGCGCACGAGCCGTCGCTGGGCGGCTGGACCGGCCTGGGTCTGGCGGTTCAGGCCTATCAGAAGCGCGGTCTGGAGACGATTGAACGGGTCGCCGACCTGGCGCGCCACTCGGGCCGTCGTCTGATGGTGCGCCTGGTCAAGGGCGCCTATTGGGACACCGAGATCAAGCGCGCCCAGGTGTTCGGGCGCACCGACTATCCGGTCTTCACCACCAAGGCGGCGACGGACCTGAACTACCTCGTTTGCGCCAAGGCCATGATCGCGGCCGCGCCAGCGATCTACAGCCAGTTCGCCAGCCACAACGCCCACACCCTAGCCGCCGTGCGCCGCATGGCGCATGACCAGGGCGTGACGGTCGAACACCAGCGCCTGCACGGCATGGGCGAGGCGCTCTACGACGCCGCGCACGAGGCCTGGGCAGATGAGACCGTGATCGTCCGCGCCTATGCTCCCGTTGGAGGCCATGAGGAGCTGCTGCCCTATCTGGTGCGGCGCCTGCTGGAAAACGGCGCCAACTCCTCCTTCGTCCACGCCCTGCTGGACGAGCGCGTGCCCGCCTCGGCCGTCGCGGCTGATCCCATCTCCCTGGTCGAGCAGTCGCCCGACCGTCACCCCAAGATTCCGGTTCCGAAAGACATGTACGGCGATCGTCAGAACTCCCTCGGCCGCGACTATTCCCAGGCCGCCGACCGTGAATCCCACGCCAGGGCGCTGGAGTTGGTCGATCGCGAAAAGCTGACCTCCGGCCCCATCGTGGGCGGCAAGCTGCGCGCCGGGATCGACGCGCAGAATGTGACCAATCCCTTCGACCGATCACAGGTGCTGGGCCATGTCTCGGAAGCCGCGACGGCCGACATCGACGCCGCGGTCGAGGCCGCCGCTGAGGCCCAGGTCGTCTGGGATCGTCAGGGCGGCGCCAAACGCGCCGTCGTCCTGCGCGCCATGGCCGATGCGCTTGAAGCCGATCTGGACCGCCTGGTCGCGCTGCTCAGCCGCGAGGCCGGCAAGACCCTGAACGACGGCGTCGCCGAGGTGCGCGAGGCCGCCGACTTCTGCCGCTACTACGCCCTGCTGGCCGAGCGCGACTTCACCGCCCCCCAGACCCTGAAGGGCCCGACCGGCGAGACCAACCAACTGTTCCTGCACGGACGCGGCGTCTTCGCCTGCATCAGCCCTTGGAACTTCCCCCTGGCCATCTTCACCGGCCAGATCGCCGCCGCCCTGGCCGCCGGCAACGCCGTCCTGGCCAAGCCCGCCGAACAGACGCCGCTGATCGCCGCCGAGGCTGTGCGCCTGTATCACAAGGCCGGTCTGAACCCGGACCTGCTGGCCCTGGTTCCCGGACGCGGCGAGACGGTGGGCGCGGCCCTGGTCACGCATCCGGGGATCGACGGTGTAGCCTTCACCGGCGGCACCGATACGGCGGCGGCCATCAACCGGTCCATCGCCGCCCGCCCCGGCGCCATCATCCCCTTCATCGCCGAGACCGGCGGCCTGAACGGCATGTTCATCGACACCACGGCGCTGAAGGAACAGGTGATCGACGACGTGATCCAGTCGGCCTTCGGCTCGGCCGGCCAGCGCTGCTCGGCCCTGCGCGTCCTCTATGTGCCCAGGGATTCGGGCGAGGCCCTGATCGAGGGTCTTAAGGGAGCGCTCGCGGTCCAGACCGTTGCCGACCCCGCCGATCCCAAGACCGACATCGGTCCCGTCATCGACCCGGAATCGCGTCGCGCCCTGGAAGCCCATGTCGAGCGCCTGTCGAAGGAAGCGAAAATTATCGCCCGCGCCGACCTGCCGCTCGGCGCCGAAAAGGGCGACCTGTTCGCCCCGACCATCGCCGAAATCCCCACGCCCGACTTTCTGGAACGCGAAGTCTTCGGCCCCATCCTGCACATCTACCGCTACGCCCCGTCCGACCTGAAGTCGGTCGCCGGCAAGCTGGCCGCGCGCGGCTACGGCCTGACCCTGGGCATCCACAGCCGCATCGAAGCCTTCGCCGACGAGGTTGTGGATCTGGTTCCCGCCGGCAATGTTTACGTCAACCGCTCGATCACCGGCGCCGTGGTCGGGGTCCAGCCGTTCGGCGGCGAGGGTCTGTCGGGAACGGGTCCCAAGGCAGGCGGTCCCAACAGCCTGATCCGCTACGCGGCCGAAAAAGCGATCAGCGTGAACATTGCGGCCCAAGGCGGCGACCCGGCGCTGCTGAATCTCTGAGGCCGGCGTTGTGTTGCAGTGCTTGCTTCCCGCGTGGGCGACGGTATGTTCTCGCGGCGCTTCTCGTCTGTGGCGCCGAGAGCCGGCCATTCGCTTGGCGTTATTGATGAAATGCACCCAAGCATGAGCCGTTCTTTTGTTGTCCGGCAATCGCAAATTCTCGGCGCGCTGATGATGCGCGAGATGGCGACCCGTTACGGCAGGCGGGGGCTGGGCTTCCTGTGGGTCGTCGGCGAACCTTTGATGTTCTGCTTCGGTGTGATCGTCATGTGGATTTTCATCCGCCATCACAATGGTCATGGTCTCGCCGTCGCGCCGTTTGTGATGACGGGTTACATGTGCCTTTTGCTGCTTCGGCACAGCATCAGCTTCAGCATCAGTGCGGTCGGTTCAAATCTGGGGCTTCTTTACCATCGTGCCCTGGGACCTCTGCACTTCTATTTGGCGCGTTGTATTCTCGAGCTGGCCGGGGCCACTGCCGCCTTCATTGTTGTGTATCTGACGTTGATTCTGTTTCGCCAGGTCGATGTGCCTCATGACTGGCTTCTGCTCTATTTCGGCTGGTTTCTGATGTGGATCATGGCGACAGGCACGGGGTTCATATTCTCGGGTCTCGCGACGCGTTTCGAGGTTATGGAGCGCATCGTGCCGCTACTCAGCTACGCCATGATCCCGCTCTCCGGCGTGTTCTTCATGGTGGACTGGCTGCCTGAGAACGTGCGTGAACGGTATCTGCTTGTGCCCTATCCCAACGCCATCGAAATGATCCGCGCCGGCGTGTTCGGCGAGTTTGTGCCAACCCACTTCAACGTGGCCTACGCTACGGCCACTGCGTTTCTGCTACTTCTGATCGGGTTGGTGCTGGTCAAGAATGCGGAAGGTTATATCGATGTCGAATAAATTCCTTCTGGAGCTGATCGCCTCTCATGGCTGAACAACTGCGATATATCGGGGCCTTGCCTGAGCAGGGGGCTGCGCGGCCGCGTGGGTTGGCCGCCCTCCGCCGGAAACTGCCCCTGCCCTTTCTGATCGTCGTGGTTTTGCCGACGCTCATTGCGATCATCTATTGGGGACTGATCGCCACGCCGCGCTATGTTTCCGAGGCGCATTTCATCGTGCGAAAGACCGAGGATGCGCGGCCGAACAATCTGGGGATGGTTCTGCAGGGGGTCGGGCTTTCCGCCGGCGTCTCCGATTCTTTCGTCGTGCAGGAATATATGGGCTCCCGAGGCGCCGCCGACACTTTGGACGCCCGCTTTGATCTGGAGAAGGTGTTCTCCCGCAACGGCGCAGATCTGTTTTCGCGCTATCCGGGGCCGTTCGGCCGTCCATCAGAGGAAGCGCGGTTCAAGGCGCTGAAACGCTTTGTGACGGTTGGCTATAACGGCGCCAGCGGCATCACGATGCTGAGGGTGCAGGCCTTCACGCCGCAGGATGCTCGCGCCATGAACCTCGCGCTGCTGGGATCGGGCGAGGACCTGGTCAATCGCCTCAACGAACGGTCGGCCGCCGACGCCATCGCAGAGGCCCAACAGGCCGTGGTCGAAGCCACCGCCCGCCGCGCTCAAATCCAGCAACAGATGACGTCGTTCCGCAATCGTGAACGTTTCATCGACCCTCAGACCGCCGCCGCTGAATCGACCCAGTTGATCTCGGGCCTGCTCTCGACCCTGGCCCAGCTTCGTGCCGAATACGCCCAGATCCAGCAGTCGGCGCCGCAAAGCCCACAACTGCCGACCGTTCGGTCGCGCATCGCCGCCTATGAGGCGCAGGTGGCTCAGGAGCGGGCGAAGCTGGTCGGCGACGAGAGTTCTCTGGTGCCCAAGATTTCGACCTACGAAGGCCTGGTCCTGCAGGGCGAGCTGGCCAACCGTGCGCTGACCGAGGCGTCGGCGGCCCTGTTGACCGCCCAGCAGGACGCGCGCCGTCAGAAGCTGTATCTGGACCGGATCGTCGAGCCGAACCTGCCCGACCGCGCCACCCAGCCGCAGCGTCTTCGCGCCATCTTGATCGTCTTCCTCAGCAGCATGATGATCTTCCTGCTGGGACGCCTTCTGTGGGCGGGCCTGCGGGAGCATCGCCAGGAGTGACGACCGTTCTCGCCCCGCTGGACCCCGTCGGCCTGAAGGTCTCCGGCCTGTCCAAGACCTACCGTCATGCCGGAAAGACCCTGTTCAGGGATCTGAACTTCACGCTGGAGCGGGGAGGGCGGCTGGCCATTCTCGGTCGGAACGGCCAAGGCAAATCGACCCTGATAAAGATGCTGGGCGGGGTGCTGCCGGCGACGAACGGCTATATCGACTGGCGTATGAGTTCGTCATGGCCGATCGGCTTCGGCGGTGGCTTCCAGGGCAGCCTCAGCGGCCTGGACAACATTCGCTTTCTGGCCCGCCTCTACGGCAAGGACTACGCCGAGACCCTGGCGCGCGTCGACGATTTCGCCGAACTGGGCCCCGCCTTGAAGGAGCCGGCCAAGCATTTCTCGTCGGGCATGCGCGCGCGCCTGGCGTTCGGCCTGTCGCTGGCGATCGAGTTCGACTGCTATCTGGTGGACGAGCTTGTCGCCGTCGGCGATGCGCGCTTCCAGAAGAAGTGCAACGAGGAACTGTTCAGCAAACGCGCCGACCGGGCCTTCATGATCGCCTCGCACAACACCAATCTGATCACAAAATACTGTGACAGAGCCCTGCTGATCGAGAGCGGTCAGGCGCGCATCTTCGAGGATGTGGCCGAGGCGGTGGACATCTACACCTGGCTGAAGGCGGTCTGACGGTGGGCGAGACGACGACGTCGGCGGCGGGCGACAGCCTGCATTGGCCGCCCGACAAGTTCCGCTACGACATGCGCGAGGCGGACGCCCGCGAACGGGTTCAGCGCATGGACATCGCCGGGCGCGCCCGCGCCCTGGTGTGGGGGCCGTATGACGTGCTGACGCCGGGCCTGTGGCGGGCCACGGCCCGCTTCTCCGTCGACCGCTGGGCCTGCCGCCACACCTATCGTCTGGAATGGGGTGCGACGGCCGACTACAGCCTGTTCGAGTTCAAGCCGGGCAGGGCTGGCGTTTTCGAGGTTTCGGCCGAACGCCTGTGGATCGAAGCCGAGAAGGCGGAATTGCGCATCATCCTGACGGAAGGCGCGTTGGGGGGGGTGTTTGAGCTATTGGATGTTCGGGTCGAGTTTTGAAGCCAATCGCGACCGATGGCCAATAGGTGATTGCGGCTACCAATATGTCCCATTCAACCAAGATGCGCTGTGTAGCGGCGCCAGTCAGGAGTTCGGAATGATACCTTACGGGA
>NZ_SPVH01000005.1 GCF_004614235.1 Brevundimonas intermedia | reverse complement strand
TATCCTCGGCGACGAAATAGGTGATGGTCCGGTCGTCGCGGTGGGACCAGAAGAAGTCGGGCGGAACCGGCACCATCTTGCGTTTGGTGTAGATGTCGTTGACCGCCTGGGCGTCCATCTCCGACGTCAGGCGACGGACGGTGAAGCCCCTCGGCTGGCGGCGGCTGGGGCGATAGGTGGCCAGTTCCAGACGGAAGGTGTGCGACGGATCCAGGAACAGCTCCTGCGGCGCCGAGGCCAGCAGGACATGCGGATTGCGGACATAGAAGGCGATGTCGCGCCGGTCCGGCCCCTCGGCGCGCAGGGCCTCAACCAGAGGCTCGGCCGTCTCGAAGGTCTGGGCGAACAGCAGCCGCCCCCAGCCGCAATCCAGCACGGCGTCGGGCGCAGGTCCATCGCCGGACTGGACCGGGGGCTTCAGGCCTTCGTGGCGCAGGCGTTTGAGCCGGTGAGCCTTTGACCGCTCGGGGCGGATGTCAGACGCCATGCTGCTGCATCCACATTTCGAGGACCGCGACCTGCCACAGCTCCGACCCGCGCAAGGGCGTGATGTGCTCGGTCGGATCAGCGAACAGGGTGTCCAGATAGGCGGGCTCGAACAGGCCGCGGTCGCGCGCCGCCTGATTGGTCAGGGCCTCGCGCACCATCTCCAGATATGGCCCCTGGATGTATTTCAGCGCAGGCACAGGGAAATAGCCCTTCTTGCGGTCGATCACCTCGGACGGGATCACAAGGCGGGCGGCCTCCTTCAGCACGCCCTTGCCGCCCTGAGACAGCTTGTGCTCGGGCGGGATGCGCCCCGCCAGCTCGACCAGCTCGTGGTCGAGGAAGGGGACGCGCGCCTCCAGACCCCAGGCCATCGTCATGTTATCGACCCGCTTCACCGGATCGTCGACCAGCATCACTTGGCTGTCCAGACGCAGAGCCTGATCGACCGGCGTCGCCGCGCGACCTTGGGCGAAATGAGCCTCGACCAGGGCGCGGCTGACGTCGGTGTCGGCCATATAGGCGCCGTTCAGCTGGGTCTTCAGCGTGGCGTGGCTGCGGTCGAAGAAGGCCTTGGCGTAGGTCTCGACCGGGTCGGTCGCGCCCAGCATCGGCGGATACCAGTGATAGCCGGCGAACACCTCGTCGGCGCCCTGGCCCGACTGCACCACCTTGATGTGTTTCGATACTTCCTGGCTCAGCAGATAGAAGCCGACGTTGTCGTAGGAGACCATCGGCTCCGACATGGCGCCGATGGTGCCCGGCAGGGCCTCCATCAGGCGCTGGTGCGGCACGAATATCTGGTGGTGCTTGGTGCCGTAGTGTTTGGCGATCAGGTCGGAGTAGACGAACTCGTCGCCCTTCTCGCCATTGGCTTCTTCGAAGCCGACCGAGAAGGTCATCAGATCCTTCTGTCCCAGTTCCGCCAGCAGTCCGACGATCAGACTGGAGTCCACTCCGCCCGACAGCAGGACGCCGACCGGCACGTCCGCGACCATCCTGCGCTTCACCGCATCGCGCAGACTGTCCAGCACCCGGTCGCGCCAGTCCTCTGCCGTCAGGGACGCGTCCTCGGCATGGCGGGTCATGTCGGGCTGCCAGTAGAGGCGGTCCTTGGCCGTTCCGTCCGCCTCGATCACGCGAATGGTCGCCGGCGGAAACTTCTTCACGCCCTTCAGGATGGTGTGCGGCGGCGGCACCACGGCGTGGAAGGTCATGTAATTGTGCAGGCCGACCGGATCGATGGTCTTGTCCACATCGCCCGCCGCCAGCAGGGCCGGCAGGGTCGAGGCGAAACGCAGGCGCTTGCCCTGTTCGGCCAGATACAGCGGCTTGATGCCGAACCGGTCGCGGGCGATGACTGTACGGCCGGTGTCGCGTTCATGCAGGACGAAGGCGAACATGCCCTTGAACCGCTCGACGCAGGCCTCGCCCCAGGCCTTCCAGGCCTTGATGATGACCTCGGTGTCGCCGTGCGAGAAGAAGCGGAACCCCATTCCCCGCAGCTCTTCGCGGAGCTCGGGATAGTTGTAGATGCAGCCGTTGAACGCCAAGGTCACGCCCAGGTCGGCGTCAACCATCGGCTGCTGCGCCTTTTCCGACAGATCGATGATCTTCAGGCGTCGGTGACCCAGCCCCACCGGGCCGCGCATCACGATGCCGGACCCGTCCGGTCCACGGGGCGAGAGCGCATCGGTCATGCGTTGAACGGCGCCCGCGTCGGCCGGTCGTCCGTCGAAATTGATCTCGCCGCTAAGACCGCACATGGGTCCTCCTTGAATTGTGGAAGCAGCGCGTACAAATGGTTCGGACACGAAAGAGTTCAACCCGATGAGCGATTTTCCGACCGCGCCGACCGCCGATGCGCCGGTCGATCCCACGGCGTCCCTAGTCCGCTCGGTCAGGCGCATCGCCCAGGCCATCGATGTCCGGTCACGCGAGATCGCGCGCCTGACGGGCCTGACCCTGCCCCAGCTTCTGGTGCTGCAATCCATCCGCGCCCTGGGCGAGGTCAGCACCAGCGCCATCTCGCGCGACGTCTCGATGTCGCCCCCCACGGTGGTCGCCGTGCTGGACAAGCTGGAGGCCAAGGGAATGGCCGTCCGCTATCGTTCCACCATCGACCGCCGCGTGGTCCATGTGCGGCTGACGGATGCGGGACGACAGGCGCTGAGCACCTCGCCCGGCCTTCTCGGCGACGGCTTCATCTCCGGCCTGGCCCGCCTGTCGCTGGACGACCAGGCCGCCATGGCGATGGCCGTGGATCGCCTGGCGACAATGATGCAGGTACGGACATCGCCGGCCTCGGAACAGGACGTGGACGACGGCTCTGCGCCGCAGCCTATATCGGCCTGAACCTTAGCCGCCGCGCCATTCGCTGAGCATTTTGCCGTCGGCGTCCTCGAAGGCGACCCTGTCTAGCTGAACCGCACCGATGCAGACCGGCCGTTGGTCGGGGCTGGCGGCGCGGCAACGAATGGCGCGGCCGTCGGCGAAGGCGGCCATGCGGCCCTCCAGCACCAAGCGATATCCCTGGGACGGCGCGACGGGCGGCTGGTCGCCCTCGCCGCGCACGGTGAACTCATAGGCGCGTCCGTTACGGCGCCCGGTCCGCGAGCCGCCCTCCTTGAAGACCGCCGCCAGGCCCATGGTCTGCGGCCACGCCTGACCCTGGGCCAGAGGATCGCCCTGCGCGGCCGGACATCCCTCGGCCCGTAGCCAGGGGCGCGCCAGCCAGAAGCCCTCGGCCGCCTCCCAGGTCTCGGCGTCGTCCGCGATCAGGGCGGATTGCGACCAGTCGCCAGGCGCCAGGCTAAGCTTCAAACTTTGACGACCCTCGCCCCAGGTCAGAGCGGGCAGACCTTCGTTGGCGTTCGCCTGGACAGGCGATGGCGCTGGACCGCCGCAGCCAAAGGCCTGGCGCACGACGAACCGCCTGCCTGCCAGGGACGCGCCCCCGACCTCACGCCCCGCCGCAAAGGCCGAGGCGGCGAGGTCCATGGCCTGCAGCAGGCTTGCGCGATCCAGGGTCGGCGAGGGGGCGACGGTGACGACGGGCGTCGGCGCCGCGACGGGCGCGGGGGCCGGCGCGGGCGCGGCCTCCTCGCGCTGGCAGGCGCTGACGAGGAGAAGGGACGCCGC
>NZ_SPVH01000004.1 GCF_004614235.1 Brevundimonas intermedia | reverse complement strand
ACAGTGGATCGACGACGCCGACGAGGCTGCCGTTGTCGCAGCGCTAAGGTCGCCTCTCCTGACGCAGGGCGAGCGCATCTCAGAGTTCGAGTCAAAGTTGGCTGCCCGTGTCGGGGCTGAGCACTGTCTGGTCTTGGCAAACGCGACAGCTGCGCTTCATGTTGCCTACGCCGCCATGCAGTTGGAAGGGCGGGAAGGGATCACCAGCCCAAACACTTTCGTCGCGACTTCAAACGCGATGGCTTACGCGGGCATCACGCCGCGCTTCGCCGACATTGATGCGCGCACTCTGAACCTGGACCCGGAAGCCGCCGCCCGGGCGATCAATGATGCGACGGGGGTTATCGCGCCCGTCCACTTTGCTGGGCTACCGGCTGACATGAAGCGTTTTCAGGCCGTAGCCACGGAGCATGGGTTGCGCGTGGTGGAGGACGCCGCCCACGCCATCGGCTCACAATATCCGGATGGCGGTCAAGTTGGCGATTGTCGCTATTCGGACGCTACAGTTTTCTCGTTCCACCCCGTCAAGACTATGACCACAGGTGAAGGCGGCGCGATCACGACGAACGATCGCGCCCTGTATGACCGCATGGTGCTGCTTCGCTCCCACGGTCTCGAACGTGCGCCCGAGCAGATGGCGAAAGCCCCTGGACCATGGTTCTATGAACAGCAAATGCTGGGCTACAACTATCGAATGACTGAGTTGCAGGCGGCGTTGGGGCTTTCGCAACTCGCGAAACTGGATGGTTTCTGCATACGCCGCCAGCAGATTGTAGACGCCTACCACAAGGGTTTGGCTGGTCTGGAGTGGTTGACATTGCCTCATGTCGCTGAACAGTCAGTCTGTTATCACCTGTTTGTTCTGCAAGTCGACTTTTCATCGCTCGGCAAGAGCCGAAGCGATGTCATGGCGCAGCTTCGCCATGCTGGTGTGGGCACTCAGGTGCATTATATTCCCGTTCACCTACAACCTTGGTATCGCGATCACTTCTCGACCCAGATCGGCGATTATCCTGACGCGGAACGTTATTATGAGCGGGCGCTCAGCATCCCGCTTTTCCCGGCCATGACCGATGGCGATGTCGCGACGGTGATCGACGCAGTACGGAAGCTGAGCATTTGAGATGCGTATAGCTGTCATCCCCGCGCGTGGGGGGTCAAAGCGCATCCCTCGAAAGAATATTCGGCTGTTTGGGGGCCGCCCTATGATCGCCTGGTCAATTGAGGCCGCTCTCGCAAGTGAACTTTTCGATCAAGTTATTGTTTCGACCGACGACGAAGAAATCGCAACTATTGCTATCGAGGAAGGTGCCACAGTCCCGTTTCTTCGCCCTGCCGAACTGGCGGACGACTATACGCCGACCAAGCCGGTCGTATCACATGCGCTTCGGCATGTTCAGTCGGCCGAAGGGGCGCTGGTGAGCCACGCCTGTTGCATCTACCCTACCGCACCGTTTCTGCAGCCCGACGATCTGAAAAAGGGATGGCAGGCGATCGAGGAGGGAGGCTTCCGCTATGCCTTCGCCGCTTCAAGCTACCCCTACCCTATACAACGGGCTTTGCGTCAAATGCCTTCGGGCGGCGTAGAAATGCTATATCCGGAGTATCGCACCACGAGGTCGCAGGATCTCGAAGAAGCTTGGCACGACGCGGGCCAGTTCTATTTTGGTGATTCGCTTGCGTTTATCGAAGAGCTTCCTGTTTTCGCGTCCCACTCCATGCCTATCGCGCTTCCGAGATGGCGGGTTCATGACATCGACACGCCGGAGGACTGGTTGACGGCGGAGGTGGCATTTCGCGCGCTCTTTGACGGGCGTCGGCCTGAGTGATGATTGTCTTTCGCTGCAACGCCTCCTCAAATGTCGGGGTTGGTCACTTGATGCGGAGTCGAACGTTGGCGGCCGCCTTGAGAGCGCGGGGCGTGCCTTCTGTGATGTATGGGCCTGACGAAAACTGGCGTGAGCCGGCCGACGACGGCCTTTTCCATGCATGGCTGCCCCGTCCGTGGGTAGATTCCGGTTCCGATGCTCGGGGCCTTGTAGAGGCCTGCCGCATCTTCGGCGCGCGCGTCGCCGTCATCGACGACTATCGTGTCGATGACGAGTACCAGCTTTGTCTGCGCGAACACGGACTTACGTGGATGCAGCAGTTCAACGCATCTTCGCCGCCGGCGTTTTGGGGCGATTGGATTGTGAATGCAGGGCCAGGCGAAACCGCCGCGCGATACATCGACCATGTGAAAAACCCGCAAGCGACGTTCCTGCTCGGTCCCGAGTACGCGGTTCTGAGGCCGGAATTCCGGGGGGGGGGCACCGAGCTTCCATCAGGCAGGGTGTCGCGCATTCTGCTGTCGTTCGGGGGGGGGGATGATCAGGGGTTGGTCATCCGTCTGCTGTCGGCGCTTATTGCTGACGGGCCGCCAGACGTAGAATTCCGGGTCATGTCCGGTAAACGGAATCCGCGCAACGATAGTATCTCGGAATGGATCAACTACAATGCGCAAGGCCGCGTCACCTTATCGGTGAACCCGTCCGATGTCGTCGCAGAATATCGCGCCTGCCAACTTGCCATTATTGGTGGCGGTACCAGCACATTCGAAGCTGCGGCTCTTGGGCTTCCTATGATTATCGTCGCCATGGCTGATAATCAGAACCGTCAGGCCGTGGGGTGGGAGGAGCGCCACGCAGCCGTATTCGCCGGAGGCCTCGACACCTTGTCATTGGAAGGGCTAGTCATCCGTGTGACCTCTTTATGCGCTGATCCTGCCAGAGTTGCTGAAATGTCGCGTGCTGGAGTAGCGAGCGTCGATGGCGGTGGTTGCGAAAGGCTGGTTCAACGCCTTGTTGGAGTGATTTGATGGACGCCAAGAAAAGCGTCGCCCTGGTTCTAGGGGCGAATGCAGGTCAAGCTGACCTGATCCGATATTTGGTTCAGCACGACTGGTCGGTGACAGTATGCGCGCACAGACCGGGGGGAACTGGCGCCAAACTTGCAAATGCGTTCAAGCTCCAGGATGTGAGCGACGTCCAGGGAGTCACAGCACTCGCTAAGGAGATTAGGGCTGATCTGGTCTATTCGGTCTCGTCGGACATCGCTGTGCCAGCAGTTGTCGAGGCGTCCTCAGCCTTGGGGCTGCCCTATTATTTCGATCCGGCGCTTGTGGCTTTGTTGGACGACAAGGCGGCTCTTCGCGGCAAATTAAACGACGCAGGCTTAAGCGTAGTGCCCTACGTGAGGGCGCGCACGATCGCTGATTGTGCGAAATGGTCTGCCTATCCCTGCATGGTCAAGCCTGCGGACTCTCAGGGCCAGCGCGGGGTTGCGAAGGTGATGTCGGCGGATGGTCTGGAGCCAGCACTTCAAAATGCAATCGCCTTATCGCCAACCGGCACCGCCATTGTGGAGGGTTGGCTGGATGGTGTCGAGATTTCCTATAATGTTCTCGTGGCTGACGGCTGCGCGATTGTGAACGAGGTTTCGGAACGCCTTGTCCATGGCGATCACCTTGTCGGCGTGCCCCGTGGGCATTTGATCCCTCCGGTTGCCGTCGACGAGGAAGTCTGTCGCCAGGGCACGGAACTGGTTGAGGCGGTAATCGCTCTGCTGGGCATCAAGGATGGTGCCCTGTATTTCCAGATGAAAGCCACATCCCAAGGCCCTCGCATCATTGAGATCGCGCCCAGACTGGACGGTTGTCACATATGGCGGTTGATGAAGGCGTCGAGAAACCTCGACTTCCTCGACCTCTCAGTGCGCAGATTGTTGGGTGAAGATGTCTCGGCGGCCGCCAAGGGGGACGATCCAGATGGGGTGTACGAACTGATGTTCCAGCAAGCGCCTCCCGGAACGGTTTTTGATGCAAGTGCTTTCCCGAAACCCAAGGACGCCATTTATCACGAGTATCGCTACGAGGATGGCGAGCCGATACTTCCCATCAACGGCCGTCTCGAGGTCGTGGGCTATTACGTCCGCAAGTGTCAGGAATGAAGGTGGTGATAACCGGTGCTAGCGGGTTTATCGGTCGATATCTTGCTACAGCGCTGCGCGGCCAAGGCAATACCGTAGTCGGTGTTGGCCGCTCTGAGGCGGTTGCTTTGTCTGGCTCCACGGATTTGTTGCAAGTTCATACGGATTACTCGCTCCCGCATCTGGAGTCCCTTCTAGCCCAGGTGGATGTAGTCATTCATCTCGCTGGACGTCGCAGCCAAAGATCTGATCATCTTTTATCCATCACGCCTTTTGTTGAACCCAATCTATCGTTGCTGGAGCGCCTTTTAGACGCTTCAGCTTCGGCTCGCGTCAAGAAATTCGTTTTTGCCTCAACCATCGCCGCCTATTCGCAAGCCAACGCGGTTCCCTATCAAGAAAGCGATAAGGTTTCGGGACTTAACCCGTATGGTTGGTCCAAAATCGCTGGTGAAGGTCTCGTGGACCTGTGGGGGCGGTCCGGCCATATGCAAACTACGAGCCTGCGACTGGCGGCCGGTTTTGGCTATGGTGAGCGGCTCTCCGCAGTGCTGATGCGATTTATCGATCAGGCGTCCAGGAAAGAGCCGTTAATCGTTCGAGGCAATCGACATGTCGGCGTCGACCAACTCTACGTTAAGGATATCGTCGGCGCCTTCATGGCCGCTATTGCACCCAATGCACGGAACGGCCTCTTCAATATCGGCAGCGGCCGCGCCTATCGCTTGGAGGAAATGGCTTTAGCCGTAGCCAATGCATTTCCCGATGTGGAAGTCCGATTCGAAGATGATCCTGCCGTAGGCGCTGCAGGGCCTTATATGGACACAACCGCAGCCTCCACCGGCCTAGGATGGTGTATTGAGTGGCCGCTGGAGAAAGCTTTGGCCGATGTGTATGACACTTGGTGCGCCGCAACGACGCCCATAAAACGAGGTTCGAAATGAGTCGTCTGAAGCAAATCCTGACCGCATATACTGACGATGGCGATATGTCTCCGTTCATCATTGCGGAGATGTCAGGCAATCATAATGGCTCGCTTGAGCAGGCATTGAAGATCGTTGACGCCGCGGCCGATGCCGGCGCGGACGCGATTAAGCTGCAGACCTATACTGCAGATACGATGACGCTCAATATTGCTCAGGGCGAATTCGTGATCAACGATCCGAAGTCGCTCTGGAAGGGCAGGGCGCTATATGATTTGTACGCGGAGGCCCATACCCCATGGGAGTGGCATGCGCCGATAATGCAGCGCGCGCGGGAACGCAGCATTTTTTGTTTTTCCTCTCCATTCGACTCGACCGCAGTCGACCTTTTGGAAAGTCTGGATGTCCCTTGCTATAAAATCGCATCCTTCGAGTGTATTGATCTTTCGCTGATCAAGCGTGTGGCCGCTACCGGCAAGCCAATGATCATCTCGACAGGGATGGCCACGATCCAAGAGATAGCGGAAGCGGTGGATACGGCGCGTACCGGCGGGTGTCCGCATGTGGTCGTGTTGAAATGCACCAGCAACTATCCAGCGCCGCCGGAACACTCGAACCTGTTGACCATCCCTCACATGGCTCAACTGTTGGGATGTGAAGTGGGGCTGTCAGACCACACCATGGGCATCGGCGTGCCAGTCGCAGCCTGCGCACTTGGCGCGACCGTTATCGAAAAGCATTTCGTCCTCAATCGTGCCGACGGAGGCGTTGACGCTGCGTTTTCGGCCGAACCTGATGAATTGGCTTCTCTGGTTCAGGAAGCGCATCGCGCACGCCAGGCGCTTGGGCAAGTTAAGTATGGACCAACCGATGTTGAGGTGAATGCCCGCAACCGTCGTCGATCATTGTATATAGCTCAGGATATGCAGGCTGGCGACGTCCTAACAAAAGACAATCTTCGCAGTATCCGCCCGGGACTTGGATTGCCTCCGAAATATCTTGAGGTCTTGATTGGACGCAGGATTTCCAAATCCGCCAAGAGGGGCGATCGAATGAGTTGGGATTTGATCGGATGATCCTGTCCGATAGCGACGGTTCGTCCGGAGCCGTCGCCGCGACGGCATGGCGGCTTCGCGTGTCATCAATGCTTTTGGATGCGGGGCTCGCCGGCAAGGCTTCAGAACTTCTGCGGGCGCTTGACCGAAATACGCCTGGAAGCCCTGTCATTCTTGAGCGGTTGATACAGGCCGAGGTCGCGGCAGGGCGACCGGAGTCGGCTCAGGACTACGAGGTGGCGCTCCAACGCTTGTTATCAGAGCGAGCAGCGGGCGAGGTCGTGAGCCATGAATCGCTTGTCGCTCTGCTGATTTCAGCCGGTCGGCTTAGCGAACTCAACCTCGCCATTCCTCGCAAGGCTGCTCAAACCCTTGAGGCGCTTCTTTCGGACCGAGAACACATAGGGCCGCTGATCGCGGCCTGCGTTGAGGCGACAAAATCTCACCCTTCTAGTGTGTTGATCACTTATGCCCACGCCTTTGCGCTCGCACGACTAGAAGAGTTCGCAGCAGCGAATGAGGTTGTTCAGACTGCGGTGGCCGCAACAGTGATCGCCACGGACCCCGACGCTTATTTGCGTGTCCAGGGTCGCTTCGCCAGAATTTTGCGGATGGTGGACGCCGTCGCTCGCGATAAGATGGCCTGGTCGGCCAAGGCTGTCTTGGCTGATAACGCTACATCTGATATTGGCGGCGTGGAGGCGGGGACGCTCGACTCGGCGTCTGACATCGCTCCATCAGCGGTCCGAGCCAGCGCCGTGGATACCGAGGTCCTATTACAGGCCCGAATGCAGACGGCCTACCTGGAAGCTTGTTGGGCCAATTTCGAAGCCTCGAATACCCTGTCCGAAAAGCTTGCAGCCATTCGCGCGATGTTCCGGCAGGGCCTGCGGCGTGAACCTGATTACCACGACGCCTACAACCAAGCGCGTCGGGCATACGACCTCATTCGGGGATCGTGGAGGCCGCTTCTGGCAGGGAGTGCAAAGCTTGATAGTGTGGATGCCTCGGCCGGTGTTCGTCTTTTAATCCAGGTCAATCGTTTGGCTGACGAACTGGGTTTTCAAGATGACGCAGCCCTCTCGGAACGAGCGCTGGTGCGGTATCTCGGTCAGCCGGAAAACAAGGCGATGCTGTGGGTGATCGCCGAAGCGCTGGTGCGGATCAGACCAGACCATGCCAAGCGCACGGCGCTTTTGATCGCAGGGGTAGGAGCGCCCAAGAAGGATCATGAGATCCGAAGTTTCTTGTCGTGGGCCTTGCATTCGCGTCGCCACGATATGGCGCACGCGTTTTTCGAAGCGCTCCCTCCCGCGGTCAAACAGTCCTATGCAGTCTACGAATATGTGCGGATCCTGCAGCGCGAGGGACGGTTCGCCAAGGCATTGACTTTATGCGATGATATCTGCGCCACCTTGATTGAGCGTCCGGCGCAATTCGACCCTTGGCGGCACTGGACGTTAATCAGACGCGGCGACGAACTGCGATTTCTTCGCGACACCGCACGCTGGTTTAAGTCCGTGCCGCAGCCTAGCCATCCGAAGGGGGTCGTCATGCTTGCGCCGCGAAACGCGCAGCAACTGACGAAATATCCTCTAGTCGTGTTGATGGAGCTGAAGCGTCAGGGGTGGGCCGTCATTCCTCTTGTTCAGGGTGTTCTTCCTCGCGAAGCAACTGGCGACCCCCGCATCGACAAATTTATTGGCTGTATAACCCAGGACGGGCAATTGAATCCGTCGATAGCCGCTAACTTCATACCAATCGACGACTTTGTGGCGAACTTGGAGAAGGGGCGATTGGCTTGGGCCGGCGTCGACATGTCGCAGATACTTTGGGAAGAAGCAGCCATTAATCGTCGGCGCTTTTCGGTGGATTTCACCTGCCCGGCTCTCCAGCCATTTCTGGGTCGGTTGGTGAACTGGACACAGGTGCTTGGAACGGTTCTCCACACAGCGTGCAGCGAACTGGGCAGGATGCAGTTGAATGTGGGAACCGTGGTCTCTTACCAAGCCAGGCTGCCGGACGCCATCGTGCGTTTCTATTGCGCCAAGCGAGGCGATCCGCAGAAGTTTTTCTGTGTCCATGCGACGAACGGGTATGAGAACTACTTCGCGAATTTCAGCCGGCACTATTCGATGAAAGCGGGACTGCGCAATGTCACTGCGCATCCTGAAATCAGGACGGCCAGCTTCCCTGTTCCGCGAGATTTTCTGGCCTGGTACAAGGACCGCGAGGCGTTCGGTGCGGCCAATCTGGCAAGCGTGCAAGCGGTCACGCGCGTGCGCCGCGCTGCGCGCGAAGCGCCAACGCCTCCACCAGAAGCTTTGGCGTTAAGAAAACGCGTCCAGGAATGGAAGCGTGGCGGCGGGCGCGTAGCTTGTTTGTTCGGCAAGGTTGTCTGCGACATGGGAGCACCGACGGACGGGGGGCCCGCCCATGCGAACATGAAAGACTGGATCAACCATACGGTCGACTCGGTCCGAAACTCGCAAACACTATTGCTGATCAAGCCGCATCCTCACGAGATGCGTGACGAGATCGCGACTTTTATGACCGAGCGGTTGACGGACCTGATCGTCGACGATCTGCCGGATAACGTCATCATCGCCTATCCAGACTGGTTCGATGTCAGTGATATTTCCGAGCTTGTCGACCTTGGTGTCATCTACAATGGCACTACGGCGATCGAATTGGGGCTAGTCAGGGTGCCGGCTGTGCTGTGTTCTGACTTCGCCCCTATCGACTACCCGATCGGTCACGTTGTTCCGCGGGACAGGAACCATTATCGCAAGCTTCTGCGTTTCGAAGAGGCTGCCAGTGTGCCACAAGACTTGGCAGAGCGTGCTGCGGCCTGGATCCACTATATGAGTGGCGAACGGCTAGCGGTTCCGTACCGCTACCACTTCCGGCCTCTTACAAACAAACTCGAGGATACTCCACATTGGTTCGAGGATGACATCCTTAACTATTTGGCCGATGGCGACCCCAATGTTACGGCGCTAGCGAACAGAATTACAAAAGCTTCGCATCGAGCGGCGGCGTAACGACGCAGACTAGAATCTCCAAGAATTACAGAAGACTGATTTAGATATGTTTGACGACAAATCCATACTGATCACCGGCGGATCCGGTTCGTTCGGCAAAATGTATGTTCGAACGATACTGGAGCGGTATAAGCCAAGTCGCCTGATAATTTACTCACGCGATGAACTGAAGCAGTTTGAAATGCAACAGGTCTATAACGACCCGTGCATGCGATATTTCATAGGCGACGTGCGCGATCGCGATCGCTTGATCCAGGCGACCACCGATGTGGACTTCATTATCCACGCGGCGGCGCTGAAGCAGGTTCCGGCGGCCGAATACAATCCGATGGAGTGCATCCGTACGAACGTTCACGGAGCGGAGAATGTAATCCAAGCCGCCCTCGCCAATAATGTCGACAAGGTTATCGCACTGTCGACTGACAAGGCGGCCAATCCGATCAATCTGTATGGCGCGACAAAGCTGGCCTCCGACAAGCTCTTTGTCGCAGCCAACAATATGGCCGGGCGGCATCGCACACAGTTTGCTGTCGTGCGCTATGGCAATGTCGTTGGGTCGCGCGGTTCTGTCGTCCCGTTTTTCCAGGGGTTGATCGACCGCGGGGCAGGGTCGCTACCGATAACGGATGTGGCCATGACGCGTTTCTGGATTTCCCTGCAGCAGGGCGTCGACTTCGTCCTCAAGAATTTTGAGCGCATGAATGGCGGCGAGATTTTTGTCCCGAAAATTCCATCAGTGCGAATTGTCGATCTTGCGCGCGCCATGGCGCCTGATCTCGACCAGCATGTCGTTGGAATCCGACCGGGAGAAAAGCTGCACGAGATCATGTGTCCGGCCGACGACAGCCATCTGACGCTGGAGTTCTACGATCATTACGTCCTGACGCCGACAATCAAGTTCTTTAAGGGCGACGTGGATTACAAGCTCAACCGGATCGGAGAGGTCGGCGCGCCTGTGCGGCCAGGATTCGAGTACAATTCCGGTGCCAATGACGTCTTCATGAATACGGACCAAATCTCCGATTTCAATGCCGTCGCCTTGGCGCGCGGCGCCTGATCTCGACGCAGGACGGGGTGGCTAATGCTACCCTGTCTTGCCCTGTCCTGCGCCGTTCAAGGCTCAAGCCTTGATGGCGTCCCAGGTGCTTAGGCGGCTTTTATAGGCTGCGGCCTTTGGAGCTAGCGCTATCGCCTTTGCGAGGTCGGCGCGAGCTGCATCACGTTCCGTCGCTGACCATAAAGCTAAAGCACGATCATAAAGTACGCTGTGCGCGCTAGGGTGAATTGCGAGGGTCTCAGCGTGGAAGTCAGCAGCCTGAATATTCCTACGCAGTCCGCGAAGGGCGCGACCGAGGAAAAGTCTAGACTCGTGAGTTCTATCCAAGCTTGCAGCAACACCTAGATGCTGAAGGCTGGCTTCTGGCTGCTTGAGCAGGAGCAAGGCGCGTCCGGCGAGTAGCCGCGGAACGAGGGCGAACGGGCGCAACTGCACGGCGCGTCTGGCGGCCACCAGAGCATCCATCCCCCTTTTCTCCAAAACGCTCCTATATGCTGTCGCAATGCATTTAGCGTATTCGGGTGTTGCTAGGTCATCATCTTCGTTCCGCAGGCGAGGTAGCGTGCGCCCCGCAACGAAATTGTTTAGGTAGGGCGTCAACTGCCCCGTGGTTCGCAAATGACGAGGCAGTGCGTGATCTACGCCCTGGAGGCATGTGAGGACGAGGTTTGGCGTACCCATAAGTCGCGATGATTCCGCGACATCTATTACGTCATCGCCGCCAAATAACGACGTGATAGGCATTTTGGACTGCCGGATGAGGGGGCTCAGGTCGGGATAAGGTAGCGGGAAGTCGGTAGGGATATATTTCGCACTACGCGATCCGGGATGGCGAAGATGGGCCTCGAACGAGAATGCGAGGACGCGGGCGTCGACGTGCGTTCCATAGAGAACTGCAGCGCTGCCTCCCATGCTGGCCCCGATGCAGACAATTTCCGGCGCACGCAGAGCGGATGCCCATTCTCGGATCAACTCAGCGGTGCCGGAAACCGAACCGCCGAAACCGGGTACGCCATCTTGGTACCAGCGATTTTGCCCGTTGTTGAGCAAGATGCAACTTGCGGAGGCTCTTTGAGCATAACCCCAAAAATCGAACTCACCGTCATTTTTGTTCGTGCCCGACAAAAGAACGACAAGGGGGCCAGATCTTGGAAGCACCGCATGGTGAGCGCCGTTCAAATCGGAAGGCATGTCTTCCAATCTAGATCATGCCCTGCATGAAACGGATGCCAATTTTTTCAGCGTAGCGTTTCACAATCGATGCTGCGACTTTTGTGTCGGGGTCATCGCGCATTTCACCTCGGGCCTGAGTAAGTATCCTAGTGGCGGCTGGAATCGGCTTTCCGAACAGAGAATTGCTGTATTGAACCTGCGCTAAAAGACGCGCGTTGTTGTTCGGATGCACGCCTTTGTGCAATGCTGATGTGTCTACAAGAAAAAGTGTGCCGGCCTTGCCCGTAATGCGCACTTCGTCCTCCAGTAGACCGCTTGCTTTCACGGCGTCGTCGGATCTCCGGCCGTCAGCCCACATAGAAGTGGGGCGAGTTCGATGAGTTCCCGGAATCATTGCATGTGGGCCGCTGTCTGCGTCAACGTCAGTCAGATAGATGAACAATTTCACGAACTGAAGGCGGTGTAGGTCGTGATGATAGAGTTGAGCTGTGTCCGATAACCCTTTGTCGTCAACCGGTGCGGCCGAGTTAAGAAACATTACCGGGGTGTCAAATATGGGCGGTACACCGAGGTATTGCTGAATGATGCTCATCAGCAATGAGTCTGAACTAATCTCATACATTTCTTCAATGGTGGTAACCCAGCCATAATTAGATTTTACTTGTGGGCGGCACCCATCAGCTCCAGCGAGCATGGCAGGGATCGTATCTCCATAGGCTGTTCCAAATCGGAGCATACCTTTCTCTTTTAAGGCTTCGATCTTGTCGTCGGGAACCGTAAAGCGCGCCTTCCACATGCCCTTAAGTTGGAGTGAACGCACAGCGCCTCTCACCACATTATCTACGTCGTCGACTTGAAACATCGTATTCCCGGCGACGTACCTTTCTTGCGGAATGTGCTTGGCAAGGACGCGCGAAAAAACCTGATGGCTCAGTCCTTGGGTTTCGGTAAACGTCTCTCTGAATGCGGTATAGTCACCATTTGATACTTTGCCGTTGAGGGCGTACGAGGCATAAGCCTCCATCATTTGGCGAGCGCCAAGCGATGGAGGAAGGTATTCGTTGATGCGATTTTTTAGCTCATTAGCCGCCAATCCTTCGAGTTGAAGGCTGTTCTGCCGTGCCTGAGCCAAGATTCTATCGCCAAAAGCCATGTCGTCACCTCGTGATGAATTTTTGAGGGTTATCTTGCCGTTCGCGCGCCGGCAATGCGTGATCCGATCACGGCGCCGTGCCGGTCGGAATTTGGAGCGAGAGCCTATGCAGTCAAATCACCGTTTGCCTGAGGGCTATCTTGTTGAATTGCCGGATTTGGACGGTCTCGCTGCCGAACCATGAAGTCCACGAAATCTTCGGGTGAGACGAGCTCTTCGGTCTCCGGATCGAAATACCGCGTCGCTCGAACATAGGTGAAGTGGAAGACCTCCTCCAAGGTTCTCGAACGGCTACGCCGGCGGGTGAGCTTTCTGTCGTCGGTCAGCCCCCATCCCGCATAGAACGGAAGCCCGAAACAGTGGACCCGTTTACCAGCCATGAGCGCCTCAAAGCCCATGCCGGACGTGACGACATAGACGTCATCGACAAGGTCGAACAGGTCGTGCGGATTGATGGCCTGGTCAACCATCCTAATGCGATCTGAGTTTATGGCTGCGTTAGTCAGGCGGCTGGGTGTGAGATAGCCGGGACGTCCGCCAAGACTGGTGTCGGGATGTTGTTTGACTATGACGTCGTGATCGGGCCATTCGGCGAGCGCGGCAAGCACCATGCGTTCGAAGTCGTCGGCAGTCGCTATGCCCAGCGCGATGGAGCTGTCGTCCATTCGCTGATCCACGACCAGCACGGCGGGGCGTCCAAGCTCGATCGTTCCGTCTGGAGCATGATTGTATTTGGAGATACGCGCCGAGACAATTTTATCAATCGTGGCGCGGGCGTGGTTGCGCTCCTCGGATGACAACTCTGGTCCGGCCTGAAGCTGAGTCTCCAACTGTGAAGGGCGTGTCGCGTCATAATAGGCCGTGCGATCATCGACCAGCAACGAGAGGCCCGGCGAGAGTGACAGGCCGATGTCGATCGACCGTATCAGTCCATCCTCGATTACGACTGTTGGTTTGCCTAGCAGGCGCGCAAACGCCCGCTGAGCGATTTTCTCAGGCGTGTCGCCGGCTCCCCACTGCAAGAAAACGTCGACGCCGCTGAACGCAGCAGCATTAGCCAGTGTAGGCTTCGGCGGTGACCGAAGCAGGGTGTTGGCGTTGATCAGTTCGCGCAGATACTTTTGCGTCGTCTCCTGCAAGGGACGGTTTTGCGGAATGGCGGCTATGTCGATCCGCAGGCCGCGTTTCACACGATCAAGCGCCGTGTTTCCTGCGAGGTCGCGAAGGTTTGGTCCCTGGTCGCGAAGGAACGTCTTTATACGGCTAGCAGCCTTGCCGTCAAACTGCCCGACGCCGAACATTTTTGCCGCCCCCTGCAAGAGGTCGTCGTCCCGTGCCCACGTCCCGCCAAAGACCTGGTCGAGCAGGTCTGATGCTTCGTTCAGGTCCCTGGCGACAGCGACCCCGGTATCGTCCCAGATGCTGTCGAACTCGATGTAGCGCATGGAAATGGCGGGCTTTCCCGCCATGAGCCCTTCAAACAGCATCGTGCTATTGATTGAAGTGACGACATCGACGTGTCTGACCGTCTCTTCCGGACCCATGAGATAGTATTCGCCGTCATCGACGGCCGCATGATCTGATGCAGCAATCGCCTGACGAAGCGGTACGCCGAGAATGTCATCCCGGGATGGAGGCAGCCTTACCAGAAGCTGTCCGTCGTGCGTTTCCGCATAACGCAGCAGATCACGGATTGCGGCGCGTTGAGACGACCGCGCGACCTGGGTATCCGTCTGGGAATCGAGGGATTGGGTGGCGAAGAGGATCGTCGACCGTTCCGGAGATAGGCCAAACAGTCGATGGAAGCGGTCGCGGTCGATCTGCGATGTCGAGTTGGAGTACGTGTCGAACTTGGGCGCACCCACGACGTGAACCCGTGATTCCTCGTAGCCGCGGAAAATGAATATGTCTTTCTGCAGTTGGCCCCAAGCCAGCGTTACATCACAGGCGGGCATAGACGCATTGGTGAGCGGATCTCTGTAGTAGAGAGATTGGCTGATGAAGGCGGACTCATGCGGCACCAATATTGTTGGAATGCCCAGCACCTTGCAGGCCTCGACAATGATCCTGGTGATCGGGGCCCAGTCGAAGGTGAGGATGAAGCCAGAGACCTGACCTGCGATAGGCGCGAGACGCCTAATGACCATCCGACGGTAAAGATCGGGATGCTGTCGGGCGAAGCGGAAGGCTTCGCGCCTTATGATATTGTCGGCGACGTCACGAATGAGATCGAAGGGCGCCAGGGCATAGCCGTCGTCCACAAGGGCTTCGATGACCGCGTCGCCGTGCTCGGGAATCCAGGGCATGTACAAGAACACCGGCCTGCCGCCTCGCAGGGCCTGCTTCAGCAGCACGCCCTGGTCACGATTGTACCAGTTTGGAACCGACGGTTGGGCGATTACCGGCTTGGGCTTCGCTGCAGCAGGCGTCGAGGCCTTTTTCTTGGGCGGTGCGATAACGCTCAATGGCACACGATGGCGCTGGCAGAACGTCTTTAGATAGCCCGGCGCTGCATCAACCGTGACGACGGAGGCTCTTCTGTCGGCCAAGATCCAGGGCGCCAGAGACATATTGAACTCGAACTGGCTAATCTGGGGGGTGCGACAGATTAGTCGTGCTGCGGGACGGTCTTTGATTGCGATGCCCCATAGCGGCTTGGGGCCGATGAACACCACAAGCGCGGGCGCTTTCCGTGACCAGCGCTTTATCGGTATCGTGGCATAGCGAGGCGCAGCCTTCAGGACTTGCAAAGGGTTGTTGGGCTTCATGAGCTTCCTGCAATTGCCTTGGACTGATGCCCTGGCGTACTGAACTTGTCTAAGGTTCGTTTGGTGCGGGGGTCAATCGTAGGTCGTCAACGACTTATTTGGCGGAGCGTTATGCCATTAAAGCCGGAAAAGACCTTCGACGTTAATTTCGAGGATGGTGGCAACAAAAAGCGGAATTCGTACTGTGCGCCGCGCTGTGCGGTTGCAGTAAGCAGTCCTGCTTCGAATGAACCTTGAGCAGTCGTCGAGGCTTCGCCATTGATATGTTCTACCCACTCAACCTGAGCAAGCAGCGCATTCGTTCCCATAAAACTGCTCACGCTGCGGGCTAGGCGATGGACATATGATGCGGCCGGCCTTCGCCAGCAGACCTGCCAGACGCCTGAGGGTACGTTGATAAAGGGCCCGAAAAGTGGGTGGCGTGTCGCGTCGATCACGCCAAGGAATCCGTCATGGCGCGGTCGCGGATCATCGGCTAAATTGAATGCATCGAGTGGGATGGTCCACGGCCTGAACTTGGCGGTGCCGGTTTCGGGCAGTACGACTGCTTTTGCAGAAAATACGACAACCCATGATACAGCATTATCTGCGTGGGCAAACTCTGCATCATCAAACCCGACGATGCTCGCAATCTTGCCGCACTGGCGCGCAAGCGCTTCTATATCTTCTTTTTGGAAGACATGAACGGCGTCACCGGGCGTCGCCTGGGTAGTCGGCACTCTAAAGACCTGAACCTCCGCGTTCGTATCCAGAGCGTTCAACGGGTCTATGCAATCCTCCAGCCTAATGGTCAGGTATCGTGCTGGCGTATCCAGATACGCATCCAGATCTGGCAACGGCGGGGCAACGTAACGGATTCTCGGCACGGGCGGGCCGCCGAACCGGTGGAGTTCGAGCGCCTCCTTGCCGATGCGGCGCTCCAGCACCTGACGATGTTCATCGGTCAGATTGTGCAATGCGTTGTCTATTCTGTGGTGCTTTTCTAACGACGCCTTCATGGTGCACGCTGCCTCCGCCAACGCCTGGACAGATGCCCCATACCAGGCCTTGCGCGGTTCCTGGGGCGCTCCAGGCGCAGTCCGCCGTATCCGCTGCTGGAGCGCCACGGCATCGCCATCTGCGATCAGTGCTTCGTCGAGGAGTAGGTCGAGAAACGATAACACTGCCTCTTCAGTAGCCAGCAGCAAGCCGCCAGAATCGGTCAGCACGCCCGACAGCCGGTTGACCTGTTCCAGATGGGTTGTGAGCCCTCGCCCTTCGTAGATTGGCCGGCCCAGTGTGAGAACAGGTTTGCCATAAAGCAACGCCTCTAGCCCCACATTCGACGAATGCACGAGCACGGCTTTGCAGGCGGTTAGCGCGTCGTGCAGATCGACATCCAACCGAAGAAATCGGTCTGGAGCCAGCGCTACGTCAGCAAGCGGATCTCGGGGCGTTAAGGGATGGGGCTTATACAGAATTCTCCACGAATCGGGCACATGTTGCAGGATTGCCTGATACAGCTCGTCTAGGTTCTCTTCGTCTTTCAGATGGACAACGGCGTTGGCGTCGGTTGGAACCTGTCCTGCCAAGAAAAGAATGGGGCGAGGATCGGCGTCCGCCCATTTTTCGAGAGTTTCGAGATTGGTATCGTTCTGGGGATATTTGCTCTGTCGGCTTCCTAGCCAGGCGGCCTTGAACTGCCGAGCCTTGGTCGATGCGGCGAGCGGTGCAGGCAGGGCATCTATATGCGCTTTGCCACGGAAGAAATGCGGCGCCTGACTATCAAGATAAAGGTAGCCTGGGAAAAAGCCACTTTCCCAGAACAGCAGTTTTCGTTCGAGCGCTGTGGCCGCGACAGCAAGTATGCGAGATATCACTTCTGCGCCGTGGGGCACGAAGATCGTGTCTGCGCCGCTATGCGTGATCAGATCGATCGCGATGGCCGCCACGCCCCTTAGCTTCTGTTTCCAGACCGTTTCCGGCAAGATGGTGTCCGGTGATGGCGGTTCGGTTGCGAACAGGTGCAAAGAAAGATCAATGAGGTCCAGATCGAAGCCGAATCGCTGCTGAAAGGCGAAAGCGGACAGACGCGGCGCGGAACCGATGTCGAGGTCTAGGAGTGTGCGCTCGTTGTTCCATGCGGCTTCTCCGTCTGGCCAATAGGGTGCCAGAAGAACCCTGAAACCCGCATCTTCAGCGGTCTTGGCTAGGCGATGGGCGTTGCTGGCGGACTCGCGACCCGGTACGCGCAGGATAAGAACGCTTCCGGGAGGACCGCCTTGAGCCTCTTGACCTGTCAGAGGTTTACTCCCGTTTTCCGGTAGAGGCTCCTCAGTCGTTCTTGATAGGCCTCTGGCGTGAACAGGGATGCTTGGGACAGGCCGCGCTCAACCATTGCCTCACGCATTGCGTCATCCTGATCGAGACTACGGATGCCGCGCGTGATCGTCTGAACGTCGTAGGGGTCGACGATAACGGCGGCGTCGCCTGCGACTTCCGGCAAAGCGCCGCCTGTCGATGTCAGGACGGCAGTCGACAGGGCCATTGACTCCAGAACAGGCAATCCGAAGCCCTCGTAAAGCGATGGAAACAGCGTCGCCTTGGCACCCCGGATCAGGCTGATGAGCATTGAGAAGGGCATATATTCGTATTGTCGGATCCGGTCAGCGCTTGGACCTCCATCGCGTTTGACCTGATTCAACAAGGCGGTTTCGCCTTCATCTAACCAAGCCTTCCCGCCGATCAGAACCAAGGGCGTCTTAGAGCCCGACGCCAAATACGCTTCTACGATGCGGCCAAGGTTTTTCTTGGGCTCTATCGCTCCGAAATGGAGGAAATAGTCCTTCCATCCGAGATTGAAGACGCCTTCGAGTTCGGTCGTCACGTCCTCTTGGCTGCGCTGCATCAGCGCGGCAGGAAGGCTGACCGCCTGGTATGTGTTGGTGACCCGGTCCTCTGGCACGCCCAAGATTCTTATAACGTCCTGACGTGTTGTTTCTGACACCACCGCGATGTGATCGGCGCGCCGCACCACTTCCCGGCAAAGCGCCATGAAGGTGTCCTTGTTGTCCAAGGTTGTGTGAGGCAGGCGGAGAGGGATCAGATCGTGAAGGGTGTAGATGTTTGGAAGCCCCTTCGCATGCAAGGGAAGCGGCGCCGTCCAATGCATGACGTCTGGCGCGGGGGTGTCCGTCGAGGCGTCGAACGTCAGAGGTGTTGATTTGCCGTAGGCGCTCATCGAGCGGTTCGCCAAGGCGAATAGATTCTGGGCTGCCCAGAACCGGTCCGCAGTTGGTTTGCCGCCGCCGGATCGGCTGGGCCAGATGACTTCGCCCGACGGTATGATGGAATGTGCGGAGCGCCCAAATCGAGTCATCAGCGTCCCTCGCAGGCGACGGGCTTTGGCCTTGCGGTTCAGTTTCTGGGGCGGGCGTTCGGCGTCCACCAGCGCTGTCTCGTTCAGGACATTGTTCTGGCTACGCGCGGCGAGAGGGCCATACAGAACCTGCGTCTCCAGCCCCAGAACCTGGGCGTTAGTTAGCAGGTTTCGACCATATGTCGCGATGCCGGTGCCGCGGCTGAGCGCCAGGTTGAAGCCATCGATGCAGATAGAAGTCATGCGACACCCTTAGCCCGGCCGAACTTCAAAGAAAACGCGTGCCTTCGTGATCGCCAGATCTTCCCTTCCCGCGTGACACCGCCCCCATCCCCCGCTATCTCGCGCGCGTGATGAACGAAACAGAACGCCAGTCCGAGGAACGCAGCTGGGAGACGGCGAAGACGCTCGCCGAGGCCCTGCCGTATATTCAGGTCTATGACCGCGAGACCGTGGTCATCAAATACGGAGGCCACGCCATGGGCGAGAGCGCCGTGGCGCGACAGTTCGCGGCCGATGTCGTGTTGCTGAAGCTGATGGGGGTGAACCCGGTCGTGGTGCACGGCGGCGGGCCCCAGATCAGCGCCATGCTGGAGAAGGCGGGGGTGAAATCCAGCTTCGTCGACGGCTTGCGGGTGACCGATCCGGCGACGATGGAAGTCGCCGAGATGGTGCTGTCGGGCGCGGTGAACAAAGAGATCGCCCACTGGATCACCATGGCCGGCAAGGAGGCGGACGTGCGCGGTGTCGGTCTGTCGGGCAAGGACGCCGGCCTGCTGACGGTCGAGAAGACGCGCCGGACCAAGCGCGATCCCGACAGTATGATCGAGCACGAGGTGGACCTGGGCTATGTCGGCGAACCGACCAAGGTCGATCCCAAGCTGATCAAGGGCTTGATCGCGTCCGAGACCGAGGACTGGGTGCCGGTCATCGCCCCGATCGGGGTGGCCGAGGACGGCCAGACCTACAACGTCAACGCCGATACGGTGGCGGGCGCCATCGCCGGATCGCTGAACGCCAAGCGGATGCTGCTGCTGACCGACGTGCCGGGGGTCAAGGGCGCGGACGGCGACATCATTCGCCAGATGACGCTGGAGGAGGCGCAAGCCCTGATCGACAGTGGTGTCGCCCACGGCGGCATGATCCCCAAGCTTGAGACGGCCATGGCGGCCGTGCGTGCGGGCGTCGAGGCCGTGGTCATCCTGGACGGTCGCCGGCCCCACGCCATGCTGGTCGAGCTGTTCACCGAATTCGGCGCCGGCACCCTGGTGAAGGCGTCTTGAGCGATCACCGTTCTGCATCCCTTGGTCATGTGCGGGCCTGGGTGTTCGACATGGACGACACCCTGTATCCGCGCGAGCAGGGGCTGATGCGGCTGGTCCAGGCGCGGATCAACGCCTTCGTGGTCGAGGCCGTGGGGCTGGAGCCCGAAGCGGCGGCGGCGATGCAGCGCCAGTTCCTGGACGAGCACGGCACCACCCTGGCCGGTCTGATGGCCAATTATGCCGTCGATACCGAGCGGTTTCTGCATGAGGTGCACGACGTGCCTCTGGATGGGGTCGAGCCCAATCCGCGCCTGGCGGAACGGCTGAAGAGCCTGCCGGGGCGGTCCTATGTTTTCACCAATGGCGCGCGCGACTATGCGCATCGGGTGCTGGAGCGGATTGGGATCGCCGACTGTTTCGCCGACGTCTTCGCCATCGAGGACGGGGATCTAACGCCCAAGCCCAATCCCGCCACCTTCCGCCGGATGCTTGAACGGTTCGACATCGATCCGCACCAAGCCGCCTTCTTCGAGGATACGCCCAAGAACCTGGAGCCGGCGAAGGCTTTGGGCATGGCCACGGTCCTGATCGGCGACGGCCACGGCAAGCCGCTGGGCGACCACATCGACCATGTAGCCCCTGACCTTCTCGACTTCCTCTCCGACCTGACCTTCAAGGACGCCGCATGACCGATCTGTCGCATCTCGAATCCGTCGTCGAGGCCGCCTGGGAACAGCGCGCCGAGGTGTCCGCCGCTACCCACGGAGAGGTTCGCGACGCCGTCGAGACGGCGCTGGCCCTGCTGGATTCCGGCCAGGCGCGCGTCGCCTCGCGCGGCGAGGACGGCGTCTGGACCACGCATCAATGGCTGAAGAAGGCGGTGCTGCTGTCCTTCCGCCTGAACGACAACCAGATCATGCGCGCCGACCCTGCGTCCGTCATGCCGTTGTCGGCGGATCATCCGGCGGCCGTCGGACCCTTCTGGGACAAGGTGCCCAACAAGTTCGGCGACTGGACGGCGGCGGATTATCAATCGGCGGGCTTCCGCTCGGTCCCCGGCGCCATCGTTCGTCACGGCGCCCATATCGCCAGGAATGTCGTGCTGATGCCGTCGTTCGTGAACATCGGCGCCTATGTGGACGAGGGGTCGATGGTCGACGCCTGGGCCACCGTCGGTTCGTGCGCCCAGATCGGCAAGAACGTCCACCTGTCGGGCGGGGCGGGCATCGGCGGCGTACTTGAGCCGCTGCAGGCCAATCCGACCATCATCGAGGACGGCTGTTTCATCGGCGCTCGCGCCGAGGTCGCCGAGGGCGTGATCGTGCGCGAGGGCGCGGTCCTGGCCATGGGCGTCTATCTGTCCGGTTCGACCAAGATCGTGGATCGGGCCACCGGCGAAGTCTTCCGTGGCGAAGTGCCGGCCTATTCGGTGGTGGTGCCGGGCGCGCTGCCTGATCCCAACGGCGGGCCGTCGCTGTACTGCGCCGTCATCGTAAAGCGGGTGGATGCGCAGACGCGGGCCAAGACCGGCGTCAACGAACTGCTGCGCGACTGATCAGGCGGCGATGCGGGCGTCCTGCATCACGGGCGTTTCGAACGTCGCGTGAAGGGTGAAGGTCGATCCCTGGCCGGGGATCGACGTCACCGTGATCTCGCCGTCCATCAGGGCCGCCAGGCGTTGGCAGATGCTGAGGCCCAGGCCGGTGCCGCCGAACTTACGCGTGGACGACCCGTCCACCTGAGAGAAGGGCTGGAACAGGCGCGACAGATCGTCGGCGGCGATGCCGATGCCGGAATCGACGACGCTGATCGCAAGCGCGATGCGGCCGTCGGCGCGGGGTTTGCTTTCGACGACCAGACGAACCTCGCCCTGCGGCGTGAATTTGATCGCATTGGCCAGAAGGTTGTGGGTGACCTGGGCCAGACGCAACGGGTCCATCTTCAGCAAGGGCGGAAGATTGCCTCGGATCTCGGTCGCGAAAGTCAGGCCGCGCGCCTCGGCCTGGGCCTTGAATGGCCCCGTCAGCCGGGTCAGCAGCGTGTCTGTCTCGATGTCGGCGATGTCGAGTTCCATCTTGCCGGACTCGATCTTGGTGATGTCGAGGATGTCGTTCAGCAGCACCATCAGTCCCTCGCCCGAGTTGCGGATGACGCCGACGAACTCCTTCTGGCGGTCGTCCAGGCTGGACATCTGAAGCAGCTGGGCCGCGCCCAACACCCCGTTCATCGGCGTGCGCAGTTCGTGCGAGATGACGCCCAGGAAGTTGGATTTGGCGGCGCTGGCGGCGTCGGCCCGGTCGCGCGCCGTCTCCAACTCCGCGATCAGCTCGGCCTGACGCCGGTTCACGGCCTCCAGGTCGCCGTCCTTCATCTGGGTGATGGCCACCTTGATGACCAGGGCCAGGGCCAGGACAGGGACCGTGCTGAGTACGACCCAGAAGCCCGGCGTGCCCCAAAGATGGGCGAACAGGATCGCCACCACGATGGAATAGGGGGCGGAGGCGATCAGGGCCTCGCGCGGCGCGGCCCGCATCTGGGTGAAGACCAGGACATAGCCGGCGATAAGCAGGGCGACGCCAAGCGGCACGCCGTAGGCGCCGCCATGGAGGAAGGCCAGCAAGGGCGCGGCCGCCCAGGCGAAGCAGGAAATGGTGGCGGCGCCCAGCTTGATGCGCCCGTGCATCGCGGCGTCCGACATGACCAGACTGCGCTCCACGAAGGTTCGCAGCAAACCCGAAAGCGTCGCCGCGACGAACCAGGCGGCGGCGGTCTTGAAGTCGGTGACGGTGAACAGGGCGACCGCCCAACTGGCGATGATCCAGTACCGCATATGTCCGGCTTCGATCAGATACTGCAGGAAGGTCCGGTCTCGGGCGGTCTTTGGGTGCGTCATCGTCAGGGTCTCTGGGGCCGATGACGCAACTTCGGTCACTGTCGCCTAAGATACGGTGAACGCTGACTTTTGTAGAAGTTCTGTGTCCGGTTCCGGACTCAAAACCTGAGCGAAAGAGCGGAGGCGGTCGCGAAACCGCCTCCGGTCGTATCAGGCGGCTGTCTTCATGGCGGCGGCGTTGACGGCGGCGTCGGCGATGCCGGTCAGGTCTTCGTCGGTCTGGGATTCCTCTTGGAGCGTCTCGTCCAGCAGGGCGGCGGCGTCCTTCATCCCCAGCACCAGAGCCCAGCGCTTCAGCGTGCCGTAGCGGGTGATCTCATAGTGTTCGACCGCTTGGGCGGCGGCCAGCAGGCCAGCGTCGAGGGCCGGGGTGTCCTTGTATTCTTCCATGATTTCCTCGCCCTCGGCCAGGATGCCCTCGATGGCGTCGCAGGTCTTGCCGCGCGGGGCCTCTCCGATCAGTTCGAAGACCTGTTGCAGGCGTTCGATCTGGCCTTCGGTCTGGTCCTTGTGCTTCTCGAAGGCGGCCTTCAGTTCGGGCGACTGCGCCGCGCGGGCCATCTTGGGCAGGGACTTCAGGATCTTGCGCTCGGCGTAATAGATGTCCTTGAGCGTGTCGTGGAACAGGGTGTCGAGGGTTTTCTCGGCCATGGTCGTGTCTCGCTATCTGTGATGGGGCGCAGGCGCGCACCCCGTCACAAGCGATCTTTCAGGTTTGCGTTCCTCTGTTCGGTTTCGCGCGCAGGCTGCGAAGACCTAGACCTCAAGCGCCTCCCGCTCGGCGGCATGCCAGCGCCAGGCGGTGCGAACGATGTCGTCCAGGGTCCGCGTGGGCTGCCAGCCCAGAACCTCGCGCGCACGGCGGTTGTCGGCCACCAGACAGGGGGCGTCGCCGGGCCGGCGCGGCGCGGTCTCGACGGGGAAGGGGCGGTTGGTCGTGCGGCGGATGGTGTCGATCAGTTCCGCGACCGTCGTGCCCGTGCCGGCGCCCAGGTTGAAGACCGTCGTCTCGCCGCCGTCGAGCAGGTATTTCAGCGCCCGCACATGGGCGTCGGCCAGGTCCATGACGTGGACATAGTCGCGCACCGCCGTGCCGTCGCGGGTGTCGTAATCGTCGCCGAACAGTTTGAACCCCTGACGCTGGCCCAGCGCCGTCTGGAGCGCCAGCGGAATGGCGTGAGTTTCGGGGTGGTGGCGCTCGCCGATCCGGCCCTCTTCGTCGGCGCCGGCGGCGTTGAAATAGCGCAGGCAGACCGAGCGGAAGCCGGCGTAGGTCGAATAGTCGGCCAAGGCCTGTTCGACCATCAGCTTGGAGCGGCCATAGGGGGTCAGCGGCGCCTGGGGATGGGCCTCGTCCATCGGCAGATAGACCGGGTCGCCGTAGGTGGCGCAGGTCGAGGAGAAGACCATCGCCCCGATCCCGCCGCGCCGCGCCGCCTCGATCAGGGTCAGGGCTCCGACGACATTGTTGTCATAGAAGCGACCCGGCGCCTTGACCGATTCCCCGACCTCGATCAGGGCGGCGAAATGTAGGACCGCGACGGGCCTGTGTCTGGCGATCACCGCATCCAGGCGGGCGCCGTCTCGGATGTCGCCGATCTCAAGGTCGCCCCACTGGACGAAGGCCGCATGACCGTTCGACAGATTGTCATAGACCACCGGCGTGAAGCCCGCCTGGGACAGGGCGAGGCAGACGTGCGAACCCACATAGCCGGCGCCGCCCGTGACCAGGATGGTGCTGCACATTCACCCGCGCTCCCCGTCGACCCTTGCCGGGACAGACACGGAGGCGCGCTGAAGCCAGACGTCTTATGCTAAACGACATCCTGGGGTGAGTCTTTAAATCAATCTGTGGTTTTTTCTGGCTTCAGATCCGGCGGGGTTGCCTCGTCAGTCAGGAGGCGGATGGCCTCCTCGACCGTGACCGCCGTCTGGGCCTGAGAGCCCAGGCGGCGGATGGCGACCAAGCCCTGTTCGGCTTCCTGGCGGCCGACCACGGCGATGACCGGCACCTTGCCGACCGAGTGTTCGCGCACCTTGTAGCCGACCTTCTCGTTGCGCAGGTCGATCTCGGTGCGCAGGCCGGCGGCCTTGAACCGAGCCATGACGTCGCGGGCGTAGTCGTCGGCGTCCGAGGTGATGGTGGCCACCACGGCCTGGGTCGGGGCCAGCCACAGAGGGAAGGCGCCGGCGTAGTTCTCGATCATGATGCCGATGAAGCGTTCGAAGCTGCCCAGGATCGCCCGGTGCAGCATGACCGGCCGGTGCTTCTGGCCATCCTCGGCGATATAGGTCGCATCCAGACGTTCCGGCAGAACATAGTCCAGCTGGATCGTGCCGCAGGTCCATTCGCGGCCGATGGCGTCCTTGACGATGAAGTCCAGCTTGGGCGCGTAGAAGGCGCCGTCGCCCTCGGTCACGACGGGTTCGGTCCCGGCGGCGCGGGCGGCTTCGGCCATCAGGGCCTCGGCCTTGTCCCAGAATTCGTCGGAGCCCGCGCGGTTCTCGGGGCGGGTGCCCAGGCTGATGTAGGCGGTCTCCATGCCCAGGTCGGCGTGGACGCTACGGGCCAGTTTGATGAACTCGGCCGTCTCCTCGACGATCTGGTCCTCGCGGCAGAAGATGTGAGCATCGTCCTGGGTGAAGCCGCGCACCCGCATCAGGCCGTGCAGCGAACCCGACGGCTCATAGCGGTGGCAGGCCCCGAACTCGGCCATCCGCAGCGGCAGTTCGCGATAGGACCTCTGGCCCTGGTCGAAGATCTGCACGTGGCCGGGGCAGTTCATCGGCTTCAGGCTCAGTTCCTCGCCCTCGACCGTCTCGCAGACGAACATGTTGGGCCGGTACTTGTCCCAGTGGCCGCTCTGTTCCCAGAACTTGCGGTCCAGAACCTGCGGCGTCTTGACCTCGACATAGCCGGCGGCGTCCAGGCGGCGGCGCATATAGGCCTCCAGCACGCGCCACAAGACCCAGCCCTTGGGGTGCCAGAAGACCATGCCCCGGCCCTCTTCCTGCATGTGGAAGAGCTCCATCGCCTTGCCGACCTTGCGATGGTCGCGCTTCTCGGCCTCTTCCAGACGCAGCAGGTGGGCGTCCAGATCTTCCTTGGTCGCCCAGGCGGTGCCGTAGATGCGCTGCAGCTGTTCGCGTTTCGAATCCCCGCGCCAGTAGGCGCCGGCCAGCTTGGTCAGTTTGAACGCCTTGCCGACGTGGCGGGTCGAGGGGAAGTGCGGACCCCGGCACAGGTCGATCCAGTCGCCCTGCTTATAGAGGGTGATGGTCTCGGTGCCCGGCAGGTCGCGGATCAGCTCGGCCTTGAACTTCTCGCCCCGCGCCTCGAAGAATTTGATGGCGTCGTCCCGTTCCCAGACCTCGCGCTCGAACTTCGCGTCGCGGTCGACGATCCGGCCCATCTCCTTTTCGATGGCGGCGAAGTCGTCGGTCGAAAAGGGTTCTTCGCGGAAAAAGTCGTAATAGAAGCCGTCCTCGATGGCCGGTCCGATCGTGACCTGGGTGCCGGGGAACAGGGTCTGCACCGCCTCGGCCAGCACGTGGGCCGTGTCGTGACGGATGGTGTACAGCGCGGCGGGGTCGTCGCGCATGATCAGGCGGAAGTCGCCGCCCGTCTCCAGCACCCGACCCATGTCGCGCTGCTCGCCGTTCAACTCGGCCAGCACGGCCTTCTTGGCCAGGGACGGCGAGATCGAGGTCGCCACGTCGCGCGCCGTGGAGCCTTCGGCATATTGGCGAACCGCGCCGTCGGGGAATTTCAGGTCGATCATGTGTCAGTCTTTGCAGGCGGGACCGGGTCGTAGCCCGATCCTCCGAAGGGATGGCATTTACAGAGCCTGCGCACGGTGAGCCACCCCCCCTTGACCGGACCATGCTGGATCAGGGCGTCGCGCCCGTAGTCCGAACAGGTCGGCAGGAATCGGCATTGCTGGCCGATCAGGGGAGACAGCGTCAGCTTGTAGCCCCGATGGGCCGCGCGGACGCCGCGTTCATAGAGAGACATCACGTCCCTTTGCCGGGGTTGATGGGGCCGGGGGCTGGATGAGTTCGCCGCGCTTATCCCCCGTCATCGCAGGGGGATCAACCGGTCGTGCCCGTCAGGCCGCGCCGGCGAGACGCGTTCGGGCGGTCAGGGCGTTTTTGACCGCCTCCAGCGTCGCCTCGATTGAGACAAGGGTCGAGTCGTGGCGGGCCGGGTAGTCGGCGACCTGTCTCAACAGGCGCAGGTCCTGGAACCGGCCGGTCGGGCCTTCGCCGCCGGATTTCAGCATGGCGAACATGGCGTCGCGGGCTTCGGCGATCTCTTCGACCGACGCGCCGATCACAGACTGGCCCAGCACCCCGGCGGCGGCCTGACCCAGGGCGCAGGCTTTCACGTCCTGAGCAAACTCGGCGACGCGGCCCTGCTCGTCCAGCGTCACATCCACCGTCGCCCGCGACCCGCACAATTTCGCCACCCGCTCGCCGGTGCCTTGTGGCGCCGGCAACCGTCCCGCATGCGGCAGGTTGGCCGCCAGCGTTAGGATGCGCGCGCTGTAGAGGTCGTCGATCATGCGGCGAAGATAGGATGCGTAAGGGCTTTGGGGAAGTCGCGGGAAACCTCTCCCTCCCCGGAACGGGGAGGGAAATGATGTGTCAGACCTTAAACGCCAGCGTCCCGTCGGTTCCGACCTCAAGCTCCACGTCCGCATAGTCCGCCAGTGCAGGGTGATCCGTCTGAAGCGGATGGGTCCAGGCGGCGGTGACGACCACGACGTCGGCCCCGGCCGCTTCGCCCGCCTTGATGCCGGCCTCCGCGTCCTCGAACACCAAACAGTCGGCGATGTCGAAGCCCAGGGTCGCCGCGGCCTTCAGATAGCCGGCGGGGTCTGGCTTGCCGCGTTCGACGTCCTCGGCGGTGATCATGACGGCGGGCGGGGTCACCCCGGCGGCTTTCAGGCGGGCACGGGCAAGGGGGACGGACGCGGAGGTGACCACGGCCCAGCGGTCGGGCGGCAGGCGTTTGACGAAGTCGATGGCGCCGGGGATGGGGGCGACGCCGTCCACATCCTCGATCTCGCCGCGCTCGACCCAGGCCACCTCGGCGGCCAGGTCTATGTCGGGCAGGTTCTGGTTGCGGATGGTGTCGACAGCGCGCACCCCGTGCATGACCGACAGCAGGGCCGCCACGTCCAGCCCGTGACGCTCGGCCCAGCGGGTCCAGACCCGCTCGGCGGCGAGGGTCGATGTGATCAGGGTGCCGTCCATATCGAACAGGAAGGCCTGGTAGGCGCGGGGCGTGGGGAGGGAGGTCATGGCCTCATCCACCACGCGCGCGGCCCAACCGCAACGGGCGGATCAGCCGCCTTGCAGCGAATTCCAGGTGCGGGCCGTGTCGGTCGTCGGCGTGTCCGCAGCCGCGCCGCCGCTGGACGGCGCGGCGCCGGCCGTGCCGCGCGCACGCAGCCAGCGCAGGTTCTGCTCGGCCTGCTCCGGAGGCAGTTCGCGGCGCAGGATCTGTTCGGCTTCGCCCATCTTGCCCTGCAGGCCCAGCACCATGGCCAGGTTCTGGCGCACCTTGGCCGAGGCGGTCGGCTGGGCCACGGCGCGGCGCAGCAGGGTCTCGGCGCCCGGCGCATCGCCCTGGGTCAGGGCGGCCGTGGCGGCGTTGGTCAGGACATCCGGGTTGTCGGGCGAGAGGGCCAGGGCCTGGTTCCAGGCGGCGCGGGCGTCGTCGGTGCGGCGCACCTGCTCATAGGCCACGCCCAACAGGGAATAGGCGCGCCAGTCGCGCGGCGCCTGATCGCGGGCCTGTTCCAGGGGCGCGACGCCATAGAAGGCCTGGCCCCGCGCGATATGGGCGCGGCCCAGCTCCAGCAGGGCGTCCAGATTGTTCGGCTGGACGGTCAGGGTCGCCTGGGCGGCCTCGGCGGCCTGGTCGTAGCGGCCAAGTTCGCGCAGCGCCTGCGCTAGCTTCACCCCCGCGACCGCATCGGTCGGATTGGCTTCCTGCTCCGAGGCCCAGAAGACCGAGCGCGACAGGGCGTCCATCCGGTCATAGGTGGCGCGGACCTGCGCCGAGGATGGCGCACGGGTCTGGGCCGATGAGGCCGGCGTCGGGTCGGCCGCCAGGGCCGGTCCGCCGGACAGGGCGATCAGGGCGACGGTTGCGAGAAGAGCGGGCATGCGCGACATGGGGCGGGTCCAGGCGGTCCTTGGGTCTTGCCCTTAGAATCGCCTGTTCGCGTCAACTGATGGTTAACTTCGTTTCGAGGGCCGCATGTCCATCTCGCATCCTCTGCTGGTTTCCGCCCAAGACGGCGACGGCGCGATCCCGATCCGCTTCGTTCAGGCGGGCGGCGCGCTGGACGGTGCGTCCCGCCGCTGGGGCGAGTTGCACGGGTTCGAGGGCAAGGCGGGTCAGCTTTTGGTCGTGCCGGGCGCGGGCGGCGAGATCGCCCAGGTCCTGGGTGGATCGGGGGCGATCTTCGATCCGATGAGCGTGCGTGGCCTGTCGGCGCGGTTGCCGGGCGGCCTGTATCGGCTTGAGTTGGCAGCGCAGGACGCGGAACTGGCGACCCTGGCCTTCCTGCTGGGGGCCTATGTGTTCGACCGCTACAAGGCCCGGCCGGACAAGGCGGCCGTGCGGCTGGTCCCACCGGACGGGGTGGATGTCGCCGAGGTCTCGCGTATCGCCGCCGCCTGCGCCCTTGCCCGCGAGATGGTCGACACCCCCGCCGCCGACATGGGGCCGCTGCAGATCGAGACCATCGCCCGCGAGATCGCCGAGAGCGCCGGGGCGACCATCACGGTCACGACCGGTGACGCCCTGCTGGAAGAAAACTATCCGGCCGTCCACGCCGTGGGCCGGGCGGCCGCGCCGCACCGGGCGCCGCGCCTCATCGAGATCGGTTGGAAGCTGGACCGGACCGACCTGCCGCTGGTGGCCCTGGTCGGCAAGGGGGTGGTGTTCGACACCGGCGGGCTGGACCTGAAACCCGCCGCCGGCATGCGCAACATGAAGAAGGACATGGGCGGCTCGGCCCACGCCCTGGCCCTGGGACGGCTGGTCATGCAGGCGGACCTGCCAGTGCGTCTGGTGGTCATCGTGGCGGCGGTGGAGAACGCCGTGTCCGCCGACGCCTTCCGGCCGGGCGACGTGTTGAATAGCCGAAAAGGTCTGACCATCGAGATCGGCAATACGGACGCCGAAGGGCGGCTGATCCTGGCCGACGCCCTGACGCGGGCGGGCGAGCACGAGCCCGATCTGACGCTGGACTTCGCCACCCTGACCGGGGCGGCGCGGGTGGCGCTAGGACCGGAACTGCCGCCGCTCTACACCGACGACGAAACTCTGGCCGCCGGCCTGCTGGCCGCGGCGGGGCAGGTGCGCGATCCCCTGTGGCGGATGCCGCTGTGGGCCGGCTATCGCAGCGCGCTCGACACCGAGATCGCCGATCTGAAGAACGATCCGTCCGCCTGGGCGCAGGCGGGCTCGGTCACCGCCGCTCTGTTCCTGCAGAAGTTCGCCCCGACCACCGGCGCCTGGGCGCACATGGACATCTTCGCCTGGAACCCCCGCGCCCGACCCGGCTATCCCGAAGGCGGCGAAGCCCAGGCGTTGAGGGCGTGCTTCCAATATCTGAGAACGCAGTTTTGTTGATTTTCTTTCGCAAAGGCGTCGGCCGTTAACGGCCCCTAAGCCATCGGGGGATAAGGCTGTGGGCTCAATCACGCGAGTTCACGTTGACAGACGTTCTCGATCTTCTTCCGCCCGGCGACCGCCTTGCTCGCCTCGACCTCGCCGAACAGGCGCTGGAAGGGCTGGTGCGTGCGGACGCCTATCGGGCGACCGAAGCCATGCACTGCCGCGCGGCCGTGGCGGACATTTTTTCGGACGCCGATGGGCGGGTCGATCAGCTGCTTCACGGCGAAATCTTCGATGTTCTGGACCGGGCCAACGGCCGGGCCTGGGGCCGGGCGCGCCGGGACGGCGTGGTCGGCTGGGTGGTGCTGGACAGCCTGTCGAGCGGCGCGCCCCTGGCCGCCTATCGCGTCGCGGCCATCGACGCCGCCCTGCCGCTGAACTCTTTGGTCGTCGAAGCGGCTGCGGGTCTGGACCAGGCCGACCTTCAGCCGATCGGGGAGTTCGAAGCCGATCTGGTCGCTGTGGCCGAACGGCTGCTGGGCCGCCCGCACGAGCTGGGCGCGCGGTCTTCGATCTCCACCGACTGTTCCGGTCTGGTGCAGCAGGCCCTGCTGGCATGCGGCCTGCCGGGTCCGCGCCGGTCCGACGCCCAGGCCCAGATCGGGCAGGCGATCTCGGCAGCGGACATCGAGCGCGGCGACATCGTCGTCTGGTTGGCGCCGAACGGCGACCAAGACTGGACCGGCCATTCGGCCCTGGTGCTGGACGGCGAACGGATCATCCATGCGACGGGCGGCAAGGGGGTGGTCATCGAACCCCTGGCCGAGGTCGAGGCGCGGCTGATCGCCGACGGTTTCGCCGCCGCCGTCTTCCGCCGCCTTTAGTCGCGCATCGTCCGCATCGCGCCCAACCGGGCGAAGGCCAGGGTCAGGGCCTTGCGGCGCGCGGGCGCCAGAGCCATCGACGGCGCGTCGCGCACCACCGCCCCGCCGAAGCCGTCGGCGACGATCAGGCCCGGCTCGTCCGGCAGGATGTCTTGCGGAAACTCGGGTGCCACGGCGAAATAGAAGGCGTCGCAGAACGGCCCGTACTCATGCCATTTGCGGTCGACGCGGTAGTCGTCGACCCCCGACTTGACCTCGCAGATGACGATGTCGCCCTTGCGCCCGATGGCCATGACGTCGGCGCGGCGGCCGTTGGGCAGGCAGACCTCCAGCAGCGGCGCATAGCCCATGTCCATCATCAGCCGCGCCGCGCCGCGTGTGACCGATTGCGTAGTCTGGGGGCGGCTGAAGACGAGTTCGAGGTGGGCGACGGCGGACATGCCGACAGCTTATGTTCCGGCTCCGTTCCTATCGCAAGCGGCGCCTTTACAGGCCGGTATGCACCAGGCGGCTGGTGTTGAAACCCAGGGCGCGGACGCGGGTCAGGATGCGGTCGCGCTCGGCCTGGGACGCATTCTGATTGCGGTGCCAGATCCACCAGTTCGACTTATCCGGCAGGCCCATGATGGCCCAGCTGTAGTCCGGCGCGTGATCGTAGACCCAGTAGTTCTGGCCTGCGAGACCGCCGAAGCTGAGCAGGCCGGTCAGGCTGAACCGGAACTTGGCGTTGGTCGTGGTGTCGGTGACGCGGGCGTTGGCGCGCAGGGTCTCGACCCGACCGTCGTTGCGGCGGGTGCAGGTCACGGCGATGGCGTAGCGGTCGGCGGCGTCGCGCGGCGTGAAGTCGATTTGCGCGCGGCTGCAGTCCTTCTGGACGTTGTTGTGATTGCGCTCGATCTCGAACCAGCGGCCGTCGAAGCGGTTCAGGTCGACGTTCGACGCCTGGGCGAATGCCGTCGCCGGCAGGACGGCAAGGGCGGCCGAAGCGGCGATCAGGCTGGCGCGAAACATGGGCGTATCCTTGTTCGATCTGGAGGGGATACGACGCATCGACGCCATCGGTTGCCTTATCGGGCCAGCCGCGTCCGATTGATCGCCCATTCATCGCGCGTCTGGCCCCACAGATCGACGGCGTGGTCCTGGAACGGTTCGGGCAGGACGCCCGGTCCGCGATTGCGCGATCCCAGCCGGGTGGCCACCGCCGCCGAGGCAAGGTTTTCCGGGTCGATACAGTGGATGACGTCGTCCCAACCCAGCACATCGAAGGCATAGTCCATCGTCGCGGCGGCGGCCTCAACCGCATAGCCCTTGCCGGTCGCATCCCGGTGCAGGCTCCAGCCCACCTCGCGGCCGGGCCATCCATAGGGATGCAGCGGCCCGATACGTCCCAGCCACAGGCCGCTCGACTTCTCCAGGATGGAGAACATGCCCTCGCCGCTCAGGGCCCACATGCCGGCGATCGTGCAGATCGTGCGCCAGACCTGGGGCGCGGGCTGGACGCCGCCGATGAAGCGCGTGGTCTCGGGATCGGCCATGAACTCGGCCCAGCGCGGAAAGTCCTCGACCGCCGGCGGACGCAGGATCAATCGCTCGGTCTCCAGCGTCGGACCCAGGGTCACATGGGGCGGCGCGGCGTATGCGGCAGCAGTCACAACAGATACTCCCGTTCCAGCTCATAATGGCTGCCGCCATCGGTCAGGACGCTGGAATACAGGCCGAAGCGGTCGACGCGGATCGGCGGCGAGTGCAGCAGATTGTGCCCGGCCATCCAGGCTCCGATGCGATCGGGATTGGTCTGGGTCTTCAGATAGGCCAGGGTGACGTGAGGCTTGTAGGTGCGCGCCTCCATCCTGATCCCCGCCCTCTCGCCCGCCGACTTGCAGCGTCCGGCCAGAACCGACAGCCTCTCGTTGGGCGTCTCGACCCCGGCCCAAAGCGTATGGCTGCGGTGGTCATCGCCGAAACAACCGACGCCCTTCAGCGCGATCTCGAACGGGCCGCCCGCCACGCGCGCCAGTTCCGAGGCCAGGTCGTCGGCGCGCCGTTCGTCGGTCTCGCCATAGAAGGACAGGGTGACGTGCAGAGCGTCCAGCGGCCGCCAGCGCGCGCCGGGCAGGCCGGATTGGCGCCGCTTTAGCGTGTCTCCGACATCGGGCGGCAGGGTTAGGGCGGTGAACAGACGAAGCATGCGACCGAAGGTAGCGGCAGGAACAACGGGCTCCAAGTCCGGTTTTCCTTGCAGCGAGGGCCTCGGCTCACGATATTCAAACCCTGTGACCGGAGAAGCCTCTCCGGCCAATCGGAGAAAGTTCGTCGCCATGAGCGATTTCAACAACGGCTACGCCCGTCCTCTGCCGCAGACGGCCGACATGTCGGTCGACGCCGCCCTGCGCAGCTTCATGCTGGGCGTCTACAACAAGCTGGCCCTGGGCCTGGTGGTCGCCGCCGCCCTGGCCTACGTCACCGGCAATGTGCCCGCCGTGCAGCAGCTGCTGTTCGTGCAGACGCCAGACGGCCGGATCGGCCTGACCATGCTGGGCATGATCGTGCAGTTTTCGCCGCTGGTGATGCTGTTCGGTTCGATGTTCTTCATGAAGAACCCGTCCGCCAAGGGCGTGAACCTGCTCTACTGGGCCGTGGTCGCCACCATCGGCGCGGGCCTGGGCATCGTGTTCCTGCGCTACACCGGCGCCTCGCTGGCCTCGACCTTCCTGGTCACGGCGGCGGCCTTCGGCGGTCTCAGCCTGGTGGGTTACACCACCAAGAAGGACCTGACCGGCATGGGCACCTTCCTGATCTTCGGCGTGATCGGCCTGATCATCGCCTCGGTGGTCAACATGTTCCTGCAGTCGGGGACCTTCTACCTGATCATCTCGGGTCTGGGCGTGCTGATCTTCGCAGGCCTGATCGCCTACGACACCCAGCGTCTGAAGATGACCTACTACGCCCTGGGCGGCGACCAGAACGCAATGGGCGTGGCCACGGGCTTCGGCGCGCTGAGCCTGTTCATCAACTTCGTGAACCTGTTCCAATTCCTGCTGGCCTTCATGGGCGGCAACCGGAACTAAGGTCTGTCGCAAGACGGATACGGAAAGGGCCCCTTGCGGGGCCCTTTCTTTTTGGGCGACGATGTGGATACGTCAGGGTTGTGCTGGATTGGTCGTATCGGATTAGGGCGCTGCATGAACCGTCGAATTCTGTCCTTAGTCATCGCGCTCTGTGTCATGGGCGGACCTGTCGCTGCTCAGGAGCGGCCAGCCCCCGTTCAGGCCTTTTCAATCGCCGAGACGGGACGGCTGGGCCAGGCGATATGGCGTCAGGACGTCGCCGCCGCTCGGGCCACGGACGCCCTACTGGCCCAGTCTGACGGTCAGGCGCCGCAAGGGCTGATCGGCTGGATCGTGACGTCCGAAGGCGACACACAGCGCGTGCGCTTCCTGGCCGGCGAACCCGATGCGCCGCGTGCGTTCAAGGACGTGGTCGTGGATGCGCAGCTGAAGGCCGGCGCGGTCGTCGACGCCGCCGATCCTGAGCTTTCACCTGACGAGCGGGCACAGTTTGCGGCGCGGAACACGGCGGCCCAGGCCATTGGTCCCCTGCGCTGCGCGGCGCGATACAATGCGGTGATGCTGAAAGACCCGGAGGGCGAGGGTTGGCTGGTCTGGCTGCTGGCGTCGACGACCCAGGCCAATGTGGTGCCGATGGGCGGCCACTACCGCTTCCACGTCAGCGCCGACGGCAAGACCGTGGAGAAGCGCGAGCAGCTTTCCGGCGGCTGCCTGGACATGGACAGGCGTCAGGCCCAGCAGGGCGGCCAGACCGTCGGCCTGGTCACCAGCATTCTGGTCGCACCACAGCCGCTGGAGGTTCACGTCTTCCTGTCCCTGCTCAACCGGCTGCCGATCTATGCGATGGCCGGCGACAAGCTGTGGGAAGTTCAAGGCGCGCGCATTCGTGAAGTGACGCCGCCCGCTCGCCGATGACCTAATCCACCACCTGGAACTTGCGGCCGTCGAAGATCCGAAGCACCTGGGCCAGGTCGCGACCGCGTTTCAGGATTTGGCCGCCTTCGCCGATAACGGCCCATTGGCCCTGGCGGGTCTGGAGGGCGGGGCGTTTTTCGATGCGGTAGAGGGGGGCGTCGCCGGAGCGACGGAAGACGGCGAACTCGGCGAAATCCTTGTGTCCGACCATGGCGTAGTCGCGCCATTCGCCCTGGGCGACCATGCGGCCATAGACGCGCAGGATGGGGTCCAGTTCGCGGCGGTCGAAGAAGACGGGGCCGGCGGTGGGCGCCGCCTCGTGAGGGTTGATGCTCATGCCCCTCAACTTAAGGACACGGCGGCCCGACGCCAGTGGGCGCACAGAAAACGGCGCAGACACGAAATGGCCCCGTTTCGGTCCTTCGCCCGCCCGGTTGGGCGACGAAATGTCGATCATCGGCTCGTCGGAGTTCGGAAGCGTCCCGGATCCTGAACAGCCCCCCCAGCCCCCCTGGATGTTTCCACGAAGGGCTCCGGCGGCCGATGCTTCCTCCAAGCGAGCGCCCGCCCTGCCTTTCCCCTCCCCCTCCCTGGCAAGGCGGGCGTTTCGCTGTCTGGACCCCGCCTAAAGCGCCAGGGTCAGGCTCAGGGTCTCTCCATTCCGCAGCACGGTCGCCTCGACCGAGCCCGTCGCGCCCTGCAGGGCGGTCGCAGCCGCCTGGGCGTCGGCCACGGCTGCGCCGCCGATGGCGGTGATCAGGTCTCCGGCCGTCAGCTCGGCCTGGGCGGCGGGCGATCCGGCGGTGACGGCGACGACCTGGGCGCCGCCGTCCTGATTGCGCAGGGTCGCGCCATAGGCCAGCACTGACTGGGCGCCGACGACCACAGGCTGATCCACCGGCGTTTCGACCGACATTGACGTCGCAGCCTCGCGGCCGCCGCGCAGATAGGCGACGCTGAGGTCGGAGCCGGGCGCGGCGATGCCGATGGTGGCGTTGACCGAGCCGGCGTTGGCGACGGGACGGCCCTCGATGCGTGTGATGACGTCGTTGTGGCGCAGGCCTGCGCGCTCGGCCGGCGATCCCGGCGCGACATCGGCGACGACCGCCCCGCGCACGATGCCCAGGTGCAGTTCGCGCGCCCGCTCTGCGTTCAGCGAGCCAAAGATGGCCCCGGTTTGGCCCCGCTTGACCTCGCCGTTCTTCTTCAGCTGGTCGGCGACATACAGCATGATCCGCGTCGGCACGGCGAAGGCGATCCCGTCGTTGCCCCCGCCCAGGCCGCCCGACAGGATCGAGGTGTTGATGCCGATCAGCCGGCCCCGGCTGTCCAGCAGCGGTCCGCCGGAGTTGCCCGAGTTCACGGCCGCGTCGGTCTGGATATAGTCCTCGACCGCATCGCCCAGGCCCGAGCGGTTCAGGCCCGAGATCACGCCCATGGTCAGGGTCTGGTCCAGTCCCAACGGATAGCCGACCGCGAAGGCCAGGTCGCCGGTGCGCAATGTGTCGGAATCCACCGTCTGGACCTGTTTCAGGTTCAGCGGCCGTCCGTCCGGCACGATGCGCAGCACGGCGATGTCGGTGGCCTTGTCCGCTCCGACCAGAACCGCGTCGAACAGGCGGCCGTCGGTCAGGTCCACGGTGAACTTTCGCCCGCCCTCGACCACGTGATTGTTGGTGATCAGCAGGCCCTCGGCCGCATCGACGATGACGCCGGAGCCGGAGGCGTAGGGTTTGGGATCGGCGGCGTCCGAACTGGGGCCGCGCGATTGGCCCAGGGTCGTCACCTGCACCACCGCCGGAAGCGAACCCTCCAGCCCCGACGAGAAGCTGAACACGCCGCGGCGGGCGTCATAGGGCAGTCCGGCGGCGCCCGACTGGGCCAGAACCGGCGACGCCGAGGCCAGCAGGACCAGCGCGACGGTCACGGAGGAGACGGCCTTGAGGCGGATCGGCATGAGCATTCCCTTGAGCGAACGACGACCCTAGCCCGAGTTTTCGCTTCTGACGATGGCCCTGATGGGCGATGGACGGACGGAATGAACGGATCGCGACAGGGGTTGCGTCCGGCGCCGTCAGGCGTGACCATAAGGGCGCCGAAGCAGGGAGCCCGCGCCATGAGCCAGACGACGATCGACCGGGCCCGTTCAGGCTTCACGCCCTTCGCCCGGCTGTTCCGCGATCATCCGCGCGAAGTGGGCGAGACCTATTTCGAACATATGGCCGCCTCGGCCGCCTTCGGCTTCAAGCTGCTGCGTCTGGCGGGCGCCGCCTTCGCCCACGCGGTCGTGCCGGGCGTGCACAAGACCACCGTCTCGACCGCGATCCGGGGCATGGCGGGCGAGATGGGCGGCCGGGCCGAAGAGGCGCGAGAGACCCGGATGCGCGACGCCGGCGTCTGGGACGTCGGCCTCTAAAGTCGTCGAATCCGCCCCGGCCATGCAATCGCCGGGATCCGTGCTATATAGGTCGGGTCAACCTCACGCAGGATCGCCGCCTTGAGCATCACGCTCGACCTTTCGCGCGTCTCGAACGCCGCCGCCGTCAAGGCCCCCGTCAACCTCAGCGGTCTGACGCGCGCGGGCCTGCGACAGGCCCTGATCGACGCCGACGTCTGCCCGCCCGAAAAGGCCAAGATGCGCGCCAGTCAGGTGTGGGGCTGGATCCACCATTATGGCGTGACCGAGTTTTCGGCCATGAGCAACGTCGCCAAGGACATGCAGGCCAAACTGGCCGAGCATTTCACCCTGGCCCGTCCCGAGATCGTCGAACGCCAGGTGTCGAAGGACGGCACCCGCAAATGGCTGATCCGCACGGCGCCCGGCATCGAGATCGAGACCGTCTATATCCCCGACGTGGGCCGGGCCGGGGCGCTTTGCGTGTCCAGCCAGGTCGGCTGCACCCTGAACTGCACCTTCTGCCACACCGGCACCCAGAAGCTGGTCCGCAACCTGACCGCCGCCGAGATCGTGGCCCAGGTCCAGGTGGCCCGCGACGACCTGGACGAATGGCCGTCTCCGAAAGAAGACCGTCGCCTGTCCAACATCGTCTTCATGGGCATGGGCGAGCCGCTCTACAATCTGGACCATGTCGCCGACGCCATCGACATCATCTCGGACAACGAGGGCATCGCCCTGTCGCGTCGCCGCATCACCGTCTCGACCTCGGGCGTCGTGCCGCAACTGGACGCGCTGGGCACGCGCACGGCGGCCATGCTGGCCATCAGCCTGCACGCCACCAACGACGCCTTGCGCGACGTCCTGGTGCCGCTGAACAAGAAATATCCGCTGGAACAGCTGATGGCCGGCATCCGGGCCTATCCGGGCCTGTCCAATGCGCGCCGGGTGACGTTCGAATATGTGATGCTGAAGGGCGTCAACGACAGTCCGGAAGAGGCGCGGGCCCTGCTGAAGCTGATCGAAGGCATCCCGGCCAAGATCAACCTGATCCCGTTCAACCCCTGGCCGGGCGTCGAATACGAATGCTCGGACTGGAAGACGATAGAGCGGTTCGCCGCCATCCTGAACAAGGCCGGCTACGCCTCGCCTATCCGCACCCCCCGCGGCCGCGACATCCTGGCCGCCTGCGGTCAGCTGAAGTCCGAAAGCGAAAAGGTCCGCGCCAGCACGCTCAGGAAGGCGGAGCAGGCGGCGGGGGCTGAGGCGGCCTGATCCGTTTATCCTCCCCGCATCGTGGGGAGGGGGACCGCGCGTAGCGTGGTGGAGGGATTGTTGAAGTCCCACAGGCCCCTGTGATGTGGTGAAGAGCCCCTCCGTGTCTCCGCTTCGCTTCGAGCCACCTCCCCATCGCTGCGCGATAGGGAGGAGACTGCTGTTCTTCCGACACATAATGTCACGCACTGTGTCCCGGCCGCGCTTGCGGATTGGGGCGACAATCGGGCAAGGCGTCTGGGTATGGACCCGTCTCTGTCGAACGTCCTTTCCAGCGCCGAGGTGCAGGCTTTCGCCTCGGGCTTCCCGGTCATGGTCATGCACCTGATCGTCACCCTTCTGCTGCTTGCGGCGGGGGCGACGGTCTATGCCCTGCTGACGCCGTGGAAGGAGGTGGCCCTGATCCGTCAGGGCAATACGGCCGCCGCCATCGCCTTTTCAGGTATCCTGGTGGGGCTGGCCATTCCGCTGGCGGTGTCCCTGTCGGTCTCGACGTCGGTGCGCGACATCGCCATCTGGGGCGTGGCGACGGTGGTGCTGCAACTTCTGGCCTTCCGGGTGGTGGATCTGCTGCTGACGGGCTTGCCCGAGCGGATCAGGCATGGCGAGATTTCGGCGGCGGTGGTGCTGCTGGGCGCCAAGCTGGCGACGGCCGTGATCCTGTCCGCTGCGCTCACCGGCTGATCGGCCGGGGTCATGCAATTTCCCCGCCTGCCCGACTGGGCCATCTACGGAGCGGTGGCGGCCGTGTTTCTGGCGGTGTCGCTGGGGCGGCGCGAGAATGCGGATGCGCCGCCCGCCTCGGCGCCCGTGTCCGAGGCCGAAGGGCCGCTGCTGGGACCGATCACTCCCTTCGACGCCGCCGTGACCGTCGATGCGGGCGATGCCCCATTCAAGCCCTCGTCAGGGACCGCCTTCTCCATCGCCGGCCGGGGCCGCTGGATCACCGCGCGCCATGTGGTGGAGGGGTGTCGCAAGCCGGCGCTGGTCGTGGGCCAGGGCCGCGCCGTCGCCGCCGACGTGCGTCTGGCGCCCCGCGCGGACATCGCCCTGCTGATCACCGACGGGGGGCCGCCCGCCTTGCCGGTCGCGGCCGAAGCGCCGTTGAGGAAGGGACAGCGGGCCTTCCATCCCGGCTTCCCGCAAGGGCGTCCGGGCGAGGTCACGTCGCGCCTCTTGGGCCGCGAGACGCTGAAGGTGTTCGGACGCGGGGCGCGCGACGAGCCGGTCCTGGCCTGGGCCGAGGTCGGGCGCACCAATGGGCTGGAGGGCACGCTGTCGGGCCTGTCGGGGGCGCCTGCGCTGGACCCTGAAGGCCGGGTCGTAGGCGTCACCATCGCCGAGGCGCCGCGACGGGGGCGGATCTATACGACGGCGCCCGAAACCTTCGGTCCGGCGATCCGGGGCGAACAGACGGCGGGCGAGGATGCGCGGGGCCAGGCCGTGACGACCGAGGATTATGGCCGGGTGTCCAACCAGCTGAGGCGCGATCTGCGCGTGGCCCAGGTGGTCTGCCTGTCGGTCTAGGCGACGAAATTGCACTCGGCGAAAAGCAGTGCAACGAAGTGCAATTCTTCGTCAAGAAACTGTAATCGTTGAAAGAAAAAGTTGCACTCGAATTGCGCTGTGCAATTTGAAGGCGAGTTGGACTCGAAGTTGGACTGCGAAAAAAACAGTCCAAGTCGTCCAACGAGTCCAAGTCGGCGGGATCGCGATGTCAAAGACCGGGGGATGGATCATAACCCCGGTCGGGACCGCGTATGGGTGAAAGACGCTGCGGGTCTTCAAGGTATTGAAAAGATTGGGCGGCGCCGGCCGAAGTACGATGGCTGGCGAATATGAGCCGGCGCATCTCCCTCCCCCAGCGGGGGAGGGTGGCCGAGCGGAGCGAGGTCGGGTGGGGGCGGCAGGGCGACCGTTCACAGACCCTGTCTGGCTTTTAGGGAATGCGGCCTTGCCGGGCCGCCCCCACCCGGTCGCTGCGCGACCACCCTCCCCGGAACGGGGAGGGAGAGGGGTTTGTGCGGCCCTTACTTCAGCGCGCCGTTGTTCAGGTTCAGGGCCCCGGCCTCGATGACTTCGAGGTTCGGATGTTTGGCGCGCAGGGCGTCGAGGAACAGCGAGCCGTCGCCGACGATGACCAGGCTGGCGCGATTGACCGGCAGGTGTTCGGCGAAGGCGGCCTGGACCTGTTCGGGGGTCACGGCGCGGACCCGGCCGGCGTAGTCGGCGAGATCGCTCATCGGCAGATCATAGAGCGCCAGGTTGGCGACCAGCGTCCCCAGGCCGTCCACCGTCTCCAGAGAGCGGCCGAAGCCGCCGATCAGGGTGGCGCGGCGCGGGGCCAGGTCGGCCTGGCTCGGGGTCTCGGCGCCCAGTTTGGCGATCTCGGCCAGGATCAGGTAGGCGACCTCGTCGGCGGTCTCGTTCTTGGTCTGGGTCGAGGCGGTGAACAGGCCCGCATCCGCCCGCACGCCCAGCGACGACGAGGCGCCGTAGGACAGGCCGCGCTTGATGCGGATTTCCTGGTTCAGCCGCGACGAGAAGCCGCCGCCCAGCAGGGTGTTGCCGACCGTCAGCGGGAAGAAGTCGGCGTCGGTGCGCGAGACGCCGCGAACGGCGGCGACCACGGCGGCCTGGCCCGCGCCGGGCTGGTTCACCACGACGATGCGGGGCGCTAGGGCCTCACCGGCGGGGTTGGCGGTGGCGGCGGGCGCGGCGCCGGCCGGGTTCCAGTCGCCGAACGCCTGTTGCGCCAGGGCGCGGGCGGCGTCAGGCGTGATGTCGCCCGAGAAGACCAGGGTCGCGTCCGACGGCCGATAGCGGGCGGCGTGGAATGCGGCGACGTCGGCCGGGGTGATGGTCGGCACCGTCTGTTGCGTGATAGTCGCGCCATAGGGGGCGTCGCCATAGATGACGCGGCCCACGGTCATGCCGGCGATGGCGGCCGGCTGGCTGAGGGCGACGCGCAGGCCATCCAGGGTCTGGGCCTGCTGACGCTCAAGTTCCTCGCCGGCGAAGGTCGGGTTCTTCACCAGGTCGGCCATCAGGGCGACGGTCGCAGGGAAGGCGTTGGACGGGGCGTTGGCGTAGACGTTGGAGAAGTCCACGCCTGCCCCGGCGCCGATCGAAGCGCCCAGCTGCTCGATCTGGGTGGCGATTTCGGGGGCGGTCTTGGTCTTGGTGCCTTGCGTCAGCAGGGCGGCGGTCATGGCGGCGATGCCGGCCTTGCCCGTCGGATCGTCGGACGAGCCGGCGTCGAAGCTGAGGCGGGCCGAGACCAGCGGCACGCCGTCGGTCGGGGCGACCAGGACCCGCAGGCCGTTGTCCAGGCGGAAGTCCGCGACGGCGGGCGTCACGGGCGCGACCTCTGCGCCCGGTTGGGGCAGGGGGGTGCGCTCGGCCTCGGGCAGGAGGACGGCGGGCGGACCGGCCGGCGCCAGGTCGGCGACGGTGACGGGGGCGCCGACATTCATCTTCTGGACCGAGGCGGGGTTCTGGTCGTCGGCGGTCAGGAAGGTGATCGTCGACTGGCGTTGCGGCGTCAGATATTTGCGGGCCACGCGCTGGACGTCGGCGACGGTGACGGCCTGGATCTGGGCGACCTCGTCGTCGGCGGCGGCGGCCGAGCCGGTGTTGATCAGGGCGAAACCGAGGGCGGTCGCGCGGTCGTCCACCGTCTCGCGGCTGCGCAGCGCATCGGCGACGATCTCGTTCTTGGCTTCGGACAGTTCCTCGGCGGTGACGGGGGCGTCGCGCAGCTTGGCGATTTCTTCGTTCAGGGCGGCGACGCCCTCCTCGGCCGTATGGCCCTGGGCCATGATGGCCAGGGCCGACAGGTTGCCGGCCTGTTGCGAGAAGTCGGGGGTCGAGCCGATCTGGGCGGCGATCTGCTTGTCATAGACCAGCGAGCGATAGAGGCGGCTCGACTCGCCGGTGGACAGGATGCCGTCCAGCACGGTCAGGGCGGCGCGGTCGGCGTCGGCGTATTTGACGGTCGGCCAGGCGACGACGGCGGCCGGCAGCGGCACGTTCGGCGCATAATAGGTGACGTTGCGCGGGCCTGTCGGCTCGGGCTCGACCACATTGTTGACCGGGATCGGCGTGGTCGGGTTCTTCAGCGGGCCGAAATACTGGTCGATCCAGCGGTCCAGCTGGGCCTGGTCGAAGTTGCCCGCCACGATCAGATAGGCAGCGTCGGGCCGGTAGTAGGTGGCGTGGAAGCGGCGCACGTCCTCCAGCGACGAGGCCTCAAGCTCCTCGATCGAGCCGATGCCGGGGCGGCGATAGGGGCTTTCCTGATAGATGGTCTCGGGCACGAACAGGCCGAACAGGCGGCCATAGGGGTTGGCCAGGATACGCTGGCGGTATTCCTCCTTCACCACGTCGCGCTCGGCGACGAAGGTCGGCTCGTCCACGACCAGCGAGCCCATGCGGTCGGCCTCGGCGAACAGCATCCGCTCCAGGTGGTTGGCGGGCACGGTTTCGAAATAGGCGGTGGTGTCGTCGGCGGTGAAGGCGTTGTTGGAGCCGCCCACATCCTCGGTCAGCCGGTCGAAGGTCTCGGGCGGCAGGTTCCTGGTGGACTTGAACATCAGATGTTCGAACAGGTGGGCGAAGCCCGACCGGCCCGCCGGATCGTCCTTTGAGCCGACCTTGTACCAGACCTGGACCGTGACGTTGGACGTGTCGGCGTCGCGCGAGGTGTAGACTTCAAGCCCGTTCGGCAGGACGCGTTTGGCGAAGCCCAGCGGCGGGACGGTGACGCCCTGGGGCGCCTGGACGGCGGCGGCGGGGGCGGCGGCGCCCTCTGCGAAGGCGGGGGCGGCGAGGCCCAGCATCAGGGCCGAGGCGGCTGCCCCGACTTTGAGTGTGGCGGTCAGGCGGAATTTCATGCGGGGCTCCCAGGCCCGGAACGCCGGGCGGGGCCGACCGTATCAGCGATTGGCCGACTTGCACCTTACCGAGATGTAATGAACCGCATCGTCGGCCAGGTCGTTGGTGGACAAGTTCATGACGGCGATCTATTCGCCGAATGCCGCATTCCAGCGGCCACCCCATGCCGAGGACGCGTGCCGAGACGAGCGAAAGCGACTTCTGTCTCCGACGAAAAAATCGCGGTCTGGGCCTTCGTCCTGGAGAATATGGTTACTCCGCCGGCCGTGCTCTACGGCAGTTGGGCGGCGGCGGGGCTGATCCTGGCAGCCCTGGGGCAGCCCTGGCTGGGGTTGGGATTCGCCGCCGTCGGCATGGGCTTCGACGCCTGGGCGCAGAGACGGGTGAAACGCTACCAGCGCGAAGAGGCCCCGGCGTCCGGCTGGCCCCCGGTGCTGATGACGATCGTGACGACGAGGTTCGCCCTGGGGGTGTCGGGCCCCATGATCGCCTGGCTGTCGAGCCCGACCCCCGATGTCCGGCTCGTGGTCATCCTGATCCAGGTTTGGTCGATCGGCGTGGCCTTCGTCCAGTTCAGCGCGGCGCCGAGGCTGCTGGGCCTGGCGGCGGCGCCGATCGGCGTCGCCGTGCTGGTGGTGATCTATCCGGCGTTGCTGGGGCCGCACGGGCTGGCGGTCGCGGCCGCCTTCGTCATGCTGGCGATCATCCTGGTCATCATCTCGCGGGCCATGCACGCCCTGTGGTGCGATCTGTTCGCGGCCGATCAACGCAACAAGGGCCTGCTGGCCGAGGTCAAGGCGGCGCATGCAGCGGCGCTTCTGGACCGCGACGCGGCCCAGGATGCGCGGCGGGAGGCGGACGAGGCCAACGCCGCCAAGTCCCGCTTCCTGGCCAATATGAGCCACGAGATCCGCACCCCCCTGAACGGCGTCATCGGCATGGCGCAGATCATGGCCGGCGATGGGTTGGAGGACCGGCAGAAGCGGCGGCTGGAGATCCTGGACCGGTCGGCCCACACCCTGCTGGACCTGATCAACCAGATTCTGGACCTGTCGCGGATCGAGGAAGGGCGGCTGGAGATCGTGGATCAGGCCATCGATGCCGACGTCCTGATCCATGAGGTGACCGAGACGCTGAGGCCGCTGGCGGACAGCAAGGGACTGGCCTTCCACGTGCGCTCGGCGGGTCTGGACTGGGTCAGCGCCGATCCGGTGCGGTTGCGCCAGATTCTGTTCAACCTGCTGTCCAACGCCATCAAGTTCACGGCCGAGGGCGAGGTGACGCTGGATGTCGCGCGCACGGACGCCGGTGTGGTGTTGCGGGTCTCGGACACCGGGCGGGGCATACCGGCCGACCAGATCGAACATCTGTTCACGCGCTTCGCCCAGATCGAGGCGGCGGCGGTCGATCGCCGCGACGGGGCGGGGCTGGGGCTGTCGATCGTGGCTGCGCTGGTGGATCTGCTGGGCGGCCGGATCGAGGTCGAGAGCGAGGCGGGCGAGGGGGCGACCTTCGTCGTCACCCTGCCGCTGAAGCGGGTGGAGCCTGTGCAGGTCGGCGAGGATGCGCTGGACGCCCCGCCGCAGACCGCGCTGCGGGTGCTGGTCGCCGAGGACCATCCGGTCAATCAGCAGGTGATCCGCGGCCTGCTGGGCCAGGTCGGGATGAAGGTCGAGATCGTCGATGACGGCCTTGAGGCGGTGAAGGCGACGCAAGCGCGCGTCTGGGACCTGATCCTGATGGACGTGCAGATGCCGAACATGGACGGGCCGACGGCGACGAAGATCATTCGCAAACGCGAGGCCGACGAGGCGCGGGCGCGGACGCCGATCATCGCCCTGACCGCCAATGCGATGGTGGAGCAGGTCGAGGCCTATCTGGCGGCGGGCATGGATGCGGTGGTCAGCAAGCCCATCGATTTCAAGGTGCTGCTGACCACCATCTCCGACGTGATGTCGGCGAAAACCTAGTCCCTGAAGACCTCGACGCCGATCTCGCCGGCGGGCGTCAGCCAGGCGTGTTTCATGCCCTGGCTGTTGAAGGGTGCGGCGATGTTTCCGGCGGCGTCCAGGGCGATCATGCCGCCGTCGCCGCCCATGGATCCAATCTCATCGATGACGGCCTGGGTCGCCTCGGCCAGAGTCTGTCCGGCGGCGACGCGCCAGGCGACCTGGGCGGCGGCGGCGACGCGGATGAAGTATTCGCCCTGGCCAGTGCAGGAGGTCGCGGCCTTGGCGTCGGCCCAGGTTCCGGCGGCGGGGATGGGGGTGTCGCCGACGCGGCCCGGCATCTTGCCGAAGACCCCGGCGGTCGAGGTGGCGGCGGCGAGACGGCCCTGGCTGTCCAGCACGCAGACGCCGACTGTGCCGTGGCTGAGGGTTCCGGGCGGGTGGTTGTCTTCGCCCTGGCCGGCGCCGGTGAACCAGGCGGCCTCGTCGGCGATTGGCTCCAGCCCCTGGTCGTGAGCGAACAGGGCCGCGCCCTCGCCCACCAGCATGACGTGGGGCGTGCGGTCCATCACGGCGCGAGCGGCGACGACGGGGTTTCTGAAACCCTGAAGGGCGGCGACGGCGCCGGCGCGTTTCGTCGATCCCTCCATGATGCTGGCGTCCAGCTCATAGGCGCCGGCCAGGTTCGGCGAAGCGCCCTTGCCGGCGACGTAGAGGCCGGAATCCTCCAGCATGACGACGGCGGCGGTGGCGACGTCCAGGGCGCAGTCGCCCGCGTCCAGCCGCGCCTTCATGGCCTCGACCACCTGGCGCATGTGCACGACCTCGGCGTCGTAGTTGCGTTCGCGCCGGGCGCCGGCGCCGCCGTGAAGGATGAGGGCGGTCATGGGGTCTTCCTGAGCCTGGTTTTCGTCGCCTCTTTCAATCGGGCGTGGCGCTGTTTAGCGTCGCGATGAAGGCCGCGCCATGTCGGTCGATGGGAAACGGCCTCAAGCAGCGCGAAGCGCGATAGGCCAAGAAAGGAAATCTTGATGCGCGCTGTTTTGTCCAAGGCTCCCGGCGGTCCTGAAACATTGGTCGTGGAGGACGTGCTCGATCCGACGCCCAAGGCGGGCGAGGTGATCATCGAGGTCAAGGCGGTGGGGATCAACTATCCCGACACGTTGATCATCGAGGACAAATACCAGTTCCGGCCCGAACGGCCCTTCTCGCCCGGCGCCGAGGTTGCGGGCGTGATCGAGGCGGTGGGCGAGGGCGTCAAGGGCGTGCGCAAGGGCGACCGCGTCATCGCCGTGCCGGGCTGGGGCGGTCTGGTCGAACGGCTGGCGGTGCGGGCCGAGACGGTCATTCCGATCCCCGAAGCGATGAGCTTCGAGGAGGCGGCGGCCCTGATCATGACCTATGGCACCAGCTATTATGCGCTGAAGGACAGGGCGAAACTGCAGCCGGGCGAGACCCTGCTGGTTCTGGGCGCGGCGGGGGGCGTAGGCGCCGCCGCCGTCGAACTGGGCAAGGCCATGGGGGCGCGGGTCGTGGCGGCCGCCTCGACCAACGACAAGGTCCAGTTCGCCCTGGACCTGGGGGCCGACAACGGCCTGATCTATCCGAGCGGGCCGATGGACAAGGCCGCGCAGAAGGAACTGTCGGGCGAGTTCAAGCTGGCGACCGGCCGTGACGGCGCCGACGTGGTCTATGACGCGGTAGGCGGCGATTATGCCGATCCGGCGTTGCGGGCCATGGATTGGAACGGACGCTATCTTGTGGTCGGCTTCCCGGCGGGCATTCCGTCATTGCCGCTGAACCTGACCCTGCTGAAGTCGGTGTCGGTGATCGGGGTCTTCTGGGGCGCCGCCGTCGCGCGCGATCCCAAGGGCCACGCCGCCAACATGGCCGAACTGATGCAGATGTACGCCGACGGCAAGATCAAGCCGCGCGTGTCGAAGACCTTCCCGCTGGAAAAGGCGGGCGAGGCGATCAAGGCGCTGGGCGACCGTCAGGCGCTGGGCAAGATCGTGGTGACGGTGGAGAGCTAATCCTCCCCCGTTCCGCTACGCTTCTCGGGGGAGGATCATTATTTCGACTTCAACCGCTGCACCGCATCCTCGGCCTTGTCGCGGTGGCGGCGTTTGATGCTGGCGCCGACCATGGCCAGCACCGCCGTGATCACGGCGGCGTCGTCGGTGTAGCCGATGCCCGCGAAGATGTCGGGGATGGCGTCCACCGGCAGGACGAAATAGGCCAGGCCGGCGAAGATCATGCCCTTGGCCGCCATCGGCGTCTCGGGATCGCGCGCGGCGTACCAGGCGGCCAGGGCCTGGTCGGCGAAGGGGATGCGGGCGGCCGTGCGGGTGATCTTGGGCCAGAAGCCCCTGGTCACGCGCGCCTCGTTGACCTTCACGACGGAAGGGACGAGGGCCTTTTTCGGGTCCAGGGCGTCAGACGGATCGGCGGGTTTGGCTTTGGCGGTCATGGCCGCTAAATCCTCAAAAGAAACTCAGGTTCAAACAATACATAGGAACGACCAGGATGAAACTCGACAACACCATCGCCGCCGTGGTCACGGGCGGGGCGTCCGGCCTCGGCGAAGGCACCGCGCGCGCCATCGCCGCCACGGGCGCACGGGTCGCCCTGTTCGACCTGAACGCCGAGCGGGGCGAGGAAATCGCCAGGGAAATCGGGGGAGTCTTCTGCCAGGTCGATGTCACCGACGACGCCTCGGTCGCCGCGGCCTTCGAAAAAGCCCGCGCCGCCCACGGCCAGGAGCGGCTGACCGTCAACTGCGCCGGTATCGCCACGGGCCAGAAGACCGTCTCGCGCAAGAAGGACACCGGCGAGATCCGCGCCCATGACATGGCCCAGTTCGAGCGCACCGTGCGGGTCAATCTGTTCGGCACCTTCCGCGTCCTGTCGCAGTCGGCGGCGGGCATGGTGACGCTGGAGCCCATGGCGGACGGCGAGCGCGGTCTGATCGTCAACACCGCCTCTGTGGCGGCCCAGGACGGCCAGATCGGTCAGGCGGCCTATTCGGCGTCCAAGGGCGGCGTCTACGCCATGACCTTGCCGGTGGCGCGCGACCTGGCCCAGGAAGGGGTGCGCTGCAACACCATCCTGCCCGGCATCATGTGGACGCCGATGATGGCCGGCATGGACCAGAAGATCCAGGACGCCCTGGCCGCCGCCATCCCCTTCCCCAGCCGCCTGGGCACGCCCGCCGACTATGCGTCGCTGGTGCTGGAACTGGCCCGCAACGTCTATATCAACGGCGAATGCATCCGCCTGGACGGGGCGATCAGGCTGGCGCCGCGCTGACGCGCGGGGGGCGTGGGCAGGGCTTGGTCGCTTTTTGCAAATTCACTCTTGCAGGACCGCTCAACCCTCCGCTATACGCCCCCTCCTCGACGGGGAGCGCACCTAGCTCCTACGGAGTGCGGGCGTAGCTCAGTGGTAGAGCACAACCTTGCCAAGGTTGGGGTCGAGAGTTCGAATCTCTTCGCCCGCTCCAGTCGAGATTGCCAAGGCAATCAATAGGTTATGGCAGGGCGATCCCAACGGGATCGCCCACCCTATTTTTTACGCCGCTACCACACCGCTACCAAAAATCTTTTGCTGGCGAGCGCTCGCCTGTCCATTGGCATGGCGCATTGCGGTGAAGGCCCCTGAAATCTGCTGAAAACACCGAACTAATTTTTGCGGAGATCGACCCGCGAGCAGGTCACGGGAAAATAGTGCCTTGGAATGTTGTTGCCCGCAGCTTCTTGCCTCGTATCCGTCAACCGCCGCCTTTGACTCTCTGAAGGATCCCGCGGGGTTTGGCGACGGTCAGGGTGTCGCGGTCTCGGCGCGGTCCCGAGCGATTGCTGTTCACCGTCCTGTAGTGACCTTAATAGGACCGGCCCGGTCTATCGCTCGTCCGCACGTCGGACTTCGCGGACGTCTGGCCGGCGTCGGCCGCCTGTCTGACCAAGGACCTGTGATGACCTTCACCCGCCTGCGCTCGCTGCCGGACCCGGATCATCTGCCGGCTCTGGACGCGGCCTATCTGTCCGCCGATCCCGCCCGTGGACTGGGCCCGACCGAGCCGGCGCCGCGTATCCTTCTCCTGTACGGATCGCTGCGCGAGCGGTCGTATTCGCGGTTCTGCGTCGAGGAAGCGGCCCGCCTGCTGCAGCAAATGGGATGCGAGACCCGCATCTTCGACCCCACCGACCTGCCCCTGCCGGGCGCGCCCGGCGACGACGACCACCCGGCGGTGCGCGAGTTGCGCGAACACGCCTTGTGGTCGGAGGGCATGGTCTGGTGCAGCCCGGAGCGGCACGGCCAGGTCTCCGGACTGATGAAGCTGCAGATCGATCACCTGCCGTTGAGCCTGGGCGGCATGCGCCCGACCCAGGGCCGGACGCTCGCCGTCATGCAGGTGTCGGGCGGGTCCCAGAGCTTCAACGCCGTCAACACTCTGCGCCTTCTGGGCCGCTGGATGCGGATGGTCACCATCCCCAACCAGTCGAGCGTGGCCAAGGCCTTCCAGGAATTCGACGAGGCCGGCCGGATGAAACCCTCGGCCTACTATGAGCGGATTGTCGATGTGATGGAGGAACTGGTGCGCTTCACCATCCTGGTCCGGCCCCACGCCGTTCAGCTCGTGGACCGCTATTCGGAGCGCAAGGCGGCCGGAGTTTTGGTGGATGCCGCGTCCGACCTCTCGGCCATTGCTATCGCACGCCAGGCCTGAGGCTGCGTTTTTGGCGGTAACGCGCCAGAACTGGCGAATTGCGATCCTCCCTGTCGAGGCAGGGTCTTCAGTGGAGCCGCACGGCGCAGAGCCTCGCCGGCGCCATGGGGAGGCGCTTATCCTCGATCGACCAGAGAATAGCTTGTGCTGCGTCCCCCGCCGTCATCCTTCACGAGGATGCCCCGGTCCACCAGATCTTTGATGTCGCGCAAGGCCGTGTCGGGCGAGGACTTCGTCAGCGCCGCCCATTTGGTCGAGGTGAGCTTGCCTTCGAAGCCGTCGAGCAGCCGGTTGATGACCGTGCTCTGGCGCTCGCTCAACGTCTGACCTGCGAGCGCCTCCCAGAAGCGCGCCTTGCGCATCACATGGGTCAGGGTGGTTTCCGCGCCGTCGAATGCGCGATCGAGGCAGCCGAGGAACCAGTCCAGCCAGAGGGTCACGTCCAGCGCGCCTTTCTGGGTCGTCTCCAGGGTCGCGTAGTAGTCCTTGCGCTCCAGCCGGATCTGGGCGGACATGCTGTAGAACCGCTGGGCGCTTTTCTCGGAACGGGCGAGCGCCATGTCGGCGATCGCCCGGGCGATCCGGCCGTTCCCGTCGTCGAACGGGTGGATGGTCACGAACCACAGGTGGGCGATCGCGGCCTTGAGGACCGGATCCGTCCGCGGCTCGTCAGTGAACCAGTCGAGGAACGCGCGCATCTCGTCCTGCAGACGGGCGGCGGGCGGCGCTTCATAGTGCACGCGCTCTCGTCCGAAGGGGCCCGAGACGACCTGCATCGGGCCGGAGCTCTCGTTGCGCCAGGCGCCGACGACGATCTTCGTCATGCCGCTGCGTCCGGTCGGAAACAGGGCGGCGTGCCAGCCGAACAGCCGTTCCTCGGTGAGCGGAGACGCAAAGTTCTGGGTCGCGTCGAGCATCATTTCGACGACGCCTTCGACGTTGCGATCCGCGGGGGCGAGGGCCCCGATATCCATGCCGAGGCGGCGGGCGATGGAGGATCGCACCTGATCCTTGTCGAGCAGCTCGCCTTCGATTTCGCTGGATTTCAGGACATCTTCGGTAAGGGTCTCGAGGACGGCTTCAGCGCGGAGGTCGAAGCCGAGCGTGTGCATCCGGCCAAGCAGAAGGCCTTGGCGATGACGGACGGCTGGGAGGCGATCGGCAAGCGCGTCAGCGCGCCATTCCAGACGCGGCCAGCCTTCGATCTCATGGATGTATTGCGCCATTCCCCGCACTCCTTGCGGGGAATATGGGCGTTATGCGCCGCAGGAGCAAGGCTGTTCTCCGCGTGAAGTGCGGAGAATAGGACGCCTAATCTCCGCACCAAGGGAGGCCTCGCACACTATAGGCGGCCCCCGCACCCTGGGTATCCGCGGACTGCGCGGCTATCGGCGCCCAAGGAGCTCCGAAACCCGCGGGCCGCAGTTGGGCCTCAGGCGGAGACGCCCGCTCAAGAGGCTGGGCGCGCGCCCTTCGGCGCCGCATGCCGGGAGAAGCCGACCACGAGGATAGCAATCGTCAGAAGCTGAACGGCGACGCCCTCGACCGTCGGATAAAGACCGAGGATCTCGATGCGGGGGATCCACTCCAGCGGATGGACATCGAGCCAGCCCGCCTCCTGCAGCGCAGCCACGCCCTTGCCGACGAGGACGACCGACAGGATGGCCATGAGGATCGAGCTCAGCGAGAAGAACCGGCCGATCGGGAGGCGCATGCTGTAGGCCAGCAAGGCCCAGGCCACCACGGCCAGGATGGCCACCGCCGTCAGGGCGCCGGCCAGCATGCCGAGATGGCCGCCCTGGCTCCAGATCGCCGCATAGAAGAGGATGGTCTCGAACACCTCGCGATAGACGACGATGAAGGCCAGCAGGAACAGGAACCAGGCCGACCGCTTCGACAGCGCGTGGGAGAGCTTGTCGCGGATATAGGTCTGCCAGGCGTCGGCGTGCGACTTCCCATGCATCCAGATGCCGACCGAGACGAGCACCACGGCCGCCAGGAGCGAGCCGAATCCTTCGGTGAGCTCCCGGCTGGCGCCGCTGATGGAGATGAAGAAGGTCGCGGCCGCCCAGGTGGCGCCGCCGGCGACCAGCGCGGCCACCCAGCCGCCGTGGACGTAGCGCAGCACCTCGGGCCGTTCGGCCTTCCTCAGGAAGGCGATCATCGCCACCACGATGAGGATGGCTTCCAGCCCTTCGCGCAGCAGGATGGTGAAAGCGCCGAGGAAGCTGGCGAGATTGTCCGCCTCCTGGGGCGCGAGGGCGCGTTCGGCCGTGTCCAGCAGGGCGTTCGCGCGGGCGACCCGGTCCGCGACCTCCTGGGTCGGCGCGCGCCTGCTGATCGAGATGCGCAGGTCGGTCATGGCCGTCTCGACCCGCCGCAGCAAGGCGCCGTCACGAGCGCCGAGCGCCGGCTCCACCGGTTCGACGCCGTCGAGATAGGCCGAGAGGGCGAGGTCGGTCGCGGCCTTGCGGTCGCCCCGGCGATAGGCGGCCTCGCTTTCGGCCAGTCGCGTCCGGGCCAGGGTCAGGGTCGATCCCTCGGCGCGAACCGTCGCCTCGGGATGGCGACGCAGGTGAGCGATGACCGCCCGCGCCTTCGTCTCGCCGATCCTTGTCGCCAGCTCCGCCGGGGTGGCCTGGGTGAGGGCGGCCAGGTCAGGGAACGCGGCGCGGATCGCCGCGTCGCTCTCCCAGAGGCGTCGACCTTCGGCGGCTTCGGCGTCGGTGAAGGCGAACCGGCCCACGTAGAAGGCCAAGGCCCAGCGATCCTCGGCCGGCAGATGGGCGAAGCTGGCCATGGCCGTGCCCTCGAGCCCCTGATCGATCACCTGGTAGAGGCCGAACACGCTGCGCTGACGGGCGCGCTCCACATCCGCGAAGGCGATCGCAGGCGGGTCGAGCCCCTCGGCGCCCGGGCCGTCGGCGCGTCCGGTCACGCCATGGCAGACCGAGCATTGCTCGGCATAGAGGGTCGCGCCGCGGGCCAGATCAGGCGGGAACGAAGGCGCGAGCGGGCTCGGATAGGCCGCCAGCACCGCGCCGGCCAGCGCCTTGGCCCGGGCCCCGACGACCCCCGGGTCGGCCTTGTCGAGGATGGCCGCCTGCAGGGCCTCCGCGTCACGGATCAGGCCGGCCTTGGCCGGGTTCGGCGGCAGGGCGTCCAGGCGGGTCCGGATTTGGCCGCCGAACTCGATCATCTCGCCGTATTCGGCCGGATTGGTCACCTGACCATTGGCAACCGCGCCGGCATAGTCGACCGCCACATAGTCGAGCAGTCGCCAGGCGACCTGGGCCTCGGAGGCGGACGGCGCCTGGGCCAGGGCGGGTGCGGACAGCCCCATCGCAAGCATCAGGGCGAAAAGGCGGAGCAGAGGGCGCATGGGAGACCTAGTTGTGAGCGGCTCGCAATAGCATTCAGGCGACGGCACTGTCGCGCTTTATTCGCGACGCGGCCGGGCTCGCAGGCGGCGACGGCTCCCCGTCCGCCGAGACGCCACGGCGCTGCGTGGCCAGCCCGGGCAGCTACGCGGCGCGGCGCTCGTTACAGGTGGATCGTGCGGTCGGCCACAGCCAGGCATGCCTCGCGCAAGGCTTCCGGAAGCGTCGGATGCGCATGGCTCGTCCGCGCCACGTCCTCGGCCGCCGCGCCGAATTGCATGACGGCGACCGCTTCATGGATCAGACTGCCGGCGTCCGGCCCCAGGATGTGCACGCCGAGAATCTTGTCCGTCCTGGCGTCCGCCAACACCTTGACCAACCCGTTCTTCTCCAACCGCGCCTTGGCCATGGCGTTTGCCGAGAACGGAAAGCGCCCGACGCGATAGGCCACGCCGGCCGCCTTGAGGTCGTCCTCGGTGCGCCCGACTGAGGCCAGTTCCGGCCAGGTATAGACGACCGCCGGAATCGTTCCGTAGTCCACATGGCCCGCGCCCCCCGCCAGGCGTTCGGCCAGGGCGATCCCTTCCTCCTCCGCCTTGTGGGCCAGCATGGCGCCGCCGATGACGTCGCCGATGGCGTAGACCCCGTCGGCGCTGGTCCGGAACCCTTCGTCCACCGGAATAAAGCCCCTGCGGTCGGGCGCAATGCCGACCGTTTCCAGATCGAGCCTGGCGGTTGCGGGCCGTCGGCCGATGGAGACCAGCACGACATCGGCCTTGATGGTTCCTCGCGCGCCATCGCCCATGGGCTCGACGTCGAGGACGACGTCGTCGCCCTCCATCCGCGATCCGACCACCTTATGCCCAAGGCAGAACTGGAAGCCCTGGGCCTCGAGCACCTTGTGCAGCGCCGCCGACATCTCCGAGTCGACGCCGGAGGCGATCCGGTCGAGCACCTCGATGACCGTGACCTCGCTGCCGAGCCGACGCCAGACCGACCCCAGCTCCAGTCCGACGTAGCCGCCGCCGATCACCGCCAGATGGCGCGGCGCCGCCGTCAGGCTCAGGGCGCCGGCGGAGGTGACGATTCGCCGCTCGTCGATGGGCAGGTCGGGCAAGGTCGCCGCTTCCGATCCGCTGGCGATGACCACCGCCTTGCTGGCCTGCACCTCGAAAGCGCCGTCCGCGGCGCGCACCTCCACCCGGTCGCGCGCCAGCAGCCGCCCGCGGCCCTGGAAGCGGGCGACCTTGTGCTTGCGCAGGAGGTAGGCGACCCCTTCGCCAAGCTCGGTCACCACCTTGCCCTTGTGCCGCATGACACCGTCAAGATCGGCCCGCACATTGTCTACCATGACGCCGAACGCTTCGAGATTGCGCGCCATCTCCAGCCGCTCGGTGGCCTGGAGCAGCGCCTTGGACGGAATGCACCCGATGTTCAGGCAGGTCCCCCCGAGCAGTTCGCGGTCGTCGATGACCGCCACCGACAGGCCGAGCTGGCTCGCCCGGATCGCACACGGGTATCCGCCCGGCCCGCCGCCGATGATCACCAGGTCGTAGGAGGTCGTCGAACGGCTCATGGCGTCAGCCTTTGCTGCGAGTGGATGGGAGAGAAGGGCCCCGGCCAGCCCGAGGAAGCGGCATCAGGCGCCCCCCTCATTGAGGGCCGCGTCGCGCGTCTCCATTCGGAACCCGCTTCCGGGGAGGGCCGGCAGGCGGCGGAAGTCGATCTCCAGATCCTGATCCGGCAGCCGGTAGTTCAGGTCGGCGAGCAGGCCGACGGCGCGCTCCATCAGCTCCACGACGATCCCTTCGCCAGGGCAACGGTGACCGGTCGCCGCATCCCCACCGCCCTGGGGGATGAGACCGAACGGATCTCCGGAGCCGTCGCTGAACCGCTCCGGCCGGAACGCCTCGGGATCAGTCCAGTGTGCGGGATCGTGATTGGAGCCATAGAGGTCGAGGACCACCTGACGGCCCTCCGGGAAGACCAGGTCGCGCCAGCGAAACGGCGCGCGCACACGCCCGATCACTGCCGGGAAGAACGGATAGAAGCGTCGGACTTCCTGGACGAAGGCGCGGCGACGTCCGGCGTCGGCGTCGGCCAGACGGGCCGCATCCGGGTGAGCCTGCATCGCGTGCGCCACAAACACGATGTAGACCGAGGTCGCGACAGTCGGCCGCAATACATTGGCCAGTTCGACCGCCGCCGTGTGGATCGGCAACGGTTCGCCGTCCGCGGCGCGGGTCCAGGCCCAGGCGTGGGCGGCCGTGTCCGGATCCGGCGACAGACGGCCGGCGCGAATGTCTTCAATGATCGAGCCCAGCCAGGCGTCGACGCGGCGACGCGCGTGCCTCGACCACAGATGCCGGGGGCCCCGCGATCCCGCCGCGTCGAACAGCGCCCTCAGGTGACGGACCCGTTTCGCCTCTTCGTGCGGCTCGAGCGGCACGCCGGCCCAGGCGCAGACGGCCCGCGTTAGCACCGGCTGCAAGGCGTCATACAGCACGATGTCGTCCTCGCCGGCCCATTCGACGGCCGCGCGCCGCCACTCCGCTTCGAACAGTTCGCCCAGTCGCGCGACACGGGCTGGCGACATCAGGGACATGAACACGCCCTTGCGGGCGCGGTGGGCCTCGCCGTCCAGCCCCTGGACGCCGCCCTCGCCGAGCAGCGTGCGGCGGACCGGCGCCGGCATGGCGCCCGCCCGCACGATGCGGGTCTCGTCATAGAAGATCCGCGCCGCCTCGCGGCCTCTCAGACAGGTCGTCTCCTTCAGCGCCAGGCGGGTCTCGACGACGTCGGCGCCGGCCTGCTCGAACAGGTGGGAAAGGCGCCGATAAGGGTCTGTCAGCAGGGCCAGGGTCTGGTCGCCGTGTCGCGAGGTCGGCCGATGCGTCATCGAAATCCTCCAGAAGGACGGGCGGTCCGCGACGGGAGCCGCCAATCGCCTCCAAACGTCGCGGTGGGCTAATGGCTCCGGGGTCTTTGCGCCTTCCGGATCTTCCACAGGGTCAAAGCGGCGCGGATGGATCGTGCAACGCCTCGATCACCTTGCAGGCGGAGACCCGGCCCCCGGCGCATTCCGTCGTCATCCGCGACAGTTCGCGCTGGAGGGCGCGGAGCCGGGCGATCTTCTGTTTCACATCGGCGAGATGACGTTCGGCCAGGGTGCTGGCCTCGGCGCAGGGCCGATCGGGGTGATCCGACAGATCAAGCAAGGAGCGGATCGAATCCAGATCGAAGCCCAGCTGGCGGGCATGCCGGATGAATGACAGGCGGCGCTCCGCCGCGTCGTCATACATGCGCCGGTCGCTGGCGGTGCGCGGCGGCGGCGGAAGCAAGCCGATTTCTTCATAGAAGCGGATGGTCGGAACCTTGACGCCCGTGGCGGCGGCCAGTTTGCCGATGGGGCGCAACCCGGACGAGGCGGGAGAGGGGAGGGGCATCGCGTCAGCTCGTAACGGCGGGTGAAAGGCATCTGGGGCGGGGAGGGATCATCGGCCCAGCCCCATCAGGACGACGGCGATGCCGAAGGCGGCAATCGTGGAGGCGCCGGTGAGCGCCATGCCGAAGGCCGGGGCCGCCGCGCCCTGCGCGTAACCCAGGGCGAAGAAACCCCGACCAACCAGATAAAGAGGGACCAACACCGGCAGCAGGATCATCTCCTCGCCGCGCAGCACGGTGGCGAGCACCAGGTGGGCGCTCACCGCCAGAACGGTCTGTTCAAGCGAGTTCTGTAGCACGGCGGCGGGTAGGGCGAGCCTGGCGCCGGGCGCCGCATCGGCGGACCCGGCCGGTCGGCGTCGGACCGGAACCGGATGCTGGCCACCACCCTCAAACACCCCGCGAGCCACAGGAAGACCGGGAGATTCGCCTGCAGGGCATAGGCCAGCCTATCGGCCGTCGCCATGTCGCGCGCCGCGCCGAGAAGGGGCGGGGAAAGCCGCAGCCAGGCGGAGGCCGCCGCTGAGGCGGTGATGAGAATCGCCGGCGCCGAGCGGACGGCGATCGCCCTCTGTTCGGCGGGAAGCCTCATCGCGCCGCCCGTCCCAGGGTCGAGGACGCCGCGCGGCTGTCCGAGCCCCGGACGGTGAGGAGGAGCAGCGCGACGCCGCAGACAATGGCCGCATCGGCGAGGTTGAAGGTCGGCCAGTGCGCCGCCCCCCAATGAAGATCGATAAAATCGGTGACCGCGCCAAAGCGTAGCCGGTCGACGAGGTTCCCGATCGCTCCACCGGCGATGAGGCCTGCGGCGGCCGCCGTCACGGCGCTGCGCGTGCGCCAGATCCACGCCAGCAGGGCGCCGATGATCAGGGAGGCCACGGCGCTCAGCGCCCAGCGGCCGACGGCGCCTGAGCCGGCGAACAGGCCGAAGGTGACGCCGGGGTTGAACCCGAGACGCAGCGCGAGAAACGGCGTGAGGTTGATCGGAGCGTCCAGCTGAGCGCGCGCCGCGGCCTTGGCGGCCTGATCCACGACGGCGATCAGCGCCGCGAGCGCGAAGGCGATCGTCTGCAGGCGGCCGGGAACGCGTCGCGTCGGGTGCATGGTGATCATGAAGCCTCCAATGGATTTCAACTGATTTTGGGCCCTCTAGTTACTAGAGGATCAAGCTGGTTTTATCTGACAGGCGTTTCTTTCATGGAAGCCATGCATTCTCGGCATGATCGTCTAGCCATTGGGAGATGCATGCTTCTCGCGAAAGGGTAATCCGATGACTGAACCCCCTCTCGTCCTGTGCACTTCCTCGCCCGGCTGCAGTTGCGGCGTGGCCTCCAGGTTCGACAGCGCCACCCCGCCTACCGGCGCATCATGATCGCGGTGATCGCCGTCAACTGCGCCGCCTTTATGGCCATAGCCAGCGGCGTGTCCCTGCAAGGCTCGGCGCCCCCTGGGCGCCAATGTGCTCAACTTCCTGGCCGACGCGCCACCTACGGCATCAGCCTGGCCGTGATCGGACGTTCGGTCGCCGTGCAGTCCGGGGCGGCCAATGGCCAAGGCGCCAGCCTCGTTGCGTTGGTGCTGTTATTCCTCAGCTACGCGATCTCGCGAGCCACCTCCGGGGCGCCGTCCCGTGGCATCACCGGACTGGGCCCTCTGGGCTTCTTCGCCAACGCCCTGGCCGGCTTACTGCTGGTAAGCCACTGCGCAGGCGACGCCAACGTCCGCTCGCTCTGGCTATGCGCGCGCAACGACCTTACCCAGAGCCTGGCGTCGCGGCGACCGGCGGAGCGGTCTGGCTGACCGGTTCACGATGGCCCGACCTGATAGCGGGAGCGCTACTCAGGTGAAGATTGCGCATTCTGCAATCTCGATCCACCTGCAGACGCAGCGAAAGAATCGGACGCGATCAGCGTGCGCTCGCTTAAAGATCGCTCGACGTTGCTGAATAGGTCGAGATGGCCGACGACGCGCCACTCTCGGCCTTGCATGTCGACTTTCCCTCTCCCTCACCGCGGATTGGTGGTCACTCGAAACAGTCGCAGCCCCCGAACACTGTAACAGATTGCTTGATCGCCCGAATGAAAGTATCCACCACGCGATGGCGTGGCCAATTGCGACATGGGCAAGACTGATACTGGCGGTGACCCTGGTCTCCGCCGTGTTTTTCGTCGCCCCGATCGCTGACGCCGCGACCTGCGCCCCAGAGACGACCTCGGCTCACGCCATTGTCGCTCAGGATGCAGGCGATAGCGACCAGGGCGACCTTGGCGGTGGGCACGGAGTCTGCACCCACGGCCACTGCCACCACAACGGAACCGCCCGTGCGGATGTCGCCGACGACATCGCGATGCAAATCCACGCAAGGCCGGTTCACGCCTTCCCCTCGAGTGATTTTCCGTCGTCGATCTCGCCCGACGGCCTGAAGCGTCCGCCCAGAGTCTGACACGACGTCTGCGCCGCCGTGCGCGCGATCTCGTGTCAAATTTCTGGAAGATGAATCATGCCTCCCTCACATCGCAGGCCGCCGCGTTTCGCGGTCGGCTGCGCGCTGGCCGCATTTGCGGCCGTGCTGGCCAGTCCCGCTTGGGCTGACCCCGCTCCGTCGTTCGCCGAGCTGCTCGCCCAGCTCGATCAAACCCCGGCCACCCTTGAAGCCGGCGCCCTGTCCGACGCCGCTGAAGCGCGTGTCCGCCAGGCCCGTGTCAGGCCTAATCCGACGATCGCTCTCGACGCCGAAAACGCGTTCGGCACGGGGCCCTTCTCAGGCTACGCCAACGCAGAAACCACCTTGTCGATCAGTCAGGACCTTGAGCTCTGGGGACGCCGAACCGCGCGGGTGAATGTCGCCCGCGCGGAAGCCGGAACCGCGGCGCTGCAACGGGACCTCGCCATCATCGACGCCGCCGGACGACTCGCACAGGTCTATGCCGATGCGGAAGCCGCTCAACGGCGGGCCGTGCTCGCCGAGGAAAGCCTTACCTTGACCATCGCCGATGCGAGGGCCGCCCTCGTTCTTGTCGAAGAAGGCCGTGAGCCACTGCTGCGCGGCATCCAGGGTGAAAGCGAAGCGGCTGCGGCGCGTGCCTCGCGCGATGAGGCCGTCGCGGAGCGCGACGCGGCCTTCGCGCGACTGACCGCAGTCGCCATGCTGGCGGCTCCGGTGACGACCATCGACGCCAGCCTGCTGGACCTCGCGCCTGCCGCCACCTTCGCGGCCCCGGCGGATGCGCCGACCGTTCGCGTCGCCGAGGCTCACCGCGCGGCCGCCGAACGCCGGATCGACGTGGAGCGAATCCGCTCGCGCCCGGACATCAACGCCAGCGTCGGTGTCCGTCGATACGAGATGGAGGACGCGACGGCGTTGACTTTCGGCGTCAGCATGCCGCTGCCCCTGTTCGACCGCAACCGCGGGAACATAGACGCGGCGCAGGCCGACTTCCGGGCTGCGGACGCGCGGCTTCTTGGAGCCCGTCAGGAAGCCCAGGCCGATCGCGCCGCGGCGCGGGCGCGGCTTGCCGCCTCCGTCAGCCGGGTCTCCGCCGCCGATGCAGGGGTGGCGTCCGCTGAGGAAGCCTACCGTCTGTCGCGGATTGGAACCGAAGCCGGGAGGATCTCCCAGCTCGAACTGCGGGTCACACGCACCGCCCTGATCTCAGCTCGGACTTCGGCCGTCGATGCACGCCTTGCACGTGTCCAGGCCGAGATTGAACTCGCGCGCCAGGACGGCCGCGCCCCCTTCCAAGGAGCCCAATGATGCGCAAGCGCACATCCAACAAGACGTTGCTGATCGGCGGCGCCGCCGCCGTCGTTCTGCTTGGCGGAGGCGGGCTGTTCCTGCTCACGCGCGGGCCGGACGCCGCTCCAGCCGCCGCCGAGGGTGAGGCGGGTCACGCTGAAGAAGAGGGCGCTCATGCCGAGGGCGAAGCCGGCCACGAAGGCGAGGCCGAAGCGCCGGAAGGCTTCGTCGCTCTGAGCGCGGCCCAGGCCCAGGCCGCCAACCTGATCGTGGTCGGCGTCGGTCGGGGAGGGGGCGCCGAAACCCGGCTCTCCGGGCGGGTCGAGCCCATGGTCGACGCGCGCGCCGCTGTGGCGGCGTCCGTCGGCGGGCGGGTCGAGCGGGTTCTCGTAGCTCCGGGCCAGTCGGTCCGGATCGGTCAGCCCCTGGCGAGCGTCGTCAGCGGTGAAGCGGCGACGTTCCGCGCGGACGCAGACGCGGCGGCCGCCGAAACTGAAGTGGCGCGCCAGGCTTATCAACGCAACCGCAATCTGGCGGACCAGGGCGTTGTCGCCCGACAGGAGGTCGAGGCGTCCCGCGCGCAACTGCTCAGCGCCGAAGCCGGCGCCCGCGCGGCTCGCGCGCGGTCCAGCGCGGCGGGCTCGCCCAACGCTTCGGGCCGCCTCAGCGTCACCAGCCCCATCACCGGAGTCGTGACCAGCGTCCAGGTCGGACCGGGCGGCTTCGTCGCCCCTGGCGGCGTTGTCGCCGAGGTCACCAACCCGGCCAGGGTTGAGCTCGTCTTCAACGCGCCGCCTGCTTTGGCCGCCAATGTAAGGGCCGGGGCGCCTCTGCGGGTCAGCAGCCCCAGCGGCGACTTCGACGCCATCGTCACCGGCGTTGCCGCAGGCGCGGGCGGCGAAAGCGGCGCCACGGTCATTCGGGCCCGGCCGACGGGCTCTGTCCTCCCGCCGGCCGGTTCCGCCGTCACGGGGGCGATCGTGACGGGCGAGACGACCGGCGGTCTCACCGTGCCGACCGAGTCCGTCCAGACCGTCGACGGCAACACCGTCGTCTTCGTTCAGGTCCCGAACGGCTTCCAGGCCCGTCCGGTGCTCGCCGGTCGTCAGGCCGGGGGGCGGACTGAAATCCTGCGTGGCCTCACCGGGGCTGAACGGGTCGCCGGCACGAACGCCTTCCTCCTCAAAGCCGAGCTCGCCAAGGGCGAGGCCGAGCACGGTCACTAGGGGCGCACCGCATGTTCAAATTCATCATCGAACTCTCGGTCAAATTCCGATGGTTCGTGGTTCTCGCCACGGCGCTTGTCGCGGCCTACGGACTCCTCGAGCTGACACGGCTTCCCATCGACGCCGTGCCGGATATCACCAATCGCCAGGTCCAGGTGACCACGGTCGCTCCGGCGCTCGCGCCTGAACAGATCGAACGACAGGTCACCTACCCGATTGAAACCGCCATGGCCGGCATTCCCGGCCTGACCACGACCCGATCCCTCAGCCGAAACGGCTTCAGCCAGGTCACGGTCATCTTTACCGACCAGACCGACATCTATTTCGCGCGCCAGCAGGTCGCCGAACGGCTCGCGGGCGCCCGGGAGGCCATGCCTGACGGGGTGGAGCCGACCATGGCCCCGATCACCACGGGCCTCGGTGAAGTGCTGATGTGGACGATCGACTACAAGCCATTCAACAGTCAGAACCTCGCCAAGCCTGGCGAGCCGGGCTGGCAGGCGGGCGGAGCCTATCTGACGCCCGAAGGCGATCTGCTTTCGACCCCGCAGCAGCGCGCCACCTATCTGCGCACCGTGCAGGACTGGATCGTCGCGCCGCAAATGCGGACCGCCCCCGGTCTCGCCGGCGTCGACACCGTCGGCGGCTATGTGAAGGAGTATGCGGTCCGTCCGGACGCGGCGCGCCTTTCCGCCTACGGCCTGGGCATGGGCGACCTTATCCAGGCCCTCGATCGCGCCAACACTCAGGCCGGCGCAGGCTATATCCAGCGCGCTGGCGAAGCTCTGACGGTCCGCACCGACGCCTTGGCCTCCACCGTGGAAGATCTGGCTCAGGCGCCGGTCGTCAACCGGAACGGCCTGATCGTGCGGGTCGCCGATGTCGCCACGGTCGAGATCGGCCAGGCTCCGCGCCTGGGCGGCGCCAGCCGTGACGGCCACGAGGCCGTGCTCGGAACGGCGCTGATGATCGCGGGCGGCAACAGCCGCACCGTGGCCCAGGCGGCCGGGGAGCGACTCGATGAGGTTCGCAAGACTCTGCCCGCAGGGATCGAGGCGGTGACGGTCCTTGACCGTAGCGCCCTGGTCAACTCGACCATCTCGACCGTGGCCCGCAACCTCACCGAGGGCGCCCTTCTGGTCATCGTCGTGCTGTTCCTGCTGCTCGGAAACATTCGTGCGGCCAGCATCACGGCCTTGATGATCCCGATCAGCTTCCTGTTCGCCGTCATCGGCATGAATAGGTTTGGCATCAGTGGAAACCTGATGAGCTTGGGCGCGCTGGACTTCGGCCTTCTGGTCGATGGGGCGGTCATCGTCGTTGAAAGCACCTTGTTGATGCTGTCGCAGCGGCGGATCGATCTGGGACGGGCTCTGACCCGTCGGGAACGCCTTGATGTCGCCGTGGCCGCAGCTCGCAAGATGGTCAAGCCAGCCGCCTTCGGTCAGCTGATTATCCTGCTCGTCTTCACCCCCTTGCTGATGCTCGAGGGCGTCGAGGGCAAGACGTTCGTCCCCATGGGCGCAACGGTCATGCTGGCGCTCGTCGGCGCCTTCATCTTCTCCTTCACCTTCGTTCCGGCCATGACGGCCCTGCTGGTGCGGGACCCCAAGAAGGTCGAGACCGACGAACACGGCCAAGCCCACGAACATGAGACCTTCCTGCTCCGCCACGCGCGGCGTTGGATCCAGCCGGCCATCCGCGCCGCCGTCGATCGTCCTAAGATCGTGCTGATCTCGGCACTCGGCGCGGTTGTTGTCGGTGGTCTGGCCTTCTCGTCCCTGGGACGGGAGTTCATCCCCACTCTGGACGAGGGCGACATCGCCATGCAGGCGCTGCGTGTTCCCTCGGCGTCGCTGGAACAGTCCCTCGCCATGCAGATGGCGTTGGAACGGGTCATCACCGCCCAGCCGGAAGTCGAGACCATGTTCTCCAGGACCGGCACCGCCGAGGCTGCCGTCGACCCGATGCCGCCCAACATTTCGGACAGCGTCATCGTTCTGAAGGACCGCAAGGACTGGCCGGATTCAGGTCTCGAGAAGGAAGCCTTGCTCGAGCGGTTCGAAGAGCTCGCCAACCAACAGATCGGGAATAATTTCGAGTTCAGCCAACCCATCGAGCTCCGCTTCAACGAACTCATTTCCGGGGTCCGGACCGACCTCGCGGTCATGGTCTACGGCGATGACTTCGACACCATGCAGCGGGTCGCTGATGAGGTGGCCGGCGTACTGCGGCAGACCACCGGCTCCGCCGACGTTCGCGTCGAACAAGCGTCGGGCTTGCCGACGCTCACGGTCAGCGTCGATCGGTTCGCGGCGGCCAGCTACGGCCTGTCCGCAGCCGACGTTTCTGAAGCGGTCTCGGCCGCCATCGGCGGCGCGGAGGCCGGCCGGATTTTCGAGGGCGACCGTCGCTTCGACGTCGTCGTCCGTCTTCCGGACGATGCGCGCAACGATCCGGCGGCGCTCGCGGCCCTGCCGATCGTCTCTTCGACAGGCGTAACCGTGCCGCTGTCTTCGGTAGCCCGTATCCAAAGCGCCGAGGGGCCGAACCAGATCAGCCGCAACGACGGTAGCCGACGGATGGTGGTCCAGGCCAACGTTCGCGGCCGGGATCTGGGCGGCTTCGTCACCGACGCACAAACCAAGGTGGACCAAATCCAGCTCCCGCCGGGCGTCCGCCTGACCTGGGGCGGTCAGTTCGAGAACCTCAAACGGGCCGAACAACGGCTGGGCCTGGTTATTCCGATCGTCTTCGTCCTGATCGGTGTGCTGCTGTTTATGGCTCTGGGGTCGTTCTCCGAGGCTGGGCTGGTCTTCGCCTGCGTGCCCTTGGCCTTGATCGGCGGCGCCTTGGCGCTTCTCATGCGAGGGATGCCGTTCTCGGTGTCTGCGGCCGTTGGCTTCATCGCCGTCTCGGGTGTGGCGACCCTGAACGGACTTGTTTTGATGCAGGCCATTCGCGAGCGATTGCAGGCGGGGCTCGCGCCCCGGGACGCGGCGATCGAAGGGGCGTCCAGCCGATTGCGTGCGGTGTTGACGACAGCCTTGGTCGCCATTGTCGGCTTCATCCCGATGGCGCTCGCCCACGGCGCGGGGGCCGAGGTTCAGAAGCCTCTGGCGACGGTCGTCATCGGCGGCCTTCTGACCGCGACGGCCCTGACCCTGCTGGTCCTGCCGACCTTCGCGGCCAAGGCGGTGCGTCATCGCAAGGACGAGGGGGTTGAGGATTGATTGCTCGCACTCAGGATGACCGTCAGCAGCGACGCACGTTGCTGACGGTTCTCGCGCTCAACGCGGGCCTGGCATTAGCGCTCGGGATCGGCGGCTTGTCCGCCGATTCCAGCGCTCTGCTGGCCAATGCAGTGGACAACGCCTCGGACGCTGCTGTCTATCTGATCAGCTTTCTCGCGATCGGTCGGCCTGGTTCGTGGAAGCGGGGGGCGGCGCGCCTCTCGGGCGTCATGCTCCTTATCTTCGGCGCTGGCGTCCTTCTGGACGCGGGTCGTCGATTCCTCATCGGGACCGAACCGATCGGCCCGACCATGATGGGACTCTCGGTCGTCGCAGCGATCATCAACCTGATCTGCCTGCAGTTGATCCGCCGTCAGCACAGCGGCGACGTCAACATGAAGGCTGCCGAGACGTTCAGCTTTAACGACTTCGCCTCCAACGGGGGAATCCTCGTCGCCGGGGCCCTGGTGCTCTGGCTCGGCCAGGCGTGGCCGGACCTCGTCGTCGGCGTCCTCGTGGCCGCCATCGCGTTGAAGGGCGGCGTGGATATCCTGCGCGATGCGGCTAAGGATCGTCCGGCTGAGGGGGAGGGGCAATGATGCCGCTCGAGCCCTCCGACAGCGTCTCCAAGCCCGCAAGCCCCGCTTTGTCCGGCTCCTCGCCCCCTGATGACGCCTGTCGATCAGCGGTCGATATCCAATCCGTTCAACGATGGCGCAAGGCGGGCATTCTCGTCGGGGGCCTGCTTCTTGTCGTCTGCGCGGCGCTCGTCACATCCTGGCCCTTGCTCGAACATCCTGTCGAGCATCTGGGCCTGATCGCCATCATGGTTTGCATCATCGGTCGGGCTTGGTGTTCCCTTTACATCGGTGGCCGCAAGAAACAGGAGATCATATCCGCAGGACCGTATTCGGTCAGCCGCAATCCGCTGTACGTCTTCAGCTTCATCGGCGCGTTTGGCATCGGCGCCCAGTCCGGCAGCCTTAGCGTCGGTTTGGTCTTCGGATTAGCCTGCTGGGTGGTGTTTCGCATCGTGGTCGGCCGCGAAGAACGCTTCCTCTCCGACGCCTTTGGACACGACTACCAAGCTTACCGTGAGCGCACCCCTCGGTTCCTGCCCAAGCTCTCCCTATGGCGCGACGAGGCGGAAATCATGATCCGGCCGGTATTCTTCGTCCGCACGGTGCGCGACGGCTTCGTCTTTCTCCTAGCGCTTCCGCTTTTCGAAGCGATTGAGCAGCTCCAGCGGCTCGGGGGCTTTAATGCCGTCGTGCCCGTGCCCTGAGGTCGGGAGAACCGGGATGACCACCTGCGAGCGGATCGCGCTGGAACCCGCTGGCCCGGCGCGCCTTCGCCCGTGTCGCTATCCCGCCCCCTCGATCGCGGCGGTCGCCGCAAGCAGCCGCGATTCCCAACCCGCAACGGGACCCTATTTATGACCAGCACAACACTGCCGGACCATCTCCACACCAAGTCCGAGGAGCACGATCACGGTGGCGTTCTAGGCTCCAATACGGAGCTGATCTTCGCCCTGACAAGTGGCCTTGCTCTGGGCCTTGGATTCGCCCTCGAGAAACTCGCAACGGGCCTTCCCGCTTGGATTCCCCTCGCCCTCTTCCTGATCGCCTACATCTTCGGCGGCTTTTTTACGGTGCGAGAAGCGTTCGAGAACCTCCGCCAGAAGCGCTTCGAGATCGATACCTTGATGCTCGTCGCAGCCGCAGGTGCGGCGGCGCTCGGGGCCTGGGCCGAAGGCGCTCTCCTGCTGTTTCTGTTCAGCATCGGCCACGCGCTCGAACACTACGCCATGGGCCGCGCCAAACGCGCGATCGAGGCCCTGGCCGAGCTTGCCCCCCGGACAGCCCATGTGCGACGCGACGGGCAGGTCGTCGAATTGCCTGTCGAAGATTTGGTCGTCGGCGACACCGTGGTGGTGCGTCCAAACGAACGACTGCCCGCTGATGGCTTTGTCGTGGTCGGCACCACAAGCATCAACCAAGCCCCCGTGACCGGCGAAAGCATGCCTGTCGACAAGCAGCCCGTCGCGGATCCCGAGGCGGCGCGGGCGAGACCGGCCCAGGTCGGATCGCCGTCTCTCGTCTTCGCGGGCACCATCAATGGCTCAGGCGCCATCGAGATTGAGACGACCCGCACATCGAGCGACACCACCCTGGCCAAGGTGGTTCGGATGGTGAGTGAGGCCGAGACGCAGAAGTCGCCGACCCAGCGCTTCACGGACAGGTTCGAACGCATCTTCGTGCCTGTGGTGCTGGCGCTCGCTTTTGTCCTGCTGTTCGCCTGGGTCGTCGTCGATGAGCCGTTCCGCGACAGCTTCTATCGCGCCATGGCCGTGCTGGTCGCCGCGAGTCCTTGCGCGCTCGCCATCGCCACCCCGAGCGCCGTCCTCTCGGGCGTCGCCCGTGCGGCGCGCGCCGGTGTCCTGATCAAGGGCGGCGCGCCGTTGGAGAACCTCGGCTCGCTCAACGCCATCGCCTTCGACAAGACCGGCACCCTGACCGAGGGACGGCCGCGGATCACCGACGTCATGACGGTGCGCGGGACGAAGGAGGGCGATCTTCTGGCGGTCGCTGTGGCGGTCGAACGGCTCAGCGACCACCCGTTGGCGGAGGCCATCGCGCGCGACGGTGGCGCACGCTTGCGCGATACGATCATCCCGGCCGCGATCGACCTCAAGAGCCTGACGGGCAAGGGCGTGACCGCCCAGCTGCACGGCGAGACGATCTGGATAGGGAAGCCGGAGATGTTCGGCGTCGACGGCGTAGCGCCGCTCGGCGACGAAACAACCTCTGTCGTCGCTCAGTTGCGACTGCAGGGGCGAACCCTGATGGTGGTGCGACGCGGCACGCGCGATCTCGGTGTCATTGGGCTTCTTGATACGCCTCGCCCAGCAGCGCGGCCGACGCTGACCGCTCTTCGCGCCCTCGGCATCGGGCGAATGATCATGATCTCGGGCGATCACCAGAAGGCCGCACAGGCGATCGCCGGACAGGTCGGCCTGACAGAGGCTTGGGGCGACCTCATGCCCGAGGACAAGGTCGACGCCATCAAACGCCTTCGCGCTGACGGCAAGATTGCCATGGTCGGCGACGGGGTGAACGACGCCCCGGCCATGGTCACGGCGACCGTCGGTATCGCGATGGGCGCGGCTGGCTCCGATGTTGCGCTTGAGACCGCCGACGTCGCCTTGATGTCCGACGACCTGTCGCAGCTGCCCTTCACCGTCGGTCTCAGCCGACAGACGCGGCGCATCATTCTCCAGAATCTCTACGTCAGTCTCGGAATCGTCGCCTTCCTTGTGCCGGCGACGATCCTCGGCCTTGGCATCGGCCCTGCCGTGGCGCTCCACGAGGGGTCGACCCTGCTGGTGGTGTTCAACGCTCTGCGCCTGCTCGGCTACCGCGACCGAACGGCGCCCATCCTTCCCAGTGCAATCCCGGCCGCCCCCGTGGCCCCGCCGGCTCTCTCGAGGACATCGTCATGAAGCGTTTCGGATGGATTTCCGTCATCGCCGTCTTTCTCGCCCTGTCGGTCTTCGCCTTCGGGATGATCTCGCGGCAAACCCGCGAGGTCCCTGCGGCGCCGTCGGCGGCTGACTCTCGCCCGAGCGACACCGAGGCAAGCCACGCTGGCGAGACCACGGACAGCCCATCGACTCGCGCCTATCGCGAGGCCAGCGCGAAGATGCACCAGGCCATGAGCATCAACTACACGGGCGACGCCGACATCGACTTCCTGCGCGGAATGATCGCCCACCACGAGGGTGCGCTCGCAATGGCCAAGGTCGCCGTCGAGCATGGCGAAGCCCGCGACGTGCGTAATCTGGCCGATGAGATCATTGCGGCCCAGGAATCCGAAATTGTCCGGATGAGAATCCTTCTTGCGCGCCATGAGGACACGCCCGCGCCCAACGCAAGGCCCTGACGCATGGCCGGCAAACGCTTCACCGTGCGCGGCCGGAGCATTCGTTGGCGGGAAGGCCGCTATCGCCAACGAGGTAGGCGGCGGCTCCAGGCGCGCCCGCTGAAGCCACGGCCCGTGCTCGATACGCTCGTCGCCATCGGGGTCAGCCTGTTCGCAGGAGGCCTGGTCTTCTGCATGGCCCTTCTGCTGCTGGGCGCACACAAGGTGCCGCTGCATTTTGGTTACGGGGCCATTCTGGGCGGCGTGATCGGCTGCTCGTTTGTGTTTGGACCCCGCGATAGGCCCGGACTGATGGTCGTCGGAGGCTTGGTCGTCGTTTGGGTTTTGGGAACGGCCGTCCTCTACGCTTCGCGAGACCAGATCGTCCTGCGTCCACATGAGCACCGCAGCGCCGCCGCCAAGTCTGCGCCACGGAAGGCTGACTGAATGCCCGAAGCCGCGCTGACCGAGCCATCGCCTCGCCCCGTCCGGATCGCGCGCGGCGGCTGGCTGGACGCGCTGCGTTTTATCGTAGGGGCGCTGATCATCCTCTACCATTTCCGCGAGGCCGCGCCTGTGCCTCTCGGACAATTGCATCCAGTCTTCGAGCGCGGCTATCTGCTCACCGACTTCTTCATCATCGACTCCGGCTATGTCCTGGCCCGCATCTACGGTGATCGCCTCGCGTCCGGACAGGCCTCGCTGCGCGCCTATGCGCGCCAGCGCCTGCTGCGGGTCATTCCGGCCCACCTGGCGGTCAGCCTCGTCCTGGTGCTGCTCGTCGGCGGCGCCGCCCTGGCCGGGATCGCGCCCAGCAATCCGCGCTGGTTCGACTGGTCGCAACTGCCCGCGCAGGTGCTACTGGTCCAGGCCTATGGCGTGCCGGGCGGGCAGGGGTGGAACGCCCCGACCTGGACCCTCTCGGCCCTGATCGGCTGCTATCTCCTGCTGCCCTGGATCTGCCGCGCCCTGTGGCGCTGGCCGCCGGTCGCAATGGTGATCGGCGCGACGCTCCTCGTCGTCGCCGCCGATATCGCCGCCTCGCTGTGGCTCGGCGATCCGATCTACCGCCTGCCGATGCGCTACGGCATCCTGCGCGCCCTGCCGCTCTTCCTGCTCGGAGTCGCGGCGGCCTTCTACGGTTCGCGGGTCTGTGTCGCGCCGCACCGGGCCAGGGCGATCGGCCTCGCCGCCGCCTTCGCGCTCGTGGGGCTGCAGGCCTTCGGCGCCTTCAGCCTGGTGTCGCTCGGCCTGATGACCGTGATCATCTGGGCCGCCGGCGCCGTGCCGGTGCGCAGTCCTTCACGGCTGATCGAGCATCTGGCCCTAATGTCGTTCTCGATGTTCCTCACGAATGAGGTGAGCCGCATCGTCTGGTTCGGCCTGCTCGACGCCCTTGGACAGGAGGCGTGGTCGTCCGGCGTTCGCTGGGTCCTGTGGGCGATCGGCTTGGTCGGGGCGTTCGTGGCCGCCGCCGTGTTTCGCTACGGCTTCGACCGACCGGTCCAGACCTGGCTTAGTCCGTCCCGACGGGGGGGGGCGACCCGAATGTCGGCCGCCGCCACCAAACAGGCCATGGAATGGGCCGCGGGCCCCGGCGTCGCCGCGGCCGGGCGCCCGGGCCAGGCCGTCATCGACCCGCCGCGGGCTTGATCAGGGGCGCGGCTCAATGCTTGCGGGCCCGGACCCCGCGGCCGCCTCCGGCTCCGTCTGGAGGACCGGATCCCGGGCGGCGCCGGGGCGCGGCGGGCGGCAAGCCGAACACAGACCCTGGCCTTCGAGCGTGATCCGTTCGATCTCGTAGCCCGCCGCTGTCGCGGCCGCGTTCAGCGCAGCCAGGTCGGGCGCGGGAACCTCGCGACAGAAGCCGCAACAGTCGCACAGAAGAAAAACCGCAGGCGAACCGAGGCGTTTGGGATCGCAGGCCACATAGGCCTTAAGGCTGGAAAGACGATGAACCAGACCGCGGGTCTCGAGGAACTGCAGCGCCCGATAGACGGTCGCCGGCGTCGCGACGCGGGCCTCCCGGTGATACGTCGCCACGAGATCATAGGCCTTGGCCGGAGCGCCCGCGACGTGCAGGAGCTCCAGCACCCTGCGCCGGGGGCGCGTCAGCCTGTCCCCGGCGGCGGCGACGCTGGCGGCGGCTGCGTCCAGGGCGCGTTCCACCTGTGCGGCCGTCGGCGGCGCGGTCTCCCGGTCATGCGGACAAGGCGAGGTCATCAAGGGGCTGGGCTCGCCTCCGGGGTTCGTCGGACGGCGCCCTCCACTCCAACCGAACGGCGCGCTCATTTTTTAGCTTGCATCTACAGTCGCTGGAGGAGGTAGCCTTGCCCTATAGAGATCACAAGGAACAGACATGACGGCGCAAACTCTCGAAAGCCGATACCGGGTCACCGGGATGGATTGCGCCAGCTGCGGCCGCAAGATCGACAGGGCGATCCGCAGGCTGCCGGGCGTCGAGGACGTCTCGGTGGCGGTGCAGACCGGCGTGCTCAAGATCCGGCATGGCGGAGACCTCGCCGACGAGGCGGTCCTGCAGCAACTGCGCAACCTCGGCTACAGCGGAGAAGCGGCCGCGCCGACGTCCGGAGCCGTCGCTGCGGCGGCGGGCCCACCTCCGGCGGCCGCCCGGGCCGGGGGCGCCCCGTGGTGGTGGACCGGCAAGGCCCGCCTCACCGCGCTCTGCGGCCTGGCGCTGTTGTCCGCCTATGGACTGGGCACGCTGTTCCCCTCCCTGGAACGATACGCCTTCCTCGCCGCCCTGGCCGTGGGGCTCATTCCGATCGCGTCGCGCGCTTTTTCGGCGGCGCGCCACGGCACGCCCTTCTCCATCGAAATGCTGATGACCATCGCCGCCGTCGGCGCCGTCTTCATCGGGGCCGCGGAAGAGGCCGCCGCCGTCGTTTTGCTGTTCCTCGTCGGCGAGATGCTCGAAGGGGTGGCGGCTGGTCGCGCGCGCAAGAGCATCCAGGGGCTCGCCACCCTCGTGCCCAAGACCGCCTTCGTCGAGGTGGACGGCGTGACCACGGAGGTCGCCGCCGAGACCGTGGCGGTGGGCGCGATCATCCTCGTCCGGCCCGGAGACCGCGTTCCGGCGGACGGCGAGATCATCGAGGGCGCGGGAGACCTCGACGAGGCCCCGGTGACGGGCGAGAGCGTGCCCAAGCGCAAGGTCGAGGGCGATCCTGTGTTCGCCGGCACGATCAACGGCGGCAGCGTCCTGCGAGTGCGCGTGACGGCCTCAGCCTCGGACAACACCATCGCCCGGGTGGTGCGTCTCGTCGAGGAGGCGCAGGAATCGAAATCGCCGACCGAACGGTTCATCGACCGCTTCTCGAAAATCTACACGCCGGGCGTGCTCGTGTTCGCCGCCCTCGTCGCGGTCACGCCGCCGCTGCTGTTCGGCGGGACGTGGAGCGAATGGGTCTACAAGGGCCTCGCCGTGCTGCTGATCGGCTGCCCCTGCGCCCTCGTCATCTCCACGCCGGCCGCCATCGCCGCCGGCCTGTCGGCGGGGGCCCGGCGCGGCCTGCTCATGAAGGGCGGGGCCGTGCTGGAGACGCTGGGCAAGATCACGGCGATCGCCTTCGACAAGACGGGGACCCTGACCGCCGGCAAGCCCGTCGTCACCGACGTCGTCGCCGGAACGCGGGATGCCTCCGCCCTGCTGACCCTAGCGGCCGCGCTGGAAACGGGATCGAGCCATCCGCTCGCCCTCGCCATCCTCGCCCGAGCTGAGGCGGACAAGATCACGGCGCCGCCGGCCTCGGCCACCCAGGCCATTCCGGGGGAGGGCGTGGAAGGCGAGGTCGGCGGCGAACGCATATTCCTCGGCTCGCCGCAGGCCGCGGCCCGACGCGCCCCGATCACGCCGGCCCAGGACGCGGCCATCGCCGCCCTGAACGCCGAGGGCAAGACGGTTTCCGTCCTTGTCGTCGGGGATGGCGTCGCCGGGTTCCTCGCCATGCGCGACGAGGCGCGGCCCGACGCAGTCCAGGGTCTGGCCGACCTGAAGGCGCGGGGCATCCGGACCATCATGCTGACGGGCGACAACCGCCGCACGGCGGAGGCGGTCGCCGCCGGCCTGGGCATCGAGCCCCGGGCCGAACTGCTGCCGCAGGACAAGCTAGTCATCGTCAAGGCGCTGCAGGCCGAGGGGCTGGTGGTCGCCAAGGTCGGGGACGGCATCAACGACGCCCCGGCCCTGGCCCAGGCGGATGTCGGCATCGCCATGGGCGGCGGCACCGACGTGGCCCTGGAGACCGCGGACGCCGCCGTCCTGCGCGGCCGGGTCAGGGACATTCCCGACATGATCGCCCTGTCCCGCGGGGTGATGGGCAATATCCGGCAAAACATAACCATCGCCTTGGGATTGAAGGCCGTCTTCCTGGTCACCACCGTGATCGGAGTGACGGGCCTGTGGCCCGCCATCCTCGCCGACACCGGAGCCACGGTCCTGGTCACGGCCAACGCCATGCGCCTGCTGCGCTGGACGCCGCGTCGACAGGCCTGACGGGAGAGAGCCGGGCTCGAAGGGCCGCGCCGGGAGGGATCCGGGTCAGCCCCTGGCCAGCGAAGGTCAGGGATTATCCGGCGCCGCGCAACCCTGCCTCCGCTCGCGGATTGCATCCCGACACGGCAAGCGACGCCGGAGCGGAGCGCAGGGTGTCATGGGCGAACAGACTGGCGATCAACCGGATGTCGATGGCGAGCGCCCCGACACCGCGAGGACCCGCGGCGAGACTGATCCGGACGCTCCCGCGACGCCGCCGAAGCTCCATATGACGGGCAGGGGTCTCAGCCCGGCCGAGTATCGCGCCCAGCACGGCGGTCACCCGCATCAGGCTGACTTTTCGCGAGGCGCCGATGGCGGCGACGACCCGGCGGAAGCGGCTGGGGCGGGCCAACCCGACAGGCCGTGAACCGGTCGCCTGACGCCCTCCGGCCGCGGGTCGGCGGTCAGGTGCCGTTGTGTCGGCCGAACACGCGGGTCGAGCCGTCGTTGAGGATCAGCACCGTCGTATAGGGTTCGCGGCCGGCGGCCTCCATGCCCGGCGAGCCCGCCGGCATGCCGGGCGCGCTCAAGGCCCTGGCGGCGGGGCGTTCGCTGAGCAGCCGATCGACATCGCCGGCGGGGACGTGGCCTTCGATGGCGTAGGCGCCGACCACCGCCGTGTGACACGAGGCCAGCCGGTCCGGAACGCCGTGCTGCGCCCGGATCGGAGCCAGATCCTCGCGCTCGACGACCTCGACGGTCCAGCCGGCCTGGCGCATGTGCGCGATCCAGCCGCCGCAGCAGCCGCACCAGGGCGTCTTGTAGGCGGTCATCCGCTTCGGCGGCGCGGCGAGGGCCGGGCCGGCGAAGGCGAGGGCCGGCAGCGCCGTCAGAAGGGCGCGTCGGGAGGGGGAGGGCGAAGAGGCGGGCATGACGGCATCCTGGCGAGCGAGGCGACGATCCTAGCCGGATCGCCGGGCGTTGACGACGCTGACGATGTCGCGGGCCGCCGTCAGGCCTGGCGCCCCCAGGACGCGAGCAGACCGCCCTGGCCCGAAAACCGGCGGGGCGTCGTGCGGGGCGAACTATGGGACATTGCGCTTCAGGTCGTCCAGCCAGACCCGGGCGCTCGCGTCCGAGGGCGCCCGCCAGTCGCCGCGCGGCGAAAGGTTGCCGCCCGAAATCACCTTGGGGCCGTTCGGCATGGCGGAGCGCTTGAACTGGCTGAGGGCGAAAAACCGGGTGACAAACACCTCCAGCCATTGCTTGATCGTCGGCAGATCATAGGCGGCGCGCGAGGCGGCCGGGAAGTGGGCCGGCCACGCCCCCGCCTCGAGATCCCGCCAAGCGTGCCAGGCCAGGAAGGCGACCTTGGAGGGACGCAGGCCGTAGCGCGTCAGGTAGAACAGGTTGAAATCCTGCAGTTCGTAGGGCCCGATCCTGGACTGCGTGCTCTGAAGCGCGTCCGCGGCGGCCTGCGGCACCAGCTCGGGCGAGATCTCCGTGCCCAGCACGCCAAGCAAGGTCGCCGAGGCCGCCTCGTCCAACTGCCCGGTGGCCGCGACCCAGCGGATCAGGTGCTGGATGAGGGTCTTGGGGACCGAGCCGTTGACGTTGTAGTGGCTCATGTGATCGCCGACGCCGTAGGTCTGCCAGCCCAGCGCCGACTCGGACAGGTTGCCTGTGCCGAGCACCAGGCCCTCGCGCTGGTTGGCGAGCCGGAACAGGAAGTCGCTCCTCAGCCCGGCCTGGACGTTTTCGAAGGTGACGTCGTAGACCGGTTCGCCGCGGGCGAACGGGTGGCCGATCGCCTCCAGCATCGTCCGCGCCGCGGGCCGGATGTCGATCTCTTCGCCCGTCACCCCGAGGCTTCGCATCAGGGCCCAGGCGTTGCGCTTGGTGCCCTCGCTGGTGGCGAAGCCGGGCATGGTGAAGCCCAGGATGTCCGTGCGCGGACGGCCCAGGGCGTCGAAGGCCTTCGCCGCGACCATCAGGGCGTGGGTGGAGTCGAGGCCGCCGGAGACGCCGACCACGACGCGCCTGACGCCCGCCGCGTCGAGGCGCTTGGCGAGGCCCTGCACCTGGATGTTGAAGGCTTCATAGCAATCCTGGTCCAGCCGGGCCGGATCGTCCGGCACGAACGGAAACCGGTCGTGCGGCCGCAGCAGCCCGATATCGACGTGCTCCGCCGCATGCTCGAAGGCGATCCGCCGGAAAGCGTGCTCGGGGTGGCCGGCGGCGGCGGCGGCGTTGTTGAAGGTGGGCGTCCGCAGCCGCTCGAGGCGCATGCGTTCGACGTCCACGTCCGCCACGGCCATCTGGGCGACGTCCGGGAAGCGGCGGGTCGCGGCCAGCAGACGGCCGAGCTCGTGGATGGTCGCCTGCCCGTCCCAGGCCAGGTCGGTGGTGCTCTCGCCGGGCCCGGCCGCGGCGTAGAGGTAGGCGGCCTGGCATCGCATCGACTGCGAGGCGCAGAGCAGCGCGCGCTCGTCGGCCTTGCCGACCACGATGTTGGACGCCGACAGGTTGCAGAGCAGGGTGGCTCCCGCCAGCGCCGCCAGGGTCGAGGGCGGGGTGGCGGCCCAGAAGTCCTCGCAGAGCTCCATGTGGAAGACGAAGTCCGGGACGTCGCTGGCCTCGATGATCAGGTCGGTCCCGAACGGCGCCCTCTGCCCGGCGACGGCGATGTCCAGGCCGCGCACGCCGGCGCCGGGGGCGAACCAGCGGTTCTCGTAATACTCCCGATAGTTCGGAAGGAAGCTCTTGGGCACGACCCCCAGGACGCGGCCCCGGGCGAGGGCGACGGCGCAATTGTAGAGCCGTCCGTTGCGGACGAGGGGCGCTCCCACCACCAGCACCGGCTGCAGGTCCCGGCTCGCCTGCACGAGCTCGGCGAGCGCGGCGTTCACCGCCTGAAGGAGGGCGTCCTGGAGCAGGAGGTCGTCGATCGCATAGGCGGACAGGCCCAGCTCCGGAAACAGCATGAGGTCGGCGCCGCGGGCGTGTCCCTCCCGCGCCAGTTTCAGGGTCTCGAGGAGGTTGGCCGCCGGATCGGCCACGGCGATGCGCGGCGTGCAAACCGCCACACGCACGAACCCCTGCGCCCGGTTGGAATAGAGTTCATGCGCTCGGCCTCCTTTGGCGTCGACCGGTACAGGAGCGGCCCGGCGCCCGGCAAGTTGCGCCCTCCGTCGCGCGCCGCGGCCGCCCGAGCTCGGGCCCGCCGTCATCGCGGGCAGGCGGAGCTCGCTGTCGAGGGCGTCGCGGCGCCCCCGACGGCGGCCTACGGCCGCACGGCCGCGTAGAGGGAGATCGACCCGGTCGGGGTGGGAATCCGCCGCGTCTCGCTCACGGCCTCGAAGCCGGCTTCGCGCATGAGGTCCGGGAGCACGCCGAGCGCATTGGGCTCGGTGTGCTCGAAGCCGTCCAGCATCTGAACCTGCCGGAAGAGCAGGCGCATCAAGGGATTCGCCTGGCGGCCGGCGTCGGCCATATGCAGCCGGCCGCCGGGTCGAAGCGCGCCCAGGCAGGCGGCGAGGATCGCCCGCTTCACGGGCATCGGGCATTGATGCAGCACCAGGCTCGAGACCACCTTGTCCGCGGCCGCGCCCGGCAGGATCGCGGTCAGCGCGTCCCCGTAGCCGGCTCGCCATTCCACGTGGACCCCGGCCCGGCGAGCCTTGTCGCGCGCGATCTCCAGCACCGCCTTGTCGGGATCGACGCCGATGAGGCGCGATCCCGGCGACGCCGTCTTGAGCTGGATCGCGAAGGTCCCGGTGCCGCAGCCGACGTCGAGGATTGTCTCGCCAGGCTGCGGATCGGCTTCCGACAGCAGGGCGCACCGCCAGCGACGCTCCCGGGTCATGACGGCCAGCACCCTGTCGTAGGCGCCGGTGAGCTCGTGGCGACCGAGCGCGGGGACGAAGTCTCTGTCCTGGTTCATGGCGACGAGCATCGCCTGGATTCGGGCTCGCCGCTTGAACGAAGCGGCTGCTCAGCCGGAGGGGACCAGGCGCCGCGGCTGCACCCCGAACATCGCCTTCATCGTCCGCGCGAGGTGCGCGCCGTCGGAGAAGCCGGCCTCATGGGCGGCGGTGGTCACGTCGACCCCGCCCGCCAGCAGTGTCGCCGCAAGCTGCAGCCGCCGCCAGAGGACGAACCGCTTGAACGACAAGCCTTGCGCTTCGGCGAAGACGTGACGGAACCGGTCGGCCGACAAACCCGCGCGGCCCGCAGCCGCATCGAGCCGCACGGGGCCTTCCGAGAGCGCGGCGTCGATGAACGTCAGGACGCCGGCCATCCAGGACACCGCGGGCGCGGCCGGCTCGCCTCCGGCTCCGCCCGCCTGGTCCGACCAGAACCGCCGACGGCCCTCGGCCGCCAGCACGTGGGCGCTGGACGCGCGGACGAGCACGGCCCGAAGCGCCGCGCGCGCCTCCACGCCCAGACTTCCCGGCTCGAAAAACAGGATCTCGGCCTGCGCCGCGGCGCCGAGCCGATGGCCCACGAGCGGATCGACGAGAAACGCCGTGGCGCGAAGGACGCGGCCGCCCGCAGTCCCGACGGCGATCGGCCGGTCGGCGAACACCGCCTGCGCCGCGAGGTGCCGGTGAAGCGCGTTGTCGCCGACCGCGCCGCGCCACCGCGCCCAGCCCGGGCCGATCTGCAGACCCCCGCGCCAGGCGCCGTCAGGGCTCACCGGCGCGCCACAGGCGGGAAACGACGCCGGATGGGGTCAGTCACGGTCCCGGCCCCCGGATCGGCCGCGGCGATCTCGCTCGTCGCGGCGGTCGGATCGCGCGGGCTCGTCGGCGTCGTCCTCGAGGCGCTCTTCCCGCGCCCCGGACGCCACGCCGGCGGGACCGATTCGCCAGCTCACGACGGCGACCACCAGGAGCACCAGCAGCAGGGCGGCGGCCACCGAGCCCCGGCGGGACCGCCCAAGAAGATCCGACGCGGGCGCCCGTCGTTGAGGAGTCAGATCGATGGACCTCAGCAGGCACGACAGGCGTGCCTCGCCCGACCTTGAGGGCATTCCGTTCATGTCGCTCATGTCACCCACCTCCTTCAAGATCGAACTCGGGTACTCCAAGGCGAGTTCCAACGCTGCGGTCCCTCAGTCCACGGTTCGGCTTGTTCGCACGACATCCCCGCGCCGAGCGCCGCCTCGAAGCCCATTCGGGTTCGGACCGAAACAACTCGGACAGTCGGCACTGTCCATCTTCACGCCGCTTTGAAGCCGTCTGCTGAACCCATAAAGGCTCGACGCGGCGGAGAAGCCAAAGGTTCCCCGCCGCGTCGTCAACCCGGACGCCGCCGCCCCGTGCGACGACAGTCCGGCAGCAGGGGATTACTGCGGCCGAATCGCCTTCACTTCGCCCGCGCTGCCTGTAACGACCAGATCAAACTCGACCCGGTCGCCGACCTTCGCCTGGTCAATCAGGGCGGGTGACGCCGCGAAGCCCATGGTCATCGCGGGCCATTCCAGACTGGCGATCGGCTCGTGCTCGATCGTGATCTTGCCGCCCTCCGCGTCGATGGCCGAAATCACCCCGCGCGCGGTCGCGGACTCCTCTCCGGCCGCCGACGACATGGCGTCCATCTCCGCCGGCGCCGCGGGGGCAACGGCGGAACCGGTGGCGGCTGGGGTTTCCGTCTCCGTCGCCGGCTGCTGACTGCAGGCCGCCAGGGCAATGACCGCCCCGGCTGACAGGCTCAGGCCGAGGGCGAGCCTGGCCGACTTCACGAACAGGTTTTTCATAGGGTAGCTCCTTGGGTGGGGGTTTGGGTGGGACGTGATTTCCGGCGTCTCAGGAGGAGATAGCCGGCTGGGATGACGAGCATCGACAGGAGGGGCGCGGTGATCATGCCGCCAATGACTGGCGCCGCGATCCGGGTCATGATCTCCGACCCCGCGCCGTGGCCGATCAGGATCGGGAACAGACCGCCCAAGATCACGGCGACCGTCATCGCCTTGGGCCGGACCCGCAGAAGGGCGCCCTCGCGAACGGCCTCCTCGACCTGCTCCCGGTCGGGATCAGGTCCTCGATCCTTCAGCGCATGTTTGAGATAGATCAGCATCACGACGCCGAACTCCGCCGACAGGCCAGCGAGGGCGATGAAGCCAACCCCGGTCGCGACCGACTGATCGAAGCCCATCAGATAGAGCAACCAGAAGCCGCCGGTCAGGGCGAATGGCAGGGTGCCCATGATGAGGAGGGCTTCGTCGAAGCGCCCGAAGGTCAGATAGAGCAGGATGAAGATGATCACGAGCGTGGCCGGAACCACGATCTTTAGCCGCTCGGCCGCCCGTTCCAGATATTCGAACTGGCCGGAGTAGGCGATGCTGACGCCCGGCGCGAGATCCACCTCGCTGGCGACCGCCTGACGCAGATCGGCGACGACAGACGCGAGGTCGCGCCCCCGAGTGTCGACATAGACCCAGGTGGTCAGCCTGCCGTTCTCGGACTTGAGCATCGGCGGGCCGTCCGCGATCTGGATATTGGTGACCGTGCCAAGGGTGATCTGCTGGCCCGACGGCGTCAGCATCGGCAGGGCGCGCAGTTGCTCCAGACTGTCGCGCAATTCTCTCGGGTAACGGACGCTGATCGGATAGCGGGCGAGCCCCTCCACCGTCTGTCCGATCGTCTCGCCGCCCACGGCGCCCGATACGATCGATTGGACATCGGCGATGTTCAGGCCGTAGCGGGCCGCCGCGCGCCGGTCGATGTCGATGTCGACATAACGCCCGCCGGTCAGGCGTTCGGCCAAGGCGGAGGTCACGCCCGGTACGGTCCTGGCGACATCGGCCACCTGGGCCGCGATACGGTCCATCGCGGCCAGGTCAGAGCCGGACACCTTGACGCCGACGGGGCTCTTGATGCCCGTCGCCAGCATGTCGATGCGATTTCGGATGGGAGGGACCCAGACGTTGGACAGTCCGGGGACCTGAACCGCGCGATCGAGTTCTTCGATCAGTTTTTCCGGGGTCATGCCCGGCCGCCATTCATCGCGCGGCTTGAACTGGATGGTGGTCTCGAACATCTCCAGCGGAGCCGGATCCGTGGCGGTTTCCGCCCGGCCCGCCTTGCCGAACACGGTCGCCACTTCGGGCACGGTGCGGATCATCCGGTCCGTCTGTTGCAGCAGTTCCGCGGCCTTGGCCGGGGAGAGACCCGGCTGGGCCGAAGGCATATACAGCAGGTCGCCCTCGTCCATCGCCGGCATGAATTCGCCGCCGAGCTGGCTAAGAGGCCAGGCGGTGGTGGCGAAGATCAGCAAGGCTGCCACCAAGGTCTTTCTGGGATGATGCAGCACCCAGTCCAATGGCCCGCGATAGATGCGCGTGAGCCAGCGATTGATCGGATTGCTCTGTTCGGCCGGGATCCGTCCGCGGATCAGATAGCCCATCAGAACCGGCACGAGAGTGATGGACAGGATCGCCGCCGCCGCCATCGCATAGCTCTTGGTAAAGGCTAGGGGCGCGAACAGCCGGCCCTCCTGGGCCTGCAGGCTGAACACCGGGATGAACGACAGGGTGATGATCAGCAGGCTCAGGAACAGCGCGGGGCCGACCTCCACGGCCGCCTCGGTGATGACCTTCCAGCGATCTTCGCCCGCCAGCTTTTCATCCGGGTGATCGTGTTCCCATCGTTCGATGTGTTTGTGGGCGTTCTCGATCATGACCACCGCCGCATCCACCATGGCGCCGATGGCGATGGCGATGCCGCCCAGCGACATGATGTTGGCGTTCACGCCCTGAAGATTCATGATCAGGAAGGCCGCCAGGACGCCCAGCGGCAGGGTCAGGATGGCGACCAGCGCCGACCGGGCGTGCCAGAGGAACAGGCCGCAGACCAGGGCGACGACTATGAACTCCTCGATCAGCTTGCCGCTCAGATTGTCGATCGCCCGGTCGATGAGCTGCGAGCGATCGTAGGTCGTCACCACTTCGACTCCCGGGGGCAGTCCGGCTTTGAGCGTCTCGAGTTTCTCGGTCACGGCCGCGATCGTGGCGCGGGCGTTTGCGCCGGATCGAAGGATGACGACGCCGCCCGCGACCTCGCCTTCGCCGTTGAGCTCGGCTATGCCGCGTCTCATCTCCGGGCCGATCTGGATGGTCGCGACATCCCCGAGGCTGATCGGCACGCCTCCAGCCGCCGTGCGGAGCGGCACGGCCCGGAAGTCGTCGAGCTCGGTCAGATAGCCGTTGGCGCGGATCATGTATTCGGCTTCGGCGAGCTGGAGCACCGAGCCGCCCGTCTCGCCGTTGGCGCGCTGGAGAGCGTCCACCACCGCCTGATGGGTGACGCCGTAGGACGCGAGCCTGACGGGGTCGAGCACCACCTGGTATTGCCGCACCATGCCGCCCAGGCTGGCGACCTCGGCGACCCCCGGCACGGTCTTCAGCTCGTAGCGGAGGAACCAATCCTGCAGGCTTCGCAATTGCGCCAGATCGTTGCGGCCTGTGCGATCGACCAGGGCGTATTCATAGACCCAGCCTACGCCGGTGGCGTCCGGACCAAGTGCCGGTTGGGCGGTCGCGGGAAGCCGCGCCTGCACCTGGCTGAGGTATTCGAGGACCCGGGAACGCGCCCAGTAGAGGTCCGTCCCATCTTCGAACAGCACATAGACGAAGCTGTCGCCGAAGAAGGAATAGCCTCGAACCGTTCGCGCGCCGGGTACGGACAGCATGGTGGTCGCCAGAGGATAGGTGACCTGGTTCTCGACGATCTGGGGCGCCTGCCCCGGGTAGCTGGTGCGAATGATGACCTGCACGTCCGACAGGTCCGGCAAGGCGTCGACCGGCGTGCTGCGAACCGCGAACAGGCCGGCGGCGAGCAGGGCGACGGCGGCCATAAGGACGAGGAAGCGCCCCTTGACCGAGGCGCGAATGACCGCGGCGATCATTGGCTCGACCTCCCGCGCGAGGCGGGCGCGGCCATGGATGCGCCCGTTGGGGCGGCGGTGGCGGGCCGGGACGTCGGGCCGATCGGCCGCGCCGTTACGCCTGACAGGCTGGCTTCGGAATCGATCAGGAACTGCCCCGACGCGACGATCCGTTCGCCTTCCCTGAGACCGGCGAGGATCTCGGTTTGCCCCCCGGCTTCTCGCCCGACACGGACCTCGGCCGGTTGATACCGGCCTTCCGGCCGGGCGAGCATGACAATGTCCCGTTCACCCGTTCGGATCACCGCCTCGGTCGGCACGAGCAACGCCGTCGTCGAACCGCCGCCGAAGGTGATCCGGCCGAACATGCCGGGGCGCAAACGGCCCCCGCGATTGGCCATTTCGATCCGTCCCGTGACCGTGCGGCTGTCGCCGACGAGTTCCGGCAACAGGGCGGTCAGACGACCCGTGAACCGCTCTCCCGGGAACGCGGTCAAAGCCACCTCGACGGACTGTCCGACCCTTAGCCGGCTCCCCAGCGCCTCCGGGATGGCGGCATTGACCCAGACGGTGGCCAGGCCGTTGATCTCGGCCAAGGTCATGCCTTGGGTCACGCTCATGCCGGCGCGCACGCCCAGGGTCTTGATCACGCCGCCAGTGGGCGTTGAGATCGTGATCGTGTTTCGCGCCCGCCCGCTGCGCTCCACCGAGGCGATCAGGCTCTCGGACATGCCCATCAGCACCAGTCGCTGCCGCGCCGCCTGGATCAGGGGCGTGTTGCCGGTGCGCCGTACGGCCAGATATTCCGTCTGGGCGCCGCCCCAGGTCGGGATGAGCAAATCGACCAGAGGCGCGCCCGCAGCGATGACATCGCCCGGCGCGCGGTTGTAGACTCGCTGCACGAAGCCGTCGGCCCGCGACTGGACCACGGCGATGTCGCGTTCATTGTAATCGACCACCGCCGTGGCGCTCAGATCGCCCTCAAGGTCGCCACGGCGAGCCGTGGCATACCGGACCCCCAAATTCTGGGCCAGCGCCGGATCGATTCGAACGCCGGGGGTGGCGGTCGTTCCCCCCTCATCGGCATATTTGGGGATGGTCTCCATGTTCATGGACGACTTCCCCGGCCCCGGGTAGCGTTCGTTTGGAACCATGGGATCGTACCAATAGAGGATCTCGCGCTCCCCTCCCCCCTCGGCGGTCTCACCGCCGGCCCCATCCAGCCGCGGAGCGACGACGATGCCGGCCCCGACGCCGACCCCGACCAAAAGAAGCGCGCCCATGGCGATGCCCAGGCGTTTGTTGCGAAGGGCGTTCATCGGTCGTCGTTCCCATAGGTGAGAGTGATCTCGACCACTTGACGCATCACGGCGGCCTCGCGATCGAGCGTGTCGAGCCGGGCGTTGGCCACGGCGGTGAAGGCTTCGAGAACTTCAACGATGCCCGCCCGACCCGCCGCATAGCTCGCGGTTTCGAGATCGGAACGCTGAAGGACACTGGGCAGAACGACGTCGCGCGACCGGACCCATTGATCGTGAGCGGTCGCGTATTCGGCCAGGGCGCTTCGCAGCGACGCGGTCAACACGCGCTCAGCGTCCTCACGCTCGGCGGTGACCCGCAGCGCATCAGCGGCGCGCGCGGCGATGACGGGATCCTGCCTTCGACCGGGAAAGATCGGCAGCCGCACGCTCGCTCCGACGGAGAACAGATCGCCGAACCGCTCATCGCGGCGGGCGTAGCTGGCTTGGAACGACCAGTCCGGGCGACGTCCGGCGCGGGCCAGGTCGACCTCGGCTTCGGCGCGGCGCGCGGCGGCTCCATAGGCCCGCACGGTCGGCAGCTGGGCGATGCCGTTCCGCAAGGCGGTCAGGTCGAGATCGTCCTGCGGCGGCGGGCCAACCGTCTCGGGATCGGCGTCGCCCGTCCACCGGGCGAGTTCGGCTCGCGCCTTCTCGATGTCGGCGGCGAGACTGCTGCGGCGATCGTCAAGATCGGCTTTGAGCTGAACGGGCCCGAGAGCGTTGGCGGGCCGATAGGCGCCGGACGCGACTCCGGCCGGGGCGGCGTCCCACAGGGGTTGCAACGTCGCCAGCAGCTCTTCCAACGCCGCAAAGCGGCGTTCGGCATAGAACAGGTCGATCCACGCAAGGCCCACGGCGACCCGGACCTCTCGTCGCGCGACGGACTCCTCAGCGCCGGCGACGCCGATCGCCGCCTCGGCGATGTCTCGCTCGGCGCGACGACGCGCGCGGCTGGGCACCTCCTGCTCGACGCCGATCCTGAGCATGGTGAAGTCTTCATCGAATTGCCCCGCGAACGGCCCGGTCACCGGATATCCGTCGAGACCGACGGAGAGCCGGGGGTCCGGCAGAAGCCCCGCTGCCGGAACGGCCGCACGAGCGGCGTCGACACCCAATGCGCTGGCGCGCAGACTGGGTGCGCTGAACGCCGCGCGGGCCAGGGCCTCGTCGAACGTCTGGGGGTCAGCCTGGGCCGGCGCGGTCCAGACGCTCAGGAGCAGAACGGAAGCGGGAAGGATCGCCCAGCTTGCGGTTAGCTCACGGCACCGGGTGGGCGCCGAAGCCTCGGCTCGCCGCGTCGTGACGCGCGGCAGGCGGACACGGGGCGGCTGACAAGCAGACGCGCGTGTCGCCGTCCTCAAACGAATGGTCATGAAATTCCTCGAAACCATCGGACCCGCCGTGAGGGCAGGACACCGGCGAAGGGCTCAGATCGATCGGTTACCGCGGCGTAACGTCGCGCACGGCCTACCGTTCAGCGAAAGCGTTCTAAGCCAGCCGTTTCGGCGGATTCTTCAGTGGAAGCGGGCCTGCGCCCTCTCGCACGACATCGACGGCTGCGAACCGGAGTCCCCGCGGAGCCGAAGGCCGTTGAACGGTCGGCGCCGGCGGCATGGGCGCCGCGACGGCGGCGCAGCCCATCTTGGCGATGCAGTCGGGCGTCATCTCGTCGCAAGGGCTAGTAGCGCCGCCGGAAGGCCCGTCCGCCATCACCATCATCTCGGCGCAATCCATGTCCGCCATGCCGCCCGTCGCTTCGAATACCTGGAACGGCGTGGCGTGCGCGGACGACTGGCCGACGAAGCCGGCCACCGCCAGGGCGAACAGAAGGGTGCGGACGAGGTTCCACATGCGCGGTCATCCCACGCCCGTCGGCCGGCCGTGTCAAGCGACCGACGGGCTGGCGTCGGGCGCGCGCAACGCAATGCTCCGGATCAGCGCGCGCCCGCCCGCAGTTCGAACGAGGGATTCAACCCCGGCGCCCGTATAACTCATTGAACCCCTCTGGTTTCGGAGCCTCCCTATGACCACTCGCAAAATCCTTTCCGTCGTCGGCGCCGTCGGCGCCCTGCTGTTGGGGGCGACGCAGGCTGCCGCCCACGCGCGCGTCGTCGCCTCCAACCCGGCGGCGAGCGCGAGCATCGCCTCGCCGCGTTCGCTGACGGTCACCTTCAGCGAACGCGTCGTTCCCGCTTTCTCGGGCCTCGAGGTCGTGAACGCCGCCGGTGCCAAATTCCCGGTCGCGACCACCGTCTCCGATGACGGCATGACCGTTTCGGGACGGACGGCGCGACCGCTCGCGGCCGGCGCCTACAGCCTCAACTGGCACGCCGCCTCCGCAGACGGCCACCGTATGACCGGCGCCATCGCCTTCACGGTGCGCTGACCCATCGTGCTCGACGTTCTGGTCATCCTGCTCCGGCTCGCGCAGTACGGCGGCGCTGTCGTCCTGCTCGGGACGCCGCTGTTCCTCCTCTACGGGTTGCGCGGGTCGGACGCGGTGGCCCTCGGCTGGACGAGATCCTTGCTGGTCAGCGCGGCGGCCGTGGTCGCCATAGGCTCCGCCGCCGCCTTCGCGGCCCAGACCGCTGTGATGGCGGGCTCGCTGACTGAAGGTCTCAAGCCGGCGACGCTCGGCTTCATGCTCACGGGCACGAGCCTCGGACCCGCCTTTCTCGTCCGGACGCTGGCCGCGTTGCTCGCGCTTCTTGCGCTCATCCAAGACAAGCCGTCCCGCGGCCTGTGGGGATTCGTCGCCGTCGCCGGTCTGATCGTCGGCGCCAGCTTCGCCTGGACGGGACACGGCGCGGCCACCGAAGGCGCCGGGCGCTATGTGCATCTGACGGCCGCTATTTTGCACAGCTGGGCGGCGGCGGTGTGGCTCGGCGCGCTCGCGGCGCTGCTTATCCTGACCTTCGGGCGACGGTCAAAAACGGTTGATAGCGACAGGATCCTTCATCGAGCGCTTCACGGATTTGCCGGCGTCGGAACCGCATCGGTCGCCGTCCTGGTTCTGAGCGGACTGGTGAACAGCTGGTTCATGGTCGGACCCGATCGTATCGCTGGCCTCTTGAGCACGCCCTACGGTCTGCTGTTGACGGGCAAGCTCGTGCTCTTCGCGCTCATGCTGGTTCTGGCGGCCGCGAACCGCTTTTATCTGACGCCCCACCTCGGCAGCGCCCTGGACGATCCCGAGTATCTTGGCCCCGCCATTTCACGGCTGAAACGCAGCTTGGTGATGGAGACCCTCCTCGCCCTGGGGCTGCTGGCCCTGGTGTCCATCATGGGAACCCTGGCTCCGGTCTCGGCCATGGAAATGGCGATGTAGCCGTTGGCGCGCGCCGAACGCGCTGGAGCCAGGTGCGTCGCACGCGCTCTTGGGACCGGCTGCGAATGGCCGTTGGCCCAGCGACCTGGACCCGCCTAGACTGCTCAAGAATTGAGGGGGCGCGCCGTGTCAGATCGAGTTCGTGATCTTATTGAACAGTGGCGGCGCGACCCGGCTGCGACCTACCAGACCTGGTTCTTGTGGGACGAGCGTCTGAAGAATTTCCGCTCCATCCGTCGCGGCATCGGCCAGGTCGTCAAGGAGATCGAAGCAGGCCGGTTCGGCGTGGCCTATCGCGGGTCGTCGCTGGAGACGATCGTTCATTCGGTGGCCGAACAACGGCAGATCTTCAAGGGCGCGGACCATGCCTTCCTCTGGAAGCCCAAACTTCGCATCCCGGACATCTACGAAAACCCGGCCAATCAACGCGCTTTCGGCCGGCTCCTGCATCACTGCAGCTGTTGTTCGACAGCAACGGAAATTCTCGCGGGCATCCGCACGATCGACCAACTCCGAATCAAGGGACTCGGGCCTGCAGTGGCCAACCTGATCTATTTTCTCCATCCCACCCACGTTTCGCCGTTCAATACCGCGATCGTCAACGGCTACAACGCGATCACCGGATCAAAGGTCAAGCTCGGGAGCTGGGAGCACTACCTTGCGATGCGGCAAGGAATTTTGGCCCTCAACGCTCGCTACAGCGATCTTCTGTCCAACGATCTCGGGGCGATCGCGGGCTTCCTGTTCGACGTGGGCTCCGGCCGTTATCCCGCGCCGCCCCTGGACGACGAGAGTCTGTCCGCCAGCGGCTGGGACGCGCGGCTGGCCGAAGCGCGCGCCGAAGCGGTCAAGTTCGAGAAGACCGCGCTCCAGCAGGGCGAGACGGACCGGACCCACACAGAGATCCAGGCCTGGGTCCGTGATCTGGGTCGCGCGCTGGGCTACAGGGTCTGGATCGCGTCCAATGACCGCGGGCGCCAGCACGAGGGCGCACGCCTGAGCGAGGGCTGCCTAGAACAACTACCGCCGTCGCTGGCGAACGGTCCAGGCGCCGAGTCCATCCGGCTGATCGACGTACTCTGGCTGGAGGGAGACGCGGACCGCGTGGCGGCCGCCTTCGAGGTCGAGCATTCCACCACGATCTACTCCGGTGTCGTGCGAATGCTGGACCTCGCCCTGTCAGGCGAACTAAACATCTCCGCCGGCCTTTTCCTGGTCGCTCCCGACAGCCGCGAAAACGATGTGCGGGCGCAGTTGCAACGTCCGGCCTTCAGCCGGATCGCCGATCTCAATGTGCGCTATCTGCCCTACGGAGAACTGGAACGGCACCGGGCATCAATCGCCCGCTTCGGAACCGGTCTCAGGGCTCTGACCGAGATTTCGCACCGCGTGACCTGATCGTCGGTGACTGGCCCGCCTCGCATCCAGGTCGTTCTGGCTCACAGGCCTGATAGGCAAGAGCGCGATCCTCCAGCCGCACCCGCCAGGTGATCAGCATGGCATTAAGCGCGGTGAACACCACTGCTATCCAGACCTGGCCGAAAACCAGCGGCAGGATGGCGATCTCAAGAGATGCGATCCAGTAGTTGGGATGACGAATGACCCGGAAGGGCCGGATCGGACTAGCGGCGCGCCGGGCAGGTGATGATCCGAGTGGTCCAAAACCGGCCAAGGTCGCGATCACCCCGCTTGCTCCAGCGCGCTCGTCGTGCTCTCGGCCATCAGGGCGACTGCGTGTTCCAGGAACAGGTCGTTCCGCTCCGCGAAGCTGTGCGGCTGCAGATACCAGTCCATTGGGACGCACGAATGCCGTGTGTCGATCAAGGCGTTTCGATAGATAGGCGCCAGCCGCTCGAAACCGCCGTGGGTCGTGGCGAACATTTCGGCCCCGTTGGCCGCGACGTCCTCTTGCCGCAGGATGTGCGGCGGCCAGGCGGTGGTCAGGGCGGCGAGACGCGGTGGTGAAGTCCGGTCGTTGTCTCTTGGCAGAGCTTCCTGTGATCGAGCCGTCGCCTGCCTCATGGCTCCCGCTTGCGAACCGCACGCGCCATTTTCAGGTCGCGGGAGATCCGTATCCACAGCAGGATGAAGCCCGAAATCACAATGCTCAGGGTCAAGGCGGTAGTGATGATGATCAGGGGGTGATTGAAGTCCTCGCCGTCGTTCCAGTCCATGACGTGCAGTCGCCAGAAGAAGTCGAAGATCCGCCACACGCCCGAGCGGCGCGTCACCACTTCGCCTGTCGCTGGCGACAGGTAGAAGGCCGTCTTTTCGCGGTCGGCGAAGTCTACCCGCCACAGCGGGCCGGTGCGTCCCGTCGCCTCGGGCGCCGTCGCCAGAAGAACCGCGCCGGAAACCCGCGCCTCGCCCTTGTACGCGCCCTGGGCGAAGGCCGAGGCGTCGGCGGCCGACATCGGTCCGAACGGCCGGCCGGTCGCGGCGGACACGACGACTGGCTCGCCCGACGCCGGCTTCAAGGTCCAGGCCGCCCCCCCGCGGCGTCGTGTGAAGCTCCGCCTGGACAGGCGCGACGCCCGCTCGGCGCGCGATCTCGCTCAGTGCCGGAAGCGCGCCGAGCTCCAGCGGGCTCGGCTTGAGGTCAACCGCCCGAT
>NZ_SPVH01000003.1 GCF_004614235.1 Brevundimonas intermedia | reverse complement strand
GTTTGAGATAGATCAGCATCACGACGCCGAACTCCGCCGACAGGCCAGCGAGGGCGATGAAGCCAACCCCGGTCGCGACCGACTGATCGAAGCCCATCAGATAGAGCAACCAGAAGCCGCCGGTCAGGGCGAATGGCAGGGTGCCCATGATGAGGAGGGCTTCGTCGAAGCGCCCGAAGGTCAGATAGAGCAGGATGAAGATGATCACGAGCGTGGCCGGAACCACGATCTTTAGCCGCTCGGCCGCCCGTTCCAGATATTCGAACTGGCCGGAGTAGGCGATGCTGACGCCCGGCGCGAGATCCACCTCGCTGGCGACCGCCTGACGCAGATCGGCGACGACAGACGCGAGGTCGCGCCCCCGAGTGTCGACATAGACCCAGGTGGTCAGCCTGCCGTTCTCGGACTTGAGCATCGGCGGGCCGTCCGCGATCTGGATATTGGTGACCGTGCCAAGGGTGATCTGCTGGCCCGACGGCGTCAGCATCGGCAGGGCGCGCAGTTGCTCCAGACTGTCGCGCAATTCTCTCGGGTAACGGACGCTGATCGGATAGCGGGCGAGCCCCTCCACCGTCTGTCCGATCGTCTCGCCGCCCACGGCGCCCGATACGATCGATTGGACATCGGCGATGTTCAGGCCGTAGCGGGCCGCCGCGCGCCGGTCGATGTCGATGTCGACATAACGCCCGCCGGTCAGGCGTTCGGCCAAGGCGGAGGTCACGCCCGGTACGGTCCTGGCGACATCGGCCACCTGGGCCGCGATACGGTCCATCGCGGCCAGGTCAGAGCCGGACACCTTGACGCCGACGGGGCTCTTGATGCCCGTCGCCAGCATGTCGATGCGATTTCGGATGGGAGGGACCCAGACGTTGGACAGTCCGGGGACCTGAACCGCGCGATCGAGTTCTTCGATCAGTTTTTCCGGGGTCATGCCCGGCCGCCATTCATCGCGCGGCTTGAACTGGATGGTGGTCTCGAACATCTCCAGCGGAGCCGGATCCGTGGCGGTTTCCGCCCGGCCCGCCTTGCCGAACACGGTCGCCACTTCGGGCACGGTGCGGATCATCCGGTCCGTCTGTTGCAGCAGTTCCGCGGCCTTGGCCGGGGAGAGACCCGGCTGGGCCGAAGGCATATACAGCAGGTCGCCCTCGTCCATCGCCGGCATGAATTCGCCGCCGAGCTGGCTAAGAGGCCAGGCGGTGGTGGCGAAGATCAGCAAGGCTGCCACCAAGGTCTTTCTGGGATGATGCAGCACCCAGTCCAATGGCCCGCGATAGATGCGCGTGAGCCAGCGATTGATCGGATTGCTCTGTTCGGCCGGGATCCGTCCGCGGATCAGATAGCCCATCAGAACCGGCACGAGAGTGATGGACAGGATCGCCGCCGCCGCCATCGCATAGCTCTTGGTAAAGGCTAGGGGCGCGAACAGCCGGCCCTCCTGGGCCTGCAGGCTGAACACCGGGATGAACGACAGGGTGATGATCAGCAGGCTCAGGAACAGCGCGGGGCCGACCTCCACGGCCGCCTCGGTGATGACCTTCCAGCGATCTTCGCCCGCCAGCTTTTCATCCGGGTGATCGTGTTCCCATCGTTCGATGTGTTTGTGGGCGTTCTCGATCATGACCACCGCCGCATCCACCATGGCGCCGATGGCGATGGCGATGCCGCCCAGCGACATGATGTTGGCGTTCACGCCCTGAAGATTCATGATCAGGAAGGCCGCCAGGACGCCCAGCGGCAGGGTCAGGATGGCGACCAGCGCCGACCGGGCGTGCCAGAGGAACAGGCCGCAGACCAGGGCGACGACTATGAACTCCTCGATCAGCTTGCCGCTCAGATTGTCGATCGCCCGGTCGATGAGCTGCGAGCGATCGTAGGTCGTCACCACTTCGACTCCCGGGGGCAGTCCGGCTTTGAGCGTCTCGAGTTTCTCGGTCACGGCCGCGATCGTGGCGCGGGCGTTTGCGCCGGATCGAAGGATGACGACGCCGCCCGCGACCTCGCCTTCGCCGTTGAGCTCGGCTATGCCGCGTCTCATCTCCGGGCCGATCTGGATGGTCGCGACATCCCCGAGGCTGATCGGCACGCCTCCAGCCGCCGTGCGGAGCGGCACGGCCCGGAAGTCGTCGAGCTCGGTCAGATAGCCGTTGGCGCGGATCATGTATTCGGCTTCGGCGAGCTGGAGCACCGAGCCGCCCGTCTCGCCGTTGGCGCGCTGGAGAGCGTCCACCACCGCCTGATGGGTGACGCCGTAGGACGCGAGCCTGACGGGGTCGAGCACCACCTGGTATTGCCGCACCATGCCGCCCAGGCTGGCGACCTCGGCGACCCCCGGCACGGTCTTCAGCTCGTAGCGGAGGAACCAATCCTGCAGGCTTCGCAATTGCGCCAGATCGTTGCGGCCTGTGCGATCGACCAGGGCGTATTCATAGACCCAGCCTACGCCGGTGGCGTCCGGACCAAGTGCCGGTTGGGCGGTCGCGGGAAGCCGCGCCTGCACCTGGCTGAGGTATTCGAGGACCCGGGAACGCGCCCAGTAGAGGTCCGTCCCATCTTCGAACAGCACATAGACGAAGCTGTCGCCGAAGAAGGAATAGCCTCGAACCGTTCGCGCGCCGGGTACGGACAGCATGGTGGTCGCCAGAGGATAGGTGACCTGGTTCTCGACGATCTGGGGCGCCTGCCCCGGGTAGCTGGTGCGAATGATGACCTGCACGTCCGACAGGTCCGGCAAGGCGTCGACCGGCGTGCTGCGAACCGCGAACAGGCCGGCGGCGAGCAGGGCGACGGCGGCCATAAGGACGAGGAAGCGCCCCTTGACCGAGGCGCGAATGACCGCGGCGATCATTGGCTCGACCTCCCGCGCGAGGCGGGCGCGGCCATGGATGCGCCCGTTGGGGCGGCGGTGGCGGGCCGGGACGTCGGGCCGATCGGCCGCGCCGTTACGCCTGACAGGCTGGCTTCGGAATCGATCAGGAACTGCCCCGACGCGACGATCCGTTCGCCTTCCCTGAGACCGGCGAGGATCTCGGTTTGCCCCCCGGCTTCTCGCCCGACACGGACCTCGGCCGGTTGATACCGGCCTTCCGGCCGGGCGAGCATGACAATGTCCCGTTCACCCGTTCGGATCACCGCCTCGGTCGGCACGAGCAACGCCGTCGTCGAACCGCCGCCGAAGGTGATCCGGCCGAACATGCCGGGGCGCAAACGGCCCCCGCGATTGGCCATTTCGATCCGTCCCGTGACCGTGCGGCTGTCGCCGACGAGTTCCGGCAACAGGGCGGTCAGACGACCCGTGAACCGCTCTCCCGGGAACGCGGTCAAAGCCACCTCGACGGACTGTCCGACCCTTAGCCGGCTCCCCAGCGCCTCCGGGATGGCGGCATTGACCCAGACGGTGGCCAGGCCGTTGATCTCGGCCAAGGTCATGCCTTGGGTCACGCTCATGCCGGCGCGCACGCCCAGGGTCTTGATCACGCCGCCAGTGGGCGTTGAGATCGTGATCGTGTTTCGCGCCCGCCCGCTGCGCTCCACCGAGGCGATCAGGCTCTCGGACATGCCCATCAGCACCAGTCGCTGCCGCGCCGCCTGGATCAGGGGCGTGTTGCCGGTGCGCCGTACGGCCAGATATTCCGTCTGGGCGCCGCCCCAGGTCGGGATGAGCAAATCGACCAGAGGCGCGCCCGCAGCGATGACATCGCCCGGCGCGCGGTTGTAGACTCGCTGCACGAAGCCGTCGGCCCGCGACTGGACCACGGCGATGTCGCGTTCATTGTAATCGACCACCGCCGTGGCGCTCAGATCGCCCTCAAGGTCGCCACGGCGAGCCGTGGCATACCGGACCCCCAAATTCTGGGCCAGCGCCGGATCGATTCGAACGCCGGGGGTGGCGGTCGTTCCCCCCTCATCGGCATATTTGGGGATGGTCTCCATGTTCATGGACGACTTCCCCGGCCCCGGGTAGCGTTCGTTTGGAACCATGGGATCGTACCAATAGAGGATCTCGCGCTCCCCTCCCCCCTCGGCGGTCTCACCGCCGGCCCCATCCAGCCGCGGAGCGACGACGATGCCGGCCCCGACGCCGACCCCGACCAAAAGAAGCGCGCCCATGGCGATGCCCAGGCGTTTGTTGCGAAGGGCGTTCATCGGTCGTCGTTCCCATAGGTGAGAGTGATCTCGACCACTTGACGCATCACGGCGGCCTCGCGATCGAGCGTGTCGAGCCGGGCGTTGGCCACGGCGGTGAAGGCTTCGAGAACTTCAACGATGCCCGCCCGACCCGCCGCATAGCTCGCGGTTTCGAGATCGGAACGCTGAAGGACACTGGGCAGAACGACGTCGCGCGACCGGACCCATTGATCGTGAGCGGTCGCGTATTCGGCCAGGGCGCTTCGCAGCGACGCGGTCAACACGCGCTCAGCGTCCTCACGCTCGGCGGTGACCCGCAGCGCATCAGCGGCGCGCGCGGCGATGACGGGATCCTGCCTTCGACCGGGAAAGATCGGCAGCCGCACGCTCGCTCCGACGGAGAACAGATCGCCGAACCGCTCATCGCGGCGGGCGTAGCTGGCTTGGAACGACCAGTCCGGGCGACGTCCGGCGCGGGCCAGGTCGACCTCGGCTTCGGCGCGGCGCGCGGCGGCTCCATAGGCCCGCACGGTCGGCAGCTGGGCGATGCCGTTCCGCAAGGCGGTCAGGTCGAGATCGTCCTGCGGCGGCGGGCCAACCGTCTCGGGATCGGCGTCGCCCGTCCACCGGGCGAGTTCGGCTCGCGCCTTCTCGATGTCGGCGGCGAGACTGCTGCGGCGATCGTCAAGATCGGCTTTGAGCTGAACGGGCCCGAGAGCGTTGGCGGGCCGATAGGCGCCGGACGCGACTCCGGCCGGGGCGGCGTCCCACAGGGGTTGCAACGTCGCCAGCAGCTCTTCCAACGCCGCAAAGCGGCGTTCGGCATAGAACAGGTCGATCCACGCAAGGCCCACGGCGACCCGGACCTCTCGTCGCGCGACGGACTCCTCAGCGCCGGCGACGCCGATCGCCGCCTCGGCGATGTCTCGCTCGGCGCGACGACGCGCGCGGCTGGGCACCTCCTGCTCGACGCCGATCCTGAGCATGGTGAAGTCTTCATCGAATTGCCCCGCGAACGGCCCGGTCACCGGATATCCGTCGAGACCGACGGAGAGCCGGGGGTCCGGCAGAAGCCCCGCTGCCGGAACGGCCGCACGAGCGGCGTCGACACCCAATGCGCTGGCGCGCAGACTGGGTGCGCTGAACGCCGCGCGGGCCAGGGCCTCGTCGAACGTCTGGGGGTCAGCCTGGGCCGGCGCGGTCCAGACGCTCAGGAGCAGAACGGAAGCGGGAAGGATCGCCCAGCTTGCGGTTAGCTCACGGCACCGGGTGGGCGCCGAAGCCTCGGCTCGCCGCGTCGTGACGCGCGGCAGGCGGACACGGGGCGGCTGACAAGCAGACGCGCGTGTCGCCGTCCTCAAACGAATGGTCATGAAATTCCTCGAAACCATCGGACCCGCCGTGAGGGCAGGACACCGGCGAAGGGCTCAGATCGATCGGTTACCGCGGCGTAACGTCGCGCACGGCCTACCGTTCAGCGAAAGCGTTCTAAGCCAGCCGTTTCGGCGGATTCTTCAGTGGAAGCGGGCCTGCGCCCTCTCGCACGACATCGACGGCTGCGAACCGGAGTCCCCGCGGAGCCGAAGGCCGTTGAACGGTCGGCGCCGGCGGCATGGGCGCCGCGACGGCGGCGCAGCCCATCTTGGCGATGCAGTCGGGCGTCATCTCGTCGCAAGGGCTAGTAGCGCCGCCGGAAGGCCCGTCCGCCATCACCATCATCTCGGCGCAATCCATGTCCGCCATGCCGCCCGTCGCTTCGAATACCTGGAACGGCGTGGCGTGCGCGGACGACTGGCCGACGAAGCCGGCCACCGCCAGGGCGAACAGAAGGGTGCGGACGAGGTTCCACATGCGCGGTCATCCCACGCCCGTCGGCCGGCCGTGTCAAGCGACCGACGGGCTGGCGTCGGGCGCGCGCAACGCAATGCTCCGGATCAGCGCGCGCCCGCCCGCAGTTCGAACGAGGGATTCAACCCCGGCGCCCGTATAACTCATTGAACCCCTCTGGTTTCGGAGCCTCCCTATGACCACTCGCAAAATCCTTTCCGTCGTCGGCGCCGTCGGCGCCCTGCTGTTGGGGGCGACGCAGGCTGCCGCCCACGCGCGCGTCGTCGCCTCCAACCCGGCGGCGAGCGCGAGCATCGCCTCGCCGCGTTCGCTGACGGTCACCTTCAGCGAACGCGTCGTTCCCGCTTTCTCGGGCCTCGAGGTCGTGAACGCCGCCGGTGCCAAATTCCCGGTCGCGACCACCGTCTCCGATGACGGCATGACCGTTTCGGGACGGACGGCGCGACCGCTCGCGGCCGGCGCCTACAGCCTCAACTGGCACGCCGCCTCCGCAGACGGCCACCGTATGACCGGCGCCATCGCCTTCACGGTGCGCTGACCCATCGTGCTCGACGTTCTGGTCATCCTGCTCCGGCTCGCGCAGTACGGCGGCGCTGTCGTCCTGCTCGGGACGCCGCTGTTCCTCCTCTACGGGTTGCGCGGGTCGGACGCGGTGGCCCTCGGCTGGACGAGATCCTTGCTGGTCAGCGCGGCGGCCGTGGTCGCCATAGGCTCCGCCGCCGCCTTCGCGGCCCAGACCGCTGTGATGGCGGGCTCGCTGACTGAAGGTCTCAAGCCGGCGACGCTCGGCTTCATGCTCACGGGCACGAGCCTCGGACCCGCCTTTCTCGTCCGGACGCTGGCCGCGTTGCTCGCGCTTCTTGCGCTCATCCAAGACAAGCCGTCCCGCGGCCTGTGGGGATTCGTCGCCGTCGCCGGTCTGATCGTCGGCGCCAGCTTCGCCTGGACGGGACACGGCGCGGCCACCGAAGGCGCCGGGCGCTATGTGCATCTGACGGCCGCTATTTTGCACAGCTGGGCGGCGGCGGTGTGGCTCGGCGCGCTCGCGGCGCTGCTTATCCTGACCTTCGGGCGACGGTCAAAAACGGTTGATAGCGACAGGATCCTTCATCGAGCGCTTCACGGATTTGCCGGCGTCGGAACCGCATCGGTCGCCGTCCTGGTTCTGAGCGGACTGGTGAACAGCTGGTTCATGGTCGGACCCGATCGTATCGCTGGCCTCTTGAGCACGCCCTACGGTCTGCTGTTGACGGGCAAGCTCGTGCTCTTCGCGCTCATGCTGGTTCTGGCGGCCGCGAACCGCTTTTATCTGACGCCCCACCTCGGCAGCGCCCTGGACGATCCCGAGTATCTTGGCCCCGCCATTTCACGGCTGAAACGCAGCTTGGTGATGGAGACCCTCCTCGCCCTGGGGCTGCTGGCCCTGGTGTCCATCATGGGAACCCTGGCTCCGGTCTCGGCCATGGAAATGGCGATGTAGCCGTTGGCGCGCGCCGAACGCGCTGGAGCCAGGTGCGTCGCACGCGCTCTTGGGACCGGCTGCGAATGGCCGTTGGCCCAGCGACCTGGACCCGCCTAGACTGCTCAAGAATTGAGGGGGCGCGCCGTGTCAGATCGAGTTCGTGATCTTATTGAACAGTGGCGGCGCGACCCGGCTGCGACCTACCAGACCTGGTTCTTGTGGGACGAGCGTCTGAAGAATTTCCGCTCCATCCGTCGCGGCATCGGCCAGGTCGTCAAGGAGATCGAAGCAGGCCGGTTCGGCGTGGCCTATCGCGGGTCGTCGCTGGAGACGATCGTTCATTCGGTGGCCGAACAACGGCAGATCTTCAAGGGCGCGGACCATGCCTTCCTCTGGAAGCCCAAACTTCGCATCCCGGACATCTACGAAAACCCGGCCAATCAACGCGCTTTCGGCCGGCTCCTGCATCACTGCAGCTGTTGTTCGACAGCAACGGAAATTCTCGCGGGCATCCGCACGATCGACCAACTCCGAATCAAGGGACTCGGGCCTGCAGTGGCCAACCTGATCTATTTTCTCCATCCCACCCACGTTTCGCCGTTCAATACCGCGATCGTCAACGGCTACAACGCGATCACCGGATCAAAGGTCAAGCTCGGGAGCTGGGAGCACTACCTTGCGATGCGGCAAGGAATTTTGGCCCTCAACGCTCGCTACAGCGATCTTCTGTCCAACGATCTCGGGGCGATCGCGGGCTTCCTGTTCGACGTGGGCTCCGGCCGTTATCCCGCGCCGCCCCTGGACGACGAGAGTCTGTCCGCCAGCGGCTGGGACGCGCGGCTGGCCGAAGCGCGCGCCGAAGCGGTCAAGTTCGAGAAGACCGCGCTCCAGCAGGGCGAGACGGACCGGACCCACACAGAGATCCAGGCCTGGGTCCGTGATCTGGGTCGCGCGCTGGGCTACAGGGTCTGGATCGCGTCCAATGACCGCGGGCGCCAGCACGAGGGCGCACGCCTGAGCGAGGGCTGCCTAGAACAACTACCGCCGTCGCTGGCGAACGGTCCAGGCGCCGAGTCCATCCGGCTGATCGACGTACTCTGGCTGGAGGGAGACGCGGACCGCGTGGCGGCCGCCTTCGAGGTCGAGCATTCCACCACGATCTACTCCGGTGTCGTGCGAATGCTGGACCTCGCCCTGTCAGGCGAACTAAACATCTCCGCCGGCCTTTTCCTGGTCGCTCCCGACAGCCGCGAAAACGATGTGCGGGCGCAGTTGCAACGTCCGGCCTTCAGCCGGATCGCCGATCTCAATGTGCGCTATCTGCCCTACGGAGAACTGGAACGGCACCGGGCATCAATCGCCCGCTTCGGAACCGGTCTCAGGGCTCTGACCGAGATTTCGCACCGCGTGACCTGATCGTCGGTGACTGGCCCGCCTCGCATCCAGGTCGTTCTGGCTCACAGGCCTGATAGGCAAGAGCGCGATCCTCCAGCCGCACCCGCCAGGTGATCAGCATGGCATTAAGCGCGGTGAACACCACTGCTATCCAGACCTGGCCGAAAACCAGCGGCAGGATGGCGATCTCAAGAGATGCGATCCAGTAGTTGGGATGACGAATGACCCGGAAGGGCCGGATCGGACTAGCGGCGCGCCGGGCAGGTGATGATCCGAGTGGTCCAAAACCGGCCAAGGTCGCGATCACCCCGCTTGCTCCAGCGCGCTCGTCGTGCTCTCGGCCATCAGGGCGACTGCGTGTTCCAGGAACAGGTCGTTCCGCTCCGCGAAGCTGTGCGGCTGCAGATACCAGTCCATTGGGACGCACGAATGCCGTGTGTCGATCAAGGCGTTTCGATAGATAGGCGCCAGCCGCTCGAAACCGCCGTGGGTCGTGGCGAACATTTCGGCCCCGTTGGCCGCGACGTCCTCTTGCCGCAGGATGTGCGGCGGCCAGGCGGTGGTCAGGGCGGCGAGACGCGGTGGTGAAGTCCGGTCGTTGTCTCTTGGCAGAGCTTCCTGTGATCGAGCCGTCGCCTGCCTCATGGCTCCCGCTTGCGAACCGCACGCGCCATTTTCAGGTCGCGGGAGATCCGTATCCACAGCAGGATGAAGCCCGAAATCACAATGCTCAGGGTCAAGGCGGTAGTGATGATGATCAGGGGGTGATTGAAGTCCTCGCCGTCGTTCCAGTCCATGACGTGCAGTCGCCAGAAGAAGTCGAAGATCCGCCACACGCCCGAGCGGCGCGTCACCACTTCGCCTGTCGCTGGCGACAGGTAGAAGGCCGTCTTTTCGCGGTCGGCGAAGTCTACCCGCCACAGCGGTCCGGTGCGTCCCGTCTCCTCGGGCGCCGTCGCCAGAAGAACCGCGCCGGAAACCCGCGCCTCGCCCTTGTACGCGCCCTTGGCGAAGGCCGAGGCGTCGGCGGCCGACATCGGTCCGAACGGCCGGCCGGTCGCGGCGGACACGACGACTGGCTCGCCCGACGCCGGCTTCAAGGTCCAGGCCGCCCCCCGCGGCGTCGTGTGAAGCTCCGCCTGGACAGGCGCGACGCCCGCTCGGCGCGCGATCTCGCTCAGTGCCGGAAGCGCGCCGAGCTCCAGCGGGCTCGGCTTGAGGTCAACCGCCCGATGTTCGCCGCGCACCGTCTCGATCGGAATGGCCGTCATCACCAGACCGCCGCCGACCCAGAACAGGACCTGAAGGCCGACGACGAGCGCAATCCATTTGTGCAGCTGGGTGGAGAGCTTGAGAACCTTCATCCCTGGGCCTCGCCTAGCCGTGACGCGCGAAGACGCGCGTACCGCCGCCCTTGAGGATCAGCAGGGTCTCATAGGGCTCACGTTGGCCGTCTGGCGTCTCCATGCCGGGAGACCCCAGCGGCATCGCCGGCACTGCGAGGCCCACGGCCTCGGGACGTTCGGCCAGAAGCTTGCGGACATCCTCGGCCGGCACATGGCCCTCGAGGACATAGCCGCCGATCATGGCCGTGTGGCAGGAGGCGAGCGCCTCGGGCACGCCTTGGGTGCTGCGTATAGAGCGAAGGCTCGGGAGTTCGTTGACCCGCGCCTTGAAGCCGGCGGCGCGCATGTGATCCACCCAGGCCGTGCAACAGGCGCAGGTCGGGGTCTTGTAGACCGCGAGCTCGGTCGATGAACGGGCGCCCGGAGCGCAGGCCGCGACGGCGACGGAGCCGGCCCCCGCGGCCAGAAACGCACGGCGTGAAAGGGTGGGCATCGATCTCATGGGTCCCTCTGGCGAGCGATATCTGGAGGCCGCCGATGACGGTCGCCGCCGCGATCAGGCGGCGGGGCGGAAGGGCCGGGCCGAGGAGTGATAGACGTCGAACCTCCACTCGTCACCCCGCTTGCGCAGGACGCTCGTGGCGGCGCCGCGGCGCTCTATGGGGGCCCGGGCTCCGTCCTTGAAGGTGATGTGGAAGGTGTAGGTCTCGCTCACGAAGGCGGTGTCGCCGTCAACCTCGACTTTCATTTCGTGGTTGCGGAAGTCGAAGCCGGCCAGATCGGCGAATTCGGGCCCGAGATGGTGCTCCAGATAATAGGCGAACGATCCCTCCACGCCGCCGTTCTCGAAGATCTCCGAGTCGGTCCAGAACAGGGCCGGCGTCTGCGACACGTCCATCCGCTCGATGGCGTCCTTGTAGGCGGTGACGACCGCTCGGACCTGGGCCTCGTCAGCGGATTGCGCATCGCCGGGGGCGTGCGCCGAGCCTGGCGTATGGGCCGAGCCGGGGGCGTGGGAGCGGGCCGGCGCCTGTGATTGAGCTTGCGCTTGGCCGGAGGTCGCGAGGAGGGCGGCGACCGCCGATCCGGCGAGTGCTGAACGGAACATCATGGTGCAGTCTCCTGGTTTGCCGCGGCCGCAGTAGAACCCGGTCCGGCGAAGTAGATGAAGAACGAGGCGTTCGGGCGACGACGGACCCCAAGGCCGTCAGAACATCAGATGCCTCATGCCATGGGTCAGCATCCCGCCCAGCAGGCCGTTGACCACCACGGCGGCGGCGGTCACGGTCAAAAGACCGATGTAGATCAGCTCGCGCCCGCGCCCCGGCCGGCGGACCCATTGTTCCTTCGCCCACCAGCTCAGCAGGCCGAGCGCGGCGATCGAGGTGCCGAGCCACCGATGGTAGAGGTGAGTCACATCGTCCTTCCCGGGCAGCCCCATAGCGAACCATCCCAGCGCCACCGCGGCGACCGCGGAGATCGCCGCCAGGGCGATGATCACCCGCGTGCCCTGGGTCAGGACCGGCCGACGCAGCGTCAGGGCGGCGATCTCGAGGAGCGCGGCGACGAGGAACAGCGCGATCGGGAAATGGACGGCGGCGGGATGCATGGCGCCGAGCCAGCGATACAGGCGCTGGGGCATTGGCTTGGGACCCTCGTCCGCCGTCATGGCCCCGTGGTCCATGTCCATAGCCATCCCCGGCATGGCCATCACGCCGCCTTCTGGCACGGCGCCCGCCGGCGCGGCGGCCTGGGCACGGGCCGCGGCCTGCTTGTCATGATCCTCGTGCGCGAACGCGGGCGCGCTGACAGACAGCGCCACCACCAGGGCGATCCCCGACAGAAGTTTGCGTATCGACATTGTTCTCTCCCATCCCGTCCCTTCTGCTAACTACGCACCGGGGAGGCCGTCCCCTCGTTTGAGGGATTTGGCTTGTTTCGGCGTAGTAGGGATTAGGGGCGCAAGGAGAGTGTTCGATGGCGCGTAATTTGGATGATCTTTTGGCCGGATCGGCGGCGACGCCCTTGGGCCGGTCGCTCGACGGGCTCGAACCGCTCGTCTGGAGCCGGGTCGACGCGCTTCGCGGCGAAAGGCTCGCGTCGCAACTGCGTTTGGGGGCCGTCGCCATGGCCCTGGTCACCGGCCTGACGGCAGGCGGCGTCGGCGCGGTCGCCGCCCCCAGACCGGCCGGGGAGATGGCCATTTTCACGGTCGACGCGGGCCTGTCGCCTCTGGTGAGACTGGAAACCGGCCGATGAAGCGCGGCTGGCAGGCCATCGCCCTGACGGCCGTCCTGGCGGCGGTCGCCAGCGGCGCGGGCACTTGGATCAGCGCCAGCTGGGTGCTGAGCCGGCGCGAACCGCCATCCCTGCACGACATCGTGCACCACGACCTGAAGCTCTCGCCCGACCAGCTGACCCGCATCGACGCAGTCGAAGCCCGGTTCGCCGCGCGCCGGCCCGCGCTCGAAGCGGACGTCCGCGCGGCCAATCAGGAACTGGCGCGCGCGATCGCACGGAGCGACGGCGACGGTCCCCAGGTCCAGGCGGCGGTGGACCATTTCCACGTCGCCATGGGCGCCTTGCAGAAGGAGACGATCGCCCACGTCTTCGAGATGCGGTCCGTTCTGACGCCGGCCCAGGCCGAGGTATTCGACGACCGTATCGTCGAGGCCCTCGCGCCCGACGAAGGCTAGCGTTCCGCGTGGACAGCCCCAACGACCTGTCAGCCCGCGCCGCCGGCGGGGACCGGGCGGCCTTCAGCGAGTTGATGCGGCAGACCAAGACTTCTCTGTTCCGTTTCGTCCGGCGCTATGTCGGCGATGAACAGGACGCCTGGGACCTGTTGCAGGACACCTATGCGGCGGCCTGGATCAACATTCGCCGCTACGACCCGGTCCGACCCTTCGAGGCCTGGATCCGGACCATCGCACTCAATAAATGCCGGGACTGGAGCCGTCGCCGCTTCGTTCGGCGGCTCATCCGGGGCGGCGTCGACCTGTCGTCGCCGGAAGCCATGTCCGTGCCGGACGGGGCCGAGGCGGTGGATGACCGGATGGATGCCAGCGCAAGGCTGGCGCGGTTGAACGAGGCTGTGAGCCATCTGCCGCCGCACCTCAAGGCTCCGCTTCTGCTGACGGCGATCGAGGGGCGCAGTCAGGCGGAAACGGCCGGGATGCTGGGTGTCTCCATCAAGACCGTGGAGACCCGCGTGGCGCGGGCTCGTCGCAAGCTGTCCGAGGCGCTGGACGACACGCCCGCTGTCCGGGCCGCTCTTGAGTGATCAGCTCGAGGGTCCTCGGAACCTTCGTCGCGCCTTAGCCCCGCTCGGGCCGCAGCGGCGCTCCGTCGATCGACCTCCAGGCGGCGAGGGATGCGGCGCCCGTCCGCGTATTCTAGTATGAGGGCGTCGCGGGAAATCGACCCGATCATCGCCCTTTTCTTTCAGGAGCTTGTCACATGAGAGTCCCGATCCTAGCCGCCGCAGCGGCGATCACCTTGGGCGCCTGCCAGCCGGCCGCCGACCCTCAACCGGTCGAGGCCCAGACGGCGCCGGGCGCCTCGGCGACGACCCCGATGGAGGCCGCGCCGGTCGCCACGCCCGAGCCGACCCCGCAGCCGCAGGCCGCCGCATCAGCCCCGGCGCCGTCCCCCCGGGCCTCGACGCCCCGACCGACCCGCCCCGCGCCGGCGCCAGCACCCGCCCCGACGCCGCCGCCGGCCGATCCGATGGCCGGCCATGACATGTCGAAGATGGACGGCATGACCATGCCGCCCAACCAGTAGTCCACGTAAGCATCAGGAAGTCTCTCATGAACCGTTCAATCCTCACCAGCCTGGCCGCTCTGGCGGCGCTGGCTCCCGTCTCCCTCGCCCAGGCCCAGAGCCATTCGCACGCGGGCATGTCGGCGCAGGATCACGCCGCCATGCAGGCCCCCGCCAACGGCGTCGTCACCGCGCCCGCGGACAACGCCATGCTAGCGGTCGCGCCGACGACCTTCTCGGCGACGTTCCCGCACGCCATGACCCTGACCTCTCTCAGGCTGACGGGCCCTGACGCCCGGTCCATCGACGTGGCTGTGGTCGACGACGCGGCGCCGGTCACCACGGTCAGCGCGCCCCTCCCCATCCTGGCCCCCGGATCCTATTCCGCCGCCTGGGCCGCGAAGGGCGCCGACGGCCACCAGATGAACGGCCTCGTCCGTTTCATGGTTCACTGAGGGATCGGCCTCCCGCCTCCTGAGGGGCCGAAGCCGGATGTGGAAGGAACGCCGCGCGACCTGCCGCGCGGCGTTTTTCCGTCGTCGATCAGCGGTCGGCTCCCCGGCTGACCCCTCGCGATGGTCTTTCAGCCCTGGGCTCAGTCGGCGCGCCGTGATCGCCGGCCGGCGCGATCCATCCGGCCGGGGGGCGAACTACGCTCCTGAAGGTGGGGCGCCAAGCTCGCCAATGTCCGGGTCACAACGTGGGCGTCGCCGAAACCGCGTCCTACAGCTTGGCCAGCCTCCGGGTCGTACAGAATGGTGAAACAGCCCAGCGCCTTGGCCGGGCGAATGTCCCATTCCAGACTGTCTCCGACGACACAGACCTCGGGCGGATCGACGTTCAAGGCGGCAAACACTCGCCTGAACGCGCCCGGATCGGGCTTGCCAACGCCGACCTCGCCTTCAATCTGGATATGATGGAAACGCGAAGCCAGACCGAAACGCTCGATCTTGGCGCGCTGCAGTGGACCGGCGCCGTTGGTGAGCAGCGCGAGCCGGTATCCAGCGTCCCGCAGTTGGACCAACACGGCGTCCGCCTTGGGTTCGAGCCGCATCTGCCGGTCGCGATGGAGGCTGAAGGCGTCGGCGATGCGCTCTGCGATCTCGGGAGATACCGTTGGACTACTGTCGCGCCGCAAGGCCTCGAAGGCTTTGGCTGCGATGACGCGCCGGGCCTGCTTCGGGTCTGCGCGGCCCACGGCGTGGCTGTCCGGATCGCTCCAGAAGGCCCGCCCCGCCTCCGTCAGGGCGCGCGCTGCAACGTCCGGAGCGAGGTCGCCAAGCTCGGTCTGGTATACCTGACAGACGCTGCGCCACGCCAGATCAGGGCGGCGATAGGCTGAGAGCAGGGTGTCATCCAGATCGATCACGACGGCCCGGATCCGCCGCCCCGCTGTCATTGGACAACACCGGGCCGGTCACCGGCCGGCGCAAGGCACAGGCTGTAGCGAGGCCCTGGCCCCGGCGGGGGCGTCCTGACAACCGACCCGTTGCGTGCCTGTGGGGGCGCCGGCGTCAAGACAAGACCCGCCGCCGCTTCGCTAGAACCACGCCCGAATGCCGACGACCAGCCGGGTGTCTTCCGAGCTTCGCCCGTCAGCTTCCAGGAAGTCCGCCGTATTGCCGAAGCTCTTGGTCCATTCGACGCCGACATAGGGTGCGAATTCCTTGCGGAACTCGTAGCGCAAGCGGGCCCCGATCTGGAGCGTCGACAGGCCGGACCCGATCCGGAGTTCGGGGATGTCCTCCGCCGACAGCACCACCTCGGCCCGGGGCTGCACGATCCAGCGATTGGTGATCCGCTGATCATATTCGGCCTCCGCCCTCGCCGTCAGTTCGCCCTTGTTGGACAGGAAGGCCGCCGCATCGACCTCGAACCAGTAGGGCGCCAGACCCTGAATGCCGACGACCAGATCGGTCCGGTCGCCCTCGGGCCGGTAGGTCTGCCGCAGGCCGGTCTGGAAGTCGAAGAAGGGCCGGAACGCCCGGCTGTAAAGGGCTTGGACCTCGGCTTCCTCGACCTCGCCGTCGAAGTCGCCCTCGACTTCCGACTTCCACCAGAAGCGGTTGATGTCGCCGCCGGTCCAGCCCTGCGCGTCCAGCGCGTAGCCTTCTTCGCCGTCTCCGAAACTCGCTTCGAGCTGGTCGATGATCACCGCGGTGGTCCGCACGTCGCCATTCTCGACGCGAAGCTGTTCGCGGGCCGCCGCCATCTCCGCGGGATCGAACAGGGTATCGGCGGCGTGAGCGGGGCCGCTGGTCGCCCCGGGCGGAAGGGGCATTTCCGGAGGGCGTCCCGGGTTGTCCGCGCTGGTCGGCACGTCGGGCGGCATCGCCATGGCCGACATGTCATGACCCGGGGGCATCTGCCCCATGGTCGACATGTCATGTCCCGCCGGCATGGCCGACGCGGGCGCGGTCTGCCGCATCGTTGACATGTCGTGCCCGGCGTGGGGATCCGGCTGAGCGGCGGCGGCCGGCTGCTGGCCGCTCTGCATGGTCGACATGTCATGTCCCGCCGGCATGGCCGGCGCCGGCGCGGTCTGGCCCATCGTCGACATGTCATGTCCGGCGTGGGGATCCGGCTGACCGGCGGCGGCCGGCCGCTGGCCGCTCTGCATGGTCGACATGTCGTGGCCCGCCGGCGTGGCCGGCGCGGGCGCGGTCTGCCGCATCGTCGACATGTCGTGCCCGGCGTGGGGATCCGGCTGACCGGCGGCGGCCGGCTGTTGGCCGCTCTGCATGGTCGACATGTCATGTCCCGCCGGCATGGCCGGCGCGGGCGCGGTCTGGCTCATCGTCGACATGTCGTGCCCGGCGTGGGGATCCGCCGACGCCGGCGCGCGCTCGGGCACGGCGCCGGTCGGGCAGACCGGCGCCCCGGGCGTTCCGACGCGGGACGGATCCGCCGTCGGCGCGCCGCGCCGGACGCAACCGGCGGGCAGCTGGACGGCGGTCTGGACGGCGTTAGCCGCCGCGCCGTGCCCGGCGTGGCTCTGGGCGAACACCGGGCCGGCCGAGGCCGCGAGGAGCAGAGGGACGAGACCCACGGACCGACGGATCATGACGAGGCTCCTGACATCGGGCGGACGGTGACGACGTTGAACATGCCCGCGTGCATGTGCATCAGCATGTGACAGTGGAAGGCCCAGTCCCCGGGATTGTCGGCGGTCAGGTCAAAGGTGACCTTGCCGCCGGGGAGAACGTTGACCGTATGCTTCAGCGGTTGGTGGCCCGCCGGTCCGCCGGTCACCAGTTCGAAGAAGTGGCCGTGCAGATGGATGGGGTGGGCCATCATGGTGTCGTTGACCAGGGTCACCCTCACCCGCTCGTTCCGCTCAAAGCGGATCGGCTCGACCAGTTCGCTGAACTTCCTCCCGTCGAAGCCCCACATGAACCGCTCCATGTTGCCGGTCAGGTGGATCTCCATGGTCCGCGACGGGGGACGCTGGTCCTTGTTGGGCGTCAGCGAGACCAGGTCGGTGTAGACCAGCACGCGGTGGGGTACGTCGGCCAGTCCCGTCGGGCGCTCGCCCATGCGGTTGGCCGGCGCCATGGCGATGGCGTCCACGCCGACCCCCACCGCCATGTCCGGCGGGGCGTTGGCGGGATCGCGCATGTTCATGCCGGCCATGGAGCCGTGGTCCATCCCGGTCATCGCACCCGTGGACTGGGGCGCCATGGCGCCGTGATCCATCCCGGCCATGGTGCCGCCGGAGGCGCCGGTCATGGCGCTATGATCCATCCCCGCCATGGCGCCGCCCGGCTGGCCCCCCATCGAGCCGTGGTCCATGCCGCCCATGCCGCCCATGTCCCCCATGCCCATGTCCTTCATGGTCAGGTTGGGAACCTCGCGGAGCGGCGGAACCTCGGCGGTCATCCCCAGGCGCGGAGCAAGGGTCGCCCGCCCCATGCCGGAACGGTCAATGGCTTCCGACACGATGGTGTAGGCCCGGTCCTCGGTCGGCCGGACGATAACGTCATAGGTCTCGGCGACGGAGATCTGGAACTCGTCGGTCTCGACCGGACGCACGTTCTCGCCGTCGGCCTGGACCACCGTCATCGGCAGGCCGGGGATGCGGACGTTGAAGATCGACATGGCCGAGGCGTTGATGATGCGCAGTCGCACCCGTTCGCCGGGTCGGAACAGGCCGGTCCAGTTCTCCTGCGGGCCGTGTCCATTGATCAGATAGGTGTAGGTCGTCCCATTCACGTCGAGGATGTCGCGCGGGTCCATCCGCATCTGGCCCCACATGCGCCGTTCTTCCAGGCTCATGCGGTCCTCGCCGGAGAAGAGGCCCGCCAGGGTCGTGCGCTGCCGGTTGAAGTAGCCGGGGCTCTTCTTCAGCTTGTCGAGGATTTCGTGCGGATGCATGAAACTCCAGTCCGACAGGACCAGCACATGCTCGCGGTCGTAGGCGACCGGATCGGCGCCGGCCGGATCGATGACGATCGGCCCGTAGTGGCCGAGCGCCTCCTGCAGGCCGGAGTGGCTGTGATACCAGAAGGTGCCGGACTGCCTGATCGGAAACTCGTAGACGAAGGTCTCGCGCGGCTTGATGCCTGGGAAGCTGATCCCGGGCACCCCGTCCATCTGGAAGGGTAGAAGAAACCCATGCCAGTGGATCGAGGTGTCTTCGTCCAGGGTGTTCGTCACCGCCAGACGGACGTTCTGGCCTTCGCGCAGCCGCAACACCGGCGCCGGCAGCACGCCGTTGATGGTCGTGGACGTCGCGGTGCGCCCGTTCACGGTGAAGGGCGTCTGACCGATGGTCAGATCGATATTCGGCCCAGTCAGGGTAGGCAGGTCCGACCGCAGCCCCGGCGAGCCCGTCTGCGCCCAGGCGGGCATCAGGCCCTGCAAGGCGGCGAGACCGCCGCCCGCGACGGCGCCGCGCAGCAGCAGTCGACGATCCAGCTTCATAAGATACTCCTTAAAGTCAGAACCGCGCCTCGGCGAGGCGACGATCTATATGGTTTTACGCAGGCGACCCGGTCGCCCCTCGCGACACGCTGCCGCAGAGCCGACCGGGCCGGAAACTCCCGTCGCCTAGCGCTGGATCAGCGCCGCGCCAGAAGAGCCTTCATCTGGGCGATCTCCTGTTCCTGGGAGCGGACGATTTCCTCGCACAGACCGAGCACTTCCGGATCCGTCAGCGAGGCTTGCTGGCACATCAGGATGGCGCCGGAGTGGTGCGGGATCATCGAACGCAGGAACTCCGTGTCTCCCACCGCCGCCTGGGTCCGCATACCCCAGAAGCTGACCGCAAACACCAGGGCGGCAGCCCCGCCGATCAGCAGATTCGTCCGTTTCGACGGATACATCGACCGCATGAACACCATCATGAGGATCGCCATAGGCGAGACCATCATCAGCGTCATGTAGACGTTGTTGAGGTTGAAATAGAAGTGATTGAGGGACGCGATCATCGTGTACATCACCAGGTACATGATGATGAAATCCAGGACGAGCTCGAAGCCGAAGGAACGGTAGCTCCCCTTCATGGCGTGCATGGTCTTCATGTTTTCCATCGATTGTTCTTCCTCTACTCGCAAATCTGCAACGGGACTTCTCGCCGACGCCGGATCATCCTGCGCTGGCGGGATGAGCCTCCAGCCAGGCGCGCAGCTCCGCGATGTCCGCGGTCTGCATCTCGATCGTCTTCTGCGCCATGCGCCGGATGTCGGCGTCCTGGCTTTCGCGCAGCACCACCTGGGCCATGTCGAGGGCGCCCTGGTGATGCGCGATCATCTTGCGAGCCCAGGTCTGGTCCGTGTCGACCCCGGTCGCGGCCATCATGGCCTCCATCATTTTCGCTTCGGCCGGCGCGAACGGCGGCTCACCGCCTCCGCCCGGCGCTGCCGCACCGGCTGCGGCCCCCACGTTTGTTTCGAGCCAACGCTGGAGCTCGGCGATGTCCCCGGTCTGCATCTCGACGGTCTTCTGCGCCATCCGGCGAATGTCGGCATCCCGCGTGTCGCGCAGCACGATCTGGGACATATCGAGGGCGCCTTGGTGATGGGGGATCATCTTGCGGGCCCATGCCTCTCCGGCGCTGGCTCCCGTCGCCGACCTCATGGCCTCGTGCATCCTCGCCTCGGCGGCGGAGAAGGGCGTCTGCGCCATCGCCATGGGCTCCGGAGTCTGCGCCGACTCGTCGGCCTTGGAGGCCGCCGGCGGCTCGGCGGCCGGGCTGCACGCCGCCACGAGGAGAGCGGAACAGCCGGCGAGCAGAACGGACGAGCGTGTGAAGGTCAGGTTGAACATCGGGTGTCTCCGGCGTGGGGCGGCGCCGGCGAATCGGCCGGCGGCTAGTTGAAGAGGGCGCCGGCGAGGCGGCGGCGGGACGCGGACTTGAACCGGGATCTCGGCGCCGATGCGCAACCGGACATGAACGCCAGTTAAATCCGGGTCCTCCGACACGGTTCCGCCTTGATCAAATATACCCGAACGCTGTTGGATCAGGCGAGGGATCGGCTGCCGGAGTGCGTAATGGCGCAAACGCCGGTCGTCGCCTTCTCCTGGCCCCGGTCCCCCATGCCGCCCCCGTTAAAGTCTGACCGCACGAAGCCGCAGCGCATTGCCGATGACGCTCACGGAGGACAGGGCCATCGCCAACGCCGCCAGAGCCGGCGACAGCAGGAGGCCAAAGATCGGGTACAGCAGCCCCGCCGCGACCGGGATGCCCAGGGCGTTGTACCCGAAGGCGAAGACGAGATTCTGGCGGATGTTGCTCATCACCGCCTTCGACAGCTTGCGCGCCCGGACAATGCCCTGGAGATCGCCCCCCAGCAGGGTGACGCCGGCGCTCTCGATGGCCACGTCCGACCCGGCGCCCATGGCGACCCCGACATCGGCGGCGGCCAGGGCCGGGGCGTCATTGACCCCGTCGCCGGCCATGGCCACGATGCGGCCCTCGGCCCGCAGACGCTCGACGACCGCCGCCTTGTCCTGCGGCAGGACCTCGGCCTGGACATCGTCTATGCCGAGCCGGCGCGCCACCGCCTCGGCCGTGGTCCGGTTGTCCCCGGTCATCATCACCAGGCGCAGGCCCGCGGCCTTCAGAGCGCGAATGGCCTCGGCGGTCGTCGCTTTGACCGGGTCGGCGATGCCGAGGACTCCGGCCGCCACCCCGTCAACGGCCACGAAGATCGCGGTGGCGCCGTTCTGGCGTAGCGCCTCGGCCTCGGCCTCGAGCGCCGCGACCTCGACGCCGATCTCCTTGAGGTAGCGGCCGTTGCCGAGCGCCACGCGGCGGCCATCGACCACCCCGGTGACGCCGCGCCCGACCGGGCTGTCGAACTCCGACGCCTCCGACAGCACGAGCTTGCGATCCGCCGCGGCGCGGACGACGGCGTCGGCCAGCGGGTGCTCGCTGCCCCGCTCCAGACTGGCGGAGAGTCTCAAAAGCTCGGCCTCGTCGAACCCGGCGGCGGGCCGGATGGCCGTCACCGACGGTCGCCCCTCCGTCAGGGTACCGGTCTTGTCGAGCACCAAGGTGTCGACCTTTTCGAAACGCTCCAGCGCCTCGGCGTTCTTGATCAGCACGCCGGCGTGGGCGCCGCGCCCCACCCCGACCATGATGGAGATCGGCGTCGCCAGGCCCAGGGCGCAGGGACAGGCGATGATCAGCACCGAGACCGCGGCGACCAGCGCGTAGGACAGGCGCGGTTCGGGACCGACCAGGCCCCAGACGAGGGCGGCGAGAACCGCGATGCCGATCACTGCCGGCACGAACCAGCCGGACACCTTGTCGGCCAGCCGCTGGATCGGCGCGCGGCTGCGCTGGGCCTGGGCCACCATCTGGACGATCTGCGCCAGCAGGGTGTCGGCGCCGACCTTGTCAGCCCGCATCACGAACGAGCCGGTCTTGTTGAGGGAACCGGCGACGACCTTGTCCCCGACGCCCTTGGTCACCGGCATGGATTCACCCGTGACCAGGGACTCGTCGATGGTTACGCGACCGTCCAGAATCTCGCCATCGACCGCCACCTTCTCGCCGGGGCGGACGCGCAGTCGGTCCCCGACGGCGACCATGTCGAGCGTGACGTCCTCGTCGCCGCCGTCGTCACGGAGCCGCCGCGCGGTCTTGGGCGCCAAATCAAGCAGCGCCCGGATGGCGCCGGACGTCTGTTCGCGGGCGCGCAGCTCAAGAATCTGGCCCACCAGAACCAGGACGGTGATGATGGCCGCTGCCTCGAAATAGACCGGCGCGCTGCCGTCCATCCGGCGGACCGCCGCCGGGAACAGAGCCGGCGCCAGCACCGCGACCACGCTGTAGATCCAGGCCGCGCCGACGCCGATGGCGATCAGGGTGAACATGTTGAGGCTGCGGTTGCGGAGGGAAGCCCAGCCCCGCTGGAAGAACGGCCAGCCAGCCCACAGCACCACGGGCGTCGCCAGCGCGAACTGGATCCAGTTGGAGGTTTGGCCCGAAATCCGCATCGCCAGTCCGGTCAGATGGCCGCCCATCTCGAGCGCGAAGACGGGCAGGGTCAGGACCGCGGCAACCCAGAGGCGGCGGGTGAAGTCGATCAGTTCGTGATTGACCGGCGCCTCGGCGGTGACGGTCTCCGGCTCCAGCGCCATGCCGCAGATCGGGCAGGAGCCCGGGCCCTCCTGGCGCACCTCCGGATGCATCGGGCAGGTGTAGATGGCGCCCGGGATGACAGGCGCCGGTTGCCGGGCCTCGCCGAGATAGCGGTCCGGATCGGCGATGAATTTGGTCCGGCAGCCCGCCGAACAGAAGAAATAGTCCTTATCGTCGTGGGCCGCCCGATGCGCTGTGGTCGCCGGATCGACGGTCATGCCGCAGACCGGATCGACCGCCTTCGCGCCGCTGTCCGCCGATTTGGCCGAACAGCAGCTGTGGTCGGGCGGATGCGAAGGGGAGGGCATGGACATGGCGGGCTCCTTGAAACAGCTGGACGCCATATATACCCTAAGGGGGTATCGCGCAAGGCGCTGTCCTGGGGTAGGGTCGAACGGTCAGAGCGAGGAATTGGATGCAGACGGAAACAAAACCCAAGGTGTTGAACCGCCTGAACCGGATCGAGGGCCAGGTGCGCGGCATCGCCCGGATGGTCGAGGAGGACCGCTACTGCGTGGAGGTCCTCACCCAGCTCCAGGCCGTACGGGCGGCCCTGCTGCGCGTCGAGAGCGAGGTGCTCAGAGACCACCTTGACCACTGCGTCATGGGGGCGATGACCGGCGACGATCTCTCCGATCGCAAGGCCAAGGCCACAGAACTGATCGACCTTCTCGGACGCGCCTCGCGCTAGCGCAGGACATTTCCCTAGACATCCCGTCGGATTGGTTCGGCGAGCGTCTTAAAATATCCTCTCGGGTAGTCGGGCCGACCGCCGATCTGGCCTGCCCGGGGCGTGTGGACCCCGGACCGGAAACTTGCCCAAGAGATGATCCCACAGGCTGGTGAACAGGCCGAAAAACCCACGGAAAATCACGGGAGCGTAGCAAAGACGTGGAGCCTGCATCTGCGCCTAGGCCAGGACCTTGAGGCGCCGACCGCCCAGGCTCCCGGGCGACGGCTCCGGGCGCCGGGTCCTCAGACGGCTTGAGGAGCGCCCCTTCAAGGCGTGCATCCAGCTTACATACCTTGACGCCGAGCTGTTCTTTGAAGCCCGCCACGATGCGGTCCGGCTGGGCCTCAGGGCTCGACAGGGCCGTCGGAGAGGGCGGAATGACGAGGCGAGGGCCGGCCGATCAGCGCCAGAAGGCCCGATGACGATCGCCTGACGGCTCAGGGCGGACGGTCGTCCAGAACCACGCGGACCGAGCCCGCGCGAGCCACGGTCAGCTGGATTGCGACATGGGTGGGCGACGTGGTCTTCGTGCGCGCCCGCATAGACGGCCCATCCATCGCCCATGGAGAAAACCGCGCTCGATGAGATCCAGGCCATCGTTCACCACGGCCCGCGCTGAACTGTGGGCTGAGCCGGTGGCACGCGTCATCCCGCCTTCCGATGAAACCTGCAAGCCGACCGCCATGAGCCCGCGAGCGGCGCAGGATCAGATCATGGCCTTTTCTCCAGCGCGGCAGGCCTGACCCCCGGATGCGAGAGGATGAGGGATGGCGGCGACCGATGCGTAGACCAATTAAGCGGTCCGTCCTGTGCCGCCCGCCGTGGGGGCCATCGTTCATGACGTCCGTTTCTCCGACTCACGAAGGCTACCCGGCTGATCTGAGGGCCCTGACCAGCCTGCGGGCCTTCCTGGCCATGGGCGTGGTGCTGTTCCACTACCAGCTTCAGTGGGATCCGGCCCTGGGCTACAGCCCGATCATCGAGCGAAGCCGGCTGGGGGTCGACGCCTTCTTCATGCTGTCGGGCTTCATTCTGGCCCACGTCTACGGCCCCGCTTTCGCCGCAGGAACGTTCAGCTACAGGCGCTTCCTCGTGGCCCGCTTGGCTCGGCTCTATCCCCTCCATCTGGCGATTTTAGGCGGTGTTCTGATCATGGTGCTCGGAGCTTCAATCTCTGGCGTTCCGTTCGATCTCTCGACCTACACGACAGAGGGCTTCTTCAAGACCCTGTTCCTGGTACAGGCGTGGTTTCCAAGCGAAATCGGATACAATTGGAGCGGCCCGTCCTGGTCGCTCTCGGCGGAATGGTTCGCCTATCTGCTGTTCCCGGCCTACGCCCTTCTCTCGATCCGGATGAGACATCGTCCTTGGTTCCTGCTCGGCTTGGGCATCGTCAGCTATGTTGTCATCGACGCGGCCTACGTCTCAACCTTCGGCAAGGTTCTGCCTCGGGCCGAGGACGACATGGGCATCTTGCGCATAGCGCCGGCCTTTCTGATCGGCATGGCGCTCTACGGCTTGGGCCATCGCTGGCGCTGGAGCCGGCCCGTCGCCATCGCCGCCGCCCTGGCTGCTACCCTCGTGTTGCTCGGCGCTATGCAGCTGTCGTTGGACGACCGGATCATCGTCGCCCTCTCAGCCCCCGTTATCCTGACCTGGTCCCTGCTCGCACGCGCGGACTGCGAGGGGCCTCTCGCCGCCCCTGCGCTGGTTTTCGCCGGTGAAGCCTCCTTCGCCCTCTATCTCGTGCACATGCCCGTCCTCGTCGCCTTCAAGGGCGTGGTCGCCGAACTGCGCGGCATCGACAGCGCCTTCCGCATCACGCCAGTCGAACTGGCAGGGTTGTTCGTCGTCACGGCGCTGATCGCGGCGGCCCTGCATCTGCTCGTTGAGAAACCTGGGCGAACCTGGATCCGACGCCGGTTCGAAAGCCGGCGAGCCCGGCCCGCAGCGCCGGCCTGACCCCGGGCCACGAGACGTGGGTACTGCCTCGGCGTCGGTCAATCCCGACCGGTCGGCGCCGCACTGGCGCCGCAGCGACCCGCAGCCCACCAAGAAAACATTTTGAGAATGATAGTGAGTCACTCCCATGCCGCCCCTTACCACGACTGGCGGATCGATCAATGTTCGCATCGTCGCAGCCGTCAACGGAGCTCCCGACCTCCGCCATCACGTATCCACCTGAAGGACGAATCCTAGCCATATCGTGATGCGGCAACCTCGACCGTTGCCATTGGGATCGGGTCGCACTATGGCGGATGAAGGAGCCGTTCAATCTTGTCTCGCCTGTTTCGCACCATTTGCGTCAGCCTGTGCGCCGCCCTCGTGGCGACGTTGAGCCTGCATGGGGTTCAGGAAGGGCGGCACCAGATTGCCCATGCGTCGGATTGGCCGGCAGTCGCGATCGGCCACGGTGATCACGCAGAGATCGCGGACGTCGATCATGGCTCGCTGCACGTCCATATCGCCCCCGACGCGCCGGCCGAGGATCCACTGGATCAAGCCGAAGACGGCGAAGACGAGGGCGAGGCCGGGCGTCCAGCAAGCCATCACCACCATACGAGCGGCGACAGCCACACCGCCATCCCGATCCTCAACCGCGATCTGAGCCCCCTCGTCGCCATGAACGCCGTGCTGATCCAGCCGGCGGGCGATGGCGCACGTCCGGCCCACGACGGCGACGGGCCTGAATACCCTCCCAGACGGACGCGCACGATCATCTGATCCGACGCGGCCAATCGGTCGCGCGTGCACCCCCGTTTCCCGGAGAGAATCCCTTGAAGACCCCATCGTCCGGCATTGCCGGGCCGTGGGCGCGACTGACGGCCGTGTCGGCCCTCGCGCTCATTCTGGCGGCCTCGCTGCCGCCGACCCTTGCTGTCGCACAGGATGCGGCGGCCACGTCCACCGCGCCTGTACTGTCGCTGGACGAGGCGCTGCGTCGAGCCGCCCTGGTCGATCCCTCACTGGCACCGACCCAGGCCCGGCGACAGGCGTCGCGGGCAGCCGTGCGTCAGGCGGACGTTCGTCCCAACCCCACGCTTGGGGTGATGGTCGAGAACTTTCCGACCATCGGCGGAGGCGACCTGTTCCGTCGGACCGAGACCACGCTCACAGTCGAGCAACGGTTCGAGCGGGGCGGTGACAGGTCCGCCCGTGTCTCTCTCGCCGAAGCCGAAGGGCTGCTGGTCGACGCCACCGCGCGCATTCGCCAGTTGGACCGGCTCGAACAGGTGCAGCGCGCCTGGGCGGAAGCTCTGGCGGCTCAGGCCGAGTTGGAGATCGCCCGCGAGCGCCTTGACCTCGCCGAACGGTTCCAGACCGAGGTCGGTCGCCGCGTGGACATGGCGCGCGATCCTCTGTTCGCCGGGGCGCGCGCCGAGGCCGAACTGGCTCAGGCCCAGATCGACTTCGATCAGGCCGGGATTACCGTCCGGGTCGCCAACATTTCGCTGGCCCGGTTCTGGGATGGGTCATCGGACTTCACCCTTGGCGCCGAGACCTTCGCCGACACCCGGTCGGCGCTCGACGTCACGGATGGGGTCGCCCAGGCGGACCTGGACATCTTCGTCGCACAGCGCGACATCGCCGTCGCCCGGGTGGCGGTGGAGACGGCCCGCGCCCGGTCGGACGCCACGGTCAGCGCCGGCGTCCGTCACTTCGGGGACGGCAACGACCTCGGCTTTGTCGTCGGCGCGTCGATTCCCCTTGGTCGCTACGACCAGAACCTCGGGGCCATCGACCGCGCCCGAGCGGAGGGGCTGGCCGCCGAGGGTGATCTCGCCGCCGCCCGCATCGACCGTGAACGTGAGATCGCGCGCCTGCAGGTTCAGGTCATGGCCCGAGCCAGCGAAGCTCGCAGGATCGGGCAGGAAACCCTTCCCCAGGCCGAGCGCGCCGTCGTTCTGGTGCGCGACGGCTTCAACAGGGGCGGCTTCACCTACAACGACGTCATCTCCGCCCAGACCGCCCTGCTGCAGACCCGCGCCCGCCGCGTCGCGGTGCTCAAGCAATTCCATATCGATCGCGCCCGCCTCGACAGACTGACCGGCGCGCACGGCGCCCTGATCCTCGCCCTGGAGACTCAACCATGATCCGCCTGACACCTTCGCGGCGCTGGCTCGTTGCGTCCGCGATCGTCCTCGCCTTCGCCGCCGCCGCTTGCGGAGACAAGCCCGCCGAAAAGGCAGGCGAAAACGGCGAGGCTGCCGCCGCCGACTATGAGCGTGGCCCTCACCGAGGCCGGATGCTCCGCGACGGAGACTTCGCCCTTGAGATCACCATCTTCGAGGAAGGACCAGAGCCCCTGTTCCGGCTCTATCCCTATCTGAAGGACAAGCCGCTCGATCCACGTCAGGTCCAGGCGACCATGGCCCTGACCCGTCTCGGGCCGAAGGTCGATCGGTTCACCTTCATCCCGACCGAGGACTATCTCGCCAGCCCCGGTGTCGTCTCCGAGCCGCACTCCTTCGACGTGGCGGTCGCGGCGACCCAGAACGGCAAGCGATCGACCTGGGCCTACCAGTCCTATGAGGGTCGCACCGTCATCTCAGCCGACGCCGCCCGCGCCGGTGGCGTCACCACGCAGCGCGCCGGTTCCGCAGTCCTGGGCGAGTCTCTGCCGTTGAGCGGTCGGGTCGAGATCACGCCTGAGGGCCAGAGCGATGTCTTCGCCCGCTATCCGGGTCGGGTGATGGCGTTGAACGTCGAACTGGGCCAGCGCGTATCGCGAGGCCAGGTTGTGGCGCGGGTCGAGTCCAGCGAGAGCCTCCAGACCTATTCCGTCACCGCGCCGATCTCCGGCGTCATCATGGCCAAGAACGTCAACGCCGGGGCCATCACCGGCGCGGGCGGCGAGCCGATGCTGGTGATCGGCGACCCAACCCGCCTCCATGCCGAGTTCGCCCTCTATCCGCGCGATGCAGAACGTGTCCGCCGGGGCCAGCGGGTCGAGGTCACCAGTCTGGCAGGTGACCACCGTTTCAATGGCGTCATCGAAACCATCCTGCCCGGCTCTGATCCGATGAGCCAGACCCTGATCGCCCATGTCGAACTGGCCTATCAGGGCGGCGTCTGGCGGCCGGGCCTGGGAGTACAGGGCACCGTTCAGGTCGGTGAGGGTGCAGTGCCTCTCGCCGTCCAGACCAAGGCCATCCAGCCGTTCCGCGATTTCCAGGTCGTCTACGCCAAGGTCGGCAACACCTATGAGGTGCGGATGCTCGAACTGGGCCGAAGGACCGACGAGTGGACCGAGGTGCTTGGCGGGCTCGAACCCCGAACCGAATACGTCGTGGACGGCGCCTTCCTCATTCGCGCGGACATCGAAAAGTCCGGCGCGAGCCATGATCACTAGGGGGCGCGAGAACCATGCTTGCACGCATCATCGCCCTGTCGATCCGCTTCCGATGGGCGGTCATGGGGCTCGTCCTCCTGGCCTGCGCCATCGGCGTCTGGAGCTTCCAGCGCCTGCCGATCGACGCCACTCCGGACATCACCAACGTCCAGATTCAGATCAACACCGAAGCCCCCGGCTATTCGCCGCTGGAGGCCGAACAGCGCATCACCTTCCCCGTCGAGACCGCCGTCGCAGGCGTTCCGGGCCTTCAATACACCCGCTCGGTTTCGCGATACGGGTTGAGCCAGGTGACCGTCATCTTCGACGACGGCACCGACATCTATTTCGCACGCCAACTGGTGAATGAGCGCCTCCAAAGCGCCCTCGGTCAGCTTCCCCCCGGCGTCACCCCTGAACTTGGCCCTATCGCCACCGGCCTCGGGGAGATCTTCATGTATACGGTCGAGGCCGAGCCGGGTGCACGACGTCCCGACGGCCAGCCCTATACGACCGAAGACCTGCGCACGCTTCAGGACTGGGTCATCCGGCCCCAGCTTCGCAACACGCGCGGTGTCACCGAGGTCAACACCGTCGGCGGCTACGAGCGTCAGTATCACGTCACACCCGATCCGCAGCGGCTGGCGGCCTACGGGGTGACCATGGCCGAGGTGGTCGAAGCGCTGGACAACAACAACGCCAACGTCGGCGCGGGCTATGTCGAGCGCTTCGGCGAACAGTATCTGATCCGGGTGCCGGGGCAGGCTTCGACGAGTGAAGACCTGGGCAACATCGTGATCGCCACGCGTGGGGGCATTCCGATCCGCATCCTGGACTTCGCCGACATCGGAATGGGCCAGGAACTTCGCACCGGCGCCGCGACCGAGAACGGCAAGGAGACGGTCCTTGCGACGGTTCTAATGCTGGCTGGCGAGAACAGCCGTATCGTCGCCCAGGCCGCCGCCGCCAGCCTGCATGAAGCCGCCAAGGCCCTGCCGCCCGGTGTCGTCGCCACGCCGGTCTACGACCGCACCGAACTGGTGGAACGCGCCATCCACACCGTCGAAAAGAACCTCGTCGAGGGCGCCCTGCTGGTCATCGTCGTGCTGTTCCTGCTGCTCGGCAACATCCGCGCGGCCCTGATCACGGCGGCGGTCATTCCCGTCACCATGCTGATGACCATCACCGGCATGGTGCGGACCGGAACCTCCGGCAATCTGATGAGCCTCGGCGCGCTCGACTTCGGCCTGATCGTGGACGGCGCCGTCATCATCGTCGAGAACTGCCTCAGGCGCTACGGCGAGGCCCAGCATCGCCTGGGTCGTATCCTGACCCGCGAGGAACGGTTCGATCTGGCGGCGACCGCCTCCAGCGAGGTAATCCGGCCCTCGCTATTCGGGGTCATGATCATCACCCTGGTCTATGTCCCCATCTTCGCCCTGACCGGGGTGGAGGGGAAGACCTTCCACCCGATGGCGATCACCGTCGTCATCGCCCTGACGGCAGCGCTCCTGCTGTCCCTGACCTTCGTACCCGCCGCCGTCGCCATGTTCGTCACCGGCAAGGTCGAGGAGAAGGACAGCTTCCTGATGCGCTGGGCCCGGGTGGGTTATCAGCCGGCGCTCGACTTCGCGCTCAGGACCCGCAGCCTGATGATCGGCATTGCGGTCGTGCTGGTGCTGCTCGCCGGGTTCGGGGCGTCGCGGATGGGCTCGGAGTTCGTGCCCAATCTCGACGAAGGCGACATCGCCATGCACGCCCTGCGCATCCCGGGCACCAGCCTGACCCAGGCCGTGCAGATGCAGACTGCGTTGGAAGCCCGCATCGCCCGCTTCCCCGAGGTGGAGCGGGTCGTGGCCAAGATCGGCACCGCCGAGGTCGCCACCGATCCGGTGCCGCCCTCGGTCGCCGACACCTTCATCATGCTGAAGGACAGGAAGGATTGGCCGAACCCTCGCAAGTCTCGCGGCGACCTCGTCGCCGAGATGGAAGAGGCCGTGAATGAGATTCCCGGCAGCAAATACGAGTTCACCCAGCCGATCCAGATGCGGTTCAACGAACTGCTGAGCGGGGTGCGGGCCGACGTCGCCATCAAGGTCTATGGCGACGATCTCGACGAACTGCTGCGCCTCGGCGCCGAGATCGAAGCCATCGTGGCCTCGGTGGACGGGGCCGCCGATCCCCAGACCGAACAGATCACCGGCCTGCCGGTGCTCCAGATCACACCCAACCGACCCGCCATGGCGCGCCTTGGCCTGAGCATCGAAGACGTCCAGTCGGTTATCTCCACCTCGATGGGCGGCACGACCGCCGGGCAAATCTTCGAGGGTGACCGTCGTTTCGACGTCGTTGTCCGCCTGCCCGAGCGTCTGCGCGCCGACACCAACGCCATCGGTCGTCTCCAGGTCCCGCTCCCGGCGGGCGAAGGACAGCCGCGTCAGTTCGTGCCCCTGAATGAGGTCGCCACGATCGAACTCACAAAGGGTCCGAACCAGATCAGCCGAGAGAACGGCAAACGCCGCATCGTGACCACGGCCAATGTCCGCGACCGCGACCTGGGTTCGTTCATCCGCGAGGTTCAGGACCGGGTCGATGCTGAGGTCGCCATACCGGCCGGCTATTGGGTCACCTATGGCGGAACGTTCGAGCAGTTGATCTCGGCCGCCAAACGATTGCAACTCGTGGTTCCCGCGGTGTTGCTGCTGATCTTCGGCCTGCTGTTCGCCTTGTTCCGCTCGGTCAAGGACTCGGCCATCGTTTTCTCCGGCGTGCCTCTGGCCCTGACCGGAGGGGTGGCCGCCCTGATGCTGCGTGGGCTGCCTCTGTCGATCTCGGCGGGGGTCGGATTCATCGCCCTGTCCGGGGTCGCCGTGCTCAACGGTGTCGTCATGGTCACCTTCATCCGCAGCCTGATCGCCGAAGGGAAGCCTCTTGGCGAGGCAATCCGGGAGGGGGCGCTGACCCGTCTTCGCCCGGTGCTGATGACGGCGCTCGTCGCCAGCCTCGGCTTCGTGCCCATGGCCTTGAACGTCGGAGCCGGCGCCGAGGTCCAGCGCCCGCTGGCCACGGTCGTCATCGGCGGGATCATCTCCTCGACCCTGCTGACCCTGCTCGTGCTCCCCGCCCTCTACAGCCTCGTCCACGGCCGCCCGTCTTCGCCGAACGGCGTCAGACGGTCGTGGCGTGAGCGGCTTCCCTTCGCATACTCCCGGAGGACTTCATGAACCCGCGTCTCCAGCGCGCGACCGCCTGGTTGCGAACGCCCATCGGCCTGCTGAGCGCAGGCCTGTTGGTGCTCTTCCTCAACGGCCTGTTCACCGCCACCCTGGCGCACGGGGTGGCGGCAGGGGACAAGGGCTACATCCAGGAGACGTCCGGCATCGTCTTCTGGCCCTTCGTCTATCTGGGGGCCAAGCACATGGTCACCGGTTACGACCATCTGCTGTTCCTGTTCGGGGTGATCTTCTACCTCTACCGCCTCAAGGATATCAGCCTCTACGTCACCATGTTCGCCGTCGGGCATTCGACGACCCTGCTGCTGGGCGTGATGCTGAACGTCAACGTCTCCAGTTATCTGATCGACGCCATCATCGGCCTGTCCGTCGTCTACAAGGCGCTCGACAACATGGGGGCCTACCGACGCTGGTTCGGTGTCCAGCCGGACGCCAGGGCCGCGACCCTGGCGTTCGGTCTGTTCCACGGCCTGGGTCTGGCGACCAAACTGCAGGACTTCCAGCTGTCTTCAGACGGCCTCTTGGTCAACCTGATCGCCTTCAACATCGGCGTGGAGATCGGCCAGCTTCTGGCGCTCGGAGCCATCCTGATCGCCATGGGATTCTGGCGCCGGACCGCCAGCTTCGGGCGCCACGCCTATCTGGCCAACGTCATCCTCATGATCCTCGGTTTCATCCTGACGGGCTATCAGCTCGTCGGCTTCTTCGTCGCCTGACGGGAGACCTTCCATGCAAAATCTCAATCAACCCGATCCCGCCGAACTGCCGTCGACGGCCAAGCTGCTCAAGTCTACCGGCGTCGCCGTCGTCATCGCCTCGGCCCTGCTGGTCACCGTGGTCCTTCCAGCCGAGTACGGCGTCGATCCTACCCGCATCGGCTCGGTCTTCGGGCTGACCGAGATGGGCCGGATCAAGCGCCAACTCGCCGTTGAAGCTGCGGCTGAAGCGGCCTCAACGGCGGCGGTCATTACATCCACGAGGACCGCGCCTGCCTTGCCGGCAGCCGCACCAGTGGGCTCACCAGACACCGCAACTCAGGAGCCGGCCAGGTCTGGCAAGACCGAAGCCGTCCCGCCAGCGGTCACGACCCAGACGGCAGCCGCAGCTACGACAACCAATGGCGCATCGGCGGGTCGCAGCCATCGCACGTCCCTGACCCTTGAGCCTGACGAGGGGGCCGAGATCAAAATGGCCATGGGGGACGGCGCGAAGGCGAACTTCACCTGGTCCACCAGTGGCCCGGCGGTGAACTATGACACCCATGGTGACGGCCAAGGGATCACCTATCACGGCTATAGCAAGGGAACCTCCGCCCGCGAGACGGGGGTGCTAACGGCCGCTTTCGCGGGTCATCACGGCTGGTTCTGGCGTAACCGCAGCGGCGAGCGTGTCACCATCACGCTTCAAACCTCGGGCGACTACGAGAGCGTCGATTTCGTCGACTGAGGCTTACGGTCGGATGTCTCCCGCCTTGGGCTCACTCCTTCGTCGTCGGCCATCGCGGGTGGCGCTCGTCGATGACGAAGGGATGGCTGTGCAACGCCTCTCCGGATTGACCGTCCAGATGCGGATCGTCTTCGGCCGGTGCGTCATGCCGATGCGGCAGGTCCGTCGGGTCGTTCGCAGGCCAGACTACAAATCCTAGGACCGTTCCGAACGCGCACAGGGCGGCCAGCACCAGAAAGGCCGCGCTGGGGTCCGCAGCCGCGCTGACCAGACCGGCGACCGGATAGGCGATCAGCCAGGCGGCGTGGGACAGGGCGAACTGCGCCGCGAACAGGGCCGGACGATCCTGTGCGTTGGAAGACCGACGCAAGGCGCGACCCGCCGGTGTGAGGGTCAGCGAATAGCCGACGCCCATGACGGCCCAGAGGATGAGCAGGGCGACATAGGTGGTCGCCAGCACCGATCCCCCAAGCAGCACCAGGGTCATGATCGCGGCGCCCCACAACATGGCGGTCCGGTCTGCGACCCGGTCCAGCAGGCGAGGCAGGGCGATCGCCGCCGCCATCGACCCCGCCCCGAAAGCCGCTAGCGCCCAGGCGGCGGCTTGGCCGGACATGGCGAAGCGGGACTGCACCAGGACGACCGTGTTGACGAACACCATGGCCCCGCCGGCGGCCGCGGCGATGCTGATGGCGATCAGACCGCGCAGACGTGGCGTCAAAGCGAACAGGCGAACCCCGCCCGTGAGCCGCTGGATGAAGGGTTTCTGAGCCGTCTGCGTCAGTACCGGCAGTGCAGCCGTGACGACGAAAAGGGCCGAGATAACGAAGCCGAGGGACGTCCCGGCGAACAGATTGTTGTAGCTCATGAAGGCGAGGAGCACGGCCGCCAGCACGGGACTGGCCACGCTCTCGAGATCGGCCGCGAGGCGCGAGAGCGACAGGGCCTTGGTGTATTCCGCCTCGTCAGGCAGCAGGTCGGGGATCATCGCCTGGAACGCCGGGGTGAAGGCCGCCGAGGCGACGTACAGCACCGTCATCAGGGCATAGACCTCCCAGGCCTCGCCAACGAACGGCAAGGCGCCGGCGACACAGGCCCGGACGACATCCAGCGAGACCAGCAGGGCCTTGCGGGGAAGCCTGGCCGCCAGGGCGTTCGCGAAGGGCGCGACGCCGATATAGGCGATCATCTTGATGGCCAGGGCCATCCCCAAGACTTCGCCGGCATTGGCCCCGGCCAGATCATGCGCCAGCAGACCCAGCGCCACCGTCGCCATGCCCGTGCCGAGCAGGGCCGCGACCTGAGCCGTAAACAGGTGCCGATAACCGGCATGTCGGAGCGGGGAAAACATCGAAGATCATCCTGCGGGTCGAGCCAGGGGGCTAGCCTTATCCCCTCCGGGGGGATAGCATCTTGCTATGGCCCACGTCGTCCATAAATCCCATCCCGAGATCGTCAATCGGCTCAAACGCGCCGAGGGACATCTGCGGAAAACCATCGCCATGATCGAGGGCGGCCGCACCTGCCTCGACCTCGCCCAGCAGCTTCACGCAATCGAGAAGGCCGTGGCGGCGGCCAAGAAGGCCCTGATCCACGATCACATCGACCATTGCCTCGCCCATGCGGCGGAGGGCGATCCGGCTGAGGCGCGGCAGGCCATGGCCGAGTTCAAAGACATCACCAAATACCTGTGAGACGCCGATGACTCCGTTTGCGGACCTGCTCGCGCAGGGCTCGGCCCATGCCTGGCTGTTCATTCCCTCGGCCCTCCTTCTCGGGGCGCTTCACGGTCTTGAGCCGGGGCATTCCAAGACCATGATGGCGGCCTTCATCGTCGCCGTGCGCGGGACGGTCTGGCAGGCGGTATTGCTCGGGCTTTCGGCGACCTTGTCGCACACGGCCATCGTCTGGGCGATCGCCCTGACCGGTCTTTACTTCGGTCAGTTCTTCGACATCGAAGCCTCGGAGGGCTGGTTCCAACTGGCCTCGGCCGTGATCATCCTCGGTGTCGCCGCATGGATGCTGTTGGCCACATGGCGCGAGCAGAACGCCGTCCATAACGAGCATGATCATGACCACACCCACGACGAGACGCGCTGGATCGACACGGGCCATGGCGTCGTCAGCCTGAGTATCTTCGAGGACGGTATTCCGCCGCGCTTCCGGTTTGCCCCCGATCACGGTCCTGTCCCGAGGGCCGGCGACATCAAGGTCGCCACCACGCGCGCGGACGGTTCCGTCCAGACATTCCACTTCGAGACACGCGACGGCTATCTCGAATCGGCTGACGTCATTCCCGAACCCCACGCCTTCACGGCGCGGCTGGTTCTGGGCCACGGCAATCACACCCATGACTTCGACGTCGAGTTCGCCGAACACGATCACGAGCATGGTCATGACCACGGCGGCCTGGATGTCTCAAACCCCGGCCACCAGGACGCCCATGAACGCGCCCACGCCAACGACATCAAGAAACGGTTCGCCAACCGCAAGGTGACCACCTGGCAGATCATGCTCTTCGGCCTGACAGGCGGCCTGATCCCGTGCCCGGCCTCGATCACCGTCCTGCTGCTCTGCCTGCAGCTGAAGCAGGTGGCCTTGGGTGCGACCCTCGTCCTGTGCTTTTCGATCGGATTGGCGGCGACCATGGTCACCGTCGGTGTCGCAGCGGCGATCGGGATGCGGCATGCGGAGAAGCGCTGGTCGGGAGGTTTCGCGGCTTTTGCGCGGAAAGCGCCCTATTTTTCAGGCGGGCTGATCGCCATCGTCGGCCTGGTTCTCACCTGGCAGGCCGTCGTGGCCCTGGCCGGGTAGTTCCTTCATGACCGGCACGCCCTGTATCGATATCTGCACCTTCGACGGCCGCTCGGGTCAGTGCGAAGGCTGTGGTCGAACGCGCCCGGAGATAGCGGGCTGGCGCAAGCTTAGTCCCTATCAGAAGAGAACCATCGAACGGGATCTGCCGCGTCGTCTCGCCAGGCTTTCAGCCAACCTCACACCGAAACCGACGGTGTGAAAAGAGACGTGAGGCCGTGGCCATCGCTCCGGTCCACCTTGCGGGTTACGGCGTTTGAGACCCGACGACGTCTCATTCTGACCGGCGCTGGCGAGATAGCGGTCGAGAATGAACTGGTCGAGAGGCACGCCGACCGCCCATCTCGGGAGCTGTTTCGTGCTTCATCCTCGAACGCTATGCTTCCGCTTCTGGGTGCTTTTGCGAGTGATGCCGGTTCTTATCTAGCTGTACTGTAAGCCTTTTTGGAACCTTGAAGCTTTCGCGCGATTAGCGTTCGGGTCGCAACCGATGCCGACCGGAGCGAACCTCGATGCCGGCTTCCGCCAAACTTCTCTCCATCGCGACCGCAAACGCGCCGAATGTCATGACCCAGACGGACGTGGTCCGGGTCGCTCAGGCGCTGTTTAGAGACCGGTTTCCCGGAATCGACCGGATGCTGCCCGTGTTCGACACTGCGGGGATCAGGACGCGGCAATCGGCCATGCCCCTGGATTGGTATCTCACTCCACGGAGTTGGCCGGAACGGACCCAGGCCTATCTCGACATCGCGGTCGGCATGTTCGCCAGAGCCGCGGAAGCGGCTCTCGATCAAGCAGGCCTGAAAGGTTCCGATGTCGACGTGGTCATCACGGTCTCATCGACGGGCATCGCCACGCCCAGCCTTGAGGCCCGCGCCATGGCCCGGATGGGATTTCGCTCCGATGCAGCGCGGGTCCCGGTCTTCGGCCTCGGCTGCGCCGGCGGAGCGACGGGCCTCGCCCTTGCGGGAAGGCTGGCCCAGGCCTCGCCGGGGGCCGTGATCCTCGTGGTCGTGGTCGAGCTCTGCACCCTTTCGTTCCGGATGGAGGATCTGACCAAGGCGGACATTGTTGCGACGGCGCTGTTCGGCGACGGGTCGGCCGCCTGTGTGGTGCGCTGCGGCGAGGCGGGCTTCGCCTCGATCGAGGCGGCGGGCGAACACACCTGGCCCGGAAGTCTGGACGTCATGGGCTGGCGCGTCGGCCCGACCGGTCTGGGCGTGATCTTCGACCGCGCCATTCCTCCGTTCGCCCGCGAAAACCTCCGACCGGCGATGGTCGGGATGCTCGAACGCCAGGGCCTGGAGCTTGAGGATGTTGATCGTTTCATCTGTCACCCGGGCGGAATGAAGGTCATCGACGCCCTGGAGGGATCCCTGTCCCTCGATCAGGGCAGTCTGGATCACGAACGGGAGGTTCTGGCCGACCACGGCAACATGTCCGCGCCGACGGTCCTCTACGTCCTCGACCGGGCGAGACGACAGGGCCTGCCGAACCGGTCGGTCGTGACCGCCCTGGGGCCAGGTTTCACCCTCAGCACCGTGACCCTGAGGGCGGCGGCGTGATGTTGTCCATCGTCGTCCTCGCCCTGGTGACCGCGCAGCGGCTCGGGGAACTGGTTCTGGCCGAGTATAACACTCACCGTCTGCGCGCCCAGGGCGCCGTCGAGACGGGCGCGGACCACTACGTCTTCATCGTCCTCCTGCACGGGGCCTGGCTTCTGGGACTGTGGGCGTTCGCGTGGGACAGGCCGGTCAACCTTGCCCTGCTCGCCGTCTTCGTTCTGCTCCAGGCAGGCCGGGTCTGGGTGATCGCCACTCTCGGTTCCCGCTGGACGACCCGGATCATCACCTTGCCAGGCGCGCCGCTGGTCACTCGGGGGCCTTATCGCTTCGTCTCCCATCCCAACTATGTCGTGGTCGCCCTCGAGATCGCGGTCCTGCCGCTGGCCTTCGGACTGGTCGGCTATGCGATCATATTCAGCCTTCTCAACGCAGCGATGATGTGGGTGCGCATCCGCAGCGAGGCCCGGGCTCTTTCGGCGGCAACCGCCGGAGCGCAGCCGGGATAGGAGACCGCTCGAGGCCTTCCTGTCGTGTCAGCAGGCGCGGATCCTGGCGGTGAGCTTAGCAACTCTGGTGCGAAGCCCCGTCCACCAGCCAAGCGGCTTTTTGGTTTTAGGCGGTCCAGCAAGTTCGCGGCGCCTGGCTCAGGGCAGTGTGAACACCGTCTGGATCCAGCCGCTCGTCTGGGCATGTTCGAGCAGCTCGAAGATCGGGATCGCAAACAGGAAGATCAGGCCATTCCTGAGGGTGACCAGAAAAAAGATGGGGCGGACTTCGAGGGTCTCGGCGTCCCGCCACTTCGAGACGTCTGGCCAGAAACGAGGCGTGGCCGGCGAGCATGAGGAGCCATTTCAGGAGCCAACCTGACGCCCGCGGCGTACCTCGCCAACAGTGAACCGGAGAAAAAGGAAGGGCGGAGGCGGCCGCCCCGAGCGGGGGTGGAACAGTCCAGGAGCCCGTGATGCGACCCTTGCCCTCATCGACGCCCCAGCCTTCCGATCGTCTCTCGGCGTCGCTTTTTGATCTACCGGGAGCCCTTCAGCCGGAGTTGGACGACGCGTCCCTACTCTCCCTGCTGATGACACGCACCTTGCCACAGCGTGACATTCCCCGGGCCGTTGAGACTTTGCTGAAGGTCTTCGGCTCGGTGGCAGCCGTCGTCGCTGCCGACCCGCCGGAACTCGCCCGGGCCGCTTCACTGAACGCGACCACGATCACCGACCTCAAACTACTGCAGCAGTTGAGCGTCCGTCTGGCCCGGTCGGAAGCTTGCCGACGTCCCGTCGTATCGTCCTGGTCATGCCTTATAGCCTATGTGCGCTCAGCGTTGGCCCACGCACCCCGGGAGCAGTTCCGCGCCCTCTACCTGGATCGAAAGAACGTCCTCCTCCGGGACGAATTCCTCGCAGAAGGGACCGTTGACCACGCGCCGGTCTACCCCCGGGAAGTTATCCGGCGCGCGCTCGAAGTCTCGGCCTCCGCGCTCATTCTGGTCCACAACCATCCGTCCGGCGATCCGACGCCTTCGCGCGCTGACATCGAAATGACGCGGCAGATCAACGATGCTGCGCGCGTCTTCGGCCTGCAGGTCCACGACCATCTCGTCATCGGCCGCCAGGGTACGGCGAGCTTCAAACAGCTCGGCCTGATCTGAGGCCGCCATGACCCTGAAAGCCATCGTCACCGCCCTGGGCGGCGACCTTTACGCCGGGGGCTCACGCGCCAGCATCCCCGCACCCGGTCACAGCACGGCGGATCGTTCGGTTTCTCTGATGCTGGCCGATGATCGCGTCATCATCCACGGATTCGGCGGCGCCGACTGGCGCACTGCCCGGGATGATCTTCGCGGTCGAGGCTTCATCGACGACGCCGGTCGGCTCACCGGCGGCGGGCGCGGACGGTCCTCATCGCCGAGACCGGACCGGCGCTTTCGCGTGGAGACCGCGTCGCGTCTGTGGACCGCGACGACGGGGCGAACACCCCACGGTCCGGCCGCTCTCTATCTACAGCGGCGCGCCGTTCTGGCCGGGGACGCGGTCTCCAATCTTCGGCTGCACCCGGCCGCGCCACTCTCGGTGTATCGGAGCGGCGGGCGCTCGCGTCCGGCTCTGATCGCCCGGATCAGCGACGCCGACGATCGTCTGACGGCGGTCGAACTGACATATCTCGAGACCAACGGGCTGCTCGCTGCCGGTCTGCGCCTGGCTCGCAAGACCGTGGGTCAGGTGCCCCCCGGCGCGGCCGTTCGCCTCTCGCCTGCGGCCGAAAACATGCTGGTGGGCGAAGGGGTCGTCACGACCTTGTCGGCAATGGACCGCTTCGGTCTTCCCGGCTGGGCCCTCATGGCCGCCAACAACCTCGCCGTCTGGAGCCCGCCCGCCTGCGTGCGCAGGGTCCTGATCGCCGCCGATCGAGGCGAGGCCGGTGAGGCGGCGGCGACCCGGCTCCGCCGCCGCCTGGTCCGCGATGGACTTGATGTCGAGGCGTCATGGCCCGACCCGCCGTTCGGCGACTGGAACGAGGTCGCGGTCGCGGCAACGTCGCAAAAGGGGGAGCGAGGGCGCTGAGGGGCGCCGGAGCGGCAGGGATGGGCCCCGACGCCCGGCAGGAGAGACCTCATGAGCGACCTCGTTCCCGTCATCACCCCAACAACCTCTATTCCTGAAACCCCGACCCCGGCCGTCATCTTCACGCCCGTGGAACGCATCGTCCGCCTCGGGGATCTCGGCATCGCGCGAGAGAACCTGCGCTATGGCGAACCGCCCGACGACGATATTCCGACCCTGGCCGCTACCCTGAAGGCGGCCGGTCAGTTGCAGCCCGTGACCGTCAGGCCCGGTCGCGGCAAAAAGGAGCAGCCGTTCATGGCCCTCGACGGTCGTCGTCGTCGTCTGGCGCTGGCTATCCTGCTGGAGGCCGGCGACATCGACGAGGACTATCCGGTCCGGACCTATGTCGAGACCGATCCGGCGCGCCAGGCGGCGGCGGTCCTGCTGACCAATACCGCCGTCCCGGTCCACGTGGCCGACGTCATCGCGGCCATCGGCCGGATGCTGAAGTCGAAACTGACGATCACCGCCATGGCGCGGGCGCTCGGTTATGACGAGATCGAGATCAAACGGCTGGCCGCCTTGTCCGGGGTCGCGCCGGCCGCTCTGGTGGCGCTGAAGGCGGGCCGCATCACCCTTCGCCAGACCCGGTTGCTGGCACGGCTGCCGGATCGCCAGGAGCAGGAGGCTCTCGCCCAGATGACCTTGGACGGCCATGGGTTTCAGGAATGGCGGGTCAGCGAACGTCTCGACGACAGCCGGGTCACCACGCGCGATCGCCGCTGCGCCCTGGTCGATCCTCGGGCCTATGCCGACGCCGGGGGGCGGACGGAGAGCGATCTGTTCGGCGAGCTTCCGCCGGTCCTGCTCGACCCGGACATTCTGACCGACGTCTGGACCCGTCGCGCACGCGGGATCGCGGCCGTGTTCGAGGCCGAAGGGATCTCGGTTCACGTGACCGCCGGCCCGGAGCCAGAGCTTACCGATGATCTGGAGGCGCTCGGTTATGTGTATGGCGGTTCACTCCCCGCCGAAGAGATGGCGCGCTATCGGGCGCAGCGGGAGGTGTTCAACGATCGGACAGAGAAAGCGCGCATCGCCCTGGCGGACGTCGAGCACCCCGACGTCGCCGATCTGGCGATCGTCGATATGATCCACGCCAGGATCGCATCAGACCAGACTGGATGCGGGGGCCGGGTCGTAACGACGATGGTCCTGTGGCCGGCCGCGGAGGCAGGCGTCGATGTCCGCTGCTACACGCCGGAGGAACCCGAGATCGACGATGAGGATGAGGACGCCGCGCCGGAGGCCGCGCGTCGGACCTCGGCGCCACCGGCCTATGTCCCGCCGGAAGTCGAGGCTCCGGAGCCGGAGACCGAAGGCGTGAACCACGCCCTTCACACCGTGCGGACCGATGTAGCGACGCGCGGCCTGATCCGCGCCTTGGCCGACGATCCCGGGGCGGGGCTGACGGCCTTGATCGCCCGGCTGTTCACCGTCCTCGTCCGGCGCGCCCACATCGGGCGCGTGGACTCAGCCCTGGCCATCACGGCCTGTGGGTTCAATCCCGCCAATGGCCGGGTCATTGAGACCCTGGACGGGGACGTGCGTCGCCGGCTCGAAGATCGCCGCACGGCCTGGGAAGCGTCCGGCAAGACGGTGATCGGCTGGGTGCATGGGCTGGCCCACGGCGAGAAGATGGGATTGCTGGCGGAGTTGACCGCCATCAGCCTCGACGTCCGGGAGGAGAAGACCTTCTCCATCCGCCGCAGCGCCCGGGCCGAGGCGGCGGAGCTGGCCGCTCTCTGCCAGGCGGACATCACTCTACACTGGACACCCGACGCCCCCTTCCTGCAGCCCCACTCCAAGGGCCTGCTGACCGGCATGCTCGAGACCATGGGCGCAGAGGACGAGCGGGCGAAGACGCTCCGCAAGACCGAGCTGGTCGACTGGGTGGCCGAACAGGCCGCGCAACGGACCTGGGCTCCGGCCGCCCTGTCCTGGGCCGCCCCGATCGACGCCGATCAGGACGCCCCGGACGTCGAGGACCAGGCCGCCGGCGATGGCGTCGATGAGGACGACGAGGGGGCCGGCGCCTTCGTCGTCACTCCGGCGGGCAAGGCGGCCCTGGACGTCGCCGCCGCCTGATTATCCGCACACGGAAACACCGCCCCGGCGACCTGCCGGGACGGTGTTTCTCTGTCGTCGTGCGCGTCGACGCGACTGTCGGGGAGACGAAGGGAGGGCGGGGCGAAGCGAGCCTGGAGGACCGAGAGGGAGGAGCCCTCCGCTCCAGGCGATCGGAGCCTTCCATGTCAACGATCCGCAACCTGTCGCTGTTCGCCGACCTCGCCGTCGGGAATCTCCCCGCCAACATCCTGGCCGCTGCCCGTGCATTGGCCATCCATCTTGCCCGCTCGCGCCCGCTGGATCGACGTCTCGTGGCCGAGGTGATGACCACCGCGTTCGGAGCGTCCGACGCCGAGGGCGGCTGGACCTGGCGCGACGCCTATGACGCTATCGAGGCCGCGACGGTGCTTCAGATCCGCCGCCTCGCGCCGCAGATCGCCCGGCTCGAGGACGCCCCGGCCGAGATCGCCGCTCTGCTCGCCGCGGTCTCAGCGCTTGGCCTGACCCACAGCCGGCGCAGTGAGGAACAGGTCGCGCTGGACCAGTTCTCCACCCCGCCCCAACTCGCCGCCCTCGCGGTGCTGGCGTCGCAGGTTCGGCCGGGCGACCTCGTGCTGGAGCCCTCGGCCGGGACCGGATTGCTGGCCGTAGTGGCCGAAGCGTGCGGGGCGAGCCTGACGTTAAACGAGCTTGCGCCCACGCGCGCCGCGCTCCTCGACGGACTGTTCGCCAAGGCGACGCGCCGGCGGCACGATGGCCGCCATCTACCCGACCTCCTCGGGGACGCCGGGGCGTTCGACGTCGTGGTCTGCAACCCGCCGTTCTCGGATCTTCAGGCCCATCTTATCGCGTCGGTCAAGGTTCTGGCGGACGGCGGCCGGATGGCGGCGATCGTGCCCCTCACCGCCCTTGCCGACACCGATCTGAGGCGGGTGCTCGAAGGCCACGGCGTCATGGTGGCCGCCGTGGCGTTTCCCGCGCGCGCTTTCGCCAAACACGGCACCTCGGTCGAGACCGGCCTGCTGGTCATGGATCGCGGCGGGGCAGCCGTCTGGGACGGCCTTCTCCATCAGCCTGAAGATCTGGAGGCGACCGCCCGGATTCTCGCGAGCCTTCCGGATCGCGGCACCGCCCGTCCGCGCGTGCGGTTGACGCTGGACGCCGCCGCCTTCCTGGCGCCGCGCGACCGCGGGCTCGCCCTTCCCGCAGGCCGACTTGCCTTCCTGGCCGGAGCAGCACCGCTGGCCTATGAGGCGCGGCCCTGGGCCGGAGAGGGCCGGGACGTCGGCCTCTATCAGACGCATGCCCTGGCGCGGATCGTCCTGCCTGATCCCCGGCCTCACCCTTCGCCTCTGGTCGAGTCCGGCCCGATGGCGTCCGTCGCGCCGCCCGCGCCGACCTATCGGCCGGTGTTGCCGCCGGCCGCGCGCGGCGAAGCCCGGATCTCCGACGCCCAGACGGAGTCGGTGATCTACGCCGGCGAGGCCCATGCGGCCTTCCTGCCCGGCCGGTTCCGCCTCGTCGAGGCACCGCATGAGGTGGCGCTTGTGCGCGATGATCAAAGCGACGCGTTCGCCTTCCGTCGGGGTTTCTTCCTCGGCGACGGCACAGGCTGCGGCAAGGGGCGTCAGATCGCCGCCATCGTCGCCGACAACATGAGCCAGGGGCGCGTGCGCGCGGTCTGGCTATCCCGCAATGACGCCCTGCTGGAGGACGCCCGGCGCGACTGGGGCGCCATCGGCGGCGGCGC
>NZ_SPVH01000002.1 GCF_004614235.1 Brevundimonas intermedia | reverse complement strand
AGCCAGAGACTGTCGCGGCTTTCCGCGCGCGATGACGTCACCTCGAAGATCGGGACCGGCACCATCGGCCTCGGCTCAATCCGTTCGGCGAACAACAGCGCCTCCTCCAGGGTCGCCGCAGCGAACAGGGCGGTCATGCGTGAGCCAGGGAGGTTCCCGAACCGCTCTCTGCGCAGAGTTTCCAGGCTATGTTCCCGGCGGGTCGCATCGTCGTCCAGCCTGGGTGGATTGGCGGTGATCTTGAACCAATAGGCCTGACCGAAGACCGACAATCCGTCCTTCAGCGGTAAGGCGAGGCCCGCCCTGAGCGAGCGCCCGCGATCGACATGATAGTAGGTTCGCATCGTTGCAGTCAGACGCCGTGAGCCCGCCGTGTTTCGGCGTCGATGTAGGATTGGTGGTCAGCCTGCGATCCCTTGAGAATCGCGCCTATGGACCGTTTGGGCGGGCCGGTGATGATTTTGGTCTTTGCGCCTTCCGGTGTCATGGATCGGACGGGGCGTGAGTTGATCGCGAAGAACAGGAAGCCCTCGAACTCCAGCCAGCAAGGTAGGGAGAGGCGCATTTCACCTGGCGGAACTTCCGCCGGCGCGGTCAGATCGCCGTCAAGCGAAAGCGTTTCGCCCTCTAGAACCTCTCGGAATTCTTCGAGCATGGAGAGCTGTTCGAACAGCTGCCGTAGCGAGAATCGCAGGGATTGCGGCCTTTTTTCCGCAGGTGATAGCGCCAGGAGCGCTTCAATAACCCGTTCCATCCGACGCCAGTAGGAACCGTCCTCATCGGAATTCATCGCGATGTCCGTGGTGGTCAACAGCCGGTCGCGCGCCCAGATTTGCATCTCCAACCGGCCGCCCGTTGACCAACTGCGGAAGGCGACGATCCTATACAGCCGGTCCAGAGGCAGAGCCTCGTCCATGTCCAGGGTCGCCGTCAGGCTCGAGAGCTGGCCCGGAACGAACGCCAGGTCCGTCAGATCGGTCTTGACCCTCAGCTTCCAGTATTCTCTCGGCAGATTGGGGATGCCGGGGGCGAAGAGCTCGCCGTCGAACGTGACCTCCTTGCCGCTGACGGGGTCCCGGAACGTCACCTTGCAGTCGCTTGATGGCCTCGGCTCGATGGTGATCTGGCCTTCGCCATCGAGTTCCGGGATCGGGTCCAGCAGACCGAACCGCATCGCGTGAAGCGTGATCCGTTTGACGTCCAGCGCCGGCTCCAGGCCCAGCATCATGTCGACGAACCGGGGCGTGTCCATTTCGTCGAAGGTGATGGTTCCGCGGGCGTAACCCTCGTCGTAGCCGGTGGCGGCGACCAGCGCCTCCTTGCGGGTGGCGTAGTCGGGGCCCAGACCGTCGAGCACCGTGGCGATGTGGCGCATCGCATCCAGATCATGGCGTTCGGACGATTCGAACCGGATCGTTATGCCCGCCTTGTGAAGCGGCCTTCCGTCGATATGGGCTTTTCGGACCGCCTTCAGCATCTCCTCGATGAGCGGCGGCCAAACGTGTTTGACATAGATGGTCGGCGTGTCCGGCCCACGTTCGGTCGTCACCAGAACGATGAAATAGGGCAGAGCGTGACGCGCATATTTCAGCGCGTTCGACAGACTGATCCGGACGCTTCGCTTCGCCGTCTTCGACGACTTGACCTGGATGAACAACGACAGGCCCGGCGGCGCGAGGTCCGGCGGCATATCGCCAGCGTCGATGGGAGGAAACTCCACCAGACAATCCCAGCCGTTCTGGTCGTCGTCCACCGTCTGCACGACCGCGCCCGCCATATCGCCCAGCCAGGCGATGATGCGTTCCGCAGCTTTGGGCTCGCGCGGCGAGAAGATCCGGCCGAGCGGCGCACGCGGGGTCATGCCGGCGCCGGAAGGTGACGGTTTGGCGCGCTCAGTTCCATAGCGGCAAAGCCTCCCAGTCCCTTGGAAACCCTGTCGCGGCCAGTTTGAGATGAGGCGATCCGGGAAACGTCTGAAAATGGTCCTTGAGGCGCGCGGACCAGCTGGATCCGGGATGCACCGTGCGCAGGAGGAACTGCAGCGGCGCCGCCACGGCGTACAGTCGATTGTGGGCCTGTTGGTAAAGGGCCAGGTGATCGAGAAGCGGCTCTTCGGCCTCGCGGGGCGGCTTGGGCCGGTCGACCAGAACCCGGTTCCAGAGCCGGGCGTGATGGGCGCAGATGTTGCGGACGTGGTTGATGGCCCGCATCCAGCTTACCAGCTGTTCGCGACGGGGCACGCCATAGTGGGCGGCCATCGCCGTCTTGTCCGGCGTGCTGAGGCCCGACACGAAATAGGACAGCATGCCGAAGTCCCAGCATTCGATACTGACCCAGAGAGGCAGGGGCGGCGCATACTCCTTGAGGAAGTTGGCGACGAAGTCTTCGCGGGACCGGGACGCCGCCGCATCGATCCGCGCCAGCCAGGCGGCGTGATCCTTGCCGACAAATTCGGGATCGAGGGCGCGCCAGTCCCTGTGGATATAGGGGTCACGAGCCCCGAGCGTGTGGGCGCACCAGACCCGGGCGGCGATCTCGACCCGCTCGATGGCGTCCAGGATCAACATCCTGAGGCGTTTGTCGAAAACGTAGAGATCGACGACATCAGCGAAACGGGCGTCGGCGCCGAAGGTCTCGCGCACGACGGGCGCCTTGCCGGCCTCGACCAGCTCGGTCTCCCGCATCGGACGCCAGTATTCAGAGAGCCGATAATACCCGATCCTGGTCAGGGCGGCTTCAGCCCGGTCCACATCTGTAATCTCCAGCCCGCGTCCGCGAAGCAGGGCGATCTGGTCAGGGACAGCCATATGGGGTTTGGTATAGGGCGTCGGCATCAGCGCACCCCAGAAACACGAAACCCGGCCCGTACGTCCTGAGACGCAGAGGAGACCGGGCGTGTTGAGAGATAATCTAGTCTCGATTCGTCATTTGTCACGCAAAAAATGAAAGTCCGGCTTCTGGGCGCCGGAGCGGAGAGCCGTTCCGGCGCCCAGATTGGCGCGGTGTTGCGGAGGGTCATTGCAAGCTTCAGTTCGAAAATCAGAGCGAGTCGGATGATCAATTCTATCTGACGTGGCGCACGATCGTCCACAGCGCGACCGCCTTGATCCGCCGGTTGGAACCGGGTTCTGGAGGTTGGACCAGGTGGCGCACTGGCTCCAGGCTGAACCTTCACTGGCAGCCATCATGGAAGTCGGGCCGGATGTTTGGTTTTGGTGCCCGAGCCAAACATCAGCCATAGGCATGCCTGCCCTCCGGCGTCACCCGCGTCGAAGCAGGCTTTTAATTGAGATCATGCAGAACTCGATCGCCCAGGATGTCTGGATCGGTGTGAGCTTTGGTTGGGGATCTGCGCCGGCTCCGTGGGCGTCCGGGTTTCGGACGTCTGCGAAGAACCTTTTCAGCATCTCGGCCTCCCAGGGTTCTATAAACCGCCCATTTTTGGAGCTGACGAGCGTGTCGATGACATTGGCGGCTCCACGCTCTCGTCCTGTAAGCCAGCCCTTGCCAGAACTGACGATCTTGAGTGTGCTCTCAAGTGCGCGAGCCGCGTAAAGTGCGGGGTTGGGTCCCCCATTGTCACGAAGCGACAGCGCTTGCCTCATATCGGTTCGGACATTGTCCCACCGGGCGTGACTGACGAGGTCCCAGAACGGGTCGTGCACTGCCTGTTCAACGGCCGGTCCGTCGGACGGTTCGAACTGTCCGTCTCGGTAGATGATCGGCAACGCGTTGGCCGAAAGAAGTCCTGCCACCTTGTCTTCGATCGCCGCCAAGCGAGGACCGAACCGGGGTCGCGCGGAGGCGAGAAGCAGTTCCACAAAACTCAGGCGTTCGACTGCCGGCACCTTGATGTTCGTCAGGTAGGCGAGGGCGTCGTCCGCATAGCAATCATCGTCGTCGATAAGATGTCGCGTATACCGGAAAAGGCCTTGCCGTCCGAGCGCGATAGAGGTCGCGTCATGGGCTTCGACAACCAGTTCGTTCATTGCCGAGAAGCGCATGAAATCATACCCTGACATCAGGGGCTGAAAGAGATCGCGCTTCAGAAACACCGCCGTCGAGCCCAGAAGACGCTCAATGGAATCGCGGGGAACTGTGGAAAGCGGGTCATGTCCGCGCACGCGATTGGCGAAGCAGGGTGTTCCAGCGCTCACGTCTATGCCCGCCCTCTTGAAGATCAACGGCTCGCCTGACGTCGGCCAGGACGGGCGGGCCGCGGGTTCGACTCGTCGTCGTCACAGGACACGCTAGGAGTGCGCGGCGGGCTGTGCCATGACTTTGCCGAAGCGGGTGACGATTTTCGGGGAGCCGAGCCGTTGATTTTGGCGATGCCCGGTTTTGTGCTTGTCCTCGCGAACCCGGCCGAGCCGGTCCAACCAGAATGACAGTTTCTTTTAAAGATTCGTGGAAACAGATGCTTAGCTGATGGCGACTACGGACACACTGGTCAAGCCTGACATGGACGCCGTCCTGTCCAGGACGCACCTCGCTCATGACATCCACGGCTTTCTCCTGCCCACCCTGGAGGCGGTGTCTAACGCAATGCATGGTCTGGAGGCTCGATTCGGCGACCGGGCGGCGAGCGAAGGCAAGATCGACATCGTGTTCGAGAACGCGAACGATCCGAACAAGATTCTGATCTCGATCACCGACAATGGCATCGGGCTCAACGACGAGAACTACAAATCCTTCAAGACGCCCTTCTCGGGGTACAAGCTGAAGAGCAAGGGGCGAGGCTTCGGCCGTTTCATTGCGTTCAAGGTCTTTTCACGCATTCACTATTCATCGCGCTACGAGTTCCTCACCGACCGGCAGACGCGAACATTCCGGTTCGACATTTACAGGGATGACGAGCTTGTCTTCCACGACGGCGATCCAGATTTCACGCACGTTGGGCTCCGCGTCGAATACGATTCGCCGCTGACGCCGTGGCATGACCTGATCCGCCAAATCGATCAGAGCACAGTCTCCGACATCATCGCGAGCCATTTTCTCCCCTATTTCCTGTATCGGTGGCTCCCGGAGATCACCGTGCAGTTCAACGGCGGGGCGCCCGAGAGCGTCACCACCCGGTTCAAGGACATCTTCGTCGAGTATGACAAGGGCCAGGTCGAGGTTGACATCGACGGATCTGTCGAGACGATTGACTACAGCCTGACCCGCATACCCAAGACTCGCTCCTTCAAGAATCACTGTCTCCTGTTCGCGGCAGCAGATCGGATCGTGGGCAAGCCGCGCGATCTTACCAATGTGCTGGGTGAGCCGCATTTCACCAATGAGAACAACGAGAACTACATCATCATTGCAGTGGTCCGAGGCGAGGCTTTCGAGTCCCGACTGAACGACTCGCGTACGGGTATCAACATCTCGCCCAAGGCGATCGAGAGGATCGTGTCAGCGGTCAGCGACGTGATCCAGAAGGGTGAGAACACCCAGATCGAGAAGATCAAAACATCGCAGTCAACGGATCTCAACGGCGCGCTTCAGGAGAACCCGATCCTCCGCTTGGGCCTGCGCGGAAAGTCAATCGCCGAGTACGTCTCGGCCAAGCCCAACAACTGGAAGGCTCAACAGTTCGTCGCCGATCTCGCGATCGAACGTTATCGGGCGTCCAAAGATCTGACGAAGGCCATAACCACGGCCGCAGCGAGTCCGGAAAATTACGCCGCCACTATCAAGGACATCGTCTCCAAGATCGATCAGAACAACAAGGAGGCCCTGGCGGAGTACGTGATCCATCGGAAAAATGTGATCGAACTCGTCGAGGCGGCCCGAAAATACACGAGTGACGCCAAGCATCATCCGGAAGAGGTGATCCACGACCTGATTTTCCGGCGCTTCTCCGACTCGGCCACGCACGATTATTTTGAGCATAATCTTTGGCTGATCGACGACGCTCTGGCCTTCCTTCCCTATGTCTCGAGCGACCGGACGATCCACGGAGGAAAGCGGAGCAAGGGCGACAAGGTCGCCGACCTGGCCTTGTTCGACGACAGCCTCGTCCTTGGCGACAACGACGGCACAACCGTCACCATCGTGGAATTCAAGAAGCCGAGCCGCGACGACTATGTGTTCGGTCCCGAAAAGACCGATCCTGTCACCCAGGTGGTCGAGACCCTGGAGAAGGCCGTCAGGGCCGGCGGGGTCACCCGGACCGACGGAACTCACATGTCCTTTTCCGGCGTTATTCGACGGTTCGGCTACATCGTCGCGGATTTGACCCCGAGCCTGGTGAAGGTTTTGAAGAAGCACGACTTCCTCAACGACCAAAATCCGAAGATCTTCTTCCGCTATCGCGACAACGAGAAGATTTTCATTCAGGCAATCGGCTACGACACCCTGGTTGAGAACGCCAAGAAGCGGAACCAGGCCTTCTTCACTGTCCTGCTCGGCGAGTAGGATCAATCCGGGCAACGCCCGCGATGGCCTGACAGTTGACCTTAGCCCTTCGCAAGTCGGGCGGCATAAGTGGCCAGACGTTCGCGCCAACGGATTTCGGCAAGTACGAGGACCACGTCTCGCTCAACCTCGGTCTCGAAGAAGACCCACCGTTGATGTTGACCGACTGGGCGCCGATCGTCGTTGCAGCTTCGGCCAAGGCTCCCGGCCAGAAGGGGTCCCAGTGGGGCCGGCCTCCCATCGCGTTCCTTCGATTGCCGGCCACCCTAAAGGTGAATGGGGCGCAGTAAGCCGCCGCCGCTTTTGACGCGCGCTGGCGCACGTCCTCGTAGGCGGGGTCTTTTTCGATAAAAATTCGCTTTGTCAGACCCATGCCGTCGCTCCGCACGCGCACATGATCATGTGTGTCGGTCTACCACAAGGATCGACCCGCTGGCGTCCCTGGGCACTGCCAGCTGAAAGGTCACGGCCAGGTCCGTCGAAGGCGTTCGACCATGTCCGCGCGTCGGTCGGGCTCCAGGCGGTCGAGGTTCAACTGCTTCCAACGCACGGCGGGGAGGTCGGCGGCGTCGGGCAGGCCGATGAGGTCCCAGTCAGGCGCGCCGGCCTTGAACCCGATCAGGAAGGTGCGGTGCGCCTCCGGCATGTCGTCGACGATGGCAGTGATCAGGGCGGCGCGCGCCGCGATGAGATCCTCAAGGTCGACCGGGTCTTCGGTCATCCCATCGAAGCCGCGTTCGAACTCCTGGGTCAGAGCCTTGGGACTGGCTCGGAGCACCTCGGCCATGGGCCGGTGGTGGCTGGCCAGATAGATCACAAAGGCCTGTCGCAGTGCCGGCGTGATCCCCTCGTTGGCCAGAAGGTCGCGGACATCGAACAGGTCGCGGGGATGCTGGCGGTCCAGCGCCGCCATGATCTTGCCGGCATAGAGATCCGCGTGGGAAACCATCCGGGCCTCCGCATAGCCGAAGCGCTCTTCCACTGCCGCTGAAACCGGACGGACCTCGGGCTCGAACACCACACCGCGCAGGACCGGCGTCACCTCCACCTTGATCACCGCGCCGTCCGCACGGACGAGCAGCTTGTCGATCACGGGCTGGGCTCCACCCTTGCCGCGCACGACGACAGACCCCGGCATGGCCTGTTCGATTGCGTCGGCGATCCGCCTCAAGGCCGCGTCGATTGCGGCGAGCGATGTGTCCCGATCCTCGACGGGCAGATAGGTCAGGTCGATATCCACCGACAGCCGCGGCAGATCGCGGACGAAAAGATTGATCGCCGTGCCGCCCTTCAGGGCGAAGCAGGGTTCCTCGAACACGAGGGGGAGGATTCGGACGAGGAGGCGGACCTGCCGGGCGTAGACGTCACTGACCGGCATCGAGCGACCTCGGCACGGTGATCTTGTAGGTTGGGTCCAATCGACCGCCCTTTGCGAGCACGCGGTTGCCGCTGCCCAGATCGATGGCGTCGCGGTCCAGGGCTTTCAGCCACGCATGACCGTGCCGATCGGCGAAATAGAAGAACAGGCGTTTGACCTTCACGCTCACGCAATCCTCGAGCAGACGCTGGAGACGTCGTGGGCTGAGGGTGGCCAGGGCGCCCATCAACTGGTCCGCCTGGTCGAAACTCTCGTGATCGGGGAGTTCGTCCAGAAGTTCGAGGATGGCGCGCTCGGGCGTCGACTGGCGCAAGGGCCATTGCCAGTGGCCCAGGGGGGTGTCCACCACTGCGGCGCGGGCCCAGTCCGCCAGGAGGCCGGTCTCGCTGGAGTCCTCGCCGAGCCGGGCGACCTCGAAGTATCGGGCGCTGCGGAACAGCTTCTGCGACGGATGATATTTGAACGCGACATCCAGAGGCAGGTCGGTCAGCCACGTCGGCGGGGTTTCGTCGCCATAGAGATGAACCTCCTTGCGGGTGGCAGGAAGGTAGTGGGCGTAGCCTTGAAGTTCGAGCGCGGTGCGTCCTCCCACGACGATGGAATAGTCGAGCAGGGCCTGGAGCGAGAGCACGGCGACCGGCCAGTCGAGGGTTCCGCGCGGACGTCGATAAACGCGGCGCGCCGTGCGTTCCAGGCGCCCCGAAGCGACGTATTTGGCCCTCAGCGAGTTGGGATAGCCGTTCTCGTTCATCCAGCCGGAATCGACCAGGAGGCCTTCCGGGAGGATACGTTCGAGCTTGTTTAACTTTCCCAGCATTTGAACACTCATAGTGTCTTAATATGAAGATTGTCAAACATGTTGGTTTGCCATTCGGTATATTAGGACACCAAATGTGTCTTACTACACTCAAAGTCAAACCATGGCACCGGACTGATATCAGCGCGTGGACCCGAGTTCAGGCCTTGGGACTGAAACGCTCGCCAATCCGTTCCGCAAGCGCCCGAACTGGGTCATCGCTCAGATGGGCATACCGTTCCGTGGCGCGGCTGTTGGCGTGTCCCAGCGCCTTGCCGATCATCGGGAGACTGGCCCCGTCGGCCAGGGCGAAGCTTGCGAAACTGTGGCGCAGGTCGTGGATGCGCACGCCTTCCAGCTTGGCTTTGGGGAGCACCTTGTCGCGCCAGATCTTGGACTCGGAGGTCGCATATCCGTTGTCGCCCTTGGTGGCCGGGAAGACAAACTGGCTTCGACCGCGGGTCTTGTAGAGACGCTGCAGGATTCCGAAGGCCATGTCGTTGAGCGAGATCCGACGATCCCCCGTGCGACCGCCAGCCTTGGTGCGGCTCGGCGGCAGCACGAGCCGGCGCCGGTCGAAATCGACCTCCGTCCAGCGCAGGCCCGCGATCTCGTTGCGCCGCGCGCCCGTCAGAAGCAGAAGCCGATAGACCGCGCCCTGCCGTTCGGAGATCGTCGCATCCGCCTCCAGAGCGTCGAGAGCGGCGATGAGGTCCTGGGCCTGGGCCTCTGACAGGAAGCGTTCGACCGCCGGTCGGAGCTTTCGTTCGACCTTGGCGCAGGGGTTCGGGCCAGCGAAATGGCCCTTGTCGATCGCCCAGTTGAAGGTCGCCCGCAGGGTGGAATAGGTGCGGTCAGCGATGCCTGCTCCGCCCTTTACGATGGATCGACCACGAAGTTTGGTCTTCACATCCTTGGCGGTCTTCCCGGCCGTGATCGATCGGATCATCCCGGTGATGTGGTCGCGGGTGAGCGTATCAAGCGCCATCTTGCCAAGCAGGGGCACGACGTGGCGCTCGAGGTTCGTCCGGTCCATGGCCCATGACGAATCCCGTTTGGTCGGTTTGTCGTCCGGCCCCTTCTCCAGATACAACTCGACCAGGCCTTTGACGGTGAGCCCCTCGATGCGCCTGCGGGCTTCGCCGGGATCGATGCCGCGCCGCGCATCGACCACCACCGACGCCGCCTCCTTGCGAGCCCGATCCGCCGTGAGCTTGTCCGGCCCATCCCCATGCTCGCCGAGCGTCAGCCAGCGCTGAATCCCGCGGACCCGATATTTGATGGCGAACATCCTTCGGACAGGCTTGGCGGCATGGCCCTGTCGGGTTTCGGTCCCGGGATAGATCCGGAGGCAGAAGCCTGCGATCTCGCTGTCCCAGATTCGACCCTCGCCGGTCTCCGGAACGGGCGCGCTCTCAACCACGCGCTTGGTGAGTTTTTGCTTCGTCATGGCTATAGAAATATACGCTCATTTCCGAGCCACCGCTACCACTCCGCTACCAACTCAAACGAAACCGGCCGAAACGCTCCGCAATCGGATGAACGTAAAAACCTATGAAAAACAGTTAGTAAGAGCGCATTTTGGAACGCCCTGAAAAGCCCGGAAATGCTGATCCCCAACATTGCCAAGGTTGGGGTCGAGAGTTCGAATCTCTTCGCCCGCTCCAAGTCGAGACTGATAAAATCAGGGGCCTGTCGTTCTCGGCAGGCCCCGATTTTTTTGCCCGGTGTGCGATCGCGCACGCTTTCGGCGATAGCGCCGTCAAATCAGACCGGCCACCACCGTCAGAAGACCAAGCCCCAGCGACAGTGGGATGCGCAGAGCCAACCACCCTTCCGGCGTCAGTCCTGCGGCCTTGAGCCTCAGATCGACGATCAGGCTGGCGGCGATGAAGACGCCCAGGGCGGCCAGGGACGGTCCGGGCCAGGTTTGGCCGGTCGCCCAGGGCCAGGCCGTCGCCAGGGCCAGCAGGGAGGGAAGCACGGCTGCGATCCAGACCCAGCGCGGCGCTGCGCCTCGCGCCATGGCGGCCAGGCCCCACCAGACCCCGCCCAGGAAGCTGAAGATCAGGGCGGCATAGGCATAGGCCAGGCTGAGGGCCGCGAACCGCACGTCCGGCCCGCCTCCGATCAGGACCGCGACCGCCGCCGCCTGGGGCAGGAGGCCCGCGAAACCCAGGACACGGGCGATCGGCGGCAATCGACGTCGGTCGGTCATTTCGTCATCCATCGGACACCTGTCGGGGCTGCGTGCGATCCGGATTATAGAGGACGCCCGTATATCATGGCGACCACGCGCCACGTCCACGAAAGCCCCCGACGTCGATGACCCAATTGCTTGTCTGGTATGATGGAGGCTGTCCCCTGTGTCGTCGCGAGATCGCGCTGATGCGTCGGCTGGATCGCCGGGGCGCGATCCGGTTCATCGATGTGGACAAGGGCGACGCGACCTGCCCCATCGACCGCGACGCCCTGCTCGCCCGGTTCCACGCCAGCGAGGATGGGCGGCTGCTGTCCGGCGCGGCGGCCTTTGCGGCCATGTGGCGGGCTATTCCCTTGCTGCGGCCCATCGGGCTGGCGGCGCGTATTCCGGTGGTTCTTGCGGCGCTGGAAGGCGCGTATCGGCTCTTTTTGCGTGTGCGTCCGCGTCTTCAGTTTCTGGCCCGCAAGTGGGGATGACGCATGGCGGTGCTTAGGCTGGTGCTGGGCGACCAGCTGTCCGACGACCTGTCGGCGCTGGAGGGGCTGGACCCCGATATCGACACGGTCCTGATGGCCGAGGTGCGGGACGAGGCGACCTATGTCCGGCATCACAAGCAGAAGCTCGCCCTGGTCTTCGCCGCTATGCGAAACCATGCCGAGCGGCTGACGGCGCGGGGCGTGCGGGTGCGCTATGTGCGGATCGACGATGCCGGCAACACAGGCTCGATCACCGGCGAACTGGCCCGCGCGCTGGGCGACGGTGCCTATGCGGCGGTGGTGCTGACGGAATGCGGCGAGTGGCGGCTGGCCGAGCATCTGGCGGCCTTCGCCGAGGGGGCGGGCCTGCCTGTCGAGATCCGCGAGGATCGCCGCTTCATTAGCTCGCACGACCGCTTCCGACGCTGGGCCTCGGGCAAGTCGCAGCTGCGGATGGAGTTCTTCTATCGCGAGATGCGGCGCGAGACGGGCATATTGATGGACGGGGCCCAGCCGGAGGGCGGGCGCTGGAACTATGACGCCGAGAACCGAAAGAAGCTGACGAACGGCGTGACGCCGCCCGGTCGGCTGCGCATCCCGCCCAACGCCGTGGCGCGCGAGGCGATGGCGGATGTGGAGCGGCTGTTTGGCGACCATTTCGGATCGCTGGACGGGTTCGGCTGGTCGACGACGGCGGACGAGGCGGAAACGACGCTGGCGCACTTCCTGACCGAGGTCCTGCCGTCCTTCGGCGACTGGCAGGACGCGATGGCGGAAAACCAGCCGTGGATGTGGCACGGCCTGATCTCGACCTCGATCAATCTGGGTCTGCTGGATCCGCTGGACGTGTGTCGCCGGGCCGAGGCCGTCTATCGCGCCGGGCGGGCGCCTCTGAATGCGGTGGAGGGGTTTATTCGCCAGATCCTGGGGTGGCGCGAGTTCGTGCGGGGAATCTATTGGCTGAAGGTGCCGGAATATCGGGCGCGCAACTTCCTGGATGCGGACCGCAAACTGCCCTGGTTCTACTGGTCCGGCGAGACCGACATGGCGTGCGTCGCCGATGTGGTGAAGACCACACGCGACAACGCCTATGCCCATCACATCCAGCGGCTGATGGTGACGGGCAACCTGGCCCTGTTGCTGGGTGTGCATCCCGATGCGGTCGACGACTGGTATATGTGCGTCTACGCCGACGCCTATGAATGGGTGGAGATGCCCAACACGCGCGGCATGGCCCTGTTCGCTGACGGCGGGATCGTGGGGTCCAAACCCTATGCGGCTTCAGGGGCCTATATCGACCGGATGAGCGACTACTGTGGGGCCTGTCGCTATGACGTGAAGAGCAAGAGCGGCGATGCGGCCTGTCCGTTCAACCGGCTGTACTGGGGCTTTCTGGAGCGCAATCGCCACCGGCTGAGGGACAATGTGCGCTTGGCCATGCCGTACAAGACTCTTGACGGGTTCGGCGAGGCGAAGCGGGCGGCGCTGGCGGTGGAAGCCGAGGCCTGTCGGACGCTGCTGGGCGCGACGCCGGTGGACTGAGGTCGGAACCTGGACCCGGCGGTCGGGATTTGCTTGGCTGACCCAAATTGTCGAAGAGGCCGCTCGTGATCCTGCCCCGCCGTTCCGCCCTCGTCCTGACCGCCGCCGTCGCGGCCTCGGCCTCGGCCCTGTCGGCCTGCGCCTATAACGAGGCGCTGGGGCGCAACCAGTTCCTGCTGGTGGACAATGCGGCCCTGTCGCAGCAGTCGACGGCGGCGTGGCGCGAGGCCATCGCCAAGCCGGGCGTGATGACGACGGGCGCCCAGGTGGATCGGATCCGGCGCGTCGGCGACCGTCTGGTGCAGACGGCGGGCCTGGGGAACCGGACCTGGGACTATGCGGTCTTCACCGAGGCCAGTCCCAACGCCTTCGTCCTGCCGTCCGGTCAGATCGGCGTGACCACCAGCCTGCTGGCCCTGGTTCAGAATGACGACCAGCTGGCCAGCGTCATCGGTCACGAGATCGGCCACGTCGTCGCCAACCACGCCGCCGAGCGGGCCTCGAACCAGACGGTGACCAGCGTCGGTCTGGCGGCCGTTGGCGGGGCAGCCGGGCGGTATGGGGATGCCGTGAACGCCTATGGCGGGCTGGCGGCCCAATATGGACTGCTGCTGCCCTATTCGCGGCGTGACGAGCTGGAGGCCGACCGGCTGGGCGTCGACTATATGGCGGGGGCGGGGTTCAAGCCGTCGGAGGCCGTCGCCCTGTGGCGGCTGATGGCGGCGCAGCGCCAGACCCAGACGCCTCAGTTCGCCTCGACCCATCCGTCGGACGCGACGCGGATCGACATGCTTCAGCAGTATATCGCCAGCCGCGGCTGGAACTGATCAGACCCGGATGTCGAGGTAGGAGCCGGGGCGCATGATGCGAGGCTCCTCGCGCTGAGGCGCGACCGCCGGCACCTCGACAGGGCGGGCCGGGTTGGCCGTGCGGATCGAGGACATGACGGCGGCGGCCGGCGCGGGCGCCTTGGGGGCGGCCGCCTGGTCCATGGCGGCGCGGAAGAAGGCCGCCTGGGCGTTGCGCGCGCTCGGCAGATCGAGGCCCTGGGCGGGCAGGTTCAGCGGCAGGCCGGTGCGAATCGCGCTCATGCCGGTATGGTTAATGGAAACCCTCGAAAAAGGGTTAACGGCCGGTAGGAAGCATCACTGAGGGCGAGGCGCTGGCTTGGGTGCTGAACGGGGCGGAGCCTGCATGGAGGCGACCAGCCGCTCGATGTCGGCGTCGTCCAGCAGGGGGCCGGACTGTTTGGCGGTGATGCGGCCCATGGCATCGACGGCGAAGGTCTCGGGCACGCCGGAGATGCCCAGGTCCAGACCGGCGCGGCCCTCGCGATCCACCAGAACCATCGAATAGGGGTCGCCCAGCTCGTCCAGGAAGGCGCGGGTGGCGACCGGCTCGTCCTTGTAGGCGATGCCGACGACGGCGATGCCGCGCGCCTTCAGAGCCAGCAGCTTGGGGTGTTCGATCCGGCACGGCGCGCACCACGAGGCGAAAACATTGACCAGCATGGGCCGACCGACGCCGGCGGTCTTCAGATCCAGATTGCCCGGTCCCGCCTGATCGCCCGACAGCAGGGGCAGGACGGTCTCGGGAATGGTCTGGCCGACCAGGGCGTCGGGCTTGAAGGCGGGGTCGCGCTTCAGCGACCAGCCGACGAACAGGGCCGCCAGCGCCGCGAGGACGACTAGCGGAACAAGGGCCAGCCAGCGGTTCATTCTTTGGGTCCTACCGCGCCTTGCGCTGCTTGAGGACGCTCTTTTGGCCCTATCGCGCTACGCGCGACTTGAGGGCGATTGGTGTCTGCGGCTTCCGGTGTCGGGTCCGCCTCCAGCCGTGCGAGCTCACGCTTCCACTTGCGGGAGGCGACGACGGCGCGGGCGGTCAGGGCGGCCAGGACTAGGGCGCTGACGCCCCAGGCGGGCCAGACGAAGGCGGCGTAGGGGGTCATGTCGAGGTCGAGCATCTTAGGCTTCCTGGGCTTGGCGGGCGCGCAGGGTCATGACGCGGCGGCGGCGGATTTCGGTGCGGATGGCGGTCAGCCAAAGCGCCGCGAACAGCGCGCCATAGGCCGCCAGCATGGTCAGGAAGGGCGCCAGATAGACCGGGTCCAGGCCCGACGATCCGGGGGTCAGGAAGCTGGCGGGCTGATGCAGGGTGTTCCACCAATCGACCGAGAATTTGACGATCGGCAGGTTGATCAGGCCGACGAGACCCAGGACAGCGGCGGCGCGTCCGGCCTTCTGCTCATCGTCGATCGAGGCCCTCAGCGCCATATAGCCGAGGTAGAAGAGGAACAGCACCAGCACGCTGGTCAAGCGCGCGTCCCACACCCACCAGGTCCCCCACATCGGCTGGCCCCACAGCGAGCCGGTGAACAGGGCGAGCGCCGTGAAGGCCGCGCCCGGCAGGGCGGCGGCGCGGGCGGCGGCGTCGGCCAAGGCATGGCGGAACACCAGGGCGAAGAAGCTGGAGACGCCCAGGGCCGCATAGGCGCCTAGGCCCCAAACGGCGGCCGGCACATGGACGAACATGATCCGCACCGTGTCGCCCTGCTGATAATCGGCCGGGACGGAGAAGCTGAGCCAGGCGCCGACGCCCAGCAGCAAGGCGGCGAGGCCCCACAGAACGGGCGTCAACGGGCCGGTGAAGGCCATGAAGCGCTGCGGATTGGACAGGCCGAACATCGGTTCAGCGCTTACGCGGCGAAGGGGCGACGGGCAAGCTCACCCTTGCGCGTTCCGAACGGCGGCCGCCCCGGCGAAGGGGGCGATGACGGCGGCAAACAGGACGTAGGCGCAAAGCAGGGCCAAGGCCGGGCCGACGGGCTGATCCGATCCGGCGCGTTCCAGGGCGCCGGCGCCGAAGACCACGGGCGGGATGAACAGGGGCAGGACGACCACGGCGATCAGCAGGCCGCCGCGTTTGGCGCCCAGCGCTAGAGCCGCGCCCAGCGCGCCGGTGAAGGCGAAGCCCGCGCCGCCGATCAGGGCCGTCAGGGCGACGAGCGGCGTCAGCGACGCCGGCAGCCCCAAGGCCAGGGCGGCGACGGGGGCGGTCAGGGCGAGCGGCAGGCCGACGGCGACCCACTGGGCCAGGGCCTTGATCAGCACGACCTGCTCCAGCGACAGATGGCCCAGCGCCAGCAGGTCCAGGCCGCCGTCCTCCATGTCCCGCTCGAACAGCCGCTCCAGCGACAGCAGGGACGCCAGGGCCAGGGCCAGCCAGGCGACGCCGCCCGCGACCGGACCCAGAGTGCGGGGATCGCCGCCGGCCGCCAGCGGCAGGATGGCGGTCAGACAGGCGAAGAAGCCGCAGGCCAGCAGCGGCCCCCCGCCCCCGCCCCAGGCCAGATCTAGTTCGCGCTCCAGCAGGACGCGCGTGGCGCCGCGCAGGCCGGGCGGACGCGGTTCCTGATCGAGATCGCGGCGGCTCATGTCAGTGCCCCCAGGTCCAGCGTGCGGGTCGGCAGGGGCAGGGGGTCGTGGACGGCGGCGACGATCAGGCCGTCGGCGTCGAGATGGCGCTGCATCTGTTCGGCGAAGGCCTCGCGCCAGCGGGCGTCGAGCGGCGCCATAGGCTCGTCCAGCAACCACAGGGCGCGTGGCGATCCGACCAGCCGCCCCATGGCCAGGCGACGGCGCTGACCGGCGGAGAGACGCCGCACCTCCAGATCCAGCAGGGGCTTCAGGCCGAAGGCCTCGACGGCGTGATCGAGGCCATACTGGGTGTGACCCAGCCAGTCGCACTGAAAGCCCAGCTCCTCACGGGCCGTGCGGCCGCCCTTCAGTCCATCCAGATGACCGAGGAAATGGACCTCGCGGCCACGCGCCTGCCGCTCGTCCAGCGGATTGCCGTCGCCGTCCTGGAAACCGACCGTTCCCGCATCGGGGCGCAGCAGGCCCGCGATGGCGCGCAACAGGCTGGTCTTGCCCGCGCCGTTCGCGCCCGTCAGGGCCAGGACCTCGCCGGCGCGCAGGGTCAGGTCGAGGTCGTGGAACAGCCTCCGCTCGCCGCGCGAGACGGTCAGGTCGGAGAGGGTGAGGGTGTGGATCATCTATGCCCCGCCAGGTTCGCGGAATCTGCGAACCCTTCTCAATGTCCCTGTCGAGGGTGTGGACACATGGACGGTGCGATCCCGTGGAGCTATAGGCACGGTCGCCGCAGCAGGCTTTCGCCGCGCGCGCAGGGGCCCTGTGAGCCGCTGCGTCTGTCGCGCGAAGGCGCAACCGGATTGTCGGGCGGCGCTGACCAGAGGAAGACTCCATGCCGTCGAACGACAGCTTCAAGACCCGCCAGGACCTTTCCGTCGGGCGTAAGAAATACGCCTATTACAGCCTTCCCGCCGCCGAGGAAGCCGGTCTGACCGGGATTTCCCGCCTGCCGCGCTCGATGAAGGTGCTGCTGGAGAACCTGCTGCGCAACGAAGACGGCGTGTCCGTCACCGAAGCCGACCTGAAGGCCGTCGCCGCCTGGGTCGAGAACAAGGGCTCGGTCGAGCACGAGATCGCCTTCCGTCCGGCCCGCGTCCTGATGCAGGACTTCACCGGCGTGCCCGCCGTGGTCGATCTGGCCGCCATGCGCGACGCCATGAGCGCCCTGGGCGCCGACGCCGCCAAGATCAACCCGCTGGTGCCGGTCGATCTGGTCATCGACCACTCGGTGATGGTCGACAACTTCGGCACGTCCAAGGCCTTCGGCCAGAACGTCGAGCGCGAATACGAGCGCAACATCGAGCGCTACAACTTCCTGCGCTGGGGCTCGTCGGCCTTCAACAACTTCCGCGTCGTGCCCCCCGGCACCGGCATCTGCCATCAGGTGAACCTGGAGAACCTGGCCCAGACCGTCTGGACCCTGGACGAAGGCAAGAAGACCGTCGCCTATCCCGACACCGTCGTCGGCACCGACAGCCACACCACCATGATCAACGGCCTGGCCGTCCTGGGCTGGGGCGTCGGCGGCATCGAGGCCGAAGCGGCCATGCTGGGCCAGCCGATCCCGATGCTGATCCCCGAAGTCATCGGCTTCAAACTGTCGGGCGCGATGCCCGAGGGCACGACGGCTACCGATCTGGTGCTGACCGTCACCCAGATGCTGCGCAAGAAGGGCGTCGTCGGCAAGTTCGTGGAGTTCTTCGGTCCGGCCCTGCCGAACATGACCATCGAGGACCAGGCGACCATCGCCAACATGGCCCCGGAATACGGCGCCACCTGCGGCTTCTTCCCCGTCAGCCGCGCGACCATCGACTATCTGACCGCCACCGGCCGCGACAAGGCGCGCGTCGCCCTGGTCGAGGCCTATGCCAAGGCTCAAGGCCTGTGGATCGACGAGACGAGCGAAGACCCGGTCTTCACCGACGTGCTGGAACTGGACATCTCGACCGTCGTGCCGTCGCTGGCGGGTCCGAAGCGTCCGCAGGACCGCGTCGAACTGACCACCGCCGCTCCGGCGTTCGAAACCGCCCTGGCCGACGTCTTCAGCCGCCCGACCGACGCCGAGCGCGTCTCGGTCGACGGTCAGAAGTTCACCGTCGGCGACGGCGACGTGGTCATCGCGGCCATCACCTCGTGCACCAACACCTCCAACCCGTCGGTCCTGATCGCCGCCGGCCTGGTGGCGCGCAAGGCCAATGCGCTGGGCCTGAAGGCCAAGCCCTGGGTCAAGACCTCGCTGGCCCCCGGTTCGCAAGTCGTCACTGACTATCTGACCGACGCCGGCCTGCAAAAGGACCTAGACGCCCTGGGCTTCAACCTGGTCGGCTATGGCTGCACCACCTGCATCGGCAACTCGGGCCCGCTGGATCCGGCCATCTCCAAGGCGATCAACGACAACGCCCTGGTCGCGACCTCGGTCCTGTCCGGCAACCGCAACTTCGAAGGCCGCGTGAACCCCGACGTTCAGGCCAATTATCTGGCCTCGCCGCCGCTGGTCGTGGCCTACGCCATCGCCGGCTCGATGCGGATCGACATCACCAAGGATCCGATCGGTCAGGACAAGAAGGGCAACGACGTCTTCCTGAAGGACGTCTGGCCGACCTCGCAGGAGATCGCCGAGATCCAGAAGAAGTCGGTCACCCCGGCCATGTTCGCCAAACGCTACAAGGACGTCTTCAAGGGCGATAAGCACTGGCAGGCCATCAAGGTCACCGGCGGTCAGACCTATGAATGGGACGACGCCTCAACCTATGTCGCCAACCCGCCCTATTTCGAAGGCCTGTCGATGGACCTGACCCCGGTCCAGGACATCGTCGAGGCGCGCGTCCTGGCCATCTTCGGCGACTCGATCACCACCGACCACATTTCCCCGGCCGGTTCGATCAAGAAGACCTCGCCCGCCGGCGTCTATCTGACCAACCACGGCGTCGAGGCGGCCGAGTTCAACAGCTACGGCGCCCGCCGCGGCAACCACGAAGTCATGATGCGCGGCACTTTCGCCAACATCCGCATCAAGAACCGCATCACGCCCGAGATCGAAGGCGGCGTGACCAAGCATTTCCCGTCGAACGACACCATGTCGATCTATGACGCCGCCATGCGGTACCAGTCGGAAGGCCGGCCGCTGGTCGTCTTCGCCGGCAAGGAATACGGCACCGGCTCGTCGCGCGACTGGGCGGCTAAGGGCACCCGCCTGCTGGGCGTTCGCGCCGTCATCGCCGAAAGCTTCGAGCGCATCCACCGTTCGAACCTGGTCGGCATGGGCGTCGTGCCGCTGCAGTTCAAGCAGGACGGCTGGTTGAAGCTGGGCCTGACGGGCGAAGAGATCGTCACCATCCGCGGCCTGTCGGACGCCAACATCGGCAAGCTGAAGCCTCGCCAGGACCTGTGGGTCGAGCTGTTCCGTCCGTCGGACGGCAAGATGGCCCGCTTCCCCGTGCGTTGCCGCATCGATAACCAGACTGAGCTTGACTATCTGCTGGCCGGCGGCGTCATGCCTTACGTGCTGCGCAACCTGGCGCGCGGCCCGGAAACCGAAGCGCCGATCGCCGCCGAATAGGCGACGGTTCGTTGAGATGAAGAAAGGGCCGGCGGAGCGATCCGCCGGCCCTTTGCTTTGGCGAGGGGTGGGGTCAGTCGGCGCTGACGACCACCAGCTTGCGGTTCACGAACTCCTTGATGCCGACATCGCCCAGCTCGCGGCCGAAGCCCGAGCGTTTGATCCCGCCGAACGGCAGTTCGGGCATGGAGGTCGTGGTGGTGTTGATGAACACCATGCCGGTCTCGATCCGCGACGCCAGCTTGCGGGCGCGCGCCGTGTCGCCCGAGAAGATCGACCCGCCCAGGCCGAAGCGGGAATCGTTGGCCAGGGCCACGACCGCATCATCATCCTCGACCACGAAGACCTGGGCCACGGGGCCGAAGAACTCCTGATAGAAGGCCGGGTTGTCGCGGGCGACGTCGGTCAGGACGGTGGGCTCGTAGAAGAAGCCGGTGCGGTCGGCGGGCTTGCCGCCGATCACCGCCTTGGCGCCGTGTTTGACCGCCTCGTCCACCTGTTTGGTCAGGGTCTTCAGCGCGTCCTCGGACGACAGCGGGCCCAGGACGGTGGCCTCATCCAGCGGGTCGCCCATGACGGCGCTCTTCATCCCCTCGACGAAGCCGGTGGTGAAGGCGTCGGCGACCGACTTCTGCACGATGAAACGCTTGGAGCCGGTGCAGACCTGGCCGGCGTTGGACAGCCGACCCTCGACGCCCGCCGCGACGGCCTTTTCGATGTCGGCGTCGTCCAGCACCACGAAGACGTCGCTGCCGCCCAGTTCCAGCGTGGACTTCTTCAGCATTTCCGATGCGCGGGCCGAGACCTTGGCGCCGGCGCCCTCCGACCCGGTCAGGGCCACGCCCTGGATGCGGTCGTCGCCGATCAGTTCGGCGACCTTGTCCGAGGAGATGTAGAGGTTGGCGACGAAGCCCTCAGGGGCGCCGGCTTCCTGGACCAGTTCGGCGAAGCGGGCGGCGCAGCGCGGCACGATGCCCGCGTGCTTGTAGAGCACCGGATTGCCGACCGCGATGGCGGGGGCGACCACGCGTATCAGTTGATAGATGGGGAAGTTCCACGGCTCGACCGCCAGAAGCACGCCGACGGGATGGAACTCGACCCAGGCCTCGCCCAGTTCGCTGTCGATCTTCTGGGGTTTGAGGAAGTCGGCGGCCTTTTCGGCATAGTAGGCGGCGATGCCTGCGCACAGATCGATTTCGCCTTGCCCCTGGGCCAGGGGCTTGCCCATCTCCTCGGCGATGGTGCGGGCCAGGCTGTCTCGGTTCTCGGTCAGCAGGGCCGACAGGGACTTCAGCACGGCGAGGCGTGGCTGGATGTCGCCCTGGGACCAGTCGGAGCGGAAGACGGCGTCGGCCTTGGCCAGGGCGGTCTCCACGGCGTCCTCCGAATGTTCGGGGTATTCCTGAAGCGTCTGTTCGGTGAACGGATTGAGAGTGCGATAGGCCATGCGGCGTCCTGAAGCTTCGGTCGGACGCCCGGGGCGGCGCCGATCCGTTGTCAGAAAGTCAACGCCTGCTGGGCAGGGCGGTTGCCCTGCTCCTAATCCGCGTCGCTGAACGGCGGCGGCAGCTGGCCGGATTTGAAGATGATCGTCGGCTCCTCGTCATAGTCACCCATTTCGGTGTCGGCGGAGACGGCGAAGGCGACGACGCCCAGGCGCAAGGGGGCCAGGCGTTCGGCCTTGCGGCGCGCCTCCTCGGCGTCCTTGCAGCCGACCTGCTGTTCGGCGCGGAGGGCCTTGCCCCGGCCCTGGACATAGGCCTGGACGATATAGACGGTTTCGGTTGCCATGCGCTTCCCAAGCGGCCTGTTCGGCGCTCAGGTCAACAGGGTCGGTCCAGTTTCAGTCCAGCTTCAGTCCAGTTTCAGAGCCTCGGCCAGAAGCCGGGCCTCGGCGGCGCGGCTGGAGCCGGAACGCCAGGCGACGACGATCTCGCGGTGGGGCGGCGCGCCGTCGGCCTGGTTCTCGAAGGCGCGGATGGCCACCGACGGGTTTTCGGCCAGACCCGCCTGCACCGCCATCTTGGGCAGAAAGCTGACGCCCAGGCCGGAGCCGACCATCTGGACCAGGGTGTGCAGGCTGGTGGCGGCGAAGACGTCGTCGCCGCGCGGGGCCTCGATGTCGAGCGCCGCCAGCGCATGGTCGCGCAGGCAGTGGCCGTCTTCCAGCAGGATCAGGTCCTCGGCCCGCAGCGAGCCGGGGCGGATCGGGCCGGGAGCGGCCAAGGCATGATCGTGGGGGGCGGCGGCCATGATCTCGTCGTCGCCGATGCGGGCATGTTCGATGCCCGGCGCGTCATAAGGCAGGGCGATGACGGCGGCGTCGATTTGGCCCGCCTTCAGGGCGGCGATCAGGCGCGGCGTCAGATCCTCGCGGATGTAGAGCTTCAGGCTGGGATAGGCGGCCTTCACCGACGGCAGTTTGGCGGGCAGCAGGAAGGGCGCGACGGTGGGGATGACGCCCAGGCGGAAGCGGCCGGACAGCAGCCGGCCGGCGTTCTTGGCCGCCTCGACCAGATCCTCGGTGCGGGCCAGCACGTCCTCGGCCCGGCGCACGGCCTCGACCCCGACGGCGGTCATGATGACGGCGCCCCGCGCCCGCTCCACCACCGGCGAGCCCAGGATGCGCTCCAACTCCTGCACCCCCGCGCTGAGGGCCGGTTGGCTGACGTGGGCGGCCTCGGCGGCGCGCGAGAAGCTGCCGTGTTCGGCCAGGAGCTTGAGATACTGGAGCTGACGAAGGGTGGGAAGCATGTCTGTAAGATAGGCCGAACCTATGCCGACACCAAGGACAATCGATTGGCTTTATGTGTTTGACCCGTGTCGAATGACCTCGTCATCTACAGGGCTATCGAGACCCGGCCCTAAGCCGCGCAAACCAGCAGGGAAGATCATCATGTCCACTGAAGCCAAATGCCCCGTTTCCGGACGGACGACGGAGTCGGTCGCGGGCGGGGGCGTGCAGAACCGCGACTGGTGGCCGGGCCAACTGCGGACCGACCTGCTGAACCAGCATTCGACCAAGTCCGATCCGCTGGGTGAGGGCTTCAACTATCGCGAGGCCTTCGCCAAGCTGGACTATGACGCGCTGAAGGCCGATCTGCGGGCGCTGATGAGGGATTCCAAGGACTGGTGGCCGGCGGACTTCGGTCACTATGGCCCGCAGTTCATCCGCATGGCCTGGCACAGCGCAGGCACCTATCGCGTCGGCGACGGCCGGGGCGGCGGCGGGCGCGGCCAGCAGCGGTTCGCGCCGCTGAACTCCTGGCCCGACAACGTCAATATCGACAAGTCGCGCCGCCTGCTGTGGCCGATCAAGCAGAAATACGGCCAAGCCATTTCCTGGGCCGACCTGATGATCCTGACCGGGAACGTGGCGCTGGAGACGATGGGTTTCCGCACCTTCGGTTTCTCGGGTGGTCGCGCGGATACCTGGGAGCCGGATCAGGACGTCTATTGGGGGCGCGAGACGACCTGGCTGGGCGGCGACGAACGCTACGCCCACGGCTCGCAAGGGGTGGTGAAGCCGGGCGACGAGGCCGTGCTGGTCAGCGATGACCGGGCGGACGGCGATGAGCACACGCGCGATCTTGAGAACCCGCTGGCCGCCGTGCAGATGGGCCTGATCTACGTCAACCCTGAAGGGCCGGACGGCAATCCCGATCCGATCGCGGCGGCGCGCGACATTCGCGAAACCTTCGCGCGGATGGCGATGAACGACGAGGAGACGGTCGCCCTGATCGCCGGCGGCCATACCTTCGGCAAGACCCACGGCGCCGGCCCAGCCGACCATGTCGGCGCAGAGCCGGAAGGCGAGGGCCTGGAGGCGCAAGGGCTGGGCTGGGCCTCCAGCTTCGGGACGGGCTCGGGCGGCGACGCCATCACCAGCGGCCTGGAAGTCACCTGGACCCAGACGCCGGCCCAGTGGAGCAACTTCTATTTCGAGAACCTGTTCGGCTTCGAATGGGAACTGGAGAAGTCCCCGGCCGGGGCGCACCAGTGGGTGGCCAAGGATGCGGGCGAGATCATCCCCGACGCCCACGATCCGGCCAAGAAGAAGCGGCCGACCATGCTGACGACCGATCTGTCGATGCGGTTCGATCCGGAATACGAGAAGATCTCGCGTCGCTTCCTGAACGATCCGCAGGCCTTCGCCGACGCCTTCGCCCGGGCCTGGTTCAAGCTGACCCACCGCGACCTGGGACCGCGTTCGCGCTATGTCGGGCCGGAAGTCCCGAGTGAAGTCCTGTTGTGGCAGGATCCCGTGCCGGAGGTCGATCACCCGCTGATCGATGCGACGGATGCGGCGGTTCTGAAAGCCAAGGTGCTGGATTCGGGCCTGAGCGCGTCGGAACTGGTCGGAACCGCCTGGGCCTCGGCCTCGACCTTCCGGGGCGGGGACAAGCGGGGCGGAGCGAACGGGGCGCGCATCCGTCTGGCGCCGCAAAAGGACTGGGCCGCCAACCAGCCAGAGCAGCTGGACCGGGTGCTGAAGACGCTGGAACGTATCCAGTTCGAGTTCAACCAAGGCCAGACGGGCGGCAAGAAAGTCTCCCTGGCCGACCTGATCGTGCTGGCGGGCAATGCGGGCGTCGAGCAGGCGGCGAAGGCGGCGGGCCACGAGGCCAGCGTGCCGTTCACGCCGGGCCGGACGGACGCCAGCCAGGCACAGACGGACGTCGAATCCTTCTCCTATCTGGAGCCGGTCGCCGATGGGTTCCGCAACTTCCAGAAGGCCCGCTATGCGGTTCCGGCCGAGGCCCTGCTGATCGACCAGGCGCAGCGGCTGACGCTGACGGCGCCGGAGATGACGGTGCTGATCGGCGGCTTGCGAGCGATCAACATCAATGTCGGCGGGGCGACGCACGGCGTGCTGACCGAGCGGCCGGGCGTGCTGTCCAACGACGTCTTCGTCAACTTGCTGGACATGGACGTGAAGTGGACGGCGACCTCGGACGCCAAGGATGTGTTCGAAGGCCGCGACCGCAAGACGGGCGAAGCCAAGTGGACCGGCACCCGCGTCGATCTGGTGTTCGGCTCCAACGCCGTGCTGCGCGCCCTGGCCGAGGTCTATGCCGGGGCGGATGCGGAGGCCAAGTTCGTGTCGGACTTCGTGGCGGCCTGGACCAAGGTGACGGAGCTGGACCGGTTCGACCTGCACGGTTGAGCCTGAGACCGGACTGAAAGCAAAGGGCCGGACGCCATCGCAGCGTCCGGCCCTTCGTCGTTCTAGTGCAGCCTGATTTCGAACAGTTGGGGCCAGCGCTTGCCGGTGACGAAGAGGCGTTTGCCGGCCGCGTCCCAGGCGATGCCGTTCAGGACGTCGTCGTTGGGGTCCAGGCCGGCGTCCTTGGGGACCAAGGCGGTCAGGTCGATGAAGGCCTTCACGACGCCGGTCTCGGGATCGATGCGGGCGATGCGGTTGTCCTGCCACAGGTTGGCGAAGACCTCGCCGTCGATCCATTCCAGCTCGTTGATCTGATCCAGCGGCTGGCCGTCGGCGGTGACGGAGACGCGGCCGGTCTCTGCGAGAGTCTCCGGATCGAGGAAGCGCAGCTGGTCGGTGCCGTCGCTCATGATCAGCCGCCGCCCGTCGGTCGTCAGGGCCCAGCCCTCGCCCGGATAGGAGAAGCCGCCTAGGGGCGAGAAGTCGTCCAGCTTCCAGATGAAGCCGATGTGGTTGCGCCATGTCAGGCTGTAGAGCTTGCCGTTCAGCGTGGTCATGCCCTCGCCGAAATAGACTGTCGGTAGGTCGCGCTGGCGCAGCACCTCGCCGGTCTCCAGCCGCACCTGGCGGATGAAGGACGGATACAGGCCTGTGCTCTCGTAGAGGGCGCCGTCATGAAAGAAGAGGCCCTCGGTGAAGGCCCCGGTGTCGTGCGGATAGGCCCGCACGACCTCGTAGGACTGGACCGGAACCTCGGCCCGGACCGGCAGGCAAACGCCCGTCGCCAGCAGCAGGCCGGCGATCAGACCGGCGAGACGCGACGACAGGCGGTTCATGGGCCTCAGCCCTGCTCGGCGGCGGCTTCGGCCTCGGCCTTCTGGGCGCGGACCTCGGCGGCGTTCGCGTCGCTGCGGGCCTGTTCGGCCATTTCCTTCTTGGTGGCGCCGCGACGCCCCATCATGTTCAGGGCCTCGACCCCGGCCGAGAAGGCCATGGCGGCGTAGATGTAGCCCTTGGGCACGTGATAGCCGAAGCCGTCGGCGATCAGCACCATGCCGATCATCAAGAGGAAACCGAGCGCCAGCATGACCACGCTGGGGTTCTTGTTGATGAAGTTGGCCAGGGGATCGGCGGCCAGCAGCATCACGGTCACGGCGACCAGGACGGCGACGACCATGATCGGCAGATGTTCGGTCATGCCGACGGCGGTCAGGATCGAGTCGATCGAGAAGACGATGTCCAGCAGGATGATCTGGAAGATCGCGGCGCCCGCGTTCATGATCATCACGTCCTTCTTGTCCATCACGTCATGGCTGGGCGTGGGATCGACGGTGTGGTGGATTTCCTTGGTCGCCTTCCAGACCAGGAACAGGCCGCCCGCGATCAGGATCAGATCCTTCCACGAGAACGCGTTGCCCATGACGGTGAAGACCGGCTGAACCAGGCCGACCAGCCAGGCGATGATCGAGAGCAGGGCCAGGCGCATGATCAGGGCCAGGCCGATGCCGAGGCGACGGACCTTCTGACGCTGATGCTCGGGCAGCTTGTTCGAAAGGATGGAGATGAAGATCAGGTTGTCGATACCAAGCACGACCTCCATCACGATGAGGGTCACCAATGCGGCCCAGGCGGCCGGATCGGAGAGCAGAGGGGTGATGCTGTCGAGCATTGGGGTTCCTGGTGGAAAATAAAGCTTGAGCGGAAAGCGCTAGGGCCGCCGCGAGTTCCGATCAAGCGACAGGGTGCGGCGTCATGGTCGCACCCCCTGTCAGTCTGCGACGGAAAACGGGCGTGCGGAAGCGTCTTCGCGGCGTTTGGCCTGCGAAGTTGGTGGAGGGCTGGGCGGAGCGCCGGGCCTTCGCCCGGAGTGTGAGTTTGTAAGTACCGTTTCGACGAAGGGTATGACGCTCCGTGCGGTTGGTTGGCCTGCTGATCCTCGGGTCAAGCCCGAGGACGGGGCGTCGAGCGGTGGCGGTCTTATCGCCTAACCCCATAAGCCTGCGACGGGTCGGCAGCCCCTGCGAGGGCTGTCCCGAGTGCGGCCGAGTATCCCCCTCGACCCTCCGACACCGCTCCATGAGTCGGTGTCAGCGCGAGCCGTTCCAGACCCGCTCCCGTTCCATCCGCTCCCGCCGCCGCAAGGTCGCAGGGCAAGCGAGCCCTCCGATGCGACGGGACGGGTTTAGAATACGCTCGTTTGGGAGGGGGGATGGGAGAAGGGGGACATAAATCGGCAAGCGGTTGGATTCGTTGGGAATGAACCAGCGTCATTGTGATGGCTGACCATCGTCTCCTCCCTGCGCAGCGGGGAGGTGGCGCGGCGCGTCTTCCGCGCCGTGACGGAGGGGTTCTTCACTGCATCACAGGCGTCTGTGGGACGTCGAGAGCCCCTCCACCCCGCTACGCGCGGTCCCCCTCCCCACGATGTGGGGAGGAGACACCTCCTTGCAGCCTGTCCCCCGCCCCCTGCGGCATCGACGCGCCTTCACGCAATGTTGCGAGCGGCGAAACCCCGTGCTATCAGGCGCCCGGCTTGAAGGGGGCGTATTTACGGATACGGCCTCTGTCGTGCTTTCCGTAAGCATTTCAAGCTTTTGACCGTTGCGAGCCTCGCAGTCGGTTGCGACCCTGACACAACGACCTCGGACCCTAATCAGTGGCTGATGATTTCAGAACGACGGAAGTCGGCGATCGCTACGCACAGGCGCTGTTTGACCTGGCGCTGGAAACCGGCCGCCTGGACGCCGTGCGCGCCGATCTGAAGTCGCTGAAGGCGGCCTGGATCGAGAGCGCCGACCTGCGTCGTCTGGCCGCCTCGCCCGTCATCGGCGCCGAGGATCAGGCCAAGGGTCTGGTCGCCATCGCCGCCAAGGCCAAGTTCGAACAGACCACGTCCAACTTCCTGGGTCTGCTGGCCCAGAACCATCGCGCCAAGGATCTGCCGGGCGTGATCGCCGGCTTCGAGGCTCGCTACGCCAAACACGCCGGCGTCGTCGCCGCCGAGGTCGTCTCGGCCCAGGCGCTGGACGCCAAACAGGTCGCCGCCATCACCGCCGCCCTGTCCAAGAGCCTGGGCAAGGCGCCGGAACTGACCGCGCGCGTCGATCCGTCGATCCTGGGCGGCCTGAAGATCAAGGTCGGCTCGAAACTGTTCGACGCCTCGCTGAAGACCAAGCTCGACCAGATGAAGTTCGCCCTCAAGCGGGCTTAAAGCCTGCTCCCCGCACACAAGAATGAAGCGCGCCTGATCGGCGCATCCGCATAAAGACTGAAGAACAGAGAGCCCGTCATGGACATCCGCGCCGCTGAAATCTCGGCCATCCTCAAGTCGCAGATCGCCAACTTCGGCGTCGAAGCCGACGTTTCAGACGTCGGCAGCGTGCTGTCGGTCGGCGACGGCATCGCCCGCATCCATGGTCTGGACAATGTCCAGGCCGGCGAAATGGTCGAGTTCACCAAGGCCGGCGTCAAGGGCATGGCCCTGAACCTGGAGCGCGACAACGTCGGCGCCGTGATCTTCGGCGCGGACGCCCAGATCGCCGAGGGCGACGACGTGCGCCGCCTGGGCGAGATCGTGGACGTGCCGGTCGGCCGGGGCCTCTTGGGCCGCGTCGTGAACCCGCTGGGCGAGCCGATCGACGGCAAGGGCCCGATCGAGTTCACCGAGCGTCGCCGCGTCGACGTCAAGGCGCCGGGCATCATCCCGCGCAAGTCGGTCCACGAGCCGATGCAGACCGGCCTGAAGGCCATCGACACCCTGATCCCCGTCGGCCGCGGCCAGCGCGAGCTGATCATCGGCGACCGTCAGGTCGGCAAGACGGCCGTCGCCGTCGACACCATCCTGAACCAGAAGAACGTCAACAAGACCGACGACGAGAGCGCCAAGCTCTACTGCATCTACGTCGCCATCGGCCAGAAGCGCTCGACCGTCGCCCAGATCGTCAAGACGCTCGAAGAAGCCGGCGCGCTGGAATACACCATCGTCGTCGCCGCCACGGCGTCGGAGCCGGCCCCGCTGCAGTTCCTGGCGCCCTTCGCCGGCACGGCCATGGGCGAGTTCTTCCGCGACAACGGCATGCACGCCCTGATCGTCTATGACGACCTGTCGAAACAGGCTGTGGCCTATCGCCAGATGTCCCTGCTGCTGCGCCGCCCGCCGGGCCGTGAAGCCTATCCGGGCGACGTCTTCTACCTGCACAGCCGCCTGCTGGAGCGTTCGGCCAAGCTGAACGAAGACTACGGCTCGGGCTCGCTGACGGCCTTGCCGATCATCGAAACCCAGGCCAACGACGTTTCGGCCTATATCCCGACCAACGTGATCTCGATCACCGACGGCCAGATCTTCCTGGAATCGGACCTGTTCTATCAGGGCATCCGTCCGGCCGTGAACGTCGGCATCTCGGTGTCGCGCGTCGGCTCGTCGGCCCAGACCAAGGCGATGAAGAAGGTCGCCGGCACCATCAAGGGCGAGCTGGCCCAGTATCGCGAGATGGCCGCCTTCGCCAAGTTCGGCTCGGACCTGGACGCCTCGACCCAGAAGCTGCTGGCGCGCGGCGCCCGCCTGACCGAGCTGCTGAAGCAGCCGCAATACTCGCCGCTGGCGATGGAAGAGCAGGTCGTCTCGGTCTACGCCGGCACGCGCGGCTATATCGACGGCATCGCCGTGGGCGACGTGGGGCGTTTCGAGAAGGAACTGCTGGCGCGCATCCATGCGAACCACGCCTCGCTGCTCGAAGGCATCCGCACCAAGAAGGACCTGACCTCGGACCTCGAAGCCGAGCTGAAGGACATCCTGGCCGCCTTCGTCAAGACCTTCGCCTGAACCCCGCCGGTAGTTAGAGGAAGAGCAACGCCGGATGGCCAGCCTCAAGGAAATGCGCAATCGGATCGGAAGCGTCAAAGCGACGCAGAAGATCACGAAAGCCATGCAGATGGTCGCCGCGGCCAAGCTGAAACGCGCCCAGGATCAGGCCGAGAGCGCCCGGCCCTATGCGCAGAAGATGGCCTCGGTCATCGCCAACCTGGCCGCCGGCGTCTCGGGCGCCGATGCGCCCAAGTTGCTGGCCGGCACCGGTCAGGACCAGCGTCACCTGATCGTGGTGGCGACGGCGGACAAGGGTCTGGCGGGCGGTTTCTCGACCAACGTCATCCGCGCCGCACGCGAGCGGATCAACAGCCTGATCGCCAATGGCAAGGACGTGAAGATCATCGCCGTCGGCAAGAAGTCGCGCGACCAGCTGACGCGTCTTTACGGCGACAAGGTGATCCACACCTTCGAACTGAGCGAGCAAAAGACCATCGGCCTGCCTTCGGCCCAGCCGGTCGCCGAAATGATCGCCACGGCGTTCGAGGACGGCCAGGCCGACGTGGTCACCCTGTTCTACAGCCAGTTCAAGTCGGTGATCCAGCAGGTTCCGACCGGCAAGCAGTTGATCCCGGCCGTGGTCGAGGGCGACGCACAGCCCATCGACCTGAACGGCGCGGTCTATGACTACGAGCCCTCGGAAGAGGAAATCCTCGAAACCCTGCTGCCCCGCAACCTGACGACCCAGATCCTGGCCGCTCTGTACGAGAACCAGGCGGGCTTCTTCGGGTCGCAGATGGCGGCGATGGACAACGCCACGCGCAACGCCGGCGACCTCATCAACGCCCTGACGCTGCAATACAACCGCAAGCGCCAAGCCCAGATCACCACCGAACTGATCGAGATCATCGCCGGCGCCGAAGCCCTCTGATCCCGACCGAACAGACATTCCGATACGGACCCCAGCCATGACCGACACCGTCGCCAAAAAAACCGCCGCCCCGAAGGCAGTCGCCAAGAAGCCCGCCGTCAAGAAGGCGCCCGCCGCCGCGACCGCGCCGGGCTCCATCGTCGCCACCGGCAAGATCGCCCAGGTCATCGGCGCCGTCGTCGACGTCGAGTTCACCGGCCACCTGCCGGCGATCCTGAACGCCCTGAACACCCAGAACGTCGACCAGAAGACGGGCGAGCCCTTCACCCTGGTGCTGGAAGTCGCCCAGCACCTCGGCGAGAACATGGTCCGCACCATCGCCATGGACACGACCGAAGGCCTGACGCGCGGCCAGCCCGTGATCGACACCGGCTCCTCGATCCAGACCCCGGTCGGACCGGGCGTGCTGGGCCGCATCATGAACGTCGTCGGCCAGCCGATCGATGAAGCCGGTCCGATCCAGACCACGCAATATCGCCCGATCCACCGCGAGGCTCCGACCTTCGAGGAGCAGACCAACTCGTCGGAAATCCTGGTCACGGGCATCAAGGTGATCGACCTGATCTGCCCCTACACCAAGGGCGGCAAGACCGGCCTGTTCGGCGGCGCCGGCGTCGGCAAGACCGTCACCATGCAGGAACTGATCAACAACATCGCCAAGGCTTACGGCGGTTATTCGGTTCTGGCCGGCGTGGGCGAGCGCACCCGCGAAGGCAACGACCTGTATCACGAGATGATCGAGTCGAACGTGAACGTCGATCCGGCCAAGAACGGCGGCTCGACCGAAGGCTCCAAGTGCGCCCTCGTCTATGGCCAGATGAACGAGCCTCCCGGCGCCCGCGCCCGCGTCGCCCTGACCGGCCTGGCCCAGGCCGAGTATTTCCGCGACGAAGAAGGCAAGGACGTCCTACTGTTCGTCGACAACATCTTCCGCTTCACGCAAGCCGGTTCGGAAGTGTCCGCCCTGCTGGGCCGCATCCCGTCGGCCGTGGGCTATCAGCCGACGCTGGCGACCGAGATGGGCAACCTGCAAGAGCGCATCACCTCGACCAAGAAGGGCTCGATCACTTCGGTCCAGGCCATCTACGTCCCCGCCGATGACCCCACCGACCCGGCGCCCGCCGCGTCCTTCGCCCACCTTGACGCGACGACCATGCTGTCGCGCGACATCGCCGCCCAGGCCATCTTCCCCGCCGTCGATCCGCTGGACTCGACCTCGCGGATCATGGACCCGCTGGTCATCGGCGAGGAGCACTATCAGGTCGCCCGTTCGGTCCAGGAAGTGCTGCAGCAGTACAAGGGCCTGAAGGACATCATCGCCATCCTGGGCATGGACGAGCTGTCGGAAGAGGACAAGCTGGTCGTCTCGCGCGCCCGCAAGATCCAGCGCTTCCTGTCGCAGCCCTTCTTCGTGGCCGAGCAGTTCACCAACGCGCCGGGCAAGTTCGTCGAACTGGCCGACACGATCCGCTCGTTCAAGGGCATCGTCGCCGGCGACTACGACCACCTGCCGGAAGCCGCCTTCTACATGGTCGGCGCCATCGAAGAGGCCGTCGCCAAGGCCGAGAAGATGGCGTCGGAAGCCTGATCGTGGCCGGCAAGCTGAACTTCTCCCTCGTCTCGCCGGAACGTGAGGTCTTCACCGGCCTCGTGGACCAGGTGGATGCGCCGGGCGTCGAGGGCGACTTCGGCGTCCTGCCGGACCACGCCCCCTTCATGACCGCCCTGCGCGAGGGTCTGGTCACCGTCTATAACGGCGGGACCAAGATCCAGTACGACGTCCACGGCGGCTTCGCCGACGTCAACGGCGAAGGTCTGACCATCCTGGCCGAACAGGCGACCGAGGTCGTCGCCGGCTGATCCGCACGCCGGATCGAACGATTTGAGGCCTCCCGTTTCGGCGGGAGGCCTTTTTCGTGGGCGGCGGTCGCGCTAGGACCAGCCCATGACCGATCCCATCGACATTCAAGGCGTCTGCGCACCCGGCTATGAGGCCGTGCGGGAGGCGTTCGCCGCCAACTTCACCGAGGCGCCCGAGGGGCTGAACGAGCAGGCGGCGCGGTTCAGCGTGCTGATCGAGGGCGAGGCGGTCGTCGATCTGTGGGCGGGCCATGCGGATACGGCGAAGACGACGCCGTTCACGGAGGCGACCCTGACCTCGGTCTTCTCGACCGGCAAGGCGGTGATGGCGATCCTGATGGCGACGGCGGTCGAGGCGGGGCAGGTCGACTATGACCAGACGGTCGCCTCGCTGTGGCCCGAGTTCGGCGCGGCGGGCAAGGCGGACGTGACCGTGGCCCAGTTGATGAGCCATCAGTCAGGCCTGCCCGGCTTCTCGGAAGCGGTCGATCCGACCATCTGGTTCGACGTGCCCGCCGTCCTGGCGCGGCTGGCGGCTCAGGCGCCGATGTGGGCGCCTGGCACGGCCTCGGGCTATCACCCCGTCACGGTCGGCTATCTGGCCAATGAGGTGTTCCGCCGTGCGACAGGGCGGACCATGGGTCAGGCCCTGCGTCAGGACTTTTCCGATCTGGATCTGTGGATCGGCCTGCCGGAGAGCGAGCACGGGCGGGTGGCGCAGATGAGGAAGCCGACCGCGGCGCCCAGCCTGGGGACCATCGATCCGATCAAACAGGCCGCCTTCCTGGATCGCGGCTCGGCGCCCGGCGGGCGGGGTTCGGCCGCGTGGCGCGAGATGGAGATCCCGTCAGCCAATCTGCACGGCACGGCCCTGGGACTGGCGCGGATGCTGGGCGTGGTCGCCAACGGCGGCGTGCTCGACGGCCGATCGGTGCTGTCGGCGGGGACGCTGGAGCAGCTCACGCGCGAACGGATTCACGGGCCGGACAAGGTGCTGCCGTTCGAGATCAGCTGGGCGGCGGGGCTGATGCGCAACGACGGGCTGAAGGTGTTCGGGCCGGACGAAGCCTTCGGGCACTATGGGTGGGGCGGGTCGATGGCCATGGCCGATCCGTCGCGCCGGTTGTCGGCGGCCTATGTGATGACGCGCCAGTCGCCGCACCTGATCGGCGACCCGCGTCCCAAACGCCTGCTGCAGGCGCTGTACGCGGCGCTCTAGACCGTTTCAGAGAGGGCGACGGCGCGCTTGGCGGCGCGTGAGCGGTTGAGCGCGCCCAGGGCGAAGACGCCCGCGCCCGCCCAGATGAAGACGAACGAGACGATGCGCAGCGGGGTCAGGGCCTCGCCCGTCAGGACGCCGCAGGCGAACTGAAGCGTGGGCGCCAGGAACTGGATGAAGCCGACGGTGGACAGGGGCAGGCGCCGCGCCGACCAGGCGAACAGCACCAGCGGGATCACCGTCGCCGGCCCGTTGACCAGGGCCCAGGCCAGGCCCGAGGGCGAGGAAAAGCCTGTCGCCTGGCCGTGCATCGTCAGCCAGGCCAGGAAGACCGCGCCGATGGGCAGCAGGACCAGACATTCGACGAATAGGCCGGTCTGGGCCGAGGCGGGGACGCGCTTTCGGATCACCGCATAGGCGCAGAAGGTGACGGCCAGGGTCAGGCCGATGATCGGCACATGACCCAGGGCGACGGTCTGGATCACGACCCCGATGGCGGCCAGACCGATGGCGACGGCGCTCCAGCGGTCTATCTTCTCGCGGAACAGCACGGCGCCCGCCGCCATGTTGAGCAGGGGATTGATATAGTAGCCGAGGCTGGCCTCCAGCGTCGCATGGTGCGTCGTGGCGTAGACGTAGAGGCTCCAGTTCGTCGCGATCAACAGGGCCGAGAGGGCCAGCCAGGCCAGGGTGCGCGGTGTGGCCAAGACCTTGCGCGCCTCGCCCCACTGGCCGGCGAGCAGCAGGACCAGGCCCGCGACGAAGACCGACCAGACGGCCCGATGGGCCAGGATTTCGGGCGCGCCGAAACCGTTGGCCGCCATCGCCATGAACAGCAGCGGCAAGAGGCCCCACAGGGTGTAGCAGGCGACGGCCGTGCCGACCGCGCGGGGGTCGTTGGGGGTGGCGGGGGGCATTAGCGAATGTCCTTCCACGCCTTCGCCGTCATCCTCGGGCTTGACCCGAGGATCGGGCGATCGGCCGCTGATTCGAACGGGCGATGCATGGGCGCTTGTCAGGTCCGACCCTCGGGTCAAGCCCGAGGATGACGGTGAGTGTTAAGGTCGAGGCTGCTTACACCGTGATCGAACGATACCCCGACGAGGACTTGATCACGCCCGTCTCGTCCAGCAACTGGGCGATCTGGATGGCGTTCAGGGCGGCGCCCTTGCGCAGGTTGTCGGACACGACCCACAGGTTCAGGCCGTGCTCGACGGTCGGATCCTTGCGAATGCGCGACACATAGACGGCGTGTTCGCCGGCGGCGTCGACGGGGGTGATGTACCCGTCGTGCTCCTGCTTATCGATGACCAGCACGCCCGGCGCCTCGCGCAGGATGGCGCGGGCCTCGTCGGGTTCCATGGGGCGGTCGAACTCGATGTTCACGGCCTCGGAGTGGCCGACGAAGACCGGCACCCGCACGCAGGTGACGGTGACCTTGATGTCGGGGTCCAGCATCTTGTGCGTCTCGTCCGACATCTTCTGCTCCTCGTCGGTCGAGCCGTCCTCAAGGAAGGAACCGATGTAGGGGATGACGTTGAAGGCGATCTGTTTGGGGAACTTCTTGGGACGCGCGTCGCCCAGGCCGTAGATGGCCTTGGTCTGGTTCCACAGCTCGTCCATGCCTTCCTTGCCGGCGCCGGACACCGATTGATAGGTCGAGACCACGACCCGCTTGATCTTGGCCGCATCATGCAGCGGCTTCAGCGCCGTCACCAGCTGGATGGTCGAGCAGTTGGGGTTGGCGATGATGTTCTTCTTGGTCGCGTCCTTGATGGCGTCGGGGTTCACCTCGGGCACGATCAGCGGCACGTCCGGGTCCTTGCGGAAGGCCGAGGAGTTGTCGATCACGATGGGGCCGGCCTTGCCGATCTTTTCCGACCATTCCTTGGACACCGCGCCGCCGGCGGACATCAGGACGATATCGACGGTCGAGAAGTCGAACTGTTCGATATCCTGGCATTTGATGGTCTTGTCGCCGAACGAGACCTCGACGCCCTTGGACTTGCGCGAGGCGATGGCGTGGATGGCGTCGACGGGGAATTCCACCTCTTCCAGAATGTTCAGCATTTCGCGGCCCACATTGCCCGTGGCTCCGACGATGGCGACGCGATAACCCATGATGCTTGGTCCTTCGGACGCGCTACGCTCGGCTCAGCGGAGCCTCGCTACTTGAGCGCATTTTTGGTGTGGTGGTTGGGGACTGCAATTAGGCGTTCGCAGCCGCGAAGCAATCGCTTTTCGGTTCGGGGGACTTTAAGCAGGGCCGCATGACCTCCCGCATCCGCAACGCCTACGATATCCGCGTGGAAGAGGGCGTGCTGACGCCCGATCCGGCGCAAGGCGCGGTGATCGCGGCGCTGGAGCGGCTGGAGGTCGATCTGGCCAAGCGCGGCCTGTTCGGCAAGGCGCCGGAGGTGCGGGGCCTCTACCTCTACGGGCCGCCGGGACGGGGCAAGTCCATGCTGATGGACCTGTTCTATTCGGCGACGCCCGAGCCGCGAAAGACCCGCGCCCACTTCCACGCCTTCATGGCCCGCATCCACGACCTGGTGAAACAGTGGCGCGAGGGGGATGCGAAGACGAGGAAGGCCGTGTTCGGCACGCATAAGGGCGACGACCCCATTCCGCCGATCGCCCGACTGATCGCGTCGGAAGCTCGGCTGCTGTGTTTCGACGAGCTTCAGGTGACGGACATCGCCGACGCCATGATCCTGGGCCGGCTGTTCGAGGCCCTGTTCGAGGACAAGGTGGTGCTGGCCATCACCTCGAACCGGGCGCCCGAGGACCTGTACAAGAACGGCATCAATCGCCAGCTGTTCGTCCCCTTCATCGACATCATCCGCGAGCGTTGCGCGGTGGTGGAGATGGCCGGGGCGCGCGACTGGCGGCTGGACCGGATGACCTCGGCCCAGGTCTGGCACACGCCGGACGACCGCGCTGGGTTCGAGGATCTGTGGCGCGAACTGAAGGGCGGCGAGCCGGAAGAGCCGGCGCACCTGACCGTGCTGGGCCGTGATGTGGTGGTGGAGCGTACCGTCGGCTCAATGGCGCGCGCGACGTTCGCGGAACTGTGCGGCAAGCCGCTAGGCCCGCAGGACTATCTGGCGATCGCCCAGCGGTTCCATACCCTGTTCCTGGAAGACGTGCCGATCCTGAGCTCGGCCAATCACCACGAGGCGCGGCGTCTGGTGACGCTGGTGGACGCGCTGTACGAGGCCAAGACAAAGCTGATCGTGCTGGCGGCGGCCAAGCCCGAGGGCCTCTATACCGAGGGGGTGGGGGCGTTCGAATTCGAACGGACGGTGTCGCGCTTCAACGAGATGCAGAGCAAGGACTGGCTGGCGCACGTGCGCGACTGACGGCTAGGGTGACGGCTGACCTTCGGAGAATTTCCATGCGCCGCCTCGCCCTCGCCGCCGCCCTTGTTCTGACCCTGTCGCCGCTGACGGCGGGAGGAGCCTTGGCCCAAACAGCGCCGGCGACGGCCAGTCGCGGCCTGACGCCAGCCGAGGTCGGGGTCTGGATCACCGGGCTGGGCGGTCGGGTCGGGTCGGTGCAGACGCAGAACGGCCTGACCTTCTTCACCGTGACCAATGCGGGCCTGACCTGGGCGGTGTTCTTCTACGGCTGCGAGGCGGGCGTCTGCGGCGAGGTTCAGTTTAGCGCCGTGGTGCCGGGCGCTGGCGCGACGCTGGACAAGGTCAACGCCTGGAACCGCGACAACCGCTATCTGAAGGCCTTCCATACCGCTGCGGAAACCCCAACGGCGACGGTGCAGTACGATGTGGTCGTGCTGTCGGGCGGAGGCGTGACGCAACTGGCGGACCCGCTGGCGGTCTGGCTGCAACTGCTGCCCAAGTTCGCGGGCGAGATGGGGTATGTGGCGCCCACCTGAGCGGAAAAGAAAAAGGGCTGCGGATCGCTCCGCAGCCCTTTCCTTCGAAATCAAAGCGCTCAAGCAGCGCGGCTCCGCGAGCCGCGCGATAGCGCCCTTCGCTGGCGTTAAGCCAGCGAGGAATCAATGTCCTTGCAGGCCTGCAGCAGGCCCTGGACCGAGGCGACGGACTTTTCGAACATCGCCTTTTCTTCGTCGTTGGTGGTGAACTCGATCACCTTCTCGACGCCGTTCGCGCCGATCAGGGCCGGGACGCCGACGTAGAGGTCCGACAGGCCGTATTCGCCCGACAGCCAGACGGCGCAGGGCAGGACGCGCTTCTGGTCCAGCAGGTAGGACTTGGCCATGGCGATGGCGCTTTCAGCCGGGGCGTAGAAGGCCGAGCCGGTCTTCAGCAGGGCCACGATCTCGCCGCCGCCCTTGCGGGTGCGGTCGACGATGGCGTCCAGATCGGCTTGCGACAGCAGGCCGGCGGCGACGGCGTCGGGGAGGGGCAGGCCGCCGACGGTCGAGTGGCGCACCATCGGCACCATGTCGTCACCGTGACCGCCCAGGGTCCAGGCGTGGATGTCCTGAACCGAGACGCCGGTCTTTTCAGCCAGGAAATAGGCGAAGCGCGCCGAGTCCAGCACGCCGGCCATGCCGACGACCTTCTCCTTGGGCAGACCTGAGAACTTCTGCAGGGCCCAGACCATGGCATCGAGCGGGTTGGTGATGCAGATGACGAAGGCGTTCGGGGCGTGGGCCTTGATGCCCTCGCCGACGGCCTTCATGACCTTCAGGTTGATGCCGATCAGGTCGTCGCGGCTCATGCCCGGCTTGCGCGGCACGCCGGCGGTGACGATGCAGACGTCTGCGCCCGCGATGTCGGCGTAGTCGTTCGCGCCCTTCAGGGCCACGTCCGAACCGAAGACGGCGGTGGCCTCGGCGATGTCCAGCGCCTTGCCCTGGGGGGTGCCTTCGGCGATGTCGAACAGGATCACGTCGCCCAGGGCTTCGCGCGCGGCCACGTGGGCCAGGGTTCCGCCGATCATGCCGGCGCCGATAAGGGCGATCTTCGCGCGAGCCATGGATGTCTCCGTTTATTGCGTGTGCGAAATGGGGATTAATCGTGCGGGCGGTCTAGACCCCTCTCGCGACTGTCGCAAGAACCTCGCTTTACGGCCTTGGTCGGGGCTGCGAAGGTCTGGTCCCAACCGGAGGATTTCGATGCGCCCTTCTCTCGCTCTCGCCCTGCTGCTGGGCGCCGCGCCCGTCTTCGCTTCTGCGCCGGCAATGGCCCAGACCCCGCCCGCCACCATCGGCGACCGCTATATTCCCGCCCCCTGGTGGATGCGCGATCCGGTGATCGCCTCGGTCGGCCAGGTGCGGGTCGAGATCCAGGCCAACCGCGCCTTCGTCTCCGCCAGCTTCCAGTCGGTGGACCGCAGCGTAACGGAGGCCTCGCGCGCCGCAGCCGATCAGGTGCGGGCGCTGAGCCAATCGCTGTCGGCCTATGGGGCGGACAAGGTGAGGGTCGAGACCAGCGTCACCACCCGGCCGCTCTATGACCAGTACCGCGACGAGAACGGGGTGATGCGCGACAACACCCGCGCCGACCGCGTGGCCCGCTATCAGGCCGACGCCTCGGTCAGCGTCACGGTGCGCGACGTGCGCCTGATCGAGCGGGTTTACGCGACCATCGTGGCCTCGCGCCCCACGTCCATCGGTCAGGTGAACTTCAACCTGGAGCCGGAAAACAGCTGGAAGGCCAATCTGCAGGCCGAGGCGATGAAGGATGCGCGGCGTCGGGCCGAGGCGGCGGCGGCGAACGCCGGCGCGACCCTGGGGCGGGTCAAGATCATCGATCCGTCGGGCCGCGTCTGCCAGACGGACGTTCTGGCCGGCTGGCCATCCTACGCCGCCGGCGGACAGGCGACGACGGTGGACGACATCGTGGTGACGGGATCGCGGGTGAGCGCCGAGGCGGCCTTTGCGCCGCCTCCCGCCCCCCCTGCGCCGATGGCCGGCGGGGCAGGTCCCAGCGAGGCGGACATAGAGGCGGCGCGGCTGGCGCTGCAGCCGCCGTTGCAGACCCTGACCGACAGCGCCTGCGTCATCTACGGGCTGAACTGATTATGAAGTTTGAGGTCGCGCCGGCCTTCGAGGCCGGGTCGGTCGCCGCCACCGAGTGGCCGCTGTGCCATGTGCGGCTGCAAGACGATGCACGGTTTCCCTGGCTGATCCTGATCCCGCGCGTCAAGGGGGCGGTGGAGCTGGAGGATTTGAGCGTCGAGCAGCGGGCGATGCTGATCGAGGAGACGGTGCGGGCCGGGGCGCTGGTTCGGCGGCTGGGCTTGGTGGAGAAGCTGAACGTCGGCGCCATCGGCAATGTGACGGCGCAACTGCATGTCCATGTGGTCGGGCGTAGGCGAGACGACGGCCTGTGGCCCGATCCGGTGTGGGGGCGAGGGCCGGTTGTTCCGTATACGGATGAAGAACGGGGGCGGCTGCTGTCCATCCTGAGTTCGTCATCCTAGGCCTTGTGCCTAGGATCCAGACTCCCGGTTTCGACGATGACGCACTCTGCGGACGCACCGGGAGTCTGGATCCTCGCCACGAGGGCGAGGATGACGGGTTTAAAAGGTGGGTCGCCCCATGACCCTCAGATAATATCCAGCGGCACCGCATGGTTCGGCGCCCGGAAGGCCTCGTCCAGGCGTTCCAGATCCTCCAGATCGAACTGGATCTCCAGGGCGTCGGCATTGGCCTCGACATGTTCGACGGAGCGGGCCTTCGGGATGGCGATGACGCCGTCGTGGCGCAGGACGGCGGCCAGGGCGACCTGGGCCGGGCTGGCCGAATGGCGATTGGCGATGTCGCGGATCAGGGGCTGTTCCAGCAGTTCGCCGCGTCCCAGAGGCGAATAGGCCATCATCGGCATGTCGCGCGCCTGCATCCACGGCAGGAGGTCGAACTCCACCCCGCGCGAGGCCAGATTGTAGAGCAGCTGGTTGGCGGCGCAGTCCTCGCCCCCCTCGATCTCCATCAGCTGTTCCATGGCCCGCAGGTCCAGGTTGGACACGCCCCACCGGGCGATCATCCCCTCGTCGACCAGATCGCGGAAGGCCTCGACGGTCTCTTCCAGCGGGACGTTGCCTTCCCAATGCAGCAGGTAGAGATCGAGCCGCTCGACGCCGAGCCGTTCCAGCGACTTCTCGCAGGCCAGCATCATCTTCATCTCCGAGGCGTTCTCGGGCCGGACCTTGGAGACCAGGAAGACCTCGTCGCGGCGGTCGGCGACGACCTCGCCGACCAGCCGTTCGGAGCGGCCGTCGCCATACAGTTCGGCCGTGTCGATCAGGGTCATCCCCAGGTCGATGCCGCGGGCCAGGGCCTGCTGCTCCTCGTCGCGCCAGGCCGGGTCGTCGCCCAGCTCCCAGGTGCCTTGGCCGAGGGCGGGAACGGTCGTACCGTCCGCAAAGGTGACGAGGCGGGTCATGTCCGTCCTGACGAAACTAGAAGCGGCGAAGACCGCGAAAGAGGGTGGAATGCGAACGCGGCTTATCAAGACCGACGGCCTGGTCCAACAGGTTCTGGACGCCGGGTTCGAAGACCCCAACGCGCCGCTGGTCCTGCTGATCCACGGCTTTCCCGAACTGGGGGTCAGCTGGCGAGCCCAGGTCGAGGCCTTGTCCCAGGCAGGATACCACGTCGCAGCCCCGGACATGAGGGGTTATGGCGGGACCGAGAAGCCGGCGGGGGTGGACGCCTATTCCATCCTGCATCTGGTCGGGGACATGGTCGATCTGGTGCGCGCACTGGGCAAGCCGTCCTGCGTCGTCGTGGGTCACGACTGGGGCGCGCCGGTGGCCTGGCATTGCGCCCTGTTGAGGCCCGATGTCTTCACCGCGGTGGCGGGCCTGTCGGTCCCGTTCCAGCCGCGCCGGCTTAAAGGGCCGCCCACCGCCGCCATGGCCGCGATCTCGAAACGGGCCGGGCTTGGCGATCTCTACATCAGCCGGTTCCAGGCGCCGGACGCCCATGTGGCGATGGACGCCGATCCGGCGACGGCGTTGAGGAAGCTGTTCTACGCCTATGACGGGGCGACCCCGGTGGATCGGCGTTCCACCGGCTTCATGCCGCAAGGCGTGGATCTGCTCGACACCATCGACGACGCAGCGACCCTGCCGCCGTGGATGAGTGAGGCGCATTTCGATGAGTATGTGCAGGCGTTTTCGGCGGGCGGGTTCGACGCGCCGCTGAACTGGTACCGCGCGATGGACCTGAACTGGTCGCTGACGGCCTTCGTGCAGGACCAGAAGATCACCCCGCCCGCCCTGTTCGTCGTCGGTGAGGACGATCCCGTGCGCCACTACGCCGGCGGGCATGAGGCGGGGCTGAAGGATTGGGCGCCGGGGCTGAGGCAGTCGGTGGTCGTGCCGGAGGCGGGACACTGGATCCAGCAGGAGCGGTCCGCAGAGGTGAACGCGCTGCTGCTGGAGTTTTTGGCCGGGCTTTAGGCCGCGTCCGCCATCGCGATCTGCTCGCGCGCCTCGGCGACGATTTTCAGGCTGTGGATGCGGGCGGCGTTGTCGAACATCATGCCGGTGACCATCAGCTCGTCCACGCCGGTCAGGGCGATGAAGTCAGAGAGCTGGCGCTTGACCGTCTCGGGCCCGCCGATGGCGGAATAGAGCAGGCGGCCCTTGGCGCCTTCGATCTGTTGCGGCGTCAGGACCGAGGCGATGTCATCGACGGGCGGGGGCAGCTTGCCGGGCTTGCCGGTCGAGAGGCGGGCGAAGCTCTGTTGCATCGAGGTGGACAGGCGCACGCCCTCGGCGTCGGTGTCGGCGGCGAAGACGTTGATCGCGGCCATGGCGTGGGGCTTGGCCAGGCGGTCCGAGGGGGTGAAGCTGCGGCGATAAAGGGCCAGGGCCTCAAGCAGCAGTTCGGGGGCGAAATGGCTGGCGAAGGCGTAGGGCAGGCCGAGTTGACCGGCCAGCTGCGCGCTGAAGAGGCTGGAGCCTAGGAGCCAGATCGGGACACGCAGGCCGGCGCCGGGCACGGCGCGGACGGGCTGGTTCTCGGACGCCGGTTCGAACCACTGGATCAGCTCGACCACGTCGCGCGGGAACTGGTCGGCGCCTTCGAAATAGCGACGGAGCGCACGGGCGGTGGCGCCGTCCGTGCCGGGCGCGCGGCCCAGGCCGACATCGATCCGACCGGGAAACAGGGTCTCCAGCGTGCCGAACTGTTCGGCGACCACCAGGGGCGCGTGATTGGGCAGCATGACGCCGCCGGAGCCGACGCGAATACGCTGCGTCCCCGCCGCCACATGGCCGATGACGATGGAGGTCGCGGCGCTGGCGATGCCGGGCATATTGTGGTGCTCGGCCAGCCAGAAGCGCTCGTAACCCAGACGGTCGGCGGCCTGGGCCAGGGCCAGGGTTTCGTCCAGGCCACGGCGGGCGTCGCCGCCTTCGACGATGGGGGACAGGTCGAGAACTGAGAACGGGATCATGACGCCTAGATCGGGGCTGTCCGCCGAGGTTCAAGGGCGCGGGGGCGGAACCGCAACCGGGTCGGGCGCTTTAAGACTCAAATCCTCATTACGGAGACCTGCGCCATGACGGACATCGATCCCAACAAGCCCGAAGTGGATTGCGACGACGCAAGAGAGGCCGCCGACATGGGCGAAAAGCCGGATCTGGGTCACAAGGCGGACACGCTGATCGACGCCCTGGACGGCAGCGATTCGGGATCGGATACGCGGGCAGGATCGCTGCGGGGCGGATCGGCCTCGGGATCGGACGACGATCCTGATTCACGCGAGATCAACGACGCCCTGGCGGAAGAGGGACGTGAGTCCGCCGATGCGGCCGAGCGCGGCGACTGACGGCGGCGCCTTGCTGCCGCCGCACGCATGCGCCACGGTGGCGCTTCGACCAAATTCGGTCAGGGACGATCTCTTGATGACGCTTCGTAGGGCGGCAGCCGCCGCCGTGGTTCTGTTCTGTATCGCCGGATGCGACCGCACGGCCAAGCCGGCCGATGCGAAACAGGCGCCCGATGCGGCTGCGCCTGCGGTGGTCGCAGAAACACCGACGCCTGACCCTATCGCGCCGTCCGACGACGCGGCCGTCGCGGGCGCGCCTGCGGTCGATGGCGCGCCGTCTTTCGCGGCGCTTTATCCGGGCGCTCAGGTCGAGGGCCAGCCGCTGCTGGCCGGCGGCGAAGCAGGCGCCGGCGGTCTGATCACCTTCACCACCGACGCTTCGCCTGATCAGGTCGTGGCCTTCTATCGCGAGCGGGCGGAGGCGGCTGGGCTGCGGTCCGTCACTGGCATGAACCAGGGCGAGGCGCGGGCCTATGGCGCAGCCGGCGACCAGGCGAACGGGCCGTCGCTCCAGGTCGTGGCGGCGCCCACGGATGCAGGCGCGACCTCGGTCCAGCTGGGCTGGAGCGCCGGGCAGTGAGGCCGGTCGCCGCCCTGGGCGCGGCGACGGCGATCCTGCTGGTCGTCGGTTGCGCCGGCGTCCCGAAACCGGTCGTGACGACGCCGAGCGAGGGGTTTCTGGCCGAGGGCGCGATCGCGCGGCTGGCCGAGGCGGTCCCGCCTCCGCCTGCGGTCGGGTCGATCCAGGACCTGGCGGACAAGGCAGCCTCCGCGCGCTATGTCGCGCTGGAAGACAGTGATCGGTGGCTGCTAGCGACCTCCCATGCGGAACTGCGTCCGCCCCTGGCCCTGCAGCATTTCGACTGCGCCCTGGGCGTGCGGCTGGGGTCGGCCGAGACGCCGACGCTGGATCGACTGATGGCGCGGCTGTTTCATGACGCGAACAGCGTGGCGGAACGGGTCAAGGCGCGACAGGCGCGGCCTCGACCGGTCGGCGACGATCCCCGACGGCGCCCCTGTCAGGTCGTGAACGCCGCCGCCCGACAAGGCGCCTCCTATCCGTCGGGCAGCGCCGCCGTCGGCATGGCCTATGGCGAGGCCTTCGCCGCGCTGCAGCCGGAGCGGGCCGAGGCCGTGCGGCGGATCGGCCATCAGATCGGCGTCAGCCGCCTGATCTGCGCCATGCATTATCCAACCGATGTGGCTGTGGGCGAAGAAATCGGCCGCGCCGTCGCGGCCGAGGCCGTGCAGACGCCCGCCTTCCAAGCGGATGCCGCGACGGCGCGAGCGGAACTGCAGGCCGCGCGTCGCAGCGGCCTGACCAACCCCGGCTGCGCGGCCGAACGCGCGGCCCTGGCGACCGTTCTGCCCTGACATGGCGCTGTGGCTCGCTTTGGCCGCCCTGGCGTCCCAGGCGCCGTCCGCCGACCGGCCCTGCACGGCGCAGGAAATCCGCGACCTGACCACGCCGTCGGATCAGCCGTATCGGCTCAGATGCCGCGCCGAACTGTCGGGCGTCGACGTTCGCCGCCGCGTCCTGATCGAGGGCGCCGAGGCGTCGGGCGCGTCGCTGGACTGCGGCGGGGGCGCTGTTCGCGCGCCGGGCCAGGCGACGACCTCTACCCCGACTGTCGCCGTCTGGTCCAGGCGAGACGGAGAGGGATGGTCGCGGCCGGTCGATGTCACGGTGCGCAACTGCACCGTCGTCGGCAATGTGCGGATCTGGGGCATGGGGGCGGGCGGGTCGATGCGCGACCTGCTGGCCTCGTCGCGCACCGCCGATCATACGCAGGCGGCCCAGTCTGCGGCGCCGATCCGGGTCACCCTGGACCGCGTGCGGTTCGAGGGGGCGGGGACCATCCCCCTCTATGTCGGGCCGGGCGTGACGCGCACGACGGTGACGCGTTCGACCTTTTCCGGCCGTTCGACCTCGACCGCCGTCTATCTGGACGCCGAGAGCGCGGGCGCCTTGATCCAGGATAACGATTTCGACATCCGCACCGGACGCGAGCAGATCGCCGTGGACGGCTCGGGCGCCAACCGAATCGTCGGCAACCGGCTGGCCCTGGGCGGCAAGGGCGGGGTGTTCCTGTACCGAAACTGCGGCGAGGACGGGGTGATCCGGCACCAGACGCCGTCCTATAATCAGATCACGGACAATGTCTTCACCGGCGCCGGTTGGCTGCGTCCGCGCGCGGTGGTGATCGGCTCGCGCGACGGCGGACGGCGCTATTGCGGCGACGACCGGGGCTGGCCGTTCGGCTCCAGCGCGAACGACAGCGATGGCGCCACGGGCAATGTGACGGCGCGCAATATCGTCCGGCGGTGAGGCCTTTGGGCCGCACTTGCGCAAAGCGGTCGTTCAAGGCTGACTGAGCGCCTGATCGATCGGGGGATTTGAGTATGCGGCTGGTCCTGTTTCTCGCGTCCCTGGCCGCCGCCCTGGGGTTGGCCGTTTTCGCCAGCCAGACGCCGGCGCCCCTGCCGGCCTCGACGCCCGCCGTCGGCTTTTCCGCCGAGCGGGCCATGGCCGATGTGCGCCGCATCGCCCGCGCGCCCCATCCCGTCGGATCGGCCGAACATCAGCAGGTCCAGGCCTATCTGGTCCAGCGGCTGACCGACTTGGGGCTGCAGCCCAGCCTGCAATCCGGCGCCCTGTCGCCGGCCGCTGTGGCGCGGATCGAGAAGGATGGCGGCGACGCCGGCGCGTTGAGAGCGGTCAATGTCGTCGGGGTTCTGCCGGGACGAGATGCCGGCCTGCCCGCCGTCGTCCTGATGGCCCATTACGACAGCGTGCCGAACTCGCCGGGCGCCGCCGACGATGCGAGCGGCGTCGCGGCGATCCTGGAGGCGGTGCGGGCGATCAGGGCGCGGGGCGGGGCGGACAGGACGCTGATCGTCCTGCTGACCGATGCCGAGGAGTTGAACCTGGACGGGGCGCGGGCCTTCTTCAGCGAACATCCGTTGCGCGACCGCATCGGGACGGTGATCAATCTGGAGGCGCGCGGCGGCGGCGGGCGCGCCATGATGTTCGAGACCGGCCTCGGCAACGCCGAGACCATCGCCCGCTACGCCCAGGCGACGCGCAAGGCGATCGGCGGTCCGTCCAGCAACGCCCTGGCGATCTTCATCTATCGGCTGATGCCCAACGGCACGGATTTCACCGTGGCGGCAGGGCGCGAACTGGCGGGGATCAACCTGGCCTTCATCGGCCGGCCGGCCCAGTACCATTCGCCGTCCTCGACGCCGGATGCGCTGGACCAGGGCAGTCTGCAGCATATCGGGTCGCAGGCGCTGGAGACCGCCGACGCCTTCCTGCGCGCGCCGACCCTGCCCCAGGCGACGCAGAATGCGGTCTATGCCGATGTGTTCGGCCTGTCCGTCGTGCGTCACCCGCCGGCGGTCGGCTGGGTCCTTCTGATCGTCGCCGGGCTTGCGACCGCCTTCGCCGCCTGGGGCGCGCATCATGCGACGGGGCTGAGGGCGATGTCGGTGGTGCGGGGCGCGACGGATGGGCTGTGGCTGCTGGCCAGCGCCGTGGTCGTCGGCCAGGCCGTGCGGGTGCTGGCCGGACCGGTCGGCGGCCGGATCGATTCGGCTGACACCTATTACACCCTGCTGCGCCGCCTGCCGATGCTGGAGGTCGGTGTGGCGCTGGCGATGCTCGCCCTGGTTCTGGTGGCGGCGGGGGGACGGGAGCGGATCGGCCGAAAGGCCATAGTCGGGGTGGTCGCCGCAGCGGCGGTGCTCGCGACGGCTCTCGGCGGGTTCAGCCTGCTGGTCGTCGGGGCGGCGGTGGTCGCTGTGGGTCTGAGCCTGTGGCCTTCGGACGAGGACCGGACGACCTGGGGCGGCTGGCTGGGCTTGATCGTGCTGGTGCTGATGCTGGGCGGGTTGGTCCAGGTCGCGGCGCCCGAGGCGGCCTTCCTCTTCCTCTGGCCCGGCCTGATCGCGGCGCTCGCCGCAGCGATTGCGGCCGTGATCGGGGCCCGGCTGACATCCTGGCGCGCCTTGATCCCGACGGCGGTCGCAACCGTGGCCGTGGGCGGATGGCTGCTGGTCCAGGGGCACGGCGTATTTCTAGGCGTCGGCACGGACCTGCCCGGCGCGCTGGGTCTGATCGCCGTGTTGGTGGTGCTGACGGCCCGGCCGCTGGCGCCGACATCGGCAGGCGAGGCGCGGGTGATCGGCGGGCTCGCCTCCGCCAGCCTGCTGTTGGGCTGCGCCGTGGCTCTGGCGGCCCGTTTCATCTCCTGACGCCGCCGTGATTTCCGGGTCGTAGGGGTCATAAATCCGGGTTATGGATGCGGCTGTTTTTCTTCCGGGGCCCAGGCGCGCTTGCACCACGCATACGTCAATCCGTTCACCGTCCTGTCGCTGGCGGTTGCGATCCTGGGCGCGTGGACGGCTCTGGACCTGTTCAATCGGACCCGCAGCCACACGGGCGCGGCGCGATTGCGCTGGCTGGGCGTCGCCGCCCTGGCTCTGGGCGTCAGCATCTGGTCGATGCATTTCCTCGCCATGCTGGGTTTCCATGTCGAGGGGCCGGTTTCCTATGACGCCGGCCTGACGCTGGTTTCATTTCTGCTGGCGACGGCCGGGACGGCGGCGGCCTTTCTGGCGGCGGGGACGGCAGGGCCCGCAGCATGGCGACTGGCGCCGGCGGCGCTGCTGATGGGCGGCGCGATCGTCGCCATGCACTATGTCGGCATGGCCGCGATGCGGATGAATGCGACCCTGACCTATCGGCCGGGGCTGGTCGCCTTGTCGGTGGTCGTCGCGGTGGCCGCCGCCTATGCCGCCCTGATCGCCGCCCGTCAGGAGCGCGACCGGGCCTGGCGCGGCGTCGCCGCCGTCATCCTGGGGTTGGCCATCGTCTCCATGCACCATATCGGCATGGCGGCCCTGACGGTGACCGCCAACGCCGGTGGGGCGCCGGTCGAGGGCGGGGCCTCTCCGGTGGTGCTGGCGGTCGCGGTGACGGCGGGCGCGGTCACCCTTTTGTTTCTCGCCGTCGGCGCCTCCATGGCGGACCATAGGGCCAATGTCCTGGCCGCCGTCGACGCCGGAGGCGTCGGCTTCTGGGAGGCGACGCTGCCGATGAAGGCGCCGGTCATGTCCCGCAGAGCCAGGGAGATCCTGTCCATCGACCCCGCCCAGCGCCTCGGCCCCAGCGAGATCGGCGACCGCCTGTCGCCCGAGGATCTGCCGCGGCATCGCCAGGCGCTGGAACAGGCCATCGCGGGAAGCGGCGAATACGATCAGGAATGGTTCCTGCCGGGGTCCGGCCGATGGATTCATCTTCGCGGGCGGTTGATCCGCAGTCGCTCGGGACGGCCCCTGAAGATGTCCGGCGTGATCACCGACATCACCGACCGCCGAGAAGCCTTCGCCGCCCTGGCCGACAGCGAACGGTTGCAGTGGTTGTTGATCAACGAGCTGAATCACCGGGTCAAGAACACCTTGGCGACGGTGCAGTCGATCGCCCGACAGACCGCCCGGCGGACGCCGGACGTGGCCACCTTCACCACCCTGTTCGAGGCGCGGCTTCTAGCGCTGTCCAACACCCAGAACCTGCTCACGGCCGGCAACTGGGAACGCGTCGATCTGCGCGCCATGCTGGCCCAGGAACTGGCGCCCTATGCCGAGGAGCAGGTGCGCCTGACCGGCCCCGACGTCGATCTGAACGCGCAGCAGACCTTGGGGATGGGGATGGTGTTCCATGAGCTGGCGGTGAACGCCGCGAAATACGGCGCCCTGGCGAATGCGACCGGATGCGTTCGCGTCGATTGGTCGGTGACGGACCGTCACCTTCTGCTGGATTGGGTCGAAAGCGGCGGGCCGCAGGTGCAGCCGCCACAGCGTCGGGGCTTCGGCTCGGCTCTGATCGAGTCGACCGTCAACCGATCCTTGGGCGGATCGGCCGCCCTGGCCTATCTGCCCGAAGGCCTCAGCTTCAGCCTGAGATTGCCGTTGTAGCCTGCGTCAATATCGGACGTGGCTTTTCGGTGTTCTTGTTTTGATCGACGAGAACATCTTGTGAACCAGAACAAACCATGCACATAGTCGTCCTCACGAAACGGGGGCGGGTCCAGGCGGGTCTCTCCCAAGCTTAATGACGGGAATCATGGCAAGGGAGACGAAGGCAATGGCTTCACAGGCAGCACTCAAGTTGGTGGGCAAGGACGACGGCGACAAGCAACGCGCCCTGGAGGCGGCGATCGCGCAGATCGATCGCGCCTTCGGCAAGGGTTCGGTGATGAAACTGGGCAAGGGCGGGGTCGCGGACGTGATCCCCTCGGTGTCCACCGGATCGCTGGGTCTGGATATGGCGCTCGGCATCGGCGGCCTGCCGCGCGGACGGGTGATCGAGGTGTTCGGCCCTGAATCCTCGGGCAAGACGACCCTGGCCCTGCATACGGTAGCCGAGGTTCAGAAGGCCGGCGGCGTCGCCGCCTTCGTCGACGCCGAACACGCGCTGGACCCCGGCTACGCCCAGAAGCTGGGCGTCAATCTGGACGATTTGCTGGTGTCACAGCCGGATACCGGCGAACAGGCGCTGGAGATCGTCGATACCTTGGTGCGCTCCGGCGCCGTGGACATCGTGGTGATCGACTCGGTCGCGGCCCTGACCCCGCGCGCCGAAATCGAGGGCGAGATGGGCGACAGCCTGCCGGGCCTTCAGGCGCGTCTGATGAGCCAGGCGCTGCGCAAGCTGACGGCCTCGATCTCCAAGTCGAACTGCATCGTCCTGTTCATCAACCAGATCCGTCACAAGATCGGCGTCATGTACGGCAGCCCTGAGACGACGACGGGCGGCAATGCGCTGAAGTTCTACGCCTCGGTGCGTCTGGACATCCGCCGCACTGGCGCGATCAAGAACCGCGACGAGGTGGTCGGCAACACCACCCGGGTCAAGGTGGTCAAGAACAAGGTCGCCCCGCCGTTCCGCGAGGTCATCTTCGACATCATGTACGGCGAGGGCATCTCCAAACTGGGCGAGATCATCGACCTGGGCGTCAAGGCCGGGGTGATCGAGAAGTCGGGCAGCTGGTTCAGCTATGACTCTACCCGGATCGGTCAGGGCCGCGAGAACGTGCGCGAGTTCCTGAAGCAAAACCCCGACATTGCCGTCTCGATCGAGAAGGCGGTGCGGGCCTCGACCAACAAGATCGCCGACGAACTGCTGGGTACGCCCGAGCCGGACGAAGGTCAGGATCTCGAAGGCTGACGCCAAGACAAGAGGCTGGGCGGCCGGGGCGGACCTGAAGGGTTCGCTCCGGCGGCGGCCCGGTCTTTTCACCCCCACTCCGTCGCCCCCAGCGACCCGCCACCGACCCCGCGAAGGGCGGCGGAGCGACCCGCTCGACCTCGTGTCGGGCGGGTCTTTTTCTTTAGCTCTCGTCATCCTCCGGCGAGCGCAGCGAGACCGGGGGACCCAGCGGCGCCGAAGGCGAAACCTCCCCACCGCGCGATGCAGGAACATTAGAGTCCGCGACAGGTTCGCGCTCACGCACGCCGCTGGGTCCCCCGATCTGCGCCGCGAAGACACGGCTTGTCGGAGGATGACGAAAGTGAAGAAGGCGCATCTCTGAAACCAAAACGGGCGACCCGAAGGCCGCCCGTTCCATCGTTCAACGCTGTCCGCTTCCGATCACGCGGCGGCCTTCTCCGGGGCGAACTTGCCGTAGAAGGTCTCGTTCTTGGCGGCCATGTCGCGCAGCAGCTGCGGGACCTTGAACCGGTCGCCGTACGTAGCCGCCAGACGGTCGGCGGTTTCCACGAACTTGGCCAGGCCGATGCCGTCGATCATGCTGATCGGGCCGCCGGTCCAGGGCGCGAAGCCCCAGCCCAGAATGGCGCCCAGGTCGGCCTCGCGCGGGTCGTCGATGACGCCCTCTTCCCAGCAGCGGGCGACTTCGACGGCCTGGCGATAGAGCAGGCGCGTCTTCAGTTCGTCGATCTGGGCGAAGGCGGTGGCCTCCTCGGGCTTGTCGATGCCCTTGCTGGTCGGCGCCAGTTCGGCCAGGCCTGCCCAAAGCGTCTTGGGCTTGCTGTCATAGTCGTAGAAGCCTTTGCCGTTCTTGCGGCCGAACCGACCGCCCTCGACCATGGTGGCGACGATCTGTTCACCCTCGTTGGCGACGTATTTGTCGCCCAGGTCGGCCTTGGTCTGCTTGGCGATCTTGTAGGACAGGTCCAGCGCGACGTCGTCGTGCATTTCCAGCGGGCCGCGCGGCATGCCGGTCATGCGACCGACATTGTCGATCAGGGCCGGGCCGTAACCCTCTTCCAGCATCGCCATGCCTTCCATCAGGAAGGTGGAGAAGCAGCGCGAGGTGTAGAAACCGCGGCTGTCGTTGACGACGATCGGCGTTTTCTTGATCTTCAGGACGTAATCCAGCGCCTTGGCGATGGCGGCCTGACCCGTCTTTTCGCCCAGGATGATCTCGACCAGCATCATCTTGTCGACGGGCGAGAAGAAGTGGATGCCGATGAAGTCCTCGGGCCGGACGCTGGCCTCGGCCAGGCCGGTGATCGGCAGGGTCGAGGTGTTGGAGCCGAAGACGGCGCCCTCGACCAGCTGGGCCTCGGCGCGCTTGGTGACGTCGGCCTTGATCTCGCGGCTTTCGAACACGGCCTCGACGACCAGGTCCGAACCCTTGATCAGCTCATAATCGGTCGTCGCGGTGACCGAACCCAGCAGGGCGTCATACTTCTCCTGCGTCAGCTGGCCGCGCGACAGTCGCTTCTTCAGCAATTCCTCGACATGGGCCTTGCCCTTGTCGGCGGCTTCCTGGGTCTGGTCGATCAGGATGGTCTCGATGCCGGCGAGCGCCTGAACATAGGCAATGCCCGCGCCCATCATGCCGGCGCCGATGACCGTGACCTTCTTGGGGTCCGACTTCGGAATGCCCGCCGGACGCACCGCGCCCTTGTCCAGTTCCTGCTTGGACAGGAACAGCGAGCGGATCATGGCCTGGGCCTGCGGCGTCATCAGTGTCTTGATGAAATAGCGGGTCTCGATGCGCAGGGCCGCGTCCATCGGAACCTGGGTTCCCTCGTAGACGGCCTTCATCAGGTTCACGACGGCGGGATAGTTGCCGTAGGACTGTTTGCGCAGCATGGCGTTGCCGACCATGAAGTTCTGGATGCCTGCCGGATGATAGGGGCCGCCGCCGGGCAGTTTGAACGACTTGTCGTCCCACGGCTGCACGGCCTTGCCGCCGTTCTTGATCCAGGTCTTGGCGGCCTCGACCGACTGGCCCTTTTCGACCACCTCATGGACGATGCCGGCGCCTTTGGCGTCGTTGGGGCGGAAGGACTTGCCCTCGCTCATCGCCATCATGGCGTTCTGCACGCCGACCAGGCGGGTCAGGCGCTGGGTGCCGCCGCCGCCGGGGAAGAGGCCGACCTTGATCTCGGGCAGGCCCAGCTGGATCTTGTTGTCGTTCTCGACCACGCGATAGTGGCAGGCCAGGGTGAACTCCAGCCCGCCGCCCAGGGCCAGGCCGTTGATCGCGGCCGCGATCGGCTTGCCCGAGGTTTCCAGCGCGCGGAAGGCGCCGTTCAGCTTCCAGCCGGCGTCGAACGCCTTCTGCAGGTCCCCGCCGCCCGACAGCACGCCGCCGGCCATGTCGCCCAGGTCTGCGCCCGCGCAGAAGCCCGACGCCTTGCCCGAAGTGATGACCGCGCCCTTGATGGCGTCGTCGGTCTTGATGCGTTCGACCAGTTCGGGGATTTCCTTCATCACCGAAGAGGTCAGGGTGTTCATCGAGCGGCCCGGCACGTCGAACGTGACCAGGGCGATGCCGTCGGCGTCGACGTCGATCTTGAAGTTTTCCATGGGTGTGATCCTCAGACGCGTTCGATGACGGTGGCGGTGCCCATGCCGCCGCCGATGCACAGGGTGATCAGGGCGGTCGACTTGTTCGAGCGTTCCAGCTCGTCCAGGGCGATGCCGGTGATCATGGCGCCGGTGGCGCCCAGGGGGTGGCCCATCGAGATGCCGCCGCCGTTCACATTCATCTTGGCGTGGTCGATGTTCAGGGCCTGCATGTAGCGCAGGACGACGGCGGCGAAGGCCTCGTTCAGCTCCCACACGTCGATGTCGTCGGGCGTCATGCCCAGCTTGCCCAGCAGTTTGCGGGTCACATATTCCGGACCCGTCAGCATGATCGACGGCTCCGAGCCGATCGAGGCGCCGCCCAGGATCTTGGCGCGCGGCTTCAGGCCCAGGGCCTTGCCGACTTCCAGCGAACCGATCAGCACGCCGGCCGAACCGTCGACGATGCCGGACGAGTTGCCGGGGGTGTGGACGTGGGTGACGCGCTCGACCTCGGGGTAGCGCTGGTTGATCACGCTGTCGAAGGCCATCTCGCCCATCATGGCGAAGGAGGGGTTCAGGCCGCCCAGGGCCTGCATGTCCGTGTTCGGACGAATGGTCTCGTCATGGTCCAGGATGGTCAGGCCCAGCTGGTCCTTGACCGCCAGAACCGACTTCTTGAACCGGCCCTCGGCCCAGGCCTTGGCGGCGCGCTTGTGGCTTTCGACTGAATAGGCGTCCACGTCGTCGCGGCTGAACCCGTATTTGGTGGCGATCATGTCCGCCGACACGCCTTGCGGCACGAAATAGGTGGGGAAGGCCGAGGAGGGATCGGTCGGCCAGGCGCCCATGTCCGAACCCATGGGCACGCGGCTCATGACCTCGACGCCGCCGCCGACGGCGAAGTCGGCCTCGCCGGACTTCACCTTGGCCGTGGCCATGTTCACGGCTTCCAGGCCTGAGGCGCAGAAGCGATTGACCTGAACGCCCGCCGTATATTGCGACCAGCCGGCCGAGAGGACCGCCGTGCGGGCGATGTCGGCGCCCAGTTCGCCCACGGGGGTGACGCAGCCCAGGATGACGTCATCGACCTTGGACGTGTCCAGGTCGTTGCGGTCGCGCAGAGCCTCCAGCACCTGGGTCGCCAGGCTCAGGCCGGTGATCTCGTGCAGCGAGCCGTCCTTCTTGCCCTTGCCGCGCGGCGTGCGGACGGCGTCGTAGATATAGGCGTCAGCCATGGGAGTGCGTCTCCATCTGTGGCCCCCATGCTCACCGCCCCCTTTTGAAAGGAATGGGCGGTTCGCGACATGAGGGCAGGGCGGTTCCAAGCGTGGACGCCAAGAACCCTACGTTTACGTCAACGTCAAGTAATAAGCCGCGTGATGCCGCGCTAGGGGGCCGGTGTCTTTCGATTCAGCAGGGGTTTCGACGCCGCTGGCGAGCGGGCCGGCGCAATGGCCAGGCCCGCTCGCGTTCCGTCAGCGCGGCGGAATGCGGGTCGCGCCGCCGGTGATCTTGCAGGCGTATTCTGTCTGGGGCCGTCCGGTCTGCAGGCCGGTCGGCGTCAGGATGCCCTGGCTACGGGTGCATTCCGCCTCCAACGCGTCCATGTCCTTCTGGTAGCTGTTGACGCCGCCCGTCGTGCCGCAGGCCCCCAGCAAGGGCAGGCTGATCGCGGCGGAGAGAATGAGGATACGCATGGCTCGGTGCTCCCTGGAGCGACGATGCGCTCCTTCCTTGCCCCCCGGCGTTCGAAGGTTACTGCGTCGCCGCCAGCCTGACCAGCTTGCCGTCGTCCTCGTCGGTGATGGCCCAGACCGCACCGTCGGCGCCGACCGCCACGTCGCGAACGCGTTCGCCCAGGTCGGTCAACAAACGCTCTTCGCCGACCACGCGGTCGTTCTGGATCACCAGACGGGCGATGTGCTTTTCCTTCAGGCCTGCGACCAACAGGTTTCCGTCCCAGCCGGGGAACATAGCCCCCTGATAGAAGATCGCGCCGCCCGGTGCGATGACCGGATCCCAGTAATAGACCGGCTGTTCGGTGCCCGGCGCCTGGGTCACGCCGCTGTTGATCTGGCCGCCGGCGTATTCGACGCCGTAAGCCGCATCAGGCCAGCCGTAGTTCAGGCCCGGCTTGTCCAGGTTGACCTCGTCGCCGCCGCGTGTGCCGTGTTCGATCGTCCAGATCGCGCCCGTGCCGGGCTGGACGGCGATCCCCTGGGCGTTGCGGTGACCCAGGCTCCAGATCTCGGGCAGGGCGCCGGCGCGGCCGACGAAGGGATTGTCCTGGGGCACGGAGCCGTCGGCGTTGATGCGGATGGTCTTGCCCATGTGTGAGCCCAGGTCCTGGGCCTGGGGCCGCATCGGCCGGTCCGAGCGTTCGCCCAGGGTGATGAACAGCTTGCCGTCGGGCGCAAAGGCCAGTGACGAACCGAAATGTTTGTCGCCGTCATAGATGGGCAGGGCGCGGAAGATGACCTGGACGTTCTCCACGCGCGCGCCGTCGTCCGACAGACGCGCACGGGCGACCGAGGTGGCGTTGCCGCCGTCACGCGGTTCGGAATAGCTCCAGTAGATCATCCGGTCCTGGGCGAAGCCGGGGCCGACGATCACGTCCAGCAGGCCGCCCTGGCCGCGGGCGTCGACGGCGGGCAGGCCCGCGACCGGCTCGCTGATCTGGCCCTGGGCGGTGATGATGCGCAGGCGGCCGGGCTTTTCCGTCACCAGCCAGCGGCCGTCGGGTAGGGCCGCCAGTCCCCAGGGATGAACCAGGCCCGAGGCCACGACCGTGTGAGCCATCGCCTGTTCGGTCTTGACGCCCGGCGCGCGCGTCTGGCCGGCGAAGGCCGGTTGCTGATCCGGGTTGTTGGCCGGGCGGGTTTCCAGCGGGGCGCTGGCCTGGGGCGGAGCGTTCGCGCTTTCGCCGTTCGCGCCACAGGCGGCGGCGAGGACAAGCAGGGACGTCGAGGCGGCGGCGACGATCAGGCGCATGGCAGAGGCTCCGATGGGAAACAGGCGTTGGTTCTGGAACGGCGACGCCAGCGTTACCGTTCCGGCCCTGCGGCGTCTTGCGCCCTATCGCCGCACGATCTGACCGAGACGACTTGAACCGCGCGCCCGACGGCGATATAGGCACGCCTCTTTCGCGCTGGCCATCGGCCTCGCGCAGGCCCGGGACTGGGTAGCTCAGATGGTTAGAGCGGTGGATTCATAACCCACAGGTCGGCGGTTCGATCCCGCCTCCAGTCACCACTTCCGCCGCTGCAACCTGTGCCGTTGTGCTGCGTTCTCGGTCGACACCTTAACCTTGACCGGAGATCCGCCGTGACGATCCGAACCAAAGCCCTGATGGCGGCCGTCGCCGCCCTGACCCTGGGCGCCGCCGCCTGCACCGAGGCCGAACAGGAAAATACCGAAGCCCATGCCGAGGCCGCCGCCGACAAGACGGCGGATGTGGCGTCGCGTGCCGGTGAGGTGATCGAGGGTGGTGCGATGAAGGCCGCTCAGGCGGTCGAGACCGGGGCCGGCAAGGTCGCGGACAAGCTGGAAGGCGAACAGGCCGAAGCGGCCGCCGAAGGCAAGCCCGGCGCGATCAATCCCGCCACGGACCAGCGCGTTCCGGTCGATAACTAAAGCACGGATCACTCTGGAGGCGGTGCGCCGCCTTCCGCCAGCACCGCGTCGATCAGGGCGCGAGCCTGGGGGCTGGACCAGTCCGCCTCGCCCGCCATCGTGGCGCGGATACGGCCTTGGCGATCCAAGATGATCGTCTGCGGCATGGCGCCCTTGCCGGGAAACTCGAACGGCAACTGGAAGCGGATGTCGCTGTAGAAGGGCAGGGGGGCGTGGTCGTCGAGGAAGCGTCTGGCCTCGGCCGCCGCTTCCGGCGTCGCGTCGACGTTGATCGGCAGAACCACCAGATCCTCATTCGCCTCATAGGCTTTCGCCAAGGCCTGAAGCGTCGGCATCTCGGCCTTGCACGGCGCGCACCACATGGCCCACAGATTTACGACCACCACCTTGCCCTGGAAGGCCGAAAAGCGGACGGCGGTGCCGGTGCGGTCGCGGAAGGCGTATTCGGGGGCCATTTCGGCCTGGACCGGGGTCGAAAGCGCCGCCAGGGGGCCGACGGCGAACCGCGCCAGGTCGCTTTTCGGCGTCGCGGCGGCGATTGCGGCCTGTTCGACTTGCGCCTTCTGGCGATGATTGGCGTATAGCGACATCGCCATGCCGCCGGCGCCGGCGATGGTGCTGACGACGACGACCGCGCCGACGACCGCCCAGATCGCCTTTCTAGAGCCGCTCATGACTGAATCCACCTCTTCCGACGCCAAGCCATCTGGCGGTTCGACTGCGCCGGTGAAGCCCGCGGGTCAAGACATGTGGGGCGGACGCTTTTCGTCGCGCCCCGCCGAAATCATGCAGGCGATCAACGTCTCCATCGGCGTGGATCAGCGGCTGTGGCGTCAGGATCTGGCCGGATCGCGCGCCCACTGCCGCATGCTGGCCAAGCAGGGCATCGTCCAGTCGGCCGACGCCGAAGCCATCCTGGGCGGGTTGGACGCCATCGAATCCGAGATCGAGGCCGGGACCTTCCCGTTCCGCGATCAGTTCGAGGACATCCACATGAATGTGGAGGCGCGCCTGAACGAACTGATCGGCGAGCCGTCGGGCCGCCTGCACACCGCGCGCAGCCGCAACGACCAGGTCGCCGTCGATTTCCGCCTGTGGGTGCGCGACGCCTGCGACCGTAGCGTGGCCCAGTTGAAGGCGTTGCAGGCCGCCCTGCTGGCGCGCGCCGAACAGCATGCAGGCGACCTGATGCCCGGCTTCACCCATTTGCAGACGGCCCAGCCCGTGACCCTGGGTCACCACCTGATGGCCTATGTCGAGATGTTCGGGCGCGATGCGGGGCGGTTCGCCGACGCGCGCGCCCGGATGAACGAAAGCCCGCTGGGCGCCGCGGCCCTGGCCGGGTCGCCCTTCCCCATCGACCGGCAGATGACGGCGGCGGAACTGGGCTTCGACCGGCCGATGGCGAACTCGCTGGACGCGGTGTCGGACCGCGATTTCGCGCTGGAAAGCCTGGCCGCCGCCTCGATTACGGCGGGCCACCTGTCGCGTCTGGCCGAGGAGATCGTGATCTGGATGACGCCGATGTTCGGCTTCGCCTCCCTGCCCGACGACCTGACGACGGGGTCGTCGATCATGCCGCAGAAGCGCAATCCCGACGCCGCCGAACTGGTGCGCGCCAAGACGGGCCGGATCATGGGCTCGCTGGTCGCCCTGTCCACGGTGATGAAAGGCCTTCCGCTGGCCTATTCCAAGGACATGCAGGAGGACAAGCCGCCGGTGTTCGAGGCCTTCGACGCGCTGGACCTGGCGCTGGTCGCCATGACCGCGATGGTCTCGGCGTTACAGCCCAACACCGAACGCATGGCCCAGGCGGCGGGCGCGGGCTTCTCGACCGCGACGGACCTGGCCGACTGGCTGGTGCGCGAGCTGAACCTGCCGTTTCGCAAGGCGCACCATGTGACGGGGGCGGCGGTGAAGCGGGCAGAGGGCCTGGGCGTGGACCTGGCGCAACTGCCGCTGGAAGAAATGCAGAAACTGGAGCCGGGCATCACCGAAGCGGTTTACAAGGTGCTGACCGCCCAGGCTTCCTGCGAAAGCCGTCAAAGCTATGGGGGAACCGCGCCGGAACAGGTCCGTGCGCGTATCGCCGATTGGAGAGCCCGCCTGTGAAGAAAACCCTCATCGTCGTGGGCGCGCTCGCCCTTATGACCTCGGCTTGTGGCCGCATGGCCGATCTGGAATCGCCTGTGCGCGAGACCGAACGCGCGCCGCGCGACAGCCGCGCGCCGCATCTGCCCGAGCCGGCGACCATGAACCGCCCGTCCAGCAGCGTGCCGATCGACGGCGGTCCGTCCAACCCCATCGGCGCCGGCGCCGCCCAGAACGACCCGCGCTAGCCTTGCACCATTTCGACCTGAAGGACGGCGCCCTGTATGCCGAGGGCGTGCCGCTGGAACTGATCGCGGACGAGGTCGGCACGCCGGCCTATGTCTATTCGACCGCGACGCTGAAGCGGCACTACGGCCTGCTGCGCGCCGCCGCCGATGCGCATCGCGACGCCCTGGGCGAGGCCCTGATCGCCTTCGCGGTCAAGGCCAACTCCAACCTGTCGGTGCTGGCGACCCTGGCCAAGCTGGGGTCGGGGGCGGACACGGTGTCCGAGGGCGAAATCCGCCGGGCTCTTGCGGCCGGCGTGCCGTCCGACCGGATCATCTTTTCCGGCGTGGGCAAGACCGATGTGGAAATGGCCTTCGCCATCAGCGTCGGCGTGCGCCAGATCAACGTCGAATCCGGCGCCGAGCTGGATCGGCTGATCGCCATCGCGGCCATGATGGACACGTCTCCGGCCATCGCCGTGCGGGTCAATCCTAACGTCGGCGCCGGCGGTCACGCCAAGATCACCACGGGCGGCAAGGGCGACAAGTTCGGCGTGCCGGTCGAGGAGGCGATGGGGCTGTACGCGCGCGCCTCGGCCTCGCCCCACGTCACGCCAGTGGGGCTGGCCTGCCATATCGGCAGCCAGATCACCGACCTGGCGCCGCTGGAGGCCGCCTTCAAGGTGTTGGCCGAGATGACGCGCACCTTGCGGTCGCAGGGTCATGCCGTGACGCGGCTGGACTTGGGCGGCGGCCTGGGCGTGCCCTATTCCGGCGGGACCGAACCGCCGTCGCCGGCCGACTATGTCGCCATGGCCGCGCGGGTTCTGAACGGGCTGGACGTCGAGGCGGCGTTCGAGCCGGGGCGGCTGCTGGCCGCCAACGCCGGCGTGCTGCTCAGCCAGGTGATCCAGGTCAACGAACGCTCCGACGGGCGGCGTTTCCTGGTGCTGGATGCGGCGATGAACGACCTGATGCGGCCGGCGCTGTACGACGCCTTCCACGACATCCAGCCGGTCAATCCGCGTGTGGGCGCGCGCCTGCCGCACGATGTGGTCGGGCCGGTGTGCGAGACCGGCGACACCTTCGCACGCGATCGTGAGTTGCCGCCGCTGGAGGCCGAGGATCTGGTCGTCTTCACCGGGGCGGGGGCTTACGGCGCGGTGATGGCCAGCGAATACAACAGCCGGCCCCTGGTCCCCGAGGTTCTGGTGGACGGCGATCAGTGGGCCGTGATCCGGCCGCGCCCGACCTATGAGGAAATGCTGGACCGCGAGCCGTTCGCCGACTGGCTTTAGGCGAGAATCCCTCTCGACCGTTATAAAGTAACACGCTATAGGGCCGGTCATGTCCCCCGGTCCCGAACAGTCCGTCATGCTTTCCCTGCTGGGGGGCGGCTTCGTCGCGGCCTTTCTGCATGCGGCCCTGCCGACCCACTGGCTGCCCTTCACGCTGGTCGGGCGGGCGCAAGGCTGGCGACCGTCGCGAATCCTCATGGCGGTGACGGCGGCGGGCCTGGCCCATATCGCCACGACGGCGGTGGTCGGCGGCCTGATCGTGGCGGCGGGCCTGGCGCTGGATCAGTGGATCGAGGGGGTGCTGCCGCATCTGGCGGCGGTGCTGCTGTTCCTGTTCGGCGCCTTCTATCTGGCCCGCGCGACCTTGCGCCGGCCGGCCGTGGCGGGCGGTCCCGCCCTGGAAACCTCGGAGCCGGCGGTATCGGACAAGGCGGCCTTCCTGGGCCTGATCGCGATGATGGCGGTGTCGCCGGGCGAAGTGTTGTTGCCCATATATCTGTCCTCGGCCTCGGCGGGCATCGGCGCTCTTGCGATGCTGACGGTAGTGTTCGCGGTCGGCACCGTCGCCGGCATGGCGACATTCACGGCCCTGGCCAGCGCCGGCGCCTCGATCCTGCGGCTGGAACGGTGGGCGAGATACGAGGGGGCGGTGCTGGGCGTGGCCCTGATCGCGCTGGGCCTCGTCGTCGCCATGCATCAGCACTGAGGCGATATTACATGATAACATTCAATGCGTTATCATGTATCAGCTTGGCTGTTGCGCCAAACGGCGTATAGGCGAGCCATGAACGCCGCGCACGACCACGCCGACCACGGCCATGACCACTCGGATCACGGGCACTCGGATCACGGGCACGGTCACGGCCATTCGCACAACCATCATGGGCACAGTCACGGGCATGGCGGACACAGCCACGGCCCGGTGGATACCGGCGACTGGCGCTACGCCGTCGGTCTGGTGGTCAATCTGCTGTTCGTGGCGTGCGAGTTCGGCGCGGGCCTGATCGCGGATTCCACGGCGCTGCTGGCCGATGCGGGGCATAATCTGTCGGACGTGCTGGGCCTGGCCATGGCGGGCGGCGCGGCCTGGCTGGCGCGGCGCGGGGCGCATGGGGCGGCGGGCGGTCGGCGGACCTATGGGTTCGGCAAGGCCACGGTTCTGGCGGCCCTGGGCAATGCGCTACTGCTGATCTTCGCCTGCGGGGCCATCGCCTTCGAGGCCGTGCGTCGCTTCAACGAGCCGGCGCCGGTCGGGTCGGGCCTCATCATGGCGGTGGCGGGCATCGGCTTCGTCATCAACCTGGGCACCGCGCTTCTGTTCATGAAGTCGCAGCACGACCTGAATGCGCGCGGCGCCTATCTGCACATGATGGCCGACGCCGGGGTGTCGCTGGGCGTGGTGGCGGCGGGGGGCTTGATCATGCTGACCGGCTGGTCGGTGGTCGATCCCCTGGTCAGCCTGGCGATCGTGGTCGTGATCCTCTGGTCGACCTGGGGCCTGCTGAAGGATTCGGTCAACCTGGCCATGGACGGCGCGCCGACGGGCGTGGACGTGCCGGCGCTGGAGAAGGCGCTGGTCGCCCTGCCGGGCGTGCGGGCGGTGCATGATCTGCACGTCTGGGGCCTGTCCACGACCGAGACGGCCCTGACGGCGCATCTGGTGCACGACCGTCGCGATACGGCGGCTTTGATTTGCGAGGCCCAGGCCGTGGCGAAACGTTACGCCATCGGCCACACGACGCTGCAGCTGGAGAACGAGCCGCTGCCGGATTGTCCGGGCTGCTGACCCTCTAGGCCTGGGCGAAGGTCAGGGGCGCGCCCCAGAACTGCGACACCATCTCCGATTGGGGGCCGGCCTGGCCGGTGGTCAGGAAATCGCGGCGGCCGCTGTCGCCCAGATCGTATTCGGGGTGCGTCTTGAAATAGCGCTCCAGCGCGTCGGCGACGGCCTTGGGCTGTTCGATCAGCGCGGTTCCCGCCGGCAGGGCCTGGGCGAACAGTTCGGCGACGATCTCGTAGTGAGTGCAGCCCAGTATGGCCTTGTCAGGATGGCGGCCGATGCGGCGGCGCAGGGCGTCGACGTGATCGTCGATCACCACCTTCAGCTCTTCGCGAGGGGCGCCCAGCTCGATCAGGCCCGCCAGGCCGGGGCAGGGTTCGGAGAAGACGGCGATGTCCTCGCGTCGCTTGTCGATCTCGATCTCATAGACGCGGCTGATCGCGGTGGCGGCGGTGCAGAAGACGCCGGTGATGGCGATGGAGGCGACCTTCTCGCCCTCCTGCGGGCGCTCGGCCTCGAAGCTCCAGGGCTTGCCGGTCGCGGCCTCGATGGTCGGCACGATGATGCCCAGGATGTTGACCGGACGGCCCAGCCGCTCCCGTAGGCCCGGCAGCCAGGTCTGTTGCAGGCGGCGAAGGGCGATGGCGCTGGCGGTATTGCAGGCCAGGACGACCACGGAGGCGCCGGCGTCGAACAGGCGCTCGCACCCCGTCTTGGTCAGTTCGACGATGTCCTCGCCGCTGCGCCCGCCATAGGGGGCGTGGGCCTGATCGGCCAGATAGATGAAGTCCCGCGCGGGGAAACGCCGTGTCAGTTCGCGGTGAACGGTCAGACCGCCCACGCCGGAGTCGAAAACGCCAATAGCCATGGGCGCGCTTTAGAGCAGTGCGACGACGTATCCAACCGGATTGCCGAGAAGATTACCGTCCTGTCAGGTGACGGGGCCGTCCGGTGCGCCTAAGTGTGTGGGCAATCATGATCTTCTTTCGGAGCATTCCATGCATAGACGCCAGCTTCTCATCGCGGGCGGCAGCCTGATGGCCCTGTCGGCCTGCGCCTCGACGGGGGCCGCCTCTGGCGGGTCCGCAGCCGCGCCGTCCGCCGCCAGCCTGGCCGAGGAAGCGCGCATCGCCCGCGCCGTCCTGCCGACCCAGACCCCGCGCGCCGAGCTGTTGCAGGTCTGGACCGGCTCCTACGACGGCGTGCCGCCGTTCGACAAGGTGACGCCGGCCAAGCTGCGCGAAGCCATGCTGGAAGGCATCGAGCTGCAACGCGCAGACATCGCCGCCATCGCCAACAATCCCGAGGCCCCGACCTTCGCCAACACCATGGCGGCGCTGGAACTGGCGGGCGAGCCGCTGGACCGCGCGTCCAACATCTATGGGGTGATGACCTCCAACATCGGCGGCGAAGCCTATGACGCCGTCGATACCGAGCTGTCGCCGATCCTGTCGGCCGCCTCGGACGAGATCACCTTCAACGAAAAGCTGTTCCAGCGGGTCAAGACCGTCGCCGACACCGCAGACGCGGCGGGCCTGAGCGCCCAGCAGAAGCGTCTGGCCGAGCGTCGCCGCGACGCCTTCATCCGTTCGGGCGCCAATCTGGACGCGGCCGGCAAGGCCGAGCTGGGCCGGATCAACACCGCCCTGTCCAACGCCTTCACCCGCTTCGGCCAGAAGGTCGTCGCCGACGAGAACGCCTGGACCCTGATCCCGAACGAAGCCGGTCTGGCGGGCCTGCCCGATTCCAACAAGGCCGCCGCTGCGGGCGCCGCACGCAGCCGCAACCTGCAGGGTTGGGCCATCCTGAACACGCGTTCGTCGGTGGATCCCTTCCTGACCTTCGCCGACGATCGGGCGCTGCGCGAACAGGTCTGGAAGAAGTTCGTCAACCGCGGCGACAACGGCGACGCCAACGACACCAACGCGACCATCGCCGAGATCGTCAAGCTGCGTGACCAGCGCGCCAAGCTGCTGGGCTATCGCAACCATGCCGAACTGCGCATGCAGGACACCATGGCCAAGACGCCGGCAGCGGCCCAGGCCCTGATGGATCGCGTCTGGGCGCCGGCCAAGGCCCGCGTCGCCGAAGAGGTCGCCGACATGAAGGCGATCGCCGGTTTCGATATCGAGCCGTGGGACTACCTCTACTTCGCCGAGAAGGTCCGTAAGGCCAAGTACGACCTGGATCAGAACCAGCTGAAGCCCTATTTCGAACTGAACGCGGTGCGCGCCGGCTCCTTCGCCATGGCCGAGCGCCTGTACGGCTTCAAGTTCACCAAGCTTCCCAAGGGTTCGGTCCCGACCTTCGAGCCGGACGTCGAGGTCTATGAGCTGCACGACAAGGCCACCGGCAAGCTGATCGGCCTGTACTACACCGACGACTACGCCCGTCCGGGCAAGCGTTCGGGCGCCTGGATGACCACCTACCGGTCGTTCTCGACCCTGGATGGCTCCAAGGTGATCCTGGGCTCGAACAACAACAACTTCACCAAGCCCGAGCCCGGCGAGCCCGTTCTGATCTCGCTGGACGACGCCGAGACCCTGTTCCACGAGTTCGGCCACACCCTGCACTACTATTCGTCGAACGTGACCTATCCGTCGTTCGGCAATACGCCGCGCGACTTCGTGGAATATCCGTCGCAGGTGCACGAGCACTGGGTGCTGAGCCGCCCGATCCTGGACGGCTATCTGAAACACTATCAGACGGGCGCGGCCATGCCGCAGGCGCTGGTCGACAAGATCGAGGCCGCCGCCACCTTCAACCAGGGCTATGCGACGGTCAGCTATCTGTCCTCGGCCATCGTCGACATGGACCTGCATACGCAAGCCACGCCGCCGACCGATATCGACGCCTTCGAAAAGGCCAGCCTGGCGCGGATCGGCATGCCCAAGGAGATCGTGATGCGGCACCGCCTGCCGCAGTTCAATCACCTGTTCACGTCGGACGGCTATTCGGCGGGCTACTACAGCTACCTGTGGTCCGAGACGATGGACGCCGACACCTGGGCCTATTTCGAGGAGTCGGGCGACGTGTTCAACCCGGACATCGCCGGCCGCTTCAAGTCGATCATGCTGGCGCCGGGCAACACCACGGACCGCGCGGAAGCCTACCGCGCCTTCCGCGGTCGCGACCCGGACGTGGCGGCTCTGCTGAAGGTCCGGGGCTTCCCGGTCTCCTAGAGGCGCTATCGCGCTTCGCGCGACTTGAGCGCGTTCGTGAACTTTACGGCCGGCGGAGCGATCCGCCGGCCGTTTCGTTTGTGCGAAAGCTGGCCTAGAGCAGGTCGAGACCCGCGTAGATCAGGAACCTGCATGACCGTCGTCGCCTCCTACGTCTATCGCGACGGCCAGCGCGTGCGCGAGGCGCCTTTGACGCCCGAGGGGCTGGCGCTCGAACCGGGAGAGTTCGTCTGGGTCGGGCTCTATGATCCGACGGACGCCGAGATCGATGTCCTGGTCGAACGGTTCAAGCTGCACCCGCTCGCGGTCGAGGACGCCCTTGCCGCGCACCAGATGCCCAAGGTCGAGGTCTATGGCCGCGAACTGTTCGTGGTCGCCCGCACGGCGTTGAAGATCGACGATCGCATCGCCTATGGCGAGACCCACGTCTTCGTCGGCGACGACCACGTGGTCAGCATCCGCCACGGCTCGGCGCGGGCGCACAATCTGTTGCGGGCGCAGCTGGAGGCCTCGCCGCTACAGCTCAAGAAGGGGCCGGACTTCGTCCTGCACGGCATTCTGGACTTCATCGTCGATGCCTATGCTCCCATCGTCGACGACGCCGAGGACAGCGTGCTGGAGATGGAGCAGCGGACGCTGGACGCCTTCCTGTCTCGGGTCGAGATCCGGCGCCTGTTCACCCTGCGCCGCGAACTGCTGAAGTTCCGGCGCATCCTGGGGCCGATGGAGGAGGTGCTGGGGCGTCTGCAGTCGCTGGACATGCCCTGTATCGACCCGGACGTAAGGCCCTATTTCCGCGATGTCAGCGACCATGTGCGACGGGTGAACAGCCGGCTGGGCGGGCTGAACGACATCCTGTCGTCGGTGTTCGAGGTCGCCAACCTGCTGGAGCAGCAACGCCAAGGCCTGATCACCCGGAAACTGGCCGCCTGGGCCGCCATCCTGGCCGTACCGACCGCCATCGCCGGCATCTACGGCATGAACTTCGAGCACATGCCCGAGCTGCGCTGGGAATATGGATACTATGCGGTCCTAGGCGTCATCGCCGCCATCTGCGCGGGCCTGTATGTGACGTTCAAGCGGACGAAGTGGCTGTAGTCACCCGCTGTTCCTCAATCCCGCCGCCACGCCGTTGATGGCCAGAAGGATGCCCTCGCGGACGCGGGGGTCGTCGTCGCCGGCGCGGCGGCGGCGGATCAGCTCGATCTGGACGTGGTTAAGCGGCTCGACATAGGGCATGCGCAGGCGGATCAGCCGGTCCAGTTCCGGTTGGCCGCCCAGCAGTTGGTCGTGGCCGGTGATGGCCAGGATGGCGTCGTGGGTGCGCTGCCATTCCTCTTTGATCTCGCCATAGATGCGGGCCGCCAGAGAGGCGTCGGGGACCAGGGTGGCATAGCGGCGGGCGATGGTCATGTCGGACTTGGCCATGACCATCTCCATGTTCTGGACCAGGGTCTTGAAGAAGGGCCAGGCCTCGGCCATCGCCTTCAGCTGGCCCATGTCCTGGCCCTGGACGGCCGAGCCGAAGCCGAACCAGCCGGGCAGCATGACCCGGCTCTGCGACCAGCTGAACACCCAGGGGATGGCGCGTAGGTCCTCGATCCGCGTCGAGGCGGTGCGCGACGACGGGCGCGAGCCGATCTTCAGGTCGGCGATCTCGGCGATGGGGGTGGCGGCGCGGTAGTAATCGACGAAGCCGTCGGTCTCATAGACCAGCTGGCGATAGGCGGCCATCGACCGGGCCGACAGGTCCGACAGGGTGGCGCCGTGTTCGGCGGTGAAGGCGTGATCCGTCCCCTTGCCCAGCGAGGCCAGCATGGCGCCGCAGGTCAGGGCGTCCAGATTGCGCAGGGCGATCTCGGGCTCGCCGTATTTGTTGGCGATGACCTCGCCCTGTTCGGTGGTGCGGATGCGGCCCTGGACCGTGCCTTCCGGCTGGGCCAGGACGCCGGCGAAGGACGAGCCGCCGCCCCGCCCGACCGTGCCGCCGCGCCCGTGGAACAGCTGCAGCTTCAGCCCGTGCGTCTGCGTCACCTCGACCAGGGCGCGCGAGGCCTCGTGCAGCTCCCAACCCGAGGTCAGGTAGGAGCCGTCCTTGTTCGAGTCCGAATAGCCGATCATCACCTCCTGCACCCCGCGCGCTTGGGCGACGGCGAGGGCGGACGGTTCCTGCAACAGACGCTCCAAGGTCGGGCGGGCGGCGCGCAGATCCTCGATGGTCTCGAACAGGGGCGCGGCCTGGATCGGGCAGGCGGCGGGATCTTCAGGGCGATAGAGGCCAACCTCCTTGAGCAGCAGATAGACCTCCAGCAGGTCCGAGGCCGCGTCGGTCTTGGACACGATATGGGTGCGGATGGCCTGGGGGCCGAATGCGGCGAGCGCGGTCGCCGCCGCCTGAAGGATGGCGCGCTCCTTCAGCGTCACGGCCTCGTAGTCGGCATAGGGGCTGAACAGCAGGCGCGACGAGGCCAGTTCCTCGGCCAGGACTTTCAGTCGCCCCTCCTCGTCGAGCGCCAGATAGTCAGGGCAGACGCCGGCGACCTTGAGCAGATCGGCGACGACAATTTCATGGACGTCGGCGTTCTGGCGCATGTCCAGGGTCGCCATGTGGAAGCCGAACACCTCGACCGCCGTGATCAGGTCGCTGAGCCGGTCGTCGGCGAAGACGCCGCCGTGATGCGAGACCAGGCTGTCGTGCAGGGTCTTTAGGTCGGCCTCGAAGGCGTCGGGACCGGGATAGGGCTGGGCCTCGACGGCGGGACGACGCGGGGCGGGGGCGTCGCCCAGCTTCTGGTGCGTGGCGGCGAGGCGGGCGTAGACCCCGGTCAGGGCGCGGCGATACGGCTCGTCGGCGCGATGAGGCGAGGGGTCGTGTGCGGCGTCGGCCAAGGCCTGAAGTTCGGGCGACACCTGGGCCAGTTCGGCGGCGAGGCTGAGTTCGGCGCCCAAGGCGTGAATCTCGTCCAGATAGAAGGTCAGCACCGCCCGAGCCTGGGTGCGGAAGGCGGCGGCCATGACCGTGGCGTCCACGTTCGGATTGCCGTCGCGGTCGCCGCCGACCCAGGTCCCGACCCGCATGAAGGGCTTCAGGTCCGGGGCGTCCAGCAGACGCCGCCAGGCCGCCAGCTGCTTGGGCGCAACGTGCAGGAAGATGCGGTCCAGGAAGGAGACGACGGTGTCGATCTCGTCCTGCACCACCAGCCCTTGGGTGCGGACCAGACGCGTGGCCCACAGGATGACGATCTGGCGGCGCAGCGGCTCGGACACAGCGTCAAGCGTGCACGCGTCGCCCGCCTTGTCGCAGGCGTCCAGCAGGCCGGTGATGGCGGCGATCCGGTCGATGACGCTCTTTCGGCGCACCTCGGACGGGTGGGCGGTCAGGACGGGCGAGATCAGCGACTGGTCCAGCAGGGCGCGCACGGCCTCGCGGTCCACGCCCTGATCGGCCAGCCGCTTCAGCGCGCCTTCGGGGGTGTCAGGCCGGGCGCCGGCCTCGGCCTGGCTCTGGGCCCGCCTGCGGGTCGAGCGGTCTTCGGCGATATTGGCCAGGAGGGAGAACAGGGCGAAACCGTGCGCCAGCCCGGCCGCCTGATCCACCGACATGGCGGTCAACAGCTTCTCCAGCCGCTTGGCGGGATGCGAGGCCGGGTCGCGGTGATAGGCGATGGAGGCCTGACGCACCGCCTCGACGTGGTCGAACAGGGCCTGTCCGCCTTCGTCGCGGATGATGTCGCCCAGAAGACCGCCCAGCAGTCGGACTTCGTCACGCAGGGCGTCGTCGGCGGCGGGGCTCATCATCGGGCAGATCCTTGGTCGGCATAGAGATCGGGGCAGGGAGATCGGCATCTGGAAGGGCTGAAGCGCCCGCGTCAACGCACGATCCGTGACAGCCGCCCTCAGAAATCCCCACAGAGATCATGGTGAACCCGCCGTTAGGGTTTCTTAACCGGCGCGGGGCGATGATGGCGGCGTAGGATTCCAGATCGGTTCCGCCCGTGCCCATGTTCGCCAAACGCCAATCCGCCCTCGCCGCCGCCGCCGGAGCCGCTCCGCGCGCAAAGGACGGCCCGAGCCTCACGCCCGTCATCAACGCGCTGAAGAAGCCGCCGGTCGTGGCGGGCCTGGCCGGGCTGTTTCTGCTGAGCACCAGCGCCCTGTTCCTGACGGTGCTGGGCGATCCCAAGGCCGGAACGCCCTCGGCCCATGTGGCGCTGGAGCGCGAAGCCCCGGCGCCGCAAGCGCCGGCGCCGACCGGGTTCGAGGCCTTCTCCATGGGGGCGATGGGGCTTTATCAGAACCTGGCTGGCGGCGGGGACGCCGCCACGGGCGGCGAGGCCATGATCACTCTGCCGGACGGCGGCAGCGTCTCGGGCGGCGGCGCGGCCTATAGCGCGCCGGTCCATGCCGCCTCGCCCCTGGCCAAGGCGCCGATCGCGGGCCTGTCGCAGCCCGGCCCGAACGGCGTCCTGCCGATGATCGCGCCTGACGGCCGCGTCCCGGCCCAGGCCTATGCCCGCCCCTTCCGCCCCAACGGCAAGCCGCGCGTGTCGCTGATCGTCGGCGGTCTGGGATTGAATGCAGTGACGACCCGAGCGGCCATCGAACGCCTGCCGCCGGAAGTGACGCTCAGCTTCGTGCCCTATGCCGACAACCTGCAATCCTGGATCGACCAGGCGCGGGCGCAGGGCCACGAGGTCATGCTGGAAATGCCGATGGAGCCGACCGGCTATCCCGACAATGATCCCGGCCCCTATACGCTGCTGGCCGACGGCGGCGCGGATGACGTGACGGCCAAGATGGACTGGCTGCTGGGCCGGGCCACCGGCTATTTCGGGGTGACCAACTATCTGGGCGACCGTTTCTCAAGCTCGGACACGGGCATGAACGCCTTCCTGGGCATCCTGCGCCAGCGCGGCGTCGCCTTCTTGGACGACGGCTCGTTCCAGCGCCGGCCGGGCGCCTGGGCGCGGGGCAGCGCGGATCGAGTCATCGACCGGACCCAGTCTCCGGCCGCCATCATCGCCGCCCTGAACGGGCTGGAGGCTCACGCCAAGCTGCGCGGCTCGGCCCTGGGGACCGGCTTCAGCTATCCGGTGACGGTCGAGGCCGCCGCCCGCTGGACCGCCGGTCTGGAACAGCGCGGCCTGCAACTGGCGCCCGCCTCGTCCATGTCGATGCGGCCGGGGCGTTAAGAAAAGTGGCGAGTGGCGAGTGGCGAGTGGCGAGTGGCGGCTTCTGCCGCCCCATCGACTATGTCACGAAGCGCCTTGCTGAACGGCCCGACAGGTTTTTGCTGCGGGGCCTCGCCACTCGCCACTCGCCACTCGCCACTCGATGACAGATCTCCACGCCTATCGCCCCAATGTCGGGGTCGTGTTGTTCAACCGCGACGGCCTGGTCTGGTACGGCCAGCGCCACGCCACGCCCGGCCCGCATAACTGGCAGTTCCCGCAAGGCGGCGTCGATGCGGGCGAGGATCTGGAAGCCGCCGCCCGCCGCGAACTGCGCGAGGAGACGGGCGTGACCTCGGTCCAGCTGCTGGCGCGGACGGACGACTGGATCCTGTACGACTTCCCGCCCGAGGCCATGAACAACGCCAAGGCCTGGCGCGGCTTCAAGGGCCAGAAGCAGCAGTGGTTCGCCTTCCGCTTCACCGGCGACGAGGCCGAGATTGATCTGGCGGCCGACGACGATGTCGAGTTCGACGCCTGGCGCTGGGGCCCGTTGTCGGACGCCTGCGACCTGATCGTGCCGTTCAAACGGCCGGCCTATGAACAGGTCGTCGCCGCCTTTTCGCATCTGGCGGCATAGAAAAAGGGGCGGCGCGAACGCCGCCCTTTCAGAGTTCGCCTTGAAACGGCTTAGGCCGCTTCGGCCTTCTTTTCAGCCTTGCCTTCGATCAGGGGCTGGCCGGCGCCGATCTCGATACGGCGGGGCTTCAGCGCCTCGGGCAGTTCGCGCTTCAGCGAAATCGACAGCAGGCCGTTGACCAGGTTCGCGTCGGTGACGACGACATAGTCGGCCAGCTGGAAGCGGCGCTCGAAGTCGCGCTCGGCCAGGCCGCGATGCAGATAGGTCTTCTGTGTCGCGGCATCGTCGTTGGCGGTCTTGCGGCCGGTCACGGTGAGAAGGTTTTCCTTCACCTCGATATTCAGCTCGTCAGGGCCGAAGCCGGCGACGGCGATCTCGATGCGATAGGCGTTTTCGCCGGTGGTCTCGATATTGTAGGGCGGATAGCCCGTGTCCTGGCTGGTCGTGCGCGAGGCGCTTTCCAGCAGATTGGCCAGACGGTCGAAGCCGACGGCCGAACGGTACAGCGGGGTGAAATCATAGGTACGCATCAGCATCCTCCTGAGGATCAGCAAGGTTGAGCCGCCCGGCGGTTTGGCCCGGACGGTAGGGATGCAGCCCGACGACCCGAAACCGGCGTCGTCAGTCTGGAGAACCCGAAATCGGCGCTCTCGGGAGAAGAGATGGTGACCTGCAAAACCGCGTCAAGGGCGCGGGGGCGAGGATTTTGATTGCGTCAAATTGGCCGGCGTCTCGCGAACGTCATTTGCTCGGGCGCCGCGCCTGCCTATGGAGGAGGACCTGAACCCGGAGCCCCTGATCATGCGTCCTGCCGTCTTTGGCCTCGCCGCCGTCCTGCTGTCCGCCGCCCCCGCCGTCGCCCAACAGTCGCCCCAGACCGAAGGGGCGTGGACGCCGCCGCGCTCGGCCCTGTCCAGCGCCCTGCCCACCTTCGCCGAGGACACGGCCCTGCAGGCCGCTGTCGCCGCCGAGACCCGCCCCGCCGCCGACCGCGCGCGCGACGTCTATCGCCACCCTTACGAATCCCTGACCTTCTGGGGCCTGACGCCGGGCATGACGGTGGTGGAGATCGAGCCGGGCGGCGCCAGCTGGTGGCGGCATATCCTGGAACCCTATGCGGCGGCGACCGGCGGTCGCTACGTGCCCGTCAACCGCCCGCTGGAAGACATGGGCGTGTCCGAGGGCAGCGCGGACTTCATCCTGGTGGCGCGCGCCTTCCACAACTGGTCGCGCAACGACCGGACCCAGCCCTATCTCCAAGCCTTCTTCAAGGCGTTGAAACCGGGCGGCGTCCTGGCCGTCGAACAGCACCGCAGCGCCGAGGGTCTGAACGTCGCCGACGTGGCCTCGACCGGCTATGTGCCTGAAAGCTATGTGATCCACGAGGCCCGCAACGCCGGCTTCGTGCTGGAGGCGCGCAGCGAGCTGAACGCCAATCCCAAGGACGATCATGACCATCCGTTCGGCGTCTGGACTCTGCCGCCGATCCGCCAGTCGGCGGCGCGCAACGATCCGTCCGGCCGCACCCTGACGCCCGAGGAACGGGCCGCCTTCGACGCCATCGGCGAGAGCGACCGCATGACCCTGCGGTTCCGCAAGCCGGAATAGGTGCGTCGTGCTGGAGCCTGATTCACCGCCACGTCGAAGCGCGAAGCGCTTCAACTCAGTCGGATCAGGCTCTTGCGTTTTGACCGGGCCTGCGAACCTGATTAAGCCCAATCCGCCAAGGTGTGTCGGACGCGGGTCCCGATGTCTGCGGGAGTATTGAATGGCTGATTGTCTTGCGAGCGCGGGCGGATTGTCGCGTCGGTTCCTGCTGAGCGGCGCTGCGGCGCTGGCTTTGACCGGCGTGGCGGCTTGCGGACGCAAGGACGAGGCCGCCAAGGCCCCCGAGGCGCCGCCCAAGCCCGCCGGCCCGGCGGAAGGATCGCTGGAATGGGCGGTCCAGGGATCCTGGCGCTCGGCCCAGGACAAGGCGCGCGACGCCTTCCGGCATCCGATGGAGACCCTGCGGTTCTTCGGCCTTCAGCCGCGCATGACGGTGGTGGAGTTCTGGCCCGGAAGCGGCTGGTACACCGAAATCCTGGCCCCCTATCTGGCCAAGGGGGCGGGAACCTATGTCGCCGCCCTGTTCCCGGAAGGGCCGACCGCCGATCCGGCCCAAGCCGTTCTGAACGCCGCCTTCCGCACGCGGTTCTCCAGCGACAAGAAACTGTATGGCGAGCCGCAGTTCACGGTGTTCGGCGCGGGGTCCGGCCCGGTGACCGCAGCAGCGGGGACGGCGGAACTGTGCCTGTTCATGCGCACCCTGCACGGCTGGATGGCGGCGGGCATCGTCGAGAAGGCCTTCTCCGACGCCTTCGCCGCCCTTCGGCCCGGCGGCATATTGGGGATCGAGCAGCACCGGTTGTCGCCGGAAGAGGATCAGGATCCCGTCGCCGCCAACGGCTATGTCCAGGAGGCCTTCGTGCGCCAGCTGGCGGCCGAGGCGGGCTTCGTCTTCGTCGCGGCGTCGGAGATCAACGCCAATGAGGCCGACACCAAGGACCATCCGTTCGGCGTCGATACGCTTGCGCCCACGCGTCTGACGGCGCCGCGCGGCGAGCCGGCCGACCCCGCCTTCGACCGATCCAAATACGAGGCGATCGGCGAGAGCGATCGCATGACCTTGAAGTTCAGGAAGCCCGAGTGAACCGCGCCCAAGCCTTCGCCGCCAACGCCCCCCTGATGGGGGTTCCCGGCGCCGCCTCGCCCCCCGGCGGCAAGGGCGACTGGTTCCGCGGCGCGGGCGGAATGCGCCTGCGCGCCGGCCTGTGGAAGCCGTCGCACCTGAGCGCGGACAAGGTGCGCGGCACGGTGGTGCTGAGCCCCGGCCGCACCGAGCCGATCGAGAAATACTACGAGGTCATCGGCAACTTCCTGGCGCGCGGCTGGTGCGTGCTGAGCCATGACTGGCGGGGCCAGGGCCTGTCGGCTCGCCTGCTGCCCGACCGTCTTAAGGGCCACGCCCGCGCGGTCGAGGAGTTTCTGGACGACTACAACCGCCTGCTGAACGCCTATGAGGACCAGTGCCCCAAGCCCTGGATCATGGTGGGGCATTCGATGGGCGCCTGCCTGAACCTGCTGACCCTCGAAAGCGGCGAGGATCGGTTCGCGGGCGCGGTCCTGTCCAGCCCCATGCTGCGGATCAAGACCGGCAAACGGTCGATGTGGTCGGTCAAGCTGGTGGTGCGCTGGAACATTCGCCACGGCCAGGCGGGCGACTACATCCTGGGCGACCCGGACGATCCGTTCGACCACAACTTCGCCGAGGACGCCCTGACCTCGGACGAGAGCCGATACGAGATGTGGCGACAGCAGCTGTACGCCTGCCCGCACCTGGCCATTGGCGGCCCGACCTACGGCTGGCTAGCCTTTGCGCTGGACGCCGGCGAGCGGGCCTTGAAGCCCAAGGCGCTGAAGGCGGTCAAGGCGCCGGTCGTCATCGTCCAGGCCGACGCCGACGACGTGGTGTGGAAACAGACGAACCGCTGGGCCGCCAAACGCATCCCGCGCGGCCGCTACGTCGAGGTGACGGGCGCCAAGCACGAGGTCATCATGGAGGCCGACGACCTGCGCGCCGTCTTCCTGAACGAGTTCGACGCCATGGCCGACATGGTCGCCCCGACGGCGGATGCGGTCGTTGATCCGTCGGCCAGGACGGTGGATGTGACGGCGAGCTAACGTCTCAGGCCGTGGTTTCGGTGCGCCAGCGCCGATCGATCGTCTGGGTTATGCCGCACAACTGAAGAAAGGCCACCGCAACGCCATCGCCTGTCTCGGACTTCACCAGCAGTGGCAGGACCAGCCATTCGCGCGGGAAGCGCATCACCATCACGTCGTCGCTGGCGCGCAGATGGGGGCAGTATTTCATCGAGCGATCGACGCAGCGGCGATGCAGGGGCGCGATAGAGCCGGCGTCGATCATCACCCGGTCGTCGGCGATGTCGGCGCGAACCTGACCGCCGCGCGCCCTGAGCTGGCCGGCGCATCGCCGCGCAGCGATCTGGGTCCAGCGATCGTTCTCTTTGGTCGGTTCGCCGCACATCGGGCACAGCATGCGCGCGATCGTGAGACGCTGTCGGACGAGGTGGTTCTTCGAATACTGCGGCTTACCGCTGCCGGGATCGCTGGCCTGCATCAGGGCAAGGCGTCCGCCGACTGTCCGGCATGGCGCAGCGCCTATGATCGCTTCGCCGCTCCAGCTCATGACCCAGGGCACGTCGACGCCGACAACCAGTTTCGATGGCCCAGGCATCAAAATCGTTCCCTAACTGAGAGCACCCTGACGCCGTCTCGCGACCTGCGTCAATATGCGCCAGTCGAGGTGCTCAGACCGCTGCGCGTCTCAGGGTCACCAGGGCCTGATCGATCAGGCGGGCGTCGCCGACGGCGAGGATCTGGCCGTTGTCGTCCGGCGCCGCGCCGCGCCAGTTGACGACCTTGCCGCCGGCGGCCTCAATGACGGGGACCAGGGCGGACCAGTCCCAAGTTTTCAGGCTGGTCTCGGCGACCAGGTCCATCTTGCCGGCCGCCACCATCGCATAGGCATAGGCGTCGCAGCCCAGGCGGGCCAGGCGGGCGGTGGCGCGGACCTGGGTCCAGGCGCCCAGTTCGGCGCCGTTGAAGATGTCGGGGTCGGTGGTCGAGATGACGGCGTCGGTCAGTTTCTCGCAGGCCCGCACCGCCAGCGGCGTCTCGGTCTCGCCGCGCAACAGCCGCGCGCCTGACGGGCCGCCGATGAAGATCTCGTCCAGATAGGGCTGGGCGATGACGCCGACCGTGGGGCGCGCCTCCTGGCGTAGGGCGATCAGGGTGGTCCACAGCGGCAGGCCCGAGATGAAGGCGCGGGTGCCGTCGATGGGGTCCAGCACCCAGACGTGTTCGGCGTCGGGTCGGTCCTGACCGTATTCCTCGCCGATGACGCCATGGTCGGGATAACGGGCGGCGATCAGGCGGCGGATGGCGGCCTCGGCCTGTTTGTCGGCCTCGGTGACCGGATCGAAACCGGCGGCGCCGCCCTTGTCCTCATGCCCGATGTCCGAGCGAAAGAAGGGCAGGGTGACGCGCGCGGCTTCGTGCGCCAGTTCGATGGCGAAGGCTTCATATTCGGTCATGAGGCTCCCTTACCGTGCTTTCGCCGGCTTGGGCGCCCCTGCTCGTCTTAGGCTGGGGCTACATCCGTGTGGAGGGACTTGGCTAGGTCCAGCAGGCGACGGCGGGGCCGTTCGTCCAGTTGATAATAGGCCTGGATCAGGTCCAGGGTCTCCTTGCGCGAGAAGACCTCGCCGCCCTTGGGCGGTGCCGCGTCGTTCTCCATCGCTTCGGCGAGACCGTCGTAGAAATAGGCGACGGGCGTTTCCAGAGCCTCGGACAACTGCCACAGGCGGGCGGCCGAGATGCGGTTGGCGCCGCATTCGTATTTCTGGATCTGCTGAAAGCGGATGCCGACCTGGACGGCCAGCTGCTGCTGGGTCAAGCCCATCAAACGCCGGCGCCGACGCAGGCGGCGGCCCAAATGCAGGTCGATGTCGGCGGCCATGGCCGTTATCCTCGTCTCAACGTCTGTCCCGATGCGGGACGACACACGTCGATGGGGGCAATCGTCGTGCCGGATCGCGTCCAAGGCGAGTTCGGCGATATTGCGGCGAACGTGAAGAGACGACGCAACCGTATGGCCCGAGCTGCATTTACTGGTGCAGCTTGGCTTTTAAAGGAAGGAACCACAGCATGGGTTTGGGAATCATTGGTTGGCTCGTCATCGGCATCGTCGCCGGCTGGTTGGCTGAAAAGGTCATGGGTCGTAATCACGGCCTGCTGACGAATCTGATCGTCGGCGTCATCGGCGCTCTGCTCGGTGGCTTCATCTCCAACAACATCTTCGGCACGCCGGTCGGCGGCTTCAACTTCGTCACCCTGATCGTGGCGTTCCTTGGCGCCTGCCTGCTGCTGTTCCTGCTGGGACTGGTCAAGCGTCGCGCTTGATCCGGCAATAGGCTGAAGACGAAGAGGGCGGTTCGAAAGAACCGCCCTTTTTGCTGCGCGATGTCGTTGATCGATTGCAGGCAAACGAAAGGGCGGTCGGGAAACCCGACCGCCCTTCATCATTCAACCTTGAAGGGCTGTTTTACTGCGGCTCGGTCGGAGCCGGGGTCGCCGCATCCGGAGCGGGGGTCGCCGGCTCGGTCATCGCCGGGTCGGTCGGTTCCGTGGTCGGCGCGGCCATCGGGTCCGAAGTCGGAGCCGGTGCCGGGGTGGCGGCCGGAGCAGGCGGTGCGCCGGCGATCGGAGCGGCGGCGTCAAACTCGGCCTTGGTGTAGGCGACGACCACGCCGGTGCCTTCCTGGCGAATGCCGCTCAGCGGCACGGCGCGAAGCTGGCCGTCTGCGCCGCGAACGGTGAGCTCTTGCTTGCCTTCGGCATTGGACTGAACGCCTTCCAGCTTGCCCAGTTCGCCGTCAGGACCTGCGACGCTCGAACCGGGGTTGAGCGAGAGCGATTGCTGCGAGGACGCAGCGGCGGCAGGCGCAGCAGCCGGAGCGGGCGTGGTTTCTTGCGCCATAGCCGGCGCGGCGGTCATGAAGGCGGCGGCAGCGCCGGCCAGAAGAACAGTCTTGATGGTCATGGGAGAACGTCCCCGGTTACGCGAGCCCGACGCCCGCACCGCAATATACTCCCCACGTTACGGATTGTTTCACCTGCCCAGAAATGACCTTGGGAGCGCCCCGGTTGGACGATTCTTGGTCTATGTTCGGGCAATCACGATTCGAAAGGCCACGCTTGTCCAGCCGACCCAAGCACGCTTCAGGTTTGATCCGCCGTCTTCTGGGCCTGGCCTATGAGCTGACGCCGCAGATCTTCGCCATCGTGGCGTTCGTGGCCGGGGCCTTGATGCTGGTGACGGCGGTGACGCCCGAGTTCGACGACCGGCTGCGTCGGCTGACCGGGGTCGTGTCTCCGATTCTGATCGACCTGTCCCACTTCGTCGCCAGCATCGCCGGCTTCCTGTTGCTGTTGTTGTCAGCGGGGCTGTGGCGGCGTCGGCGCGGCGCCTATTGGGCGGCTCTGCTGGTGCTGGGGATGGGGGCGGTGTTCTCCATACTGAAGGGGCTGGATTGGCAGCAGGCGATCAATCTCGTGATGGTCGCGGCCCTGCTGGCGCCCTGCCGGTCGGCCTTCAATCGTCGGTCGAGGTTGAGCGAGCCGCTGCGGCCCAGCTGGCTGCTGCTGCTGACGGCGGTGGTGGCGGCCATGCTGTGGCTGGGCTTCTTCGCTTATCGCGACGTGGCCTATAATGACGAACTGTGGTGGCGTTTCCTCAGCGATCGCCAGGCATCGGGCTTCCTGCGCGCGGGGCTGGTGCTGGCGATCCTGACGCTGGTCGTGGCCGGGCGCTCCTTGCTGAGTTCGCCGGGCGCACACAATCACGGCCCGGCCAGCGCCGCCGACATCGAACGCGCGACGGCGGCGCTCAAGGCGGCGGATTCGGCCACGCCCGAGGCCTGGCTGGCCATGCTGGGCGACAAGGCCCTGATGTTCAGCCCGTCGGGGGCGAGCTTTTTGGCCTATCGCGTGCGCGGGCGACGCTGGATCACCATGGGCGAACCGGCAGGCCTGAAGAGCGAGCGTCGTGAACTGCTGTGGTCGTTCGCCGAGATGGCCGACAGCTATGGCGGCGCTGCGGTCTTCTATTCCGTCAGCGAGGATATTCTGGGTGATCTGGCGACGATGGGGCTGGCGGTGCGCAAGGTCGGCGAGACGGCGGTGATCGAGGCCGACAAATTCTCCATCGAGGGCAAGGGCAAGCAGAACCTGCGCACGGCCGTCAATCGCGCCGAACGCGAAGGGTCGTCGTTCGAGGTGCTGCCGCCCGGCTCGGCCGGATCCATCGCCGACGAGCTGCGCGAGATTTCGGACGCCTGGCTGGCCATGCACGAGGGGTCTGAAAAGTCTTTCTCCATGGGTCGGTTCGATGCCGCCTATCTGGACCTGACGCCGCTGGCCGTGGTGCGAGAGGGCGGGCGGATCGTGGCCTTCGCCAATCTTTTGACCTCGCCGGATGAGGCGGCGGTCGATCTGATGCGCCACAGGCCTGACGCGCCGCACGGGGTGATGGACTATCTGTTCATCCGCTGCGCCCAGTGGGCCAAGGCGGAAGGCCTGGCCAGTTTCGACCTGGGGATGGCGCCGCTGGCGGGCCTGGAGGATCGCCGTATCGCCCCTGTCTTCGCGCGTGTCGGCGCCCTGGTATTCGAGGAAGGCGGGGCGCTTTACGGCTTCCAGGGCTTGCGCAGTTACAAGGGCAAGTTCGGGCCGGACTGGCGTTCACGCTTCATCGCCGCCCCCGTGTCCACGCCCCTGCCGCTGGCGCTTCTGGACGTGGCGCTTCTGACCAGCGGTGGCTGGCTGGGGATGCTGGGTCTGAGGAAGGGCTAGGTCAGCAGCGCCTTCAGAACCCCGTCCAGCACCGGACGGCCGCGTGCGGTGGCGATCAGCCGGTCGTCTTGCAGCATCAGGAAGCCGTCGGCGATCAGGTCCGCGACCGGCGCGCGATCCGGCGACAGCTCCAGAGCCGAGAGCAGGCCCACGGGCGCGCCCTCTGTGGTGCGAAGGGCCAGCAGGAACCGTTCCTCGGCCGCATCGGCTGGGCTCTGGGCGTCGCGGTCGGACCAGGGCGTGCCGGCCGATACCCCCACGACATAGTCGGCGATGCGGCGATGGGCGACGGTCGCGGTCCTGACGCCGTCCAGCGTCAGGCGGCCGTGGGCACCGGGGCCGAGACCCAGATAATCGCCGCCGCGCCAGACATGCAGGTTGTGCGATGACCGGGCGGCTGGGCCGCGCGCATGGTTGGACACCTCATAGGCGTCGAAGCCGGCGGCCGAGAGCACGGCCTGGGTGGTTTCATAAAGAGAGGCGGCGCGGTCCTCGTCCGGGGGCGTCAGGGTTCCGCGTGCGAAGGCCCGGCCGAAGGCGGTCGTTGGCTCTATGGTCAGCTGATAGGGCGAGACGTGTTCGAACCCGAGCGCCAGCGACGCCGTCAGTTCTCCGGCCCAGTCTTTGGGCGTCTGGTCCGGGCGGGCGTAGATCAGGTCGATAGACAGGCGGTCGAAGGCCCGACGGGCCAGATCGACCGCGCGCAGAGCCTCGGCCGCAGAATGGTCGCGACCGAGAAAGCGCAGGGCGGCGTCGTCCAGCGCTTGCACCCCCATCGACAGGCGATTGATCCCGGCGTCGGCCAGGGCGGCGAACCGGCCGGCCTCGGCGTCGGTGGGATTGGCCTCCAGCGTGATCTCGATCTCACCGGCGGGCGGGAACAGGTCGCGCGCCGCCGCCACGATGCGGGCGACGGCCTGGGGCGCCATCAGCGACGGCGTGCCCCCGCCGAAGAAGATCGACGCCAGTCGTCGCGGGCCGGTCAGAACCCTCTGGGCGCGCAGATCGGCCAGGATCGCCTCGACCAGCCCGGCCTGTTCCTCGCCTCGCCCCCGGTCGCGCACGACGTTGAAGTCGCAATAGGGGCAGATACGCGCGCAATACGGCCAGTGGACGTAGAGGCCGATGTCGGTCCCTGGATCGAGCGGATCAGTCAATCAGGGCGGCCTTCAACTTGGCGAAGGCGCGGGTGCGGTGGCTGATGGCGTCCTTGGCCTGCGGCTCCATCTCGCCGAAGGTCAGGTCGACGCCGTGGGGAATGAAGAGAGGGTCGTAGCCGAAGCCCCGGTCGCCGCGCGGCGGGAAGGTCAGCTGGCCGTGGACCTCGCCCTCGACCACCACGCAGGGGCCGTCCGGCCAGGCGACGGCCAAGGCGGAGGTGAACCAGGCGGTGCGGTCGGTCGCGCCGATCTCTTCCAGCCGGTCCTCGACCTTCTTCATGGCGACGGCGAAATCCTTGCCCGGTCCGGCCCAGCGCGCGGAGAAGATGCCCGGCGCCCCGTCCAGGGCCGCGACCGACAGGCCGGAGTCGTCGGCCAGCGAAACCTCGCCCGACAGCTGGGCCGCATGGCGGGCCTTCAGCATGGCGTTGCCGGCGAAAGTGGTCTCGGTCTCGTCCGGCTCGGGCAGATTCAACTGGCCTGCGGTGACGATCTCGTAATTTCCGCCCAGCAGCGCCGAGATTTCCGGGACCTTGCCGGGGTTATGAGTCGCGACGACGAGCCGCATCCCCTTGATAAGCTTGAGATTCATCGACGATCACGCCCCTGAAACAGTCTATTGCCAAAGTTTAATATCGTTAAACGATATGTAACGTGCCTTTTCCGTCCGCACGGCCTATCTATTGATCGTCAGGAACGAGGTCGCAACGTTCATGCCTTCCGCGAAAACGGAAACGATCATGCGATTAAAAAATGCAAAGGGCGATAATCGCCCAAACAGGAAAGACGGAGAAATACCATGCACACGATGAACGTCTCGATGTGGCTCGACAAGGTCGGCGCTGCTTTTGTCAGCACCGTTCTGATCGCCGCCCTGCCGACCGCCCTGGTCGTCATTCTGTTCCAAGGCTTCTGATCTAGCCTTTTTCGATCAAGAGAGCTTTGACGACCTGTATGAAGACCGCGATGTATAGAGCCGCGCGCGGGTTCGCCGGACCCCGCGTGGCCATCGCCCCGCCTTCCCCGGCCTGAGATCAGAAAGACCATGCGCCTGCCGACGCCGCCAAATCCGCTGAAGCGAGGCGAGGCAAGCGCCCTGAAGGGGCTGAACGCCCTGCGCATTCCTTTCAAAGTCCCATTCAGGGCCCCGTTCAAAGCGATGGGACCAGGTTCGGTGTCCAGCGTGCTGAAGGTGGTGCTGGACGTCGCCTATATCCTGCTGTGGCTGATCACCGGCTTTCTGCTGCTGCTGGTCATCGCCGCGATCTTCATTCCCCTGGACAATGTGAACATCACCGTGAGCGGGGATTCCGGCGGCAAGCAACTGCCGCTGACGCGCACCCTGCTGCTGTTCGGCCTGGGCGCTGCGACGGCCTATTTCGGCGGCTTCATGCTGATCCTGCGCAGCCTGCGCCGCATCATCCGCACCCTGACCATGGGCGATCCGTTCCAGCCCGACAATGTGCGCCGTCTGCGCCAGATCGGTCTGACGCTGGCGGTCGTGACCGGCGGCGTCTGGGTGGCGCAAGGCTTCGTCGCCAAGCGACTGGCGCCCGGCGTCATGGACCCACAAGGTTTCGGCGAACTGCTGACCCCGATCTTTTCCGTGCTCATCGTCTTCGTGCTGGCGGAGGTGTTCCGCGAGGGCGCGCGCCTGCGCCGCGAATCCGAACTGACGATCTGAGCCGTTTCGAATAGGACTTTCCGCATGGCCATCCGCGTCCAGCTCGACCGCGTCCTAGTGGAACGCCGCATGTCGTTGACCGAACTCGCCGACCGGGTCGGGGTGACGGTGGCGAACCTGTCGATCCTGAAGACGGGCAAGGCGCGCGCGGTGCGGTTCTCGACGCTGGACGCCCTGTGCCGCGAACTGGACTGCCAGCCCGGCGACCTCTTGGCCCATGAACCGGGTCCGGGCGATGTCATTGAGGATGACGGCGAGGCATGAGGCGAAAGGGTCCAAGCCGCGACGAAAACGGACTGACGCCCGAAGACCGTCGCATCTGGACCCGCGTCGCCGGATCGGTGGCGACGCCCAAGACGCGCAAGGCCGCCCGCGTCACCCCCGGCGCCGAAACCCCGCCCGAGATCGTCGTCACACCGGTGGAGCGCGCGCGTCCGCTGGCCAAGTCGTCGCCGAAACGCGTCGCCGCCGCGCCCCCGGTCGAAAAACGCCCTTCGCCCCCACGCCCCAAGCCTGCGCCCGAGGATCTGGAGCCGCGTCGCAAGCAGCGGCTGTCGCGCGAACGCGACCCCATCGAGGCGCGCATCGACCTGCACGGCTTCGGCCGGTTCGAGGCCGAGGATCAGCTTCGCGGCTTTTTGACCTCATGCCAGGCGCGCGGGATGCGGGCGGTGCTGGTCATCACCGGCCAGGGCCGGATGGGCGGCGGGGTCATCCGCTCGGCCTTCGGGGAATGGATGCAATCGCCCGCGCTGCGCGGCGTGGTGTCGGGCTTCACCGTCGCCCACCAGCGGCACGGCGGAAACGGGGCCTTCTACGTCACCCTGAAACGTCGGACCTGACGCAAAGAAAAAGGCCGGACCCGCGCTGGCGGACCCGGCTTTTTCGAAAGCGATTTGTCGTCGGCCTATTTGGCGGTGATGGCGCCGGCCAGGATCACGTCGATCTGCTTGCCCATGTGGTCCGACAGGGCCTGCGCGTCCCATTCGTCATAGGCGGCGCGGCGATAGTTCGACAGATAGGCGTCCCAGATCAGCTCGACCAACAGGCGGCTGTCGGCGTCCTTGGACAGTTCGCCCTTGGCCACGGCCTCCTGCAGGATGCCGCCGATGGCGAGCAGCAGGTTCTTGGTCGCGGCGCGGGCGCGCATCTCGGCGGCCAGCGGCTGGAACCACGACCGGGCGACGATGGCCTGGAACAGGGGCAGTTGATCCAGCGACGAGTGGTAGCCGGCGCTGAGGGCGGTGACGAGACGCTGGCGGACGGGCTCGCCCTTGGGGGCGGCGGCCTCGACCACTTCGGCCAGACGCGTCATGTCCTCGGTCAGGACGGCCTCGAACAGTTCGGCCTTGTCCTGGAAGTTGGCGAAGACGGCGCCGGTGGACATGCCTGCGCCCTTGGCGATGTCGCGGATGGTGGCGGGCTCGTAGCCGCGCTCTGCAAACAGAGAACGGGCGGCGTCGAGAACCTTTTGTCGCGTGCGGATCTTGGCGGCCTGGCGCCGGTTCAGGCGGGGTTCGACGGCGAGTGTTGCGACAGTATCAGTCATAAATCAGGCTTTTACTCTACTTTAAGTCGTGGATGCGGGGGAGCATCCGCCATCGACTTCAGGTGAATATCTCGGCCCGAGGGCGGGACGGATGGGCGCTGCTGCTCCGAAGATGCAGGGATACGGAAGCCGCGCTTGCATCATGGAACCATGACGAAAATGGGTCCGCTTGGCGACCGTAGGTATGAGTCCCTAGTCTTGGCTGGGGGCAGTTTTGGCCGGACGGACCGTGCGACGCAGCGCCCGGCTGGGGCGATTGCGGCGCTCGATCGGGGTCGCCGCCTGGAAGGCCTTGCGGAACTGGTCTCGCCGTTCGTGGATGGAGGCGAGCACCAGACCCATGGGCACACCCAGATCGACCAGGGTGTTTTCGGCCAGCTGCAGGCTGGCCTCGGTCGTCTCCGGCACGGCGTCGGTGACGCCCAGTCCATACAGTCGCATGGCGTGCTGGTCGTCGCGGGCGCGGGCGATCAGGATCAGATCCTCGCGCATGGATCGCGCGGCCGTGACCACCTCGTCCACCTTGGTCGGGGCGTCCATGGTCACGATCAGGGCGCGGGTGGATTGCACGCCGCAGTGCTGGAGCATCTCGCGCCGCCCGGCGTCGCCATAGAAGACGTCGAAGCCGTCGCGCCGGCCGGCCGAGACGATGCCGGGATCGGTGTCCAGGGCGATGAAGGCCTGGTCGTGCTCCTTCAGCATCTCGCCGATCAGCCGCCCGACGCGGCCGAAGCCGACGATGATCACGGCCCCGTCCATCGCCTCGGGCGGAGGAAGGTCGGGCAGGCGCTCGCCATCCGGCGCCGTCTTGCGCGCCAGCCGCTGACCCAGCAGGGCCAGCAGGGGGATGGAGAAGATGCTGACCGTCGCCGACAGGGCCACGGTATTGGTCAGTTGCGGCGGGGCCAGGCCTTCGACCAGGCCGGTGGCGAAGACGACGAAGGCGAACTCGCCCGCCGGGGCCAGGACCAGGGCCGTCTCCAGCGCGGGTCGCGCGCCCAGGCCCCAGAATCGCGCCAGGCTGAAGATGACGCCCGTCTTCACGACCGTCAGCGCCAGGGCCAGGCCGAAGACGCCGACGGGATCGGCGGCGATGGCGTCCAGGTCCAGCCCCAGGCCGACGCCGACGAAGAAGACGCCGAGCAACAGGCCCTTGAACGGTTCGATGGAGACCTCGACCTCGCGCCTGAACTCGGTCTCGGCCAGCAGAACCCCGGCCAGCAGGGCGCCGATGCTCATCGACAGGCCGCTGGCCTGGGCGGCGAGGCCGGCGCCGACCACCACCAGCAGAGAGGCTGCGACGAACAGTTCGCCGCCCTGGTCGACCTTGCGGGCCTTGGCCACCGACCGGAACATCGGCCGCAGCACGACACGGCCCAGCAGGACCATCAGCCCCAGGCCGAGCGCCGCCGGCACCAGGGTGAACAGGGCGCGCCCCAGGACGGCGGTGTCCAGCGCGCCGCCCTGTTGGGCCAGGGCCGCCAGGACGGTGACGGTGATCAGGATGGGGGCGACGGACAGATCCTGGGCCAGCAGGATGGCGAAGGTGGAGCGACCGACGGTCCCCTTCAGCCGGCCGCGCTCGGCCAGGACCGGCATGACCACGGCGGTCGAGGACAGGGCCAGGCCCATGCCCAGCACCACGGCGCTGGCCAGCGTCTGGCCCATCAGCAGGAAACCACAGGCCAGAACGGCGGTGCAGACCACGACCTGCATCAGGCCCAGGCCGAACACCAGCCGGCGCATGGCGCGCAGCCGTTCCCACGACAGCTCCAGCCCGATCATGAACAGAAGAAAGGCGACGCCCAGTTCGGACAGTTGGGCCAACTGACCGGGATCGCTGATGGTCAGCCACGACAGCCAGGGCAGGCTCTGCGCGAACCGGCCCAGCCCGTCCGGCCCCAGAAGCACGCCTGCCGCCAGGAAACCCAGGACGGGGCTGACCTTGAGCCGGTTGACCAAGGGCACGATGACGCCGGCGGCGGCCAGAAAGACCACCAAATCCTTATAGTCCCCGCCCTGACCGTGCATCCGCCCTCCCTTGTATCCGCGTATGTGACCTTGATCCCCAGCCGTGGCGAGAGGCCGCACGGCTTTCATGAACTTTTTTTAAGGCGACACCCCACCGCCCGGGTCTAGGGTCCGGCCCGATCCGTCCGTTTCAGGGGCGTCTTCCAGGAATCCGTGATGAAAAGACTGCTTATCGGGGCCGCTGTCGGCGCCCTTCTTCTGCCCGCCAGCGCCGCCCTGGCGCAGGACGTCGGCCACGACCACGCCTGCATCGACGAGACCTGCTCGATCGTTTCCCTGTTCTCGGGCGAAGAGACGGCGGCGGGCTGGAAAGGCACAGAGGCGCCTCGCTACGGCACCTGGGGCTTCGACATGGCCGGCCGCGACACGGCGGTGAAGCCGGGCGACGACTTCTTCCAGTACGCCAACGGCAAGGCGTTGGAAAAACTGGTGATCCCGTCGGACCGCACCAGCTATGGCTCGTTCGCCCTGCTGCGCGAACTGTCGGACAACCGCATGAAGGAACTGGTGCTGGGCCTGGCGAACCGCACCGACCTGGCGCCTGGTTCGGACGAGGCGAAGGTCGCTGACGCCTATCGCTCCTACATCGACGAGGCGCGCATCGAGCAGTTGGACGCCCAGCCGCTGCAACCCTATCTGGCCGCGATCCGCGCCGCCGACAGCCATGAAAAGATGGCCGTCTATATGGGCCAGACGGTCGGCCGCTTCGGTTCGTCCTTCTTCGGCACCGGCATCACCATCGATTCCAAACAACCGACCCGCTACGTCGTCTCGACGGGCCAGTCGGGCATCGGTCTGCCGAACCGCGACTACTATCTGGACGCCCGTTTCGCCGACAAGAAGGTCCTGTACGAGGCTTATGTCGCGCGTATGCTGGGCATGATCGGCTGGGCCAATCCGACCGAGACCGCCGCCCAGATCGTGGCCCTGGAAAGCAAGATCGCCGAGGCCCACTGGTCGCCGGCCGAGAACCGCAACCGCGACAAGACCTATAACGAGTTCACCATCGCCAAGCTGGCCGAGGACGCGCCGGGCTTCGCCTGGCAGGCCTATTACGACGCCGCCGAACTGGGCGGCGTGCCGCGCCTGATCGTGCGCCAAGACACGGCCATGCCCAAGATCGCGGCCATCTACGCCGAGACCCCGGTCGAGCTGTTGCAGGCCTGGGAAGCCTTCCACACCGCCGACGACATGGCGCCGCTGATGTCCAAGCGCTTCTCGGACGCCCAATGGGAGTTCCGTTCGCGCGACCTGTCGGGTCAGCCCGAACAGCGGACCCGCGAAAAGCGCGCCATCTCCTTCGCCGAAGGGTCGCTGGGCGAGGCTGCGGGCCGGCTCTATGTCGCCCAGTATTTCCCGGCCGAATCCAAGGCCAAGATGGAGGAGCTGGTCGCCAATCTGCGCACGGCCCTGTCGCGCCGGATCGACAACCTGACGTGGATGGGAACCGAGACCAAGGCGGCGGCGCAGGAGAAGCTGCGCAAGTTCACGGTCAAGATCGGCTATCCCGACAAGTGGCGCGACTATTCCGGTCTGGATATCCGCGCGAACGACCTGGTCGGCAACGCCGAACGCCGCGGCCTGTTCGAGTGGAACTATGATCTGGCCCGCCTGAACGAGCCGGTCGACAAGTCGGAGTGGGGCATGACCCCGCAGACCGTCAACGCCTACTACAACTCGGCCAACAACGAGATCGTCTTCCCGGCCGCGATCCTGCAGCCGCCCTTCTTCGATCCAAACGGCGATGCGGCGGTCAACTATGGCGGCATCGGCGGGGTGATCGGCCACGAGATCGGCCACGGCTTCGACGACCAGGGCTCCAAGTCCGACGGCGACGGCGTTCTGCGCAACTGGTGGACGCCCGAGGACAAGGCCAACTTCGAGGCGCTGACGGCGCGTCTGGGCGCGCAATATGCGACCTATGAGCCGATCGCCGGCTACACCATCAACCCCGGCCTGACGATGGGTGAGAACATCGGCGACGCCTCGGGCGTGGCGGTGGGTCTGGAGGCCTATCACCTGTCGCTGAACGGCCAGCCGGCGCCGGTTCTGGATGGGGCGACGGGCGATCAGCGCTTCTTTTACGGCTGGGCCCAGGTCTGGCAGTCGAAATACCGCGACGAAGCCCTGAAGCAGCAGGTCGCCACCGACCCGCACTCGGCGGCCCAGTTCCGGGTCATCGGCCCGCTGCGCAACGTGGACGCCTGGTACGACGCCTTCGACGTCCAGCCTGGCACGAAATACTATCTGACGCCTGAGGAGCGCGTTCGCCTCTGGTAAGGTGACGCTTCTTCGATAAACGGAAAAGGCCGGGGTTCGCCCCGGCCTTTTTCATGTCGACGATCGCCTGTCTAAACCCCGACATCGCATCGACAATTTAGCGAGGTTTTTCAGAGGCCACGCCGGGACCCAGGCACGAAAAAGCCCGCTGCGGGGGATACATCGCAGCGGGCTTTCGCGCTCTTTGCAGAGCGGACGTTTCCTCCCCGAAACGCCTTCGAGTGCTGCGCGCTTGAGCAACGCTTGCCCTCGAGTGAGTTCATTTGACGCATCGGCCCCGTCCGCGTCAACGGCGGGTTTCGCCCGAGTCGAACTTTCTTCGACTTATCGCCGATAACTCATCTTCGCGGCGCCTTATTGTCGAAGCTTATTCGATAATTGATTTGATGGCGGCGACCAGGCCATCGCGGGGGATTTTCATCTGGCCCGGACGTTCGGCCTTCCAGGCGTCGTTGTCAGTGATGGCGGCGGCGGCGGCGCGGCCGGCGTCCAGATCCTTGATAGTGACCTCGCCGGCGGCGATCTCGTCCCCGCCCAGGATGATGACGGCGGGGGCGCCGCGCCGGTCGGCGTATTTCATCTGGGCTTTCATGCCTGCCCGACCGAGGTAGAGCTCGGCGGCGATCCCGGCGGCGCGCAGTTCGGCGACGGCGGTCAGATAATGGGTCATGTCGTCTTCCGAGAAGACGATGACGACCACAGGACCGCGCACGGCGTCTTCGGCGCCGCGACCGGCCGCCCGCAGGGCCGAAGCCAGGCGCGAGACGCCGAAGGAGAAGCCGGTGGCCGGCGTGCTCTGGCCGGTGAAGCGGGCGACCAGGTCGTCATAGCGGCCGCCGCCGCCGATCGAGCCGAAGCGGACCGGCCGGCCCTTGTCGTCCACGGTGTCCAGCAGCAGCTCGGCCTCGAACACGGCGCCGGTGTAATATTCCAGGCCGCGCACGATGGTGGGGTCGAACTTGACCGCTTCCTGGCCGACCGACATGGCGGCCAGCGCCCGGTCGATGGCGGCCAGTTCGTTCAGCGCCGCCTCGCCCGCCGCGCCCAGGTCGCCGGAGCGTGCGACGGCATCAAGGGTCTGCGCCCGCGTCAGGCCGGGCGTGTTGGCCGAGGCCAGGAAGGCCTCGATGGCCGTCGTCACCTTGGTCGGCAGGCTGGCGCCCTTGGTATAGTCGCCGGACTCGTCCAGACGGCCTTCGCCCAACAGCTGGACGACACCCTCCCAGCCCAGGCGGTCGAACTTGTCGATGGCGCGCAGGGCCGTCAGGCGCTGACCGGCCTCGGTCACGCCGCCGGCGTCGAACAGGCCGTCAAACAGTTTGCGGTTCGAGACGCGGATCTGGGCCTGCCCGGCGTCCAGGCCCGCGCTGGCGAGGCCTTCGCAGGCCATGGCGATGATCTCGGCGTCGGCCTCGGGCCGGTCGGAGCCGACGGTGTCGGCGTCGCACTGCCAGAACTCGCGGAATCGGCCGGGGCCGGGCTTCTCATTGCGCCAGACCGGACCATAGGCATAGCGCCGGAAGGGCTTGGGCAGGGTCTCCCACGTCTGGGCCGCGAACCGGGCCAGGGGCGCAGTGTGGTCGTAACGCAGGGCCATCCATTCGCCCGGCTCGTCCGAGCCGGCGTCGTCCTGAAGCGCGAACACGCCTTCGTTGGGGCGGTCGGCGTCGGGCAGGAATTTGCCCAGCGCATCGGCGTATTCGAACGCCGGGGTCTCCAGCGGTTCGAAGCCCCAGCGCTCATAGACCTCGGACACGCGCGCCACGATGCGGCGTTCGGCGGTCAGGTCGCGGCCGCGCTTGTCGGCGAAGCCGCGCGGGTTGCGGGCGAGCGGGCGGGGAGGAGTGGCGTCGGTCATGGCGCGCGCTTAAGCCAAGGCAAGGGCCACCGCAAATTGCATGGGCGGCGAGAGCGATATGGGGGGATCAACGAATGTCGGACGATGGACACAGGCGATTGTTACGCAAAGACAAATCGCAATGCGGCGGAACCGGGGCACGGTTTTTCCGTTGTTGAGGCCATGACGCCGCACGCCCTTCTCGTACCCCGCACCTGCAACACGTCGGACCGACGCACGATCCGCTGGTGGGAGTGCGAACTGGTCGATACGGACGGGTCGCGACGCATCCGCGATCAGGCCTTCTTCTCCATCGGCGAGGCGAAATCCTGGGCGTCGGCGCAGGGGTATCCGGTCAGCGACGACGTCGCGTCGTCCCCGGAGGCCTGATGTCCAACAGGCCCCCGAGCGGCATTTTGACGGCCGAAGCTTTCGACACCCCGCGCATCCTGCTGGCCGGCGCCGTCGATTATGCGATGTACGACCGATTTCGCGATCAGCTGGCCGACGCGCCCAAGACCGGTCTGACGGTGATCGAGCTGTCGACCCTGGGCGGCGATCCCGAGGTGGCGCGGATGATGGGCGAGGACGTGCGATTTCAGAGCGACATCAATCCGTCGCGGCGGCTGGTCTTCCTGGGCAAGGCGGCGATCTATTCCGCCGGAGCCACCTTCATGAGCTTCTTCGCCGTGGAGAACCGCTATCTGACACGAGGCGCCCGGGTGATGATCCATGAGCGCAAGATGGACAAGCAACTGCACGTCACCGGGCCGCTGACCACCTGCATCGCCTCGGTCCGGGCGATGCTGAACGAGCTCGAACACTCCATCGCCATTCAGAACGAGGGGTTCGAGAATCTGGTGCGGGGATCCTCCGTCACCATGGAAGACGTGCTGAAACGCGCGCCGGCGAACTGGTACATCGAGGCCCAGGAGGCCAAGGCGCTGGGCCTGATCGCGGAAGTGATCTGAACCGGCGGCCGGGTCAGGCCTGAAGCGTCTCCACCGTCAGATTGCCGTTGGTGTAGACGCAGATCTCTGCGGCGATCTTCATGGCCTTGCGGGCGACCTGTTCGGCGTCCAGCTCGGTTTCCTCGATCAGGGCGCGGGCCGCCGACAGGGCGTAGTTGCCGCCTGAACCGACGGCGGCGACGCCGTATTCCGGCTCCAGCACGTCGCCGACGCCGGTCACGGTGAAGATGGACGACTTGTCCGCCACCAGCAGCATGGCCTCCAGCCGACGCAGATAGCGGTCGGTGCGCCAATCCTTGGCCAGATCCACGCAGGCGCGGGCCAGCTGGTCGGGATACTGCTCCAGCTTGGCCTCAAGCCGTTCGATAAGGGTGAAGGCGTCGGCCGTGGCCCCGGCGAAGCCCGCCAGCACCTTGCCGCCGGCCAGCACCCGCACCTTACGCGCCGCACCCTTGACGATGGTCGGCCCCATCGAGACCTGCCCGTCGCCGGCGATGACGGTGCGGCCGTTCTTGCGCACCGCCAGAATGGTGGTGCCGTGCCAGTCGGGGAAATTCGAAGCGCTCTGTGTCATCCCCGTCAGATGGCGCGCCGGGCGGCAGGCATCAAGTCCAGGGTCGATCAGGATAACGGCGTCTTATTTTGACCCCAATACTGGCTAGAAGGCGCGGACTGTATCAATGATCGGCGATATCTGGGGATAAGTTGTGCTTTATCGCATCGTTTTCGTGAGCGAAATGATCGGTGCGTCAGGTCGTGACGTGCAGTCGGTCGCCGAAATCCTCGGCGTCTCGGAGCGCAACAACCTTCGCGACGAGATCAGCAGCGCGATGATGTTCCATGACGGCGAAGCGGCCCAGGTGGCGGAAGGCGCGCGGGCCGACCTGGACCGGCTGCTGACGCGCCTGTCGAACGATCCGCGTCATCGCAACCTCCGCATTCTGGAAGATCGTCCTGTGATGCAGCGCCGGATGCGGGACTCAGCCCGACTGTGCGCCCTCAACGACGCCCAGGCCCAGGATATTCTGTACGGGCGTCGATTGAGCGATCTGTCCAGCACGGGGCTGGAAAAGCTGCTGTCGTGCGAACACGTCAAGATGGCCGCCTGACCCGCCTCTGACCCGCCCCGAGGCGGCGCCTTCTGTTAACCCTCATCGCCTAGCTGTCGCGATGTCGGGCCTTGGCCCTGAGTTGCGTACAGAGTGGTTATGGCGTTGTTCCGCATTGTCTATGTGAGCGAGGCGACCGGGTCGGTCGGTTCCGGCCTGATGCCCCTGATCGACATCATCGGCGTGTCCGAACAGAACAATCGTCGCGACCATCTGACGGGCGTGCTGATGCGTCACGACGGACGGTTCCTGCAGGTTCTGGAAGGCGCGCGCGCCGATCTGAACCGCGTCATGGCGCGGCTGAGCCGGGATCGCCGCCACGAGAATCTGCGGATCGTGTCCGACCAGTCGGTCCCGGAGCGTCTGTTCCCGAACTGGGCCATGGCGCGGCTGGAGACGACGCCCGAGGCCGAAGCGTTCATGGCCTCGGACCTGATGCAGCACGACGCGGCGGCCCATGCGGATCGCGTGCTGGCGGGGCTGGTCGAGGGAATGGCCGACGCCGTTTGACGCGGCGCCTCTCGCGCCTTGTCGTCGGCAGGGTTAGAGAGGGCGGTGATTTTTTCCGAAGACGAAGTCGAACGCTATGCGCGCCACCTCGTCCTGTCCGAGGTGGGCGGGCCGGGGCAGCAGGCGCTGAAACGCGCGCGGGTGCTGATCGTCGGCGCGGGCGGCGTCGGTTCGCCGGCGGCGCTTTATCTGGCGGCGGCGGGGGTCGGGACGCTGGGCCTGATCGACGACGATGTCGTGGGCCTGTCCAACCTTCAGCGGCAGATCGCCTTTTCCACGGCGGAGATCGGCCGGCCCAAGGTCGAGGCTGCGGCCCAACGGCTGGGTGGTCTCAATCCTCACGTGGCGGTCGAGACCTTCGTCGAGCGGCTGACGCTCGACAATGCAGCGGCGCGGGTCGCCGCGTTCGACATCGTGCTGGACGGCACCGACGACTTCCAGACCCGGCTGTGGGTCAATGCGGCCTGCGTCGCGTCGGGCAAGCCGCTGGTGTCGGGGGCCTTGGGCCGCTGGAGCGGTCAGGTCGGTGTGTTTGCGGGCCGGCCCTGCTATCAATGCCTGACGCCGGAGATTCCGCCGGACGCCGAGACCTGTTCGCGCGTGGGTGTCGTGGGGGCGCTGGCGGGCGTGATCGGGTCGATGGCGGCGCTGGAGACGATCAAGCTGATCACGGGGGCGGGCGAGGCCCTGACCGGACGGCTGCTGCTCTATGACGGTCTGGCGGGCGCGGCGCGCACCGTGCGGGTGGGGGCAGACCCCCATTGCCCCGTCTGCGGTGGCTGAGCCTCAGGCGGCCGTGGCGAAGCGGATGTCGGCCAGGTCCAGATCGGCCAGAGGTGCGGCGAAGCCCAGGGCGGGATTGCTGAGCACCGTCACCAGCCGTTCGCCGCAATATAGATACAGGGTCTCGAACCCGACCCAGTTGCGGGCGATCTCCTCCAGCGCCTGATTGGCCGCCGTGTCGTCGGCGGCGTCGAGGACGCAGATGTCCCGCACCGGAACGCCGGGCAGGTTGACGATGCAATAGTAGGAGTCCAACGCAACACTTCCTCGAATACGCCGCCGGAAACGAAGCCCGCTCGCGACGGTTCCTCCCCTGCCAGCGGTTTTCGACAGCCGTGTGAGTCCGATCCGACAGACTTGTGAAAAAGGAGGCCCGATGGCCCGACGTCCCGCCTCGCCCAAACGCCTGAACGCCGCCAATCTGAGCGGGTTGGGGGCGGATCGCCTGGGCGAACTGCTGATGCAGGCGGCCGACGCGGACGCCATTCTGAAGCGCAGGCTCAGGTTGGTGCTGGCGGCCGAGGCCGGGCCGGACCTGCTGGCGCTGGAACTGGACAAGCGTCTGTCGACCATCGCCGCCAGCCGGGCGCGGGTGTCGTGGAGGAAGCGCCCCGACCTGCTGCGGGATCTGGACATCCTGCGCGGGGCTATCGTCGATGATCTGGCCGTGGCGGCGCCTAGGGAGGGGCTGGAGCGGCTGATCGCCTGGTTCGACCTGTTTCGCGGTCTGGCGACGCGGGTCAAGGATCAGAAGGGCGAGTTGGCGGCCGCGTTCGAGACGGCGGCGCCGGACTTGTGGCGGATCGCCGGGGCTGCGGTTCAGGCAGACGAGAAGGCCGTCGCGCCTCTGGCCCAGGCGGTGGAGCGTCAGCCGCTGGAATACGCCCGCTGGATCGGGGCAGGCGGCGAGGAACTGACGCCGGACATGGCCAGGCGGCTGCTGGACACTCTGGACAAGACATCGAGCGCGCGCGGGATGCGGACGGCGATGCGGCGGCTGGCGGACCGGGCGGGCGATCTCGATCTGTGGCTGTCGCTGACGACGCCGGAGGAGCGGGGCTCTCCGGATTTTGCGGCGGTGATGGCCAAGCGGTTGCTGGTCGCCGACCGGATTCCCGAGGCGCGTCAGGCGCTGGAGGCGGCGCTGGCGCCCTCGGCGGGCAATCGGCGCTGGACGTTCGGGCGTTCGCCGCAAGCCGGCCCGCCCACCCTGACGCCGGCTTGGGAGGCGACCTCGATCGACCTGCTGGAAGCCGAGGGCCGCAAGGACGAGGCGCAAGAGCTTCGCTGGGCGATGTTCGAACGCGACCTGTCGGCGCCGGTGCTGAGGGCCTATCTGGCGCGCCTGCCGGATTTCGACGACGTGGAGGCGCTGGACCGCGCCCTGGCGCACGCTGCGACCTATGCCGATTTCGAGACGGCTCTGGGCTTCTTGATGGACTGGCCCGCACACCGCGAGGCGGCGGCCCTGGTCGAGCGCCGCATCCGCGAGGTTCGCACGCCGCTGCTGTTGAGGGCGGACTGGGCGGCGCGGCTGGCGCAGAAATACCCCGATGCGGCCGAGCGGTTGCTGGCTGCGGGCTAAAGCATCGCGGGGATGACGCGGTCGGGCGGGCGGTGGCCGTTCTGGTAGGTCATGACGTTGGCGATGACCCGGTCGCCCATGTCCTGGCGCGCCTCAAGCGTCGCTGAGCCCAGGTGGGGCAGAAGCACGACGTTCGGCTGGCCCAGCAGGCCGGGGTGGATGTCCGGCTCGTTCTCGAACACGTCCAGGCCGACGCCGGACAGGGCGCGCATGGCCACCGCCTGAGCCAGCGCCGCCTCGTCGATCAGTTCGCCGCGCGCGGTGTTGATCAGTATGGCGTGGGGCTGAAGCCGGGCCAGCCGCTCCGCCGACAGCAGGTGATGGGTGTCCCTGGTCGCCGGACAGTTCAGCGAGACGATGTCCATCCGCGCCAGCATCTGGTCCAGGTCGTCCCAATAGGTCGCGCCCAGTTCTTCCTCGATCAGGGCCGGGACGGGTTTGCGGTTATGATAATGGACCTGGAGCCCGAAGGCCTTGGCGCGCCGGGCCAGGGCTTGGCCGATCCGGCCCATGCCGACAATGCCCAGCCGCTTGCCCCACAGTTTGCGGCCGCACATCCAGGTCGGGGTCCAGCCCTCGAACCGCCCCTCGGCGACCACCTGGGCGCCCTCGACGATACGGCGGCTGACGGCCAGGATCAGGCTCATGGCCAGGTCGGCGGTGTCCTCGGTCAGGACACCGGGGGTGTTGGTGACGATGATGCCGCGCGCCACGGCCGCGTCGATGTCGATATGGTCCACGCCGGCGCCGAAGTTGGCGATCATCTTCAACTGCTCGCCCGCGCCGTTGATCAGTTCGGCGTCGATGACGTCGGTGATGGTGGGGACCAGAACCTCGGCGCGCTGGACGGCGGCCTGGAGCGCAGCGCGGTCCATCGGCTGGTCCTTCAGGTTCAGCTCGGCGTCGAACAGCTCGCGCATCCGCGTTTCCACCGCGTCGGGCAGGCGTCTGGTTAATACGACCTTAAGCTTGCGGGCGGACATTGCGGGCCTTGGTTTGCGGGCGGCGATTCAGACGGATCGAAAGCCCGCGCGACGGGTCGTTCCATTCAGTGTCTAGCAAAGCCGCCGCCATCTTCCAAAGCCTGCGACGCCGCCTCGCCGTCGTTCTGGCGATTCTCGGTCTCGGGGTGATGGCGAGCGCGGGCGCGACCATGCCCGACGGCCGCCCGACCCCGACCGGGCTGGAGGTGCCGCGCTGGATTTCTCTGAAGTCCTCGCACGTGCGCGCGCGTCAGGGACCGGGGCTGGATTATCCGATCCTGTGGGAATACCGCGCCGCCGGCCTGCCGGTTCAGGTGATCGCCGAGACGACCGAATGGCGCAAGATCTGCGACCCGGACGGCGCCGTCGCCTGGATACACCGCACCGTGTCGTCAGGCCGCCGCTATGTCTTCAACACCACCGCACAGGAAGTACCGATCCGGTCGGGCCGATCCGAGACGGCCTCGGTGCGGGCGCGCCTGTCACCGCGCGCCCTGGTGCTGCTGGACGAATGCGAAGAGGGCTGGTGCAAGGTCCGGGCGCGGCGGCTGGAGGGCTGGGTGGCGCAACGGGCGGTGTTCGGAACCCAGGAACGGGCGCTGTGCAACGCCAATCGGCCGGCGGGCACGGGGCGCAACTGACCGCACGCTGTTGAGCGAAGCGGCGCGGTCGTGTAACCCGCGCGCAACGTATCAAGAAACGGAAACGCCTTGACCCAGTCCCAATACCCTTCGTCCTTCGATCATGAGGCCCTGCTGGCCTCGGGCCGCGGCGAACTGTTCGGTCCCGGCAACGCCCAGCTGCCCGCCCCGCCGATGCTGATGTTCGACCGGATCACCCAGATTTCGGCCGACGGCGGCGAACACGGCAAGGGCTATGTCGAGGCCGAACTCGACATCAATCCCGAGCTCTGGTTCTTCCAGTGCCACTTCATCGGCGACCCGGTCATGCCGGGCTGCCTGGGCCTGGACGCCATGTGGCAGCTGGTCGGCTTCTACCTCGGCTGGATCGGCGGACCCGGCAAGGGCCGCGCCCTGGGCGTCGGCGAGGTCAAGTTCACCGGCCAGGTCACGCCCGACATCAAGAAGGTGGTCTACAAGATCAACCTGAAGCGCGTCATCAACCGCAAACTGGTCATGGGCATCGCCGACGGCGTGCTGGAGGCCGACGGTCAGGTCATCTACACCTGCAACGACATGCGGGTCGGCCTGTTCGGCGCGAAGGATGAGGCGGCGGGCGCTTAAGCCCCTATATAACCGCGAACAAGGCGGAAGACCCTCGGGTCGAGAAGCATCAGAAGGAAACACCATGCGTCGTGTCGTCGTCACTGGCCTGGGCATCGTCTCCTCCATCGGTCACGGCGCCGAAGAGGTCACCCAGTCCCTGCGCGAAGCCCGTTCGGGCGTCGTCCATGCCCCCGATCACGCCAAATACGGCTTCCGCAGCCAGGTCTGGGCGCCGCCCAAGATCGGCCCGTGGGAGGAACTGGTGGACCGTCGCGCGGCCCGCTTCCTGGCCAACGGCACGGCCTGGGGGCACATCGCCTTCGAAGAGGCCCTGAAGTCGTCGGGCATGACGGCCGACGAGATCAAGGATGACCGCATCGGTCTGATCGTCGGCGAGGGCGGTCCCTCGACCCAGGTCATCCTGCAGGCCGCCGCCACCACGGTCGAGCGCGGCTCGCCCAAGCGGATCGGCCCGTTCGCGGTGCCCAAGGCCATGGCGTCCGGCCCCTCGGCGGTGCTGTCGACCTGGTTCCAGATGCGCGGCGTCAACTATTCGATCAGCTCGGCCTGCGCGACCTCCGCCCACTGCATCGGCGCCGGGGTCGAACAGATCCAGTGGGGCAAGCAGGACGTGGTCTTCGCCGGCGGCTGCGAGGACATCGACTGGTCCATGTCGAACATGTTCGACGCCATGGGCGCCATGTCCTCGGACTTCAACGACAATCCGTCGGTCGCCTCGCGCGCCTATGACGTCAACCGCGACGGCTTCGTCATCGCTGGCGGCGCCGGCATCGTGGTGCTGGAAGACTACGAGCGGGCCAAGGCGCGCGGCGCGACCATCTATGCCGAAGTCACCGGCTATGGCGCCAATTCCGACGGCCATGACATGGTCGCCCCCTCGGGCGAAGGCGCCCAGCGCTGCATGAAGATCGCGCTGGAGCAGGCCGGCAATCCCCGGATCGACTATCTGAACCCGCACGGCACCTCGACCCCGGTCGGCGATTCCAAGGAGATGGAGGCCGTGCGCGCCGTCTTCGGCGACCAGATGCCGATGATCTCCTCGACCAAGTCGCTGACGGGCCACTCGCTGGGCGCGGCGGGGGCGCAGGAAGCCATCTACTGCCTGCTGATGATGCAGAACGGCTTTGCGGCCGAGAGCGCCCACATCGAAAATCTCGATCCGGCCTTCGAGGGCATGCCGATCCTGCGCAAGCGGCACGAGGGCGAACTGACCCACGTCATGTCCAACAGCTTCGGCTTCGGCGGCACCAACGGCACGCTGATCCTGTCGAAGGTCTGATTCTCCACTGATGACCCGTCATCCCAGGGCTTGTCCCTGGGATCCAGACTCTCGGTGTTCGACGGCGGCGCACCCTGCTAACGCACCGGGAGTCTGGATCCTCGCCACAAGGGCGAGGATGACGAAACTTGCGCCGTGGGAACCCAATAGCTCCCTCTGTGCTCGATCATTCCCAACTTGGCTGTTTACACGAACGATTCTCGTCCTTAGAGAGCGTCGCCGTGACCCAACGCCTGACCAAAGCGATGACCTCGAAAACCACCTGCCTCGGCGGGGTGGTTTCGGGTGTGCGCAAGGTCTGAAGCGCCGAACCCCGATCCCAAGCCCCGCCGATGCGCGGGGCGGTCGATCCGGCTGAACCCCGCGCCTCCATCCTTCAAGGAGACGCCTGAATGTCCTTTTCCCCGTCCAATCCCCCCCATGTGGGCATCGTCGGCGCCACTGGCCTCGTCGGCGAGATGATGCGTGGCCTGCTGGCCGAGCGGAACTTCCCGCTGGCCTCGCTGCGCCTGTTCGCCTCGGCCCGGTCGGCCGGCAAGACCGTCCGTTTCGGCGAGACCGACATCGTGGTCGAGGATGCGGCGAGCGCGGACTACGCCGGGCTGGACATCGTCTTCTTCTCGGCCGGCGGCGACACGTCCAAGGCCCTGGCGCCCAAGGTGGCGGCGGCCGGGGCGGTGGTGATCGACAACTCCTCGGCCTGGCGCTCCGATCCGCAAGTGCCGCTGGTGGTCGCCGAGGTGAACCCCCACGCCCTGTCGAACCTGCCCAAGGGCATCATCGCCAACCCCAACTGCACCACCATGGCCGCTATGCCGGTGCTGAAGCCCCTGCACGATGCGGCGGGCCTGAAGCGTCTGACGGTCTCGACCTATCAGGCCGTTTCGGGCGGCGGGGTCGAGGGCATTCGCGTGCTGGAGGACCAGTCGCGTGCGGCCGTGGGGCAGGGCGCGGCCCTGGCCCGCGACGGCGGGGCCGTGGACTTCGGCGCGCCGGAGAAGTGGGTCGTGCCGATCGCCGCGAACGTGGTGGCCCTGAACTACACGCTCGGCGAGGACGGCTATACCGACGAGGAGCTGAAGCTGCGCGACGAGAGCCGCAAGATCCTGGAAATCCCCGGCCTGCCGGTGTCCGGCACCTGCGTGCGGGTGCCGGTCTTCACCGGCCACTCCCTGTCGATCAATGTCGAGTTCGAGCGGGCGCTGTCGGCGGCACAGGCGCTGGAGTTGCTGGCCCAGGCGCCGGGCGTGGTCGTCACCGCCGTGCCGAACCCGCTGGAAGCTGCGGGCCAGGACCCGGTCTTCGTCGGCCGGGTGCGTCCCGATCCGACGGTCGAGCACGGCCTGGCCCTGTTCGTCTCGAACGACAATCTGCGGAAGGGCGCGGCCCTGAACGCGGTGCAGATCGCCGAGGTTCTGGTTCAGCAGCGCGGCTGACCGGCCGGCAGGCGGGGTTCAGTCGTAGCGCACGCCGCTGAGATAGAGCCCCGCCGAGGGGGCGACGGGGCCGCATCGGGCGCGGTCTTTCGCCTCCAGCGCCGCCTTGACGTCATGGGCGGTCCAGCGGCCCAGACCCACCTCGACCAGGGTGCCGGTCATCGACCGGACCTGGCGGTGCAGGAAGCTGCGGGCCTGGAAGACCAGATGCACCTCCTCGCCGAAGCGGGAGACGCGGGCCACGTCCAGGGTCTTGATCGGCGACTTGGACTGGCAGCCCACGTCGCGGAAGGTGGTGAAGTCGTGCAGCCCGACCAGCACCTGGGCCGCCTGGTGCATGGCCTCGGCGTCCAGGGTCTTCTTGACGTGCCAGACGCGGTCCCGCTCCAAAACGGGTTGAGGCCGGCGGTTCAGGATCCGGTACAGGTAGCCGCGTCCGGTCGCAGAGAAGCGGGCGTGCCACTCCGGGTCGGGCGCGTATTCGGCCGACAGGACGCAGACGTCCTGTTTGATCAGATGGGCGTTGATGGCGTTCAGGACCGTATCGACCGGCCAGTCGCGCTCCAGATCGGCGTGGATGACCTGGGCCGTCGCATGGACGCCGGTGTCGGTGCGACCGGCGGCGGCGATGCGGATCCGCTCGCCCGAAAAGGCCAGGATGGCGGCTTCGATCGCGCCCTGGACCGTCGGCTGGTCCGCCTGGGCCTGGAAGCCGTTGTAGGCCGTGCCGTCGTATTCGATGGTCAGCTTGTAGCGCGGCATCAGCCGAGCACGGTCCCGGCCGGTAACGCAAAGCCGCGCAGCATCTCGTCGGCCGATTGCGCCGCCTTGCCCTCGCGCTGGACGCGGATCAAACGCACGGCGCCGGTCCCGCAGGCCACGGTCAGGGCGTCGTCCAGCGTCGCGCCGGGCGCGCCCGATCCGTCCGCCAAGGCCGACAGTAGGGCTTTCACGCGCACAGGCCCCGTCTCTGACGGCGCTTCGAACCAGGCGCCGGGGAAGGGCGACAGGCCGCGGATGTGGGCGTCCACCTCGGCGGCGGGGCGGGTCCAGTCGATGCGGGCTTCGGCGGGGGTGATCTTTTTGGCGTAGGTGGGCTCTCCGACCTGTTCCGACGGGGTGACGCTGCCGCGCTCGATGGCGGCCAGCGCGCGGGGCCACAGGCCGGCGCCGACATGGGACATGCGCTCGGACAGGATGGCGGCCGTGTCGTCGGCGCGGATGTCCATCAGTTCGGTCAGCAGGATGGGGCCTTCGTCCAGGCCGACGCCCATCTGCATGATCTGGACGCCGGTCTGGGCGTCGCCGGCCATGATGGCGCGCTGGATCGGCGCCGCGCCACGCCAACGGGGCAGCAGCGAGCCATGAAGGTTGAAACAGCCCAGGCGGGGCGCATCCAGAACCTCGGCCTTGAGGATCTGGCCGTAGGCGACGACGCAGGCGGCGTCGAGGTCCAGGCTCTGGAAGGCGGCGATGGCGTCCGGGCTCTTCATCGATTCGGGCGTGAAGACGGGCAGGCCCATGGTCTCGGCGAAGGCGTGAACCGGCGACGGCGTCAGCTTCTGGCCCCGGCCCTTGGGGCGCGGTGGCTGCGAATAGACGGCGACGATCTCGTGACCCGAGGCGATCAGCTCGGCCAGAGACGGCACGGCGAAGTCGGGAGTTCCCATGAAGGCAAGGCGCATGGGCACGCCTTTAGAGGTTTACTGCCAGCGGGTGAAGACGCCGCCGCCCTCATCCCATTCGCCGCCCGCGTCCAAGGCGTCGTCGAAGTCGAGCAGCTTGTCCAACAGCAGTCCCGCAACCACACCCAGCAGGGCCACGCCCGCCAGGGTCGCGACCCCGGCGACGCCGATCTTCTGGCTGCGGGTCAGGCGACGACGGCCCTCGGAATCGATGATCAGCGAGCGGCCACGGGGAATGGACGGCGCGATGCGGCGCGCGGCGCGTTCGATACGTTCGGGGCGGACGATCTTGGTCATCAGGCGGCGATCCTGTCGCGGGCGGCCTTCTTGACCTTGGTCACGGCGCGATCCCGCTTGAGACGCGACAGATGGTCGATGAAGAGCACGCCGTTAAGGTGGTCCATCTCGTGCTGGATGCAGACGGCGTAGAGGCCCTCGGCCTCTTCCTCCACCGACTGACCGTCACGGTTCAGATAGCGAATGCGGACGCGGGCCGGGCGTTCCACCTTGTCGAAATACTCGGGGATCGACAGGCAGCCCTCTTCGTAGGTGTAAAGCTCGTCCGAGGTCCACAGGATCTCCGGGTTGGCGAAGAAGCGCGGGTTCTTGCGTGCTTCGAACGCTTCGGGGGTGTCTTCTTCCTCGGTCTCGGGGATCGTGCCGTCACGATCGCCCAGGTCCATGACGATGACCCGGTCCAGGGCGCCGATCTGAACGGCGGCCAGACCGATGCCGGGCGCGTCGTACATGGTCTCCAGCATGTCGTCCATCAGGGCGCGGACGGCGTCGTCCACGGCCGCGACGGGCTTGGAAACCTGCTTCAGGATCGCCAGGTCGGCAGGGATGTCGATGGTGAGGATGCGTCGGATGGCCATGGCCGGGACGTAAGCCCGCCCCGGCGTCAGGTCAAGATTTGCGCCTATTCCTTGCCAGCCTCATTCCTTGCCGGGAAGCGCGCGCGGTTTGCGATGCTCGTCGATGGCGACATAGGTGAACACGCCCTGGGTCACGCAGACGGACGCGGCCTGGGGCTGGCCCCGCGCGCGCTTCCAGGCCTCGACGTGGACTCGGATGGAGGTGCGGCCCGAGCCGATGACATGGGCGTAGATGCTGACCTCGTCGCCGACCGAAACGGGCTGGTGAAAGACCATGCCGTCCAGCGCCACGGTGGCGCAGCGTCCGCAGGCCAGTTCGAACGCCGGCGTCGCGCCCGCCACGTCCATCTGCGCCAGCAGCCAGCCGCCGAAGATGTCGCCCTCGGGATTGGTGTCCGCCGGCATGGCGATGATGCGGCCGACGGGCTGGAACTCGGGCGGTTTTTCGGGGGCGTCGGACATAATGGAGCCTGCTGTTCGGGGAGGCGGGCTCTCTAGCGCGGCTTTTGCGGCTTGTCGCCTTTGAGAGATCTTGTTCGCGCCGGCACAGAGAGCGTGAGGCGGGAGGTTCGCACGGCCTGGGCGTCACGCAAGGCCCGCCAAGCGGCGCCCAGTTCTATGGCGGTGAGAAGGTGGGCCTGGGTCAGGGTTTCTCGCCGGGCGTTTCGCAACGCTGCGACATCGCCCAGAAGACGGGCGGCGGCGCGAAGGTCTTGGCGCTCCGAGCGGGCGCCCAGATCCTGAAGCCGCGCGAACCGCCAGCCCTGCTCCGGCGGGTATTCAAGCGCGAGCGCGAACCTTTCGGATGGCCCAAGGTCGGCGGACAGAAACGTCCAGTCCTCGCTATCGGGCTCGCGCCGGTAGTGACCGGGCTGCGTCGGCAGGCCGGCGCCGGCGTAGATGGCGAGCGCGCCGGCCTCGATCTCGTCCAGCGCCAGGCTGAGGGCGTCGGGCTCGTCGGGTTCGAGATCGGCGGGGCGCTCGAACGGGTCGACGTGGTCGTCAGCAGGCGCGGCGGCGGGCTTGCGTGAGAGCAGACCCGAAAGCAGCGCCCGCCGTCTGGCCATGACGTCAGTTGTTGAGCGTGCTGGTTACGGATACGTCATAGATGACGCGGGTGAAGCTCTGGACGACCTCGAAGAATTTGCGCACCTCTGCGGCGCCCGCCATCGGTACATAGATAACGTCTTCCGGCATGACTTGCATGTTGGTGGCGGCGAAGACGTTGGCGGCGTCGTTGAAGTCCAGTTCATAAACCACCGGCACGCCGCGCGGGGTGGCGGGCTGGTTGATGCCCAGGGCCTGGGCCACCTCGGGGCGTTCGAAGCGGAAGATCAGGACTCGACGGGCGTTGGCCGTATTTGCGTTCAGGCCGCCGACCTTGGACATGGCGCCGGTCAGGGTCATGGGGCCGGCCGGCATGTCGACCTGGGCCACGGCGTTCAGGCCGCCGAAGGTCGAGAAGCGGCGTGGTTTGTAGACTACGTTGACAATATCGCCGCGCTGCAGCCGAACGTTCTCTCCAAACTGTGTCGTGACAGCAGTCAGAGGCGCCGAGTAGGTTTCACTATCTCGTTGAACATTGATGATGAGATCGTCCGTAGCCCGCGCGGATCCGCCGGCCGCCGCCACAACGTCCAAAACGCGATTGCTTTCGACGCCCAACGGCACGCGTCCCGGCCGAACAACGTCTCCAAGGACGTTCACCGTGTTTGACGCGTTACCCGAGATCGTCACGAGCACTTGAGGATTGGCGACCTTGCCTCGGAGGGCCCGGCGGATTGCTTCTGCCGCTTGCGGGGGCGTCAAGCCTTGGACGCGAACCGATCCTGCGTAGGGGACTGAAACAGAACCGCTGCGATCAACCGACGCGGGCGGCAGGGCTTGAGCCCCACCCCCCAATTGCGCCCCACCGAACAGCGAGCCTGACGGATCGTAGATCGAAACAGCCAAGGTGTCGCCTTCGCCAATTATATCTGCGGGCAGGTCGCTGGAGCCGGCGGCGAGAGTGCCAAAAAATTGGGGGGGGACCTGCTTGATCCGCTCGGTGACTTCGTACGTGAGGGGCACGAGGGCGTAGCTGCCCAAGGCAGATGCGGTGGTGGCGCCGGCGTTGACCGAGGCGCCCGACGGTCCGTCGCGCGGCAATGTGGAGCAGCCGCCCAGGATGGCGATGATGGCAAGCGGCAGAATGGTGCGCGTCATGAAGCTGGATGGCCCTTGTTCGCGGATTGATTACAAGCCTTTGGGCGCGCTCGCCAGAGGCGAAGCAGCTTCCAGACCGATGGCGTCGGCGACGATGCGGAAATGCCTTGGCCAGTCGGGCGTCGAATAGGCGGATGTGGACTTCGGCGGCGCAAGCGTGGCGCGCTCGATGGCGATCAACCAGCCCAGGCCGTCAAGCGGATCGATAAGTTCGGCGCCTGGCGTCAGTTCGCGATGTGGTGCGATGTCAGATGCGATCAGCGAAAGGCCCATGGCGCACGCTTCGACCGCAGGCAGATCGAACCCTTCGACGCAAGAGGGCGCTAGTATTGCGCGAGCGCCGCGCATCAGCCGAGCCAGAACGGCGTCGGATAGGTTGGATGCCTGATGGACCACACCCTGCAGATTGGGCGAGCGTTGCAGATGATCCAGCACAGCCTCGTTTTCCCAACCGTACCGCCCAACCAGCACCAGCGAGGGCGTGCGGGCGCCCAAACGTTCTTCCAACCGCCGCCATAGCGTCAACAGCAATGCGAGGTTCTTGCGCGCCTCTATGGTGCCGACGTGGACGAAATAGGGCCGTGCCGCCGTGATCCCATCGCCCGCGACGAAGGCCGGCTCCAGGCCCAGGTGGGCGACATGAATGAATGGCTGTGGCAGATTTTCGCGCTGGGCGAAGGCCCGTAGCTCGTCGCCAGTATAGGCCGAGTTGACGATGATGCGGCTGGCGTGACGCAGGGTGTTGGTGACGCGAGCGTGATGTTTCTCACCGTCGCCGGGGCGACAGAATTCAGGGTGGGTTATGGGGATGAGGTCGTGGATCAGGACGACCCTTTCGATCCCTGCGGCCTCAAGCGCCTGAAGTGCCGTCGGCTCATGCAGGGTGGTGTGTCCGACGTTCAGATAGAGGTCGGCTTGTGGTAGGGGGGTGTGATGGCGAGAACGGAAGAATTGCTTCAGCACCCTGGCCTTGTCAGCGGGTTTTTCCTGCGCGGGCGCCGGCGGGGCGCCCAGCACTGAGGCGGCGGGCCTGGTCGCAGCCGTCAGCGCCGCCAGCATTCGTTGTTCGTGCGCCAAGTCGGCGGGTGCGCTGACCGCACCGTTCCACTTTGCTCTCAGATCGGCGACGAACCGCTGGAACCAGTCGATATCGACCGCAATGAGGCGGTTCTTGCGACCACGCACCGGAATGGTCGTCACGTTTGGCGAGGCCAGCAGCCATTCGGCATAGGCCAGACAGACCCGGTCCACGCCGGTCGGGGCGGAGCGATCGGCCCGGCTCATCAGCCGGCTGGCGTCATAGAGAATACGCATTTCAGGCGACGTAACCGGCCTGCATCAGTTCGGCGACATGGACGATGGCCGTGGGCTTTCCGTCCTCGATCACGAACAGGTTGGCGATCTTGTTGGCGGTCAGCAAGTCCACGACGTCGCTCATGCGGGCGTCGGGATCGACGGTGATCGGGTTGGCGCCCATGATGTCGGCCGCTGTCAGATGGGTGGTGTCGCGCTGGAAGGCGCGGCGAAGGTCGCCGTCGGTGACGATCCCGGCCAGGGTTCCGTCGTCGTTCAGCACGGCGACGGCGCCCTTGCGGCCCTCGGTGACGGCCGACACCACGTCTCCAAAGCTGGCGTTCAGCGGGACGCTGGCCGGAGCGGCGGCGTTGTCGCCCATCCATTCACGCACGCTCTGCAGGCTCATGCCCAAGGCGCCGCCCGGATGGTGCAGGCCGAAGTCCATCGCCGTGAACTCCCGACGATCCATCAGCACCATGGCCAGGGCATCGCCCAGGGCCAGGGCCATCAGGGTCGAGGTCGTCGGCGCCAGGCCGTTGGGACAGGCCTCCGCCACCTTGGGCATGGTCAGGCAGACGGCGGCGTTGCGGCCAAGGAAGCTGGCGGGGCGTTGGGTGATGGCGATGACGGGAATGCCGTTGCGCTGGCAATAGATCAGCGGATCGCGCAGTTCGCGGCTCTCGCCCGAGTTCGACAGCGCCAGCAGGGTCACGTCCGGGCGCAGCATGCCCAGGTCGCCGTGGCTCATTTCGGCCGGGTGGACGAAGAAGGCGTTGGTGCCGGTCGAGGCCAGGGTCGCGGCGATCTTGTTGCCGATATGGCCCGACTTGCCCATGCCGGTGACGACGACATAGCCCGGCCGGCTCATGATGACATCGACCGCGCGGGCGATGGAGACATCGATCGACCGCTCCAGCGCCTCCAGCGCCTCGATGTTCAGCCGGACGACCTCGCGCGCGCGATCTGTCATGGCGGCGATGTCTTCGGGGGTCGAGTGAGCGATCTCGGTCATGGTGTTCTGGCCCGCAACCGGGCTCTCCTTCTTCGAGGCGCGCGATCTGCCGTAATCCAACGCCGCGCGCAACGCGTCCTTTCAGACGACTTTGTCGGTTTCGGGTCAACCTTTGCCGCATTGGCGCGTTAGGGTGGTCGGGGAAGTCAAACAAAGAGTCTGATCGTCAATGCCGTCTCATGCCGGAGCCGCTTCGCTATTGCTCCCGACACCGCCTATCGTCGCCGACGGGATCGCCCTGTTTCTGGACATGGACGGGGTGCTGGCGCCGATGGCCCCGACGCCGGATGCGGTCGTGCCGACGGCGCGTCGGACAGCGGCGCTGAAGGCGGTCGAGGCGCGACTGTCGGGTCGGGTCGCCATCGTCAGCGGGCGCACCATCGCCGAGATCGACCGCATCTCCGACAATGCCCTGATGTCCGGTTCGGGCGTGCATGGTCTGGAGCGGAGGCTGAAGGACGGCTCGATCCAGCGCAAGACGGCGGACGCTGGGGTCGCCGAGGCCATGGAGGCCTTCGAGGCCTTCGCCGCCGACCGACCCGGCGTCATCGTCGAGGACAAGGGCGTATCGGTCGGCCTGCATTACCGCCAGGCGCCAGACGAGGCGGGCGCGGCCAAGGCGCTGGCTGCAGAGTTGCAATCCGAGACCGGCCTGACGCTTCAACCCGGCCATATGGTGCTGGAACTGAAGACGCCGGGAGCCGACAAGGGCACGGCTGTGACCGCCTTCATGCAGGAGGCGCCGTTCAAGGGCGCGGTTCCGGTGATGCTGGGCGACGACCTGACCGACGAATACGGGTTCGAGGCGGCGGCGGCCCTTGGCGGCTATGGCGTGCTGGTCGGGCCCGAGCGCGAGACGGCGGCGCGTTACCGCCTGGACGATGTCGACGCCGTACTGACCTGGCTTGAAGCCGTAGCGAAGGCCTGAACCGATGAAGCCCAATCTCGATCTTTTCCCCATCGGCAACTGCGGCGTCAGCGCCCTGATCGACCGTCAGGGCCGCTTCGTCTGGGCCTGCGCGCCACGTGTGGACGGCGACCCGGTGTTTTCCGCCCTGATGGACGGCGAGGAACCCGAGCACGGTTTCTGGGCCATCGAGATGGAGGGGATGACATCGATCGAGCAGGCCTATGTCCGCAATACCCCGGTGCTGCGCACGGTGATGACGGCCGAGGACGGTTCGAGCGCCGAGATCATCGACTTCGCTCCGCGCCATCCCAAACATTCGCGCACCTATCGCCCGCTGGCCTTCGCGCGGATGGTGCGGCCGCTGTCCGGCACGCCGCGCATTCGCGTGCGATTGAGGCCCTCGACGGACTGGGGGGCGCGCCCGGCGCCGCATACCTCCGGCTCCAACCACGTCCGCTATATGTGCGCCGACGTGACCTTCCGCCTGACGACGGATTGCCCGGTGTCGCACGTGCTGGAGGAACGGGTGTTCCGGCTGGAGCGGCCGCACGCCTTCTTCCTCGGCCCGGACGAAGGTTACGACCAGGATGTCGGTCACGGGGTCCAAGGCGCGCTGGACCGGACGGTGGCCTATTGGCAGGATTGGGTGCGCAAACTCTATCTGCCGCTGGACTATCAGGAGGCGGTGATCCGGGCGGCGATCACGCTCAAGCTTTGCGCCTATGAAGAGACCGGCGCCATTGTCGCGGCCATGACGACCTCGGTGCCCGAGTTCAAGGAAAGCGGGCGCAACTGGGACTATCGCTACTGCTGGATCCGCGACGCCTACTATACGGTGCGGGCGCTGAACCGGCTGGGCGCCGTGGACATCCTTGAGAACTACCTCGTCTATCTGAGGAATCTGGTCGACGATTCCGCCGGCGGTCACGTCCAGCCGGTCTATGGCGTGGGTCTGGAGCCGGGCATCGGCGAAAGCATCGTCGATTCCGTCGAGGGCTATCGCGGCATGAAGCCGGTGCGGATCGGCAATCAGGCGCACGAGCATCTGCAACATGACGTGTACGGACAGATTGTCCTGCCGCTGGTCCAGGCCTTCTATGACGCGCGCCTGCTGCGCCCCGGCACGCTCGAAGACTTCCGTGCGCTGGAGACCATCGGCGAACGGGCCTTCGCCATGCACGACAAGACCGACGCCGGCCTGTGGGAGTTCCGCACCATCGCGCGGGTCCACACCTATTCCTCCGTCATGTGCTGGGCCGCCTGCGACCGCCTGGCCAAGGCGGCGGACCATCTGGGCCTGCCGGATCGGGGCGAGTTCTGGCGCGAGCGGGCGCGGATCATCCGCGAGCGGATCGAGGCCGAAGCCTACCTGCCCGACGAAGGCCGGTTCGCCGCCAGCTTCGGCGGACGCGAGCTGGACGCCTCCCTGCTGCAGATGACCGATCTCGGCTTCCTGGAGGCGCACGATCCGCGTCAGGTCGCCACCTTCGACGCCATCGAGCGCGATCTGAAGAAGGGGCCGTTCCTGTTCCGCTACGTCGAGCCGGACGATTTCGGCGAGCCCGAGACGGCGTTCAACTTCTGCACCTTCTGGTTCATCGAGGCCCTGCACCAGAACGGCCGGATCGAGGAGGCGCGCACCATCTTCCAGGAAATGCTGGACCGCCGCACGGCCGCAGGCCTGTTGAGCGAGGACATCTCGATCGACGATGGCGAGCTGTGGGGCAACTATCCGCAGACCTATTCGCTTGTCGGGATCATCAATTGCGCCGTGCTGTTGAGCCGTTCGTGGACCGATGTGCGTTAATATCCGGACCCCGGGGCTGGGGTCGCCGTTCGAAGTGAAGTCATGAGCCGCCTTATCGTCGTTTCCAACCGGGTCTCCGCCCCGACCGACCCCGCCGCAGGGTCTGCCGGCGGCCTGGCCATGGCCCTGTCCGCTGCGTTGAGAAAATACGACGGGCTGTGGTTCGGCTGGTCCGGCGAGACGATCGAACACTACACCGGCGAGGTGAAGATCGAGGACCGGGCCGGCGTCACCGTGGGCCTGGTCGATCTGGAAGCGCAGGACGTCGACGAATACTACAACGGCTACGCCAACAAGACGTTGTGGCCGCTGTTCCACCACCGCATCGATCTGGCGCAGTACGAGCGGTCGTATGGCGAGGGTTATGAGCGGGTGAACCGCCGCTTCGCCGAGGTGCTGGCCCCGTTGATCCAGCCCGACGACATGATCTGGATCCACGACTATCACATGATCCCGATGGCGCGGGACCTGCGCCGCCTGGGAATCAGAAACCGGATCGGCTTCTTCCTGCACACGCCTTGGCCGGCGCGTCAGCTGCTGGTGACCCTGCCGCACCATCGGCGGCTGGTGGAATCCATGTTCGACTTCGACCTGATCGGGTTCCACACCCAGGAGTGGAGCGACCTGTTCACCGACTATGTGGTCTCGGAGGCCCAAGGCGAACTGGACGGGACCGGCGGGCTGGAGTGTTTCGGACGCAAGGTCCAGACCGGCGTCTTCCCCATCGGCATCGATGTGGACGGCTTCCTGGCGGCGCGGAACTCGACCCTGGGGGCGCGGACCTATGACCGGATGGCGGCGTCGTCGGCCTTCCGGTCGATGATGGTGGGCGTCGATCGGCTGGACTATTCCAAAGGGCTGGAGGAGCGGCTGCTCGGCTATGAGCAGTTCCTTCAGGACAACGCCTCGATGCGGGGCGAGGTCTTCCTGTTGCAGGTCACGCCGATCTCGCGCGACGACGTGGATAGCTATCAGGATATTCGTGCGCGGCTTGACGCCCTGGCAGGGCGGATCAACGGCGCGTTCGGCGACATGGACTGGCAGCCGATCCGCTACCTGAACCGCACCTATCGCCGGGATCAGCTGGCCGGCATCTATCGCGCGGCGCGGGTGGGCTTGGTCACGCCGCTGCGCGACGGCATGAACCTGGTGGCCAAGGAATATGTCTGCGCCCAGAACCCCGAAGATCCGGGCGTGCTGATCCTGTCGCGGTTCGCCGGGGCGGCCGAGCAGATGGGCGAGGCCCTGCTGGTCAATCCCTACAGCCGCGAGGAGCTTTCAGACGCCATCCAGAAGGCGCTGACCATGCCTTTGGCCGAGCGTATTCGGAAATGGGAAGCCTTGATGGAAGTGGTGCGCGCCACCGATGTGGGCATCTGGCGCGACGACTTCGTGCGCGCGCTGCGCGCCGACGACACGACGGCCCAATCGACCCAGTGGGCCGGCGCCGCCTGACGGTCAGTCCAGATCGAAGGCCAGCATCAGGGTGCGTTGGGCCGGATTGAAGTTGTCGTCGGACAGGATGTAGAGGCGCGTCTTGCCTTGACGGATCTCGGCGGCGATGCCTTCGAAATTGTCGGTGGTGCCGGGCAGTTTCAGCTCGATCAGGATCGGCCCCAGGGTTCCGTCCGGGGCCATTCGCCGAACGCGTGCGCGCATGTCGATGGGCGCGCGATACAGCCGCTGGACCACGAACCACCCGGCGCCGGATGGATCACGATCCAGGCCGGTGATGCGGTAATCGCTGTCGGGAATGGGCGTCTCGGGCGGGGCGGTCACGACCGTGCACCGGGCCGATGAGCAGTCCCAGACGCCGCCGGCCTCGCCCGAGACGCGCCAGCCGTTGGGCGCGACGGCCAGGCCTTCCATCCCGTCGTTTTCGGTGAAGGCGAAGTCGGGCGCCCGCATCGGCGTCGGCTGGGCCTTCAGGGCCGACAGCGGGCCGTAGTTCCAGATCCGGTGACGCCGTTCGAAAGTGACCAGCAGGTCGCCGGAGGGCGTGACGAGCAAGCCTTCGGCATCGCCGTCCTGCTTGTCGGAAATCGCCCGACCGTCTTCCAGCGTCAGGCGGCGCGAGCGGAAATGATCCAAGCCGATCAGTCGCCCGGCGGCGTCCAGACGAATGTCCCCGCGCACCAGATCGCCCGCATCCGACACGGTGACGAAGCCGCCGTCGCCGGTCAGCTTAAGGTCCGACAGGCTGTGCAGGGGCGACGTCGGGGCGGCGATGAGTTGCAGCCCCCCGGCGAAACTCACGCCGTCCGCCAACTGCGCCCCGCCGGGCAGGCCGAGGCTGACGCTTCTCAGTTCCGCGACAGCCGGCGTCCAGCCGTCCGACGACAGCGGATAGGGCCGCGGCGCGCCGAGCGAGGCGGCGCAGGCCGTCAGCGACAGCGCGATCCAGACGGAGGCGAGACGACCGAAACGGCTCATGCCGCCAGCTTCTTTCGTGTCCGTCGCGTGGGACCTGCCGCGCCTTCATTTTCGAACAGTTCGGCCAGCTTCTCGGTCATGGCGCCCGCCAGCTGTTCGACGTCCACAATGGTCAGGGCCTTGCGATACCAGCGGGTCACGTCGTGGCCGATGCCGATGGCCAGCAGTTCGACCGGCGAACGATCCTCGATCTCGGCGATGACCTGGCGCAGATGCTTGTCCAGATACAGCGCCGCGTTGGCCGACTGGGTCGAGTCGTCCACGGGCGAGCCGTCGGAGATGACCATCAGGATGCGGCGCTGTTCGGTGCGGGCCAGCAGGCGATTGTGCGCCCATTGCAGGGCCTCGCCGTCGATGTTTTCCTTCAGCAGGCCCTCGCGCATCATCAGGCCCAGGTTCTTCTTGGCCCGGCGCCAGGGCGCATCGGCGGCCTTGTAGATGATGTGGCGCAGGTCGTTCAGGCGTCCCGGATTGGCGGGCTTGCCGGCGCTGATCCAGGCCTCGCGGCTCTGGCCGCCCTTCCAGGCGCGGGTGGTGAAGCCCAGGATCTCGACCTTGACGCCGCAGCGTTCCAGGGTGCGCGCCAGGATGTCGGCGCAGACCGCCGCCACCATGATCGGCCGCCCGCGCATCGAGCCGGAGTTGTCCAGCAGCAGGGTCACGACCGTATCGCGGAACGGGCTCTCGCTCTCGGCCTTGAACGACAGGGGGGCGGTGGGGTCGGTGACGATCCGCGTCAGACGGGCGGTGTCCAGCATTCCCTCTTCCAGATCGAAGACCCAGGATCGGTTCTGCTGGGCCAGCAGGCGGCGTTGCAGCTTGTTGGCCAGGCGGGACACGACGCTGGACAGGATGGCCAGCTGACCGTCCAGCAGGGCGCGCAGTCGGTCCAGCTCCACCGGGTCGCACAGGTCGGCGGCGTCCACCACCTCGTCGAAGGCGGTGGTGAAGACGCGGTAGAAGTCGACCGCGCGGCCGTTGTTGGCCGTCTGCTGGCGGTTCGGCTGCTGGCCTTCCTGCAGTTCGGGGCCGTCGTCTGAGCCTTCGCCGTCGGGATCGGCGGGCGCGCCCTCGGGACGGCTCTCGCGTTCTTCTTCCGAGGACTGATCGTCGGCGTCGCCCTCCATCGACTGGGAGCCCTCGCCGCCGTCTTCTTGCTCTTCCTCGTCCTGATCGTCGTCGGCCGCAGGGTCTTGAGGATCGGGTTCCTCGTCGCCGGGATCCTCGGATGAGTCCTCGCCGCGCCCGTCACCGGGGTCGAGGTCCAGGGCGTGCAGCACCTCACGCATCTTCAGCGCAAAGCCTTCCTGGTCGCCCGCCGTGCCGGCCAGGGCGTCCAGCTTGGCGCCCGCCTTGGCCTCGATATTGGCGCGGACCAGATCGAGCATGGCCTTGGCGCCGTCGGGGGCGGGCCGTCCGGTCAGCCGCTCGCGCACCAGAAGCGCCACGGCCTCGGACACCGGCACGCGGTCGGCGTCGCTGATGCGCAGGGCGCCGGTCTTTTCCAACCGGGTGATCAGGGCGGCGCCCAGGTTGTCGCGCACCCCGGCCAAATGTTCCGAGCCGAACGCCTCGACCCGCGCCTGCTCGACCGCGTCGAACACCTCGGCCGCCTTGACGTCCGCCGGCCGCATCTTCGCGTTCACCGCCACGTCGTGATTGGCAAGCCGCAGCGCCAGCCGGTCGGCCTGGCCGCGCAACGATGCGCTCTCGGGCCCCGACGGATCGCGCGGGGGATGGGGCAGGGTCAAGACGCCGTTCGACAGCTTGGGGCCGTCGGATCCGAACGTCACCTCAAGCTCGGGCTGTTCGGCCAGCGCCCGAGCGGCATGACCCAGCGCGCGTTTGAAGGTTTCGGCGGGAGTATCCTGGGCGGCCATGGCCCTCAGTTAATCCCTTCGCGTCTGCGATAAAAGCGCCGTCAGCCGGGTTTCTGAATCGGCACCCGACGACCATAGGTCAGACAGCGCCAAACCCACTCCAGCGGCCCCATGCTGAACCGGGACAACCACAGCGGCGACCAGACCAGTTGCAGCGCCCAGACGCCCAGGACCAGGCCCCACATCTGCACATAGTCCACCTGCCCGAACAGCCGCGGCCCCCAGGGCATGTAGAAGATCGTCGTCATGATCAGGGTCTGGGTCAGATAGTTGGTGAAGGCCATCTGGCCCACGGGCCGCAGCGCCGCCGTGATCCACGCCAGGCCTCGCTTAGTCAGGCCCCGCGTCGTCGCCAGGACGATAAGGCTGACATAGGCCAGGGTGACGAAGATCGGGAATGAGGCGACCGCCCCCGCCAGGCCGCGCGTCGGGTCTGTGTTCGGCGCCGCCATGGCCTCGGTCCATTCCAGCACGCCCAGCAGGGCCAGCACCGCCCCGCCCACGGCGATCAGCGCCCCATAGACCCATGTCGGCGCCCGGCCGCTGAAGAACCCCGACTTGAACAGTCCCATGCCCAGCATCATGAGGGCCACGGTCGAGAAGACGAACATGGTCAGGCTGGCCCCTTGCAGGAACATCCAGCTCTGAAGGTTCTGGCCCATCGCCCCGACCCATCCGCTGCGATAGGCGGCGATGGCGTCCGCGACCATGGCGGCGGTGTACTGCGGCCCGCCCTGGCTCATCGCCTCGGTGAAGGCCGGCGGCCCGGCGACCATCAGCCAGGTGGCCAGGGCCTGCATCGCGCCCAGCGCCAGGGTGACGCCCAGGCCGACCCCGATCAGCGTCCCGGCCCTCATCGACCGCATCAGCATCACGAACAGGCCGGACCAGGCGTAGAGCAGCAGCACGTCGCCGTACCAGAAGGCCAGGCCGTGGATCAGGGCGATGATCGCCAGCCAGAACAGGCGCCGCCGCAGCAACCGCCCGCGCGCCGGATCGCCGCGCTCGCCCCCGACCAGAAAGATCGAGGCGCCGAACAGCATGGAGAACAGGGTGATGAACTTCTGGTGGAAGAAGACGTCCATCGTCCAGCGCGCCACCGCATTGGCGCCCGTCACCGCGAACGGGCTCAGGCTCGCGTCTTCATAGACCATGAAGGGCAGGGCGAAGGAGACGACGTTGACCGCCAGGATGCCCAGCACCGCCAGGCCGCGCATGACGTCCAGGCTGGCGATGCGCGAGGTCGCGACGACCGGCGACAGCATCGGCGCGGCGTCGGCTTCGTTATCGTCCATAGTCATGTGCGGATCCCCCAATCCCCAGATGTCGGCCTTGAGCGCGGCGGCCTCAGCGCTTGGGCATCAGGCCCAGTCTGTCCTTGACCGCCGGCCGGGCCTCGAAGGCGATGAAGGCGGCGCATAGTCCGGCCCACAGGGCGTAGCTGACGCCCACGATCATGGCGATGGGCAGGCCGCCGACGCCGAAGATCAGCAGGGTCGTCTCGGTGGCGCCCAGGGCCTGCATGAAGTCGCCGGCCTCGATCCAGCCCATGACGCTCATGCCCAGGGCGACGACGATCTGAACCAGGGCCGCCGCCAGGCCGCCGTACATCATGAAGCGCCAGACGACGCCCAGCCGCGTGCCGGGACGTCCGTCGCGCTTGCGCTCGTTCAGGATGCGATACAGCGCCAGCGGCACGGTGATCAGGCCGATCACCATCACCACCAGCCGCCAGTCCATGTCACGTCCCGGCATGAAGGCATGAGGCCGCCAGAACGGCAGGGTCAGCCACAGCGGCGGCCATGCCGCGCCGGCCAGGCAGGCCAGGATCGGATACAGAGGCGCGGGCCGTGCGGCGATGGTCGCCTGGCCCGGCAGATCGGAATAGCTTTCGAACCGGCTCATCGCGTCGGCGCCGGCGTGTCGCCGGAATAGTCGTAGAAGCCGCGTCCGCTCTTTCTGCCCAGCCAGCCGGCCTCGACATATTTCACCAGCAGCGGGCAGGGGCGGTATTTGCTGTCGGCCAGGCCGTCGTACAGCACGTTCATGATCGCCAGGACGACGTCCAGACCCATGAAGTCCGCCAGTTCAAGCGGCCCCATCGGATGGTTGGCCCCCAGGCGCAGCGCCTTGTCGATCGAGGCGACGTTGCCGACGCCTTCGTACAGGGCGAAGATCGCCTCGTTCATCATCGGCACCAGGATGCGGTTGACGATGAAGGCGGGGAAGTCCTCGGCGTCCGTGGTCGTCTTGCCCAGGCTTTCGGCGAAGGCGACGGCGGCGGAATGGGTCTCGGCCGAGGTGGCGATGCCGCGCACGATCTCGACCAGTTTCATGATCGGCGCCGGCTTCATGAAGTGCAGGCCGACGAACCGGTCCGGCCGGTCGGTCGAAGACGCCAGGCGGGTGATCGAGATCGAGGAGGTGTTGGACGCCAGAAGGGTGTTCGGCCCCAGGTGCGGCAAGACCTGGGCGTAGATGGCCTTCTTGACCGCCTCGTCTTCCAGCGCGGCCTCGATGACCAGGTCGGCGTCGGCGACGGCGTCGGCCATCACCTGCGCCGTGACGATGCGGGCCAGCGCCGCGTCGGCGGCGGTCTGATCGACCAGGCCGCGCGCCACATGGCGCGACAGGCTGGCCGCGATCTCGCCCTGCGCCAGCGGCAGCCGGTCGGCGACGACGTCATAGAGCCGGACCGAATAGCCCCCGAGCGCCACCGCCTGGGCGATGCCTGCGCCCATCTGTCCGGCGCCCAGAATGGCGACTGTGGTGATCGTGGTCATGAACCGTGGTCGAAAGTGGTCGGGCGGGCACCTTTAGGAAGGACGGCGCGCGGCGCAAGAGCGGATCGGCCTCCCGACGTCAGATTTCCGCCCGCCGTGTCGCCTCAGCCCAGCAACTGGACCAGGGCCGGCGCCGCCGTGCGGTTGAACAACACGCTGATGAACTGCAGCAGCAGGATTACCACGATGGGCGAGATGTCGATGCCGCCCAGGTTCGGAATGATGCGGCGGAACGGCTCCAGCAGCGGCGCGGTGACCCGGTCCAGGAAGGTCCCGACCGAATAGACGAAGCGGTTGCGGTAGTTGACGACGTCGAACGCCACCAGCCAGCTCAATATGGCTTGGGCGATGATGAACCAGATCATCAGACTGATGATGGCGTTGATCAACCAGACGAGCGCGTAGCCCATGAACCGTAACTCCTGCTTGGATCGGCGCTTCTAGCGTGTTCGCACCCGGTCCGACAACGGCCGTTTCCGAGCTGCGCGGATTGCGCGCACAAGCCCGTTGACACCACGCCCGCCCGCCTTCTATGTCCGCGTCACCTGTGAACCCGATCCCACGCTGGAAACGGGGCCGTAGCTCAGTTGGTAGAGCGCGTCGTTCGCAATGACGAGGTCAGGGGTTCGACTCCCCTCGGCTCCACCAGGCGTCCTGAAACTCAGCCTAGTTGCCGCGGTAGGTGCTGTAGCCGTAGGGGCTGACGACGACGGGGACGTGGTAGTGGATGCTGGGGTCGCGGACCTGGAACACCACGTCGATCTCGGGGAAGAAGGGCTGGGCGTCCGTGTCGCCATAGTGCGACATGTCGAACGTCAGCTTGTAGGTGGCGGCCTGGGTCGTGACCTGATCGCCGAATGACCGCACCCGGCCGTTCTCGTCGGTGCGGGCGGTCGCCAGTTGTCGCCAACCGCCGTCGTCTTGCTTGATCGCTAGGGTGACGGGCACGTCGCGCCCGCCCACGCCCCGCGCGAGATCGAGCACGTGGGTCGAGATCGTCTCGGCCGAAGCCGATGCGGCTGAGAGGAGGGTGGCGGACAGGGCGGCGAGGGCTGCGATACGCATGGGCTGGTCCTTGGAGAGTTCGATGTTCTACGCGGCCGGCGTCAGGCCGGATGCGGGGCGATCAATGCTGGGTAGGCCTGATCAGGGTCAGGTCATAGCCGAGGGCGCGAGTGCGGGTCAGGATGGCGTCGCGGGCCTGGGCTGAGGGCTGGGCCGTGCGGCTGAGCAGCCAGAGATAGCGGCCGGACGGTTCGCCGACGATGGACCAGGAATAGTCGTCGGCGTGATCCAGCACCCAATAGTCGCCAATGTAGAAGGGGCCGAAGAAGGAGACCTTCAGCCTGGCGTTGTCGCTGCCCTCGACCACCTTGGCCTTGCCTTGCGAGGTCTTGACCGGGCCGGTGGTCGCGCCTTGGCGGCAGGTGTTCAGCACGCCCACCAGACCGTCGTCGCGCACCGTATATTGGGTGGTCACGCCCTCGCAGCCGCGTTCGAACCCGTTTTCGTAGCGTCCGATCTCGTGCCAGAGGCCGGCGTAGCGGTTCAGGTCCACAGCCTTGGCCGGCTGGGGCACGGCGGCGTTGCCGATGGGGCCGCGTTGCAGGGTGGCGCAGGAGCCCAGCGCCAGGGCGGCGCCCGCGAGAAGGGCGATGGAAATCGTGCGTGCGTTCGACATGGCGGCTGAAACGAGGTTCCCGGCCCCCGGTTCCTGCGGCCGCGTCGGCAGGGTCACCGCACCGCGATATAGCCCCGCTCGATGATGCGGCGCAGAGCCTCGTAGGCTTCGGCGAGTTCGTCGTAGGCGGTGCGGGCGGCGGTCAGGCGGGCGACCTGATCAGGCGTCACGGCCGAGCCGGAGTGGGCCAGACGCAGCGATTCCGCCACCCATTTGGCGCGGGCCGTGGCGGTCATGACCGCCAGCTTCTGAAGAGACGAGGCGTCGACGCCGGTCAGGGCGTGGCCGATCACCTCCTTGTTGGCGATGTAGGCGGCGTAGTCGATCTGCTCCAACTGGCCGCGCAGGCGGCGCTGTTCCTGGGGATCGGCATCCTGCGGCTCGAAATGATCGCTGTGTCGGCGGATGCTCGACGTCATTTTGGTCGACATGGGCGAGCCCTCCCCGGCCTGTCCTGCGGCTGATGGCGGCCGCTTCGGCATGAAGGTGCGCCGCGTCGGTTAACGCCGCGTTGCGTCGGACGGGCAGGCGTCCGATATCCGGGGCTGAAAATCGAAGCCGGAGATCGACCATGGACCTGAAACTGGACGGCAAGCGCGCCCTGATCTGTGGCGGATCCTCCGGCCTGGGCCGCGCCGTGGCGACGGCGCTGGTCGCCGAGGGCGCGCGTGTCGCCCTGTTGTCGCGCGATGCCGAAAAGCTTCAGGCGGTGGCGGATGTGCTGAATGCGGCCGGGCCGGGCAAGGCGGTCGTGGTGACGGCGGACCTGGCGGATCACGCGGCGCTGCTGAAGGCGGCGGACCTGGCCGAAGAGCTGCTGGGCGGTCATATCGAGATCCTGCTGAACAACACGGGCGGGCCGCCGCCGTCGGGGGTGTCGGGGCTGGAGCCGGCGGTGTGGCGCGATCATTTCGAATCGATGGTGCTGTCGATCTTCCGCCTGACGGACCGGGTGTTGCCGCGCATGCGCGCGGCCGGCTGGGGGCGGATCCTGAACGTCGCCTCGATCACGGTGGTGGAGCCGTCGGCGGCGCTGGGCGTGTCCAACACCCTGCGGGCCTCGGTCGCCGCCTGGGCCAAGACGCTGGCGAACGAGGTCGGGCCGGACGGGGTGACGGTCAACACCCTGTTGCCGGGCCGGATCGACACCCCTCGCATCGAACGGCTGGACCAGGCGGCGGCCGAACGCACCGGGGTCACGCCGCAGCAGGCGCGGGCCGAATCCGTCAAGTCCATCCCCGTCGGCCGCATCGGCACGACCGAGGAGTTCGGCGCCACCGCCGCCTTCCTGGCCAGCCCGCTGGCGGCCTATGTCACAGGCTCGCTGATCCGGCTGGACGGCGGGGCGATCAAGGCGATCTAGTCAATCCGGGGTTGCGGGTGTAGCCTCGGGCCGGAATGGGAGGAATGCGATGCTGACCCTGCTGATGCTGGCCTTGTCGAACGCCCCGATCGTCCAGTCGGCGCCCGTCGCCGACCAGGCCATCGTCCGGAGCGCGCCTGGCGTGAACCGGGCGGCCATGCCTTGCCCCGACCCTCTGATGCAGGCCGAGCAGCGAACGGGCGATCGCGCGGGGACGTTGCTTGATCGCTCTCTCGATGACGGCCAGGCGCGGCGTTATCTGCTGCTGGATCGGCGCGACCGGAACAACTGCCACTTGCCGATCAGCTATGCGATCCCCGATCAACCGCGCGCCCTGGGCCGGGTGTTCGGCCCGTCGGTCTCCACCTCGACTAGCCGTCCTTCGCGGCCAGGGTTCTGAACTAGTCCGGCACAGGCGTGACCGGCGGCCTGTCCGCCAGGACGGCTTCCAGGTTGGCCATCATCAGCTCGGCCATGGCGTTGCGGGTCTCGACCGTGGCCGAGGCGATGTGGGGCGTCAGGACGCAGCGGTCGCTGTCGATCAGGGCTTGGGGCACGTTCGGCTCGTCGGCGAACACATCCAGGCCCGCGCCGCCCAGCCGGCCCGAGGTCAGGGCGGCGACCAGGGCGTCCTGATCCACCACCTCGCCGCGCGCGACATTGATCAGAACGCCGGTCGGACCCAGTGCCCCCAGCACCTGTGCCGAGACCAAGCCGCGCGTGGCGGCGCCGCCCGGCACGATGACGATCAGCACATCGACCTCGGCCGCCAGATCGACCAGGTTCGGCACATGCCGCCAGGGCGCATCCTTGACCGGATTGCGGGTGTGATAGGCGAGGCTTCCGGCGAGCGGCTCAAGCCGTCGGGCGATAGCCTGGCCGATCCGGCCCAGGCCCAGCAGGCCGTAGCGCAAGCCCGTGGCGCTGCGCGACAGCGGCGGCGGTCCGTCCGAGGCCCAGCATCCGGCGCGAACATAGGCGTCCATGCCCGGCAGGCGACGCAAGGTCCCCAGGGCCAGCAGCAGGGCCAGGTCGGCGACGTCCTCGTTCAGGACATCGGGCGTATGGGTGACGATCACGCCGCGCGACCGGGCGTGGGCGACGTCGGTCATGTCATAGCCGACGGCGTGGACCGAGACGATCTTCAGCGCGGGCAGGGCGTCGATCAGACGGGCGTCCACGGTCGCGGCGCCCGAGGCGGCGACGCCGACGATCCGCTCGGCGACCTCGGGCGAAGGCAGGCCGTCGGGGCCGGGGCGATGCAGGGTCCAACCGAGGTCGGGCGCGCGCTGGGTCAGCATCTTGTCGGCGAGGGCGGGCAGGCCGATGGCCAGGATGTCGATACTCATCCGGCCGTTCTAGGCGCGGGGATGGGCGGCCGCATAGGCGGTCAAAAGTCTATCCGCATCGACGCCGGTGTATTTCTGGGTCGTGGACAGGCTGGCATGGCCCAGCAGTTCCTGGATCGAACGCAGGTCGGCCCCGGCGCCCAGCAGATGGGTCGCGAAACTGTGGCGCAGGGCGTGGGGGGTGGTGCGTTCGGGCAGGCCCAGCCGCCCGCGCAGCCGCTGGACCGAGGCCTGCACGTGACGGGGGCTGAGCGGGCCGCCGCGTCGGGCGCGGAACAGGGCGTCGGACGGCTGAAGCGGGAAGGGCAGCAGGGCCAGATAGGCGTCCACCGCCGCGCGCACGGCGGGCAGGATGGGGGCGATCCGGGTCTTGGAGCCCTTGCCGACGATGCGCAGGGTCTCGCCCAGCGGCGCATCGGCCCGGGTCAGGGACATGGCCTCGGAAATCCGCAGGCCGCAGCCGTAGAGCAGGGTCAGGACCGCCCGGTCGCGCGCGGCCTCCCACGGTTCGGCGTCGGGATCGGCGTCGGGTTCAGCCAACAGGCCCCGCGCCTGATCCTCGCTCACCGGCCTGGGCAGGGACGGCTTTACCTTCGGCCCGCGCACCAGGGCCAGTTGCGGGGCGGGCGTGTCCAGGCGCCGGTCGAGGAAGGCGTGAAAGCCGCGAATGGCCGACAGGCTCTGGCTCAACGACCGCGCCGCCAGCGGGTGGTCGCCTGATCTGCGCTCGGCCATGTGGGCGCGGACCTCGGCGGCGGTGATCGTGCCCATGTCCTTTAGCGACAGGGTCTCGCCGCGATGGCGTTCGAGGAAGGCGACATAGAGCCGGCCGATATGGCCATAGGCCTCCAACGTGCGCGGCGACAGCCGACGCTCGTGCGCCAGATGGTCAAGCCAGGCGCGCAGGGCGTCGGAGGCGGTCAGTTCAGAACCGGCCATCGCTCGGCCATCCGCTCGACCACCCGCGCCAGGAAGGCGGCCAGTTCACAGCCCATGTTCGGGGTGAAGCCTTCCGGCTCGGGCGAGCCGAAGGCGCAGATGCAGGGGCGCGGCGGTCCGCCGGGCGTCAGGTGCGGGGCCATGCGGACCAGGGCGATGGACTTCACCTGATCCTCGGTCGCGCCGAAGAAGTTCAGGCCCTGGATCATCGGACCCAGCCAGGTCAGGCCATGTTCGCCCAGCAGGTTGTCCACGTCGCCCTCTTCCAGTGCGCGCCAGCCGAAGGGCACCCCGCCGGGTTTTTCCAGGGCGATGGCGGCGCCGGCCAGGCCGAACCGCCCCTGCGCCGCCGCATCCAGCCGCCGAGCCAGGTCGGAATGGTTGCGCGCCTCCATCAGGTCCAGGGTCGCGACGTGCGTCTGGGTCTGGGCGGCGAAGTTGGCGCGGGCGATCAGTTCGATCTCGCGCCGGGCGCCGGTCTCGCGCTCGACCACGGCCTCCAGCCGCGTCAGGGCGGCGGCGCCGAACTCGACCACGTTGCGGCCGTGAGGACGCAGGCCGATCTCTTCCAGCAGGGAGCGGTCGTCCAGCAGGGTCTGGGGATGGGTCTGAAGCCAGCCGCGCACGTCGGGCCAATGCAGGCCGTCGCCGATATGGGGCGTTGCGTCCGATTCCGACGTTTCGAAAAGGTCCAATGAGCCGCTCAAACAGACCTCTCCAGGAAACGCGATGCTAAAGGATCGACTGACCGGTCTTGGCCCAGTCTGCCACGAAGGCATCAAGACCCTTGTCGGTTAACGGGTGGTTCACCAGGGCCTTGAAGGTGTCGGCGCCGAAGGTGGCGGCGTCGGATCCGGCGACGGCGGCGGCGGCCACGTGGTTCACGTTGCGCAGGGACGCGGCCAGGATCTGGGTGTCGAAACCGTGGACGTCATACAGGACGCGGATTTCTTCCAGCAGGCCGATGCCGTCGGCGCCGTTGTCTTCCAGACGGCCGACGAAGGGCGAGACGAAGGTGGCGCCCGCCTTGGCGGCCAGCAGGGCCTGGGCGGCCGAGAAGCACAGGGTGACGTTGGTCTTGATCCCCTTGTCGGCGAAGACGCGGCAGGCGCGCAGCCCGTCCCAGGTCAGGGGCAGTTTCACGACCACGTTCGGGGCGATGGCGGCCAGCTTGTCGCCCTCCTTGACCATGGTCTCGAAATCGAGCGAGACGGCCTCTGCGGAAATCGGACCCTCGACCAGGGCGCAGATTTCGGCGATGACCTCGGCGATGTTCCGACCCGACTTGGCGATCAGCGACGGATTGGTGGTGACGCCGTCCACCATTCCGGTGGGGACCATGTCCCTGATGACGGCGACGTCGGCGGTATCGAGAAAGAGTTTCATGGGCAGGGCTTTTAGCGCCACCGAAGAGCGGATGCGACTCCCTTTCTCCTCCCCATCGCTCGCGATGGGGAGGTGGCGCGGCGCGTCTTTGCGCCGTGACGGAGGGGCTCTGGCCGCACGACAGGCGCCTGTGATGTGGCAAAAGCCCCTCCACCCCTTCGGGGTCCCCCTCCCCATTGCATGGGGAGGAGAAGGCGAGTGAAAGTCGCCTCGGTCCTCATTCCCCTGCCGGTGCCCGAAGCCTTTGATTATGAGGTTCCCGAGGCGCTGACCCTGGCGCGTGGTGATCAGGTCGCGGTGCCGCTGGGGCCGCGGCTGATGCGGGGCATCGTCTCGGAGGTGTTCGAGACGACCGGATCGAACCGGCGGCTGAAGGCGGTGGACAGTCTGCTGGACGATCCGGCCCTGCCGTCGCGCGTCGTGGATTTCGTCGAATGGGCCGGGCGCTGGACCCTGTCCCCACCCGGCGAGATGGCGGCGACCGCGCTGAAGGGCCTGCGGGCACCGCGTCCCCGGCCGGAACGCCGGGTGCGGCGGGTGGGCGAGCGGGCGCCGTCGCGGGCCACGCCGGCGAGGACGGGCGTGCTGGAGGCCTTGGGCGAGCGGTCCATGGCGGGCGCCGATCTGGCGCGCGCAGCGGGCGTGTCGTCGGGCGTGATCAAGGGTTTGATCGACGAAGGCGTGCTGGAGATCATCGAGATCGCGGCCGAGGCGGCGTTCGACCGACCCGATCCCGACCATGCGCCCGCCTCGCTGAACGGCGATCAGGCGGCGGCGGCGACGGCCCTGGCGGCCGGGGTGACGGGCGGCGGTTTTCGTCCCTTCCTGCTGGACGGAGTGACGGGGTCGGGCAAGACCGAGGCCTATCTGGAGGCGATCGCGCGGGTGCTGCGGGCCGATCCGGCGGCGCAGATCCTGATCCTGCTGCCCGAGATCGCCCTGACCCAGGCCCTGATCGAGCGGATCACGGCCCGGTTCGGCGCGGCGCCGGCCGAATGGCATTCCGGCGTCGCGCCGCCGCGCCGTCGCCAGGTGTGGGAGGCGGTGGTCGCCGGGCGCTGCAATATCGTGGTGGGGGCGCGGTCGGCCCTGTTCCTGCCCTTCGTGAACTTGCGCCTTATCGTGGTGGACGAGGAGCACGACGGCTCGTTCAAGCAGGAGGAGGGGCTGGTCTATCACGGTCGCGACCTGGCGGTGGCGCGCGCGCGGATCGAGGGGGCGGCGGTGGTCCTGGCCTCGGCGACGCCGTCGCTGGAGACGCTGTGGAACGCCCAGAGCGGGCGCTACGACTGGCTGAAGCTGGGCGCGCGGCACGGGACGGCGGTCCTGCCGGACATCGCCCTGCTGGACCTGCGTCAGAATACGCCCGATCCCCAGACCTGGCTGTCGCAGCCTCTGCGGCTGGCCATCGGCGAGACCCTGTTGCGGGGCGAGCAGACTCTGCTGTTCTTGAACCGGAGGGGGTATGCGCCGGTCGTCCTGTGCCGGGCCTGCGGGCATCGGCTGACGGCGCCGGACACGGACAGCTGGCTGGTCGAGCATCGCTATACCGGGCGTCTGGTCTGTCACCTGACCGGCTTTTCCATGGCGCGACCCAAGCTGTGCCCGTCGTGCGGGGCCGAGGATTCGCTGGTCTCGGTCGGGCCGGGGGTGGAGCGGGTCGAGGAGGAGGTGCGTCAGCTCTTCCCCGAGGCGCGGACGGCGGTGTTCAGCTCTGACACCGCGCCCGACGCCAGGTCGGCGCGCGCCCTGATCCAGCGGATGACGGACGGCGAGATCGACATCCTTGTCGCCACCCAGGCCGCCGCCAAGGGCCACAACTTCCCGCGCCTGACGCTGGTGGGGGTGGTGGACGCGGACCTGGGGCTACGCGGCGGAGACCTGCGCGCGGCCGAGCGGACCTATCAGCTGCTGGCCCAGGCGACGGGACGGGCGGGGCGGGCCGATCGGCCGGGACGGGCCATCTTGCAGACCTGGACGCCAGAGCATCCGGTGCTAATGGCGCTGGCGGCGGGCGACCGGGACGCCTTCGTCGAGGCGGAGATGGCCGAGCGCGAGGCGGCGTCCCTGCCGCCCTATGGCCGGTTGGCGGCGATCATCCTGTCCAGCGAGAATGCGGCTGCGGTGGAGAAGACGGCCAACGATCTGGCCCAGGCCATTCCCAACGCCGAACGGCTGGAGGTCTATGGCCCCGCCGACGCGCCGCTTGCCCTGGTGCGGGGACGACGGCGCAAGCGGCTGCTGGTGCGGGCGGACCGGGACGTGAACATCCAGGCTTTCCTGCGGGCCTGGCTGGCGCGTGTGAAGGTGCCGGCCTCGGTCCGCCTGACGGTGGACGTGGACCCCTATTCTTTCTTGTAAGCGCTTAGACCGCCATCACCGTGCCCAGCAGCACGCGGGCGCCGGGCCGGCCCAGGGTGGCGTTGGTCGCCGCCTGAAGCTCGGACGACAACTGATCGATATTGGGCACGGCGCCGGGGCGGATGCCGTTGGCGAAGCGCTGGGCGGCGGTGTTGTAGGCGGCGCGCAGGCGCGGCGCCGACTGCTGGGCGCGGGTGCGAAGGGCGGCGTCGGGCACGTCCACCCCCGTCTCGATGGTCAGGACCCCGCGACGGCCGCTGGCCTGGATGATCGAGGCGGTGATGACCGGCAGGCGGAAATAGGTGTCGGCGGACGGCGCGGCGCCGCCGCTCGACGCGCGGGCAGAGGTCGAGGCGGCGGCCGTCGCGACGACGGCGAGACCGAGAAGGGCGCGGCGTTCCATGAGATCGACCCTAGTCCCGACGGCTTAAGAAACCCTCACGCCGCGCGGCGCTGCGGGGAGCGGCCGTCATCGATCGAGGCCTCGAACCGGAAGCCCGCGATCTGACGCGCCAGGGTCTCGGCTTCTCCGGCCAGTTGGCGGCTGGCGGCGGTGGCCTGTTCGGTCATGGCGGCGTTCTGCTGGGTGATCTCGTCCAATTGGACCAGGGCCTGGCGAACCTCGGACAGTCGGTCGGCCTGATGTCGCGAGGCCGAGGCCATGTCGCCGGCGAGGTCGTCCACCGCCGCGACCCGTTCGCCGATCCGGTCCAGCGCCTGACCCGCACGTTCGACCAGGTCCACACCCCGCGCGACCTGGGCGGCCGAGGTGGCGATCAGGGTGCGGATCTCGCCGGAGGCTTCGGCGGAGCGTTGGGCCAGGGCGCGGACTTCGGAGGCGACGACGGCGAAGCCGCGACCGGCCTCGCCTGCACGGGCCGCCTCGACCCCCGCGTTCAGGGCCAGCAGATTGGTCTGGAAGGCGATCTCGTCGATCAGGGAGGTGAAGCGGGCGATCTCGACCGACGACTCCTGAATGGCGGTCATGGCTTGGGTCGTCTCGCCGACCACGGCGCCCCCGTTCTCGACGTCGCGGCGCACGGCGGCGACGGCCTGGGCCGTGTTCTGCGCGCCCTTGGCGGTCTGTTCGACGCCGGCGGCGATCTCTTCGGTGGTGGCTGCGGTGCGCTCCAGCCCGGCGGCCTGGCGTTCGGTGCGGTTGGCCAGGTCGTCTGACGCGCTGGCCAGTTCGTCCGAGCCGGTCCGCACCGCCTCGGCGCTCTCGGCGATGGCGCCGAAGGCGCTCCGCAGGCTGGCGGCGGCGCTGTTGAAGTCGTCCTTCAGCGTGCGATATTCCTGGGGAAATTCGGTCTGGATGGCGATGCTGAGGTCGCCGCTCGCCAGGGTTTTCAGGGCCTGTCCCAAGGCCGCCACCACTTCGGCCTGACGCGCGTCGGCCTCGGCCTTGGCCGCGGCGGCGTTGTCCCGTTCTTGCTGAAGCGCGTCCAAATAGATCGAGAGGGCCAGGTCCATGTCCAGCAGGGCGCGCTGGGTCAATTCGGCAAGGCCCTCGCCGGTTTCGCGGTCGTGGGCGGCGCCGGCGAACCGTTTGCGGGGCCGCGTCGCCACGGCCTTCATCACCTCGGCCAGCAGCACGCCGTAGCCCCCGATATACCAGCGCGGCTCCAGGCCGATGCGGGCGTGGGTCTGACCGATGACGGTGACGGCGCGAGCATAGTCGGCGTCTGCGCGTCCTTCCACGATCGCATCCCAGTGGTCCACCTGGGCGGACTTGGCGCGGCCGATATGGGTCTCGTCACGAAAGAAGCGCCGGGTCTCGGGCGTGGCGCGGATGCGGTCGTAGAAGGCGTCGAGGGCGGCAGGCACGGCGTGGCGAATGGCGCCCTGGATCGCCTTGTAGGCGGACGACGGGCTGGACAGGCCGGCGAAGGCCGTCCGCTGCTGGATCGACGTCTCTGACATGCACGCAAGCCTCTTACTGATTGCCGGACGCCCCCGTCACGGTATTGTCCCCATAATCTGTGTGGGTTTTCGAGACGTTAACGCCATCGCGTATCCAGATCGCATAAGGATATCTTTATGTGTTTGTTGATAGTTGGCGTTCGCCGGGCTATGAGGCCCCAAACCTTCCTGCGGCTCGGAGCCCTGACATGACCGACTACATCGTTCGCGACATCACCCTGGCCGACTGGGGCAACAAGGAAATCGAGATCGCCGAAACCGAAATGCCGGGCCTGATGGCTCTGCGCGAGGAGTTCGGCGAGCAGCAGATCCTGAAGGGCGCCCGCATCGCCGGCAGCCTGCACATGACCATCCAGACGGCGGTCCTGATCCAGACGCTGGAAGCGCTGGGCGCCGAAGTGCGCTGGGCCTCGTGCAACATCTTCTCGACCCAGGACCACGCCGCCGCCGCCATCGCCGCGGCCGGCACGCCGGTCTTCGCCACCAAGGGCGAGACGCTGGAAGAATACTGGGACTACGCCCATAAGATCTTCGAATGGGCCGACGGCGGCTATCCGAACCTGATCCTGGACGACGGCGGCGACGCGACCCTGCTGACCGTGCTGGGCCCCAAGGCCGAGAAGGACATCTCGGTCCTGGCCAATCCGCAGAACGAGGAAGAAGAAGCCCTGTTCAAGGTGATGAAACGCTACATCGCTGAGAAGCCCGGCTTCTATTCGGCCATCCGCGACGCCATCGGCGGCGTGTCGGAAGAGACGACGACGGGCGTTCACCGCCTGTATCAGATGGCCGAAAAGGGCGAGCTGCCCTTCCCCGCCATCAACGTCAACGACAGCGTCACCAAGTCCAAGTTCGACAACCTGTACGGCTGCCGTGAATCGCTGGTCGACGCCATCCGTCGCGGCACCGACGTCATGCTGTCGGGCAAGGTCGCGGTGGTCTGCGGCTATGGCGATGTGGGCAAGGGCTCGGCCGCGTCGCTGCGCCAGGGCGGCGCCCGCGTGATCGTGACCGAGATCGACCCGATCTGCGCCCTGCAGGCCGCGATGGAAGGCTATGAGGTCCAGACGCTGGACGACACCGCCGGCCGCGCCGACATCTATGTGACGACGACCGGCAACAAGGACGTCATCACCGTCGATCACATGCGGCAGATGAAGAACAACGCCATCGTCTGCAACATCGGTCATTTCGACTCGGAGATTCAGGTCGCCGGCCTGAAGAACTTCAAGTGGGACGAGATCAAGCCGCAGGTCCACCACGTCGAGTTCCCGGACGGCAAGAAGATCATCCTTCTGTCGGAAGGCCGTCTGGTGAACCTGGGCAATGCGACGGGTCACCCCTCGTTCGTGATGTCGGCGTCCTTCACCAACCAGACCCTAGCCCAGATCGAGCTGTGGACCAACGCCAAGGCCTACGACAACAAGGTCTATACCCTGCCCAAACACCTGGACGAGAAGGTCGCCATGCTGCACCTGGCCAAGCTGGGCGCCAAGCTGACCGTCCTGACCAAGGACCAGGCCGAATACATCAACGTGCCGGTCGAAGGCCCGTTCAAGACGGATCACTATCGTTACTAAGACCCTCGAAACGAGGGGCCTGTCATGACGAGGGCGTCGGTCGACGTCCTCGTCGTGGGGGCAGGCGCGGCCGGGATGATGGCCGCGATCGAAGCGGGACGACGCGGACGCCGGGTTCTGGTCGTCGATCACGCCGACCGGCCGGGCGAGAAGATCCGCATCTCGGGCGGCGGACGCTGCAACTTCACCAATCTGGGCTGCGGGCCGGCGAACTTCCTGGGCGAGAATCCCCGGTTCGCGACCTCGGCCCTGCGCCGTTACACCCAGCACGACTTCGTCAAACGCATCGACAAGGCCGGGATCGCCTGGCACGAAAAGACGCTGGGCCAGCTGTTCTGCGACGACAGCGCCAAGCAGATCGTCCGTATGCTGACGGACGACATGGCGTCGGCGGGCGCAGCCCTGAACATGAAGACCGGCGTGGAGCGGATCGCGCGCTCGGGCGACGGCTGGTCGGCGACCCTGTCGGACGGATCGCTGGTCGCGGCGGCGTCCCTGGTCGTGGCGACGGGCGGCAAGTCGATTCCCAAGATGGGGGCTACCGGCTGGGCCTATGACGTCGCGCGCCAGTTCGACATTCGCGTCACCGAGACGCGGCCGGCCCTGGTGCCGCTGACGTTCGAGGCGGGGCTGCTGGAGACGCTGGTTCCGCTGGCGGGGGTGGCGGTGGACGCCTCGGTCGCCTCGGCGCCCGAAGGGGCGAAAGCGCGCAAGGCCAGCTTCAAGGAAGCGATGCTGTTCACCCATCGCGGCCTGAGCGGACCGGCCATTCTTCAGATCAGCTCCTACTGGCGCGAGGGCGAGGCGGTGGTGGCCAGTATGGCGCCCGGCCGCGACGTGTTCGAGGAGTTGAAGGCTGCCAAGGCGACGAACGGGCGTCAGGCCGTGCATACGGCGCTGGGCCATATCGTACCGCGTCGCCTGGCCGAAAGCCTGTGCGTGCGCGAGGGCGCGTCGGGCAATCTGGCGGACCTGTCGGACAAGGTGCTGAGGCGGCTGGATCAGGCGGTGAACGCCTGGGGCGTCAAGCCGGTCGGGTCGGAGGGGTATCGCACCGCCGAGGTGACCCTGGGCGGGATCGATACGGCCGCGCTGGATCAGCAGACGATGCAGGCCAAGGCCGTTCCCGGCCTGTATTTCGTCGGCGAGGCGGTGGACGTGACCGGCTGGCTGGGCGGCTATAATTTCCAGTGGGCGTGGTCGTCGGGCTGGGCGGCCGGGCAGGTCTGCTAGGTTTTTCAGGGTGCAATCTGTGCACTTTGGCCGGCCGGGGCGACCTAAAAAACAGCGTCTAATTCGTCTAATGTGTCTAGTTCGGCGCTCGATCTGGCGAGGCGCGCGACGATGTCAAAGACCTGGGTCTCCAGTTTAACCGGGTTTGGCCCCATGACAGGCGGATGGTCGCTGGTCGGTTTCAAGGCACGGAAAAGCTGCGCATTTTCGTCGGCAGATAGGATGGAAGGGCGTCGAAAGCACCCTGCGGCCCCGCGACGCATGGCGGCGAGGCAGGGCGGCGCCTAGCTTGAAGGAGCGGAACGGGCCCCTCTGGCGTTGTTGCGGTCTGGCGTTCCCCCTTCCTTGCGCCGGGCTGTACGACGCGATGTCGGACCGCACGGGTGCGTCGATGCGGTGGGGCTTTCTCCCCTCCTGGCCTGTCGTATCGACCACCCGATCCTGATCCTTCGACCGGAGCCCGAAATGCCTCTTCTGATGTGTCCCAACGACAATGCCGCCATGCAGACGCTGGAGCGCAACGGCGTCCAGTTCGACATGTGCCCCGACTGTCGAGGTGTCTGGCTGGATCGCGGCGAGCTGGAAAAACTGATGGCCGCCGCCGTCGAGGAAGGCCGCGCCTCTGCGCCGGTCGCGCCCGCGCCCCAGGCTTATGCCCCGCCGCCTCAACCGCAGCAATACGCCCAACCTCATCCTCAACCCCAGCCGTGGGGTGGTGCGGCGCCGCAGCCCTATCGCGACGACCGCGGCTACAAGAGCGACAAATACCGTGACGGCCGTCATGGCGACGACGACTATCGCTACAAGAAAAAGAAGCGCGACAGCATCTTCGACATCTTCGACTGAGGGGTTTGGTTTGGATCAGGCGGCGAGACCCGCCGCCTGCATCAGGCTCTTCAGGGCGGCGACGCTTTCGGGCGCGGCCGACAGGGCGGTGCGGACGTCGGGGGCGCGCAGCAGCTTGATGGCCTCCGACCGGGCGCGGTCGGCTGCCGGGCCTAATGGCCCGGCCTCGCCTGTCGCCAGTTTCAGCAGGGCCGCCAGCTTCTGAGGCGCCGAGACCTGGGCGCGGACGATCTGGGCGACCAGGTTGGCGTCGGCCTCCAGATTGGTGCCGACCGCGCCGATGGCCTCGGCGATTTGGGTCTGGTCGTGTTCGCCCAGATGGGCGGCACGGACCGCGCGTTGCAGGCGCGCCAGGGTCGCCAGTTTCTGAGAGGCGCTGGGGCCGCCGGGCACGGCCTGACGCATCTCGGTCTCGAAACGCAGCGAACTGATACAGGCGCTGAGCCAGCGGGCGGCGGCGCGCTTGTTGGCCCCGCCGGTCACGTTCTCGCACAGCCGGGTCAGTTGCTCGGCCTCGGCCAGGACGGTGGGGCAGGGGTTGACGTAGGCGCCGACGAAGTCCGCCGTGACCAGGCTCTTGGAGCGTTCGACGAAGGCGGTCTGAACCTCTTCCAGCGTCAGCAGACGACCGGCCGAGGCGGTCAAGGCCATGGCCAGCAGCCGCAGGATGTCGATCTCGCCTACCGGATCGGCGGGACGAAGCCGGCGCGAGCTGGTCAGTTCGCGCGTCACCAGACGCGCCAGGGACGCGGCCAGAAGCGGAAACTCGCCGGCCGCCAGATGCACGCCCAGGCGCGCGGCCGGGCCGTCCACATCGGGCATCATCAAGGCCAGGCGCGGGTCCATGCGCAACAGGCTGTCCATCTCGGCCGGCGCCACCATCCGCACGATGGCCGCCAGATTGGCGCCCTGATCCAGAGACGGGCCGAGGATTTCGGTCAGGTTGGTGCGCACCGCCAGCATCTCGGCGACGATCTGTTCGACCACCACCACGACCAGGGCGCGCGGCGGGCCGTCGGCCGGGGCGGCGTCCATCAGGTCCATCAGCGCGCCCAGCCGCTCGCGTGCGCCGCGTCTGTCCTTCAGGGCGCCGGCGATGACGCCGCCCATGCTGAAGGCGCGATCCGATGAACCGGCCAGACGGTGGGCCAGGTCAGCGATGGAGCGGCCTTCCAGAGCGGGGAAATGCCCGTCGCGGCCGGCCTTGCGCAGGCGCGCCATGCCTTGTTCGACCAGCTTTTGATAATGGCGCACGACGCCGTGCACATCCTGGCCCGTGGCCTGGCTCTCGGGGACGGCGACCTTCTGGATGGCGTGCTGAAGTTCGACGCCCGAGGCTTCCAGCCGTTCGGCGACGTCCGGGCGGTGCAACAGTTCGAAGGCGGTGACGCCCTCGCGCTTCAGCCAGTCCTCCAGCACCCGGCCGATCAGGGCGCGGGCGTGGGGGGAATAGAGCTCGGCCGGGCCGCTGCAGGCCGGGCGGATCGCCGGGTCGGCGACCTTCTTCTTTTTCTCTTCCGGCGCACCTAGGGTCAGGATGGTCAGGGAGCTGAACTCCATCGTGTCGGGGTCCAGCGTCTCCTTGGTGACGCGCGAGGCGATGGCGAGGCGGTCGTTCAGCTGGTCTTCGGCGGTCTCGATGGCGTGTTTGCGGTCTTCGGTGGCGATCAGCAGGGTCCACGCGGACGGCGCGCTCTTGCGGACATAGACTTCGTAATGGATCGGACCAGCCATGGCGCCACCCTGACGCGCAAGGCTTTAAGGCGAGGTTTGCAGAGGCGAATTTGGCGGCGCGTTGAAATGGGCGGGCCGACGAACCATCTTGGGCGTTCGCGCGCTGTTGGAGATTGTGGATCGAATTCCCTTCTGCCCGCCGGGCTCCAGCCCTAATGTGACCGTGATCGAACGGTTACGCTTGTTGCGCGTTGTCGTTCGCGAGAACGCAAGTTCAGGAGAAGACAGACTTGGCCAACATCACCCTGATCGATGACGACGAGAACATCGTGGCGTCCGTGTCGCTGGCGCTGGAAAGCCATGGCCACAAGATCACCGCCTATCACGACGGCGCATCGGGCCTGGCCGCGCTGGAATCGTCGCCGCCCGATCTGGCGATCCTGGACGTGAAGATGCCGCGCATGGACGGGATGGAGGTGCTGCGTCGCCTGCGCCAGACCTCGCAGATTCCGGTCATCATGCTGACGTCCAAGGACGAGGAGATCGACGAGATCCTCGGCTTCAACCTGGGCGCCGACGACTATATGCACAAACCGTTCAGCCAACGGCTGCTGATCGAACGGGTCAAGGCGCTGCTGCGCCGCACCGGCGCCGACGGCGGTGAGCCGGAAACGGCGGCCGAGGTTTCGGGCCGGGCGATCAAGCGCGGCAAGCTGTCGATGGACCCGGCGCGTCACGAGTCCACCTGGGAAGGACGGCCGGTCAAGCTGACGGTGACCGAGTTCCTGCTGCTGCAGGCCCTGGCCCAGCGTCCCGGATTCGTGAAGAGCCGCGACAACCTTATGGACGCCGCCTACGACGATCAGGTCTATGTCGACGACCGCACCATCGACAGCCACGTGAAGCGGATGCGCAAGAAGTTCCGCGCCGTGGACAATGAGTTCGACGCGATCGAGACCCTGTATGGCGTCGGCTACCGCTACCGCGAAAGCTGATCTTCCGGGCGGGCGAGAGCCCGACGAGGAGCCTGTGCGCCGGCCGTTGTTCCGCTTCGGCGGATCGCGGCTGGGCGGCTTCATCCTGGCCCTCAATCTGCTCAGCCTGCTGATCCTGTTTGGCGGGGCCCTGGCCCTGAACGAATGGCGTCAGGGGCTGATCGAGGCGCGCCAGGAATCGCTGAGCGTCCAGGCCGAACTGCTGGCCAACGTGCTGCGCGAGGAGGGCGTGACGCGGGGCGAGCCGACGCCCGAGCTGGACCCGATCCGCGCCTCGCTGTGGCTGACCGACCGGTTCATTCCGGCGGGGCAGCGGGTCCGGCTTTACGACATCAACGGCCTGTTGCTGGTGGACAGCTATCAGGTCACCGAGGCCATCGGCGGACGGCCCTTGCCCGACGCCAACCCGGCCGGCGCGCCGACGCCCGACAGCGCGGCGGCGAGCATCGTGTCCGAACGTCGCGTCGCCCGCGCCGACAGCGAACTGGCCGCCGAGGTCACGGCCGCGCTGGAAGGCACGCCCCAGGCGACCTTGCGCCGCAACGAATCCGGCGACCGGGTCGTGTCCGTCTCCATTCCCGTGCGCCATGTGCGCCAGGTGCTGGGCGTGCTGACGGTCGAATCCGGCGACGTGGACGAGATCCTGAGCGCCCAGCGGCGCGCCCTGGTGCCGTTCGCCCTGGTGGCGCTGGGCGTCAATCTGCTGGCCTCGCTGCTGCTGCATCTGTTCGTGGCGCGGCCCATCATGCGGCTGTCGGCGGCGGCGGATCAGGTCAAGCTGCAACGCGCGCGCGCCATCTCCCTGCCGGACCTTGAGGATCGCAAGGACGAGATCGGTGACCTGGCGCGGTCGCTGGAATCCATGACCGACACGCTGTCGACGCGGATGGACGCCATCGAACGGTTCGCGGCCGACGTGTCGCACGAGATCAAGAACCCCCTGACCTCGATCCGTTCGGCGCTGGAGACCCTGCCGCTGGTCAAGACCGACGCACACCGCGAGAAGCTGACGGCCCTGTTGCAGCAGGATGTGCGGCGGCTGGACCGGCTGATCACCGACATTTCGAATGCGTCGCGGCTGGATGCAGAGCTGTCGCGGGACCGGCCGCGTCCGGTGGACGTGAACCGGCTGCTTGCCGACATCGTCGGCATCTATGAGACGACGGCCAAGCCCGGCGACATCCCGGTGACGTTCTCGGCGCCCGAGCAGGCGCTGCGGGTCATGGGGCGCGACGGGCCGCTGGGGCAGGTGTTCCGCAACCTGATCGACAACGCCCGCTCGTTCAGCCCGGCCGGCGGCGTGGTCAAGGTGACGCTGGAAGAGACGACCGACGACCTGCCGATCCGGGTCCGGGTCGAGGACCACGGGCCGGGCATCCCGGCCGAGAACCTGGAAACGGTGTTCGAGCGTTTCTACACTTCGCGGCCCAAGGGGGCGGCGTTCGGGTCGAACTCGGGCCTGGGCCTGTCCATCGTGCGTCAGATCGCCGAGGCGCACGGCGGCCGCGTCCATGCCGAGAACAAAACCGAAGGCGGCGCCCGGTTCGAGATCGTCTTCCCGGCGGTCGGCCGCAGGGCATGAGGATGGAGCCGCCCGTCCACGCCACCACCGTCGCCATTCGCAGGCGCGGCGCGTGGCAGGGGGTGATGATCCTGGGGCCGTCGGGCGTGGGCAAGAGCGACCTGGCGCTGCGGTTGATCGCACGGGGCTGGCGGCTGGTCAGCGACGACTACACCCAGGTCTGGACCTCGGGCGGGGCGGTTCATGCCTCGGCGCCCGCCTCGATCGCGGGTCGGATCGAGGTTCGCGGGGTCGGAATCGTGTCCGCCGCGACACGCCGCATGGCCCGAGTGGTGCTGGCCGTCGCCTGCGTGCCGGAGGCCGTCGAACGCCTTCCAGAGCCGCAGACACGGCGTTTCGCGGGGGTGGACCTGCCCCTCTTGGCGCTGGACCCCAGACCCGCCTCGGCCGTCGATGTGGTCGCAGTCGCGCTGGACGCTTTGAAACCCCGAAAGACGGGTCTATGACACGCCCCTTGCGGTCCAAAGAGGGCGGCGTCCGGCCTCCCTTGCCGGGCGGGGGAATGCCTGGGACGGTTCAGGGCGGGATGCGAGTGAAGTCCTCATGATCGGTCTGGTGATCGTCACCCACGGCGGGCTGGCGTCCGAATTTCTCTCCGCCATGGAGCATGTGGTCGGGCCGCAGCGCGGCGTCGCGGCCATCTGCATCGGGCCGGAAGACGACATGGAGCGTCGGCGTCGCGACATCGTGGACGCGGCGGCGGCCGTGGACGACGGCGACGGCGTCATCCTGCTGACCGACATGTTCGGCGGCACCCCCTCGAACCTGGCGATTTCGGTGATGGAACAGACCCACGCCGAGGTGATCGCGGGGTTGAACCTGCCCATGCTGATCAAGCTGGCCAGCGTGCGGGGTCGCGAGACGCTGGAGTCGTGCGTGGCCCATGCGCAGGACGCCGGCCGCAAATACATCTCCGTCGCGTCCTGGGTGCTCGCGGGCGAAAAATGACCGTCACCGCGACCCTGAACATCTGCAACACCCGGGGCCTGCACGCCCGCGCCTCGGCCAAGTTCGTCAAACTGGCCTCCAGCTTCGAAAGCGAGATCCACGTCACCCGCGACGGCGTGACGGTGGACGCCCGCTCGATCATGGGCCTGCTGATGCTGGGCGCCGGCATCGGCTGCAGCATCGACGTCTCCGCCGAAGGGCCGGACGCCGAAGAGGCGATGGAAGCCCTGACCGACCTCGTCGCCAGGAAGTTCGACGAGGATCAGTAGATCAGGATCGTCAGGCTCGGGCTTGACCCGAGGCCAGGGTCTTCAGCCGCCTTGCGCAGCCAGTCGGCATATTCACCGTTTTACTCGGCAGAAGCGGGAAGCACGATACGTTCGCCCTCCCGTTCGTAGCCCACGCCGGCTCGATCAAAGAGTGATCCTATGAAGTCGGCGGCATTCGGAGCGCCACTGTCCAAGAAAGCGTCGATATCGTTCGCCAGAGCCGCATCCTGGGACAGGGACGAGAGCCGGGCCAGCCAAGCGCTTCGAAGCAAGACGCCGCTCGCCCTGTTGTCTTCGATCAGCGGCTGGAGAAAGTCGAACCAGTCACCGCCTGTCGCCCTGTGCTGAAGCGCCTCTGCCGCCATCGCCAGAACGGCGCCACACGCGTAGTAGGCGCGATGGTCGCCCCGCTGACCGGCGCCGGCGACGGGTTTGTCTCCGAGGCGCACGCAATCGTCGACCTCCTTCTGAAGCACCTCGCGGGCGTCAAACCTGGGGTCCAGCGCCTGCATGGCCCGCACGGCGAGCAGATCGGCGCCGCCCTCGGTGATCCACGACTCGCGAGATCGTTCGGCGCGAACCGTCTGTCCCAGCCAGAAATGCGCGGCTTCATGAGCGATGAACCAACGGTTTTCGGAGAGCACGTCCTCGCTCGGCGATAGCAGTTCCTGGCCCTCGAACGTCATCACGATCAGGCCGGGCAAAACGCTGCCGCCGTAGTTCGTGGTTCCTCGTGTCGGCCCGTACCAGGTGGACATGATTGTGGGTCGGTCCGTCTGCCCCGGACCGAGCTTTATGGCGTAGTGGTCGATGACGCGCGGTGCGAACGTTTCGACGGAATCGGCGATCCAAACTGGGAGTTCGGGATCCACGACTGTGATGAGGCGATCGGACTCCTTCACTCGCGTCTGCCCGAACAGCACATAGGCGCGGCTATCATGGGTTTCGCCTTCCTCCGTGCGTCGCCCGTTGGCAAGTACAGGGCCGGCCCTGTCTCTCCAGGATATCCGTGCATTCTCGCCCTGTCGGCGACTGTCGGCGATTTCGTCGGCGGTCAGGCCCTCCAGATCGGAGCGAATGATGGGAAAGACATCGAAGGCGCCGGTGAACAGGGCCACCGACCCATCGGTGAACAGCAGAACCGGATAATCTGCTTCGAGGTTGTCGCCACGCGGCGACAGGCTGAGGCTGATTCGCCGAGGCATCGGGCTTCCGTCGCGCATCCTCAGAACGTCGAGGTCTCCGACACGTTCGAGCACCACTCCGGGGGTCATGGCGGCCCAATCCCGGGGCCGCCAAGGCTGGCGCGAGCTGTTGAGATCAGATGAGTTATAGAAGGCCCAGGCTGATGCGTCGCGATCAAGCACGTAGTCGGCCCGCCAGTCCGGTCCGTCTCGCGTAATGGTGACACGAACACCATTGGCCTCGGCAGCCGATGAGGTGGCGGCGGAGACGGGGGCGGCTTGCGCAAATGCGCTGAGACAAAGCGCCACGAAGAAACGAAGCGACACGAACGGCGAAAAAAGGCGCAAGGGACTACTCCGGATGACGCCCCGAACCTTAGCTTGGCTGTAACATTTGTGCGTTACATTTGGTTCATTCTTCAGGCAGATCTCTGGCGCCGTCCGAAGGGTGAAGCATCGGGCCCGTTTCTCGAAATTTCAGCAATGGGTCGCGAGGCGGTTTCAGCCCTTGTGGTGTTGGGATCCGCCGTGAGGCCAATGCCGGTGTCGGTGAGACCTCACCCGGGGGCGCTGGCTGGGCGCTACAGCCCCAACGCCCTGCGGATGTCACGCCAATCGACGTATTTGAAGTTCTGGGTGCCGACGTCGTTGACGTCGTCCTGGATCACGACCAGGCCTTCGGGGAAGGGGCCGACTGCGCCGCTGGCGGCGGCGAGGCCGTCCGTGCCGGTGATGCGGTCCACCGCGCCGTCCACGACCTTGAACCGGCCTTTATATTCCGGCGCCGCGCCGTCGATGCGCCAGACGGGGAAGTTGGAATCGCCCTGGCTGGAGGCGATCAGGTAGCGGCCCGAGGCGTCGGTGATGGTCGTCAGGCCTTCGGCGTCCGCGACCAGGATGTCCTTGGCGATGGGCTGGATCAGGGTGCGGGCCGCGCCCGAGGCCGGGTTCAGGCCGTAGCGCCACAGGCCCACGTTTTCCTCGTTGATATAGAGGGCGTCGGTGGCCTCGTCGGCGGCGCAGCCTTCGGAGATGGTGCCGATCTCGGCGCGGCGCACCTCGCGGGCGGCGGGCTTGCCGTCGGTGCCGACGCTCAGGATGAACTGGCGCAGTTCGCCCTCATGGCCGACCAGGATGGCGTGGACCTCGGCCCCGCGACGCGCGAAGCAGAAGCCGTAGGGTTCGATCACGTCGGTGGCGACGGCGCCCCAATAGCGCACGCCGTTGTCGCCAGTCCCGGCCGGGTCGAAGGTGTAGAGGGAGATGCCGGTCTTGCCCGGTGTTCGGTCGCTGGCGCCCAGCACCACCTGCGGGCGGCCGCCGACCGACAGGCCCTCGACCACATCGACATTGTTCAGCAGGCCCTCGGGCAAGAACTGCAGGATCTGACCGTCGAAGCCATAGATATAGAGGCCGGACTTCTTGTCCGTGCCGGCGACGAAGCCAGGGGTTTGTTTGCCCATCACCGTGACCGGCGCAGCGCTGGCCCAGACGGCGGGATCGTCGGCGGCGTCCTGACCCGCCGTGCCGACCGACGGGGTTTCGAGCACCGCCTGGACCGCCGCGCCGGGGCCGACGAAGCCCTCTCCCTCGCCCTGGAAATCGACTTCCGTCGTGGCGCAGGCCGCGAGCAGGGTGAAGACGGAAGCGGCTGCGGTGAAACGGGCGGCGCGTCGGATCGGCGAAGTCATGGCAGGTTCCCGGATGTGATGTCGTCACGTGATTTCGTCGGGGCCCAGATCAAGGCCGAACCCTCACAGGTCAACGGACTTATGGTGACCGTTTAAATGCGGTTCGGTGACGCATGATCGGTGTCGGGACGGATCGTCGCGCAACTGTCCTGAAATCGCGAAATCGCCGTCGTCGAAACGTCGCTTTGACGTCGCCAGTCCCCGCTATCGGGCCGCCCATCGGCAGAGGTGAAACGTCGCCCGCCGCAGGGGATCATCGAGATGAAAATCAAACTGCTCATGGGGGCCGCATTGGCCCCGCTCGCCTTCGCCCCTCCCGTTCTGGCCGCAGACGAGGTCGCGCCGCAGCAGACCGCCCAGACGCCGGTCACGGCGCTGGAAGAAGTCGTCGTCACCGGCGAGCCGGCCATGCGCAACCGCACCGACGATGTCGTGCCGACCCTGTCCTACGACCTGGACTATTTCCAGCGGTTCGAGCCGCTGACCGCCGGCGACGCCCTGAAGCGCGTGCCTTCGGTCACCTTCCTGTCGGACGTACTGGAATCGGACGGCGTGCGGATGCGCGGTCTGGACTCGGCCTATACGCAGATCCTGATCAACGGCGAGCGCGTCCCCGGCGCCAACCTGGATCGCTCCTTCTTCGTGGACCGCATCCCCGCCGAACTGATCGAGCGGGTCGAAGTCGTCCGCTCGTCCTCGGCCAACCGCTCGGGCGATGCGGTGGCCGGAGCCATCAACATCGTGCTGCGTGACGCCCTGTCGCTGGATGGCGGCTATGTCCGCCTGGGCGCGCTGCACTGGGAAGACAGCGAATACGGCCAGTGGGGCGGAACCTACGGCGCCGTCTGGGGCGGTCAGGTCGGGCCGGGCCGCCTGCTGATCGGCGGCAACATCCAGGATCGCCGCAATCCCAAGCAGAAGTTCTCCGAACGCTATGAAGAGCCGAACGGCGAACTGACCGACACCGAGGCCCAGACCGACACCCGCGACGGCACCGACTATTCGGCCAACCTGTCGTATGAGATGCCGGTCGCCGGCGGAAACCTGGAACTGAGCGGCGTCTTCGTTCGCACCGACCGCGTCCAGGACGAAAGCTCGATCGAATACGACGAGGGCGACGTCAACGACGTGGCCAAGATCAATGCCAACCCGCTCGACATCCGAACCGACAACTGGGCGGTCAACAGCCGTTACGAGCGCGAGATGCTGGGCGGCGAGACGACCTTCAAGCTGGGCTACGCCACAATCGACGACGAACAGTTCGAGCAGGAGGAGGAACTGGACGTCGGCGACGAGGTGATCGAGGGCGAACGCACCCGCACCAACGTCAAGGACGAGGAAATCCAGGCCGCCATCGAGCACAAGATCAAGCTGGGCGGCGAGTTGGAGCTGGAGTTCGGCGTCCAGTATTCGAAGAAGAACCGTGACAGCACGGTCTTCTCGGCCGAGGCCGAAGCCGAGGACGAGCCGGTCTTCCGCGCCCTGCTCGACAGCGAGTACGGCGATTTCGAAGCCGTCGACGGCGGCATCAACTCTATCGAAGAAACCCGGATCGACCCCTACATCATGCTGTCGGGCGAGAACGGCCCGGCCAAGTGGGAGGCCGGCCTGCGTTACGAGACGACCGACTTCTCGATCACGGACGAGACCGTCGCCGCCGCCGACCGCACCAACGACAAGGATTATGGCATCCTGCTGCCGTCCGCGAGCGTGCGCTTCAAGCTGTCGGACAGCGACCGGATCACGGCTTCGGTGGCCCGCACCGTGCGCCGCCCGAACTTCGACTTCCTGTCGCCGGCTCTGCTGGAAGGCGAATACGGCGACAACGACTTCATCGGCAATCCCGACCTGGAGCCGGAAACGGCCTGGGGCGCGGACCTGGGCTTCGAGCGTCGTCTGGGCCGCCGCGGCGTGATCGGCGTCAACGCCTTTTATCGCGACATCACCGACCTGATCGAAATCACCAACACGGGTGAAGAGGCCGAGGACGAACCGGACGCCTTCCGCCTGACGGCCGAGAATGTCGGCGACGGCCAGGTCTGGGGCGTCGAGTTCGACCTGTCCACGCCGCTGGACTTCATCGGCATGGAGCACACGGGCGTCTTCCTGAACTACTCGTGGCTGGACAGTTCGGTCGACGACTTCCTGGGCGAGCGCCGCTTCAACTCGCAGTCCGACTATGTCTTCAACGTCGGCTTCACCCAGGACATCCCGACCTGGGGCGCGGCCTTCGGCGCCACCTATCGCAAACAGGGCGACGCCAAGGGCCGGATCGTCGGCGAAGAGGTCGTCACCTCCTACGGCGGCGATTTGGAAATCTTCATCGAGAAGCAGGTCGCCTCGAACGTGGTGATCCGCTTCACCGGTTCGAACCTGCTGGACTCGTCTAAGGACGAGACGTTCGACAAGTTCAACACCATCGCCGACCAGATCGACCGCGACTACGACGAGTTCGAGATCGAGTCCGAGAACGCCGGCCCGGTGTTCCAGCTGGTGGCGCGGATGGCCTTCTGAGGCTTCGCCTTTCCAGACGACGAAAGGGCCGGACGGCGACGTCCGGCCCTTTTGCGTGGCGGCGCCCCTCCAAAGGTCGCAATCGGAACCCCATATGCCGGCGGGGCGGTTGACCCCGGCGGGGCGTCTGCCTACAGCCCCGAGAGCCTGTATTCGCGGGGCCTCTCCCCCCGCACCGAACGATCAGAGGACACCATGGCCGAAGCTTCCTACGACGTCGTCATCATCGGCGGAGGCCCTGGCGGCTATAACGCCGCGATCCGTGCGGGCCAGCTGGGCCTGAAGGTCGCCTGCGTCGAGATGCGTTCGACGCTCGGCGGCACCTGCCTGAACGTCGGTTGCATGCCGTCGAAGGCCCTGCTGCACGCCTCGGAAATGTGGAACGCCGCCAATACCGAGTTCGCCAAGATCGGCATCGAGGTCCAGCCCAAGCTGAACCTGGGCCAGATGCACAAGTCCAAGGACGAGAGCGTCACCGCCCTGACCAAGGGGATCGAGTTCCTGTTCAAGAAGAACAAGGCCGACTGGATCAAGGGCCGGGGCAAGATCGTGGGCAAGGGCAAGGTCGAGGTGACCGCCGCCGACGGCTCGGTCCAGACGCTGGACGCCAAGAACATCGTCATCGCCACCGGCTCGGAGCCGACCCCGCTGCCGGGCGTCGCGTTCGAGGACGGCAAGGTGATCGATTCCACCGGCGCCCTGTCGCTGCCGGTCGTGCCCAAGAAGCTGATCGTGGTCGGCGCCGGCATCATCGGCCTTGAGCTGGGCTCGGTCTGGCGTCGCCTGGGCGCCGAGGTGACCGTGGTCGAGTTCCTGGACCGGATCACGCCGGGCATGGACACCGAGGTCGCCACCGCCTTCCAGCGCACCCTGACCAAACAGGGAATGACGTTCAAGCTAGGCTCCAAGGTCACGGCCGCCAAGTCGGTCAAGGACGGGGTCGAGCTGACGGTCGAACCGTCGGCGGGCGGCGCGGCCGAAACCTTGAAGGGCGACGTCGTCCTGATCGCCATCGGCCGTCGTCCCTACACCGAAGGCCTGGGCCTGGAGAGCGTCGGCGTGACGCCGGACAAGCGCGGCTTCATCGACCATGATCACTTCAAGGTCGCAGACGGCGTATGGGTGATCGGCGACGTGACCCACGGCCCGATGCTGGCGCACAAGGCGGAAGAAGACGCCGTCGCCGTGATCGACACCATCGCCGGCAAATACGGTCACGTCGACTACGCCCTGGTCCCCAGCGTGGTCTACACCTTCCCCGAAGTGGCCTGGGTCGGCCAGACCGAGGATCAGCTGAAGGCGGCGGGCGTCGCCTACAAGAAGGGCAAATTCCCCTTCACCGCCAACAGCCGCGCCAAGATCAACCACGAGACCGACGGCTTCGCCAAGATTCTGGCCGACGCCGCCACCGATAAGGTCCTGGGCGTCCACATCATGGGTCCGCAAGCCGGTGAAATGATCCACGAGGCCGCCATCACCATGAGCTTCGGCGGCGCCTCGGAAGACATCGCCCGCACCTGCCACGCCCACCCGACCCGTTCGGAAGCCGTGCGCCAGGCGGCCATGGATGTCGAAGGCTGGATGATGCAGGCCTGATCCGGCGCCGCGCCGAAAGGCGCGGGCTCCAGGACAAGAAAAAAGGCCCGGTCGCTCTTCAGCGGCCGGGCCTTTTGCTGTTCAGAAGTGCATCAGGCGGCCCAGGCCGTTTCGCGGCCGTGGGATGATGGGCGGCCTGCGTCGATACGGAAGCGCGACACCAGCTCGGCCAACTGCTCGGCCTCGTGGCTGAGGGCCTGGTTGGCGGCGGTGGTCTGTTCGACCATCGCAGCATTTTGTTGAGTGGTCTGGTCCATCTGGTTCACGGCGACGTTGACCTCGGCCAGTCCCACCGCCTGTTCGCGGGCGGAGGCGGCGATCTCGGCGGCCAGCAGGTTGATGTCCGCGACCTGGCTGATCAGGGCGGTCAGGGCGCCGCCGGTCTGGGACACCAGCCGGGCGCCTTCGCCGACGCTGGCGCTGGAGGCGGCGATCAGCCCCTTGATCTCGCGCGCGGCGTCGGCCGAACGCTGGGCCAGGGCGCGAACCTCGGAGGCGACGACGGCGAAACCGCGACCGGCCTCGCCCGCGCGTGCGGCCTCGACCCCGGCGTTCAGGGCCAGGAGGTTGGTCTGGAAGGCGATCTCGTCGATCACGCCGATGATTTCGCCGATGCGGCCCGAGGTGCTCTCGATCTGACCCATGGCGGCGGTGGTGTCGGCGATGATCCGCTCGCGCTCTTCGGCGCCGCTGCGGGCCTTGGCGGTGATGCCGGCGGCGGACTGGGCGCCCTCGGCGGTCTTCTTCACCGTGACGGTGATCTGATCGAGGGCGGCGGCGGTTTCTTCCAGGGCGGCGGCCTGCTGCTCGGTGCGGCGCGACAGGTCGTTGGTGGCGGTGGTGACCTCGGCCGTGCCGGAGCGCATGGCGCCGACCAGTTCGATGATGTCGCCCATGGTCGCCGTCAGGGTGTCGGCGGCGGCGTTGTAATCGTCCTTCAGCTTCTTGCTGCGCTCGGCGAAGGTGGTGGTGATCCGATAGGTCAGGTCGCCGCGCGCCAAGGCCGCCAGGCCATCGCCCAGGGCCTCGACCACCACGGCGTCTTCGGCGGCCAGGCGTTCGCGTTCGGCCTCGCCGGCGAGGCGGGCGGCGCGGGCGCTTTCACGCATGGTCTCGGCCTCGGTCTCGGTTTCCTTCTGACGCAGCGCGGCGTCGCGGAAGGCGATGACGGCGCGCGAGATCTGGCCGATGTCGTCGCCGCGCGAGATCCAGGGGGCGTCGAAGTCGGTGCGGCCCTGGCGCAGGGCCTCCATCCGGTCGCAGAGGCCCTTCAGCGGCGAGAACATCCGGCGCGACACGACCAGGCAGGCGCCGACCGTCAGCAGGGCCACGACCAGGCCGCAGGCGAACAGGGCGATCATCACATTGTTCACCGAGGCCATGAAGTCGGCCTTGGGAATACCGACATACAGCACGCCGATGGTCTGGCCCGCCGTGGTCTTGATCGGGTCGTAGGCGACGAAATAGGGCTTGCCCAGGATGTCGGCCTGGCCGCGATAGGGCTTGCCCTCCTTGAGAACGGCGTCGAAGACCGGGCCGGGCTTCAGCCGGGTGCCGACGGCGCGCGAGCCGTCGTCCTTGACCACATTGGTGGTGACGCGCAGGTCGCCCAGGAAGACGGTGGCCGTGCCGCCGACCAGGGTCTTCACCCGATCCACGGGGGCGGTGAAGTCGTTCATCGGCGTCGAGCCGACATAGAGCTTGCCGTCGCGCGCGGTGAAACCGTCGCCATAGTCGGCCAGTACGTCCCAGGCGACCCGCATATTGGTTTCCTGCCGCTCGGCCGCTCTCGACTCGGCGTCGCGGGTCAGAAGGACGGCGGCGACCGCCATCACGGCCAGGGTCAGGGCGCCGAGGGCGGCGATGACCATCAGGGCCGTCTTGGCCGAAAGGGAAAGGGCGCTGAGCTTCATTGTCTCGTTCGGTTGGAGCGGCCGGAGAGGGTGAGGCTCAACTCTGGCCGAACGAGGTTAAGATTCTCAACCTATAGGGGGTCTTGCGTAGTTGTGGTCAAGCCAGGCCCTTCAGCCGGTACAGGGCTTCCAGCGCTTCGCGGGGGCTGAGGGCGTCGGGATCGACGTCCTGCATGGCCTTTTCCAGCGGCGAGGGACCGCGCATCGGCTCGGGTTCGGCGACGGCGAACAGGGGCAGGTCGTCCAGCCGGGCGCCGGCGGCCTTTTCACCCTCCAGCCGGTTCAGCACCGATCGGGCGCGGGCGACGACGGCGGCGGGGACGCCGGCCAGTTTGGCGACCTGGACACCGTAAGAGCGGTCGGCCGCGCCGGGCGCCGCCTCGTGCAGGAAGACCAGCTCGCCGTTCCATTCGCGCGCGACCATGGACAGGTTGCAGACGTGGTCCAGCCGCGTCTCCAGCTGGGCCAGCTCATGATAGTGGGTGGCGAACAGGGTGCGCGCCCGGTTGGTCTCGTGCAGCGCCTCGGCCGTGGCCCAGGCGATGGCCAGGCCGTCGTAGGTGGCGGTGCCGCGCCCGATCTCGTCCAGCACGACGAAGCTCTTGGGCGTGGCCTGGGTCAGGATGGCGGCGGTCTCGACCATCTCCATCATGAAGGTGGAGCGCCCGCGCGCCAGGTCGTCGCCGGCGCCCACCCGGCTGAACAGCCGATCCACGACGCCCAGCCGCATCGAGCGGGCGGGCACGAAGGCGCCGGCCTGGGCCAGGATCACAAGCAGGGCGTTCTGGCGCAGGAAGGTCGACTTACCCGCCATGTTCGGCCCGGTGACGATGGCCAAGCGCGATCCGTCCTGGCCCGACCCATCCAGCCGGGCGTTGTTGGGGGTGTAGGGCGACCCTTGCGCCTTCACCGCCGCCTCGACGACGGGGTGGCGACCGGCCTCGACGCAGAAGGTCAGGGTGTCGTCCACCACGGGCCGGGTCGCGCCGACCTCCTGCGCCCATTCGGCCAGGGCGGCGTGGGCGTCGAGCTCGGCCAAGGCCTCGGCGACGGCCTGCAGCGGCTGGGCCAGGCGGGCGGCCTCGCGACGCCAGCCCTCGAAGGTCTCGCCCTCGATGGCCAGGGCGCGGTGACCGGCCTGGCTGATCTTGGCGTCCAGTTCCGACAGTTCGACGGTGGTGAAGCGGACTTGGGCCGCCAGGGTCTGGCGGTGAATGAAGGGGCTTTCGGGGCCGGCGCGGAACAGGGGTTCCGCCGCCTTGGCGCTGGTTTCCAGGAAATAGCCCAGGACGGCGTTGTGCTTGATCTTGAAGGGCACGCCGGACTCGGCGACGGCGCGGGCTTCCAGGTCGGCGACGACGCGGCGGCTGTCGTCGCGCAGGGTGCGGGCGGCGTCCAGTTCGGGGCGATAGTCGGGCCGCACATAGCCGCCGTCGCGCGCCAGGTGCGAGGGCTCGTCCACCAGACCGTCGATCAGATCGGCCTTCAGCCGCGACACGTCCGGCGACAGGGTCAGCCGGTCGAGCGCCGAGGCGATGCGGCGCGGCTGGCCGGTGAGGGGATCGACTTGCCCGACGAAGAGGCCGGCCACGCCCTCGGCGATCGACAGGCCGATGCGCACCGCCGCCAGGTCGCGCGGACCGCCGCGTCCCAGCGCCAGCCGCCCCACGGCGCGGGCGATGTCCGACGACGCCTTCAACGCCTCGCGCAGGTCGCGCCTCAGATCGCGCCGCTCCAGCAGCCATTCGACGGCGTCGAGCTGTTCGTTGATCGCCAGAGGATCGCGCAGCGGGCGGGCGATCCGTTCGGCCAGAGCCCGCGCCCCGCCCGAGGTGACGGTGCGGTCGATACAGGCGAGCAGACTGCCCTCGCGCTCACCGCGCTGGGTGCGGTCGATCTCCAGACTGGTTCGCGTCGCCGGATCGATGGCGAGGAAGCCGCTCTCGCCGAGGCGGCGCGGCGGGGCCAGGGCGGGAACCTTGCCCGCCTGGGTCGTCTCCAGATAGGCGGCGATCAGACCCAGCGCAGAGACCTCGGCCTCCTCGAAGGCGCCGAAGCCATCCAGAGCGGAGACGCCGTACAGCCGCTCCACCCGCACGCGGGCGGCCTGCGGTTCGGCGATGGCGCTGGCTAGCGCCTGGACCACGCCTCCCGAACCGTCCAACGCATCGCGCGTGGCCTCGTCCGAATACATCCGGTCGGTGACCAGAACCTCGGACGGGCGGAAGGCGGCGAGGGCCGCGCCCAGGTCTTCGATGGAACAGGCGACGGAATCTACCGCCCCGGACGACAGTTCGACCACGGCGACCGCCGCCCGACCCTTGCGCACCGCGACCGCAGCCAGGCGATTGGCGCCGCGCGCGTCCAGCAGGCTGTCTTCTGTCAAGGTGCCGGGCGTCACGACCCGCACCACGCCGCGATGGACCACGGATTTGCCGCCGCGCTTCTTGGCCTCGGCGGGGTCTTCCAGCTGTTCGCAGATGGCGACCTTGTGGCCCATGCGGATCAGGCGGGCGAGGTAGCCCTCCATCGCATGGACCGGCACGCCCGCCATCGGGATGTCCTCGCCCTGGTGCTTGCCTCGCTTGGTCAGAGTGATGCCCAGAGCGGCGGCGGCGACCTCGGCGTCCTTGAAGAACAGCTCGTAGAAGTCGCCCATGCGGAAGAACAGGACGGCGTCCGGCTGACCGGCCTTGGCCGTCAGATATTGCGCCATGAACGGCGTCGCGCCCTCCAGCGAAGCGGCGATTTTTGGCGGGTGCGTGACGGGGGCGTTCATGTGACGACAGGGTGACGGATCGCGCCCGGCGGCTCAAGGCCGTTGAACGGCCCTTGCACAGGCTTGTCGCCCCTGCGATAGGCCGCGCCAGGCGGTTTAGGGAACACGGTGAGACACCGTGGCTGTGCCCGCAACTGTAGGCGGCGAGAGCGTCGTCCGTCCGGGGTCTGACGACTTCGGCGCCACTGGGAAACTGGGAAGGCGAGGACGGCGGTTTTTGACCCGCAAGCCAGGAAACCTGGCCGCCTGTGTCGCTCGCTGCTGTCCGGGACCAGACAGAGGCGCGGGGACTTAACCGTCGCAGCGACCCGACCTTGCGCCGTCCAGACCCTCGCGGTCTGGCGGGTCGGCTCGCTTTGACCGGTCTCTCGCGCGCATTCGCGGGACCGAACACGGGGATCTCGCTCAATGAAGCGTTCCATTCTTTTCTCGACGGCTGCGATCGCCGCCGCCTTCGCCGCGCCTGCCTTCGCCGCTGATGATGCGACCCAGCTGGACGACGTCGTCATCACCGCCACCCGCATTCCGGCCATCGTCGCCGACACGCCCGGCGCCCGCGTCATCGACGCCAAGACCATCGAACAGCGCGGCGCGATCTTCGCCGCCGACATCCTGGCCGACGTGCCGGGCCTGTCGGTGACGCGCACGGGGGCGTTCGGCGGCGTGGCCCAGGTCCGCATGCGCGGCGCCACGCCCGGTAAGGCCCTGGTCCTGGTCGATGGCGCGCCCGTCAACGACGCAGCCGAGCCCAACGGCGCCTATGACTTCTCCAGCTTCGAGCTGGCCGACATCGAGCGCATCGAAGTGCTCAGCGGCCCGCAGTCGTCGCTGTGGGGCTCCGACGCCATCGGCGGCGTGATTGCCTTCACGACCAAGGAGATCGACGGCGTGCGCGCCGAGGCCGAGGCCGGCAGTTTCGACACGGTGCGCGGCCGCGTATCGGCCGGGGTCGCCAATGAGACCTACGCCGTCAGCGCCTATGTTTCGCGCTTCGACACCGACGGCATCTCCGCCGCCGACGAGGCGGACGGCAATCCCGAGGCCGACGGCTTCCGCAGCACGACCCTGGGCGCCAAGGGCCGCTACGCCTTCTCGGACCTGGTCAAGGTCGACGGCTCGGTGCGCTGGAATAAAAGCAAGGCCGATCTGGACGGCTTCCCGGCCCCGAACTTCGCGTTGGCCGACACCGACGACACCCAGGAAAGCGAGCAATGGTCGGGCTTTGGCCGGGTCACCGCTCAGGCGTTCGGCCTGAGCCATCAGTTCAGCGTCTCGGCGTCGGATCTGGATCGCAGCTCGGTCAGCGACGGCTTCGGCTCGACCTTCACCGGCGACCGCCAGGCCTATCGCTGGCAGGCCAACGGCTCGACCCAGGACATCGACTATGCCTTCGGCGTCGAGCGCAACGAGGCGTCGGCGGCCCTGTCGTCGGGCCTGTCGCGCGACCTGTCGATCACCTCGGTGTTCGGCGTGGCCCAGTACGATGTCGGCGCGCTGAACCTGACCGGCGGCCTGCGTTACGACGATACCGACGACTTCGGCTCCAAGACGACGGGTCGGGTTTCGGCGGCCTATGATCTGGCGGGCGGCTTCATCCTGTCGGGCGCCTACGGCACGGGCTTCAAGGCGCCGACCGTCAGCCAGGCGGTGTGCGACTTCTGCTTTGCACCGCTGCCCTATCCCGAGCTGAAGCCGGAAACGGCCGACAGCGTCGAGATCGCTCTGGGCTGGGCCTCGGCCGACGGCCGCTTCGACGGTCGTGCGACCCTGTATCGCCTGAACGTCGAGGACCAGATCACCTATACGGCCGGCCGCTACATCAATGTGGCCAAGACCCGTTCGGACGGGTTCGAGCTGGAAGGCCGCGCGCTGCTGGGGGCCGGTTTCGACCTGACGCTGGCCTATGCCTGGACCGACGCCGAGGACCGCACGACGGGCGCCCGCCTGTTGCGCGTGCCGGAGCACGCCGGTTCGGCGACCCTGGGCTGGACGGGCGACCGCGTCTCGGGCGCGCTGACGGTGCGGGCGGAAGGCGATCAGGACGACAGCGGCGGCTTCTCGACCGTGGCGCGCGACGGTTTCGTCACCGCGAACCTGAACGCGGCCTATGAACTGACCGACCAGGTTACATTGACGGCGCGGATCGAGAACTTGGCCGACGAACACTATCAGCAGGTGTTCGGTTACGGAGAGCCGGGACGGTCCGGCTATGTCGGGATCAGGCTGCGCTACTGATCCGGGCGCGGGCGCCGGCGGTGAAGGCCGCCGGCGCTTCCAGCGCCAATGACCCCCAGTCCAGATTGGGGCAGGGGGCGTGGGCGGCGGCCAGGATGGCGCGCAGTTCGGCGGCCGAGGCGACGCTGGCCACGACCTTGTCCACCCCTTTGAGCGCCAGGGCATAACCCAGGGCCGCTTGCATCGGGTCGCAACGCTGCTCGGCTAAACGCCGGCGCGTGCGCGACAGGGCCTGGGCGTGGCTGGCCAGTTCGGCCGGAAGATCGTCGCCGCCCGCGAACAGCAGGCCGCCGGCGAAGACCGAAGACAGATGAACGGATGCGCCCGTGTCGGCGATGGCCTCCAGCACGCCGTCCTGGGCCGCGCGCTGGTCCAGCAGGCTGCACGGCACCTGGACTACGTCCGCTTCGAGGCGGCGCGCCAGCAGGGCGGGGCCGTCTTCCAATGTGGCGCAGAAACCGATGCGGCGATAAAGGCCGCGATCCTTGAGGCTGCGGGCGCGATCCCACAGGGCGCGACCCTCGGCGCCGGCTAAATCAGCGGCGTTGGAAATCAGCAAAACGTCGCCGCGGGGCAGGCCCATCCGCTCCAGCGAGCGCCGGGCGCGGGCCTCGACCCGGTCCAGACCTTCGCTCAACGGCACGGTTCGCACCGTGACCTGGAAGGGCGAGGGGAAGGGCCAGGCCTGACCCAGCAGACGCTCGCCGTCGCCCTCGGGCCGGGTGGCGATCAGTTTGACGCCGGCGTCGGCCCCCGTCTGAAGCAGGAAACGCATGGCGTCTTCGCGGGCGCCGGACGGCGCGCTCATGAAGGCGCCGGGCGCGCGCTCGGGCTCTGTCACCACGGCGAGAGCCAAGCGATGGATGGGCGACGACGCCGAAGGTGTGGCGGGGGAATACGACACGCCCGCACAATGACGCCCAATGCTTAAGGGACGCTGAGCGAGAGCTTAAGCGAACCCTACTTATCCACCGCTGATATGCGCAATCCGGCGAAAATCAGGCGTCCGCGTCGGGCTGGCGATCCGGGTGGGCCGAGGCGAAGGCGGGGTGGGCCTGGGCGGTCGCCTCGATGGCCAGAAGGCGGGGCCAGGGCGACAGGTCCATGTTGAAGCGCCGCGCCGAATAGAGCTGTGGAATCAAATAGCAATCCGCCAGCGTCGGCGCGTCGCCGAAACACCAGGCGCCGCCATGGCGGACGATCAGGGCCTCAAGCGCATCGAACCCAGGCGCAATCCACCCGGCGGCCCAGGCGTCGACGGTCGCCTGATCGGCGTCGAAATTCGACCGCAAGGCCTTCAGCACCCGCAGGTTGTTCAATGGATGAATGTCGCAGCCGATCAGGGCGGCCATGGCGCGCACGGCGGCGCGTTCGTTGGCGGCTGTCGGCAACAGGGCCGGATCTGGGTGGGTTTCCTCCAGCCATTCCAGGATGGCCGGGCTCTGGGTGACGATCAGGTCGCCGTCCTGAAGGGCGGGCACCATGCCCTGCGGATTCAGCGCCAGATAGTCGGCCGTCTTCTGCTCGCCCTTGCGCAGGTCGTGGGCGGAGAGGTCGTAGCCCAGCCCCTTCAGGTTCAGGGCGATGCGGACGCGGTAGCTGGCGCCCGAACGCCAATAGCCGTGCAGGATCATGGCTGAATCTCGAAGCTGAGCGTCTCCAGGCCCTCGACGGTGACGACCACGCGGTTGCCGGGGCTGACCGGGCCGACGCCGGACGGGGTGCCGGTGAAGATGAGGTCGCCGGGCTGCAGGCTCCACAGGGCCTGCGCCGCCGCGACGATGCGGTCGGGGTTCAGGATCATGTCGTCCAGCGCGCCCGCCTGCTTGACCTCGCCGTTGACGCTCAGGCCGATGGCGCCGGCGGGATGGGGCAGGGCGCCCAGGGTGATGGGTCCGCACGGCGCCGACTGGTCGAACCCCTTGGCGGCGTCCCAGGGACGTCCCGCCTTCTTGGCCTCGGCCTGGAGATCGCGGCGCGTCAGGTCGCAGCCGACGGCCCAGCCGACGATGGCGACCCCGCCGTCCGCATCCGGCCCTATGGCCGCGACCAGTTCGGCCTCGTAATGCAGGTTCGCCGTCGCCGACGGATAGGCGGGGTTCGCCCCGTCCGACACCACGGCGTCGCCGGGCTTGGCGAAGAAGAAGGGCGTCTGCTTGTCGGGGTCCGACCCCATCTCGCGCGCATGGGCGGCGTAGTTCTGGCCCACGCACAGGATCCGGCGGACGGGAAACCGCTGGTCCGATCCGACGATCGGCAGCGAAGGGGCGGGGCGGGGCGGGAACAGCCATTGGGTCATGCGACCGTTCTAGTGCGACCAAAAGCCTGTGGCGAGGGCGCAGGCGGGCGCCCATCTGTTGGAACCTCGTCGAACATGTGGCGTTGCGACACGGGGTTCTCTATTCTACCGCCAAGCTTTCAACGGAGCGCGCATCATGGCCACCACCAAGGCCCGAGAAGACATCAAGGCCGACCTTAAGACCCTCAAGGAGGATCTGAAGACCGGCGCCCGCGAAGAAACCCAGCGCCTGCGCGAAAAGGCGGCCGAGGCCGAAGCCAAGTTGCGCGCCAAGAGCGACGAAGTGCGCGACCAGGCCCGTGGCTACTACGACGAAGCCCGCGTGAAGGGCCGCGAATATTACGATGACGCCGCCGAACGCTTCGACGAGGCGCAACGCTATGTCGTCGAGCGCGTGCAGGAGCGTCCGCTTCAGTCCACCGCCGTGGCTCTGGGCGTCGGCGTCATCCTGGGCCTGCTGCTGGCCGGCCGCCGCCGCTGATGTTCAAGGGCATCGTCAAAAAGCTGGTGGCGACGGCTGTCGTCGCCGCCAGCGTGTTTCTGGCCGTCGTCTTTCTTGGCGTGTCCATCTTCTACGCGCTCAGCCTGACGTTGACGCCGCTGGGTGCGGCGGCCGTGACCTTCGGTCTGTTCGCCCTGGTCGCCCTGATCGTGGCGGTCGTCTTCCTGAAGGGCGACAAGCACGACGAGAGCGATGAAGAAGACGAACCGGAAGGTCTGCTGGCCAAGGTGATCCATATCGTGCGCGAGCGCCCGATCGTGGGCGCTGTCGGCGGCCTGGGCGCGGCCTTCCTGCTGCTGCGCAATCCGGCCCTGGCCGCGATCGTCGCCAGCATGGTCGCCGAGCGCAAGATGGACCAGGGCGGCTATTCGCGCCGTCGTCGTCGATAAGGCGACCGAAGGACGGAACGGCCAAGCCGCGACGACGTTGATGTATCGGACCGACGAACGGCTCTCGGGTCGCCGACGGCAACATCAACTCAGGAGAGCCAAACCCATGATGCGTTGGGCAATTATCTTCCTGGTCGTGGCCTTGGTCGCGGCCGTCCTCGGCTTCGGCGGCATTGCGAACTTCTCGTTCGAGATCGCAAAATTCGTCGCTGTCGTCGCCATCATCCTGTTCGTCATCGCCCTTGTGGCCGGCGGACTTCGCGGACGCGGCGGCACGCCCCGACTCTAACGGGCGAGACACTTAGATTGAGGGGCGAGACTTCGGTCTCGCCCTTTTTCTATGGTCGAAACCATTTCTGAGAAAGAACTTTACATTACAAAGTTTGTGGGTGATGCTTCCTTATCGAGTTGAGGAGGAGAGACCCATGACCCGCGAGACCCAGGCCATTCAGGACGACATCGCCTATATGCGCAGCCTTGCGCACGAGGGGCGCCACGCGCCCCTGTTGGCGGGACCGATCCTAATCACCGCCGCCATCGTGTTCGGCGGCGCCAGTCTGGGCCAGTGGGCCCTCCAAACCGACGTTCTGAACATCAGTCCTTGGGCGCAGCTTTGGTTGTGGATCGGCTCAGGCGTCGTCTTCGCGGTCGCGCTGACGATGCTGATCGGGCGCATGAAGGGCAAGCCGGGCATCAACTCGGCCGGCAACAAGGCGGTGGGCGCCGCCTGGTCGGGCGTCGGTTACGGCATCTTCGTCACCTGGCTGGCGCTGGTGGCCTTGTCGTTCAAGACCGACAACTGGTCGTGGATGGCGGTGATGCCGACGACCGTGCTGGTGGCCTATGGCTCGGCGTGGATGATCGGGGCGGCGATGACGAAGACGCGCTGGATGTCGTTCACGGCCCTGGCGGCCTATGCCGGCGCGGTGGCCGTGGCCTGGTTCATCGACAGCCCGGCGATCTATCTGGTGTTCACTGTGGTCCTGATGGCCGTCGCCCTTGTTCCCGGGATCATCCTGATGCGTCAGGAACCGTCGGAGATCGTCTGAGCATGGCCGATGATTTCGACATCAGCCGGATCGACGACGTGATCCATGGACGTATCCGGCTGGGGATCATGGCCTATCTGTCGGGTGCGGGGACGGCGGATTTCACCAGTCTGAAGGCTCGGCTGCAGACCACGGACGGAAATCTGTCGGTCCATCTGCGCAAGCTCGAAGAGGCCGGTTTCGTCGCCGTGACCAAGAGTTTCAAGGGCCGAAAGCCCCTGACCGAGGCCAGCCTGACCGACCAGGGACGCGACGCCTTCGTCGCCTATCTCGATGCGATGGCGGGCCTGCTGCCAGAGCGGTGAAATCAAGCTAGAAGCGGGTTCATGACCACCCGTCTTCACGCCTTCGAGGCCATCGACAACTTCCGCGACTATGGCGACTACGCCACGGCGGCCGGGCGGCGCGTGCAGCCCGGCCGTCTGTTGCGCTCCGCCCACCACGCGCGGGCGACCGAGGCGGATCTGGAGCGGTTACGGCTGTTGGACGTCGGGGCGGTGGTCGATCTGCGCCGGCCGGGCGAGCGTCGCGATCAGCCGTCGCGCCGGCCGGAGGAATTCTCCGGTCTGGTGATCGAGGGCGGCGTGGACGACGGCGCCGAGGCGCCGCACATCGCCTTCCTGAAGACTGCGGATCTGACGCCCGAGTCGGGTCGGCGGTTCATGGCCAAGACCTATCGGACCCTGCCGTTCGACGCGTCGCATCTGGATGTGTTCAGCCGCTACTTCCAGGCGCTGGCGGATCAGGATCGGGCGGTGGTGATCCACTGTGCGGCGGGCAAGGATCGGACGGGGTTTCTCGCCGCCCTGACCCATCATCTGCTGGGCGTGTCGCGCGACGACATGATCGAGGACTATCTGCTGACCAATACGGCCGTCGATCTGGCCGCGCGAGCGCCGGGCATCGCCAGGAAACTGCACGAGATGACCGGCCGTCTGGCGTCCGACGACGCCGTCGTGGCCTTTCTGGGCGTCGAGGCCGCCTATCTGGAGGCGGCGTTCGCCGAGGTCGAGGCGCAGCATGGATCTGTGGACGCCTATCTGCGCGACGCCCTAGGCGTCGATACGGCCCGGCGCGACCGGATCGTGGAGCGACTGTCGGCGTGAGCGAGGTTCTGAGCCACGTCGTCACGCGCGATGCGCCGTGGGCGGAACCCGTCGAGGTCGCAGCGGGTCTGGGCGGCGGCGACGGCATGCTGGCCCTGGTCTCGGACGGCGGGCCGGGCGGGCGCTGGTCGCACGTCGCCACGGCGCCGGACCGCGTTCAGGTCGGCCCGGTCGATGACGCCGCGCCGTTCCAGGCGCTGAGAGATCCCGCGTTCGACGCGGGCGTGGTGGGCCTGGCCGCCTATGACGCAGGCGCGCGACCGGCGACGGGGCGGCGCGAGACGACATGGCCCGACCTGATGCTGGCCCGCTATCCGGCCATGCTGACCTTCGACCATCATCGCCGCACCGTGCGTGCAGTGGGGCGAGGGGCGACGGCGGAGCTGGCGGATGTGGCCGCAGAGGTCGCCCTCGGCTGGTTGGCGAACGCCGCCGTCGTCGCGCCGCCGTCGGCGCCGGCAGAGACCTTCGAGGCCGAGGCGCCGCCGGGCGCCTATCGCGCCGCCGTGTCGGACGTGGTGGAGCGGATCGCGGCGGGCGAGCTGTTCCAGGCCAATATCGCGCAGGCCTGGGCGGGGGCGTTGAAGCCGACCGCCGATCCGTTCGACGTCTTTCTGCGACTTCAGCAGGATCGCGCTTCGCCGTTCGGGGCCTATTGGCGGATCGGGAATCGGGCGCTGGTGTCCAACTCGCCCGAGCTATTTCTCGCCTTCGATGCCGCCAGCCGCCGCATCGAGGCCCGGCCGATAAAGGGCACCCGCCCCCGCGCCGCCGATCCGGTTGAGGACGCGGCCTTGGCGGACGAGCTGAAATCCAGCGCCAAGGACCGGGCCGAGAACCTGATGATCGTCGATCTGATGCGCAACGATCTGGCGCGGGTGTCACAGCCGGGGTCGGTCCGCGTCGAGACCCTGTTCGAGATCGAGAACCATCCGACCGTGCATCACCTGGTCTCGACGGTGACGGCTCAGGCCGACCGGGGCATCGGCCCCGCCGACCTGCTGGAGGCGACCTTCCCGCCGGGCTCGATCACCGGCGCGCCCAAGCATCAGGCCATGAAGGTCATCGCGGCGCACGAACCGCCGCGCGGGCCGTGGTGCGGATCGCTGTTCCTCATCGGGGACGGCGGCACATTGACCGCGTCGGTCCTGATCCGCACGGCCAGCTTTGAACGCGCTGGCGACGTCTGGCGCTTCCGCACCTTGGCCGGCGCGGGCATCGTCGCCGACAGCGATCCGTCAGCCGAGGAGGCCGAGACCGACGCCAAGATTTCAGCGCTGCGCCAGGCGCTGATCGGTCCTTAGGCTCAGCAGCCCGTGCAGGCGATGATTTCAGCCGTCCGGGGTCGCAGATAGGCCATGCGTTTGAATGTGGGGGCTATTCTGATGGCTTCGGGCAACATGTTGCTGAACGGCGACCTGTAGTCGTATTCCGCCTCTGCGACGATGACGGACTCTCCGATAGCCAGCATGTCCGAAGGAACCTCCGCGTCCGTGACGGTCAGTTTGCCGGTCAGACCTTTTCCAACGCTCCAGTCGATATTGTATTTCGTGGAGGTGACGCGCGACACGCTGCTGACCCGTTGCCTGAGCTCGACCTTCGGAAAGGGGCTGATGATCACCTCGCCGACATCCAGAAGGTCTAGTACCTGCTGCTTGGTGAGGGCGTCCGTCTGGGTCACCAGATCGGCCACCACGGAAGCTACGTGGCCCGTGCGCTTCTGCGCCATATAAGCCTGACAGAATTCGACCATGCCGAAATAGAGCAGGATCAGAATGGGGGCGATGAAGGCGAACTCCACCGCCGCGACGCCGCGCGTGTCGCAGCCCCACGCCTTCAGGAGCGCGCGCAACTCTCGCCTACGCATTCCACGGCTCATTGCGGAAGGCTGTGGCGGAGTTGAGCAGGACCTTGCCGGTTCCGGCGCGCGTGGCGCCTTGGTTCAGGAACGGCGTGATCAGGGGATATTCGTACCAGACCCGGACCAGAACCAGGTTTCCGGGCTGACCGCCATCATAGGTCGTCTTTTCTGGATCCAGAACGCCGGCTGTAGTCGGGTCTTCTCGATCTGGGTCCACGAACTGCGGGATAACGCGAACATCGACCGTCGCGCGTTTGATGCAATCGCCTTCGAAGACGCTCATCCGGCTGCAAAGCTCAGTCTTGAACCGCACCTTGTCGAAGCCTTTGGCGTCGGCTTCCCCAGTGCGGACCAGGCGCCCGGTGCCCGTCGTGGCCGTTTCCAGGATCGAGTCGATCACGAAGACCATGCCCAGTTCCAGAATGGCGAAGATCAGCAGGAAGAACGGGACGGCGACCATGGCGAACTCGACGGCCGCGACGCCTTCGCGCCGCGAACGTCTCATCCGCGCCTTGATCAAATCCCGAGGGCGCACCATCCCGATCAGGGAGCGGTGGAGCCGGTCGCAGGCGCGACCCGGATGCTGGGGGTGCACGAGGCGCCACAGGCCATTTCGGTCGCCTGGGCGCCGCGCCAAACACGGACGGAGCCGGTCGAGCCGCCCGTGACCACGACCTCGCGCTGGAACAGGGTGCGTCCCGCCCCGTCGACCGCCACCACCTCGGTGACGCCGTAACCCTTGCCGACGATGAACAGGGTGTTGGCGTCCACCATGGAGACGTCGGCGATCTGGGGGTTGCCGACGATGACGGAGGCGGCGGCCCCGCGCAGCTGAACGCGCGCGGACCGGTCGATCTCGACGTTGAGCGCGCCGTTCTGGGCCTGGGCCGCCATGGGGGCGACAAGGAGGGCGGCGGCGAGAAGGGCGGCGGGGAGGCGAGACATCGGCGGCTCTGAATAAGGGCGCGTGCAGACGCGGACGCACGCATGATGCGCGCTTGATCCTCAACAAAGGCTGAAGCGTCAGGATGAGAATTTTCTTTGGTGAATCCGCGCGTAACCAAACCTCGTGACTCAGATTTAACGGGGGTCAGGCATTTTGATCCTGCGTTTGGGGGTCAAGCGGGCTACCGGCTCCCCCCGCCAAGTTGCTCGCTAGACCATTTGAAAAAGGAACTACCCATGACCAAGTTCATCTCGCGCTTCGCCAAAGACGAATCGGGCGCCACCGCCATCGAATACGGCCTGATCGCTGCCCTGATCGCCGTCGCGCTGATCACCATCCTCGGAACCCTGGGCACCAATCTTGAAGCCACCTTTAAAGAAGTTTCCGACAAGCTCGCTGAATAGTCTGCCTTAGGCTTGCGATCTAGAGAATGGGGCCGGAGCCGGAAAGCTCCGGCCCTTTTCGTCTGCGGAAACCCAACCTTAAGCCCTGACAGAGAAGATAGCTGTCATGGATATTCTGCTGCTCATCGTGCTTGGCGTCTTTCCAGCGCTCGTCATCGTCGGCGGTCTACACGACCTGATCACGATGAAAATCCCGAACTGGATATCGCTGGCGCTGGTCGGCGCCTTCTTCCCTGTCGCGCTGATGATCGGCGCGGCGCCGATGGATGTGGCGCTGCATGTCGGCGTGGGCGTGGCCGCGCTTCTGGTCGGCATGGGCATGTTCGCCGCCGGTTGGGTGGGCGGCGGCGACGCCAAGCTGCTGGCGGCCAGTTGTCTATGGATGGGCGTGAGCGGGGTCTTGCCCTTCCTGATCTGGACTGGCCTGACCGGGGGCGCCTTCTGCCTGCTGCTGATGACCGCACGCCGGTACTTCCCGATGGTCGCGCCGTCGGTGTCCCAAGGGTGGGTGGTCAATCTGATGCAGCCCAAGGGCGACATCCCCTATGGCGTCGCCATCGCCATCGGCGCCTTGCTGGCCCTGCCTGAAAGCGGCCTGTTCCTGGCCTTTGCGTCCGGCCGTTAAGGCTAGGCTGACCGCCGTTCGCGGCGCTTAGGAAGCGTTAACCCGCAGGGCTCATGATCGTTAACGGCAGGCGTCGGGGGTTCGATCCGAGACATTGCGCCTGCTGGAGACAGCCTTGATGAAGCCCGCCCGCATCGTCGTCATCTGCATCGCCGCCGTATCGGCCATTGGTCTGGCCCTGGTGGTCCGCGCCATGGGGTCGTCGTCCAACGAACCTGCCGCGCCCGCCGCAGCCGCCCAGGTCGAGACGCGCCCGATGGCCAAGGTGCTGGTCGCCGCCAAGGATCTGGAGCCCGGCAAGCGTCTGGTCGAGGGCGATCTGGCCTGGAAGGACTGGCCGGCGGACGAGGTCAATCCCGTCTTCATCACAGACGGCGCTACGCCCGTGCCCGCCAAGCCGGCCGCCGAAACCACGACAGAGAAGGCCTCCAACGCGGTCGAGAGCGTCGCCAAGGCCGCGACCGATATGGCGGGACCTGGAGCCAAGTCCGACTATATCGGCTCGGTCGTGCGCGAACCCATCCTGGCCGGAGAGCCGATCGTGGCGCGCAAGATCGTTCGCGCTGGCGACAGCGGCTATATGGCCGCCTACCTTGAACCCGGCATGCGCGCTATGGCCATCGGCGTGACCGTGGAGTCCGCCGCGGGCGGCTTCATCCTGCCTGGCGACCGTGTCGATGTGGTTCTGACCGCCGAAACCAATCGCAACGGCGCCGTCGAGGGCGCGACCAGCTCCAAGTTCGCGTCGGGCGTCGTCCTCCAGAACATAAAGGTCTTGGCCATCGACCAGTCGACCCGCGCGGGCGACGACGAACAGGCCGTGGTGGGGGCTACCGCCACCCTGGAGGTCCAGCCTCAGGACGCGGTGCTGCTGGCCCAGGCCAAGTCCGAGGGCGAACTGTCGCTGTCCCTGCGCTCCTATGCCGACACCGCCGGCCCCTCCGGCGCCACGCGTCGCCGCGTTGCGGCGGCCGCCGCCCAACCAAAAGCCGTGCGAATCTATCGCGGCGGCGCGCCCGAAGTGGTCGCCGTCCCATGAAAGCCGTTCCGATGCGCCGATCCGCGATGCAGAAGACCGCCGCTGTCGCCTGCGCCCTTCTGGCCAGCCTGACCGCCGCGCCCGTCGGCGTGGCCCAGACGCGGGCCGCCGTGTCGATGGGCGCTGCGCCGCAAATGATCAATCTGCCGCGCGGCACGTCTTTCGCCGTCGATCTGCCCGCCGATGCGCGCGACGTGATCGTCTCCAATCCGCAGGTGGCCGAGGCCATGCTGCACTCGCCGCGCCGCATCACCGTGATCGGCATTATGCCGGGCGAGACCGACGCGGTCTTCCTGGACGCCGCAGGCCGCACGATCCTGAGCCTGCGGGTTCGCGTCGATGCTGGCACAAGCGCGCTTCAGGATACGTTGAGCCGCGTCGCTCCGGGTGGACAGATCCATGCAGAAGCCGTCAACGACAGCGTCATCCTGACCGGCTTTGCAGATAGCCCCGCTCAGGCAGCCCAGGCCGCCCGTGTCGCGGCGGCCTTCGTCTCTGCGCCTGAGAAGGTGATCAACATGATCAGCGTCGTCGGCTCGGATCAGGTGACGCTTAGGGTGCGCGTGGTCGAGGTGCAGCGCAGCGCGCTGAAACAGCTCGGCTTCAGCTCCGACATCCTAAAGGGCGCGGGAATCCATTCGTACGGCTTCAGCCGGCCCAATACTTATGGTGTCAACGGTGCGCCGGCCGGAGGATCGGGGCTGTGCTATGGTCAGAACGGCGGGCGAACGACGAACTTTTCAAATTCCAACTCTAGTTCCAGCCAGACGGGCTCTACTGCGACTGCAACGAGCGGGGATCAATGGTCCAGCGTTCCTCGTTCGGAAACCGTCACCGTGAGGGATGTGAACGGTAATCTTGTTCAACTTCCTGGGACAGCCGTCGCGCAGGCATCGGCTATTGCAGGAACGACCAATGCTATTTCCAACGCCATCTCCAATATAGCGACAACCGCCTTCCAGACGATGACCGGCACGAATGCGAGCGGATGTCTTGAGGCCTTCGAACGCGTGGGATTGGCCCGCACACTGGCCGAGCCAAACCTGACGTCGGTGAACGGCGAATCCGCCAACTTCCTGGCGGGGGGCGAGTTCCCTCTGCCGACGGGGCGCGACCGCGACGGCAATATCACCGTGACCTACAAGCCCTACGGCGTCGGGCTGGCCTTCCGTCCCGTCGTAATGTCGGGTGGCCGCATCTCCTTGCAGGTCAAGGTTGAGGTGTCGGAACTGACGGCGCAGGGCGGCTTCACCATCGGTGCGGGCACGCCCTCTTCGATCACCCTGCCGGGCCTGACCGTGCGTCGCAGCGAGAATACGGTCGAACTGCCCTCAGGCGGATCGATGATGATTGCAGGCCTGCTTCAGGAAACGACGCGCCAGACGGTCGACTCTCTGCCGGGCGTCACCAATCTGCCGGTGCTGGGCTCGCTGTTCCGCTCGCGTGACTATCTGATGGGCGAGACCGAACTGGTGGTGATCGTCGAGCCCTATATCGTCAGCCCGACCTCGCCTGACCGGATGCAGACGCCGGCCGACGGCCTGCGGATCGCCAGCGACAGCCAGACGATTCTCTTCGGTCAACTGAACCAAGTCTATGGCCTGCCCAATGCGCCCCCGGCCGGTTCGGTCGGCTATGTGATCGAGTGAGCGACATGATCCGCACCCCGATTATCGTCCTTCTGACCACGACGGCCCTGGCGCTCGGCGCCTGCGTCGGCGGACCAGCCAGCCTGGGCGGTGAGCCGCCGTTGACGCCGACGTCGCGCTATCAGCTTCAGGTCGAGCCGGACCTGGACCGGATCGCCCTGGCGGTTCATGAGACCGGCCTGTCGTCCGCTCAGGGTGACGCGATTCAAGCCCTGGTCGCCCGTTATCGCAGCGTAGACGCCGTGCCCCTGGTGATCGAGGCGCCGGCTGGAAACGACCCCGTCGCCTTGCAGCGGGCTTATGACGTCAAGTCCGCACTGGCGGCCTGGGGCGTGTCGCCGGACCGCATCATGCTTGTCAGCTACGCGGCGCCCGATCCGCGCGCGCCGGTCGTCGTCGGCTATCAGACGGTTCGCGCCGTCGTGCCGCGCTGCGGAACGACTTGGGGCAACCTGGGCCGTTCGGGCGACAACCAGTCGGCCTCCAACTTCGGGTGCGCGGTGTCAGCCAACCTGGCCGCCCAGATCGCCGACCCGCGCGACATTCAGACGCCGCGCGCCATTACTCCGGCCGACGCGGGGCGCCGGACCGTCGTGCTGGACAACTATCGCACGGGCAAGCAGACGGCGGCTGCGGCTGAAACGCTGGTCACGGAGACCGCCGTCTCCCGTGCGGTGAACTAGACCCATGAGCACCGCCCCCGTCCCCCGCGAGTTCGATACCTTCGACGACGCCTTCGACGTCGATATGGATTTCTCCGAGCCCATGGCCGAGGTTTCGGCGGAGCGGACGCGTGCGCCGCTTGTGTTCACGGCCGCCGCGCCCGTTCAACCCTCGCCTGTCGTCGCCGCGCCCGCCTATGTCCCCGAGGCCCCGGTCTTCAACCCTGTCGGCGACGTGGTGGCCCAGACGCAGGCCAGCCTGATCGAGACCGGGCTGGACGCCGTCGGTCTGGGTTCCACCGGCCTGGCCCCGTCCAGCTCCATCGGCGAAGTGTCGGTGCCGCGCATCGCCATCCACGTCTTCGCCGAGCGCCAGGATACGCTCGCGGCCGCCGAACGCGCGGCCCAGGATCGTCGCCTGTCGCGTGCGACCACCCAGATCCGCGTCGGGGGCGTGGCCGCTGCGGTCGAGACCTATCATCACGAACCGACGCCGCCGCTGATCATCGTCGAGTGCCTGAAGGATCCCCAGACCCTGCTCTGGGAAGTCGATCAACTGGCCGAGGTCTGCGACGCGGGCACCAAGGTGATCGTCGTCGGGGCCACCAACGACATCATCCTGTTCCGCGAGCTGATGCGTCGCGGGGTCAGCGAATATCTGGTCGCGCCGTTGCAGCCGCTGCAGCTGATCGCGGCCATCGGCGGCCTGTTCAACGATCCGGCCCAGCCCTTCGTCGGCCGCACCATCGCCTTCGTCGGCGCGCGGGGCGGGGCGGGGGCCTCGGCAGTGGCGCACAACACCGCCTATGCGATCTCCGAGCGGATCGGCGCCAACACCGTCATCGTCGATTACGACCTGCCGTTCGGCACGGCCGGCCTGGACTTCAACCAGGACCCGCTGAGTGGCGTCGCCGACGCCCTGGGCCAGCCCGACCGGCTGGATGCGACGCTGCTGGACCGGATGATGGTCCGCTGCACCGACAAGCTGAGTCTGTTCGCCGCGCCCGCCAGCTTGGACACGGACTGGGACATCTCGACCGAGGCGTTCGAGGAGGTGACGAACCAGATCCGCGCCACGGCGCCGTTCGTGGTGCTGGACCTGCCGCACCTGTGGTCGCCGTGGATGCGCCGCACCCTGATCAGCGCCGACGAGGTGGTGGTGGTGGCCACGCCGGATCTCGCCAGCCTTCGCAACGCCAAGAACATGATCGACCTGATCCGTCAGGGCCGCCCCAACGATGCGCCGCCGCGCCTGGTGCTGAACCAGGTCGGCGTGCCGGGCCGCCCCGAGATTCCGGCCAAGGACTTCGGCGCCGCCCTGGGGGTTCATCCCAGCCTGATCATCCCATTCGACGCCAAGACCTTCGGCGCCGCCGCCAACAACGGCCAGATGATCCTGGACGCCGGGGCTAAGACCAAGGCGGCCGAGGCCTTCCAGACCCTTGCCCAGATCGTGTCGCGTCGCGAACTGCCCATGGTCGCAGGACCCAAGGGCAAGCCGGCCAAGACCGACAAGGCGTCCAAGCCGTCGGCAGCGCAGTCCAAGTCCCTGTTCGCCAACATGTTCAAGAAGCGCTGACGCGTGTTCGGCAAGCGCACAGGTCAGCCCGGCGTCACGACGGCGCCGATGCGTCCGGCGCCTGCGCCGGCCGGCGAGCCTGTGTCCGTCTTCAAGGTCGATGCGGCCGCGCCCCCGCCGGGGATGGCCGCCCAAGCTCAGGCTAAGGCCGAGGCCTACGCCTTCGCCGACGAGGATCTGGAGCCGGCGGCGGAAGCCTTCGGTCGCGCCTCGGCGCCGACGCAGCCCGCGCCCGCCGACCGTCTCGACGCCCTGGCCTCGCGGCCCAAAGCCAAGCCGGAGGCGCCGCGCCCGGCCGGCAATGTCGCCGGAACGGGCCCCAAGGCCACGGCCGGCCTGGAACAGCTGAAGAAGGCCCAGGCGGTCGCCGAGATCGTCCGTGAACAGAGCGACTACTATCACGCCACGAAGACGACGATCTTCAACGCCTTGATGAACACCATCGACCTGGCCCAGCTGGCGCATCTGGACCAGAAGGCGGCGTCCGAAGAGATCCGCGACATCGTCGCCGAACTGGTCGCGATCAAGAACGTCTCCATGTCGGTCGCCGAGCAGGAGCATCTGGTTCAGGACATCGTCAACGACGTCCTCGGCTACGGGCCGCTGGAGCCTCTGCTGGCCCGCGACGACATCGCCGACATCATGGTCAACGGCGCAGGCCGGGTGTTCATCGAAGTGAACGGCAAGGTCCAACTGACCAACGTCCGCTTCCGCGACAACACCCAGCTGATGAACATCTGTCAGCGGATCGTGAGCCAGGTCGGCCGCCGCGTCGATGAATCTAGCCCCATCTGCGACGCCCGTCTGCCTGACGGTTCGCGCGTCAACGTCATCGCGCCGCCGCTGGCGATCGACGGCCCGACGCTGACGATCCGGAAGTTCAAGAAGGACAAGCTGACGATGAAGAATCTGGTGGAGTACGCCTCCATCAGTCCCGAGGGCGCGCGCGTCCTGGGCGTCATCGGCGCCTCGCGATGCAATCTGGTCATCTCGGGCGGTACGGGCTCTGGCAAGACGACCCTGCTGAACACCCTGACGGCCTTCATCGACCCGACCGAGCGCGTCATCACCTGCGAGGACGCCGCCGAACTGCAACTGCAGCAGCCGCACGTGGTGCGTCTGGAAACCCGCCCGCCGAATCTGGAAGGGCAGGGCACGATCACCATGCGTGATCTGGTCAAGAACTGCCTGCGGATGCGTCCCGAGCGGATTATCGTCGGCGAGGTGCGCGGCCCCGAGGCCTTCGACCTGTTGCAGGCCATGAACACCGGCCACGACGGCTCCATGGGCACGCTGCACGCCAACAGTCCTCGCGAAGCCATCAGCCGTATGGAATCCATGATCACCATGGGCGGATACGGCCTGCCCTCGCGCACGATCCGCGAGATGATCGTCGGTTCTGTCGATGTCATCATCCAGGCCGCGCGCCTGCGTGACGGCTCGCGTCGCATCACCCACATCACCGAGGTCGTCGGCCTGGAAGGCGACGTGATCGTCACCCAGGACCTGTTCGTCTACGACATCACCGGCGAGGACGAGAACGGCAAGATCATCGGCCGTCACCGTTCGACCGGCATCGCCCGTCCCCGCTTCTGGGACCGCGCCCGCTACTATGGGCTGGAGCGCGAGCTGGCCGACGCCCTGGACGCGGCGGAGTAGGACGATGCTGCCCATCCTCGCCGCCGTTCTGGCCTTCATCACCATCGGCGGCCTGGGCTGGGTCTTCGTCGGAGGCGACGATTCGTCGGCCCAGGCGGTCAAGCGCGCCCAGAGCCTGGGCGAGGCCAAGAAGAACCCCGCGATCGCGCGCAAGGCGGCCGCCGCCAATACGCCCGAGGCGCGGCGCAAACAAATCCTGGTCCAGCTTCAGGAAGCGGATCGCCGCGAGCGCAAGGCGCGCACCACCCTGGCGTCGCGCCTGAAACAGGCGGGTCTGAGCCTGAATGTGCGCACCTTCTACATCATCTCCGCCGCGGTCGGTGTGGTGGCGGCGCTGGTCGCCTTCGTGCTGGGCCTGCCTGTTCTCGCGTTGCTGGGCCTGGCCCTGGTGTTCGGCCTAGGCCTGCCGCGCTGGGTCGTCGGCTTCCTGGCCAAGGGCCGGATGAAGAAGTTCTCGCTGGAGTTTCCCAATGCCGTCGACGTGATCGTGCGCGGCATCAAGTCGGGCCTGCCGGTCCACGAATGTTTCAAGATCATCGGCCGCGAAAGCCCGGCGCCGCTGGGGCCTGAGTTCCAGAAACTGGTCGAGGGTCTGGGCGTCGGCCTGACGCTGGAGCAGGCGCTGGAGAAGATGTTCGAGCGGATGCCGACGCCGGAGCTGCGCTTCTTCACCATCGTCATCGCCATTCAGCAGAAGACCGGCGGCAACTTGGCCGAGGCCCTGGGGAATCTGTCGGCCGTGCTGCGCGCGCGCCGCATGATGGGCGAGAAGATCAAGGCCCTGTCGTCCGAAGCCCTCGCCTCGGCGGGCATCATCGCCTCCCTGCCGCCGGCGGTCATGATCATGGTGATGATGACGACGCCGTCCTACATGATGCCCCTGTTCACCGACTTCCGCGGCAACTTCCTGCTGCTGATGGCCGCGGTTCTGATGTCCACCGGCGTCTTCGTGATGAAGCGCATGATCTCGTTCAAGTTCTGAGGCGCGGATCATGGAAGCCTTCATCCGTTTCATCACCGACCCGCAGAACCTGCTCAGCATCGGCGTGGGCGTGCTGGTCTTCGCGACCGTCCTGACCCTGCTGTCCTCGATGACCGGCGGGGTGAAGCTGGACAAGCGGATGAAGGCCGTCGCCGAGCGCCGCGACGAACTGAAGCGCCGCTCGCGCGCCAATATGGCTGCAGGCCAGGGCGCGCTGCGTCACACCGACGATGGGTTCAAGAAGCGGATCGTCGATCGGCTGAACCTGACCAAGCTGCTGGAAGACCCCAAGGTCGCCGGCCAGATGGCCCAGGCCGGCTATCGCGGGCCACGTCCGCTGACGACCTTCTACTTCTTCCGCTTCGCCTCGCCCTTCGTCTTCATGATCGTGGCGGCCTTCTACATGTTCGTGATCAAGATCGTGGACTGGCCCACGATGAACAAGCTGACGCTGGTCATGGCGGCGGCGGTCGCGGGCTTCTATGCGCCCAACCTCTATCTGAAGAACCGCATCACCAAGCGTCGCACCTCGATCATGCAGGCCTTTCCCGATGCGCTGGACCTGCTGCTGATCTGCGTCGAGGCGGGCATGTCCATCGAGGCGGCGATCACCAAGGTCAGCCAAGAGATGGGGCCGTCGTCGGTCGACTTGGCCGAGGAGTTGTCGCTGCTGTCGGCCGAGCTCAGCTATCTGCCCGAACGTCGCATGGCCTATGAGAACCTGGGCAAGCGGACCAACCATCCGGGCGTGAAATCAGTGGCAACCGCCATGACCCAGGCCGAGACCTATGGCACGCCGCTGGCGACCGCCCTGCGCGTCATGGCCAAGGAAAACCGCGACCTGCGCCTGTCGGCCGCCGAGAAGAAGGCCTCGGCCCTGCCGGCTCAGCTGACCGTGCCGATGATCCTGTTCTTCCTGCCGGTGCTGTTCATCGTCATCCTGGGACCGGCGATCCTGAACGTCATGGACATGATGAAAGAGGGCGGCTAGCCCGCCTCCGCCGCCGCCTTCAGACCCTCGCCCGCGCGCTCCAGCGCCGCCTTGATCGCGGGACGGTGCTTGTCGTGGAACAGCTCGCCGCGTAGGCCCGAGAGGCGGATGCCGACCGTCAGGATGCAGTTGCCGGGGGCCAACTCCTCAATCTGGATGTAGCGCAGGCTCTGGAACAGGAAGCCGCGTCGTTCCGCCCAGACCAGACGCATGCGCGGCTGCCATTCGACGACCTGGGCCAAGGCCTGGCGCTCGGGCATGTCGGGCCAGGCCTCGGTCATCGTCAGCCGCCCACCATAGGCGATGGCGCCTTCGACATCGGTGTCGACCGGGTTCCAGGCGCTCCATCCGGACAGGTCGGCGATCAGATCCCAGATCCGGTCCGAGGTCGCCTGAACGCCGACGCGTTTTTCGATACGAGTGTCATCCATGGTTTCGCTCTGGCACGGCTCGTCGCCGGAAGGAAGGCGCCGCGTCCTCGCCGCGCCGCCGTCCTCAGTCCGGTTCGACCAGCTTCAGCCGCCGCCCGTCGTCCAGCCCCAGCCGCGTCTTGACCTCGAACAGGTCCGCGCCGGCGGGAATGATCAGCAGCTTCTTGGGCTGGGCCGTGTTGACCGCGACCACCCCGCCCTTGGGGCAGATGTCGAAACAGTCGGCCCCGGTGACGATCAGCCCGCCCTTGCGCCCCTGCTTACCCTTTTTGAGGTGCAGATATTTGCGCAGCGCCTTCTTCAGCGTCAGGTCGCCGCCGGGGCCGAAGCCGCCGTCCAGCTTCTTGGAGCATTTGCGGCACACCAGGACCACGTCCCGCCATTCCGTCTTCGCGGTCTTGAAGTCCTTCTCGGCCATGCCGACAGAAATCGCCGTTCGCGACGGCTTGCACAAGCGCTCGCGGCGCCGTCACGTGCGACAGGTAAGAAAATTTCACGGGACCTTCACATGCGCCGACTGTTCGCCGCCTCCACACTGGCGCTGTTGCTCGCAGCCGGCGCTGCTCAGGCTCAGGTCGATACGGCAAGCGTGGACGCCGCCGTTCAGCGCGTGATGCCCGAGGTGACCGCCTGGCGTCGCGACTTTCACCAGCATCCCGAACTGGGCTTCGCCGAGACCCGTTCGGCGGGCGTGATCGCCGACCATCTGCGGTCGCTGGGGCTGGAGGTCCGCACCGGGGTCGGCAAGACCGGCGTCATCGGCATCCTGCGCGGCGCCCGGCCCGGCCGGGTCGTGGCCCTGCGCGCCGACATGGACGCCCTGCCGGTGCAGGAGGCGACGGGCCTGGACTTCGCCTCCACCTCCACCGGGACCTATATGGGCAATACGGTTCCCGTGGCCCACGCCTGCGGCCACGACATGCACATGGCCATGTTGATGGGCGCGGCCGAGGTGCTGGCCGGGATGAAGGACCGGATCGCCGGCACGGTGGTCTTCGTCTTCCAGCCGGCGGAGGAGGGCGCGCCTCCGGGAGAGCCCAAGGGCGGCGCCGCCCTGATGATCGCCGAAGGCGCCCTGAACGATCCCAAGCCCGAGGCCATCTTCGGCCTGCACGTCGTGCCCGGCCGTCCGGGCAGCGTCTTCTATCGGCCCGAGGGCTTTATGGCCGCGTCGGACCGGGTCGATATCGTGCTGAAGGGCAAACAGACCCACGGCGCCTGGCCCTGGCGCGGCGTGGACGTGATCGCGGTGGCCGGCCAGGTGATCGAGACGGTCAACACCCTGACCGCCCGCACGGTCGATCCGACCACCACTCCGACCGTCTTCACCATCGCCACGATCAACGCCGGCGTCCGCTACAATATCATCCCCGACAGCGCGACCCTGTCAGGCACCCTTCGCACCTTCGACATAGCCCAGCGCGACGCCCTGGTCGCCCGCGCCGAGACCGCCATCGACCACGTCGCCGCCGCCTACGGCGCCACCGCCGAGTTCGGCGTCAAACAGAACGCCGCCCTGGTCTTCAACGACCCCGGCTTGTCCGCCTGGCTGGCCCCGGTCCTGACCGAGGCGGCGGGCGAGGGCAACGTCAACCCCGCCACGCCCCCCACCACGGTGGCCGAGGACTTCAGCTATTTCCAGCAGGCCATCCCCGGCGTCTTCTACCACCTGGGCGCCAGTCCAGACGGCGTGGACCCCGCGACCTCCGCGCCCAATCATTCGCCGGAGTTTTCGCCGAACGAGAAGGTCTTGCCGCTGGGGGTGAAGACGCATGTGCTGACGGCGCTGCGGTTTCTGGAGCGGAGCTAGCGAGGACGATGGCAGGCGTGAGGCAATGTCGAAAACCGACCCTTAGTGGAAGTTCAATCATCGATTCTAACGCGCCAGATTCTGTTAGCTCCGTCGGAGGATTTGAATGCGGTTGTTAACCGCACTGGCGGCCATCAGCGTCGCGGGCTGCGGTCAGGGGCAACTTACATGCTCTCCAACACAGAATGTCCGGGTTACGGTGAATGGCCAGGGCTTCGCCATTCCCGTCGATCTAAACCCCTCATTCAGCGGACCGGTAGCAGACCACTTGGCACTTCCAAGTTCTATTCATCGGGACGATCAGGGTCGCTGGGCCTACTGTCAAAAAGCGAGTGATCAGCCAGTCGTAGGCGACAGCTTTTCGTTCTCCCCCGGCGCAGCGTTGCCGGATGCCTATTTCATCATCGTTGGTCGAGAGCGTCGATTTGAGCGGCGGAAACCCGACCAATATCCGCTTCACAATGAGAGCGGATTTGAAGTGACCATAACCAAAGGTCCGAAGTTAATCTTCAGTCCGGCGGGCGGTGTTCGCCCTACCGCCGTCGATGGGCATTGTATGACTTGGTTTCCTGGATCGTCTGAGTATTGCAGAGTGGCGTTCACGACACTCTGCGGCGTGCCTGTGAGCGTTGATATCATCGGGGAGCAATCGCTAAGCGAGTGGCCCGCGATCCTTGCTCGGGTAGACGCCTACGTCCTAAAACTGGAGACATAGGCGACAGTTTTCACCTTCTCCGACCATCCGAAGGTCCGGTTTGGGGCGGACCAAGCGAAGCCAGATTTTGCGAGATCTGACCACCGACAGACAAACCCTAAAGCCTCTCGAACACCGTCTCGATCACCTGCCGATACACCGCCGTCAGGGTCTCCAGCTCCGCTGTCGGAACCCGTTCGTCGATCTGGTGCATGGTCTGGCCGACCAGGCCCAGTTCCAGCACAGGGCACAGGGTGCGGATGAAGCGGGCGTCGGAGGTGCCGCCGGTGGTCGAGGCCTCGGGGCGGCGGCCGACGACGGCCTCGACCGCGTCCTGCACCGCCGCGACGAAGGCGCCCGGCTCGGTCAGGAAGGCCTCGCCCGAGCACAGGTGCTCCAGCGTGATCTGAAGTCCGGTCTCGGCCTGCATGGCGCCGGCCTCGCGGTTCAGCCAGTCGATCAGGGCGTCCCCCGTATGGCTGGGGTTGAAGCGGATGTTCAGCCGCGCCCTAGCCTCGGCTGGGATGATGTTGGTCGCCGGATTGCCGATGTCGATGGTGGTGATTTCGAGGTTCGACGGGGGGAAGTTCTCGTAGCCGTCGTCCAGCACGTGGTCATTCAGGCGGGCCATCAGGCGCGCGATCACCGGCGCGGGGTTGGCCGCGCGTTCCGGATAGGCGACGTGGCCCTGTTTGCCGTGGACGGTGATCCAGGTGTTCAGCGAGCCGCGCCGGCCGACCTTGATCATGTCGCCCAGCTGTTGCGACGACGACGGTTCGCCGACCACGCAGGCGTCGATGATCTCGCCCTCGGCCGCCAGGGCCTCGACCACCCGTTTGGTGCCGTGAAGCGCCGGGCCTTCCTCGTCGCCGGTGATCAGGAAGGAGAGGGAGCCCTCGGGCTCTCCATCCGCCAGCACCTGGGACACGGCGGCGACCCAGGCGGCGATCCCGCCCTTCATGTCCACCGCGCCCCGGCCGTACAGGACGCCGTCCCTGACCTCGGCGGTGAAGGGTTGCGACGACCACTGCTCCGACGGGCCGGTCGGGACCACGTCCGTATGGCCGGCGAAACACAGGTTGGGCGAGGCGGTCCCGCGCCGCGCATACAGGTTCTCGATCCGCGTATGGACCCCTTCGCCCCCCGGCCCCTCGAAGGCCAGTCGGCGGCAGGTGAAGCCCAGCGCCGTCAGATGGCGTTCCAGCACGTCCATCGCCCCCTCGTCGGCGGGGGTGACGGACGGAATGCGGATCAGGTCGCGGGTCAGTTCGACAGGATCGATTACGGGAGTTGATGCGCGGCTCATGCGGCTATGCTTTAGGGAAAACGCGCCAAGGCGAGAAGGCCCATGCCCAAGATCGACATCGACAGCGCGCCGAGAGGCGACGGCACGACCTATCCCGAAGAGTTCGCAGGCCCGTGCAAGCCGCGTCGCCGCTGGAAGCTGGGCGATGCGGCGGGGCTGAGCCAGTTCGGCGTCAACCTGCTGCGCCTGCCCGACGGCGCCTGGTCCAGCCAGAGACATTGGCACGCGTCCGAGGACGAGTTCGTCATGGTGGTCGAGGGCGAGGTGGTGCTGATCGAGGACGACGGCGAGACCGTCCTGCGCGCCGGCGACTGCGCCGGGTTCAAGGCGGGCGTGCCCAATGGTCACAGAATAGAGAACCGATCCAGCCGCGAGGCGGTCCTGCTTGAGGTCGGGACGCGCAGCCCGACCGTCACCCCTTGCGACTATCCCGACATCGACATGGTGCTCCACGCGGGCGTCGATGGCTATTTCCACCGCGACGGCTCGCCCTATCCGAAACAGTCCAGACGCACGTGACCACAGAAACCATAGATACCGGCCCCGCCGCCCCGCCCGTTCCGCCTTCGCCTCCAGAGGGTCCATCCAGTCCGTGGGGCATCCGCGATTTCCGCCTGCTGTGGTTCGGGCGGGTGGTCGCCGTGCTGGCGATCCAGATCCAGTCCTCGGCCCTGTTGTGGCAGGTGTATGAGATCGCGCGGCGCGACCATCCGATCGAGGAGGCCAGCCTGTATCTGGGGCTGGTCGGCCTGTGTCAGTTCCTGCCGCTTCTGGCCTTTACCCTGCCGGCCGGGGCCATGGCCGACCGGCGCGATCGCAAGCGCACGGTATGGATATCGATCCTGGTCGAGGCGGCCTGTGCGGCGTCCTTCCTCGGGATGGCGCTGCATGGAAATCCGCCGCTGTGGGGGCTGCTGGCGGTCGCCGCCCTGTTCGGCGCGGCGCGGGCGTTTCTGGCGCCGGCCAGCCAGGCCTTCCTGCCGATGGTGGTGGGACGCAAGGCTCTGCCGCCGGCCATCGCCGCCCAGTCCATCGCGTTTCAGACGGGAGCCATCGCGGGTCCGGCCCTGGGCGGAGTGATCGTGGGGGTCAATGTGCCGCTGGCCTATGCGGTGTCGCTGGGCATGTTCTTGCTGGCGGTCGCGGCCTTCATCCTGATCCGCACCAGCGGCAAGCCCGCGCCCCAGGCCAATCCCCTGTCGCCCATCGAATCCGTCAAGGAGGGGCTGGCCTATGTCTACAAGACCAAGATCGTGCTGGGCGCCATTTCGCTGGATCTGGTCGTGGTGCTGCTGGCGGGGGTGGCCCTGCTGACGCCGATCTTCGCGCGCGACATCCTGCATGTGGGGCCGCAAGGGTTCGGCCTGTTGCGGGCGTCGTTCGGGGTGGGGGCGATGGCGGTCGCCATCTATCTGAGCCGTTATCCCATCGTGCGGCACGGCGGCCGTTGGATGTTCGCGGCGGTGGCGGTGTTCGGCCTGTGTACGATCACCTTCGGCCTCTCCAAGATCGTCTGGATCAGCGCCCTGGCCCTGCTGATCGGCGGCGGCGCGGACATGATCAGCGTCAACATCCGCCAGACACTGATCCAGCTGGCCACGCCCGATCACATGCGCGGGCGGGTGTCGTCGGTGTCCATGCTGTTCATCGGCGCGTCGAACGAGCTGGGCGAGGCCTATTCGGGCGTCATGGTCCGGCTGCTGGGCGCGGTCGGGGCGGCGGTGTTCGGCGGCTTCGGCGCTCTGGCGGCCACGGGCGCCTGGTCGGCGATGTTCCCCGGGCTGAGGAAGGCGGACAGGCTTAGCTGAGTGACGAGTGACGAGTGACGAGTGACGAGAGAGGCGGGGAGGGCTCGCCACTCGCCACTAACCACTCGCCACTCCCTTAATCACCACACCCTGAAATGCTTCGACAGCTTCAGCCCCTGGTTCTGATAGTGGCTGCCGCTTTCGCCATACAGGCGGCTGGGGCGTTCGGTCAGGGGTTCGTAGACCAGGCGGGCGACGATCTGGCCGTGTTCCAGCAGGAAGGGGGTGTCGTGGGTGCGGACCTCCAGCACGCCCTTGGATCCCGCGCCATGCGCCTCGTCCGTGCCGAAGCCGGGGTCGAAGAAGCCGGCGTAGTGGACGCGGAACTCGCCCACCGACGGGTCGATGGGGGTCATTTCGGCGGCCTGATCGACCGGAATCTCGACATCGTCGGACGAGGCCAGGATGTAGAACTCGCCCGGATCCAGCAGCAGTTCGCCGCGCCGCAGCGTCAGCGGCTCCCAGAAGTCGCGCGGGTCGTGGCCGTCGATATGGTCCAGATCGACCACCCCCGCATGGCGCCTCCCCCGGAAGCCGACGATGTCGCCGCCTTGCAGATCGACGCCGACCGAGCGCGTCTCCAGCTTGGGCGGATCGCCGGCCTTCAGCCGCAGCTGGTTCAGCCGGGTGCCGGGACGGACCAGGATGGAGAAGGTCTGGGGCGCGACCTCCATATAGAGGGGGCCGTCATAGCCTTCGGCCACGTCGTCGAAACGGGCGCCCTGATCGGTCAACAGCCGCACGAAGACATCGACCCGGCCAGTCGAGCTTTTCGGATTGGCTCGCGCGATCAGGCCCTTGGGCAGTTTCAGCCGCTCCTGCAGCCGCACGATATAGACGCAGCCCTTTTCCAGAACGACGCCGGCGGGGGTGATCTCGATGGCGTGCATCTCGACGTCGGCGATCCGCGCCTCGACCTTGCGCTTGCCGGGCAGGAAGGAGGCGCGGACGCGCCAGGCTTGGTCCGACAGGCGCAGGTCCAGGCTGGCCGGTTGGACCTGGTCGTGATCGAATTCTGTGTCCGACGTGATGGCGCCCGTGGCGATCAGCGTCTCGATGGACTGGGCGGGCAGGATGCCGGGACGGGGCGCTTGGAAGGAGCTCATGGCGTCTGTCTCACACGGTTTTCACGACTTGTCTCCAAGTCGCGCTTGCAGCCCGCGCGCGGCGGGGCGAGCATATAGCCCATGCATGACGGACCTGCCTATACCGCCGAATCGAACGGCATCCTGATCCGGGTCCGGCCCAACTATCTGGCGGGCCAGTCCGATCCCGACGAAGGCCGCTGGGTCTGGGCCTATCAGATCGAGATCGTGAACCTGTCGGGATCGACGGTGCAGCTGATGGCGCGCCGCTGGACCATCACCGACGGCCACGGTCATGTCGAAGAGGTGCGCGGCCCCGGCGTGGTGGGCGAACAGCCGGTGATCGAGCCGGGCGCCAGCTACGCCTACGCCTCGGGCTGCCCGCTGCCGACCGACAGCGGGTCGATGGTCGGCGCCTATTATATGACGGATGCGGAGGGCTGCAGTTTCGAGGCGGAGATTCCGGCGTTTTCGCTGGATACGCCGGATGCGCGGCGGGTGTTGAACTGACGAAATCCTCCTCCGAGAAGCGTAGCGAAACGGGGGAGGGGGACCGCGAAGCGGTGGAGGGGGCGAACGCAGACTCCACGCCAGGCGCCGATCGTCGGTCTGGCGCAGTCTGATGTTGAACTTTGAAGATCGAATCCGGTTTCGCCCCCTCCACCCCGCTTCGCGCGGTCCCCCTCCCCCGCTGCGCTGGGGAGGATCGAGAAGGCGGATGGGGCTGCGTCAACCCGGATGAACCGCAGCCCCGCCCCTGAAGTCTCGCCGGCCGCTTGCGCGAACCGGCGAGGGGGAAGTCGGCTCCATAAGGAGCATCTCTTTGTGGCGCTATGTTCGCGACGCGGTCGCTCACGGCTTGAGCGCATTCGTGCGCTCCTGCGCGAAGCGCCGCGCTCAAGTAGCGCGAAGCGCGATAGCGCCCTTAAATGTACCGACGTAGGCTGCGGGCCAGGTCGGAACCGCTTTCCTTGGAGCCGCGGCGAACTTGCGGCTGGTAGGCGACGCGGGCGTGTTCGACGCAATAGACGCCTTCCGAGGAGCGGCGACCGCAGAAGCTGAACTCGCGCGACGACGGGTCGCCGATCGGCCATTTGCACATGTGGGCGCCCAGGGTCATCACCGTCGCGGTGCCCGGCAGGTCCGGGATCGGGGCGGGGACGGGCGCGGCTGGCTGGACCGGCTTGGGCTGGACGGCCTCAAGACGGCGCGGGGCCGAGGGCTGGGCCGGGGCGGCCGGCGCGGGGCGCGGACGGGCGGTGCGGAAGGTCGCGGCGACGGTGCGCGCCGGCTGCGACGGGGCGGCCCGGCCCGACAGGCCCAGGCGGTGCACCTTGCCGATCACGGCGTTGCGGGTGACTCCGCCGCCCAGTTGTTTTGCGATCTGGCTCGCGGACTGGCCCTCAAGCCAGAGCTTCTTCAGCGCGCCTACGCGGTCGTCAGTCCAGCCTGCGGTCATGCCACCCTCCAGCGAGTTTGGATTCAATATCTAGGTCCAGGCTCCCCCTCCGGGGTCTTGACCTACAACTAATCGTAAACCAGCCGTTAAGAGACGCAAGATGTGCGAATCAACCGTCCACAGAAACCAGATATTGAATCATCGTTAAGGTTAAGCCGGCGAGCTCCGAAAGTGAGGGAGGGGTGAGCAGAGTGAGCAAGGCGTGAGCGAAGGCGGCGGCTGCCGCCGGTAGGCCACGCTCACCCCTTGCTCACTTCCCGCTCACTTTTCACTCAGAGCCCGCTTCGCCATCGCCGCCCGCCCTTGCGAAGCGCGGCCGTCGAGCGCATCTGGCGGGCCATGACCGAGACCCCCGACCTGATCTCCACCCGCCCCGCCGGTTTGCCGCAGCCGCGTCGCTATCCGGGGGTCAACTGGATCGGGGTGCAGACGCTGTATCTGCGCGAGGTGCGGCGCTTCTGGAAGGTGGGCGCCCAGACGGTGGCGGCGCCGGTGGTGACGACGCTGCTCTATATGCTGGTGTTCGTGGTGGCGCTTCAGAACGCGCGGCCGCCGCTGCACGGCACGCCGTTTGCGTTGTTCGTCGCGCCCGGCCTGATCATGATGGCCATGCTGAACAACGCCTTCGCCAACGCCTCGTCCAGCCTGATCCAGGCCAAGATCATGGGCACGGCCACCGACTTCCTGACCCCGCCGCTCAGCCCGCTGGAGCTGACGCTGGGCTTCACCCTGGGCGCCGCGACGCGGGGCCTGGCGGTCGGTCTGGTGACGGCGATCTGCGTCCTGCCGTTCGCGCCGCTGGGCATCGCCAATATCTTCGCCATCGTCTGGTTCGCCCTGGCCGCCTGTTTCGTCATGGGCATGACCGGCGTGCTGGCGGGGCTGTGGAGCGAGAAGTTCGACCATCTGTCTGCGGTCCAGAACTTCATCGTCATGCCCATGACCTTCCTGTCGGGCACCTTCTATCTGGTCGAGAACCTGCCCGAGCCGTTCCGCTCGCTCAGCCGCTACAATCCCTTCTTCTATCTGATTGACGGCTTCCGCTATGGCTTCATCGGCCATGCCGAGAGCAATCTGATGATCGGGGTCGTCGGTTCGGCCGTGCTGATGGTCGTCATGGGCGTCGTCTGCTGGCTGGTGTTCCGCTCGGGGTGGCGCCTTAAGAGCTAGATCGCTACCTTTTGCGGATCGCTCCCCCGAGAGGTCCGCCATGCTGTTCCGTTCGCTCGTCGCCGCCACGGCGCTGTTCGCCGCCGTCCCTGCGTTTGCCCAGGAGGCGACGCCCCAGGCCGGCGATCGCCCCGACATCGGCGCCGGCGCCGCCCAGTTCGTCAAGCCCACCAACGCCGAACGGACCCAGGTCCTGGTCGGCATGCTGACCACGCTGGGCTTCACGCCCGAGATCCAGGTCTTCGCCGGCGGCAACGAGGCCACCGGCCCGATGGAAGGCGCGAACGTCGTCGTCACGGTCGGCGAGGGCGCCAAGGACATCGTCCTGACTGCCCACTATGACGCGGTGAAGCTGCGCGACGGAACCCTGTCGCAGGGCATCGTCGACAATGTCGGCTCGGTCATGGCGATGATGGAGGCGGCCAAGACGCTGGAGATGGGGCTGGAGGGCCAGCCGGTCGCCCACCGTTTCGTCTTCGTCTTCACCGACCAGGAAGAGCTGGGCCTGCTGGGCGCCAAGGCCTTCCTCGAAAAGCACGGCAAGGACAGGATCTCCGCCGTCATCAACGCCGACGTCGCCGCCTATGGCCAGACGGTGATGTATGGCGAGAACAACGGCGACCAGTCGGACTTCGTGCTGGAGACGCTGCGCAGCCTGTGCGCCGAGCGCGGCTTCGACTGCATGCCCTATCCGGTCTATCCGCCCAGCGACGACCGCGCCTTCTCGGCCGCGGGCGTGCCGGTGGTGTCGATGGGCACCCAAGACGCGGTCGGCGCCCACCAGATGTGGCTGGCCTTCAACGGCGGTGAGAACAATGGCCTGAAGGAAGGCTTCGTGCCGCCCGTCTTCCAGCGCATCCATTCGGCCGAGGACAGGCTGTCGTATCTGAAGGGCGTGGACGTGGCCCGTTTCGGCCTGTTCATCGCCGACCTGGGTCTGGCCCTGGACAAGCGTCTGGTCGAGATCCAGGCCAAGGACGCCGCCGTCGCCGCCGAGACCGCCCCTGTCGCACCGCCGCCCAGCGCAGATTGATGATAGTCGTTGAGGCGGTCAGGCCCACAGCGCGTGAGTTACGTCCGATCACATCGGGCTGGGGCGCCATACATTGGCTCAACGTGCTGCCGCTGTATGTGGGATTTCTTGGATTTCTGATCTTCGGCCTAGTCGCGATGGGGCCGGATGGCGATGCCTATCCGCCTGGGCTGTTGTTCGTCTTCTTCGTCGGCACGACTGTCGCCTGGTGGGCGTCCTATCGACTGGCGGTCTGGGGAAACGCCAAGGCGCTCAGAATGGCACCAGCGGGCAGCATGGACTGGCGGTGGACGATTTCCGAGGGTGGGCTCAGGTTCGAAAGCGCGCTTCAAACGGTGTGGACGGACTGGAAGGCGATCAAGTCTGTCCAGGAAGAGAAAGATCGATTTGTATTCCTGCTGCTTCCGACCCAGAGTCCTGTCCTGTCAAAGCGCTTGCTGACCGAGGAACAAGCCTCAACGCTGAGAACCCTCGTCGATGATCTCGACCGCAGGGGCGTCCTCGGCGCCGGTGTTGACTAACACCGTCACTAATCCGACAACGCCTGTCCGTATCAATCCGGCTCCGTCGCGCTCGCGGCGGGGCCGTATCGCTTTTGGAGGTCTTGGTCCGTGTCCACTGAACATCTGATGGGTGTCTACAATCGCGCGCCGCTGGAAGTGGAACGCGGCCGAGGCGCGCGTCTGTGGGCGACCGACGGGACCGAATATCTCGACTGCGTCGCCGGCATCTCGACCAACGGCCTGGGCCACGCCCACCCCGAGCTGGTCCAGGCGGTCAAGGATCAGGCCGAGAAGCTGTGGCACGTCTCCAACATCTTCCGCATTCCAGGCCAGGAAGCCCTGGCCGACGCCCTGTGCGAGTCGAGCTTCGCCGACGTAGTCTTCTTCACCAACTCGGGTACGGAAGCGGTCGAGTGCGCGCTGAAGACGGCGCGCAAATATCACTCCGCCAACGGCGCGCCCGAGCGGATTGACATCTACGGCTTCGACGGCTCGTTCCACGGCCGCACCTATGGGGCGATAAACGCCGCCGCCAACCCCAGCTACACCGAGGGCTTCGGCCCGCCGATGCAGGGCTTCCACCAGTTGAAGTGGGGCGACCACGACGCCATCAAGGCCGCCATCGCCAACCCCACGACCGCCGCCATCATCGTCGAGCCGGTGCAGGGCGAGGGTGGTTGCCGCGCCATGCCGGACCAGTGCCTGCGTGGGCTGCGCGAGCTGTGCGACGAACACGGCGTCCTGATCATCTTCGACGAGGTCCAGTGCGGCATGGGCCGGACGGGCAAGCTGTGGGCCCACGAATGGGCCGGCATGGCGCCCGACATCATGGCAGTGGCCAAGGCCCTGGGCGGCGGCTTCCCCATCGGCGCCTGCCTGGCCTCGGCCAAGGCGGCCTCGGGCATGACGGTCGGCGTCCACGGCTCGACCTTCGGCGGCAACCCCCTGGCCATGGCTGTCGGTCAAAAGGCGCTGAGCCTGATCAACAGCCCCGAAATCCTGAATAACGTCAACGAGATCGCCGGCTACCTGAAGCAGCAGTTCGTGGGCCTGCAGGAACGGTTCCCCGACGTGATCGCCGATGTGCGCGGCAAGGGACTGTTGATCGGCATCAAGCTGGTGCCGAACAATCGCGAGTTCATGGCCCTGGCGCGCGATACGCAGCAGCTGCTGATCGCCGGCGGCGGCGACAACTGCGTGCGCCTGTTGCCGCCGCTCAACCTGACGCTGGAAGAAGCCCGCGAGGCCATCGCCCGGTTCGAAGGCGCCTGCGAAGTCGCCCGCGAAAAGCTGGCGGCGTGATTGATATCTCTCCCTCCCCCGATGGGGGAGGGCGGTCGGCGCCGAGCGCCGACCGGGTGGGGGCGACCTAATTCAATCCGTTTCTCAGGGCCGGCCCCACCCGGTCCCTGCGGGACCACCCTCCCCGGAGCGGGAGGGAGAAGGGCGGCTCAATGGTCCGGCACTTCCTCGACATCCACCGGCTCGAAGCGGCCGAACTGCGCGCCATTCTGGACGACGCCCACGCTCGCAAGGCCGCGCGCAAGGGCTGGACCCAGGGGCGGCCCGACGCCGATGCGCCGGGCGAGGACCGCGTCCTGGCCATGATCTTCGAGAAGAACTCGACCCGCACCCGCTTCAGCTTCGACGCCGCCATCCGCCAACTGGGCGGATCGTCGATCATCGCCACCGCCGCCGACATGCAGCTGGGGCGCGGCGAGCCGGTGGAGGACACCGCCCGCGTCCTGTCGCGCATGGTGGACGCCGTCATGATCCGCGCTAACGACCACGAGGATGTCGAACGGTTCGCCCGCGTCTCGACCGTGCCTGTGATCAACGGCCTGACCGACCGCAGCCATCCGTGCCAGATCCTGGCCGATCTTCAGACCATCGAGGAACATTCCGGCCCCATCGCCGGCAAGACGATCGCCTGGATCGGCGACGGCAACAATGTCTGCCACAGCTTCATGCATGCGGCGCCCAAGTTCGGCTTCCACCTGAACGTCGCCTGCCCGGCGGAATATCATCCCGACCTGCGCGACCTGGCCAAGGGCGCGAACGCCGTCACCCTGACCAGCGACCCGCGCGAGGCGGTCAAAGGCGCCGACGTGGTGGTCACCGACACTTGGGTCTCGATGGGCGATCAGGACTATGAGGCGCGTCTGGCGGCCTTTGAATCCTATTCGGTGGACGAGGCCCTGATGGCCCTGGCCGATCCCGACGCCGTCTTCCTGCACTGCCTGCCCGCCCACCGCGGCGAGGAAGTCACCGACGCCGTCATCGACGGACCGCGCTCCCTGGTCTGGGACGAGGCCGAAAACCGCATCCACGCCCAGAAGGCCGTCCTGGCCTGGTGCTTCGCTGGCTGACCGTCCGTTAGTCCTCGCCGCCGATGGGTGGTGAGGCTGTCCAGGGTCCCAGGGCGAGTACGCCGTCGTATCCGCCGTCATCCAACGGGGCCAGGATTACGCCGCGCGCCTCCGCGTCGTACCTTTCGATGGAGGGATTGACGCCGCACTCGTCGCGCGAACAGTTCCAGGCGAACCCGCCCTGCTGCGCGATCTTCAGGCTCAAGGTCTCGCGGTTCGGCAGGTGTCCGGCGGCCGGAACGCCCAGATCAGGGTAGTCCGCAAAGGCCGTTTTTCGGGCGTGGATATTGCCGGCCAGTCCGATGATCCGCGCGTCCGGGCGCTTCTGTCGGGCCTGACCCAGAAGATAGCCCATGTTGAGTTCGTACCAGGCCTGATCCAGGCCTTCGCCGCGCGTCAAGCTGCTCGGTTGAAAGAGGTGCAGACCGATGTCGCGCCCCGCCGCCTTCAGCTCACGCACCCTGTTCAGCAAAGCCAGCAAGGCTTGGCTTGTTCGCCCATCCTGCACAGCGCGGTTCAGCAGGGACGACCCCTCCAGTGTCGCCAGTGCGCTGGCCTCGTCAGGAGCGGCGATGAAGGCGTTCAGCGTCGGCTGCAGCGTGTCTTCCAGCTCCAGCGCCACGATGACGGGTCCCTTTTCGGTCGCTGCGCAGGCGATCTCGCCCACCGCCTGCGGCGCTTCCGTCGTGCCGTGCAACTCCCCGATCACGATGATACGCTCCGCTCGATCAAGCAGGGCTGAGGTTCCTGACGGCGGCGAACAGGCCGCGATAGCGGCGGCGGCGAAAAGTCCCAGCATTGATTTCCCCTCTGGTGTTCGAAGTTGCATTCGAAGCAACCTGGAGGGCTAAATTATGGTCGCGCCTCCCAACATTTTGGGAAAGCGGTCGGTCTCGATCTTTTGTAAAAGATAATGACGCGCGCCAGACCCTGTCTGGCGCGCGTCATTAGGTGAGGTGAGGCGGCTTTTTCACTTGGAGAGCACGCGACATGGCCTAGTTACAGCTTCACGTCCGACACGCCGCCGACGTCGGGCGTCGACTTGGTCAGATTGGCCTTGAGGACTTCGTAGCCGAAGCCCAGCGCGCCCTTGTCGGACACCCAGACGCGGCCGTCGTTGGCGTCGAAACGGACCAGGGTCAGGTGCGGGTCGTCCTTGCCGTCCGGATACCAGGCGGCGACGACGGGGTTCCAGTATTTGTCGATCCGGGTGCGATCCTGGTCGATGGCGAGGCGGCCGTGGATGCAGGCCTGAACCTTGCCGTCCTTGGCCTGGTAGCAGAACATGCCGTCCTGCCCGCCGCCGGCCACGTCACGGGCGAAGTCGGTGTCGTCGCGGGTGAAGAACCATATGGTTCCGGTCTCGTCCTCGCCATAGCCGGTCATGGGCTGATGGTGATAGCCGGGCTTGTCCAGGCCCAACATCCCGGTGTTGGACTCCTTCAGGCTTTTCCAGAATTCCTTTTCCGCCTCGGCGGCGGTCAGCTTGTCGGTCATGCAGCATCTCCTTGAGTGAGCTGCAGGATCAACAGACCGGCCGGGTTCGGGTTCCTAAAGCTAAGCTCCGGGAATCCATGGTGCGCGTTCGGCGCCGAATAGCGTCGCCAGATGGATCAGCAGCAGCATGGCGATGGCTGCGGACCCGACCATCAGAAACCGCCAGGGCATCATGCGCGGCCCCTTGAGCGGGTCGGGCGGACGCGCCCCGCGCCAGCCGGTGAAGACCATGACGGCGAGGGTAAGGGCCAGGAAAATGAGGGTTGTCGTCAAGCTCATGCGCCGCACGTGGCGAAGCGCGCGCCGCTTGGCAAGCGAACCCTTGCCGGGAGGTTAATCTTCACACCGCGTTAACCGAGATGATTCACTAATCCCGGCGTCTGGAGGGGTGTCCACAGGATTGGGAGACCGCCGCTAGATATTGCGGTTAACCATCAGTTTACACCCTCGATATTGACGGTATAGCCTGCGTCGTATGGGTCGGGAGCCGAATCAGTGAGCGCTGCAGCGCCTTGGAGCGTTAAGGGAATCGATCCCAAGGCCCGTGAGGTCGCAAAGGACCTTGCGCGTCGTTCCGGCATGACGCTGGGCGAATGGCTCAACTCCATGATCATGGAGGACGAGGAGGAGGGCTACGCCACCCTGCCGCGTCGCTCCCAAGCGTCCGAATACGAACGCCGCAACCGCAGCCGCCGTCTCGACGACGCCTATGATGTCGCCGAGGACAACGGGCATCGGATCAGCGCCTCCATCGATGTGATCGCCGCGCGGCTGGAAGCCGCCGAACGTCGCTCGACCGTCGCCATTCAGGGCGTGGACCAGGCGGTTTCCGGCCTGATGCGCCGGCTCGACGGCCAGGAAGCCGAGGCCCAGGGCGCCGCGCGCCGCATCGACGACATCGCCGAGGAACTGCGCGAGGGCCACCGCCGCCTGCGCGCCTTCGAACGCGACACCGGCCCGCTCACTCAAGAAGCGTTCGGCAAGGTCGAGGCCTCGCTGGGCGCCCTGACCGGCCGTCTCTACGACATCGAGGAACGCCAGCGTCTGGGCGTCAACGACCTGCGCGAGCGGATGGAGGCGGTCGAAAAGGCCGCCGGCCCCGGCGTCGGCACGGAAATGCTGGCCCAGGTCGGCGCGCGCCTGGACGAAGCCCAGAACCGCACGACCGAAGCGCTGAAGACGCTGGAACGCTCGTTCGCCGAGCTGGATCAGCGGATGCGCTCGGCCGAGAGCCGGGTCGAGCCGGAAAGCGCGCGCGATCTCGCGCGCTTCGAGAAACTGGCCGAAAGCCTGTCGCGCCAGATCGAGAACAATCGCGCCGAAATGATGCAGCGTCTCGACGCCGCCGAAACCGGCGCGCGCATCGACCGCATCGAACGCGCGGTCCAGGCCGTCGGCGAGCAGATCAAGACATCCGAGCAAAAGGGCGCTGTGGGCCTGGAGGCCATGGGTCGCGAAGTCCTGCGCATCGCCCGCAACCTGAACGCCCGCGTCCAGAAGGTCGAAACCGATAGCGACGGCCGCACCGACGCGGTCGCCCGCGCCGTGACCGATGCCGTCGGCCAGACCATCGAGACCGAGGTCGCGCGTCGCGCCGGTCGCCTGGATCAGGAGTTCGCGCGTCACGTCGATCGCGTCGATCAACGCCTGACCGCCAGCGACGACCGTCACGCCATCGCGCTGGAAAAGCTGGGCGGCGAGATCGCCCGCATCTCGGACCAGCTGAGCGACCGCATCGCCCAGTCGGAGCGTCGCTCGCAGCAGGCGCTGGAAGACATCGGCCGTCGCCTGTCGGAAAGCTCGGACAAGATCGAGCAACGCTACGACCGCGCCTCCGGCGAACTGGCCGAGCGGATGCGGATGAGCGAGGAGCGCACCGCCCGCCTGCTGGCCGAGGCGCGCGAGAGCATCGAGACCCGAACGCCATCGGCCATCCGCGACAAGCCGCTGGACAACGAACCGTCCTGGGCTCCGGCGCGCGCCGTGGCTGAACGCGCCGCGCCGGCGCCGATCCAGTCCGCCTCGGTCGATGGCGACTGGCGCGCCGCCGCCTTCCCCGACGAGACCTTCACCGACCAGGATGCCTGGTCCAGCGATCCGGTCACGCCCGAAGTCGCCGCCGCCTCGCCCTTCCCCGCGACCGCCTTCGCCGAGCCCGAACCCGAGACAGTCGCCGCCGAGGCGGACGAGACGCCGTCGCGCCAGGTCGATCCCGACGGCGTCGAACCCATCATCCAGCCCTTCAGCGGGTTCGGCGGGGCCGATGTCGAGGACGCGCTGGAAGCGACCTCGCCCGGCTTCTCGACCGCCGCGGCTGAAAAGCGCGCCGCGCCTGTTCTGGACGCCGACGACGACGATTTCGGCGGCGAGACCGAGTTCGTCGATCCGCGCCAGCTTCGCGCGACGATGGGCGCTGCGGCCGCCGCCGGTCGCGCCTCGGCGACCCGCAGCACCATCGACGCCGCCCGCGCCGCCATCACCGCGCCGCCCGAGCCGGAACCGGCGCCGCGTTCGGGCTTCGGCCTCAAGCGGGGCGGCAAGTCCAAGCTGCAGGAGCGGCTGGACAGGCAGGCGGCAAAGAACGGTTCGACCGCCAAAAAGACCTTCCTGGCTTCGGTCACGGCGGTCGCCCTGACCGGCGGCGTCTATGGCTATCTGTCCCTGACCGACGGAGGCGCGCCGGACTTCGACCTGCCGAACTTCGGCGGCGCCCCTGCCGCTGGCCCCGCCATGCCTCTGGCCGCCTCGGCGGTGACGCCGACGGGCGTGCGCCCGACCTTCGACCTCGCCGGTCCCGGCGCGGCGGATTACGAAGCCGCCATCGGCAAGCTGGAGGCCGGCGACAACTCCGGTCTGGACGCCATGAAGCGCGCCGCCAACCTGGGCTACGCCCCGGCCCAGACCTATCTGGGTCAGCTCTATCTGGACGGCGCCAACGGCGTGCCCGCCGACCCGGCGCTGAGCCGTCAGTGGGGCCGACGCGCGGCCGAGGGCGGCGATCCGCGCGGGATGCATCTCTACGGGATGCAGCTCTATGAGGGCGACGGCGGCGCGACCAATCAGGCCGAAGCCCTGACCTGGCTGCTCAACGCCGCCGAGCGCGGTCTGCCGGACAGTCAGTACAATGTCGCCCGCATCTATGAGACCGGCGCCGACGGCGTGGCCAAGAATCCGACCGAAGCCCTGAAGTGGTACATGATCGCCGCGCGCGGTGGGGACTCCGAGGCCCAGGCCGCCGTGACGCGCCTGCGTCCGACAGCCAGCGCCACGGCCCAGCGCGCCGCCCGCACCGCCGCAGACGCCTTCGTGGCCCAGTCGCAACCCGCGTCGCAGGCGACGGGCTAGATTCACACGCGTCGGGCGGCTATCGGTCGCCCGGTCGTTGACGACCCCCGCTGCCGCCTGACGGCGATCCATTAACCGCTCCAGCCGAAGGCGCGTCCTTTGGACATCTATCTGCCGATCGCCGAGGTTTCGGTGAACTGGCCGACCCTGGTGATCCTGGGGGCGGTGGTCGGGTTCGTGTCCGGCCTGTTCGGCATCGGCGGCGGCTTCCTGATGGCCCCGATCCTGGTCTTCCTGGGCATTCCCCCGACCGTCGCCGTCGCCAGCCAGGCCAGCCACGTCGTCGCCTCCTCGACCTCCGGCGTCATCCGCTATGCCGGCGCAGGCGCGGTCGATTTCAAGATGGGCTCGGTCATGGCGGCCGGCGGCGCGGTCGGCGCCCTGGCGGGCGTCGAGCTGTTTCGATACCTGCGCCTGCTGGGCCAGGCCGACCTGGTCGTCGCCGTCTCCTATCTCGTCTTCCTGGGCGCCATCGGCGTGCTGATGCTGAACGAGAGCCTGACCGAGATCCTGCGGCGTCGTCGGGGCCTGCCCGCGCCGCACAAGCAGCGTCGGCGGCCAATGTGGCTGTACGGCCTGCCGCTGAAGATGAAATTCCCCAAGTCGGGTCTGTACATCAGCGCCTTGCCGCCGTTCGGCCTGGGCGTCTTCGCGGGCGTGCTGTCGGCCATCATGGGGGTGGGCGGCGGCTTCATCCTGGTGCCGGCCATGCTGTATATCCTGCGGATGCGGGCAGGCGCGGTGGTGGGGACCAGCCTGTTCCAGATCATCATCACGACTGCGATCACCACCATCCTTCAGGCCGGCCGCAACCAGACGGTCGACATCGTCCTGTCCACCATCCTGCTGCTGGGCGGCGTGGTCGGCGCCCAGGTCGGCGCCCGGTTCGCCGGTCGTTTCCGCGCCGAGGAGCTGCGCGCGGCGCTGGGGCTGATTGTACTGCTGGTCGGCATCCAAATGGGGCTGGACCTGTTCGTGCGCCCCAACGACATCTTCATGATCGCGCCGGGGATCGCGGACTGATGCAGGCGCTTCCCCCTCCACCGCCAGCGATCACAGCGCCGGCTCCGGATCGGTCGGAGGCGACGACGGGCGAACTGCGCGTCGCCGCCGCCCTGACCGACGCCCAGGTCCGGGTCGATTCCAGTTTCACGGGTGCGTCCATCGTCCTCTATGGCGCGGTGTTTAATCCCACGGACGAACCGGCCGATGTCGTCGTGGTCGTGCGAGGACCCGACGCGCCGATCCGCCTGGTCAAGAAGACGCGCACCTCGGGCGTCTGGCTGAACAGCCGGCCTGTGCTGTTCGAGGGCGCGCCCGGTTTCTACATGACCGCCTCGACCCGTCCGCTCAGCGACATCGCCGACTTCGGACAGTTGCGTCGCCTGGGCGTCGGGGTCGATCACCTGCGCATCGATGCGCCGGAGGAAAGCCGCACCGTCACCCGTTACGGCGTGCGCGACGTGGTCGTCAGCCGGCTGGGCGACGACTATCTGGACTGGCGCCGCGCCGTGATCCGTCTGAAGGAGGCCGCCGCCCTCTACGATACCGATTCTCGAGGCGTCGAGTTCGTCGACCGGGGCCTGTTCCGCGCCGAGGTCGAGCTACCGACCGTCGCGCCGACCGGCAAATACTATGCCGAGGTCTGGCTGTTCCAGAACGGCGAGCCGCAATCGGTGTCCAACCTGACGTTGACGGTCGAGAAAGTCGGGCTGGAACGCGACATCTACGAGTTCGCCCACCGTCGGCCCTGGCTGTACGGCGTGCTGTGCGTCGTGCTGGCCGCCCTGACCGGCTACGGCGCCTCGCGCATCTTCAGTCGCCGGAGTTGAAGCCCAGTTCGGCGCGCAGGGCTTGCGGCGTCAATCCGCCCGCCCGCAGTTCGGCCAGGGCGACCGAACGATCCCGCTTGGCGTAGCGTCGCCCATCCGGGCCCGCCAGCAGCCGGTGATGGCGATAGGTCGGCGCCGGCCAGCCCATCAGCGTCTGGATCAGCCGCTGCACATGGGTCGCCTCGAACAGATCCTGCCCCCGGACTACATGGGTCACGCCCTGAAACGCGTCGTCGTGCGTGACCGCCAGATGATAGGCCACGCCCGTATCCTTGCGCGCCAGCACCACGTCGCCCGCCGCCTCGGGATCGACGGCGACGAGGCCGGTTTCGCCGTTCGGACCTTCGCCCTCCTCGACGAAACTCAGGCCGGTCCAGACCGTCTCGCCCAGCGACTCGCGAGCCCGATCCAGCGACAGCCGCCAGGCGAAGGGCGCCCCCGAAGCCAGCAGTCGCGCCTCTTCCTGCGCGGGATGCGGGCCGGGCCGCACCGATTCCATGGCCCCGTGCGGCGCATCGCCGATGCCGTTCAGGATTTCCTTGCGCGTGCGGAAGCACCGATAGAGCAGCCCGCGCTCTCTGAGGCCGTCGATCACGGCGGCATAGTCGTGGAGATGATCGGACTGGCGCCGCACCGGCGTCTCCCAGTCCAGACCCAGCCAGGCCAGATCCTCCAGAATGCCTGCCTCATACTCCGTCCGGCACCGCGTAGGATCGATATCCTCGATCCGCAGCACGAACCGCCCGCCCGCCGCCTTCGCCGCCGACCAGGCGGTCAGGGCCGAGAACGCATGGCCTTTGTGCAGGCGGCCGGTGGGCGAGGGGGCGAAGCGGGTCGTGAACACGGCTCAGTCGTCGTCCGAGGCCAGCAGATGCGTCCAGTCGCGGGCGGCGTGAAGAATGCGGACGATCTCTATGACGGAGCCGACGCGATAGAAGATCAAATATGAACCATGAGGCCGCCTTCTCAGGTCGAGCCCAACAGCCGAGGGATAGCGGTTGGGATGAAGCGCCAGTTTGCTGCACGCGGTCAGCAGGCGTTCGACCAGTCGTGAAGCGGCGGCAGGGCTGTCCTGTCGAACATATTCGCCGATCTCCCGAATGTCGTCTTGGGCTGGTTCCGTGATGACGACCTTCATTCGTCGACGGCCGTTCCAAACCGCGCCAGCATCTCGGCGCGAACGTCTTCGAGAGGCCGGACGCGCCCTTCGTCAGCCGCCTTTATTCCCTCTTCCAGCTTGCCCAGCAGGGCCGCCAGTCGGGCCTCATGCTCCTGCACCAATCGCACGCCGGTGCGCAGCACCTCGCTCTTGGAGCCGTATCGGCCGTCGCGGACCAGACGGTCCACCACCTGTTCCAGCGCACCCAGTTCGACAGTCATGGTCATGGCGGCATCCTCAATCGACCGACCAATAATAGTTATTACATCACGCTGTCGCCAGCCGAAATCCGCCAGCGCCTCCATTTCCTTGAGCGCCTGAGCAGGTCATAGGTAGGCCATGCCGCCTCAGCCCACGCCCCAGGACATCGCCGCCGCGCGCGAGGCGCTGGTCGCCGCCGATCCGGCGCTGGCGCGGGTGCATGCGCAGACGCCGGCGTTTGAATGGCGGCTGCGGGTCGGTGGGTTCGAAGGGCTGTTCCGCATGATCGTGGAGCAGCAGGTGTCGGTGGCCTCGGCCGCCTCGGTCTGGGCGCGACTGCGTAATGGCATGGGCGGGATCACGCCCGAGCTGTTGCTGGCGCACGATCTGGATCAACTGCGGGGCATGGGTCTGTCGCGCCAGAAGGCCACCTATGGTCAGGGCATCGCGCGGGCCCAGATCGCCGGCGAGATCGATCTGGAGCATCTGGCCAGCCTCGACGACGAAGCGGCCATCGCCGCCCTGACGGCGCTGAAGGGCGTGGGGCTGTGGACGGCCGAGGCCTATCTGCTGATGTGCGAAGGGCGGCTGGATGTCTTCCCCGGCGGCGACGTGGCGCTGCAGGAGGCGATCCGCTGGGCCGATGGCGCCGAGGTGCGACCGGACCAGAAGGCCGCCTATGCCCGCGCCGAGATCTGGCGGCCCTATCGCGCGGTAGCGACCCATCTGCTGTGGGCCTGGTACACTGGCGTCAAGCGCGGCGAGATCGTTCTGGAGGCTGCGCTATGACCCCGCTCGATCCCGTCCTGACCGAACCTTTGCGCAATCCCCAGACTGTGCTGTCGGCGCTGGACTTCGCCGGCGTCGCGGTGTTCGCCGCGACCGGCGCCCTGGCCGCCGCGCGCGAGAAGCACGACGTGGTCACCTTCGCCTTCTTCGGGGCCATCACCGGCGTTGGCGGCGGGACGCTGCGCGACCTGCTGCTGGGCCTGCCGGTCTTCTGGGTTCAGGACTGGCGCTATCTGGCGGTCTGCCTGTTCGCCTCGACTGCCCTGTGGCTGGTGGGCCAGCGCGACTGGCGGTTCCGCGCCCTGCTGTGGCTGGATGCGGTAGGCTTGGCGGCCTATGGCGTCATGGGCGCCGCCAAGGCCGAGGCGGCGGGCGCGCCGGCCCTGATCTGCATCGTCATGGGCACGCTGACGGCCTGTTTCGGCGGGGTGGTGCGCGACACCCTGGCGGGTCAGCCGTCGATCCTGCTGCGGCGAGAGATCAACGTCACGGCGGCCATATTGGCGGCGACGGTCTATATCGCCCTGCGCGCGCCCGGCATGCCGATCTGGCCTGCCGCCATCGTCGCGGCCCTGTGCGGCTTCCTGTTGCGCGCCGCCGCCCTGCGCTGGGGCTGGACCCTGCCGGGCTTCCCGACCCACGCCAGCCGGGCCTGAGGCTTCACGTCACGAAAACGCTGCACTCTGGTCATGGCGATGAGCGGGAATCACGCGTAGGCTGTTGCTGCAAGACTAGGGAAGGAGACGTGTCCTCACTCCTGTCGCCTCGATATCCCCCCGTCCGCGCGGGAGGGCCTGATGCAGGTTCTCCATCGACCACCCTCCGGCTTTCCCGCCCTGGTGCTGAACGCCGACTTCAGGCCGCTGTCCTACTATCCGCTGTCGCTCTGGCCGTGGGAGGAGGCGGTCAAGGCGGTCTATCAGGACCGCGTGGACGTGGTGTCCCTGTATGACAAGGTCGTCCGCTCCCCCTCAATGGAGATGCAGCTTCCCAGCGTGATCGCGCTGCGCAGCTATGTGGACCAGGACCGCAACCCCGCCTTCACCCGCTTCAACGTCTTCCTGCGCGACGGGTTCGCCTGTCAGTACTGCGGGGAATCCAAGGAACTGACCTTCGACCACGTCATCCCCCGCTCGCATGGCGGCCGCACGACCTGGGAGAACATCGTCGCCGCCTGCAGCCCCTGCAATCTGGCCAAGGGTGGCCGCACGCCGCGTCAGGCCATGATGCCGATCCGCCGCAATCCCTATCGCCCCAACGCCTGGCAGCTTCAGGACGCCGGCCGTCGCTTCCCGCCCCACTATTTGCACCAGAGCTGGCTCGACTATCTCTATTGGGACATCGAGCTCGAACCCTAGGGACGCTGGACGGCGCTCACGGGTGAAGTGCCGGTTGAGGCGCGGCGGCGGCGCAGGCGGCGGTCCAGACGGTCGATGTCGCTCAGGGTCAGGTCGGGATGGCGGCGGAACGACTGACGAAGTTGTTCGATGCGCCCGGGCGCCCAGGCTGCGGCCACACCCGCAGCGCCGGCCAGGAAGTCGATGATGGAGACGCTGCGGCCGGTCAGGGCTTGCAGCAACTCGACGCCGAACGCAGCGGCGATGACATACAGGGCCAGGTCGTCGCGGCGCTGGCTGGGCGCGATCAGGAACAGGCCGCTGGCCAGGCCATAGAAGGCGATGACGTGGGCGGCCTTGTCGTTCAGGCCGAACATCTGCTCCAGCCCCTGAAACGGTCCCAGCATCAGGACGGCCATGCCCAGGGCCGCCAGGGCGAAGCCGAGGCGGGCGGCCATGACGATGCGGCGGGGCGTGAGCATGAGGCGGCGTCCGTGACGTTGATCCGCCGTCATCCTGCATCGCCGTCCGCCAAGATGCGGTGAAGCGACGTGCTGAACGGTTTACGAACGTCCTATCTCAACACGGTCCAGTCCAGGGCGTGGACCCGGTCCCGTCCCAGGGCGGCGGCCAGGGGCGGGGCGGCGAACAGATCGGCGATGGCGGGATCGCGCACGTTCAATCCGCCGGTGAAGGCGCCGAAGGCCGGAAGGATGATCCGCGATCCGTCAGTGACGAAACAGGGCCGCCGCACGCCGCGTCCATAGGCGGCGACGCGGGCGGCGGGGTGCAGGTGGCCCGCGACCTCGCCGCGACGGTCGTCGTCGGCCGTCAACGGTTCCGGCTCATGCGTCAGGCGAAGCGCGCCCAGGACCATGTCGCCGACGATGCGGCCGGGCAGGCGGGTCGCGGCGTTCGCATCCCGAGCGAGCGCCCCGCGGTCGTGGTTGCCCTCCAGCCACAGCCAGTCGCGCCCCGCCGCCAGCCGGTCCAGCCGCGCGCGGTCGTCGGCGGCCATGCGGGGGATGGCCTTCGTGTCGTGAAAACTGTCGCCCAGCAGCACGACCATCGCTGGGTCCAGATCGACGATCTCGGCCTCCAGTCGCTCCAGCGTGGCGCGGCTGTCATAGGGCGGCAGCAGTTGTCCGCGCACGGCGAAGGCTGACCCTTTTTCCAGGTGAAGGTCCGCGACGATCAGGGCGCCGTAGGCCGGAATCCACATCGCCCCGGAACAGCGCAGCACGCAGGCTTCGCCCGCGATCCGCACGCTCAGCGAACCGCAGGTCTTGCGGGCGGGAGACAGGGTCTGGCGCAGGGCGGCGTTCATGCGGCCTCGCCGGGTTCTGCGTCGTCCATGACCTCGGCGATCAGAAGTTCGGCGCTCTCGTCCAGGATCATCTCGGCGGCGTCACCACCCACCCGCTCGCGCCCGATCTGGACCAGAACCGGCACGCAGAAGGGCGAGGGGCGGGTCAGGGCCTGATGCCGAATCCGGCCCTCGATCCGCGCCAGCATCTGCCCCAGGCGCGCCACGTCCAGCAGTCCCGACGCCGCATCGGCGCGGGCGGTCTTGAGCAGCAGGTGATCGGGTTGGTGGCGGCGCAGCACGTCGTAAATCAGGTCGGTGGAAAAGGTCACCTGGCGGCCGGTTTTCTCGGCGCCGGGCTGGCGGCGCTCGATCAAGCCCGAGATCAGGGCGCAATTGCGGAAGGATCGCTTCATCATGAAGCTTTCCTCCAGCCAGGCCTCCAGATCATCGCCCAGCATGTCGGATTGGAACAGGGCGTCCAGGTCGATCTGGTCCATCGGCTTGATCGACCAGATCGCCAGCGAATAGTCGGTGACGACGAACCCCAGCGGCCCGACGCCCATCCGATCCAGTCGCCGCGTCAGCAGCATGCACAGGGTCGTGTGCGCCAGATTGCCTTCGAAGGGATAGGCGACCAGGAAATGCCGGCTGCCGCGCGGAAAGGTCTCGACCAGCATGGATTCCGCATTGGGAATCACCGAACGGGTCTCCTGAAGCTCCAGCCACTCCTGCACGTCGGGCGGCAGGACGCGCCAGTGGTCGCGGTCGTGGATCATCGTCCGCACCCGGTCGGCCAGCGAGGTCGACAGCGGGAACTTCGACCCGCCCCAGGACGGGATCTTTGGGTCCTTGTCGTTGGCGTGGGTGACCAGGGCGTCGGTGCCGGTGATGCCCTGAAACGCCCAGACCTGGCCGGCGAACAGGAAGGTGTCGCCGGGCGTCAGCTGTTCGAAATACCACTCCTCGGCCTCGCCCACCTTGCGCCCGCCGATCAGCTGGCGCGACGCTCCGCCCCGGCGGCTCGCGACGCGCACGTTCAGCGTCCCGGCCGAGACGATGGCGCCGACGTTCATGCGGTGGCGCTGGGCGATGTGCTGGTTGCGGACTTTCCAGCGGCCGTCTTGCGTGCGCACGATCCGCGCGAACCGGTCATAGGTCCGCAGGGCGTATCCGCCGGTGGCGACGAAATCGACCACCTCCTCGAACTGTTCCCACGTCAGGTCGCGATAGGGGCCGCAGCCGACGATCTCGTCGTACAGGGCCTGCATGTCGAAGGCCTCGGAACAGGCCACGCCCATCACGTGCTGGGCCAGGGTGTCGAGCGTTCCGATATGGACCGGCTCCCAGTCGAAGGCGTTGTCGGCCACCGCCTCGCGCGCCGCCTGGCATTCCAGCATCTCGAACCGGCTGGCGGGCACCAGAAGGGCGCGCGACGGCTCGTCCAGCCGGTGGTTGGCGCGGCCGATCCGCTGGACCAGGCGGCTGGACCCCTTCGGCGCCGCCATCTGGATGACCAGGTCCACATCGCCCCAGTCGATGCCCAGATCCAGCGTCGAGGTGCAGACCACGGCCCGCAGATCCCCCCGCGCCATCGCCGCCTCGATCTTGCGCCGCTGCTCCGCCGCCAATGACCCGTGGTGCAGGCCGATGGGCAGGTTCTCGTCGTTGATCGCCCACAACTGCTGGAACACGAACTCCGACTGCCACCGAGTGTTGACGAAGATCAGGGCCAGGCTGGCGCGCTGGATGGCGGCATAGACCTCGGGGATGGCGTGCTGGCCGGTATGGCCGGCCCAGGGGACCTTGCCCTCGGAGATCAGAACATCGACCACCGCGGGCGCGCCGGGGTCCCCCTTGACCAGTCTTACTGTGTCCAGAGCCCCTCCACCCCTGGCTTCGCCAGCGGTCCCCCTCCCCGCCAAGCGGGGAGGAGACGGTTCGGTCTGCGTCTCCTCCCCGCTTGGCGGGGAGGGGGACCGCGAAGCGGTGGAGGGGCTCTGAGCTACATCATTTGGCGCCAACCACCCCCGGATCAGGTCCGGATCTTCGATAGTCGCGCTCAGCCCCACCCGCCGCATCCCCGGCGAAAAGCTCTGCAACCGCCCCAGGCCCAGCGACAGCAGATCCCCGCGTTTGCCGCTCCAGATCGCGTGCACTTCGTCCAGCACCACGCATTTCAGGTCGGCGAAATAGGACCGCGCCCCTTCCCAGGCGCAGAAAAGCGCCAACTGCTCCGGCGTCGTCAGCAGGATGTCGGGTGGGAAGTCACGCTGCCGTTGGCGTTTGGATTGTTTGGTGTCGCCGGTCCGCGTCTCGACGTGGATGTTCAGCCCGATCTCTCGGATCGGCGTCATCAGATTGCGCTCGACGTCAGTGGTCAGGGCCTTCAGCGGCGACAGATACAGCGTATGCACCCCCGACCCCGGCCCGGTCGCCGGCCTCGGCCCGCGCTCCGCCAAGTCGATCAGGCTGGGCAGAAACCCCGCCAGCGTCTTGCCCCCGCCCGTCGGCGCGACCAGCAGAGCATGCCGGCCCGCTTCACCCGCCGCGACCATCTCCAGCTGATGCCGCCGAGGCGACCAGCCGCGCGACGCGAACCAGTCGGCGAAGAGCGGGGGAAGGCCCGTCATTCGCTCCACGGCGAGAGCAGACGGCAACCGCTATGTTCGAAGTGGCGAAGATTTCGGGTCACCACCGTAAGGCCATGGACATGAGCCGTCGCCGCGATCAACTCGTCCGTCATTTCCGACGGACGGCCCATGGCGCGAGCGGTTTCGGCCAAGGAGGCCCAACGCTCGGTGACCTCCAGATCAACCGGCAAGATGCGGGCGTCATATCTCAGGACGAGATCCGTCAGCCAGTAATCCAGATCGTCGCGACGCCGACCGGGCTCCAATCTGACGATGCCGCGTCGCAGTTCGCCCACGGTGATGACGCTGAGATGCAGGTCAGACAGCAATTGTTCGGCCAACCATGCCATCACCCCCGCATCGGGACGGGCGCGTTTGGGTTCGCTGATGACGTTGGTGTCGAGCAGGAACATCAGAAGGGGTCGATTTCCCTTGCCGGTCGGCGGTCGCGCTCCAAATCGACACCCTCCAGGGACGGGCCGTTCAAAAGCCAGTCCTTGAAGTCACGCGACGCACGCGGATCTTTCAGGCGTCGGAAGTCCTCGGCGGAGATCACCACGGCGGCGGCTTCGCCGTGCAGTGAAATTTCCTGCGGGCCTTCAGTTCGGGATTTTCGGATGACCTCGGAGAAGTTGTCCTTGGCCTTCGCCACGCTCCAGCTCATCGCCGGTTCTCCAATCTGGCTATCATTTATGGCCATACTCTCGCCTAGCGTGGGGGTCAATGAAATGTTCCCGTTCCGTTTCGGTCCTGGGATCGCTATCTATCTGTCGTGTCCGACGAATCCGTCATTGCTGAAACCCGCCTGACCGGCGCCGAACCGTGGGCGGGGTTGCCGCCGGCGCTCGCCACCCCGCCGGGCGCGGGTGCGGTGTGTGACGATGCAGGGGCGAGGAAGATCGGGCGCGGGGCGGCGGAGGGGGTGTTCACGACCGGGTCGGTGATGGTGGCGCACGCCTCGCTGACGGCGCGACGGCTGGGACTGACGCCGCCGCCCAGATCGCACGAGTTGATGGATGTGCTGGAGCTTTACGCCTTCGTGCGGCCGGCGCGGTTCTGCGCCCCGTCGCCGACGGGGCTGGCCCTGTCGCTGGGCCTGGCCGAGCCGAAATCGGCGGAGGAGCAGGCGTCGGCCCTGCGCGAGGCGGCGGGGCTGTTGCTGCGAGAACTGGCGGAAGCGGCCTATCCCGAGCGCGAGGCGGCCTATGTCGTGGCGCTGACGATGCAGCGGGCGGGCTGGGCCTGGGGCGAGCGCGTCGTTCAGGCGTTGGAGGCGGGCGGCGTGCGGGCGCGCCAGCATCGCGGGTCGGGCCTGGACGTCTGGTCGCGCCTGACGGAGTGGGAGGACGAGGCGCCGCGCGGCGAGGCGGGATCGGCCCCGGTCGACAGCGAGAGCGCGCGCATCCGGCTGGAGAAGCTGTTGCAGGCCTCGGGGTTGGACGAGACCCGGCCGACCCAGTCGGACTACGCCGCCGAGGCCGCCTTCGCCTTTTCGCCGCGCAACGAGGAGGGGCGGCCGCGCGTGCTGCTGGCCGAGGCGGGGACCGGCACGGGCAAGACCCTGGGCTATCTGGCGCCCGCCTCCCTGTGGGCCGAGCGGAACCAGGGGGCGGCGTGGATCTCGACCTATACCCGCGCCCTGCAACGCCAGATAGACCGCGAGAGCCATTCGCTGTGGCCCGATCCGGCCGAGCGCAAGAAGAAGGCCGTGATCCGCAAGGGGCGCGAGAACTATCTGTGCGTCTTGAACCTGCAGGACATGGTCCAGGCGGCCCAACTGGGGAACGGCGACCTGATCGGCCTGGCGCTGGCCGGACGCTGGGCGGTGCATACGCGCGACGGGGACATGACGGGGGGCGACTTCCCCGGCTGGCTGCCTGGCCTGTTCGCCATGCCCGCCGCCCATGCGGCAGGGGCGGCGAACCTGGTGGATCGGCGGGGCGAATGCGTCCACGCCGCCTGTCCGCACTATCGCAGCTGTTTCGTCGAGAAGACCATCCGCGCCAGCCGCCGTGCGGATCTGGTCATCGCCAACCACGCCCTGGTGCTGACCCAGGCCGCCTTCGACGGCGCGCGGTCGGCGCGGGGCCAGAAGCAGGACGGCGAGACGGCGGCCCTGAAACGCATCGTCTTCGACGAGGGTCACCATCTGTTCGACGCCGCCGACAGCGCCTTTTCCGCCTGTCTATCGGGCCAGGAGGCGGCCGAGCTGCGCCGCTGGATCCGCGGGCCTGAGGGGCGGGGGCGTCGCGGGCGCGGGCTGGAACAGCGGCTGGGCGACATGGTCGGGGACAATGAGGCGGCGCTGAAGGCGCTGCAGGACGCCATCCGCGCCTCGGCCGCGCTTCCGGGCGAGGGCGTGTCGGGCCGCGTCGCTCCGGCTTCGGGCGAGGTCAACCCCATCGGCCCGATCGAGGCCTTCCTGGCCGCCGCCTTGGAACAACTGCGCGCGCGCACGGCCGAGACGAATACTTACGGCGGACCCGAGTTCGGCATGGAATGCGCGCTGAAGCCCGTCACCGATCCGGTCGCCGAGACCGCCCGCGCGGCGGCCCAGGCCCTGGCCGCGCTGGAGGCGCCGCTGCTGGCCCTGTCGCGGCATCTGGAGGACATCCTCGACGACGAGGCGGCCGAACTGGACGGCTCGCAACGATCGCGGATCGAGGGGGCGTTGCGCGGGCTGGACCGTCGTGCGCGCATGACCCTGCCGGGCTGGCGGTCCATGCTGGCGGCGCTGGAGGACGGGGGCGATCAGCCCGATCCCGACTTCGTCGACTGGCTGTCGGCCGAGACGGCGTTCGGCCGCATCCACGATGTGGCCTTGCGGCGTCACTGGATCGATCCGACCGTGCCGCTGGAGGCCGCCGTGATCGTGCCGTCGCACGGGGTGCTGGTGACCTCGGCGACCCTGTCCGATCCGATGCAGGATGATCCGTTCGACCTGGCGCGGATGCGGACCGGATCGGCCCGTCTGATCGATCCGCCGCGCACCCTGAAGGTCGAAAGCCCGTTCGACTATGCGACCAACAGCCGGGTCATCGTCGTCAACGACCTGGTCAAGGACGATCCGCGCCAGACGGCGGCGGCGATGCGCGAACTGTTCTTGGCGGCCGGGGGCGGGGGGCTGGGCCTGTTCACCGCCATCCGCCGGCTGAAGGCCGTCTATGAGCGGCTGGGGCCGGATCTGGCGAAGTCCGGCGTGCCTCTGTACGCCCAGCACGTCGATCCGCTGGAGGTCGGGGCGCTGGTGGACATGTTCCGGGTCGAGGAGAACTCGTGCCTCTTGGGCACCGACGCCGTGCGCGACGGGGTGGACGTGCCGGGCCGGTCCTTGCGCGTCCTGGCCTTCGACCGGGTGCCGTGGCCGCGCCCGGACCTGCTGCACAAGGCGCGGCGCGAACGCCTGGGCGGGAAGGGTTATGATGATGCGCTTGCCCGCGCTCGCATCGCCCAGGCGTTCGGGCGGCTGATCCGGCGCGGCGACGACAAGGGGGTGTTCCTGATGCTGGACGCCGCCACACCGACGCGGCTGTTCGCCAGCCTGCCGCCGGGCACCGAGGTCCAGCGCATGGGCCTGGCCGATGCGGTCGAACTGACCCGCAGTTTCCTGAATTCCGAGACGACGTAGGATGTCCAAGACCACGCCCGCGACCGTCGCCCTGACCAGGGCCGGCGTCGCCTTCGACCTGTTCCCCTACGACTACGACCCCGATGCGCCGCGCGTGGGGTTGCAGGCCGCCGAGGCCTTGGGCATGGCGCCCGAGCAGGTGTTCAAGACCCTGATGGTCCTGATCGACGGCGCGCCCGCCTGCGTCATCGTGCCGTCCGACTGCGAGGTCAGCATGAAGAAGCTGGCGGCGGTGCTGGGCGGAAAATCGGCCCAGATGATGAAGCCCGCCGACGCCGAACGGCTGACCGGCTACAAGGTCGGCGGGGTCAGTCCCTTCGGCCAGAAGAAGACCGTGCCGACCGCTATGGACGAGACGGCCATCCTGTTCGATCAGGTGCTGATCAATGGGGGTCAGCGCGGGCTGTTGCTGGGCGTCGCGCCGGACGAGGCGCTGCGAGCGACCGACGGCTTGCTGGCCGACCTCACCGCCTAGAACGGCTTGAAATGGCGCGCTATAGGATCGCGCATGACCGACACCACCAAGCGACCCAGCCGCAAGGGCCTCTATGCGCCCTTCATCCTCGTGCTGATCGCCCTGGCGGCCTGGACCGGCTGGTGGGTATTTCTGACGCGCCAGATCGACACGCGGCTGGAGGCCCAGGTCCAGACCCTGCGTCAGGACGGGTGGGACGTGCGTTTCGCGGACAAGACGATCACCGGCTGGCCCTTCCGCGCCCGTGTCGGCCTGACCCAGTTGGTTGTGCAGACGCCGTCGGGGCACGCGATCAATGCGGCCGAACTGAACGCCGAGGCCAATGCCTATCAGCCGACAAAATGGGTGGTGGTGGCGCCGCAGGGGCTGATGCTGACCCGCGCCGGCAAGGGCGAGGTGGCGGTCAAGGGCGACGCCATCCGCATGAGCGCCAGCGGCATCGACCAGCGCTGGCCCAATCTGGCGCTGGAGATGGTCAATCCGGTCTTCACGACCCAGACCGGCGCCGAACCCTTCCCCATCGCCCGCGCCGCGCGGATCGAATTTTACGCCCGGCCGCATCTGGAAGGCTCGACCGCGCCGACCGACGACGTCGATATCATGTTTCGCCTGGTAGACGGCCAGGGGCGCGCCGACGGCCCGGTCGAAGGCTTCGCCCAGGACGGCCGCCTGACCACCCAGCTTGAGGCCGTGATCGGCCAGGCCAGCCTTTTGAAGACGGGCGGCGATGCGGCCGGGGTCTTCTCTGCCTGGACGAAGGCGGGCGGGACGTTCCGCAATGTGCGCGGCGACCTGCAGGCGGGCGACAGCCGCGCAACACTCAGCAGCGACGTGTTGAGAGCCGATGCGAACGGACGGCTGACGGGACAGGTCGAACTGCAGGCGCAGAAACCTCTGCCCGCACTGGCCGGGCTGATGGCGACGCGGCAGGGGCCGGCCAACCGGATCGGCGCGGCCGGAGCCGCCGCTGCGGCGGGCGCAGCCGAGGCCACAGGCCAGGAGCAACTGCCCCTGACGCTGGTGTTCCGCGACGGTCGCACCTGGCTCGGCCCCTTCCCCCTGGCCCCGGCGCCCAAGTTGTTCTGATGGCCCTGCTGGACGAACCCGAGACGAATAAAGCCCTGCTGGCGCTGGACCGCGCCCTGGTCGAGGCGGTGCGGGCGCGGGTTGCGGCCGGTCCGCGCGACCGGGCCGACGCCTCGGCCATCGCCCTGCGTCAGTTGCTGGATGGCGCATCGCCCGCCGAAGCGGGGGCGGTCAAGGCGGTGTGGGGCCGGCTGGAGGTCGCGACCGGCGCGGCCGTCGTCGTCTGCGGCGGCGTGGCCCAGGCTCTGGCGACCGACCGCTATGGTCTGGGCGCGCGACCGATGTCGGCGGACGACGCTTTGAAGGCGGTCGAGGCCGGGTCGCGCGCGGTGATCGACCTGTCGCCCGACCGGCCGTGGTGGGGGCGGCTGCTGGCCCGGCCCGAACTGAAGATCGTCGCCGCCCTGCCCGACGACCGACGCGGCCGGCCCCAGGCCTTTGTGGTCTCCAGGGAAACCTCCGGCCCGACCGGCGACGACCGCAGCTTCTGGGTCACCGACAGCGGTTGGTCCGAGACCAAGATCGTCGAGGCCCTGGGCGCGGCCGGACTGGTCGCCGATCCGCTGGCGGCGGCGGGCGGCTTGAAGCTGTTCATGCTGACGGGCTATGTGCAGGCCGAGGACGGGCGGCTGAAGACCGCGCCCGGCCGCCTGAACGGCGTCATCGGCGCCGCCCCCATCTATTAGTTCAAGGTTTCCCATGACCGACGCGCCCGCCCCCAAACCCGGCATCCTCGACATCGCCCCCTATGTCGGCGGCAAGTCGTCCATCGCCGGCGTCGCCGAGCCGATGAAGCTGTCCTCGAACGAGAACATGCTGGGCGCGGGCGAGAAGGCGCGCGCCGCCTATGAGGCCGCGATCAAGAACATCCACATCTATCCCGACGGCCGCGCGACCAAGCTGCGCGACGCCGCAGCCGAGATCCACGGGCTGGAGCCCGAACGGCTGATCTTCGGCAACGGCTCCGACGAGGTCTTCGCCCTGCTGAACCAGACCTATCTGACGGCGGGCGACAACATCGTCTGCGGCCAGTACGGCTTCCTCGCCTATCGCATCAGCGCCCTGGGCTGCGAGGCCGAGGTCAAGCTGGCGCCCGAGCCGAACTACAAGGCCGAGGTCGACGCCCTGCTGGCCCAGGTCGATGACCGGACCAGGATCGTCTATGTCTCCAACCCCTCGAACCCGACCGGCAGCTACAATACGGCTGAGGAAATCCGCCGCCTGCACGCCGCCCTGCCCGCGAGCGTGATCTTGGTCGTGGACGAGGCCTATGCGGAATATGTGACTGAGGCCGACTGGGAGACCGCCTTCCCGCTGGCCAAGGACGCCCAGAACATCGTCGTCACCCGCACCTTCTCCAAAATCCACGGTTTGGGCGGTTTGCGCGTCGGCTTCGGCTATGCGCCGGTGAAGGTCGCCGAGGCCATCGACCGCATCCGCCTGCCGTTCAACGTGTCGGTTCCGGGAGTCGAGGCCGCGACTGCCGCCCTGGCCGACGAGGCGCACCAGACGGCGTCGCGCGAGCTGGTCTCGAACTGGAAGCCGCGTCTGACCCAGGCCCTGCGCGGCTTCGGCCTGGAGGTGCTGCCCAGCGCCGGCAACTTCGTGCTGGTGATGTTCGACGGGCCCGAACGCGCCGCCGCCGCCAACGAATACCTCAACACCAAGGGCATCATCGTACGCCCGGTCGGCGGCTACGGCCTGCCCCAGGCCCTGCGCATCACCATCGGCACCGAAGATCAGAACCGCGCCGTAATCGACGCGCTGAGCGAGTTCGCTGCGACCTGATCCGCATCTCCTCCCCGCTTTGCGGGGAGGGGGACCGCGAAGCGGTGGAGGGGTTCTGCGCCGCGCCACAGGCGCCTGTGGCGCGGCGCAGAACCCCTCCGTCACGGCGCGAAGACGCGCCGCGCCACCTCCCCATCGCTGCGCGATAGGGAGGAGACGGATCGACCGTCAGTCCGCGCTGGAGAACCGCACCACGCCGATCAGGCCGGCGCGCCAGATGCCTTCGTCGTCGACCAGGGGGCTGTCCTTGGTGTCGCCCAGGCGCTGTTCGTAGTTGACGAAACCGCCCAGACCGAACCGCTTGCCGACCGGAATGGCCAGGAAGGCGACGGCGCCGGCGCCCGACAGGCCGCCTGACGCCTCATAGGGCTGATAGCCGCTGCCCGGCGCTTGTTCGGCGGTGATGCCGTAATAGCGTTGCAGGCGTTTGTCGTCGCCGCCGGTGACATAGCCGCTGACCCGCAGCAGGCCGACCGGCGTCACGCGCTGATGGCCGACCGAGGCGAAATACTGCATCCCGGCGTCGTCGCCCGAGACGTCCTGGGCGATGCGGCCGCCGACCACGATCCCGCCGAACCGCTTGTAGGCATACAGGGCGGCGTCGGCGCCCAGGCCGGGGCGTTCCAGGCTGGAGCCCTCGATGTCGCCGGCAGAGAAGCGGGGGCGCAGCTGAGCGCCGGCGCGGAAGTCGTCGCTCTTGACTGCGTTCCAGCCCAGGCCGTCCAGCCCGTTGGCGTAGACCACGTCCTTGTAGTTGGCCGAACCCCAGGCGGTGTAGTTGATGTCGTCGCCCGTATTGCCCGTGGCGCTGAAGCCGTGGGTGATCCCGCCGCCGACCTCGACCCGCCAGGTCTTGGGGGCCTCGACCTGCTCATAAGGCTGCGACTGGGCCAGGGCGGAACCGGCCACGGCGGCGAAGGCGACGGAGAGCAGAAGAGGGCGAAGCATCGGGCGTTTCCATGGATTTTACGCCCGAGCGGGGAGTTCAGGCCGGATCAGAATGCGCTAGCTGGGCCTTTGGCTCCAACAGGGCCAACGAAGCCGTCTCGATGCGACTTTCCAGCAACGCCATCATGGCCCCGCGTTTCAGCCCGGCCGGGATCGGCTCCAGGAATTCGAACACGACCTTGCCGGGATAGCGGCGGAAGCCGTGCGCCGGCCAGTGAACGCCGGAGTTGGTGGCGACGGGCCAGCACGGGCCTTCCAGATCGCGATAGATGGCGGCGACGCCGGGCTTGTAGTCGCCGGGCACGCCCGGATCGTTTCGGGTGCCTTCGGGGAAGATGACGATCTGGCGGCCTTCGGCCAGGCGATCGTGCGCCTGACGGGTCATGTCCTTCAGCGCCTTGGCGTGACCGGCGCGGTCCACCGCGATCATCTTGGCCTTCCAGGCGAACCAGCCGAAGAAGGGCAGGGGCATCAGCTCCTTCTTCATGATGAAACAGGCGTCCGGCAGCACGGCCAGCAGGGCCACGATGTCCAGCATCCCCTGGTGTTTGGAGGCGATCAGAGCGGCGCCGGACGGGGCGTGTTCCAGCCCGCGAAACTCGACCTTGACCCCGGCGATCCAGCGCAAGCCGAACAGGACGATTTTCGCCCACAGCTTACACACACCCTGAACATAGCGGTGCGGCGCCAGAAGGATGGGCGACAGGCCGATGGCGATGATCGGCATCGACAGATAGAGCCAGGCGGTGAAGAGCAGGGAACGCAGGGTGTTCACTAAGGCGCGGCCTTTTCGTCAGGAGACGTGTCGGTGGATGGCGTGACTGCAGTGGGCTGGTCGCGGGTGATGCGACGCACGCCCTCACGACCCAGGACGGCGAGATATTTCATATATTCCAGCGTCATGCGCCGCGCCGTCACCGCCGCCCGCCACCAGCGGACATTGTCCAGCGACGGGGTGGAGATGGCGTAGGGCGTCAGCTTCACGCCCGGCAACTGACCCCGGATTTCGACCAGCGAACGCGGCATATGATAGTCGGAGGTGACCACGATCAGGCTGCGATAGCCCTTGGCGCGTGTCCAGGCGGCGATCTCCTGGGCGTTGCCGACGGTGTCCTCGGCCTCGAAGCCCAGATCGACGCAGCAGTTGAACAGACGGCTGGAGCCGGGCGTCAGCTCACGCAGTTCCTGGCGGCGGACCTCGCGGTTGACGCCCGAGATCAGCACCCGCTCGCCCTTGCCCTGTTCCAGCAGACGGATGGCGGTGTTGACCCGTTCGGACGAGGGACCGGTCAGGGCGACGATGGCGTCGGCGCGCGCGGGATCGTCGGCGGGCGTCAGCTCGCGCACCCGATGGGCGAAGGCGAACAGGCCGACCAGCCAGATCAGGCCGGCGATGGCGATGACGCTCAACAGTCTCATGCGCCTCCTCCATCCTTGCCCGAAGCCAGCATCCGCATGGCGGCGAATCTCGCGGCGAGAACCGCAACCGTAGCCGCGAGCAGCGGGCATGGCGAGAGCAGCGCAAGGTCGCTCCAGGTGATCGGCAACGCCGCCGACAGCCCGTCCGATCCGCCCAGGAATCTCAGGAAGGCCAGCACGATCGCCGCCAGCCCGGCGCCGATCGCGCCCGCGCCCGCCGCCATCAGGCCGAATCGCCGCTGGAACAGCCAGGCGATGGCGCCGTCCGTCGCCCCGTTCAGGCTCAATGTCTCGATCACGCCCTGCCCGGCCGCCAGACCCGCGCGGGTCGCATAGGCGATGGCGGCGGCGGCGGCGAAGGCGACGGCCAGGAAGGCGGCGCCGGCCAGGGCCGTGATCAGGGCGGCGGACCGCTCGACCTCGCCGCGCCACAGACTGTGATCGTCCACCGTCGCGTCCAGCCCGGCCTCGGCCAAGGCCCGGCTGAGCGTGACGGCGCTGGCCGGCGCCTGGGCGTTCAGCCTGACGGTCACCAGGTGGGGCAGGGGCAGGTCGGGCAGGACGGCGTCGCCCAGCCAGGGCCGCAGCAGATCCTCGGCCGCCTTGCGGCTCAGGGCGGCGGCTTCTTCCACCCCGTCCACCCCCGACAGGGTTTCGGCCGCGCGGGCGGCGGCGGTGTCGCCGGTCTCGCCGACACTGGGGCGCACCTGCACCGTAGCCTCGGCGCCCAGTTGCCGGGCCCAGCCGTGCGCGGCGCGATCCGCAGCCGATGCGGCGACGGCGGCCAGACACGCCAGGAAACACAGGACCGCGATGACGGTCATCAGCCACGGCTCGCCGGCCGCGGCGGGCGGCAAGAGGCCGGGGCGGCGGCTGGACAGGCTGAAATCTGACAGGCGGATCATGCGGCGGCCCGCGACGGTTCGCTCAGACGCCCGGCGTCCAGTCGCAGGACGCGCGCGCCCGACCGGTGGGCCAGGGCCTCGTCATGGCTGGCGATCAGGACGGTGGCCCCCAGCTTGTTCAGCGACTGGAACAGGCGCAGCAGCTTGTCGGCCATGACGGCGTCCACGCTGCCCGTCGGTTCATCCGCCACGATCAGGCCGGGCCGGGTGATGACGGCGCGGGCGATGGCCAGCCGCTGTTTCTCGCCGCCGGACAGGGCCGGGGGCCGGGCGTCCATCCGACGACCCAGGCCGACCCATTTCAGCATCTCTTGCACATCGGCGGCATAGTCGGCTTCGGATCCGCCTGCCAGGCGCAGGGGCAGGGCGACGTTGTCGAAGGCGGACAGGTGATCCAGCAGGCGAAAGTCCTGGAACACCACCCCCATGCGCCGTCGAAAGGCCGGGATGTCGCGGCGGTCGATGCGCGTGACATCCGATCCAAACAGGCGGATGTTGCCCGTTCGGGGTCGGTCCGCCAGCGTCAGCAGGCGCAGCAGCGAAGACTTGCCGGCCCCGGAAGGCCCGGTAAGGAAGTGGAAAGAGCCACGCGGCAGAATGAGGTTAATGTCGCTCAGCACGTCGGGCGCGCCTGCATAGCCGAAACCCACCCCCGACAGGCGGGCGGTCTCGGACACGGGAGCGGAATCGGCGGGCGAGGACGGCATGGTATGTGTTTCAGGAACAGGGCGCGGCGTCGCGCCTTACGGGAGGGGGCGACAGCCTCGCAGTCAGCCACATGATACTGACCTGCCCCGCCTGCGCCACCAGCTATTTCATTCCCGATGACGCGGTCGGTACGAACGGCCGCAAGGTGCGGTGCCAGTCGTGCGGCGAAGTGTGGCGCGCGACCCCCGACGAACCGCTGGAACTGACCCTGACGCCTGAGCCCGTGGTAGCCGCCGCCTCCACCCCAAAAACCACGTCTGAACCGGAACCTGCGCCGACCGCCGCCAGCCTGGCCGAGACGCCTGCGCCCGAACTGCCTCGCGCCTTCCGCGCCCGCGCCGACCGCCAGAAAAAGCTGCGTCGCGCCGCCGCCCACGGCGTCGTCTGGGCCGGTCTGGCCAGCGTCTTCATCGGCCTGATCGTGGCGGCCTTCCTGTTCCGGGTCGAGATCGTCCAGGCCTTCCCCAAGGCGGCCTCGGCCTACAAATTCTTCGGCGCGACGGTGAACCCGGTCGGGCTGGACTTCGAGGCCCTGACTGCCAAGGCGGCACCCGGCCACCCCGGCATGGTCGTGGTGTCCGGCGCCATTCGCAACGTGCGCGACGTCGAGATCGTGTCGCCGCCCGTCCGCGTCGCCCTGGTGGACGCCAACGGCGCCGAGGTGGGCTTCAAGATCGTGCAGATCGACGCCGCGCCCGTCCTGCCGGGCAAGGTCCAGGGATTCGCCGCCCTGATCCCCGATCCGGGCGGACACGGCGCCGGCATCGGCGTCGATTTCGCTCCGATGAGCCCAGCTCCCGTCTCCGGCAAGCCGACCGCCGGGCACGATGACGACAAGAAGGCTGCGGCTCACGGGGCCGAACTGACGTCCGACCACGCCCCCGCCGCAGCACAGCCGGCGACGGCCCAAGGGCTGCGTTCGGCCACGGCGCCCGGAGCCGAGGCCCCGAACACGGCCGCGCCGATCGACGCGCGACCCGTGGGGGCTGTGGACAAGGGGCAGGGTGAGGCGGTATCGCCCTCGCATCATGGCTGATCCCTCCCCGACGCCGACCGTTCTTTTGCCCGAGGCCGAGGTGGCGCGCATCGTCGCCGACCTGGCCCAGCGCATCGCCCCCGTGATCGACGACGACACCGTCGCCGCCGTGCTGCTGACCGGCGGCCTGTGGTTCGCCGCCGACCTGACCCGCGCCCTGTCGCGCGTCGGGCGCAACGTTCGCTTCGACGCCCTGTGGCTGGCCTCCTACGGCGACGAACAGACCAGCCGGGGCCGCATCGACGTCTATGCGCCGTTCCAGCGTCCGATCGCCGGGCGTCGCGTCCTGATCCTGGACGACGTGTTCGACACCGGCCTGTCGCTGGCCGAGGCGGTGCGCATCGCCCGCGAGGCCGGCGCGTCCGAAGTCCTGACCTGCGTCTTCGCCAGAAAGCCCTGGCCCGCGCCCCGTGCGCCGGAACCGGACTTCGTCGGTTGGGAGGCGCCGAACCGCTTCCTGGTCGGCTACGGCCTGGACCATGCCGGCGCCCTGCGCGGCCTGCCCGACATCTGCGCCCTGGATTGAGTCTGGGACTGAGGCCGTATGGGCCATAACGGCGGGGGATAATCCGTCCGGGGCTGAATTTCCGCCGGGTTCGGCGTTGACTCTCGGACACCCTTCCGTATATGTCGCCGCTCTTCGCCGCCGGGGGTGTCCTTGGGCGGCGTATCTTTTTTTGCGTTTGCGCTGAGGCTTCAACATGTACGCGGTGATCAAGACCGGCGGCAAGCAGTACCGGGTCCAACCGGGCGACACCATTGTCGTCGAAAAGCTCGACGGCGACGCCGGCTCGGAGCTGAAGTTCGACAGCGTCCTGATGCTGGGCGGCGACAACGGCGTGACCCTGGGCGCTCCCCTGATCGACGGCGCCTTCGTCGGTGCGACCCTGGTCGAAACCCGCAAGGGTGAGAAGATCAAGATCTTCAAGAAGACCCGTCGCCAGGGCTATCGCCGCACCAACGGCCACCGCCAGATGGAATCGGTCCTGCGCATCACCGGCATCGACGGCGCCGGCGAGACCGCCAAGTGGGACGGCAAGGTCGATCTGACGACCAAGGCCGAGATCAACCTGCGGGCCCGCAACCTGGCCGCCCGTGACGCGACCTCTTCGCTGGGTTCGACCGAGACGGTCGTGACCGACGTGGACGGCGCCGAGATCAAGGGCGTCGTGGTCGAGAGTTCGGCTCCCGTAAAGAAGGCACCGGCCAAGAAGAAGGCTGCGCCCAAGGCTGAAGCCGCCGGCGACGAAGCCTAAGACATTCACCGGCGCCTCACAGCGCCAGACCTAGTTACGGACGCGCTCAAGTAGGCCGAAAGGCCGGTAGCGCCCCAAGAAAGACGGAGCGGCAAGATGGCTCACAAGAAATCCGGTGGTTCGTCGCGTAACGGTCGCGACTCCGAGTCGAAGCGCCTTGGCGTGAAGAAGTATGGCGGCGAGCGCGTGCTGGCCGGCAACATCATCGTGCGCCAACGCGGCACCACCTTCCACCCGGGTGAGAACATCGGCATGGGCCGCGACCACACCCTGTTCGCCCTGACGCATGGCGCGGTGAAATTCACCAAGAAAGCGGGCGGCCGTTGTTACGTGTCGATCCTCGCGGCCAATGACGACGCCGCTCAGGCGATGGCCGCCGAGTAACGCGATCTGGACCTTCCCGGATCGGCGTTGCTTCTGAAAGCAGCCGGTCCGGACCAGGGATTATATTCCGCGGGGAGTCTGGATCACCAGGCTCCCCGTTTGCGTTTCCCCGCCTCGAAGACCGTCCGAGCCCTTCAAGGAGACGGTTGAAAATCCGAGGCAACGCCCATGTGCGTCATCGAAACCTCTCCCGTCGTCGAGACCCGGCGTCTTGTCCTGCGCGCGCCCGCGCCCCAGGACGCGCCGCGCATCGCGGCCCTGGCCAACGACCTGGACATCGCGCGCATGACCAAGCGGATGCCGCATCCGTTCCAGATGCGTGACGCCGACGACTTCGTGCTGCAGGTGGCGTCCCAGGATCCCAGGCGTGCCAACACCTTCGTCATCGCCCATGAGGACGTGGGGCCGATCGGCGTGATCGGCCTGTTCGAGGGCGAGGATCGCGTGCCCGAGACGGGTTACTGGATCGGGCGGGAGTATTGGGGTCGGGGCTTCGCCACCGAGGCGCTGGACGCCGCCCTGGTCTGGGCCAGCCGCAAGTGGAAGCGCCGGGCGCTGGTCGCCGGCCATTTCGCCGACAACCCGGCCTCGGGTCGGGTTCTGGAGAAGGCGGGCTTTCTCTACACCGGCGAGACGCGCCGAGCCTGGAGCAGGGCGCGTCGGGCCGAGGCGGACACCCGCATGATGGTCTGGCTGGCCTGAGGGCCAGCCGGGCGTCAGCCGCCGGCCAGGGTCGGTCCATAGACGGCGGCGGCGGTGATCAGGCCGACCACCAGCATCGCGCCCGCGCCGGCGATGAAGGTTGCGATGGTCTTGGACCGTCGCCGCCGCATGCCGCCCGCCTTGTATTTGCGGATGATGACCGATGGCCCTCGTGTAAAGGCCTCGGAGCCTACGATATTGTGTTGGGACAAGAAAACGCTCCCCGAACTCTCGCACAGAAGAAGCGATCAGTCCGGGGCGCTCGTGGTCAGAAGATGGCGATCCGCGTTACCGGGGTCGCATCTTCGTGAGAACAGGCGTGGGGATCACAGGGTGACGGCGACCACCCGGCCGCCGCGCGTCTGGACGTGGCGCATCAGCACCAGAGGCGCATCGCCCGCCGTCACCGGCACGATCAGGAACCAGCCGCCGTCCGGCAGGCCGTCGAAGCGGACGCGGCCGTTCTCGCAGCGTTCGGAGCGGACATAGCCGCTGTAGTTGGCGTTCGCGTCCGGCACGGTGCGGGCGCGGACCACGGCGGCGGGAACGGCCGCCCGCTCGGTCGAGCCGTATAGGGTGCGGAAGCGGGCGCGGGTGTAGGGGGTGTCGGGCGTCAGGCCGGCCGAGCCGACGCAGGCGAAGGTCTTGCCGTCCTGGGCGAAGGCGACCTGGCCTTCGATGCTGTTGCGCCCGGGCATCTGGGACCAGCCGAAATCGCCTTCGTCGAAGGCCGCAGGTCCGGCATAGGGCAGGCCGCCTCCGGTCGTGGGGGCGCAGGCCGAAAGGGCGGCGGCGGTAAGGGCGAGGGCGAGGCCTGGGGCGGCGAAGGGGCGGATCGACATGGGCTTTCCTCCGGGGGATTTCGCGGTCGGGGGGACGACGCGCCCACTATCGCAGACCCGGCCTCCCACTTCCACGGTCAAGACGCCCGCCTCTGGACCCGGACCCGACAACGCGCGAAACAGACCCGAACAACGCGCCCATTCGTCGAGGCGCGACAGCTCGGAAACGCCCGCATGACCGTCACCTTCGCCGACATCCAAGCCGCCCGCGCCCGGATCGCAGGTCAGGTCGACCACACCCCGACCCGCTATTCCAGGAAGCTGTCGCAGCTGACGGGGGCCGAGGTCTGGGTCAAGTTCGACAACCTGCAATTCACCGGCAGCTTCAAGGAGCGGGGCGCGCTGAACCGGCTGCTGATGCTGAGCCCCGAGGAGCGCAGGCGCGGGGTGGTCGCGGCCAGCGCCGGCAACCACGCCCAGGCCCTGGCCTATCACGGCGGACGACTGGGGGTGCCGGTGACCATCGTCATGCCGGAGGGGACGCCCTTCGCCAAGATCAACGGCACCCGGTCGCACGGGGCCACGGTGGTGATCGAGGGGCTGGACTTCACCGGCTCGACCGAGGCGGCCCAGCGGCTGGAGGTCGAGAAGGGCTATGTCTTCGTCTCGGCCTTCGACGATGCGGGCATCGTGGCGGGCCAGGGGGTCTGCGCCATCGAGTTCCTGGAGGACGCGCCCGACATCGAGGCCCTGATCATCCCCATCGGCGGCGGCGGGCTGATCGCCGGCTGCGCCATCGCGGCCAAGGCGATGAAGCCGGACATCAAGGTGTTCGGGGTCGAGGCCGCGCGTTACCCGTCCTTCACCGCGCGGCGGGCCGGCCTGCCGCCGGTCTGCACCGGCCAGACCATCGCCGAGGGCATCGCCATCAAGGCCGTGGGCGACATCCCCTTCGCTTTGGCCGACCCGCTGGTGGACGAGGTGTTCGTCTGCGAGGAGGCGGACTTCGAACGGGCCGTGGCCACCTATGTCACCTATGAGAAGACGGTGTCCGAGGGCGCGGGCGCGGGCGGTCTGGCGGCCCTGCTGGCCTATCCCGACCGGTTCAAGGGGATGAAGGTCGGGCTGGAGCTGTGCGGCGGCAATATCGATGCGCGGATGCTGGCCGTGGTGCTGAACCGCGAGATGGTCCGTGAACGGAGATTGCTGGTCTATCGCATCCTGGGCGACGACCGGCCGGGGATGCTGTCGGCGATGGCGGCGGTGATCGGCGGCCTGGGCGGCAACATCATCGACGTGGTCCACAACCGTCTGGCGCTGGACGTGCCGGCCAAGGGCGCCGAGTTCGACATCATGGTCGAAACGCGCGATAGCGCCCACGCCGACGAGATCGGCGAGGCCTTGAAGGAACGCGGCTATGAACTTCGGATGGGGTAAGGCGGCGCTGTTGAGCGTGCTGCTGCTGGCGGGCTGCGGCCAGGCCGAGCCGGTCGATCCGAACGCGGGCAAGGCCGAGGCGGTCGCCTTCATGGCCGAGAACGCCAAGGCCGACGGCGTCGTGACCCTGCCCAGCGGCCTGCAATACAAGGTGGTGCAGGCGGGGCCGGCCAGCGGCGTCAGCCCGGACCGCAACGACCTGGTCAAGGTCGATTACGAGGGCAAGCTGACCGACAACAGCGTGTTCGACAGCTCGTTCGCGCGCGGGGCGCCGGCGGTGTTCACGCCCGAGGAAGTGGTCAAGGGCTGGACCGAGGCGCTGCAGAAGATGCGCGTCGGCGACGAATGGCTGCTCTATGTGCCGCCCGAGCTGGGCTATGGCGAGCGGAGCAGCCCCAAGATCCCGGCGAATTCGGTGCTGATCTTCCGGCTGAAACTGCTGGACGTGGCCAAGGTGCCGGGCGGTGGATCGGGTACAGGCACGGCGATGGGGTGACCCTCGCGATCCGTCTCCTCCCCACTTCGTGGGGAGGTGGCGCGGCGCGCCTTCGCGTCGTGACGGAGGGGCTGTCGCCGCATCGCAGGCGCCTGTGGGGCGTCAAGAGCCCCTCCACCGCTTCGCGGTCCCCCTCCCCATTTCATGGGGAGGAAAAGTGCACTGCGAATTTTTTGAGCGCACTTTCGTGCAGATTTTTGCGAGCGATTTGCAGTTCTCCGGCGGATGTCAAAGACCAGGCGGGCAGTATAGCCCAGCGCGCGAGGGCGGCAGGTTAGCGGTCGCTGGTCGTCTTCAGGGCTTTGAAATCGCTGCGGTTCGTCGCGGCGACTATGCGGGTTGAGGCGTTTGCGCCCGGCGCCATTCGGCCAGGACCTGGGGGTCGGTTTCGTCCGTCGCGTCTGACAGGGCCGCGAACTCGCCGGGCGGCGTCAGTTGCGACAGCGCCCAGACGGCGGCGCCGCGCACCAGGGGCGAGGGGTCGGACAGCAGGGCTTTCGTCGGGGCGATCAGGCTTGCGTCGTCCGAGTTGCCGACGGCGTAGAGGACGTTCCGCAGGAAGCGGTCGCGGCCGATCCGCTTGACCGGGCTTTTGGTGAACAGGGCGCGGAAGGCGGCGTCGTTGAGCGCCAGCAGGTCGTGCAGGCGCGGGCTTTGGAATGCCGGGCGGGGCGCCAGCCGGATCTCGCGGGCGCTTTGCGCGAACTTGTTCCACGGACAGACCGCCAGACAATCGTCGCAGCCATAGATGCGCGACCCGGTCAGGGTGCGGAACTCGACCGGCCAGGGATCGGCGAACTCGATGGTCAGGTAGGACAGGCAGCGCCGGGCGTCGAGCTGGAACGGGGCGGGGAAGGCCTTGGTCGGGCAGGCGTCGAGACAGGCGGTGCAACGGCCGCAGTGTTCGGTCTCGGCCGCGTCCGGCTCGATCTCGGCGGCGGTCAGGATGGTCCCCAGGAACAGCCAGTTGCCGTGGGTGCGGCTGAGCAGATTTGTGTGCTTGCCCTGCCAGCCCATGCCGGCGCGCTGGGCCAGGGGTTTCTCCATCAGGGGGGCGGTATCGACGAAGACCTTGATGTCGGCGCCGTTGCGGGCCGCGATCTGGCCCGCCAGCTGTTTCAGCCGGCCCTTGATGACCTCGTGATAGTCGTCGCCGCGCGCATAGACCGAGATGTATCCGGCCGAGCGGTCGGCCAGCTGGTCCAGCGGATTGTCGTCGGGGCCGTAGTTCATGCCCAGGACGATGGCGGTCCTGGCCTCGTCCCACATGGCGGTGGGGTGCTGGCGGCGATCCAGCGTCGTTTCCATCCATTCCATGTCGCCATGCCGGCCCTCGTCCACGAAATGGCGCAGCCGCTCGCCCGCCGGCCAGGCGTCGGCCGCCGAGGCGAAGCGGCAGACATCGAAGCCGAGCTCGGCCGCGCGCTGGCGTATGAAGGTTTTCAGGCGGTCGGACACGGGGCGGGGGATAGCATGAGAGCGCCGACGCGTCTTGAGACGAGCGATTTCGGCGAAGAGGCAGAGGGCCGTGTTCGACCCTTAGCGGACTTTGGAGCATTCAGGTTTCGCCGGGCGCGGGTGTCTGCGAGATGAGAACTCGTCGGGTGTCCGGATCGATCAGGCTTTCAACGTCGGACATGTAAAAGAACGCGACCGTCTGCTGTCCCGCCGGATAATATTCAGCGGTGACGTGCTCCCAAACATCACCGAGGTCTCGCCCCCAAGCCGTCCCGTCAGAGATAAGTTGCTCGTCACCGTTCGCCATTCGAACGATAGTCGGTTGACCGCACCGGGCGGCAAGAACCTTGAGAAGCGGTGCCCCCAGGCCTTCTTTCAGTTCACCGGGTTCCTGCGGCTCCACCATCGCTTTTCATACCTCGGACGATGTCCGCTTCCCACCCCTCTCTGAAGTTCGAAAGGTCCTCTGTCGGGCGCTGCGGTCGAAAGTCTGCATTTCGGACGGGCTTCAATTCCTATTCCCGACCCTAAGCCGACTTTGTCGAGGCAGCCGTACGCGCTACTGTGGGATCGTCGAAAAAGGCAGATCGGTGTGGTTAGCCCGGTCCTCGTGAAAGCGGGTCTGTCCGTCGCTACCTGCGGCGAGTCCCCCGACCTTCAACGCGGCTTGCATGGTGCAGGCTGCGAGCAAAGGACGTGGACTATGCAACAGCAGATTTCGGTCATCACTCTGAGCGTCGCCGACTTGGCGCGATCAAAACGATTTTACGTGGACGGGTTCGGATGGTCGCCCATCTTCGAGAACGAAGAGATCGTCTTCTATCAAATGAACGGCCTCATGCTTGGGACTTGGCTCGCCGGCGGCCTCGAGGGCGACATGCAGAGGGAGGGGCTGAAGCGTCCGGGTGCTTTCAGCCTCGCCCATAACGTCCCCGAACAAGACGACGTCGCCCCGTTGATAGCTCGGCTCGCAGGCTCGGGCGGTCGAATCCTTCGGCAAGCAGATGCGCCCCCACACGGAGGGTTTAGGGGCTACGTCGCCGATCCGGACGACCACTCTTGGGAGATCGCCTTCAACCCGGCATGGCGGATCGACGACCAAGGCATGGTGATCTTCGGCATGTGAACCAAGGTGAGGCGGGCCTCGTCAGAGGTCCGCTTTCCACCCTAAGCGGTCATGAAACACGTCTGCTTTGCGTTTAAAAATCCAAATCCGCATACCAGGCCGACGGGGGCACGCCGACGAAGCGGTCGGCGAGCAGGGGGCGGAAACAGGGGCGGGATTTGAGCTTGGAGTACCAGGTCTTCAGACCGGGCCAGTTCTTCCACTGGATCTCGCCGAAATAGTCGAGCACCGACAGGTGGGCGGCGGCGATCAGGTCGGCCTGGCTGAGGCGACGGCCGGCCAGCCAGTCGCGGGCGGCGACCAGATCCTCCAGCATGGCGAGATGGGCTTTCAGGGCGTCGCGGCCCTCACGCAGGGCGCGGGCTTCGGGCGGACCCAGTTTGAGCAGGGGTTTCTCCATCCGCTCGTGCAGCAGGACGGCGTCGACCTCGTCCATGAAGCGACGCTCGAACCAGCCGGTCAGGCGGCGCGCCTCGGCGCGTTCGGCGGCGTCGGCCGGCAGCAGAAACGGGGCCTTCTGCTGATCCTCGATCCAGCCCAGGACGGCGGGCAGTTCGCACAGGACCAGCGGGCGGCCGCGATCCATCGTCTGGATCACCGGCGGCAGGCCGGACGGATTGAAGTCGTTGACCGGGCAGTCGGCCTCCCACGGACGGACCGGGGTGTCGGTCCATTCGATCCGCGCCTCGCCCAGAGCCAGGCGCGCGGCGCGCGAGGCGGGCTGGAAGGCGAAGTGGAAGAGAACGCAGGGGTCGGCCATCAGGGGTTGATGCGCCCCGACCCGTTAATGCGCGTTTACTGCATTGAAATTGGACGCAAGGTCAGGACCACGGGCCCTTTGGCGCGGGGCCGGTCGGGGCCTCGACGGCTTCGGTTTGCGCAGGCGCGGGCGTCGCGACGGCGGGAACGTCCGTCTGCGGACGGGTGCGGCCGCGCGGGTCGGCGTGGATCAGGATGTCGGCCGTGGGGAAGAGGGCCAGCACCCGGTTCTCGGCCGCGACGACGATGGCGTGGGCGGCGTCCAGGGTCTGGTGGGCGTCCAGGTCGACGTGCATCTGGATCATCATCACCTGGCCGGCCATGCGGGTGCGCAACTGATGCACGCCGAAGACTTGCGGATCGGCCAGGACGGCCTGGGTGATGGCGACGCGGTCGGCCTCGGGCACGGCGCGGTCCAGCAGATGGTCGGCGGCGGCCTTCAGCATGCCGGTCGCGCCCCAGAACAGCCAGACGGCGACGACGATGCCGGCCGCCGCATCCAGACCCGGCGCGCCCAGGAAGGCGCCCGAGATCACCCCGATCAGCACCACCACGTTTGCGGCCAGGTCAGCGGCGTAATGGGTGCGGTCGCCGGCGACGGCGAGAGAGCCGGTCTTCTTCAACGCCCGGGTCTGCATCCACACCAGCCAGGCGGTGATGGCGATGGTGGCGACCACGACGCCGGTCGCCCACCAGCCGGAGGTGACGGGGCGGGGATCGAAGATGCGCTGCACCCCCTCCCAGGCGATGAACAGGGCCGAGGCGAAGACCAGCCCGGCCTGGACCAGGGCGGACAGGGCCTCGCCCTTGCCGTGACCATAGCGGTGGTTTTCGTCGGCGGGGGCGGCGGCCCAGCGCACGGCGAAGAAGGTGGTCAGGGACGCCGCCAGATCCAGCACCGAATCCGCCAGGGTCGCCAGGATGGAGACCGAGCCGGAGGCACCGAGTGCAAAGGCCTTCATGGCGATCAGCACCACCGCGACCCCGACCGACAGGCGGGTGATGCGGCGGGTGGCCAGGTGGGCGTCTTCCAGAGGCGCAGGTGCGGGGGCGGGCGTCGTCATATGCGGCCTCTTCTCGCGCAATCATGGCGGAAAGCCAACCGCTCGCCATCCCCTCGCCTAATCGGGGATGGTTGGTCTAAGGGTGAGGCGAACCGGGGGCGTCGTGATCCCGGACCTGTTTCGGGGTTTTCATGTCGGACTGGCTGGCGGCCATCATCCTGGGTCTGGTCGAGGGGCTGACCGAATTCATTCCGGTCTCGTCCACGGGCCATATGCTGCTGCTGGGCCATTTCATGGGGTTCGAGAGTTCGGGCAAGACGTTCGAGATCGTGATCCAGCTGGGCGCGCTGCTGGCCATCGTCAGCATCTATTTCAAACGGCTGTGGGCGCTGGCGACGCGCTGGCCGTTCGACCCGGAGGCGCGGCGGTTCCTGATCGGCCTGCTGGTCGCCTTCGCGCCCGCCGTCGTGATCGGCTTCCTGGCTTACGACTACATCAAGACGGTGCTGTTCGAGACGCCGCAGGTGGTGTGCGTGGCCCTGATCGTCGGGGGGGTGATCCTGCTGCTGCTGGACCGGATGGACAAGCGGCCGAAATGGCTGGACGCCGAGGCCTATCCGATGAGGATCTATTTCCTGATCGGCCTGTTCCAGTGCCTGGCCATGATCCCCGGCGTGTCGCGATCCGGCGCCACCATCGCCGGCGGCCTGCTGCTGAAGACCGACAAGCGGTCGGCGGCCGAGTTCAGCTTCTTTTTGGCCCTGCCCACCATGGGGGCGGCGGTGGCCTATGACCTGTTCAAGAACCACAAGACGCTGGACTTCAGCGACGTCGGCCTGATCGCCGTGGGCTTCGTCGTGGCCTTCCTCTCGGCCCTGGCGGTGGTGCGGTTCCTGCTGGATTTCGTGTCGCGTCGCGGCTTCGGCGTCTTCGCCTGGTGGCGGATCGTGGTCGGGGTCGTGGGGCTGGCGCTGCTGCAGGCGGGGTTCTGAGGCTGGTCCCCGACGCCTTCACCCTCTAAGGGCGGGGCATGACCACGCTTCTCTATGGCCGCCCGCCGGTCGTCTTCGATCCGCCGGGTGATGCGACCCAGACTTCGCCCCTGATCCCGGATTCCGCCGCGCTGGAGGCGCAGGACCCCGGTTCGGCCGATACGGTGATGACCTACGCCCCGCCCGGCGTGCTGGAGCGGCGCTATGTCCTGGCCCTGGCGCTGAGGGCGTTGAAGGTCGGCGGGCGGCTGGATGTCATGGCGCCCAAGGACAAGGGCGGCTCGCGCCTGGGCAAGGAGCTGAAGGCGTTCGGCGTCGAGGTCGCCGAGACGGCCAAGGCCCACCATCGCCGCTGCATCGTCTTCAAGCCCGAGACAGCCGAGGGGCTGGACGCGGCCATCGACGCCGCCATCGCCGCGGGCGGGCCGCAGTTCGTGCCGGGGCTGGAAGCCTGGTCTCAACCGGGGATTTTCGCCTGGGACCGGATCGACGCGGGCTCGGCGCTGCTGGCCGAACACCTGCCGCCGATGAAGGGCGAGGGGGTCGATCTGGGTTGCGGCTATGGCGCCCTGTCGATCGTGGCGCTGCGTTCGCCGGCGGTGACCAAGCTGAAGCTGGTCGATCTGGATCGCCGCGCCATCCGCGCCGCGCGCGAGAACGTCACGGACGAACGGGCCAAGGTCTGGTGGTCCGACGCCCGCACGCTGGAGGCCAAGGGCGACAAGGATTTCGTGGTCAGCAATCCGCCGTTCCACGACGGCGGGGCCGAGGACCGGCGGCTGGGCCAGGCCTTCATCCGCAAGGCGGCGGAGCTGCTGAAAAAGGGCGGCGTCGCCTGGGTCGTGGCCAACCGGCACCTGCCCTATGAGGCCGAGTTGAACGCGGCGTTCAAACGGGTGCGGCTGGTGGCGGAAGCGGGCGGCTACAAGCTGTTCGAGGCGGTGAAGTGAAAGCCTCTCTCCATGGTCGTCATCCTCGCCCTCGTGGCGAGGATCCAGACTCCCGGTGTGTCCGCAGGGCGCGCGAGCGTCGGGCGCCGGGAGTCTGGATCCTAGGGACAGGCCCTAGGATGACGGGTGTGGGGGTGATCGCATGAGCAAAACCCCAACCTCCCGCGTCGATCGCCTGCTAGGTTCGATGGGCTATGGCTCGCGGGCCGAGATGGCGCGGATGGCCAAGGCGGGCGGGATCGTGCTGGACGGGGCGGACCTGACGGACGTGTCAAAACGCATTCCGGTGACGCGCGACCTGCCGACGCGGATGGAGATCGACGGCGAACCGCTGGACCCCGTGCAGGGGCTGGTGATCATGTTGAACAAGCCGCTGGGCATGACCTGTTCACACAAGGAAGAGGGGGCGCTGGTCTATGACATCCTGCCGGGACGGTGGCGGGCGCGCGATCCGGCCATTTCGACCATCGGGCGGCTGGACAAGCAGACGACGGGCCTGCTGCTGCTGACCGACGACGGCGATCTGCTGCACCGGGTGATTTCGCCCAAGCGCCATGTGACCAAGGTCTATCGCGCCGGACTGGCGCGGCCGCTGGTCGGGACGGAAGGCGAACTGTTTGCGGCCGGGGAGCTGGTGCTGGAGGGCGAGGACAAGCCGCTGGCGCCCGCCGTGCTGGAGGTCGTGACGCCGACCGAGGCCCTGCTGACGGTGACGGAGGGGCGCTATCACCAGGTGCGGCGCATGTTCGCCGCCGCCGGAAATCACGTCGAGACCCTGCACCGCGAGCGGATGGGCGGGCTGGCCCTGCCGGCCGATCTGGCGCCCGGACAGTGGCGGCTGCTGAGCCCGGAAGAGATCGCGTCGGTCTTCGAGGAACCGGCGGAGGGCTGACGATTTGTGCGGTGATGACCCTACAGCGAATTCCGAAGGCATTACGTGCCTAGGGTAGCGGGGCTTTGTGGTCGGGTCGCGAACGCGATATGGTGGCTCCATGAGCCATTATTCGGTGACAGAAGCACAGGCGGACCTGGCCCGCCTCATCGAGGCCGCCGAACGCGGCGAGTCGGTGGTCATCGACCGCCCCGATCCTGACGTCGAGGTGAAGATCGTGGCGCGGCGCATCCGTCCTGATGGGCCGAACGACATCGAATGGCTGAGGGCTGTGCGCGTGCAGCCACGTCGCGGGCCTGTGAATACGGCGGCGGCTCTGGCGGAAATTAAGGAAGAACGCGGCCGGTGAGCGTCTATCTGGACGCCAGCGTCATCGTTCCCTTGTTCGTGCAAGAGAAGACGAGCGAGGCCGTGCTTGCCTGGATGGCGTCGGTCGATAGGGCGATCGTGTCCGACTGGGCGATCGCCGAAGTCTCGTCGGCCATGTCGCATCACGTTCGGCGCGGGAGCCTGGATGTCGATGAAAGAGACTTGGCTGAGACGAAATTCAACATCTGGCTGGATCGAGCCGCCGCAGTCAGGGAAGTCGATCCAGAGGACGTGATGGCGTGTCGGTTTCTGCTGCATCGACATCCGCGATTGCGAACGCCAGACGCCCTGCATTTGGCCATCGTGCAGCGGCTGAAATGCGATCTCGCCACCTATGATCATGATCTGGCCGACGCCGCGCGTCGGGACGGGGTGAAGGTGATCGCGCCATGACGACCCAGATCAAGATCTGCGGCCTGACCACGCCGGACACCCTGGACGCTGCGCTGGACGGGGGGGCGGATTTCGTGGGGGCGGTGGTGTTTCCGAAAAGCCCCCGGCATCTCGCGCCTGACACAGCTGCGGCTCTGTTCGAACGGGCGCGGGGGCGGGCGAAGATCGTGGCGGTGACGGTCGATCCGGACGATGGTCTTCTGGAAGAGATCGCGCGGGTGCTGAGGCCCGACTTCATCCAACTGCATGGGGCCGAGACCCCGGCGCGGGCGGAAGGCGTGCGGGCGCTGACGGTGGCGGGGGTGATCAAGGCCCTGCCGATCCGGCATGGCGACGATTTCGCGGCCGCCGACGAATGGGATTATCACGCCGATCACCTGATGTTCGACGCCAAGCCGCCGGAGGGGTCGGTGTTGCCAGGCGGGGTGGGGCATAGTTTCGACTGGACCCTGCTGGCGGACCGGGCGTTTCGCCATGACTGGTTCCTGGCGGGCGGGCTGAACCCCGACAATGTGGTCGAGGCGCTGAGGATCACCGGGGCGCCCATGATCGATGTGTCCTCTGGCGTGGAAAGCGCGCCGGGTGTTAAGGACGCCGACCGGATCGCGGCCTTCATCCAAAACGCGCGCCGGACGTAATTACGACGCCTCCCTGCGTGAAAGTTGGACTCGTGAACGCCCAAACCCCCATCCAAGCCCCGTCCTCTGGTCAGCCGTTGTCCAACGCCTACGCCTGGCCGGATGCGCAGGGCCGGTTCGGGCCCTATGGGGGGCAGTTCGTCGCCGAGACCCTGATGCCGCTGATCCACGAGTTGGACGCGGCCTATAAGGCGGCTCGGGCGGACCCCAGCTTCCAGGCCGAGCTGGACGGCTTCCTGACCCACTACGTCGGTCGTGAGAGCCCGCTGTATTTCGCCGAGCGGCTGACCGAACATTTCGGCGGCGCGCGGATATGGCTGAAGCGCGAGGACCTGAACCACACGGGCGCGCACAAGATCAACAACTGCATGGGCCAGATCCTGCTGGCCCGCCGCATGGGCAAGACCCGGATCATCGCCGAGACGGGCGCCGGTCAGCACGGCGTGGCGTCCGCGACGGTGTCGGCGCGCTTTGGCCTGCCCTGCACCGTCTATATGGGCGCGGTGGACGTGGAGCGGCAGCAGCCGAACGTGTTCCGCATGCGTCTGCTGGGGTCCGAAGTCTTCTCGGTCACGGCGGGCGCCGCGACCCTGAAGGACGCGATGAACGAGGCGATGCGCGACTGGGTCACGAACGTCTCGGACACCTATTACATCATCGGCACGGCGGCGGGCCCGCACCCCTATCCGGCCATGGTGCGCGATTTCCAGTCGGTGATCGGCAAGGAGATCAAGACCCAGTCGATGGCGCAGATGGGCAAGTTGCCCGAGGCGGTGGTGGCCTGTATCGGCGGCGGATCGAACGCCATCGGCGCCTTCCACCCCTTCATCGAGGACGAGGCCGTACGCCTGATCGGGGTCGAGGCGGCGGGTCACGGGCTGGACACGCCGGACCATGCGGCGTCGCTGAAGGGCGGGCGGTCGGGCGTGCTGCACGGCAACCGGACCTATCTGCTGCAGGACGAGGACGGCAATATCGTCGAGGGGCATTCGATCTCGGCCGGGCTGGACTATCCCGGCATCGGGCCGGAACACGCCTGGCTGCACGACATCGGCCGGGCCGAATACCGCTCGGCGACCGACAACGAGGCGCTGGAGGCGTTCCAGCTGTGTTCGAAACTGGAAGGCATCATCCCGGCGCTGGAACCAGCCCATGCGCTGGCGCGGACCGGCGAAGTGGCGCGCGAAGTCGGCAAGGGCGGCGATGTCGTCCTGCTGATGTCGGGCCGCGGCGACAAGGACATCTTTCAGGTCGCCAAACATCTGGGAGTGGAACTGTGATCCGTAGTCTGCTGGCGGCGACCGCCGTCTTTAGCCTCGCGACCGCCGCTCAGGCCCAGACGCCGGCGCCCGCGCCCGCTGCACAGCAGGGCGGCCCGGCCGATGTCGGCCTGCTGAGCGGCGCGGAGCTGTCGGCCGATTGCGGCGGGCTGAACAATCTGACGGGCCGTGCCTATTGTGTGACCGCGCAACTGGGCCAGATCGGGGCTCTGGCCGACGCCTATATCGCCGATCTGGAGACCAAGGGCTGGCTGGCGGCGGGCGGGGACGAGAACCGCGTGGTCCTGATCAAGCGCCGCGAGGCCGGCGGCTGCGACGGCATGCAGATGGTCGCCTTCTACGACACCTCCAAGACCGCCGTGGCCGAACTGCCCGCCTATCTGGGCTTCGCCACCATTCCAGGCGACGTGTGCGCGGCTGCTGCTGCGACCCCGCCTGCCGCTCCCGCCGGATCGCCGCCGCAATGACCACCGCCCGTATCGACGCCCGTTTCGCCGCGCTGAAGGCCGAGGGCCGTGCGGCCTTTATTCCCTATGTGATGGGGGGCGATCCGTCGCGCGAGGAGGCGCTGGCGATCCTGAACGGCCTGCCCGCCGCCGGGGCCGACATCATCGAACTGGGCTTTCCGTTCAGCGACCCGATGGCCGAGGGGCCGCCGATTCAGCGGGCGGCGATCCGGGGCATGGCGGCCGGGTTCGGTCTGCGCTCGACCATGGATCTGGCCAAGGAATTCCGCCAAGGCGACGACGCCACGCCGATCGTGCTGATGGGGTATCTGAATCCGATCGAGAGCCTGGGCTATGACGCCTTCGCCGCCTATGCGGCCGATTGCGGTATCGATGGGCTGATCGTGGTGGACTGTCCGCCCGAAGAGGCCGGGCCGCTGATCGAAGCGCTGGACAAGGTGTCGATCTCGCTCATCCGACTGGCGACGCCGACCTCGGACGACGAGCGGCTGAAGATCGTAGTCCGGGGGACGTCGGGCTTCGTTTATTACGTCGCCGTCGCGGGCGTGACGGGCGTCAAGGAGGCGAACGCCGAGGTGGTGGCGCCGGCGGTGGAGCGGGTGCGCAAGGCGTCTGGCCTGCCGGTCGCGGTCGGCTTCGGGGTCAAGACGCCGGAAAAGGCCGCCGAGATCGCGCGGGTGGCCGACGCCGTGGTGGTCGGTTCGGCCCTGGTGGACGAGGTGGCGGCTGCGCTGGAGGCCGGCGAAGCCGTTGCGCCGCGCGTGCTGGCCCGGGTGAAGGCGCTGGGCGACGCGGTTCGATCGGTCGTCAGTAGTGCTTCCGTGGCGGAAACCGTCTAAGAGCCCGCCCATGATCGACAAGAGCAAACCTCAGGAAAAGCGCGGCGGCTGGCTGAGCCGTTTCGCGCCCGGCGTCCGCAAGATCGTGTCGCGCCGCGACACCCCCGACAATCTGTGGGTCAAGGATCCCGATAGCGGCGAGATGCTGTATCGGTCGGATCTGGAGGCCTCGCTGTGGGTCACGCCGTCGGGCAGGCATATGCGTATCGACGCGCCGACTCGGCTGAAGGCCACCTTTGACGGCGGCCAGTATGAGTCCATCGACACCCCGGACGTGCCGGAAGATCCGCTGAAATTCTCGGACGGCAAGTCCTACAAGGATCGCCTGAGCGCAGCGCGCAAGGCGGCGGGTCGCAAGGACACCATGGCCATCGGCTATGGCGTCGTCGGCGGTCAGGAGGCCGTGGTGATCGTTCAGGACTTCACCTTCATGGGCGGGTCGCTGGGCATGGCGGCCGGCGAGGCCTTCATCAAGGCCGCGCGCGAGGCCGTGGCCCGCAAGGTCCCGATGGTCTGTTTCACCGCCGCCGGCGGCGCGCGGATGCAGGAAGGCGCCCTGTCGCTGATGCAGATGGCGCGCACGACCCTGGCCATCGAAGAGCTGAAGGATGCCAAACTGCCGTACGCCGTGGTCCTGACGGATCCGACCACGGGGGGCGTGACCGCCTCCTACGCCATGCTGGGCGACGTGCATCTGGCCGAACCGGGCGCCCTGATCGGCTTCGCCGGTCCGCGCGTGATCGAGGCCACCATCCGCGAGAAACTGCCGCCGGGCTTCCAGCGCGCCGAATATCTGCAGGAAAAGGGTATGGTCGACCGGGTCGTGACCCGCGCCGACCTGCCGCGCACCCTGGGTCAGATCCTCTCCATGCTGATGGGCGGCACGCGCGCCGCCGCCTGAGACCGCTTGAAGGGCCAGTCGATCGCGGTCGAGGCCCACAGGCACCACCAGATTATGACCGGCTGAAACAGCAGGCGCGGGCCGTGATAGGCCCAGACTAGACCTGTGCCTGAGTTCAGGCCGTCCATGGCGTGCTGGATGTTGGCCGGATAGACGCCGACGCAATAGAGGGCCAGGGCCCAGCCGGCGAAGACACGCAGGCGCGGGATGATCAGCCCCGCCGCGCCCAGCAACTCGGCCAGCCCCGTCAGCGCCACGACCAGGGCGGGGTCCGAAACCCACTGCGGCGTGATCCGCACGAAGGGGCCGGGAACCATCAGATGCAGCACGCCGGCGCCCAGGAAGACGGCCGACAGGACGATGCGGGCCGCCGTTCTGATGTCCGGCCTGGAAGTCATGTCGCGGTTCTCGAAATCAGGAGTTAAAGGAAGCGGATGGATCCCGTCTCCGAACGTCTACGTGCGCGCCACCCCCAGCGGATCGATCTGTCGCTGGATCGGATGCGCGTCCTGTGCGCCGCCCTGGGCGATCCGCAACACAAGTTGCCGCCGGTGATCCATGTGGCGGGCACCAACGGCAAAGGCTCCACAGTCGCCATGATCCGCGCCATCGCCGAGGCTGCGGGGCTCAAGGTCCACGCCTATACCTCGCCCCATCTGGTGCGGTTCAATGAGCGGATCCGGCTGGCCGGCAAGCTGATCGAGGACGAGGCGCTGAACGCCATCCTGGACCGGATCGAGGCCGTGATGGCGCAGACGGGCAGCGAGGCCACGGTGTTCGAAAGCACCACCGCCGCCGCCTTCCTGGCCATGGCCGAGACGCCGGCCGACCTGGCCATCATCGAGGTGGGCCTGGGCGGGGTGCTGGACGCGACCAATGTGATCGAACGGCCGCTGCTCAGCGTGATCACCCCCGTCGATTACGACCATGCGGAGTTTCTGGGCACGGACCTGGCGGGGATCGCCTCGGAGAAGGCGGGGGTGCTGAAGGCGGGCGCGCCGGCCGTGATCGCGCGCCAGCGCGAAGAGGCGATGGCGGCCATCGAACGTCGGGCGGCCGATGTCCATGCACGGCTGACGGTGCTGGGGGTCGATTTCGACGCCTGGGCCGAGCGCGGCGGGCTGGCGTTCCAGACGGCCGAACTGTTCATGGACCTGCCGGCGCCGGCCCTGGCAGGCGCGCACCAGATCGACAATGCGGCGTTAGCCGTGGCGGCGGCGGTCGAGCTGGACCTGCCCGAAAGCGCCATCGCCGAAGGGCTGAAGGCCGTGCGCTGGCCCGCGCGGCTGCAACGGATTTCGGCCGGACCTTACGGCGAGGCGGCGCGGGCGGCGGAGGCCGAGCTTTGGCTGGACGGGGGGCACAATCCCCATGCCGCAAAGGCGCTGGCGGCGTTTCTGGCCGAGCGTCAGGCGCGGGCGCCGCGTCCGCTGGCCCTGATCTGCGGCATGCTGTCGAACAAGGATGCGGGCGGGTTCTTCGCCGCCTTGAAGGACAGCCAGGCCACGGTGTTCACCGTCGGCTTCGACGGGGCGGCGGCCGAACCCTTGGCGCTTGCGGCTGTGGCGCGCGGGCATGGACTGGCGGCGACGCCTGCGGGATCGGTCGGCGACGCGCTGGACCTCGCGCTGCGCCTGGGCGCCGGCCGCGTGGCGATCTGCGGGTCGCTGTATCTGGCGGGCGAGGTGCTGGGCGCCAGCCGGGAGACCTGGCCGGATTGAACCTCTCCCTCCCCTTCATGGGGAGGGGCGGCGAAGCGAAGCGCAGCCGGGGTGGGGAGGTTAGAACGTCGCTCACGTCCTTTCGGGCCCCACCCTGATCGCTGCGCGATCGTCCCTCCCCATGAAGGGGAGGGAGAGTTTTTTATTTGCTCATCCAGGGGCGGGATTTGCCAGCCGCGATGCGGGCGTTCTGTTCGCGCTGGAAACGGCCGCCGCGCGGAGCCTGGGGCCGGCCGTCGAGCTTGGCGTTCTTCAGGCGCAGGGCCCGCTGAACCGAGGTCTCTTCCAAAGTCTCTTCGGGCTTGGCGGGATCGGCGGGGATGTCGTCGTCAGCGGTCATGAACGGTGTCTAGCACACCTCGACCCCAGATGCCCTCGCTCGCGCGAGAACGATCCGCCGCATTGCGATCCCATAGTGATAGCGCTAACAATATTGAAAATATAAATGTCGGGACGAGGCGCAGTATGAAACGCTCTGGATGGAACAGCCTTCTGCTGGCGGGCGCCGTTGCGGTGCTGGGCGGGTCATACGCCGCCGCGCAGGCGCCGACCGAGGCGGGACAAGCCGTCCCCCGAACCTTGACGATAGACGCGGCCTCGCCGGGCAGGCCTCGTGACCGCATGGCCGAGTTCTCGGTGGGCACCGACTATCCGGGCACGACGATCCGCGAGGACGCCCTGTCGCAGTTGAAGACGGTGCGCGACGAGCTTGGGTTCCGCTACATCCGCTTCCACGACATCTTCCACGACGACATGGGCGTGTATCGCGAGGTGGACGGACAGCCGGTTTATGACTGGACCCGCGTCGATCAGCTTTACGACCGCATGCTGGGCATGGGGATCAAGCCCTTCATCGAACTGGGCTTCACGCCGGATGCGATGAAGACCTCGGACCAGACCATCTTCTACTGGAAGGGCAACACCTCCCATCCGCAGCCCGAGAAATGGACCGGGCTGATCGACGCCTTCGTTCGACACCTGATCGACCGTTACGGCGCGGAGGAGGTGCGGTCCTGGTATTTCGAGTTCTGGAACGAGCCGAACCTGGACGGCTTCTGGGAACGGGCCGATCAGGCGGCCTATTTCGACTATTACGGCCGTACGGTTCGGGCCATAAAAGCCGTGGATCCGACGCTGCGGGTCGGCGGGCCGTCGACCGCCGGTGCGGCCTGGGTTCCAGAGTTCCTGGCCTATGCCGACCAGCATCAGCTGCCGGTCGATTTCGTGACCACCCACACCTATGGGGTCGAGGGCGGTTTCCTGGATGAGAAGGGGGAGGGCGACAACAAGCTGTCGCGCGCGCCCGACGCGGTCGTCAGCGACGTGCGCAAGGTGAGGGGCGAGATCGAGGCCTCGACCCGGCCGGGCCTGCCGCTGTTCTTCACCGAATGGAGCACCAGCTATAATCCGCGCGATCCGATCCACGACGACTATTTCGGGGCCTCCTATATCCTGACCAAGCTGCGCGAGAGCGAGGGCCTGGTTCAGGGCATGAGCTACTGGGCCTTCAGCGATCTGTTCGAGGAGCCGGGGCCGCAGACCAAGCCGTTCGACGGCGGCTTCGGCCTGATGAACCCGCAGGGGGTGCGCAAACCGACCTTCTTCGCCTACAAATATCTGAACAGCCTGGGCGACCGGGAGCTGGCGACCGGCGACGCCCAAAGCATCGCGGCGCTGAAGGGGGACACGGTTCAGGTGCTGGCCTGGCGTTATGAACTGCCGGATCAGCCGATCAGCAACCGGCCCTTCTTCCGTCAGGTGCGCGAGCCGGCGGCGGCGGCGCCGCTGGACGTGGTGGTTCAGAACCTGACGCCCGGCGTCCACCGCGCGACGGTGCGGCGGGTCGGGTTCCAGTCCAACGACGCCTATACGGCCTATCTGGAAATGGGCGCGCCGGCCGCGCTGGACGCCGCACAGTTGCAGCGGCTGAACGACCTGACGCGCGATACGCCCGAGGTCCGGTCCGTCACCATCGGGGCCGACGGGCGGGGGCGCCTGAGCGTGCCGATGAAGACCTATGACGTGGTGCTGGTGGAGATCGACCCGGCCCGTCCGTAGAACGAAAACGCCCGCCGGTGTGAACCAGCGGGCGTTTGAACTTCAGCAGAGCGAAAGGATCAGGCGTCGGCCTTGACGCCGGCCTCGGCCAGCCATTCGACGATCTTGCCCTTGGGCATGGCGCCGACCTTCATCGAGGTCATCTGGCCGTCCTTGAACAGCATCAGGGTCGGGATGCCCTTCACGCCCAGCTTGGACGGGGTCATGGGGCTGTCGTCGATATTGATCTTGGCCACAGTGACCTTGCCGCCCAGTTCGTCGGCGATCTGCTCCAGCGCGGGGCCGATCTGTTTGCAGGGGCCGCACCATTCGGCCCAGAAATCCACCAGGACGGGGGTGGAGGATTTCAGAACGTCGGCGTCGAAGCTTTCGTCGGTGACTTTAACTGTCGCCATGAATGGTCTCCCTTTGTGGCGCTAACGCTTGGCCCGCAGGGCCTCGCTGCTTGAGCGCCGAATTGTGGCGCGCTGGACGGCTGCCCAGCGTTCAGTCGCAGATGTGGGAGCGAATCGCGGGCAATTCAACTGTCCGCCAACGCCGCGTCCAACATCGCGTGCGGGATCGGCATCAGCTTGGGGCCGTCGGTCCAGACCAGGGCGGCCTCGACCGGGCGGTCGGGGTAGAGGCGTTTCAGCACGGCGATATAGACGGCGGCCTGCAAGACATAGGCGGGATCGACCCGGTCCAGGGCGTCCGGGGCGGGGCGGTTGGTCTTGTAGTCGACCACGAGCACCCGGTCGGGCGTGACCACCAGTCGGTCGATACGGCCGTTGATCGCCACGCTGGACGAGCCAGGCAGGGCGCCGGTCAGAGCGACCTCGGCGCGGGAGCCGGGACCGAAGACCGGGGCGAAGCGGGCGTCGTCCAGCACCGAGAAGGCGGCGGCGATCATCTCGGCGCGCTGGGCCTCGTCCAGATCGGTCTCGCGCGCCAGCAGGCGCCGCGCGGCGTCGGGGCGGTCGGCGGGCGCGATCTCTGGCAGGCGCTCCAGCAACCGGTGGATCAGGTCGCCGCGCCGGAACCGGCCCAGCGACGCCCCGCCGGCCGCGCTGCGAGCCAGGGGCGAGGGGGCGGGGATGCGGATCGACCCCTCCATCCGCGACGGCGCGGCGAAGCGGGCGGCGGCGTCGGCGGGCGGCGGGGCGGCGGCCCAGGCGGGAAGGGCGTCGGCCGATTGAGCGACGGCTGCGGCGACGGGGCGGCGTTCGGGATCGACGCCGAAGCGACGCACGCCGTTCTCGACTTCGCGCACCTGATCCCCCAGCCGGTCGAAGGTCTCCTCGATCACCGACCACCAGCTGCCGGGTTCGGCGCCCCGGCTGGAGGCGCGGCCCATGACGATGACCCGGTCGCGAGCGCGGGTCAGGGCGACATAGAGCAGACGCAGGGTCTCGTCGTCGGTGCGGGCCTGGCGCGCGGCGCGGGCGTCGGCCGAGGCGGGACAGTCGTCCTTGGCCGAGCCGGGGGCCATCAGCCAGGCCTCGCCTTCACCTTCATCGGTGACGGCGGGCATCAGGGACGGGCCTTGAGCCTTCGCCTTCATGGTGGTGTCGGGCAGGATGACGATGGGCGCCTCAAGCCCCTTTGCGCCATGGACGGTCATGACGCGGACCTCGCCGCGCGCCCCCTCCAGTTCGCGCTTCACCTCGACGTCGGCGGCTTCCAGTTGGGCCAGGCAGGTCTCCAGATCGACGCCCCCCCGGTTCTCGGCCGCCAGAACCTGATTCAGCGTCTCGTCTATGGCCTCTTCCGCCTCGTGGCCCAGCCGGGCCAGGATGCGGGCGCGGCCGGATCGGCCGGTGTCGTCCACCCGGTTCAGAGCTTGGGAGAAGAAGGCGAAGGGATCGCCGCCGCGCGCATCGACGGCGGCCTGCAGCGCGTCGCGGGCGCGGATCCATTCGGGGCGTTCGTGCGCCCGGTCGCGCAGGTCGCGCCAAAGCTGGCCGGACTTGCGGTTCTCACGCCCGGCCAAGGCGTACAGGCCGTCCTCGTCCACGTCGCACAGGGGGCTGCGCAGCACCTCGGCCAGGGACAGGTCATCGTCGGGGAAGAGGGCGAAACGGGCCAGGGCGATCAGGTCGTCGAAGACGATGTGGCTGGACAGTTTCAGCCGGTCGGCGCCGGCGACGGGCACGCCTTCGGTCTTCAGCGCGCGGATGATCTCTTCGAAGGTGGCGTCGCGGCGGCGGACCAGGACGATGTAGTCGCCGTATCCGGCAGGGCGCAGGTCGCGGGTGCGGCTGTCGAAGACGGCGAGGCCGCTTTCGACCTGGCGGCGGATTTCGCGGGCCAGGTCGCGGGCCAGCCGCTTGCGGGCGCTGCCGACGCTTTCCTGATCGACCGGATCGTCCCAGGCGTCGGTCTCGGGCGCGGGTTCGTCCAGGAACAGGGGCCACAGGTCGATGGCGCCGTGCTGGCCGACCCGCGCGGGGATGTGACGGGCGATGTCGCCCTGGGGACCGGTCAGGGCGCGGGTGCGGTCGGGATCGGCGAAGACGGCGTCGACGAAGGCCAGCACCTCTTCGGTCGAACGGTAGGAGGTGTTCAGGTCTGGCCCCGCGAAGGGTTCGCCGGCGCTCTCGGCCAGAGCCAGGAAGTCGGCCCGTTCCTGGCGCAGACGCTCCGGCCGGGCGCCCTGGAAGGAGTAGATCGATTGTTTCTCGTCGCCGACGGCGAAGACAGTGCGGCCGGAAGTTTGGCCAGAATAGAACTCTCCGGTCAGGGCGCGGACGATGGCCCATTGTTCGGGGGCGGTGTCCTGGGCCTCGTCGATCAGGACGTGATCGACCCCGCCGTCCAGCTTGTACAGCACCCAGGCGGCGGCCCCGCTGCGGGTCAGCAGGGCGGCGGCGCGGGCCACCAGGTCGGGGAAGTCGAGCGCGCCCTTTGACCGTTTGGCGGCCTCGTAAAAGGCGGCGTGGGCGCGGGCTAGGGTCAGGACCTTGATCGTGTCGTCGGCGATCCGGGCCTTTCGCAAGGCCTCGCGAGTGGCGAGGAATTGGGTCTGGAGGTCCAGCAGCCAGCCGACGGCTCCCTGGGGCGCCGACTTGGTGCCCATTTTGGCGCGGGGCTCGCCCTTCTCCGTGCAGAAGACTTTCGACAGAGCCGAAAACCCGGCGTAGGGCGGGGCGGCGACGCTCATGGCGTCGGCGATCTTGCGGTCGTTGGTCGAGCCGGTCTCCATGGCCTCGGCCATGCGGTTCCACTCGCCGGGATCGATGAAGGCGACGAAGTCCTGTTCCAGATCTTCGGGACTGCGGCCCGCCTCGGCGCCGGTGAGGGCGTAAGGGTCGGGCGCGGTTCCGGCCTCGGCGCGGTCGATATAGTCCAGCAGGTCGGCGCGCTTGGCCTCGATCATGGACAGCAGGGCCTGGAAGCGTTGCCAGTCCAGCTCGACGGCGAAATGGCTGTAGGCCTGGCCGATGGGGCCGTCCGGATCGGCGACGGCGGCGCGGGCCAGATCTTCGCGCGCGGCATGGCTGAGGGCGGTCGCGGCCTGGTCTTCCAGCACGGTGAAGCGGGGCGAGACCCCGGCCTCCAGCGGGAACCGCCGCAGCAGTTTCTCGCAGAAGGCGTGGATGGTCTGGATCTTCAGGCCGCCGGGCGTCTCCAGCGCGCGGGCGAACAGTTTGCGGGCGCGCGACAGGGCGGCGTGATCCATCGCCTGCGGGTCGCCGTCGTCCAGCCGGGCCAGTTCGCGCGACAGGGCGGCGTCGTCCAGCACGGCCCAGCCGCCCAGCTGATCGAACAGTCGGGCCTGCATCTCGGCGGCGGCGGCCTTGGTGTAGGTGACGCACAGGATGGCGCCGGGATCGACCTGGTCCAGCAGCAGCCGCGCCACCCGGTTGACCAGGGTGGTGGTCTTGCCCGAGCCGGCGTTGGCGGTGACGAAGACGGTCAGGCGCGGGTCGGCCGCCACGATCTGGGGAGAAGGAGAGGTCATTCGCTGTCCTCGCCGTCGCCGATCACCGACCATTCCCAGACGCGGGCCAGATGGTCGTAATTGCCGCCCTGATTGCCCATGAACTGGGGCGCAGCCCAGGAGACATAAGGGGTGTTCTCGTCGTCGAAGCGGGCGACGCGACGCTTCAGCCCGTCCAGCGCCGCCTGGGCCAGGTCGGCGGCCTCAAGGCCTGAGGCGCGGGTGATGACCTCGCCCGCCGTCTTGCGCCCGACCACGCGGACATAGGTCAGTTCGTCGGGCGTGACCGGGCCGTTGGTGCGTTGGAACCCGCCGTCGGCCAGGATGGCGGCGGTCAGGGTCAGTTGGGGGGCGAAGCCGGACTTGACCTGTTTGGCGGACGGAGCCGCGCCGGTCTTGAAGTCCATCACCGCCGCCCCGTCGGAGGCCAGTTCGATCCGGTCGGCGAAGGCCTTGACGGTGAAGGGTCCGGCGGGGGCGTCGAAGGTCATGGCCCCCTGTTGCTCGACCAGGATGTCGACGCCCCGCGCGCGGCGGCGGCGCTCGAAATCGGTCAGCCAGCGGGCGCAGTTGCGGGCCAGGGGGGCCTCGCGGGCCATGGCCGCATCCTCGAACCCGCGCGCGCCCAGTTCGCGCAGCAGATGGTCGTGCAGGATGGATTCGCAGTCGTCGGGCAGGTCGTCAGGCCAGTCCAGCGTCAGCCGTTCGATGGCCGCGTGCACGGCGTTGCCACGGGCGAGCGCTTCGGCAGAAGCGCCGGGACGCTCCATCGCCTCCAGCCCCAGCACCCACAGGGCGTAGATGGCGTAGGGGTCGCGCACCCACCGCTCGATCCGGGTGACATAGAGGCTGCGCGGACGGCGATGCACCGGCGGGCGCGGCTCGGGTCGTTTGGCGAAGCGCGGCGGTCCGGGCGGGGGTGCGTCCAAAGCGCGGGCCCAGTCGATGACGGCGGCCGGCCGGGCGATGGCGACCGGCGTGTCCTTGGCGTCTGCGCCGCGCGTCAGCATCTCCAGCCGCCACAGCCAGCGCGAACGCACGGCCGGCTGGCCGCCGCGCCGGTCGCTGTGGACCAGGATCACCTCGTCGGCGCAGGCGGCCTGGACGAAGTCCTGCGCCGTCTGACCCAGGCGGCGTTCGGGCGGGGGCAGGCCGAGCGCTTTTCGCATCGGGCGCGACAGGAAGGGATCGGTCGGCGCCGCCTGGGGCCAGACGCCTTCCTCCAGCCCGGCCAGGATCATCCGGTCGGCGCGCACCAGGCGGGCCTCGATGGCCCCGAGAATCCGCAGCGACGGATGGGTCGCCCCGCCGGTCCGCACGACGTTTTCCTTGACCAGGGACGTGACCAGTTCGGCCAGTTCCGCGCGGCGGATACGGCCCAACGACGCCCCGCCGTCGATCAGGCCGGACAGGAGGCCGGCTGCGGCCTCGCCGTCGGGACCGGCCCATGCGTTCTGGCCCGCCAGGGTTTCGATCAGGCGGGTCAGGGCCGAGGCGGCCAGGTTCAGATCGGCGTCAGGCGTGAAGGCGGCGGTCGCGGCCTCGACGGCGGTTTGCAGATGATCGACCAGGCGCGTGGCGGCCGACAGGCGCTCGCGCTTCCACTCGGGCGGGGCCTTGCCGCGCCGGTCAGGCTGGACCGCCTCCAGCAGGCGGCGATGGATGGCGGCGAAGTCGCGCGGGCGGGGGCCGCGCAGGGCGTGTTCCTCCAGCGCGGCGACGGCGGCAGCTTGAGCGGCGTCGCCCAGGTCGAACCGGGCCAGCGGATGTTTGACGACGGCCAGCAGCAGATGGGGCTGGACCGGATCGGCGATCCAGCGGGCACACAGATCGACCAGGGCGCCGGCGGGCAGGCGCGACAGGGGGGCGCCGGCCGAGGAATCGGGGATGACGCCCCAGCGTTCCAGACGGGCGGCGACACGGCGACCCAGGGCCTGATCCGGCGTGACCAGGGCGCAGGTCCGGCCGGGCGTTTCCAGCGTTTCGCGCATCATCAGGGCGATGGCGGTCGCGGCCTCCTCCTCGGCGCGGACGGTCAGCAGAGACAGGCCCTGAAGCCCCTCTGCGATGGGGTCGCGGGCCTCGCCGCGCGCGACGGCGGCCGAGCGGATGTTGCGGATGGCGCCGCGCCAGTCGTCGGTGGCCTCTGCCGGACGCAGGGCCTCGTTGACCAGTCGCTGACGCGCCAGGCCACGCGCCTCGAAGGCCGGAGAGACGGCGGGGCGGAACCAGGGGCGAACGCTCTCGCGTGCAATCTCGCAGCGATCCAGCAGCCGTTTCATCGCGCTTTGCGGATGCTGTTCGTCCAGCCGGTCCCAGACGGTTGGGTCCAGATCGAGGTCGAGGCCGGGCAGGACGACGCAGCCCAGCGGCGCCTTGGCCACGGCCTTCAGCACGTCGCCGGCGGCGGGGACGGTGCCGGTCGAACCGGCGGCGATGACGGCCTGCGTCGGGGGGTGGGCGTCCCACAGTTCGGCGAGGCGGCGCAGCAGGGTGGCGCGGCGCCAGGCCGGATCGACCAGACCCAGTTCGGCGAGGCGTTTGGGCCAGGCGGTGACGGCGAGGCCCAGGAACTCGGCCGACCGCTCCCAGTGTTCGGCCATCTCGCCGTCGACCAGGGTCGCGATCCGTTCGGGGTTGGGGATTTCTTCCAGCTGGCAGGAATCCAGGAAGCCGCCGAGCGCATCCGCCAGGTCCAGCGCGCGCATTGGCGTCAGCGTGTTGTCGAACTGTTCGACGATCATCCGCGCCATCTCGAACCGGCGGGTCAGGGCGGGGATGGAGGGCGGCAGATCCAGGCCCAGGGCGCCGGGGGTGAAGGGCGGCTCGTCCTCTTCCAAATCGCCCAGCGGGCGGACCTGGGGCAGCAGGATGGGCCGGTCGCCCGACAGTTTCGACAAGGCGCCGGTGAAGGCGCGGGCAGCCCGGCGGTTGGGCAGCAGGATGGTGGCGTCGGACAGGGTCTCGGGCGGCAGCTCGCCCAGCCAGGCCAGGACGCCGGCGGCCAGGTCCTCGAGGAACGGCCGGTGCGCGGGGATGGCGTACCAGCGGGGGCTGGACGCCGAAAAGGGATCGAAGGACACGGGGGCGTTCACCGTCATGCCCCGCCCTCACAATCCGTCATCCTAGGCCTTGTGCCTAGGATCCAGAGACTCCGTCGAGGCCGGTGGGCCGCAATCGACACCGGGAGTCTGGATCCTCGGGACAAGCCCGAGGATGACGAGAAAAGAAGAGGGGTCGTCACCCCAATCCCGCCAGTTTCGCCTCGGCCTGATCCCGCGCCTGGGGATCGCCGACGTGCATCCAGTCGCCGTCCAGGACGCAGCCGAACAGACGACCCTGGGCGGCGGATTTGCGCCATAGGGGGCTGAGGGAGAAGGGGCCTTCGCAGCCGTTGTCGGCATAGCCGGGGCGGGTGATGTGGACGCCCATATAGGCATAAGGCGCCGATGCGGCCGCGCCGCGGAAGGCCAGGCCGCCGTCCTCGCGCAGGAAGAAATCGCCGTCGCCCTCAAACCCGATGGAGCCCTCGCGGCGGGCCAGCAGCAGGGCGGCGTCCATCGTCTCGGGGTTCCACAGGCGGACCAGATCGGCCAACGAATCGCCCCGGTCGATCCAGACGCTGTCGATATTGGCGACGAAGACGGGATCGTCGCCCAGCAGGGGATGGGCCTTCTTGAGCCCGCCGCCGGTCTCCAGCAGTTCGGCGCGTTCGTCGGAGATGACGATCTCTGGCCCGCGTCCGCGCGCCGCCAGATGGCTTTCCAGACGGTCGGCGAACCAGTGGACGTTGACCACCGCCTTGTCGACGCCGGCGTCCGCCAATCGGTCCAGCACATGGTCGATCAGGGCGCGGCCCTGGACCTCGACCAGGGCCTTGGGCCGGTCGTCGGTCAGGGGGCGCATCCGGGTGCCCAGGCCGGCGGCGAGGACCATTGCGGTCTTGGGAGCATGGGTCATGCGCGCACCTCGGCAGGAACGTGACGGTCGAACCAGCGGGCGACGGGCGCCAGGGCCGGCTGTTCCAGATTGGCGTTCAGATGCCGCCACATGCGCGGCAGGAACTGACGGTAGCGGGGCTTGCCGTCGCGGGCGATCAACCGGGCGAAGATGCCGATGATCCGCGCCTCGTTCAGGGCGGCGAGCCCGGCATAGTCGACCATGAATGCGGCGCGGTCCACGCCGGGACGCAGGGCGAAATAACAGTCCAAGGCCTCGGCCTCCAGCGCGGGCGCGACATCGCGGCGGGCGTCCTGGAGCAGGGAGTGCAGGTCCCACGACGGGTGGGCGCGCACCGCGTCCTGGAAGTCGATCATGCCGACGCGGGCGGGGCCGTCGCGCTGGGGCAGCCAGATCAGGTTTTCCGCGTGATAGTCGCGGTGGGCCATCACCGAGGCCCCGGCCGCGCCCGATGCGACGATCGGCGCCCAGGCCGCGCGCCAGTCGGCGATCGCGGCGGCGTCGAAGCTTACGCGGTCGTCCAGCCGGGGCAACCAGTCGACGAACAGATCGGCACCGCCCTGAAGCGCCGTCTCGTCATAGATCAGCAGCGGCCAGTCGCCGCCGGGGCCGTGCAGGGTTTGGGGTGGCGTTCCGGCCTTGTGCAGAACGGCCAAGGCCTCGATGGCGGCCAGATAGAGCGCCGTCTCGTCGGCGCCGTCTTCGATCACGCGGGCGAACAGGGCGTCGCCGAAATCCTCCAGCACCGCCAGGCCGTTCGGGGCGTCCAGCGACGGGATTTCCGGAGCAGACAGGCCCAGGGATTTCAGGTGGGCGGCGACGGCGGCGAAGGCCTCGATCCGGCCGGCGGACAGGCGGGCGACGGCGTTCCAGCCGGCGGCGTGGCGTTGGGCCGGCGTCCAGGCCGGATCGGCGGGCGGGCTTTCGGCGGCGGGGGCTTGATCCATCAGCATCAGGGTCGGGCCGCTGGCCGGCGTCAGCCGCTCGTAACGCCGCGTCGAGGCGTCGCCGGGCAGGGGCGCGCGCACGGCGTCGCCTAAGCCTGCGGACGCCAGGAAGTCGAGACGAAGCTGTTCGCGATCAGAAACGGACATGGTCGATCAGCTCTTTCCATCGGCCTACGCCGGAAACGGTCGCAAGGCGGCCTTCGCCCTGTTCCGAAATCGTAACGGTGAGTTGGTCAGGCCCCAGGAAGCGGCCCGGTTCCTCGCCCAGCCGTTCGGGCCATTCGATGACGGCGCAGCCTTCATCCAGCGCCTCGTCCAGGCCGATCTCGAACGCCTCTTCGGGCCGTGTCAGGCGATAGAGGTCGAAATGGGCGACGGGCGGATCGGACTCGTAGAACTGGACCAGGGTGAAGGTCGGACTGGGCACGTCCTCGCCCGGCGTGGTCAGGGCGCGGACCAGGCCGCGCGCGAGGGTCGACTTGCCCATGCCCAGCGGCCCGTAAAGCAGGACGCTGTCGCCCGGCGCGAGCAGGGGGGCGATGGCCTGGCCCAGGCGGGTGGTGGCCTCGGCGTCGGGCAGTTCGATCTTCATGCGAATACCGCGTCGGGATCGGCAGCCAGGGCGCGTTCGGTGAAGGCTTTCAGCGCCTCGGTGGCCTTAGCGGCGTCCACGTCCAGACGGTCGGCGGGGATGGGCAGGCCGACATCGACGCCGAACGGCTTGCCCGCCTTGTTCAGCAGTTCGTGGAACAGGGTCACGTCGCGCAGCTCCTGCGAGACCTTGTCGAACAGGTGGAACAGGCGGCTGTAGGGGCCGGTGAGGTGCATGGGGACGACGGGGGCGTCGTATTTGCGCGCCATGGAGGCGGCGGTCGGCGCCCATTCGGGATCGGTCAGGACACCGTTCCTCTCGCGCGCCAGACGACCGGCGGGGAACATGACGACGCAGCGTTCGGCCTCGAACGCCTCCTTGGCGGCGGTCAGGGTGGCGCGGGTCTTTTCGCGGGTGCGTTTGTCGGTGACCCATTCGACCGGGATGATGGTCTCGTCCAGCCGGGGCGAGACGCGGATGGCGTCGGCGTTGGCGAAGAAGATTATGTCGCTGCGCCGCTGCTTGATCGCGTCGAACACGGCGACCCCGTCGGCGATGCCGGTCGGATGGTTGCACACGACGATGCAGCGGCCGGTCGCGGGGAGGCGATCAAGGTTGGTCGTCGTGACCTTCAGCTTCAGCAGGTCGGAGACGTAGTCGAAGGTCTCAGTCCCCGACAGCGGCTGGATGGCGTCGGCCATCCGCACCGCCGCCCCATAGCCCAGCACGCCATAGAGCGCCGGTCTCAGCACAGGCCACAGCGGCGAGGCGGTCAGGCGCGGCGCACGTTCGGCGATCAGCACATCGACGATGTGCGGTCGGCGTCGGGCGGGAAGAGGGGCTGAATCCATGAAGGATCGCTTGTCGCTGGTTCGGTCGAGGGGAGCAAGATGCGCGGCGCAGGCAGCGACGCCTTGGTCGCTTGGCGTTGCGGCGAACGCCCCCTATCAAGATCGCAAATAGCTATGGGATTAAGACATGACGCGTTCACGCTGGATGGCGGCTGCCGCCTTTGGAACCCTGATGCTGGCCGCCGCGCCGGCGTTCGCTCAGCAGGCGGCGCCTGCGACGGCCGAGGCGGCGGCGCCCCAATCCCAAAGTCAGCCGCGCGGCCTGTCGCTGAAGGATCTGGCGATGATGGAGCGGGTCAGCGAGCCGCGCGTCTCGCCGGACGGCCGCCAGATCGTCTACGCCGTGCGCACCACCGACTGGGATGGCAACAAGGGCGTCAACGGCCTGTGGCTGGCGGACCTCAACGGCGGCGAGCCGCGTCGGCTGGCGATTTCGGAAGGCGGCGCCTCGGGCGCGCGCTGGGCGCCGGACGGCGGGGCGATCTATTTCCTGTCGTCGCGGGGCGGGTCGAACCAGGTCTGGCGCACGGATGCGGCCGGCATGGCGGCGGCCCAGGTGACGACCCTGCCGTTCGACGTCTCGGGTTTCCGCATCGCGCCGGACGGCAAGTCGCTGGTGCTGGCGGTCTCGGTCTTCGTCGATTGCGACACCCTGGCCTGCACCAAGACGCGGCTGGATGAGCGAGGCAAATCGACGATCCAGTCCTATGACCGGCTGCCGTTGCGCGACTTCGATCACTGGGTCGATACCCGCCGCACCCATCTGTTCGTCCAGCCGCTGAACGGCTCGGGCCTGGGTGGAGGCGAGCCGCGCGATCTGCTGGCGGGTCTGGATGCCGATGTCTCGGCGGGCGATTCCAGCTTCGACATTTCGCCGGACGGCCGGAACCTGGTCTACGGAACCCAGACGCAAGGGGCGGGCGAGCCCTTCACCAGCAACAGCGACGTGTTTCGAGTGGCGCTCGATGGTGGGACGCCGGTCAACCTGACCGAGGCGAACAAGGGATCGGACGGCAATCCTGTCTTCTCGCCCAACGGTCGCCAACTGGCCTGGCTTTCGGCGCCGCGCGAGAATGTCGGCGGGGATCAGGCGGCGGTCTGGGTGGCTGACGCTGATGGTTCGAGCGCCCGGAAGCTGACCGACTGGGATCGCGGCGCGGGCGGCCTGCAATGGCGCACCGACGGACGATCGCTGCTGGTCTCGGCGGCGGACGAGGGCCAGAACCGGCTGTTCTCGGTCGATGCGCGCAACGGTCGGGTCACGCCGCTGACCGGGACGGGCGCGGCCGGGTCCTATGAAGAGGTCGCTGGCGTCCTGGCATACGCCCACGAAAGCTTCGTCGCTCCGGCGCAGATCTTCGTTCATGCCAACGGCGAACCGCGCCAGATCAGCCGCCAGAACGCCGAGGTGCTTGCGCAGTTGGACCTGCCCAAGGGCGAGGCCTTCACCTTCGCCGGCTGGAACGACGAGCCGGTGCAGGGCTGGGTGTTCAAGCCGGCCGGGGCGGTCGAGGGGCGGCGCTATCCGGCCGTCTATCTGATCCATGGCGGGCCGAAATCGCCCTGGACCGAAAGCTTCTCCTACCGCTGGAATCCCCAGACCTATACGGCCGCCGGCTATGCGGTGGTGATGATCAACTTCCACGGCTCGCCCGGTTATGGCCAGGCCTTCACCGACGCCATCAACGACCATTGGGGCGACCGGCCGCTGGAGGATCTGGAGAAGGGCTGGGCGGCGGCGTTGGGGAGCAATCCGTGGATCGACGGAGACCGGGCCTGCGCCCTGGGCGCCTCCTACGGCGGCTATATGGTCAATATGATCGCCGGAAAGTGGAACGGGCCGTGGCGCTGCCTGGTCAACCACGCCGGGGTATTCGACGTGCCCCAACTGATGAACGCCATGGATATCGGCAACTTCATCTGGGAGTTCGGCGGACCGAGCTGGGAGCGCAAGGACGTGTACGACGCCTTCAACCCGGAAACCTATGCGGGCGACTGGAACAAGCCGATGCTGGTGCTGCATGGATCCAAGGATTTCCGCGTGCCGATGGAGCAGGGTCTGGCGACTTTCTCCGCCCTTCAGCGCCAGGGCGTGCCCAGCCGCTTCGTCCATGTGCCGGATGAGAACCACTGGGTGCTGAAACCCCGCACCTGGGTCGACTGGCAGCAGGAAATCCTGGACTGGGTCGGCCGCTATACAGCGGCCGAATAGGTCGCCAGATCGGTCACCAAATTCTGGCCACTCCGAAACTGTCGAACAGGCGCTCGTTGGAGACGAGCGTCAGTTCGTTGAGCAGACCCTGGGCGATCAGCAGCCGGTCGAACGGATCGCGGTGGGCATTGTCCATGCGGCCGGCTTGCGACGCCTCGCGGGCGGTGATGGGAAGAACGGCGAAACCTTCGATCTCGACTTCGGCTTCGAAGCGTTCTGCCAACGGTGCGGCTTGGGGAAGACGGCCCATGCCGTGTTTGAGCGCGATCTCATAGGCCGAGACCGCGCTGACGAAGACGGTATTGCCGCCGTCCCGTATCGCCGCGTCAGCGGTGCAGCTTAGGCCGGCCTCGCCGGACATCCACCAGATCAGGGCGTGGGTGTCGAGCAGCAGCCTCATTCGCCCTGTCCCTCCCAAAGGCGCAGTTCATCCTCTGGCAAGGGATCGAAGAACCGCGCGTCCATCGCCACAACGCCCTTCAGCCGGCCCGGCTTGCGATCAGGCTTGGCGGCCGGTTCGAACGGCACGATCCGCACGGCCGGCTTGTCGCCGCGGGCGATGACGACCTCTTCGCCGCGTTCGGCGGCGGCGATCAGTTTGGACAGGTGGGTCTTGGCGTGATGGACGGTGACGACGGTCATGTCTCGCTCCCCGGGATCTTGGGTTGGTCTAACTATCTTAGCTAAGTCGGTCGTTCGCGGCAACTTCCGCCCGGCGAACGGCGGTGCTACGCCTCGCGCAGCAAGATTTCCGAGGAAGAGCTTGATGCGTCACCGTTCCCTTCTGTCCGCCGCCTGCGCGGCTGTCGCTCTGATGAGCGCCGTTCCGGCCTTGGCCCTGGTCCAGGTTCCGCCCGCCCCGGTTCCCGCCGCGCCTGCGACGCCTGACGCCTTCACCTATCAGGACATGATCACCGCCAACCGGCTGGGCGATCCGCAGGTGTCGCCGGACGGCCGCTATGTCGTCTATTCGGTCACGACCACGGACGTGGACGCCAACAGCCGCGCCGGCAGCCTCTGGATCCTGGACCTGACCACGCCGGACGCCGCGCCGCGCCGTCTGGCCATCTCGGACCAGGGCGCCAACACCGCGCGCTGGGGCGGGGACGGCAATCTGTATTTCCTGTCGGGCAAGTCGGGCGCGAGCCAGGTGTGGCGCGTGGCCTCGCCGACGTCGGCGCCGGTGCAGGTGACCAACCTGCCGACCGACGTGAACGCCTATCGGATCAGCCCGACGGGCGACAAGGTGGCGGTTTCGCTGGCCGTCTATCCGAACGCGGCCGACCTGAACGCCTCGGTCGAACAGGGCAAGGCCATCGCCGATCAGAAGACGACGGGCCAAGTCTATGACCGCATGTTCGTGCGTCACTGGGACACCTGGAACGACCACACCCAGAACCACCTGTTCGTCCAGTCCATCGGCCGCGACGGCAAGGCGACGGGAACGCCGGCCTGGGTGACGAAAGGCTTCGACGGCGACACGCCATCCAAGCCGTTCGGCGACGAGAGCGAGTTCGTCTTCACGCCGGCGGGCGACGCCGTAGTCTTTTCGGCGCGTCTGGCCGGCCAGACCGAGCCATGGAGCACCAACTTCGACCTGTGGAAGACCAACGGCCTGTCGGGCGACGGCACCTTCACCAACCTGACCGACGACAACGACGCTTGGGACACCGGCCCGGTCTTCTCGCCGGACGGGCGGACCCTGGCCTATCGCGCCATGGCGCGCCCGGGCTTCGAGGCGGATCGCTATCAGATCGTGCTGATGGATCTCGAAACCGGCCAGAAGCGCGAGATCGCCTCGAACTGGGACCGGTCGGCCGACACCCTGCAATGGTCGCGCGACGGCCAGACGCTGTACACGACGGCGGGCGACGTGGGCTCGACCAAGCTGTTCTCGGTGGATGCGCGCAACGGGGTGGTGACGCCGATCACGGGCGCGGGCCACGTCTCGGCCTTCCAGCAGACGCCCTCGGGTTTCGTCTTCGCCCAGGACAGCCTGCGCGAGCCGGGCGACCTGTATTTCAAGACCTACCTCGGTCGCGAAATGCCGCGCCGCCTGACGCAGTCAAACCCCGCCTTCGCCGCCAAATCGTTCGGCGAGTATGAGCAGTTCAGCTTCCCCGGCTGGAACAACGAGACGGTCCACGGCTATGTCATCAAGCCGGCCGGCTATGTCGAAGGCCGCAAATATCCGGTCGCCTTCCTGATCCACGGCGGACCGCAGGGCTCGTTCGGCGACGGCTGGTCCTATCGCTGGAACCCCGAGACCTACGCCGGGGCGGGCTATGCGGTTGTGATGATCGATTTCCACGGCTCGACCGGCTACGGCCAGGCCTTCACCGACGCGATCAGCCAGCACTGGGGCGACCGCCCGCTGGAAGACCTGCAGAAGGGCTGGGCGGCGGCGCAACAGAAATACAGCTTCCTGGACGGCGACAACGCCTGCGCGCTCGGCGCGTCGTACGGCGGCTATATGATCAACTGGATCGCCGGCAATTGGTCGAACGAGTTCAAGTGCCTGGTCAATCACGACGGCGTCTTCGACACCTTCGGCATGGGCTATTCGACCGAGGAGCTGTGGTTCACCGAGTGGGAATACGGCGGCACGCCGTGGGACAAGCCCGAAGGCTATCAGAAGTTCAACCCGGCCAACCACGTCGAGAACTGGAAGACGCCGATGCTGGTTGTCCAAGGCGATCGCGACTTCCGCATTCCCACCGCCCAGGGCCTGTCGACCTTCACGGCGCTGCAACGGCGCGGCATCGACAGCCGCCTGATCGTCTTCCCCAACGAGAACCACTGGGTGCTGAAGCCGGCCAACAGCCTGCAATGGCACAACGAAGTGTTCGGCTGGCTGAACAAATATCTGACGCCCGCACAGTAAGGCGGGGCAGTCCGGAATGACAGAAAGGGGCGCGGTCGAAAGGCCGCGCCCCTTATCTTATGCGCTCGATATGGGGCTCAGAGCGAGGCGCGCGTCTGGGTCGAGGCGACCAGTCGGTTGTACTGATGCTCGGTCATGCAGCGCGGCGTGGACCAGCGCTGGCCGTTCTCGCGGGCGGCGACGGCCTCCTGTGCAGTCACGAAGACGGGCGCGGCGCCGAACTCGCGCTGATAGGCGCGACGCGTCGCCGTGTCGGTCTTGCACGCCATCACCGCCCGAAGCGCGGCGGGGCTCACGGTTTCGCGGGCTTGCGTCTGCTGGGCCGGACTCTGCTGGGCCAGACTCTGCTGGGCAAGACTGGGCGTAGCGGCGGCCGCCAGGGCGGCGGCGATCAGTGCAGGCGTGAGAAAACGGGTCATCCGGGCATCCTCCATGGCCTGAATTAAGATCAGGACTCTGACGAAATATGCGCCGATATTTCTGTTTGTAAAGATTATGCGACAAGTTCACGTCAAATAGGCGACACGCAATGGCGGGTTGACGTTGCGGTGCCAAATGGGGGCTGATGCGTTCTGTGTGGCTGACGGAGACGAGCGATTGTCGAACCCACGGAATTGGCGGACTTTTCGGGCTGACGTGCATCAAAGGGCATTGGTCCCTGCGGGCGTGCGCCTGCGGTCCTGGCGCGACTGGGTTCGCGACAATGACCCCGTCTATGCGGCGGCGCGGCGGCCCGCATCGGCGGAGAAATGGGCGGCCGGGGTCGTCTTGGTCCTCGTCGCGGTCGTCGTGCTGTTCCTGGCCCTGTTCGACTGGAACATGTTGCGCGGTCCCATAGGGCGCTGGGCCTCGGTCAAATACGATCGCCAGATCGCCCTGACGGGGGATCTGGACGTCAACCTGTTCAGCTGGACGCCATCCGCCATTGTGCGGGGGCTCAAGGTCGGCGGGCCGGACTGGGCGCGGGATCGCGACACGGCCGACGTCGATGAAATCCGCGCCTCGGTCAGGCTGAGGAAGCTGCTGGCCGGCCAGATCGAGATGCCGCTGCTCAGCTTCACCCGGCCCAGGGTGGTGCTGATCACGGCCAAGGACGGACGCAAGAGCTGGGCGTTGAACCCGAACAAGCCCGACACCGGCGAGGGGCTGAAGCTGCCGGTCATCCAGCAACTGATCATCACCGACGGCCAGCTGTCCTTCGACGAACAGCGGCGCGGCCTGACGCTGCAAGCCGCCGTCAACGCGCGAGAGGCGGCCAGCGGCGCGGCGGGCTTCGTGCTGGACGGACGCGGCGATGTCAGGGGATCGCCCCTGACGCTGAAGATCGAGGGCGGACCCTTCATGAACATTCGGCGCGATCGACCCTATCGGTTCGAGGCGAACGTGACCGGGGCAGGTTCGTCGCTGAACGCCAAGGGGGCGATCACGCGGCCGTTCGACCTGGGCCGGTTCGATGCGACGATGACGATCGAGGGCGGCAATCTGTCCGATCTCTATCTGCTGACCGGCGTCACCCTGCCCAACACGCCGGCCTATCGGCTGTCGGGCGCTTTGAACCGCAACGAACGGACCTGGACCTTCAAGGATTTCGACGGCCGGGTCGGCGCGTCCGACCTGTCGGGCGAGGTGCGGATCGATTCCGCCGAGCGCCTGCGCGTGGATGCGCAGCTGACCTCGCGCAGGCTGGACATCGACGACCTTGCCGCCGTGCTGGGCGCGCGCGTCCGGACCAATGCGGCCGGGACGGATACCGAGGCGCCGGTCGTTGTCGGCGGCAAGCTGCTGCCGGACGCCAAGCTTCAGACCGAACGCCTGCAGACGATGGACGGGACGCTGACCTATCGGGCGGCGGCGGTGAAGGCGAACGAGTTCGACGTGCGCGCCGTGAACCTCGGCGCCGATCTGAAGGACGGCATTCTGAAGCTCGACCCCATCAGCTTCAACTTCAACCGGGGCGAGATGAACGGCACGGCGCGGATCGATGCGACCAAAACCACGCCCTACAGCACCGTCGATCTGCGGCTGGCCGGCTATCCGCTGGAATCGATCATCCCTGCGCGCAATGGATCGTCGCCGTTGAGCGGCCGCGCCCTGGGCCGGGCCAAGCTGGAGGGGCCGGGCGCCTCGATCCATGACTTTGCGGCGGCGTCCAAGGGCTCGCTCAGCCTGGTTGTGCCGAACGGTCGGATGCGGGCGGCCTTCGCCGAACTGTTGGGCATCAACGCCAGCGCCGGCCTGCTTAAATTGCTCAGCGGCGACCAGTCCGAAAGCCAGATCCGCTGCGCGGTCGCCGATTTCACCGTCAGCGGGGGCACGGCGACGGCCCGGACCTTCATCATCGACACCGATGTGGTGCTGGCCCAGGGCAAGGGCACGATCGACCTGGGCGCCGAGACATTGAACCTGAAGATCGACGGCGAATCCAAGAAGCCGCGCCTGCTGCGCCTGTGGGCTCCGATCACGGTGTCCGGCCCCCTGACCGCGCCCGAGGTGGGAGTGGATGTGCGCGAGATGGTCTCGCAGGGCGGGCTGGCGGGGCTGCTGGGCGCGGTGGTGGCGCCGGTGACGGCCCTGTTCGCCTTCGTCGATCCGGGCCTGGCCGAGAACGCGGACTGCGGGAGACTGATCGCCAACGCCAGGTAGGGGCGCGGTATTCGTCAAGGCGACGACGACCGATCGGCTGGAGCGAACGTATTGAAGCGCGATGGAGTACTCCGCATGACCCGCCGTGGACTTTTCGCGCCCGCCCTCGGGCTTCTCGCCGCCGCCTGCTCGCCGTTGGGCCTGCTCAACACCCTGGGGCCGAGAGATGGCGGCGTCCGCCGCGTCGCGCGCGACATCGCCTATGGCGACGATCCGCGCCAGCAGATGGATCTCTACGCCCCGACCGCGCCGGGACCCTATCCGATCCTGGTCTTCTTCTATGGCGGCGGCTGGGATTCAGGCTCGCGCAGCCAGTACGGCTGGGCGGCGCAAGCCCTGGCGGCGCAAGGCTTCGTCGTGGCCCTGCCGGACTATCGCGTCGTGCCGCAGGTCGTCTTCCCGGCCTTCATCGAGGACGCCGCCGCCGCTACGGCCAAGGCGGCCGACGTGGCGGCTCAATATGGCGGCGATCCCGCGCGGCTGGGCGTGCTGGGCCATTCTGCGGGCGCGCATCTGGCGATGATGATCGCGCTGGACCGGCGCTACATGGCCGCCGTCGGTCGGCCCGACCTGATCAAGGCGGCCGCGGGCCTGGCGGGGCCTTACGACTTCCTGCCGTTCGACGTGGCGGCGTCGCGCAACGCCTTCGGCCGCGCGCCGGACCCGACCCTGACCCAGCCCGTCACCTTCGTGCGCCCCGACGCCCCGCCGCTGTGGCTGGGCCACGGCACGGCCGACACCGTGGTCCACGACGAGGACACGATCATCCTGAACGATCGCATGCGCGCGGTCGGCGGCCGCTCGGAGGCCAAACTCTATCCCGGCCTGGATCACGCCGACCTGATCGCGACCTTCTCGCCCCTGTTCCGCAAGAAGGCGACGGTCCTGGCCGACGTGGCGGGGTCTTTCCACCGCCAGCTGGGCTGATCAGGTTTTCAAGAAGGTGGTGCGGGCGGCCGGGGTCGAACCGGCACTCCTTTCGGAACAGGATTTTGAAGCCGGTCTAAGCGGTCTTTTTGTCGTTGTTTTCGTTGGCGTTTTCGTCTTCGGACGCTTCTGGTGTGGCGTATGCGTGACGCAGCGCCGTGCGCAGGTCGTCCCGCGAAGTGTGGGCGTAGCGCATGGTGGACTGGATCGCCTCGTGGCCCAGCAGTTCCTTGACGCTGGCCAGATCGCCCTTGCTGAGGCGCAGCAGCATGGTCCCGGCATGGTGTCGCGCATCGTGAGCGGGGCGGGCGTTGATGCCGGCGCGATCAAGGGCGAGGTCGGAGGCCGATTGGAAGCCGCGCCAATGGATAGGGCGCAGGCTGCCGTCCTTCATTTCGCGGAACCACGGCGTCGTCAGCTGGTCCGGTGCCGGCCGCCCGACGTTGAAGGCGCGAGCGCGGCCGATGCGGGCGCGCATTTCCCTGGCGTCTTCGTCCAGCAGGGCGACGACGTGCGGCCCGTTCTTGCGGTCGCGAGTGTAGATATCCATCCCGGCCGGGCTGTCGTGGATCGCTTCGTCGAAGTCGAAGAAGGCCTCGCGCAGTCGGACGCCGTAACGCAGCATGAAGCGCAGCACCGGGCGGTGCCAGTGGGGCATGTGCGCCGCCCAGGCGTCGATCTGTTCGTCCGTGAACCAGATGACCACACCGCGCGGCTCGGACAGGCGCAGGTCCGACCAGGGGATGTCCTTGACCTTGGCTTCAAGGTTGCGGCTGGCGTAGCGGATGATCGGGCGCAGGGTGCTGTCGATCAGATCGCGGTTGATGGTGCTGTTGGTGGGCAGCTTGCCTGTGTCCTTGCGGTTCTTGCCGCGCAGGATGGGTTCGAAGCGCCGGGCGTTCATCGCCTCGGTGATGGTCCTGGCGCCGATCTCCGCCAAGGGCGTCGCGCCGGGGATATGGCGAAGCAGAATCTTAATGCGGCGGGCCGTGTTGAGGGCGTCCTTGCGGCCCGCCTTGCGGGCGGCGAACCAAAGGTCCGTCGCCTCCTCTAGCGTGAGGGGTTTATGTAGATCTCCCAAGAGCGCGGCGTCGTATTCGCGCCGTTCGAGTTTGACGGCGACCTCTTTCGACCGCGCGCCCGTGGACCCCCGGAACCGCTCGCCTTTGACGGTGAAGTCGTACCACCAGATGTCGCCGCGCTTATAGACGGGCACGTCATAGCCTCCAGATAGGCGTTGAGATCGTCGCGCCGGATGCGCCACGTGCTGCCGATCTTGCCGGCGCGCAAGGAACCACTCGCGATCAGACTCCGCAAGACATGCTCGCCAACCTGTAGTTCGGCGCAGGTCTGAGCGAAGGTCAGGACGGCCGTCATCGCGTCACCGCCGCCCCTGCCGATAGCCCATGTCAGCGAGCATCGCGGCGACCAGATTCCAGATGTGGAAGTCGTGGCGACGCCAGCCGCGCACCTCGCCGCGCTTGGACACCCGACCCTTGTCCAGGGCGGCGGTGTCGCGTCCGATGAAGGTCTCACCCTGGTAGTCGCCGAGGCGGGAGTTGGCGACGGTGGCGTGGCCGTCGTTGGCGATGTGCATGCGCGCCAGTTCGGTCTTGCGGCCGTCGATCGCGCTCCAGAGTTCGACGCGGACCACGATCATGGCCGGCCCTCCAGATCGGTGCGCGAGATCGGGAAGCTGTAGCCGAGGCTGTCCAGTTTACGGCCCAGCGCCTTGTGCATGGCGGCGCTGGCGGCGTTGTCGATGTGATGACCGGAGTCGATGTGTTCGACCTCGGCGTGGTTGGCTCGGATCTCGGAGACCAAAGCCTCGAACAGGGCGCGATAGGCGCCCTGACGGCGGAAGGTCGGCGCCGTGCCGCCCAGGCTGATGAAGGCGGCGCGGTTCCATTTGTTGAGGCGCCAGCAGATGACGCCCACGATCCGACCGTCCGCCGATGTGGCGACGGTGATCCGGTCATCCCAGTTGTGGGTCTGCGACCGCAGCAGCCCGCGCGAGGCGAGATCGGCAGCAAGCGCCATGGCCAACGGTTCTCCGTCGCTGCCGGCGAGCTGGGCCTCGTGAGTGATCGTCCAGCGAGCCTCGCTCATGAGGCGGCCTGTGGGGCAGTCGCTTTCAAGGCGGCGATGGCTTGGTCGATGATCCATTTGTCCTCGCCTAGCGCCTCGAACGAATAGCCGTGCAAGGGCGTGTCGCTGGCGTTCGTCTTCGAAATCCACCCTGCCATGTGCTGGATATGCGAGTTTGCGACCTCCAACGCGTTCGCTGCGGTGGCTTTCAGTTCGTTATGCCGGGCGAAGATCGTCGCCAGCTGGTCGGGGGTGAAACTGGTCACGCCGCGCACGCGAGCGGTGATCGTGTGCCGATCGATGTCCTTGCGCGCCTCGGCATCGGCGTCGCCCTCCCAGCCCGCTTCCTCGGACGCCGCGATCCAGGGGGCGGCGAAGGCGCGATGCAGGGCGGCGTCGTCCAGGGCGCGTCCGCGCGTGACCCAGCGGGCGAGTTCGCCAAGGCGGTCGCCGTCGATCCCGTCGGTGAAGCCCTCCAGGATGTCGCAAGCGATCCGCGCGCGGTAGGCGACGGCTGCGTCGCGAATAGCGACCTTATCCGCGAACCCTTGCCCTGCCCCCTCAGGCGCCTTGGCGCAGGGCGCAACCGATAGTCCGCCTTCGTTCGTAACATCGTCCGACGCCAGCAGGCCCTTCACCGCCTCGCGATGGATGGCGCAGAGGAAGTCGTAAACGGTCTCGTTGCCTTCGAAGGACGGCATGGCCAGAGCCGCCCCTTCCTGCAAAGCGCGCAGCGATCGGTGCGCACGATCGAGCCGCGCAGCACTGTCGTCCTCGGAATCCATGTCCGCGACGATGGCTTTCGTCATGGCGTCATAGTCGGTATCGTCCCAGAGAACGCCGAGGCCGCCGCATTCGCTACAGCCGCCGCCGGGCTGGCAGCGGAAGATGGAATTGAAGGGGTAGTCCTTCGCTGACACGTGGCCGTCCTCGCCTTCCTGGCACCCCGAACAAGGCTTCCAGAAACCGTCGCCCTCATCGATCACTTCGGCGATCTGAGTGGCGTGGTATTGCTCTCCATGAAACGGCAGCCAGCCCAGCACTTCGACGTCGGTTGATGCTTCCACCAGCAGGTCGTGGCTCCAACTCCAGCCGACGACCTGCCAACGATCCTCTTCGGTGTTGTCGGAGTTGTTGAAGCCGATGGTCCAACTTTCGCGGGCGTCTTCTAGAGGCGTCCAGCTTCCGTCTTTGGGATAGCGGACCCACAGGCGCAGCATCGTTCCGTTGCGCGCGGCCGTGGAAATGGGTCGGAACTCAGGCGTCGAGGTCGTGGTCACAGCAGGCGCTCCTTGCCGGTGAGGATGAGGATCAGGCGGTGGAAGAGGGTCAGGATCACGGGCGCGCCCCCGCCTCGATCAGTTCGGCGACCGTGATCTCGAACAGGTCGGCGAGGCGGCGCAGCGGGACGCCGGCGGTGCGGTAGGCGTTGATCCATGCGAGCAGTCGCGGGTGGCGATCGGGGATCGGGTCGAAGGTGCGAACGGCGTTCGTCATCACGCCCGCCCAGCCTTGCGATCTGCTTCGATCCGGGCTTCGCGTAGGGCGCTGGCCGGGCTGTCGCCCTTGCCGGTGACGCTGAGGCCGCCGTGGGTCGTGAGGTGGAAGTCGGGGCTGGTCAGGCTGGCGATATACTGGCCGCCCATCTTGCGCATGTTCCAGCCCCAGCCGGGGTGAAGCGCCTCGACCAGGGCGACTTCCTCCGCCAGCAGTTCGGACGGCGGCGGGCCGTCCATGACCAGGCGCCAGAGCGAGGCCTTGTCGGAGACGTGGCTGAACACCGCGCCCGTGGACATGCCCATGCGTTCGGCGATGTCGCGGATGCCGACGCCGAAATAGCCGACGTTCTCGAACAGGAAACGGCCCTCGGTCTTCAGCCTTGCGAGGCTGCGTTCCTTGGCCAGCTGGCGACGGTTCTTGGCCGGCGCGGCATCGGCGTCGATGACAGCGGCGGCGGTCATGCGGCGGCCCTCAAGGCGGCGAACAGGCGTCCGGCCCAGACCGCCTGGTGGCGGGCGTCGTCCAGGGCGTTGTGGTGGGTGCCGATGCGCAGCGGCTCTTCGGCCTGGGCGATATTCTTCAGGGTGCGGAAGCAGCGGCTGTTGTTGTAGGACCACGGCTGCATCTTCCGCGTGATGGCGTAGAGGTGGATCAGGATGGCCGGGTCAAAGTCCGCGCCGTTGCCCCACACCTTGACGCTGTGCAGATTGCCGTGGTCGCGCAGCCAGTCGGTGAAGGTGTCCAGCACCTCGCCCAGCCCCATCGGCGCCGTCTCGACGTCCGTCAGGATCTGGCGCGCCTCGGGGGATTGCCGGTCCCACCAGGCCGCCGTCTCGGGGTCTTCATGCAGCCCTAGGGCGCGGCACGATCCGATGTTGATGACGGCCTCGAACTGCTCGCCCAGGCGTCCGGTGATGGGGTCCCAGAAGACGGCGCCCAGAGAAAGGACAACGCAGCCGACGCGCGTGCCCTTGGTTTCCATGTCGATCATGACGTCGTTCATCGTCGGGGTCCTATCGGGTGGTGACGGGCTGGCCGTCCTCAGGCGTGGAGGGGCGGCGTCCGTCTTCCGGCGTGCGGGGCGGGATGACGGGCGGGGTCGGCTGGCCGGGAGAGGGCGAGTGGTCGAACGGTGGGTGCAGGGGCTTGCTGGCGTCGCGCGCATCCGGGTCCGCGCAACGATCGCAGATCACGATCGGACGCTCGATGCGATCAACGACAGGGCCGTCTGCGCCGCGAACGATCCGGCCATCCGGACCGCGCCGGACCTGCCTGATCCAACCTTCAGCGGCCGAGGCCTCGGTCACGTGCGGTATTTCTTCACGGGTGACCGCGTCGAGCACGACCAGTCGGGTCCAACGCTTAGGCGGCCCTCCGACCTTTGCGTGAGCGGGGCGTTCGGGGCGAAGGGGCATCAGTTCGACCCTCCGCCAAGACCCATCTTCGCCGCCAGTTCAGCGCGGTTGCGGGCGAAGTTGGGGGCCTGCATCGGATAGTCCGAGGGCAATCCCCAACGGGCGATGTAGTCCTCGGGGCTGAGGTCGTAGCGGGTGCGGAGGTGGCGCTTCAGCGACTTGAAGCGACGACCGTCCTCCAGGCAGACCAGATAGTCCGGCTGGATCGACTTGCGGATCGGCACGGCCGGATTGTCGGGCGCCGACACCTCCGAAAGGTCGATGTCCGTCGTCAGCGGAGGGGCCGCGTCGCCGCCGAACACGACGCGGCAGGCCCATGCGACCAGCATGCCGATGGCGCGGGACCGGTCGTCCGGCATGGTGCGATCGATGTCGATGAAGGCGAGGGCTTCGACCTTGCCGTTGACCAGAGCGGTCAGGCCGCCGTCGCCGTCCTCTTCGAACGGGCCGGTGACGCCCAGCCGCCGCATCAGGTCCATGGCCGCCGCTTCGTCCGGCTCTTCGTCGTCGTTGTGGTAGAAGGTCTGGACCTCGCCCAGCAGGGCGATATCCGCCGCGACGGCGTCAGCGTCTCGACCGAAGTCGTCGCGGCCGTCGTCTGCGTCTTGCTCGTCATGCTGGGCGGCCTGGGGCGCAGAGGCGGGGCGGGACTCGGTCTCCAGCCATCCGGTGAAATAGTCCTGCCCCTCGGGCGGGAGAAGCGAGCCCGTGACGGGCTGAAGCGCGACGCCCTGGCTGAGCATGTTGGGTGGGAGGTAATCGGCCAGGAAGGCGACACCCTTGTCGGTCAGGGTGGCCAGGGTCGGTTGGCCATGCTTCTGATGCACGACCCGGATCAGCCCGGCCTTGGTCAGTTCGGCGAAAGCGGGGTCGGTCCAGTAAGCCCCGATCGGCGCGCCGTATCGCGCCCAGGCGCCGGGAAGATCGGATGACGACAGCGGGCGCTCGGGGTCGTGTTCGCCGCCGGTCGGCTTGGGCGCAAGCTTGATCTTGATGGTCAGTTCCACCAGAGCGAGGCGCGCCATGGCGGTCAGTTCGGCGGGTTGATCAGGGGCGGGCGCGGTTGGGGCTGATCCGCCGCTATTGGCGGCGGGCGTCGGGTCGATGCCCGCCGCGCGACGGGCTTCGGCGGCCCGGCTGGCGTTGTGGTAATCGACGCCGTTGACGACGTAGGCACCTGCGGGAGTCGGGTCAGCGAGCCAATCTGCGATCGCCACAGGAACCTTGCCGTTCTTATTCCTCGTGATTCCTTCGGCTATGGCGTCGATGCCCGCCATCAAGGCTGTCCGCCGATCTGGATAGACCGACGTGGCGCGGCTGACCCCGGTCAGGTGGACGTGATTGCCGATGTCCGAAAGGCTGTATCCAGCTGCTGAAACCCACGCCTCGACCCCCACGAGTTTGGCGATTTGAATCTGGGCCTGGGGGTAGGTCTCGTAGGTGTATGGCGAGGGGCGCGATCGGGGGAGGCAGAGGACTTCGAAGGTCTCCGCCTCGGTGGCGGCTTCGATCTGGACGAAGCCGCCGACCTCGACCAAGTCTGGCGCGACATCGCCAACCGTCCTGTCGGGCGCGCGAGGATCGAAACGGCGGAGATACGGCTGGCCCGCGACAAAGGTGCAAAGCGGGGCTAGGCGCGCTGCCTCCGGGTCCGCCCAGGCATCAAACATCGGCAGTTGATCGGGATCGGCCTCGACCGGCTTGCGGTCGCGGACACTGTTGCGCAGGTCGTCCCATGATCCGGAGCGCAGGTAGTCGGAGATCGCGTCGGGCGTGGCCTCGCGGGCGATCTTCAGCTTGTCCTGGACGTCCTTGGCGCCGTTCTTCTTCGTTTCGCTGGCGCGGCCGGTGCGGCGGGCGATCTCGGCGCCGCTCCAGCCGGTCTTCTCCTTAAGCTTCAGCAGCTGCTGGGCGTCTTCCCACGGCGACAGGTCCTCGCGCGCGCCGTTCTCGACGATGGTGATCAGGATGGCGGTGGCTTCGTCCGCCTCGCGCTCCACGAAGGGCAGGCCGTCGGCGAGGGCGGCGGGCATGGCGGCGTCGCCGAGGGCGCGGCGCATCAGGTCGTCGCCGTGCAGGCCTGCAAGGATGCTGGACCCGAACCAGCGCCGCTCGCCGGCGAGCAGCATGCGAACGCCGTTCGCGTCGGGCGGGGTCAGGGTGGCGGGGACGATGACGTCGCCGAAGCCCAGGATTTCCTCGGCCATCGCCAAGCCCGAGATTTCGGTGATGCCGCGGTTGCTGGGGTTACGCCGGATCTTGTCGAGAGGCCAGCGCGGGGCGGGGCTGGCGTCGCCGCTGTCGGAGGCAAGGCCTTCGGCGACGTCGATGCCGTGCAGGACCTGACGTCCGAGATCGGTGAGGGTGGGGCGCTCGGCCTCGGGACGCAGGATCAGGCCTTCGCTTTCGAGGGCCTTCATCGTCTTGCGCAGGTTGGACGGGTCGCGTCCGAACTCGGTCGCCAGGGCGGTGTGGGACTCGATCGGGTCGTCGCCGGCGATGCGGCGCAGCACGTCGGCATGGGTGAATGCGGTCGCGGTCACTGCGCGTTCTCCAGTTCGAACTGGGCCGCGTCGGGCGCGGGCATCCAGAGTTTGAGGCGGTTGGGGTAGGGGGCGGGCGACGCGCGACCGGCGAGGACGGTCAGGTCGGCGACGGTGGCGTCGGCGAGGGCGGCCATGCGGCGGGCATGTTCGCGGGCGCGGGGCGCGGCGTTGTTGCGGATGACCAGACGGCGCTGGCGCTCGGCCTCGGCCTTGGCCCAGCCGATCTGGCGGATCAGGCGCGGGGTCATGACTTGCGGCGCTTCAGATTGGCCGCGCCGACGGCGATGACGGCGTCGATGAAGGCGTCCAGGTCCATGCCGTAGACCAGTCCGACGCGGCGTCCGCCGATCATCAGGTGGAAGGCCTCGGGGTCGGGATCGCCGGGGAAGACGGCGTCGAACTCGGCGTCCAGCGCGCCGGGGAAGACGCCAAGGGTGCGAGCGGCCTTGCGCACGACATCCGCAGGGGCCGGGCCGTGGGGCGCGTCGAGGATTTCGAGGCGGCTGGAGGCGCAGACGCCGGGGTTGAAGTCGATCAGGACGGACGGGCTGTTCAGCTGCTCCGACAACGACAGGAAGCGTTCGGCGGCAGGCTGAAGCGTGCGGACGGCGGCGGCGGCCATTACAGGCCGGCCTGTGTCAGGGCAGTCAGGAAGGCGACGACGACCGTGCCCCAGACCAGAACCCAGAGGCTGTCGCGCACCAGGCGCAGCACCGGCAGGATCAGCGGCGTCACGATCGGGCGCGACTTCCCCCATTCGACACCCGCCCACGGGGCGGGGTAGTGGAAGGGCTCTGAAGTTTGACGTTCCATCATCATGCTCCGTCGCCGCATCGGTGCGGCGTCAGGGCATAGTCAGACATCATGTCATGACGTTATGTCAATACAGATTGTCAGGCGTAGAACGTCGTCATGCGCGCTAATCTTGCGCAAAGGCTGTGAGGGCGGGCTCAAGATGATCGATGAAAAAGACTTGGAGATCGCCCGCCTAAGAGGGCAGCTGGAAGCGCGCCAAGCGCATCAGGCGTCAAAGGGCGGCGCCGCCGTTGGGACGCTGAAGGTGCTGGCGACGCTGGCGGCGGTAGTCGTTGGCGGCTTGGTGCTGCTGGTTGCGATAGGCAACGCCCTGCCCGACCAGACGCCGACGCCGGAAGAGCGGGCAGCAGCTATCGAGCGCCGCTGCGGCAGTTCGCAGGCCTGCGTGTGGCGTGAGTTAGAGCGGGACGCTCGCCGCTATAACTAATTTCTTCCGACGACCGTGTGGATGGCTTCGATCTGATCGATGCCGACATGAATGTCCTGGTCCGGGTTCAGCTGGTGCAGTGTGATCGTCTTGTGATCACGCCCCACATAGCGCTTAAGCAGGCCTTCGCCTTCCTTGGTCACGACGACGCAATCCTGATCGCGTGAAGGCCAACGGTTCGGCGCCAGGTAGACCATCTCGCCCGGCTCGTATCGAGGCGACATGCTGATGTCGTTGACTTCCAGCGCGAACGCTTCTCGCACGTGCTGTTGGGCGGGGTGCATGGGCACATAACCTCTCAGGTTCTGCTCCGCGAGGGTCAGGCGTCCTTCTGACGCTGCACCTACGTAGCCGTAGAGAGGAATCATATTGGGTCCAGCCACGACGATTCCGGACGTAGGCGCTTGCGACTGGACGCCAGCCTCGCCCAACCACTGATCGATCTTGATCCGTTCGTGATACTGGATGCGGCGCTTGCCGTTGAAGATCCGGTTGACCTGCGAACTGTCGAGGCCCAGCAGCCGGCCGAGATCGGCGCGGGTCTTGCCCTGTTCGGACATTCGGTCGGCGATATGCGTTAGGTCAGCATCCATACGGTGGATATCTGACAGAACGTCATGACGTCGTCGTTGACGTTGATCTCGAATCACGGGCTTTGTCTGTCCTGACAAAATGTCAGGACGATATGTCATGCCCGAACCCGGTTGTCACGCCCTAGCTTCCACCGCCTCGACAGAGAGCGCCAAGGACGCACGCGACCTGATCCTGCGCATCCTGCTGGTGCGCCGCATTTCCCGCTGGTGCGAAGTCAGCGAATCCGCCGTCCATCAGTGGCTTCATCGCGGCACTGAGCAAGCGCCGGTTCCCGTGGCGCGGGTTCCGGTGATCGCAGGCAACGCCGCCGCCGAAGGCCTGGACTTCGACGTCGGGCTGTTGTGGCCGGCGATGGCGGGAACGCCCGCCGCCGCGTTCAAGACCATCGTCGCGAACGCCGTTCGCGAGCCTGCGCAATGACGCCGAGGCATCGCTATCGCGGCGTCGGGGCGCGCAAGGTCAAGGCGCCGATCGTGCCGTCGGAAACCCACGTCAAGCAATGGCGTAAGCTGGTCGCCAAGGCGCGCGCGGTAGCGGATGCGCCGCTGTCGGACGCGGTCGGCTTTGTCCAGGCGGCGGAGAAGGCGGGAAGCTGCGTCGCGCCGGTCGGGCATCGCGGCGAGAGCAGCCCCTTCATGAAGCTGGTTCGGCTGGGCAAGCGGTTCCTGCTGCTGACCGGCGTGCAGCGGCAGGAAGAGGCCGAGCAGATCGGCGAGTGGGCCGAGGCGATCTCGCAGGCCCTCGACACTCTGGGGCAGCCCGCCGCTCACCCCTACGCCGGGGACTGACATGGCTCCGCGCGTCATCGGCCCTCAGCATCCCGTTCCGTCCGGTCCGCCTGCGGTCAAGGGTCCACACCCCGGCGACGCCGCCGGTGAAGCCTTCGTGCGCGACTATGTGATGGCCGGGCGTCGCCGCCGCGTCAGCTGGCAGAACCTGGCGCGTCAGCTGGGCCGCGCGGAAAGCGACCTGCGGAGCGACTATCAGGGCCTGTTCGGCTGATGCGCGCGCGGGACGCAAAGGTTCGGGGTTGTCTGTTTAAGTCGCGGTTCAGCGACGAAGCGACGGCGCGCGCGGTGGCGATGCATATGCTGTCGTCGGGCATCATCACAACCAAGCGGGCGTGGGTCTATCAATGCGGTCCCGAATGCCGGGGCTGGCACATCACCTCGTCGTCCAGCGGCAACTATCGCGCCGCCTCGGTGCGGGCGGACAATCCGTGGGTCGCGCCGGAGTTTCCGGCATGACGATGCGCCTGACCGGACCGTCAGCAGGGGGGGGCACGGCGCAACTGCGCGCCTGGCTGGAATATGTGGCGCAGACGGCCATCGACTGGCTGGACCTGCTGGACCGCCCGACCGAGGACCTGGAAGACGACGAGACGGAGACGCCGTCGTGACCGGCATGATCTTCGATGCGCCGGGTTCGCCGCGCAATGCGCGGGCCGTGATGGCGCACCGCGATCCCGACGCAGACGACGTCGATTTCTTCCCCACGGCGCCCTGGGGCGCGCGGGCGGGCGGCGAGATCATCCGCCTGTTCGATCCCACGGCCCGGACGTGCTGGGAGCCGGCGTGCGGACCGGGGATGATGGTCCATGGCCTGCGGGACTATTTCGACATCGTCCACGCCTCGGACGCCTATCTGTATGACGGCAACGTCATCCACGACTTCGTCGGCGACGCCCCCAGCCCCTATGCCGCCGACTGGATCGTCACCAATCCCCCGTTCGCCCCGTGCGAGGCCTTCATCCGCCGTGCCTATGCCGAGGCGCGGCGGGGCGTGGCCATGCTGCTGCGGACGGGCGTGCTGGAAGGGCAGGGGCGTCACCGGCTGTTGTATGCCGACTGCCCCCTGACGGCCATCGCGCCGTTCAGCGAACGCCTGCCGATCCTGAGGGGTCGGTATGATCCGGAGACGTCGTCGGCCGCCTTCTACAGCTGGTTCATCTGGGTGAAGCCGGCGCTGCGCCCGCAACGGTTCATGGCGCGGGTCGGCGGCGTCTATCGCCCCGCCGTGGTCGATATCGCGCCGGGCGCACGGGCGCGTCTGTTCCGCCAGAGCGACCTCCAGTTCGCGGTCTCAGGCGGCGTGTCGTGAGCCGTCATAGTCCGATCATGGAGGCGAGGATGGTCAGCGTCAGCGGCCGCATCGTTGACGATGTTATCGCACAGCTCCGGGCCGCGTCGAACTTCACTGATCCTGAGCGAGTGGCTGTCTCCAAACACATCGTCATACTCGACGACCGAGAAAACCTGGACGGCAGCCTCGCCGATCTGGAAGGCGTGAAGGAGAGGTTCAGCGAGCGCCGCTGTAAAGGTGACTCGAAAACTGCTCGTCCCTCCAGGCATGATGTCGACAACCCGTGTCCACTCGAAATTGTCGGGAATACGGACTTCAGGCTCATCGATGTCGCCGACAGGGACGTTGAGAACTCCCATCCGTCGGACATTCAGGGCGGGTGTCGATCCGAAGTTCTTGTAACGGTAGAGGACGCGCACAGGACGCCCTTCGATCACGGGGTCCACGAAAGTCTCCAAGATGCCGAGATAGGCGCGAAGCTCTCGCTTCGCGGTGTTCTGCTGATCTCGAAGGGCGTCCTGAGTGACCCTGACGGACCTCGCGGTGAGGGCGATTGTCAAGAACAGTCCGACTGTGCCGAACACGGTCAGGACGACTTGCAGTTTCGTGAGGTCGGCCATGCGGTCGGCCGCCACGCGCATGCCGATCTGCGCCTGGAGGTCTGCAACCTCTCGCGCCTTCTGCTCCGCTGTAGGGGCGGCCTTGGCCTGTCCACAAAGCGCCAAGCCGAGAACAGCGGCCGCGATCAGTCGTTTCATAAGTCCCTCCGTCGGGCCGTAAAGCACAACCCGACGCTGAATGCGAACGGCGTTCGCATCGGGGCAGCGGCATGACCGAGTCGATGTTCGACATTGCCAAGCGCGAGGTCAGTCTGGACGCCGTGGCGGGCCGGTATGTGAAGCTGCGCGGGCCGGACAATAATCGGCGCGGGGCCTGTCCCTGGTGCTTCCCCAAGCGGGCGCTGGCGGGCGGCGGATCGACGTTCCAGGCCAAGCTGGGCAAGCGGACGTGGCGGACCTTCTGCTGCGGCAAGTTCGGCGACGTGGTCGATCTGTATTGCGATATGGAGCGGGTCACACCCGTCGAGGCGGTGCGCGATCTGGTCGGGTCCAGCGCCCTGCCTGCGCCCAAGCCGCGACAGCAGCCGGCGTCGCCGGAGGTGGTCGAGGGGCCGTCGCTGGCGGATCGGATCGCCATCGACCTGTGGAAGACGGCCCAGCCGTTCGCCGGATCGCTGGGTGAGAAATATCTGCTGGGGCGCGGCATCGCGCCGGAAGTGGTCAAGGCCGCGTCGGGGAATCTGCGGTTTCACCCGCGCGCCCAGCGGTGCTGGGACGACGTGAAGCGGCGGTGGATCTTCGCGCCCGCCATGCTGCTGCTGGTCGTGGTGTGGGACATGGACAAGATGCGCGCCGTGGCGACGGGCGGCATCCACGCCACCTATCTGACGCCCCAGGGCAAGAAGGCCGTAGGCGAGGACGCCAAGCGGATGTGGGGGCCGCAACAGCGTGACGGCCGTCCGGGCGGGGCATGGCTGATCGGGCCGGGCTGCGACGGCGTGGATGGTCCGGAAACGGCGACGGCGGAGGGGGCGGAGAACGCCCTGTCGCTGGCCTCGCTGGAGTTTCGGCGCAGCGGCCGGATCATCCGCACCTGCGCCGCCCTGTCGCTGGGCCGGCTGCAAGGCGGGGTGTTGCGCGACAACGAAGGGCGGATCGACCCGTATGATCCGCAGCCCGATCCGAAGGTCCCGGCCTTCGTCTGGCCCGGCCTGGGCGCCGTGCTGATCGGCATCGATCGCGACATGAAGCCGGTCCAGGTCAAGGCGGTGACGCCGCGCGGCCGGACCTCCCATTACTGGCTGGAAGCGGAGGCGAGGGCGCGACTGTGCGCGCGCCTGGCCTGCGCCGCCTGGACCGCCGTCGGCGCGACGCCCCGGCCCGTCTGGCCCAGCAAGAACTCCGATCTGAACGATGACCTGCGACGCGTGATGGCGCTGTCGGGTCAACCCCTCAAGTCCAAGCGTGCCGCATGACCGAAGCCGAACCGATCGACTATCTGGGCCAAGCTCCCGACGACAGCGAAAAGATGCTGGGGGCGTTTCCTAACCCGGACGTGACGATGTCGCCCGTCGTGCCTCTGGGGTTCGACGGCGGGCGGGTGATCTTCGCCATGCCGGAAGGCGAGATCCGCAAAGAGATCGCCGCCAAGATCGGCGGCATGCTGAGAACCGACATCTTCGCCTGTCAGGCGGGGCAGTCGTTCCTGTCCTACTGGCGCGACAAGGACGACAAGTTCCAGCGCGAGCTGGCGGCCGTGTGGTTTAACCGGGCCTGCCGCGACGCCGGCAAGTGGGATGCGAACCGGCCGATGCGGTCGCTGGGCGTCTGGCCCGGCGGCGACGGCGGCGTGGTGCTGCATCGGGGCGAAGAGATCATCCTTTATCGGTATGACGGCACGACCGTCAGCCGCACGATCGCAGAGGCGCTGAAGGTCAAGCGCGGGCCGCTGTATCAGCTGCGCCCCCCGGCCCCCGAGGCGGGAGAGCCTTTGTCCAGGCGGCATGGCCGATGGATCAGGCGTCAGCTGGACTGGTGGCGGTTCGAGGCGATCGGCGACGACGGTCTGACCGGGGCGGATGTGGTCGCCGGATGGCTGATGGCGTCGCTGCTGGGGGCGGCGGCGCCGTTCCGGGGGCACGTGCTGATGCATGCGCTTCAGGGGTCCGGCAAGACGACCTTTCTGGAGTTCTGCCACGGGCTGTTGTCGGCGCTGGCGGGGGACATCGTGTCCAGCTTCTCAGAGGCCGGGTTCCGGGCGGATGTCTCGGGCATGGCGCGGCCGCAGCTGGTGGACGAAGCCGAGGCGGGCGGGTCGGACGGGCCGGGCGCAGTCGAGCAGGTGCTGAACCTGCTGAGGCTGATGACCACGGGGGCGGGCGCACGACGGGTCCAGAGCGACAGCGCCGGCGGGACGATGACCCAGACGGCCGTCGGCTGCGTGATGATGGTGGCGATCACGCCCGCGAAGATGGATGCGGCCCTGGCCTCGCGCGTGGCGGAGTTGCGGTTGATGCCGCTGACCGGGACGGACCTCGCGCCCAACGCGCCCCAGCCCCGGCTGGCCAGCCGGCGACAGCTGGGACGGATCATCCGCCATTCGCAGCGCCTGGCCCCGCATCTGCTGGGGCGGGCGCTGACGCATGCGGGGCGGTATCGCGACGATGTCGCCTCGATCGTGACGGCGCTGGTCGAGCAGGGCGAGGAACCGCGCAACGCCGATCTGATCGCCATGCTGGCGGCCGGGCGGCGGCTGCTGCTGGAGGATGAGCCGCTGACGGCGGCGACGGCCGTGCTGGAGGCGGCGCGGTGGCGTCCGCTGCTGGAGCATCGTCAGGCCCGCGAGGTGGTGACCAATGTGGGGGCCGAGGCGCTGGCGCACCTGATGGGCTGGGACAGTCGTCAGCATCGGGGGGACCGCCACGTCACCCTGGGCGAGGTGATCAAGACCCACGTCATCGACCGCACCTGGCAGGACGAGGTGCTGAAGGCGCACGGGCTGAGGATTTTCGAAGGGGACGCCAAGGACGGGCGATCCGGGCCGTGGCTGCTGGTCTGCAACAATCACCCGGTGCTGGACCGCATCTATGGGAAGACTCGCTGGGGCGACTATCGCACCGCGCTGGAATACCTCGACGCCATGGGGCCGGAATACCGGACCTGGGCCGCCAAGCCGCTGTCGTTCGGCGTGGGGATCAAGCAGCGCTCGCTGGCCATCCCCCTTACCCCCTGGATGGAGAAGGCCTCTCGGCGTTCCGAGGGCGTTCCGTCAAGCGTTCCGGGTGAAGTCTATGAATAGGCTGCGGAAAGAGACGGTCGGAACGGTCGGAACGGTCGGAACGCCTAAATGGACTCCCCGGCGAGCGCACAGGCAGGCAGGCACACGACGCCACAGGTGCGTTCCATGCGTTCCATGCGTTCCCTCTCTCTCTAATCTTAAGACAATCAATAAGTTAAATAGGAACATGCGCCGGAACGCCGTGGAACGGTCGCTCTGGCAGGGGGGCGGCGCATGTCTGTGATGTCCAATCGCCAGCGCAGGCTGGCCCGCAAGGCCGCACGCCAAGCCGAAGCCGCCCGTCCGCAGGTCGAGGCCGTGGTCGAACAGGCCGTGGTCATCAGCGACATCGTCGATGGCGACGTGATCGGCGCGGCGTATCTGCGGGAGGAAGCCGCCGCCAAGGCCGCCGTCCAGGACGCCGAACGCGAGGCCGTTTCGCAGGGGGAGAAGCTGACGGCGGCGGACCGTCGCGACATCCGCGCCGAATACGGCGTCTCACGGCTGACGGGGAAGGATGCGCCCGCCGCCTATCGGATGCGCAGCCGCGACGGGCTGACCTCGGCAAAGGACACCGGCGTCATCACCGTCGCCCTGCACAAGGCCGGGCTGGCCTACCGCCTGTGCTTCGAGGCGCAGGCGGGCGGGCTGAAGTCCGCACTGGCCAACGCCGGGATGATCGGCGGCGGACGGTCGGCGGCCGAAGGGCTGGCGATGCGCAGCCCGGCCGCTCTCCAGCAGGCCTACCTGATGGGTCGGCTGCGCGGGATGGAGGGTGGGTTGTCTGAGCGCGAACTGTTCGTGGTCCGTGCAGTGGCAGGCGAGGGGCGCACCGCCCGGTCGTTGGGCGGCGGGGGTAGCACCCGGCAGGCCAACCTGACGGCTCTGGTCAGCGGTCTGACCAAGGTGGTCTGGGCGCTGGGCTGGTGATCGTCCAAGGGGGCTTGCGAATCAGGGGCCACTAAGTTCACAAAACACCTACCGCTTGAACTGCGCCAATGACCCGCCCGACACCTACGTCGAGGCGGGTTTTTCGTGGCCGCATCCCCGAAAAGCTGAACCCGATCAGTCGCTTCACCGGCCTGACCGGCCGCGCCCCCACCCCGACGGGTCCTTTCCAGGGGGCCGGTCCCTATACGGTGGGGCTGAGCGCTTTCTGTGCGTGGTTCACACCGTTTCAGGATTTTGAACTCCGTGAACACGCCCCGCCTGATGACTCAGACGGAGTTTGCCAAGCACCGTGGTGTGGGGCGCTCTGCCGTCTCCAACTACAAAACCAAGGGCCTGCTCGTGTTCGGCGAAGGCGAGGACGGCTCGGTCCTGGTGGACGTGGCGCGGACTGAGGCCCGGCTGAACGCCAAGGTCGATCCGACGCGCGGTCGTCCGACGACATCGCAGGTCGGCGGTGGGCAGGACGCTCTGCCGCTGGAGCAGGCTGCGCCCGCGTCGGCTGTGTCGCACCAGATGCGGGATGTCGCCAACGTCCGCACCGATCTGGTTCGGCAACAGGTCATCGAAAAACAGATGGCCAACGCCCGGAGGGCTGGGGAGTTGGTGGCGGTCGCGGAATATGAAAAACGCGCCACCGAACTGGGCCGGGTGGTGCGAGAGCGCATGCAGTCGATGCTCCGCACGATGTCGGAGCGGTTCGCCGCCGAAAAGGACCCTCGTCAGATCGTTTCGGTCGGCGCGCTGGAGATCGACCGCATCTTCACCGAACTGGCGGACCAGGCGGAGGCGGGGACGCTGTCGGTGGATGACCAACTGGAAGCCGAACTGGCGGCGGAGGTGGCGGCGCAGGACGAAGCGGACGATGAGGGCGGCGAGGTCGAACTGGCTGAGGCCGGCTGATGGCGTTCGATTACACGGCCTTCGGCGATACGGGCGAGGTTATGAAGGCGAACGCCGTTCGTCTCGACCGCGCCACTGCGCAAGGTCTGCGTCCGCCGGCGCGGCTGACCGTGTCGGAATGGGCGGAGAGGTATCGCCGGTTCAGCGAGGACGCGCCGATCCCCGGCGCCTGGCGGCACGAAAACGCGCCTTACCTCGTCGAAATCATGGACGCGCTGTCCACCCACGATCCCTGCGAGGAAGTGGACATCATCAAATGCTCGCAGTCGGGCGGCACGGCGGCCATCGAGAACTGGCTCGGCTATGTCGCGGATCTCGCGCCCGGCCCGCTGCTGTTCGTCCAGTCCACGCTGAAGGCGGCGCTGGAGTGGGCGACGGAGAAGTTCTGGCCAATGGTCGAGGCGTCGCCTCGGCTGGGGCATCGCCGCGACGGCGTGATCAAGCCACAGGGCGGCGCGGACGGGGGCGGATCGACCAAATACCGGTTCAACTTCATGCGGTCGTCCAGCTACATCGCGCTGGCTGGCGGGAACTCCGGTCCGTCCCTTCGTCAGCGAACGGTTCGGTATGCGGTCGAGGACGATCTCGATCAGTTCCCGGACGATGTCGATCGGCAAGGGTCGCCTGAGGCGATGGTGGACAGCCGTCTCAAGGTCTACCGCAATCGGGGTATGTCCAAGCGGGCGAAGATTTCGACGCCCACGATCAAGGGGTCGAGCAAGATCGCTGCGGCCCACGCGCTGTCGGATCGGCGCGAGTTCTTCTTCGTCTGCCCTCACTGCGCATCGCGGTTCCGCATCGGCTGGGAGCCGGAGGCGGACGGCCAGCGGGACATTCACTGGCCGGACGGCAAGCCGGAGGAAGCCTATCTGGTCCCGCGTTGCTGCGGGTCGCCTGTCGAGCATTGGCAGAAAAAAGCGGGAATGGTCCGCATCGACGGCTGGCTCTCCGTCGAGATCGACGGCGAGGCCACGCCGACACACATGGACGAGGCGAGCTTCCAGGCCTTGCGGGCGCGGATGCCGCTAAGCCGCCGTCGCGGCTTCAACATCCACGGGATGCTGACCTACTTCCAGACCTGGGCCGACATGGCGGTCGAGTGGGAGGACGCCCAGGGCGATCAGAACAAGCTCAAGGGCTGGACGATGCTGACGCTGGGCGCGCCGTTCGAGTTGCGCGGCACGGCTCCGGATCATGAGCTGCTGAAGGAACTGAAGGAACAGGACTGGGGCTTTGAACGCGCGCCTGTCGGCGTCGTTGTGGTGACCCAGGCCTCCGACGTGCAGGGCGACGGCATCTACACCGAACGGGTCGGATGGGGGCCTAACGCCGAAAGCTGGCAGTTGGGCGCGCGGTTCATACCGGGAGCTACGGATGTCGAGGGCGAAGGCGCCTGGCGTGATCTGGACGCCTATTCTCGCCGTCTGGTCGAGTATCCTGGCGGCAAGGCCTACCCGATCGATCAGGAAATGGTCGATGCGGGTTACAACACTAAGGCGGTCGAGGCCTATTGCGCCATGCGGCCCAACCGGACCGCTGTGTTCGGCCGGGCGGGGTGGCGACTGCCGGTCCTGGGGCGCGGCGAGAACCTGCGATACGAACAGCAGGGCAGCCGCACCGGCTATGCGTCCAAACGGTCCGAGGACAAGGCCTATCTCGTCGGCGTCGATGGGGTGAAGCTGACCTGGTATGGCTATCTGCGCGCCACGCTGAAGGCGGCGCAGGCCTTGGCCAAGGGTGAGCAGCCCGATCAGACGCGCGGCCTGGTCCACTTCTCGAAAGACACGCCCGACGACTGGTTCGAAATGGTCACGGCCGAGGCCATCGTCGTCGAGATTGTGAACAGCTGGCCCAAGAAGAAATGGGCGCCGCTGCCGGGGCGGCAGAACCACTATCTCGACTGCCGCGTCTACAACTTCGCCGCAGCCGAAAAGCTTATGCTGGATACGCTGACGGAACAGGACTGGGCCGCGTTGCGGGCCGAACGCTATGCGCCGCGCGATCCCAACCAGGGCGACTTGCTTTCGATGATGACGGGCGTCGCGGCGCCGTCTGCCTCGCCGCCTTCACCTCAACCTGAACCGGCGGCCCAGCCGTCGTTCGTCGATGCCGGGGAGGATTATCTCTGATGCCAGCGCCTGATTACGCCGTCGAGATCGCCGCCCTGGAGGCTGCAGCTGCGTCGGGCGAACTGCGTGTCGAGTCGGACGGTGACAGCGTCACCTACCGAAACACGTCGGATTTGCTGAAGATGCTGGACTACTTCAGGACCAAGGCGTCCGTCGTGTCCGTGACGCCGCCGTCGCTGGCCACCTTCGCCGTTTTCTGCGGAGACTGACCGATGAACTTTGGCAAGATGATCGACAGCGCCGTCGCCCTGGTTGACCCCGAGGCCGGCGCAAAGCGCATGGCGGCCCGGATCTCGGTCGAGGCGATCCGGGGATACGACGTCGCCAAGTCGGGGCGCGGCACGAAAGGCTGGAACCGCCCGCGAACTAGCGCTGACGTGGAAAATCAGCGTGCAGTTTCGATTACAGCCGCCTCTGCTCGGGACCTCGTCCGCAACAACAAATACGCCTCAACGGGCGTCCGGCAGATGGTGGCGTCGGCCTGGGGCGACGGTATTGCGCCGATGATGCTGCACCCCGACAAGGCCGTTCAGCGGGTCGCGCAGGACGACTGGGACCGCTGGGCGGAGAGCCCGATCAGCGGTCAGCAGGATTTCTACGGCCATGGCAAGTTGTCGGTGCGCGGCGCCTATGTGGACGGAAACAGCCTGACGGTCTGGCGTCCTGACGATAACGGACCGGATGGCCGGTTGCTGGGGCGGACCGGGGAGCATCTGGACACCGCCAAGACCGAGACAGCCGCGAACGGCGTTCGCATCATCCAGGGTGTCGAACTGGACGAAGATGATCGGCGTCTGGCCTACCACCTGTTCCGCGATCATCCGTCGAGCCTGCTCTATTCCACAGCCCTGACATCGGAGCGGATCGACGCCCAGCACGTCGACCACATGTTCGAACCGCTCGAACACGGTCAGACGATCGGAATTTCACGGCTGGCCTCGGTTGCGCTGACCTTGCGGGACATCGCTGATGTCGAGGACGCCAAACGGCTTCAGGAAAAGGTCGCGGCCTGTGTCGCCCTGATCCTGAAGCGCAAGGAAGGTCAGGCTCGGTCGCCGCTTTCCGCCAAGTCGGCGAATGAGGTCGATCATCGCGGCCCCGACCTTCAGACCGTGCGGCCGGGCATGATCCTGGACCTTGGCGAAGGGGGCGAGGCCACGGGGTTCACGCCCGCGCCGTCGTCGAACGGGGTCGAGTTCATTCGCCAGCAACTGGGCGCCGTCTCTGCCGCGATGGTGCCCTATCACGTCATGACGGGGGACGTGTCCCAAGCCAACTACTCAGGGCTGCGCGCCTCATTCCTGGGACAATGGGCGCTGCTGGACGATGACCAGCAGAACATGATCATCCCTCAACTGTGCCTGCCGGCGGTTCGCCGTCGTCGTCGCCTGCTGGCGCTCCGGACGGGTGATCGTCGGTTCCTGGATGTGCGCCAGACCTGGGCGCTGCCGGTGCGGCGTCAGGCCGATCCGATCAAGGATCTGATGGCCGAGGTGATCGAAATCCGTTCCGGGCTGAAGCTGCTGGCCCGATCCCTGGCGGAGCGCGGCATCAACAGTGATGAGCACATGCTCCAGATCAACGCCATGAACGTCATGATCGACGAACTGGGCCTGGCGCTGGAAACCGATCCGCGCCGCCTGACCGACTCCGGCGTCCTGCAACAGGCGACCGGCTATCTGCTGCCGAAAGGGCAGCAAGCCCAAGGCCTCGCGGCCTAGCACTCAAGGAAACCTCATGAAGATGACCGCTGTAACGGCGGCGGCGCTTCTCGCCGTCCAGCCGATGATGACGCGTGATGCCGATGCCGGCGTCGAGACGCGTAACGCCCCGCCTGCGACGCGGCAGGTGCGCGACGCCGCCTTCCGGCCTGCGACCTATGACGCTTCAGCGCGGACCGTCGAACTGGTCCTGTCGGTCGGTGCGCCGGTTTCGCGCTGCGGCTTCGTCGAAGAGCTGGAAATCACGGCGGCGGCCATCGATCTGGGTCGGGTGGGGCGGGGCGTTGTTCCGCTGCTCAACACCCACTCGCGCTGGTCGATAGGCGACATCCTAGGGACCGTCGTCAGCGCGCGCGTTGAAAGCGTCGATGGCGTTCCGGCTTTGGTCGCGACGGCGAGGTTTGCCGACACGCCGGCCGGTCGAGAGGCCGAGGGCATGGTCCAGCGCGGCGAGTTGCGCGGCGTGTCCATCGGTTACGACGTCAAAGTCTGGACGGTCGTCCAGATCGAAGAAGAGACGGGCATCCACACCTGGCGCGCGACCGCCTGGGAGTTGCTGGAAGCCAGCCTCGTTCCCGTTCCCGCAGATCCGAGCGCCGGGGTGCGTTCTGCGGCCAATCCCAACCCCGCAACCCCAAGCCCTGGCGCTACCGCCAACTCCGAAGAGGATGAAGACATGAGACGTTCCCTGATTGGCGGTATGGCCGCCCTGGCGTTCGGTGCGGCTGCTGCCGTTCTGGACCCCAACGCTGCTGAGCGCGGGTTGCCGCCTGCGCCTGCTCCGACCGATCCTGCGCAAGCAGCTGCTTCCGCAACTGGTGAGCGTGCTGCGCCGATCACCCCGGCCGCGTCGGCCGCGTCGGCTGCGTCCGGCGTTCGCGCCTTCTCCGGCGTTGAGGCGGTCGAGTTCGTCGACTTGGCCCGGTCGCTGGGCGTTGATGCTCGCGCCTCCGAACTGGTGACGCAGAACGGACGTGGCGAGATCGGGCCTGAGGCCGCGCGTGATGCTCTGCTGCGCGCTGCTGCCGAACGTCAGCGGACGGAAACCGCCTCGGTGGCGTCCGGCGCTGCCGCCCGAGCTGGCGACAACGAACAGGTCCGCACGCAAGGTCTGGTCGTTGAAGCGCTGGTGGCTCGGGCGACGCACACTCAGCCCAGCGAGGGCGCGCGTCAGTTCATGCACACCCCCATGCTGGAACTTGCCGCCGAACGCGCCGGCCTTCCCCGCACCGAGCGCGATCCGCACACCATCCTGCGTGCGGCTCACACCACGTCGGATTTCCCGATCATCCTGGAGTCGGTCGGTCAGCGCATCGTCCAGCGTCGCTATGAGGTTCGACCGGCGACCTATCAGGCGATCTCGCGCCGTCGCGACCTGCGCGATTTCCGCCCGACCAAGCTGCTGACCGTCGGCGATTTCCCGACCCTGCTTCCCTACCAGGAAGACGGGGAGATCAAGTCGGGCACGATCAACGAGGGCAAGGAGTCCGTGGTTCTCGGCTCCTATGGCCGTATCGTCCGCATCACGCGTCAGATGATCGTCAACGACGATCTGGGTGTGTTCGATGAAGTCTTCGGCACGATCGGCCGGACGGTTCGCAACTTCGAGAACGCGACGGCCTGGGCGGTCAAGAACCTGAACGCCGGACTCGGTCCGAAGATGTCGGACGGCAAGACCTTCTTCCACGCTGATCACGGAAACCTCGCCGCCTCGGGCGCTGCTCCCACGATCGCGTCGCTGGGCGCTGCTCGCGCCAAGATGATGGTTCAGAAGGATATCGACGGCAACATCATGAACCTGATGCCCTCGACCTTCTTGGTCGGCGCGGATCTGCTGACGGTGGCGGAGCAGCTGACGTCGTCGATCCAGCCTGTCGTGCAGGGCGAGGTCAATCCGCTGGCTGGTCGCCTGACGCCCGTCGGTGAAGGGTCGATGGTCGGCAATGCGTGGGAACTCTACGCGGACCCGAACGAAGCCGCCGCCTGGAACTATGGCTATCTCGCCTCGTCGCCTGGTCCGCGCGTCATGACCGAAGAGCAGTTCAACACCGACGGCATGAGCATGCGCGTCACGCTGGACTACTACTTCGGCGGCGCTGACCCCCACGCCGCTTTCCGCAACCCCGGCGCCTAAGCGCCCTCCGATCAGCGGGGCCGGTTCGTCCGGTCCCGCTGTTTTCGTCGTTTCAGCAAAGGACGTATCGACATGCGTAATCATTTCCAACCGGGCAACGCCCTGGACTTCGTCGCCCCCGCTGGCGGGGTGGCGTCAGGCAAGACCGTCAAGAAAGGCGGCCTGATCCACGTGCCGTCCACCACGGCCGCCGAGGGCGTCGCCTATTCGGGCGATATCCAGGGCGTCTTCATCGCGGACGCTGCGACCAGCCAGGCCTGGGTCCAGGGCGACACCCTGTATTGGGACGACACCGGCAAGGTCTGGACCAAGACGGCGACCAACAACAGCAAGGGCGGCATCGCCGCCTATGACAAGCTGGCCGCTGAAGCTCTGGGCAAGGTCCTGCTGGTTCCGACCATCTGACCATGATGTCGTTCGCCGGGCGCGTGGCGCGCATGCAGGATGCGGTGTTCCAAACGCTCGGCGAGGACGCGGACTGGGCCGGGTTTCCCGATCCCGTCCGCGTTCGCTACCGCGAGTTCGATGCGGTCGAGGGGTTTGGCGGCAGTCAGGTCCTAGTCGCCGATCGGGTGATTATGGTTCGTCGTTCCGAGATCCAGTCTCCCGTTGATGGCGATCTGGTCGTCTTGGTCGCCAGCGGCCGTCGCTTTCGGGTGACGGGTGATCCGAAGATCGACCGCAAGGGCCGCTGGGTCTGTGTGGTGGCGGAAGAGTGATGCGCCACAGCGTAGGCGGTCGCGAGAGCCTGGACGGACTGGCGCGCGGCACGGAAGACGAGATCGCAGGCTTCGTCACCGGCGCGATCCGTGAGGGCGCCAATGAGCTGAAACAGGACTGGCGCGATCAGGTCATGGACGCCGGGCTTGGCGAGCGGCTGTCGCGCACGATCCGCAATGAAGTTTATCCTCGGGCGCAGAATAGTCTGGACGCTGCAGGCCTGATCTGGACGACGGCGCCCGAGATCATCGACAGCTACGCGCGGGGCGCGACAATTCGGCCGGTGAATGGCGCGCGTTACCTCTGGATTCCCACGGACGACGTGCCGAAGAAACGGCAGGGCAACCGGCTGTCTCCCCAAGAGGTCGAGGCGCGGTTCAATCGTCAGCTGGTTGTCATCAATCCCGGCCATCACCGCCTCAAATCGACGCCGTCGCGTGTCGGTCGAGGCGTCGGTTTTGCCGGCTTCACCGGCCTAGTCGTGCGGCGGGCCTCAAGTCGCTGGCGCAACGCCTCGGCCAATCAACGCACCAAGGGGCATCGGTCGTATCGCGAAAGCTCGCAGGCCTTCGTCGTCATGTTCACTCTCGTTCCGCTGGTCCGGGTGTCCAAGCGGCTGGATCTCGATGCGCTGGCGACGGCGGCAGACGCCAGATACCCCGCTCTGTTGAGCAAGCACTGGAGATAGGATGTCCAGTCACCGCGAACAGGTCGTCGTCGCGTTGGTCGCGGCGCTCAAGGCCGCTCTTCCCAACGCTGAAGTCGAGCGCGACGCGCCCTGGCCAACGCGGTCAAGTCCGGGCGGTCTGATCATCGTCCGGGACGGCGATCCGGGGCAACCGGAACAGACCTTTTCGCCCTCCGCCTTCACCTATCAGCACCCCATCCCCGTCGAGTTTTTCAGCCCGGACGGCGCGGGGGATCGTCATGCCTTGCTGGACGCCATGCTGATCACGGCCGGCGCAGCCATCGTGGCGGATCGCAGCCTGGGCGGGCTTTGCAACTGGCTGGAGGCCACGGCCCCCGCGCCTGAGGACATCGTCTCGTCCGGCTCCCAGCCCTTGCGAGCGGCCGTCGTCAACATTGTCGCCGAATACACCACCTCGAACCCGCTCGCCTGAGGCTTTGGCCCAGCGGCATCTTTCATGGAGAACTGATATGGCTGGTGGTCGCGCTCGCGGCGCCAATGGGCGCCTTCTGCTGGGCATGGAGGCGTCCTATGGGGCGCTGCTGTCCGTGCTGACCTGGTTCCAGACACCATTCGTCAGCGCCAATCTGGGCGACGAACAGGGGCTGGTTGAAAGCGATGTGCTGGGCTTCGGCCGCATGCCGCAGGAACCGGGTCGGGATGCGGTCAACAATGCCGGCGACGTCGTCGTGCCGCTGTGCGCCCGCAACATCGGGCTTTGGTATACGCTCCTATTCGGCGCTCCGAGCACGGTCGCGGGCGTCGCTGCCTCGGGTGATCTGACCTTCTCGGCCCAGCCGGCGAACAACGCGACCATCACTGTCGGCGGTCAGCTGTTCACCTTCACCACGGGCACGGTCGGGGCCAATCAGATCAAGATCGGCCCTACCCTCAAGGCAACGATTGCGAACGCCGTTCGCGCCCTGAACGCCAGCGCCGTTCCCGGTGTCGCAGCGGCCTCCTACTGGGGCGATGACGCTGTGCAGAAGATCTATGTGCTGCACGACGCCGTCGGCGTTGGCGGCAACAGCTTCGCCCTAGCCGCCAGCGCGGCGGCAGTGACGGTCTCGGGCGCGACCCTGGCCGGCGGCTCGGCGACGGGCGGCTATCGTCATACCTGGAAGGTGGACGCGACATCGCTGACCACGCCGTCCGCGACCGCGGAAGTCGGCATGCCCGAGGTGCCCAGCTACACCCAGAACTATGGGCTGAAGGCCAACACTTATGGCGTTCCGCTTCAGCGCAGCGGAAATCTGAACGCCACGATCGGAGCGATCGCCCAAGGCGAAACGCCGGTCGCCGCCAGCACGATCAAGGCCGATCCGTCTGTCCTAGTCATGCGCAAGTTCTCGGCCTTCTCGGGCACTGCGCGGCGCAATGGCATGCCCTTTGGTCCCTCGCTGGTCAGCGGTCAGTTCAACTATTCGAACGGCGCCGACCCGGTGCCGACGGTCGGTCGCGGCGACGGTCGGATCGGCGGCGTGGATGAGGGCATGGCGGGCGTCACCGGTTCGGTCGGCATTCGTTACGATTCCACCGAAATGCAGACCCAGGCAGAGAACGGCGAGGCCTGCGAACTGGCGTTCAGCTGGGCCATCCCCGGAACGACGTTCGCTCTGCGCCACGTCGCGCACGCCGTCTATCTGCCGAAGGCGAAGCGCCCGATCACGGGGCCGGGCGCCATCCAGGCGGACTACAACTGGCAGGGGGCGCAGGACCCTGTGACGGGTCGGCTGGTCACCTTCGTCCTGGACAACGACGTCGAAGAATACGTCGTGCCGGACGCAGCCTGATGGTGCAGCTGGTTCAGACGCCCCCGCCGGAGTGGGTCGATGTCGCCGATGGTTTGAGGTGCCGGTTTCGGCACGGGCCGTCGGAGGCGATGGTGTTCGCCCGGCGGTTCGCGCGCACTGCGATGGAGGCGGATGATCGCAACGATCCGCAGTTCGCGTTCGTCGTCGGCTGCGTGGTCTGGGGGTTGCTGGAATGGGAGGGCGTGGGGTCGCCCGCGCCGGTCCCGTCTGACGACATTCTGAACGGGCCGGTGGAGGCTCTGGCGGCGTGGCGTGAGGCCAATCCGGCGCCCGAGGGCAATGCTCCGGTGACGGCCGAGTATGTGACGGCTCTGCTGCGGCAGAACCCGGCGATCTATGACGAAATCGACAGGACCTATGTCGAGACGATCATGCGGGCCGCCGCCGAAAAAAAAGGATCAGGGCGCTCGCAGACTGGCACTTCGACGGCGGTCCCGCCTTCTGCGAGGCCTGCGGCGACTGCGCAGAGTGCCCCTACCGCGAAAACGACCCGCGCACCGAGGCGGGCCAAAGGGTCTGGGCGATTGCCGAAAGCTGCGCAGGCCAGCTGAGGGTCGGGATGAACGGGGTGGTCGGGCTGGATTATCCCGCCTGGATCGCCTTCGCCCAGCTGACGTCGATGGACGCCGCCACGGCCGATCTGTTGTCCGCCTGCCTGCCTGAGATCGAAGGCGCCGTGCTGAAGGCCCTGCGCAAGGAGAGCGACGAATGACGACGCGCCAGATCGCCTATCGCCTGAAGGCTGAGGGTAAGACCGAACTGCGCCGCGACCAGCAGGAGGTGGCGCAGGGCTTCAAGGAAACCTACGCGGCGGCTGAACAGGGCGCGGCGCAGGCGACGTCGGCGGCCGAGCGTCTGGAGAAGCGCTATCGTGCCATGGCGCAGGCGGCGCAGGATTCGGCTCAGGCGCAGGCGTCACAGGCCCGGTTCAACACCATGCTGGGAGTGCGCGAGCCGACGCGCGGATCGGCGGCGGCCTCCGCCAGCGTGTTCATGGAGGGCGACACGGATGTCCGGCGCGTCGAAGCCTTGCGCGCGGCGATCGACCCGCTGACGGCCGCCAACAACAAGCTGAACCATGAGCTGAGGGAATATCAGACGCTCGCGGCGGCCGGGAAGATCACGACCGGAGAACTGGCCCAGCTTCAAGGTCAGGCGCGGGTCCGGTTCGACGAAACGACCGCCGCGATCGCCCGAAACGAAAAGGGTCTGACCCGCCTGGCGTTGGCCTCGCGGTTGAACCTGACGCGTCAGGCCTCCGACGTGTTCGTCACGGCCGCCATGGGCATGAACCCGGCGATGATCGCGATCCAGCAGGGGCCGCAAATCCTCGACGCGCTAGCGACCAGTGGGATCAAGGCCTCGGGTGGTCTGATCGCCCTAGGCGGGGCGTTGACCGCAGCGGCTGCGGGCGTCGTCCTGCTGGGCGTCGCGTGGCAGCGGGCGGACAGTGCGGCGGCGGACCTGACCGATGCGACATCGGGCGTTGGACGCACGGCGGGGCTGACTGCTGACCAGCTACGTGACCTGACGGTGGCGTCGGCTGAGAATGGCGAGATCAGCCGTAAGGCTGCTCGCGACATGGCCGTGGAGTATTTGGCGACAGGCCAGATCGGCAAACAGGTGCTGGGCGATCTCATCAGCCTGACGCGCGACTATGCGTCGTTCACCCGCAACGACGCCCAAGGCGCGACGAAGGATCTGGCCAAGGCCATGCTCGATCCGGCGAAGGCCGGCGAGGCGATGACCGCCCAGTTCGGCCTGCTGAACCTGGAGCAGCTGGACAATATCGAGAATATGCAAAAGCAGGGCGACCTGCTGGGCGCGCAAAAGCTGCTGCTGGACGAACTGACGCGATCGGTGTCGGGCCATGCCGATCGGGCGGGAGAGATCACCGACGCCTGGAATGCGATTGGCCGGTCGATTTCCGACGCCATCGACAAGCTGGGCGAGTTCTTGCACCAGACGGAAGACGAGCGGATCAGCGATCTTCGGCGACGCGTCGCATCGCCTCGGCCGGACAGCGCCGACTCGCGTCGGGAGGCGTCGGAACTGTGGGTGCTGGAAACGCGCCAGGGCATTCAGAACATTCTGGACACCGGCAAGGCTGAAGAGGCCGCGCGAAACCAGCAGGCCTTCCGAGACCGTCAGGCCCAGGAGCGTCGAGATCGGGAGGCTCGGACTGGCGCTCGATCAGCGGCGGCCTTGGCCCGGCGCGAGGCCGCCGAGGCGGAGCGCGAACGGAAAGAAGCGCTTCAGCGCAGCCGTCGGGACGAGGATCGCGCTGCGACGATCGACTTGGAGGTCGCGCGGGCGCGGCAGGACTATCCCGAGGTTCAAAGGCTGGAGGATGCGAACGCCGTTCGCACGCGGGAGCGTCAACTAATCGACGATGGCACGGACGCCGAGAAGGCTCGGACCACGGCGATGGAAGAACAGCAGCGGCTGATCGACGCCCGTGCGGACCGACAGACCCGAGAGATTCGGGACATCGGGCAGCAGCGCGATATCGAGATCATGCGCCTGGCTGGAGAAGACCGGTTCGTGAAGTCCAGAGAGCGATCGCTGGATATCGCCGCGCGCATTCTTGCCTATGAGCAGAAGGGCCTAGACACGGCGACTGCCCGGAATCTGGTCGAGTCGGAGATCGCGGATTTCGAACAGGCGAGCGCCGACGCGTTGGCGCGCAGCACCGCCGTTCGGGAGCGCGAGTGGAAGATGACGCTCGCTTCCGCCTCCGGCAACCGAGGCGCGTTGCGCGGCCTGGATCGGGCCGACTGGATCGATCGGCGGGCGCGTGAAATCGAGGGTGACCGTCTAAATCCGCTGAACTATGGCGAGGGGCGCGACCAGGCCGTCGCCGAATATGGCCAGCTGTTGCGGGCCGAGACCTTGGGCGGGATGCGCGAGGGGGTTCGCGGCCTGATCGGGGATATTCGCTCGGGCGGCATCCGCGACGCCCTGTCGTCGCAGTTCGACCGGGCGGCCGACCGCCTGCTGGACAAGCTGGTCGATGGCCTGTTCGACATGGACTGGTCGGCGATGCTGAAGGGCGGGTCTGACGGCGGGGCGGGGGGCTGGCTGAGCAAGGGGTTCAACTTCCTGTTCGGGCGCAACGCCGAAGGCACGGACTTCTGGACCGGCGGCCCGACCTGGGTGGGCGAGCGCGGGCCGGAACTGCTGGACCTGCCGCGCGGGTCGCGGATCACTGAAAATGCGCGGTCGATGGACCTGATGCGACGCGCGGCCGGCGGCGCGGGACATGCGCAGCGGGTGGTGGTCGAGGTCGTGGCGCGCAAGGGCGACTTATTCGAGCCGGAAGTGGTGCGGATCTCGGGCCGTGTCGTGCAGCAAGGTATGGCTACGGCCTACGCCCAGTCTGTCGAAACCGGCGCGAAAGCTGCGCCGACGGCCGTGGCCGACGCCCGCGCCTACAAGAACTGAGGGCGGCATGACGGCGAGGCTTTTTCCGCTGGCGCTTCTGGCGCCCGGCACGTTCCAGCTGTGGCCTGCGGGCACCCTGATCGGCGGCGGATCGGCGCTGGCCGGTCCGGGGCAGACCGTGGACTGGTCCGCCGGGGGGTGGTGGATGGGCAAGCTGGGCGACATCCGCGTGTCGAAGCCGGATCAACACCGGACCCTTCGCGCCCTGCTGATGCATGCGGCGAGCGGCGGCGAGATCGTCATGCCGATCATCGACGATCCGCAGCGGCCGATGGATGACCCCTCGCTGGGGCCAGCCCTGTCGCGGTTCAACGATGGCGCACGCTTTTCAGACGGAGCCGCCTTTCAATCCGGTCGCATCCATTTCGAACTGGCTGAGGATGCGATGGAGGGCGACACCGTCCTGAAGATCCGTCGCAAGACCGGCCGCCCGCTGCTGGGCGGTGAATACTGGTCGTTCAACCATCCCGAGGCGAGCTACCGCGCGTACTGTATCGAGGACCTAGATGCGGAAACGACCAGCCAGGTCCGCGAGGTCTTCTTCGGCGTTCCGCTGCGCACCGATCTGAAGGCCGGGGCGGAAGCGGATTTCGAGACGCCGCGCGTGACCATGCGGCTGGCCAGTTCGCCGCAAGAAGTCTGGCCCGTGATCCGTCCGCCCTTCCGATCGGACGTGTCCATCGGCTTCGTCGAGAGCTTCGACTATCTATGATTGAGACCGTCAACAAAGCCGTCGGGCGACGGCGGGTGGCCGCCGCTGTCTTTCTTCGGATCGCAACGAGCCCGAAGGTCGCGCGGGCCTGGTCGGGTTCTGGCGGGTTCACTGTGCCGCCTGATGCGGTCGATCCGACGGGTGGGCGGTATCTAGGCTGTGGCTGGATGCAGAACTTGCCGGCGCTGGAAGTGCTGCTGAATGGCGCGGCCGAAAGCACGACCTTCACCCTGTCCGGCGTGGATGATCGCACGGTGGAGCTGGTCGATCGCGAGGGCGGCGTGCGGGGCGTTCGCGCCAACCTGGGGGTCATGTTTTACGGCCCCCGCATGCGGCGCACGCCGGTCGAATGGTTCCGCCGCTGGCGGGTCGATATGGTCGGGACGCGAGAAATCGCGGTCAGTAGCGAGTCGATGGACGCCGAGGCGCTGTCCATGTCGGTATCCCTCACGCTGGGGTCCGCCCGGACCAGCCGCCGGGTGGGTCAGCCCGCCCTGTGGACCCATGCCGAACAGAACCGACTTCATCCCGGCGACAACAGCATGTCCCTGGTCGGTCGCCTGAGTGCGGACGCCACGCGACCGCACCCGCCTATCGCGTGACCCAGGGAAAGGGCGTCGCCCTCGCCGCCTGGCTGGATCGAGCGGTCGATACGCCGCGCGCCTGGGGGCAGCATGACTGCACGCTGTGGCCTGCCGACTGGGTCGCCGCCTGCGGCCACGATGATCCGGCGTCCGGCTGGCGCGGGCGTTATCGCACCGCTCTTGGTGCGGCGCGGCTGGCAGGGCGCGCCGGCGGTTTGCAGGCCCTTTGGCAGGGCGGGGCCGATGCGGCCGGTCTGATGACCGTGGAGCGATCACGGGCCGGAGACGTCGGATTGCTCCCCATGGCGACGCGCGGGGTCGGGCCTCGTCTGTCGGGCCTGGTGGGCGCGATCTGCATCGGGGGCGGCGAATGGGCCGTCGTCACACAGGATGGATTGTGGCTGGGGCGCGCGTCGCCAGTCCAGGCGTGGAGGACGGCATGGCGGACCCGATAAGCTGGATCGCCGCCAAGGCGGCGGAATGGGTCGCCATGACGGCTTTCCAGGCCGCGACCGCGACCGGCGTCTCGATCACGACGGCGGCGACGATCGCCAATGTAGCCTACGCCGCCACCTACGCCCTCGTCTATGTGGGAGCCGCCGTCGGCCTGTCGTCCCTGGTGTCGCCCAAGGTTCCGAATGCGGAGCAGGGCAAGGTGCCGGTCAATCAGACGACGCCGCGCCGTCGTCTTGGCACGGGCAGGGCGCGTCTGTCAGGCCCGCGCGCCCTGTGGGAGTCCCTGCCGGGCTGGAACGTGGAGATCATCAATGTGCTGGACCAGCCCGTCGATGCGTTCGAACAGTTCTGGCTCAACGACGATGCCGTGACGGTCGATGCCGAGGGATGGGTGCAGCGGCTGAACGGCGCCTATGGCGATCACGAGATCCGCATTCTGACCAAGACGGGTCAGGCCGGCGACGACGGCGCCTTCGAAGAGCTGGTGGCGATGTTCGCGGCGGCCGGCCTGTCGGACCTGTATGACGAAAGCCACGTCGGCGAGGGCGTGGCGCGGATGGCCCTGTTGTGCAAGGCGATCGACGATCGTTACGTCATGGGCGTCTATCCGAATGGGCCGCCCGCCCTGTCTGCGACGGTGCGGTTGTGCAGGGTCTATGACTGGCGCGATCCCGATCAGGATTTGATGGACCCCGCGACGTGGAAGTGGAGCGCCAACGCCCACGTCAATCACGTCCACTGGGAATGGTGCCTGCGCCACCTGCCGCGCATCGGTCGGGACGGCGTGGGCTGGATCCAGGGCAAGGGCGAGGGCAGCGCGTCGCCGCCACCGCCCATCTGCCTGGAGGACTGGTATGGCGATCACGCGCCCCGGCTGGCGGAGCGCACCGCCGTCGCGGATCTCTGCAACGAACGCGTGCCGCTGGCGGCCGGCGGCGACGAGGCGCGCTACGAACAGCACGGCTGGTGGGAGATCGGGACCGAGGACGCCGACGTCCGCGCGCAATATCTGATCTGCTACGATGGCTGGATGGCCGAGGGGGGCGACGGCGCTCTGATCATCAAGGGCGGCAGATACGAGCCGCCGCCGTCTGGCGTGGTCCTGTCGGATCGCAACCTGGTCGAGGCCAGTTGGAACCGGGGCGCGCCCGACAAGGACGTCTACAACATCATCAAGGCGACCTTCACCAGCCGTGCGCACGGCTATTCCCCCCAGCCCGCCGATGACTGGCGCGACGAGGGCCTGATCGCGGAGGTCGGAGACGAAAAGCCCCTTCCGGTAGATCTGGGCTGGGTCCAGAGCCATGGGCAGGCGCGGCGACTGATGAAGCGGATGGCGCCGCGTGTGTTCGCGGATCGCCACGGCGATCTGGCGGCCGACCTGGATGGCCTGAACCACATCCGCCGGCGCTATGGGCGGCTGGAGCGCAAGCGAGGTCCGACCAGCATGCGGTCGGTCGATTTCGAACTGTTGGGTGCGTCGATCGACCTGCGCGGCGGCCGGGTGCCGCTCAACATCGTCAAGGCCGATCCGAACGTGGATGCCTGGAATCCTGTGACGGAGGAGGGTGTCGGACCCTCAACCACGGACCGCGCGCCCCCCGTCAGAGTGCCGTTGCCGGTCGTGATATCGGCCGAGCCTGTCAGGTTGGCATTGGGTGGCGCGAACGGCGTTCGCATCCGCATCCTCATTGAGGACTTGGGGCGTCCGGGCCTGACCTATGCAGTTCGTTGGCGGGGTTCCGGGGGGGCATCGTGGGTCGAAGAAAGTCCCCAGGATGGTCAAGGAGTTTCCGGGGGCTTGGCGATCGAAAGCGGCCTCGTTGACGCGGGGCCTCTGGAGTATGGCGTGTCGGCTTGGTCCGCCGGCTTCAGCTCGGGCTGGACGGACGCGCAGCCGATAGACACCACGCGCCAGGAAGATCCGGCGGACTTCGCGTTGCAAGCCTACCTGGACGCGACGACGGTTCAGCCTTCACCGGCTCGATCGTCTCTCTATCGGAACCTGATCTCGGAACTGATCGACGCCGGCGTCTGGAGCAAGCTGGATGCGCTGTATCTTCTGGCCGCGCACGACGGACAAGCGGCGCTGGTGAACATGAAGACGCCGTCGCAGGTGCTGACGGCGGTCGGCGGCCCGGCCTTCTTGGGGAGCCGGGGCTACCAGGGCAACGGCTCGTCGTCCTATCTGCAATCGGGCTTCGACGCCTCGGCTGGCGGTCACCAATACGTGCAGGACAGCGCCCACATGGGCGTCTGGAACCTGACGGAGGTGCAGGAGGCCGCCCCGTGTATCGGCATGGATAATGCGCGCATCCTGCCCCGCAACACGTCCGACAACACCGTGCTGCGGGCGAACAACGCCAGCAGCCTGACCCGCGCCGGGCGGACGACGTCCACCGGTCACACGATGTGGAGCCGGGTCAGCGCCACGGCGGTCCGTGACTTCCGCAACGGCGTGCTCGGCGCTCAGTCGACCAGCGCCAGCGCCGCCCTGCCTACGGGCCAGTCCTTCAGGGTTCTGGGCGCCGCCAGCGCCGCCACCGCCAGCTTCAGCGGCCGGCGGCTGGCCGCTGCACACTGGGGCGGCGGCCTAACCGATGTCGAAGCCTCGGCGCTGCACGCTGCACTGAACGACTACCTGGCCGCCGTCGGCGCGGCCTGACCCCACCACCACAATCGAGACGGAGTGATCCATGGGCCAGATCAAGGACCAGGGCGCGGCATGGCTGCGCGACAGCATAGCGCCGGGTTCGAGCGCGCTCTATGATCCCGATAAGGCTGAAGGCCGCGCGCTATTCGCCGCGATCGACGCCGCCGTGCAGACGGCGACGACGGGACTGCGGCGGATCGATCCGGTCCGCGTGGTGCTTACGGCGAACGTCGCCTTGACGGCCCTGTCGAACGGATCGACGCATGACGGCGTGACGCTGGCGACCGGCGATCGCGTCGCCCTGGTCGGGCAAACGAACGCCAGTCAGAACGGCGTCTATGTCGCCCCGGCCTCGGGATCGGCGGCGCGCGCGACCGACATGAACGAGGGGTCGGAGTTTCCAGGGGCGACTTTCCTTGTCCGCGAAGGCGCGGCCCGGTCGGGCACGTCCTGGACCTGCACCAACGCCATGGCCCCGGCCGTGGGATCGGACGCCATCGCCTTCATCCAGACGGCGCAAGATCCGAACTACACATCCGTCCAAGCCGAGGTCGAGACGCTCGGTGAGGCCATCGACAACCTCCTGCAGCCTTCTGGCGGCGCGTCTCAGTCGGTTGAGGTCTATGTCCAGGACGCCGCCGGATTCAGGCTACCCCTGGGTCCGGGCGGCGTTCGCTTTAATGAGGCCGTCCGGCGGATCGAGTCTCCCGACCTGACATTGGAAGTTGTCGGTGGGCTGGCTGGTCGGATTTACGTGCAGGACGCCGCCGGCTTTAGGCACTATTTTTTCTCCGGCGCCAGCTATATGGCGGCGTCGGACACCGTGCCCCAGGCGCTGTGGTCGCCCGCACACTATGCTTTCGCCGAGGGCCGCGGTTCGGCTGAAGCGGCGCGGCTGAATGGACAGAACGTGTCCGGCCTCGCCACGATCAAACTCGGCGCCAACCTGGTGTTCCAGTCTGGACAGTCCTTCTCAGCGGGATCGGACAATGCCCGCACTTTCCTGACGGCCGAGGTGATCGCTCGCGAGGGCCTTGTGTTTGACGCTCGGTCAATCGGTCCTGAAAGCCGGTGTGTGAATGCTGGTCCGGTCTATGTCGCCTTCGGTGGGGACAGCAGGGCGTTGACCCCGTTGGCTGAACACTTCGTCGGCCCAACCAATACGGACCTGATCTATACGCCATCTCAGGTCGCGGCCGGGGCCTATCCCGACAACGCGCGCGGCGGGACGCCGGAAACGGCGCGCGAGGTGGTGTTCGCCTATCTACGCCGCGACTGGCGAGATGAAGACAACGTCGTCGATCCGACCTTCTACACGGTGGCGATGAACCACGCGAAGACGGACGGTTCGATTGCGGAGGTCGGCGCCGGCGATGGCCTGGCCAGGGCGCAAAGCGCGATCACCATCTTCGCCAGCGCCACTGGCCCCGACGACAAGAACTGCGCCTACATCGATTTCAACCACGGCGAGGCCGACGAAAGCGCGGGGACCGCTGGCTATGCCGCAGCCGTCCAAGCCTTCGACGCCAACCTGTACGGTTTCATGCAAAGTGCATGGGGTCAAAGTGCGCGGCCGGCCTTCCTGATGCATCAGGTCGGCGGCCCCGGTTACGGTTCGGCTGCAATGATCGCGGCCAGTCAGCAACTGACGATGGCTACCGACATCACCGGCGCGAACGCCAACAAGTTCCTGGTGTCCGCGAAGTATGAGGTCTCCTCATTCCGCTACGCCGCAGCGCCCCACCCCAACGCCGGGGATGCACACCCGACACTGGCGGGCAATGTCCTCATGGGCATTCGCGCCGCGGTCGCCGCCCACTACATTTTGGAGCGCCGCGAGAGTTACTGGCTGCCGTTCCCTTACGAATGCTATTTCGAAGGCAATCGCTTTCTGCTGGTCGTGCCCAACAAGTTCCCGCCGTTGCGCGAATGCCCCATGGTCATGGGGGTCGAGACCGTCTTCCTGGCAGGGCTGGGCGTGTCGTTTGAGAGCGAAGCCGGCGCAGACAACCCGATCATCGCGGCGCGCGTAGTGCCGGGCTATCGCTTCCTAATCGAGGGTGAGACGGTCGCGCCCATCGCGACCTATCCGCTCTGCAAGACCGGCAAGCGGAGCCTGCCCAGCTATCCTGGGCTGACAAACATCCGCGACAGCTTCGATGTCGCTGTGCCGTTCGATCTGCCCTTCAGCCGCAACCAGACCGTCTATGCTGGCGGATATGTGGACGATCCTAAGGCCAATGGCCTGGGCCGCTATCTGGAAGACATTCCGGGCTGGGTCGGCAAGCCGGATCTCGGCAACCCCATGGCCCGTGGGCCTGTCACCGCTCAACCTATGCCGGAGGCCTGAACATGGCTCTGAATATGTATATCGAGGCCCTCGATCCCCGTTTCTCGCTGACTGGCGACTTCCAGCCAGCCGTGCCTGCGAACGTGACCGGAGTATATGTTTTTGGTCGCCCTCCTGGCGCATCAGACAGCGAAGCGCGGGAGATCGGTCGTCGAAATAGAGCGCCGGGGGCTATGAACGGAGCCAACGTCAACGTCCTCGCAGGCACGCTTCCAACTGTGTTTGACGACTATTGGCGCTTTGCCCCGGATGGTCCGTTGCTGACAAACATCCCCGAGACCGAGCGCATGACCATCCTCATCCTGGGGCGGTCCAGCGATGGGGGCTTCGGCGCAAATCCGAACCTGGGTTATCTCGCCGGCACCTATGGCAACACGCAGGTGCGGGGCTTCGGCATTGAGATGAACGCCACGACGAGCATCCGGGCCGTGGGTTATGACAGTGTTGGCGTGAAGACCAACCAAGCGAGCGTCGTCACCAGCCATGCGCCCTGGCGCATCTTCCGCGCCCAGATCGATGAGACGACCATCAGCTTGAACAACCTGACGGCCGACGGCGGCGCCCCGACGCCCACGCCGACGGCGTTGGTTGGAGGTCGCAATATCGGAAGCCAAAACCTTTCGATCGGCGGCCGGATCGCGCCTGGATCGGCGACCTATACGAAAGCCGTCGACATCGCGGCGATCATCACGACATCCGGCACCTGGGGCGCTGGGGAGCAGGCGGCGATGCTAGCGCAGATGCGTCGGATCAACGATCGTACGGATTTGGTTGAGGGTGTCGCCTAATGGCCTATGGGGTCTGAAAGCAGCCCTGGCTTCACGTGCATCGCGCCGCACCTGATGGTCATGAAGTGACCGATGCTGAGCAGTATGCATCCTGTCTGGGGCTCATAGGTCGCTGAGGTGATCTGGGCGCCCAGCAGGTTCGCCAGCGTATATTTCATCTCGTCTGCAGGGAGTGACCTGAAGTCGTCGATTTCGCACCCAAACTCATCGTTTGCCACGGGCATGCGGTTGTAACCGTCGAAGTCATCGTCAAACATTTCGGATGTCCTGACCGGAGTCGGCGTCCTGAAGAGACTTCAGTCTCTTCTCCCACTCTGGTTTGGTCTGGATGGCGATCGCATCTTGAATTGATCGGATGGCGGCGGTTTTGAAACCGCCCAGGCGGTAGGCGTTTGAGAGGTAAGCATGGCCACGAGCCTGCTTCGGCCATGCCTCGACGAACGCTTCGCCGACGGTGATGGCGCGTTCGGGAGCGTCCGCCATGCAGAGCGCGTTGATGAGGTGGAGATGGGCTTCCATGTAGTGCGGCGTCATAGCCACCGCCAAGCCCAGATGGGCAAGCGCACGATCTAGGTCGCCTTGCGCCATCGCTGCGCGGCCGAGATAGTAATGGGCAGGTTCGCTGTGAGGTGCGACCTGGTGCGTCAGGCGGGCCAAGCGCTCGACCTCGGGCCAGTCCTTCCGCATGAAGGCGTCATGGGTCAGATAAATCCGCTTCGCGCCCGGCCCGAAGGCGTTTTGGAAGCGAATTTTCGGCAGAGGCTTGTCGTTTACGAAGGCGTTCAGAAGGCCGGCCAGATCGCTGACACGCTGGATATGTCTAGGCCCAAAATGATCAACGCCTCGAAGCGCCGTCACCCTCACTTGCGGCAGGCTGGAAATGTGTGCGGCGCCGATCATATCCAATGGATCGGCCTCTCCGACCAGGCATTGAATGCGAGCTTTCGACTTGGCGATCACGGGGCGCAAGTCGGGCACGCGAACCTGCACCGAGTCAGGCATCATTTTTTCGCTTCGACTGTGCGTGAGCTTTAGCCGTGTATCAGCGCCGAAAGCGAGGACGTCCGCATTGAGCATGGAGCCGAAGAGGATAGCTCCGTATGCCCCCATGCTTGATCCGGTCATGTGGATCCGGTCGCAACCCAACCGCTCTGCCCAGACTTCAATATCACCGGCGGTGTGGTCGATCCGGGCCCCGAGGCTTCGCACCCCGTCTTGGTACCAGCCGTTCTTCGCGTCGTTGACCAGCAAGACGTTGCAGCGAAGTTGTTGCGAAACATTCCAGAAGTCGAAGCGGGCACCCTGCTTTCCGGTGCCGGAGAAAATGACGATCAGCTTTTTCGAGCCGGGGCGCGGGATGACCAGGTGGCTTTCGCCCCGGTATCCGCCGATGTGGTCCATTCTGTCCAAGGCTGTCAGGCTCCCTTTCGAGCGCGACAGCTAGCGGCGCCCTCGCGCAAACGCAACTCGCGGCCGTTACCTGCCCCCCGCCCAAGGCCGCGCGCTAGAGTTCGTTGGGACCGCCCTCATCAGGCTCACCATCTACGTCCCTGTCGGTCGACCGGGTGGGTTTCGTGATGGCGTCATTCAATGCCCACATAGCGCCAACGAGCACGACGGCGCCGACGAATAGCCAGATCAGCTCCATCGGCCACTCTCGCCGTCCTCGTCGCGCGGCCGTCCGTGCAGCGCATTTGTGATCCCAGCGGGTGACGCCGCCAGGATCACGCCTGCGATCAAAACCACCAAGAGCGCTGCGTTCATGTCCATGAGGTGGAAGCGCCCCACGGACCCGCGCGGTTCCCGCAAGCCGCCCGCCGGCTGTTTCCACACGGCCTGAGTATTTGGAGGGGCGGATGCCTGAAGAGATTGCCGCCCCGATCACGTCGTGGACGGGTTTGATATCGCTGCTGGGGGCGCTGGGTCTCGGCGGCGCGCTGACCGCCTTGGCCAGTCGTCCGTCACGCCGCGCGGTCGCTGCCACGGCCGCCAAGGATGAGGCGACCGGCGAAGCGGCGGTGATCGGTGCGCTGGCGAACGCCTTCACAGGCACGACCGCCTCGCTTCGTGAAGAGATCGAGCGGATGCAGGACACCCTCAACGAGTTCCGTCAGCGGGTGGCAGAAGCCGAAGGCGAGGTTCGGGCTGTGCTGGCGCGGGAGGCTGTGAAGGATCGCCTGATTGCGGACCAGAAGGCCCAGCTCGACATCGCTCACAACGACGTCGTCCGTCTGCGCGCCGAGCGCGACGCTGCCCTTGAGACGTCCATTCAGAAAGAGGGCGAGATCCGGCAGCTCAAAGCCGTGATCGAAGCCCATGCCCGCGTCGGAGGATGAGATGAAGCTGCCCATCGTGATCCGCATCCCGCCTATGCCGCAGACGACAACCATCCTGGCGCTGGGATTCCTCGTCGGATGTCTCGCCTACACGCCCATGATCGCCCTGGTCGGGAAGCACATCGACGCCAGCTACCGCGACAGCGTCGAGACCATCGTCGGCCTGTTCAAGGACGGCATGCTGCTGATCCTCGGCTTCTACTTCGCCAAAGTCGTGAACGCTGGCCAGCAAGACATGGCCAACCGCGCGATCGACGCGGCGGCGGCGTCCCAGCCGCCAGAGATCAAGCCCTAAGCCACCCCTCACAATCTGGAGACTGCCCCATGGACGTGAAAACGCTCCAAGGCCTCATCGTGTCCGCCGGCCGGCCCATTGCCGTCGACGGGCAGTTCGGGCCGAAATCCCGCGCGGCGCTCCGAGAGGTGCTGTCGGGACCAACGGATCCGGTGACGCCCGCGGACATCGAGCGCCAGGCTGAGGCCTATGGCCTATCGTCCCAGTTGGTCGGCACCGTCTATGACGTCGAGAGCAAGGGCCGGGGGATGTCCGTCGCCACGGGCCTTCCGGTCATCCTCTACGAGCCGCATATCTTCTCGCGGCTGACCCAGCGGCGGTTCGACGGATCGCACCCCGACATCAGCTATCCGAAGTGGAAGACGCGGCCCTATCCGTCGACACAGACCGGCCGCTACGACCAGATGATGTCCGCCTGCGCCCTGGCGCCGGCCGAAGCCATGAAAAGCGCCTCGTGGGGGCTCGGGCAGGTCATGGGCTTCAACCACGCCGCCTGCGGCTTCGACACGGTCTGGGACTTCGTTCTGGCCATGGCGAAGGGCGAAGGAGCCCAGCTGGGGGCAATGCTCGCCTTCATCAAGGCGAACGGCCTGATCCCGGCGCTTCTCCGCAAGGACTGGCGGGTGTTTGCAAAGGGCTACAATGGCGCCGGTCAGGTCGATCTCTACGCCCGGCTGCTCTCTGAAGCTTATGCGAAGCGGAGCGCCCGATGATCGCTCTCGCCTTCATCCGCCGTATCCCCGGCATGCTCAGCCCCAAGGGCTGGATCGCCGTCGCCCTGCTCGCCGCCTTCCTGCTGTTCGGCGCCTATTGCGCTCACAGGGCCGCACAGGGCGAGCGGGACCATCAGGCCTCAGTCACAGCCAAGACCGAAGCGATGGCCTCTAGCGCGCGGGAAACTGCCGCTGGCGAGCGCGCAACCGACACCATCATCATCAACGCCCGCGAAAAGGAACTCTCCGATGCGGTCAACTCGCTCCCTGATGCTCGCCCTAGCGCTCGCCGCGTCCGTCTCGCTTGTGAGCGGCTGCGCCAGCAAGGGAACACCAGCCTTCCCGCCGAGTGCGGACCTGGCGGTTGAGCCCAAGCCGGTCCTGGCGCCCGAGGCCATCTTTTCGGAAGCCGCGCTGGACGCCCACGACATCGCCATCGAGACGCGTGGGGATCGGCTCGCAGCCCAGGTCTCGCGCCTCTGCCGGTTCTTCGACGCCATGGGGATGAAGGGGCTGAACTGTCCGCCGCCGGCCGTGCCGCCCCGACCGGGTTAGACGCCGTCGGCATTACCGACGCCATCGGTCTGACCGAGGGTCATTCAGCGTCGAGCCTTCAGGCTCCGCTATCGAGGCCCGTCATCCGAAAGGGTGGCGGGCCTTTTGCTATGGATGGTGAGGTTGTAGGTTAACTTCGGTGTATTCAACGGTTGGGACCGCCATGACTGATGCCCGCAACCCAGCGTTCGTACAAATCGAGGCGAGGAACGGCGGTTCAGTCGAACACGTCACGTTGGACAATGTTCGTATCGATTCGTTCGCAACGCTGATTCACGCAGTCGCCGATGGTGGCGATGTTCGACACATCACAGTCACGAATATAGACGCGTCCCAGCTGAAGGCTGAGTTGACGATGTTGAAAGCGGAGTTGCGTCAGCTACAGGTCGCTCTCCAGGTGCGTGGGGCTGGCGACGGCAAAATTAGGGCGATCGAGATGGCGATCAGGTCAGCAGATCAGCCCAATCTCACTGCGCTGAACTATCTTCAGGGTTTGGGAAAGGGAGTTCTCGCCGTAGCGAAAGACATCGGTGTGGACTTGGCCGCGAAGGTCATCGCGCATTCAATGCGAATTCCTGGGTAGCGCCACCCACGCTGTTCAACCCGACATTAGCCACATCGGAACCTGACACGACCCTCCGCGATTGTGGAGTCTGACCGTATGCGAAGAGCCGTCAGTTCGACCGCGGAGCCGCCGTCCTCTCGTAGGGCGGCGGCTTTGTCGTGTCTCTGACACTAGGAACTGCCATGGGCCTGCATGGTTATGGAGCCGGAGCCGGCCAGAGGGGTGACGGCCCGGCAACTGCGTCACCCTGTGCGACGGGCGGTCTCCTCTCCTAGGTAGGGCCGCCTGTCGCTTCTGGGACTCGAAACGGCCTGATCCCCGCCCTCGCCAAATCCTCATCTGCGCACAAGCCGGTGATGACGCGGCGATGCTCCCAAATGTCCGATCCGACCTCATTCAGCCATGCGTTCAGCCGCCGCGCCCAGATGATCTGGCCCGGCTCCGCAGTCGAGACGTGGAAGCCTTCGCCGCCTGGGTCTCGCTTCGAATAGACCATGACGTGCCGGGACTGGCAGGTGCCGCAGTGAAGCGTCGCGGCCCATTCGCTGACCTGGGCGGGCAGCCACTTCGTGAACCGGGTGACGATCTCGCGGCCTGAGATATAGGCTTCCCGGCCGCATCCCTTGCACTGAACGACCAGTTGATTGCCGCGATGGGGCAGGTCGATCATCCGGCCTGAGACGCCAGAGAGGTAGGGCGAGCTGGTCATCGCCGCGAAAGGCGGGCCGCGAACCTGTGCGTTTCGTCGGCCGTCATCTTGACGAACTGGCCCATGCCCAGTGCGAGAGCGGCGCTGACCAGGCGGTCGTTCTCTTCCTTGGACACATAGGCGACGTTTGATCCCGGCCCCGGCGTCGCCGGCAGGCTGGGGTGCGGCGGCGGATTGCGCACCACGCGGGCCGCCAGTTCAGCGTCCAGCCGCATCAGTTCTTCGGTCGATAGGGGTTCCGACATTCCATCCTCCGTCGCGCCACCGACAGGAGCGCGGCATAGCGTGATGGGAACGTGAGGTGAACAGGCTGTGCCGCCAGTGTGACGCGGCGTTCGCGTTTCGTGTCGGAAGTCGTCGGGAGGCCGCGGATCGCGAACCTCCCGAACCCAGGCCGAAAGCCTGAAAAAGCTTGGTGCGGGCGGCCGGGGTCGAACCGGCACTCCTTTCGGAACTGGATTTTGAATCCAGCGCGTCTACCAATTCCACCACGCCCGCAGAGGCCGCCTCATGCCACAGAGGAACGAGGGCGGTCTAGTCCTCCACCGTCCTATACGTCATTCTCGTCGTAAAGCTGTTTCCAGGTTTGATCGGAGCGCCATCAATCTGTCTGACTCTGCCCGTTCGAACAGCGTCCAATGCATACCTTCCAAATCCCGAACGTGCGGGCTGTTCGTCCAGTATGGAGCAGTTTTGCGGCCGTCCTTGATTATCCACCGAACATCGGATCAGGACATCGACGCTGCTGGCGGATGGCAAGGAGGAAGGAGCCGTTATCCTCGGCACTCGCTCCCAGATGATGGCTGACACGCTGGGTTCGTAAGTCGCGTCGTCGGCATTTTCCAATGGAATGCTACATGCTGTCATTACGGCATCGAGCGGGGCGTGGTCAGACGGCAGGCCCAATTGGTAGCGTCTCGCCGGCGTCGAGCCGTCGGCAGGGACACGGATGATCAAAGTATTCGTAGCGCGAAGACGGCGCGCGTAAATCGGGGCCGCAGTCGACGTGGCGATCGTGCGATCAGAGTTCGGCGATACCGCCCAGTCCGAAGATCGAAGCGTGTCGTCCGGGACATTGACGTCGAGCTTTCGGTAAGAAGTCTCGCCTGGTGCTGGAGGAAGCCCCCCGATCAAGAAAGCGAATCTACGATTTTGGCACGCTATGGTGAGGGTTATGCCAACATCGTACTCGATGTAGGCAGCTTCCAGATCGCCTCTTTTCCCTGATGACCAAGTCAGGTCCGACGCGGCGGCTTGTTGAGCAACGGCGTATAAAAGCGCTGCAATCACGCCGCGACCTCAACATGCCCGTCCGTGCCGCCGGCCTGGATGCGGCGGGCGCGGATGTACATTTCGACGCGCTGCATGACGATCAGGCCCATGGCGAAGACCAGGAAGGCGTCGGTCACGGCCATGGCGTTCAGATGCCATTCGGCGGCGTGGCTCTCGATCAGGTCGCGCAGCAGCGACCGGCCGGCGAACAGCACGACCAGCAGGATCAGGCCCAGAGGCGAGGCCTGGGCCATCAGAGAGCCGTCCGGCTCCTTTTCGATGGTGACGGTCTTGCCGCGATACCAGCCGGCGACGCCGCCCAGCACCGCGCCGAGCGCCAGCACCGCCCAGGCGTCGGGACCGAACGGGGCGTGGGCCATTTGGGGGTTCTGCGTCATGCCCCACAGGCCCAGGCCGATCAGCGGCAGGACGATGGCCGGCATGATCCACAGCAGATGGGGCTTCAGCACCCGCTTCCTGCGGTTCTTCAGCAGCACGACCACCAGCATGATCGGGATCATGAGCAGCGGGATCAGTTTTTCAGGCGGCACGTCGTCTCTCCCCAAAGACCGGATGCGGCCTCCCCCGAGGCCGACGCGGTCAGCCTAATGCCGTCATGCGTCGCTGGAAAGCGGGCCTACCGTCTGTTCGATGGCGCCGAAGATGGAGTGGTGGCGGTCGTCCAGCATCTCGATCCGCACCGTGTCGCCGTGCTTGAGGAAGGGGGTCTCGGCGACGCCGCGCAGGATGGTCTCGACCGTGCGGACCTCGGCGATGCAGCTGTAGCCCAGGCCGCCTTCGCTGACCGGCTTGCCGGGCCCGCCGTCGGCGTCCTTGTTCGACACGGTGCCCGAGCCGATGATGGTCCCGGCGCCCAGCGAGCGGGTCTTGGCCAGGTGGGCGATCAGGGTTCCGAAGTCGAAGGTCATGTCCACGCCGGCGTCGGCCTTGCCGAAGTCCTGGCCGTTCAGCTGGACGTCCAGGGCGCCGTGCAGCTTGCCGTCCTGCCAGCGGTCGCCCAGGGCCTGCGGCGTGACCAGGACGGGAGACAGGGCGCTGGCGGGCTTGGACTGGACGAAGCCGAACCCCTTGGCCAGTTCGGCGGGGATCAGGTTGCGCAAGGATACGTCGTTGACCAGGCCGACCAGGCGGATGGCCTCAAGCGCCTGGTCCCGAGCCGCGCCTTGCGGCACGTCGCCGACGACCACGACGATCTCGGCCTCCAGGTCGCAGCCCCAGGCCTCGTCGGCCAGGGGGATGGGATCGCGCGGCGCCAGGAAGCTGTCGGAGCCGCCCTGGTACATCAGCGGATCGGTCCAGAAGGTGGCGGGCATTTCGGCCCCCCGCGCGCGGCGCACAAGCTCGACGTGGTTCACATAGGCCGAGCCGTCGACCCATTGATAGGCGCGGGGCAGGGGGGATGCGGCGTCCCGCTCGTGGAAGCGGCCGCGCGGCACGGCCTCGTGCTCCAGGCTTTCGGCCAGGGCCAGCAGCCGGGGACCGCACCGCTCCCAGTCGTCCAGCGCGGCCTGAAGCGTTGGGGCGATCAGGAAGGCGTCCGTGAACCAGTTCAGGTCCTGCGAGACGACGACGAGGCGGCCATCGCGGCCGTGCTTGAGCGAGGCGAGTTTCATGGACAAAGGCCTAAACCGAATTCACGGGGTTGGAAACCGAGCGATCACGCGTTCGGCGTCAGCAGGGCGCGGGCCTCGGCTCCAGTGCGGGCGGCCGCGTCGCGCACCTCGACCTCGACGATGACGCCGCCCTCGGGTTCGACGGCCCAGAGGTAGCGGCGCTCGACCTCGACCGTGCGGCCGGACGGGGCGAAGCCTTCGTAGCTGTCGCCCCAGGGGGTGATCTTCTTCAGCTCGACGAAGGGCATGGCGCAGGCGGCGTCCAGCTCCTCCTGGGCCATCAGGGTCAGTTCATCGTCGGATGCAGGCATGGGCTCGGTCTGGAAAAAGAGGGTCTGAAACGTCTGAATCGTCTGAAATGGGCTTTCGTCATCCTCCGACAAGCCGCGCCAGCGGCGCAGATCGGGGGACCCAGCGGCGCGCGAGAGCGCGAACCTGTCGCGGCTTCGGTCGTCCGACAGAGTGCCTCGGATGGATTTCGCCTTCGGCGCCGCTGGGTCCCCCGGTTCCGCTGCGCGGCCCGGAGGATGACGAAAGAAAAGAGGGGCTCAGGGTTCATCGGCGTAGATGGCGACGCGGGCGGGATCGGTCGAGGAGACGGCGCCGCGATACATGCCCGAGGTCGACATGGCGAAGGCGGGGGCGCCGCCCTTGGTCATGACGATGACGCCGCCCAGACCGCCGAGGGATTTGGCCTCGTCGATCTCGGCCTGGGCCGCCGTATCGGCCGCCGTGTCGGCGCCGATCCGGGCGCAGATGTCGCGCGCCACGGTGGCGCGGATGAAATATTCGCCGTCGCCGGTCGCCGACACCGCGCAGCCGTCGGCGTTGGAGGCGTAGGTTCCGGCCCCGATGATCGGCACGTCGCCGACCCGGCCCCAGCGCTTGGCGGTCATGCCGCCGGTGGAGGTGGCGGCGGCGAGGCGTCCCTGGCTGTCCAGGGCCACGGCGCCGACCGTGCCGAACTTCTTCTCGTTCAGGGGCGGAGCGATTTCGGCGCCTTGGTCGCCCGAGGCCGTTGGGGACGCGGGCGCGCCGGCGGGGCGGTCCGGGATGGGCAGGCCGGCCTCGGTCAGGGCCTTGGTCAGACCCTGCCAGCGCCGCTCGGTGAAGAACCAGGACGGATCGACCTGTTCCAGCCCGACCGAGGCGGCGAAGGCGTCGGCGCCGGGGCCGATCAGCATGACGTGTGGCGAGCGCTCCATCACCGCGCGGGCGGCGGCGATGGGATGACGGGTCGCAGTCAGGCCGGCGACGGACCCGGCGGTCAGGTCCGCGCCGTTCATGACGGCGGCGTCCAGTTCGTTCCGGCCCGCCGCCGTGAAGACCGCGCCGCGACCGGCGTTGAACAGGGGATCGTCCTCCATGACCTCGACGGCGGCCTGAACCGCGTCCAGCGCCGAACCGCCCTGCGCCAGCACCGCCGACCCGGCGTCCAGCGCGCGCTGCAACGACGCGCGATAGGCGGCGTCCTGTTCCGGCGTCAGGCTGGACCGCTCGATCACGCCCGCGCCGCCGTGGATGGCCAGGGACCAGCGGGGCGCGGCGTCCTGGGCGTAGGCCGAGGAAAAACACAGTGCAAAGAGTGCAATCAGTCCGAAATAGGCGGCGCGCATCGTGAAACCCCTCCGGGCGCCGAAAAACAGGGTGCAATCTGTGCACTTTCCTCAGAGACGCCGGTCAGGAGCAGTTTAACGCAGCGCGTGAGCCTGTCAGGTCGATTGGCTGAAGAAAATCGGAAGCGATGAAAAATCAGAGTGTTGACCTTCGGCGATATGACGGCTCGCAGGGCACAGGGCGCCCGTCGCCCGAACGTATTGGCGTGAGGCTATGCCCGATCCAGCGCTGGATTGCTGTGATCTCTGCTCGCTTCGGCACAGGCGGGTTTTCGTGATGTGCTGTTTGGGAGTCTGAACGCGCAGGGCCGGATTCAAACTGACTGCTTACGTCGCAAATGTACTCGTTGCAGTCTTGCGAGAACTAACACCTCTACTGCCAACCATGTCAGTAGGGCCAAGAGTCGCTGAAGCGAACAATGCTGGCGTAAACACCACCAGCAAATCCGAGTGAAAGGACGAGCGTATTGAGCCCCGCGCTCCACAACGCGACAGAGCGAGTTTTCCATCCCACGCCAATAAATAGAAGGCCGGGCATCAGGACCGTGAGGCCTAGGACGACGAAAGCGGCCGTCATGGCCCCTGACCCCACTCCCATGACGCTGAATAAAATCGCCAGCGGTGAGGCGCAAATAACTACTACCCAAGCCAGGAAGAGACCGATCATTGGGTCGGAAGCCAGCCACATCCAGAGAACGAAAGGAACGGCCACAATCAAGGACGGCCACGGTATGATCCAGGGTATCGCGGAACCACTGTTGCGTGATTGGTTTGCACTAGCCATCGCGCAAGAGTGCTCTCAATTTCTTGCGAAATTGTTCTAAAATAGGTGTGCCCTGATTGGGCGAGAGGCCGGCAGCCACCCGTTGCGGACATTTGTATTTAGTTCGATCATAGCTCATGCGCACTTCACGATGGCTAGCCTCGTTTATCATTACAACGCTTGTCGCTTGGCCCTCGCATAACGCTCGGGAGAACGTCTACATTGAGCCTCGATCTCAGGTTTTGAGAGCCGCGACCGTATCCGAGACTTTTGACTGGGTGACCCGCCCTCGGGCGGATACTTACAGTGCGATCCATTACGGCGCTGGCGGTCGATGGAGAAGACCAAACGTATACGCACCCGCGGCCGGCACCTTCACAATACACAACAATTACCTCTGCCGAGTGCAAGACGGATTTAACGAAGCGAAATGTTCACGCTTTGAGGTAGGACCGAACGGGATTTTAGAAGAGGCTGTGCCATCTGTGCGGTAAATAGCTATGCGGACGTGGACGCGGCTTCCCGGGCCAAATCTTCAGGTGAGTTGCCCCCATGAGCGCTGATTGGTTGGTCACGCCGAAAGTCGGGATCGGGCGGTTGGAGTTCGGTCTTTCGCCGGATGACGTGGCGGCATTGGCAGACGTCTACGGTTCGCCTGGCCCCCTCATGAAACCTGTCGGCGCGGCCGACCTCGACGCCATGCTCCGCGACCTGCCTGCCATGGCCGACTGTGTGTCTGAGGAGGACATCGCCGCTCTGCGTCAGGCGATGGGGGAACAAGAAGACGTCGATCGGCAGAATCTGGAGATGAACGAGACGCCGATCCTTCTTGAATACCGCAGGGGACGTTTGGACGGCGTCACCGTCGAGGCGCGACACATCGAGACGCAGTTCGCGAACGCGCGCATCTTCTCCATGGCGGCGACCGACGTGCTGCGGATTTGCCAGCGCGCTAATGGCGGGCCAGGCCGTTATCGTTCCAACGAGGCGGCCTTCGACAACATCGCGGTGTCCCTCTACGCGTTCAGCCATGTCTCTGAAGAGGGCGAAGTTCAGGCTGCGACGCGGAATGATCCGGACTTCCACGCACGTTCCCTAACCCTCCGCCGCGAGCCCTACAGGCCAGCGGACGCGTTGGATCAGTTCGTCAGGGCGTCCTTCGAATAGGGAGCTTCCCATGCCGCTGCCGACGTCCGTTGCGTCCGCTTTCCGGCCTAGAGGCCAACGTCCGCTTTCGGCGCCGAATCCCAGGGCCACGCACGACCCATTGCGGACATTCATCCGACCTGTAACCTGCGCTGATGACGCGCACTATTATGCTGACCGTGGCGGTCCTCTCGTCGGCGATTTTGGGTTGCGGAAAGGTGAGCGATGAGACGAGCGAGCCAGCCTACAAAGCATCCTTCAAGGTCGAGGCCGAGCAGTGCGTAGCCTATTGCCGGTTTGTGCTGGTTCGGTTGAAGATCGAAAACACCGGCAACGAAGTTCTGTGCGTTCCGAGCGTCTACTCTGACGGTGGCGGATCGGCTGCGCTCAACCTTACAGATCGTGTCAGTGGTGAGCCGGTCAACCCCACCCGCAGTTATGATCCGGATCGGTTCCACAGCCTCCGGTACCGTGACGATATGCTGGATTTTTTCGACCTTCCTCAAACGATCGTTCAGCCGGGCAGCCATCACGATTTTCGGCTGACTTTAGATGGCGATTTCGAGCTAAAAAAACGACCGACCGATGCGATGCTCCGGCTCGTCGTCTTTCGTTGCCGCGCAACCGCGGCCAAGCCCGGCGCAGTGTTTGAGGACTTACGTTCGGAAGTGGCTTTTGAATAGCGAGACGACGTCCGCTTTCCTCCCCTAGCGGACTTCGATCCAGCCCGCTCTCGGCGACGCCCGATCTCAAACCCTCACCCCCGGTGGTGCAGCCGTTTCCACACCTGGTAGCCGACGATGGGGGCGAAGCCGCAGAGGAGGGCGGCGATCAGGACCATCCAGAAGCCGCCGCCCAGCCAGTATTCACCGGCCAGGGCCCCGGCGCCGGCCGCGAGGACCGGGCCGAGCCAGGGCAGCCAGGTGGGCGGCCGCATCTGCATTCAGGCGTCGACCTTGATGACGCCGCGACGGATCTGATCCAGCTCGATTGAATCGAACAGGGCCTGGAAATTGCCGTTGCCGAAGCCTTCGTTGCCCTTGCGTTGGATGATCTCGAAGAAGATCGGGCCGAACGCATCCTGGGTGAAGATCTGCAGCAGCAGGCCGTCCTCGTCCGAGCCGTCGATCAGGATGCGGTTCTTGCGCATCCGCGCCACGTCGTGCCCGTGGTTGGGCAGGCGTTTGTCGATCAGTTCGAAATAGGTCTCGATGGTGTCCTGGAAATCGACGCCGCGCTCGCGCATGGCCTCGACCGTCTCGAAGATGTTCTCGGTGGTCAGGGCGATGTGCTGGATGCCTTCGCCGTTGTAGCGGCGCAGGAACTCCTCGATCTGGGAATTGTCGTCCTGGCTTTCGTTCAACGGGATGCGGATGGCGCGGTCGGGCGCGATCATGGCCTGGGAGAACAGGCCGGTCGCCTTGCCCTTGATGTCGAAATACTTCTGCTCTTCGAAGTTGAAGACCGAGCCGTAGAAGCCGGACCAGGTGCGCATCTCGCCGCGGCGCACGTTGTGGGTCAGGTGGTCCAGAATCTCCAGGCCCATCGAATTCTTGCGCTCGGATTCCTCCCAGCCCTCGATCTCGTCCCAGGTGTCATACAGCGAACCGGCGTCGCCATACTGGTCGATGACGTAGAGCAGGCTGCCGCCGATGCCTTCGAGGATATAGGGATAGTCGCTGCCCAGGGCGCCGCCCGAGACGCCTTGCGCCGGCTTGGCGCCGCGTTCGACCGCGCCCTCATAGGCGGCCTTGGCGTCGGTGGTGCGGAAGGCCATGCCGTTGGCGGACGGGCCGTGATCCTTGGCGAAGGTCGCGGCCTGGCTTTCCGGACGATCCTGGGGCTTGCGGTGAACCAGGAAGCTGATGTCGCCCTGCTTCAGGCGGACCACGTCGGTTCGGGGGTTCACGTGCGTCTGGGTGAAGCCCATCAACTCCAGGCGCGAGATCATCGCCCTGGGCTCTGGGCCGGTGAATTCGACGAACTCGAAACCGTCGACGCCGAGGGGGTTTTCAAGGTCGAGCTTTTCGACCGTGGACTGGGTCATGTCGTTCATGGGGTGTCTCCCGCACAGATTTTTGAGGCGGGCTTAACCGAAAGGGGCCGCCGATTGGCGCGGAACCTAGTCACAGAAGACGACGGAGCCAAGACGAAGCCACGGGGACGTGATGACGACGACCCCGCAGCGCCCCGATGCAGCCTCGTGCGATCAACGCAGAACGGGTTCGGGATCGACCACCCGGACGTCGTGCATCTGGTCCAGATAGGCCTCGTAATAGCCCTTGTGCGCCGCCCCCACGATGGTCAGCATCCGCGTGCCGGGATAGCGGCCCAGCACATCGCGCATGTTCGCCACCATCCGCAGGTTCCGCGTTTCCCAGAAGCCGACATAGCGGCGACCGAACCCTTGGGGCGAGGGTTCCTTCAAGGCGGCGCCGAAATCGGACTGATAGGCCAGGGCCGGCTGGTCCGGGGCATTATAGGTTCGGTACATCTGCAGGACGCCATCGGGCTGGGCCATGGCGGAGCGCAGCCGCTCGTCCGTCGCGCGGCGGGCGTGGGTGGCGGGATTGTCCCAGGCGCCCATGATGGCGGCGCCGTAGGCTTCGACTTCTGCGGGATCGGCGCCGTCCGGCGTGTCGGCGGAATGGTCGTCGACGCTCCACAGACGCTCCAGTCCCAGTTGGGCCGCAAGCGGCGCTGCGATCAGATAGGTTTCGTTCTGCTCGTCCTTGATCCGGTTCAGCCTCCTGACCAGGGCGTCGTTCAAACCGTCTTGCGCGGTCCTGTCCTGTGGCTCAAGGCGAAGCCATTGCACCAGGGCGGAACCGTTCTCGCCCGCCGCCAGGAAGACCGCCGCCAGACGGCGTCGCTGGGCCGGCGTGGGTTGCGCGGGCCAGGCCGTCAGGAGACGTTCGGCCTCCGCATTGGCGGCCGGCACGTCCAGGCCGACGGCTGCATTGGCGGCCGTGGTGTCCCCGCAATAGGTCTTGACGGTCTCGGCATAGCGCGACGGATAGCGACGCAGGCTGTCGCACTGCAGGCCCGAAAGGTCTTCGGTCGCGATGGCGGTGGGACGCCAGGCCGCAAGCCGTTCTAGCAGGGGCGTCAGCATGACAGGCTGGAAGGCCTCGTCGAGGTTGGAAAGGTGGGGCGTGCCCAGCACCAGCACCTCGTTCACCGCCCCGGCCGGCGGGCCTTTCAGTTGGTCGGGGTGGAAGTCTGGACGGTAGTCCTGCGCGGCGACGGCCGAGGCTCCTGTCGCCGACAGCAAGGCGATCAAGGCGAGACAGGGGGAGAGAGATAAGCGCAGAGGCGGCATGTTTGGAGCCCAGGAAAGATGGTGTCGCGCAAATCGCGTCGAGCGACCATCCCCCAGAACGGCGAAGCTTTCCCGTTAAACTTTCGACAGGCACACGATCGGTCCAGGCCTGCCGACGCCAAAGCCGAGGTGGACCTATGGGGCGTGAGCGATTCCGCCCCTCGCCAGGAATCATGATCTGGTCGATCAAGTGCAGGGTTGAAGGCGATGGGGGATCGAGATGACCAAGGTGGAGACCGAAGACGGCATGGGGCACGGGCCCATCCAGCTATGGCCGCTGTGGCGGCGGCTGAAGGCGCTGTTTCCGGTCTGGAGCTTGATCCCGTCCAGCTTTTATACGCCCGGCGCCTGGGGCTATGCGGGGGTGGATTTCGTCAGCGGGTTCCGCCGCAACCCCTCGACGCTGAAGACCTTCGATCTGTTGGACGGGGTGGATGAAGCTGGCTTCGAGGCCTTGTACGCCCTGGCGAACCTAAACGCGCGTCGGCAGGATCAGATTTTACGGTTCGTCATCATCTGCTATCTGACCGCTCCCCTGTCGATCCTGGCCCTGATGGCCGAGCTGGCGGGAGACAGCCTGTTGAGCTTCACGCGCACCCATATGTGGGAGGTGATCAGTCTTCTCGTCGCCGTGGGCTTGGGGCCGATCACCTATATGATGAGCCAGTGGCGGTCGCGTCAGATCATCGGCGTGCTGGACCTGGTCCGTATCGAGCGAGTGCAGGCGTCGGCGCGCTCCATCGCTTAAGCGTCAGCCCGGCAGCCACCGCGTCGCCCATTCCGCGCCCATCAGCAGACCGGTTCCCAGGGCGCCTAGGATCGTCAGCCAGACGGTGGTGACGGCGCAGCCGGCGAGGACGAACAGGCCGTCGCGCTGGATCAGGCCGACCGACAGCAGGGCCAGGGCGACCGAGGGGATGGTGTTGGTCAGGGGCATGACGATGGTCAGGGTGGCCAGGATCATGAAGACGGCCGCCAGCTTCTCGCCCGGACCGTCGGCGAAGCGGCGCAGGCGTGGGCGCGACAGCCGGTCGATCCAGCCCAGTTTCGACTCGGCGAAATCGGCCATGGCCTTCAGCCAGGCGCCCTTGCACCTCAGGTTCAGGAACCAGCGCGGCAGCCACGGCTCCTCGCGCCCGACCAGCATCTGACCGGCCAGCAGGATGACGATCAGCCCGACGACTTGCGGGACGCCATAGAGGCCGGGGACCAGGCAGGGGATGGAGAGCAGCAGGATCAGCAGCCCATAGGCACGCTCGTCCAGCCGGTCGCGGATCTCGTGCAGGGTCAAGCCTGCGTCGCCGCCGTCGTCCGACAGCCGCCGCAAGAGGCGGGTGACGTTGTGGCTGACGTCGTCCTGTTTTCCGGGGGAGGGTGTGGGCGTCATGCGATCCGATTAGGGGGTTGAAGCACAGACTGCGAGCGGTGCGATGTCGCACAATCCCCGCAGGACGGCGGATGTTCCCGTCGACCTTGCCGCTACAGGCCTGTTTTGCGGCCTTGTCGTTCAGGCTGCGCGCCGCGAGACCGTGACGGCGCCGCCCGGCGTTGCTAGGGACGGCCTTCGCCTCGGGGATTCTCATGCTTCGCCAGCTTTACGACCGCGTCTTCGATCTGGCGCGCAGCCGCCATGCGACGAAGGCTCTGGCCGTCGTGTCGTTTGCAGAGAGTTCGTTCTTTCCCATTCCGCCCGACGTGATGCTGGCGCCCATGATCCTGGCGCGGCCGGATCGGGCCTATTTCTATGCCGCCGTCTGCACCGTCGCCTCGGTGCTGGGCGGGATATTGGGCTACGCCATCGGCTATTTCCTGACCGACCTGGGTCTGGCGATGATGCGGCTGCTGGGCCATTCGGACGGGCTGGCGCAGTTTCGCGCCTGGTTCGATCAGTGGGGTCTGTGGGTCATCTTGATCAAGGGGCTGACGCCGATCCCGTACAAGCTGGTGACCATCGCCTCGGGCCTGGCGGCGTTCAGCTTTCCGGTCTTCATTGCGGCGTCGGTAGCGACGCGGGGCGGGCGGTTCTTCCTGGAAGCGTGGATCCTGAAACGATGGGGTCCGGCCATGCTGGCGCAGGTGGAAAAGCGGCTGGCGCTATGGAGCGTGATCGGCCTCGTGGCTCTGGTCGGACTGATCGTCGCCGTGAAGCTTCTGTAAGTCGACGTAAGGCCTGGGGAGGGGTAAGACTTTTCGCAATGATCGACGCCTATCGCCTTCTGACCCGTTGGTGGACCGCCTTCGCCTTGGCCGCGTCGCTGGCCATGCTGGGCGCGGCCCATGCGTTCGAGCGGTTCGGCGGGCTGGAGCCGTGCAATCTGTGCCTCAAGCAGCGCGAGGCCTATTGGGGCGCGGTCGCGGTGGCGGCGGTCGCCACGGCCTGGACCCTGATCAGCGGCAGTCGGCGGGGAACCCCGCGCATCGCCGCCTTCCTGCTGGCCGCCGTCTTCGCCACCGGGGCCGTGACGGCCATCTTCCACATGGGCGGCGAATACAGATGGTGGGCCTTGCCCGCGACCTGTTCGTCGGTCGGCGGGTCGGTCGATCTGAACAGTCTGACGGCCCTGGCCATGGGCACAGGGCCGGTGGTCAAGGTGATCGGTTGCGGCGACGTGGCCTGGAGCTGGCTGGGCCTGTCGATGGCCGGATGGAACGCCCTCGTCGCCTCCGCGCTTGCGGTGTTCAGCCTGCTGGCCGCCAAACGCCCCAAGGACGCCCGCGCGCCCCGTATCGAGAAGGCCTGATCTTATGAGCGCCTCCATTCCTCTGCCCAGACACCCTCTGCCAAGACCTGGACGCGGCGCCGACAAGGCGCGGATGGACGAGATCCTGCGGGTCGATCACGCCGGGGAATATGCCGCCGTCCTGATTTATCGCGCCCAGAAGGCGGTGTTCGAAGGACGCAAGGGCAGGGGCGAGATCGCCCGTGACCTGGGCGAGATGCAGGACCAGGAAGCGGTGCATCTGGCGCGTTTCGACCGGTTGCTGAACGAGCGGCAGGTGCGGCCCACAGTGATGACGCCCCTGTGGCGGATCGCGGCCTCGGCCCTGGGCGCCGGCACGGCCCTGATGGGCGAGAAGGCGGCGCACGCCTGCACCGAGGCGGTCGAGAGCGTGATCGAGAAACACTATGCCGACCAGATCGCGGAGATCGGCGAGCGCGACCCGGCCCTGGCCGCCGAGCTGAAACAGTTCCGCGACGAGGAACTGGCGCACCACGACCACGCCATCGAACACGGCAGCCGCGAGGCGCCGGCCTATCGGCTGTTAAGTGGCGTGATCAAGGTCGGGTGCAAGGCGGCGATCAAGATCAGCGAACGGGTGTGAAGCGTCTCCTCCCTGCGAAGCGGGGAGGGGGACCGCGTAGCGGTGGAGGGGCTCTCAAAGTCCCACGGGCGTTTGTGATGCGGTGAAGAGCCCCTCCGTCACGGCGCTGAAGAAGCGCCGCGCCACCTCCCCATCGCTCCGCGATGGGGAGGAGACCAAGTCAGAAAATCTCGAACAGCCCGGCCGCGCCCATGCCGCCGCCGATGCACATGGTGACGACACCGTATTTGGCGCCGCGGCGCTTGCCCTCGATCAGGACGTGACCAGTCATGCGGGCGCCGGACATGCCGTAGGGGTGGCCGATGGAGATGGCGCCGCCCGAGACGTTCAGTCGGTCCATCGGAATGCCGAGGGTTTCAGCGCAATACAGGACCTGGACGGCGAACGCCTCGTTCAGCTCCCAGATGCCGATGTCGTCCACCGTCAGGCCGTGGCGTTTCAGCAGTTTCGGCACCGCATAGACCGGGCCGATGCCCATTTCGTCCGGCTCGCAGCCGGCGACAGCCATGCCGCGATAGACGCCAAGCGGTTGAAGATTGCGCTTCACCGCCTCGCCGGCCTCCATGATCACGCAGGCCGAGGCGCCGTCCGACAGCTGTGAGGCGTTGCCGGCGGTGATGAACTCGCCCTGCTGGATTTCCTCGCCGCTGCCGAAGACGGGCTTCAGCGACTTCAGGCCCTCCAGAGCGGTTTCGGGCCGGTTGCCCTCATCCTTCGACAGTGTGACCTCTTTAGAGGAGGTCTCGCCAGTCGCCTTGTCGGTGACCAGCATGGAGGTGGTCATGGGCACGATCTCGGCGTCGAAACGGCCCGCCGCCTGCGCCGCCGCCGTGCGCTGCTGGGACTGGAGCGCATATTCGTCCTGGCGGTCGCGGTCGATGCCATAGCGTCGGGCCACGACCTCGGCCGTCTCCAGCATCGACATATACATGTGCGGCGCCAGCTTCAGCAGAGCCTCGTCCTTGCCGCGGTACAGGTTCATGTGCTGGTTCTGGACCAGGGAGATGCTTTCCAGCCCGCCGCCGACCGCCATCTTCTGCTGGTCGAACACCACCTGTTTGGCCGCCGTGGCGATGCCCATCAGGCCCGAGGCGCACTGGCGGTCCAGGCTCATGCCTGGAACGGTGGAGGGCAGGCCAGCGGCCAGGGCGATCTGGCGCGCCACATTGGTGCCGGTCGAGCCCTGCTGCAGGGCCGCGCCCATGACGACGTCCTCGATCTCGGCCGGATCGACGCCGGCGCGCTGAACCGCGTGTTTCACCGCATGGGCGCCCAGCTGCTGGGCCTGGGTGTCGTTGAAGGCCCCGCGATAGGCCCGGCCGATCGGGGTGCGGGCGGTGGAGACGATGACGGCTTCGCGCATGAGCTTCCCTCCTGGGGCTATCGCCCTTCGGGCTGCTTGAGCCCATTTTTGTTTGGCCTATCGCGCTTCGCGCTGCTTGAGGCCGGTTTCCTCTGGAGTGAAGTTAGGCGCCTGCCGCCACGTCAACGCAAGACACGATCCTACACCTCGTCATCCTCGGGCTTGACCCGAGGATCGGATGGTCCACCGTAGGTGCGAACGGGTGAGGCATAGTCTGATCGTCGCCCGATCCTCGGGGCAAGCCCGCGAGGATGACGAGGTCAGGAGTGCGCCTTCTGGGCCTTGGTCAGTTCGATCATGCCCTGGGCGGCGCCCATCTCCGGCACGATCTCGCCGGTGCGGTCCGAGATGGCGTCGAAACGCGCCGCGACCTGTTCCGGGGCATCCTCTCCGGTGATGAACACGCCTTGGGTCAGGGTGACGTAAGCCCGTTCGAACCCGCCGGCCCCGGCGGCCAGAATGGCGCGGCTGGGAGCATCGACGCTGACCAGATACAGCAGGCCGGGCGTGACGAGGGCAGGGGACAGGGCCTCCAGCGGAAGCGCCGCGCCCAGGTCCTCGGTCATGCGGGTGTGGGCGGTGGGCGCCAGGCAGTTGACGCGGATGTCGTTCTTGGCGCCCTCGATCGACAGGGTCTGCATCAGGCCGACCAGAGCCATCTTTGCGGCGCCATAGTTCGACTGTCCGAAGTTGCCGTACAGGCCCGAGGACGAGGTGGTCATCACGATCCGGCCGTAGTTCTGCCCCCGCATGATCTCCCACACCGCCTTGGTGCAGTTGACCGCCCCCATCAGGTGGACATCGACGACGAAGCGGAAATCCTCGATCTCCATCTTGGCGAAGGTCTTGTCGCGCAGGACGCCGGCATTGTTCACCAGGATGTCGACCCGGCCCCATTTCGCCATGGCCTGATCGACCATGGCCTGAACCGCCGCATAGTCCGTGACGGAGGCGGCGTTGGTGATGGCCTCGCCGCCGGCCGCCTCGATCTCGGCGACCACGGCCTCGGCTGCGCTGGCCGATCCGCCCGAGCCGTCGCGGGCCCCGCCCAGGTCGTTGATCACCACCTTGGCCCCGCGCGCCGCCAGCGCCAAGGCGTGCTCACGCCCCAGCCCGCCGCCGGCCCCCGTCACGATCGCCACCTGTCCGTCGAACCGCATCGCCATAATCGTTCCCTTCCGCCGGCGCCCAATGTGTTGAAACGGCGCCACAGTCGTCACAATCCTAATCCGAGAGCGGAACCGGACGCCAGCCATGCCGTTCGGCTCGGGAACGCTGTGCCAACGCGCAGCTTCGCGCAATTCACACAGTGAGGAAGCTATGAAGCTCAAACTTCTCGCCTCTGTCGCCGCAGCCGGGCTGTTCGCAGCCGGAGCCGCATCGGCAGAACCCAATGGTTGGTACGGGGCGATCGACGCCGGTTACCATATGATCGACGACATCAACGCCGAGTCGTCCACGACCGGCGCGTCGTGGAACTATGAAGTGAACGACGGCTGGGCGGCGTTCGCCCGTCTCGGCTATCGCTTCAACCCCAACTGGCGTGCGGAACTCGAAGGCGGCTACCGCTCGGGCGATGTCGGCACGGTTCGCGCCGTTTCGGGCACGCAGGGCGTCTGCAACTTCACCCCGGCGACGGACGGTTGCTTCTCTCCTGAAGGCGACATCGAATCGATGACCCTGATGGCGAACGTCATCTATGACTTCGGTTACGAAGCCTGGGGCATCCGTCCCTTCGTCGGCCTTGGCGCTGGTGTGAACCACGTCAAGACGGACATCACGGGCAACCTGCGCGCCAACCGCGGCGCCACCTTCACGGCTGACGACGACTCGACCAAGTTCGCCGCTCAGGCGATCGCAGGTCTGGCCTGGGCCATCGGCGACCGCGCCAATATCGACCTGACCTACCGCTACCTGACGGGCGATTCTTCGTTCGCCTCGACGACGGTCGGCACGGGCGTCGGCGCGACCTCCTTCGGCGAATGGGACGGCGACTATGATCAGTCGCACACCGTGACCCTGGGTCTGCGCTACAGCTTCGGTGCGGAAGACGCTCCGCCGCCGCCGCCTCCCCCGCCCCCGCCGCCCCCGCCGCCTCCTCCGCCCCCGCCGCCCCCGGCGCCGGTCGCTCAGACCCCGGTCGCTCGCCAGTTCGTCGTCTACTTCGACTGGGATCGCTCGGACCTGACCGCGGAAGCCCGCTCGGTCGTGACGCAAGCCGCCAACTACGCCAAGTCGGGTCGTCCGACGCGCGTCGTGATCGTCGGCTACACCGACACCTCGGGTTCGGCCGCCTATAACCTGGGTCTGTCCAACCGCCGTTCGCGCACCGTCGCGGACTCGCTGGTTGCTGCAGGCGTCAACGGCGGCGTCATCGCCATCGACGGCAAGGGCGAAACCAACCTGGCCAAGCCGACCGCCGACGGTGTGCGTGAACCGCTCAACCGCCGCGCGACCATCGACATCAACTTCTAAGACCTCAGGAAGCCGGTCTGGACCGCCAGGCCGGCGACTTGCGGATCATGGAAGCTGTCGATTTCAAGACATCGAGCCGTCGCCGCCTTCAGGGCGGTGGCGGTTTTGATGTGAAAAAAGCACCTCACGGAGTCGGTGTGCCAAAACCCGCTAGGGGTTTGCGATTTCGATTGATCGCATCGAGTTGGCGCGACACAAGGGCCAAGATGATCCCCCTTCTTAAACGTCGTGATTGTATCGGCCTCGCCAGTGTATGCGCCGCCGCTTCACCACACGGGTGGGCTTGATGGTGGATCTGCGCTCGTCTTCCAGGCTTCTTTCGGCGCGACGTCGCCGACGTTATCGGCTGCGAGCGGACGGGGTTCGTCCCGATGCCCAACTGCGTCTTCGAGCGCCTCAGGCCGCGCAATCGGCCGTCATCTCCTCTTTTCCGCCTGCTAAGCGGCTTGACCTTCAACCTTTGGCGGGGCGTCGGTTTCTGATCGTCTCTGCGCCTTTCGGAGCGTTCGGGTCGGCGATGGCCTCGGTGCTGGAGGCGCGTGGCGCCGTCGTGAAACGGATGATCTTCAATGCCGGAGACGCCCTGAACTGGCGTCGTCCGGGCGGCATTACGTTCAAGGATACGGCGAAGGCCTGGATCGACGGTCTGGAAGATCTTGCTTCCGGTTTCAGCGATATCGTCGTGTTCGGAGAGGCCGGCGTCTATAATCGCGCGGTTCTGGCGGCGGCCGAAAGCCTGGATGCCCGCATATGGGTGCTGGAAAACGGTTATTTCCGCCCTGACTGGGTGACGGTCGAGCGCAACGGCGTCAACGGTTCCAGCGCCTTGCCGCGCTTCCGTGACGGTTATCCCGAACCGGCGCCGCACCTGCCGGAGCCTGCGGCGGTCGGCAAGATCCTGCCGCACCACGTCGCCAACATCAGCGCCTATCATGCGGTCCAGGTGATCGGAAAAGCGCTCTTCCCGCACTATGCGGCGCCCTATGTCTTCTCGCCGCTGAAGCAGTGCGTCGGCCATATGCGCCGATACATCAGCCTGGCCTTCCGCAAGGCTGAAAACTGCGACGCCGAGGTCATCAAGGCGCGTGGCGACTTCTTCATCGCCTGCCTGCAGCGCGAGGGCGATGCGCAGTTGCTGCGCTATTCGCGCTACGCCGACAACCGCGCCTTCCTGACGGCGGTGATAAGCAGCTTCGCCGCCAAGGCGCCGCCTGCAACGAGGCTGTTGGTCAAGAACCACCCTCTCGATCCGGGGCTGGTCAATCTTCGGGCTGTCACGATGCGTCTTGCCGAGGAGCGCGGCCTGGCTGGGCGCGTCGATTTCATCGACGGCGGCAATCTGGCGGCCCTGTGTCGCGCATCGCGGGGCATGGTGGTCAACAATTCCAGCGCCGCCCTGTCGGCGCTGGGTTTCCACACGCCGGTCAAGGCTCTGGGCGACGCCTTCTTCGATTTCGAGGGTCTGACCGACCAGCAACCTCTAGACGGTTTCTGGTCAAAGCCCGAGGCACCCGACGCCGATCTGTTCACGCGCTTCCGCGCGCATGTGATCGCTCAGAGCCAGGTCAACGGCAACTTCCACGAACCCCATGCGATACTTCCTACGGCGCGCGGCATCGTGGACGTCTTCGAGCGCGCCTCGGACTGAGCGCACAATGCTGATCCGCAGGGGTGTGGCGCCAAGACCACTCCCAGGGCGCTGTCATATTGCTGTTACATAACTGTCGTCCCAAGGTTCAACATCGGTCCTAGAGGGGGCTGGATTGCGACAGGCGATGGCCGCTTGCCGCTGGCCCTTCGCGCCGTCCATCTGGGGATAGATGTTATGAACAACCGTAAAAGCCTGATCTGGGCGACCACCGCCCTTGTCGGCTCGCTCGCCTTCGTCGGCGCCGCTTCCGCCCAATCGACCGGTACGGAAGCGACCGAAGTCGATCAGGTCATCGTCACGGGTGCGCGTGGTCCGCGCAACCTGGATGGATTGGCTGTGGCTGAAACCGTCGCGAAGACCCGCAACACCGTCAACCAGGAGTTCATCGCAACTCAGGCCGCTGGCCAGACTATCCTGCAGACGCTGAACCTGACGCCCGGCCTCAGCTTCACCAACGCCGACCCATACGGTTCGTCGGGTGGTAACATTCGCCTGCGCGGCTTCGATGGCGCCCGCGTCTCGCTGACGTTCGACGGCATCCCGCTGAACGACACCGGCAACTACTCCGCCTACACCAACCAGCAGATGGATCCGGAACTGATCGAGCGCGCCTCGGTCAACACCGGCTCGACCGATGTCGACAGTCCCACGGCGTCGGCCACCGGCGGCACCATCAACTATGTGACGATCCGTCCGACCGCCGATATGGGCGGCTGGCTGCAGGGATCGCTGGGCGATTTCAACTATCGTCGCGCCATGGGCTTGTTCAACACCGGTGAGTTCGGCCCCTGGGGCACGACGGCATGGGTCGCGGCTTCGTACACCAAGTACGACAAGTTCAAGGGTATCGGCGAACTGGAGAAGACCCAGTTCAATGCGCGTATCTATCAGCGCCTGAACGACAATGGCGACTTCGTCGCGCTGTCAGGTCACTACAACGAGAACCGCAACAACAACTATAACGGCCCGAACCTGGCCACCGCCACGGGCTTCTGCGACGTTGCTCAGACTCAGGTCTGCGTGAGCGACGTCGAAACCAGCCCGTTCGGCTGGGGTGTCGACTTTGATCGCACCTACACCGCCCCGACCATTCGTGGCGGCGAAGTCGATAACGACCCGAACGGCTCCAACTATTGGGGTCTGCGGATTAACCCGTCGAACACCGGCAACGTTCGCGGCAACTCGCGCTTCACCCTGCGCGACGGCCTGGTGCTGACGATCGACCCCTCGTTCCAGTACACTCTCGCCAACGGCGGCACCCAACAGACGGTGCTGTCCGAAACGGATCTGTTGCTGCGTGGCACCCAGGCCACCGGCGGCGTCGACCTGAACGGCGACGGTGACATTTTGGACCGCGTGCGCGTCATGTCGCCGTCCAACACGAACACGCATCGTTATGGCGTGAACAGTTCGCTGATCTGGGATCTGAACGACAACCACCGTCTGCGCGCCGCCTATGCGTTGGATTGGGGTCGTCACCGTCAGACCGGCAACTATGGCTTCGTCGACTTCTCGGACCCGACCAACCCTAGCTTCGTCGATGAGTTCGGTGGCCGCAACGACGACAACAACCGCGTCACCAATCTGGACGGCTACAACCTTCAGTCTCGTGACCGTAAGTCGATCGCTTCGCTGAACCAATTCTCGCTGGAATACCGCGGTCGCTTCCTGCAGGAAGCTCTGACGATCAACCTCGGTGTTCGTGCGCCATTCTTCGAGCGCGAGCTGAACCAGAACTGCTACACTCAGAACGCGTCGTCGAACGTGATCTGCACCACCGAAGTGCCGAACGCGACCCTGGCCAACGGCAACGTGACCTTCGCGGGCCGTGGCACGACGGAATACATCCAGCCGTTCCAACGCACGGTGAAATACGACGACATCCTGCCCAACGTCGGCGCCAACTATCGCTTTGGCGACGCGCACTCGGTCTTCGCCAGCTACAGCGAATCGCTGTCGGCTCCGCGCACGGACAGCCTGTACAGCACCACCCGTCTGGCGGATGGCTCGCTGGGCAACCCCACGGTTCAGCCTGAAACCTCCAAGAACATCGATCTGGGCTACCGCTTCACGACCTCGACCGTCGTGGCTCAGGCCTCGGTGTTCCAGAATAAGTTTGATAACCGCATCGTCAGCACTTTTGACGAAGACCTCGGCCAGTTCGTCGACCGTAACGTCGGCTCGGTCGAAAGCACCGGCTTCGAAGCTTCGGTGGGCTGGCAGCCGACCGAGCGCCTGAACCTCTACGGCACGGTTTCGCTGCTCAACAGCGAACTGCAAGACGACTACGTCTACAACGCCGCCGGCGCTCAACTTCAGACCAAGGGCAAGAAGCAGGTCGAAACGCCGGAAGAAATGTTCTCCCTGCGTGCGTCGTACAAGTTCAACGACGTCTTCTCGGCCGGCATCCAAGGCAAGTACACGGGTGAGCGCTGGGTCACCGACGTCAACGACCTGAAGGTTGACGCCTTCACCGTCGTCGATCTGGACGCCCGCTTCGACTTCACGGCCCTGGGGCTGAACGGCACCTACCTGCAGGTGAACGTGATCAACCTGTTCGACGAGCAATACTACAGCACGCTGGGTACTCGCGCCTCGGCGACCCCTGGGCAACTGGGTTACAGCCGTCCGTTCGCGGGCATCGGCGCCCCGCGCACCGTCATGGCTTCGATCCGCTACGCCTTCTAAGGCTAAGCCAGACTGAAACGACGAAGGGCGGTCCGTTCGCGGGCCGCCCTTTTTCTTTGGTGTATTGGCCCGGCGTTGAAGTCGGGGGCGGGAGGGGCCATATGGCGCGGCTCGCGTTTCGTCCCGGATGTCTCGCCGGAACTCTAGACAGGATCAGTTCGCCGATGACCGCTCCCATCCCTGCCGCCATCCCCGCAGAGTGGGCTCCGCACCGCGCCATGTGGGTGGGTTGGCCTAGCCATGCGGAATACTGGTTCGAGGCGCTGGAGCAGGCGCAGGACGAGGTCGAGGGGCTGGTGCGAGCGCTGGCCGGGCCGGGGCGTGAACAGGTCAAGCTGATGGTCGGCAAGGCCGAGGTGCTGGCGGACGCCCAGGCGCGCTTCGCCGGGGTCGAGAATGTCGAGGTCGTGGCTGGAGAGTTCGGCGACATCTGGCTGCGCGACACCGGGCCGATCTTCGGCGCGGGATCGAAGACGGCGACGGCGTTCAGGTTCAACGGCTGGGGCGGGAAATACGACATGCCGGGCGACGATCTGGTCGCCGGTCAGATCGGCGAGCATTCGGGGGTGGCCCTGACGTGGAACGACTTCGTCATGGAGGGCGGGTCGCTGGATCACGACGGGGAGGGGACGGTCCTGACCACGCGCCAGTGCCTGCTGAACCCCAATCGCAACCCGGCCTGGAACCAGGATGAGGCGGTCGCGACCGCCGCACTGGAAAAGGCCATCGGGGCCAAGGCCGTGCTTTGGCTGGGCGACGGCCTGCTGAACGACCACACCGACGGGCATGTCGACAATCTGGCGCGGTTCGTCGCGCCGGGCGTCGTGGCCTGCCCGGTGGCCTGGGGTCGCAACGATCCGAACGCCGACGTCTATGACGCCACGGCGCGCGATCTGTCGGGCATGACCGACGCCAAGGGCCGCAAGATCCGTGTACTGAGGATCCCGTCGCCGGGCCTGGTGCTGGACGAGGACGAGCGCCCCATCCCGGCCAGCCACATGAACTTCCTGATCGCCAACGGCGCCGTGGTCGTGCCCACCTATGGCGACGATGCCGCAGCCGACATGGCCTGCAAGGCGTTGAAGGAAGCCTTCCCCGATCACGAGATCATTCCCCTGCCGTCCAAGGCCATCTTGACCGGCGGCGGCTCGTTCCACTGTATCTCCCAGCAGGAGCCCGCATGACCCGCAACATCACCGTCGCCGGCATCCAGACCTCGTATGGCGAGGACATGCAGGCGAACATCAATAAGACCATCGACTTCGTGCGCGAGGCGGCGGGCAAGGGCGCGCAGGTGATCCTGCCGTCGGAGCTGTTCCAGGGGCCGTATTTCTGCGTCTCGCAGGAGGAGCACTGGTTCACCCAGGCCTATGAATGGCGCGAACATCCGTGCGTCACGGCCATGGCGCCCGTGGCCAAGGAACTGGGCGTGGCCATTCCCGTCTCGATCTTCGAGAAGGACGGGCCGCAGTATTACAACTCGATGGTCATGCTGGACGCGGACGGCGAAGCCCTGGGCGTCTATCGCAAGAGCCATATCCCCGACGGTCCCGGCTATCAGGAGAAGTATTATTTCCGGCCGGGCGACACGGGCTTCAAGGTCTGGGACACCCGGTTCGGCAAGGTGGGGGTGGGCATTTGCTGGGACCAGTGGTTCCCGGAAGCGGCGCGGGCCATGATGCTGATGGGCGCCGACGTCCTGATGTATCCGACCGCCATCGGCACCGAGCCACATGACGCGGACTTGCATACGGCCGAGCCGTGGCGGCGCGCCATGCAGGGGCATGCGGTGTCCAATGCAGTGCCGGTCGTCGGCGCCAACCGGATCGGTCATGAGACGGTGACCGAGGTGGGCCAGACCTTCTACGGCCATTCCTTCATCGCCGATCAGCGCGGCGACCTGGTCGAGAGCCTGGGCGCCGAGGAGGAGGGGGTGCTGGTGCACCGCTTCGACCTGGATGAACTGGACAAGTATCGCGCGGCCTGGGGGTTCTTCCGCGATCGCCGGACGGACCTGTATGGGGCGCTGACGGGTAAGGGTTGACCCGATCCTCCCCCGTAAACGGGGGAGGATCTAGCTCCGCATCGCCTCCACGGCCGCGACCAGCCGGTCGAGGTCGGTCGGCGTTGAAAGGCGGTGGTCCCCGCCTTCGATCAGGTCGAGCCGCACGTCGCCGCCAGTCAGCCGCTCGACCAGCTCGATCTGATGCCGCCACGGCACCACGTCGTCGGCGCGGCCCTGGAGCACATGGACCGGCGCGACGATGTTGATGACGCCGTCCAGCAGCAGCCAGTCGCGCGCCTCCTCGAACATACGCCGCGTCAGGACGTATTCGCCCAGGCCTTCCTCGACGATAAGGGTCTCGCCCTCGCGCAGGATGGCCTGGCGTTCGTGGTCGGCCAAGCCCGGCCACATCAGCCGTTCGGTGAAGTCCTGGGCCGGGTTGATCAGGACCAGCCCCTTGATCCGCTCGGGCCGGGCCAGGCTCGCCAGCAGCGACACCCAGCCGCCCATCGACGAGCCCACGGGGATGACCGGGCCGGACAGGCTGTCGATAAGGGCGATGGCATCCTCGCGCCAGCGGCCGATGGTGGCCTGACGCCAGTCGCCCGACGACTGGCCGTGGGCGAAATGGTCGTAGCGGACGTAGGACCAGCCGCGGTCGCGTGCGGCCGCCTCCAGCGCCAGGGCCTTGGTCCCCTCCATGTCCGAGCGGAAGCCGCCGATCCAGATGATGGTCGGGCCGTCGCCCTCGATGTGGCGGAAGGCGAGGGTTTCCCCGTCGGGGCGGGACAGGTGCTGGATGTCGGTCATGGCCGCCGTTCTGCCCGGACTTTCCGCCGCCGTCACCCTTGACCGCGACGCGCGATGGCGGAAAACAGGCCCATGTCCGCGCCCCAAGTTCTGTTCGTCACCTCCAACCGCATCGGCGACTGCGTCATCTCGTCGGGGGTGATCCGTGAGATCGCGCGCCAGGTTCCGGGGGCGCAGATCACCGTCGCCTGCGGCCGGCCGCCCGCGCCCTTTTTCCGCAATGCGCCGGGCGTGGTGCGCACCATCGTGCTCGACAAGAAGAAGATGGCCGGTCACTGGCTCGACCTGTGGAAACAGGTCGTCGGCACGCGCTGGGACCTGGTCATCGACATCCGGGGTTCGGCGCTGAGCTATCTGGTCCCGGCGAAACGGCGTGTGGTCTATAATCGGTCTTGGGAGACCGGCCTGCGCAAGGTCGAGATGGTGTCGCGCCTGATGGGGTCGCAGACGCCGCTGGATCCCGAAATCTTCCTGGACGATCAGGCGCGGTCTGAGGCCGCCGCCGTCATCGATCCGCAGCTGGCGGGCGGGACCGGTCCCCGCCGGATCATCGCGCTCGCCCCCATCGCGCATCAGCCGGGCAAGAGCTGGCCCGCCGACCGCTGGGGCGCGCTGGTCGAGAAGCTGAAGGCCGAGCCGCGTTTCGCGGGCTGGCGCTTCATGCCCGTGGGCGGGCCGGGTGACAGGCCGCCGGCGACCCCGGCGCTGGAGGCCGCAGGCGCGCGCGGCATCGATTTCGTCGGCAAGGGCGATATCCTGGCCTCGGCCGCCGCCATCGACCGGGCCGATCTGTTCGTCGGCAACGACTCAGGCTTGATGCATGTGTCGGCGGCCCTGGGTCGACCCACGCTGGGCCTGTTCGGTCCGACCGAGTGGTGGCTGTACGGTCCGTGGGGTCCGAAGACGCGCACGGCGGCGTCCAACGAGACGCGGGGCCAGTTCGCACCTATCGAGGATCTCAGCGTGGATCACGTCTTCGAGGCGGTGCTGGCGCTGCACGACGCCTATATCGGCGCCCCGCCCGCGAAGCCTTGAAAAACCGGCCTTCCGGGCGCATATTGCGGCCTTGAGGGGAACGTGGCGCAAGCTGCGCCATTCCGCTTATCAAGACACACGCCTTCTCTGACCACATAAGGAAACGACGCCCATTCGCCGTCCCATGCAAGCGCCACCCGTGAAAGACGGGCCGCGTATGAACCAGGATATCCGCGCCCCTCGCGTTCTGCTCATCGACCAGAACGGCGAGAAACAGGGCGTCATGCCCACCTCTTCCGCGCTCGAAGCCGCCGAAGAAGCCGGGATGGACCTGGTCGAGATCGTCTCCACCTCCGAGCCGCCGGTGGTCAAGATCCTCGATTACGGCAAGCACCGTTTCCAGGAGCAGAAGAAGAAGGCCGAGCAGCGCAAGCGCCAGAAGGTCGTCGAGCTCAAGGAAATCAAGCTGCGCCCCAACATCGACACCCACGACTACGAGGTGAAGACCAAGGCCATGCACCGCTTCTTCGACGAGGGCGACAAGGTCAAGGTTACGCTTCGTTTCCGCGGTCGCGAAATGGCGCACCCCGAACTGGGCATGAAGCTGCTGAACAAGGTCCAGGCCGATTTCGACGAAATCGCCAAGGTCGAGTTCTCGCCCAAGATGGAAGGCCGCCAGATGATCATGATCCTGGCCCCGCGCTGATCGCGATCCATCGCTGAATACAGGACGCCCCGGTCGCAGGACCGGGGCGTTTTTCGTTGACGCATCCGCTGCTTGCGTCCACGCGCGTCTTCTGGTTGAGCTTTGCCGTGGATGGGGGAGTTCATGCTGAAGTCTGTTTTGTCGGGATTGATCCTCACCGTGTTGAGCGTCGTCGCCCTGGGCGGCGCTTTCGTTTCCGGCGCCCAAGCCCAAGTCCAGGCGCAAAACGCTCCGCCTCCGCTGGAGGCCTATAGCGCCTCTCCAGCCGTGGAACTGATGGAGCTGTCGCCAAGCGGCGATTTGATCGCCCTGATCGCAGTCGTGGGCGAAACGCGCGCCATCGTCGTTACAAACATGGCGACGGGGGAACTCGTCTTCACCGCCACGGTCGGCGAGATCAAGGTGCGAGACCTGCGCTGGATCGGCGAGGGCAGGGTTCTGGTGATCACGTCCCAGAGCCGGAGCATTCCGACGCTGGGGGTGCCCCTTTCGGAACTCTACTTCGGTCAGATCGTCGATCTCGAAAAGAAGAAGCTGGTTCAGGTGCTGAGCAACACGCCGGATGTCCTGGCGGTGCTCTACGGCTGGCCCTCGATCCGCAGGACTCCAGAGGGAGAGGTGCTGTTCGCGCGGGGCGTCAATCTCGCCAACGGTCAGATCAATCTGCATCAGATCGACCTGAAGACCGGTCGAGGTCGTCCCGTGAAGATCATGACCCGGGAGACGACCGACTATGTGGTGGACGGCCAGGGCGAGGTCATCGCCATGGCCCGCTATGTCGAACGAAGCGGGCGTTGGACGCTGATGCTGCCGCGCGGTCGTGGTTTTTATGGAGCCTGGAGCGTCGATGCGCCGGTCGATACGCCCGCCTTCTACGGCATGGGCCGTACGCCACGCACGATAGTGATCGGCGCGGATCGTCCCGATCTGGCGCAGCAGGATCTCGACGGAGAGACGCCCGCCGTCATGTTCGAGGTGAATGTGGACACGGGCGAGTGGACCCGCCTGCCTTTCGAACATCACCCCGACAGCCTGATCCACCACTCGGCGACCCGGCTTCTTTTGGGCGCGTCGCGCGAGGAAGAGGACGGAACCCGGTATGAGTTCCTGGAGCCGGAGGCCGCTCGGCGGTGGAGGGCCATCGCGCGCGCGTTCGTGGACAAGGCGCCGCGTCTGGTTTCCTGGAACGAGGACCAGACCATGGCGCTGGTCTTTACCGACAAGAATGAATCCGGCCTGTACCAGCTGGTGAACTTCGACCGTGGCGTCGCCGAAATTCTGGCCCAGTCCTACCCCGAAATCGCAGCGGAACAGGTCGGGGCCGTGCGCCAGATCCAGTACGCGGCGGCGGACGGGCTGGAGATTTCCGGCTATCTGACGCTGCCGCCCGGTGTGGATGATCCGTCAAAGCTGCCGCTGGTGGTGTTGGCTCATGGCGGGCCGGCCTCACGCGATGTGATGGGCTTCGATTGGTGGGGCCAAGCCCTGGCCTCGCGCGGCTATGCGGTGCTTCAGGCCAATTTCCGGGGTTCGACGGGCTACAGCCGCGCCTTCCTTGAAGCGGGATACGGCGAGTGGGGCCGCAAGATGCAGACGGACCTGTCCGACGGCGTGCGCTGGCTGACCGAGCAGGGCATCGTCGATCCCGACCGGGTCTGCGTCGTCGGGGCCAGCTACGGCGGTTACGCCGCCATGGCGGGACTGACGTTGGACAAGGGCGTCTATCGCTGCGGCGTGGCGGTGTCCGGCGTCTCCGACCTGCGCCGCATGGTGAACTGGGAGGCGCGGCAGGAGGGCGGGCGCAACAATCAGACAGTCCGTTACTGGAACCGCTTCATGGGGGCGGCTCGCTTCAACGATCGGGCGCTGGACGCGCTTTCGCCCGCACATCTTGCCACAACGGTCGAGGCGCCGTTGTTGCTAATCCACGGCCGCGACGACACCGTGGTCCCCATCGAACAAAGCCGCGTCATGGCCGAGGCGATGCGGCGGGCCGGAAAGCCGGTCGAGCTGATCGAGCTGGCGGGCGAGGATCACTGGCTGTCGCGCGCCGACACCCGCCGGCAGATGCTGCGCGAAACCGTGCGGTTTCTGGAGGCGAACAATCCGCCTCGCTAGCGACGATGCGTCGCGCTAAGCGTTTGGCCATGACCGCGACACCGACGACCCCGCCCAAGCTCAAGACCCCGGCGCTGGCCGTGTTGTTCGGCACGGTGTTCATCAATCTGGTCGGGTTCGGGCTGGTGGTGCCGCTGCTGCCCTTCTTCGCCCAGAGCCTGCAGGCCGAGGCGTGGCAGATCACGCTGATGTTCTCGGCTTATTCGCTGGGTCAGTTCTTCGCCGAGCCGTTCTGGGGGCGGCTGTCGGATCGGATCGGGCGCAAACCCGTGTTGCTGATGACCCTGATCGCCAATGCGCTGGGCTATCTGATGCTGGCCTTCGTGCCCAACATCTGGCTGGCGATCGCGGTGCGGCTGTTCACCGGCTTGGGCGCGGGCAATATCTCCACGGTCCAGGGCTATGTCGCCGACGTCACCCCGCCGGAACAGAGGGCGGGGCGGATGGGGCTGATCGGCGCCGCGTTCGGCTTGGGCTTCATCGTCGGGCCGGGGCTGGGCGGGCTGCTGACGCAGCCGCAGTTGGGGCGTCTCGGCTATCAGTTGCCGATCTTCCTGGCGGCGGCGCTTGCGGCTGTGGCGGCGGTCGGGGTGATCGTCTTCCTGCGCGAGAGCCGGGCCAAGGCCGATCCCGCCGCACCGCGTCCGGCCTTCCTGGCGGGGCTGAAAGACGCACGCGACAATGATGTGGTGTCGCGGGTGCTGGTGGTGACCCTGATCTATATGGCCGGGTTTTCGGCGATGGAGAGCGTGTTCGGCCTGTGGGCCGAGAGCCGTTACGCTTGGGGTGCGCGCGAGGTGGGGCTCAGCTTCATGATCGTGGGCATCGTCTCGACCCTGAACCAGGGGTTCTTCGCCGGAAAGCTGGCGCGGCGGTTCGGCGAATCGCGCGTGCTGGCGGTCGGCATGCTGCTGTTCGGAAGCTCGCTGGTGCTGCAGGTGCTGGCGCCCGTCGCCTGGTTCCCGGCGACCCGGCTGGAGCTGGGCGCCCTGTCCATTCCCATCGTCCAGGGCTGGGTCATTCCAATGGTCATGGCGCTGGGCGCGTGCGGCATGTCGATGGCCATGCCCAATATCTCGGCCATGATCAGCCGCGCCTCGCCGCCCGACCGGCAGGGGGCCATGCTGGGGCTGAACATGGCCTCCAGTTCGGTGGCGCGCATCTTCGGGCCGATGATCGCGGGCGCGCTGTTTTCGGGCCTGGGGCACGACTGGCCCTTTCTGGTCGGGGCGCTGCTGACCATCCCGGCGGCGGTCATGGCGATCAACGCCGGACGGGCGATCCAACGGGGCAAGGCCGCCGACGAAATGGCCCCCAAGTCCTTGTCCTGACTCACGTCTTGCGTCGGCAGGCGTCTTCGCCTACAAGCCGCGCCTTCGCGTACCGAACCGCCGGGCGAACAGGCATGCCTGGGCGGTTCTTAAACTCTGGAAGACCACCTCCCCACGGCTCAAGCAGCCCGAAGGGCGGTAGCCCTCCAAAAAGGAGACTGAAATGCCGAAACTGAAGACGAAGTCAGGCGCCAAGAAGCGCTTCAAATTCACGGCCACTGGCAAGGTGAAGTCGGGCGTTGCAGGCAAGCGTCACCGCTTGATCAGCCACAACTCGAAATACATCCGCCAGAACCGCGGCACCAAGGTCATGGCCGACGCCGACGCCAAGAAGATCAAATCCTACATGCCGTACGCCTGATCGGCGCGCGCTGTACGACTGATCTCCATCCCAAAGAATTTGAAGGAATAGCGACATGGCTCGCGTAAAACGTGGCGTAACCTCGCACGCCAAGCACAAGAAGGTTCTGGAGCAGGCCAAGGGCTTCTCCGGCCGCCGCAAGAACACCATCCGTACGGCCAAGGCCGCCGTCGATCGCGCCGGGCAATACGCCTATCGCGACCGTCGCACCAAGAAGCGCAACTTCCGCGCCCTGTGGATCCAGCGCATCAACGCCGCCGCCCGTCTGGAAGGCTTCACCTACAGCCAGTTCATCAACGGCCTGAACAAGGCCGGCATCGAACTGGACCGCAAGGTCCTGGCCTCGATCGCCGCCGACCCGACCGGCTTCAAGGCCGTCGCCGAAAAGGTCCGCGCCGCTCTGGCTTAAGCCACAGTCGCACCGACCAAGATCAACGCCCGTTCCGGTTTTCCGGGGCGGGCGTTCTTCGTTTGGGCCGGTGGGTTCAGGCGGCGGCTGCCTCAATCAAGCGGTCAGCCTCGGCCTCGGCTTCGACGCCGGCCAAAACGAGGCGGATGGCGTTCAACAGGGCGTCGGGCTGGATCGGCTTTTGCGCCACCCCGTTCATGCCGGCGGCGATATAGTCCAGCTCGTCGCGCTCATCGGCGTTGGCGGTCAGGGCCAGGATGGGCAGTCGGGCGACCGGGCCGGGCAGGGCGCGAATCGCGCGGGTGGCGGCGACCCCGTCCATGACCGGCATCTTGATGTCCATCAGCACCAGGTCGAAGCGCCGGTTCTGAACGGCCTCCAGCGCCTCGCGGCCGTTCTCGGCCATCTCCGCAGTGCAGTCGAACATCTCCAACAGCTTGCCGGCGACGAAACGGTTGGTGGGGTTGTCGTCGACGACCAGCACGTGAAGCGTCTCGTGCGGGGTCGGGTCGGCCATGCTCGGGGCGCCGCCCGCCTCGTCCGCCGCGCAGGCGCTCAGGGGCAGGACGACGTGGAACCGCGCCCCGCCCAGCGGCGACACGCTGAGGCCGATGGTTCCGTCCATACGCTCGGCGATCTGGCGGCAGATTGCCAAGCCCAGGCCGGCGCCGGCGCCCTCGCGCCCGGCCTTGCCGATGTTGAAGGGGTCGAAGATGGTCGCCGCCGCCGCTTCGGGCACGCCGGGGCCGCTGTCGTCCACCGTCAGTTCGACCCTGAGCCCGTCGCGGGTCATCCGACTGGCTAGCGTGGCGACCACGCCGCCCGACTGGGTGAACTTCAGGGCGTTGCCGACCAGATTGTTCAGCAGTTGCTTGATCCGCATGCCGTCCGCCCGGACCCAGGGGCTGGATTCGAAGTCGGTGCGGACGGTCAGGGTCAACGCCTTTTCTTCCGCGCGCGCCCGCCACAGGGCGTCGATATCGAAGGCGACGGCCGACAGGTTCAGTGGCTCTTCTTCCAGGGTCAGCATCCCGGCCGAGGCGCGCGACATGTCCAGGGCGTCGGTCAGCAGCCGCAGCAGGCTCTGGCCGGAATCGATGACGGTGCGGACGTAGGGGCGCAGTTCTTCCTGCTCCAGCTTCCTGTCCATCAGGGCGGCGACGCCCAGCACCCCGTTCAGCGGCGTGCGGATTTCGTGGCTCATCACCGCAAGGAATTCGGACTTGGCGCGGCTGGAGGCGACGGCCTCGGCCTCGGCGATGGCCAGGTCGCGGGCCAGGGCGCTCATCTCTTCAGCGCGCTGGCGGTGAAGCGCCGCCCCGGCCTGAACGACCTGCAGCGCCGTGCCGACGCCGACGTAGCGGCCGTCCGCCACCACGACGAAGCCGCTCAGCAGGGCGCCCAGTTCCGCCGCCCCATAGGCCTGGAAGAAGGCCTCTGCGCTGGTCGCCGCATCGGCCACGGGGGCGTTGCGGTCCATCAGGCTTTCGGCGGGTTTCCTGGCATAGAGGGCGCGCCCGAACTCAGCCGCCATCCGCAGGGTGAAGGCGTTGCGTTCGATGATGCCGACCGGGCGGCCGTCTTCGTCCACCACGGCCAGGGCCAGGGTGTTGGGCTCGGTCTGGAATCGCTCGAACACATCCGCGCCAGGCGTGGACGGCGCCACCGGCGCGATCAAATCAACGAAGTCACCGATACGCGGCATCAAGGTCCCCACCCGTTCGGAGGCCTGCTTAGCGGCTGATATTTAACGCCAGCTTTGCCGTTCATGAACCTTTCGCGGCGGGTTTCAGACAGTTGATCCGTCAACGGATGGAAATCGCACAATTCCGAATGAACGTTCCCCCACACGCGCTTCGCCGCTAGCCTCGCGCCATGATGCGCACCCTGATTTTCAGCCTGGCTCTCGCTCTCGCTCTGGCCCTGGCCCACCCCGCCGTCGCGCAAGAGCGACGCGTCGCCGTCACCTTCGACGATCTTCCGTTCCAGGCGGACGAGGCGACCCTGTGCGATCCGACGCGGATGATGGCCATCACCCAGGACTTCGTCGCCATGCTGAAGCCGCTGGACACCCACGGCGCGGCCTTCGTCAATGCAGGCCGGATGTGCGACGCCGAACGCGACGCGACCCTGCCGCCCATCCTGAACGTCTGGCTGGACGGCGGTCTGGACCTGGGCAACCACACCTTCAGCCACATCAACATCCACCGCACGACGGCCGAGGCCTATCTGGCCGACGTGGACGCCGGGTCGCCGATCGTGCGCGACGTGCTGGAGGCGAGGGGACAGCGCCTGCGCTGGTTCCGCCATCCCTATCTGTTCACCGGAGAGACGCCGGAGAAGCACGACGCCATCGCCGCCGGTCTGTCCCAGCGCGGCTATACGGTCGCGCCGGTCACGATCGACAACAACGACTGGATGTTCGCCGACGTCTATCGCAAGGCCGAGCAACTGGGCGATGCGGCCCTGATGCAGCGCATCGGCCTGGCCTATGTGGCGCACATGGCCACGGTGCTGGAGTTCTTCGAACCCTACAGCGCCGAGGTCGCCGGCGGGCGCGAGCCGGTGCAGGTCCTGTTGCTGCACGCCAACAGCCTGAACCAGGCGTATTATCCGCAGATTCACGCCCTGTATCTGGCGCGCGGCTATCGCTTCGTGTCTCTGGAAGAGGCGCTGGCCGATCCGATCTACGGCCACGCCGATACCTATGTCCGCGCCAACGGAATCTCGTGGCTGCACCGCTGGATGGCGACCGACGGCCGGCCCATCCGCTGGGAGCCGGAGCCGCCTGCCTGGATCGTCGCGGCCAACAAGGCGCCGGCATCGGAACTTCAGGCCATCGCATCGAACCCTTGAAGGGTGACGAACGCGCCCGAGGACGCTAAGGCACGGGGCAAATGACCGATCTCGCCACACTCGAACTCGACCTGATCAACGCCATCGGCGGCGCCGAAAGCGTCGCCGCCCTGGAAGAGGTGCGCGTCGCCGCCCTGGGCAAGTCCGGCTCCGTCTCCGGCCTGCTGAAGGGCATGGGCGCGATGAGCCCCGATGAACGTCGCGAACAGGGGCCGATGATCAACGGCCTGCGCGACCGCGTCGCCGCTGCCATCGCCGCCAGGAAGGCCGAGCTGGAGGCCGCCGAACTGGACGCCCGGCTTCAGGCCGAACGCGTCGACCTGACCCTGCCGGCCCGGCCGCGTCGCAAGGGCGGGGTTCACCCCACCATGCAGGTGATGGACGAGATGATCGCCCTGTTCGCCGAGATGGGCTTTGCGGTCGCCGAAGGCCCGGACATCGAGGACGACTTCCACAACTTCACCGCCCTGAACTTCCCGCCCAAACACCCCGCGCGGGAGATGCACGACACCTTCTTCCTCAAGCCCGACCCCGAGACGGGCGAGCGCAAGGTGCTGCGGACCCACACCAGCCCGGTGCAGGTCCGCACCATGATGTCGCAAAAGCCGCCGATCCGCATCATCGCGCCGGGTCGCACCTTCCGTAAGGATTCGGACGCCACCCACACGCCGATGTTCCACCAGATCGAAGGCCTGGTGATCGACCGCGACATCCATATGGGCCATCTGAAGACGACGCTTCAGACCTTCATCGCCCGCTTCTTCGAGCTGGACGAGGTTCAGGCGCGGTTCCGGCCGCACCACTTCCCCTTCACCGAACCCTCGGCCGAGATGGACATCCGCTGTGACCGCTCAGGCGGCAAGCTGGTGTTCAACACCGGCGACGACTGGCTGGAAATCCTGGGTTGCGGGATGGTGCATCCCAATGTGCTGAAGAACTGTGGCATCGACCCGGACGAGTATCAGGGCTTCGCCTTCGGCATGGGCGTGGATCGTTTGGCCATGCTGAAATACGGCGTGCCCGACCTGCGTCCCATGTTCGACGCCGACACCCGCTGGCTGGCGCATTACGGTTTCTCGGCCTTCGCGGCCCCCAATCCGGCCTCGGGCCTGAGCTGATCCATGACTGACGCGCAAGACACCATCACCTTCAAGCGGATCGGCGAGGGGCCGGCCTACGACAGGGCGAACATCTGGTTGCCGCAGCTGATCGCGGAGGCGATGTCTGCGGGCCGAAACCTGATCGAGAACAAGACCTTCACCGATTGCCGTATCGAGGGTCCCGCCGTGCTGCTCGCCGCCGGCGGCTGCACCTTCGATGAGTGCGACATGGGCTTTTCCGGCGGGGACATCCGCAATCTTTTGCTGGCGCCCGTCGGCCCGGAAAAGGTCATCGGCGCGGTCGCGTTCCAGAACTGCGCCTTCCTGCGCTGCAAATTCCATGCTGTCGGGTTCACCGGCGCGCCCGCCTTCCTGCAGAATTTCGAAGCGGTTCTCAGCCAGGGAAGGCGATCGGCATGAACTCCATCCTGCCAATCACTCGTCCGCTCGCAGACGCGCCGGACCTGAGCGCCAAGACGTTCGAGAACGTGGATATCATCCTGTACGAACTCTATGCGGCCGCCTCCGCAAAGGGCGTGCCGCTGGTCGAGGGACGTACCTTCACCGGCTGCCGGTTCCAGGGGCCGGCGGTGATCCTGGTGTCGAACGGCGTTACCTTCACCGACACCAATTTCGGCGACAGTCGCGGCGGGATTCAGAACCTGCTGCTCAGCCCCGTCGGCGACAAGGCCATCGGCACGATCCCGATGCGCGACTGCCATTTCATCGGCTGCGAATTCTACGGGGTCGGTTTTACCGGCACGCCCGAATTCATCGCCCAGGTCGGCGCCCTGACCGACAAGCCCAAGGCCTGAGACCCTCATGAAGTTCGCCCTGTCCTGGCTGAAGGACCACCTCGAAACCGAGGCGGACGTGCATCGGATCGCCGAGGCCATGACCATGGCCGGGCTGGAGGTCGAAGAGGTTCTCGACCCCGCCGCCAAGCTGGCGCCCTTCACGGTCGCCAAGATCCTGTCGGCTGAGCGCCACCCCAACGCCGACCGGCTGCAGGTCTGTCAGGTCGAGACGGTCGATGGGCTGAAGGAGATCGTCTGCGGCGCGCCCAATGCGCGCGCGGGCCTGACCACCATCTACGCCCCCATCGGCGCCTATGTGCCCGGGCTGGGCGTGACCCTGGTGGAAAAGCCGGTGCGCGGCGTGGTGTCGAACGGCATGCTGTGCTCGGCGTCCGAGCTTGAGTTGTCCGACGAGAGCGACGGGATCCAGGAACTGCCGCCCGAGATTCCGGTCGGGACGCCGGTGGCCGGGCTGTTCGGCGCGGAACCGGTCATCGATTTCGAAGTGACGCCGAACCGTCCCGACTGGCTGGGCGTCGCCGGCATCGCGCGGGATCTGGCCGCCGCCAGCGTCGGCAAGCTGAAGCATTTCGACATCGCCGTGGTGCGCGGAGCCTTCCCGTCGCCGATCACCGTGCGGCTGGATGCGCCCGAGATGTGTCCGGTCTTCGCCGGTCGCGTCATTCGCGGCGTGAAGAACGGCCCGTCGCCGGCCTGGCTGCAGAAACGTCTGACCGCCATCGGCCTGCGCTCGATCAACCGGCTGGTCGATGTGACCAATCTGATCGCCTACGACCGCGCCCGGCCGCTGCACGTCTATGACGTGGCCAAGCTGGTCGGGACCGAGATCGTGGTGCGCGCGGGCCAAGTGTCGGCCGAGACCGCCCATATCGAGGGCGGAGAGCCCGAGCATTTGATCGCCCTGGACGGCAAGACCTATGCGGCCGCCGCGACCGACTGCGTCATCGCCGACGCCGGGGGCGAGCGTCCCATCGGCCTGGGCGGCGTCATGGGCGGCGAAAGCACCGGCTGCGACGAAACCACCACCGACGTCTTCATCGAAAGCGCCTGGTTCGATCCGCTGGTCATCGCCCAGACCGGCCGTGCGCTTGGCATCCATTCCGACGCCCAGTACCGGTTCGCGCGCGGCGTCGATCCGGTCTCGGTCACGCCGGGTCTGGAGCTGGCCACCCGCCTGATCCTGGACCTGTGCGGCGGCGAGCCGTCCGAGATCGTCTTCGTCGGCGAACCCCCGGCCAGCCCGGCGCCCTTCGCCTTCGACCCCGCCTATGTGAAGCGGCTCAGCGGCATGGACCTGGACGACGACCGGATCGGGACCATCCTGGGCCAGCTCGGCTTCCTGGTCACCGCCGGCCCCGCCGATCAGGCCGAGCCCTGGACCGTGACCCCGCCGTCATGGCGGCGCGACGTCGAAGGCCGGGCTGATCTGGTGGAAGAGGTGGCGCGGATCGAGGGCTTCGACAGCCTGCCCGACACGCCCCTGCCTGAAGTCGCCCGCCCCGCAGGCGGGGTGCTGAGCCCCCGCCAGGCCCGCGTCCGCACGGCGCGCCGTGCGCTCGCCGCCTTGGGCTATGCCGAGGCCGTCACCTGGTCCTTCACCAAACAATCGACGGCCGTCCTGTTCGGCGGCGGGGACGACCGGCTGGTGCTGGAGAACCCCATTGCGGCCGATCTGGACTGCATGCGCCCCTCGGCCCTGCCCAACCTGATCCAGGCGGCGGCGCGCAACGCCGCGCGCGGGTTCGCCGACGCCGCCCTGTTCGAGATCGGCCCCATCTATCTGGCCGACGGCCCCAAGGATCAGCGCACCGTCATCGCCGGCCTGGTCGCGCCCCACGCCGCCCGTCACTGGGCCGGAAGCGGCGAAGACGCCCTGTTCGCGATGAAGGGCGACCTGACCACCCTGCTGGAAGAGATCGGCGCGCCGGTCGCCTCCCTGCAACTGGCCCAGGGCCAGAACCGCGACTGGTGGCACCCCGGCCGTTCGGCCCGGCTGCAGCTGGGCACCAAGAATGTGATGGTCGAGTTCGGCGAACTGCACCCGCGCGTGCTGAAGGCCCTGGACGCCGACGGTCCGATGCTGGGCTTCGAGATCGTGCTGGACAATGTGCCCGAGCCGCGCGGCAAGGGCGGCAAGGCGCGCGGTTCCGCCGACCTGTCGGCCTTCATGCCCCTGACCCGCGACTTCGCCTTCGTGGTTGAAGACGCCAAGCCGGTGGGCGACCTTGTCCGCGCCGCGACCGGCGCCGACAAGGCCCTGATCGCCGAGGTTCGGGTCTTCGACGTCTATCGCGGCAAGGGCGTGGACGAGGGTTTCAAATCCGTCGCCCTGGAAGTCGTCATCCAACCGCGCGACGCCACCCTGACCGAAGCCGAGATCGAGGCCCTGACCGCCAAGGTCGTGGCGGCGGTGGAGAAGCAGGGCGGCAAGCTGCGGGCATAAGGATCGCAGCGTCGCCTTTCGGGCGGCGCAGGGGAAGCAGGCGATGACGACGGAACATCAGGCGGCTGATCCTGATCGCGGCCATCTGCTGCGCGTGCTGGGCGTGACGTTCGGCGTCGCCGTCGTGGTCGGCGGCGTCATCGGGCAGGGGATTCTGCGCACGCCGGGCGTGGTCGCCGAAGGGGTGCAGAACCCCACGATCATCATCGCCCTGTGGTGCGTCGCCGGCCTGGTCGCCTGGATCGACGCCATGTCGACGGTCGAACTGGCCGCCTCGATCCGCAAGACGGGCGGTCCCTATATCTTCGCCCGGCGCGCCTTCGGGTCTGTGACGGGGCTGGCTGTCGGCGTCTGCGACTGGCTCGGCAACATGGGCGGCATCGCCTTCATCGCCGTGGTCTTCGGCGAGTATCTGCACAGATTGGGCGTCGCCACGACCGTGCCTATCGGCATTCTCGCCCTGCTGATCGTCGTCGCGGTGGGCAGCGTGCAATGGCTGGGCACCAAGGTCGGCGGCCGGTCGCAGGAGATCGGCAGCGCGATCAAGGCCGCCCTGTTCACCGTGCTGATCATCGGCCTGTTCCTGGCGCCCCGGGGCGCGCCCGTCGCCACCGAGATCGCGCCGGCGACGGCGGCGGCCCTGTCGTTCGGCGGCATCGTCATGGCCTTGCGGGCCATTTCCGGCACCTACTACGGCTGGAACAGCGCCTCCTATTTCTGTGAGGAGGTAGTCGATCCGGGCCGGACCATCGCGCGCGCGACCTTCTCGGGCATCGCCGTAGTGACGGTGATCTATGTCCTGGCCAACCTGGCCTATCTCAACGTCCTGACGCCTGCCGAAATGGCCGGGTCGAACCTGGCGGCGGCGGATGCGGCCGGTCGGGTGTTCGGCGATGTGGCGGGGCCCATCGTCACGGCCATTTCGCTGGTGTCGCTGGTGACGATCATCAATGCGATGGTGATGGTGTTCCCGCGCGTCCTGTTCGCCATGGCGCGGGAATATCAGGTGTCCGCCCTGACCCGCGTGGCGACCAATGGCACGCCCCGTCTGGCGCTGATCGCGACGGTGCTGGCCGGCGGCCTTCTGGCAACGATCGGCGTCTATGAGACGCTGCTGACGTTCTCGACGTCGCTGCTGGCGCTGATGAGCGTGCTGGTGAACGCCGCCGTCATCGTCATGCGGGTCCGCGAGCCGAATCTGGAGCGGCCGTGGAAGATGCCGCTCTATCCGCTGCCGGCCATCGTCGCCCTCGTGATCAACACGACCCTGTTCGTGATCTTCGTGGTCGAGGATCCGCTGACGGCCGCCAAGGCGTTCGGAACGCTCGCGGTGCTGATCGGGGTCGCCTGGCTGGTCGTCCGCCGCAAGCGCGTTGCAGCCTGATCGCAGCCCGTCCGTAAGCCCCCGTTAACCTTGAAGCCGCAAGGCTGCCGCAAAGGTCGGGGACGGTGAAGCCAAGACCGGCGCGCCAGCCGGCCGTCCACTCGCCGCCTCTCGGAGCGTCCCCCCATGCATCGTCGCCAAATGATTCTTTCCGGCCTGGCCACAGCCGCAGGCGCCTCGGCTGTCGGCGCCTGCGCCACGGCGCCGGCGCGCGATCCCAACTATCCGATCCGCTCGGATCAGACCGCCCAGGCCTACAGCTTCGACGAACTGGTCTCGGCGGGCTCGCGCGAACTGGGCATCGCGGCCGAGGTCGTGGGCGGCGCCATCGAGCGCGTCTTCGCCGACCAGGGCGACCGTCCGACCGCCTATATCGCTGGCGAAGAAGGCTCCGGCGCCGTGGTCGTGGGCGCGCGTTATGGGCGCGGCGCCCTGCACATGAAGGACCTGTCGGCCTCGCAGGAGGTGTTCTGGCAGGGCGCGTCCGTGGGTTGGGACTGGGGCGGCAACGCCAGCCGGGTCTTCACCCTGGTCTATGGCCTTTATCATCCCGACATGATCTATCGCCGCTATCCGGGCGTCGAGGGTTCGGCCTATCTGGTCGCCGGCATGGGCGTGAACTATCAGCGCGCCGACGGCATCGTCCTGGCCCCCATCCGCACCGGCGTCGGCCTGCGCCTGGGCGCCAACGTCGGCACCATGAGCTACAGCCGCCAGCGGAATCTGCTACCGTTTTAAGCGCGCTATGCTCACGACGCGGTCGCTCGCGGCTTGAGCGCGCAACCACATTAACCCGTCATCTTCGGGTCAAGCCCGAGGATGACGGGGTGTGATCAACTCACCAACCGCAACGGCGGCGGCACCTCCAGCATCGCCGCCAGCCCTTCGCGCCAGGTCGGATAGGCGGGTCGCCAGCTCAACTCGGCCTTGGCCAGCGCGTTCGAGACGCGTTTGGAATCCAGGTAGAAGCGCCGCATCGCCTCGCTGACGCTGTCGTCGGTCCAGTCGACCTGGGGCGGACGAGGCAGGCCCATCCGGTCGGCGGCCCATTCCATCACCACATCGGCCGGCGAGGGTTCGTCGTCGGTCAGATTATAGGCCGCCCCCGGACGCGGCCGTGCCATCGAGGCGAACAGGCCCGAGACGATGTCGTCCACATGGATGCGGTTGAAAACCTGGCCCGGCTTGCGCACCAGTTTCGCCGTGCCGTCCCGCAGCCGCTCGACCACACTGCGCCCCGGCCCATAGAAGCCGGGCAGGCGGAAGATCTGCACCGTCAGCCCCATCCCCTGCGCCCCGTCCAGCCAGTCGCGCTCGGCTCGCACGCGGCGCGCGCCCTCCAGATTGGCGGCGTTCAGCGGCCCGTCCTCGAACACCCATCCCCCGGCCCGGTCGCCATAGACGGAGGTGGAGGAGACATAGCCGATCCAGTCGGGCCAGGCGTCGCCGGCCAGCGGTCCCAGGGCGCGCAGACCGGGACAGCCATGGGCGTCCGGCGCGGCGGTGATCAGCACGGCCGTCGCCGCCTCAAGCGCAGTCTTCAGCGCGGCCGTGTCTGTCGGGTCGATGGCCGTGATGCCCTCGGCCGCCAGGGCGCGACGTCGTTCGGGATCGCGCGAGGTGGCGGTCGCCCGTCCGCCGCGTCGGATGGCCTCCAGCGCCGTCGCCCGTCCCAGATAGCCGCCGCCGAAGACCAGCAGGTTGAGCGAAGAGGGGGCGTCGGGCATCACGTTACTCAGGCCGTCAGAACTTTGGAAAGCGGCGCACCGGCTGGCGGACGCGCCTCATTTTCCAGCGCCTCGGCCCGGCGTTGGTTCCAGGCCGAGACGCACGGCACCCGCGTCAGATCGGCCCGGTCGGCGTAGCGTCGGGCGATCTCCGTCACCTCGTCCATCAGGCCCTGGGCCAGGGTGATGGGCTTCAGCCCCAGGTCGCGAAACTGGTCGTTGGCGACGACCAGGTCGTTCTCGTCCGCCTCCTGGCGGGGATTGGCGACGTTGTGGATTTCGGCGCCGGTCTTGTCGGCGATCATGGCCGCCAGGTCGCGCACACGCCGGCTCTCGGTCATCTGGTTCAGGATCTTGACCCGCTCGCCGCGCTTGGGCGGGTTCTTCAGCGCCAGCTCGACGCAGCGCACCGTGTCCTGGATGTGGATGAAGGCCCGGGTCTGGCCGCCTGATCCGTGGACCGTCAACGGATAGCCGACCGCCGCCTGCATCAGGAACCGGTTCAGCACCGTGCCGTAATCGCCGTCATAGTCGAAGCGGTTGATCAGCCGCTCGTCCTGCTTGGTTTCGGTCGTCTGGGTGCCCCAGACGATGCCCTGGTGCAGGTCGGTGATGCGCAGGTTGTCGTTACGGGCATAGAACTGGAACAGCAGGGCGTCCTGCGTCTTGGTCATGTGATAGATGCTGCCCGGGTTGGGCGGAAACAGGATTTCCTGCTCGGCGGGGCCGTGGTCGGTGTCCACCGTCACCTTCAGATAGCCCTCGGGGATGCGCAGGCCCGCGGTGCCGTAGCCATAGACCCCCATGGTCCCCAGGTGGGCCAGATGCACGTCCAGCCCACTTTCGACGATGGCGGCCAGCAGGTGGTTGGTGGCGTTGATGTTGTTGTCGACGGTGTAGAGCTTGTGCCGCGCCGACTTCATCGAATAGGGGGCCGCCCGCTGTTCGGCGAAATGCACGACGCTGTCGGGGGCGTAGTCGCGGATCAGGGCGACCAGACGGTCGAATTCCTTGCCCACCGTCATATTGACGAAACCGATGTCGCGGCCGGACACCTCTTTCCAGGCCTTGATCCGCTCGCCCATGGTGCGGATCGGCGTCAGCGACTGAACCTCCAGCTCGTTGTCGATGTTGCGGCGGCTCAGATTGTCGACGACGGTCACGTCCCATCCTGCGGCCGACAGATGCAGGGCCGTGGGCCAGCCGCAGAAACCGTCGCCGCCCAGAACCAGAACACGCATGGGATCGCCTCGTCGTCGTCTCAAAGGTCATGCCTAGCCCAGCACAAGGCCGTGGCAAAGCGGGGCTGTTAGGCCCTGGGTGCGACGCTTTGACGAAAACCCTTGGAAAGGCGGCGCACACGGGTTAAGCCTCGTTCGTCTCCCACTCAAACGCAGCTTTACGGGCCTCTATCCGGCTGTTCGCGCTTGAGCCGATCATGACGGTCGGTCCCGAAAGGACCGGCGCACCATGCGGGCGGCAAGGCCTTCCGACAGTTCGACAATCGGGGATCGGCCCCGATCGAAACGGAACCACGAAACGGACGGAACCGGCCGCTGGCCTGGGCTCCATCCCTGCACACGGTAGCGCGAATGAGAGATTTCAAGGGCATGAAGCGTCAGCGCGGACGCAATCGGAACAAGGCGGGCGCGTCAAACGCCAACAGCGCCAATCCGAATCGTTCGTGGGACTCGCAAGGCCCCGAAAACATCAAGGTCCGGGGCAACGCCCAGACCGTGTATGAGCGCTATCAGCAGCTCGCCCGCGACGCCTCGTCCGGCGGCGACAGGGTGCTGGCCGAAAACTATCAGCAGCACGCCGAACACTATTACCGCGTCCTGCGCGCGCTTCAGCCGCAGCGGTCCTTCTCGGACATCGCCGCGCGCGAACAGTCGAACCAGGGCTTCGACATCGATTTCGAGGATGAATCCGGCGCCCAGGCCGCCGCCTTCGTCGCCGCTCAGCAGGCCGCCGACCGCCAGGCGCAGGAAGCATCCGACCGCACCGAGCAGAACCAGAACCGCGATCAGAACCGCGACCGGGACTACAACCGCGATCGCGACCAGACGCAGAACCGTGATCGGGACCGCGACCAGAATCGCGACCGTGACCGCGACCAAAATCGTGACCGCGATCAAAGCCGCGACCAAAACCGCGACTTGGCCCAGAACCGCGACGCCCAACCGCCTCGCGAACCGCGTGAACCGCGCGAGCCGCGCGAGGGCGAAGAGGTCCGCACCGAGGGCGAGGGCGGTCGCCGCGAGAGCCGCCGCGAACGCTGGGAGCGTCGCCGCGAGGAACGCAACCGCCGCTTCGACAATCAGGAGGGCGCGGAAGACGGCGCCCCCGTCCACGCCGACGCCCCCGACGTCGAGACCGTCAGCGAGACGCCCGTTGTCGAGACCCCCGCCGTCGAGAGCAACGTCGAAACCCCTGCCGCCGAGGACCGTCCCGCCCGCCGCCCGCGCCGCACCGCCGCCGCCATCGCTGCGGACGAGGGCGACGCTCCGACCGCCCTGCCGGGCTTCCTGACCCGCGCCCCCGCCTCGGCTGCCCCCGCGTCGGCCCCGGAAGTCGAAGGCGAGGCGGCCCCGCGTCGTCGCGCCCCGCGCCGCAAGCCGGAAGCCGCCGCAGCTTCCGAAGACTGAAACAACTCAGGCGAGCGTGTTTACCTGAACGCAACTCCTGCGCGCCATTCTGGCGCGTAGGAGGGCGTCATGGATATCGTCTTGCTTGTCTTGTCCTTGGCCCTGGCCGGGACCTGCGCCGGAATATGGCTCTGGCTTCAGGCGCATGCGGTTGCGCTGCGTCTGCGCCGTGAGAACGACCGGCTCGAAACCCGCATCGTCCAACAGACCCAGATTCTGCGTCGCGCCCTGACGACCGCCGAGGCGCAGATCGAGCGCCTGACCGCCGAGGACCGCACCAAGGGCGAGGTGATGCAGGCCCTGGGGCGCGAACTGCGCACCCCCCTGACCACCGTCATGGGCTTTTCCCAACTGCTGCGCGTCAACGCCGAGGCCGACCCCCTGACCGCACGCCAGTCCCAGGCCGTTCGCCAGATCGAGGCGGCCAGCGCAGTGCTGCTGGCCTTGGTCGAGGAGGCGGACGCCTTCGTGGCCTGTGGCGACGCCGGCGCCTCGCCCTGCATCCACCGCGTCGACATGCGCCTGGCCCTGCGTCAGGTCTGCGACGGGATCGAACCGCAGGCGCGCGAGGCGGGCGTTGCGCTGGCCTGTCCGCCGCCCGCGTCGGGCCTGTGCGTCATGGCCGACCCCGGCCAGGTCCGCCGTATTCTACGCCGCCTGGTCGAGAACGCCCTGCGCCATTCGCCCGGCGGGGGGACCGTCCGCATGGCGATGAGGCGCGACGACGCCCAGGTCATCGTTTCCATCCATGACGCCGGCGCGGCCCTGACGGGCCAAGGGTCCGACCGCCTGTTCCACCCCCTGGACGGCCGGGACGCGCGCGGCGGCACCGCCCTGGGCGTCGCCTCGGTCCAGCGACTGGCAGAGCGGATGGGCGGCGCCCTCGCCCAGCAGCGCGAGCCCTGGGGCGGGACGATCTTCTCGCTCAGCCTGCCCGCCGCCAGCGTTCCGGGCGCCGCGACGCCGAAACAGGCGGTGGTGCTCTATGTCGAGGACAACCCCGCCAACATCGCCCTGATGCGACAGGCCGCGACCGGACTGGGTCTGACGCTGCACGCCGCGACGACGGGGGCGGAGGGGCTGGATCTGGCCCGCGCGCTTCAGCCCGACGTGATCCTGCTCGACATCGGCCTGCCGGATATGGGCGGCTATCAGGTCAAGGCGCGGCTGGACGCCGATCCGATGACGCGCCACGTGCCGGTCCTGGCCTTGACCGCCGCTGTCTCGCCACAGGACCGCACGCGCGGCGCCGCCGCCGGCTTCGACGCCTGGCTGGCCAAGCCACTGGACCTGACCGCCCTGGCGGCCGCGCTGAACGACGTGCTGGGCATCGCGTCCGCCGGCCTTGACGCCGACCGGCGCCAGAGGGCCTAAGAGGGCCACTTCGCCCGCAAGGTCGCCCCCAAGGGAAGCGTTGATGCGTCAGTTCGCCCGGTTCGTTTCGTCCCGTCCGCTCATCCGCCGTCTGGCGCCCCTGGTCGCCCTCTGCGCCGTCGCCGCCTGCGCTGCGACCCCGCCGCCCCCGCCTCCGCCGCCGTCCAGCGCGGGCACGGGCGCCGCTTTGATGGACTGGCGCGGCGTCATCACCTCGGCCGATCGCGACCGTTATCGCCGCGTCGACGCCGCCTGGACCCTGGCCCTGCAGCAGGCGAAGCGTCAGCCCGGGTCGGGCGACCTGAACGGCCTGGGCGACCTGATCTCGCCCAAGGCCGCCCGTCCCGGCGTTACGCCGCCGCCCGGCGACTATCGCTGCCGCACCGTCAAACTGGGCTCCCAGGGCGGCGAGGACGGCCTGGGCTATGTCGTCTATGGCTGGTTCGCCTGCCGCATCGAACAGACGCCGCGCGGGCTGAAGTTCTCCAAACTGACCGGCTCCCAGCGCCCGTCGGGCCTGATCTTCCCCGAAGACGACCGGCACATGGTCCTGCTCGGTTCCATGGCCCTGGCCCAGGAGCCCGCCGCCAACGCCTACGGCCGCAACGCCGACCGCGACCTGGTCGCCGTGCTGGAACGCATCGGCGAGGCGCGCTGGCGCCTGGTCCTGCCCTGGCCGCAGTACGAGTCCAATCTCGACCTGATCGAACTGGTCCCGGCGCCGCGAAGCTGACGGTGCGCTGAACCCGGCGGCGGCTGGGCCGTTGGTGTCTCCGCAACCGATGGAGACGCCCGCATGCGCCGCACCCCTTTGGCCGTTCTGGCCCTGATGACCACGACGGCCCTGGCGGCCTGTGGCGACAACAGCCCCGCCAGCCCGGCCGAGACCTCGCCCGCCGTCACCGAGCCGGCCGCCGGCGTGCCGGCTCAAGCGGCGCCCGAGGGTGTGGCCACGCCGGAGCAGCAGGATGCCCCGGCTGGCGGGCTTCAGGGCGGGACCGACAACTGGCGTCAGGTCGCCAATACGGCCGACGCCAGCCTGCTGGGCCGCCTGGATCAGGCCTGGCGTCTGGGTCGCGCCGAGGCCGAGGACGGTGGTTTCGCCCGCCAGGTCGAGGCGCTGGGGCCGCTCGCCGATCCGAACGCGGCGCAGACGGGCCGCATCCAGCCGGGACCGGGCACCTATCGCTGCCGCACCATCAAGATGGGCCGTCGGGTCGAGGGCCAGGGACTGGCCTATGTCGAATATCCCTGGTTCGCCTGTTCGGTCGAACTGACGCCGGGCGGCGATCTGGTCCTGACCAAGACGACGGGGTCGCAGCGCACGCGCGGCCTGATCTATCCCGACACCGACCGCCGCGCCGTCTATGTCGGGGCCCAGGCCTGGGGGGCTGACGAAAAGACCTTCCCTGCCTACGGCGACAAGGCCGAGCGCGATCAGGTCGGCGTCATCGAACGGGTTGGCCAGAACCGCTGGCGTCTGGTCCTGCCCTGGCCCAAGCAGGAGGCCAAGCTGGAGCTGCTGGAAATCACCCGCTAGCGCGTCGTGCAGTCCAGCGGCTTTACATATTCCACGGCGCTGGGATCCAGCCGACGCGCCTCGGCGATCTGCGTCTCTGCCTCGGCGCAGCGGCCGGTCGCGGCCAGGGCCCGGGCATAGGAATGGCGGATCGGCGCGGCCTGGGGCAGGGTCGCCAGCGCCGCCTCGCAATAGGCCACGCCCTCGGCCGCGCGCCCGGCCTGGTACAGGATGAAGCAGTGGTTGTTCTGCACCCCCGCCTCGTTCGGCGACAGGGCCAGGGCGGCGCTGCTGTCGGCGACGGCGGCGGGATAGTCGCCCAGCTTGGCCAGCAGGCCCGCCCGATTGGTCAGGGCGATCCCGTCGGTCGCCGGCAGGGTCATGACCTGGGCCTTGGCCGCCGCAAAAGTCGCCGCATCGCCGTCCTTCAGGATTGGCAGGATGCGGATCAGCACCTCGAACCTCAACTGGTCGTCCACCGGCATGTCGTTGGCCGGATCGCCCGCCGCGCTGACCTCGCCTTTCAGCATCCGCCACGCTAGGCCGGCGTCTTCTCGCGCCGCCTCAGTGCGTCCGGCGTGGAAGTAGGTGTCGCCCCGGAAGGCATGGAAGACGATGTCCGAGGTCACCGCCATGCCCGGCGGAATGGCCTCGTCATAGGAGTCCAGGGCCCTGGCGTACTGACCCGCCAGATAGGCCTGGGACGCCAGGTTGATCAGCGCCAACGCCCGCACCGGCGATCCCTTGGGCGCCGCATCGGCGCAGGCCTGAACGTCCATCGATCCGGCGGTGTCGTGGCGGCAGACGGCGGGCACGTCCTGTACCGCAGTCTCGGTTTGCGGCGCCAGGGACAGGCCCAGGATCAGGGCGGCGGTGGCGATCATCTCAATCGACGCGCGTCAGCTTGAGGTCCTGATAGTCGTAGCTGAAGTCGATGTCGGGGCTGACCCCCTTCACCGTCGCCGTCGCCGGCTTGGCCGTCAGGATGGCGAAGGTGACGAAGGCGTCCTCCTCGCGCTTGTCCGGGAAACGGGTGCGGAAGGTGTCGCCGTCATAGGGCTCCAGCCAGCCTTGCAGGGCGGGCGTGTGGGTGAAGGTCAGCCACAGTCCGCTCTTGCGATTACGCCCGCGTCCTTCAGTCTTCGGCGCGATGACGATGTCGCCGTACCAGGGATCGCGCCAGGTTCCGGCGTAGGACTCCAGCGGCATGGACGGGGCGGCGCCGGCCGCCTGTTTGGCGTCGATCTCGGCGGCGGCGGCGATGGATTTCGCATTGCCCTCGGCTTCCAGCCGCTTGGAGTCCGCGATCCAGTCCACATCGACCTTGCCCATGCAGATGTCCGAAATCCCCGAACGAAGCGCGCGCAGCAGGAAGCTTTCCTCCGCGTTGGAGAAGATGCTGAAGCCGGTCTTGCGGCCGGGGATCAGCACGGTCGCCGAGATGCCGCCGGGCGAGCCGCCGCCGTGGCTGGCGATCCGTTCGCCGCGATAGTCCTGGACCTGAAGGCCCATGGCGTAGGTCGAGGCGATGGACCGGTTCGGCAGTTCGGCCGTCGGCCCGGGCGACGACCCGACGATGATGTTGGGCCGAACCATTTCTCGCGCCGCATCCTCGGAATAGAGCCGCGATCCGTCCGCCAGCTTGCCGTCGTTCAGGCGCACGGCGATCCATTTGGCCCAGTCGGTCGGGGTGGTGCAAATGCCGCCGGCCGCAGCGGCGGAGTCCCAGTTCCAGACCTCGACGATGGACTTGGCGATCGGGGTCATCGCCCCCTGATAACGCAGCGGCGGCCCGACCCGGCCGTGGGGCAGGGCGGACTTGGCCGGATCGGCCAGACGCGCCAGCGGCACGGTCTCGGTCATGCCGACCTTGTCCAGGATGCGGGTCTGGATGAAGGCCTCCCATGTCAGGCCCGACACCGCCTCCAGCACCGCGCCGGCCACCACGAACATCAGGTTGCAGTAGTGATAGCGCGCCCTGAACCCATCCTCGATGGGCACGAAGGCGGCCTGGGCCAGCACCTCGGCGCGGGTGCGGTCCGAATTGGGCCAGAACAGCAGGTCGCCGGCGCCCAGGCCGAACCCGGCCCGGTGGCTCAGCGTATCGCGCACCGTGATGTGTTCGCCGATATAGGGGTCCAACAGGGTGAAGCCGGGCAGGTAGGTTTTGACGGGTTCGTCCCACTTCACCTTGCCCTCGTCGACCAGGATGGCCAGGGCGGCGGCGGTGACGTTCTTGGTGTTGGAGGCGATGGCGAACAGGGTGTGTTCGTCGGCCCGCGCCGGCTGGCCCTGAACCTTGACGCCGTATCCGCGCGCCAGGACGGTCGCCCCGTCCTTGACCACGGCGACGCCCAGCGCGGGCTGATCCGGCCAGGCCGCCATGCATTTCGCCACATAGGCGTCCACCGCCTGGGCCAGCGACGCATCGTCGTTCGCTGGCCTAGTCTGAGCTGTCGTTTGGGCGAAGACCGGCTGGGCCGCCAGCGCCGCCGCGCCTCCGGAAGCGAACAGGGAACGGCGCGACAGACGAAGGGACATGGCGAACTCCAGCGAAGACGCCCGACGCTAGCGCCCCCGGTTGCTGCGGCCAACCTCTAAGGCGTCCACCAATTTTGAAACCGTCATCCTCGCCCTTGTGGCGAGGATCCAGATTCCCGGTCGTCGAGCAGTTGCCTCGCCATGTGAAAACCGGGAGTCTGGATCCTAGGGACAAGCCCTAGGATGACGGATGTGTGTGTCGCCGCCTAGGATTTGGCAGCACGTTCTGCTTACCCCAGTCGCCACCGCTGAAGTTGCTCCAGCACATCGGCGACGATCTGGTCCTGGGTGAAGCCGGTGATGTCGTGCGGGCGAGCGCCGTCGCCGGTCTGGGCCATCAGCCGCCACTCCAGCAGGCGGCGGCCCTGGGAGGTTTCGCGGGCGGTCATGGTCGGCCGCGGGCGTGACCGCGCGCCGATCCGATAGACGAAGGTCCGTTCGCCATGTTGCAGGGTCAGCCAGGCGGCGGCCTCGTCCGTGCCGATCTCGGCGTCCGGCTCTTCGGCCTCCAGGGCGGCGCGCACCGTCTCCAGCGCGGGCAGGCCGTGGCGGTCGATCTCCTTGACGATGTCGGCGCGGCTGGCGGGGGCCAGGATGCGCTTCAGCCGCTCGGACAGGGGCGGGCCCTCGGTCTCGACGTTGCGTCCGCCTAAGTCGGCGTTCATCTGGCGCACCAGGCCGATGGACAGCAGGATCATGATCAGGACGAAGGGCAGAGCGGCGGCCAGAGTGGCGGCCTGAAGCGCGCCCAGCCCGCCCGCCAGCAGCAGCGTCGCGGCGATCAGGCCCAGCAGCAGGCACCAGTAGACCCTCTGCCAGCGCGGCGTATCATCGGCTCCTCCCGAGGCGATGGTGTCGATCACCAGGGCGCCGGAATCGGCCGAGGTCACGAAGAAGACCGCCACCAGCAGGATCGCCAGGCTTGATGTGAAGGCCGCGCCCGGCAGCTGCTCCAGGAAATAGAATAGGGCGGTCGACAGGTCGGTCGAGACGGCGTTGGAAATCGCCCCCGCCGCCTGACCCATGTCCAGGCTGATGGCCGTATTGCCGAAGACGGTCATCCACAGGAAGGTGAAGCCGGCCGGCACCAGTAGGACGTTCAGCAGGAACTCGCGCACCGTCCGCCCTCGCGAAATCCGGGCGATGAACATCCCCACGAACGGCGACCAGGCGATCCACCAGGCCCAGTAGAACAGGGTCCAGTCCGCCATCCAGGCGCGCGGCTCATAGGCGTAGAGGGTGAAGGTCCGTTCGAAGAAATGGTCCAGATACAGGCCGAAGTTCTGGACCAGCGCCTTGAACAGGAAGTTGGTCGGCCCGACCACTAGCACGAACAGCATCAGCAGCACCGCCAGGATCAGGTTCAACTCCGACAGGCGCCGCACACCCTTGCCGACGCCGCTCATCACCGAGGCGGTCGCCGCCGCCATGACCACGGCGATCAGCCCCACCTGAACCCACGGCGTGTTGGGAATGCCCAGCAGATAGGTCAGACCGCTGTTCATCTGCGACACGCCGAAGCCCAGAGAGGTGGCGATGCCGAAGGCCGTGCCCCAGATGGCGAAGATGTCGACGGCGTCGCCGATGGGGCCGTTGATCCGCTTTCCCAGCAGCGGCGACAGCCCCGACCGCAGGGTCAGCGGCAGGCCCTTTCGGTGCGCGAAATAGGCCAGGCTGAGCCCGACCAGCGCATAGATGGCCCAGGCGTGCGCGCCATAGTGGAAGAAGGTGATCCCCATCGCCTCGCGCGCGGCGGTGAAGGTGCCGCCCTCGCCTGAGGGCGGGTTGATATAGTGCTGGATCGGCTCGGCGACCCCGAAATACATCAGGCCGATCCCCATGCCGGCGGCGAACAGCATGGCCAGCCAGGACAGGTAGGGGAAGTCGGGCTCGGCGTCGTCCGGCCCCAGTTTCAGCGCGCCCGTCGGCCCGATGGCCAGCACCAGCACCAGGCCCACGAACCCCGCGACGGAGGCGATATAGAGCCAGCCGAAGGTGTCGATGACCCAGGCCTGGACGCTCTGGAACACACGGTCGGACTGTCCGGGAGCGAGGGTGGCGACAAGCAGCAGCATCGCGATGATGGCGCTCGCGCCCCAGAAGACGCGCGGGTTCATCTTTGTAGTCAGCATCGGGTCAAAGCGTATGGCGAAGCTGGCGGTTCCCTTCACGGCCGACGGCCCGCCTCTCGCATGAAGAAGATGTAACTTTGCTTTTCAAAGTAGCGTCGTTAGGCAGCGCTTATCGAAAGGCGTCGCGGACGCCTGGGCGCACTTTCAGGATTTCCGGGGCATGACCTCCTCCAAACTCCTTCTCATGCTGGGCGTGGCTGCGGCCGTGCTGCCCGGCGCCGCCCTGGCGCAACAGGCCCCGGTCCAGCCGACGACCCCGGCGACGACCCAGACGCCGCCCCCTCAAACGCCGGCGCCCCGCGCCCAGGCGGCCGAACCGGCCGAGCAGCAGCCGGCCAGCGTCGGCGACGTGGTCGTCAACGCGCGCGCCAACGATGTGCGCACCTCCATCGATTCCACCAGCTACAGCCTCGCCAACGACCTGCAGGCGACGACCGGAAGCCTCGCTGACGCCCTGCGCAATGTGCCGTCGGTGGACGTGGATCCAGGGGGCAACGTCTCCCTGCGCGGCGACGCCAATGTGACCATCCTGGTGGACGGCCGCCCATCCGGCATCCTGACCGGCCCCGGTCGCGGCCAGGCGCTGATCCAGCTGCCGGCCAGCCAGTATGCGCGCATCGAGGTCATGACCAATCCGTCCGCCGCCTACAGCCCCGAAGGCTCGGGCGGCGTCATCAACCTGATCACCAAGCCCACGGCGCCCAAGCCGGGCACGCAATCGACCGGCTCGCTGCGCGTCAACCTCGGCGACAACGGCCGCTGGAACGCCGGCCTGAGCGGCTCGTACCAGAAAGACCGCCTGACCCTGTCGGGCGACGCCAGCTATCGCTCCGATCCGACCGAACTGATCTTCACCCGGACGCGCGAGCAACTGGACCCGGTCTCCGGCGCGGTGGTTTCGACCACCACCGTCGACCAGCCTGTCGAGTCCGAGCAGAACGGTGCCTTCGCGCGCTTCACCGCCGAGTACAAGCTGGACGACAAGACCCAGCTGACCGGCGAACTGCGCGGCGTCGCCTTCGACGGCTCAGGGACGGGCGACGGCCTGTTCGAGACGCGCAATGCGGCCGGCGCCGTGACCAACGCCTATCGTCGCGCCGGCGATTCCGACTTCACCTTCAACAACTGGGGCGCCACGGCCCGTGTGCTGCGCCGCTTCGACGGCGACGGGCATGAGTGGTCCAACGAACTGCGCTACGATTCCAACGCCAACGACACCACCGGCCAGACCCTGACCACCTTCCTGACGCTCGCGTCGGCCGCCCTCTATGAGCGGACAAAGACCGAGGTCGATCAGGTCACCTGGGGCTTCACCAGCGCCTATACCCGCCCGATGTCCGACGGCGGAAAACTGCGTCTGGGCTATGAGCTGAACGCCCAGCGGCCCGAGCAGGACGCCGAGTTCCTGCGCGGTCCGTCGGAGGCGGCCCTGTCGCCCGTCCCGGCCCTGAACAATCGGTTCGAGGCGACCCAGACGGTGCACGCCCCTCTACACCACCTATGAGCGGCCGCTGGGCGACAAGCTGTCGGCACAGCTGGGCCTGCGGCTGGAGCAGGCGGACATCGAGATCAAGGATCTGACCGGCGGCGCCTCGGCGTCCCAGGACTATTTCCGCGCCTATCCGACCGCCCACGTCCAGTATCAGCTGACGCCCGAACAGACCCTGCGCGCCAGCTATTCGCGCCGCATCCAGCGGCCCCAGCCCAGCCAGCTGAACCCCTTCGTGGTCTATCAGGATCCGCTGAACGTTCGTTCGGGCAATCCGGATCTGGAGCCGCAGGAAACCGACAGCTTCGAGGCCATGTGGCAGATGCGAAAGGGCCAGAGCTTCTATCAGGCCACCGCCTATCTGCGGAACACCGACAAGGCGTTCACCGACGTGGCGTCCGACATCGGCGGCGGCGTCTTCCTGACCCGTCCGGAAAACCTGGGCTCGCGCCGCGACATGGGCGTGGAGGCGACGGCGAACGGTCGTCTGCATCCGACCCTGCGATACAGCGCCAGCGTCAATGTCTTCCGCCAGGAGATCGACGCCGGTTCGGTCGCGGGCGGCGGCGACCGCGAGGCGACCCTGGCCAGCGGGCGCCTGAGCCTGAACTGGCAGCCGACGGCCAAGGATTTCGTCCAGCTGTCCAGCTTCTGGCAGGGCGACAGCCTGTTGGCCCAAGGTCGGCGCGAGTCCGGCGGCATGGTCAATCTGGGCTATCGCAGGAAGTTGAACGACCAGCTGTCGTTCAACTTCACCGCGCGCGACCTGTTCAACACCTTCAGCAACACCACGATCTACGAGACCCCGCAGTTCCGCGAGCGCTCGGAGCAGGACATCAAGCTGCGGGCCTTCTACATCGGCCTGACCTGGAACTTCGGTGGCCCGCGTCGTCAGCCGGAACAGTTCGACTTCTCGGCCGGCCCGACGGGGGGTTAAGGTCGGATGGCGGGACGCGGGCTCAGGTCCGCGTCTCCCAGGCCAGCCAAACGGCGACGACCACGAGGCCGGCGGCCATGACGGCCCGTATCCCCGGACCTTTGACACGCGGCAGCACGGCGCCGGCCGCGCGCGCCGCGCCCATCACGATCAGGCTGTGGACCATGACGGCCACCGCCAGATGCAGCCCGCCCAGCGTCAGGGCCTGGGTCAGCGGCGCGCCGTGGTCCGGCCGCATGAAGGTCGGCAACAGGGCCACATAGAAGACGGCCGCCTTGGGGTTGAGCAGATTGCCCATCATGCCCCGCAGGAACAGCCCGCGAAGCGAGCGCACGTCCGGCGTCGGCTCTGCGTCTGCAGCCGGCTCGCGCCAGGCCTCCCACGCCAGCCACAGCAGGAACAGCACGCCCGCCCAGCGCAGGCCCTGATACAGCGGCGGCCAGATGGCGAAGATCTCCGTCAGCCCATAGGCGGCCGCCAGCATCCACACCGCCAGACCCACTGTCACCCCCGCCACGGCGGCGAAACCGGCCAGCCGCCCGCGCGCCAGGGCGACCAGCGCCAGCCAGCCCATGTTCGGCCCCGGCGTCAGCTCGATCAGGGCCACGGCGATCAGAAAGGGGCCGATGACGGCCGGATCGACGGGCCAGGCGGAATGGGCGATCACGGTGCGCTCCTGTTCAGCGAAGCCTAGGCCGCAGAGGGCGCAACGGACAGCCCCGATGTGGGCCGCGCCGACCCCTTGTGTGACCCGATCGTCACACCCACCTCGATCTCAACGGCGCGCTGCTCCGCAGAGGGCGAGCCGAAACCTATCCGCCTCACGAGGGGACTGAAGACCATGAATCTCGAACTCTATTCCGACCGCGCCAAACAGGCCGTCCAATCGGCCCAGTCGCTGGCGCTCGCCCGCCGTCACCAGCAGTTCGCGCCCGAGCATCTGCTTAAGGTGCTGCTGGAGGAACGCGACGGCCTGGCCCGCAATCTGATCACGGCCGCCGGCGGCGACGCCAAACGCGCCGAGGCCGACATCGAGACCGCGCTGAAGAAGCGCGCCCAGGTCTCGGGCGGTTCGGGTCAGCTCTATCTGGACGGCGACACCGCCCGGGTCTTCGCCGCCGCCGAGGAGGCCTCCAAATCTGCCGGCGACGCCTTCGTCACCACCGAACGCCTGCTGGCCGCACTGGCCAAGGAGGGCGGGGTGGCCGCCGAGGTGCTGAAGGCCTCGGGCGCCAGCGCCGACAAGCTGGACGCCGCCATCGCCGAGGTGCGCAAGGGCAAGACCGCCGACAGCGCCGGCGCCGAGGACGGCTACGACGCGCTGAAACGCTACGCACGCGACCTGACCCTGGCCGCCCGCGACGGCAAGATCGACCCGGTCATCGGCCGCGACGAAGAGATCCGCCGCACCATCCAGGTCCTGGCCCGCCGGACCAAGAACAACCCCGTCCTGATCGGCGAGCCCGGCGTGGGCAAGACCGCCATCGTCGAGGGCCTGGCCCTGCGCATCGTCAACGGCGACGTGCCCGAGAGCCTGCGCGACAAGACCGTCATGGCGCTGGACATGGGCAGCCTGATCGCCGGCGCCAAATACCGCGGCGAGTTCGAGGAGCGGCTGAAGGCCGTCCTGTCCGAGGTCACGGCGGCCGAGGGCGGCATCATCCTGTTCATCGACGAGATGCACACCCTGGTCGGCGCCGGCAAAGGCGACGGCGCCATGGACGCCTCCAACCTGCTGAAACCCGCCCTGGCGCGCGGCGAACTGCACTGCGTCGGCGCCACCACGCTCGATGAATACAGGAAACACGTCGAGAAGGACGCCGCCCTGGCCCGTCGCTTCCAGCCGGTCTTCGTCGCTGAACCGACGGTCGAGGACACGGTCTCCATCCTGCGCGGCCTGAAGGAGAAGTACGAGGTCCACCACGGGGTCCGCATCTCGGACAGCGCCATCGTCGCCGCCGCCACCTTGTCGAACCGCTACATCACCGACCGCTTCCTGCCGGACAAGGCCATCGACCTGATCGACGAGGCCGCCAGCCGCGTGCGCATGGCCGTGGACTCCAAGCCCGAGGCCCTGGACGAGATCGATCGCCGCCTGGTCCAGCTGAAGATCGAACGCGAGGCCCTGAAGAAGGAGACCGACCAGGCCTCAAAGGCCCGGCTTGAAAAGCTGGAGGACGAGATCGCCGATCTGGAGGGCCAGTCCAACGACCTGACCACCCAGTGGAAGGCCGAAAAGGACAAGGTGGGGCAGGGGGCGCAACTGCGTGAAACCCTGGACCGCCTGCGCCTCGAACTGGCCAACGCCCAACGCGCCGGCGACCTCGGTCGCGCGTCCGAAATCGCCTACGGCCAGATTCCCCAGATCGAAAAGCAACTTGAAGAAGCCGAGGCTGAGGAAACCTCCGGCACTTCAGGTCGTGGGGGCCCCCTGACCCCCGAGGTCGTCGACGCCGAACAGATCGCCGCCGTCGTCAGCCGCTGGACCGGCGTCCCCGTTGACAAGATGCTGGAAGGCGAGCGCGAAAAACTGCTCCAGATGGAGACCGCCCTGGGCGGCCGCGTGGTGGGTCAGGACGAGGCCCTGGCCGCCGTCTCCGACGCCGTGCGCCGCGCCCGCGCCGGCCTGAATGACCCCAACCGTCCCCTGGGCAGTTTCCTGTTCCTGGGCCCGACCGGCGTGGGCAAGACCGAACTGACCAAGGCCCTGGCCGAGTTCCTGTTCACCGACGAGGCCGCCATCACCCGGCTCGACATGTCCGAATATATGGAGAAGCACAGCGTCAGCCGCCTGATCGGCGCCCCTCCCGGCTATGTCGGCTATGACGAGGGCGGCGCCCTGACCGAGGCCGTGCGCCGCCGCCCCTATCAGGTCGTCCTGTTCGACGAGGTCGAAAAGGCCCACCCCGACGTCTTCAACGTGCTTCTGCAAGTGCTCGACGACGGCCGTCTGACAGACGGGCAAGGGAGAACCATCGACTTCCGCAACACCCTGATCATCATGACCTCCAACCTGGGCAGCCAGTATCTAGCCGAACAGGGCGAGGGCGACGACGTCGAGGCCGTCCGCCCCTACGTCATGGACGCCGTCCGCGCCCACTTCCGGCCCGAGTTCCTGAACCGGATCGACGAGATCATCCTGTTCCACCGCCTGGGCCGCGACCAGATGGGCGGCATCGTGCGGATCCAGCTGTCACGGTTCGAAAAACTGCTGGCCGACCGCCGCCTGTCGCTGGACCTGGACGACAGCGCCCTGGCCTGGCTCGCCGACCGCGGCTACGACCCGGCCTATGGGGCCCGGCCGTTGAAGCGGGTGATCCAGAAGGATCTGGTGGACCCGATTGCGCGCAAGCTCCTGGCCGGCGAGATCGAGGACGGCGGGGTGATTGCGGTCACCGCCGGGGACGGCGGGTTGGAGATCGGGAAGGCGCAGGTGCACTGAGGGCCAATTTGGCATTGAGATGATGGCCAATACTAGAGCTATTGACGTTGGAAAAAGAACGTTGTCTTTTAATCCAGCTGGCTGGAGGAACACTGACTGGAAAAGCTCCAAGTATGGTTGTTCGCCACGGAAAACTCGGCATCAGTGTCAGGATGGTCTTTCATCCTCACGTTCGTTGGTTTCGGGCTTACGTTCTGGCAAATTCAGAAAACTCGTTCCGCCGCTCGCGCAGCGGAAATAGCTGCTAAGCAGGCTAAAAGCGAAGCTCTGCGTTTTGATGCGGCATTTGAAGTAACCAGATTAGTTTCTTCGCTGAAATAGAGCCTTAGACATATTGGAAGCGGTGGCTGGAGCCACGCTGTCGATAGCTTGCGTGAGGCGCAAGTATCCATAGTACGGCTGCACGATCTACACGATCGGCTTGATGCATCGGATCGTGCGACGCTAAATAGTATGGGCAATACTCTAACGTTATTGCAGACTAAGATAATCCGAAGTCAATCAAAGGGTTCTCAATCTGTGAGCGCGCCCCCAAAGCGATTGAAACTCTTTCTGCGTTCCATCTGTCAGCGACGCGACTTAGCACTCGTTTTGAGAAAGTGGTTAAATGTTTGAAGATGCCACGCAAAAACACAGAGTTCTGATCGAGGAACTTGCACAAAATACGATCTATGAGACGATAATGGGAGAGGGTTACAAGCCCAGCATTCTGGCGCGATCACGGATGGCGTCGTCGATGCGGCTGGGGTCGGTCAGGGCTCGGCGTTGGTGAAGCGGACGAGGGTCCAGCCCAGCGCCTCGATCTCCTGCTGGCGGTAGTGGTCGTTCAGCGCGACCTCATCGCGCTCATGCACCCCGCCGTCGAGCTCGATGACCAGCCGCAGTGGGACACAGGCGAAATCCACCACGAAACAGCCGACCGGGTGCTGGCGTCGCACCTTCCAGCCATCGACCGCGCCGCCGCGCAGTCGCGCCCAGATGCGGTCCTCGGTTAAGCCGCCGCTCTGGCGAAGCCCGCGCGAGCGTGGCGTCAGGCGGCTGGTCGTCATGCGCGGGTCCCCGTGAGACCCCCATCCCACATCCGTCGCCGGCTTTCGGCAAGTGAAAGCCGCCAGCCCGCGCATCTGCCGCCCAGGGGGCGAGCGTTTTCAACACCCTGCCGCCGACCAGCGTCCTCTTCCTGCCCGCCCTCCAAAACCGTGCGATCCTGTTTCCGCTCGTCCGCATCGGACGCGCCGTACAGCCGGGGAGGGCGGATTTGAGACGAATTGCACTATTCAGAGGGTGTTTTTCACGCCGCAGGGTCTGAAATCGGCGTCACGGGTTGATGACCACCTTGATGCAGCCGTCCTTCTTTTCCTGGAAGGTCTTGTAGGCGTCCGGTCCGTCTTCCAGCCCGATCTTGTGGGTGATCAGGAAGCTGGGGTCGATGTCGCCGTCGAGGACCTTCTTCATCAGGGGTTCCAGGTAGCGCTGCACGTGGGTCTGGCCGCTCTTCAGCGTCAGGGCCTTACCGATGAAGGCGCCCAGCATCGTGGGGACCATGCCGACGAAGACGCCGGGCAGGCTGATGATCCCGCCGGGCTTGCAGGCCACGATGGCTTCGTTCAGCGCATAGGGGCGTTCCAGCTTGCCGGCGACGGTCTCCTGGACCTTCTCCATCAGGCTGCCCGAGCCGTGGCTCTCCAGGCCGACGGCCTCGATCACCGCATCGGGGCCTTCGCCGTTGGTCAGGGCCTTGATCCGCTCCTGCAGGTCGCCCTCGGAGAAGTCGAGGGTCTCGGCGCCCGCCGCCTGGGCCAGGGCCAGCCGTTCGGGCACCTGATCGATGGCGATGACGCGGCCCGCGCCCATCATGAAGGCGCTGCGGATGGCGAACTGGCCCACCGGCCCGCAGCCGAACACAAGAATGGTCTGGCCGGGCTGGATGTCGCAGTTCTCGGCCGCCATCCAGCCGGTCGGGAAGATGTCGGACAGGAACAGCACCTGATCGTCGGTCAGCCCCTCGGGCACCTTGATCGGTCCGACGTCGGCGTAGGGGATACGCAGATATTCGGCCTGGCCTCCGGCGAAGCCGCCGTACATCTCGCTGTAGCCATACAGGCCGGCGGTCGGATAGCCGGTCTGTTTGGCCTGTTCGGCGCCGTTCGGATTGGAGCGCTGGCACAGGCTGTACAGGCTGGCGCGGCACATCTTGCAGTCGCCGCAGCTGATGGTGAAGGGCACCACGACGCGGTCGCCGACCTTGAGCTTGTCGTTGTCCTTGCCGACGGCGACGACCTCGCCCATCGTCTCGTGGCCCATGACGTCCCCGTGCTTCATGCCGGGCACATAGCCGCCGTACAGGTGCAGGTCCGAGCCGCAGATGGCGCAGCTGGTCACGCGGATGACGGCGTCGCGGCCGTCTTCGATGGTGGGGTCAGGCACCTCTTCGCAGCGGATGTCGCCCTTGCCGTGCCAGCACAACGCCTTCATGTCGGATCTCCCAATCTGAGTGGGATCAATCCGACTGCGCGGGCGCGGTTCCTAAGGCCCCGCTTTAAAATCAAAGCGTTACCGTGCGGAAATCAGTCCTTGGGGATCGGATTGGTCCTCGGGTCCGGGCCGTTGGTGATGACGCGGTCGCGTTCGCCCAGGTCCTTGATGATCTTGACGTCTGTGAAGCCGGCGGCCTCGAACAGTTCCTTGACCTGGGGGCCCTGGTCCCAGCCGATCTCGACGGCGAAGACGCCGCCCGGTTTCAGGATGCGTTTCACCTCGGGCGCCAGGTCGCGATAGGCCTGCAGGCCGTCGGGGCCGCCGTCCAGGGCCAGGTGCGGGTCGTGGTCGCGGACCTCGGGGTCCAGGGTCGCGATATGGTCGGTGGGGATGTAGGGCGGGTTGGACAGGACAAGGTCGAAGCTGGCGTCGCCGAAGCCCGCCGCCCATTCGGTGCGCAGGAAGACGGCGCGGTCATTCAGGTCCAGGTTGGCCGCATTCTCCTTGGCCACGGCCAGGGCTTCTGACGAGATGTCGGTGCCGACGCCCTTGGCGGCCGGCCGCTCGGCCAGCAGCGCCAGCAGGATCGCGCCCGAGCCGGTGCCCAGGTCGATGGCCTCGAAGGCCTCGTTCCGGGAAAAGGCCAGCATGGACACGTCCATCAGGGTCTCGGTGTCGGGGCGGGGGCTGAGGACGTCGGGGGTGACGTTCAGCATGATCTTCCAGAACCCCTTCTTGCCGATGATGCGCGACACCGGCTCGCGCTTCAGGCGGCGCTCGACCATCGCCTCATAGGCGCTCAGCTGGTCGTCGGTGATGACGCGATAGGGGTCGGTCAGGATGTCCATGCGGCTGGCGCCGGCGGCGGCCTCCAGCAGCAGGCGGGCGTCGATGGCGGGGCTGTCGATGCGGCCGGTCTTCAGCCTGGCCTGGGCGGCCTTCCACGCGGTCAGCAGGGTGTTGGATGCGGTCATGGTCGCTGATTGGCCCGCGCGGGCGCCGATTTCAAGCATTTGCGGAACGGCCGGACAGCTATACCGTTCGCCAGACCATGTCCGACCGCAAGTCCTCCCGCCGCCCGCCCGTCCTGTCACGCCTGTTGTCCTCCCCCCGTCCTGCGCGAGGCGGCGGCAAGGGCGGCGGCGGGATCTGGCGCTATGTGGCGGCGGCCGTCGGGGGGCTGACGGCCGGAGCGGGCGCCGCCCACCTACTGTACAGCCAGGGCCACAAGGTCGGGGTCGAGCTGCGTCCCGAACGCCCCGAGCCCCTGCCGCCCAAGCCGCCCACGCCCGAGGACTATGAGGCCAAGGAGCCGGGCCGGGGCCGCATGGCCAGGCGACCCGAGCACATCCCGCACAGGGGGTGGTCCGACATCGTCTGGCGCACCGGCGGCTCCTATTTCGGGGACCGGGTCGGGTTCCTGGCGGGGGGCGTGACCTTCTTCACCCTTCTGTCGCTGTTCCCCCTGCTGGGTACGTTCGTGACCCTGTACGGCCTGTTCGCCGATCCGTCCGACGCCTGGGGACGGCTGAACGTCCTCTACGCCCTCTTGCCGTCCAGCATCGCCGAGTTTCTGGGCGGCGAGATGCAGCGCCTGGCCCAGAACTCCAACAGCCAGCTGACCTTCACCCTGATCTGGACCCTGGCCCTGTCGCTGTGGACCGCCAACGGGGCGGTCAAGGTGCTGTTCTACGGCCTGAACGTCGCCTACCACGAGATCGAGATGCGCAACCTCGTGCGCTACAACCTGATCTGCATGGGGTTTACCATCGGGGCCATCTTCGCCGTGCTGCTGACCTCGGTGCTGGTCGTCGGCGTGCCGGTGGTGGTGCGCCTGTTCGGGCTGGAGGAGGAGTGGGGCTATCTGGCGCTGTTGCGCTGGCCGCTGCTGCTGGCGGGCTATATCGCCGCCCTGACCGTCATCTACCGCTTCGGTCCCTGTCGTCAGAGGGCGCGCTGGCGGTGGGTCACGCCGGGAGCGATCTTCGCGGCGCTGCTCAGCCTGACGGTGTCCTTCCTGTTCAGCTGGTATCTGAACAACTTCGTACGGACCGACAGCTATGGCCCGCTGGCGGCCATGATGGGCTTTCTGCTGTGGACCTGGCTGTCGGTGCAGGTGATCCTGATGGGCGCCGAGCTGAACGCCGAGATCGAGCACCAGACCGCCGTGGACACCACAACCGGCAAGCCGCTGCCGATCGGCGAGCGGGGCGCCAAGGTCGCCGACAGCATCGGCGCCCGACGCGGCAACCCCGCCGCCCTGGCCTTCACCCAGCGTCAGGCCGAGCGGGTGGCGGACCGGTTTCGAAACCGCCAGAACCGCAAGGCCGTGGAGGCCGCCTCTAAAGAATGAAGCGGCTCAGATCGACGTCCTTGGTCAGGGCGTCCATCTTCTCGCGCACCGCATCGCCGTCGAAGGCCACCGTCTGGCCCGACAGGTCCGAGGCCTTGAAGCTGGTCTCCTCCAGCACCCGTTCCATCACGGTCTGAAGCCGGCGCGCGCCGATGTTCTCGATGGCGCTGTTGGCCGCCACCGCCGCATCGGCCATGGCCTCGACCGCGTCGTCGGTGAAGGTCAGGGTCACGTCCTCGGTCGCCAGCAGGGCCTGGTTTTGACGGATCAGATTGGCCTCGGGCTCGGTCAGGATGCGTTTGAAATCGTCGCGCGTCAGGGCCTTCAGCTCGACCCGGATCGGCAGCCGGCCCTGAAGCTCGGGCAACAGGTCTGACGGCTTGGCGACGTGGAAGGCGCCCGAGGCGATGAACAGCACATGGTCGGTCTTCACCGGCCCGTATTTGGTCGAGACGGTGGTGCCCTCGATCAGGGGCAGCAGGTCGCGCTGGACCCCTTCGCGCGACACGTCGGCGCCGGAGGCACCCTGGCGCGCGGCGACCTTGTCGATCTCGTCCAGGAAGACGATGCCCTCGTTCTCGGCCAGCATCAGCGCTTCCTGGGTCAGGCTGTCCTGATCCAGCAGCTTGTCGCCCTCCTCGGCGATCAGGGGCGTGACCGCGTCGCGGACCATCAGCTTGACGGTCTTGGTGCGCCCGCCGCCCATCTTGCCCAGCATCTCCGACAGGTTCAGCAGGCCGACATTGCCGCCGCCCGGAATGTCCAGGCCCTGGATCGGCGAGGCGGTGTCGGCCAGCGAGATCTCGATCTCCTTGTCGTCCAGCTCTCCGGCCCGGAGCTTCTTCCTGAAACTGTCGCGCGTCGCCGGCCCCGCGCCCGGTCCGACCAGGGCGTCCAGGATCCGGTCCTCGGCGGCGGCTTCCGCCTTGGCCCGCACGTCGCCGCGCCTGCGTTCGCGCACCATGATCAGGGCGCTCTCGACCAGGTCGCGCACGATCTGGTCCACGTCACGGCCGACATAGCCGACCTCGGTGAACTTGGTCGCCTCGACCTTGAGGAAGGGCGACCCGGCCAGCTTGGCCAGGCGCCGCGCGATCTCGGTCTTGCCGACGCCGGTGGGGCCGATCATCAGGATGTTCTTGGGCGTCACCTCGTCACGCAGATCCGCCGGCACGCGCTTCCTGCGCCAGCGGTTCCTCAACGCCACGGCCACGGCGCGCTTGGCGTCGTTCTGGCCGACGATATAGCGATCCAGTTCGGAGACGATCTCGCGGGGGGTCAGTTCAGTCATGCGGTGCAGATAGGAGGTCGCGAAGCGGAGCGGGAGAGGGGCAGGGCCTCACTGATATGGAAACTATTCCGCTCTTTAGAGCGCGACCCTTTCGTGGCGTAAAATTTCTGGATAGGGTTGAATAAATTTCAATCGAAAGCTTCGTGGGTTTCACTTTCCAGGTGACAAAAATCGAATCAGCCTTATATTGTCTTGCAATACGACCGGCCCGCTCGCGAAAGCACGGGTCGGTTTTCTTTTGGGCGCTGCCCTAATGGTGCATTACACCAAGCCCCATTTGACCGTAATCGATCAGGTCGCATTGCTTCAACGCCGCGGTCTTGGCGTGACGGATGCAGCAGCAGCGGAGCGAGCCCTATCTCGCATCGGCTACTACAGGCTTAGCGGCTACTGGTATCCTATGCGGCGGCCTAATCCGCGTGGCGGCCGACAAGATGATTTTCTGGCGCAAGCTGCATTTGTAGATGCAGTCGATCTTTATGTCTTCGACAAGAAACTGCGCCTCCTCTTTCTAGATGCCATTGAAAGACTGGAGGTCGCCCTCCGCGTCGCTGTAGCGCTCCAACTTGGAGCTTACGATCCTTGGTTTCACCGCGATCCGTCAAAGCTGGACGCCAAGTTCACGACTGCAGATGGTCGTACAGGACGATCAAAGCATGATGAATGGTTGAGCCGACTCGATGCGTCTGTCGGACGGAGCAAAGAGGAATTTGTCAGGCATTTTCAAAGTAGATATACGTCAGAACTGCCTATCTGGATTGCGATCGAGCTTTGGGATTTCGGGCTGCTGTCTCACTTTGTATCAGGAATGGCTTTGAGAGATCGCGACAGGATCGCTGGACAGATGGGCCTTCCTAGATCGTCGTTGCTCACATCATGGGTTCGAGCGATCAATGACCTGAGAAATATCTGCGCGCATCATGGGAGACTTTGGAATCGGGTCTTCATCAGCACACCTTCGCTGCCACGGGTTGGCGAAATACCCAGTCTCGACCATCTGCGAAACATTCAAGTGACAAAGCTTTACGCCGTCGCCGCAGTGCTTAGGCAAATGCTGCTTGCCATCAATCCAGGCTCGCAGTGGCACGACAGGCTAAAAATTCACCTACAGACTTTTCCACAATCCCCGCTGCTCCACATGAGTTCGACCGGCTTTCCACTAGATTGGGAGCGGTTGGATCTTTGGAATTAAGAATTTGCGTTGCGCATATTTTACGGCTTCACTTTGCTAGAACAATGAGGCAGCCCCTATAGGCTTTAGAATATTCAAACGTAGGCGCGCGATCGCCCAACAAAAAGGCGCCCTCCAGTCGGAGGGCGCCTTTGATGTCTCTGCCGATGTCGCCTGATCAGGCGGCGTTGGCGGCCTTGGTCTTGGCCAGCTTGTCCTGGTGGGCCTTCATGCCTGCGGCGATCAGGTCGGCGGCTTCGCCGGCGTCGCCCCAGCCCTGGACCGTGACCGACTTGCCCTTTTCCAGGTCCTTGTAGCGGGTGAAGAAGTGCTCGATCTGCTCGATCAGGATGGCGGGCAGCTGACGATAGCTGGCGATCTCGGTGTAGTAGGGGTTCAGCTTGTCGACCGGCACGGCCAGGATTTTCTCGTCGCCGCCGGCCTCGTCGGTCATCTTCAGCACGCCGATGGGGCGCGAGCGGATGACGCAGCCCGGAACGACCGGCGTCGGGTTCAGCACGATCACGTCGCAGGGGTCGCCGTCGTCCGACAGGGTGTGCGGGATGAAGCCGTAGTTGCCCGGATAGTACATGGCGGTGTGCAGGAAGCGGTCGACGAACAGGGCGCCCGAGGCCTTATCCATCTCGTATTTCACCGGCAGGCCGCCCTGCGGGATCTCGATGATGACGTTGATGTCCCAGGGAGCGTTGGGGCCGACCGGAATGGCGTCAAGGTTCATGGCGGATCTTTGCTGCGACTGCGAAATTCGAAAAGGCGAGGCGTGATAAGCCTACCAGCCCGCAACGGCAAGCGCGACATGTGGCGGACAGGCTTGCGTCGCGGCGCATCATCGCGGACATCTGGGTCATGACCTTGACCGACTGGGCCGCCCTGGCGCTCTTTTTCATCTGCTGGCTGGGATACAGCCCCATCCTGGCCTTCATCAGCAGGAAGGGCGGCTCGTTGAACAAGGACATGGAGCATGTCCGCGCGGTATGGATGCAGTCCATGACCCACCGCGAGATGAAGCTGATCGACAGCCAGCTGATGGGCCATTCGATCAACTCGGCCTCCTTCTTCGCCTCGACCAATCTGCTGCTGATCGCGGCGGTGGGCGGCATATTGTTCGGCGGCGAGAGCGCGCTTCAAGGGTTCGCCGCGGTCGGCGCCGAGAACGTGCCGCTCAAGATTTTGGAGGCCAAACTGGCCCTGGTGCTGATCTGCCTGGCGCGGGGCTTCCTGGATTTCATCTGGGCGCTGCGCCAGATGAACTACACCCTGGCCCTGATCGGCTCGGCCCCCGAGTTGCATTCCAACACCGACCGCAAGGCGTTCAGCGAGGCGGCGGGGCAACTGCTGAACCCCGCCCTGAGCGCGTTCAGCCAAGGCGTGCGAGGCTATTATTTCGCCCTGGCGGCGGCGGCCTGGCTGTTCGGACCGCTGTGGCTGGCGCTGGGGGTGGCTTCGTCGTTCGGCCTGTTGATCTATCGCCAGGAAGCCTCGCCGGCCGCGCGAGCCATTCGCAATGCGCGGCGGTTGCTGGAGCACTGAGGTCGGCTATTTCGCAAGTGCGAGATTAGGGACGGCGCCCGACTTTGGTCCAATACGCGCCATGTTACCGGTTACATGGCCGTATTTGCGTAACACGGCGTGACCACGAAGGCGCATATCGACCTTGACCCATTGTGCATCGCAACCTAAGTTGACCTCTGACGCCTCCGGGCGTCTTGCCCTTCCTGGGCGTTTCCTCCCTATAGACTTTAATGCCGCACCTTCGGGTGCGGCTTTTTTTTGATCTGATCAGCGATCAGTCAGGTGGTCCAAGGGTCTGCACAAAGGGCGGCGATCACGCGCGACAGGGCCTTTTGCGTCGTGGCGTAGGTCGCGGCGGGTTGAAGCGTCGCCTCGTCCAGATACAGCCGCCGACTCAACTCGATCTGGATCGCCTCATAGCCGTCGTCCGGTCGACCCCAGCGCTGGGTGGACCAGCCGCCGGCGTAAGGGTGGTTCTGCGCCACCCGCCAGCCCAGCCCCTCGAACAGGTCACGCAGCCGCCGGCTGAGCCGTGCGCTGCAGGCCGAGCCGTAACGGTCGCCCAGCACCACTTCGGCCCCCACCGCCCGCGTCGGCATGGAATGCCAGTCGATCAGCACGGCTCGCCCGTGCGTCGCGCGCGTCGTCTCCATCAGTTCGCCCAGGGCCTGGTGATAGGGGCGATGAACCCTGTCGATGCGGCCCTGCGCCTCGGCCAGGCTCAACCGGCGCGCATAGAGAGGCGTCCCGTCGCCCGCCAGGCGCGGCACGACGCCGTAACCGGCCGCCGTCTTGGCCCCCACCGGTCCGTCCAGCCCGTCGATCAGCGCCGGGTCCAGTTCGCCAGGGTCGCGGTTCAGATCGACATAGGCCCGGCCGACGCGGCCTTCGATCAGGGTCGCGCCCTGACGCGGTCCCTCCGCGATCAGCCGCCCGACCAGGGCGTCCTCGGCGCTTTTCAGGCTGGAGAGCGACAGGTCGGGAGCGGCGCCCATGTCGTCGGGATAGCGGTCGCCCGAATGGGGCGAGGCGAACACCAGCGCGGTCGCCTTGACGCCCGCGACCGGCGCGGTGATCGAAAAGCTGTCGCCGCCGTCGGTCATGCCCCCGCATAGCGGGTTTCGCTGTGGAAGGAAGTCGGCTGATCGGTGAATTTCATCGGCGGTTTACCGTTGCGCCTCTAGTCTGGTCGTCTGTTTCAAGGATGTTTTTCGAATGGCGCGTATTCTCCTGGCCGAAGACGACGGTTCGTTGCGCGGGTTTCTGACGCGCGCGCTGGAGCGGGCGGGCCATCAGGTCATCGACTGCGAGAACGGCGACGACGCCATCGACGCCCTGGAGCACGGCCCCTACGACCTGCTGCTGACCGACATCGTCATGCCGGGCGCGGACGGGATCGAGGTGGCGCGCGTCGCCGCCGCCCGTCAGCCGGGCCTGCGCATCATGTTCATCACCGGCTTCGCCGCCGTGGCCCTGACCGCCGCCCAGGCCACGCCCGACGCCAAGGTCCTGTCCAAGCCCGTCCACCTGCGCGACCTGGTAAACGAGGTCGAGCGTATGGTCGCCGCCTGAGCGGCTGATCTGACGGCGGTTTTCGAGAAATCTCTTTCTGGCCGTGAAATCGGCTTGATGAAGCCCGGCCTCGCCGCTATACGACCGCTCTTCCCGCTCCGAACAGCTTTTTCGGAGCCCTACGGCGGATGCGTAGCTCAGCGGGAGAGCACCTCGTTGACATCGAGGGGGTCACAGGTTCAATCCCTGTCGCGTCCACCATTCCTTTTCCCCGCCATCATTGACTTTCAGCCGCCCGGCCACTTTGCGTCGCCGCGTTGGTTGCCAGAATGGTTTCCGGAATGGTCGCTGCTGTGGCGCTTTCGGCAGCATTATTCCGCTGTCGTGCGTTCTCCGCTCTACCCACGGAGGATGATCATGAGCGACGACAAAACGAAGACCGGCCAAGCCGACCGCGCCCGCATCAACCTGTCAGAGGACTATGAAGTCCGAGACTGGGCAGAGAAGTTCGGCGTCACCCAGGAGGCCCTGCGGCGTGCGGCCGAACGTGTCGGTCCTATGGCCGAAGACGTCCGGCGTGAGCTAGACGGCAAGTGACGCTCACTGAGATCGACGGGCTGATTGATGTTGCGATCGACGCCGGCGCTCTGTTCGTCACCGGGGCCGACTGGCACGTCGTGGCGGCCGGGCCAGGGGTCCTCATCCGCGACAACGGCGGCTTGAACTACCGCGGCCTGGACGTCTGGATCACCGGAGACACCCGAGTGGCTGATCGCAATGAGGCAGCTCGGCTGACGGGGGCCTAAACGCAAAAAGGCCCCACCCTCCCGAAGGAGGGCGGAGCTGATCTAGATGGCCGGGTGTGAAAGCGCTGGTGCCTTCACTGCGCCAAGGTCTAGCCGGAACAGGGTAAGCCCGTTGGTGTCAGAGACGGTCATCGAGACTTCCTCCTCTTTCCAGAACTGCGACCCGTCTTCGCTCAACAGCTCACCGAGCGTTCGGATCGCCTGGATCTGCGCATCTCGGACGGTCGCAAGCTCTGCGGACCAGCTCTGGTGACCGTGGACGCCAGCGTCACTTTCAAAGCGAAAAATCATCTGGCGATTATGATCTGTCGAGCCGTTCGGTTCCGATCAGAATGAAGCTGCTGCCCCCGGGAGGAGACAGCGGCTCCGGTTTGCGCAACCGAACCACCCACCTAGGATGGCTCAGACTCCACAATCGCAGACGGTCGTGTCAGGTTCCCCTCCAGGAGGACCGAACCATGGGAACACGGAAGACCCTCATTAAATCGCAAGCTGGTGTGAAGCTGCAGCGCATCGAACACCTAGCCGGCCAGCAGAAGGTCGTGCAGTCATCGTGGCGGCTATCGACCTTGCGGGCGAACCAGCCGCGCTCCTTCGCCGACGAGATCCAAGCTGCAGACGCCTTCGACATGGAGGTCATCGCAGCGCTCAGCGATCCAATCATCATCGACATGCAGCGGCGCGGGCTGCTCGACTGATGCGCCACTAATTATTGCTCCCGACCAGCACGCCAAAAGGCGTGAGCCAGTGGCTCTACAAGATAGGCGAGGGCCGTTCGCTTGCGGAGGGGCACGATGACCTCAACGGGCAACCCGGGGCCGACCGTCCGGCTTGAGGCGCCGAGACGGGCCAGCTCTTCGGGTGGGACGCGGACCTCGGCGGTGAAATAGCCACGACCGGATTGTTCCTCGATGAAGCTGTCGGCCGAGATGCGAGTTACGCGGCCGTAAATAGTTGGGAGGACACGTCCCTGGATCGCGCTGAATCTGACTTCGGTTTCCTGACCTACGTGGATATTGTCCGCGTCCACAGGCGAGACCCGGGCCGAAATCACCAGCGCGGCGTGTTCGGGAACGATCTCCATTAAGCTCTGAGCTGCAGGAGCTACGCCACCTACGGTGTGCAGCGTCAGTCCGACAACTTTGCCGCTTGCAGGAGCGCGTATCTCGCTGCGGCTAATCTGGTCCGTGACGGCAGCGAGGCGGGGACGCAGATCGTTCAACTGCACTTCGACTTGCCGCAACTGATCGGCGATCTCCTCGTCACGCTCGGTTTGGACAGCCGCCATCTGCAAGCGAGATTCGCCGATGGCTTCATTGGCCTGAGCGATTTGCGCGAGCAGGACGCCGTTATCTCCATCGAGAGCTGCAGCCGACCGTTGCAAGGCCCGGACGCGATTCTCAGGGGCATATCCCCGAGCCGCCAGCGACTTGATGCCCTCCAGCTCCTCCTCAATTAGGCGGCGCTGTTCGACGATGGACTTAGACTGACGATTGAGGCCCTCAATTTGCTGGAGCACCTGATCTATGCGTTGACCAAAAATGCCGATGCGGGAAGACCGGCCGCTACTGCGCGCATCAAGTTGCAATTGTTGCAGCCGCATCGCTTCCTTTGCGACCTCGGCGTCGGCGGAGTTCAGGCTAATGAACTCGGGCGGCATGGGAACTACCCGACGATCATTCCGCTCCGCCGTCATACGCGCGCGCTGAGCGAGAAGGGCGAAAACTTGGCCGGTCAAGCTGCGCTGGACCGCCTGCATTTCGCTGGTGTCTAGGACGATTAGGACCTCCCCCCGCCGGACGTCCGCTCCTTCGGTGACGTGCAAGGCGCGCACTGTGCCGCCCTCGCGGTGTTGCACTGCCTGACGGCTTCCGGAGACGGTGATCTGGCCAGGCGCGTAGGCGGCAGCATCCAGAGGCGCGAGGGCGGCCCAACCCAGAAAGACGATGAAGAACAGCAAGGCGATCACACCGCCGACCAAGACGTCTGCCCACGGGGCATCAGCAGGCGAGTTGCTGGGCATGGCGTGGCGGAAAAGGCGTTTCATTGTGCGCTCGTCACGTCGAGTGCTGACCGATTCTGGCGCAGCTGGCCCAATACCTCTTCGCGCGGACCTATCAGGGCGTTGGCACCGTCACGCATCACCATCAGCCGATCTACCCGCGCCAGTACACCTGCACGGTGAGCGAACACTACGATGGTGGCACCCCAGCCGGCCGCGTTGGTCATCGCCGTCATCAACGCGGACTCGCCGTCCTGATCAAGTGCGGAGTTAGGCTCATCGAGGACGATCAGCTTAGGAGCGCCGTATAGCGCACGCGCAAGTCCGATGCGCTGGGCTTGGCCCGCCGATAAGCCCGCGCCGTTCGGACCCAGCAATGCATCATATCCGCCTGGCAGTTTCTGGATTACGTCGTGCGCTCCCGCCGCCTTGGCAGCGGTTACAGCGGCGAAGTCAACGGCAACCGGATCTTCGCCTCCCGCGACAGCGAAGCGAGAGATGTTGTCCTTGATTGTGCCAGCAAACAGAACCGTCCCTTGGGGCAGGTAGCCGATATAACGCGCTAGTTGGTCGCCATCCCAGGATTCATAGTCAGCGCCGTCCAGCCGCACCTTACCGAGGCCGCACTTTTGCGCGCCGGCTATAACCCTTGCGAGCGTAGTTTTACCCGAACCGCTGGAGCCGACCACGCCTAGCACTTGGCCGGGATCGAGCTTGAAGGAGATGTTTTTGAGTTGGGGAGAGTCACCGTCATTATAGCGCACGCTGACCCCTTCCAGGACGAGGTCCCCGCTTGGGGGCGGTAGCATCGTGCGCTCGACGTCGACGCCGCTGGTGCGTTCGAAGAGGTTGACAAGGTTCGCCCAGCTGGCACGTCCTTGAACCAGACTTGGCCAAGCTCCAACGATCTGTTCGATGGGCGCGACGGCTCGGCTAAGAAGGATCGACGCGGCAATAATCGAGCCGGCCGAGATGTGCCCCTCTATGGTGAGCAAGGCACCGAGGCCAAGCGCGCAAGACTGCAGAGCTAACCTGACGAATTTTATGGCGCCGTTGTATCGACCGCCGGTGAACTGCGCATGCGCATTGGCCGAGGTCGCCGTCTCCCGCTCGTCGAGTTGGCGAGACGTCATCGAACGGCGCATGCCAAGGGCACGTACGACGTCGAAATGGGCGGCGATACTTTCCTGCGCGGCATAAGCTCTATTCTGCGCGGAGATCGCCTCCCTTAGTTGGGGGCGGCTGTCGCGCTCGTTTAAAGCCGCGAGGCCACACAGCAGAAGTGCCCCAACCAACGTCAGGAAGCCTAATGCCGGGTGAAGAAAGAACGCGAATAGCAGGTAGATCAGCGTCCAAGGGGTATCAAACAACGCCATGACCCCGGGGCCCGCCAACGCCCCGCGGGTGTTGTCGAATTCCCTCAGAGCTTGGATCGAACGACCGCTGTTGTCCTGAAGTGAAATCGCGCGGGTAAGTACCGTGCTGGCTAAAACCCTGTCTAACCTCAACCCGGCACGAACCATCAGACGCGTCCTCAGGCCGTCCAGGAGTGCAAGGCAGCCCAAGGCGAAAACCACGACGATGGTGATCATGATCAGGGTCATGAGGCCGCCAGTAGGCACGACGCGATCATAGATCTGCATCATGTAGATGGTTGGCGTGAGGTAGAGTAAGTTCACCATAGCACTGAATGCCGCGGCCATCGCGAAATGCCATCTACACGCGCGCACGGCATCCGCGAGCGGTTTTGTACCCTTCCCCTCAGGCAACAGTTTTTTGAACAACGTCAGCTCCAGGAGGTTCGCTGCCTTCACGCAGACCAAATACGGCAGGCCTCGGGAAATCAGAACGGTTGAATGTTGAATAGCCCTGTCTTCCAAGCGACTGATTGAAAGGCAGATGCTGCAAGCGATCGATTCCGCCGATCACACTGCCGTCCATGCCTACTGGACTAAAGAAGGTGTGAGTTTTGGACGTGGTAGGGCACTGCATCGAACCAACGAGATCAACCTGACGCTTCTTGCAACTTTTAGAAGCCAGCTCTTGCGCTCGTGATGGGGGTCCGCCGGCCGCCGGATAGCATGAGATACTGCGATCGCAAGCTAGCTGTGCGTGCGGGGAACAAAACGACAGAAATCGAACCAGCGCGCTACCACTTCACCCACAGGTAGCGATCCAGGTGACCGGCCAAAATTAGTGTCAGGCAGAACGATGTTGCCTAGACAGCTAGTGCTGCGAAATGCGAGGCTTTTTTGACTCACACCGGTGCCAATTCCAAAGGAACTTCTAATGGCCGCGATTAACGGAACCTCTGGCGACGACAACTTGAACGGCACATCCTCCGGTGACGTCATCAATAGTTTTGAGGGCAATGACGTCATTCATGCGGGCGGCGGCGCTGACATCATTAATGCAGGAAGCGGGACCGATCAGGTATATGGAGAGGCAGGCGACGATACACTTCTAGCATCGAGTGTCGTGATTGGCTTTCCTGAGCCGCCGAAGTCTCTGTTTGATGGCGGATCTGGTTTCGACACGTTCGACTTTGGAGCGTTTTCTATCTTCCCCCATGCGTTTTGGTCTTACGATTCCAATAGTGGCTCCATTTCAGTAGCGAATTATAAGCTGATCAACGTTGAGCGACTATTGGGAAGCGCAGGCCGCGATATTTTCAACTTGTTCTCGTTAAGTGATGCTGTCGAGATCCACGGCAACGCAGGGGACGATTACATTGCTGGCGGCTCGTCGTCCGATCTACTTTATGGCGACGGAGGAAATGACGAAATATCCATGGCGGGCGCCGATAAAGCCTACGGCGGATCCGGCAATGACCTTTTTATATTAGGAAGCTCAGGTGCCGGTGCCCTGATCGAAGGGGGGGCGGGGATCGACACCTTTGAGTTCAGCAACATTTTCGGCGTGGTCGATCTCGCCGCTGGCACCTTTTCGGGCTACAACAGTGGAGGCCTAATCTCCGGCGTCGAGAACGTCACGGTCGGCTCAACCAATAACTTTGAACTCACAGTGACCGGTGACGGCGAATCTAACACGATTCGCTTCAATACAATTTTTGATAACTACAGTGGGTTTGTTCGTTTCAATGGGGGCGGTGGAGCCGATACTCTCTTCGGCAGCAACAACAACGATACGCTGTTTGGCGGGTCAGACAATGACGCCCTTTACGGTCGCGGGGGTGACGATCGCCTTTACGGTGGGTCTGGCGCAGATGAGCTTGACGGCGGCCTCGGCGCGGATCGTATGGAAGGGGGGAGTGGAAACGATCGCTACTTCATCGATAACCTAGGTGATGTGGTAATCGAGGTTGCGGGAGGCGGGACAGATACCGTCGATAGCGTGCTGACTTTCAATGGCTCCCTCGCTGCCAACGCGAATATCGAAAACATCAATCTGACGGGCGACGCAGCAATCAATGCTGCTGGCAACGCATTAAATAATACAATCATCGGCAACTCGGCCAACAACGGACTAAACGGAGGGAAGGGTGCCGATACGCTTATCGGCGGCTTGGGAAATGATACCTACACCATCGACAGTACTCTTGACATGATCGTCGAGAATGCGGGGGAGGGTTCGAAGGATACAGTCAAGTCGGCCATTAGCTTCACGCTATCCGACAATCTCGAAAACCTCACGCTGGTTAGTACCAAGTCCGTGAATGCTATAGGAAATGCGGGTTCCAATGTGATCATTGGCGGGGTGGGTGACAATATCATTGCTGGCAAGGGTGGAGCCGACATTCTGACCGGCGGCGAAGGATCTGACACATTCGATTACAACTCGATCACGGAGAGCACTTATTCGGGTTATGATCGGATCATCGACCTGACTGATGCCGACAAAATCGACATGTCCGGGATCGACGCGAACACCACCATCGGCGGTAATCAGGCATTCAGCCTAGTCGATGCGTTCTCAAAGACCGCGGGCGAGATCACGCTAGTCTACGACGCGGCTAAGGACTTCACTGTTCTGTCGGCAGACGTAAACGGAGACGGAGTGGCTGACATGCGCATTGTGATCAACGGCGATCACGACGGATTTACCAACTTCGTATTCTAGCTTTTTGGAGACACGTCCATCGCAGCCCGAACAGGCCGGAGCGCCTTTCTCGAAGACGCCTTGATGAAGAGAGCGCTCTGGTCGTCCATCTGTTGGTTTTCATACGCGCGCTTTTTTGAGCGGGCTGGGTGCGGCGGTGATGGTATACGTTTCAGACTCGACCTTGCTGCTGAGCGTCGACGGGTTCGGCTAATGCGGCGTTCCCCCCCTAGCTGATTTCGGATCGAAGGCCGACGGCAGATGCCTTCCGACACTGGATGATGGCTAACGCATAATCCCTGGCGCCGAGCTTGCTCATCCCCGACCAGGGATGATCCAAAAGGGGACGGGGAATGCTCACGATCACGCTTAAGAAACTGACCGCGCTGGCGGTGCTGGCGATCATCCCCGCCACAGGGCTGGTCACTGCGGCTCTTACGCGCATGCCAGTGTAGGTATCGAACGGCGATCGTCCCAGCGCATTGCTCTCGACATGACCCGTTTAATCGCCGCGACCCTAATCTTCTTTCACGGAACCTTACGCAGGCTTCTGCGCCGGAGGCGCTTCCTGTGAAAGGCTAGTGGAGCGTCGCGCCTCTATTGCGTAGCACGACAGTCCAGTGGTCTGCCATGATGAGCAGGGCCTTTCGGCGATGGTCGTCCTCTTCAACCACGGCCTCAGCGATGAGCTTCAGCAGTTCGCTGCGGGCTTCGGTGTTGCTGGCCGAGTGATCCATGGCTTTGAAAAGCGCCATCGATGATCCCGTTTCAGCGTGGCCGCAAAAAGCGAAAGGCCGCCACCCCGAAGGATGACGGCCTTGATAGCGGAGCTTGTCGCCTAGATGCCGCCGGATCTGACGACGACGAGGGCAATCAGGGCCAGGCAGATGACGGCAGCAGCCGCGATCGCCAGCCCCGAGATTTTGAACGCGCCTTTGCTCACCTCGTCGGGCGCGTCTTCATAACCGATGGGGGTATCGCGTGGGGGCTTGTCATCCATTCCCCATCAACGCGCCCACAGCCGAAGCGGTTCGCTGTGCGGCTGATATATTGATGCACTAGCCTGGTCTGGGCGGCACTGTAGGCGGCGGACATCGGAACGGCAGGTCCGCCCCGCTGGTCACGGCCCAGCGGCAGATGCGGCCGACCGCCGCCCAGCCTCGATCGCCCCAGGCCTCGACCGCATCGTCGTGCGCCGTCAGGGCCGCGTCGCTTTCTAGATCCGCCGGCGAGAGCTGGGGCTTGGCCTCAACGCGCAGATCGGCATGCAACGGGAAGATCGGCTTCACGTGCTCCCTGCTGGCGCAGGATGACGCAGCCACGGCGAACGCGGCGATCAGAAGGGCGGGTGTTAGGCAGTGTAGCGGTCGCATTGGCGCGTTCCTTTTCGCGGTAGTTGATGGTGGTGGTGTCAGTCAGCCGCTCTTCGGCCGCCGCTTCCTTGGCGGTCCCGTCGTTGACCAGGATGCGGGTGTTCGCCTCGACCCGCCTGACATCCGAGCGTGGGGCGCAGGTGTTCAGCAGCACGACGACGGCGACGATCAGGACGCCCAGGACGAAGGCGGCAGCGAACAGCGGAGAGATGCCCCAGGCCGCGAGGCGACGGATAATTCCGCTCACAGTCCGAAGACCTTCTTGGCGGCCGTCGTCGCAGCGATCCGATCAGTCAGGCCGTTCGTCCCACCGTTGACCTTCAGCGTCACGCCGCGCACGTCGTCTCGCTCCGCAGGCGCGATGCAGCCGTGCTTGACGAAGAAGTCGGCCGACGCTGTGGCGCTGGCGACGGGGTCGGTGCGTAGTTGCTCGGGCGAGAACCCCGAGGCCTCGATGTTCTCGCGCCCGGTGATCTGCTTATCGCCCGATCCCCGGAACTTCCAGCCGTCGCCGGGCTGGGTGTTGCCCAGGTTCTCGCGGCCCCAATCGCCGCCATAAACGATGTTGGCGATGGCATTCTGATGAGCGGCGCGGACAACCGTCTTCCTGCCCTTCACCACCTTGTCGATGCGCCCAAACTTCTCAGCATCAGCCATGCTGATCCGGTGGCGCCCGAAGGTGTCCAGCAAGCCTTGAACCGAATAGTTCAGGCTCTCCTCGCGTGTCGTGAAGCCTTTGCTCTCCACGAACATCTGACCAAGCCAGTGCGCCAGGACAAGGCCAGAGAAGCCGCGCGCTGTGGCCGCCGCCTCCAGCGCCTCGCGTCCCCGGCGTGGCCCGAGGCGCGAACGTGCGAAACCTGTCAGCCGGAATGAGGACCATGGTCAGTCTCCAGGTTGTGAGGAATGAATTTCGAAGCTAAGCCGCAGCCGTCGCGGTTCGTGCTGGATCCGCGTCAGGCGGCCTGGTCGATGGCGACATCGGCCGGGCCGTGTCACCGCAACGAGGGTTGCGATGGAAGATGGGACGCTTGAACGGCGCCATGGGGGCGGAGCAGTTGGTCGCCGCCAAAATCACGGAGTTCGGGGCGCACTTGACGGCCGGCGATCGGGCCGCAGCGGAGCGAGCGCGGACGGAAGCTCTCGCCGCTCTGGAAGTCCATCTGGACCTGACCGACCAGTTGATCAGTCAAACCTTCGCCTGATGCCGATGCATCCTGACGACAGAGGCCCTCTATGGGACGCGCCCAAACCGAAGTCGTCCGGCAAGGTGCGTGTGGTCGCCCTTGTCTTCGCCAGTCTCGCCGCCTGGGGGGTGGTCGCGGGCATCACCTATCTGATCACCCGCTGGGCGGGAGACTGAGACAAACCGGGTTTGTCAGGCGGGCTTAATGTGCGAACGCGTACCGCTGGACGAGATAGCGGCAATCTGCAATTTCTTCAGAATGGAACAGCGACCGCCCAACTACAGCGCGGCTCTGAGCCCGGAAGACCGCGCTCTTGATCATCTTTGGCGGCAACGCTTCGACCAGCCCTTGCCCATTATCGGCGCCAGCGACGTCGTTCAGACGATCCTAACGAAAGACGGCGTCACCGACGACGAGATCAAGCGAGCCGTCGCTCGGTACACGTCGTCCGACTGAGGCAGCGAGCGGCACCCCGTAGAGCGTTCAAGACGACGACAGCGGCGCGTATGGTTGTGAAGAGTTTCTTCAGAAGTTGCGCGCAACTTTCGATCAGCGGCGATCTTAGTGCCGTGCCCCACGACTGACCCGTTCCGAACCGCGCAGGCTCCGGGGCGGGTCGATCTTTGTCAGGTGATGGCGGCCTAGCGCGCCACTGGCGCGGAGACTGGGAGAGCCTATATGGCCGCCATGATCGGTGAAATCCTCTACTTCGCGCATCGCCACGCCCGTGTCCTGATCGTGGCGGTGGCTATCGGCTTTGCCTTCAGCCTTGTATCGGGCGGCGAGGCCGTGGCGCACCACATCCATTGGCGCTGACTTGTAAATCGATCCTGGTCAGCCCGGCATTCGAGGCACATCCATCGGCTGACCACGCGTCATGTTCTGATGCTGTTCACGGCTATCATCTTCAACCTGCCGCCATTGCCGTTCTGTCATGCATATGCGCTTCGGACGGTTCGACCCGACCACATGCTCTCTGCGGCAAATCCTGCGCTCGCTGGGTTGTTCCACCGGGGAGCGCTCGCCGGCCTGAACATCTTGAGGGGGAGCGTCTTGCATCGAGAACAGGGTCAAGGCAGCAGCGAGCGCAGACATCATGGCGTGTGATCTTCCGAATTTTGGTCGGCGATCTTTGATCGTTTTCTAGGCGCCTGCAATAGCCGTCGATGAAGCCAGGGAAGACGGAAGCCTTCAAGGGATGGCGCCAAGCCAGCCGTCAAACCGCGCCAGCGCTGTTGGTCAGGATGAAGCCGGCGACACTGGCGATGACGGCGATGGCGCCGGTCAACACCAGCAAGCGAAGCCCACGTTTCCCGTCGTCCTCGGGCGGCGGCCCATCGTCGACAGCAGCGGGCGGCAGCATGAAGGCGGCGCGACGGGACAGCCCGTCCATGCCCAGCAGCATCAGAAGCTGGATGAACTGATGGCTCCAGGGCGGCGGCTCGCGCTCGCCCATGACATGGTCGAGATAGGCCAGGGCCGAGACGATGATCACTGTCCCGACCAGCGGCAGACCGATGCTCATGTGCTGGACCTGAAGCGCCTTGCCGGGAAACAGGACCATGCAGCCGTAGCCGAACAGGATCACGGCCGCGACGAAGTGCAGGCCCCGCCAGAGCATCGAGGCCGACGCCTTTGTCTCATAGCTCTTGCCGAGCAGTCGGCAGATTTCCAGCAGGCATGCGCCGGCCGAGACGAAGATGATGCCCGTATAGAGCACCATCAGCACGTGAGCGTTCATCGCTGAGGCTCCTGGTTGAAGACGGCCCGCACCACGCGGGTCAGGGTGTCGAAGAGGGCGCGCGGGTCGTTGGCGACCATCCAGCCTAGCGCCAGGGCGACGCCGCGCATGTCGAGGACAGGCACAACGGCGAGGATCACGCCCTGGGTCAGGGCCTCGGCGACGATGGGGCCGGCGACGATGCCCAGGCCCAGATGCAGCCATGCGCGCCGTTGGGCGACCGGGTTGCCCGCCTTGGCGGAATAGGCCGTCACCAGCCCGACAGCCCCCGACAGCACGCCGCCGCACAGGCCCCAGAACGCGGGCACATCACGCGGGTCAATCATATCCGCCCCTCCAAATACTCAGGCCGTGGTGGAACAGCCGTCGGGCGGCTTAATGGGGGTTTCGGTAGGCGCTTGGCTCGACGGTCATCGCAGGAGACGCGCAGCGGCGAAGTTGAGCCCGTCGCGATAAGCGACCCTTGTTCGCCCGGCCCGTCCTGCGTACAGCAGCAACGCCACTTTTGGCTGGTGCCGACGCGGTCGGCCGGGGAACCCTCAAATGATCAATCGCTTCGTCGGGGCTGCATGCCTCGCGGTCAGCCTGCTCGCCTCTGGCGCGTCGGCGCAGACTGAGTCCGTGTCGTTCGAACTGACCAACAACACCGGCTTCACCCTGACCCATATCTACATCTCGCTGCCATCGTCAGACGAGTGGGAGGAAGACATCCTGGGCGACCAAGTCGTGGGCGAAGGCGAAACCGTCGTCATCAGCGTCGATGACGGCCTGGCCGAGTGCGAGTACGACATCCGCTACGACTTCGAAGACGGAGACTCACTGGTCGAAAAGTCCGTCGATATGTGTGAGATCAACGGGTCTGAATACACGGTGGGCTAAACGACCAGGCGGCGGCGCACCGTGGGGAAGCCCCTAGTGTGCGACGCCGCCAAACAACCGTTGGGTGGCTTGTGGGAACCGGACGACGATGTGCGCCTTCCGATCAGGACTGGAGAAATACGATGGCCGAGAAAGACATCACCGATCCCGACTATGGCCGGATGGACCCGACCGCGATCGATCCGAAGCTGGTCCTGCCGCAAGACATCGACGAGGTGGACGAAGTCGTCGAAGGTCCAACGATCCTTGAGAACCCGGTCGCGGGGGATGACGCTATACCGGTTCCTCAGGACGAGGTGGCTGGCGCCGACCCCGACATGGACCCGGACGAGAGCGCGACGAAGGCGCATTGATCATGCGTAGCGGCGATAGGGCAGAGGCGAATCTATGGAGCTGATCTGGCTATTCGTCGGCGCCGTCGTGCTCGTTGGCGCTATGTGGGCTTTGAATGACGCCGTCACGAAACGCACGCGGTCGGCCGACAGGAATGTCGATGGCGAGCCTGATGAGGGCGGTCCCAACGAACTCTAGCGCGCGGCCTTGGACGGGGGCCGGTAACGGCCGCGAGTTGCGTTTGCGCGAGGGTGCCGCCTCGCCTTGCCTCGTCGTCGGCGGCCAACGCCGCCCACGCGATCCAGGCGGAAGGGGTCATAGACGATACTCCACGCCGGGGCTAATGGAGGGCGAGCGGAACGGAGCGGATGCTTGGATTGAGAGCCAGTCGGACTTGGAAGCCCACGAGGCCCGATCCGCCTGAGGACTCAAGTGGAGAGGATCGCGCCATGTCTTAGCCCGCGGTGAATACGGTATAGACAACGGCGAGACGACCCTGGCATCAAACAGGAATTTATCCTCAAGCGATGATTATAGGCGCCATGAGAAAACTGCCGATTTACGACTTCACGAAGGACCATCCTGAATGGCCACGGATACTGGCCATACTTGGCAACGGATCGGCGCTAACTATGGAGCGTCGCCCAATCTATCCGTATGGTGCCTGCTACTGGCTTTCCGACGAATTCGCTCGCCAGATTGAAGGCGAGATGGTGCCCGGGTGGCGCGTACAGTGGATGCCCGGTCTCTACATAGAAGCCGTTCATCATGGCGTAGTTCGCAAGGGCAACCAGTGGCTCGACCCGCATGATCTACACCCAGACTCTGAGGCGAGCGGCAGGGAAGGAATCAGCCTCTTTGTCGAAGATCGATCCATCCCCGTCGATCTCAAATGGCCTGTGCTTATTCCTCATCGTCATTTAGCTTTGCGCAACGACGATGACGTAACGAACTACATTCTCCAGTACAATCGTAATGCCCAAGCTGATCGTCGCCGCCGCGATATTAGGCAGGCCTCCTTGGGCTCCTCTTGGTCAATTCGAACGGGTTGGGTGGGTGTTGGCCCCCTCACTGATAAAGTTATCAATTTTGAACTAGACGACTCGCTAATCCGAATGTTCGAAGCAAAAGAAAAGCTGGCAACGAAGTGTAGGGCATTAAAAGACGAGAATACTTAGAGAGAATAGGTCAGAATTTTGACGAGATCTATTTAAAAGCGACGATTAGGGCGACCATGAGCGAGACCGGAAATGCTACGAGACGCGCACATCGTGCAGTAGAACGCGAGGCCTTGGCCGCTACTCATTTTCTCTCTGGCTTAAAAGGCTCCAGCCTACTTTCAGCGTGGGAGGACTGGGCTATTCGGTGGCGCATCGCGGCCGATCTGACCGAAGGACTGGTGAGGCGATCACCAGCGGTCGCTGCGCCGTTGAATGAGCTAGTCGCCAGAAGAACGAATGATGCTGGGCTTGCTTACGTATGGGCCTGCGGCAATGCTGAGCGACACAATCCCGACGGCAGTGCAGATGCCGGGAAAGCCGTTGCTATAGGCTTGCCGCCAGGGGCGCTAAGTGGATACATCGAACACATCAGCATAAAAGACGGCGAGGTGATTGGTCTGGGCGCGCATAGCGGTGTCTTGATTGACGCGGACAGCGGCGAGTTGATCCTCAAATCAGTCAGTCACCAGCGACAGTCCATCTCGCCGCCAAATAACATGACCCCTGAGAAGCTTTGTGCCGTTGGCCATCGGTACATTAGCGATCTTTGGGCGCTCGTGGTGGGCTAATGCAGGCGAAAGGACGGCTCCGAAGAACCGCCCACAAACGCACTGACCGGACTTGCCCGGCCAAGCCGAGACGAACCACGGTTCCGCCAAACGGTCGCGTCGGCGCGGGCGTCAGGCATCGGCCAAGTCGTTCATCACGAAGGCCAGGGTCTCGGTCAGCTCTTCATCCGACAGAGCGTGGTCATAGACGATGGCGGCGGCGATCTTGCACGTTCCGCCGAATGCCGCGCTGTAATAGCCGCCGATCTCGACCAGGCGGGCCGAGGGTGTGCGCGACCCGCTCAGGCTGGCTTCAAACTCGGAGCCCTCCGCAATCTCACGGATCGAGGCGGTCGCGCCGGAAACCCGCAGCGCGACGGCGCGCAAGGGGGTGACGTTGGCAATAGGGGTCGGCAGCGCGTCGCCTGACGTGGAATAGACGATGGCCCGCGCACGCGCCGCCGGCAGTCCGCCGGCGGCCGGGTTAGACAGCCACATCACCGCCCCGGACGAACCATTGGAGGTGCTGGCCAGAACGGGCTGCGTCGAAGTGGATGAAGTCAGGGCGTCGTCGTTCACGAACACGACGATCCACGTGAACGCCGCCGTTTCCGGCGCCGCCAGCCGCATGAAATCCACGCCCGTATCGATCCTCATGAACCCCGCTGACGAAAAGTCCGGCGCGCCGACGATCTGCGCCGGCAGGCCGTCCGGGGCGAAGTTGATGACGGCCTCCGCGACGGAGCCGCGCGTGTAATGCCAGGCCAGCAGACCCTCGGAGACCGGCGCGGCGACTTCGCGCGCGTCCTTCAGAAGACCGTTGATTTTAAAGTCGATGCCATCGGCCATGTCAGCCTCCTGTTTCAAACGATGTGAGTGGTCGCGTAAGCGACGGCGGCGGCGAAGGTCCGCCAGGTTTCGACACGCGCGGCGCCGGTCGGATGCACGCCGTCCGCGATCGTGCGCAGCACGCCGCTCGTGATCGGGTCGGGCGTCGCGGCCGAGGGCGTCAGGTCATATCCGCCGTCCGCCGCTACCTGCGCCCATCCCGAGACCAGATGGATGTTCGGATCATCGGCCTCGTTGACGGCCGTCCAGACCGCGCGGATCGCCTCTATATAGTTGGGCCACAGCGCCTCGCGCGCCGGGATGCGCGCCGTGCCGGGCAAGGCGACGATGATGGGGTGCGTAGCGTGATAGGCGCGCCAGCGACGGAAGAGCAGCGCATAGCCGTCGTGGATGCGGTCATAGATCGTCTCCAGCGTGAGCGCGTTGATGTCGTTCGTCCAGAGCGACAGTTGCAACAGTGTGGCGGGCGTCAGGCCGTGCCGCGTGATGTAGAAGCTGAAGTCCATCACCTGACCGTTGACGATGTCTTCGGCCGCATCGCCGGCGGTCGGCGCGCGAAGCAGGGTGTTCTTCAATCGCTTGTTCTCTACCGTCATGGCGACATAGGCCGCTTCATCGCCGGAGGGCAAAGGCGAGACCGTCGCCGCGGTCTGATAGGTGAAGTCGCCCAGCTGATGGCCCGGCTTCACCTCGCCGTTCTTGCCGCCCGTGGCGGTGTCGTCTGTCGCGCCCCGGCTGACCAGTGTACCGATCCATGACGGAGTATAGCCCCACTCGGTCAGCGCCTGGTGCTGCCAGTAGAGGCCGCTCCGATAGGCGATGCTGTCCCCCAGCGTCAGGATGGCCGGCGATCCGGCCCCCGGATTGCTGGCCACCCGCACCGCAATGTCCCCGCTCTCGGCGATCAATCCGCCGTCGCCGGCACGGACCAGCAGACGCGCCGATCCGCCGAGGCCGGCGGGATCAAACCGGACCTGATTGCGAAAGCTGATCGGAGCGCCGGACGCCGGCAACAGCAGCCCCTGCACGCGCGATCCGTCGTTGCGGTTGCGCAGCACATTGTCCAGCACCAGAGACGTCGGCTCGCCCTCGACGCCGTAGAGGGCCGGCCCGACATAGGGTGAGGTATCCTGCACGCTCTGGACGGCGTCGCTGGCGGCGGGCTGGATCGACACGGCGCGACCGCGACGGTCGATAGACGTCCATGACGTAACGATCGTCGATCGCCTTGCACAACAGGGCCATCCGCGCGACCCCCTCGCCGACATGGCTTTCGTCATAGAGATCCGACAGGCCCGCCGACGCAAACAGGGCGATCAGTTCGTCGAAAGCGCCGTCGTCGCCGGGTTGACCCGTCTTGGCCAGGATGCGGATCTCGTGATCGCCATAGGCGCCGTTCAACCGCTGCACCCACCCCTCGGTATCGACCGTCACCGCGTCATCATTGAGCCAGAACTGTTCGAACGCATCGACGGGCTGATCCAGCACATTGATGATCTCGACGTTCCAGCCCGGCAGGGATTCCCACAGGGCGCGCGGCCCGGACAGACGGGCGCGGCCCGTGCCGATGCGCCGCTTTGGCGTCGTCTGATTGACCGGAACCTTGCCCTGTTCCGCATTCGGAACCTTGGGCGACATCAAGGACGACAGGCCGACGGCCGCGCCGACATAGACTAGGGCGTATGTGGCGGCGTAGGCGACATTGGCGATCGTCGCCGCCGTCGTAATCGAGACGCCGGTTGCGGTCGCGGCCTGGAAAGCCGTCATGGCGACCCATTCCGCCGCCTTGGCGGCGATCCAGCTTATCGGGTCCTCCATGCCGTCCTCCACGCCTGGACTGGCGACGCGCGCCCCAGCCACAATCCGTCCTGTGTGACGACGGCCCATTCGCCGCCCCCGATGCAGATCGCCCCGACCAGACCCGACAGCCGAGGCCCGACCCAGCGCGTCGCCATCGGCAAAAGTCCGACGTCGCCAACCCGTGGCCGCGCCACCGTCGACAGACCCGCCGCCTCGGCGCCGCCCTGCCAAAGGGCCTGCAATCCACCCGCCCGCCCCGCCAGCCGCGCCGCGCCTAGGGCGGTGCGATACCGCCCGCGCCAGTCGACCGCCGGATCATCATGGCCACAGGCGACGACCCAGTCGGCAGGCCACAGCGTGCAGTCATGTCGGCCCCAGGCGCGCGGGGTATCGACCGCCCGATCCAGCCAGGCGGCGAGGGCGGGGCCCTTGGAAAGAGTCACGCGATCGGCGGCCACGGTCGTGTGGCGTCCGCACCCAGACGCCCGACCAGGGACATGCTGTTGTCGTTGGGATGAAGCCGGTTCTGTTCGGCATGGGTCCAAAGGGCGGGCTGGCCGACACGGCGGCTGGTCCGGCTGGATCCGAGCGTCAGGGACACCGACATGGATAGCGCCTCCGTGTCCAGGCCGTCAGGGGACAGGCCGATCTCATGACTTCCGACCATGTCCACGCGCCAGCGACGGAACCATTGCACCGGCGTACGCTTCCAGCGCGGGCCATAGAACATCACCCCCAGGTTGGCGCGAACACCGCGCACACCGCCCGCCTGATCGACCAAGGCGACCGTGCGGTCATCGACGCCCGTCAGGGTGAAGGTCGTACTTTCGGCTGCGCCGTTCAGCAGCACCTCCACGGCGGGAAGGTTCTGCATCCAGCCGCAGCCCAGATAGCGACCACCCTCAGGATCGACAGCGTCCGGGGGAAGGGCGAACCCCCCTACACCGGACCAGGCACGCGCAATGGGGTCTGAGCCGATATGCAGGAAGACAGCGGCCGAAACAGGCCGCCCGCCGAGACCTCGAAGACCTGTCGGCGGCCATCGGCTACTGGTGTGCGGAATACCCCCTGCTGATGCGGCCGAAGGTCTGGCTGCCGGAAAAGCCTGACAGCCCGCGTGACGCCCTCAGCCGCGACCAGATCGCGCGATTGTTGAAGGCGGCGATGGGCTACCGGCTGAAGGATGGGAAGTGGACCCGGCTATCGCTGTCGGCCCAGCTCAACCGGGCGCACCTGCGACGCTTCATCCTGATCGGGGTCTACACCGGCACTCGGCCGGGCGTGATCCCGAAGCTGCTGTGGCACGAGAGCGCGACGCAGGCCTATGTCGCCCTGGACGACGGGACGATCTACCGACGCGGCAAGGGCGAGAAGGACCACCGGACGAAGCGCCGGCCGCTTGTCCGCATCCCCGGCCGTCTGATCGCGCACATGACCCGCTGGAGTGAGGCTGACGCCCTGGTTCGCCGCACCGATCCGAACACCGGCCAGTCTTTGCCGATCACCACCGTGCTGCACCATGGCGGCCGCCCGCTTGCCGGAAAGATCCGCCGAGGGTTCGAGGCCTGCGTTCGAGACGCCGGCCTCGACGCCGAGATCACGCCGCACTGGCTTCGTCACACCTGCGCGACCCTGCTGTTGGAGGGTGGCGCCTCGCTCTGGGACGCGGCAGCCTACACCGGCATGACCACGAAGACCCTTGAGAACTGCTACGGCCACCACCGGCCCAACCACCAGAGCGGCGCCAGACGGGCGCTGGGAGGCAGATGATGAGCAACGAGGTCTATAGCAAAGACGTCGTCGATAAGATGCTTCAGGGCATTATGCTGGTTCAAAGCCACACGATGCGACTGATCGTCGAAGAGCGGATCGCGGACGAGCGCAACAGCCGCGCTGAGATGGCTGACCTGATGGACCAGTTGAAGGCGACAAGCGAAAATCCAGTGGTCGACGGCTTCTATGCCGCAATGAGCCGGGCGGTGCGTGCAGGCGACACTGACGAAGTGATCGTGCCCGTCGTAAACTTCAGAGTGATCGAAGGGGGCAAGAGCGACTGAAGGATCTGGTTTCCAGATTGTTTCCAGAATGGGTCGTTTTTACCGTGAACGAAAACGGAAACCACTGAACGCCAAAGCCCGGAAATGCTGGGCTTTGGCGGGATGCCCCGTTGTTGACATCGAGGGGGTCACAGGTCCAATCCCTGTCGCGTCCACCATTCTTCTCAACAACTTAGCCTTACGCAGTGTTGGCACGCTGGCCAGAAACTGGCCAGAAAAGCCGCATGCTGAAATGCCGACCGCGTATCGTTCCGCTGGGACCTGCTCCGGACAGTCGTCCCGACAGCCGCTTCTGGCGCAGACCTGCTGTCCCGCCTGTGCGACGGCTCCGAGTTCGGCAGGTTCGCACAGGCGTTTTATCAGTCGTGATCCGGAGCGGATCGCCACCGGGCCGCAAGCACGGGCAAGACGATCAGGGTCAGCAGCGTGGCCGTGGTCAGCCCACCGATGACGACGGTGGCCAGCGGCTTCTGCACCTCGGCACCCGCGCCCGCAGCAAACGCCATGGGCACGAAGCCCAGCACCGCGACCAGGGCCGTGGTCAGCACGGCCCGCAGGCGGCTGACGGCGCCGTGAAGCGCGGCCTCGTCCGGCGGGTCACCCTCGGTCAGTCGCTGGCGGATGGCCTGCATCAGCACCAGTCCGTTCAGCGTCGCCACGCCGGACACGGCGATGAAGCCGACCGCCGCACTGATCGACAGCGGCATCCCGCGCATGGCCAGCGCCAGGGCGCCGCCGACCAGGGCCAGAGGCACGCCTGCAAACACCAGGGCGGCGTCCTTCCACGACCGCAGCGCCAGCACGAGCAGCAGGCCGATGGTCAGGAAGACGATGGGCACAATCAGGGCCAAGCGGGCGGAGGCCCGCTGAAGGTTCTCGAACTGTCCGCCCCAGTCGATCCAGCCGGACGACGGCGGCTGGACCTGATAGGCGACCTTGGCTTGGGCCTCGGCGACGAAGCCGCCCAGGTCACGGCCGCGCACATTGGCCTGCACGATCATGCGACGCTTGCCGTCGGCGCGGCTGATCTGGTTGGGCCCTTCGGCCACGTCGAAGCGGGCGACCGAGGACAGGGGCACGGTCGGGGCGCCGGTCTGGGCGTTCTCGGGCATGACCGGCAGCTGCTCCATCACGGTCGGATCGGCGCGCAGGGCGTCGTCCAGCCGCACCACCACGTCGAACCGCCGGTCGCCCTCGTTGATCTGCCCGGCGGCGCGGCCGGCGAAGGCGATGGCCAGGGCGTCGGCGGCGTCGGAGGCATGGACGCCCTGCGCGGCCGCCACGGTGCGATCGACGCTGGCGGTGATCGTCGGCTGGCCCGACACCTGCTCGACCCGCACGTCCGCTGCGCCCTCGATGCCGTTCAGGACGACCGCGACCTGCTGGGCCGTTCGGTCCATGGCGGCGAAGTCGTCGCCATAGATCATGACCGCCACGTCCGACCGGACCCCGGCGATCAGTTCGTTGAACCGCATCTCGATGGGCTGGGTGAACTCGTAGTTGTTGCCCAGCAGGGTCGACAGCTGCGTCTCCATGTCGGCCACCAGATCGGCCTTGGCCAAGCCCGGCTCGGGCCAGTCGCTGCGGTCCTTCAGGATGACGAAGGTGTCCGAGATCGACGGCGGCATCGGGTCCGATGCGACTTCGGCGGTGCCGGTGCGGGTGAAGACCCGCTCGACCTGCGGCATGGCCTTCAGCGTCCGCTCGACCTGGAACTGCATCGCCTGGCTCTGTTCCAATGAGGTCGAGGGCACGCGCAGGGCCTGGACCAGCACGTCGCCCTCATCCAGTTGCGGCACGAACTCGCGGCCCAGGGTCAGGAAGACGATCAGGCCCGCCAGCAGGGCGACCCCGGCGCCGGTCAGCACCAGCTTGGGCCGCGCGATGGCGCGCTCCAGCAGCGGTTGATAGCGGGCCTTGGCGGCGCGGGTCAGCCGGGTCTCCTCATGATCCGCCTTGGGCTCCTTGACCAGCAGGGCGGCCATGGCGGGCACGAAGGTGAAACTGAGGACGAAGGCGGCGGCCAGGGCCAGCATGACGGTGGCGGCCATCGGCCCGAACATCTTGCCCTCCACCCCTTCGAACATCAGCAGGGGGGCGTAGACCAGAAGGATGATCGCCTGGCCGAAGGCAGCCGGCCGCGCCATCTCGCGCGCCGATGCAGCGGCGACCGACAGCCGTTCGGCGACGGTCAGGGGCCGGCCTGTCTCGGTTCGTTTCAGACCCAGACGACGCAGGGTGTTCTCGATCACCACCACGGCGCCATCGACGATCAGACCGAAGTCCAGCGCCCCCAGGCTCAGCAGATTGGCGCTGATGCCTAACCGGTTCATGGCCGAGGCGGCGAACAGGAAGCTGAGCGGAATGACCAAGGCGGTGATGATCGCCGCCCTCACATTGCCCAGGGCGAAGAACAGCACGGCGACGACAAGCAGGGCGCCCAGCAGCAGATTGTGTTCCACCGTGCGAATGGTCGCCTCGACCAGTTCCGTTCGGTCCAGTTCGGGCCGCAGGTTCACGCCCGGCGGCAGGCTGGGGGCGATGGCCTTCAGCCGTTCGCCGACGCGGTGCGCCACCTCGCGCGAGTTCTCGCCCTGAAGCATCAGGGCCGTGCCGACCACGGTCTCGCGGCCGTCGGCGCTGGCGGACCCCAGGCGGGGGGCGCGGCCGATCTCGACCGTCGCCACGTCCGACACGCGGATCACCTGACCGCCCCGGTTCAGGATGGGGGTCTGGGCCAGGTCGTTCAGGCTTTTCAGACGGGCGTCGGCGCGGACGATATAGGCCTCGCCCGCGCGGTTGACGTAGCCGGCGCCGGCGATGCGATTGGCATGCTCCAGCGCCTCGACCAGTTGCACCAGGCCGACGCCGTATGCGGCCAGCCGGCTTGGGTCGGGGTGAACCGCGTATTCCTTCACATAGCCGCCGAGAACGTCCACGCCGGCGACGCCCTGCACGGTCTTCAGCTGGGGCGCGACGATCCAGTCCTGGACGGTACGCAGATAGGTGGCCTTCTCCTGGTCGGTGACCAGTCGCTCGCCCTCGGGCGTGACATAGACGGCGCCGGGCTGAGCCGCAGGACCCGTCAGCTCCAGCGTCCAGATATAGACCTCGCCCAGGCCGGTCACGACCGGTCCCATCGAGGGTGAGAGACCCTCGGGCAGGTCTGCACGCGCGCCCTGCAGCCGTTCGTTGACCAGGTTGCGGGCGAAATAGATGTCGGTCGCGTCGGTGAAGACGGCCGTGATCTGCGAGAAGCCATGACGCGACAGGGACCGCGTCTCGGTCAGACCCGGCAGGCCCGCCAGCGCGGTCTCCAGCGGGAAGGTGACCTGGCTTTCGACCTCCTCCGGTCCTAGCGCCGGCGCGACGGTGGTGATCTGCACCTGGCGATTGGTGATGTCGGGCACGGCGTCGATGGGCAGGTGCAGCAGTTCGCGCCCGCCCAGGATGGCCAGCACCACGGCCAGTCCGACGACCAGCCAGCGGAAACGCACGGAGGCGTCGATGATCCGGTTCAGCATGATCAGTGTCCGTGCTCGGCTTCGCCCTTGGCCAGTTCGGCCTTGAGCAGGAAGGCGCCGGCGCCGGCGATGCGTTCGGATCCGGTCAGACCCGACACGATCTCGATCCGACCGTCGGAGGTTCGCCCGGTCACGACCGGCCGCGCGCGGAACCCGCCGCCCTCCTGCACGAAGACGGACGGCGCCCCCTCTATGGTCTGCACCGCGTCCAGCGGCACGACGGGTGTTCCTGTCCCGACGCCAGCCGAGACGCGGGCCGAGACGACGGACCCCGCCGGGGGCGTCTCACCGGACGGCCGCGCGCGAACGGTGACGACGCCGTTTGCATTGGCCGGGGCGATGGCGATGACGACGCCCGACACGACCCGCGATCCGGCGACCGTGCTTTCCAGCGTGTCGCCGACTTTCAGGACCGAGGCGGCTGAGGGTGGGGCCTCGAACATCAGTTCGACGCGACCGGGATCGGCGACGGCGGCGACCTGTAGCGCCTCCTCATGCAACACCTGACCCGGTGCGGCGCTCAGGCGGGTGACGACGCCGGCGATGGGGCTGCGCACCACCGTCAGCCCGTCCGAGCCGGGCGCGCCGAAGGCGCCGACGCGGGCGCGGGCGGCGCGATGCTGGGCCTCGGCGCGGCGCGTCTCGGCGGCGGTGACGTCCAGCCGCGCTTGCGAAACCCAGCCCTGTTCGAACAGGGTGCGGTCGCGACGTTCGGCGGCCCGGGCCGCCTCGACCGTCGCCCCGGCCGCGTCCGCGTCGGCGCGGGAAGCGGCGCCGTCCGGGCTGCGTACAGTGATCAGCGGCGAGCCGGCCGCCACGCGATCGCCCAGGCCGACATGAACCCGCACCACTGAACCGCCCAGCGGGGCGTCGACGGCGGCTTCCGCGCCGGGCGCAAAGGCGACGCGACCCGGCAGCTTCAGTTCGGCCCCGCCGCCACGCTGGACGGCGATGACGGACACCCCGGCCCGCGCCGCCGCCTGGGGCGTCAGTGCGACGAAGGCCTCTTCGCCAGCCTCTTCGGCGTGACCCGCCTCGGCATGTTCGGCCTCGGCCTGCCCAGCCTCGGTGGGGGGACGGTCCAGAATGCGGGCGGCGCCGAAGCCCACGCCCAGGGCGATGACGACGGCGGCGCCGGTCATCAGCCAGTGTTTCTTCAAGGTCATGATCGATCCTCGCCCGGCGCACGGCCGGGCCCAGAGTTCAGGACGCGCGGCGTCTCCGCCACGCGCAGGGCTCAGGAAGGGCCAGACGCCAGGTCCGACCGAGGATCAGGTCCTGGGAGGCCGCTCGGGACCTTCAGGCCGCCCGAGCGGCGAGGCGATGCTGTCGCTCCACGCCCTGGGCTGGCCGAAAACCGCGACGAAACGCGGCGTCGCCATGTCGTTGGACACGGCCGAATGCGGCGCATGGCAACAGCCGTTGACGCAGGCCGGGCCGCAGTCAGGGCACTGGGTATCCTCGCCGACCCCCGCATCCACGATCTCGACGCTGGTGGGCGCCTCCGTCTCGCAGGCATGGGTTTCGAAGGCGGGCATGGCGAAGACCAGCGTCAGCAACAGGGTGCTGACGAAACCAAATCGACGGACCATTTCCCGCAGATGCTTGGGCATTAGGGGGCTCTTAGCACCCATCGTCAGCGAAGTCTTCGCGTCAAACGCTGCCGGTTGACCCTACCGCGGTATGATGAGGGCGGCACGTTAGGGGTATGGGCGTGCTCCGCCGGGCAGTCCGTAAATCCGTTTCGAGGGGCGACTGTCTGGCTTCGCTTGTATCCAACGAGCGCTCGCGACATGGCGTTCGACGGATCGTTTTCTTACCCATGGGCAGATGGGCTTTCGATCATACGTTGGTATGAGGCTCATTGGCCCGAAGCGTCTGCAAGCGCACCTGCCAAGACGAGTGGAACAGATCGCCCGCGTACCGCTGCGGATGAGCCGTCGCAGGCCTGCGGTCAGCCGTAGCCAGCGCCCAGCGCAGACTTGCGCCTTGTCGCTAGAGCAGTTGGCCCTGGTCAGGCTTCCTCGTGATCTTGTCCGCCAGCACGCCGCGCCGACGCAATTCGGTCGCGGCGGTGAAGGCGATGTCGAGGTCGCGGCCTGACATCAGCGTCTGAAGCCGGTCCACGTCCAGCGCGCTCCATGCCTTGCCGCGTTCAGGGCCGGCGGGAACGCGGGGCAGAAGCCCCGGCTCTCGGCTCCACGCCAACAACTGATCGACCGTCGTCAGGTTCAGCATGTCGCGCAGGTGATGCGCGGTGACATAGGCGTCGGGCAGAGCACGGTGCGCAGGCAGGCCCAGCTCGTGGACCAAGCCCTCGGGACGGCGCAGATAGCGCAGCATCTGGTTGGAGAACCGAGGCAGGGCAGGCCAAAGCCGCAGCGCGCATTTCCAGGTGCAGATCCAGTCTGCGCCCCCAGACAGGGTCTGAGTGCAGTATCGCTGCTCAAAGCTTGCGCGATGGGCGGCTAAGGCGATCACCCCTGCGTCAGGACGAAGGATCGGCGGAGCGACCGTCTTCCAATAGCCCGCGCCCTGGACCCAGGCCTCCTGGATGTGATGGATGGCCATGGTGTCCGGCGAAATCGGGCGGCCCGGATCGACGAACCGGGCGCCGCGCGCCTGATCCAGTCGCCAGACGCCGGACGCGTCCCTCACCACATCCTGCCAGCCGATCTCGCACACGTCCTGAGGGCCATTGCCGGCGGTTTCCAGGTCGATGACGCGAATGCGCGGTGGCAGGCCGGCATCGGGATGGGAGGCGGCGTCGATGTCGGTCAGGGCGTCCTCTGTGTATGGGCTCGCCGCGAATGGCGGCTGAAGCCGGATAACGCGTCCCGTCTGGGATTTGGTCCCTTTGCGCGACCTCTGAACAAATCATCGCTGAGCAGAAGGGTTTGTAGCGCGTCTGATGCGCGTTCGCTGGACCTGGGTCGTGGAATGGGCGATCTCGAAGCCATGGGATCTGTCGCGCGCCTTTTCCGTCTGCATTTCTCCCTGTGGCTGGGGCTGCTGGTGCTGGTGACGGTGGCCGCGCTGACGCCGTCTGGCTTCGGCTGGCCGCTCAGGCTGGCGGCGGGCTGGGACGCGGGCGTCGCGGCCTTTCTGATCGTCACCTTCTACCACATCTTTCGGGCACGCTCTCAGGACGCGATCCGACGCCGCGCGGCCGAGCTGGATCAGGCGGGGGCTCTGGTCTTGCCGCTCAGCATGGCGGCGGCCGTCGCCAGTGTAGTGGTGCTGATTCTGGCCATGGTGGCGAGCGGTGGAAAGCCGACGGTGGGGCAGGCGGTGTTCTCGGTCTGCACGGTGGGCCTGTCGTGGCTGTATGTGCACATCATCTTCGCCCTGCACTACGCCCACGGCTTCTACGCCCCGCGCGATCACGGCAAGGGCGATCAGGGCGGCCTGATTTTCCCCGGCGAGGACGACCCCGACTACTGGGATTTCCTGCATTTCAGCCTGATCATCGGCGTGGCGAACCAGACGGCCGACATCCAGATTTCCAGTCGCAAGCTGCGCGGCCTGGCGACCCTGCATAGCCTGGTGGCCTGGTTCTTCAACGCCGTCATCTTGGCGCTGACGGTCAATCTGGCGGCGACGTTGTTGTAAGGCGTCGCCGCCGTCTGGATCAGAGATCGACGGGCCGGCCGCACTCTTCTTCCTCTAGGGTGACTGCGACGTCGGCGTTGGCCGACAGGCGCACCTTGTCGCCCTCGACGCCGGCGACGAAGCCGTTCTCGATATAGTGGTGGTGGTCTGCGTGGGCGCCGGTGTTCTCGCGGCGGGTCAGCTTGATCCGGTCGCTCTCGACCCGGTCCACGACGCCGACGTGAACGCCGTCGGCCCCGATGACCTCCATGCCTTCCTTGATCTCACTCATCGCCGTCTCTCCTCGTTGAAAATAACAACAGGACAGGAGCCCGTCGGACAGGATTCCGTTCCCGTTGCGGTTGGACGGTCCGTCGTTTGCATTTTACAGGCGGCAGGGACGGGCATTGGGTGCATTATCGCGCCGCAAGACCGGCTCAGCGCACCGGCTGAGGATTGCAGGCGACAGGGATGCCGTTGACTTGATCGAACAGTATGGATGGTCCGACGCCTGGGCCACGGCGTTTGAGGCTCAGGCCCAGGCCGGTCAAGCGCCTGGCCGTGTCGTTCTCCAGCACCGCAACGGCTATGTGGTCGCCACGGACGAGGGCGAACTGCAGGCCAAGGCGTCCGGCCGCCTGCGTCACGAGGCCCAGGAGGTCGGCCATCCCGCTGTCGGCGACTGGGTCGCGCTGTCGCTGAACCTGCAGGACCGCACCGCCACCATCCATGCCGTCCTGCCCCGCCGCACGGCCTTCGTGCGCAGGGCGGCCGACAGCGTGCGGCGAGTGCAGATCCTGGCCGCCAATATCGACGTAGCCTTCGTCGTCACCTCGATGAATGCGGATCTGAACCCGCGCCGGATACAGCGGTTTCTGGCCGCCGCGTGGGAGAGCGGGGCGCGGCCTGTGCTCGTTCTGACGAAGTCGGATCTCAGCGCCGATCCGCAAGCCGAGGCCGCTCAGGTCGCCGCGCTGGAGACGGGGTGTCCGGTCCTGATGGTCTCGGCCCGCGAAGGCGTCGGTCTGGAGGCGTTGCGCCTTCAGGTGAAGCCGGGCGAGACCTGCGTGCTGATTGGCTCGTCCGGCGTCGGCAAATCCACCCTGGTCAACGCCTTCCTGAACGAAGACCGGATGGCGACCCGGGCGATCCGCGCGTCCGACGACCAGGGGCGTCACACCACCAGCCACCGTCAACTGATCCCCCTGCCGGGCGGGGGGCTGATCATCGACACGCCAGGGATTCGCGAAGTGGGCCTGATCGACGCCGAAGAGGGCGTGGGGGCGGTGTTCGACGACATCGAGCGCCTGATGCAGGCGTGCCGCTTCACCAACTGCAGCCATACGAACGAGCCGGGCTGCGCCGTGCAGGCGGGCCTGGCGGACGGGACGCTGGAGGCCTCGCGGTGGACGCACTTCCAGAAGCTGACGCTGGAACTGTCGGAGGCGGGGGACAAGGCGGAGCGGGTCGCCAAGGCCGCCGAACGACGCCGGCTGGGCGGGCTTCAGAAGGTCTATCGCGCCACGAAGCGCAACGACCGGGGCGGCGCGGATTGATCAGGGCTTTCCCGTTCGCTTTTTCGACCTGTTCGACCTCTAAGAATTTAGGCCTGTCGCGCCGTCAAACAGGCTAGGTGAGCGACTTAGACTCAAGAAAGAACATCATGTCCGCATTCACCATCGTCACCACCAGCGCCGTCCAGGGCAGCGAGGCCGCAGAGGTCAACACGCTGACGGACGACTTTTCCGACGCCAGCGAGGCCGTCGGCTATGCGCGCCGCATGGCCGACGAGATGATCGACATGGCCGCTCAGCTGCTGCTGGATTTCGATTACAGCAATGTCGGCGTCTATGAAGGCGACCTGCTGGACGAGGACGTCACCCCGGACCACCCCGCCCTGATCGGCGTGTGGGTGCTGGACGAAGAAGGCTCGGCTTTCGTGCCCGCCGAAGAGTTCCGGCAAGGGTCGACCGAAGTCGAGAACTGATCGGCGATGATCGCGGCGGGAGGCTCGGATCGAGCCGCCTGCCGCGTCTGCCATCGGACGAATCGCGAGCGCATTCGTCGCGCGCTGAATAGCGTCTGCGCTGCATCAATAATGTGTGGGAAGGTGGCCGTCCCTCCAAACACCTTGCGGTGTTTGGAGGTGACGATGGTGGAGCTTAGCGGAGTCGAACCGCTGACCTCTTGCATGCCATGCAAGCGCTCTACCAACTGAGCTAAAGCCCCGGACCTGTCGGTCTGGATCGCCCGGTTCATCTTGCGATGGCCCCCGGCGAGGCGGCGGAAACTATGTCAGGGCTTTTCTACGATCAAGCCCGTTTCGAGATTTATTTTCACCGCGTTCCCGGAGGTGAAAATGCGCAGATTTTTCAAACCGAAGTAGCTGGAAAAGGCTGCTGTCCCGCCGCGCTTCCCTAACGGGAAATGCGGCGGGTGCAACAAGAATCTGAGCCTGATCGCAAGAAGCCCAGGGGAAGCCGGGCCTCAAGTAGCGCGACGCGCGATAGGCCCACCAAACAAGCCCTCAAGTCGCGCGACGCGCGATAGGCCCAAGAAGTTTAGTCGTCGTCGCGCGAGGGCTTGGCGATCTCGTCGTCGATCGAGTCATCGTCGTCGTCTTCGATGAACGGCACGGAATCGTCATCGTCGTCGGCCAGATCGTCGTCGCCGTCGGTCGCGCCCATGCCGGCTTCTTCCGAAGCATCGGCGGGAACGTCCTCGTCCTCGTCGTCCGGCGTCAGGATGGGCTCGTGGCCTTCCTCGTCGATCTCGGGCGTCTTGACGTCTTCTTCCTCGTCCTCGTCGCCGTCGACCTTCTTGTCCTTGACCTGGTCTTCAGCCTCGTCGTCGGCTGGATAGCCGGGGCGAGCGCGGCGGCTGCGCAGCTTCAGCGCTTCTTCCGGATCGAATTCCGTCGCGCATTTGGGGCAGTGGGCGGGTCTACGGTTCAGGTCGTAGAATTTCGCCTGGCAGTTGGGGCAGACCTGCTTGGCGCCCAGTTCTGGATTGGCCACGTGAGGACACTTTCAACGGGTTGAATTCGGGGCGGTCCCTTGCCACCCCTTGGACCCGCTGTCAAAAGCCATCTTTCGCGCCGCCCGCGCGGCCGTTTCGACAATACAGCCTGAAGCGGGTGAATATGCCTTCCCAACTGACCGCACATCGTTCGTCCGTCCTGACCGGAAAGGTCCGCGCGCCCGGCGATAAATCCATGTCGCACCGGTCGATGATCCTGGGCGGAATGGCGTCGGGCGTGACCGAGGTCGAGGGCCTGCTGGAAGGCGACGACGTTCTGGCCACCGCGCGCGCTGTCGAAGCCTTCGGCGCCAAGGTCGAGCGGACGGGCGACGGCAAGTGGCGGATCGAGGGCGCGGGCGGCTTCACGACGCCAGTGTCGGTGATCGACTGCGGCAACGCCGGGACCGGGGTTCGCCTACTGATGGGGGCGGCGGCCGGCTATCCGCTGACGGCGACCTTCGACGGCGACGGATCTCTGAGAAAGCGGCCGATGAAGCGTGTGACCGGACCGCTGGCCGACATGGGCGCGGCGTTCGATTGGCAGGCGGCCGAGGATCGTTTGCCGGTGGCCCTGACAGGCGGGACGCTGAAGGCCATCGACTATGTGCAGACGGTGGCCTCGGCCCAGGTGAAGTCGGCCATCCTGCTGGCCGGGCTGAACGCCGAGGGCGTCACCTCGGTGGTCGAGCCGGAAAAGAGCCGGGATCACACCGAGCGGATGCTGCGCGCCTTCGGCGCCGAGGTCGGCGTGGAGGAGATGGGCGAGGGCTGGAAGGTCACGCTGAAAGGCGGTCAGCCGCTAACCGGGACCTTCGTCGCCGTGCCGGGCGATCCGTCCTCGGCGGCCTTCCCCCTGGCTGCGGGGCTGATCGTGCCGGGGTCGGAGGTCACGGTCGAGGGGGTGATGCTGAACAGCCTGCGCACCGGCCTGTTCGACACCTGGATCGAGATGGGCGCCGATCTGACCATCACCAACCGGCGCGAGGCCGGCGGCGAGGATGTCGGCGACATCACCGCCCGGCATTCGACGCTAAAGGGCGTGGTGGTGCCTGAGGCGCGCGCCGCCTCGATGATCGACGAATATCCGATCCTGGCCGCGACGGCGGCCTTTGCCGACGGCGTCACGGTCATGCGCGGCGTGGGCGAAATGCGGGTCAAGGAAAGCGACCGGATCTCGCTGATGGTCGAGGGCCTGCGCGCCTGCGGCGTCCAGGTCGAGGAGGAGCCGGAGGGCTTCATCGTCACGGGTGGAGGGGTTCGCGGCGGCGCAACCGTCCACACCGCCCACGACCACCGCATCGCCATGAGCCACCTGATCCTGGGCCTGGCCGCCGAACAGCCGGTCTCGGTCGACGAACCCGGCATGATCGCCACCAGCTTCCCCGGCTTCGTCGAGATGATGAACGGGCTGGGCGGGCGGATCGACTGATGCCGACGCGCGACGTCTTCTATCGCGGCGTCGCGGTCCTCGGACTTCTGACCTGTCTGGGCGGGGCCGGCTGGACGGCCTGGACCGTGTGGCAGGGGATGATGACCGGCAGCGTCAGGGGCAAGCACGGCGCCGTCCATCTGAGGGCGGAGGGCGATTTCTTCTTTTATTCGACAGTGACGCTGAACGGCGTCGCCTGTCTGGTGTGGTTGGGCCTGGCGGCGTTCGCGGTCGTGGTTCTGGCGCGTTGGAACGACTGGACCTGAGCCGGTTGGCGGGTTTCCACTGAAGGTCTGCGGCTGGATTGGTTCGGCGATCCTCGCTATCAGGTTCGCCCTCCCGTGCGTTCGGGATCAAGATTGAAAAGCGCCACGCGCTGCGGAGACCTGCTTGACCCTGATCATCGCCGTCGACGGACCGGCCGCCTCTGGAAAGGGGACCATCGCCGCGCGCCTGGCCCAGACCTATGGACTGCCGCATCTGGACACGGGGCTGCTGTATCGGGCGGTGGGCGTGAAGGTGCTGGAGGACGGCGACTCGCTGGATGACGAGGCGGCTGCAACAGAAGCGGCACGCGGGCTTGATGCGTCCGGTCTGTCGGACGATTCGCGCCTGACCACGGGCGAGGCGGGCGAGGCGGCCAGCCGGGTCGCCAGCTTTGCCGGCGTGCGCGCGGCCTTGCTAGAATTGCAGCAGGCGTTCGCGGCTCAGGCAGGCGGCGCGGTGCTGGACGGGCGCGACATCGGTACGGTGATCGCGCCGGGCGCCCAGGCCAAGCTGTTCGTCACCGCGACGCCGCAGGTCCGTGCGACCCGCCGCTGGAAGCAGCTGACGGCGCGCGGCATCGAGATCTCGTTCGAGGACATGTTGGCCGATATCCAGCGCCGCGACGAGCGCGACGCCGGGCGCGGTTCAGCCCCCATGGTCCAGGCCGACGACGCGGTCTTGCTGGATACGACCGATATGGGTATAGAGGCGGCCTTCGATGCGGCCCGCCGTATCGTCGAGGCGGCGCGCGCGAAATACGGTCTCTGACTCTTCTTCGCAAATCCAACGCTCCCATCCTCGGCTTCCGCGGGCGTTTTGATCGTTCTGAACGGCCTCGCATCCTGACGACCTGCCTATCTTTTCCTCTCGCCTCGGCGCAGCGCCTTGCTGTGTCAGGGGCGTCCACCTCGCGCGGGGCCGTTCGGTCGCGCGCCACAGCCCTACCGGAAACACCAGAGCTTCATGTCTGATACTCTCAATCCCACACGCGACGACTTCTCGGCGCTGCTCGACGAACAGCTTCAGGGTCGCGACTTCGGCGAAGGCCAGGTCGTTCACGGTCGCGTCGTCGGCATCGAAAAAGATATCGTCATCATCGACGTCGGTCTGAAGACCGAAGGCCGCATCGCCATGCGCGAGTTCGGCCAAGGCGACGACGGCGCCCTGCCCAAGGTCGGCGACAATGTCGAGGTTTACCTGGAGCGCGTCGAGAACGCCCTGGGCGAAGCCGTCATCAGCCGCGACAAGGCGCGCCGCGAAGAAGCCTGGACCCGTCTGGAAGTCGTGTTCGCCGAAGGTCAGCCGGTCAACGGCGCCATCGTCGGTCGCGTCAAGGGCGGCTTCACCGTCGACCTGGGTGGCGCTTCGGCCTTCCTGCCCGGTTCGCAAGTCGACATCCGTCCGGTTCGCGACGTCGGTCCGCTGATGGGCAAGGAACAGCCCTTCGCCATCCTGAAAATGGACCGTCCGCGCGGCAACATCGTCGTGTCGCGTCGCGCCATCCTGGAAGAAGCCCGCGCCGAACAGCGCACGGAACTGGTCGGTCAGCTGGCCGAGGGTGAAGTCCGCGAAGGCGTCGTCAAGAACATCACCGACTACGGTGCGTTCGTCGACCTAGGCGGCATCGACGGCCTGCTGCACGTCACCGACATGTCGTGGAAGCGCGTCTCGCACCCGTCGCAGGTTCTCGCCGTCGGCGACACCGTCAAGGTCCAGATCGTCAAGATCAACCCGGACACCCAGCGTATCTCGCTGGGCATGAAGCAACTGCAGTCGGACCCCTGGGACGGCGTGGAAGCCAAGTACCCGGTCGGCGCCAAGTATACGGGCCGCATCACCAACATCACCGATTACGGCGCCTTCGTGGAGCTGGAAGCCGGTGTCGAGGGCCTGGTCCACGTCTCGGAAATGTCCTGGACCAAGAAGAACGTCCACCCCGGCAAGATCGTCTCGACCTCGCAGGAAGTCGACGTCGTGGTTCTGGATGTCGACGCCTCCAAGCGCCGCATCTCGCTGGGCCTGAAACAGGCTCAGGACAATCCGTGGGACGCCTTCGTCGCCAACAACCCGATCGGCTCGACCGTCGAGGGCGAAGTCAAGAACGCCACCGAGTTCGGCCTGTTCATCGGCCTGGACAACGACATCGACGGCATGGTCCACCTGTCCGACCTCGACTGGTCGGTCTCGGGTGAAGAAGCCATCCAGCGCTATCGCAAGGGCGAGATGGTCAAGGCCAAGGTCTTGGACGTCGACGTCGAGAAGGAACGCGTCTCGCTGGGCATCAAGCAGCTCGGCGGCGATCCGATCGGCGAGGGCGACACCTATCGCCGCGGCCAGCAGATCACCGTCACCGTCTCGTCGATCGAGTCGGGCGGCATCGAGGTCAAGTTCGGTGAAGACGACGCGCCGGTGACGGCCTTCGTCCGCAAGTCGGACCTGTCGCGCGACCGCAACGAGCAACGTCCGGAACGCTTCGCCGTCGGCGATCGCATCGACGCCATGATCACCGCCGTCGACAAGGCCTCGCGCCGCGTCTCGGTGTCGATCAAGGCGCTGGAAATGAAGGACGAACAGGAAGCCATCGAACAGTTCGGCTCGTCCGACTCCGGTGCTTCGCTGGGCGACATCCTGGGCGCCGCGCTGAAGAACGCCGGCACCAAGGACTAAACGCTCAAGCTGCAGAGCGCCGTGCGCTCTGCGGTAGCGTAAAAAAGCCCCGCTCAAGCAGCGGAGCGCCGCGCGCTCTGCGTTAGCGGGAAAAAGAATGAAGGGCGGCGGGAGCGATCCCGCCGCCTTTTTCTCTGTCTGGGACAGCATTGTGTTCGCTGGCGGACACAATTCCTGCGAATGACGCGCATCATTGGCGGATAAGGGCTTTTTCGAGAGCCGGTCGAAGGTTAGGGTGCGGCTTCTGGATCGACGGCGGGCGAGACGGCCTGTCAAAACGCGCTGGCAGGGGCATCGATGATCAAGTCCGAACTGATCGAAAAGCTGGCGATGGAAAACACCCACCTGACCCACGCGGAGGTGGAGCGGTTGGTCAACGTCATCCTGGGCACCATGACCACGGCCCTGTCCGAGGGCGGCCGTGTCGAGTTGCGCGGTTTCGGCGCCCTGTCGGTTCGCTCGCGACCGGCGCGGGCGGGACGCAATCCCCGCACCGGCGAGGCCGTCGAGGTGCCCGCCAAGGCCGTGCCCTTCTTCAAGAGTGGCAAGGAACTGCGCGAGCGGCTGAACGCTTCCGGCGACGCGTGATCCTGCGCCTCGCCTTCTGACGACCATCCAAGGAAAGCCCCATGAGCCTGCTGTCTGAATTTCGTGAGTTCGCGGTCAAGGGCAATGTCGTCGATCTGGCGGTCGGCGTCATCATCGGCGCGGCGTTCAACGGCATCGTCAAGAGCCTGGTCGATCAGGTCGTGATGCCGCCGATCGGCCTGGTGACCGGCGGCATCGACTTTTCAGAGCTGGAATGGGTCCTGCGGGCCGAAAATCCGGCGACCGAGGCGATCGAGAAGGTGGCGATCCAGTACGGCGCCTTCCTGAACACGGTGATCCAGTTCCTGATCGTGGCCTGGGTGGTCTTCATGGTGGTCAAGGGGATCAACGCCCTTCGTCGTCAGCAGGCGGCCCAGCCCGATCCGGCGCCTGCCGCGCCGACGGCGACGGAATCCCTGCTGATCGAAATCCGCGACGAGCTGAAGGCCCGCCCCAAGGTCTGATCAGGCCTTGGAAACGCGGCCACGCGCGGTTGCGTGCGCTGCGGACGGCCGGCTGCGGCGCACCGGCGCTGGCGGAGTGCGCGAACAGATGCCGTAGTCGCCGTCGAACGGGGTCGGCGCCCAGGCTTCCGCCAGCGCCGGATCGTCGATGATGGCGTGGCAATGGCCCCAGCCGCCTTCACGCCGCGCCGTCGTCGCCAGGTCGCCCAGGGCCGTCAGCATCTGCGGCGTCACCATCTGCAACCGCACCTTGGCGGCGCCCATGTCTCGCGCATTGTCGATCAGGGTCTGCGTCAGCAGTGCGATCGCATCCTGCGCCGTCTCCAACGCGACCAGGTCGATGATGTCCAAGCAGGGCGGCTCGATCAGGCTGGTCTTGGTCATCTGCGCCATGGCGGTCGCGACGATCCGGTCCTCGCGCACGCAGGCCAGCAGCAGCGGCTTCAGCGTCAGGTCGGGGTCCGCTATGCGCCAGCGCAGGGTTGCCGGGCCGCGATCCGCCAGCAGCCGATCCTCGGACGACAACGTCCGCCAGAAGTCGGCATAGGGCGATCCATCCGACAGGTCGCGCAACTCGGTCACTTGCGGCGGCAGGGACGGGGCCGTCTGTCGAAACACCCGCCCATTCATCAACTGTTCGCCCAGCCGGGCGGCCGTCTGCGCCGAGGTGCGACCCAGAAGGCTCCGCAGTATCCGACCCTTGGCGCAGGCCAGCCGGTCCGTCACCCACGACAGCTTCAGCCCATGGGTTTCGGTCGGCCAGGGTTTGAGGCCGAACAGACCGTAGAGCGGGGCCGAACGCGCATTGGCGTTGAAGGTATAGCGGGCGAACAGGCCGGGCTGTTTGAGGAAGGTGCGGATCAGCGCGCGGCTGGCGCCCTTGCGGCTGGGCGGCACGATGATCGAAAAGCCGGTCGCCGCATAGAGACGACGCGACCCGTGCCGGAACCGCTGGACGAAGTTGCCCACCATGGCCACGGCCTCGTCCCGGTCGTCGACGACCACCCAGCCCGCCGGGGCCGCGATGTCCTGGCGCGCGGGATTGGCCTCCAACCAGCGCCAGCCGGCCGGCGACCGCTCTGGCCAGCCCACGTCGCGGTGCAGCCGGTTCAGGGCCTCATGGTCGGATCCGACGATCGGTCGCACGGACATCGAGCGCTCCTTCCCATTATGAAACCGACGGTCTCTCCTGGATGCGAGACGTGCATAATATGCGCCAGTATATATCACTCAAGGTTGTGTCTGGCGATGCGTCTTCGCGGCACGCTGTCCCACAACGGCCTTAACACTTGTTCGGATTCGCCCGCTGTGCTGGGTATGCGCCTTTCGCGCGCCCTATAGCGGCGCGGCAGTTGGGAGTGAGCCGTTGACAGCGACGGATGGGGGGGCGCTAGAGCCTCGCAAGACTTTCTTGGGGCACCCGCGGGGGCTGGTGATCCTGTTCTTCACAGAGATGTGGGAACGGTTCTCCTACTACGGCATGCGCGCCCTGCTGGTGCTGTACCTGACGCAGCACTTCCTGTTCGGTCCGGCCGAGGCGCAGGGCATCTACGCCGCCTATGCCGCGCTGGTTTATCTGATGCCGGTCATCGGCGGCATGATCGCCGACAAATATCTGGGATCGCGCAAGGCGGTCATCATCGGCGCCGTCCTGTTGGTGCTGGGCCACTTCACCATGGCCTTCGAAGGCACGGGCGGACGTGAAAGCCTGACCATCGGCGAGAAGACCTATCAGATCCAGGTCGAAGGCCGCGACCAGAACCGCAAGATGTTCGCCGTCAACGGCGACGAGCGGGTTCATATCGCCATCACGCCCGAAGGGGTCTCGACCGTCGGCGCCGAACCCTCGGCCGCCAACGCCGCAGACGCCGCAGCCGCCGCCGTGGGCACGGGCCTGGGCACGCCGCCGACCGGCGCGCTTGATCCCGCGACCCAAGCTGCGCCGCAGGCCGCCGCCGCCGCAGGCTTCCCTGCCTTCACCGCCACCGGCGGCTATACGCTGGAGACTGAGCGCGACCAGAAGCTGGGCGAGCCCGTCCTGTTCCTGGCCCTGGCCCTGATCATCGTGGGCGTCGGCTTCCTGAAGGCCAATATCTCGACCGTCGTCGGCTCGCTGTATGAGCAGAACGATCCGCGTCGCGACGGCGGCTTCACCATCTTCTACGTCGGCATCAACCTGGGCTCGTTCCTGGCCACGGCCGCCTGTTCCTATCTGGGCTTTAACTATGGCTGGGCCTACGGCTTCGGCCTGGCGGGCATCGGCATGCTGGCGGGTCTGCTGACCTTCGTGCTGGGTCAGTCGTGGCTGGAAGGTCGCGGCGGACCGCCGGTTCCGATCGAGGGGCGTTCGATCCTGGGCGTGCCGCTGGTGCCCTTCTTCTGGATCGCCGGCCTCATCGCCGTCATCCCGACCTGGCTTCTGATGCAGCGCCACGAGATCATCGAGACGGGCCTGCCCTGGATCGCCGGCGTGATCTTCGCCTCGGTCGTCGGTTTCACCGTCTTCCGCCTGAAGGGCGCCGAGCGCAGCCGCATGCTGGTCGCCCAGGTGCTGATCTTCTTCTCGGTTCTGTTCTGGGCCCTGTTCGAACAGGCCGGCTCGTCGCTGACCCTGTTCGCGGACCAGTCGACCCAGATGCCCAGCTGGTTCAACGCCGGCTATACGCAGATGTTCAACCCCGGCATCATCGTCATCGGCGGCCCGATCATGGCAGCCCTGTGGGTCTGGTTGGCCAAGCGCAAGCTTGAGCCGTCCACCCCGGTCAAGTTCTCGTTCGGCCTGGTCTTCGTGGGCTTCGGCTTCCTGGTCCTGACCTGGGCGGCGGGAAGCCAGGCCAACGACGCGTTCCGCGTGCCGTTGCTGTTCCTGTTCCTGACCTACTTCTTCCACACGATCGGCGAGCTGTGCCTGTCGCCCGTCGGCCTGTCGATGATCACCAAACTGTCGGTGGCGCGCGTGGTCGGCCTGATGATGGGCGTCTGGTTCCTGTCCAGCTCGGTGGCGCACATCGTCGCCGGTCTGATCGCCAAGGCGACCGCGACGGACACGGTCGCGGGTGTCGTCACCAGCCCGGCCCTGGCGCTGGAAACCTATGGGTCGATCTTCGGCACCATCGGCTGGACGGGCGTCGGCGTCGGCGTCTTCCTGCTGCTGATCTCACCGCTGTTGAAGAAGAGCATGGCCGGGGTTCACTGATCCCGACCGCCTGACGAAGAAAAGCCCCGGCGGATCGCTCCGCCGGGGCTTTTTGCTGGGCTAAAGGTCGCTTCAGAACGTCTTGCGGACGCGCAGGGACACGAAGGTGCGTGGATCGGCGGCGCTGTCCTCGACGAAGGCGATCGCGCGTGTCTCGCGGTCGGCGAAGACCGTGCGGCGCTGGGTGAAGTCGTCCCACAGGTTCAGCTGGGCGCGGATCGACAGGGTCGGGGTGGGTTTGTACTCGGCGAACATCTCGAAATAGTCCGTTCCGCGCCACGCCGAGACCTGGTCCGGCGAATAGTTGGGCTGGTGCAGATAGGGCAGCCAGTTGACGCCCCACTGCAGCTTCCAGCTGGTGATGTCCTGCTCGATGCCGACGTTGGCCTGGGTCGCACGGACGCCCGAGATGGGGCGTTCCTCGCCTGTGGTCGGATCGGTGACGGCGGTCTTGTTCCAGTCGTTCTTGAAGGTGAAGCGCGCCCCGGACAGTCCGAACTTGTCGAGCGGCAGCGTCACGTTCAGCGACAGCTGATCCAGCGTGCCGTCGCCGATGTTGCCCACCGCCGACAGGCCGTCCGCCAGAGGAATGCGATCGATGGCGTCGATGATCTGGTCGTGGCGATAGCCGATGGAGACGATCCCCTCGCCCCAGAAGCGACGTTCGTAGGTCAGTTCCGAAATCCAGCGCTGTTCCGGCTCCAGATCGACGTTGCCGCCATAGACGTTCTCCTCGTCCAGGTCGGCCGAGGCGGCGAAGTCGGAGAAGTCGAGCTGGCCCAGTTCGCGCTCGAACCGGAAACGCAGCTGGTTGTTCGGCATCGGCGTCCAGGTCGCCAGGAAGCGCGGCTTGGCGAAGAAGAAGCTCTTTTCCTGGTTCGCATCGCCCGACTGGCTGATGGTCGAGGCTTCCAGCCGCAGACCGGCTTCCAGCGTCAGGTCGGGATGCAGCCGCCAAGTTCCCTTTGAGAAGGCTTCGCCGCGTGTTTCCTCGACCTTGACCGAGGCGCTGGGCAGCGGAATGGCGACGCCGCCCTCGGTATAGGCCTGGTCGGTCTGACGCATGTTGTAGGCGATCTCGCCGCCGGTCTCGATGGTCAGTTTGGGCGAACGCTCATGACGAACCAGGGCGCGTAGGATGGTTTCCGAGCTTTCGCCCTCATAGGCGAAGATCTGCTCAGGCGCGTCCACGCCGTTGTTCAAAACGTTGTAGGTGGAGACGCCGTCCCAGCTGCCGAACTCGTGCATCAGCCGGGTTTCCAGCTTGAAGCGTGCGTTCAGAGGCCGCTCCCAGGTCACGCCGAACTCGCCGCCGTCGCTGTCCTCGCTGTCGAGGCTTTCGCGGAAGGCGGTGGCGGATCGGCTGGTGTTGTAGCCCTGCCAGTCGTTGATCCCGTAGCGGGCGGTCAGATCGACCTTGCCGCCCGCGAGAGGGCCGGCGTAGGTGCCGCGGATGGAGTTTCCGCCGCCGTAGCCGTCGGTATCGGTCAGTTCGTCGCGCAGGACATTGCCGGCGGCGTCGCGGCGGATCAGGCGGCCCGGTCCATTGGAATCGCTCATGCTGATGCCGTCGGACAGGGTGACGCCCCAGCTGCGGGCGCCGTTGCGGGCGGTGAACTGATAGCTGCCGCCATACAGGTTCTGACCGGCGCCCTCGAACTGGGTGGTGTTCCACGACAGGATCGACTGACGGCTGCTCTCCGTCTTCAGGATCACGTTCACCACGACCGAGAAGCCCTGCATGTCGATACCGGGCGCGCCGCCCCGGATCAGCTCGATCCGCTCGACCTGGCTGGCCAGGGTGCGGCTCAGGACATTGGATCCGGCGTCGTTCTTGGACGCCGGTCGGGCGTTGTTGATCAGGACGTTGCCGACCGCCCCCTCGAACCCGCGGGCGCCCGTGCCGTCGTCGACCGAGAAGCCGGGCACGCGGTTGACCATGTCCAGCGCGGTGTTGGGGCGCTGGGTCGCGAAGAAGTCGGGGGTGAAGACCAGCACGCCACGCTGGCTGGCGTCGGCCAGCGGCGCCTCATTGGTGGGGCCGGTCGGGACCGGAGCCTCGGCGACTTGTGGTGCGTCGCCGGCAAAGGCTGCGCCGGCGGTGAAGAGCAGGGCGGTGCTGGCCAGCAGCAGGGTCTTGGTCATGGGGTTCCCCTCGGTTCGTTGGCGAGAGGTGTGCCGATCCGGCGTCTTTATCTCCAGTTACAAGGCGGCAAGGTGGATTAAATCGACGACATCATTACAGCGATTTCATTACGCACAGGACAGTAATGCGGCTTACAGCGATGTAATGATCAGTCGCTCATCTTCCCTGTTGTTGTCCGTTCTGGCCGTCGCCGCGCTGGCCGGACCGGTCTCGGCCCACGACGCGCCCTCCGATGCGGTCGAGGACATCGTCGTCACAGCGCGCCGGATCGAGGGGCCGATGTGGGAGGTGCGGCGCGGCCACAGCGTGCTGATCCTGGTCGGCTCGATCGACGGTCTGCCCCGCGATATGGAGTGGCGCACCGACGCCCTGATCTCGGCGGTCGAACGCGCAGATCGGGTGCTGTTCCCGGTGCAGGGCCAGGCGTCGCTGGCGGATGTCGGGCGGCTGCTGTGGCGGATGCGGACCCTAACGCGCCTGCCGGGCGAGCGCACCAGCGCGGACTATCTGTCGCCCGAGCTTGAGGCCCGGGTGGAAGAGGCGACGGGCGAGGGCCCCAGCCGCAAGAGCATGCTGATGCTGTCGGCGGATCTGATGGAACACGGCGGCTACGCACGTCGGGCGCGGCCGGTGTCGGAGGTGGTGCGCCGCGCCGCGAGGACCAACCGCACCCCGGCCGAGCCTGTCGGCGTTTTTCGCGGTGACGAGATGGTCGACAAGATCCTGACCACGCCGCCCGAAGCCTATGTGGACTGTATCACGGCGGCGGTGACGGCGGCTGAGGCGGATCCCGAAGAGGCCGCGCAACGCGCCGAGGCCTGGCGTCTGCGCCGTGTGCCCGCCGTATTGGCCTCTTCGTTGGACCAGGCGACCAACGCCTGTTCCTACTGGGCGGTGATGGGGCAGGGCGAGACGCTGCGGGGAATCTGGAGTACGGCGGTGGACGAGGCTCTGGCCGAGACCGGCGTGACGGTCGCCATCGCGCCCTTGCGGCTGTTGGCCGAGCCGGGCGGCGTGCTGGATCGTCTGAAGGCGGACGGGCTGGAACCGCTGGGTCCCGAGTGGCGTCCGTCCGCCCCCTGACGAGGTATTAGTTAGCCAATATTAGTTAGCAGGCGCCGGCGCGCGTTCCGGCACCGCGTCGCGGGCGGCCTCGCCGATGTTGTCGGCGGCGTTGCCGACGCTTTCGGCTGCGCCGGCGATGGCGTTGGATTCGACCGCTTCGTTATTGTTCATGTTCATCAGGAAATAGCCGATCACCAGAACGGCCAAGAGGCCGATGATCAGGGCGACGATGGCGCCCATGCCGCTGCCGCGACGCTCGACGACGGTCGTGGGGGCGGCGGTGGTTTCGGTGATGCGTTCAACCCGGCCATCGGGATGTTGGACTTCGCGTTCGGTAGGCATGGATGTTCCCTCTCCAGTGTGGCGAGGAAACACCCTGCGTGGCGATACGGTTCCGCTGGCTCAGACCGCCGTGCCGCCGACCGTCAGTCCGCCGATCTTGAGCGAAGGTTGCCCGATGCCGACAGGCACCCCTTGACCGGCCTTGCCGCAGACGCCGACGCCGGGGTCGAAGGCGAAATCGTCGCCGACCATCTGGATCTTGGTCAGGGCCGTGGCGCCGTCGCCGATCAGGGTGGCGCCGCGGACGGGTGCGGTGATGACCCCGTCCTCGATCAGATAGGCCTCGTTGCACTGGAAGACGAACTTGCCGTTGGTGATGTCCACCTGGCCGCCCGAGAAGTTGGCGGCGTAGAGGCCGCGCTTGGTATTGGCGATCATGTCGGCTTTGGAGTCCCGGCCGCCCTCCATGAAGGTGTTGGTCATGCGCGGCATCGGCATATGGGCGAAGGATTGCCGACGGCCGTTGCCGGTGGCGGCCACGCCCATCTCACGCGCCGACAGCCGGTCGTGCATCAGCCCGACCATGATCCCGTCCTCGATCAGGACGGTGCGCGAGGTCGGCGTGCCCTCGTCATCGACCGACAGGGAGCCGCGACGCCCCGCGATGGAGCCGTCGTCGACGACGGTGACGCCGGGGGCGGCGACCCGCTGGCCCATCATGCCGTTGAAGACGGACGATCCCTTCCTGTGGAAGTCGCCCTCGAAGCCGTGGCCGATGGCCTCGTGCAGCAGGACACCGGGCCAGCCGGCGCCCAGGACCACATCCATCTCGCCCGCCGGACAGTCGATGGCGTCGAGGTTGACCAGGGCCTGGCGCAGGGCCTCGTCCACCTGGGCCTGCCAGCGTTCGGGGGCCACCCAGGTCTCGAACCCGGCCCGACCGCCCGCGCCGGACGAGGCGCTCTCGCGCTTGCCGTTCTGTTCGACGGTGACGGAGACGTTCAGGCGGACCAGGGGGCGGACGTCGCGCACCACCCGTTCGTCGGCGCGCAGGATCTCGATGGCGCGGCGCTCGCCGACCAGGGAGGCCGAGACCTGGACCACGCGAGGGTCGCGGGCGCGGGCCCAGGCGTCGATCTCGGCCAGAAGCGCGATCTTGTCGGAGAAGGCCGGCGAGGCCAGGGGATCGACGGCGTCATAGAGCTGCTGATTGGTGGCGCGCGGCCCCTCGGCGACGCGGGCGGCGTGGCCTTGCTTGGCCAGGGCGCCGCTGTCGGCGGCGCGGCGCAGGGCGGCGGCGGAAATCTCGTTGGCGTGGGCGTAGCCGGCGGTCTCGCCCGCCACGACCCGCAGGCCGAAGCCCTCGGTGGCGTCATAGGCGGCGGACTTCAGCCGGCCGTCGTCGAACACCAGGCTCTCGCTCTCGGACCTTTCCAGGAACAGCTCGCCATCGTCGGCGCCGGCCAGGGCCGTCTTCAGAATCGATAGGGCTTCGTCGGTATCGACGCCGGCGGCGTCGAGGATGGGCGGCGGGGAGGCGTGAACGGTCATGGCCTGTAGGTAGGGGCTGCAGGCCGTTTCGTCACCTGCCGAGGCGCGCGATCTTTCGGATCAGTCCAGCGGCTGGGGCCGGGTCACGACCGGGGCGTCTGGATCGCTGGCTGCGGGACGCGCGGCGGTCGGGGGCGGCGTGGACGGCACGACCACCAGCGGCTCGGTCTGGACCGTCGGGGCGGGCGTCGCTGCAGGCTGGGCCGCCGTCGGCGCGGGTTGGCGCGGCGCGGCGGTCGCAGGGCGAGGCTGAGCCGTCGGTGCGCTCGGCGTCGTCGTCGGTGTGGTGCGGGCGGCTTGGGTTGGAGCGGTCTGAGTTGGCGCAGGTGCGGCTGTCGCTGGCGTCGGCGTTTCAGCCTGAACGACGGGGGCTGCGCCCGTCGGGACCGTCTCGGCCGGCGGCGTTGTCAGCGGCGCCTCGGGAACCACGGCGGCGGTCGTCGCCGGGGCGGGCGTGGACGCCGGACGCGTGGCGAACCAGACGCCGCCGCCGATCACCAGCAGGGCGGCGACGCCCGCGCCGACATAGAGCGGCAGGCGCGAGGGCTTTGTCGGCGCGCGGGCGAAGCTGGGCGTGGCAGGCGGCGCCGGCGTTGCGGCGACCGGGGCCGGCGTCTGGACGGCAGGTTTGGAGGCGACAGGCGGCGTGGCGACAGCTTTGGCCGCGACCGGCGCGGCTTGCGCCGGTTTCGGCGTGGGGGCAGGCGCGGCCTGCGGCGTCGGCAGCGGACGCACGGTCAGATCCGCTGCGGCCGATTGCTGGGGCTGGGACTGGGGAAGGGGCTGAGGCGCGGGCTGGGGCGTCGTCGCGGTCTGAGCCGGGCGGGTTGTGGGGATCAGCGACCCGCCCAGGATGCTGCCGGTTTGCGGACGCGGCGGCCGGGGCTGCGCGGGCGTCCGGCTGGTGGCCGCCGCCTGACCCTTGGCGGGCGCCACGCCGGAGGCCAAACTCCGGGTCTGGATCGAGGCTTGCTGCTGTTGCGGCGAGGGCTTGCGCGGGGGCGGATTGGGGATGCGGTCCAGCGGATTGGGCGCGACCGGCACCGGCCCGACGTGGAAGGTCGTCGCGGGCATGCGTCCCCACGTCACCGGCTTTCGAGCGAAAGGTTCGGGGCGGGCGAAGGGTTCTGGCGGGGTCTTCTGGTCGTCGGACATTCTATTCCATTCGCTGGCGATCTGGCCCGTTTCGTGACGGATCAGTTCTTGAGCCGATAGCCGGTCTTGAACATCCACATGACGATGGCAAGGCAGACGGCGAAGAAGCCCAGGGTGGCCGCCACGCTGATCCCGATCGCGACATCGCCCTGACCGTAGAAGGCCCAGCGGAAGCCCGAGATCAGATAGACCACCGGATTGAACAGGGTCACCGTACGCCAGCCGTCAGGCAGCATGTCGATGGAATAGAAGGCGCCGCCCAGGAAGGTCAGGGGGGTGACGACCAGCATCGGGATCATCTGAAGCTGCTCGAACCCGTTGGCCCAGACCCCGATGATGAAGCCGAACAGGCTGAACGTCACCGAGATCAGGATCAGGAAGGCCATCATCCAGAACGGGTGCAGGATCTGCAGCGGCACGAAGAAGGCCGCCGTCGCCAGGATGATCAAGCCCAGCACCGCCGACTTGGTCGCCGCCGCCCCCACATAGGCCAGCACGATCTCAAGCGACGACACCGGCGCCGACAGGATTTCGTAGATGGTGCCCGTGAACTTGGGGAAGTAGATGCCGAAGCTGGCGTTGAAGATCGACTGGGTGAACAGGCTGAGCATGATCAGGCCGGGCACGATGAAGGCGCCATAGGGCACGCCGTCCACCTCCTGCATTCGACTGCCGATGGCGCCGCCGAAGACGACGAAATAGAGGGCCGTGGTGATGACGGGCGTGACCACGCTCTGCCACAGGGTGCGCAGGGCGCGCGCCATCTCGAAACGATAGATGGCCCAGACGCCATATGCGTTGAAGGTCATGCCGCGGCTCCATTTTGGTGGACCAGGCTGACGAAGATGTCTTCCAGCGAGCTCTGGCGGGTGTTCAAATCCTTGAAGCCGATATTCAGCGCCTCAAGCCGACGGATCAGCGACGGCACGCCCGTGTCGTCGGCGTTGGCGTCGAAACTGTATTCCAGCTCGCCCCCGTCGTTCTTCAGCGTCAGGTCCCAGTCGGACAGGTCGGCGGGCAGGGCGGTCAGCGGATCGATCAGGTTCAGGGTCAGGGTCTTCTTGCCCAGCTTCTTCATCAGGGCCGACTTCTCCTCGACCAGGATCAGTTCGCCCTTCAGGATCACGCCCACCCGGTCGGCCATCTCCTCGGCCTCCTCGATATAGTGGGTGGTCAGGATGATGGTGACGCCGCGCTCGCGCAGCTTGCGCACCATCGCCCACATGTCGCGCCGCAGCTCGACATCGACCCCGGCCGTGGGTTCATCGAGGAACAGGATGTCCGGTTCGTGGCTCAGGGCCTTGGCGATCATCACCCGGCGCTTCATGCCGCCCGACAGGGTCATGATCTTGGCGTCGCGCTTGTCCCACAGCGACAGGTCCTTCAGCACGCTTTCGATGAAGGCGGGGTTCGACGCCTTGCCGAACAGGCCCCGGCTGAAGGTGACGGTGGCCAGCACGGTCTCGAAGGCGTCGGTGGTCAGCTCCTGCGGCACGAGGCCGATCTTGGTGCGGGCGGCGCGGAAGTCCTTCTGGATGTCATGACCGTCGGCGACCACCGTCCCCGTCGTGGGCGTCACGATGCCGCAGACGATGGAGATCAGGGTGGTCTTGCCCGCGCCGTTCGGACCCAGAAGGGCGAAAATCTCGCCCTTCTCGATGGTCAGGTCGATGCGCTTCAGCGCCTGAAGACCCGACTTGTAGGTCTTGGTCAGGCCGTCGATCTCGATTACGGGCATGGGCGTTCCTTTCCGGCGGCGCGGCGGCGCCGGCCGGGGCGTGGCGACAATATGGCGGGCCCTGCGCGGGACTCAAGGGGAAGCGCGCCGGCCCAGAGGCGCCAAGTCGTTGTTAACCGGATTGCCCGCACAGTGAGCGGCCTTCCCTTCGTTGGCGGGAGCTTTCGTGTCGTCCCTGTCCGCCGCCCACCGCGCCGCCCTGACGGCGGTCGTCCAGGCTTGTCCCGACAAGTCGCTGGCGACGCTGGGGGCGGCCGTCTCGGCCTTGAGCGGCGATAAGGCGGACGAACTGGCGATCATCGTCAGGGACGAGGCTCGCGATCGCGCCCGTCGCGCCACGGCTTTCGGTCCCCTGCTGCCCCTGTTCCATCCGCGCGAGGACGGCGCGCCGGCCCTGACCTTTCCAGGGATGATCGTGGCCCGTGTCTGGCGTCATGCGGTCCAGGGCGAAGAGGCCTTTTTGCCGCTGCTGGACGGCGCCGTCACCACCGACGGCGAATGGACCCTGGCCGCCGACCGGCTGTGCGCCAAGGCGGCGGCGGTGCTGCGCGACCGGCCGCGCGAGGTCTGGCCCGAGTTTCAGCGTCCGGCGGAGGGCGAGCCGCCATCGACGCCGGCTGAGCTGGCCGGCTGTTTCGATCTGACGCCGCTGGCGCGGTCCGCCTTGCCGCGCTTGCCGGTGTGGCTGGAGCGGCCCGACGACAATCAGCTGGCGGGGCTGAGGCTGTTGATCCAGGACTGTCTGGAGATGTCGCCCGACGGCGGACGGCGGATGATCGACATCCTGTTCGCCCATGTGGCGGACGCCGAGCGGATGTTGCGGGTGGTGACGCGCACCAGCCGTTTAGCCGACCGCGAAATCACGCTGAGCCATTCGGAGATGGGCGTCTTCGTCGAACGGATGCTGATCTCGGTCCAGGCTCGGGTGCAGAAGATCGCCGCCGTAAGGCCGTCGATGGGCGAGGCGGCCATGCTGGGCGTCGTGGACGACGTGACCTGGTGCGCGGGCGTGCTGGCCGAGATGGACATGAGCCTGCAGGTCCGGCCCGATTCCAGCTGGGGCAAGACGGCGCGGATGGCGCGCGTCCAGGTCTCGGGCCAGTTGTCGGGGCTGATGAAGTCCACCTCGGCCGCCGTCCACGCGGCTCTGCCGATGAAGCGACGAACGATCACCGGCCGCATGACCCGGCTGTGCCCCTGGCTGGAAGCGCCCAGCGACGGCGAACCCATCGAGGCGGCGGCGGCTCTGCTGGCGGCAGTCGCGGCCCTGCGCGGCGCGGCCGTCACCTTCGGCTGCGAGGCCGACCGTTCGGCGCTGAAGATCGAACTGACCGACTATCTGTCCACCTGGGCCAACGAGGCGCTGGACAGCGTGGCGGACGGGGAGGCGGAGAATGCCGATCATGTGCTGCGTCTGGTGGGGGTGACGGCGCGGTTCCTGACGCTGATCGAGGCGCTGGAGGCGGCGCGGGCCGTGCGGCGGCGCGCGGCCTCGGCGGAAATGGCGCGCCTGGGCTGAAACGACGCCTCGCCCGGCGTTCGCGGATGGGTTAGACGGCGAGAATGATCGCCTTCTGGATGATGACGGGACTGGCGGCGGCCCTGGCCGCCCTGCTGGTGATGACCGGCGCACGGCGCGGCGCCGATCCGGCCGCGGGGGCCGAGACCCAGGCCGGCTGGCGCGAGATCGAGGAGCTGGATCGGCTGAAGGCGCGCGGCCTGCTGGACGACGCGGCCTATGCGGGCGCACGGGCCGAGGCGGGGCGGCGGCTTTTGGCCATGACGACGACCGCGACCCCCGTGGCTGGGCCCAAGGATCGGTTCTGGGTGCTGGGCGGGATCGCCCTGACTGTCGCTGGCGCGCTGGGCCTCTATGTCTTCACCGGATCGCCCGGCCTGCCGGATCAGGCCTATGAGCGGCGCGTCGACGACTGGGCGGCGAACCTGGAGGGGCTGGAGCCGGCGCAGCTCGCCGCCGTGACGGCGCGGGTCGTGCGCGAACGGCCGCAGGATCGCCAGGCCTTGGCCATGCTGGGCGCGGCGCGTTATGCGGCCGGCGATCCCCTGGGCGCGGCGTCGGCCTTCCGTCGGTTGATCGCCCTCGACCCCAAGGACGCCCAGGCCTGGGCGCGACTGGGCGAGAGCCTGGTGGTGGCCAATGACGACCAGATCGGCGGCGACGCCGAGGCCGCCTTCCGCGAGGCGTTGAAGCTGGACCCGGATCAGCTGGGCGCGCGCTTCTTCCTGGGCGAGGCGGCCCTGCGGCGGGGCGACGGCGTATCGGCGCGCACCCTGTGGACCCCCCTGATCGCCGCGCTCGACCCGGCCGACCCGCGTCGTCTAGACCTGGAGCGGCGACTGCCGAAGGACGGCGCGCAATGACGCGTTGGTCGCGCGCCGCCACGGCGGTATATGCCGCCGATCCGTCCTCCGAACCCGGAATGTCCGTCGCATGAGCTGGCTGCCTAAATCGCCGAAGGCGCGTCGTCGCCTGTGGGTCGTCGCCGCCGCCGCGCCGGTGCTGGCGCTCGCCGTCGGCCTGTCGCTGTGGGCGATGCAGGACAGCGTGACCTTCTTCTATTCCCCGTCCGAGGCCACGGCCGACAAGGCGCCCGAGGGCCGCAACATCCGCCTGGGCGGTCTTGTCGAGGTCGGCAGCGTTCAGAAATCCGGCGACGGCGTGGTGGCCTTTTCCGTCACCGACAATGTCGGCGTGACCCGCGTCGTCTATCACGGCGACCTGCCCGATCTGTTTCGCGAAGGGCAGGGGATCGTGGCGCAAGGAGCGTTCGGCGCCGACCGGACCTTCCACGCCAGTCAGGTCCTGGCCAAGCACGACGAGAACTATATGCCGCGCGAGGTCTCCGACCGGCTGAAGGAAAAGGGCGAGTGGCGGCCGGAGGCGGCGCCGACGACGGCCGCCGCCAGCAAGACCGTTCCCCTATGATCGCCGAACTTGGGGCCTTCGCCTTGGCGCTGGCTCTGGCGCTGTCGATCCTGCAGACGGGCCTGTCGGCGGCCGGGCGCGCGCGACGCAGTCCGGTGCTGGCCGGGGCGGCGCAAGGCGCGGCTCTGGCGGCGGCGGGCGCGATCGCCCTCAGTTTCGCGGCGCTGATCTACGCCTTCGTCGTGTCCGATTTTTCGGTCTCCAACGTCGCGGCCAACAGCCACACCGACAAGCCGATGCTGTACAAGGTCGCCGGCGCCTGGGGCAGCCACGAGGGTTCGCTGCTGCTCTGGTGCCTGGTCCTGACCGTTTTCGGCGGAGCCTTGGCCCGAGCCCGCGGCCTGCCGTTCGGGCTGAAGGCCTCGGCCGTGGCTACCCAAGGCGCGCTGGGCTCGCTGTTCCTAGCCTTCGCCGTCTTCACCTCCAGCCCCTTCACCCGCCTGGACCCCGCGCCTTTCCAGGGGGCGTCGCTGAACCCGCTGTTGCAGGACCCGGCCCTGGCTGTGCATCCGCCGCTGCTCTACGCCGGCTATGTCGGCTTTTCCGTCTGTTTCTCCCTGGCCGTCGCGGCCTTGATCGAGGGTCGGGCGCAGACCGCCTTCTGGCCCGCCTGGGGACGCTGGGTCAGGCCCTGGGCGCTCGCCAGTTGGGCCTTCCTGACCGTCGGCATCACCCTGGGGTCATTCTGGGCCTATTATGAGCTGGGCTGGGGCGGCTGGTGGTTCTGGGATCCCGTCGAGAATGCGTCATTCATGCCGTGGCTGGCGGGCGCGGCCCTGTTGCACAGCGCGGTCGTGACCGAACGGCGCGGCGCGCTGGCGGGCTGGACGGTCTTCCTGGCCTTGCTGGCCTTCACCTTCTCCATGCTGGGCGCCTTTTTGGTGCGGTCGGGCGTGCTGACCAGCGTGCATGCCTTCGCCGTCGATCCCCAGCGCGGCCTGATGCTGCTGGCGATCCTGGGGATCGCTGCCGGCGCCGCCTTCGTCCTGTTCGCCTGGCGCGCGCCCCAGCTGAAAGGCGGCGGAATGTTCGCCCCGGTCAGCCGCGAGGGGGCTCTGGTGCTGAACAACCTGTTCCTGACGGCGGCGGCGGCCACCGTGCTGCTGGGCACCCTCTATCCGCTGATCCTGGAGGCCGCGTCCGGCGCGACCATCTCGGTCGGACCGCCCTATTTCGCCGCCACCTTCACGCCGCTGATGATGGTCGCCTTCATCATCTTGCCGGCCGGGCCGCTGCTGGCCTGGAAGCGCGGCGACCTGCCCGGCGCGATGCAGCGTCTGGCCGTCGCGGCAGGTCTGGCCATCGTCTCGGCTCTTGCGGCCTATGCCCTGTGGGAACCGAAGAAGGCGCTGGCCGCCGCCGGGATCGGCCTGGGCGCCTGGCTGATTCTGGGATCGCTGGCCGAGGTGGCCGAACGCGCGCGGCTGTTCCGGGCGTCGGCGGCCGAGACCCTGCGTCGGCTCAAGGGGCTGCCGCTGGGCGCCTGGGGCATGACGCTGGCGCACCTGGGCCTGGGCGTCTTCATCCTGGGGGCGGTGGTCGAGACCGGCTTCAAGGCCGAGACGGCGCGCGCCCTGTCGCTGGGCCAGAGCGTCTCCGCCGGACCCTGGACCGTCACCCTGGACGAGGTCCGCGTGGTTGAGGGGCCGAACTATCTGGCCGAACAGGGCCGGCTGACGGTGCGACCGAGCGATGATCGCGGCCGGGCCAGCACAGTCACGGCCGAGCGCCGCTTCTTCCCCGCCGGCGGTCAGACCACGACCGAGGTCGGGTTGGATTTCCGAGGTCTCGACGACGTCTATGTCGTGATCGGCGAGCGAGCGGGCAGTCCGCAGCAGCCGGCCTGGGTCGTGCGTCTGTACTGGAACCCGTGGGCGCGACTGATCTTCCTGGGGCCGATGATCATGGCCCTGGGCGGTGTCCTGTCCCTGATGGATCGGCGGCTGCGGGTCGGCGTCGGTCCGCGACGGCGCAAGACGGCATGAGGCGTCTGGCAATTCTGATGGCCGCGCCGGTCTTGGCGCTGATGCTGACGGCGGCCGAGCCGCCGGCCGCGCCCGACAGGCCCTTGCCCGATGCGACCCAGGAGGCCCGCGCCCAGGCCCTGTTCAAGGACGTCCGCTGCGTCGTCTGTCAGCACGAGGCCATCGCCGACAGCCCGGCGGGTGTGGCGGGCGACATGCGCCGGCTTATTCGCGAGGAAATCGCGGCCGGCGCCTCGGACCAGGCCGTGCGCGACGACCTGGTGCGGCGCTTCGGCGACTATGTGCTGTTCACCCCGCCGGTGCGGGCGGGGACCTGGCTGCTGTGGTTCGGGCCGTTCGCCCTGGTGCTGCTGGCGATCACCGTGCTGATGCTGCGCGCACGCCGCCGGCCGGTGGAGGCCGCGCTTCTGACGCCCGAAGAGGAAAATCGGCTGGACGAAGTTCTGCGAAATGAGAAGCTTCGCCGCGATCTGGACGCAACCTCGCCTCACGACGGGCGCTAGTCGAGATCAACGATCGGCGGCTGGGATTGGCGTAAACGCCGTCCGGCCTATATCAATCGCGAAATCGGCGCCCGCATGGCGCTGGACAGAGGATCGCAAGGACACGATGCTGAAGCGCAAGGAGTTCATTCTCGGGGCCGCGGCCGGCCTGACCCTGGCGGCGGCGGCGACCGCCGGCGGCGTCATCAACTGGCCCGGCGCGCATGCGGAGCCGCAGGCGGTCAACCGGATCACCCCGGTTCCGGCCAACGGCGACAGCTTCACGCCCCCGCCGGGCGCGCCCAGCAGTTTCGCGACCATCTTCGATCAGGTCTCGCCCGCCGTCGTGCAGATCGACGTGACGGTCAAGGTCGACCAGCCCCAGGGCGGCGCCTTCACCATCCCCGGCCTGCCGTTCCAGTTCGTGCCGCCGCAGGGCCGTGGCGGTCCGGGCGGTGACGAGCCGCAGACGACCCAGGGCGCCGGTTCGGGCTTCTTCATTTCCCAGGACGGCTTCATCGTCACCAACAACCACGTCGTCGCCGACGCTACCGAGATCAAGGTCAAGATGTCGGACGGCCGCGAACTGCCGGCCCGCCTGATCGGCCGCGATCCCGGCACCGACCTCGCCGTGATCAAGGTCGAGGGCAATGACTTCAAGTATGTCAGCTTCGAAGAGACGGCAGAGCCCCGCGTCGGCGACTGGGTCATCGCCATCGGCAACCCCTTCGGCCTGGGCGGCACCGCCACGGCCGGCATCGTCTCGGCCAAGGCGCGCGACATCGATCCGTCGGGCTACAACGACTACATCCAGATCGACGCCGCCATCAACCGGGGCAACTCGGGCGGCCCGACCTTCGACATCCACGGCCGCGTCATCGGCGTGAACTCGGCCATCTATTCGCCCACCGGCGGATCGGTCGGCATCGGCTTCGCCATTCCGGCGGATACGGCCAAGACGATCACCGAACGTCTGATGCGCGGTCAGTCGATTGAGCGCGGCTATGTCGGCCTGGGCCTGCGGACCCTCAGCCCCGACGGTTGGGAAGCCCTGGGTCAGCCCAAGGAGTTCAAGGGCGCCCTGATCGAGAGCGTGACCGACGGCGGTCCTGCTGCACGTGCGGGCGTTCAGATCGGTGACCTGCTGGTCGGCGTCAACGGCGAGGCCGTGGCCAACAGCCAAGAAGCCACGCGTCGGGTCGGGTCGGCCAAGCCGGGCGACACCATCCGCCTGGAAGTGATCCGCGACGGCCGCCGTCAGACCCTCAACGTCCGTTCGGGTACGCGTCCGTCGGAAGAGGAACTGAACGCGGGTGAAGAGGGCGGCGGTTCTGAGGTTCCGGGTCAGGCTCAGCCCGGCCAGGGCGAAACCATCGAAGGCCTCGGCGTCACCGCCATCACGCCTGCCGCCCGCTCGCGGTTCAGCATTCCCGACAGTGTGACCGGCGTGGTCATCACCAATGTGGAGCAGGAGTCGGCTGCGGCGCGTCTCGGCTTCCAGCCGGGCTTCGTCATCACCCGCGCGAATGACCGCAACATCACCTCCGCCGCTGATCTGCGCGCGGCGGTGGCGGCGGCGAAACAGGCGGGCCGACCCAGCATTCTGCTGTTCGTCCGCACGCCCCAGGGCACCAGCCCAGTGCCCCTGCGTTTCGCTACCGGCGAATGATCGGCATTCTGACCAAGCCTTAACTCACCCTATCGCCGCCGATGCGCTACCATCGGCGGCGATTTTGATTCCGGGAGGGGTTTCGATGCGGATTCTTGTGGTCGAGGATGACGCCGAGGCGGCGACCGCCATGGTACGGGGCCTGTCCGAAGCCGGACATGAGGTGACCCACGCCGTGGACGGCGCCTTTGGACTGCTGGAGTCGCAGAAGGGCGGCTACGACGTCTATGTGGTGGACCGGATGATGCCGCGTCTGGACGGCGTCGGCATGGTCGAGACGGTGCGCAAGGGCGGCGATCAGACGCCGGTCCTGTTCCTGTCGGCCCTGGGCGAGGTCGAGGACCGGGTCACGGGCCTGAAGGCCGGGGCCGACGACTATCTAGTCAAACCCTACGCCTTCGCCGAACTGATCGCGCGGGTCGAGGCCCTGGCGCGCCGTCGCGAGACCGGCGGGGTCCAGACTGTGCTGAAGGTGGGCGACCTGGAAATGAACCTGATCGCGCGCACCGTCCATCGCGGCGCGGCCGAGATCGATCTTCAACCGCGCGAGTTCCAGCTGCTGGAATTCCTGATGCGCCACGCCGGCCAGTCAGTGACGCGCACCATGCTGCTGGAGAAGGTCTGGGAATATCATTTCGACCCCCAAACCAACGTCATCGACGTCCACATCAGTCGCTTGCGCTCCAAGATCGACAAGGGCTTCGACCGCGCGATGCTGCAGACCGTGCGCGGGGCGGGGTATCGGTTGGAGGCTTGACTTGAGATCCTCCCCCGCAACGCGGGGGAGGGGGACCGCTGGCACGGCGGTGGAGGGGGCGACCCCAGACACCGGCGCTGACCCCGCCCCCTCCACCACTTCGTGGTCCCCCTCCCCCGTGAACGGGGGAGGATTTTAGTGCGCCTTCCCTCCCTTCTTCGCCGCACGCCCTTTCGGCTGACGCTGCTGTTCCTGGCGCTGTTCGTGGCGGCGGCAGGGGCGATCCTGGCCTATGTCTATTTCGCCTCGGCGTCCGAGGCCCAGGGGCGGGCCAAGGCGGACGTGGAGATTGAGCTGGGTGCCCTGACGGCGATCCATCGCACGCGCGGTATCGACGCCCTGAACCAGGCGCTGGTCGAGCGGTCGATCCGGGGCGGGCCGTATCTGTATCTGCTGACCGATACGGCCGGAAAGACGATCACCGGCAACATCACCGAATCGCCGATCGACATCGACCTCAGCCTGCCCGCCGGCGCCAGCGACTGGGAGACCTTCCGCCTGACCGACACGGATGCGCAGGGCAAGGTCCAGCGTCGGCGCTCCATCGGGGTGATCACCACCCTGTCGGGGGGCGAGCATCTGTTCGTCGGTCAAGACATCGGCGACATCGAGGAATACCTGGCCCGCCTGACCCAGGCCCTGTGGGGCGCCATGGCGCTGGTGATGCTGCTGGGCCTGGCGGGTGGTCTCTACATCAGCCGGCGGGTGGAACAGTCGATGGCCGGTCTGAACCGCGTCGTGCAGGCGGTGCAGGAGGGCGATCTCAAGGTCCGCGCGCCCATCCGCCACACTGGCGACGAACTGGACGAGCTGGGCCAGGGGCTGAACACCATGCTGGACCGGCTGGAGGCGTCGATGTCCTCCATCCGCCACGCCGGCGACGCCATCGCGCATGATCTGCGCTCGCCCCTGACACGGATGCGGGCCAAGCTGGAGGTGGCGCTGATCGACGCCGAGGCGGGCAAGATCGACGGGGTGGAGGCCCTGGGCATCGCCCTGGACGAGGCCGATCATCTGCTGAAGACCTTCAACACCGTTTTGGCCATCGCGCGTCTGCAGGCGGGCGGGGCGCCGGATCCCAAGCTGATGGACGCCGCCGACCTCGCCGCCGACATGGCCGAACTGTACGAACCGGCGGCCGAGGACAAGGAGATCGACTTCTCGTCCGAGGTCGAGCTCGGCCTGATGATCGAGGGCAACCAGCCCTTCCTGGCCCAGGCCCTGGCCAATCTGATCGACAACGCCATCAAATACACCCCGGCGGGCGGGGCGGTGAAGCTGCGGGCGCGGCGGCGGTCGTCGGGCGAGATCGAATACTCCGTCACCGACACCGGTCCGGGCGTGCCCGAGGAGGACCGCGAGCGGGTGGTCCAGCGTTTCGTGCGCCTGGACAACAGCCGCACCGAGCCCGGCTCGGGCCTAGGCCTATCGCTGGTGACGGCGGTGGCCGAGGCCCATGGCGGCCGAGTGGTGCTGGACGAAGGCCCGGGGGCGTATGGCGACTTCGGGCCGGGGCTGCGGGTGGCCTTGGTGTTGCCGCCGGCTTCATCCTCGACCTGATTTCATCATTTTCCGCTCATCCCCGCGAAAGCGGGGACCTAGTTCTTTCGGCGCTCGGGCTTGTGGCTGTGTCTTGGATCGTGGTCCAACGGCTGTGCCGAGCGAAAGCACTGGGTCCCCGCTTTCGCGGGGATGAGCGGAAGATTTGAATGGCCGAGTCCAAGTCCCAGCCCCTGTTTCAGTCCCTCCGCCCCGCCGGTCCTGTGGCCAGCGCCGTCGCCGCCGACCGCCTGCTGGAAAGCTTGGTCGAGGCCGCCGACGCCGACGGCTGGCGCGCTGTCCTGGACGCCGCCTGGCCCGCTTTGGCTCCCGTTTCTGGCGCCTCTCCCTATCTCGCCGGACTGATGCGTCGCCGCCCCGCCCATCTGCGTCGCCTGCTGGAACAGGATCCCGCCGCCAGCCTCGCCCGGATCATCCGCGACACCGATGCGCTGGACGCCGAGCCGGACGAGGTTCGCGCCCCGCTGCGGGTGCTGAAGGCCGACCTGCATCTGCTGACCGCCCTGGCCGATCTCGGCGGCGTCTGGGATCTGGATCAGGTCACCGACGCCCTGTCGAAGTTCGCCGACGCCTCGTGCCGCGCCGCCCTGCGCGCCGTCGCCGCCGAACAGAGGGCGCGCGGTCGGCTGGTCTCGCCGCCCGGCGATCCGCGCGGCCCGATTCCCGGCCTTTTCGGCCTGGCCATGGGCAAGCACGGCGCCAATGAGCTGAACTATTCCTCCGACATCGACATCTCCCTCTTCTTCGAGCCGCGCCTGATGGTTCTGGCCCTGCGCGAGGGCGAGGAGATGCAGGACTTCGCCAATCGCGTCGGCAAGGGGATCGCCACCCTGCTGACCGAGCGGACGGCCGACGGCTACGTCTTCCGCGTAGACCTGCGGCTGCGGCCCGACCCGTCCTCGACCCCGCCGGTGGTCGCCGGGCCGATGGCTCTGGCCTATTATGAGAGCGTCGGCCAGAACTGGGAGCGTGCGGCCTTCATCAAGGCGCGGCCGGTGCTGGGCGACATGCGGGCGGCGGGCCGGTTCCTGAAGGCCATGATCCCCTTCATCTGGCGGCGCAGTCTGGACTACGCCGCTGTGCTCGACATCCAGTCGATCAAGAAACAGATCCACGTTCACAAGACGGGCGAGGGGCTGCACGCCGCTGGAGCCAATCTGAAGCTGGGGCGCGGCGGCATCCGCGAGATCGAATTTTACGCCCAGACCCAGCAGCTGATCCTGGGCGGGCGCGATCCGGGCTTGCGCAAGCAACGCACGCTGGAGGCGCTGAAGGCGCTGGCCGACGCCGACCACATCCCCCAGGCGGTCGCCGAGGAACTGTCGGCCGCCTATGTCGAACTGCGCGGGCTGGAGCATCGGGTGCAGATGCTCGACGACGAGCAGACCCATCGCCTGCCCGAGGACCGCGAACGCCGCGCCGCCGTCGCCGCCCTTGCCGGTTCCGCGCTGGCCGGTTCCGGCGATCTGGCGGCCTTTGACGCCCATGTCGAGGCCCTGCTGATCCGGGTCAACACCCGCTACGGCGAGCTGTTCGAGGGCGGCGAGGATCTGGACTCCAGCTATGGCAGCCTGGTCTTCACCGGTGTCGAGAACGATCCCGAGACGCTGGAGACCCTGCGACGCATGGGCTTTTCCGAGGCCCCGTCCGTCGCCGACACCATCCGATCCTGGCACCACGGCCGCATCCCCGCGACGCGGACGGCGCGGGGGCGTGAACTGTTCACCCGCCTGGCCCCGCGCCTGCTGGAGGCCCTGGCCCGCTCCGGCGCGCCGGACGACGCGTTTCGCCGTTTCGCCACCTTCTTTTCCGGCCTGGCGGCGGGGGTTCAGGTCCAGGCCCTGTTCCTGAACCAGCCCAAATTGTTCGAGATGGTGCTGGGCGTCATGGCCTTTGCGCCGCGCCTGGCCCGGACCCTGGGGCGGCAACCGGCGGCTTTGGACGGGGTGTTGGACGCCCGTTTCCTGGCCGACCTGTCCGCCGAGACCGGCCTGACCGAACAGATCCTGCGCGAAGCCGGCGAGACCGAGGATTTCGAGGGCGCCATGAACGCCGTGCGCCGCCTGCACCGCGAACAGATGTTCCGCATCGGCATCCACGCCATGACCGGACGCGCGGGGCCTGAAGCCGCCGGTCGCGCCTATGCGGCCCTGGCCGACGCCGCCATGCTGACCCTGTCGCCGGCGGCCCTGGCCGAGACGGAACGGCTGGGCGGCGCCTTGCCCGGCGCGGTGGCGGTGGTGGCCCTGGGCAAGGCCGGCTCGCGCGAGATGACGGCTGGGTCCGACCTGGACCTGATGACCCTGTACGAGGCGCCGCCGGAGGCCGTGTCCGCGATCAAGGGCTGGAGCGCCGACGTCTTCTACGCCCGCTTCACCCAGCGGCTGATCGCGGCCCTGTCGGCGCATACAGCCGAGGGCGGCCTGTACGAGGTCGACATGCGGCTGCGCCCCACCGGCTCCAAGGGGCCGGTCTCGGTGCGGCTGAAGGCCTTCGATGCCTATTATGCCCGTGAGGCCGAGACCTGGGAGTTTATGGTCCTGACCCGCGCCCGCGTCGTTTGGGCCAGCGATGCGAAGTTCGGCGCCCAGGTGTCCGCCGCCATCGAGGCCGCCCTGCGCCGCCCGCGCCCCGGCGTCGATATCGCCGCCGATGTCCGGAAGATGCGGGCGTTGATGGATCGCGAACGTCGCCCCCACGGCTTCTGGGATTTGAAACTGTCGCCCGGCGGCCAGGTGGACGCCGAGTTCGCGGCCCAGTTCCGCCAGCTTCAGGCCGCCGCCATCGGCGAGCCCCTGACGCTGTCGACGCTGGAGGCCCTGCACGACGACCCGGTCCTGGCGGAAGCCTGGCGGGTGCAACAGAGGCTGGCTCATCTGCTGGCCGCCGCTTTCGAGGGGCGGGTTGATCCCGAGGCCGAGCCGTCCGTCTTCCAGTTGCGTCTGGCCGAGGCGGCGGGCGCGCCGGACTTCGAGACCCTGAAGACCGAGCTGACCGACCTGCGGGCGCGGGCGCGCAAGGCCTTCGAGCGCGCCGTTCCTGCGGGCCGCGACGGAGATTCGGAGACGCCGCGTTCAATCTCCTGACAGGGCAATGTCAAAGGGTCGCGTCACGCGGTCCATGGAGATGATCGAGATGAGAAAGACCTTTCTGACCGGCCTGAGCGTCATCGCGCTGGCCGCCGTCGCCGGCGTGGCGACCGCACAGGTTCCCCCCGCTGGCGCAGCCGCTCCGTATCAGGCGCGCGGCGAAGCGAACCGTCAGATGACGCGCGCCGAGTACGTCGATACGCGCGTGGCTCGCCTGACCGCGCTGGATGCGAACCGCGACGGCACGGTCAGCGTCGAGGAACGTCAGGCCGGCATGCAGGCCCGCCAGGCCGAGCGCGCCGACGCCCGCTTCGCCAAGTTGGACGCCAACGCCGACGGCTCCATCAGCCGCGCCGAGTTCGACGCCGGCCATGCCGCGCGCCCTGATCGCGGCCCGCGCGCCGAACGCGCAGGCAATCGTGAGGGTCATCGCGGCGGTGCGCGCCACGCCATGCGCGGTCCCGGTCGTCCGGGCGTCGAAGGGCGTGGCCCCGGCCGCGAACGCGGTCCGGTGGTGATCTCAGACGTCGCCGCCAAGCTGGGCGAGCGTTTCGACAAGATGGACGCCAACCGCGACGGCGTCATCTCGGCCGACGAGCGCCGCACCGCCATGACCGCCCATCGTGCGGAGCGTCAGGCCCAGCGTGCGGAACGCCGCGCAGCCCGTCCGGCGCAACAACCGGCTTCCCCCGCCCCGGCTTCGGAGTAAGAACGGTGTCGGGGTCGGCCGTCATGAACGAACCGGTCCTTTTCGTCAGCAGCGAAAGAGGCAGGTTTGGTCGCGATCGTCGACCCCGACGAGGATCTGGTGCGCCGGGTGGGTCAGGGCGACCCGGCGGCGGCGCAGACGCTCGTCGCGCGCAAGCTGCCGCGTATTCTGGCCTTGGCCCAGCGGATGCTGGGCGACGCGGCCGAGGCCGAGGACGTGGCCCAGGAAGCCATGCTCAAGGCCTGGCGACAGGCGCCCAAATGGGCGCCCGGCAAGGCCAGGTTCGACACCTGGCTGCACCGGGTCGCGCTGAACCTCTGCTACGATCGGCTGAGACGACGGCGCGAAATCCCGACCGACACGCCGCCGGATCGCCCCGACGAGGGACCGGCGCCGGATCGGGGGCTGCTGGCGGCCGAGACAGGCGTGCGGGTCGATGCGGCGCTGAAACGGCTGCCGGACCGTCAGCGCGAGGCCATCGTCCTGTGCCATTATCAGGAGCTGTCCAATATCGAGGCGGCCGCCCTGATGGAGATCAGCGTCGAGGCGCTGGAGAGTTTGTTGTCGCGCGGTCGTCGCGCATTGCGTCAGGCCCTTTCGGACATGGCTCCGGCCGGGTCGCCGAGGGCGGGTAGAGGAGACGGACGATGAAGGCGGAACGGTTGCACGAACTGGCGGACGCCTACGGCGCCGACCTGCGTCGGTGGCCCGCGTCCGAGCGCGCCTTCGCCGAAAGCCTGCTCGCGGCCGATCCGTCGCTGAAGGCGGTGCTGGACGAGGCGGCGACGCTGGACGGGCTGCTGAACGCCGCGCCGGCGCCGGTTCCGTCCGCCGCCCTGACCGCGCGCATTCTGGCCGATGCGCCCAAACGCAAGGCGCGTGGCCGGCTGGGCCGTGCGGTCTGGTATCTGGGGGCGGGCTGGGCGGCCGCCGCCTGTGCGGGCGTGGTCGCCGGCGTCGGTCTGACGACACATCTGAGCGCCGACGCGCGGGCCGATGCGGTGCTCTATCAATCCTCGCTGACCGGCGTGGACGACACCGAGGTTCTGGGATGACGTCGAAGACCCTGAAGATCGCCCTGGCCGTCTCGGTGGCGCTGAACGTGTTCGCGGTCGCGGGCACCGTCACCTATGTGGTCAATCGCGACAGGATCGAACGCAAGATCGAGGATCAGAGGCGTCCCGGTCGCGAAGGTCCGTTGGCCGAGGTTCTGGCCGATCTGGACCCCGCCGTTCGAGACCGCGTGCGCACGGCCCTGCGGGAATCCGCCCTGGCGGCGCGTCCCGATTTCGAGGCGGCGCGGGCGGCGCGGCGCGAGGCCATCGACGTCGCAGGCCAACCGACGCTGGACGCGGCTCGTGTTCAGACGCTGCTCGAACAATCCAGGGCCGCCGAGATGCGCGGCCGCACGAGGCTGGAAAACGGCGCCGTCGCTGTTCTGGGCACGCTGACGCCCGATGAGCGCAAGGCCCTGACGCCGATCCTGCAACGCAAGGGCGACGCCCGCCGCGCCATAGTTCACGGCGAACGCAACGATCGTCAGCGGGACCAAGGACCGTCCCGCTGACGGCCTGACGGATCAGCCTTTCTTGGACGCCCGGAACGCCGCGACGGCGTCCACGGTCGCGCGGACCTTGGCCTCGATGGCGGCCCAGTCGCCCGACTTGACGGCCTCGTCCGTCACCAGCTTGGAGCCCATGCCCGCCGCCACGATGCCGGCGCCGAACCATTTAGCGATGGAGGCCTCGTCCGGATCGACGCCGCCCGTCGGCATGATCTTGACCCAGGGCATCGGTCCCTTGACCGCCTTGACGAAGTCCGGGCCGCCGACCGCCGAACCGGGGAACAGTTTGACGATGTCGCAGCCCAGTTCGTGCGCCTCTCCGATGTCGGTCACCGAGCCGCAGCCGGGGAAATAGGCCACCATGCGACGGTTGCAGACCTTGGCCACGTCGGGGATCAGGCAGGGGCTGACCACGAAGCGCGCGCCGCGGTTCAGGTAAAGCGACGCCGTGCCTGCATCGACGACCGAACCGATGCCCAGGACGACGTCCGGGTCGGTCCTGATCAGTTCGCGATTGATCTCGCCGAACAGGTCGCAGGCGAAGTCGCCGCGATTGGTGAACTCGACCACCGGCGCCCCGCCGCGCGCACAGGCGCGAATGACGTTCAGGCTGACCTCGGCGTCGGGGTGATAGAAGACCGGGCAGACGCCTTGGGTCTCCAGCGCCTGAAGCACGCTGACGCGATCGTGGGCCATGGTCTGTCTCCGCCTGTCCCGGCGCGGGCCGGGATCGTGTGTTGCAACGACCGGTCGTCCCGGCCCTGATCCCCTGCTTATCCCAGCCGACGCGAAATGCGAAAGCGCCGCGCAGCGCTTTCGCGGGGCAGGGCGGAACTTATTGTTTCACCGGTGTCAGGAGCCGCCTGATCGACCGCCGTCCGGCCCGCATCCCTGGGCCAGCAGGGCGGCCTCGACCACCGACAGCCGAGCCTGGGCCCCGCGTTCAGCGTCGGGTCTGGCCGTCGAATAGAGGACGGGCCGCTGCGAGAACCTCGCCCGCCCGCCTTGCGCGATATGGGCGATCTGCTGCGCCGTGTCCTCGGCGACCAGACGCTGGCCGTGAAGCTGGCTGCAGGTCATCGCGCCCGCGTCGGCGGGGCTCAACGTCGTCAGCATCGGGTATGTCTTGACCACGCACCCCGCCAAGGCGAGGGCGCAAACGAGGATTAGGATCGGCGCGTATCTGGACATGCGATATTGTGGAGGGCGGGAACGGCTTCGTCCACGGGTTCGCCGTCAGCATGCGGCGCGCGCGTGCGCCAAGGCGGCCAGCCGTTCGACCATCGGGCTGTCCGCATCGAACAATGGATCCAGCACCGTGAAATGGTTGAGAGCCGGCAGGGCCTCGAAGCGTGTTTCCGCGCCTAGAGCGCCCCAATGCCCGGCCATGTCGCGGCTTTGCTGAAGGAAGGCGTCGCTTTCGTCGCCGCCCACGATGCAGTTTAAAATGGCGCCGGCGGACGGGACCCAGTGGATCGGCGACAGCGCGCGCGCCTCGGTCGGGCTCAGGTCTAGGGCGGCGTTCAGCGAGGTCGGGATCAGCGGCTCCAGGTCGAACACGCCCGAGATGGAGACGGCGGCCGAGGCGCGACCGTCCGCCAACAGGCAGGCCGCCATATGCCCGCCCGCCGAATGGCCGCTGACAACAGGGCGAGCGCCGGTGCGGTCATGGATCAGATCGACGGCGACGCGCATCTGGTCGACGATCCGGCCCAGCCGCACGGTCGGCGCCAGGTCGTAGGTCGGGATGGCGACGCTGACGCCGTGAGCCAGCAGGGGCGGGGCGACGAAGCTGAACCAGCCAGCGTCCAGCGCTTGCCAATATCCGCCGTGGATGAAGACCACGACCGGCGCACCTGTCCCTGCGTCGAACCAGTCGATCCCTTCGCGTTCGCCGGGACCGTAGTGCAGGATTTCGGGCGGATGGGTGGCGCGAGCAGCCTTCGATCCCGCCTTCCAGCGCGCCATGACGGCGGGGTGGTCGGGGGCCAGGGCGCGGTTGTTGTATTGCGCCTCCAGCACGGCGTCTGTGTCTTGCGGCTTACCCGGCACGTCTTGATCCGCCCCAATTTTAAGCGAGAGCATGATTCACGCTTCTGTCGGAACCGCGCAGCGGTTCCACCAGAAACGATCATGCTCTACGAACGCCCTCGAACCAGAGGACTGATCCGCCATGATGACCGCCATCTTCGTCTTCATCAAATGCGAGCTGGGCTACGCCAACGAGGTAGCGGCCGATATCGTCGACAATGTCGAGAACGTCTCGGAGGTCTATTCGACCTCGGGCCAGCACGACCTGCTGGCCAAGTTCAACCTGCCGCGCGACGCCGACATTGGGACCTTCGTGACCAAACAGGTGCAGACGCGGCCGCATGTCCGCGACACCTTCACCGTCATCACCTTTTCGCCCTTCCTGCCGAAACAGGCCTAGGGTTTTCGGGCGGCTCCCGCCTTGCGCTTGACCTCGTCCTTGCGCTCTTCCGCCTCGTCGTCGTCGCCGACCTTCTCCTCGACCGTGGCCGAGAAACGCTGGAAGGCGCCCAGGCCGACCAGCACCAGGACGGCGGCGATCAGCAGGGCGGAGGGATAGAGCAGCAGGGCGACGTCCTCGCGCGCCGTCTTGAACACCACCACCAGCGCCTCCAGGAACAGGGCGATGACGATGGTGGACAGGAACTTCGTCAGGCTGCGCCGGGCCTCGGCGGCGCTGCGCCGCTCATTGCCGCGCCGCACCTCATCCTCGAAGATGTATTTGGCCACATCGAACACGGCGATGGCGACGATGACATAGCCCAGCATGTCCAGCACGGCGTCGGCCCCGGACTGATCCGGTCGGCCGATCCCTTCCACCGCATCCTTCACGCCAAACCCGATCAGGGCCATGGCGGAAAGCAGCAGCAGAAGACTGGCGAAGCCGAAGACGGCGCGGGTCAGATAGGTCATGGCGGTGCAGCTCCCTGGCGGCTGTCAACGCGCGAACGGCCAAGCTGTTGCCTCGCCGCAAAAGGGTGACGCTGGTCCAAGGGACGGCTAAACCGACGCCATAGGGAGACACGACATGACGCGATCCAACGCGCCCGCCTATTTGACCGGCTTCGGCAATCATTTCGCGACCGAGGCCGCGCCCGGCGCCCTGCCCGTAGGCCAGAACTCGCCGCAGAAGACGCCGATGGGCCTGTATGCCGAACAGCTGTCCGGCACGGCCTTCACCGCCCCGCGCGCCGAGAACCGCCGCAGCTGGCTGTATCGCCTGCGCCCCTCGGCCCAGCACGGCCCCTATGTGGCCTTCGACCAGGGCCGCGTCCGCTCGGGGCCGTTCGACGAGACCCCGCCCAATCCCAACCGGATGCGCTGGGACCCTCTGCCCGTGCCCGAGACCCCGACCGACTGGGTCGAGGGCCTGGTGAGCTATGGCGGAAATGGCGAACCCGACGCGGGCGCAGGCGCGGGCATCCACCTGTATGTCGCCAACCGCTCGATGACCGACCGCGTCTTCTACGATGCCGACGGCGAGCTGCTGATCGTGCCGCAACAGGGCGCCCATCGGTTCGTCACCGAGATGGGGGTGATCGAGGCCGGGCCAGGCCATGTCGTACTGATCCCGCGCGGCGTCCGGTTCCGCGTCGAGGTCGACGGGCCCGTTCGCGGCTATGTCTGCGAAAACTACGGCAGTCCGTTCCGCCTGCCGGACCTTGGTCCCATCGGGTCAAACGGCCTGGCCAATCCGCGCGACTTCGAAACCCCGGTTGCGGCGTTCGAGGACGTGGATCGCCCCACCCAGTGCGTCCAGAAATACGGCGGCCGTCTGTGGGCCACGACCTTCGACCACAGCCCTCTGGACGTGGTCGCCTGGCATGGCAATCTGGCGCCCTGCCGCTATGACACGGCGCGGTTCAACACGATCAACACCGTCAGCTACGACCACCCCGATCCGTCGATCTTCACCGTCCTGACCAGCCCGTCCGAGACGCCGGGCACGGCCAATATCGACTTCGTCATTTTCCCGCCACGCTGGATGGTGGCTGAGCATACGTTCCGACCGCCCTGGTTCCACCGCAACGTCATGAGCGAGTTCATGGGGCTGGTGACCGGCGCCTATGACGCCAAGGCCGGCGGCTTCGCACCGGGCGGCGCGTCCCTGCACAACCGGATGAGCGGCCATGGTCCCGATCAGGCCAGCTATGACGGCGCGGTCAAGGCGGAGCTGAAGCCGCACAAGATCGAAAACACCCTGGCCTTCATGTTCGAGACGCGCATGCCGATCCGCGTCACGAAATGGGCGTCCGAATCACCGCAGATGCAGCTCGACTACGACGACGTCTGGTCAGGTTTCACCAAAGGACAGATCTCATGATCCGCGTTTCCCTCATCGCCGCCGTCGCCCTGCTGGCCGCCGCCTGCTCGCCTCAGACCACGACGAGCGCCGGCTCCGACGCCCCCATGCAGAGCGCCGAGGCCTCGGCCTGCGCCACGCGCGGCGGCACGATGAAACAGGTCGGCCGGATGCAGTCCTGGCAGTGCGTGATCTCTTACGCCGACGCCGGCAAGCGCTGCACCGACGGCGATCAATGCCAGGGCGACTGCCGCATCGAGGGCAACAGCGGCGTCGCGCCGGGCGCGGCGACGGCTGGCGTCTGTCAGGCCACCAGCGACCGCTTCGGCTGCAACACCCCGGTCGAAGACGGCAAGGCCGGCCCGACCCTCTGCATCGACTGACCCATCACGCACGAAAAAGCCCCCGTCGCGAACGATGGGGGCTGATCCATCCGTAAACGGATTTACTGGGTCGCCAAATCTTACTGGGTCGAAGGCGTGTTGTTGGTGGTCATGCCGCCGTCGGCATTGCCGGCTTGCTGCTCGACCATGTCGGCCTTGCGGTCGGCGTTCTTCTCGACCTGATCGGCCTGAGCATTCAGAGCCGTTTCCTGGGCCTCGTTCGAGGTCGCAGCGGCTTGGGCTTCCAGCTGATCGGCGCGGGCTTCACCCGTCGCTTCGATGGCGTCGGCTTGCTTTTCAGCGGCCTTGTCGGCGGCGCTTTCACCGCAGGCGGCGACGCCGGCGAGCATGAAGACCGAAGCGGCGGCGATGGCGAACTTTTTCATTTGAGTTTCCTCTCCTAGGTGGAAACTCAAAAACGCCAAGGCGCCGGTTCGGTTCACGCCGCCGTGAGATTTTCGTGATCGCCCGAGTTTTTCAGTCTTCGGACTGGGCGAAGGCGACGCGCGCCGCGCCCAGCAGGGCGGCGTGCTTGTGCATGATCACCTTGGTCGGAATATCGGTCATATAGTCCTTGAACCGGCCCTTGCGTTCGAACCGCTGGCGGAAGGGACTGGCCTTGATGAAGGGCAGAATGCGCGGGACGATGCCGCCGGCGATATAGACGCCGCCGCGCGCCCCGGTCGTCAGGGCGATGTCGCCGGCCACGGCGCCCAGGATGGCGCAGAAGCGGGCCAGGGTCGCGCCGCACGGGCTGTTCGGGTCCGCCATCGCCGTCTCGGTGATCTGGGCCGGGTCGTCGATATGGGTCTCGCGGCCGTCGATCTCGGCCAACGCCCTGTGCATGTTCAGCAGGCCGGGACCGCAGATCAGGCGCTCGATGGACACCCGGTCATAGCGACGACGCAGGATGCGCAGGATTTCGTCCTCGACCGGATCGCCGGGCGGAAAACAGGCGTGGCCGCCCTCGGACGGCATGGCCATTTCCTTGCCGTAGGCGTCGCGCACGAGGGCGGCGACGCCGAAGCCGGTGCCGGGCCCCAATACGGCCACGGTGGAGTGGGGATCGCCGTCCACCGGTCCGCCCAGGCTTTCCAGCTGGTCTTCCGGCACGATGGGCGCGCCCCAGGCCAGGGCCTCGAAATCGTTGATCAGCTTGACCGGCTTCAGGCCCAGGGTCTGAAGCTCGGTCTCGGACACCGCCCAGGGCGAGTTGGTCAGGTCGATGGCGCCGTCGGTGACGGGGCCGGCCACGGCGATCACGCCGCCCGTCGGCTTGACCTCGCAGCCGTCCACGAAGGCGGCGACGCCTTCCAGGAAGGTCGGATAGGTCTCGGCGGGAAAGCTCTCGTGGTGATCCAGCACGGGCTTTCCATCGACCATGCGGGCCACGGCGAAGCGGGCATTCGTGCCGCCGACATCGCCGACGAGAAGGGTCTTGTCATTCATTTCAGGCGTTTCCTGCGCTCGGTTCGGTGGATCAGGCGTCCACTGTCCGGTCGACGAAGTTGGGGTTGGGCGGCGTGTCATCGCTTCCGCGTGAACCGGTCGGGACGGCGAAACAGACGGTCGCCCCCTGTTCGGCCGTGGTGACCACATGGCGGAAGGCGCCGAACAGTTCGCGGCCATAGCCCCAGGATGATCCCTCGGCGTTGGCGGCGGAACGGGCGGCGAGGGGACGGGCGGTCAGGTCGGCGATCCCGACCGTGGTCAGGACCCCGGCCTCGGCGTCCAGGCGGATGATGTCGCCGTCCTGCACATGGGCCAGGGGGCCGCCGGCCAGGGCCTCGGGCGAGACGTGGATGGCGGCCGGGGTCTTGCCGCTGGCGCCCGACATGCGGCCGTCGGTGACGAAGGCGACCTTGAACCCCTTGTCCTGAATGACCGACAGGGCGGGAGACAGGCTGTGCAGTTCGGGCATGCCGTTCGCCTTGGGTCCCTGGAAGCGCAGGACCACGACGACGTCGCGGAACAGTTTGCCGTCCCGGAAGGCTTGGAGCGCGTCCTCCTGGGTCTCGAACACGGCGGCGGGGGCCTCGACGATGCGGTTTTCGGGTTTGACCGCCGAGATCTTGATGACCGCGCGGCCCAGGTCGCCTTGGACGAGCCGCAGACCGCCCTCCTTGTCGAAGGGGTTTGAGGCGGGGCGCAGGATGTCGAGATCGAGGCTTTCCGAGACGCCGTCGCGCCAGACCAGTTCGCCGTCCACCATCGACGGTTCCTGGAAATAGGCCTCGATTCCCTGACCCATGATGGTGGTCACGTCGCTGTGGATATTGCCGGCCTTGGCCAGTTCACGCGCGATGAAGGCGACGCCGCCGGCGGCCTGGAAGGCGTTCACGTCGGCCGAGCCGTTGGGATAGACCCGCGCCAGCAGCGGCGTGACCGACGACAGTTCGTCCATGTCGGTCCAGTCGATCAGCACGCCCGCCGCCCGCGCCATGGCGACCAGGTGGATGGCGTGGTTGGTCGAACCGCCGGTGGCCAGCAGGGCCACGATCATGTTGACGATGGACTTCTCGCTGATGACGTCGGCCATGCGGCACTCGCCGCTGCGGGCCAGTTGGACCGCCCGCCTGGCCGCCGCCGCCGTCAGGGCATCGCGCAGGCCGGTGTCGGGATGGACGAAGGCGGTGGACGGCATGTGCAGCCCGCCCAGCTCCATCATCATCTGGTTGGAGTTGGCCGTGCCATAGAAGGTGCAGGTGCCGGGCGAGTGATAGCTGCCGATCTCGCTTTCCAGCAGGGTTTGTCGATCGACGCGGTTCTGGGCGTATTCGGCGCGGACGCGGGCTTTCTCCGCATTCGGAATGCCCGACGGCATCGGCCCGGCGGGGGCGAAGACGACCGGCAGATGACCGAAGGCCAGGGCCCCCATGAATAGGCCGGGGACGATCTTGTCGCAGACGCCCAGCATCAGGGCGGCGTCGAAGGCGTCGTGCGTCAGGGCCACGCCGGTGGACATGGCGATGACGTCGCGGCTGAACAGCGACAGCTCCATACCCGGACGTCCCTGGGTGACGCCGTCGCACATGGCGGGCGTGCCGCCGGCGACCTGGGCCGTGGCCCCGACCTCGCGCACGGCCTTGCGCACCACGTCGGGGAAGCGTTCGAACGGCTGGTGGGCTGAGAGCATGTCGTTATAGGCGGTGACGATGCCCAGATTGGGCTTGGACCCGTCCATGGCCGTCAGCTTGTCGGCGATGGTCTGGCCGGCGAAGGCGTGGGCCCAGTTGGCGCAGCTCAGCTTGGCGCGGCCGGTCCCGCTGTCGCGCGCGGCGTCCATGCGACGGATGTAGTCGGCGCGGGTCTCGCGGCTTTTCTCGACGATGCGGGCGGTGACCGCGGCGACCGTGGGGTGCAGGGCCATGTCAGCTGGCTTCCGTGTACAGAACTTCGAGGGGGACACCGGCGGCGATCAGGGCTGCGATGGGCTGAATCCTGGGATCGCCCTGGGCCTGTTCCTCGAAGATGCGACGCTTGACGGCGCCCTTCAAGCCCAGGATCACCCGGCCGGCCGACATCAGATAGGCCAGGTTGATCGACAGGCGCTCGATCGTCGGCGCCGCGCCGTCGCGGCCGTGGGGCACGCCCAGAACCGTCGGCTTCAGCGTCGGCGTCAGCAGGGTCTTCAGCGTCGGGCTGTTGGGGAACATGGAACAGATATGGCCATCCTCCCCCATGCCGAGAAGGACCGCATCGAAACGCCCGCCCGCATCGGCCAGAGCCTTGGCCGCCACGATGCCCGCACGGTCCACCGTGACCTCGGGCGTATAGAGGGGGATGAAGCGCGCGGCCGCCGCTTTGTCCTGCAACAGCACGTCACGGATCAGGCGGGCGTTCGATTCCGGCGAGGTCTCGGGGACATAGCGCTCGTCCACCAGGGTCGCGGCGATCTTGGACCAGTCCAGGTCGGTCGCGGCGAGACGGCGATAGACCGGCGCGGGCGTCGAACCGCCCGGACCGGCGAACAGGGCGCGGCCGTTCTCGCGGACGGCGGCACCCAGGGTCTCGGACAGGCGGGCGGCGATGGCCTCGGCCCAGGTCTCGACGGTGGGGAAGGTTTCGACGGGGCGGGGCTCAGACATCGGTCGTGTTCCAGTCGCGGCCGGTTCGCATCATCAGCATGTCGGCGCTGTCGGGGCCCCAGGTGCCGGCGACGTATTCGTCGGGCTTCAAGCCGGATTCGGCCCAGGCTTCGGACACCTCGTCCACCCATTTCCAGGCCTGCTCGGCCTCGTCGCGGCGCACGAATAGCGTCGAGTCTCCGGCCATCGCATCCAGCAGCAGCCGCTCATAGGCGATGCGGCGGCGGGGCGGAGCGGCGGACTTGCCGTCCCCCGAATTTGGGACGCCCCACGACAGGCTCATCTTGATCGGTTGAAGCTGCATGCGCCGATCCAGGCCGGGGCGCTTGTTCATCACCGTCAGCGAGATGTCTTCCTCGGGCTGAAGCTCGATGACCATGCGGTTGGCCTGAACCTCGCCCCGGTCGTCACGGTCGAAGATCGAGTGGGGCAGCGGCTTGAACTGGATGACGATCTCGGTGCGCTTCTCCGGCAAGCGCTTTCCGGTCCGCATGAAGAAGGGCACGCCGGCCCAGCGCCAGTTGTCGATGTCGGCGCGTACGGCGACGAAGGTTTCGGTGTCGGACTCGGCTCCCCGTTCCTCGTCATAGCCCTTGGCCGGTTTGCCCTCTGAGACGCCCGCCACATACTGGCCGCGCACGGTGACGCGCTCGGCCTCGTCCACCGTGACGGGACGCAGGGAGCGCAGCACCTTGACCTTCTCGTTACGCACCGAATCCGGGTCCAGATCGCTGGGTGGCTCCATCGCCACCAGACACAGCAGCTGCAGCATGTGGTTCTGCAGCATGTCGCGCAGGGCGCCGTATTCGTCATAGTAGGGCCAGCGATCGCCGACCCCCACCGTCTCGCCGATCGTGATCTGGACGTGATCGATCGACAGGTTGTTCCACAGCGGCTCGAAGATCGTATTGCCGAAGCGCAGGGCGATCAGGTTCTGGACCGTCTCCTTGCCCAGATAATGGTCGATACGGAACACCTGGTCTTCGCTGAAGGCGTGGGCCACGGCGTCGTCGATCTCCAGGAAGGACTTCAGGTCGCGCCCGACCGGCTTCTCCAGCACGATGCGGCAGTTCTTGTCCGCCAGACCCGCCGCCTTCATCGCCGTGACGATGCGGGCGTAGAGCGAGGGGGAGACGGCCAGGAACGACGTGACCTCGCCGTCGCCGACCTTGTCCTTCAGGGGCTTGAGGCTGTCGGGCGAGGTGGCGTCCACGGCCAGATAGTCCAGGCGGGCCTTCATCCTGGACCAGCTGGTTTCGTCCCAGGCCTGGTCGGCCTCGGCGCGGGCTTTCACGGCCTCATGCACCTTGGCGATATAGTCGTCGGCGCTTTCTTCCGAACGGGCGGCGCCGATGATCTTCAGTCCTTCAGGCAGCAGGCCGTCGTGTTCGAGGAAATACAGCGACGGCAGCAGCATGCGCATCGCCAGATCGCCGCCGCCGCCGAACAGAATGAGAGCCGCCATAGAATTTCCCTCGACTGTCCCATTTGTCGGGACGCACGCCTTTACGGCCTAGCCGCTGTCTTTGGCCGCTTCCGCGCGTGAGGCCAACACGTCCAGCACGTCCTGAAACACCATGTTACGGGCATGGAGAAGAACGAGCAGGTGATAGATCAAATCCGCAGCCTCGCTGGCGAGTTCCTCGTCAGGGCCTGCAACGCCGGCGAGAGCCGTCTCTACGCCTTCTTCACCGACCTTTTGGGCGATGCGTTTGGGGCCTTGGGCGATCAGTTTGGCGGTCCAGCTTTCGGACGGGTCGGCGGCGGCGCGCACGGCGATGGTCTGTTCCAGCCGAGCGATGCGGCCCACGCCTGGCGCATCGGCGTCGCCGAAGCAGCTGGTCCGGTTCAGGTGGCAGGCGTTGCCGACAGGCCGGACCGACAGGACCAGAGCGTCGTTGTCGCAGTCGGGCGTTATGCCCACGACATATAGCCGGTCCCCCGAGGTCTCGCCCTTCCTCCACCGCCCGCCGCGCGAGCGGGAGAAGAAGGTGGCTTCCTTGGACGCGAGGGTCTCGTCCAGGGCGGCGCGGTCCATATAGGCCAGGGTCAGGACCTGAAGCGTGGCGGCGTCCTGCACCACCACGGGGACAAGGCCATTCCCTTTTTCGAAATCGATGGTGTTGGGGTCGAGGATCATATCCGCATCTCCAGGCCTTGGTCGGCCAGGTATCGTTTCAAGTCGGGGATGGCTATCGCGCCGGTGTGAAAGACGCTGGCGGCCAGCGCGCCGGAAACGTCGGCCTGTTCGAACACGTCCCTGAAATGCTCAGGCGCGCCGGCGCCGCCCGAGGCGATCAGGGGGATGGTCAGGCGCGCGCGAGCGGCAGACAGTTGTGCGATGTCATAGCCTTTGCGCACCCCGTCCTGGTCAATGCAGTTCAGCACGATTTCGCCGGCGCCCAGGTTCTGCGCCTCGTCCAGCCAGTCCAGGGTGCGCTTGCCGGCGTGGCGACGGGCGTCGGGGTCGCCGGTGTATTTGTGGACCACCCATTCGCCGTCCTCCAGACGGCTATCGACGCCGACGACGACGCACTGGCTGCCCAGTCGTGCGGCCATGTCGGCGATCAGCTCGGGGCGTTCCAGGGCGGGGGAGTTGATCGAGACCTTGTCCGCGCCGTGATCCAGGCAGCGGGCCGCCTGATCCACGCTGCGGATGCCGCCGGCGACGCAGAAGGGGATGTCCAGCAGCCGGGCGATGTCCTTGATCCAGCCATAGTCCAGCGTCCGCCCTTCGGGGCTGGCGGTGATGTCGTAGAATACCAGTTCGTCGGCGCCCGCATCGCGGTATCGGGCGGCCAGTTCCGCCGCGTCGCCCATGTCGGTATGGCCGACGAACTTCACGCCCTTGACCACCCGGCCGTCCTTGACGTCCAGGCAGGGGATGATCCGCCGCGCTGTCACGACCGTTTAGCCGTCGCGATGGCTTCGGGCAGGGTGAAGCGGCCTTCGTAAAGGGCGCGGCCGACGATGACCCCGTGACAGCCCAGAGCCTTTACCGCCGCGATGTCTTCCAGAGACGAGACCCCGCCCGAGGCCTGGAGCACTAGGTCGGGACGGCGCTGACGGATTTCCGCCAGCAGATCCAGATTCGGTCCGGTCATTGCGCCGTCGCGGCCGACGTCCGTCACCAGCAGATGCTTGGCCGTCCCCTTGGGATAACGATCCAGCGCCTCCCACAGGGTGACGCCCGACGACTGGGTCCAGCCCTTCAGGGCGGGGACGGGCACGCCGTCCTCGATCTTGACGTCCAGGGCCAGGGTGATGCGTTCGACGCCAAAGCCCTTGAGCCAGGCGGCCACATCGTTGGGCTGGGTCACCGCCAGGGAGCCGACCACGACGCGCGACACGCCCGCGTCCAGCAGTTTGGCCACGTCGTTGGCCCCGCGCACCCCGCCGCCCGACTGGATCTTGACGTCGATGGCCTGGGTCAGTTCGCCGATCAGGCCGTGCTGACGCGCCTCGCCCGCCTCTGCGCCGTCCAGATCGACGATGTGGATCCACTGCGCGCCCTCGGTCGTGAAGGCGGTCAGCCGGGCGGCCGGCTGTTCGTCATATTGCGTCACCTGGTCGAACTTGCCGTGCATCAGACGCACGCAGACGCCGCCCTTCAGGTCGATGGCGGGATATATCAGCATGACAGGCCCAGAAAGTTCTTGAGGATGGTCGCCCCGGCCTCGGCCGAGCGTTCGGGGTGGAACTGGCAGCCCCAGCGGTTGGCGGATCGCACCATGGCCGGAACGACCCCGCCATAGTCGGCGCGGGCCAGGGTCGCCGGGCCGTCGGGACAGACGAAGCCATGGACGAAATAGGCGTAGGCGCCGTCGGCGACGCCTTCCAGCAGCGGGTCGTCCCGGTCGCGGGTCAGGCGGCTCCAGCCCATGTGCGGCACCGGCAGGTCGCCCGCCGGTTCGAGCCGGGTCACCGTGCCGGGGATCAGGTCCAGCAGATCGACGCCCTCGCCCTCGCCCTCCTCGCTGCGCCCGAACAGCAGTTGCTGGCCCAGGCAGACGCCCAGCAGGGGGCGTGAAAAGGCGCGGATCGGTTCGACCAGACCCAGTTCGGTCAGGCGGCTCATGGCGTAACCGGCCGCGCCGACGCCGGGCAGGATGACCCTTTCGGCCTCGGCAATCACAGCGGGGTCGTCGGTCAAGCGCACGGTCGCGCCCAGCCGCTCCAGCGCGAACTGGACCGAGGCGACGTTGCCGGCGCCGTAGGCGATGACGGCGACTTCCATCAGCCTTCTCCCCTCGGGGGAGAAGGTGGCTCGCGGAGCGAGACGGATGAGGGGGCTGCCAGACGCAGATCCGCTCTTGCCGTCAGTGGGGCCGACAGAGCCCCCTCATCCGAGCCCTTCGTGCCCACCTTCTCCCCCGAGGGGAGAAGGAATGCGGGTGCGCTCATCACAGCACCCCCTTGGTGCTCGGCACCGTGTCGCCCTCGACCCGAATGGCCTGGCGCAGGGCGCGGCCGAAGGCCTTGTAGACGGCCTCGGTCTTGTGGTGGTCGTCCTGGCCGGTGACCGAGATGTGGACGGCGGCGCCCATGGCCTCGGCCAGCGAGCGGAAGACGTGGGCCGTCAGGTCGGTGCGGTAGTCGCCGATGAAGGGGGTGTCGAACGTGCCCTCGAACAGCGGATAGGGGCGGCCGGACAGGTCGATGGAGACGGTGGCGTTGGCCTCGTCCATCGGCAGGACGAAGCCATAGCGGGCGATGCCCTTGCGCTCGCCCAGCGCCTGTTTCAGCGCCTGGCCCAGGGCGATGGCGCTGTCCTCTATGGTGTGGTGCGGGTCGGTGTGCAGGTCGCCCTCGCACTGGAGCCGCAGGGAGAAGCCGCCGTGGGCCGCGATCTGCTCCAGCATGTGATCGAAGAAGCCGACGCCGGTCTCGATCTTGATCGGGCCGGGGGCGTCCAGATCGACGGCGCAGACGATGCGGGTCTCTTTCGTATCGCGCACGGCCTGACCGACGCGGGCCGGGCGGCGCTTGGCGGGTGTCAGGCCGAAGGCGGCCAGCAGCCGGTCGTTGACCTCGGGCTTGATCGAGACGGGCAGGCGTAAGCGATCGCCCGACAGGTCGGCCTCGACGCCGTAGGTTTTCAGCGCGGCCAGGGCGGCGACGGGGTCTTCCGGCCGGGCCATGACGATGGGGCCCACACCGGGCTCGACCGGCATCTGGCGGCCCAGTTCGCGGGCGATCCGCTCGCGCTCGCGTCGGACCGAGGCGATCCTCTCGGCGGTCTCGATCATCCGCGACGGGTCCAGCGCCTGCTGGGCCAGCCGGACCAGAGGTTCGGGCAGGGCGTAGGGCTCCAGCACCGAGGCGAGGCGGGCCAGGGTCGGGGCCTGGGCGATGGCGGCGCCGACGCGGGCGCCGGCTAAACCATAGGCCAGGGACAGGCTGCGCAGCACGACCAGGTTGGTCTGGTCGGCGACGACCGTGACCGCCGAGACACTGTCGGAGAACTCGATCAGGCCCTCGTCCACCACCAGCAGGGCCGGGGCGACGCGTGCGGCCATTTCGGCGACGGCCTCGGGTGAGCCGAGGGCGCGGATCACCACCACAGCCGGTTCGCCCTTGGCCGGATAGATGGCGGCGAGACTGTCATAGGGCTCGGCCTTGGGCGCCTCGACCGAGCCGCCGTCGCGGGCGGCGATGCGCCAGGCCAGTTCCAGCCCGTGGGTCAGGCCGCGCACCGGCAGGACCTGGTCGGCGGGTAACGCGTAGATTGCGGCCATGCGGGCGGCGAGGGCGACAGGCTCGCCGGGATAGCGATCCAGGCCTTCGCCGCCGGAGACCAGCGGGGGATAGGGGGCGGGCAGGGTCATCCTTCGGCCCTCAGGTCGGCGGCGCGGGCGTGGGCTTCGAGGCCTTCCATCCGGGCCAGGCGGGCGGCGATGGGAGCAAGCGCGCGGGCGCCGGCCTCGCTGACCAGCTGGACCGACATGGTGGTCATGAAGCTGGCGGTGGTGACGCCGCCCAGGGTGCGGGCGCCGCCGTCGGTGGGCAGGACGTGGCTGGGGCCAGCAGCGTAGTCGCCCAGGGTCTCGGCGGCGAAGCGCCCGACGAAGACGGCGCCGGCGGCCTTGATGGAGTCCACCAAGGGCTCGGGGTCGTCGATCTGGATCGCCAGGTGTTCGGGGCCATAGAGGTTGGCGACCTCTGCGGCGGCGTCGAGGTCACGGACCAGGATGGCGCGGGCCTCGTTCAGCGAGGCGCGGGCGATGGCTTCGCGCGGCAGGGTGGCGACCTGGGTTTCAACCTCCGACAGGATGTAGTCGATGGTGGCGCGGCTGGTGGAGACCAGGATGACCTGGGCGTCGGCGTCGTGTTCGGCCTGGCTGAGCAGGTCGGCGGCGGCGATCTCGGGCGCGGCGTCGCGGTCGACGATGACCATCAGTTCGGACGGGCCGGCGGGCATGTCGACGGCGGGACCGCCGGGCAGGGCTGAGGCCTGTTTCTTGGCTTCGGCCACATAGGCGTTGCCGGGGCCGAACAGCTTGTCGCAGGCGGGGATGGTCCCGTCTTCCAGCTCGACGCCGAAGGTCAAGGCGGCGATGGCCTGGGCGCCGCCCATCAGCCAGAGGGCGTCGAGGCCGGCCTCTGCGGCGGCCAGGATCATGGCGGGGTGGACGCCGCCGGACTTGTCAGGCGGGGTGACGGCGACGCGCTGGCCCACGCCCGCAACGCCGGCGGGGATGGCCAGCATCAGCAGGGAAGAGAACAGAGGCGCGGTGCCGCCGGGGATGTAGAGGCCGGCCGAGGCGATGGGGCGCCAGGCCAGTTTCGAGCGCACGCCGGGCGTGGTCTCGATGAAGGGGGTGTCCTCCGGCTTGGTCGCCTGGTGGAAGACGCGGACATTCTCTGCCGCCATGCGCAGGGCGCGGACGTCGCCGGGGGGCAGGGCGTTGCGAGCCTCGGCCACGGCTTCGGGCGTGATGGCGATGCGGCGTGGCGGCGCCTTGTCCAGCTTGACGCACCAGTCGGTGACGGCCGCGCCGCCGCGCATCCGCACATCGTCCAGGATAGTGCGGACCACGTCGGTCACGTCGCCGGCCGTGCGCTGGGCCGGGCGGACTAGGGCCGCCTTTTTTCCGGCGGCGTCGAGGGAAGACCAGTCGATCAGCTTCATCACATCATCTTCTCGATGGGCAGGACCAGGATGGCCGAGGCGCCGGCGGCCTTCAGCTTCTCCAGCGTCTCCCAGAAGACGGCTTCCTGGCAGACGGCGTGGACGGCGACGGCGTCGTCGCGGCCCATCAAGGGCATGACGGTGGGCGAGCCGGCGCCGGGGAGGATGGCCGTGATCTGGTCCAGCGAGGCGCGCGGGGCGTTCAGCATGACGTATTTGGCGCCTTGCGAGGACACCACGCCCGACATCCGCTCGATGATGCTGTCCAGCAGGTGTTGCAGGCCGGGCTCGGGCGCGACCGGGGACTGGATCAGGACGGCCTGGCTTTCCAGCACCGTATCCTTGGCGCCCAGGCCGTTGGCCTCCAGCGTCGCGCCGGTCGAGACCAGGTCGCAGATGGCGGCGGCCAGCTTCAGCCGGGGCGCGACCTCGACGGCGCCGCGCATGACGACGATCTCGGCCTTGACCCCACGCTCGTCCAGGAAGCGGCGCAGGATCTTGGGATAGGAGGTGGCGATGCGCAGCCCGTCCAGCGAGGCCGGGCCGTCATAGGCCAGGGTCGGGGGCGTGGCGATCTTCAGGGTGCAGCGGCCGAAGCCCAGCGGCATGACGACGGACGCATTGGCGCCGCCGTTGCGGCCTTCCTCCAGCACGTTCTCGCCGACGATACCCAGGTCGCAGACGCCGTCGGCGACGAAGGTGGGGATGTCGTCGTCGCGGACGCGCAGCAGGTCGATCGGATAGTTCTCGACCCGATACAGCAGGTCGTTGTGGCCCTTGACCCATTTCAGGCCCGCGTCGCGGATCAGGTCGAGGCTGCGGTCGGCCAGACGGCCGGATTTCTGGACGGCGATGCGAAGCCGGCCTTGGACGGTGCTCATGTTCGGATACTCAGTTCGTGTTCTTCAGGCGGTCCAGGGCGAGGCGGTAGCCCTGGTGCGGCATGTCTTTGAGATAACGGGCGACGCGGACGACGGTGGTGGGGCTGGCGTGGGCCTCGACCGCGATCTCGCGATAGGATTTGCCGCCGGCGTCGAGCAGGCGCGCCACCTGCCAGCGCTCTGCGAAGGCGCGCAGTTCCGCCGGGGTGCAAAGATCGGCCAGAAAGGCGTTGATCTCGGCGCGCGTCTGCATCGACAGCAGGGCGTCGTGGAGGGCGTCGCGGGCGGGAGGGGTCGTCATGCGTGTTCCACTATGCTGTAACAGTGGAACGGTCAAGGGGCGTTTAGTGAGCTGGGCGTGAGCAAGGGGTGAGCGAGAAGTGAGCGGGACTTGTCTGGCTCACCTCTTGCTCACTAGCACTCTTCACCGATCCGCCACTCGCCACTCGCCACTCGCCACTCGCCACTCGCCACTCTACATCCCTCTCATGACCAAGATCCTGATCATCGGCGCCGGACATGCCGGCGGCTCCGTCGCGGCGTTTCTGCGGCAGTACGGCCATGAGGGGCCGATCGTGCTGATCGGCGAGGAGTATGCGCCGCCCTATCAGCGACCGCCGCTGTCCAAGGCCTGGCTGAAGGGCGAGACCGATCTGGAGGCGCTGCTGCTGCGGCCGCTGAGCTTCTATGCCGAGCAGAACATCGACTTCCGGCCTTCGACCGTCGCCGTGTCGGTGGACCCCGCAGCGAAGACGGTCGCCTTCCACGACGGATCGAGCGAGACCTATGACATTCTGGTGCTGGCGACCGGATCGACGGCGCGGAAACTGCCGGTTCCGGGCGGGGATCATCCCGACCTGCTGGAACTGCGCACGCTGAAGGACGCCGAACGGCTGAAGGCCGTGCTGGGGCCGGGCAAGCGGCTGGCGGTGGTCGGCGGCGGCTATGTGGGCTTAGAGGCGGCGGCCTCGGCCCGCGCCTTGGGCGCCGAGGCGGTGGTGATCGAACGGGCGCCGCGCGTGCTGGCGCGGGTGGCGTCGGAAACCCTGTCGGCCTTCTTCACCGCCCAGCATCGGGCGCACGGGGTCGAGATCCTGACCGGGGCCGAGGTGGTCGCCGTGGCCCAGGAAGGCGTGACACTAGCGGACGAGTCGGTTGTGCGGGCGGATGCGGTGCTGGTCGGGGTCGGCGCGCTGGCGTGTGATGGGCTGGCGCGGTCGGCGGGCTTGCGCTGCGACGATGGGGTGGTGGTGGACGAACAGGCGCGGACCAGCGATCCAGCCATCTTCGCCGTGGGCGACATGACGCGGCGGCCGATACCTGTTCACGGCGGGGTGCATCATCGGCTTGAGAGCGTGCCCAATGCGCTGGAACAGGCCAAACAGGCGGCGGCGGCCATCGTCGGACGGGACGGGCCGACGCCCGAGGTGCCGTGGTTCTGGTCCGACCAGTACGACTTCAAGCTTCAGATCGCCGGCCTGCCGTTCGACGCCGACCGGCAGGTGGTGCGCGGCGATCCGTCGGCGTCGGGCTTTGCGGTGTTCCACCTGAACGGCGACCGCATCGTCTGCGTCGAGGCGGTCAATGCGCCGCCGGAGTTCATGGCGGGCAAGCAGTTGATCGGGAAAGCGACGCCGGTCGATCTAGAAAAGCTGGCCGATCCGGCGATTTCGATGAAGGCCGTGGCGGCGGGGTGACCCCGACTTTCTCCCTCCCCGTTCGGGGAGGGGCGTCGCGCAGCGACGGGGTGGGGGCGGCCCGGCAGGGTCGCATTGCCCCAGGCAAGACATATCGTCGGATGTCGCCCTGCCGCCCCCACCCGACCTCGCTCCGCTCGGCCACCCTCCCCCGCAGGCGGAGGGAGAGGCGCAGTGCCGCTCCTCGTCGCCGCAGTGCAACAAAACTGTTGCGCTTTTCGTTTGGGGACGTTCAAGCTGCGATCTCAACGCGGCGGGGGCGAATGACGAGAGCTTTCGACGAAATGAACGGCGGCGGGTCGGGTGCGATCCGCGACAGCTACAGGACTCTGGCGGCGTGGCTGGAAAACGCGCCGGCCGATCTGCTGCAGGCGCGTTCGCGTCAGGCGGAGCTGTTCTTCCGCCGCATGGGCGTGACCTTCGCCGTCTATGGCGACGAGGAATCCAACGAACGCCTGATCCCCTTCGACGTGGTGCCGCGCATCATCGGCGCGGACGAATGGAGCGGGCTGGAAAAAGGGTTGAAGCAGCGGGTCACCGCCATCAACGCCTTCCTGAAAGACATCTATGGCGCGCAGGAATGCATCAAGGCGGGCATCGTCCCCGCCGACCTGATCCTGACCAATCCGCATTATCGACCCGAGATGCAGGGCCGCCGTCCACCGGGCGACGTCTGGTGCCATATCTCGGGTGTCGATCTGGTGCGCACGGGCGAAGACGGCTTCTACGTGCTGGAAGACAACTGCCGCACGCCGTCGGGAGTCTCCTACATGCTGGAGAACCGCGAGATGATGATGCGGCTGTTCCCCGACCTGTTCGCGGAACATGCGGTGCGGCCGGTCGAAATCTATACCGACATGCTTCTGCGGTCGTTGCAGGCGTCCGCGCCGGCGGGCGCGGGGGCGGACCCGACCATCGTCGTGCTGACGCCGGGGCCGTTCAACTCGGCCTACTATGAGCACAGCTTCCTGGCCGACAAGCTGGGGGTCGAACTGGTCCAGGGCACGGACCTGTTCGTCAACGACGACACGGTCTTCATGCGCACGACCGAGGGGCCGAAACGGGTCGATGTCATCTATCGTCGCATCGACGACGACTTCATCGATCCGCTGACCTTCATGCCGAACTCGACGGTCGGGGTGCCGGGACTGATGTCGGCCTATTTCGCCGGACGGGTAACGCTGGCCAATGCGATCGGGACGGGCGTGGCCGACGACAAGGCCGTCTATACCTATATGCCCGAGATCATCCGCTTCTTCACCGGCGAGGATGCGATCCTGCAGAACGTGCCGACGTGGCGTTGCCGCGAGGCGGACGCGCTGAAAGAGGTGCTGGATAAGCTGCCGGAACTGGTGGTCAAGGAAGTGGGCGGATCGGGCGGCTATGGCATGCTGGTCGGGCCGACCTCCACTAAGGCCGAGATCGAGGCCTTCCGCGCCAAGCTGATCGCCGATCCCGACGACTTCATCGCCCAGCCGACGCTGAGCCTGTCGACCGCGCCGACCCTGAACGGCGGCGCCCTGTCGCCCCGCCACGTCGATCTGCGGCCCTTCGTCCTGTCCAGTCCGGCCGGGGTACGTGTCGCGCCGGGCGGCCTGACGCGGGTGGCGCTGAAGGAAGGGTCGCTGGTGGTCAACTCCAGCCAGGGCGGCGGAACCAAGGACACCTGGGTGCTGGACAACTGATGCTTTCACGCACTGCAGACAGCCTGTACTGGACCGGCCGCTATATGGAGCGGGCGGACTTTCTCGCGCGCATTCTTGAGGCCGCTATTCGCCTGGCCGCCCTGCCGGCCAAGGACCAGGCCACCGTCACCGCCTGGGCCGGGGCCATCGCCTCGTCGGGGGTCAAGAGCGGCTTCGACGCCTCGGGCCGGACGATCTCGGAGAAGTCGGTCCGCGAATATCTGGCCTTCGGCTACGACAACTCGACCTCGATCAAGGCCTGTATCACCAAGGCGCGGACCAATGCGCGCTCGGTGCGGACCGCCCTGACCATCGAGTTGTGGGAGGCGATCAACGGCGCCTGGAACGGGCTGAACGAGCTGGGCGAACCGACCAAGCGCGACGACTTCACCAACTTCCTCGACTTCGTGAAATCGACGTCCCTGGCGGTCGAGGGGGCCTCGTCGCGGACCATGCTGCGCAACGACGCCTACTGGTTCCTGCGGCTGGGCATGGCGATCGAGCGGGCCGACAACACCGCGCGCCTGCTGGACGTGAAATACCATCTGCTGCTGCCGCCCGGCGAACGGGTGGGCGGACAGCTGGACTATTTCCAGTGGACGACCCTGTTGCGCGAGGTCTCGGCGCTGACCGCCTATCGCTGGGTCTATCGCGAGAGCGTGCGGCCCTGGCTGGTGGCGGACCTGCTGGTGCTGAACCGCCAGATGCCGCGCTCGCTGGCCTCGTGCCAGGGGATGATCGTCAGCTATCTGGAGCGGCTGGCGACCGATTACGGGCGGCGGGGCCCGGCGCAACGGTTGGCCTCCAACCGCCTGACCCAGTTCAACGAGGCCAAGATCGAGGACATCTTCCAGTCGGGCCTGCACGAGTACATCCAGGGCTTCCTGAACCAGAACAACGCCCTGGCTGCGGCCGTCCAAGAACAGTATCTGGTCTGACATGCGGATCCGGATCGACCACTCCACCCGCTATGCCTACGCTCGCCCGGCGCGGTTCATCGTGCAGATGCTGCGACTGACGCCGCGTTCTTGCGAGGGTCAGCAGGTGCGCGACTGGCGCATTGAGACCGACGTGGACGCCCGCCTGCGTCGCGGCGAGGACGCCTTCGGCAATGTGGTCCACAGCCTCTATACCGAGCGGCCGACCGACGCCCTGACCATCCGGGTCACGGGCGAGGTGGCGACGGTGAACACCGGCGGCGTGGTGCGGCGGGGCCAGGCCGAGCGGCTGTCGCCCATCGTCTTCCTGCGCGAGACGCCGATGACCAAGCCGGATGCGGCCATCGACGACTTCGCCCGCTCGATCCCCGAAGGCGCGACGCTGGGTCGGATGCATGCCCTCATGGGGGCGCTGAAGCAGGATGTGGCGTTCGAGGTCGGCTCGACCTCGGCCAGCCACACCGCCGCCGAAGCCTTCGCCCAGAAGCGCGGCGTCTGTCAGGACCACGCCCAGATCTTCATCGCGTCGGCGCGCCGGATGGGCGTTCCCGCCCGCTATGTCTCGGGCCACCTCAGCCGTCAGGACGGCCAGCACGACCAGGACGCCGCCCACGCCTGGGCAGAGGCCTGGGTCGAGAACCTGGGCTGGGTCGGGTTCGATCCGGCCAACGGCATCAGCCCGACCGAACACTATGTGCGCGTCGCCGTCGGTCTGGACGCGCGCGGGGCCACGCCGATCCGGGGCACCAGCTATGGCGGGGGGCACGAGACCCTGACGGTCGCCCTGAATGTGCGGCCCGTGCAACAGACCCAACAACAACTGCAGTCGCGCGGATGGCCCTGATAGGCATGTCGCGTGAATCTGTTAGCGTCATCGGATTCGCAACGCGGGGAGCGGATAGAGCGAAGTGACCTATTGCGTAGGCATGCTGGTGGACGAAGGGTTGGCGATGATCGCCGACACGCGCACCAATGCGGGCGTGGACAACATCTCGTCCTACCGAAAACTGCACATCTACAAGTCGCCTGGCGAGCGGATGCTTGCGGTCGCGACGGCGGGCAATCTGTCGGTGACCCAGACGGCGCTGGCCATGGCGTCGGCGGGCGTGAAACTGCCCGACTCCATCGATGTCGAGACGCTGGAGACCGCGCCGACCCTGTTTCGCGCGGCCCAACTGCTTGGCCATGCGATGGCCAGCGTGCGCGCCAGCATCAATACGCCGCCGACCCCCACGGCCGACGGGCTGAACGTCACGGCCTCCATGCTGCTGGGCGGTCAGATCTCGGGCGGCAAGATGGGGCTGTATCTGATCTATGGTCAGGGTAATTTCATCGAGTGCGGGCCGGACACCCCCTATCTTCAGATCGGCGAGCTGAAATACGGCAAGCCCATCCTGGATCGGGCCCTGCACAGTTCGACGACCTTGTCCGAGGCGGTGAAGCTCGGCCTGATCTCGTTCGATTCGACGATTCGCTCGAACATCGCCGTCGGGCCGCCGCTCGATCTGATCGTCATGCCGCGCGACCAGTTGAGTGGCACCGCACGGCGTATCGAAGGGGACGACCCCTATTTCCGCGACCTGGGTCGCCGCTGGTCCGAGGCTCTGGCTGCCGCCCACCGGGCCATGCCCGATCCGACCTGGCTGGATGTGGACAAGACGCCGGCGCCGAGGGCGATGACCGTTGTCAGCTGATTAAGATTGCGATTTGTTCGCAATTTGGCTTGTGCGACATAGTGAAGCTGATTATTGCGACCGCATCGCAAAATCAGACCAAAAGGTCGCAAGACTATGTCCGACTCCCGCGCCGCCGCGCTCCGCTCGCTCCTGTTCGCCTCCAGCGCCGCCGGCATGCTGATCGCCGCCCCCGCTTTCGCTGCTGAAGCCGCCGCCGAAGACGGCGTGATCGTTACGGCCGACCAGCAGCAGCCCGCCAACCTGGGCACCATCGACGTCAATGGTCAGGTCAAGAAGCCGGCCCCGGTCAGCCCCGAGTTCGTGGCGCCCCTGGTCGATACGCCACGCTCGATCACCATCATTCCGCAAGCCATCATCGAACAGACTTCGGCCTCGTCGCTGCAGGATCTGCTGTCCAACTCGCCGGGCATCACCTTTGGCGCGGGCGAGGGTGGCCAGCCGCTGGCCGACCGGCCGTTCATCCGGGGACAGTCGTCGGGCAACAACATCTTCGTGGACGGCATTCGCGACACCGGCGGCCAGCAGCGTGAGGTTTTCAACCTGGAGCAGGTCGAGGTCATCAAGGGACCGGACGCCGTTTATTCGGGTCGCGGCTCAGGCGGCGGCAGCATCAACCTGGGCTCCAAGTCGCCCAAGCTGAACGCCTTCACCAATGTCAGCGCGGGCGCCGGCACGGACGGCTATCTGCGCGGCACTGTCGACACCAATCTGCCGCTGGGCGAGACCGCAGCCCTGCGGATCAACCTGATGGGCGCCCAGGGCAACGTGCCCGGCCGCGACGCCGTCGATTACGACAAATGGGGTGCGGCCGTCAGCCTGGGCGCCGGTCTCGGCACGCCGTCGTCGATGGTCTTCAGCTACTACCACCTGACCAGCGACCAGATGCCCGACTACGGCATTCCGCTGTTCACCAAGATCGGCGTGCGCACGACCGATAGCGGCGTTCTCGATGTGCCCTACGATAGCTTCTACGGCCTCAAGGCGCGCGACTATCTGACCAATGAGGTGGATACCTTCACCTTCAAGGCCGAGCATCGCCTCAACGACTTCGCCACGATCCGCAACGTCAGTCGCTTCTCGCGCACGCTGAACGACTACATCGTCACTAACCCTGGCGACGGCGGCTATGTCGGCCGGGCCGCAGACGGGACCTACTGGATGAAGCGGGGGACCAAGACCCGCTGGAACCCGGTCACCACCCTGGCCAATGTGACGGACGTCTTCGGTCAGTTCGCCACCGGCTCGATCCGGCACAGCTATGATGTCGGCGTCGAACTGTCGCGCGAGCGCAACAAGAATGCTTCGTATTCGACCTACACGACCTCGGGCTCGGCCTGCCCGACAGGTCTGACGACCATCAGCGGATCCTATCCGACCGCGACGGGCGCTTCGGGTGCTGGAGATTGCACCCAGGTCTATAATCCCGACCCCGACGACGCCTGGACCGGCGTGATCAATCGTGGACCGACCAGTTCGAACACGACCGAAGCCATAGGCGTCTATGCGAACGACAGCATCACCCTGACCGAACCCCTGATCCTGAACCTGGGCGTTCGCTGGGACCAATATTCGGTCAAGGGCGTCAATGCGACGGCGACCCAGGCGGCCGGCGTCTGGACCTCGACGGGATTCACCGCCGTGCCGGAACAGACTTGGGAGTTCACCAACTATCAGGTCGGCCTGGTCTTCAAGCCGACGGCGAGCAGCAGCGTCTATGCGTCCTGGTCCACCTCTTCGACGCCGCCGACCATTTCGGCAGGCGACCAGAACGCCTCGGGCGGCACGGGCACGGTCGATGGGGTCGCCAACGTCGTGCTGGACCCCGAAGACACCGAAAGCTTCGAGATCGGCGCCAAGGCCAATGTCTTCCACGACCGTCTGGCCCTGTCGGCGGCGGCCTTCCACCTGACGCGCAAGAATGCGCTGATCCTGGTCGAGCCCAACGTCTTCCGTCAGGAAGGCGAGGTCGAGGTCAAGGGCATCGAACTGGGCGTGTCCGGCAACATCACCCGCGAGTGGACCGTGTTCGGCGGCTATACCTATATGGACTCCGAACTGACCAAGGCGGCCGTGGTCGTGTCGGGCACGCCGCCGGTCTCCAGCGTCAATCCGCTGCAAGGCCTGCCGCTGGCCAATACGCCCGAACACAGCGCCAGCCTGTTCACCACCTATCGCCTGCTGCCCAGACTGACGATCGGCGGCGGCGTCTATTACACTTCCGAGTCGCTGGGCGGGAACCAGGGCGGCGCGGGCGGCGGGAACAACCGCGTCTATGCCCCGGAATGGACCCGCGTGGACGCCTTCGCCACCTATGACCTGACGGATCGGGCGACGCTGCAACTGAACGTCAAGAACGCGACGGACGAGGACTACATCATCCGCACCAACGGCGTTCACCACGCCGATGTGGCGGCGGGTCGGCAAGCGATACTGGCCCTGAACCTGCGCTTCTAAAGGCCGCCTACGCAGCCTATCCTGACGGCCCCGCGATCCCCCGCGGGGCCGTTGCCTTTTTTCCGAGCGAGGCCGTCGTGCTGCTGCAGATCCCGGAAGTCTTCTCCAAGGCAGAGGTCAAGGCCCTGCGCGCGCGGCTGGACGCCGGTCCTTGGAGCGACGGCAACACCACCTCGGGCCATCAGTCGGCGACCGCGAAGAAGAACCTGCAACTGCCCGAGGATTCGGAAGTGGCGAAAGAGGTTTCGGCCCTGGTCGTTCAGGCGCTGAACGCCAATCCTATGTTCGTGGCGGCGGCCTTGCCGCACACGATCTTTCCGCCCCTGTTCAACCGCTACGAGGGCGGGGGCGAGTTCGGGCTGCATGTCGATAACGCCATCCGTCAGACGCGTGGGGGCGGGGCGTTGCGCATCCGCAGCGACCTGTCGGCGACACTATTCCTGTCCGAGCCCGAGGATTACGACGGGGGCGAGCTGATCATCGAGGAGATGTACGGGTCGCAGTCGATCAAGCTGCCGGCAGGCGACCTGGTGCTTTATCCGTCCAAGAGCCTGCACAGCGTCACGCCAGTGACGCGCGGCGCGCGGGTGTCGTCCTTCATGTGGATGCAGAGCCTGGTGCGCGACGACGCCGACCGCGAGACGCTGTTCCGCTTGGACATCGCCACCCAGCGAGTTGCGGTGGACAAGGGGCCGAAGGACCAGGCGGTGATCGAACTGACCGGCGTCTATCACAATCTGCTGCGGCGCTGGGCCGAGGTCTGAGGCGCAAGGTGTCGCGGCGCTGCTGAATGCTATTGCAACCCGTTCGCAACAATGGCACAGCGACGGCGTGACCGAACTCGCCACACAGCGTCAGGCCGAAACCGCAGCCAAGGGCCCCAAACCCAAGGCGGCGTTGAACGGCGCGCGGTCGTTCTGGCTGAAGCAGCTGCACAGTTGGCACTGGATTTCGGCGGCGGTCAGCCTGGTGGGCATGATCCTGTTCGCCGTCACCGGCATCACCCTGAACCACGCGGCCTCGATCCCCGGAAATCCGGTCACGGTCGAACAGACCGCGACCCTGCCGGCGCCCCTGTTGCAGCGGCTGGCGGCCTTCCCGCAAGAGACGACCGATCCCGTCCCTGACGCCGTCGCGCGCTGGGCGTCCGAGGCGCTGAAGGTCGAGATCGCCGGCAGGCCGACCGAGACCACGCCTGAAGAAGTCTATGTCGCCCTGGCCATGCCCGGGGGCGACGGATGGGTGACCATCGACCGTTCGAACGGCGATACCCTGCACGAGAAGACCACCCGTGGCTGGATCGCCTACCTCAACGACCTGCACAAGGGCCGCAACGCCGGCTCGGTCTGGTTCTGGTTCATCGACGTCTTCGCCGTCGCCTGCACCATTTTCGCCCTGACGGGGCTGGGCCTGATGTTCCTGCACGCCAAGGGTCGGCCCTCGACCTGGCCGCTGGCGGCGTTGGGCCTGCTGATCCCCGTCGTCATCGCCTTGATCTTCATTCACTGACGAGTATTCCGATGCGCCTGCTCCCCATCGTCATCACCACAGTCGGTCTCGCCGCCGCCGCCGCGCCCGCCATGGCCGCCGACCTGACGGTGTCGGTCGAGATTCCGCGCCTGAACACCGCCTCCTATCACCGTCCCTATGTCGCCGTGTGGATCGAGAAGCCGGACCAGTCGGCCGAGCGAACCCTGGCGATCTGGTACCAACAGACCCGCAACAACGAGGGCGACGGCAAGGACTGGCTGAAGGATCTGCGCACCTGGTGGCGCAAGGGCGGCCGGGCCATGACCCTGCCGGCCGACGGCGTGTCGGGCGCCACCCGCGCGCCGGGTCGCCAGACCGTCACCGTGCCCGCCGCCCGCCTGCGCGGTCTGCAACCCGGTCAATACAACATCGTCGTCGAGGCGGCCCGCGAACTGGGCGGCCGCGAGGTCGTGCGCGTGCCCTTCCGCTGGGGCGCGGCCAACACCGGCGCCGGAACCGGCTCCACCGAACTGGGCGCCGTGCGCGTCGCCGTCTCTCGCTAAGGATCATGACCATGAAGAAGACGATCGCCCTGCTGACTCTCGCGGCTGCTCTGGCCGCCCCGATGGCCGCCCAGGCCCACCGCGCCTGGCTGGCGCCGACCGCCACGACCCTGTCGGGCTCGGACGCCTGGGTCGGTTTCGACGCCGGCATGTCGAACCAGGTGTTCAACCCCGATCACGCCGCCATGCGCCTGAACGGCCTGGCCATCACGGCGCCGGACGGTTCGGCGGTTCAGCCCGAGAACGCCATGCAGGGCCGCTATCGCTCGACCTTCGATGCCCACCTGACGCAGAACGGCACCTACAAGATCGCCAACGTCATGGGCGGCGTCATGGCCAGCTACAAGCTGAACGGCGAGCAGAAGCGCTGGCGCGGCGCGGCGGCCGAATATCCGGCGGGCTTGCCCGAGGGCGCGACCGACGTGCAGGCGACTCGCACCGCCAGCCGCATCGAGACCTTCGTCACCCTGAACAACCCGACCGACACCGTCTTCAAGACGACCGGCGAAGGGCTTGAGCTGGTTCCGGTGACCCACCCCAACGATCTGGTCGTCGGCGAGCCCGCGACGTTCAAGCTGCTGAACAACGGTCAGCCGGCGTCGGGTCTGGAGGTCACCGTGGCGCGCGGCGGCCTGCGCTATCGCGACAATCCCGAGGAATCGACCGTCACGACCGGCGCCGACGGCGCCTTCACCGTGACTTGGCCGGAAGCGGGCATGTACTGGCTGAACGCCTCGGTCCGCACCGAAGGTCAGGGCGAAACGCTCGGTTCCAACGCCAGCTATGTGGCGGCGATGGAAGTCCTGCCCTAAGCGAAGGGTATGTCAGACACACCCTTCTCGCGCGGTTCGCGCGCCGCTCCGCCCACGGTCAATCTCGGCGACGCCAGCCCCCTGGCCGACCGCGCCGACAACCGCGTGCTGGTGCCCGTCATCGAGGGCGCGCCGCCCCGTCCGCCCAGCGACCTGATCCGTGCGCTGGGCGGCGAGACCATGGGCACGACCTGGAGCGCGCGCGTGATCGCGCCGCCGGGCGTGGGTGAGGCAGAAATCCAGGACGCGATCGAACAGGAGCTGGCGGCCGTCGTCGGCCTGTTCAGCCCGTGGGAGCCGTCCAGCGAGATCAGCCGGTTCAATAATGCGCCGGCCGGGTTCTGGGCGGTGTCGCCGCCGTTCTGGGATCTGCTGGATGCGGCGATGACCCTGGGCGACGAAACGAACGGGGCGGTCGATCCGACCTTGGGCGCGCTGGTCGATCTGTGGGGCTTTGGCCCGCCGGGACCGCGTTCGGCCCTGCTGCCGGTGCCGTCCGAAGACGAGATCGCGGCGGCCATGGCCGTGTCCGGCTGGCAGAAGCTGCGGCTGAATCCCGATGCGCGCGGCGTGATGCAGATGGGCGGGATGAAGCTGGACTTCTCCGGCATCGCCAAGGGCCATGCGGTGGACCGCGTCTCCGACCGGCTGACGGCGATGGGCGCGACCTCGCACCTGATCGAGATCGGCGGCGAGTTGAAGGGGCGCGGCGTCAAGCCGGACGCCCAGCCCTGGTGGGTCGAGATCGAACGGGTCGAGGGCTCGCCTGCGCCCCACACCGTGGCGGCCCTGTTCGATTTGGCCGTGGCGACCAGCGGCGACTATCGCCGGGCGTTCCGGCATGACGGCCGGCTGTATCCCCACACCATCGACGGCTCGACCGGGCGTCCGGTCAGCAATAATCTGAGCTCAGTCACCGTGCTGCATGCCTCGGCCATGATGGCCGACGCCTACGCCACGGCGTTGACGGTCATGGGGCCTTTCGAGGGGCCGGAGTATGCCGAGGCGCTGGGCCTGATCGCCCACTTCGTCGAGCGAACCGAGCGCGGGCCGGTCGAGCGGATGACGCCGGCCTTCGCCGCCATGATGGACGATCCCGACAGAGATCAGCCGGGGTGACAGCCGATCCGCAGCGCTGGCTGTGGGCGGTCGGGGCGTTGGCGCTTTGGCTGGCCCTGATCGCCGTCATCGTCTGGCGCGAACGTCGGGCCAGGGCGGCGGCGCGTGCGCGGTCCGACGCCTTTGCGGGCGCTGGGGCCGGGGCGGGCGAGGGGCAGGCGGTGCTGATCGCCTTCGCCAGCCAGACGGGCTTCGCCGAGGAACTGGCATGGATGACAGCGCGCGCCTTGAGCGACGGCGGCGTGGGCGCGCGGGTGGTGTCCTTCGCCGATCTGGACGTCCAGACCCTGAAGGCGACGGACCGTGCGCTGCTGATCGTCTCCACGACGGGCGAGGGCGATCCGCCCGACAGCGCGGCCCGGTTCGTGCGCAAGGCCATGGGCGAGACGGCGGATCTTTCAGGCCTGCGCTTCGGCCTGCTGGCGCTGGGCGACCGCAGCTATGACCAGTTCTGCGGCTTCGGCCATGCGGTGGACGGCTGGCTGAGGCGGTCGGGCGCCGAACCTCTGTTCGACACGGTCGAGGTCGACAACGGCGAGGCCGGCGCCGTCCGCCACTGGCAGCACCAGCTGAACCAGATCACCGGCAGCGTCACCGCCCCCGATTGGACCCCGCCGGCCTACGACCCCTGGCGGCTGGTCGAACGGACCCTGGTCAATCCCGGCAGTCCCGGCGGCGAGGCGTATCATCTGGCGTTCGAATTCGTGGGCGCGGCGCCCGAATGGTCGGCCGGCGACATCGCCGAGGTCGGCCTGCCCGAACGGGACGGCGTCACGCCGGGCTCGCGCGAATATTCGATAGCCTCCCTGCCGTCTGACGGCCGGGTCGAGTTCCTGATCCGCCTGATGCGCCATCCCGACGGCGCGCCGGGCCTGGCCTCGGGCTGGCTGACCCAAGACCTGGCGCTCGGCGGCGAGATCGGTATGCGGCTTCGCACCAACCGCAGCTTCCACGGCCCGGCGGACGAGACGCCGATGATCCTGATCGGCAACGGCACGGGGATCGCCGGGCTGCGGGCTCACCTGAAGGCGCGGACGGCGGCGGGCGGAGCCTGGCTGCTGTTCGGCGAACGGACGCAGGCGCACGACGCCTTCTTCGATGCGGAGCTTCAGGCGTGGCTGGCTTCGGGCGTGCTGCGACGGCTGGACCGATGCTTCTCTCGCGATCCGGGCGACGGACGGTATGTGCAGGATCTGGTGGCGGCTGCGTCTGACGACCTGCGCGATTGGGTCGAACGCGGTGCGGCGATCTATGTCTGCGGCAGTCTCGAAGGGATGTCGCAAGGCGTGCACGCCGCCCTAGAAAATGCGCTGGGCGCGGACGTGGTGCTGACCATGCTTGAAGACGGCCGCTATGGGCGCGACGTGTACTGAAACGTAAAAAGGCCCGTCATCCTAGGCCTTGTGCCTAGGATCCATACGCTCCGTCGACGACGGTGAGCCACGGCCGTCACCGGGAATCTGGATCCTCGCCACAAGGGCGAGGATGACGGTTCAGAGGTTAGCCCAACCGCCCCAACAATTCCGCCGCGAAGCTGGACAGGGTGTCGTCCCGCGCCCCCATGACGATGATCCGGTCTCCCGGTTGAGCGATCTCTACGATCCGGTCGCCGCACGCTGCGCGCGTCGCCAGCGCTTCGGCCTGCCGCCCAGCGGCGCGGACGCCGGAGGCGATGTCCTCGGACCCCACGCTGCGGTCCGTCGTGCCGCCGTAATAGACCGGCTCGGGCATCAGCAGCACGTCATCCTCGCGCATCAGGCCGGCGAAACCTTCGATGAACTCCGATTGCATCAGCTTCAGCGGGCCGAAACCATGCGGCTGGAACAGGATCAGCAGCCGGCCGTCGAAGGCGTGCAGCGTTTTCAGCGTGGCGGCGATCTTGTCCGGGTTATGGGCGAAGTCGTCGATGACGGTGATGTCGCCGGCCGTCCCGACCACCTCCATGCGGCGACGGATGCCGGCGAAGGTCTCCAGCGCCTTGACCGCCTCGCTGGTCGGCACGCCCAGCGCCCTGGTCGCGCCCAGCGCCGCCAGGGCATTGGCGACATTGTGCGCGCCGGGGACGTTCAGGATGACGTCGTGCTCGCTCCAGCCCTCGATCAGGCGGAACTTCATGCCGGCGGGCAGTGGGGTCAGGTCGTGGCCGGACAGGTCGGCCTTCTCCTCGCCCAGGCCGAAGGTGATGGCCTTGCCGGCCGGCAGCGTCTGGGCCAAAGCCGCCGTCTCGGGATTGTCGAGGTTCAGCACGGCCGTCGTGGCGCGGGCGACGAAGCCGCCGAACAGGTCGCGCAGCTCCTCCATCGACTTGTGGTCCAGCGAGATGTTGGAGACGACGGCGACCGTCGGATCGTAGCCAGCGATGGAGCCGTCGCTCTCGTCCACCTCCGACACGAACAGGTCCGGTCCGCCGATCAGCGCGCTGGCGAAGGGATGGTCTGCGTCGGCGAAGTTCTTCATCACCGCCCCGTTCATGACGGTGGGGGCGCGGCCCGTCTGGTGCAGGATCCAGGCGATCATGCCGGTGATGGTGGACTTGCCGCTGGTGCCCGCCACGCCGACCGACGTGGCGGTGGCGTTGAAGATTTCGCTGAGCAGCTGGGGCCGGGTCTTGATCGTCGCGCCGGCGCGTTTCGCCGCGCCGATGTCGGGCACGGTGTCCTCAATGGCGCCGGTGGCGATCAAGGTCTGATCGGCCCGGGTGACGCCCGATCCGTCCTGGGGGTGCAGGGTGACGCCGTGGGCGCGCAGCCAGTCGAACTTCTCGGGCGTGCGGCCCTGGTCCAGCGCGCGGTCGGAGCCTTCGATGGTCGCGCCGCGCGCCTGAACGATCATGGCCAGGGGCAGCATGCCCGACCCGCCGATGCCGCAGAAGAAATAGGAGGCGTCTTGGTTCATGCCCCCTTAGAACAGGGGATCGGGCCGGTCCGCCAGTGGGGATCGCAAAAACGACGAAGAAGGCGCACGTGGCGACCAATAGCTTCAAGATCGGCGTCGTCTGCGCCAGTTCGCGGTTTTCGAAAGAACGCGCCGAGGCGGTCGAGGCCTGGATGGCGCAGAACCATCCCGACCGCGACGTGGCGGTGGTGTTTCATCCCGCCTGTTTCCTGAAACACGGCCATTTCGCTGGCGACGACCGGGCGCGGGCCGACGCCTTCGTCGAGTTCGCCAACGACCCCCGCATCGACGCCATCTGGTTCGCGCGCGGCGGCTATGGCTCGTGCCGCATCGCCGATGCGGTGATTCCGCGCCTGGAGGCTGTGGCCCGCAAGAAGCGGTACATGGGCTATTCCGATGCCGGCAGCCTGCTGGCCGGGATGTACAAGGCCGGTTTCGAACATCTGGCCCACGGTCCGATGGCGTCCGATTCTGTGCGCGAAGACGCGACGGCGCGCGGCGCCCTGTCCTGGCTGACCACCGGGCGGACCGACTGGATCGAGCCGTCTCTGGCGACCGATCCGCGACCGGCCGTCGCCTTCAATCTCACCATCCTGAACGAGCTGACCGGCACGGCGCTGGAGCCGGATCTGTCCGGTCACGTCCTGATGCTGGAGGAGGTTTCTGAGGCCGCCTACCGGATCGACCGGATGATGTTTCATTTGACGAGCCAGGCAAGCATCCGCCGTGTTGCCGGGATTCGCCTGGGGCGTGTTTCGGATGTCACGCCAAACGATCCCGATTTCGGCCAGACTCCCGAGGAGATCATTCGATACTGGTGTCTGAGGTCGGGCATACCCTTCCTCGGAAACGCCGATATCGGGCACGACGGCGCCAACAAGGTCGTCCCCTTCGGTCGCCCCTAAGGCGAACGGCGCGAGGCGCAAAAGACACAGTCTCGCCACGATCCGACGAAGGAAACCGGTGCACCTCTCGACAGACCGCCGATCATTCAGTCAGATGCCGGTCCGCGAGGCGTTAGGACTTCGTTAGCCAAGGCGTTGGGGGACGCGGCGGTTTACGCCTTCTGCGATGCGGCGGTTCGTTCGGATATCGGGGGATGCCCGGACGAGCCGCCTGATCGCTCCCGATATCGACGTAGAGGCCCGCAGGCCCTAAGGATCGCCGGGTGCGTTTCGACGAAAGATTCATCGATGAACTGAAGGCTCGCCTTCGGCCGTCCGACGTGATCGGGCGGACGGTGAAGCTGAAACGTCAGGGGCGCGAATACGTCGGCCTGTCGCCCTTCTCGAAGGAGAGGTCGCCGTCCTTCTTCGTCAACGACGACAAGGGCTTTTTCCACGACTTCTCGTCCGGGAAACACGGCGACATCATCTCGTTTCTGCAGGAGACGGAGCGGCTCAGCTTCGTCGAGGCGGTGCAGCGGCTGGCCGGCGAGGCGGGCATGCAACTGCCGGCCGAAGACCCAAAGGAGGCCGAGCGCGAGCAGAAGCGGGCGGGCCTGTCGGACTGGTTGGACCTGGCCCAGAAATGGTTCGCCGCCAATCTGCGTCGCAGGCCGGGCAAGGCGGCGCGCGAATATCTCGAAAAACGCGGCCTGCCCGAAGATCAGTGGGAGCGGTTCGGCCTGGGCTATGCGCCCAATGATCGCGAGGGGCTGAAACAGGCCCTGATCCAGCGCGGCGCCAAGCCCGCCGAACTGGTCGAGGCCGGGATGCTGATCTCGCCGGAAAGCGGCGGCCAACCCTATGACCGGTTCCGCGACCGGCTGATGTTCCCCATCCTGGATGCGCGCGGGCGGATCGTCAGCTTCGGCGGCCGGGCGATGAATCCCGACGACCGGGCCAAATATCTGAACGGCCCCGAGAGCCCACTCTTCCACAAGGGCGCGACGCTCTACGGCCTGCCCGAGGCGCGGCGGATCCTGGGGGCGGAGAGCAAGAACGACCAGGCCATCATCGTGGTCGAAGGCTACATGGACGTCATCGCCTGCCAGCGCGCGGGCCTGCCGGCCGTGGCGCCGATGGGCACGGCCCTGACCGAGGAGCAGATGGAAAGGCTTTGGCGGGTGTCGTCCGAGCCGGTGCTGTGTTTCGACGGGGACGCCGCGGGGCTGCGCGCCGCCTATCGCGCCATCGAACGGTCGTTGCCGCTGCTGAAGGCCGGGCGGTCGTTTCGGTTCGCGCTGCTGGGCGCCGGGCAGGACCCCGACGACATCCTGCGCGAAAAGGGCGCCCCGGCGCTGCGTCAGGCCCTGGCCGACACGCATGGGTTCGCCGAGGTGCTGTTCCGCCGCGAACAGGATTTGGAGCCGCTGGACACGCCGGAACGCAAGGCCGGTTTCAAGGCGCGGCTGCGCAACACCGCCTCGGCCATCCAGGACAAGGATTTAGCCGAACAATACCGCCGCGACCTGTTCGACCGCTTCGACGCCCTGTTTCCGCGCAGCCCCCAACGGGCACCCTGGACGCCGGGGCAGGGCAGGCGCGGTTTCGGCCCGCCGCCCAAGCTGGGCCAGACGGCGGAGGGGGCGCAGGCGATGCAGTCGTTGTTCCGCGCCATCGAGCCGGTGCCGGCCGCCCTGGCCCACGGCGCCATCGACGACCCGGAACGGATGGACGACCATCTGGAGGAGATCGCAGCCCACGGTTTCGGCGACAAGGGGCTGGATGGCCTGGCGCAAGAGCTGGTTCGCCTGCGTCTGTCGGGCCACAGTCTTGACTCTGCCGCCCTGCGACGCCATCTGGCGCAATCGGGTCATGATGCCTTAGTGCGCGAGGTCGAGAAGGCGGCGGCAAAGTCCGGCGCGCCTTTCCTGGCCGCAAATGCGCCCCTCGCCGAGGCAAGGATCCGATGGTCGCAGGCGTTCGACGCTTCAACACGCGTAGCCGCGTTGGAGGACGCCTTGGCCCAAGCACGTGATGTGCCTGGGCAGGATGAGGCGTTTCGCCGGCTTAAGGCCGAGCGGGATGCGCTTCGCCGTGCGATCAAAGCCGGGACGATTTGGGAAGACAGCGCGGGCTCGTAACCTTACGGCCCGCCAGGCATTGTATTTTTCGTCGGGGCGGATTGATCACCCCCTCCGGCTGGAGACAGACTGACTATGAACGCACAGACCGAGACGCAGGAAACCGAGGCTTCGACCGATGGGCCCCTGCTCGATCTGACCGACGCCGGCGTCAAGAAGTTCATCAAACAGGCCAAGGCTAGAGGCTATGTGACGATGGAGGAGCTGAACAAGGTTCTGCCGTCCGAAGAAGTCACGCCCGACGCCATTGAAGACACCCTGGCCATGTTGTCCGAGATGGGCGTCAACGTCGTCGAGGCCGAGGAGGACGCGCAGGAGCAGCAGTCCACCGACGTCGCCGCCGCCGCCGGCACCGCCGTCGCCGAAGCGCCCGCCAAGGCCGCCTATGACCGCACCGACGATCCGGTGCGCATGTATCTGCGCGAGATGGGCTCGGTCGAACTGCTGAGCCGCGAGGGCGAAATCGCCATCGCCAAGCGGATCGAGGCCGGCCGCGACGCCATGATCTCGGGTCTGTGCGAAAGCGCCCTGACCTTCGAGGCCATCATGGTGTGGCGCGACGAGCTGGAGAACAACCGCATCCTGTTGCGCGAGGTCATCGACCTCGACGCCACCTATGGCGTGCTGAACCCCTCGTCCCTGCCGGGCGCTGTCCAGCCCGAGGCTGAAGAGGCGGAAGAGACCGAGGAAAAACCGGCGGCCGAGGCCAAGCCTGAAACCGACGACGATGATGACGACGACGATTTCGACGACGGCGGCGGGATGTCGATCTCGGCGCTGGAAGCCGAGCTGCGCGATGGGGTGATGGAGGTCCTGAACCTGATCGCCGCCGACTTCGGCGCGTTCCGGGCGTTGCAGGACAAGCTGGTCCAGACCCGCCTGAAGGGTGAGGTGCTGAGCGCCAAGGACGAGAAGGCCTATCGCGCCCTGACGCTGTCCATCTCGGACCGTCTGAAGACGATGAAGCTGAACAACAACCGCATCGAGGCCCTGGTCGAGCAGCTTTACGCGATCAACAAGCGTCTGATCGGTCTGGAAGGCCGTCTGTTGCGCCTGGCCGACAGCTACGGCATTTCGCGTCCCGAGTTCCTCAAGGCCTATTTCGGCGCCGAACTGGACCCGACCTGGACCGAGCGGATCAAGGACCAGGGCGTGCGCTGGACCAAGTTCAGCGACAATGAAGCCACGCAAATCGCCACCATCCGCGCCGACGTCGCCGCCGTGGCGCTGGAAGCCGGCCTGCCGATCGACGACTATCGCCGCATCGTCCAGACGGTCCAGAAGGGCGAACGCGAAGCGCGGCAAGCCAAGAAGGAAATGGTCGAGGCCAACCTGCGCCTCGTGATTTCCATCGCCAAGAAATACACCAACCGTGGCCTGCAGTTCCTGGACCTGATCCAGGAGGGCAACATCGGCCTGATGAAGGCCGTCGATAAGTTCGAATACCGTCGCGGCTACAAGTTCTCGACCTACGCCACCTGGTGGATTCGTCAGGCGATCACCCGGTCGATCGCCGATCAGGCGCGGACCATCCGCATCCCGGTCCACATGATCGAGACGATCAACAAGATCGTCCGCACCAGCCGCCAGATGCTGCACGAGATCGGCCGCGAGCCGACCCCGGAGGAACTGGCCGAAAAGCTGGCCATGCCGCTGGAGAAGGTGCGCAAGGTCCTGAAGATCGCCAAGGAGCCCATCAGCCTCGAAACGCCCATCGGCGACGAGGAGGATTCGCACCTGGGCGACTTCATCGAGGACAAGAACGCCATCCTGCCCATTGATGCGGCCATCCAGTCGAACCTGCGCGAGACCACCACCCGCGTTCTGGCGTCCCTGACCCCGCGCGAGGAGCGGGTGCTGCGCATGCGCTTCGGCATCGGCATGAACACCGACCACACGCTGGAAGAGGTCGGTCAGCAGTTCAGCGTCACGCGCGAACGCATCCGCCAGATCGAGGCCAAGGCCCTGAGAAAGCTCAAACACCCCAGCCGGTCGCGCAAGCTGCGCAGCTTCCTGGACAGCTGAAGACGATTAGGGGTGGCTCCGACGGGGCCGCCCTTTTTCATTGTGGAACGGCATGGGTCGAAAGCACGTCAACCTCGGTACGGCGCCCGCCAAGGCCGATCTGCCGCAGAAGGGCTGCGCCGCGTGCGGCCTGCCGTTCGCGTGGCGCAAGAAGTGGGCGCGGGACTGGGCGCAGGTGCGGTTCTGCTCGGACCGGTGCCGGGCCAAGGGGGGCGGCTGAAGATCGGCGGTAGATGGCTCTCCGCCTCGTGACCGCGCGCGATCAGGGAATCAGATAAGCGTCCTGGCGATGTTTGCCGTGTCCCGCGCCTCACCCTTCCTGATCGCCCTCAGCGTCTTGCTGATCCTGAGCGGCTGCGTGCGGCGGCCGCCCGAGCCTTTCAGGCCGTCACCCTATCCGTCGCGCACCGAGGCGCCCCTGGTCGGGGGGCTGGTGGATCGGGCCATCGATGGTGGCACGCAAGGCGCGGTGGTGCGTGAGGGGCGGGACCTGGGCCGGTGTTTAGCCGAACTGAACGCCGCGCGGGTGCGGTTCAGCCCCGTTCCTGATCGTCAGAACACCGCGACCTGCGGCCTGAGCCAGGGCGGGGTGCTGGGCGCAGACCTGGGCACGGTGGCGCGCTTGGCGCCGGGCGATGTGGAGATGACCTGCCAGACGGCGCTGGCCCTGAGCATCTGGCGTCGGCAGTCGCTGGAGCCGGCGGCGCGCGAGATCCTGGGCTCGGACGTGGTCCAGATCGATCACATGGGCGCCTACGCCTGTCGCAATGTGAACAACGGCGTCGGCTCGAACCGCGTCAGCGCCCATTCCCAAGCGGCGGCGCTGGACTTCGCCGGGGTGCGGCTGAGGGACGGGCGGCGGATCACGGTGACGAAGGACTGGTCGGGCGATGCTCCCGAGGCGCGTTTCCTGCGCCGCATCCGCGACGACGCCTGCCGCATCTTCGGCACGACGCTGAGCCCCGACTACAACGCCGTCCACCACGACCACCTGCATCTGGAGGCGACGGACACGCGGTTCTGTCGGTAAGGGCGTGAAGCCGCCGTAGCGCAACGGTTTGGGCCGAGGCGGATTACGCCCCTATGCGCGGTGAACTGAAGACCTATCAGGCCAAGCGCCGGTTCGGCGAAACGCCGGAGCCGAAGGGCGCCAAGGGCGGCCGCGCCAAGGGCGGCTTTCGCTATCTGATCCAGCGCCATGCGGCGACGCGGCTGCATTATGATTTCCGCATCGAGGCGGACGGGGTGTTGAAATCCTGGGCCGTGACCAAGGCGCCGTCGCGCGACACGGCGGTCAAGCGGCTGGCGGTCGAGGTCGAGGATCATCCGCTGGATTACGGATCGTTCGAGGGCACGATTCCCGACGGCAACTATGGCGCCGGCACGGTGCAGATGTGGGACGTCGGGACCTGGGAGCCGCAGGAGCCGGACTTGGAGGCGGCCTGGGCCAAGGGCCAGATCAAGATGATCCTTCATGGCGAGCGGCTGAAGGGCAAATGGGCGCTGATCCGGCTGAAGAGCGACCGGGGCAAGCCGTCCAAGAGAAACAACTGGCTGCTGCTGAAGGAGAAGGACGACTTCGCGGTGGCGGGCGAGGGGGATGCGCTGGCCGAGATCGACGCCTCGGTGACGACCGGGCGGTCGCTGGCCGAGATCGCGGACGGGACGAAGGAATGGACGGCGTCCAAGCCGACGGGGCGGAAGGGTCCGGCCAGGCCCAGGCCGTCCAAGGCGGCGGCGAAGGCGACCAAGCCGCCGGCCTTCGTGCCGATCCAGTTGTGCAAGGTGACCGACCATCCGCCGGGCGGCACCGGGTGGGCGCACGAGATCAAGTTCGACGGATACCGCATCCAGATCGGCGTCGGCGGCGGTCGGGCGGTCTTGAGGACTCGCAAGGGTCTGGACTGGAGCGACCGTTTCCCGGACCTGGCGGCGGACGCCGCGACCTGGCCCGACGCGGTGATCGACGGGGAGCTGTGCGCGCTGGACGACGATCACATGCCGGACTTCGGGGCGTTGCAGGCCGCGATCTCGGACGAGAAGACGGAAGGCCTGGTCTATTTCGCCTTCGACCTGCTGTTCGAGGGGGCGGAGGATCTGCGCAAGCTGCCGCTGTCGCATCGCAAGGCGCGGCTGCAGGCCTATGTGGACCGGATCGGAAAGGCGGGGGCAGCGCGGCTGCGCTACGTCGAGCATTTCGCCTCGACCGGGCAGGCGGTGCTGGAGAGCGCCTGTCGTATGGATCTGGAAGGGGTCATCTCCAAGACGCTGGACGCGCCCTATCACGCCGGGCGGTCCTCGACCTGGCTGAAATCCAAATGCCGGGGGCGCGACGAGGTCGTGATCGGCGGCTGGTCGTCGCAGGGCGGGACGCGGTTTCGGTCCCTGCTGGTCGGGGTCAAGGAGAAGACGGGGCTGCGCTATCTGGGCCGGGTCGGGACCGGCTATGGCGAGGCGGTCACCAAGACGCTGGTCCCGGCGCTGAAGGGCGTGGCGGCGGACAGGTCGCCATTCGCCGGGGCGGGCGCGCCCAAGGCGGCCAAGGACATTCACTGGGTCAAGCCGGTGCTGGTCGCCGAGGTCGAGCATGGCGGATACACCGAATCCGGCTCGCTGCGGCAGGCGGCGTTCAAGGGCCTGCGCGAGGACAAGGCGGCCGCCGAGGTGACGCAGGCGCCGCAGCCGCCGACGGACATGGGCGAGGCCGACACGAAGGCGACCACGACGGTGCGGGCGGCCGGAAAGCCCGGCAAGGTGGTCGTGGCGGGGGTGACGATCTCCAGTCCCGACAAGCTGTTGTGGCCTGCTGTCGGCGACCGGCCGGGGATCACCAAGGCGGACCTGGCGCGCTATTACGAGGCGGCGGCCGAGCGAATCCTGCCCCATGTGGCGGACCGGCCGACCTCGATCATCCGGGCGCCCGAGGGGATCGGCGGCGAGACCTTCTTCCAGCGCCACGCCATGGCGGGGTCGAACCCGCGCCTGAAGCTGATCGACGTCAAGGCGCGCACGCCTTACGTCGCCGCCGTCGATGTGGGCGGCCTGGTCGCCATCGCCCAGTCGGGCGGGCTGGAGCTGCACCCCTGGGGCTGCGCGCCCGGCGCGCCGGAGGTTCCGGACCAGATCACCTTCGACCTGGATCCCGACGAGGGACTGGACTTCGCCGACGTGATCGCGGCGGCGAAGGTGGTGAAGAAGACGATCGAGGGGCTGGGCCTGGCGGCCTTCGTCAAGACAACCGGCGGCAAGGGGCTGCACGTTGTCGTGCCCATCAAGACCGACGCCCGCTCGCGCGTCACCTGGGACCAGAACAAGGCCTTCGCCAAGGCGGTCGCCGAGGCCATCCGCGTCGAGGCGCCGGACCGGTTCACCACGACCCTGGCCAAGAAGGCGCGGGGCGGAAAGATCTTCATCGACTATCTGAGGAACGGGCGGATGGCGACGGCGGTCGCGCCCTGGTCGCCGCGCGCGCGGCCGGGGGCGGGGATCGCGTTCCCTCTGTCATGGGGACAGGTGAGGGCGGGGCTGGACCCGGCAGCGTTCAATCTGTGGACCTTTGAGGCCCTGCTCAAGAAGCCCGACCCGTGGGCCGATTTCCGTGCGTCGGCGGTCAGCCTGAAGCCCGCGTTGAAAGCGATGGGGGTCTGAAGACCCTTCTCCCGCAAGGGGAGAAGGGTTTTAGGCGGCGGTCTTCTTCTTGGCGGGAGCCTTCTTCGCCGGCGCCTTCTTGGCGGCCGGTTTCTTCGCCCCCGTCGCCGAACCCTTCAGGCTGTTCCGCAATGCCGCCATCAGGTCGATGACGTTCGTGTCGTCCGGTTCGGCGACATCCACCACGCCCTTGCCGCCCTTTGACTTGGCCTTGATCATGGCGCGCAGGGCGTCGTCGTAGCCGTCCTTGAAGTCGGACGGATCGAAGTCCGCCTCCTTCTGGCCGATGATGCGAGCGGCGATCTCAACCATGTCGAGGTCGGCCTTCACGGTGGGGATGTCGTCGAAATAGTCGTCGGAATCGCGCACCTCGTCATGGGCGCGCAGGGTGTAGGCGATCAGGCCCTTGCCCCGGACCTCCAGCGCCAGCTGACGTTCCTTGCCGCGCAGGACCAGGCAGCCCAGGGCGACCTTGCCCTGTTTCTTCATGGCGTCGCGGATGACGGCGAAGGCCTCGACGCCCGCGCCCTTTTCAGGGACCACGAAGAAGGGATCGTCCCAGTACAGCCGGTCGATCTCGGTATCGTCGACGAACTTGTCGATGGAGATGGTCTTGGTGCTTTCCAGCTTCACCTTGTCGAAGTCGGCGTCGTCGAACAGGACGTATTCGTCCTTGGACACCTCATAGCCGCGCACCAGATCGCTGCGCTCGACCGGGCCGGTGTCGGGGTCGGTCGGCACCATGCGGATGCGGTTGTTGGTGTCGGGATTGATCAGGTGAAACCGCACGTCGTTCGTGCTGGTCGTCGCCGTGTAGAGGGCCACCGGACAGGTGACCAGCGACAGCTTCAGATGTCCTTGCCAGGTGGGGCGGGCGGCCATGTCGTTTCTCCTCGATCCATGACAATGCGTCGGGAGGATTTGGGTTCGGACACGGCCGCCCTACGTGGGCCTTGCGTCAGGGCTTGCCGTCGAACACGACCTCGAAACCACCCCACATCATGCGCTTGCCGTCGAAGGGCATGTCCATATTGGCGAAGTCGGGGTCATCCTGCATCTTGCCGAAACAGGCGTCGGCCGCGGCGCGGTCGGGCCAGGTCACCCAGGAAAAGACGACGACCTCGCCGTCTTCCAGCTTCACCGCCATGGGAAAGCTGGTCAGCTTGCCGTCGGGCACGTCCTCGCCCCAGGTCTCGACCTGGGACAGGGCGCCGTATTTCTGGAACAGCGGCCAGGAGGCCTCGGCGGACTTGACGTAGCGCGCCTTGTCTTCGGTCTTCACGGGGGTCAGGAAGCCGGTCACATAGGTCATCTGTCGTCTCCTTTTGGTGAGGGTGTTCAGAGGTCGGCGACGGCGCGGTCCAGCGCCGCGATGTCGATCTTTCGCATGGTCATCATGGCCTGCATGGCGGCGGCCGCGCGCGCCGGGTCGGGGTCGGTGGTCAGGTCCATCAGGCGGCGCGGCGTGATCTGCCAGGACAGGCCCCAGCGGTCCTTCAGCCAGCCGCAATCGTTCTCGCTGCCGCCGTCGGCGATCAGGGCGTCCCACAGGCGATCCGTCTCGGCCTGATCCTCGGTCATCACCATGAAGGAGACGGCCTCGGTGAAGCGGAAGGCCGGGCCGCCGTTCAGGGCCAGATAGGCTTGGCCAGCCAGGACGAACTGGACCGTCAGGACCGAGCCGGCCGGGCCGGACGGCGTGTCGACGGGCGAGCGATTGACGGCGGTCACGCGGCTGTCGGGCATGAGAGAGACGTAGAAGGCGGTCGCCGCCTCCGCGTCGCCGTCGAACCACAGGCAGGGAACGATCTTGTTGGCCATCACGCGTGCGCCTGGGGCGGGAAGGTGTTGATCATCCAGTCCTTGCCGAACCGGTCGCGCACCATGCCGAAGCCGGCGGACCAGGAGGTGGCGGCGAAGGGCAGCTGGATCAGGCCGTTCTCGCCGAGCCGGTCGAAGGCCGTTCTGGCCTTGTCGGCGCTGTCGAAATGCAGGGCGACCGAGGTTTGGGCGGGCGGCTTTCGCATTTCTTCGGCCTTGCGCTGGCCGGTGTCGGCGCAGACGCCGGGCGGGCTGTCGGACCCCATGATCGCCTGGTCGCCGACCTGCATCCAGGCGTGGGCGATCTTGTCGTTCCATTCTGGGCCGACGGGGGCCTCGGGCATGTCGGCGAAGGTGATCAGGTTCAGTTGGTCGGCGCCCAGAACCTCGGCGTAGAAGCCGAAGGCCTCGCGCGCCTGATCGTGGAACATCAGATTGGGGGTGATCTTCACTTGGTGTCTCCCTCTGCAAGAGCGGCGAGCTGATCGGCGACGGCGCCCCAGCCCTGTTCGAAGCCCATGTCCCTGTGTTTCGCGGCGGTCTTTTCGTCCCAATGACGGGCGATGGAGGTATAACGCGTGCCGCCCGCCTCGGGCTCGAAGGTGTCGATGCGCACGAAGTCCAGATCGCCGGATTGGGGAACCCAGCCCTCGGTGAAGGCGCCGGTCGAGACCAGCTTGCGGCCCGGCACGACCTCCAGGAAGACGCCGAAATGAGGATGCCGCTCGCCCTCGGGAGAGGCCAGTTCGATATTGGCCCGTCCGCCGACGCGCAGGTCCCAATCGACGACCGGGGTGGTCCAGGGGCGAGGGCAGAACCATTCGCCGGTGCGCTGGGTGTAGATCGTCCACACCGTTTCCGGCGAGGCCTTGATCAGGCGGCTGATGCCGAGTTCGCGGGGGTCGGCCATCACGCTGCCGTGGCGTCGGCGGCGACGGCCTCGGGGCCCGCAGAAACGGCGGCCGGGTCCATCCACATGACCTCCCAGATATGGCCGTCGGGGTCGGCGTAGCTGCGGCCGTACATGAAGCCGTAGTCCTGGGTCGCGTTGGGATCGATCCGGCCGCCTGCGCCGCCCGCCTGATCGACGACCGCGTCGACTGCCTCGCGGCTGGCCTGCGACAGGCACAGCATGACCTGGGCCGAGACATGGGCGTCGGGGATCTGGCGGTCGGTGAAGGTGCGCCATTTGTCATGGGTCAGCAGCATGACGTGGATCACGTCGGACACGACCATGCAGGCGGCCGTGTCGTCGCTGAACATCGGGTTCTTTGTCGCACCGACGGCCTCGTAGAAGGCGATGGACCTGGGCAGGTCGGTGACGGGCAGGTTGATGAAAATCAGCTGGGGCACGGCGTTTCCTCTTCCTTGTTTATTTGCGAAACCTGACTCCGATGATTATGATAGTCAACTATGAAGTTAGAAAAAGTAACCGAAAAGGCCGGACGCAAATATCACGACGCCTGCGGGGCGGCGCACGGGCTGGATCTGATCGGCGAGCGCTGGGCGCTGCTGGTCATCCGCGAACTGATGATGGGGCCGCGCCGGTTCGGCGACCTGAGAAAGGATCTGCACGGCATCTCGGCCAATGTACTGACCCAGCGGCTGGAGGGGCTGGAGGCGTCGGGCATTCTGCGGCGCAGGAAGCTGCCGCCGCCCGCCTCGGTCCAGGTCTATGAGCTGACGGACTGGGGTTACGAGATCAAGCCGGTGTTCATGGTGCTGGGCGGCTGGGCGGCGCGCTCGCCGCTGCACGACCCGACCCTGCCGCTCAGCGCGGTGTCGATCATGCAGTCGTTCGAGACGATGTTCGACCCGGCCCTGGCGGGCGACGCGGCGATGAGCGTGGGCTTCGTCTTCGGCGACGAGCCCTTCGTCGTTCGCATCGAAGAAGGTGTCATTACGACCCGCCGCGACGCGACGGACGCCGCCGATGTCGTGCTGACGACCCAGCCGCCGCTGGTCGCCGCCTGCGTCTATGGCAAGGTCCCGCCGGCGGCGTTCGAGGCGGACGGGATGATGACCCTGACCGGCGACCGGGCCGTGTTCGACCGGTTCGTGGGCTTCTTCAACCTGCCGGAGAAGGCGGGCGCCTGAGAAGCGTCAGGCCAGCATGTCCAGCAGGCTTCCGGTCATCTCGTCGGCGGTGCGGACCACGGCGGCGTTGGCGCTGAAGGCGGTCTTGGCCTGGATACGTTCGACGGTTTCCTCGGCGAGATTGTCCAGCGGCGCGGTCGCGGTGCGGCGCGCGCTGTTGTCGAACCGGTTCTGGGCGCCGAGCATTCCGGCTGCGCCGATGGCCATGCTTGAAATGGAATGGGCCTGCATCTCAAGCCTCCCGAAAGGAAATCCCTCGGCGGCCAGATGAGGCCTGATCCCTCAACGTGGCGCGAACAAACAGGGTGAACGGCGAAATGTGCCCGCACGGGTTACATATCCCCGTCGCCGATCCATATCGGGTGAACGTCAATGCATCAAAGGAGACCGGCGCCATGACACTCAAGGATCAGGCCATCATCGTTACGGGCGGGGCCAGCGGCATCGGCCATGCCTCGGCGCTGGAGCTGGCGCGACAGGGCGCGAACCTGATCATCGCCGACTTCGACCTCAACGGCGCCGAACGGGTCGCCGCCGAGGTCCAGGCGTTGGGCGTCAAGGCGTTCGCCTACAAGGTCGATGTGTCCGATCCGGCCGCCGTCGAGGCCCTGGTCGATTTTGCGGTCGAGACGCTGGGAACCCTGACCGGCGTGTTCAACAACGCCGGCATCTCCAAGGTTCAGTCCCTGCTGGAGATGGACCCTGCGTCGTATCGCCGGGTGATCGAGGTCGATCAGTTCAGCGTCTATTACGGCCTGTATTATGGGGCCAGGAAGATGGTCGAACTGGGGGTGAAGGGCGTGTTCGTCAACACGGCCTCGATCTATGGCTCGGTCGCCGCCAAGGGCAGCTTCAACTACAATGCCGCCAAGGCCGCCGTCATCGCCATGACCCGGTCGGGCGCGCTGGAACTGGCCGAGCATGGTATCCGCGTGACCGCCGTCGCTCCGGGCTTCATCGACACGCCGATGATGGGTCAGCTGGATCAGTCCGCCCGTGCGGCGCTGGCCGCCCAGCATGTGACCAACCAACTGATCTCGCCCGAGAAGGTGGCCAGTGTCGTGGCCTTCCTGTTCAGCGACGCCGCATCGGCCGTCAACGGATCGACGGTGGCGGCCGACGACGGCTTCCTGGCCTTCAAGGTCTAAGAGGGCAAAACCGAGCGGGCGAAGGTCCGATCCGAGGTCGGTCTTTCGCAGAGTGATCGCGGTAACGATGTTTTCCGCCCCGCTTGCGCCCTTTTTCGTGTATAGAGCGCCATCATTCGCCCGGCCTGAGGTCTGACCTCGGCCGGGCGCGGTCGTTTCGGCGACCGCCCTTGTCCGTTTGCCCAGGTTTCCTATGCCCTTTCCCGCCGTCCATCCCGCGCTCGACCGCGCCCTCGTCAACAAGGGCTATGCCGAACCCACCCCGGTTCAGGCCGCCGTCCTGGAAGTCGAATACGCCGAACGCGACCTGCTGGTCTCGGCGCAGACGGGCTCGGGCAAGACCGTCGCCTTCGGCCTGGCCGCCGCCCCGACCCTGCTGGGCGACAAGCCGATCTTCGGCCCCGGCGGCGCGCCCCTGTGCCTGGCCATCGCGCCCACGCGGGAACTGGCCATGCAGGTCGCGGCCGAGCTGACGTGGCTGTACGCCGACTCCGGCGCCAAGATCGCCACCTGCGTCGGCGGCATGGATGCGCGCCGCGAAGCCCGCGCGCTCAGCTTCGGCGTCCATATCGTCGTCGGCACGCCCGGCCGCCTGAAGGACCATATCGACCGGGGCAACCTGGACCTGTCCGAGCTGAAGGTCGCCGTCCTGGACGAGGCCGACGAGATGCTGGACATGGGCTTCCGCGAGGATCTGGAGCACATCCTGGACCAGGCGCCGGCCGAACGCCGCACCCTGATGTTCTCCGCCACCATCGCGCGCGAGATCGCGACCCTGGCCAAGCGCTACCAGAAGGACGCGGTGCGGATCGACGCGACCGACAAGACGCGCCAGCACGCCGACATCGAATACCGCGCCTATCGCATCGCGCCCAACGAGATCGAACACGCGGTGGTCAACACCCTGCGCTGGTTCGAAATGCCGCGCGCCATGGTCTTCTGCTCGACGCGGGATTCCGTGCGTCACCTTCAGGCCTCGCTGCTGGAACGCGGCTTCTCGACCGTGTCCCTGTCGGGCGAGATGGGTCAGCGCGAGCGCACCGACGCCCTGCAGGCGCTGCGGGACGGCCGGGCTCGCGTCTGCGTCGCCACCGACGTGGCCGCGCGCGGTCTGGACCTGCCCGACCTGGGCCTGGTCATCCACGCCGAACTGCCGATGAACCGCGCCGGCCTGCTGCACCGTTCGGGCCGGACGGGCCGGGCGGGCAAGAAGGGCGTCTCCGTGATGCTGGTGCCGCACTCGCGTCGCCGCAAGGCCGAGCGCCTGATGGACGACGCCGGGATCGACGCCGTCTGGTCCGGCGCGCCGACCTTCGACGAAATCCGCAAGGCCGACGAAGGCCGTCTGCTGTCGCCCGAGTTCTTCGAGGCCGAGGTCTCCGACGAGGACATGATCGTCGCCAAGCGGATGATCGCCGAGCGCACGCCAGACGAGATCGCCGCCGCCCTGGTGCGTCTGCTGCGCAAGGAACAGCCGGCGCCGGAAGAACTGTCCGATCCCGGTTCGGATCGCAGCCCCGTCAAGCGTGAGCGCACCGTACGCAACGAAGACGGAACGGCCGCCCAGCCCTGGCCCGGCGACCGCCTGGGCTCCGACGACGTGGTCTGGTTCCGCCTGGACGTGGGCCGCAACAAGAACGCCGACCCCAAATGGCTGATCCCGCTGATCTGCCGCATCGGCGGCATCACCAAGCCTCAGATCGGCGCCATCCGCACCTTCCCCGACGAGACCCGGTTCGAGGTCGCCAAGACCCACGAGAAGGCCTTCCGCGAGGCCGTCGCCGCGTCCAAGGACGAGGTGAAGATCACGCCGTCGGAAGCCCCGACGCCGGGTGCGATGAAGGCCGGTCGCTTCTCCGGCAAGCCGAACCGCGACGAGGGCGACCGTCCCTTCAAGAAGACCCCCTACAAGCGCGCCGACAGCGGCGACGCCCGTCCCGCCTTCAAGAAGCCCTGGGCGCCCAAGTCTGACGGGGGCGGCAACCCGCGCTCGAACGCTGCGGCTGACAAGCCGTTCGCCAAGAAGGCCTTCCAGGGCAAGCCGAACTTCAAGAAGGACGGCTTCAAGGGCAAGCCGAAGGGCTGAGGCGTTACACGTCCAAAGAGTAGTCCGTCATCCTCGCCCTTGTGGCGAGGATCCAGACTCCCGGTGTCTGCCATTGTGCGGCACTTTCAATACCGGGAGTCTGGATCCTAGGCACAAGGCCTAGGATGACGTGAGAGTGGGGGTGCTCTTGCCACCCGTCTCATCCGGGCGCACCCTTCGCCCATGAGCACGCCGTCGGCGCCCGAAGGACGATACGCCTCGTTCGAGGCCTTCTATCCCTATTACATCCACGAACATTCCAACCGGACGTGCCGGCGCATCCACGTCGTCGGCACCGGACTGGTGATCCTGGCGTTCGGGGTCTTCGTGGCGACGCAGAACCCCTGGTGGCTGCTGGCCATGCCGTTGATCGGATACGGTTTCGCCTGGGTGGGTCATTTCTTCTTCGAGAAGAACCGGCCCGCGACGTTCAAATATCCGCTGTGGAGCCTGATGGGCGACTTCCGGCTGTTCTTCGAGACGGTGTCTGGCAAGCGTCGCTTCTGATCCGTATTTCAAGCTGCGCGGTTATTGGAAACCGACTAGGCTGCCCCTGCGGCGGTTCGCCGCTGCTGGAGGGAGCGCTCATGAAATCCATCGCCATCGTCGCCGCCGCCTCGGTCCTGTTCGCGCCGGGCGTCAGCCTGGCGCAGAAGGGCGAAGCCAGGCCCGACTTCAACCTGGATCCCAACTACGGCACGGTCGACCTCTCGGTCGGGTTCGAGCCCGACCCCTACACCAAGGCCATACGCGCGGGCGGCTCGATCCCGGCCTCTCGCGCCAAGTCCGGCTGCGAGGGCAATGTCAGCGCCGCGCCCGATTTTCAGGTCACCTATGAGGCGGGCGCGCTGGACCTGACGTTCAAGGCCGTGGCGTCGGAGGATACGACGCTGCTGGTCAACACGCCGGGCGGCGACTGGTATTGCGACGACGACAGCGGCGGCGATCTGGATCCCGAGGTCACGATCGACGGCCCCCAAAGCGGCCGTTACGATATCTGGGTCGGAACCTATGGCGACAGCATGGTCGATTCGACCCTGTCGGTCACAGAGCGCGTCGGCATGGATGGCGACGATTCGGGCAGCGGCCCCGACATCAGCCTGGAGCCCAACTACGGCACCGCCAATCTGCGCGGCGGCTTCACGCCCGATCCCTGGATCAAGTCGATCTTGGCCGGCGGTTCGTCGCCGGCCTCGGCGGCCAAGTCGGGCTGCGAAGGCTCGGTCAGCGCGGCCCCGGACATCCAGATCTTCTTCGAGCCAGGCGATGCGGACCTGACGTTCCGCGTGCGGGCGGAGGAGGACACCACCCTGCTGATCAATACGCCGAACGGCCGCTTCTATTGCGACGACGACAGCGGCGGCGACCTTGATCCCAAGGTCACGATCACCAATCCGCAGAGCGGCCGCTACGACATCTGGGTCGGCACCTACAACGACTCGATGGTGCAATCGACCCTGGAAGTGTCCGAGATGGACTGATCGCGCTCAGGCGCAGACACGAAAACGCCGGCGACCGTGAGGACGCCGGCGTTTTTCATGATTGGACCGATCAGTTGGAGGCGGTGGTCCAGGCCGGGGGGCAGCCGTCGAAATCGCCGGCGTCGACGATGGTCAGGGTGCGCATGTTCAGGCGTTGCGCCTGGCTCATCGAGCCGCGGCCGTGGCCGGTGTAGAGATCGACCTTCTGGCCCTTGATCGCGCCGCCGGTGTCGGAGGCATACCAGTAGCCGTCGTGGATCGTGCCGTCGGCGAGGCGCAGGCCCACGGTCTCGCGGATGAACAGCTTGGTGCGGCGGGGGATCACGCGGGGATCGACCGCGACGGTGCGCATGGCGATCGGACGGCAACCGAGCGAATCGTTGCCCGTCGCGCCGCCGCCGCCTGCGTGATAGAGGCGCGCGGAGGCGCGCCAGTCGGGATCGGAGGCCATCAGCTCGGCCTGTTCGGCGTTCAGGGAGGTTTCAATTTCGGCGGAACCGACGGTGGCGGCAGGGGTTTCAACCCTGACTTCATCCGCCGCTACGACATCATTGTAGGGGACAGGCCCGCTCGTCACAGACGACACGGCAGCCCAAAGCATGGCGATAGCAGCGGAAGCGCCGATCATGAGTTTCGCTCAGGAGACACCGGCTCCCAACGCCGCCGGCGCCCGCCTTGTCGCGTTAACTTGTGGCGAGAAAGCGGCCAAATCGTTCCGCGCGCTTTGCGTTACGGTTTGTTTCTAAGTTAACATGCTGTTTTTAAAGAGTTATCCATCCCCAGCTTGCGATGTGCGGCAAGCCCGTGATTGGCCCATGAGGACTGGCTACGCTGCCTCGTCCCGATGCGCCTCGGCCTCGCGCACGGCTTCGACGGCGCGGTCCAGCACTTCCAGCCCGGCGCCGGGCTGGATCGTCTCGACCGTCAGGATGCGCCGGAAGGCGCGCGCGCCGGGGCGACCGTGCATCAGGCCCAGCATGTGCCGCGCCATGGCGGGCAGGGCGACCCCTTCGGACAACCGCGCGGCCATATAGGGGCGATAGCGGTCCAGGGCCGCAAAGGCGTCGGTGTCGGCGACAGCCTCGCCATACAGGCGACGGTCCGCCTGACCCAGGATGGCCGGCTCGTGATAGGCGGCGCGGCCCAGCATGACCCCGTCCAGCTTAACGCCGTCGATCTCGGCCAGATGCGCCTCGGCCGCGTCCATGGAGGCGATGCCGCCGTTGATCGAGATGTTCAGATGCGGCCGCTCGCGCTTCAGCCGGCGCACCAGGGCGTAGTCCAGCGGCGGCACGTCGCGGTTCTCCTTGGGCGAGAGCCCCTTCAGCCAGGCCTTGCGCGCATGGACGATGAAAACCTCCACGCCCACAGCGGCGCAGGCGTCCACGGTGGCGAACAGGCTGACCGCCGGATCCTGATCGTCCACGCCGATGCGGCATTTGACGGTGGCGGGAACGCTGACTGCCTCGCGGATCGCCGCCATACAGTCCGCCACCAGCTCAGGCTCGCGCATCAGACAGGCCCCGAACCTGCCCGACTGAACCCGGTCCGACGGGCAGCCGACGTTCAGATTGATCTCGTCATAGCCGAACGCCTGACCGATCTTGGCGGCCTCGGCCAACTGCCCCGGATCCGACCCGCCCAGCTGCAGCGCCACCGGATGCTCCAGCGCATCGAACCCCAGCAGCCGCTCGCGATCGCCATGCAGCACCGCCGGCGCCGTCACCATCTCCGTATAGAGCAGGGCCCGCGTCGTCAGCGCACGGTGAAACGCCCGGCAATGCCGGTCGGTCCAGTCCATCATCGGGGCCACGGCCAGCCTACGTGCTTGATTTATCGACATTTTTACAGTAATATCAAAATGTTGGTTGGTGACGTGTGCACTCGATTTTACGCCGTGTTGCGACGCTTTTTCCGGCTTTTCGACATCTCAGTGCACACAGAGCGCACACGAAAATGGCGACATATTCTAAACTCCCGTCCGGAACATGGCGGGTCCAGGTCAGACGGAAGGGCCGCTATATAAGCGAGACCTTCCTCAAACGCGATGATGCGCGCCGCTGGGCCACCGAGACCGAGGGCCGGATCGATCGTGGTGAGGTTCCGACGCCTGAACGCGCTGCGCGTCTTCGCACCTTCGGCGAGCTTATCGACCTGCACATCGACGACATGAAATCGGTTGGTAAGGCACCGCGGCGGTCGAAAGCCGCGACGCTGAGAATGCTAAAGGCGCGCCTCGGGCGGAAGAAGCTTGGTCAAATCGATCGGCAGTTATTCATCGACTTCGGCAAAGAGCGGGCGAAGGAGGGGGCTGGGCCGATGACTTTGAGCATCGACATCGGCGCCATCAAGCTGGTCATCACACACGCGATCGCAGTCCACGGACTGACAATCTCCGCCGAGCCGGTGAACATGGCTCGTTTGGCGCTTAAGCGCCTTGGACTTGTCGGCAAGGGAGTTGATCGCGATCGGAGACCGACTGAGGAAGAGCTGCAGAAGCTTATCGGTCACTTTGAAGGTAATCCACGCCAAATCATTCCGATGGCAAGAGTCATCCGTTTCGCGGTCGCTACAGCCATGCGGCAGGAGGAGATTTTCCGGGTGGTGTGGTCAGACTACTCGGCGCGGACATTCAGGCTCAGGGTCTTGATGGCGCCCGCGTAGGCGTCGTCGGTGCGGGTGAAGGTTCCAATGGTCGCCATGTTCGTCTCTCCTTTTGTGGATCGAGCCGCGCCAGCCGCGGCCTCGATGGCGATCGGCAGGCCGAGCGGACGCCGGTCCGCAGCCCCGCAGCCGCAGGCGCCACCGGGCCCGAAGCCTTGGCGAAGGACCGAGAGGCGACGTCTTTCTTGTCTCGCGAGGAGGCCGAAAGGCCGGGGAAGAAAGTCGGCGTCGACGGTTGCGAAGACCGGGGGACGATTGGACAGATCAAGCCAGGAGAGGCCGCGCGCGGCGTGATCGGGCCGCCCGAGAGAGGCGGATAACGCGAGGTTTGGAGTTCATCTGTTCAGGCGACGGCGTCGATGCGGGGGGCTGACCAGAAGCGCGTGTGCATGAGACCTGCCGCACGATGATTGGGACCGCAGGACACGGCTATCCAGGACAGGGGCGGCGAAGGCGACGCGCGAACGGCAATTGGAAGACGGCCGAACGGTCGAGTTCTCAACGTCGCTGGCGAACATGTTCTGTCGCGAGCGTCGCGATGGTTCGAAGGTCGTCGGCAGCGATGTCGAGCGGCTCGTGCAATCGAGAAAGGGCGTAGGCGATACCGTCATCTCGATCGTCGGTTCCACAGTCCGTTCGCGTGAGGCTCCTCGATTGCAAGCGGGCGGAACCTCCGGTGGGGGCTGCCGGTTCGATTGGGGTCCCCCCCCCCCCCGCCGCGAGGAAGCGACATGACGCTCCGCCAGAAGACGCTTGACCAACAGACTGTCGTCATCACCGGCGCCACATCCGGCATCGGCTTGGCGACGGCGAAGACCGCTGCGGCCAGGGGCGCGGCCATCGTGCTTGTCGCCCGCACAGAGTATGGGTTGAATAGGGTCGCCCGTGAGATCACGGAGGAGGGCGGACGGGTCGTATCCCTCGTCGCGGATGTCGGGGACGAGGCCCAGCTTCAGGCCGTCGTCGATAAGGCCATAGACATCTTCGGCGGTTTCGACACCTGGATCAACGCTGCAGGAGTGGGGGTCTATGGTGCGCTCATGGATCTGCCGTCCGATGAGCATCGCCGCCTGTTCCAGACGAACTACTGGGGGGTGGTGTACGGCTCAAAGGCCGCCGTCAGACACTTCAAGACCCGAGACGGCGGGGGGACTCTGATCAACGTGGGATCGATCAATTCCGACTTCGCCATTCCGCTGCTCGGAGCCTATGCCGCCAGCAAACATGCCGTGAAGGGTTTCACGGACGCTCTTCGCATGGAGCTGCGGCATGCCCGCTCGCCAGTGCAGGTCACTCTAATCAAGCCGTCCGGTATCGGCACGCCGTTCTCGGAGCACGCGCGCAACCACACGGACAACACACCGCGGGTGGCGCCGCCGGTCTATGCGCCTGAAGTGGTGGCGCGCGCCATCCTGCATGCGGCGACCCACAAGGTCCGCAGCGTGACCGTCGGCGGCGCTGGCCGGGCCATGGTCGCCAGCGCCCAACTCATGCCGGGGCTCATGGATCGCTTCTTCGGCTGGTCTATGCCTAAGATTCAGCGATCAAATGATCCCGAGACGCCAGGCGACAACCTGTTCGGGGGGCGGTCTGAAGGCCGTCTGTACAGGGCTAAAGGGCCGGGTCGCGGTTTCAGCACCTATACGACCGCCGCGAACCGGCCGCTGTTGTCCGCAGGCCTGCTCTTGATCGCCGCTGCGGGGGCTTTCGCGCTGATGCGCCAGGGTGCGAGACGCGATTGACTACTGTCAGCAGGACGGCGGCGCAGCTGGCGCTGAGGGACGTCTTGCGGTTCTGATTGAGCGCACGCGCGAACTCGCCGACGAGCCGCGAAAGCGCGCGCGTTGACCCAGGTTTGGCCGTCATCACCGCCCGAATGCCCCTCGTTCGCATGACGGCGGCCAGGGCGCTCATTAAAGGCCGGTGGCGCGGCCATGAGCGCCTGCCTAGCCGAAGAACGGCTAACGCGGGATGGAGGCTGCCGAGGAGCGTGTGTCGCCCTTTGCGTTTTGGCCCGCCTTATAGATCTTGATGGGACCCTTGCCCGCTCGGTCAGAACTCCCAGGATAAGGCAGTTCGCCCCGGGAAGGAGGGGGCGGCTTTGGTGGGTTGGTCACGCTGGTTCTCCTCTTCGGCCCTAAGGCTTCTGGTGGATTTCGCTAGACGATGGACGGTAGGCGAGGACGGAGATCCGGTGAAGGACTTCGCTTTCAGCGAAACGGCCTGCGTGCACCTCATTAATGAGGGCTTCGATCTTCGACAGCCGGTCCTGGGAGGACGCAAGAGAGTCAGTATCATCGTCATGTTGAGGCTCTGCATTCAGCAAACGCGCGATTCGCCAAAGCGCTCCTTCCACGCCTCCTATCTCGGAAGTGTGGGAGCCGCAGCCACGTCTCAGACCTCGTGAGTTTCAGTGCCGGCTCCACGTGAGCGGCTCACCAAAGCCGTCGCGATTAAAGCATCCGTTTAAGCCGTCGTGCCGGCAAATGAGCGGCTGAGATAAGGTGAGCCGCACCGGCCGAACCGCCAGGGCGTTTCGATGCCGTGTCGGATGCCGATCCGCCGGCCGACGATGACCGGCTCGGCATCTCCAAGGTTAAGCGCAAACGGCGCGGCCGCAATCGGCCGGCCATTGAGTGCGCCCGTGACTTCGAGCGCCTGGCACAGACGGCCCGGACCGGCGCAGAGATCCCGGGCTCGAACTTGGCCCCGGCGTTCGGCCATGACCTCCAGATTCCACACCGGCTCGAGGGCGCGGATGAGGACCGCGCTGCCAGGCGTCGCGGCGTCGCAGACGATGTTCAGACACCAGTGCAGGCCGTAGATCCGATAGACATACGCCCGGCCGATCGGCCCGAACATCGGCGCATTGCGCGGGGTCGGTCCGCGGAAACTATGCGAAGCGGGATCGTGAACGTCATAGGCCTCGGTCTCGACGATGATCCCGCCTGCGCCGTGGACCGTGAGACGGGCGCCGATCAGACCAGCGGCGACTTCCGGAGCCGGACGAGATAGAAGCGCCGCGAGGCCCGGCCCTCTCAGGACGGGGCGTCCGAGGCTGGACACAGCCGGTCGAGCACGAACGGCAATCGGCCCGGAAGCTCTCGCGCCAGGAAGCCTAGCGGTGCGCCGGTCGCGGCGAGCTCCGAGCCCGCTTCGGCGTGGAGGACGACACCCCAGAGGGCGGCGACCGCCGGCGGAGCGCCCCGGGCGAGGATCCCGCCTATCGTACCGGCCAGAACATCGCCAGAGCCCGAGGTGCCGAGACCCGCTACACCGCCGTCATGTCGCCACGCCATCCCGTCCGGGGATACGACGAAGGTTGTCGCGCCCTTCATCACCACAACCGAGCGGAACATCGCCGCCGCTTCACGGGCGGCGCCGAGCGGATCGGCCCGGATGTCGTCCTTGTCACGATTGAGGATCGCCGCCATCTCCCCGGCGTGAGGCGTCATGACGATTCTGCCGTCGGCGCGTGCGGCGAAGGCGGCGGCCTCATTCCAGACAGGCATCGCTCCGGCGTCGATCACCGCCGGGATAGAGGGAGTGCTTTCCAGCAACCTCGACGCCAAGCGCCGCCGGGACTTGCCGGTGTCCATGCCAGGGCCGAGCACGAGGGCGGAGGCCTTGACGGCTTGGCGGACCAGAGGGGAGGCGCTCATCGCGGGCGCGATGACGATCCGAGCCTCCGGCACCGCCACGGCCACCGCGGCGGCCGAGGCGCGGTCCGTCCGAATCTGCAGCTTGCCCGCACCGGCCCTTAGGGCAGCGACGCCCGCGAGGATCGCCGCGCCCGCCATCACAGCCTCGCCACCGACAACCAGCACAGCGCCCCGGTCTTCCTTGTCGCCGTTTTCGGGAAGCCGGGGCAGGGGATGGCGGGACAGGGCCGAAGCATCGAGGCGCGTCGTCATCGCGCGGCGACCTTGGCGTCCGGCGCGGACGTCACCGGCGTCCCTTGGTCTTCCAGCGGGGCGACGAAGTTGTAGCCATCGAGTGAAAGGCCGTCCTCGCCATTTCGCGAATAGGTCGTCACACCACAGTTGGCGACATCGCCTTCGGCGTCGATCGCGAGGATCTCGGTCTCGGTCAGGCTTTCCAGCAGGTACCGTAGGCAGAGGACCACGACCTGATGACAGACGATCAAGACGCGCTCGTCGCGATGATGCAGGCTCAGTGTGTCGAGGGCCGCACGAAGCCGGAGGATGACGTCACACCAGCTCTCCCCACCCGGCGGTCGGTGGTAGAACTTTCCCAACCGGCGACGGGCTTCGGCCTGTTCCGGATAACGGGCTGCGATGCCGTGGGTGGTCAAGCGATCAAGCACGCCGAACTCGCGTTCGCGCAGGCGTTCGTCGACGCAGAAGGCGAGATCGGCCCTGGCGAGACCGCCCGCCTCGGCGATCGCGATCGCGGTCTGGCGGGCCCTCAGATAGGTAGAGGTCAGGACGACGGTCGGGCGATCTTCCTTTGGAAGAGCCGCGAACCATCGACCCAGCGCATCGGATTGCGCGTGCCCGAGATCGCTGAGCGGCACATCGACATCTCGGATATCGAGATCGATCTCCCCGAGGCCGGCGGCGTGGGCAAGATCGCGAGCGACGTTGCCGGCGCTTTGCCCATGGCGGACGATCCAAAGGCGGGCGGGCCAGGGACAGGTCATCCCGCCGGCGCTCCGTGCCTCACGTTTGACTGGAGAAGGGCGATGACGGTCTTGAACAGATCCATTGCGGACCGGTCGTCCAGGCTCTCGATGTCCGCCTCGCCGATCGCCGCGTCCAGGCGTCGAATCACGTTTGCGCAGTCGAGCGGAGCCGAACCTGTGCCCTCAGCCGCCCACCCGGCGATGGCGGCGATCGTCTGGAGCGACTCCTGTTCAGAAATCTGGGCGTCATCCAGCAGGGCGACGGCGGCGATCTCGCGGATTTCCCTAAGGGCGCGGCGGCAGGCTAGGGCGTCTTTCGCGGTCATAGGGGTACAACACTTCCGCAGCCCTGCGGTTCACGTTCGGCGTCATCGCGGATGAGAGTTCGCGCCGTCTGATCGAAAGGCGAAGCTTGCTTTCGTTTGGGGCGACGACTTTGGGTCGTGAGCGGCTTCGCGCCTGGGGTGGTGAGGTCGGCGGAGGGCCTATTCGGCTGATGCGCGATGAGCGCCCTCACACTGCGCACTTCGCAACGTGAGCCTAGTGCGCCCTCCGCCACCGGGTGCTGCCGATCGCCTCGTAACATTCACAGGTCTGCCGGATCAGGGCGTCCCTGTTGAGGATACGGAGTCGACCGCGGCGGCTCTGCACGGCTTTGCTGTCGGACAAAGCTCGGATCACGCTGTTGATCGTCGTGCGCTGGGCCCCGAGCAGCTGCGCCAGATCCTCCTGTTTAAGATCGAACTCGTGCCGGCCCGTCCGATCCTGTGTCATAAGCAGCCAGCGCACAACGCGGGCTGTCACTGAGTGAACCGTGTTGCAAACGGCGTTCTGAGCGGCCTCGATCTGATTGTAGTGGGTAAGGCTGAGAAGAAGCCGGTGGAGGTGAGGACTCGCATCCATGCGCTCGCGGAAGGCCTGCGTCGGGATCGCCAGGGCTGAGCCTCCGACGGCGACCAGTAGATCCCAGCCGATCGGCTCATCCGCCATGAAGGCCGCTAGCCCGGTCACGCCCTCGCGTCCCACGTTGCTGGCCATGGACAGCATGCCGTCGGCCAGGTGGATGACATTGCTGATGTCGGAATCGATCGGCAGGAAGACCCTGTCGACGGCCTCGCCACGCCTGAGGAGAATGTCGTCCTTTGGAAGATGGGAGAGAACAGCGCGTCGGCCCAGGACGGCCTTGTCCTCCTCGGTCATCGCGGCCCATAGGCCGTTGGCTTTTGCCGCTTCCATGCTGCGCGTCTCCACGACCTTCACCCCAGCCCCTCCCAATGGCGAGCTGGTGTATGAATCGTTCTCAGGCTTCTGTCGCCTGCGCCACATAAGGCTCTTTCGCTGCGAGAGTTGCATTCGGCTATCATCAGACTCTCCGCGGCGGCGCCGCAGAGGCTTGAGGATCAGGTGAGCAGAGCGACGGCACGCTTGGGCCATTGAAGAGCCGGTACAGATGCAAGGCGCGTGCATCGACTTCACCGCTGTCGGAAGGCCGTCGGTCCAGGAGGGAGGCAGGGGTAGACGAGATGATGCGAGAACGGTCGGCGTTCGCGGGGATCCGCCCTGCGCCGTCGCAGCAGCCCTTTCCTGAACAGTGCTCGACGTCCTGTCGAACTGATCTGTTTCTGCTCGAAACGTCGATGACCGAAAGGACACCCCGATCGTATTGCAGCAAGCGAAGGATGGCCTGGCTCAGACCTCGTCTCCAACCTGACGGAGGGATGCGCCGACCGAACCTACACGGGCGGGCGAGCGTGAGGACATGCAAGCGCGCTTCATCCCCGGCGTGTTGAAGGGCATAATGATCTCTCCGGTCACATCAATGGCGATCAGTCCACCGTCTCCTCCGAGCGCGCGGACGGCGTCGAGCACCGCCTGGGCGGCGTCGTTCAGCGGCGCGGCGTTGTACCGAAGACGGGCGGCGACGTCCGCCGCCGCGTTCGCGCGAATGAAAGCCTCGCCTTCGCCGGTACAGGATATCGCGACTCGATCGTCCGCCCAGGTTCCTGCCCCGATCACGGCGCTGTCGCCGACTCGACCGGGCTTCGCGCCGTATGTGCCGCCCGTCGAAGTGGCCGCTGCGAGGGCGCCGTGACGGTCGAGCGCGACGGCGCCGACCGTGCCGTGGCCCGAGGGAAGGTCTTGCGCGTCGAATCCGTCAGGGGTTCTCAGCCAGCTGGACAGATCCCGCACCTCTTCCAACCCCTGTTCGATAGCGAGAGCCCGAGCGCCCTCCGCGACCATCAGGACCGCGTCGCCAGCGTCGAGGATGCACCGAGCCATTCGGATCGGTCTCGCAATGCCTTGCAGCGCGGCCACAGCCCCGGATCGGCGGTCGCGTCCGTCCATCAGGCTGGCGTCCAACTCGACCTGGCCCAGAGCGTTGGGCGACGTACCCCGGCCAGCCACGAACAGGCCGGAAGCTTCCATCTCGGCGGTTAGATCCTCGACGACGTCCAAGGCTGCCGCGCCCTCCGCAAGCCTCTGGCCTCCCAGCACGACGAGGCGGCCAAGAGCGGCTTCGGCCCGGCGGTAGTCGCGGCCTGTCTTGACGCCGGCGCCGCCGTGAAGAGCGAGCGACCAGACGCCCTGGGGCGATGGGGACAGGTCCATCAACCCCAAGGCTTCTGGTAGACGTCGCCTCGGGCCTCCCGCGTCAGCCGAGCGATCGCCGTCAGCGCTTCGCCCTCTTCTAAATTGTCTTCGGGGTTCCGCACGCGGTCCAGAACTTGGCCGATTTCCGCCAGAACACCCCTCAGGGGTCTGACCTCCGTCTCGCGAAAGGCTTGCTCGAACAGTCCCACGGTCATCTCCTCTACGCGGACGCCAAAAAGGGCGTCGCTCCTACTTTTGTAAACTTGATGGGTTATCACTCCCGCCGCACGCCGGACGGCGTTCTTTGATGGCGAAGGTGTCGCCTGCGGAGAGGACGTGGACCCGGATGTCGAACATCGACAGCGCCTGCTCGGCGCGCGCTTCGGCGATGTTTGAGTGGGTTGAACCCTCGCCGTCGACGACGTAGGCGGCGCCGCTGCCTATGACGAGGAACCGGTCTTCCTCCACGACGATCGCAGTATCCTCATCAATGCCGATCCCCAGCAGGCGCGGATTGTGGGCGACCGCCCCGATCAGGCGACCATAGCGTCCTCGTTCGGCGAAGTGCTGGTCGATGATCACGTTACGGAGAAGGCCGAGGCCGGGCGCCATATGAAGCTCGCCGATACGATAGGACTCTGCGCTGGGTCCATTGACGAGCATGGTTTCACTCATGACCGACGCGCCTGCCGACGTGCCGGCGATGAGTCCCCCGGCGCGATGCAGCTCGCGGATGCGCTTCTCGATCGGGGTGTCGCCGATCTGGCTTGAAATCCGAAGCTGGTCGCCGCCGCTGAAGAAGACGCCCCCCGCTCCGTCAAGTAGCGAAAGGGCTTCAGGCGACTGGCTTTCGGCGCGTTCATTTACATAGAGTTCGACCAAGTCGGTCAGGCCTATGTCGGCGAACGCCTGCCGATAGCTCTCGAAATAGCCGTCCGGCTCATGAGAGGCGATCGTGGCTATGACCAGCCGTCCCCCCTTCAGCCGCTTGGCGACCTGCCTTAGGATGACCCGGTCATGCTCCTTGTCCTCGTGGCCGCCGATGATGATGAGGGGGCCGGCGGCGTCAACCATGCGGGGGCTCCAGTATGAAGGCGGGAGGGGGAGGCGAAGGTGGCGAAGGCCGGGGTTCGAAGACCTGCACCTGGCGCCAGACCGATTCGATCCTGGTCGGTGTCAGGATGACGAGGTCTCCAGGGCGAGCCATCTGGAGACAGGCAGCCACCGCCTCCTCCTCCTTGCGAATGCCCGTAATCCGCTCGGAAGCGCAGCCTGCGGACCTAGCCCCCTGCGTCAGAAGGCGGATGACGTCGCCGCCGGGACGGCCGCGGTTGTCCGGCGTCTCGCGGAACACCAGCTGATCGAAATGTTCTGCGCCGATCTCACCCATCTCTATGATTTCCTGGTCGCGACGGTCGCCGGGAACGCTGAGCATGGCGATGCTTCGGCCACCCTCTGTCTTGAGCGCCTGGGTCAGACGCCCCAGGGCCCGCAAACCGTCAGGATTGTGCGCATAGTCCATGATGATGCGGATACCGCCCACGTCACGGACATTGAGGCGTCCGGGGTTCTGCTCGTAGGTCGAGGCGAAAGTCGCCAATTCTGCGCCGACGACGTCAGGCGATAGCCCAGCCGCCACGGCCATGGCGGAGGCAGCCAGCGCATTGGCGACGTTGAAGGCGGCGTGCCCTCCCATGGCGGCCGGTATGGCGTCGGCGCGGCAGACGAGATGACGCGCCTCCCGGTCATGGACCGCCAGCTCTCCCGTAACAGGGTCGTACAGGGCGGCCATTCCGCCTCCCGCGATGTGTTTGAGAATGAAACCCGGGCAGTCTTCGCCCCCGCGCATAGAAAACCAGCAGACGCGGCCGCCGGCGTGACGCGCCATGGCGATGGTGAGCGGATCGTCGCCGTTCAGGACACTGACGCCGCGCCGGCCGACGGCCTCGACGACCACGGACTTCACCCTCGCGAGGTCGCCGAGCGTGTCCACGCCTTTCAAGCCCAAATGGTCCGCCTGCACGTTGAGAACCGCGCCGACGTCGCACCGATCGAAGGCGAGGCCTTCCCGCAAGATGCCGCCACGCGCGCATTCAAGGACGGCGATGTCTACTGTGGGGTCACGCAGAACCATACGCGCGCTCTTAGGGCCGCTGGCGTCCGCCGCCGAGATCTGTTCATCGCCGATATAGACGCCGCTGGTGTTGGTGAGGCCGACGGTCTGGCCCTGACGCGAGAAGATATGAGCCAGCATGCGGCCTACGGTCGACTTCCCGTTTGTGCCCGTGACGGCGAGAATGGGAATCCGTGCGCGCGAACCCGGCGGATAGATCATTCGCAAAATCGGCTCGGCGACGTCGCGCGGCGTCCCTTCTGACGGGTCCATGTGCATGCGCAGGCCGGGCGCGGCGTTGATCTCGACAATGCCGCCGCCAGTCTCCCGGACCGGCCTGGAAATGTCGGGCGCCAGCATGTCGATGCCGGCGACATCCAAGCCCACAGCCAAGGCCGCACGTCGCGCGATGGCGGCATTGTCCGGATGGATCGTATCCGTGCGGTCGATCGCCGTACCGCCGGAGGACAGGTTCGCCGTCGTCCTCAGAACAACCACCTGCCCGACGCTGGGCACGCTTTCGGTCGATAAGCCTTGCCGCTCCAAAATGTCATGCGCCGCGGCATCGTCCAGACGGATGCGGGTCAGGGAGTTCTCGTGACCCGCGCCTCGGCGTGGATCGCGATTGACGACATCGACGAGAGCGGCGACGCTGCTGACGCCGTCGCCGATCACCTGGGCGGGCACGCGTTCGGCGACCGCCACAACCTGGCCATCGACGACAAGGATACGGTGGTCGCGACCGGGCAATTCTTCCTCCACGATCACGCGGCGGCTGTGAGCTGCGGCGAGACCGAAGGCGGCGACCAGCGCGTCATCGGTCGTCACTCCTGTAGTGACGCCGCGCCCATGGTTGCCGTCCAGCGGCTTGGCGACCAGTGGTCGCGTCAAGCGGCGCGAGGCGCTTAAGGCCTCATCCGCCGTGGTGACGACGACGCCCTTGGCCACGGGGCACCCGATCTCCTGCAGCAGGGCCTTGGCTTGCGCCTTATCGCCGGCGAGTTCGGAGGCCACCAACCCGGTACGGTCGGTGACGCTGGCGCGTAGGCGGCGCTGCCGCGATCCCCAACCAAGCTGGACTAGACTCTGACTGTTCAGCCGCGTGACCGGTATGCGCCTGCGACGCGCCGCATCCACCAACGCCTGCGTCGTGGGGCCGAATGCGCTTCTGCGTGCGATCTCCTTCAAGAGTTGCACAGCCTCATCGACCGTGTTGATCGCCGAAAAGCGGTCTTCAGGAATTGTGGTCGGCGCGGTGACCAGGTCCAGACCGTCCAGACCCTGGAGCTCTGGCGGCAGAAGCGCATGACAAATCTGGAAAGCAAGGCGGCCGGCGGCAAGACCGGAGGCCTCGTCCGCATAGTCGAAGAGGACGTTGTAGACGCCAGGCCGTCCTCTGACCGATCGCGTCTTGCCGCGTGAGGCCTTTAGGCCCGCCAGGGTTTGCAGCTCCAGCGCGACATGTTCGACGACATGGCCGAACCAGGTTCCAATTTCAAGCCGGCGAACAAAGCCGCCGGGCTCCCGGTACGAGCAGCCGTGCCCATCGAGCGAGGGTAGGGTCGAGAGCAGGGCGGAGTTGAAACCCGGCAGTCGATCGCTGGGCCAAGCCTCGAGCTCGCCCAGATCGACCTGGATCCGGACCATGGGGCGGGACCCATAGAGATGAGGACCGCGATAGACTGCACGCTCTAAGATATGCAGGCTTTTAGAGCTCATGCGGCGAGGCTCTCAGGCGCGTGAATCTGCGTCATCCCGCGGGCGATGCCGCGGACGACGAGGGCCGCGGCGACGGCCCGCGAGGGGGCGGATCCGGTGACGAGGGGCAGGCCGTTTTCAGAGGCCCGAATGACCCAGACCCAACCCTCGCCCTCTGGCCGAAGGCTCCAGGAATAGCCAGCGTGATCCATGCGGAGTCTCCTTAAGACTGTCGGAAACATCCACTGACGCCACACTGTTCCAGAGTCGGATATACGACTTAACTCGTTGCTCTCATTGGCTTACCTAGTGGAACCTGACCCTGCACTAGGCGTATTGGGGAACCGCATAGACGGAGCCTGAGATGTTCGCCGACGTGACCACACCTTCCTCGTTCAATGCGTTCGCCGATCCGGCCCGCTTCCATCAGCGGCTGGCCCGGTGGAACAATCGTCGCCTGGCGCCGACGACGCCCGGGCCCAACTGGATGGCCGACGTGCGCGAAGACGCGGAGATGAGCCTAGAGGAGGGCGCGTTCGTCGAGCGCGCGCGTGCTGAGGCCGCCGCCTATCTCGGCGATCTGCCGACGGATGTGGAGGGTTTCATCGCCTGGTTTGAGGCCCTGAAGGGGAATGGACCCGGAGAGAACGATCCCCTCTTCCCTTGGTTGGCGGAGACGGCGTCTCTCGACCAGATGCGGTGGTTCCTGCTGCAGGAAGTCGCCGGGGAAGCGGGCTTCGAAGATCTCGTCGCAATCGCGCAGGTCAAGATGCCGACCCGCCCCAAGCTGGAGCTGGCCCGAAACTACTGGGACGAAATGGGCCGCGGCAACGAAGGCGGCATGCATGGACCGATGCTGCAAAAGCTGGCCGATCGACTGGAGTTGAGCCCGACCATCGAAGGGACGGTCTGGCCTTCTCTCGCGCTCGGAAACACCCTCGTGGCCTTTTCAACGACACGCCGGTATGCGTTTCACGCTTTGGGGGCGCTTGGGGCCGTTGAGTTGACGGCGCCCTGGCGCGCGGGCCATGTGGCTGAGGGCCTGAAACGCGTCGGCGTCGGACCGGAGCGGAAGTATTTCGCACTTCACGCCACACTTGACGTCGAACATTCACGAACCTGGAACGAGGAGGTCCTGCGCCCCCTGGCTGAGGAATATCCCGATTGCATCCGCAGTTTGGCCGAGGGGGCGGTCATGCGCCTGATGGCGGGCCAGCGCTGCTATCAGGCCTATCGCGACCATCTCTGGGGCGCCGCGCCGGCTCTCCGTTCGGCGTGATGCTCCATCCGCCGCCGGTCGTCTCGTCTCTCACGTCTTATGATGATGCGGTCCTGGGCCTCCTCGCAGAGCTCGAAGCGTCGGACTACCAGTTCACCACGCCGAACCGCAGCACCCACAAGCTTGTAAGCCAACGTCGGCGCGCCGACCAAGCCAGCCTCATGACGGACGTTTTCGGGTGGGTCCGTCCCTTCGCGACTGGCCTTCTTCCGGTTCGGCTGGAGCGTCTTCTGCAGGAGGCAGGACTGCTCGCCGCCAGCGAGGGGCTGCTGCGGTCTCGTCTGCGGGTCGGGCGCGTCGGTGACATTCTCTTCGCCCATTCGGCGCCCGGAGCGGCCGGCGACGCCGCCGTCTTCCTGGGCCCCGACAGCCATCGCTTTGCGCGTTTCTTGCGCCAAACGCTGGAAGGAGCGCCGGTTGCCCGTCGCGCATTGGACATCGGCGTGGGCGCCGGCGCGGGCGGCTTAACCCTGTTGTCCTGCGGCTTCGCCGAGCACGTGGTCGGTAGCGACGTCAATCCCGACGCCTTGCGCCTGGCCAGGCTGAACGCCGCCCATGCGGGGCTCAGCCTGCATACTCGCCTGGGCTCGGGACCGCCCGGGGCGCCTGAGATTTTCGACTTGATTGTCGCCAACCCGCCGTTCATCGCGGGTGCGAGCGGTGTGACGTACCGAGACGGGGGCGACCTGCATGGGGCCGCGTTGGCGCTGGACTGGATGCGCGCCGGCGTCGATCGGCTGACGCCTGGCGGGCGGTTCATCCTCTATACCGGGGCTCCTGTGGTCGAGGGTGAGGATGTGGTTCGAACAGCGCTTGAGGAACTGGTCCGGCGGCGAGGCCTGACATTGTCATACGAGGAGATCGATCCCGACATTTTCAGCTCCAGCCTGAGGTCGCCGGCTTACAGGGACGTCGAACGCATAGCTGCGGTCGGCGCCGTCATTAAAGGCTGAATTTCACGATCGAACGCGGCTCAGGCCGCATCTACGCCGACATGCGACCGCTCGCCCGCATGTGAAGACGCTGGGGGCAGCTGTCGAGAACGCTTGAGCGATCGGCCGCCGAACTTCTGGAGGCGGCGGCGCCAGCGTCGACACGTCGGACTAGTATGTCGATCGAGGTGGAACCGAACGCCGGCTTCTGTCGCCGAGACGACATTGGGAACGCGGAGGATGGGGCGGCATTTGCCCTGTGCCGCAACGACCGCGCTGTCAGGACGTCCCATGCCCCTTATCCCTCTCGTGCGGGCGTTGTTCTCGCTCCTTGGATATCTGGTCCTTGCTCTTGTCGCCTACCTCATCTGGACTTGGTGGCGGGGTGACGTTCTACTTGATCCATCTGGCATCCCTCTGCGCGTGCGCGAGGATTGGCGTTTGTGGGTCGCTGTCGGCGTGGTCGGCTGGAGTTTGGGAGGACGCGCATTCGCTCTGCTACTCCTCGCGAAGGCCGACATTGAACCCACTCGGGCGCACCGGGGCGCGGGTGTGATGACAACCAGTTCAACCGGCGCCACGCTTTACGTCGAGAGCGAGGGCGGCGAGGAAGGGCCTGTTGTCATCGTCACCCATGGCTGGGGGCTCGACAGCACGATCTGGCAATATTTGAAGCGTCGGCTCGGCGCCGAGCGGAGCCTCATCCCTCATCGTCTTGTCACCTGGGACCTGCCGGGGCTCGGCAAATCCAAATCGCCCCCGGCGGGCGACATCGCCCTCGCGAACTTCGGAGCCGACCTGGCGCACCTGATCGAAGAGACGGCGCCTCGCCCCGTCATTTTGATCGGGCACAGCATCGGCGGGATGACGATTCAGACGCTCGTCCGGGATCATCCGGCCCTTTTCCATGCGCGCGTGGCGGGTGTCGTGCTGCTTAACACCACCTATACAAATCCTTTGCGTACCATGGTTTTCAGTCCCTTGATGATGGCGCTGCGCCGCCCCCTGATCGAGCCGATGTTCAAGCTGACGGTGCTGCTCGCGCCTTTGGCTTGGCTAAGCGCCTGGCAGTCCTATCTGAACGGAACGGCGCACCTCTCCAACCGTCTGCAGTTTGGTCGGGCTGTGACGCGCAGCCAGCTCGAACATACGACGCTGCTGGGGACGCGCAATTCGCAGTCGGTCCTCGCTAAGGGCAACCTTGCCATGTTCGATTGGGACGCCTCAGGGGCCATCGCGGCCATGCCGTGTCCAGTATTGGTCATTGGCGGGGATCTTGACCTGGTCACGAAGATTGAGGCCAGCGAGGCCCTGGCGGAAGCTTCGTCAGCAGGATCCCTGGCCCCTGTCACCGGCGTCAATCACATGGGGTTTATCGAGCGGGAGCAACATTACAATGGACTGATTGGGGGCTTTATCGCGGAGAGGGCTGACGGTCGCCGGTTCGCTTCAGTCGATGTGAACGCCTCATTCAATCTCTCCTGATGCCGAGATACACCCTCTCGACGGTTCGGGACGGCCGTCCAGTCAATCATGAAAGCCTGCGCGCCATCACCGATGAGCAGGCGCGCGGACAGGCTCAGTTACGGTTGACTCGCTTGGTCCCTGGCGACGTTCTTGTCCTCACACTCGCAGGGACCGAATGTGGACGATGGGGGCCAAGACCCGGCGGCTGACGACGCGCCGACCACGACGCAGTACTCTGTGCGGGTTGCAGAGACCTCGTCTAGTGGTTTCTAAACGGTTGCGGCCTGACCCGAACCCGCCGGATGGTGACAAGAGAAATCGCCCCCGATGTGCGGTCGCCGTGTCAAGTCGGCCATACAGCCATGCGGATCAATCAGGACGAGGGCTCCATACGGCAATATTGGGCGCGCAATGGCTTGTTCCGAATGATCAAAGCGACAAAAGCCGCCGCCTTGTGAAGAAGGCCGCGGCCCTATATCGCGCAACACAATGAAACCGGTTTTTGCAGACGGTCTCGACTCCACAATCGCGTAACGCCGTGCCAGGTTCCGTTCGGAGGATGGGACCATGGGAATACGCAAGACCCTGATCAAATCGCGGGCAGGCGTGAAACTGAAGAGGATCGAGCAGCTCGCCGGCAAGAGACAGAAGGTGGTGCAGTCGCCGCGGCGGCTGGCCACGCTACGCGCTGACCAACAGCAGTCCTTCGCTGACGAGGCGGCGGTCGAAGACGCCTTTGACGTCGAGTTCATAGCCTCCCTGTCCGACCCATCCCCCACACGCATCGGCGCGGGTTGATCGACTGAGATGGCGCCGAAACTGAAGGTCTTTACCTGGTCAGACGGATTTCATGCTTTCACCGTGGCCACGAGCTCACGACCCAAGGCGTTGGAGGCTTGGGGGTCGAAGCAGGATCTGTTCGCCACCGGACTGGCGAGCCAACTCAGCGGCGGCCCCGACTACGAGATCGCCTTGGCTTCGCCCGGAGAAGTCATCGAACGCGGCCTCGCTGTCGATATCGGTAAGATCGAAAAGGCCAAGCCGAAATCACCGAGGCGCCCATCAAAAGCCAAACGCGACAAGATTGGGAAGCTGCAGGCGACGCTCGCCGACCTGGATGATGCGCATCAATCCGCTGTCGTCGATCTCGATGCTCGGCAAAAGGCGCTGGATGTCGAGCGGCAGCGTATAAAAATCGAATATGAGCAGACCCGAAAGGGCCTGACGTCTGAACTCAAAAAGGCCAGGGCCTGATGCGCACCATTGATCATAAGCGAGACGGCATGATCCAGAACAGTGGAGCAAGATCGAGGCGATGGCGCGTCATACGATGGCTTTCCATCGCCTGCCTTCTGGCTCTGCCCTGGATCGCCATGCAGTTCACCCGAGAGGTCGCGTGGACCGCATCCGACTTTGCGACCATGGCTGCACTTTTGATTGGTGCAGGTTTAGCCTTTGAGGTTCTGATTTCAAGAACGCTGTCGCCCAGGCCGAGATGGCTCATCGGGTTGACCATTGTCGGCGTGATTGCGCTTGTCTGGGCCGAGGGCGCGGTCGGCGTTTTCCATTGATCCGGAAGTTGTCGATCATTTCACTCGCAGTACCGTCGCGCGTCGCGATCCCGCCGGGCCTGCCGCAAGATCTCGTCCCCAGGGTCGCGCCGCTGGCGCTGCTCTATTCCCGTTCCAGGTTTAGCGCCGATTAGGCACCGGTATGAATATGGCCGCAGCTCGCCTTTGAACGTCGATCTGGAGAGGGGGCCAAGTTTGTGCTCGCGAACCGCGATATCACGCTGGCCGGCCTCGGCGGAGGCGGTATTTCCCACCCCCTTGCCGTCTGGAAGGGATGGCCGTGTTCTGGCTTCAGTTTGTCGGGGGCGAGGGCACGCCCTCACGAGCCTGTGCCGGCGGCATGACGGCGTCTTCGCTATTGCCCACCAAATGTGCGTTGCGCCAGAAGAAGTCGCCGATGATCAGATAGGTGATGAAGCCCAGCGCAATAAGGACGAGGGCAATCACCCAGTGTGGGCGACGTGATCTGCTCATCTTGCTTCCTTCATCTTCCAGTCTCCGTAGCGGCTCTGGTTTGTCGATGGACCGTTCTGCGTCATCACGGGCTGTCTCTCCGGGTCTGGCGTCCGGGATGAAGCCTTGGCGGGCCCTGGCGGATAGCCGCCAAGGCCCGCGTGATCATGACTGGCCCGCATCTACTGGGGCGAGGATGTGGAGCCGTCCTGAGCCGTAGCGCCCGGGGATGTCGTGCTCGACCCCGTGGTGGTTTGAGGCGGGTTCTGGCGCTGGTTTTCCGGATCGGTTGCACCCGATGCGGACGGCGTCGTTGTCGTGCCGCCTTGCATCGCCGCTCCATTACTGGCGGGGACATCGGTCAAGGTTCCGACCTCACCCACAGGTTCGCCTGCGTCGGTGGCGTCGCGGGGTTGGGCGTCGTTCTGGTCGCCGCACGCCGATAGCAGACCGAGGCTGGCGAAAGCGGCGGCGATTTTAAGATAGGTTTTCATGGTCATTTCTCCCTTTGAAAAACATCAAGGGTTGCTCGGGCGGATCGTTGCGACCGTCGGATTTCCGACCTAGCGCCGACGACGGTGTGCGATCACAAACGGCGAGTTGCATCGGACGGTGATCTTTTCGACCAGTTCAGACACCCGGCAGGCCCTGTATTCTGCACCAGCAGAGCGCCGTGGCGGTACAGTTTCCAAGGCGCGGTGTCGTCGGACAGACGAAGGACGGCCACCGTCCCGCTCGCATCCATCTGGACGAGGCGAGCGTCCAAAGCCGCGACGGCGGGCAGGACCTCTTTCGTCGTGGCGAAGATCACAAGGGTGTCGGCGCCGGGCGGCGGCGTCCGCAAGTTCCACAGGCCGGCGCCGCTCAGCAGAACCAGGAGCGCAAGCAAGGAATAGATATGGGACGGGAACAAACGTGTGCGGCCCACCGCGAGTACGAGTCCTAGCGCGATCGGAGCGAGGCCCAGTCCGATGAGCCATCCCGTATCCCAGGCGATAGGGTTGGGCACGTCGAGACGAACGCGGTGAATACCCAAGACCCAGTGGAAAAGTCCCACATCCAAGACATTCCATGCGCCGAAGCCGACAAGGACCCCGCTCCACAGCCGACGGGACCCGTTCGGCGCTGCTAGCTCCTGCCGGGCGCGCCAGAGCAGGATCAGACCAGCGAGAGCGACGACATACATGAACGCATGGAAGAGGCCATCGGCGAGAATCTGCGCCCGTATGCTGAACACGGCGTCGGCCTGCACCAAGCTCAAGAGGTGGTGCCACTGCAAAATCTGGTGCAGCAAGACCCCGTCGAAGAAGCCGCTCAGGGCGAAGCCGAGGACGACAGCGGCGCCGAACGGCGCGGACAAATGACTGCCCTCAGACATCGAATACCCCAGATTTTACGCCACCTGAACCTTGGATCTTCGTCGGAGTTGCCTGTGTCGCGCATCGGTCACAGGAAACCTGAACCGATCTTCCAGGTTGGACCTCCCAACCCAGGAGATATCGATGCAACGTCTTGTCCTCGCCGCCGCCGCCGCCGCCTTGATCGGCGCGTGTGCCTCCACGCCTTCCGGACCGTCGGCGGAGGTGATCGCCGAAGCCGCCGGCCAAGCGGCGCCCGCCGCCGCAGATTTTGTCCGCATGGCGGGCGCCAGCGATCTTTATGAGATTCAATCCAGTCAGATCCTGCTGAACGGGAGTGAGGACGAGGCCTTGCGCCGGTTCGCCACGATGATGATCGAACATCACACCCAGACCACTGCGACGGTGACGGCCGCCGCGAGACAAGCAGGCCTCACGCCGCCACCCCCGGCCCTGGACCCCGCCAAGGCGCAGATGATCCGTGATCTGCAAACGGCCCAAGGCGCCGCTCGCGACCAACTTTACAGAAGCCAGCAAATCATGGCGCACCGGGAAGCCTTGACGCTGCATTCCAGCTACGCCGACCAAGGCGATACGCCGCAGCTGAAACGCGCCGCAGCCTCGGCCGTCCCCATTGTCGCGCAGCACTTCAACGCTCTCGCTGCGATGGAAGGCGACGGAGCTGCAAGCCACACCGGACACTGACGATCTGACTGGAGCGCCCGCGCTGTGATCGTCCATCACCTCAACTGCGGCTGCGACAAGCCTGTGGGCGGCGCTTTTCTGGATGGTCGCAGTCGCGGACTGTTTGGTTGTCTGGTTTGTCACTGCCTGTTGATCGAGACGGCGACGCAAGGGTTGGTCCTGGTCGATACGGGCTATGGGCTCAGGGATGTCCGTCAGCCGCGGTCGCGTATCAGTCCCCTGATGTTGACCCTGATGAATATCCAGTTGCGAGAAGAGCGGACGGCTTTGCGTCAGATCGAGGCGCTCGGCTACGCCGCCTCTGACGTCCGCCACGTCGTGGTCACCCATCTGGACTTCGATCACGCTGGGGGTTTGACCGACTTCCCTCGCGCCCGCATCCATGTGACCGCCGAAGAACTCTCCGCAGCCAGAGGCGGGGACGGCGGCCGAACGACGGGGTTGAGGTACCGTCTGGCCCAGTTCGGCGAGGTCGATCAGTGGCGCGCCTATCGTCCGGCCGGCGAACGATGGCAGGGTTTCGAAGCGGTTCAGCCGCTGGAGGGATTGCCGGACGGCATTCTGCTGGTTCCTCTCGCCGGCCACACCCGGGGCCACGCCGGGGTGGCTGTCAACTCCAACAGAGGCTGGCTGCTGCACGCCGGCGACGCCTATTTCCATGCGGACGAGATGACGGGTCAAAGGCGACGATGCCCGCCGCTTCTGCGGGCCTATCAACGATTGATGGAGGTCGATCGTCGCCAGCGGAGGCTCAACCAATCAAGGCTGCGTCGGTTGATCGCCGATCGCGGCGGCGAGATCGAGGTGTTTTGCTCCCACGATGCGCAGGAACTGGCGCGGGCGAAAGCTGCCTCTAACTCAGCCTTAATCCAAGGCTGACCAGGAAAGGCGGCGCTCGTCCGCCGAGATTTGGGCGCAGGGAGTTGTCAGCGCATGATCGAGCCCGACCGCCTGTCCAAATGTCACCAAAGCCTACAGGTCGGACGCGCGCGCACGCCCAACCCGTCACTAGAATCCCTCTCTTCCCCTCAGTCGGCGCCAAACCAGCCGGTCGTCCTCCCAGATTTCCACCCCGGTCCTGCCGGGCATCCGCAGGAGTTCGCTCGCCGCTCTGGCGCGCGCCGCTTCATCGCTATCCAGCGTCGTCTCCTCGCGGGCCGTGCTTCCAGGGGCCGGAATGAAATAATGAAAGGCGTAGCGCGGCATTAAAGTCCGGCGACACTCGCCGCCTCGACGGGTTTGACGCCCGGGAGCCGCCGCCAAGTCGCCAGCGCCTGACCCACCACCTGGTCCATGTTGTAGTAGCGATAGGTGGCCAGTCGGCCGACGAAACTGACATCGTCCAGTTCGCGCGCCAGCGCCTCATATCGCTTGAACAAGGCCTGATTTTCCGGCCGAGGGATGGGATAGTAGGGGTCCCCTTCTGCGGCGGGATATTCGTAGGTAATGCTGGTCTTGGGGTGAGCTTGGCCGGTTAGGTGCTTGTATTCGGTGATGCGAGTCCAGGGCGTCGCTTCATCAGGATAGTTGACGGTCGCGACCGGCTGGAACTGCGACTGATCCAGGGTCTTGTGGTCGAACCGTAGCGACCGGTAGGGCAAAGGGCCGTAGCGATAATCGAAATACTCGTCGATTGGGCCGGTGAAGACGGTGCGGTCGCGCGACACGTCGGCCGCGACGTCTCGATAATCGACATCCGTCTCGATCCGGATGTTGTCGTGATCCAGCATGTTCTCGAACATTCGCGTGTAGCCGTGGCGGGGCATGGCCTGGAACGCGTCGGTGAAATAACGATCGTCCGTGTTGGTGCGCGTCGGCACGCGCGCGGTGACCGACCGGTCCAGCTCGGACGGGTCCAGCCCCCATTGCTTGCGCGTATAGCCCTTGAAGAAGGTCTCGTAGAGCTCCCTGCCCACGGCGGAGACAACCACGTCCTCGCTGGTGCGAATGACCTCGATCGGCTCGGATCGAGACGCCAGGAAGGCCTCGGCGGCCTCGTCGGATTGGAGATCCAGGCCGTAGAGGATGTTCAACGTAGTGCGATTGATCGGCATCGGCGCCAGTCGATCGCCTACTCGGGCTAGGACCCGGTGTTCATACGGACGCCACTGCGTGAAGCGGGACAGATAGTCGAAGACCTCGGCGGAGTTCGTGTGGAAGATGTGGGGGCCGTATTGATGGATCAGGACGCCCGCCTCGTCCGGGCGGTCGTAGGCGTTGCCGGCGATGTGAGGGCGGCGGTCCACCATCAAAACCTTGGCTCCGTTCGAGGCCATCCGTTCGGCCAGCACCGATCCCGCGAAGCCCGCGCCGACCACCAAGGCATCGTAGTGGGTGCGGCGGTCGGCGGGCCAGACGGCGGGGGACGCCCGCCAATCCGAAACGACCGTGCGAACGCGTCGCTTGACGGCGCTGTCGATCAGGGCGGCCATGCGAAGGTGGGTCTGCTCCCAGGACAGGCTGGCCAAGGCTTCATCAACCTCATCCAGCCACGCGCCGTCGACGCCCAGGTCCAGAGCGGCCTCGCACCCGGCCACGAAGGTCTCGGGGTTTTCAGCGATCTTGACGCCCTCAAGCGCGCCGTAATGGCGAACCACGTCGCGAATGGGCGTGGAGACCACGGGCCGACCGGCGGCCAAATACTCCGGCGTCTTGGTGGGGCTGATGAACCGAGTGGAATCGTTGATGGCGAACGGCATAAGGGCGACGTCCCACGTGCTCAGGAGGGTCGGCAGTTCGTCATAAGAGCGTAGGCCCAGGTAATGGATATTGGGCCGTTGCGGCAGGTCGTCTTCGGGGATCTTCACCACAGGCCCCACCAGGATCAGCTGCCAGGTCGGCCTTGCGTCAGCGATCGCCGCGATCAGGTCAAGATCCATGCGTTCATCAATCACGCCGTAGAAGCCTAGCCGCGCTTCTGATCCGTGCCGACTTGCATCCGCTGGCCCGCGCGCTTGTTGGAAGTGGGAGCGGTCCACACTGGACGGGAAGGGGTGGATGTTGGCGTGGCGATCCTGCTTGGCCTCGTAGAGGCTGTATCCTCCAGTGAACACCACGTCCGCCGCCGACATGAGTTCCGTTTCCAGGCGGGTAAGCTCCGGGGGCGCGAACCGGAAGGCGGCTAACTCATCCATGCAGTCGTAGACGACAGCGGCAGCGTCGATGTGGCGTGCCAGTGGCAGCATCATCGGCGTATAGTACCAGAGCACCGGCCGCTCGATTCCGTGCGCCGCCGTGGCCTCGTCCAGAAGCTGGCGGAGAACGGCCTGGCGGCACGCGCCTTCGAGCCCATCGGGCAACCGCGGGGTCGCCACGACGACCCTCGTTTCCGCGCAACGACGAAGATCCAGCCCCATTCCCGAACCGGGCTCCGCCGGCAGGGGCTCCTCGAAAAACAGCACGGTGCGGGTCGCTGCGAACCGGCTCATCAGATGCTGCGGCCGCTGAAAGACGAAGTCCCAACGCAGGTGAGACAGACAGACAATAGGGTCCTGCCGGTCATGGGGAGCGCTCAGAGGGATGATGTCTGCCGTGGAATTCGAGGAGGTCATTCGGCGCCTTTCGTTGAGGGGGCGACCAGCCAATCCGGGATCAAGATGATCCGTTCCATGAGGCTGAATTTACGCACCATTTCGCCGTGTCGTGTCGGAATCCCGACGCAAGAGAAGGGCGTTGTCCAAGGCCAGGTCCAATGTTCTGCCCTGCGGCCACGCCTGGGCGCCGGATACCGCCATCCAGCAAGGTCCGCCGGTGTTCTCGGTCTCGACGCGAAGGCCTCTGAGGTTGCACTCTTCGAGGAATTCCGCGGGTGGAGCCCCCTCCAATCGGATGGTCGCCGCACGCGGCAGTCGCGGCGGAGCAGCCGCCAGTGGAACGACCCGATAGGGCGGGAAGCTCAGGCGCCGGGGCGAACGCCACCAGCCGGCCTCCTGCGCGACCTGCAGATCCGCCATTCCTCGCGTAGCAAGGACGGATGTCAGCGCGGCCAGCGCCGTGGGCCTGACGCCCCCGCCGGCGAGGTCGAACACACCGCTTTCATACCGACCGTTCGCCTGGGTCAGCAGCGTATCCCAATCGTGGCTGCCCAGAAGGCTCCAGACCGTGACCGCCTCCACCTCCACACCCGCATGGCGCGCCAAGAGCGCGGCATCCCAGCATTCCGCCAGCCAGCGCAGCTGCTCTTCGCGAGTGCAGCCGAGATGGCATTCCGTAATGGCGACTGGAAGGCGATAGCGCCTCCAGAGGTGCTGCAGATGCTGCATCCAGCCCGCAGGCGCAGGGTCGATCACTCGCACCGCCTCGATGTCGGCATAGGGCAGTTCGTCGTTGCCGCCGTGGGTCGATGCTGGATAGCGCTCCAGCCGGTGATCCAGGAAACGGTCGCTGGTGACGTAGTGGTTCAATCCGATGACCGGAGGGCAGGGATCAGCTGCGATACGCTTCAAACGGCCTTCCAAGCCAAAGCTCTGCAGCCGCGCATGAAGGGGATGGTCCGTCGTCACTCGCCCGCACAGCAGATCCCAGGTCATCAGCCGGCGCGTGTTCTCGTGCCGAGCCTGCGCCAGGCACGGTTCCGTCGCAAAGGTGTGGCCGAAATCCTCCGTCTGGATCAGGCGCGCTCGCGGATTGACCGCCCGGATCGCCGCCATGGACAGCCGTATGCCGTCGATCTGATTGAGCAGCGCTGTCCAGAAGGCGGCTTCGTCGCGCTCGTGAGGATACCAATGACCGTAGAGGGCGCTGAAACGTGCCGTCGTCAGCGGCTCGTTGACCGGCGTCCAGTCGTCAACCCAGGGATATCGCGCCGCCACCGCGCCTGCATAAGTCGCCAATCCGTCAGCGAAACTGGGATCGAGCAGGTCCGTCCAGGACGGCCCCGATCCATGGTGGAGCAGGCCGACGATAGGTCTCATGTTCAGCGCCCGCAGGCGCGCCAGACGTTCATCAGACCACGACCAGTCGAAGGCGCCAGGTGTTTTTTCGGTTCTTTCCCAAAGCACCGGATAGCGGATCGCCTTCAAACCCAACCCGGCGAAAAGGTCGAGATCCGCGATGCGATCCTGATGGCCCGACAAGACGGTCTGATCACGCCAAGTCGCGCCGATCCGATTAACGGTGCATTCGTGACCGCCCCAGACCTCCAGAGGTTTCATTCAAGCGACGCGCGCTGCGGACGTCGCTGATGCGGGACCGAAGCGCGGGTTAAGGCGCCAAGCGAGCGCTGTCGCGACAATGTCGTCGATCGTCTGGTGGGCCGGCCGCCAGTTCAGAACAGCGCGCGCGCGCGAAGGATCGGCGACCAAAACGGCGGGGTCTCCCGGTCGTCGTGGACCGACGGTGAAGGGCGTCGCCCGCCCCGTCGCTCGGCTGACGGCTGAAATGACATCCAGAACCGACAGGCCTCGGCCCAAACCGAGGTTCAAAGCGACGAAACCGGCGTCGCCAACGGGCGCGTCCAGTGCTCGCACGTGGGCTTCGGCGAGATCGGCAACATGGATGTAGTCGCGGATGCACGCGCCGTCTGGCGTCGAGAAGTCCCGGCCGAAGACCGTGAGACGGGGGCCTAGACCGAGGCTGGCCTCGATAGCGAGCGGAATGAGGTGGCTCTCCGGTTGGTGCGCCTCTCCAATTTCACCCTCCGGATCAGCGCCGGAGGCGTTGAAGTATCTTAACGCCACACCTTGGACGCCATGGGCCCGGCAGTGGGCGGCGATCAGGCGTTCCGCCGCCAGCTTGCTCTCGCCGTATGGGTTGATCGGAACCGTGGGTGCATCCTCATCCAACAACTCGCCCGAATCCCCGCCCGGCTGGCCATAGACCGCCGCCGTAGACGAGAAGACGATGCGGTTCAGGCCGTTGACCCGCATGGCGGCGAGAACGCTGGCGACGCCGTTGAGATTGTAATCCCAGAACAGGGCCGGTTCGTGCATCGAGCGTCCCACTTCGATGAGGCCGGCGAAGTGAATGACGGCAGATACGGCATGAGCCTTCATGCAGGCGCTGACCGCCGCACTATCGCGAACGTCGCCGACGACCAGGGGTCCCCACCGAACGGCGTCGGCATGGCCGTTCGACAGGTCGTCAAAAACCACCGGTTCGAAGTCGGCGCGCGCCAATGCCTTGCAGGTGTGGGAGCCGATGTAGCCCGCGCCACCGGCGACCAATATTCGTCGCGGCATGATGTTCTTCCTCAATATGTTCCAGATCGGAAAGCGAGAGGGCGCGCGCTGTTGCCCGACGTCCGGAATTCGACGCACGGACCGCTTTGTCTGCTGGCAATGACGGCCACGCGCCTGCGCAAGCGGTCGGTAGCTTCGACGGGATTGCGGTAATCGACGCGTTCGCACGCGCACCCAACGTAGGTGTCCAGACGGCGGCTCACGCTACCAGTCCAGACGCCATGAATGTTGACACTTACCGTAGAGTGACGGTTGGAATTCGCCCGATCAGCGACTGGGATTTTCGCCCTCGCGCTTCAGGCGCAGGAACTTCTCGGTCAGGGCGGGTAGGCTGTCGTCGACCCAACGGGCCATGCGTTGTTCCTCCTCCAGCGTCGCGTTCAACGGATCCAGCGCCGCTGTATAATCGCCTTGCTGGGCCAGCAGGATCAGCCCCTTGTAGGAGGCGACTTCGAAGTTCTCGAAAGCGAAGTTCGCGAAGGCGTTCTTCAGGATTTCGTCCTCGGCGAACCCATGACTTAGGGCGGCCAAGTTTCCGCTCATGGACAGGGCGGCGTCCTTGAGGCCCGAGGGCGCTTGGTCAAATTGGCCGAGTAATCTTTCCAGCCGCGTGATCTGTTGTTCCGTCTCCACGCGGTGAGCACGCAACTGATCGGCCACTTCTGTGAAGTTCTTCGCGCGGTCGATCTGTCGATCCATAAGCGCAAGGGCTTCATGCTCGACGGCATGGGCGTTCTTCAAACCGGCCACGAAAACTTCGCGCCAGACTTCATCATTCATCACGGCCATTCATCAGGTCCTTTCTCGGAAGGGAGATTTGGCTAACCCCGCCAATGCGCCCACGGTCCCCAATGTCGGAAATCGGACCCGGCATGATGAAGGCCGGTGGACGGTAGTCCGACCAAGATCGGGCGCTACCCTTTGTCGGCGAGAACGGCTATCGGCCCTGTTGATAGCCCTGATGGGAGGTGTTTTGGCGGGTGTTTCCCTGCCGCCCTTGCTGGGACAGATTGCGGGAGTGGGCTCCGCCGGGGCCGCCCGGATCCTGCTTGATTTCGTGCCCGTGTTCGACTGCCGGGTCCGAGCCGGCGCCTTTGTGGCTTCGCTGGTCTTCCGGAATCCGTGGGGATTTCGTCATCGTTGATCGTCTCCGTACATGGGTGGTGAAAATCCGGGTGGGGCTGAAAGCGACATGGGCAGGCCCCGATCAAGCGCAGGGCGTTCTTTCGACGGCTCGTTCGGTCGGCAATCCCAAAGCCTGATTGAGGTGACAGGGCGTCACTGCCCGCGTCGAACCTCCTCACCAGAGTTGCGATCGCGCCAGGCCGTCGCGATCGACCTCAGCAAGCAGCTGGCCCTGATGGAATACCGAAGCGCTGTCGAACGTCCGACTTGTTCTCAGCCGTTGTCGAACCGCCGACAGCGCTTCGCTTTGGTCTCTCGCGGCGATCGTCTCGACGCGGTGCAATCCGGTCCAGCTCGTCGCCAGACGAAGTTTAAAATCCTGCATGAAACGTCTCCTTCTTATGACGGAGACAATGCGGCGCCCCGTAGGACGGTTCGCTATGTTCACTACCCCGCAGATCCGCAAAGGTGTCCAACGTTCGAAGCCGGACTGGCGAGGTGGTCGGCGACGGCCTAGGTCGGGTGCCGGCGACGCGTCCGGGTCTCCTACTGGTAGCCGCCTTCCTCCTCGCGTTGACGCGCCGCCTCTTCCTGGGCCTCGTCGCCATCGGGCATGTCTTCGGGATCGAGCGCTTCTTCGTGGGGTTCGGGATCCATGGCGTCTCTCGCTTCTAAGGGGGTTAGAGAGAAAGGTGATGGCGCCGACGGTTCAGCAGCACGAGACCCGCCACTGCGACCCCCACAACGGCCGCTGTCGCCAGCGCCGCCTCGTGTCGGCGCTCGTGTTTGACGAAACCCATTTCGAAGAGCGGGTTCGGCATCCGGCCCCGTCTGAAGTCCTGCAGGAGGCCTTCGACTGTATTCAGCCGGTCGGCGCCCATCAGCAGGAGCCAATGGCCCCACTGGCCTTCGCTGAAGCGGAAAGCGGCGCGGCGCACCATGCCGGACAGACCGGCGGGCGGCGTCGATTCACCGACCACCGCAGGCCGCCGGCCATACTCGACGGATTGGAGAATCTCGACGCCGGCGACTTGGGCGCTGGGCGGCGTCCAGTCGGCGCGGGCGCCGTCGTCGCCGCTACGGTCGCGGATCGGCCACGTCGGATCGTTCTTGGGATCGGCGTCCACGCCCCAGCCGACCACCGTCGCGGGATCGATCGACGGATAGGCGACGCTCGGAGCCTCGCTGGCGGCGGCGTTGGCCTTATCGCTCTGTGTCATGACGTTCCGATCACTCTGCATTGGGGATCAGGACAGGCTTGATGCAGCCGTCCAGCTTGGAGGAGAACAGGTGATAGGCCTCCGCCACATCCTCCAATGGGACGCGGTGGGTGATCAGTCCCTTGGGGTCGATCCGGCCCGCCTGGACGTGGTCGATCAGACGCGGCAGCAGCCGTTTCACCGAGGCCTGATTGGCCCGGATGGTCACGCCCTTGTTCACGACATTGCCGATAGGGATCATGTTGCCGGTGGGGCCATAGACCCCGACAATCGACACCACGCCGCCCTTCTTGACCGAGTTGATCGCCCAAGCGAGCGGGGTCGCATTGCCTGCCTCGAACTTCAGCTTCTTGCCGAACAGGGTATGCCAGGCGTTGCCGGAGGCGTCGGCGCCGACTGCGTCGATACAGACGTCGGCCCCAATCTCAGTGATCTTCTTCAGGAAGACGACGGGGTCGCCGATCTCTCGGAAATCATAGACTTCAGCCGGGCAATAGGTGCGGGCGAACTCCAGCCGGTATTCGACGTGGTCGATCACGATCACTCGCCCGGCGCCGAACAGCCAAGCGCAGCGCGCGGCCATCAGGCCCACGGGACCGGCGCCGAACACCACCACGGTGTCCCCCTTCTGGATGCCCCCCATCTCCGCCGCCTGATAACCGGTGGGCACGACATCGGTCAGTAGGACGGCGTCATCGGGATCCATCCAGTCGGGGATCAGCGTCGGCCCAAAGTCGGCATAGGGGACGCGCACATATTCCGCTTGGCCGCCGTCGTAGCCGCCTGCCGTATGGGAATAGCCGAAGATGCCGCCGACCGCTGTGGCCTGCGCATTGGACTCATGACAGTTGCCGAACAGACCCTGTTTGCAGAAGTGGCACTGTCCGCAGGCGATGTTGAAGGGCACCAGCACCCGGTCGCCCCGCTTCAGGTTTTGGACGTCTGGGCCAACCTCCTCGACAACCCCGCAGAATTCGTGGCCGAAGGTCATGCCGACCCGGGTGTCGGGCACCATCCCGTGATAGAGGTGCAGGTCCGAGCCGCAGATGCACGACCGCGTCACGCGCACCACGGCGTCGCGCGGATGCTGGATCACCGGCATCGGTTTGTGTTCGATCCTGACCCGTCGCGGGCCTCTGTAATCCATCGCCAGCATGCGGTGTCCTTTGTCCTGAGCACAACCAACCGGACTTCCGCCGGGCGGTTCCTTGTGTCCGACGATGGACGCGGCGGCGATCATGAGGAGGCGAGACCGACGCCTTGCCTCAGGCGGCCATGCTGCGACCGCCGGTTTCGCGGCCACCGGTTTCGCGGCCAGCGAGATCTCGCGGTGGGGTCTTTCCCAGCTTCAAGCCAACAGGCGCATCACCGGCGTGAACCCCACGTGATCCAGCAGGATCGACGCAAGGAAGATCAGGTCGACCGCTGTTCACGAACCGTCGCCCCGCTGAAAGTTCTCCGATGATCGTCTGTGGACACAGCCCACTCCCACCGGTCGGGCCCACGGTTGTGCACCCCTGCAGTCCGTCTTCGGTGCGATCTGTTGTCAGAGGCCGTCTCGGCCGTAGATGTCGGGCCAGAACTCTACTGTTCTTGCCTTTGACGCCGTGCTCGTTTGGTAGATCAGATAAATCGGGACCGGCTGCCTCAACGGCACGGGCTGTTCTGCAGTCCCGTCTGCGGCGCTCCCCAGGGGCCGGTTGAACAACCATTCGAACAGTCCTTGGGGATCTTCCAAACGCACACAACCGGCGCTGAACGCGCGGTCTGGCCTGGCGAAAAGGCGCTGGTCTGGTGTGTCATGCAGATAGATGCCGAGGTCATTCGGAAGCATGAACTTCACCCTGCCCATCATATTTTCCGGCCCCGGTTGCTGACGAACCCGCACCCGAAGAGCGCCCGCAGCGATGGCGCGCCAATCCAGGCCCGACGGGTCAAGCCGGCGGGCGCTCTCAGACCAGTCTGACAAGGCTTCCAGACCTCGCCCATCGAAGGCGGCGACGCCGTTTTGGAGCACGGCAGGCGCGATGCGCTCGCGCAGCAAATCCTGAGGGATGTTCCAGTAGGGATTGAGGATCGCGTATTCTATTGCTCCCGCCATCATGGGGGTCGCAGTCTGAGGCGCCCCGACAACCACCCGCATCGTCGTGACGATCTGTCGACCTTCGTAGGCGTAGAGGATCGCCGAAGCGGTGTTGACGACGACGTGCCGGGGGCCCGGTGACGCCGGTAGTGCGCGCAGTCGCGCGAAGTTGAGCTTGAGCGTGCGGGCGTTCGACGCCGGTTCTGGTGATCCGTTCCGGGCGTGAGGGACAGTCGGGGTGGTCAAGCCTTCCCGACGGGACTTCACAGCCACGGCCAACTCGTCGAGCAGCGGGTGGACGCTCAAAACGTCACTCAGCCCTTTGTCGCGCGCTTCAGTCTCGGCGATGTCCTGAACGATGCGGCCAGGGGAGGCGCGGGGGCGTCCACGATTGGAGGTGGTCCACAGCAGGTCTTGCGCCTCCGGGGGGCCTTGTAAGGCAGCCCCGAAGCGTCCGACGAGACGCGAGAGGCCGCCTTCTAGCTCGCCCGCTCCAGCCGGCGTCTTGTCGTCGGCGGCCGCCAGTTGTCGAACTGCTGCAACGCGTTCCAGTGAAATGTCGTAGTCGCCGGCCTTTGAGATGGCGGCCAGCGCCTGCGAGCCTGCGGCGGTGATCGCCCCGTTCGCGTCCAGCCACAGAGGCGCGTAACCGCGCCTCATGTAAACGGCCGCAATGTCTGGATCTCGAAGCGCGGCGCCCAAGGCTCGGCGATAGTCGGGATGGTTGGCTAGGAGCGGACGCATAGGGCCCGCGAGCGGAACGCAGGCAGCCGCAAGGCCGCCGGCCGCGATGGAAATCGCAGTCCGACGGCTGATGGCTTTCCGCACTTCTGTCACCGACCCCGCGTTAGCCGCGTTCGCCTGCCCATTGACTGGCTGTGCCGCCCTGAGAGGAGGTCTGGGCGCCTGAGCCTTGGCTCATCGAGCCATTGTTATTGTAGGGCGTGGACGAGCTTGGGCCGCTTGGTCCCTGGTTCATGCCCGAGGCGGTCGAGGTTTGCGCACCCGATCCGGTCATGCCGGGCTGCGACGTCGATCCCGTCATATTCGACCCTTGACCCTGGTTCAGGGTTGAGGAGCCCTGGCCCGTTGATTGACCCGTCGTACTGTTTTGGCCCGTTCCGCTTTGTGCGATGGCGACGGAACTGACGACCAGAGCGCCGATAGCGGCGGCGGCGGCGATGTGCTTGTTCATGATGTCCTCCTGTTGACAAGACGTCTCAGCAACGGAGCGGCTGGTGGCCTGTTCCGGATACTGGAGATATGCCAACTATTGGTCATCCAAATAATAGTCAGGCCGATGGATCAACTATTCATGGCTCGACGGCCATCCGTTTACATGGCCAAGCTCATGGCAAAGCATGCGGGCGTAGAGTTCCTGATCATAGGCGCAAGGATTGGGCATGATGACGCGTTGCCCCGTCGCGCAAGCGTCCGTAATACGCTGTCTAAACAGGGTCTTATCTTAGGTCTTGTGTCGGGTTTTCGACCTAGAAAAACCCGCTCGGCCTTCAGCAGTTCCGGTGAGCGTCTTCAGGAGTTTACATGGGACATCCCGGATACAGATGGTTGCTCCACGCCGAAGACGGCAAATGGCGATGGCGCGCCTTGGATCGTGACCGGGGCGCGATAATGGTTGAGGGGACGGCCGACAGCCGGGCCAAAGCCGCCGCCTGTTTGGCACGCACCCTCACGCTCGGCGTGCTGGCGACCTTTCAGGAGGAAGGGCGGCCATGACGCCGCCGGAGTTCATTCGAGGGCTGGAACGTGTCGTTCACCGCGACCGTATCTCTATCGCGGCACGCCCATGATCCGCACCCCGGACCCATCTCGGCGCGATCGAAGGCCGTCCGACCGGTCAATTTCGCGGCTTCACTACGACACCGCTCGAACGCCAGACCCGGCGGCAGGAGCATGGCTGCGCGTTCCAACGACCCGACGGCCTTCACAAACGGATGAGCGACGGCATGTGGTTTGGTGAACGCATCGAACATGTGGCGCTGGAGTCTCAGGCCCTAACAGGCGCTCGCACGGGATGGCGGCCAAGACTCGGCAGAGTCTTAGCCTGTCGAGTACGCTGATGCGGGATGTCGCAGACACTCTGCAGCCGATGACTGGTAAGCGGCGTCGCGTGGTTATCGTCGGCGCCGGGTTCGGCGGCCTGGCGGCGGCCAAGGCGTTGAAAGCGACACCCGTCGACGTCGTGGTGGTGGATCGCACCAATCATCACCTGTTTCAACCGCTCCTCTATCAAGTCGCCACGGCAGCACTTTCCGCGACAGACATCGCCGTGGCGGCGCGAACACTGCTTCGGCGCCAGGCCAATACGGCGATGATCATGGGGGAGGTGACGGGGGTCGATCACAAACGGCGCTGCGTAATTCTGAGCGACGGGTCGGAGATCTGTTACGACTGGCTCATCCTGGCGACGGGCGCCGCCTACAGCTTTTTCGGTCACCCGGAGTGGAGCCGCGAAGCGTGCGTGCTCAAATCTCTCGACGATGCGCTCGACATCCGTCGTCGTCTTCTCTGTGCATTCGAAGCCGCTGAGCGAGCCGGCCCCGCCCGCACGGTCGCGCCGACGTTCGTCGTCGTAGGTGGCGGGCCGACTGGAGTTGAAATGGCGGGAGCCCTGGCTGAGATGACCCGCCAGACCTTGCGCCGAGAATTCCGCCACACCAATCCGGAAAGCGCTCGGGTTATTCTCTACGAAGCGGGTCCGCGTGTTCTCTCGGCCTTCCCAGAGAACCTTTCCGCCTACGCCGCGCAGGCTCTGGCGGAATTGGGTGTCGAGGTCAGGACTGGCTCTGCAGTGGAGGACATTGGTGAAGGTCGGGTTCGAGTCGGGGGCGAGACCCTGGAAACGGCTGTCATCCTCTGGTGTGCTGGCGTCGCCGCGCGACCGGCGGCGGAGTGGCTCAACGTCGAGGCCGCGAGGAACGGAGCGGTCGTCGTCGGACCGGACTTCGCGGTTGCCGGGCATGAGGGGGTCTATGCAATCGGCGATGTCTGCCACTACGCAGTGGGCGATCGTCCCCTGCCGGCACTTGCGCCGGTCGCCAAACAGCAGGGGAGGTGGGTCGGTCGCCAAATTGCGGCGGTAGCGGCGGGGCGGCGGTCGTCGAAGACCGCCTTCCGCTACCAGGACTGGGGAACAATGGCGGTGATCGGTCGCTCCCGGGCCGTCGCTGTGCTCGGCGGCCGACATCTGCGCGGCGTGACGGCGTGGCTTGCTTGGTCCCTTGTCCACCTGATGCTGCTTGTCGATTTTCGCAGCCGGCTTACCGTCTACATCAACTGGACCTGGGCCTGGTTTACCCGCGGTCGTGGAGCTCGGCTCATCACGGGAATCCGTCGGCGGAGCGGCTAAGGGAGCGGCTGGAGGGCTGTCGTCGTACGGCTTGGGAACCAAGGCGTTGATGCAAGCATAGGCGCCTAGGCTATTGGCTGCGCAACATCCTTGAACAGCTTGGTCGTTGGGTCGCGATCATCGCGATGATCGCCCAGATGAGCAGCGCGCCCGGGATCGGCGGCGCCCGTGACGCTGCTAGAGCGATAGTCACGATCGAGCGTCTTCCAGCTCAGCGTGAGCGCCGCTGCATTTGAGCGCAAAGGCTCGCCAGCGCCGACGGCGTCTCGTCTCTGCGTTCACCTGATCGGTCCCACAGGCCGAGTGAAGAAGCCCTCTGACCGCAGGGGATCAGGTTGGAAGCGACGGTCAGTCGGTGGCGCCGTCAGCGATGCGCGAGGCGCTCCCTTGTCGACGCCAATCCTGCCGGAACGCTCTAAACAATCGGCAAGACCGCCACCTGCAGCGTCTCTGGATCAATTTTTGCTTGATACAGCGCCGTCGGCGCCCGTCGCTGGGAAACAATCTGGCGGACGCGCGCACGAAGCCCGTCGGGCATCAAGGAACCAAGGACGACGCCGTCGATCATTAGCGGGTCAATCTTTACGTGTGTTCCGGCGCGAGCCGGTAGCAGCCAGCGCCATTCTGCTTCGTCCTTCAACCCTGGGGGCTTGGTGAGCACGGCCCGCGTCGTCCAAGCCAGTTCGGGTCCGAGAACCTTCCCTATGACCGAAGCGTCTTGCGCGTAGTGGACAGGTAGCAGGGCAGTCTTCACGGAGGCTAACCCCGTGGTGGCGAACCTTATGCACGCTCCGCGTTGACGATCTCCCTGGTTGCGCCATACAGCCACGCTGTTCTGATGTTCCGAGAGGCAGACGACGCCAAGGTGCGCAAATCTGTCCCTTGTCGGCCCGGAGCTATCAACGCCTTCCCCCGGCTGTCCGGGCTCCATTCGCGGGCACGGACCAGGGCCGGGTTCGACGTGCCACGTGTTGTATTCCATGGTCCGAACATTAAAGACGGGATTTAGCTCGAGCATGCTGCGGGCATAAATTTCATTGGCCAGCAGAAGTCGCTCCAACCAGCCGAGTTGCTCCTCGGTTCTGAGCCTCACATAATGGAAGAGGTAGGGGGGGCGGGCTTTGACCCAAGGTCCCTGGACAACATCGGACATCGTAACTCCTCCTGGACCGAAGGATCGAACGGCCGCCCGTGTTGCAAATGTCTACAATTCAACAAACTTGATGCTGGCTTCTGCGGCCGGGCAGCGGCATGGCGATATGGCTGCGGTGTGTTCCGGCACATCGATATCCGACGGTCCAGTCAGTCTCTCCGCGCAACTATGCGAGGGTCGAGCTCGCGCCCTGGCGCGACCTAACCCCGTAGAGCGGCCCGGTCGCTGCGGGGACGATCCTCCTTGTTGGAAGTTGATGATGATGCCGGCAGCGCCTAGGAGCGGCGACGCTAGAGAGCTAAAGCGGCGGCGGCTGAGTTCTGAAGAACGCCGTGGCGCCCACGCCGAAATAGAGCAGGGCGAACGCGATCAGCAGGATGAGGATCAGCCACCCAAGCCGGCGGCGATTGCGCAGAATGGGCGGCTTGCGATCGTCGTCATTCATGGCGCGATCAGTGGCGTCGGGTCGATGAGTGGATCCCGGTCTCGACGCGCGTTTCACGGGTCTTGATCGCGGCGAGGAATGGCGCGATCTGCCAAAGCGCCGACAGGCCGACCAAGCAATAGACGACTCGGGACAGCACAGACCCCTCGCCGAATAGGGCGGCGACGAGATCGAACTCGAAAGCGCCGACGAGGCCCCAGTTCAGGCCCCCGACGATGACGAGAAAGAGGGTCAGGAGGTTCAGGGCTTTCATAGTATTCTCCGTTGCTGATTGACCGGAAAGCCCTGTGCTGGAGGGCTGTTCCCCGATAGCCGCCGGAGCCTGTTTCCTGATCGAAACCCGACAGAGCGGAACCTGAACGGCTCTCTGATGCTGCTCCTGCTGGCTCTGCGACAGGCCGAAACCTGGCTTTGATCGAGGGCTTTGAATGCGGCCTGCGCATCCGTGACGAGACGGACTTGCCGTCAGCCACGAAGGGAATGGTCTTGCTGCCTGTCGACACTGAAATTCTCGTCCAGAGCATCGAGCGGGCGTTCCGGCGATTGCGCATCGTCGCATTTGGCGCGGCGCTGGCCGGCATGGTCGCGCTTGCAGCGCTGGTGATCGCCCTTTGGGGAGCGGGCTGAAGAAAACGGCGCGATCGTCATGATCGCGCCGTTGCTGGGCCGCAAGTCGATGAGGCGCTTGGCTAGAAGGGGAGCGGCGTAGTCGAACCGGCGCCGGGCCCAGCGCCCAAATCCGCGCCCGTGAGCGGATTGGCTTCGGGGTCTGACATCGTGCGGGTCATGAAGGCGTCTACCGCCTTCTGTTCGTTCTTCGCCAAGGCCACATCGGCGTGTCCGTCGCCGCCGTCGACGGCTGTCTGTTGTTCGCGATCAGAAACCGCCGTCCACTGGTCGCCCGTGTTCCAAGGGCCTTCCGCGTCGCCCTCGCCTTGGGACATGTTGTAGTAGACGTCGGCGAATTCCGGCCGGCCAGGCAACTTGCCGGGAGGGAAGTTGGCGGGGATGGCGTAGAGCGCCTTTTCGAAAGCCTTCTGGTGGGCGACCTCGCGCGTCATCAGGAAGGACAGGGCGTCCTTGATGCCGGGATCGTCGGTGACGTTGATCAGGCGTTCGTAGACGATCTTCGCGCGAGCTTCGGCGGCGATGTTGGACCGGAGGTCGCAGGTCGGGTCGCCGATAGAGTCGATGTAGGCTGCCGTCCAGGGCACGCCCGCAGAGTTCACCAGAGCCGTTCCGCCGCCGTAGAGAATGGACATGGTGTGGCTCTCGCCGCCCTGCGTCATGCTGGCGTAAAGATCGGCTTCTTCCTCCGCCGCCTCGGCCAGCCGCCCCTTGGCGCCACGGTTGAGCATGGCGACGATCGAACCGATGACCTCCAAGTGGCTGAGTTCCTCGGTCGCGATATCCATCAGCAGGTCGCGGCGACCGACGTCTTCGTCGGCCAGGCCTTGGGTGAAATATCGCATAGCGGCGGCCAGCTCGCCTTGGGGGCCGCCGAACTGCTCCAGCATAAGAGTGGCGAGCGCTGGGTTCGTTTCCGAAACCCTTACAGTATACATCAGGCGCTTGTTGTGCATGAACATTTGAGCTTCTCCAGGATGGACAAGGCCAACCTGCCGGATGGGCTCTGGTTGCTGGATGATCGCTTCCTGTCGGCAAATGGACTCAACGGTCCGGTCTGACTATTTCGAGGGCCAGACCCTTAGTATTTCATCGACTTCGGCCGTCTCGATCTGTTGGCCGAAACGGCGGTGATACAGAGCGATCAGACTGTCGTGATCCTCATCAGAAGAGCTGCAGAGCGCATCCGTCGCCACCACCACCCGATATCCAAGATCCATGGCGCCCAGCACGGTCGCCAGGACGCAGACGTCGGTTTCGGCCCCTGTGATCACCAGCGTGTCCACCCCGCTGCGGCGCAGGACGGGGTCGAGGTCCGTTCCGGTCCAGGGCGAGTAGAGGGTCTTGTCCACGATCCAAGCGGGAGGTGAAAAACGTTGAAGGTCCAACGCCAGATCGGTCATTCGTTCGCCCAGCACCTCCAGCGTCATGGACGGCCAGCGGTCCCAGTAGCCTCGCCAGGCGCCGCGGCCCTCGCCAGGACGCGTTGCGGGGATGAAGCGTGTGAAGCAGGTGCGTTCGGCTTTTTCCTCACATAATCGAACGATGACCGGCAGCACCCGCGTCGCCCACGGCGTCTTCCAGTCGGTGTCCTCGACGAACATTCTCTGCATGTCGATGCACAGGTGCGCCGCAGAAGATGGGATGCCGTCCTTCAGACCATTGGCCATCGCCTCTCAAGCTCCAGGGCGCTCGGCCGCTCCGCCGTCGGCGTTGGGCGAGGACGGTTTGATCTCCGTGAGCGAAGGCGTCGTCTGGGTGTTGGAATGGTGTTCGATGCGGCCGCTTTCGACCTCGGCGCGCGCGAAGACCTCTTCCTGACCGGTTTCCAAAAGCTGATCGTCAGGTCCGCCTAGACCGCCTTGGGCGAGACCCGATGCGCTGTTCGAAAGATCAGTCGACATAGCGCTGATACTCTTCGGTGTAGCGCGCCGTGAGGCGATCCTGATCGTCGCCGTGCTTCTTCAGATGCAGGAACCAGCCGTTCTCCTCCTCGAACATATGCGTCAGCACCGCACCTTCGATGTGACCCCATTTGTCCAGCCAGGCATCGGACGACGGGGCGATGTTCTCAAGCTCGGCCATCTGCATCTTGGCGGTGGTCTGTTCGGAATAGGCCGCCCCCGCCTGTAGCTTGTGACCGTGCTGGGCCATGGCGGGATAGAGAACGATCTCCTCGGCCAGCGAATGGCCGTTCAACACCAGGGCGAGGGTCTTCATGGCCGCCGTGCGCTCTGCGGCCGATCCCGCATTGCGGCCCTGAGCGAAGGCGTCGCGGATGAGTTCGTGATGATCGAGCGCCAGCGACAGCCAGTCGCCGTTCTGGGCCGCCGCCCGGGCCTTTTCGGTCGCTTCGCGGCGATGGTCTTCCGAGGGTTGGGGTGTGATGGCGGCGAGCGCCTTGTCGATGACGGACATGGATCCTCCTGTGTCTGGCGTCACAGCGCAGAACGTCCGCGTCCCGTTCCTGTGTTCAAAAACGGACGCTAAAAAGCCCCGCTATAACAGAGGGATAATCACATGGATGGCGCGTGCAGGAACCGCAGCAGTATCGACCAGTTCGCTACTTCAACGTCCAAAAAGAGGAGCCTGAACCTTGTTAGATGCAGATCCTGATCCAGCACCTTGCCCTTCGACCCTTCCCAGATTTTCAGGACGATGCGCGGTCGTCACCGGGGCGGCGCGGGGGATCGGTCGGGCTATCGCAGTCGCTCTGGCGCGAGAGGGCTGCGACCTGGTCCTGGGGGATATCTTGGCCGATCTGCCGGACGGTACGCCCTATCCCAAGGCGACGGCGGACGATTTTCAAACCACGGTCAACGCCGTTCAGGCTGAAGGCGTTCGCTGCATAGCGTTGAAGGTGGATGTCGCGCGCGCCGAAGAGGCCGCCATTCTGATCCGCCGCGCCGAGGACAGTTTTGGACGGCTCGACTTCCTGATCGCAAACGCAGGAATGTCGATCGAAGGGCCGATTACGGAGATGCGGCCAGAGACCTTCGAGACCGTCGTCCGGGCCAATCTGAACGGGGTCTTCAATGTGCTGTCGCCGGCTTTGAAGGTCATGACCGAGGTGGGGCGCGGGCGCGTCGTGGCCATCGGCAGCGGCGTCAGCAAACATGGGGAGAAGGAAGCCGCTCCCTATGTGGCCGCCAAGTCCGGCCTCGCGGGGCTGTGCAAGACTGCCGCGCTGGAAGCGGCCAAAAGCGGTGTGACGGTCAACGTTGTTCTGCCTGGTCCCGTCGATACCCCAATGATGTCGAGCCAGGAACGGTTTCAGCAGGCGGTTCCCGACAAATCGAATCCGACGCGGGAAGACTATCTGGAGGCCAATAAGGACGCTACGCCAATGGGGTTGGCCTGGGTGACGCCTGAAGACATCGCCTCGGCCGTCTTGTTCCTGCTGAGCGACGAGGCGCGGTTCATCAGTGGGGAGACGCTGGGGGTCGATGCGGCGGATTCCGCCAACTGGTCCTGACCCCTTGCCGCCTCCGATCGCCACCTGGCCTGGTCCCGACGGCGATCCGCCGGCGGCGACCAACAATCTGCATTCCACAGCCGGCTCTGGAACTTTCGCACCTCTGACGGTGGTGGCGGCCGTCGGGCTTTTCGCCTGCGCCGATCTGTTCGCCAAGCCGCTGAGTGCGACCTTGCCGGCCGCCCAGATCGCCTGGATGCGCTATGTCGTCCTGCTGGCCGTCGCCGTATCGATGGTGTGGGGACGCAGGCGGCGGTGGGTGGCGAGCCGGCCTGCGCTCCAGCTTCTGCGCGGCTTTGCGCTGCTGGGCTCGGGCCTGCTGTTCATTCGCGGGCTTCGGGATTTGGGCGTTGCAGAGGCGACGGCGATTTCGTTCGTCACCCCGGCCTTCGTAACGCTGTTGTCGATCGTCGTGCTGGGTGAGAGCGTCCACGTGCGGCGATGGGCGGCGCTTTTGATCGGATTGGCGGGGGTGGTGACCATCTTGCGGCCGGGCGGAGAGGCCTTTCAGTCTGCGGCCCTGTTCCCGCTTGGTTCTGCGGCGTGCGGCGCCGTGATGGTCGTCACCACACGCAGGATCGGCGACGGCGATGCGGTGGAGACGATCTTGTTGTGGTCTTCCGGCGTGGGCTTTCTGGCGCTGACGGCGTCGTGGCCGGCCTTCGCCGTGGCGATGACGCCGTTACAGATCGCTCAGGCTGTGATGATGGGCGGCCTCTATGCCATGGGCCAGTATTTGTTGATCGTCGGCTATACGCGGGGCGAGGCCTCGCTGTTGGCGCCCTTTTCCTACGCCCAGGTTCTGTTCGCGGCCGGCCTTTCCGCCCTCGTCTTCGGCGTGGTCCCCGATAGCACGACGCTGGCCGGCATCGGCCTGATCCTTCTTGGCGGCGCCTATACGCTGTATCGCGAAAGCGCTCTCACACGGCTCAGGTCGAGAGGAATGTCACCTCGGCGCGCGCGTCGCCGTGCCGCGCTCTGATCCGGGCTGGACGGCCGCGCACCCAGACCCTGACGATCTCGATCTCTTCCCACCCCTGAGGCAGAACCACCGGTCGGCGAGCCCATGTCTCGGGCGGTCCGTCGTCGATAATCAGGCCTGTGAAGCCGAACATCAGCCCCAGCAGCATCCCGCCCAGATTGGCGAAGAAGGGGCCGGCAGGAACCTCGCTGTCAGGATGGTCGAGGCGGTATTCGAGACACTGGTGAAAGCGCGGCTGGTCGTAGGCGACATAGCCTTCCTCGAACAGTTTCAGCGCCAGGTCCCGGTCGCCTGTCATCGCCGCCCAGACACTGTAGAGCGCCGGTAGCATGGGCGCGCCGATGTAGTCGGGCCAGCGCTGAAGAAAGAAGTCCAAGGTCGCGCGCCGCTGGCGTTCGTTCGCCGGAAAGTCGCTGGGGAACAGGCCGGCGAGCGGGGAGGGCGTGGCGCCCTTGGGTTCTCGCACGTCGAAGTCGTCATGAGAGGCGATCACGCCATCGCTGCGTACCGGGAGATACAGGCCGTCCAGCACCTCTTCCCACGCATCCGGTGCCTGCCGCCCCAATTGGTCGGCCATTCGCAGCGCACGACGCAGCACACCGGCGGCGGTCATCAAGGTGAAGGCGTCGTTGTCGGGCGGCTCCGGAACCTCCGCCGGCCCCATTGAGCGCAGGATTTCGAAACCGCGATCGGTCCGGGTGGTGCGGCTGACGAACCAGTCGGCGACGCCGCTGACGACCGGCCAGGCGTCCTCGCGCAGGAAGGCTTCGTCCCCTGTCGCGTCGGCGTACATCGCGAAGGCGCGCGCGACATGCAGGGAGACGTGGTCCTCATGATGGGCCGCCGACCCGCCGCCTGGCGCCGCTTCCTGGGCCGTCATCGGCGCGGCTTCCCATGGAAACTGAAGGCCCCGACGTCCCGACAGTCGCGCGTTGGACCCCGCCGCCGCCAGCCCTCGCGTCCGAAAGTCCAGCGCCGCCCGCGCCGCATCCGGCTGCGACAGGACAAGGGGTGGGATGCAGAAGGCGTCCACGTCCCACATCACATGGCCAAAATAGTAGGTGTAGTCGTGCCACGTCGCGAGGCCGAAGATCGAGGTGGACGCGGGCGAGGCGGAATGGGCCGAACTGTTGAGGTAGAAATAGGCCGCGTCGATCAGGGCCTGGTGATCCGGCTGGGCGCCGCGAACCACGATGCGGCCCAGCCACAGATCCGCCCAGGCCTCGCGGTTTCGTCGCCTCAGCGTATCGAAGCCGGTCTCGCGGGCACGGTCGACGCGGCGCACCGCTTCCTCATCAGGTCGCGCGTGGATGACCGAAGGAACCAGGGCCGCCATCTGGCGCAGCCTAGTTGTTCGACCCTTGGCGGCGCGTAATTGATAGGTGCTGACCAGGGGGCCGGATGCGTCCCAAGCCTCGACCTTCCTCTCCGCCTCGGCCGAGACCTCGGTATGCAGGGCCAGCCCGCAGGTGCTGACGGCGCCGTCCGTCTCCCACAGCATTGAGCCGTCGCAGGCGGGTTCTGGCTCGCCGGGCGTGTCGGTGCGCCGTCGGGCGACGCGGCCACGCAAGCCTGCTGGATCGACGCGGGCGCGCAGGGTCAGGTCGCAAGCGCCGTCCACGGTGACGGCGATCTCCTGCAACACCAGGGCGGGGGCGGTGCGGCTGGCGAAGGTGACGACGACGACCTCGGCCCGGCGCTCTGCCGTAGCGAAGACGAAGCGGCTCTCCAACTCCGCCGTCTCGAAGTCATAGGTCTGGACCAGATCCGAAACGGCCCAGGGCTGGTCGCTGAGCCAGACCCCGTTCAGCCCGATGTCCGCAGCAAGGGGATAGGGAGCCGGGGCCGCCGCCTCGATGCGACGCTCGGGGTGTTCGCCGGCCAGGCCGCTGACCAGGGTCATGCCGCTCTGCAACGGCATCTCCCGCACCCGCAGACCGATCAGGCCATTGCTGACATAGGCGGGCAGGTCGCCGTTTCGTGGGCCTTTGGCGGGAGGGGGACTGATGGGAGACATCGAAATCACCGTGCGTAAGGCGGATCGACATGGATGGAGGCATGACCCCCGTGCCGTTCGTGACGCTGGTCGATCTGCGCGATAAGGGCCAGGCCGCGCTCCTTGCCGACCAACTCAAGCAGGGCGTCCAGCTTGGCCTCGGTCCGGTCGTCGTTTTCCTTGGATGACGGCGAGCCGACGTAGAGGAAATAGGCCAGGCCGACGACCTGCCACAGCAGTTGCAGGAACTCCGATTGCCAGTTCTCGAAGGTGTCTCGCGCCATCTCCATCAGATAGGGGGTGACCTGCGCGGCCTGGCCGTGCTCGCGCGCCTCGTCGACGAAGGCGAACCATCCAAACAGCCAATGCAAGACTATGGAGACGGTGAAAAAGGCCAGGGTGATCCAGGCGTAGCCATAGCGCTTCAGCATAGGGGGCTCTCCCTTGGCGGCGATGACGCCGCGCGATCGGGTGGAAAAACACGCGCGTCACCCATCGGTTCAGTCCACATCCGGCGACTGAAGCGCCGACTGCATCCGGTCGATGACCGCCGCCCCGTGCCCCAGGGCGGCGATCGATCTCCGAGACGCCGGGCGACCGAGCGAGATGTAGTCGAAGCCCGCCCTGGCGACCGCCTCCGGATCGAAAAGGTTGCGAAAGTCGATCAGGCGGTGGCCCCGCATGATCCGATGCAGTCGCTCCAGATCGAGGCTCGCATAGGCCGGCCATTCGGTCAGCAAGACCAGCACATCCGCGCCCTGCGCCGCAGCATATGCATCTCGAAAGAAGGCGACGCCGGGCAGTTTCGGCCGCGCGGCCACGATCGCTTCAGGGTCGCTGGCGCAAACGGTCGCGCCCCGCGCCTGGAGGTCGGGGATCAGGTCGAGAGCGGCGGCCTCGCGCATGTCGTCGGTGCCCGCCTTGAAGGCGAGGCCCAGCACTGTCACGACCTTGTCGGTCAGGTCGCCCGTCGCAGCAGCGACCCGCGCCCCGAGATGGCGTTTACGGCGTCGGTTCGCGGTCTCTGCGGCCGCTATCACGGACAGGGTCGCATCGGCCTTACGCGCCGTTGCGAGCAGGGCCTGAGTATCCTTGGGAAAACACGAACCGCCATAGCCGGGGCCGGGCTGAAGGAACCGCCCGCCGATACGGGCGTCCATCCCCATGCCTTCGGCCACGAACGCAGCGTCAGCGCCGATGTCTTCGCAGAGGTCGGCGATCTCGTTGATGTAGCTGATCTTGACGGCGAGGAAGGCGTTTGAGGCGTATTTGATCAGCTCCGACGTGCGGCGATCGGAGAACAGCACGGGGCAGCCCCGTGCGGTCAACGGCCGATAGACCGCTTCCATCACCGCGTTTGCACGGGACGTCTCCGCGCCGATCACGATCCGATCAGGCTTGAGGAAGTCGCCGACGGCGCACCCCTCGCGCAGGAACTCGGGGTTGGACACCACGGCCGTTTCAACGTCCGACGCGTGGGCGGCCAGGATTGCTTCTACTTCGTCGCCGGTTCCGACGGGAACGGTCGATTTGGTCGCCACGACGGTAAACCCCCGCAAATGAGCCGCGATGTCGCGCGCGGCGGCGTGGACGAAGCTCAAGTCGGCTTCGCCATCACTGTCTGCCGGGGTGCCGACGGCGATGAAGACGACGTCGCTGGAGCTCACTCCGTCAGCCGTATGGCTGGAGAAGCTCAGACGGTCGGCCATCCGGTTGCGAGCGATCAGCGCCGGCAGGTCCGGCTCGTAGATGGGACAGTCGCCGGCCAGCAAGCGATCGATCTTCGCCCGATCGCTGTCGATGCAGCAGACTTCATGCCCCAGTTCGGCCAGGCAGGCGCCGGTGACGAGGCCGACATAGCCGGTTCCGATGACGCCGATTCTCATGCTGCGCTCGCCTCGATCGGTTGCGGGGCGACGACCGGCGAGCGGACCGGCGCATAACGGGCCGTCATTTCGGCGCAGAACGCCGCGAACTCCTCCGGGACCTGGGGCGGGCTGGTGTGGTGAGCCTCCAGTCCGCGATGTTCTGGGGTGAAGCAGAAGGTCACCGTGACGTCGAAGTCGGACAGAGTCTCCATTTGGCGGTCGAACCAGTCCAACGCGCCGTCGCGGTAGCGATCCGCCCAGGACAGGCCAGTGCGCAGCCGGCGCACGCCGAGGTCCTTCAACCAGCGTACGGCGTCATCCAGACGGTGGTCGTGGTAGTGGAACCACTGGCACACGCCCATATCCGACGCGTATGGCCGGAACGCCTCCACCGCCGGCTTGGGCGAGCCGTCCTCGCGCAGTAGGCCCATGTGGAAATGCCGATAGTAGGACGAGCCTTCCGCCTCGCGATGACGCGTGGTCGCCTCCCACGTTCTGGGCAGATCGTAGAGGCTGTACCAATGAATGCGCGGCGCCTTGCCGATCAGCAGTTCGGCGGTCTTGCGCACGCCCCAGGCCTGGACTTCTTCGGAACCGAAGGCGGAGACGCCGACTTCCGTCACCCAGACGGGCTTGTTCGTGACCGCCTTGATTTCCTCGATCCGCGCCGGCCATTCGTCTATGGGCCACAGGTTCCAGTCCAGCGGAAAGCCATGGACGGCGACCACATCGACGGCGTCCATGACCCCTTGCGCCTCAAGCCGGCGGATGAACGACGGATCGATCGGCGACATTCCGCCCAGCACTCGTGTCACCGCCGGATTCTCGGCACGGATCGCCGCGCCCGCCAGCCGTGTCAGCTCTGCAAAACGCTCCCACTCCGGGTCCAGCAAAGGATCCCAGTGCGACTTGTTGTTGGGTTCATTCCAAATCTTGACCGCTTCGATCATCGGCGCGTCTCCGTGTATTTGTCATGACCGTTGACGGCAGGGCGGGCGGGATAGACGGCGGCGGCATCCGTCGGGCGGTCCACCCGGCGACACAGAAAGACCTCTTCTTCCGGCCGTTGAAGAAGGTCGAAGCCGGCGCTTCTCAACATGGCCTTGCTGGCCGAGGCGTTGGGCGCCCACCAGTTGGTCCAATCTCCGGCGTAGCGGTGCTCAATGAAGTGCAGCTTCGGATAGTCGGGCCGGTCGAAATGCGCCGTTTCGGAAAAGGCGTAGTCGATTTCGGGCTCGAAAATGTCGTCCGCGCCACGCTGCATCGACTGAAAAAGCAGCAGGTCGTCGGCCACGTGCTCGTGGATCAGGTCCAGCGCTAAAAGCGGGTGCCGCAAGTGGTAGAGCACGCCCATGAAGATGACGAGGTCGAACCGTTCCCCCAGCTTCGCCAGGTCGTAGACGGACAGTTTGCGGAACTCGATATCGGCGTCTTCGACTTCGGCGGCCAGCCGCGCCTGATCCAGGTAGCGGTCGTCGAAGTCGATGCCGAGGACGCGGTCGGCGCCGCGCCGCTTCATCTCAAGCGAATAGAAGCCGGCGTTACAACCGATGTCGAGCACACTGCGTCCGCTAAGGTCTTCCGGCACGACGTGGGCAAAGCGAGCGAATTTGTTGGCGGGATAGTCGTGGAGGAAGTGATCGGGTGCAGTCCGAACGCCTCTCAGCTCCATGTTGTGAAACCAAGGGCCGAGCTCGGCCACGCGGTCGTGAACCTGCTGGGCGGTCATTTCAGACATGGGGAACCTCGTTTAGGCGAAGAAGCGTGAGGCCCTCGGGCGTCGCGGATACGGTGGTCACCGAACCCGGGGAGACCTCAAACCGGTCGTGGGCTTGCAAAGACAGACCGAGCGTCAGCGCCACGACAGACTTGATGACGTCGGCGTGGCTGACCGCCGCCACTGGCCCGACATCCGTAGTCGCCAGGCTTTCCAGCCAGCGCGATAGCCGGATCTGCACCTCCAGCATCGTCTCGCCATCAGGCGGCCGCGCCTGATCGCGACGGGCGTTCCATCTGCGCCATTCGGGCAGCGGATCGAGCTCGGCGAAGTCTCGTCCGGTCCAGGCTCCGAAATCGATCTCGTTCAAGGCAGTCTCCTCCTCCAGAGGGCGGGCGTGAGCGGCGGCGATGACGGCGGCGGTCTGTCGCGCTCGTTCCACTGGGCTGGTTACGACGCGGCTCGGATTGGTGAGCGCCCGGGCCAAGGCCTCGGCCTGACGTCGGCCGGCCTCGCCCAAACCTACGCCCGGCGCCCGCCCGCAAAGTCGCCGCGACACCAGGTCATGGGTTCCATGCCGGATCAGATGGATGAGGGTCATGAGGCGAGGCGTGCGGAGCGAAGGCCGGCTGCAGGCGAAGCTTCGTCTCCGTGGATGAAGCGCAGCGTCCGCGCGCGCGCCTCCTCGTCGGTGAACTGCTCGGGCGGCGACTTCATGAACCAGCTGGACGGTCCGATCAGGGGGCCCGATACGCCCCGATCCATGGCGACCTTGGCGCAGCGCACGGCGTCGATGACGACGCCAGCGCTGTTGGGACTGTCCCAGACCTCTAGCTTGACCTCCATGCTGATCGGGACATCGCCGAAGGTCGTGCCCTCCAGTCGGATGTGCGCCCATTTTCGGTCCGTCAGCCAAGGCACGAAATCGCTGGGGCCGACGTGGACGTCGTCCTCGGCCAGGGGCGCATCGAACTGGCTGGTGACGGCCTGGGTTTTGGAAATCTTCTTGGAGCTCAGTCGCTCGCGTTCCAGCATGTTCTTGAAGTCGGCGTTGCCCCCGAAGTTGAGCTGATAGGTGCGGTCCAGGCGAACGCCGCGTTCACGCATCAGATTGGCCAGAACCCGGTGAACGATGGTGGCGCCGACCTGGCTCTTGATGTCGTCGCCTAAGATCGGCAGGCCCGCCTGGGCGAAACGCTTGGCCCAAACGGGGTCAGAGGCGATGAACACAGGGATGCAGTTGACGAAGGCGCAGCCGGCCTTCAGCGCCTGTTCGGCGTAGTATTCGGTCGCCCGCTGCGACCCGACCGGCAGGTAGGACACCAGCACCTCGGTCCCGCTGTCGCGCAACGCCTGGGCGACGTCGATGGGCGGAGCCGCGCTCTCCTCCAGATCCTCGACCATATAGCAGCCGATCCCATCCAGTGTGGGGCCGCGCAGAACCTGCACGCCCGATGGGCGAGGCGAAGCGAAGCGGATGGTGTTGTTCGGCGCAGCGAAGATGGCGTCAGACAAATCTCGCCCGACCTTGGCGGCGTGGATGTCGAAAGCGGACACCACCTCCATGTCCTCGACGCGATACCCGCCGAGCTCGACGTTCATCAGGCCGGGAGGGGGGGCGTTGCTGGCGGCCGCCTCATAATGGGTGAGGCCTTGCATGAAGGACGACGCGCAATTGCCTACGCCGACGAGGCCGATCCGGACGGAGTTCCGCTGCATTGGCTGGTCCCCTTGGAGTAACGCGGTCTTGGCGACCGCAGCAGGGGAAGGATCTACAAAGCTCCCGGTTCCGTGAAATGGCTAAGTATCCATGATTACGGAAGCTGATCACCGAAAAGGCTGTGATTGTGTAGGTTTTTGAACACAATAATAGTGGCTATAAACTATAGTCCTTGATGTCTGTGTTCAACATTGAACACTGAATGTGGCGGAACAGATCTGTAGAAGAAGCTGTTGCTCAAGTGAACCTACCGGAGCCGTAAGATGTCCGAAGCGAACCGCCTGACCGATCACGACGCCATCCGCCGTTGGGCCGAAGCCCGAGATGCGAGGCCCTCTCGCGTGAAGATGACGACGGACGAGAAGGGCGGCGGAGTGCTGCGGTTCGACCTTGGCGACAAGGAGGACGCGCTGGAAGAAATCTCGTGGGACGACTTCTTCCGCATCTTCGAAGACAGCGAACTGGCCCTGCTCGAACAGGATGAGACCAGCGGCGGCCAGCTGAGCCGCTTTTCCAAGTTCGTGAAGCGCTGAGCGGGAGGAACCCATGGCGGACACCATCCTCATCACCGGCGGCGCAGGCTTCGTCGGCCGGCATCTCGCCCGGGCGTTGCTAGAGCAGGGCCACAGAGTGCGGGCGCTCGACAGCCTGATCGAGCAGGTTCACCCCACCGCAATGCGGCCGGAGGAACTGGATTCAGAGGTCGAGCTGATCGTCGGCGACATTCGCGACGAGGACCGGGTCAGGGCCGCGCTTGAGGGGGTGGACAAGGTGGTTCACCTGGCGGCCGAAGTCGGCGTCGGTCAGAGCATGTATGCGATTGATCGCTACACCTCCGTCAACGACTACGGCACGGCGGTGCTGTTCCAGCAGTTGATCGATCGGCCTGTGGGACGAGTGGTCGTGGCGTCCTCGATGAGCATCTATGGCGAAGGGCTTTACCGCACCGCAGACGGCGAGCTGCGCCAGGAGGTGGTGCGGGGCCCACGCAATCCTGACGGCTCGTGGGATCCGAAAGACAATTCAGGACGGCCGCTGATCCCTGTGCCGACGCCGGAGACCAAGTCGCCGGCGCTGAAGAGCGTCTATGCGATCAACAAGTTCGTTCAGGAACGGCTGACCCTGACCCTGACGGCGCAATACGGCATGGAGAGCTGCGCGTTGCGGCTCTGGAACATCTATGGACCGGGCCAGGCCCTTTCCAATCCCTATACCGGGGTCCTCGCCATCTTCGCCTCCCGCATCGCCAACGGACAGGCGCCGATGGTGTTCGAGGACGGGCTCCAGCGCCGAGACTTTGTCCACGTCTCGGACGTCGCGCGGGCTTTCCTGCTGGCGCTCGACAGGCCGGAGGCAAACGGCGAGGTGTTCAATATTGGCTCCGGCGAGGATCGCACCGTCGAGGAAGTGGCGCGGCTGCAGGCGGCGTCGATGGGACGACCGGACATCGAACCCCAGATCACCAACAAGGCGCGCGCCGGAGACATCCGCCACAATATTCCCGATCTGACCAAGGCGCGCGAAGGGCTGGGCTACGAGGCGCGTCAGGACTTTGCTGCCGGGCTGGAACAGTTGGCCGAGTGGGTGGCGCGACAGGAAGCGCAGGATCGCGTGGATCAGGCGCGCCGCGAGCTGGAGCTGCGGGGGCTGGTGGCATGAGCCGGGTCCTGATCACGGGAGGCGCAGGCTTCATCGGTTGCAACCTCGCAGATCGTCTGGCGGGGGAGGGCCACGAGGTCGTGGTGATGGACACCCTGGCGAGGCCGGGGGTGGAGGCCAATCTGAAATGGCTGCTCCTGCGCCACGGATCGCGGGTCAAGCATCTGACCGCCGATGTGCGTAAGGCTGAGGCGGTCGAGGCGGCGGCCGCCCGCGCCGATGTCGTCTTCCATCTGGCCGCCCAGGTGGCGGTGACCACCAGCCTGGCCGATCCCCACACCGACTTCGACATCAATCTGGGCGGCGCCCTGAACGTGCTGGAGGCGGTGCGTGCTCGAAGGACGCCGGTGATCTTCGCCAGCACCAACAAGGTGTATGGCGACCTGGCCGATATCGAATTGATTTTGCAGAACGAGGCTTGGCAGCCGGCCGATCCGGCGCTGCGGCTGCGGGGAGTCGATGAGCGGCGGCCGCTCGACTTCCACACGCCCTACGGCTGTTCCAAGGGGGCGGCGGATCAGTATGTCCTCGATTATGCGCGCAGCTACCAGGTGCCGACCTGTGTCCTCCGCATGAGTTGCATCTACGGGCCCCGTCAGCTGGGGACTGAGGACCAGGGCTGGGTCGCCCATTTCCTCATCCGCGCCTTGGAAAATGCCCCCATCACCCTCTACGGCGATGGGCGTCAGGTCCGCGACATCCTTCACGTCGACGACGCGGTGGACGCCTATGTCGCCGCCTGGACGCGGATGCAAGCCGTGTCCGGCCGCGCGTTCAACCTGGGTGGCGGGCCGGAGAATGCAGTCAGCCTTCGAGGTCTGATCGGCCATATCGACCGGCTGGTCGGGCGGCAGACAGACCTGCGGTTCGAGGATTGGCGAGCAGGCGATCAGCGCTATTTCGTGGCCGACGCTTCCGCCGCTCATCGAGCGTTGGGACTGGGTGCGCCGAAACCGTGGCGGACGGGCGTGTCCGAACTGGCGGAGTGGCTGAGGGTGGAGCGACGCCTGGACGTCCGCGTCGGATCGGCTGCGGCATGAGCCTGCACCCGCGTCATGTCCTGATGACCACCGACGCCGTAGGGGGCGTATGGACCTATGCGCTGGATTTGGCCGACGGGCTGCTGGCGCGCGGAATACGTGTTTCCCTGGCCATACTGGGGCCAGCGCCGGAACACACCCAAAGGCAAGCGGCGCATCGGATCCACGGCTTGAAACTGATCGAGGCGGGCGAGACCCTCGACTGGCTCGCCGACCGGCCGATTCAGCTCGACCAGGCAGGCAGAGCGCTGCGGAGCCTCGTTGCGCGGGTCGGCGCCGACCTGGTGCATCTGAACGCGCCAGCCCTCCGAGGCGAGGACGACTGGGGCGCGCCCGTCGTCGGCGTCTGTCATTCCTGTGTGGCGACTTGGTGGGACGCGGTTCGCGGGACCGATCTGCCGGAGGATTTCGAGTGGCGGACGGAGCGGCTGGGACGCGGCTATCGCCGTTGCGACCGTCTCATCGCCCCCAGCTATGCCTTCATGCAGGCGACGGCGGCGCGTTACGGCGTCCTGCCCACAGCCGTGCGAAATGGTCGTCGTCCGCCCGAGATCGGCGTGGCGAAGCGACGGCGGAGCGTGCTCACATCCGGTCGCCTCTGGGACGATGGAAAGAACATCGAGGTGCTGGAACGCGCCGCAAGTCGGATGCGGGGAACGGTGGAAGCCGCCGGCGCCCCGGAGGGGCCGAACGGCCAGGTCGCGCGTCTCGACCATCTTCGCGCGCTGGGTCAGCTGAGCGGCGGCGCGCTGCAGCGGCGCTTGCAGGAAACCGCCGTCTTCTGTGCGCCCTCCCTCTATGAGCCGTTCGGCCTGGGGGTGCTGGAGGCGGCTCAGGCAGGCTGCGCGCTCGTTCTGGCGGACATTCCGACCTTCCGGGAGCTTTGGGAGGGCGCGGCGCTGTTCGTGCCGCCACAGGACGATGTCGCGCTGGCGACGGTGCTGGACGATCTTCTGGACGACGCCGACCGTGCGCGCCGCCTCGGTCGTCTGGCGACGGCGCGGGCGCGTCAGTTCGGCGTCGACGCCATGGTCGAGGGCACGCTGGCGGTCTACGCCGAGGCGCTGGCCCAACGCGCTCCCTTCGGGGAGGCGGCCGCATGAAGGTCGTCTATTTCACCCATTCGTTGGAGTCTTGCTGGAACCACGGCAACGCCCATTTCCTGCGCGGTGTGCTGCGCGAGCTGATCGCGCGCGGTCACAAGGTCGAGGCGTGGGAGCCGCACGACGCCTGGAGCCGGGCCAACCTGGTCGCCGACCATGGCGAGGCTGGACTGGCGGCCTATCACCAAGCCTATCCCGAGCTGTCCAGTCGGCGCTTCCATCCGCCACTGGACGTGGATCTGGCGCTGGATGGGGCCGATTTGGTGATTGTTCACGAATGGAATGATCCGGCGCTGGTGGCCGCTATCGGACGCGCCCGCGCTCGCGGCCGTTTCACCCTGCTGTTCCACGACACTCACCATCGGGCGGTCAGCGAACCCGATGCCATGCAGGCCTTCGACCTTTCGCGCTACGACGGCGTCCTTGCGTTCGGCGAGACCTTGGCGGCCGTCTATCGTCGGTGGGGTTGGGGCGATCGCGTCTTCGTTTGGCACGAGGCCGCCGACGTCCGGCTGTTCCATCCGCCTGTTTACGAGCAGGCGCGCGAAGGGCTGGTCTGGATCGGCAACTGGGGCGACGGCGAGCGCGCCGCCGAACTGGAACGCTTCCTGTTCGCACCGGCGGCGGCGACTGGGCTTGGGCTCGATCTCTATGGCGTCCGCTATCCCGAGGCTGCCCGGCGGACGCTGGCGCGCTATGATGTCCGCTACCACGGCTGGCTGGCCAATGCGGCGGCGCCGCAGGTGTTCGCGAAACATATGGCGACGGTCCATGTGCCCCGTCGCTTCTACGTCGAGACACTGCCCGGCATTCCGACTATTCGTGTATTCGAGGCGCTGGCCTGCGGTATCCCCCTGGTCAGCGCGCCCTGGACGGACAGCGAGGGCCTGTTCGACATCGGCCGTGATTTGCTCATGGTCCGGTCCGGCAGCGAGATGGCCGCAGCGCTTAGGACCGTCAAGTCGGACAGGGACCTTCGTCGTGAACTGGCCGCCTCAGGGTTGGCCGCCATCCACGCCCGCCACACCTGCGCCCACCGTGTCGATGAACTGATGGCGGTGCTGGCTCGGCTCGGGGCCGGCGCACGCACCCCAGCCATGGAGATCGCGAAATGAAGATCGCCTTTTACGGCTCCAGCCTGTTGTCGTCTTATTGGAACGGCGCAGCTACCTATTACCGGGGATTGCTTGGCGCCCTAGCCCAGCGGGGCTGGGACATCCTATTTCTGGAACCCGACGCCTTCGAGCGCCAGCAGCATCGCGACATCGACCCGCCCGATTGGGCCGAGGTCATGGTGTGGGAAAACTCCGTCACAGGCTGCACCGCCGCCATGGCGCGCGCCGCAGAGGCCGACGTGGTGGTCAAGGCGTCGGGCGTGGGCGTCTACGACGATGTCTTGCTGGGCGTGTTTGACAGGGCGCGGACTGACGCTCTGACCGTCTACTGGGACGTGGACGCCCCCGCCACGCTGGCGGAGGTGAGGACCGCGCCCGATCACCCGTTGCGAGAGGTTCTGCCCCGGATCGATCATGTCCTGACGTACGGCGGCGGTGATCCGGTGGTGCAGGCCTTTCGAGCGCTGGGCGCCCGCGACTGCCGGCCGATCTACAATGCGCTGGACCCCGTCACCCATCACGCGGTCGCGCCGGATGCGCGGTTCTCCGCCGATCTGGCGCTGCTGGCCAATCGCCTCCCGGATCGCGAGCGCCGCATCGAGCAGTTTTTCCTGGAACCCGCCGCGTCCCTGCCGCAGCGACGCTTTCTGTTGGGCGGCAACGGTTGGGGCGACAAGGCCGTGCCTGAAAATGTGCGGGCCATAGGCCACGTCGGCACGGCCGAACACAACGCGTTCAACTGCAGCCCTTTGGCGGTGCTGAACGTCGCCCGCGACAGCATGGCGGAGGTTGGGTTCTCGCCGGCGACACGGGTCTTTGAAGCCACGGGCGCCGGCGCCTGCCTAATCACCGATCATTGGGAAGGCGTCGAGCAATTCCTGACGCCTGATGTCGAGGTGCTGGTAGCCCGCGACGGCCAGGACGTAGCCGCCCATCTCGCGTCACTGACGCCGGAACGCGCGCGGACCATCGGTCAGGCGGCGCGCGCCCGGGTGCTGGCCGACCACACCTATGCCCAGCGGGCGGCTGTGGTGGATCGGCTGTTTCGCAGCCGCCTCGAGGCCCGGCACGAGAGGAGCGCCGCATGAAGTTGGTCGTGCTCGGGCTCAGCCTGTCGTCCGCCTGGGGCAATGGGCATGCGGTGACTTTTCGCGCCCTGCTGTCCGCCTTTGCGGCGCGAGGCCACGAGGTGGTCTTCCTGGAGCGCGAAACGCCCTGGTACGCCGCGCACCGGGATTTGTCGGAGCCCGACTATTGCCGCCTGGCCTTCTATGCGGACCTGAAGGATCTGGAGCGTTTCGCCGGCGAGGTGCAGACCGCCGACGCCGTTCTGGTCGGTTCATACGTGCCGGAGGGGATCGCTGTCGGCCGGTGGGCGCGGCGCACGGCGAACGGCGTGGTGGCCTTGTACGACATAGACACGCCGGTGACGCTGGCGCGGCTGGCGCGGGACGACTGCGATTATCTGCAGACGGACCAGATCCCCGACTACGACCTGTATTTCTCCTTCACCGGTGGCGACACGCTGAAGCGTCTGGAGCGGGACTATGGCGCGCCGGCCGCGCGCGCCCTCTATTGTTCCGCAGACTCCGAGATTTACCGCCCGCAAGCCGTGACCATGCGGTGGGACCTCTCCTACCTCGGCACCTACAGCCCGGATCGTCAGCCGACGCTGGAGCGCCTGCTTCTAGAACCTGCCCGGCGCATGCCTGACCGTCGCTTCGTCGTGGCAGGGCCGCAGTACCCAGAGGACATCGACTGGCCTGCGAACGTCGAGCGGATCGACCACCTGCCGCCGGCGGAGCACTCGGCCTTCTACGCCGCCAGCCGATTTACCCTGAACGTCACACGCGACGACATGCGGATGGCCGGACACAGCCCGTCGATCCGCCTGTTCGAAGCCGCCTCGTGCGGCTGCCCGATCATTTCGGACACCTGGCCGGGGATCGAGACCCTGTTCACACCTGGTGTCGAGATCATCCTCGCCGAGGCCGCCGAGACGGTGATCGAGGCGCTGTCCGCACCTGCGGGTCAGGCTCAGTCGATGGGCGAGGCCGCCCGACGTCGCATTCTTTGCGAACATACCCCCTCCCATCGCGCCCAGACCCTGGAGCGTGAGTTGATCGCGGCCCGACGGGCCAAGACGAAGGACCGACCTATGAAGTCCATTTCCGACACCCGCACTGTCCTGGTCGCCGGCGGCGCCGGATTCTTGGGGTCCCACCTGTGCGACCGGTTGCTGGCGGAAGGCTGCCACGTCGTCTGCCTCGACAATCTGCAGACCGGCGACCTGGGCAACCTCAAGGCCGCGATGAAACAGCCCCGTTTCGAGTTCGTACGCCATGACGTCGTCGAGCCGCTGCCGGAACGGATCACCGAACGTCGCTTCGACCGCATCTATGACCTAGCCTGCGCCGCTTCGCCGCCGCAGTACCAGCAGGATCCAGAGCATACGATGCTGACCTGCATCCTCGGCGTCCGTCATCTGCTGCAACTGGCTGAGAAGACCGGGGCGCGCCTGTTGCTGACCTCCACCAGCGAAATCTACGGCGATCCGGAGGTGCACCCCCAGCCGGAGACCTATCGCGGCAACGTCAATCCGATCGGCCCGCGCGCCTGTTACGACGAAGGCAAGCGGGCGGCCGAGACCCTGGTGTTCGACTACGACCGGGCCGGGCGGTCCGACGTGCGTGTGGCGCGTATCTTCAATACTTACGGACCGCGCCTGTCCGCCGCGGATGGTCGGGTGGTCTCCAACCTGATCACCCAAGCACTCGCGGACGCGCCGATCACCATCTATGGCGACGGCAGCCAGAGCCGGTCTTTCTGCTATGTGGACGACATGGTCAGCGGCCTGATCGCGCTAATGGAGCATGAGGGGCCGCAGCCCGGCCCGATCAACCTCGGCAACCCGGTCGAGCTGACGGTGTCCGAACTGGTCGATGTCATCGTCGATCTGACCGGATCCAGCTCGGAGATCGTGTACCGGCCGCTGCCGATCGACGACCCTCGTCGCCGGCGTCCTGATATCGCCAAGGCGGAGACGGTCCTGGGATGGCGGCCTTGCATCGCCCTTCAGGACGGCTTGCGGCGTACGATCGATTGGTTCGACGCAGATCGCTCGCCGACGCTCGGCGATCGCCCGGCCCTCAGCGCCTAAAAATGCGCCCTGACGGAGACATGGCTGGCGTCTTAAGACGCAACATCGAGGTCATGCGTGCACAGCGCCGAGAGCAGGCCGAAGCGGCGCCTTGGCCGCAACGCCTGGCTCAGCGTATCACCGATTTTGCGGGAAGTATGGGGTTTGTGCTGCTGCACCTGCTGATCTTCGGCGGCTGGATCATCTCGAACCTGTGGGGGCCGGAGTTCTGGCGGTTCGACCCCACCTTGGTGATCCTAGCCATGGCGGCGTCGGTGGAGGCCATCTTCCTATCGACCTTCGTTCTGATCAGCCAGAACCGGATGGCCGCAGCGGAGCATGGGCGAGCGGAACTGGATCTGCAGATCAATCTGCTGGCCGAACATGAGATCACCCGGCTGATCGATCTCGTCGGCCGCCTCGCCGCACACGCCGGTCTCGCGTCCGACGATCCCGGCCTGGACGACCTTCGCCGCGACGTCGCCCCCGAGGTAGTGCTCGACCACATCAGCCAAGCCAACGAGGAAGACCATGACCGAGGTTCTTGACCAGACGCGCACCATGCGCGCCGCCGTCGTCACCGGGCCGGGCCAAATGGAGGTGCGCCACGTGCCTCGACCCGAGCCGGAGACCGGCCAGGTGCGGATCAAACTGGAAGGTTGCGGCGTCTGCGCCTCCAATCTGACGCCATGGGCAGGCCCTGAATGGATGACGTTTCCGACCTCGCCCGGCGGTCTGGGCCACGAAGGCTGGGGCGTGGTCGATGCGGTTGGATCTGGGGTGACCAGCGTCGTCGTCGGCGACCGGGTCGCCGCCCTCTCGCACAATAGTTTCGCCGAATACGATGTGGCCGACGCGGACGCAGTCGTGCCGTTGCCGCCGGAACTCGACGGCATGCTCTTTGCGGGAGAGCCGCTGGGATGCGCCATGAACATCTTTCGGCGCAGCGGCATTGAGGCTGGCCAGACCGTCGCCATCGTCGGCATCGGCTTTCTTGGGGCGGTGTTGACGCGTCTGGCGACGGACGTCGGCGCTCGGGTGATCGCCCTGTCCCGGCGGCCCTATTCGCTGGAGGTGGCGCGTCGGATGGGCGCTGCGGAAACCCTGGTGCTCGACGATCATTACGCCCTGATCGCCAAGGTGTCGGAGCTGACGGACGGACGGTTCTGCGATGTGGTGATCGAGGCGGTCGGCAAGGCCTGGCCGCTGGATCTAGCGGCCGAGCTGACGCGAGAGCGCGGGCGGCTTGTGATCGCCGGCTATCATCAGGACGGCCCGCGGCAGATCAATATGCAGCTGTGGAACTGGCGCGGCCTGGACGTCGTCAACGCGCACGAGCGCGACCCCGCCGTCTATGCCGAAATTGTGCGCGAGGCGGTCGAGGCGGTGCGCAGCGGTCGGCTGGATGTACGCGACCTGTTCACTCACGCCTATCCTCTGGAGCAGCTGGACGAGGCTCTGAACGCCACGCGCGACCGGCCGGACGGCTTTCTCAAGGCCGTAGTAGTGATGCGATGACCGATATCTTCCTGGAACGTTTGCAATCGTCCGCCCTGCGCCGTCCGCGCGTCGGCTTTCTGGGCGTCGGGTGGATCGGACGCAACCGCATGCAAGCCATGCTTGCGGGTGGACAGATCGAAGCGGCGGCAATCGCCGATCCGGACACGGAGATGGCGCGGGAAGCGCTCCGGCTCGCGCCGAACGCGGCGGTGTGCGCGGACCTCGATCAACTATTGGCCCAAGGGCTGGACGGACTGGTGATCGCGACTCCCAGCGCCATGCACGCGGAACAGACCGTGCGCGCGTTGGACGCCGGGGTCGCGGTCTTCTGTCAGAAGCCTTTGGGCCGAGACGCGGTGGAAACACGAGGGGCGATAGCGGCGGCGAAGTGCGCCGACCGGCTGCTGGCGGTGGACCTCAGCTATCGCCATACCGCCGCGGCCCAGGCTCTGCGAGGCTTGCTCAGGGCCGGGCGCTTGGGACGGATCCGGGCCGTCGATCTGACCTTTCACAACGCCTACGGCCCCGACAAGCCCTGGTTCTATGATCCTGCGCTTTCAGGCGGCGGATGCGTCATGGACCTCGGGGTCCATCTGATCGATCTCTGTCTTTGGCTGCTCGATGACGATATCGCCGAAGTCGATGCGCATCTGTCTCGCGATGGTCTCGCCGTGGCTGGCCGGACAGAGGCGGAAGATTACGCGGTGGCGACGCTTGTTCTGAAGTCCGGCGCCATCGTGCGGCTCGCGTGCTCATGGCGCCTGCCGGCAGGACAGGACGCGGTTATCGAAGCCGCCTTCTACGGCGAGGGCGCAGGCGCTGCGATGCGCAATGTCGGCGGCTCCTTCTATGATTTCGAAGCGGTGGCGTTCGAGGGCGTGAAATCCAGCGCGCTCGTCCGCCCGCCTGACGAATGGGGAGGGCGGGCCGCCTTGGCATGGAGCGATGCCCTGGCCAGGGGCGGTAGGTACGATCCTGCGGTGGAGAGCATGACGGATGTCGCCGCTGCTCTCGACCGTATCTACGCCTCCGCAAAAAGCCTGGTCGAGAGCTGAAAAAGGCCGGAACGCAGCCGTGCAACCGATGGGATCAGCGACATAATGCGTAAGCGCGGCGACAGGGAACATGTCCGGTGAAACAGGGTGAGCCCGAAGGGGGCATGGCGGCGGCGATTGCCCACAAGGACTGGTCGGGGACTTCCCTTGGGCCGATCGACGCTTGGCCCGCCACCTTGAAAACGACGGTCGCCCTGATGCTGGGGTCCGGCTTTCCGCAAGCCATTGTGTGGGGCGAGAATTTGATCACGCTCTACAATGACGCCTTCCTGCCCATTCTCGGCGACAAGTCGGAGCCCCTCGGGCGACCGTTCAGCGACATCTGGGCGGAGGCCTGGCCCCAGATCGCGCCGATCGCCGATGCCGCCTTTCAAGGCCGCGCCACCTATGTCGAGGACTTCCCGCTCAAGGTCGATCGGGGAGCCGGCTTAGAGGAAGCCTTCTTCACCTTCAGCTACAGCCCCATCCGGGACGAGCGCGGCGTTGTCGTCGGCTTCCTGGACACCGTCAGCGAAACAACCGCGACAGTCCTGGCCCGCAAGAAGCTGTCTATCCTCGACCATCTGAGCCGCGCGCTCACAGATGTGGCTGATGCGGACCAGATCATGGCCGAGAGCACCCGCCTGGTGGCGCAGCATCTTGGCGTCTCCAATTGCGCCTATGCGGACATGGATGACGACGAAGACGGTTTCACGATCCGTGGCGATTGGGCTGCGCCCGGCTCGCCCAGCATCGTCGGCCGCTACAGCCTCGCCGACTTTGGACGGTTAGCGGTGCAACAGTTGTCCGCCGGACGCCCGCTGATCGTGAACGACAACGGATCTGAACTGGCGCCTGAAGACGCGGCGACATTTCAGGCTATTGGCATCGCAGCGACGATCTGCATGCCGTTGATCAAGAACGGTCGCCTGACGGCGCTCATGGCCATCCATGATCGTGAACCGCGGCGGTGGTCCGCGTTCGAGCTTGAGGTCATCCGCGAGATCACCGATCGATCCTGGGCGCATATCGAACGTGTCCGTGACGCCGCCGAACTGAAGACATCGATCGGCGCCTTGGACGATCTCAACCGGACGCTGGAACAGAAGATCGACATCGCGCTGGCGGAACGCGCAACGCTGGAGGAGGCCTATCGGCACACGCAGAGGCTGGAAGCGATTGGCCAACTGACCGGCGGCGTCGCCCACGACTTCAATAATCTGCTGACGATCATTCGCGGGTCGGCCGATCTGCTGTCGCGACCCAATGTTCCTGAGGCGCGAAGGGAACGGTATTTGGCCGCCATCCGCGATACGGCGGACCGCGCGGCCAGGCTCACCAGCCAGCTCCTCAGCTTTTCGCGACGACAGGCGCTGGCGCCGCGGGTGTTCGACGTCGGGGAATGCGTTCGATCGATGGGCGAAATGATGCGGACCACCTTGGGCGTCGGCATCGTCGTGGACATGTCGGACGCACCCTTGGGTCTGTTCACGAACGCCGACCCGATCGAGCTGGAAACGGCGCTTCTCAACCTCGCCGTCAATGCCCGCGACGCCATGAAAGGGCACGGTAGGTTGACGCTTACGGTCGAGGCCGTCGGTGAAATTCCCGCAATCCGGGGCCAGGCCGTTCGTCCCGGAGCCTTCGTCGCCATCCACGTCGCCGACACCGGCGAAGGCATTCCCGCCGCACTTCAGGGACGGGTATTCGAGCCCTTCTTCACGACCAAGCCTGTGGGCGAAGGGACAGGTCTGGGCCTCAGCCAAGCCTTCGGTTTCGCCAATCAATCCGGCGGAGACATCACAGTCCAGAGCGACCTGAGCCAAGGGACCGTCTTCAGCCTTTATCTACCTCGCGCCGAGGCGTCGGAAGTCGTCAGCGAACCCGGCCGATCGGAAAACTGCCACCCGAGTGGCCGCGGCCGAATCCTGGTCGTTGAAGACAACGCCGATGTCGGCGCCTTCGCCGTCAATTTGCTGGAAGACCTGGGATACACGCCGGTCCTCACGACGACGGCCGAGGATGCGCTGAAGATTCTTGAAGGGGACGACCGTTTCGACCTTCTGTTCAGCGATGTCGTCATGCCGGGCATGGGAGGAGTGGAACTGGCCCACCTCTCGCGCAAGCGTTGGCCCGATATTCCGATCCTTCTCACCAGCGGCTTCAGCCATACGTTGGCGAACGACGCCGCGCACGGATTCGACATTCTGCGAAAGCCCTACGCGATGGACGAACTCTCACTCAGCCTTCAGGAAAAGCTGGGTTGATCCGCTCGCTTACAACTGCGGCCGGTCATCGAATGGAATGATGAAGACCCCGTCGTAACTCGCCCAGCCGTCGCTCCGTGGCAAGGCGACAAACTCCTGGCCAGAGCTATCGATGGCGTCACGAACGAAGGCGTCGAACGCGGCGGCATCCGTCTTGGGCGTCTTCAGGATGACGAAGCCTGCATCGATGGGTTCGACCAAGAAACGATCTGCGCAATTGCGCAGTTGCTGAACCGAGAGTTTCATCCTGCTGCAGCTCCGGTAATCGGTGGCGACGGATCAACGATGGGGGAACGGCGCTCCCCCGGCGACAACATGGATCAATCGCGCCGATAAATTTGGCGCCTGGATCGCCATACCTACCCCGACTCCCGTTCGAGAGCGCTCAGCGCTGTCGGCGGCGCAACAGGCTGGAGGCGATCGGGCGCTGTCGCGCGACGCTCGTGGCGGCCCAGACGACAGCCGCCGTCGAAAGAAGAATGCCGGACACCAATCCCCCGATTGCGAAGAGACCGCTGTTCGTGACCTTGACCTTTGCACCGCACCGGACGCGCCCGGCGCGAAACACGAGGGCTGCGGTGTTCATCGGTGGCTGTTCCATTCGTTTCCTCATCGGATCTCAGGGGGCAAGCGCCGATACTCGGAGGTTTCGGCGTTCTGCTACAGCGCTTGGAAGCTTGTAACGCCGGCTGATCCTCCCTTGTGTCGACGATTGGACGCTGGGAGCGTTTGCGTGGCGGTGAAGTTGGCGTCTGTTCGACGTCAATCTCATCTGGATGCCCGATGCGCGATTATCCCAAGCCGCCGTTCGACACGCCTCAACAAGCCGTTCCCGGACAGACGCAGTCGATGAACCCTCGACCGGATCATGGCGAGGACAGCTACAAGGGTTGCGGCCGCCTTCAGAACAAGGTCGCCGTCATCACGGGCGCGGACTCCGGCATCGGCCGCGCCGTCGCCCTGGCCTATGCCCGCGAGGGTGCGGACGTTGTCGTGGGCTATCTCAGCGAAAGGCATGACGCAGAGGAGACGGAGCGGCTGGTCAAGGACGCCGGGCGGGCCTGCCTGCTTTTCAAAGGCGATCTTGCCGATCCGCAGGTCTGCCGTGACTTGATCGCCCAGTCGGTCGATCGGTTCGGCCGCATCGACATCCTCGTCAACAACGCGGCGCATCAGATGTCTTTCGAGACGATCGAAGCCATTCCAGACGCGGAGTGGGAACGCACCTTCGCGGTCAATATCTCCGCGATGTTCTACATCGCCAAGGCGGCTGTGCCTCACATGAGGCCGGGTGCAGCGATCATCAACACGGCCTCCATCAATGCGGACAAACCCAACCCTACGCTGCTCGCGTATGCGACGACCAAGGGTGCGATCCAGAACTTCACTGCGGGGCTAGCGCAATTGTTGGGACCGAAAGGAATACGCGCCAACGCCGTCGCGCCTGGGCCGATCTGGACCCCGCTGATCCCCTCGACCTTGCCGCCCGAAAAGGTCGAGCAGTTCGGCGCGGATACGCCCATGGGAAGGCCAGGTCAGCCGGCGGAACTGGCGCCCGTTTATGTTCTCCTGGCCTCAGACGAGGCCAGCTATGTGTCCGGCTCGACCGTGGCTGTGACGGGCGGAATGCCTTTGCTCTAAGCGGCCCTTATCGCGCGGAGCTCAGATAAAAGCCCGCTCTCTCGAAGAGGGAGCGGGCCTCCGTTTGCGCAACGGGCGCCAAGACTCGACGCTGGGGGCGAGATCGGCTCGGCGAAACGTAAACCGGCAGTTTTGAGATGCGATCCAAATGTCGGGCTTCGAACATTGTTCAGCCCGCCAGCAAGCTCGTCTCCTATCATCAGGAACAGAGCCAAGCGCTTATGTGACAGTTACGTGGATCTCGTAGACGATGTCGCCGCCGGCATTCAACACCACCAAGTCCAGTGCGGCCCCATAGTCGCCTCTAAATGCTTGATCTCTCAGCATATCGCCCATGGTCAGCAACGCTTGCCGCCGCGCCGCGTTATCATCAACTGCCGTCAGTTGGAGCCGTTCATCTACACCAGCGACGCCGAGTTTTAATCGATATCCGCTCATGACGTTCTATACGCCCGGACCGGGAGAATGGATCGCACAATATAAGGATTTATTCGATGCTGGATGTGTTGATCCGAAAACTGGAAAGTCGAGATGATCTCAGCCGCAGCCAGCGCGAGGCGATTCTCAATCTGCCGTGCGAGCACCGGACCGCCCGCCCTGGCGACTTGATCGTCAAGGAAGGCGAGCGTCAGACAACCAGCCTGATGCTGATCTGCGGCTTTGCGGGTCGATTTGCACTTCTGGGGAACGGAGGCCGGCAGTTTACGGAATTGGCCGTGCCAGGCGATTTCATGGATCTCCACAGCCTTGTGATGAAGCGGCTCGATCACAGCGTCCTGGCGATCTCGGACTGCAATATGGCGACCATCCCGCACAGGGCCCTGCGCGAGTTGATCGCCCGAGATCCTCATCTTGGCCGCCTGTTTTGGCTGGAAACCGTGGTCGACGCCGCCATTCACCGGGTATGGCTGGTGGGGCTTGGGCGCCAGGACGCACAGGCGCGAATGGCCCATCTTTTTTGCGAGACCCAGACGAGATTGGATGCCGTGGGACTGGCCGATCAAGACGGCTTCGATTTCCCTCTCAGTCAGGCGGAGTTGGCCGATGTGCTGGGTCTTTCCGCGGTACACGTAAACCGTACCCTGATGAGCCTTCGATCGGCCGGTCTAATGGAATGGCGCGATGGGCGTGTCACCATCGGCGACTGGAAGCGGATGGTGCAAACCGCCGAGTTCGAGCCTCTGTACCTCAGACTATGGAAAGAGCCGGTCTGAGCCGTCACGCGCCTGAGCCAGGCTCGGCCATCTTGCGGTGCCTTTCCGCCAGCAGGGTCTGAGGAGTGACGGCCGCCATGGCGGCCTGAATCTTGTTGCCCAGGCCGGCGACGACATCGCCTTGACCCTTCTTCATCGCTTCATAACCTGCCTTGGCCAGGTCGGCCGGATCGGCCTTGTGCTCATCCTGGCCCACCTTGGTGTCGGACAGGTCGCCGCGTTCGAAGAAGTGCGTCTCGGTAGGCCCGGGCATCAGCACCGTGACGGAGACCCCAGTGTCCTTCAACTCATTGCGCAGGGCGAAGGAGAAGCTGTCCACGAAGGCCTTTGTGCCGTTGTAGACGGCCTGGAAGCTGCCCGGCATCAGCCCGGCGATGGATCCCGTGAACAGGATGCGGCCGCGTCCGCGCGCGCATCTCGCGGCCCAGCAGTTGCGTTAACCGGATGCATCCGGTGATGTTGGTGTTGATGACATGGACGATGTCATCGAAATCTTGATCGAGAAACGCTTTTCCCAGCCCATGCCCTGCATTGGCGGCGAGCGCCTCGACAGGACGGTCGGCGATGGCCTTGTAAAGCGACTGGACGCCTTTTCGGACGCCAGATCGACGTGAACCGCGTACACTTGCGCGCCCAGCCCCCGGAGCATCTGAACGGCCTCGGCCAAAGGTGTGTCGGCGGCGACCACCAAATCGTACCCGTCCTCGGCGAACAGTTTGGCGAGTTCATAGCCGATCCCGGACGAGGCGCCGGTCACGACCGCCAGGGGCCGAACGTGTTCTGCAGCGGCCGCAGAGAGGTCGTCGGTCATGAGAAATCTCCAGATTTGATGGGGAGCAACCCCTTCGTCAGGGGTGCTGTTCCGTCCAAAATCGGACGGAACGAAGGGGGGTGGCCCCGGTTGAGGAGGTTCAGCGGACCCGGAGTGACAGCCATGTCTCACAGCGAAGTTTCAACCGACGCCGAGGTGGGCGCCACAGCCTTCACCAACAGTGATCAGCGAGAAGGGGAGTATGAGGCGTCGAGTCTGCGGGCGGTGATGATCAACCGGCCGAGGCAGGCGCTTTACGCTTTCTGGCGCGACTTCAGAAACCTGCCGACCTTCATGGAAAACGTGAAGTCGGTCGAGATACTCGACGCCGACCGGTCTCAATGGGCGATCGCCGGCCCGGCGGGCGCCGAGTTCGATCTCGTATCGACGATCACCGAGGATATCCCCGGCGAACGGATCGCCTGGAGCTCTTCGGAGGGTTCCGATGTCGATCACGAGGGCTGGGTCGCCTTCAAGGACAACCCGTTTGGGCGAGGCACGGAAGTGCGGGTCTTCATCAGCTATGATCCGCCGGGGGGCGTGGTCGGCAAGATCGTCGCCAAGGTCATGCAGCGCGAACCTCGCATCCAGGCTCGCCGAGAGCTGCGTCGGTTCAAGCAGCTGATGGAGACCGGCGAAATCTCGACGTCGAAGGCCCCCGACGCCGCGCCTCGCGCGTCGCGCCATTTTTGATCATCCATCCATTCTAAAAAGGAGCCGCCGATGCGCGCCCTGACCTGGCACGGCAAACACAACGTCCAAGTCGATACAGTGCCCGATCCGCAGATCGTCAATCCACGCGATGCGATCATCAAGATCACCGCCACCGCCATCTGTGGCTCGGATCTGCACCTCTACGACAGCATGATCCCTGGAATGTCGAACGGCGACATTCTGGGCCACGAATTCATGGGCGAGGTCGTCGAGGTCGGACGGGGGAACACCAGCCTGAAGAAGGGCGATCGGGTCGTGGTGCCGTTCGTGATCGCTTGCGGCCAGTGTTTCTTCTGCGAGCGATCGATGCCGGCGGCGTGCGACAACTCCAATCCGGCCGACAAGGCGGACGCCACAGAGATCGCTTATGGCCAGTCGGTCGCCGGCCTCTTCGGCTATTCGCACCTGACTGGCGGTTTCGCCGGCGGGCAGGCCGAGTATGCCCGAGTGCCCTATTCCGACTACGGACCGATCAAGATTCCCGACGGGATCGAGGACGAGAAGGTTCTGTTTCTTTCGGACATCTATCCCACAGGGTGGATGGCGGCGGAGAATGCGCAGATTCAGCCTGGCGACACGGTGGCGGTCTGGGGCTGCGGACCTGTCGGCCTGTTCGCGATCAAAAGCGCGGTCCTGCAGGGCGCGGGCCGTGTGATCGCGATCGATCATCATCCCAACCGATTGGCCCTGGCCAAGGCGAATGGCGCAGAGGTGTTGAACTATCACGAGGTCAAGGTGCGAGAGGCTCTGCTGGAGATGACGGCCGGCCTGGGGCCGGACAGCTGCATCGACGCGGTGGGCATGGAAAGCCACGGCTTCTCCCCGGACAACGTCATCGACGCGATCAAACAGGAAACCAAGCTGGGCACGGACCGTCCCCATGTCCTTCGCGAAACCATCATGGCTGTGCGCAAGGGCGGCACGGTTTCCGTACCCGGCGTCTATGGCGGCGTGGCCGACAAATGGCCCGTCGGCGCCTTCATGGAAAAGGGGCTGACCTTGAAGACGGGTCAAACCCACGTGCAACGCTATCTGCCGCAACTGCTGCAACTGGTGCTGGACGGCAAGATCGATACGACCGATCTGATCAGCCACCGTCTTCCGCTGGAACAGGCGCCGGAGGGCTACAAGAATTTCAAGGAAAACCAGAACGAGTGGACCAAGGTGGTGCTGAGGCCTCACTGAGGGGCCGTCAGCAACCGCAGGCAAAACGTTCCAGTCGCGCGGGGTCGGTCACGATCAACCGCCCGCGCGACAGCCTGATGGCGCCGTCGCGTTCCAGAGCCTTGACTGCGGCATTGACGCTGGTGCGCTGCACGCCCATCGCCTGGGCCAGGATCGCCTGCGTCGTGCGAAGTTCCGGCCCCGCTACCTGATAGAGGCGGAAGATCCAGTTTGCTGCGCGATGGGGTATCTGGTGCACGGCATTGCAGGCCGCCTCGGCCTGAACGCGCGCCAGTCGATCCAGTGCATGTCTTGCAAAGACGTGCTCAAGCCAGTTCTGGCCCATCAGCTCCGAAAGCTCGTCCGCAGGGACCTCGATCCAGCGCGTGTCGAGGAGGGGCAAGAAGCGCACAGGGAAGAAGGCGGATGACAGGGACGCCTCCCAGCCGAACATCGATCCGCGCCCATGCAGACCGACGCAGGCGATGTTCTTGCGATCGAACGCCGCTAGGGCGCCGTCCAGGACGAACCCGACCGCAGCGCGTCCCGTCGCGCAATCACCCACGCTCAGGCTGCGCGACTGACCGCAGGTTCGGATCAGGTTCTGAACCTCCTCGGGCATTAGGCGAAGGACGGGATGATCGAGAATCGCCTGGGAACGATCATCAATGCGAACAGGCTCGGCGAGGATTTCCCTCGTGGAAGAGGCGGCGTCGAACATGAACGCAACCTGAAGGACAATCAAAGGCCAAGGCATTCACATGTGTTAGTCGATGTCGCGATAATGCGTTTTTTCGCGTGACGGGCGACTAGACTAACCTATGTGAAAGGGAAGGGCGGCGGCGCGTGCTGATGCTCTTTCTAATGACGAATCAAAGCCCCAGCGAATTTAGCAACGAGCGGCCCACGGCACCGCTGGAACGCCTTTTGGCCGGCTACGCAATGCTGGGTCACTCCGATATCGAACGCATTCGTGAAGGGATCGCAGGGGGCGAAATCGCTCATGGGGTCGGCGCTTTACTGGATGACGATCTCCGTCGTACGCCGGCTCGCCTGATCGCCAAGGGTTGGGTGGCGCGCGCGGGGGTGTTGGCCGATGGGCGTCGTCAAATCGTCGGCCTTCATCTGCCTGGGGACCTGCTGACCCCAGCCGAAGGCGAGGGCGGCGACATGACGGTTTGGGCGCTGACCGAGGCGATCACGATCGACGCCGGTCGCTTCTGGCGTGCTGTCGAAAATGAGACTGCACCCGACAGCAGACTGGGCGCAGCCTGGCGTCAAATCCGGGAGGTGGAACGCGCCCGACTGGTGCATCAGATCATCCGGCTTGGTCGGCTCACGGCCTATGAACGCACCGCCCATCTGTTCCTTGAGCTTCACGACAAACAGCTGCGGGCGGGGTTGACGGACACCGGCGCCGTGCAGCTGCCAATTACGCAAGATGTTTTGGCCGACAGCCTGGGCCTCAGCGCCGTGCACATGAACCGTACGCTGCAACAACTTCGTCGCGATGGCCTCATCGTCTATCGCGGAGGCCAGTTGTTGTTGCCCGATCTTAGAGGATTGCGGCAGGCCGCGCGGTTGAGTTCGGCGAACGAGGCTGAAACCCGCTAGGGCGCTTGTGCCGAAAATCGGCTGACGGAACCAATGGGCCACCCTGCGCTTGACCCACCAAAGGAGCCACGACGATGCGATTTTATGACGTTGAACTGGAAAGCGGCGGCGCCAGCCGCACCGTCCGCGTCTCCTCGCCGACGGACGTCCAGGCTGCCGACGCGGCCGCACCGCTTATGAAGTCCGGTGACCGGATCCTCGGCATCGAAGAGGTTGAAGATGACGGCCTTCAGCGGGCTGATGCTCCACCCCCGCTCTCACAAGCGGCGGAGTTGGCGGATGCCACACCCGGAGCGGCCGCCAAAAGTGATCGATCGTCTGCGAACCAAGGGTGATGGCGCTCGACAGCGATGTCTCAGGTCCACCAGGCGTCGTTTCTGAAGGTTTGGGAGCAGGATTAATGCCGCGATATTTCTTCGACCTCGTAGGGCCGCAAGATCGCCAGGTCGATGATGTCGGTCTGACGTTCGACGATCTGGACGCCGCCTATATCGACGCGCACCGGGCGATCGACGACATCAGTCTGGAGATGCTCCGGGACCGGATCGACTACAGGCGATACCGGTTCGAGATACGCGACGAGGGCGGCCGACTGCTTATGGAGGCGCTGTTTGACGAGCGGCTCAAAAACGCCGTGCAAAAACCGTCTGCAGGGCCGAACGACTTGGCAATACGGGTCAAGGCGACCCTGGCGCGCAGCCGCAGTCTGCGTGGCGAGCTCGCCGGTCGGCTGGACGAGGCCCGCGCCGGAGTAGATCGGTTGAGAGCGACACTGGAGCGTGCGGGCGATGCCGCAAAGCGCCCTGTTGATACAGCCGGCGGTTAAGGGGATGATTGGCGCGCCTCGTCCTCTTCGCCGAGTCGCTGCGGAATGATGGATAGGACGGCAATGAACGACACACCCGCAGATTCACGCTTTCCAATCGTCGGCGTGGGCGCCTCGGCGGGCGGCGTGGAGGCGCTGGAGGGGTTCTTCAAGGGCATTCCCGAGGCGCCGGGCTTCGCCGTGGTGATCGTCACCCACCTCAATCCAGAGCGGGAAAGCGTGCTGCACGCGATCGTCGCGCGCTACACCCACATGCCTGTTCACATCGCGCAGGACGGGGCGGCGGTCGAGGTCGGCAGCGTTCACGTCCTGCCGGCCGACGCCATCGCCACCATGCGAGACGGAATGCTGTCGATCCGTCCGCACGAGCCGTCCCAGCGCGAGCGCAAGCCGATCGACATTTTTCTCTCTTCGTTGGCGAAGGACCAGCAGGAATACGCCGTGTCCGTCGTGTTGTCGGGCGGCGACGGGGACGGAACGTTGGGAACCAAGGCCATCAAGGAGCATGGTGGGCTGACCCTGGCCCAGGTTCCCGACGGTCACGGTCCCGCCAACCCCGATATGCCGGAAAGCGCGATCTCCACCGGGATGGTCGATTTCGCCTTGCCGGTGGATCAGATGGGCGAGCGTCTGGCCGAGCATGCCCAAAGCTTCGGCCTGCTGGACGCCATCGCCGCCAATACGCCTGCCAACACGGGCGACGCGAACCGGCGCGCCATCTATGCGCTGCTCCGAGACCAGATCGGCCATGACTTCGAGGGTTACAAGCCGCTCACCTTCATGCGCCGGGTTCAACGCCGAATGCAGGTCGTGCAACTGACGACGCTTGAAGCCTACATTGAGCGCCTCCGGCACGACCCGAACGAGGTCAGCGCCCTGTTCCATGACCTGCTCATCAATGTGACCAACTTCTTCCGCGACGCCGAAGCGTTCTCCAAGCTGGAGACCCTGGTGATCCCCCGACTTTTTGAGGGGCGTGGAGCGAACGACACGGTGCGCGTCTGGGTGCCGGGGTGTTCGACCGGCGAAGAGGTCTTCTCCATCGCCATGCTGATGCGCGAGCATATGGACGGCTTGGCGGCACCGCCAAAGGTCAACATCTTCGCCACCGACATCGATGACAAGGCGTTGGTCGTGGCGCGTTCCGGTCGCTATCCCGAAGCGCTGCTGGACAGCGTCAGCCCCGAGCGCCGCAAGCGGTTCTTCATCCCCGATGGCGGCAGTTTCGTGATCGCCAAGGAGGTGCGCGATCTTTGCATCTTCTCGCCCCACAGCGTCATTCGCGACCCCCCGTTTTCGCGGATGGACTTGGTCTCATGTCGTAACCTGCTGATCTATTTTGGACCGCAGGTACAGGCGCAGGTCATCCCGACCTTCCATTATGCGCTGCGCTCGGGTGGTTATCTGTTCCTTGGCGGGTCTGAAAACGTCAGCCAGTATAGCGATCTTTTCGCCCCCGTGGACAAGAAGCACAGGATTTTCCGCAGTCGCGAGGACGGCGCGGCGCGCCGCCCGTTGACGGTGAACGGCAATCTGGGTGGAGGTCTCTTCAGCGGAGGCTCTGAGTTTTCTCGTCGGTCCTCGACAGGCGCGCTGGCGTTGCGCCAAAGCGTCGAGCAGCAGGTGCTCGATCGCTTCGCCCCGTCGCATGTAGTGACCAGCCGCGACGGCGAGGTCATCTACTATTCTGCGCGTACGGGAAAATATTTGGAATCGCCCTCTGGCGCGCCCAGCCGTCAGCTGATGAATCTGGCGCGCAAGGGCCTGCGGCTCGACCTTCGCACCGCGTTCCGCGAAGCGGTCGAATCCAATACGACTGCGGTGCGTGAGCACCTGGAACTCGAAGGCGAGAACGGTCAGATCCAGCTCGTCACCCTGACGGTGCAACCCATCCTGAACAGCCCGGACGGAGAGGCTCTGCTTCTCGTCCTGTTCACCGATGAAGGCCTGCCGCTCAGTCGCCAGGAAGTCTCCGTGCGCGCAGGCGCTCGCCGCTTCGGCGACGCCGAGCATCTGGAGCAGGAACTGCGAGACACGCGCGACCGTCTCCAGTCGTTGATCGAGGAATATGAGACCGCGCTGGAAGAGCTGAAGGCATCCAATGAGGAACTGGTCTCGGTCAACGAGGAACTGCAATCGACCAACGAGGAACTTGAGGCCTCTAAGGAGGAGCTCCAATCGCTCAACGAGGAGCTGCACACCGTAAACGCCGAACTGCACGACAAGGTCGAGGCGCTGGATCGCGCCAATGTCGATCTCCAAAACCTCTTCGCCAACACGCAGATCGCAACGGTCTTCCTCGACCGCGATCTGGTGATCCGCAGCTTTACGCCGACGTTGAAGGAAGTCTTCAACGTCCTGCCCAGCGACCGTGGACGCCCTATCACCGACCTGACTGGTCGTCTGTCATTGATCGACCTCGCGGAAGACGTTCGGCAGGTCATAAGGGATGGGCGGGAGCTGGAACGTCAGCTCGTCGCCACGGATGAGAGCGCCTATTTTCTGGTGCGGCTCGCACCCTACCGTGATGTCGATCAGCGTCCCCACGGCGTGGTGGTGACCTTCTCCGATATAACGACGGCGCGCGAGGCGGAGGCGACAGGACGTCGGATGATCGACGAACTGAACCACCGTGTGAAGAACATGCTCACGGTGGTCATCTGCATCCTTGAGCAGACGCTGAAGACCTCCGACGCAGCGGTGTTCCGAGACGTCTTCCTGGGTCGGCTGCACGCGATGTCGCGGTCCTATGAACTCCTCAGCCACGAGGCCTGGAGCGATGTCTCCATCGGCGAACTCGTTCGTCAGGAGATGGAGCCGTTCGGCCTGAACCGTGTGGAGTGCGACGGGCCTGTCGTCAGGGTTCAGCCACGAATGGCGCTCGCGTTAGGCATGATCCTCCACGAACTGGCGACGAACGCCGCCAAATACGGCGCGCTCTCTGACGCCAAGGGGCGCGTTTTCGTAACGTGGACGTTGGCGAATGATCAGGTCAGGCTGCACTGGGAGGAGCGGGATGGCCCGCAGGTCGCGGTCCCCTCACGGCGGGGCCTGGGTCTTAAACTCGTCGAGCGGGAAACAGCCTCGGCTCTGGGCGGAAAGGCCAAGGTATCTTTCGAAAGCCTTGGGCTTCAGGTGTCGCTCCTATTCAAGCGCACATCCCCATGATGCTTCCATTCCGAGTTGGTGAAGGACCATCTCGGGAACGCTCCAATAGTCGGATCACGGACTGCTTTTGAGCGTCTGCTCCCGGTCTGTCGCCGTGTGGTGGTGAGCCCGCACCAGGGTCAAGTGGAGCATCAGATACTGGTTTCCTCGACGAGATCGGCGAAGACCTTCTGCCACACCCCGGTCGCTGCCCACGCCTGACGCGCTTGTGCGCCGTCTTCCACTTGCCGTAACGCTCGGCCAGGTCTTGCCAGTGCGCGCCAGACCTCAAGACCCACAGCACACCGTCAGGTTGCCCGCCCCAGTCACGTCAGGATCGGAAGCCTTGCCCGCCAGCAAGGGGGCAATCCGATGCCAATGTGCATCGCCATGTTCGTAACGCTTCACACCCATCAAAGACTTCCACCGACGCGGAGACCCGCGGATCACTCATCAGGCCGCTCGGAAATCACAAGTGTCGATTGGACTCAGTCCATGCCCTTCGACGGGTCATCACCGGGTGTGTCGGGATCAATCTCTCTGTCGCGCTTTGCGCCGCGCAGATAGCCATAAGCGATGACGCAAAGCAGGATGGCTGGCCCGCCGATGATGACGAAGCCCCAAGGAAAGGTCTCCATCAAGCCTCTCCTTTGTGCGTGTATGCCGAGGAGGCAGTCACAGATGTGACAGCGGCTCCTTCCGGACGCATCGGGCTGACGGCATCCCGAATATCCGAGACTTGTCCTTCGCGTCGTGCGGTCTCCTGTATCGCGGAAGTTCCGCCTTCCTGAAGTCTGCGCGTGGACGGGTCCGGGCCGACCTGTCCGCCGGGGCCGATACCACCGGCTTGAAGTTGTTGCTCTTGCGGGGGCGTATCCAGACGGAGGCCCTTCGCGACGCCAGGCGGCAAGGCGTCTTCAGCTTCCTGATCAGTTTTCATCAGCCCCGTCGCTCCCGTTTGATTGCATCGGCTTGATCCCCACGTCTTAAAAGGCTTCGCGCAGGCGGTCTTCGCTCACATCGAACTTGGCCGCACAGTCTCGGACTTCGTAATCCTCGGTCGAACTTATGTGTTGGCGGTCCGCGCCGCCGCTGTTGAACCGCGTCCGTCACGACCTCTCTCCTTTAGACGGAGAGAAACTCAGCAAGCCATCACCTGTTTCGTGTGTCGGGTGTTGGTCAGTTGAGCTTACGTGAAGGCGAGCACGCGGCGCCGAAGACCTCGGTCTGCTGTCCACCCTCTGAGACATTGGAAGCTCCGTTGTCTGGTCGAGAAATCGGCGTGCTGAACGTGACTTGGAATGTTGTGGGGAATTTGACGTAGGTGCGCCGCCGTGGACGAGACTGAGAACTATTTCTCCAGTGTGACGCTGGCAGGGTGATGTCTTGAATGCGCCACGAGCGGTCATTGGCTAACCGCTGTAAACGCGACATTCAGCCGTCCTGCGTCCGTGTGTAGGCAGGTTCGCTTTTCGGAAGATCAGTCCGACCGAATTCAACCCTTGCCGACGTTGGAAAGCGGAAAGCAGAAGAGCGGGCGCGGAACGACGCGTTGGCCGCGTTGGAGGCTGACTTAGATCTGACTGATCGATTGGTCAGCTAACATTCGCCTGAGGGCACAATCCCGACAATCCATAACCACGCCTCCCGTCATCGAAACCGACCTGGTCTTCGTTTTTATTCAGGCTCGGCTTGTGGATTTTCTACGATGGCTGCCTCTCGCCAAGAGGAATCGGTTGCAACCTATAACTTTGGTTCGATTTGCCGTGTTCGAGGCGGCCGCGTGCTCGACACGAGGTCCAATGGGGTCGATTTTCTCCGCTCATACCGGCGGCGACGCCAGATTGGTGTTTGGAGAACTGCCATGAAGATCATTGCCGCAGCTGCTGCTCTTGTTGTGATCGCATTTGCGTCGCCCTCTTTGGCGCAGTCGAGTTCCTCGACCACCGGTTCGGGTTCGATCACCGTGATCCGTCCGTTGACCATCACCAAGACCGCCGACTTGAAGTTCGGCACCGTGGTTCGCCCCGGCTCGGGTTCCGGCACGGTCGTAGTCAGCGCCGCCGGCGCGCGTTCGGTCACCGGCGGCGTGGTTAGCTTGGTCTCGGGCGACACCCCGGCCGCTGCGGCCTTTGCGGTCGCCGGTGAAGGCGGCCAGTCCGTCTCGGTCACCATCCCCGCCACCTTCTCGATGGCGAACGGCACGGACACCCTGACGGTGACGACGTCGAACAGCCTGACGGGTTCGGCCGCGAGCCAGACCCTGTCCAACGCCCTGGGGTCGGCGGGCTCGCTGGCCTTCAGCGTCGGCGGCTCGGTTCCCGTCGGTTCGACCACCGCGACGGGCGCCTACACCGGCACCTTCACCGTCTCGGCCGCTTACAACTGAGATCAAAAGCGGCCGATGAGTGGCGATGGGCGAATGTGTCGCGCGGTCCAAAGGAGAGTTTGGCGGTAAAACTGCTGCAGGAAGCTTCTACAGTTGCGTGGGCGACAAGATGATCGTGCGTTGGCTTTGGCTACTTTGTGCAGTTGCACTTCTTAGCGGCGCGTCTGGAGCTCAAGCTCAAGTGAGCTTATCGCCTCGTACCGCACCCTCCCTTGGCACCACCATTCGCGGGTCCAGCGCGACGACATTTTCCATCAGCAATACAGGGGCGGTAAGCCGCCTCAGCGGTGATGCCATCCGGTTGTCAAACAGTTCGGTGACCGTGCCGACAATCTCCTTCAACTGCGGTCTGCTCAACCTGGGCGGCCTGTGCGCCCTCAGACCGGTGCGCATCACAATCGCCCCCGCGAACGCTGATCCAGTCGCTATATCGAAGTTCCGCGTCTCCGGTCTAAGAGGCGGGACGTATCGAACCGGGGCGGCGCCGCCTGACGCTCAAATGATCGTATTCGATCTCAATGCGATTGGACTACTTTCCACGGTCAGCTTTAATCTGAGCATGGATGTCGTTCTGCAGGGCGGCGCCTCGTCGGGAGTTCACAGCTTCCCATACACAGTGACCGTTCAACTCCTTTGAAGGCGATGATCGGTGCTGTCAGTCTAACGCTAACTTGTCTCCACTTCGGGCCGCCTAACGGTCTGATTGGAGATCGCATTTCGTGAAGCCACTCTCGTTTAAGCGCCATCGCTTCCCAGCGGCGGTGATCCGCCAGGCCGTGTGGCTCCACTTCCGCTTCAGCCTCAGCCTTCGTGACGTCGAAGAGTTGATGGCCTCGCGCGGAATCGACGTGAGCTATGAGACGATCCGTTGCTGGACCATCGAATTCGGGCCGCAGATCGTCCGACGGCTGAGAAAGCTTCGTCCCTCCCCCTCTCATTGCTGGCATCTCGACGAGGTCGTCTGCTCGATCGGTGGAAAGCGCATATTCTTGTGGCGCGCCGTGGATGACGAAGGCGAAGTGCTGTTCCTTGTCGTACAGCGACGCCGGGATACCGACGCGGCCTTGAAGCTGCTCAAGCGTCTCCTCCGGGACCAGCTGGTCGAACCTGAGAAGATCGTGACCGATGGCCTCGGGTCTGACCAAGCGGCGCTGGGCCAGCTTGCCCTGCGGCATCTACATTCCCCAGGCCGACTGCGAGAAAACAATCGAGCGGAAAACTCGCACCTCCGGATCCGGCGGCGAGAGCGGCAGCAGCAGCTGTTCAAGTCCCAAGCCTCAGCCCAGCGTTTCCTCACCACCCACGCCGCGATCCACAACACCTTCTACACCCAGAGACACCTCATCAGCCGACCAACTCTCCGCCGATTTCGCGCGGGTGCTGATGATGCTTGGATTGAAGCCACCGCCTGAGGTTCGTCTGGTTGGGCAAGGTTCAACTCATCCGTTTAACCTGACAACGCTCTCCGACAGCACTGGCGGTCTCTATGCGCGGCCGCGCTCATCAATACTGACCCGCCCGGCGCCAAAAGCGATGACCTGTAGCAGTCCGCCGGTGATGGCGAGATTTTTCATGAAGTGGATCATCTGGTTCTGGTCAGCCAGATTGTTGTGAAACAGAACAGCCGCGACGATGGTGAAGATCGCCAAGGCGAGTGCCGCCCAGCGGGTGTGGAAGCCGATGATCAAAGCCAACCCGCCGATGACCTCGACCAGAATGGCGAGGAAATAGCCGACCTCAGCGAAGGGCAGACCCACGGACTGGATGTAGCCGATCGTCATCGCGGGCGCAGCGATCTTGCCTGCGCCGGAGGCCAGGAAGATCACGGCCAGAAGCAGTCGCCCGGCGAGAGCGGCGGCGTTCGAAGGCGTGGAGGCGCGGTTAGGCTTGGCCATAGTCGAGGTCGTTGTCATGTTCTGCATTCTGGGAGACGGCGATCGAGCGCCGGGTTTCAGGGAAGGTTGGAGAGATCGGCGGTCACGCGGACGGCCTCGTCAGTGGGCCGACTTTGAAAGAGGACCCGCTCCCGGCGTTACCGGCGCTTCATGACGGGAGCGGAGATTGCAGGTGGTCAGTCCATCGCCCGCAAGGCGGCGACTTCCGGCGTTCGACCGAGATCGGCAATGTTCGCTTCTCCGACCGCCAGCGCCGCCTCGCTCGTGTGGACGGAGTAGTAGCCGAGCACGATAGGATGCGGGTGTCGCGCGGCCGACGCGATGACCAGTTCCACGGAGCCTTCCGCGACAATATCGATCGGCGCCGCCCCGTCTTCAAAGACGGCCATCTCCCGTTCAAGGATGGCGCCATCGACGTGGACCCGACCGCTGTTTAAAGCCAGCCAAGCGACATCGTGATCCGACCCCGGGTGGTAGGTCCAACGCTCCCCGTCGCTCAGTCGGACATGGAGATAGGTCAACGACATGGGCAATTCGATGGGGCTTGTTCGATCCTGATACTGGCCCAGAAGGATGCGCGCAGGACCCACCGCCTGGATCATCTCGGCGCCGAGATATCGGCTCTCCGGCGGGGTCAGCTCGAGTTCGGCGGGCAGGGCGAGCCACAGCTGATACCCCAGCAGCGGGCTGTTCTCGGTCGGCAGGCCGGTGTGCCAAACCCCGGCACCGGCGCGCATCCATTCGACGGAGCCTTCGGCCAGCGTGCCGGACTCTCCCGTCGAATCCGCATAGCCGGTCGCGCCTTTCAGCAGGGTCGTATGGGTGGCGATACCGGAATGCGGATGCGCTTTGAATCCTCCGCCCAGGGAATCCGCCTCGGCCAGATCGAGAAACACGAACGGCTTGACGATCTCACCGAGATCGCTCGGGCTCATCAATCGGGTGATCGGACCGTGCCGCTTGCCCCTCGTGCGGTGGACGATCTTGCGCGCCGGTTGAGGCAGGTCCAGCGCATGGGCAGACGCCGTTTCGACGGCGATGGAATGGGTGGCGGACATGGTGAGCTCTGAGCTTTCGTGAATCAGGCCGCCAGTGCGGCGATCTGGGTCGTCGCGGCGGCGAGGGCCTGTTCGCGTTGGGCCGGTCCGACGGCGATACCTTCCGCCGAGATGACCTCCGGATTGATGCCGACGAATCCGAGTGCGGTGCGGACATGGGTTTCGGCGTGTTCCATGGGCGCCATGGGCGAACCACTGGCATAGAAGCCCCCGCGGGCGACGGCCAGAATGACCCGCTTGTCACCCGCCAGTCCCTCGACTTGGCCTTCAGCGGTGTAGCGGAAGGTCCGGCCGTTGATCAGGATCCGGTCAAACCAGGCTTTCAACTGAGTGGGCATGCCGAAATTGTACAAGGCGAAGCCGATAACCACTGTGTCTGCCGCGAGAAACTCGTCGAGCAGAGTCGCGCCAAGGGCGAGATCGGCCCGAAGGTCAGGCGCATGCTGGCCTTCGGTGCTCTGGAGGGCCGTGAGGTAAGCGCCGGAGAGATGAGGCACCGGCGAGGCTGCCAGGTCGCGATACGCGACCTGGGCATCGGGCCGCTCGCTGGTCAGACGCGCGACGATCTCGGCCGACAAGGTGCGGCTGACGGAATATCCGCCAAGGATGCTGGAGTCGATGTGAAGGATGGTCATGTCTAGCCCGTTGCTGGTATCGGCTTGTAACTGGGGCTAAGTTAGTGCCTATAGAAACCCTGCCAAGGAGGCACAATTTTGGAACTCGAGCACACGGATGTGCCTGGGGGCGTCGCCGGCGAGCTACCAAATCGCTGCGGGGATGTTTCGCAGGTCCTCGCGCGCGTCGGGGACAAGTGGACGGTCCTAGTGGTGATGATGCTGGCTGCCGGGCCCATGCGGTTCAACGCGCTAAAACGGCGGATCGGCAAGGTGTCCCAGCGTATGCTGACGTTGACACTGCGCGGGCTGGAACGCGACGGTCTCGTCTCTCGGACCGTTTTTCCAACGGTCCCACCGCGCGTAGACTACGAACTGACGCCGCTCGGACGATCTTTGCAGACACCGGTCGTTGCGCTGGGGGAATGGGCGTTCGCTAACCTGGACGCGATGAACGAGGCGCGTCGAGACTACGATGCGCGACGGGAAGACCTTTAGCCGCCACGGCCTGACTGCGCCCGTCGGCCACCCCAAAACCCCAGCCCGGCGCCCAGCGCAAATATTCCGCTAGGGACACCGATCAGCATGCCGACCCAAAGCAGTGGCCATGTGGCGAAAGCCTCTCCAGATTTTAGTCCGAGGTAGCCCACGACAACCGATGCAAAAGCCAAGGGCAGACAGCACCAGCCTATCAATGCACACCTGCGAAAGCGGGCGGTGCGAGCGCGGGCAATCGCCACTCCCCCAAGCGCTCCGACGACAAAGGCGATCATCACAAGGCTGAACACAGGCGCACCTTTCGTAGTCGGAAGTTAGAACTGAGCTTTGCGCAGCAGGCCTGGCCGGGCTGCGTGGGAATTCTGCCGGCCTCGAGACGCCGCAACCTTGGCTATCCCTCAGTCGATGATATCGGTTTGCGGATCTAGAAAGCCGTATTTGCACTCGGGGCTATCGTCGCCCGAAAGACAGTCCGACCAACGGAACAGGTTTTCGATCTGGACGACGGGACCGGTCCTGCCTCCGCCGCCGGAACCTATGTAGGTCGTGCCCGAGATGCGACCGATGATCGTGACATTGGTAAGCTCATGAACCAGCCTCGGGTCGTACGCGCTCGCGGCGCAGGCTTCGAAGTGTTGATAGGTTGGCGTGTTGGTCCAGCGAGGCTCGCCATCCTCACCGCTGCGGGCATAAAGTATGGTCAAGCACACGCCCTGATCGGTTGCGGTGATCCGCTCTACCGCGCCTGCCCAACGGATGCGCTTGCCACGGTGTCGCTGCTCAATCCCCTGATTAGGGCTCAACGCAGCAACCGAAACTGTCCTTAAAACCTCGAAGTCGTCGGAGGCTACGCCCGCTTCCGAGGGCGAGGGCGAGGGCGAGGCGTAGGGCTCGGAAGATGCGAGAAGCGGCTTCACCGTCCGAGAGCCATCCGACGCGACCGGGATCGGGGACGTGACGCATCCCGACAAGACCGCACAACTGAGCAAAACGCCTGCATTCAGTCTGCTCGACATGTTGAGGAGGCGAAGTTTCATCGAGCTGCACTTTCGTCTTGGGCGGATGCGCGCGCAATCATCAAACCACAGGTCGGCGGTCACCACACCCTTCAACGCTTGCCTATACGGCGGTTGGTGTTTTGGGCCAGTGCGTGCAGCATCGGGCCCTAACTGCGGCAAGGGTTGATGTGATGGTGCGCACGACACGACAGTTTAAACAGAAGACCGTCGGCTCGATTGTGTCGCAGACTCTGGCTTGCGCGCTGCTCGTTGCGGGCGTCTGGACTTCGACCGCCGTCGCTGCGCCCGAACGTTCGGGCGAGGAAGTCTTCCTCACCTGTCGAATTGAAGGGCGCGATCGAGAGGCATCGGTATCTCTCAGTGATATCGGCGCAACCTATCGCTACGGGCCTTCGTCGTCAGAGCCGGAGTTGACGCTGACGAGCCCCTTGGCCGACCTCGACTATGTCCGCTACAACGGCCCGGCGGGAACGGTCGACGAGATCATGACCTTCGCGAATGGAGACACCACCTACCGTTTTGAGACAGGCCTTCGCAACGGCGCGCAGCCCGATCCCTCTGCCCTTCTCCCGTTCGGGCATCTCACCATCAGTCGCAGCGGCAGCGAACTTGCTCGGCTGCCTTGCCGTCCCGACACGATTGAGCGCGCACACGACCGGCTGCTGGCGCGCATGCGCGACATCGGGCGGGAGCGGGCGTCGGACGGCGTTGGCTTCCCAAACTATACTATTCATGACCTCGCGGCCGCATCGGCATCTGCGCCTTGCGAGGTTGAAAACAACGTTGACACCTGCTGGAGCCGCGGCGTCAGCGCGGCCCGGGGCGGCGATCTGAAGGCGGCGCTGGAACACTACGACATGTCCTGCGCTGCCCGCATCATGACTGCAGGCTGCTACGAGGCCGGCAAGCTGTATCTCCAGAACCGCCAGCTGCGCGATTACGTGCGTGCCCGGCAAAGTCTCGTGCCCACCTGCGACGGCGACGATTCAGGTCAAGGACCCTACGCCTGCAAATACCTCGGCTGGATGTACCTCACGGGAACCGGCGTCGAGCGTGATCTAACCCAGGCCTTCGTCGCGCTATCGAAGGCCTGCTTTCTGCACAACGACGCCATCCTCATCGACGGAGAAGGCTGCCATTTCCTCGGCCAGGTGATTTTCGAGACGCGGTCCCCATCCGTCCGCAGCGAGACGAACGTCGATTACCTTGCTTTCCTGTCGTTCGCACAGGGGTGCACCGACGAGGCCGAGACGGTTTGCAACGAAGGACGCGCCCTCCTCCGGCGGGGGCAGGCGAGCGCCGCGCCATGGATCAAGCGTTGCGATCGAAACGTCGGCCGTTACGGCGACATAGGCTCATGCGCGGAGTTGCTCACCCTTTCGGCGGACTACGACGTCCGGCAGGCGATGCGGCGACAGCTCAAGTCACTCTTTAGCCAGGCCTTAGCCGCCCCGGAATAGCGCGCTGGGTTGAAGCTCATTGTCATTCTCCAGTGATGGTTGCGCGCAATAGGTGCGCACGATTACGTCGAGGCTGAGCCTTTCGGCTCACTCTAGCGGGGATCTAAGGCTGAAGATTCCGCAGATGCCCCGGCCAGTCTTCCGAATTTGCCAAGCCGTGCAGTGAGGCGATACGGCAGAGCTGTCGCGGCTCATGCCCGAACTGCGTCACGCGGCCCGGCTGGGCGAGGACACATTCGGCCGGGCCGCATTACAGCGATGGGGGTTGCGATGGATGACGGGACGCTGGAGCGGCGCGCTATGGGGGCTGAGCAGTTGGTCGCCGCCAAGATGACCGAGTTCGGTGCGCACTTGACGGCAGGCGACCGAGCAGCGGCCGAGCGAGCGCGGACGGAAGTCCTTGCCGCCCTGGAGGTTCACCTCGACCTGACCGATCAGTTGATCAGCCAGACGTTCGCGTAGGCCTGATGATCCATCATAGCAGCCTTGCCGGTTGAACGACTCGCGTTATCTAAAAGGTATCCGGGAGGAAACATCCGGACAGGCCCGTTCCGAACCTTGTCGGGTCAGGTTGGGCGGCTGGCGCGCCTGTCTGAATACGCGATGGGCGCAGGCATGATCGCTTCCGACGGTGGACGCTTCCATCGCGGAGCTTCGACTGGCTCGCAGCCCGGGCAGTCGCGGGGCCCGCAACCGTTGACGATAGCCGCCACAGCCGACACCTGAACAGACATGCGTTTCATCGTGGTAGGGACATGAACACCGACGGTCCAATTTCCACCCAAGCCGACAACCAATAGGTCGGCCCCCGTGCTTGGATTTCGGCATTTTGTTTCAGCGACTTCGCAATGACCGAGGTCAAGCATTGCAGACGGGCAATCCCTGTGTGAAACGCCCAACGAACGCGCAGGAAGTCGCCATGCAGCTATTCCGACCCATCCTGCCCGGCACGACCATCGTCGATCGAGTTATCGCCTGCATCGGAGCCATAATCGGGATCGCGGCGACCGGGCTCGTCACTCGATGGATGCTGGGATCGGACAGCCCAGCGTCCTTGGTGATGGTCGCATCGATGGGAGCCTCCGCCGTTCTGGTCTTCGCCGTTCCCGCGAGCCCTCTTGCACAGCCTTGGCCTGTCCTCGGCGGTAATGTTGTTTCGGCCGCCGTAGGCGTGGCGGTCGCCCACTTGATCGAGGATCCTATGCTTGGCGCAGGAATCGCGGTCGGAGCGGCCATCGGAATGATGTCGCTTCTTCGCTGTCTACATCCGCCAGGCGGGGGAACGGCTCTCATCCCGGTGCTCGCCGGCGTCGGCGCACCAACGGCGATGTGGTTGTTTCCTTTTTTGCCGGTTGCGCTCAACGCCGCGTTTTTGCTTGGCGTCGCCTGGCTCTTCCACCGTTTCTCGGGGCACCGCTACCCGAGGGTCGTCCAAGTCGCGACAGCGCCAACGGTCTCAATCAACGACGACGACATCACCTACGCACTCGCCCAACTTCACGAGCCTCTGGACGTAAATCCAGGCGACCTCCGTATCATCGCAACACTGGCTGCCGAGCACGCGCGAAGTCGCAAGTGAAATGTCCGCCACTCGTCACTAACGTTGCACACGTCCGCTTGAAGGAAGGGCAGCCTCGAACCGAGGTTTCTTCCAAAAGCGGACCCTGCGAACGTCTCAGATGAGTCGGGTCCAGTCGTAGTGAAACGCACCACCGATGGCCTAAGCGAGGTTTGTCGTAGGTGCGACCGGAGCGATTCGAACCGCCGTTCCCACTGGGTGGATCTAGGTGGAGTAGGAGGCCGCGCTTGTGCGGTCGGTCGTATCCAAACGTAGAATTTCGAGAGAACGAAAAGGAACGAAAATAGGAACTCCGTGTGCAAATTTTGCACACGGAGAAGCTTAAATATCTGAATTAAATCAGCTAGTCGTCCAATCCATCATCGGGGCGATGGAGAGCGTGCGGTCCTGATTGGTCAGCATCGTGATATTATATCAAACGGGGGGTTGGATTTGGCGTGTAAAGGGCAACGGGATGGGTCGCTATATAGGTGACGCATTCGTCAAACGCGATGTGCCGCTGGAGGGGGGCGCACCACACCCGAAGGTTCTACGGGGATCCGGTTCCAGACTGACGGAACATCCGAGGGCGCGGATCGGTTAAGCTGGCGCTTGAACCCGTTCACCCCGGAGACTTCCCATGCCCGTCCGCGTCGCCCTGATCGTCGGGAGCCTGCGTGAGGGATCCCATTCCCGCGCCATAGGCCTGGAGATGAAGACCATCGCCGCGCCAGGGCTTGAACTGGAATTGATCGAGATCGGCGACCTACCGCTCTATAATCCTGATCTGGAGACCGACGCCCCGCCGGCCCCCTGGGTGCGGTTCCGTGAAGAGGTCGAGACGACCGAGGCCGCGCTGTTCGTGACGCCGGAATACAACCGCTCCATCCCCAGCGCTCTGAAGAACGCCCTGGACGTCGGTTCGCGCCCCTATGGCCACAGCATCTGGCAAGGCAAGCCTGCCGCCATCGTCAGCGTCTCGCCCGGCGCGCTGGCCGCTTTCGGCGCCAACCACCACCTGCGCCAGCCGCTGGTCTTCCTGAACATGCCCACGATGCAGCAGCCCGAAGCTTATATCGGCAATGTCGCCGACCTGCTGGACGACGACGGCAGGCTGAAGAAGGACGATACGAGGGCGTTCCTGAAGAGCTTCATGGACGCGTTCGCCAAATGGATCGACCAGACGAAGGGGTGATCACCTTTGTCGGGCGTCGGTGTCGGCGTTTAAAGTCATTCGACTGAAACCGCCTTGAAATCCAACGTCATTATGGCGCGAGTATTTTCGATATCCTGATGCCGATCAGTAAAATAATCAACCAAATCAAATAAAAAAGAAGAATAAATTCGATCAAATATTGGGAAAAATGGAACAAAATCTCCCCAATAACGCTGATACTGTGAACAGCGTTATTGGACGCGAACCCATGTGCCTCTCTATCAAGATGAAGATCACTTCGACCATCAAGTCCTAGAACTTGGCGGATTCCTCACATCGTTGCTCGCAAGTCTGGGCGCGTATATGAAACGAAGAGATGAAGCCTGTCAGGCCCAAACGGTCGATCTCAAAGAGATTTGGGCCGAGGATTGCATCACGGAGCCCGCCGACCAGTCCTTTGCAGACGAGCCCGAGTTGAAGGCCGCCTAGACCTGGAATTGAAAACGGCGGCTCCGTGAGGAGCCGCCGTCGTCCTATCAGCTGTGAAGCTGAAATCAGCCGATGGTTTGCAGCTGGCCAGCGGATTCCTTGCCCGAACGCTTGTCGCGTTCCAGCTCGTAGGAAACCTTTTGGTTTTCATCCAGGCCGCGCAGGCCAGCGCCTTCAACGGCCGAGATGTGGACGAAAACGTCCTTGCCGCCGTCGTCGGGTTGGATGAAGCCATAACCCTTGGTGGGGTTGAACCATTTAACAGTGCCGGTAGCCATTTTGAGACCTCCGTTAGAAATTGACCGAGGGAACGTCCGTTCGGCCTGTCGGGTCTGAATGGGAGCGGCCTTGACTCGTGCGTTCGCAGAGAGAGTGGGCGTTACGCAGAGAGATCGACGAGCGATATGTGCGCAGATATTTGCGGCGGATGCAAGAGTGACTCATGTGAAGGAAATTCAACGGTCGGAACGGTTTAGCTTGGCGGGCGTTGTTAAGGATCACGAAAGGCTCCCATCATGAACCGCACCCACGTCGTGGAGCGCGCCTACCAGCTCGCCCGTTCGCCGGATTGTCTGAACACTGGCGACGTCGTCAAGGCCCTGTCCGGCGAGGGTTATTCCGGCGCCGAGATCTCACATTTCCAGGGCAGTTCGATCCGCGCCGACCTGAACCGCATCTGCAAGATGCCCAAGCCGGACTTGGTCGCCAACGCCGACGCGGAGCCGGCTTCAGACGCCGCCTGACGCCTGCTCAGTGCGCGCCGGCCCCGTCCGGCAGATGCATTTTCTCGAACCGCCCCACCCGCGTGACCAGGGTGCGGGCGGCGTCGTTCATGCCCACCACCTCGACCTGCGCGCCTTGGCGGCGATAGCGGAAGACGACCTTGTCCACGGCGGCGACGCCGGTCAGATCCCACAGATGGGCGTCGCTGAGATCGATCTCGACGCGTCTGGGATGGCCATGGTGCTCGAAACTGGCGGCGAACAGATCGGCCGAGGCGAAGAACAGCTGGCCTGAAACCCGGTAGCGCAGCACGCCCTCCTCTGGCGTCTCGATCTCGGTGACCATGATCGTCTTGCCGACCTTGCGCATGAAGAAGACCGCCGACAGCAGCACGCCCAGGATCACCCCCTTGGACAGGTCATGGGTGAGGACGACCGTGACCGTGGTGGCGATCATCACCAGCGACGACTGGAAGGGCAGGCTGCGCAGGTTCCGCAAAGAGCTCCAGTCGAACGTCCCCACCGAGACCATGGTCATGACCGCGACCAGGGCCGCCATGGGGATCTGCGCGACCCAGTCCTGAAGCACCAGCATCAGGAACAGCAGGAACAGGCCGGCCCACAGGGTCGACAGCCGACCGCGCGCGCCAGACCCGACGTTGATCATCGACTGGCCGATCATGGCGCAGCCGGCCATGCCGCCGAACAGGGGCGACAGGAGGTTGGCGATGCCCTGGCCGCGTGTCTCGCGGTCCTTGTCGGACGGGGTGTCGGTGATGTCGTCGATCAGATTGGCGGTCAGCAGGCTTTCCAGCAAACCCACGAAGGCCAGGGTCGCCGAGATCGGGGCGATGATCGTCAGCGTTTCCCACGTCAGGGGCACGCCCGGCAGGTGGAACATCGGCAGGGTCGTGGGCATCTGGCCCATGTCGCCGACGGTGCGCACGTCCAGATTCAGCACGATCACCACCGCGCTGATGGCGACGATGGCGACCAGGGGCGAGGGCACGGACTTGGTGATGCGGGGGAAGCCGTAGATGACCACCAGAGCCGCCGCGACCAGGGCGTAGGTGATCCAGCCCCTGCCGATCAGTTCGGGCATCTGGGCCAGGAAGATCAGGATCGCCAGGGAGTTGACGAAACCGGTCATCACGCTGCGGCTGACGAACTTGATGTAGCGGCCCAGTTTCAGCAGGCCGATGACGATCTGGAACACGCCGCACAGCAGCGAGGCGGCGAACAGATATTCGAGGCCGTGGTCGCGCACCAGCGTGACCATCAGCAGGGCCATGGCCCCGGTCGCGGCCGAGATCATGGCCGGGCGCCCGCCGACGAAGGCGATGGTCACGGCGATGACCACGCTGGCGTAAAGGCCCACGGCCGGATCGACGCCCGCGATGATGGAAAAGGCGATGGCTTCCGGGATCAGGGCCAGGGCCACGACGGTCCCCGCCAGCAGGTCGCGGCGAGGATTGGCGAGCCATTGCTGGCGCGCGGAGGCGATGATGGACATTTCAGGATTTCATCTGGATGAGCCGTACCGATGCTTCGGTTTCGGGCTCGGTTTCCCAGCGGATCGGCGGCGGGGATAGCCACCCGTCGCCTGCGAACAGGGCCGGGTCCAAGGTGATGGCGTCCTGATGCGGCGTTGCGTCGCGAAAAGCAAGCGTGGCGGCTAGACGAGACTCTCCATCACCGGCGCCTCGACGGCGCTGCCGGGGAAGACGCGGGCGTCCAGGGCGGCGCGGTCGACGCCCATATGGTCGCGCAGCACGCCCTTGAACACCGAACGGATGTCCATCGTCGGCGTCAGGTCGCGGTTCTCGAACAGGCGGTTGTCGGCCAGGGTCGGCCAGTCGCCGATGGGGCCGCCGCGCTTGATCGCACCGCCCGCCAGCAACAGCGACGAGCCGGTGCCGTGGTCGGTGCCTTGCGTGCCGTTGGCGCGGGCGGTGCGGCCGAACTCGGTGGCGACGACGACCACCGTGCGCGACCATGTTTCGCCCAGCCCGTCCTTCAGACCCGTGACCAGTTGATCCAGGCCGGTCAGGCGCGTCTGAAGCTGCGCCCTCTGGCCCGCATGGGTGTCCCAGCCGTCCAGCGACACGGCGACAATGTCGGCCCCCTCGGCGCCGGACATCAGTCGGGCGACGGCGCGACCCAGGCCCAGGACGTCGTTGCGGCGCAGGCGGCCGTCCTCGCCGTCCATGTTCTGCCCCTGGCCGACCAGTTCCTCGGTCGCCAGGCCGCGCGCCAGGTTCTGGCCCAGCATGGGATCCTCGACATAGAGGTCCTGAAGCAGGGAGGCGATGCGGTCGCCGCCGCGCACCTGACCGCCCGGCGCCCAGCTGGAGACGGGGGCTTCGCCGCGCAGGATCAACGGCGTCTGGGCGCCGATCGACAGGCCCTTCAGCGACCCGCCGCCCGCCGCCACGATGGCGCGGTTCAGCCAGCCGTCGGTCTGTTGACGCAGACCCTCGCCGCCGTTCTCCAGCACGTCCTGAGCATCGAAGTGAGAGCGAATGCGGACGGGCAGGGCCATGGCGGGCGCGAACCGCATCTGGCCCTGACCATACAGGTCGTGCAGGCCGGCCAGCGCCGGGTGCAGGCCGAAGCCTTCGCCCAGCGCCAGGGCGCCGTTCGCCTCGCCGGGGGCGGGGATGGCCAGGCCGCCACGCAGCGGAACGTAGTTGGCGTCGCCATAGGGGACGGTGACGGACAGGCCGTCCATGGCGCCGCGCGCGATGACCACGACCAGTTTGTTGGCCGGTCCGTTGGTCTGGGCGGCGACCCGTCCGGCGAAGGCCAGGCCGACCCCGGCGGATGCGGCGGCCAGCAGATGGCGGCGGTTCATATTAAGGGCGGTCATCGGCGTTGGAACTCCGGCGACATGAAGAGAAGGGTGAGGGCCTCGGGCCGGCTTTCGGCGCGGGCGACGGCGAGGCGGGTGCGGTCGCTCAGGCGGGGCCCGAGAGCCGAGGCGGCGACGGCGCTGGGGTCGGCCGCCTGGGCCGTGTCGGCGGCGGTGCGCGACCAGTTCAGCCGTTTGACCAGGGCGTCTGGACCGGCCCAGTCGGCGGCCGCGTCGGGCCACCCCTCGGGCGAGGGGGCGGAGAACGGCGGCTGGCCCATGTCGAACAAGGCCTGGCGCAGGGGCTGAATCCGCTGGGGCCGGGTTCCCAGGGCGCGGTGGGTGGAGACGACGAACTCATACGGCGTCTTGATCTTGGCGGGCTGGGGCGTCCAGGTCTCGGGCGCTTCGATCAGGGCGCGCGCGACCTGGGCCAGATCGCCGCCGGATCGGGTCCAGGCGTCTTCCAGCCGGGCGACCAGGGTCTGGGGCGGGTCGTCGGCGACGAAATGGGCGGCGAGGCGGCGCGACAGGCGTTTGGCGGTCGCCGGATGTCGGGCCAGGTCGCGCAGGATGGCCTGACCCTGAGCCAGGCCGGCGGCGGGATAGGTCTTGCCCATCACCGTGCGGTCGCCCGGTTCGTGGACATTGAGGCGGAAGATGAAGCCGTTCGCCTCCGGCTGGGCCTGTGCGGCCGCCATGCGCGCCCGTCTTGGGCGGGCGGTCTGACGTTGATCGCGCGCTGTGGGGATCGACCAGCCGGTCAGGGCGCGGGCCAGTTCGGTCACGTCGGCCTGGGTGTAGCCGCCGTCGGCGCCGACGGTGTGCAGCTCCATCATCTCGCGGGCCAGGTTTTCGTTCAGCCCGGCGTTGCGGCGGGCGCCGGCCATGCTGTCGGGACCGACCGAGCGGGCCTGATCCAGATAGAGAAGCATGGCGGGATGCTGTTCGGCGGCCAGGACCAGATCCTCGAAGCGGCCGAAGACGTGGGGGCGGATGGCCTCGCGCTCGTACTGGCCGACGAAGGCGCCGCTGGCGAACTTGACGGCCGAGACGGTGACGGCGTTGGCCCAGAACAGCGCCCACCGCTCGGCGAACCCGTCGTCTGTGGTCGCGCCCAACTGCGCGCGGGCGAGGAACTCTTGCGCCGTATCTTGGGTGATCTCTCGACGCGCGGCCTGGCGGGCTTCGCGCCGGGCGACGGCCTCGGGATCGGCATCGGGGGCGGGCGCGGTCTGCGCCATTGGGGTGGACGTGGCGCCGGCCTGTGGCGCAGAGCGTCGATCACGACGGACCAGACCGGCGTCGCTCTGATAATCGACATACTGGGCGACACGCTGGGCGGTGTCGGCGAACGCGCCGGACGGCTGGGGCGCGCCCTGGAAGCGGATCTGGGCCGTGGCCCAGGCGCGTGGATCGGCGGCGACGCGTTCGATCTCGCCGGGCCTGGCGCCGAGACCCAGGCGGGTCAGGGCGATGGCGGCGTCGGTCGGTGATGAAGCCATGGCCTTCTCCTCGTCCGTCCCCGCAGAGTGTAACGCAGCCGGTGCGAAAACTCCGTCGCGAGATCGGATCAGAGGATCAGGCCGGCTGGGCCACGCCCGCCTCGGCGTCGGCGATCAGGTCGCGGTCGTCCACCTGCCACGGATGGAAGTCGGGTTTGTAGAAGGCGAGGTAATCCCCGAGCATGCGGCGATAGAGGCCCGGCTTCAGCCACAGCCAGCGGAACAGGCCCAGGCGCGCCTTCCAGCCGACGATGCCGTCCTGCTTAAGCAGCATCAGGGTCGTCTCGCGCACCGCCTGGGTGAACAGCAGGGTCGTCAGGAACATGGCCCAGCGCCGGATACGCCAGCGCTTCAGCGGGCTGAGGTCGCGGGTCGCGTGCAGGAAGACGTCATAGGCCACGCCCTTGTGCTCGATCTCCTCGATGGAGTGCCAGCGCCACAGGCGGGCCAGGTCGGGGGGCGACCCCTTCAGCAGGTCCGGGTCGGCCAGAAGCCGATGGGCGAAGGCGGCGGTGAAATGCTCCAGCGCCATGGTGGCGGCAAGCTGGATGATGGCCGGGCGGGCGCGGGCGAGATTGAGGCGGGCCGTGACATAGGCCTCGATCTCGGCGGTCTCGTAGCCGGCGCGGGCGGTGATGGCGTTGAAGGCGATATGTTCGCGCGTGTGGGCGCCTTCCTGAACGGTGAAGGCGCGGATGTCGGCGGCCAGGTTCGCGGGTGTATCCTTGGCGAACCGCTTGACCGACTGGATGAAGAACCGCTCGCCGTCAGGGAAGGTCAGGCTGAGGGCGTTCATCACGGCCGTGCCGAACGGGTCGCCGTTCAGCCACCAGCGTGGCGTCGGGGCCTCGCGGTCGATATGCAGGTCGCGCGGCTTGATCTGGAGATCGGCGGGGGTGGCGGATTTCGCCATGGGTCTGCTCCTCGATTTCAAGAGGAATATGGAGTTAACTGACATCAATGTCAACTAATGGTCCGGTGAAGCGGAGACGCGGGGCGGTGGCGCGCGAAGAGGCGCTGGAGGCGGCGCGCGACTTGCTGCTGTCCGGCGGCCCGGCGGCGGTGACGCTGAAGGCGGTCGGCGAGCGGATGGGCGTGGGCCACGCCAATCTGATCCACCATTTCGGCTCGGCGGCCGGGCTTCAGGGCGCGCTGATGGACGCGATGGTGCGCGATCTGGCCGAGCGGATCGAGGCGGGCCTGAATGAAGGATCGGGCGAAGGGCGCGAGGGGGTAGAGCCGGATCGGTTGATGACCGTCGTCTTCGACGCCTTCGGCAAGGGCGGGGCGTCGCAGATGGCGGCCTGGCTGGCCCTGGCGCGCGAGCAGGGGCGGGCGGAAAGCTTCGGCGGGGTGGTGCGGGACTTGGCCGACCGGCTGGCGGCCATGGCGCCCGACGATCCCAGGGCGGCCGAACGGGCGCGGTCGCTGGTCATGACGGCGGCCTATATGGCCTTCGCCGAGGGGCTGATCGGCGACATCCTGACGCCGATGCTGGGCGCGCCCGAGGGCCTGGGTCGCGAGCTGGCGTTGAAGTTGACGGCGACCGTCTTGGCGGAACCGTGAGTTCAGGCCACAGTCGTCCTGTTGTATGAGGCGTCATGGCCCTGCTGGACTGGATGAGCGATGTGGCCGGGCCGGTGGTCCGGGGGGACGGCGTGCTGCTGCGGCCGCCGCGCGCCGGCGACTATGCCGCCTGGTCCACGCTGCGCGACGGGTCGCGCGACTATCTGCAACCGTGGGAGCCGGCCTGGCCCGAGGACGATCTGACCAAGGCGGCGTTCCGGCGTCGGCTGTCCATCTATGCGCGCGAGATGGAGCTGGGCCACGCCTGGCCCTTCTTCGTGCTGGTGGACGGGGGCAAGACCCTGGCGGGGGCGGTGACCCTGTCGAACGTGCGACGCGGCGTCGCCGAGACCGGGACGCTGGGCTACTGGATCGGCCAGCCCCATTCCGGTCAGGGCGTGGCGACGGCGGCGGTGCAGGCCGTGGTCGGATACGCCTTCGACAAGCTGAAGCTGCACCGTCTGGAGGCGGCCTGCCTGCCCACCAACCACGGTTCGCGCCGGGTTCTGGAAAAATCGGGCTTTCGCAACGAAGGTCGGGCTCGCGCTTATTTGAAAATTAACGGCGAGTGGGCAGATCATCTGCTGTTCGGCCTGGTCGAGGACGAGCGTTGACGGCCGGGGGCCGTCTGAAGGGGCGAGACGCGTGACACCACGATCCCGATCGCTGGCCTGGGACGCCACGACCGCCATCGAGGCGTTGGCGGCCGCCGACACGGCCCTGTGGGTCTGGACGCCGGCGACGGACGAACTGCGCTTCACCGGCGCGACCCGGTCGCTGGGCCTGGGACCGCTGGCCCCGGAATGCACCGCAGCCGGCTTCGTCGCCCTGGCCATGCCCCAGGATCGCAGCCTGGCCGAACGCATGCTGAAACCGCAGGACGAGGGGGCCGAGGTCGCCGTGCGTCTGCGGATGCGCGGATCCGAGACCTGCCTGTGGCGTGGCGTCTGGCTGGAGGACGGACTGCGCGCCGCCGGGGTCGTGGCGCTGGAGACCAAGTTCGCCGGATCGGATCGGGATACGCTGACGGGCCTGCTGGACCGTCGCGCCTTCATCGCGCGCGTGGGCGAGGTGCTGACCCAGCCGGGCGAATACGAGATCGTGGTCGGCGACGTCGACCGGCTGCGGCGCCTGAACGAGGCGCTGGGGCATGAGCGCACCGACCTGGTGCTGTCGGCTTTGGGCTCGCGTCTCGCCGCCGCCTTCAACAAGGACGCCTCGGCGGCGCGGATCGGCGAGGACGAGTTCGCCATCATCGTGCCCAGGACCGCGTCTCACACCAGCTACCGCGTCCGCGACGCGCTGGAGCAGCCGTTGCGGGTCGCGGGCTTCGACATCTATCCGACCGTTTCCATCGGGGCGGTGATGGTGGAGGGCGGGCCGGATGCGCCCGACGCCGCCGAACTGTTGCGCCGGGTCGAGCTGGCGGTGGAATCGGCCAAGGGCGCCGGGCGCGGCGGATCGGCCGCCTATGGCCGGGCGCTGGAAAGCGACAGCCTCAGCCGCCTGGCCCTGGAAGCGGACCTGCGAAACGCCTTCGTGCGCGGCGAGATCGTGCCCTTCTTCCAGCCGATCGTGAACCTGAACACCGGGGCGGTGGCGGGCTTCGAGGCCCTGGCGCGCTGGCGTCACCCGCGGCGCGGCCTGGTGCCGCCGGACGAGTTCCTGGGTCTGACGGCCGACTTGGGCATGATGAACGACCTGGGCCTGCTGATGATGACCCAGTCCGCCCGGCAACTGGCGGAATGGATCGAACGCCATCCGCTGGCGGGCAAGATGTTCTGCAGCGTCAATCTGTCGGTCGGCGAGATCGAACGCCCGCACCTGTGCGAGGACGTGGCGCGCATCATCAAGGAAAGCGGCCTGCCCCGGGGCGCGCTGAAGCTGGAGGTCACCGAGGGCGACATCATGCGCGACACCGCGCGCGCCGCCGAGGTGCTGCAATCGCTGAAGGACGTGGGGGCGTCGCTGGCGCTGGACGACTTCGGCACCGGCTTCTCGTCCCTGTCCTATCTGGCGCGCCTGCCGTTCGATACGCTGAAGATCGACCGCTATTTCGTGCTGACGATGAACAAGGACGAGGGCTCGGCCAAGATCGTCAAGTCGGTGGTCAACCTGGGCCGCGATCTGGAACTGGAGGTCGTCGCCGAAGGGGTCGAGAACGCCGAACTGGCCGCCCTGCTGCTGGAAGCCCAGTGCCACTACGGCCAGGGCTTCGGCTATGCGCCGGCGCTTCCGGCCCAAGAGGCCGAGGTCTATCTGGCCGAAAGCCTGGCGGACGGGACCGCGCCGCTGAAGCAGCGGTCGGCTTAGGCTTCAGTCCACGATGCGGCCGATGCGCACCAGGGCGCCGTTGGGGTCGCTGACGGCGAACTCATACGTGCCCCACGGCTTCTTCTCCGGCCCTGCGCCGATGATCAGTTCGCGCACGCGGTCGGCGACGGCGTCCACATCATCGACGTAAAGGTAGAGCCCGAGGGCGTTGTCCTCGATACGGGCCGGCCAACCGGGCGTGGCGTTGAGGTGCAGATGGCCGCCGCGCCCATCCTCCAGAATGCGATAGTCGCCGTAGTCGCTGACCAGGTCGAAGCCCAGGCGGCGATAGAAGGCTTCGCTGAGGTCCATGTCGCGTGCGGGCACGATGGCGACGGCGCGGTGCTGTGCAGTCATTGAAGCCTCTCTGGATGAGGGGCGATGATGCCCTTCGCCCGGCCTGCGCGAAACCCACAACGCCCGGCCTTCGGCCGTTTCCGGACAGTGGGGCCATCTTGTCCGTAAGCCTCGGAAAACTCTGCCTGGCGCGACGCGCGTGGGCTAGGTTGTCGGCATGATCGAAGGCGACGCGCAGGATCGGGACGGCCGCCGCGCGCGGACGTGGCAGGCGATCACGGATGCGCTGATCCGGCTGATGTCCGATCAACGATACTCTGCCATTCGCACGACAGATTTGATCCAGGCCGCCGGCGTCGGCCGCTCGACCTTCTACGAGCATTTTCAGAGCAAGGCGGCGGTGCTCGAAGCCGTCGTTGAGCCGATCCTGATCCCCTTGGCACAGGCCGGCGCGGGGCAGGGCAATACCGCGCGGCTCAAGGTCATGCTGGACCACCTCTGGGATCGTCGCACCCTGACGCGCCACCTGTTCGAGACGCCCCTACAGACGAAACTGCAACGCAGGCTGGCGGCGATGATCGAAGCGAAGATTGCGGACCGCGCCGACGACGTCCTTCCCGCTTCGCTGATCGCGAGGGGCACGGCGGCCGGCCAATTCGCGATGCTTCAGATGTGGCTAACCGGCGAGGTCTCGTGCCGTTCCGGTGATCTGGCGAATGCGCTGGCGGGCGTCCGGCGGACCCAAACGATCAGATGCGATCCTGTGCTCTGATGAGGTCATAGACCTGTCTCAGATTCCTGATCTGCAGGAACTGCGAAGAGCCGCCGAGTGACGGAGTCCAGAGTCCAAATCCATTCATGGCGATGGCTGACGTCATCCAGTTGCCTTCGAAAACGATGCTACCCGTTCCGTCGCTGCGCTCCGAAAGTTCCAGCTTCGGCAATCGCCGGATGTCAAGAGACGTAAGCTTAGGCTGCTTGCGACCCCGCAACATCAGAACGCGTTGGTTCGTCACGGCGTAGAACTGGGTTTTTCTGATCATCGCGTCGTGAAAGAAGCGGCCGACGATCATGTAGAGGCCGACGACGAGGAATGGCAGGCCCCACAGGCGAAAGAACCAGAGGCCCGCTTGTTCGCCGCCCGGCAGGATCCACACCATCGCATTCCAGAAGATCGCAAACCCTCCCCAAAGCAGGGTGAATGGGATCAGGAAGATGTCCTTGCCGCTGACCATCAGCCCTTGCTTAGGCTGCCCTGCCCATAGAACGTTTTCGTCTGCGGCCAAGTAAGATTTGAAACGGTCGGTTGCATCTAGGGAGTTCATAGGGCGCTCCTAACCGACTTCGGAAAGCGGCGCTATATGTGGCGGCATATATGGCCGCGCTTCCACCTAGCCATCGGCGCTGCGATCCCACAAAGTGTGTTTCATGACCGACGCCAGACTGGAGATCGCCGCCGGGTTTGCGACCTTGCAGGGGCCAAAGGCGGACAATCAGGATTTCGGCGGCGTCCATATCGGCACGGCGGCCGAGCAGCGCGAGCACGGGGTCGTGGCGGTGATCGCCGACGGGGTGTCGGGGTCCAAGGCCGGGCGGATGGCGGCGGAGCTGACGACGCGCAGCTTCATCGACGGCTATCTGGATCAGAACCCGCTGAACGGCATCGCCGCCAACGGGATCAAGGCGCTGAGGGGCTTCAACCGCTGGCTCCATTCGCGCGGCAAGATCGATCCGGCGATGGAGGGGGCGGCGACCACCTTTACGGCGGTCATCCTGCGCGGGCGCGAGGCGACGGCCCTGCATGTGGGCGACAGCCGGGCCTGGCATTTCCGCGACGGCGTGCTGACGCGGCTGACGGAGGATCATACGCGTTCTCAGCAGGGGCTCAGCCATGTGCTGTACCGCGCGGTGGGCATCGAGGCGGACGTGAAGCTGGACGTGCGACAGGTTCGGCTGGAGCCGCACGACAGGCTGCTGCTGACCACCGACGGGGTGCATGGGGTGCTGACCGATGCGGTCATCGCCGTGCTGCTGGGGCGGCGGAGCTCGCCCGACGCGGATGCAAAGGCGATCCTGGCCGAGGTCGAGGCGGCGGGCGCCCGCGACAACGCCACCGCCATCGTCATCGACGTGGTCCGCACCGGCGCGCCCGACTGGGAGGCGATCACGGCCGAGGCGGAAGGCCTGGCCATCCTGCCGCCGCCCGTCGTGGGCGACAATGTCGACGGCTTCGCCCTGCAGCGGCTGGTCGCGGACGGACGCTATACGCGGCTGTTCCTGGGCAAGGATACTCTGGGCGACGGAGGCATGGTGGTGCTGAAGTTCCCCAAGCCCGCCGTCGTGTCCGAGCGCGGCGCGCGCACGGCCTTCCTGCGCGAAGCCTTCATCGGGCGGCGCATCGACAGTCCCTTCGTCGGCAAGGTGCTGAGCCTGGATGCGGGCCGCCAGAGCCGCCTGTATATCGCCCAGCCCTTCCATGCCGGTCAGACCCTGCACGCGCGATTGGCGGAGGAAGGACCGTTCGAGATCGCCGAAGGCATCGGCGTGGCCCTGCGCCTGTCGCGCGCCGTCTCTGCCCTGCACCGGGCGGGGGTGACTCACCGCGACATCAAGCCGGACAATGTGATCCTGGAGAGCAACGGCGGGCTGAAGCTGGTCGATCTGGGCGTGGCGCGTCTGAGGCAGGCCGAGGAGTTCGCTGAGGCCGAGGCGCCCGGCACCGCCGGCTACAAGGCGCCCGAGATGTATGCGGGCGAGAGCGGGAACGCCGCCACCGACCAGTTCGCCCTGGGGGTGACGCTGTATCGGCTGTTCACGCGCACCTATCCGTGGGGCGAGGTCGATCCCGCCGATGCGCCGCGTTTCGACCGGACGCCCGTGCCGCCGATGCGGCATCGGCCGGACATGCCTGCCTGGCTGGAGGCGGCCATCATGCGCGCCGTCGCCGTCGATCCGAACGAGCGGTTCGAGGATGTGGAGGAGCTGATCCATGTGCTGGAAACCGGCAGCGCCGTCGCCGCCCCGCCGCCGCGCCAACTGTCCCTGATCGAGCGCGATCCGGTACGATTCTGGCAGGGGGTCAGCCTGCTGCTCCTGCTCGCATTGCTGGTGTCGATGACGACGCGTTAGGCCCCCATACGTCCAAACCAAGCCTTTGGATGTGCGGCATTTAGCGGCGCGAATGGCGGGAACCTGTGGCCGCCTTCGGCTTTTGTGACGGCGAGCGGGGACGTCGCGCCCGCAAGTTTTGGCACGAAAGCCTCCCCCAATGATCAAGACACTCGCATCCAGCGCCCTGGCGCTGGCCATGGTCTCCACCCCCGCCCTGGCGCAATCGGTCGCCCCCGACTGGTCCGGCCCGTACATCGGCATCTTCGGCGGCTATAACCAGTCGAACGACGACGGCGACGAGATCCTGCGCTTCGACCGCAATCTGGACGGCAACTACGGCGACCCCGTCACCACCGCGCCCCCGGCCAACGCCAACGCCTTCAGCCCCGGTTTCTGCGGCGGCATGGCGACCAGCACCGCACCGGGCACCGGCTGCCGTGACGACAACGACGGCGTCGAGGCGGGCGTGCGCGCCGGTTACGACATGCAGTTCGGCAACTTCGTCGTCGGCGCCCTCGCCGAATACAGCGTCAACAACGTCCAGGACTCGGTGACTGGCTTCTCGACCACCCCGGCCTTCTACACCTTCACGCGCGAGCTGGAGAGCACGGCGGCCGCCCGTCTGAAGCTGGGCTACGCCTATGGCCCGGCGATGATCTACGGCACCGGCGGTTACGCCTATGGCAAGTTCGAGAACAAGTTCCGCACCTCGAACCAGGCCAACAGCTTCACCGAAACCAGCGAAGGCGATGACGGCGACGGCTGGCAGGCCGGCGGCGGCGTGGAATACGCCCTGGGTCGCGGCCTGACGGTCAACGGCGAATATCTGTACACGTCGCTTGACGTGGACAGCCCGGTGATCCGCGTCGGCAACACCGGCACGACGCCCGCCGCCAACCCGTTCATCCTGGCCCCGAACACCACGGGTACGGACATGGTGCGCGGCAACGGCAAGTTCGGAACCCACATGTTCCGCATCGGCATGAACTACCGCTTCTAGGCCTCAAAGCGGGCGGCTGAGCTCAGGCTCGGCCGCCCTGGCTGGACAGCATGGCCGCGTCGACGCCCATCTGGGCCAGGGCGCGCGTCCATTTCGACGTGTGTTCGCCGTCGAAGATCAGATCTAGATCGGCGTCGGCGGTCAGCCAGACGTTCTCGGCCAACTCCTCCTCCAACTGCCCCTCGCCCCAGCCGGCATAGCCCAGCAGCAGGGCCGAACGGCTCGGCCCCGAGACCGCATCGGTCATCGCCGCCAAAGCCTCTCGCGTGCCGGTCATGGCCAGGCCGTCGCCGAACGGCAGGCTGTCGTCCCCGATCATCCAGTCGTCGGTATGCAGCACGAAGCCGCGCTCGCGCTCGACCGGACCGCCCATCAGGACCGCGCGGCCGATCGACTGGTCCGGGGCCGGGGCGTCCAGCTTGTCCAGGACCGTCTTCAAATCCACCCCCGGCGCCGGTCGGTCCAGCCTCAGACCCATGGCATGGTCGGGTCCGTGGGCGCAGATCAGGATGACGGCGTGTTCGAAACGCGGGTCGTCGATACCGGGCATGGCGACCAGCAGACGACCGGTCAGGGTGGAGGCTTGGCTCATGATCCGATCATCGGTCGCGAAAGCGGCGCATGCAAGTCGAGCGGACGCTTGCGGTCCCGTCGGCGCGCTCTATGTGTCGCAGACGGTGTTTCCTACCCCGTCAGCCCCAACCTCAGCGAGACAATCATGACCATCCAGATCGGCGATCGCATCCCGAACGCGACCCTCGCCCAGGCGACCGCCGAAGGGCCCAAGCCCGTCAGCACCGCCGACATCTTCGCGGGCAAGACCGTGGCCCTGTTCGCCGTGCCCGGCGCCTTCACCCCGACCTGCTCGGCGCGCCACCTGCCGGGCTTCAAGGATCATCTGGCCGACATCAAGGGCAAGGGCGTCGATACGGTCGCCTGCATCTCGGTCAACGACGCCTTCGTCATGAAGGCCTGGGCCGACAGCCAGGACATCACCGACGACAGCATCGTCATGCTGGCCGACGGCAACGGCGAACTGACCAAGGCCCTGGGCCTGGTGCTGGACGGTTCGGGCTTCGGCCTGGGCGAGCGCTCGCAGCGCTATTCCATGCTGGTCAAGGACGGCACGGTGACCCAGCTGAACATCGAACAGGGCGGCGAGTTCAAGGTGTCCTCGGCCGAGCATCTGCTGGCGCAGCTCTAATCTGGTTTGACCACGCTATCGCTTCGCTGCTTGAGCGTGGTCAAACATTGATGTCTGTCGATCCAGGCTCAAGTAGCGAAGCGATAGCCTGGATCGACAAAAGATGAATACCGACGTGTTCAGCCCCGAAAAGCGCAGCGCCGTGATGCGTCGCGTAAAGGGCAAGGATACGTCGCCGGAACTGGCTGTGCGCAGGATCCTGCGTGCGGCCGGGATCGGTTATCGGCTGGGCGGGGTGGGTCTGCCCGGTCGGCCGGATGTCGTGATGAAGGGCCGCCGCGTCGCCCTGTTCGTCCACGGCTGTTTCTGGCACGGCCATGACTGTGCGCGTGGCGCGCGCCAGCCCAAGACCAACGCCGATTACTGGATCGCCAAGATCGCCCGCAATCGCGCCCGCGACGCCGCCGCCGTTCAGGCGCTGGAGGTGTCAGGCTGGCGCGTGGTCACGGTCTGGGAATGCGACATGCGGCGGCCCGACTTCGCTGCGACCCTGGTCGCCGCCGTCAGGGATCAGGCGGCCTCGGTCCGGGCCTGAGCGGCGGTGTCGTTCAGGACGTGCTGCAGGGCGCCGATCAGCGCCGTGGGCGTCAGGGGCTTGGAGACGAAATAGGCCATGCCCGCCGCCTGACACGCCGCGACATCCTCGGGTGCGGTGTCGGCGGTGACGGCGACGACGGGCGTGCTCGCATTGGGTCCGCTGCCGGCGCGCAGGCGACGCGTGGTCTCGCGCCCGTCCAGCTCGGGCATCCGCACATCCATGAAGATGACGTCGAACACCGCCTCGTCGCAGCGTTCCAGCGCGATCAAACCATCGGCGGCGGTGGTGATCTCGCAGCCCAGCGGCTGAAGGATCAACTGTACGGCGCGGCGATTGATGTCGTGGTCGTCCACGACCAGCAGGCGCAGGGGCTGGTCGTCGGCGTGGTCGGGTTCCGCTTCAGCTTCGGCCGCCACAGGTTCAGGCGTGGGTGCGGGCGCAGGTGTGACGACGGCCTGGACTGCGGGTGTGAAGTGGGCCAGCGACCGGGCGATATCCAGACGGCTTTCCTCGACGATTTCCGCGATCGGCTCGGCGTCTTCGCCCTTGGGCAGGATCAGGGAGACAGTGAAGCGCGACCCCTGGCCGGGCGCGCTGCGCACCGTCAGGCGACCACCCATCAGATCGATCAGATTGCGGCTGATCGCCAGGCCCAGGCCCGAACCGCCATAGCGGGCGCTCACGCCGTCGGCGGTCTGGTCGAAGGGGGTGAACAGGCGCGCCAGTTGGTCGGTCGTCATGCCGGGGCCGGTGTCGGCGATCTCGAACAGCAGGGCGTAACCCGACGGTTCTTCCGGCCAGGCCTGAACGCGCAGGGTGATCTGGCCTTCCTCGGTGAACTTCATCGCGTTCGACATCAGGTTGTTGAGCACCTGACGGATGCGCATCACGTCGCCCTTGACCTGGCGCGGGACGAAGGCTGCACCCTCGACCCGCAGCCTCAGGCCCTTGGCGTCGGCCAGGCCGCGCCACAGCTGAAGCGTCTGGGCCAGCATCTGGCGCAGGTCGAAATCGCTGACCTCGACCGTCATTCGGCCCGCCCCGATGCGGGTGTGGTCCAGCAGGTCGTCCAGCAAAGCCTTCATCATGACGCCGGCGTCGGTGATCAAGTTGGCGCTGGCGCGGGACTGGGGATCGGGCGCACGCAGCTCGGCTGCGCCGGTCAGGATGGCGCCGATGGGGGTGCGCAGATCGTGACCCACGGCGGCCAGGAAGGCGGTGTGATCGGCCAGGCTGCGTTCGGCCTTGAGGCGCAGGTCCTGGGCCTCGGCATGGGCGCGGATCAGGCTGGTCGTGGTTTCGCTCATCCGTTGCCAGGTGATGACGACATAGAAGACATAGAGGACGACGGTCGCGGCCGACGTCATCACCAGGGGCGCCGGCGCGCCGAACAGATGGGCGAAGAAGGGCGTCGTCAGCAGATAGAGCATCTGCGGCGCCAGGCTGGCGATCATCATCGGCTGGCAGCGCGCGGCGGTCATCATCGACGACAGCATGATCGCAGGCAGCATCAGGGCGGCGCAGACCCCGCCCAGAGGGCCGCCGGTCTGCCACATCACCAGCGACAGGCCGCCGAAAACCGTCGCGCTGACCGCCAAGGCGATGCAGCCGACGACCTTGCGCGCCGTGGACATCTCGCCCTTGTCGCCGCGTGCGACGGGACCGAAGACCACCAGCTCGACGCCCTGGCAGGCTATGTACAGGACCACCCAGCTCAGGCTGAACCAGACGCCCACCATGGGCGTGACGACCAGGGCGACCGCGCAGGCCGAGGCGAGGCGTTGCAGAAGCGCGCCGCGGCGTTGGCGCACGGCGGCGGTCCAGCCGCTTTCACCCGTATCGACGACGGTCGATTGCATGCAGGCCCTCGAATGACGAACGCAGGTCGTTCGCATCGACGAGATTACGTCGATCGAGCCTAACGCTCTGTCAACGGCCCGCGCCGACCGCCTCCGCCGCTGTGGAAAAGCCGTCGGCGCGCAGCCGGGCGGCCAAGTCGCGCTTGATGCGGGCGACAAGACCCGGCCCCTCGTAGATCAGGGCGGAATAGATCTGGACCGCCGTGGCGCCCAGGCGGATGCGGGCATAGGCCTCGGCGCCGCTGTCGATGCCGCCCACCGCGACCAGGGGCAGGCGACCGGCCGCCGCCTCGGCCGCCGCACGCAGGGTTTTTTCCGCGAACGGACGGATGGGCGCGCCGGACAGGCCACCCGTCTCGTGCGCGTCGGGCGATCGCAGGGTCTCGGGGCGTTCCAACGTCGTGTTGGACACGATCAGGCCGTCGATCCGGTGGGCCAGCGAGGCCTCGACGATCATGCCGATCTCGTCGGCGATCAGGTCGGGCGCGATCTTCAGGAAGACCGGCACGCGGTCGGGGCCTGTGGCGGGTCGGGCGGCGTCGATGCGGCCCAACAGGTCGTCCAACTGCTCGCGGCCCTGAAGCGCGCGCAGACCCGGCGTATTGGGCGAGGAGATGTTGACGGTGAAATAGGAGGCGCGACCGGCCAGTCGCTCCAGGCCCGCCACATAGTCCGCCGCCTTGTCCTCGGTATCCTTGTTGGCCCCCAGATTGGCGCCGACGACCACGCCCGAGGGACGGTGGTCCAGCCGCGCGGCGAAGGCGTCGAGCCCGGCGTTGTTGAACCCCATCCGGTTGATGATGGCCCGGTCCTCGCTGAGACGGAACAGGCGGGGCTTGGGATTGCCGGCCTGGGCGCGCGGGGTGACCGAGCCGCACTCCACGAAGCCGAAGCCGAGACGCGACAGGCCGCGCAGGGCCTCGCCGTTCTTGTCCAGACCCGCCGCCAAGCCGACCGGATTGGGCAGGTCCAGACCGGCCAGACGCGTATGCAGGATCGGATCGTCGGCGGGCGGCGAAGGCAGGGGGGCGAGCGCCAAACCCTTGATCGCCAGTTGGTGGGCCTGCTCCGGGTCCAGCCGTCGCAGCAGGGCGGCCCCCATATCGGTCAGGCTCATTGCGCGTCCTCGAACGTCATCTCGCCGTCGGCGGTGACGGACATGGCGCGCGACGCCGTGACGGCGGCGACGGGCAGGGGGGCATAAAGGTGAGGGAACAGGTCGCCGCCGCGCGACGGCTCCCAGATCAGGTCGTCGCCGAACTGGTTCAGGTCGACCGTCAGCAGCAACAGATCACCACGCCCTGCGAAATGACGCCGCGCAGTCTCGGCCAGTTGCGCCTGTGTGGACATGTGAATGTAGCCGTCGGCTATATCGACCGGGGCGCCGTCATAACGGCCCTCGGCGACGGCCGCGCGCCATTCGGCGGCGTCGACGATCTTGTAGGCGACATCGGTCATGCGGACGCCGCGCCGAGCGAACGCGGCGTCAGGAAGCCTTCGTAGGTGCAGCGGCCCGCCACATCGACGGTGAACAGGGCGGCCGCGCCGGTCGGGAAACCGCCCGACAGCTTGTCCACCACGGCCGGCGAGGCGGCGCTCTCGATCAGATATTCGGCGGCCAGCACATGGACGCCTGGATTGTGGGCCAGGATCAGCAGGCAGCCGGCCGCGTCCTCGCTGGCCTCGACGAAGCGGCGGATCACGTCGGAGGGGGCGTTGTACAGGGCGGCCTCGTCGCGCACTTCGACGTCGCCGAAGGCGTCGTGCATCTGCTCCCAGGTCTGGCGGGTGCGAACGGCGCCGGAGACCAGGGCCAGGTCCGGCTTCAGGCCCCGCTCGGCCAGCGCGCGGCCCATCAGCACGGCCTCGGCGCGGCCGGCGGCGGACAGGGGGCGGGCCTCGTCGCCGCCGCCGGAAGGGGCGGAGGTTTCGGCCTGGGCGTGCCGCATCAGGATCAGTCGGTGCATGATCTTCGCCATAAGGCGGTTTCGCCTCGCCGACCAGATGGCGCGGGGGTCAACTCCGCGTCAGGTGTGAGGCTTTCGTCGCGACGACAGGGTCGCCGGTTGGGGCGTCAGGACCGGGGCCGCGACGCGCTGGGCATGGCCGCTGGGCCGGATGCGGGCATAGTTCTGGCGCGAGGCCTCCAGCAGGATCAGGCCGGCGGTTCCGGGAAAGACGTGGCGGCCCACCTGTTCGAACCCGTCGGCCAGCCTCAGCATCGGCGCCCAGGGCGGCGCATACAGGGTCTGAGACCAGGCCATCGGCTCCAGCCCCACGTCGCGCACCAGCCGTTCCAGCTGACGCCGGGTGAAGGGTCGGCCATGACCGAAGGGGGTGTCGTCGGCCCGCGCCCACAGGCCGCCGCGCGCCGCCGCCGCCAGGATGATCCGTCCCGTCGGCGACAGCGCCCGCACGGCCTCCAGCAGCAGGGCGGCGGGATCGTCCGCCTCCTCCAGCGCATGGACCAGCAGGATCCGGTCGAACGACCCGGCCGGGAAGGGCAGGCGGCGGTCGTCCACCAGCAGGGTGCGGTTGCGCCCGACGGTCGGCCAGTGTTCGACGCCTTGTCCGCCCGGCATGGCCGCGACCACGCGCCGTGCGCCGACGAAGGCGTCCAGCCACGGCGTCGCATAGCCGATGCCCAGAACGTCGCAATCGGCCGCCTCGCCCCAGGCGTCGTCCAGCCGTCGCGCCACCAGCCGTCGCGCAAGCGCCCCGGTCGGCTCGCCGTAGAAGGTTCGAAGCTCGTCGATGCTGCGCCGCATGGGCGCACTATAGGCCTGTCGGCGGCCCTGCTGCTAGGATGGCTGCATGACCCTGGATGTGCATCTTTTCCCCTGCCGCAGCGACAACTACGGCTTCCTGATCCGCGACGCCGCGACGGGCGTCGTCGCGGCGGTCGATACGCCGGACGCGGCGCGGATATTGGAAGAGCTGGAGGGGCTGGGCTGGGGGCGGCTGGACCTGATCTTGAACACCCACTGGCACCCTGATCACACCGAGGGCAACGCCCAGCTGAAGGCCGAGACGGGCTGCGAGATCGTGGGGCCGGAGGAGGTGCGCAAGGTCGCGCCGCTGGACCGCGTGGTCGCGGACGGCGATGTGGTGATGGTGGGCGAGACGCGGTTCGAGGTCACGGCGACGCCGGGCCACACGCTGGGCCATGTCGTATTCCACGCACCGGCGGATGAGCTGGCCTTCACCGGCGACACCCTGTTCGCCCTGGGCTGCGGGCGGCTGTTCGAAGGCACGCCGGAGCAGATGTTCGACAGTCTGCAGAACCTGAAGGCCTGGTCCGATCAGACGGTGATCTGGTGCGCGCACGAATATACGGCCTCGAACGCCCGCTTCACCCTGAGCCTGGACGACCGGCCCGAGACCGCCGCCCATGCCGAGGCGATATTCGCCGCGCGGGATCGGGGCGAACCGACCGTGCCGACGATGCTAGGGGTGGAGAAGCGGTTCAATCCGTTCCTGACCGCGACGGATGCGGATCAGTTCGCCGCTCGGCGGGCCGCCAAGGACGCCTTCTAGGTCTTAGCGGTTCAGGGCGTCGCCGCCCACGACCCGCACGATCCGGGCGGAGGACGGGCGACCGGCGATGCCGGCGTCGGCGTCGATGACGATCCGCAGCGTGCCTTGGACCAGGGTGACCGACGGACGGCCCTGATCGGACACCACGACGCGGCGCACCCGCTCGACCTGAGAACGCAGGTTGGACGAGCGGGCCATGCGGACGATGGCGTCGCTGGCGGCCGAGACGGTGTCGGCGGCGACCTGTTCCGAGCCGGGCTGGATGTCCACGTCGATGACGATCAGCCGCCCCATCGCCTGGCTGGCGCGATAGCTCTGACGCATGAAATAATCGACCAGCTGGGCGCCGGTCATGGCTGCGCTGGCCAGGCCCTGGGCGTCGCCGACGCGCGAGGCGGGCGAGCCCTGCGGCGCGGTGGTCGTATACAGGGTCACGCCGCCGTCAGGCGTGACGCGCAGCACCTGATCGCCGTTGTCGTTGCGATAGATGATGTCGCCGCGCGGCGCCGGCGTGGGGCGCAGCACCCAGACCTCGGTCGAACGTTCCAGCCGCATCAGCGGCCGCGACCCCGAGGTATCCAGAATGAAACCCTGGCCGTTGCTGCTGACGTAACGGGCGGTCGGCGGAACCGTGCGGCGCGACTGGGCGTGGCTTTCGGACGGGATGACCACAGGCGCGACGACGCTCACGCCGATGACTGCGATGGCGGCGACGGCCATCGCAGTCACGCGTGGCGATTTTTTCGCCGTGACCGATCCCAACAAGTTCATGACTGTTTTGATGAAACCCGCGCGCGGCGGATTTTGGGCGAAGACCGGCTCAACCGACCAGGTATTGACCGCCGTTCAGCGACAGTGTGCAGCCTGTGACATATCCGGCACGCTCGCCCACCAGCCAGGACACCATGTCGGCGATCTCCTCGCCCTTGCCCAGGCGGCCGACGGGGATGTGGCTGATGATGCCTTCCAGCACCTTGGGGTCCATGGCGCCGACCATTTCGGTGTCGATATAGCCGGGCGCGATGCAGTTCACGGTCACGCCCTTGCGCGCATTCTCCAGCGCTAGCGCCTTGGTGAAGCCGATCATCCCGGCCTTGGCGGCGGAATAGTTGGTCTGGCCGATCTGGCCCTTCTGGCCGTTGATGGAGGAGATGTTGACGATGCGGCCGTGGCCTCGTTCGCGCATGCCGTTGATGACCTGGCGCGTCATGTTGAAGACGCTGTCCATGTTGACGCGGATCACGTCGGACCACTGGTCGTGGCTCATCTTGTGGAAGAAGCCGTCGCGGGTGATGCCGGCGTTGTTGACCAGGATGTCGATCGGACCCAGTTCGGTCTCGACGTCCTTCACCGCGCGGGCGCAGTCGTCGAAGCTGCCGACGTTGCCCTTCACCACCATGACGCCCAGCGCCTTGGCCGTGGCCTGGGCCGCCTCGTCATTGCCGGAATAGCCGGCGGCGACCTTGAAGCCGTCTTCCGAGAGGCGTTGAACGATGGCCTTGCCGATGCCGCGGGTCCCGCCCGTCACGAAAGCTACGCGCGTCATATCGTCTCCTGTCCCTATGCCGGCCCTTGGAAGGCCTTGTCGGGTCTGAGGATTAACGTCGGAAGCGGCAGGCGCAAGGCGTGAATCTGACGCGACGGAAGTTTCATGCTTCCGTCGCGTTCCTCGGGCGTCAGGCGGCCAGCTTTTCCATGTCGATGACGAAGCGATAGCGCACGTCGGACTTCAGCATCCGCTCATAGGCGTCGTTGATCTGGTCCGGGGCGATGGTCTCAATGTCGCAGGCGATGCCGTGCTCGGCGCAGAAGTCGAGCATTTCCTGCGTCTCCTTGATGCCGCCGATCAGCGAGCCGGCGATGCGGCGACGACGCCACAGCAGCGGCAGGGCGAAGACCGGCAGGCCCTCGGTCGTCAGGCCCAGCATGATCATGGCGCCGTCGCGCGCCAGAAGCTGGACGTGGCTGGCGATCTCGTGCGTGGCCGAGACGGTGTTGATGATCAGGTCGAACTTCTCGGCCGCCGCCTTCATCGCGTCCTTGTCGGAGTTGATCAGGAAGTGTTTGGCGCCCATGCGCTCGGCGTCGGCCTTCTTGCGGTCCGAGGTGGACAGGACGGTGACCTCCGCTCCCATGGCCGCCGCCAGCTTGACCGCCATGTGACCCAGGCCGCCCAGGCCGATCACCGCCACCTTCGAGCCCGGTCCGACGCCCCATTCCTTCAGCGGGGAATAGGTGGTGATGCCGGCGCACAGCAGGGGCGCCGCGACGTCCAGCGCCAGGCTGTCGGGGATGGACAGAACGAAATGCTGATCCACAGTGATATGGTCGGAGTAGCCGCCCTGGGTGATGGTCTCGTTCGTGCCGCCCTTCTTGTCCTTGCCGCCATAGGTGCCGGTGAAGCCGGGGACGCAGTACTGCTCGACGCCTTCCTGGCACGAGGCGCATTCGCGACAGCTGTCGACCATGCAGCCGACGCCGACGCGGTCGCCTTCCTTGAAGCGGGTGACGTTGGCGCCCACCGCCTTGACCAGGCCGGCGATCTCGTGACCCGGCACCAGCGGATAGGTCGAACGGCCGCTTTCACTGCGCGCGGCATGCAGGTCGGAGTGGCAGACGCCGCAATATTTGACGTCGATCAGCACGTCGTCCGGGCCGGGATCGCGGCGGTCGAAACTATAGGGCGTCAGCGGCTTGTCGGCGGCGGTCGCGGCGAAGGCGCGTGTGGCGATCGGCATGGGGAAGTCCTTCAGGCTTTGCAGTGAGCCGGCCTCAGATGAGGCGGCGGGCGCAGGTCCGCAAGCGCGCGGACGGCTATTTCAGCTTGCCGATCAGCGCCTGAGCCGCCGCCGGGTTCCGCACCTTCGCGCCAGAGATGAAATAGGCGAACACCTCGCCGCGTTTCGCCCAGGCCCTGTTCTGCTCCGCCACCGCGTCCAGCTCGGCCGCCGTCATGCCGGTCGGCTCGTCCTCGCGGCTGGACATCAGCCGGGCGTACGTAAAGTCGGCGGTCGCCTCGTCGATCTGGGGCCAGGTCGGCTCCTCGTCATCGACGGCATAGACGATGGCCGCGCCGTACTTTCGCGCCAGGTCATAGAACTGCTCGGTGGCGAAGGTCGGGTTGCGAACCTCCAGCGCATGGCGCAGCCGTGCCCCGTCCTTCTCCTTGGGCAACAGCTTCAGGAAGCCTTCGAAATCCTCGGGGTCGAACTTTTTCGTCCCCATGAACTGCCAGTTGATCGGCCCCAGCTTGTCGCCCAGCTCGATCAGGCCCTGGGACAGGAATTTATCGAAGCTCTCGCCGCCTTCGGACAGGACTTTGCGATTGGTGCAGTAGCGGCTGGCCTTGACCGAAAAGACGAAATCCGCCGGCGTCTCATCGCGCCATTTGCGCCAGCTGTCGGGCTTGAAGGTCGAATAATAGGTGCCGTTGATCTCGATCGAGGTCAGTTTCGACGCCGCATATTCCAGCTCGCGCTTCTGAACCAAGCCCTCGGGATAGAAGACCCCGCGCCACGGCTCGAACGTCCAGCCGCCGACGCCGACATGGATGGGGTGGGTCATTGCGTATCCTCGTGCACGTCGCCACCAAGCGGATCTGACTGCCAATCTTCATGCCCGTGACGAAACCGAAGCACCAAAACCCCACCTTCTTCTATCACGTAGATGATGACGTGAGCTTTGTAGCTTCGCACGCGAACGGGCAGATCGAGTTCGGTCCTGAGGCGAGAGGCAAGAGGATAGTCGCCGATCATTCGGACGGTGGCGCTGAGGCCTGTTGTGTAGGCTTCGGCTTGCCGCGATCCAAACATCGCCTCACCATCAAGATAGATGGCGATCAGATCGCGTTTCGCTGCATTGGAATATCTGGCGCTCACGGATCCGCTATGCCGCCCGAGAGGCGCGGTCCTGCGCTTCCGCGCGGGCCTCAGCGATGATCTCCTCAAACGTCATTTCGCTGATCCCAGAGGCGTAGGCCTCTTCGATGAGGGTGTTCCAGTGGGCGATCTTTTCGGCCTTGATCTGCTCGCGGCGGATCAGATCGCGCACCACGTCGGACGTGTTGGCGTAGCGGCCGGATTTCGCCTGTTCCTCGACCCAGGCCTTCATCGGATCGGGCAGGGAGATGTTCATCGTCGCCATGGTGGCCTCCTCACTGCCAGAATTGAACTATTGGCAGTCTTTGTCAATTTCGGTCTCGATAGGCTAGGACTAACTTGGTGGCGGCATGTTCGCATGCGAGGTATCGGTTAGATACGAAATCCCGCGCTAGTTGAGGCCGATGGAACCCTTAGAAAAAGAGACGAAGTCCAAGCCCTCGGTGCGGGCGCGCGCCGATGCGATCAAGCCTTTCAGGTGCAAGAATTTGATCGCGGTGATCGAGAACCCGACCGACGTGAGAAATATCGGCACGGTCATTCGAAACGTGAACGCCATGGGTGTGGAGAAGGTCTATGTCGTCGATGTGCGAGGAGACTTGCCTGACGATTGGCAAGTGCTGCGCGACGATAAGGCCGTTTCAAAGACTTCGGTCTCTGCTGTGAAGTGGACAATCGTTAAACGGTTCGACAACACGGACGCCTGTTTCGATTATCTCGAAGCCAAAGGCTTCGTTTCAATCGTCACATCGCCCCACGTAAAGGGAAAAACCTCCATCTATCTGGACGAGGGAGACTACACGGTTCACCCGAAGCTTGCGGTCTGGTTTGGCAGCGAGGCGATAGGGATCAGTGATCGCGCAGTCGAGCGTAGCGCGATGTGTGTCAGCATTCCCATGTTCGGCATGATCGAAAGCCTCAATCTAGGGACGAGCTCGGGCATCGTTCTTTATGAGGTCGCCAAACAACGGCGTGCCTATCAAAGCCGATTTACGTGGCGCAATCAGAGGGGAGAGCGCGAGACCCCCTTGCCGACCGTGATGGCTCCGAGCAAGTAAGCTACCTCATCCCGCCATCGCCGCCTGGATTCCGGCCAGCAGGCTGGCGGCGGTGATGGGTTTGGGCACGTGCAGGTCGGCCCCGGCGGCCTGGGCCTGGTCGCGGTGTTCGGCCATGGCGTTGGCGCTGAGCATGACGATGGGGGTGCGGGCCTGGGTGGCGCGTTCGGCCTCCAGCCGGCGGATGGCGCGGGTCGCGGTCAGGCCGTCCATGCCCGGCATCTGCATGTCCATCAGCACCAGGTCGAAGGTCCCGGCCTGGAAGGCGGCCAAGGCCTGTTCGCCGTCGCCGACGGTGACGACCGTCATGGCGTGGGCCGCCAGGATCAGCTGGACCACGCGCTGGTTGACGGGGTGATCCTCGGCCAGAAGCACGCGCAGGGCGGTAACAGGCCGTTCGGCCTCGGTCGCGCGGGCGCGCTGTCGCGCATCGTGGTCCGTCAGGGAGGCGGCGCGCACCAGCGGGATTTCGACGGTGAAGCGGCTTCCGACGTCCGGCGTCGAGGCGGCGGAAATTCGCCCGCCCATCAGCTCGACCAGAGACCGGCAGATCGACAGGCCCAGGCCCGTGCCGCCGAACCGCCGGGTGATGGTCGCATCCGCCTGGCTGAACCGGTCGAACAGGCGGACGGCGTGGTCGGGTGCGAAGCCGACGCCGGTATCCTCGACCCGCAGCGTCAACTGGGTCAGGCCGTCGGAATCCTCGTCCATGGCGATGGCGACGGCGACTGAGCCCTGAGGCGTGAACTTGATCGCATTGGACAACAGGTTTTCCAGCACCTGGCGAATGCGGGTGCTGTCGCCGACGAACAGGCCGCGCGCATCGGCGTCGCGGCGGATGTCGAAGTCCAGGCCCTTGGCCTCGGCCCGCAGGCGCATGACGTCCAGCGGCGCGGCCAGAGCCTCGTCAAGATCGAAGGGGCGGCTTTCCAGATCCAGATGGCCGGCCTCGATCTTGGACACGTCCAAAATGTCCGACACCAGCCGTTCCAGCGTCACGCCCGAACTGGCGATCAGCGAGACCATCTCGGCCTGTTCGGGGGTCAGGTCGGTGCGCGACAGGGCGTCGACGATGCCGATGACGCCGTTCAGGGGGGTGCGGATCTCGTGGCTCATATTCGCCAGGAAGTCGGACTTGGCGGCGTTTGCGGCCTCGGCGGCGGCCGTGGCCTCACGCAGGGCCTGCTCGGCGGCGACCTTTTCGGTCACGTCGCGCGCGATGCCGTAGACACGATCGCCCAGCCTGTGGGCGCGCCATTCCAGCGAGACATAGTGGCCGGCCTTGTGACGATAGCGGTTGATCTGGCCCAGGACGGGATCGCCCGGACGACGGGTCTCCACCTCGACGATGCTGTGCCGGGTGACGGCCTGGTCGTCGGGATGCACCAGGCGGGGCAGGTCGCGGCCTTCGATCTCGTCGGGTCGATAGCCCAGGACGGTGAACCAGGAGGCGCTGGCCTTGACGACCCGCCCGTCCAGTTCTCGCACCACCAGCAGATCCAGCGACACGTCGAAGAAGGTGTCCAGGTCCACATCGGCGGTGGGGAAGGCCAGGGCCGTAACAGGCATACACGTCATGGCGCACTCTCTCGAACTGAGGCCAGCGTAAAGCCTATCCGTTAAGCTGACCTTTGCAGCGAACGGCGGTCTGCGCTGGCGCATGGACCGATGTCGGATAGGATGCCGCAATGATCACCGCCTTTCTCTTGATCGCCGCCGTCCAGGCCGCCCCGTCCGACCGGCTGGAGCCGCTGACCCTCACTGACGACCGGGCCTGCACCGCCGACGGGGCGTGGTGCGTGGGGTTGGTGCAGGACGAAGAGCCGGTCGTTCGGCCGATCGTGCGGGCCGCCGGCGCCTTGCCGCCGGGGCTTGAGGCCTCGGACGGTGCGGTCGAGACCTTCCAGCCGTGGGTCCGGCTGGCGCGCCTGCCCGACGGTGGTTTCCTGGCCGGGGTCGAGGTCGGGCTCAGCAGCATGTATTCCGGCGGCGGGGGCCAGGCGACGGAGCTACGGCTGTATCGGCTGAACGCGCGGGGCGACGCCGGGACCATGCCGGTCCTGGCCGTGCCGATCGGTGCGGAGCTGATGATCCGCGCCTGTTTCAGCGAAGAGGACATGAAACAGAGGGCCGGCGCCTGTCACGACGAATACGGGTTCGATGCCACGCTGACGGCCGCAGGCGATGCCGGCGACATGCCTGTGTTCGACTATGTCACCACGGCGACCGCCTATCCGCGCGGCGCGTCGCGCTTGGAGGATTCGCTGGAGAAGCCGCCGCTGAAACCCGCCGACCTAGTCACGGTGCGCGATCCGAAATGCAGCTTCAGCCGCCGCTTCACCTTTGACGCAGTGGCAGGCGAATACCGGCCGGACAGCGCGCTGCCGGATTGCTCGGACTACACCGTGCCCTAATAGGCGAAGTCGGCGTAGATGCGCTTCACGTCGCCCTGCCAAGCGCCGTGATACAGGTCCAGCAGGCGTTCGGCCGGGGTGATCCCGCTGTCGGCGATGTCTTCCAGTTCCGACAGATAGCCGCGCTCGTCCACCATGCCGCCCGAGAAGCAGGCTCGGTTCTTCAGACCCTGTTTGGCGATGTCGATCAGATCGACGGCGATGTCGCGCACCGACCGGCCCGCGACCTCGGCCTTGAGGCCCAGGCGGGTCACGTCGCGGCGCAGGCGTTCGTGGTCGGCGATGTCCCAGTCCTTGACCAGATCCCAGGCGGCGGCCAGCGAGGGCGCGTCGTACAGCACGCCGGCCCACAGGGCGGGCAGGGCGCAGATTCGGCTCCACGGGCCGCCGTCGGCGCCGCGCATCTCCAGATAGGCCTTCAGCCGCACCTCGGGGAAGAGGGTGGTCAGGTGGTCGTTCCAGTCCTTGATCGTCGGGTATTGGCCGGGCAGAGCGGGCAGCTTGCCGGCCTGGAAATCGCGGAACGACTGGCCCGAGGCGTCCACGTAATGGCCGTCGCGCTTGGCGAAATACATGGGGGTGTCCAGCGCATAGTCGGCGTAGCGCTCGAAGCCGAAACCGTCCTCGAACACAAAGCCCAGCATGCCGGTGCGATCGGCGTCGGTGTCGGTCCAGACATTGGCGCGGGCCGACAGGAAGCCGTTGGGACGGCCCTCGGTGAAGGGCGAACAGGCGAACAGGGCGGTGGCGATGGGCTGAAGCGCCAACGAGGTGCGGAACTTGGCCACCATGTCGGCTTCGGAATCGAAGTCGAGATTGGCCTGGATGGTGCAGGTGCGCAGCATCATGTCCAGGCCCAGGGTCCCGACCTTGGGCATATAGGCGCGCATGATGTCGTAGCGGCCCTTGGGCATGACCGGCACCTGTTCGCGGGTCCACAGCGGGTCGAAGCCGGCGCCCAGGAAGCCGACGCCCAGCTGATCGGCCACCTGTTTGACCTCCATCAGGTGCTGGCCGGTCTCGTTGCAGATGTCGTGGATGGTCAGAAGCGGCGCGCCGGACAGTTCGAACTGGCCGCCGGGCTCCAGGCTGACCGAGGCGATGAAGCCCTCGGCGTTGCGACGTTCCAGCCCGATCAGGAAGCCGTTCTCCTCGACCGGCGACCAGCCGAACCGTTGCAGGCCCTCCAGCATCGCCTTGATGCCATTCGGGCCTTCGTAGCCGGGGCGCGCCAATGTGGTCTTGTCGAAGCCGAACTTCTCGTGCTCGGCGCCGATGCGCCACTGGTCCTTGGGCTTGGCCCCCTTGGACATGGCCTCGATGAGGACGGTCCGGGTCAGCGGCGCGTTGTCGGTCATGCGTCAGTCCCTTCGGGCGCATCGTAAGCGACCGTGTGTCGCGGCTAGATGGGCAAGATTGCGGCAAGGCTCAAGAGCATTGGCAGCACTTATCGTTCCCAGTCTCCCACAGCGGCCTGCCACAGGGTCATGGCGGCGATGGCGGCGGTGTCTGCGCGCAGGATGCGCGGGCCCAGAGACACCGCGGTAGCGAAGGGCAGGGACCGCAGCCGCTCGCCTTCTTCGGGCGAGAAGCCGCCCTCGGGGCCGATCAGGATGGACCATTTCGGTTGAGCTTCTCCCTCCCCGTTCGGGGAGGGGGGCGAAGGCGCAGCCGAAGCCGGGTGGGCGGGGCCAGGCAGGGCGTCCGGTTGCTCGGCCCGCCCCACCCCGTCGTCGCCGCGCGCCAACGCCCCTCCCCCGAGGGGGGAGGGAGAATAGGGGGCGAGCGCCCGCATCGCCGGCGCGCCGCCGGTCTCGTCGCAGAACATAAGGCGCCGGCCGGCCTCCCAGCCGTCCAGCAGCGCGTCGAGCTTCACCGGATCGTCGACGGCCGGCACGTCCATGCGTCCGGTCTGTTCGGCGGCTTCCTCGGCGATGGCGTCCAGACGGTCCAGGCGGATGCGGTCCGCATTGGTGCGCTTGGTCAGGACCAGCCGCACCCGACGCGCGCCCAGTTCGGCGGCCTTCTCCACGATGGTCTCGACGCGGGCCTTCTTCACCACGGCGACGATCAGCTCCAGGTCGGGGCCATGCACTTGGGGCCGCACCTGTGCCTCGGCGCGCAGGATGACGCCCTTCTTCAGCACCTCGGCGATGGTGCAGCGCCATTCGCCGTCGTGGCCGTTGAACACCAGCAGGTCGTCCCCGACCTTCAACCGCATGACCTGGGTCAGATAGCGGGACTGGTCGAGCGTGGGGGCGACGGGGGCGGCGGCCGAAAGGGACTGAGTGACGTGAAGGCGGATCATGCCTCTACATGACGCGTGGGCAATCACTTGTCATCCCGGCCGCAGCGAAGCGAAGAGCCGGGACGGAACACCAATGACCACCTAACCAAGCCCGGTCGGCGCAGCCGAACCGGGCTCAGCCTTCGCCCGCACTTCACCGTAAAGATCCAGCCAGCGTGGATTGTCTTTCTCGACCAGGGCGAACTTCCATTCGCGCAACCAGCGCTTGATGCGCTTTTCCCGCAAGATCGCCTGGTCGATGTATTGATGGGTTTCGTACCAAACCAGTTGGTCGATGCCACGATCCGCCGTGTAGCCGGGGATCAGCCCCGACTTATGCTCAGCCACACGACGCACGATATCGTTCGTCACGCCGACGTAAAGATAGCCGCAAGGGCCGCTGGCGAGCAGATAGACATAGAAGCTGTTGGCCATGACCCCGTCTCCCGGCTCAACCCTTGCGGGTTGTCCGGGAGTGGTCAAGTCGATGCTGCCCCGTCCCCGATCTTCGCTGCGCTTCGTCGGGGATGACAAGGTGCTGGGCGTAAGCCCTAAAGCGTCCGGGCGGTCAACGCGCTCAGGTCGATGGCGCCGCCAACCGCGATATGATCGATCATCGCCTGGCGCGCTTCATCCTCGGCCCCGTAGAGGCCGGATTCAAAGACGGCAAACTCCGTCTCCCAGGGAGCGATCCCCGGCGCAGACACCGTTTGCCGCTTCCAGTCGGCGAAGCTGTATAGGCCGTCGGTGCGGCGAACCAGTTCCGTCCATTCGCCAGGCCCCGCGCCCTCCTGCCGCCAGACGATGTTTCTGGGTGGCTGGACGAAGGGCGTTGTGACGGGTTTGGCGACCGGCTTCAGTCGCTGTTCCAGCCAGTCGCGAAAGCGTTCGAAAGGCCCTTTCTCGATCAGCGCCATCGGGTGGTGCTCGTCTTAAAGCGTTCGAGCGATCAGCAGTTTCATGATCTCATTGGTGCCGCCGTAGATGCGCTGGACCCGCGCGTCCTTGTACAGCTGGGCGATGGCGTATTCGTTCATATAGCCATAGCCGCCGTGGAGCTGGAGCATCTCGTCGATGGTCTCGCCCTGGATGTCGGTGACCCAATATTTGGCCATGGAGGCGGTGGCGGCGTCGAGCTGGCCCTTCAGGTGCAGGCCGATGCAATGGTCGACGAAGACCTTGGCGACGGTCAGTTTGGTCTTGATCTCGGCCAGTTTGAACTGGGTGTTCTGGAAGTCTATGACCCGCTTGCCGAAGGCCTTGCGCTCCTTGACATAGGCCAGCGTCGCCTCAAGCCCGCGCTCGGCGGCGGCGACGCCCTGGACGGCGATGTTCAGTCGTTCCTGGGGCAGTTGCTGCATCAGCTGGACGAAGCCCTGGCCCTCGCCGCCGCCGATGATGTTGTCGCCGGGGACTTTCACGTCATTGAAGAACAGCTCGGAGGTGTCGTTCCCCTCCATGCCGATCTTGTGCAGGTTGCGGCCGCGTTCGAAGCCTTCGGCCCCGTCCGTCTCGACCACGATGAGGCTGGTGCCCTTGGCGCCCTCGGCCGGGTCGGTCTTGGCCACGACGATGATGAAGTTCGCCAGCTGGCCGTTGGTGATGAAGGTCTTGGAGCCGTTGACGACATAGCCGTTGCCGGACTTGACCGCCGTGGTCTTGACCCCTTGCAGGTCCGAGCCCGCGCCAGGTTCGGTCATGGCGATGGCGCCGACCAGTTCGCCGGATTGGAGCCGGGGCAGCCAGCGCGCCTTCTGCTCCTCAGTGCCGTAGTGCCAGATGTAGGGGGCGACGATGGCGTTGTGCAGCGAGATGCCGAAATGGTCCGCGCCCTTCCAGCCCAGCTGGCGCATCAGCACGACTTCATGGCGGTAGTCGCCGCCCATGCCGCCGTCTTCCTCGGGCATGGACAGGCCCAAGAGACCGTCGGTCCCGGCCTGGGTCCACAGCTCGCGCGGGACGCTGGAGTTTGCGATCCACGACTGGACCTTCTCCGGCGGTGCGTGTTCGTCGATCCATTTGCCGACGCTGTCGGAGAAGAGGGTGATCTCTTCTTCGCGCATGAAATCGGGGTCGGGGCTGTTGAGGATGTTCATGGGTTAGCTCCGGCTTTTTCCCTCCCCGTCCGGGGAGGGTGGCCGCGCAGCGGCCGGGTGGGGGCGGCAAGGTGAAGCGGCCTAGATCGGAGTGCGTGTCGCCCTGCCGCCCCCACCCGGTCTCCGCTTCGCTTCGACCACCCTCCCCCGCAGGGGGAGGGAGAGGTATGCGTTTTTATCCTCAGAACGCCTCGGCCGGCATGGCCATCAGCACGTCGGCGCCGGTCTTCATCTTGGCCAGGTGGGCACCGGCGTCGGGCAGGATGCGCTCGACGAAATAGCGGCCGGTCTGGAGCTTGGTGGCGTAATACGGGTCGGTCGAACCGGCCTCGACCTGGGCTTGCGCCACCTTGGCCATCTGCGCCCACATATAGGCCATCGCCGTCAGGCCGAAGAGGTTCAGATAGTCGGTCGAGGCGGCGCCGGCGTTGTCCGGGTTGGCCATGCCGTTCTGCATCAGCCACATGGTGCCGTCCTGCAGCTTGGCCTTGGTGTCGGCCAGGCCGTCGACGAAGGGCTTGATCGCTTCATTGCCGCCGTTCTCGGCGACGAAGGCGTCGATCTCGCCGAACCAGGTCATGATGGCGCGACCGCCGGCCGCAGGCAACTTGCGCCCGACCAGGTCCAGCGCCTGGATGCCGTTGGTGCCTTCGTAGATCATGGTGATGCGGGCATCGCGCAGATACTGCGAGGCGGGGAAGTGTTCGGTATAGCCCGAACCGCCGTGAACCTGCATGCCCAGCGAGGCGACGTGGAAGCCCTTGTCGGTCAGATAGGCCTTCAGCACGGGCGTCAGCAGGCCCATGTAATCCTTGGCCTTGGTCGCCACGGCCTCGTCTTCGGACTTCTCCAGATCGGCGTGCAGGGCGGTCCACAGGATGAAGGCCTGGCCGCCTTCGACGAAGGCTCGGGCCTCCAGCAGCATGCGGCGCACGTCGGGGTGGACCATGATGCTGTCGGCGGGGCCTTCCGGGTTCTTGGGGCCGGTCAGGCTGCGGCCCTGCAGGCGGTCCTTGGCGAACTCGACGGCGGCCTGATAGGCGGCGTTGCCGATGGCCAGGCCTTGCAGACCGGTGCCCAGGCGGGCCTCGTTCATCACCACGAACATGTTGTTCATGCCGCGGCCTTCTTCGCCGATCAGCCAGCCCTTGGCGCCGTCGTATTGCATCACGGCGGTGGCGTTGCCGTGGATGCCCATCTTGTGCTCAAGCCCGGCGCATTCCAGCGTGTTGCGCTCGCCCAGCGACCCGTCCTCGTTGACCAGGAACTTGGGCACGACGAACAGCGACAGGCCCTTGATGCCCGGAACCGCGCCCTCGACGCGGGCCAGGACGGTGTGGATGATGTTGTCGGCGAAGTCGTGCTCGCCTGCCGAGATCCAGATCTTCTGGCCGGTGATCGAATAGGAGCCGTCGCCGTTCGGCACGGCCTTGGTGCGCACCATGCCCAGATCCGTGCCGCACTGCGGCTCGGTCAGGTTCATCGTGCCGGACCATTCGCCGGTCGCCATCTTGGGCAGATATTTCGCCTTCAGCTCGTCCGAGGCGTTGGCGTGGATGCCGGCATAGGCGCCGGCCGTCAGGCCCGGATACATCGAGAAGGCTGCGGAGGCGCCGGCCGTCATCTGACCGAAGGCCGAGGCCACGACGCTGGGCATGCCCTGGCCGCCGTAGGCCGGGTCGGCGGCAAGCGCCATCCAGCCGGCTTCGGACATCGCCTTATAGGCTTCCTTCCAACCCTTGGGACCGGTCACCACGCCGCCCGCGGACCAGTGGCAGCCTTCCTTGTCGCCCGGATTGTTGATCGGGGCGATGACCTCGTCGGCGAACTTGGCGCCCTCTTCCAGGATCTGGCTGACCAGATCCGAAGAGACGTCCTGGAAGCCCGGCTGGTTGGTGTAGCGGTCGATCTCCAGCACTTCATTCAGGATGAAGGTGAAGTCGCGGACAGGCGCCTTGTAGGCCATGGATTACGCTCTTGCTTTGAAGGGGTGGTGATGGTCGTGGTTGAGACGCGCGCGCAGCAGCTTCTCATAGTCTTCGGCGCCCGGCAGCAGGTCGGGGCGGTGTTCGGAAAGCTTGGACTCCATCCAGTTGCAGGCCTGTTCGGCCGTCTCGATGGCGCCTTCGATGTCTTCCAGCTGCTGCTTCAGCGCCGCGATCTGGGCGCGGTGACGCACCAGGGCCACCGCCATCTGATGGACGTTGTGATCCTTCTGATCATAGAGATCCATCATGTCCTGGATCTCCTGAAGGGTGAAGCCGATGCGGCGGCCCCTCAGGATCAGTTTCAGCCGGGCGCGGTCGCGGGCGTCATAGACGCGCGTCTGTCCCTTGCGCGCAGGAGTCAGAAGGCCCTTGTCCTCATAGAATCTCAGGGCGCGCGCCGTGGCCCCGAACTCGCGGCAGAGCTGGCGGATGGAATAGGTGCGGTGGTCGTCGGCGGTGGCCATGACCCAACATAACTTGACGTGCGCGTAAAGGGAAGCGCTTTACGCGCACGTAAGGGTAAGCTTTTTGCGAGGCCGGTTTTCAGGCATGAAAAAGCCCGGAACCTGGGGGGAGGTTCCGGGCGCAAACGCCGGACAGCAGGGGGGGAGAGGGGTCCGGCGTTCGATCTCTTTCAGAAGGCCTTGCGACGACCCAGCAGGACCGGGACGGTGAAGGCCAGCAGGATGGCGTTGACCGCCGCCAGGCCGACGTCCTGGCTCAGGGCGTGAATGACCAGCATGGTCGATTCCAGCACGATCAGGCCGGTCGCCGCCGTCATCAGCAGCGGGCGCCCGATGCGCCACGAGATCAGCGGACTGAGCACGCCGATCGCCAGCACGATCTCGACCACGCCCAGGCCGCGCACCATGTTCTCGGGCGCCACCGCCGGCCAGCCCATCAGATTGATGAGGTTGGTCATCGGCTCGGTCAGCTTGGCGTAGCCGGCGGCGATGAAGAACATCGCGATCCAGCCCTGCAGCGTCCAAAGGGCGATGTTGGCGTAGGCGGCGCGGCTGCGCGAAGGGGCGGTGGTGAAGGTCGAGGTGGTCATCGGGGGAGGAACCTGATTTCGTAACAGTCGCGATATCGGATTAGGGGTCGCCGTTCGCAAGAGGGGATATAGCGGCGCTTCCGATATTTGTCATCAGGCGATGACATCAACCGATGACATCAGTTGATGACTTTGTGTTACGGGCCGGGGCGTCTGGTCCGATTCCCGACGCCCCACAACCCCGATACGTTCGGCGACCTATTGCTGGATCACCGATATTCCGCGCGCCGCCAGCAGGTCCTGCAGGCTGTCGTCCCCGGCGAGATGGCCGACGCCGACGGCGATGAAGCTGGTGCCGGACCCCTTCAGCAGGGTCTCGATCTGGTCGGCCCAGTCGGCGTTGCGGCGGGCCATGAAGATTTGGTGCGTCTCTTCGGAAATGGCGCGTCCGTTCTCATGCGCATACTTCGCCAGGGCGGCCTGGTCGCTTGCGATCCAGCCGGCGACGGCGTGGTCCAGTTCGGCGGCGGCTGTGCCGTAGGTCTTCAGGTAATGCCGCAGATAGGTCATCTGGCCCGCGTCGCTCATCCGCGCCAGGGCGCCGATCTGCTGGTCGATGGTCTCCAGCCCATGGATCGGCTTGCCGGCCGCCAGGGCTCGGGCGCGCAGGTTGATCTCGACGCCCAGGGCCGGATCGTACCCGGCGGCCGTCAGCGGACCGGTCGCAACCATCAGGGCGGCGAACCATGGGCGGAAAGGATCGATCTGTTGCGCGGTCAGACCGGCGGCCGGAGCGGCCTTGACCAGGGTTGCCTGTTCGTCGGGCGTCAGCCAACTGGACAGGGGGCGATCCGGCGACAGCCCGTATTGCTGGAACACCGGCACGAGCGCGGCCTGGTCATCCGGGTTGGTGACCTCGAACCAGACGTCCGAGGCGCTGTCGAAGGCGGCGTCCACCTTGTCCGACCCCCAGGCCGTGCCGGGCTTCAGCAGATGCACCGTGCCGAACAGATAGACGGTGGAGTCCGCGTCCCGGACGACCCACAGAGGCGGGCCGTCGCCGGCAGCGCGGGCGATGGGGGCCAGGGCGACGGGGGTAGGGGCGACGGGCGTCTCGGCATAGGCTTCGCCAGCGAAGATGGCGGCCCAGGCGGCGAGGCCCAGCGCCATGCCGGCGCCGATGGATTGGACGCGCGAGGCCGCGCGCCCCAGAGCGATCTGGAGATTCATGGTCGTATCCTTGGTTTCAGGTTTGGGTGTGGCGCGGCGCGGGATGCGCCGCCGCCGGGTCAGACGGCGAAGAGGTCTTCGACCGGATGGTTCAGGGTGCGGGCCAGACGGACCGCCAGGATCAGGGACGGCGCATAGAGGCCGGTTTCGATGGCGCGCAGGGTCAGGCGAGAGACGCCGAGCCTTCGGCTGAGCTGGCCCAGCGACATCTGCTGCTGGTTGCGCAGGTCGCGCACGCGGTTGGCGACCCGGCTCATCCGGCCCGCCGGTTCAGCAGCAGGGCCAGACCATAGCCGACCGCCTGTCCCCCCAGCAGGCAGAGAAAGCCGGTCGCGGCCCAGGCGGCGGGGCCGTGCAGCAGCGGTTCTGTCAGGGTCACGCCGTTGTTCAGCAGGGCGACCAGTGCGACGGCGCCGGCGAAGACGCCCAGATTGCCGCCTATCCACCAGGCCTTGCGGTGCGCGTGGCGCGTCGTCTCGTCCAGCCCGCGCCACCAGACGCCATTATAATGGATCATCGCCAGCGTCAGACCGATCAGCAGGACGACCAGACCCAGCGGGGGCGGGGCGCCGAGGCTGCTGGGCCACAAGGGCGTGTCGACCTTGGCGGTCAGGCTGACGGCGGCCAGGGCCGCGGCGATGGAAATGACGGTCTTCTGGTCCTGGGTGTATTCGGTGCGTTCGAGATGTTTCATGACAAGCTCCCCTGTCGTTGTGACAAGGGAGCTTTACGATCTGCATTGGTGTTAAGTCAAGTGTCATTTACATCGAGACAATGACGCTTTCCTTTTGGTCAGTCCTCTGGCTGCGGTCCCGGCGTCTGGACGATCAGGTCGCCGGGTTGGCAGTCCAGCGCGCGGCACAGGGCGTCCAGGGTGGAGAAGCGGACGGCGCGGGCCTTGCCGGTCTTGAGGATCGACAGGTTGGCCAAGGTGACGCCGACGCGGTCGGACAGTTCGGTCAGGGACATGCGGCGTTCGAGCAGCAGGCGGTCCAGCTGGATCATGATCATGGCGCTCCCCTCTCAGACCGTGGTCATCTGTTCGTCGCGCATGGCCGACCCCTGCCGGAACACCTCGGCCAGGATGAAGACCACCAGAATGCCCAGCCAGGACCCCAGGTCGAAGTCATAGTCGGACGGCGACTGGCCGATGCTCTGCGGCGCCACGAAGACCAGCAGAAGCGCCGTTAGCTGAATGCCGATCAGGCCCAGGCCCACGGCCTGAAGCCGTTTGACGTTGGCGAACTCGAAGGCGTCGCCCTGATTGACCGACAGCAGGATGCGCCGCAGCCGGTTGATGATCCACCAGGTGAAGCCGCAGGCGAGGAAGGCGCCCAGCAGGGTCAGCCTACCCGTCATTTCGAAACTGGTATGGGGATCGACGTCGACGCCTTTCAACCCGTCCATCAGGCCTGCGCCGAAGCTTGGAAAGATCAGGCTGACGACCAAGGCGCCCCCGACCGCGATCGCGCCGATCATCACGAACACGTTTGCAAAACCCAGGACCAGACGTACTGCGCTGGCGATGGATCGCTTACCGATCATTTTCATTTTTCGTCATTCCAATCGGGTCGCCCTCCGCGACCGCCTTGGTGACTATCGATATGGATTTATCGATAAACGAGCAAGAACATTATCGATAAACGAGATGAAGCTTTCGTAAGGTTCGGCGTCAGGCGCTGAATCCCCAGGTCACGCGGGCGGCCTCCAGCCGGGCCAGCTTGGCCTTGAACGGCGTCCAGTCGTCGTCGGCGTCTATGGCGGCCCAGATGGCCTCGACCTCGTCGATCAGCATCTCCTCGGGCTCGCGGGCGGCGAACATCGGGTGTTCCAGCCGCTCGATCCGGTCGGGTTCGTGTTCCATCAAGGCGAAGCGGAAGGCGTCAAACGCCTCGCCCTGATAGAGTTTCGCGCGCGGTCCCGACAGGGCGCGGGCCGACGAGGCGAATCCGCCGAACCAGTCGAAGAACAGCGGCTCCCACCGCATCGCCGCGCCGCCTTCTCTCAACAGGGCCAGGGTCGCATCCACCAGCCGCTGATCCGCCGCCTCGCCCAGGCTGCTCACCCCCAGCCGCATCAGGAAGGCGGCGCGCAGTTCGCGGATATAGGCCGGGCCGAACCCGTTCAGCGCCGCCGTCAACGGCTCCACGTCGGCGACCAGCTTCAGACACCCGGCCAACTGCGTCAGGTTCCAGAACACCGCCTCGGGCTGGCGCGCAAAGGCGTAGAGGCCGGTCTGGTCGAAATAGGCGGCGGTGAAGGCCGGGTCGTATTCCGGCAGGAACCGCCAGGGGCCATAGTCGAAGCTCTCGCCCGTGACGTTCAGATTGTCGGTGTTCAGCACGCCGTGGACAAAGCCCGCCGCAATCCAGCGCGCCGTCAGCTTCGCCGAGGCCTCGACGATGGCGGTCAGCAGGCCGTGCGCATCCCCGGCCGCGACGCTCGGATGATAAAGGGTTCGGACGTGTTCGATCAGCGCCTCGATCTGATCGACGCGGCCCAGATAGGCTGCCCGCTGGAAAGTGCCGAACCGCACATGGCTATGCGACAGGCGCACCAGGACGGCGGACCGCGTCGGCGACGGCTCGTCCCCCCGCTCCAACGCCTCGCCGGTCTCGATCAGGGAGAAGGCGCGGCTGGTGGGGACGCCTTGCGCCTCCAGCATCGCCGCCGCCAGCACCTCGCGCATCCCGCCCTTCAGCGTCAACCGCCCGTCGCCGCTGCGCGACCAGGGCGTCGTCCCCGAACCTTTTGTTCCCAGGTCCATGAGACGGTCGGCGCCATCCCGCATCTGCGCCGCCAGGAACCCACGCCCGTCGCCCAGGTCGGGATTGTAGTGGCGGAACTGATGACCGTGATAGCGCATGGCGATCGGCCCCGGCTGACCCGGCAGTGGAGCGAACCGGCCGAAAGCGGCGATCCATTCCGCCTCGCTCAACCCCTCCAGCCCGACCTCGGCGGCGGCGCGGTCGTTGCGGAACCGCAAGATCGTCTGCGGGAAGTCGGCGGCCTGAACCGCATCGGCATAGTCGGCGCCCAGGTTGAAGAAGCGCGGTTCGGGGCGGTAGGCGGGGGAGACGGGCATGGGAGGCTAGGTGCGGTCCCCGAGATCGAAGTGCAACCGTCCTTCTTGAACCAACATGATCAATGCGGTCTGCGCCTAGGGGGCGTAATCCGCCCCCAGCTTGGTGGACGCCGTCAGTTCCGGCGCCACGATGGCGAGGTCGTAGCCGCGGATGATCGCGCGCCACTCCGGCGTCAGGGCTTCCAGATCGGCGCTGCGCAGAGTGCGCAGATCCACCAGGAGCCAGTCGCCCGGTGCCATGTTCGACGGACGGGCCAGCATCACATCCTTGCGCCAGTCGCTGTCCTCGCCCGTGACCGCATCGAATTCGCGCACCCTCATCGGGCGAGCGACCCCGTTGTATCCGGCCTCCGTGCCTCTCGCGCCGACGACGATCATGTTGAGCGACTGGACACCCTCTCCGTCGGCATGTTCAGCGACGAAATTGCCCACATCGCGCTGACCGAGCGGATTGTAACCCTTATAGAGATGGTAGGCCCCGAACTTCATTAGCACGCGCGCCTGCGGAGCCTCGGCGAGATGGGCGGCCAGCGTCCGCTTCATCAACCGCGCCCTTCGCCCGTTCGGATCGCCACGGCGAGCCTGCGACGCCTGATAGATGGCGCGGGTTTCGCGCAGGGCGGCGAACAGCGTCCTGACCCGGTCGCCGCCGTCCTGATCGATCGCCGCCCCCGCCTGATCCAGCGTCGCATCGGCAGCCTTCAGAAGGAAAAAGTCGAAGGGTGAACCGGAGGCGAGCGCGGCCTGCATCGTCGTCCGCTCCTGCTCGGCCAGCGCCTCGATCTGGGCGCGGGCGAGCGGTCCCGGACCGGCCGCCAGCATCTGTTCGATCAGATAGCCGCTGGCGCCCAGGAACTCCTGATCCAGTCCCCACAGCTCGAAGTCCGGCCCGGCGACACCCGCGCAATCGGCGGCCGTCTGACCCTCGTCTCGGCCGTTGAGGAAGGCCATGACGTCGGGATGGGCGTTTATAAAGTCGGACATCTGCTGTTCCCGGTCCGACGCTCTCAGCCGTGCGTTGACGGCTACCGCAGCCTCAGGCCCCGTCTCGACGGCCATGGCCGTCAGGCCGCCCGTCTCCAGGCCACCAGCCGCCATCAATCGACAGACGTTGGTGGTGAAGGCGGGGATCTCGCGCGAAAAGTGGCTCTCGCCGATGAGGACGTAGCGGCTGGCGTCTATGGCCTCAGACAGGATCGCGGCGCCCGGACCCGAGAAGCCCTCCGACCGCACCGTCAGCGGCGATCCTGCCTGCGCCAGACGCTCGACGAAAGTGAGCGGTGCAACGGTCTCGGCGTGAGCGGAAGCCGCGCACAGGCTTGCCAGCGACAACGCCGCCGCAATCGATTTCAGAGTCATATCAAGCACCCCCCGCTATGTGAGCGTCCTCGCGGCGATCCCCCAAAACCACAAGTTAAATCGAGGTCAGGAATGAGTCCTGTCCCTGTCTGCCGCCCGCGTCAGGCTTGGCGAAACCAGTCTCACCCTCTATCTTGGACCTCAGCCATCAGGTCGCTCCGCGCGGCCAGGCCGGCGCGCTTCGAAAGGGCGACGAATCCGGTCCGACGCCCGTCGATAACCTGGCGTCACGACAGCTTCAGTATTTTCATTGGAGGCCGCCGTGGCGCGCAAACTGACACTCGATTTCCTCAAGACCGAGGCCGCATCCGGCTCGGCCCTGGCGCTCGCCGCCATCGCCGCCGTGCTGGTCGCCAACTCGCCGTGGTCGGCGGACTATTTCACCTGGCTAAAGAGCTATCACGTGCTCCAGATCGGCCCGATCCGGCTGGAGGAGACGATCTCCGACTGGATCAAGGAAGGTCTGATGGCGATCTTCTTCCTCGTGGTGGGGCTGGAGATCAAATACGAGATCGTGCGTGGCGAGTTGAGCGACCCGCGCAAGCTGGCGACGCCGGTGCTGGCGGCGCTGGGCGGGATGGCGGGGCCGGCGGCGGTCTATCTGTTGCTGTCCGCGACCATGGGGGCGCCCCATGCCGGCTGGCCCATTCCGCTGGCGACCGACATCGCCTTTGCGCTCGCCATCTTCGGTTTCGTGGGCAAGGGGCTGCCGTCGTCGCTGCGGGTCTTCCTGCTGACCCTGGCCATCGTCGACGACCTGGGCGCCATCGCCCTGATCGCGGTCCTGTTCAGCGAGGGCGCCAACTGGACGCCGCTGTTCTGGGCCTTGGGCGCACTGGCCGTCGGGGCTGTCGCCGCGCACCGCATCCGCATTCCGGCGCCCTTCTGGGTGCTGGGCTTTGCTTTGGTCTGGTATCTGACGGTGCTGTCGGGCCTCAGCACCTCCCTGACCGCCGTGGCCTTCGCCATGATCGTGCCGATCAAGGGCCGCGCCGAAGATCGCCAGAGCCCGCTGAAGGAGGCGATGCACGACCTGCATCCGTGGAACGCCTTCCTGGTTCTGCCGCTGTTCGCCTTCGCCAAGGCGGGGGTCTCCTTCGCCGGTCTGTCGATGGACCAGGCCTTCGCCCCCCTCGTCATCGCCATCGCCCTGGGCCTGTTCTTCGGCAAGCAGATCGGCGTCATGGGCGCGGCCTGGCTGGCCTCGGCGCTGAAGATCGGGGCGCGGCCGACGGGCGCCAGCTGGCTTCAGGTCTATGGCGTCTCGCTGCTGTGCGGCGTGGGCTTCACCATGAGCCTGTTCATCGGCGTGCTGGCCTTCCCCGGCGCGGTGGATTCGCCCGAACAGGTCGAGGTCAAGTTGGGCGTCATCGGCGGCTCGATCCTGTCGGCGATCGCGGCGGCTCTCGTGTTGGGATTTGCCGGTCGTCGCCGCCAGACCGACCCGGTCGCCTTGCAGCCTGAAGTCGAGCCTCTGGGGCCAAAAAGTGGGCAAAAACTGACCTAACGTCAGCGTTTTATGTCTCTTCCCTGACACACAAAGGCTAATCCACGGCGAAAAATCGTCGCGGGTAACAACGCTCGCTTGTCCGTGGGGCCGAAGCGCGCTTAGCCTAGCGATAACGAACGCTCCCCCAAGAAGGGGACGTCGATTGGGACAGGAAACGCCGCGATCGCTCTGTGCGAACGTGGCTTCAGCCGGGAGGACGCCTATGCGCCGCAATCTTCAACTCAGAACAACCGTGTCCGCCGCCGTCATGGGCGCCGCCGTTATGGGCTTCGCCGGCGTCGCCGCCGCGCAGGACGCCCCGGCGACCGTGGACGACATCATCGTCACCGCCCAGAAGCGCGAACAGAGCCTGCAGGACGTGCCGATCGTGGTCACGACCCTGTCGCAGGAACTGCTGGACGGCGCCGGCGTGCGCGACATCAAGGATCTGCAGATCCTGACGCCCGGCCTGACCGTCACCTCGACCCAGTCGGAAGCCTCGACCACCGTCCGCATCCGCGGCGCCGGCACCGTCGGCGACAACCCAGGCCTGGAAAGCTCGGTCGGCGTGGTCATCGACGGCGTCTATCGCTCGCGCAACTCGGTCGGCTTCGGCGACCTGGGCGAACTGAGCCGCATCGAGGTCCTGAAGGGACCGCAGGGCACCCTGTTCGGCAAGAACACCTCGGCCGGCGTCATCAACATCATCACCGAACGCCCGTCGTTCGATCCGTCGATCTCGGCGGAGCTGACCGGCGGCAACTTCGGCGCCATCGGCGGCTCGGTCTCCGTCACGGGCGGCCTGACCGACCAGATCGCCGGTCGCCTGTTCGTCGCCCACCGCGAGCGTGACGGCTTCTACGACGTCAATGTCGGCGACGGCCCCAACTCCAAGACCGAAGACAACACCCAGAACTACTGGACCGGGCGCGGTCAGCTGCTGATCCTGCCCAGCGACGATGTCTCGGTCCGCCTGATCGCGGACTACACCAAGCGCGACGAGTTCTGCTGCTCCGCCGTGCAGACGCGCGTCGGCCCGTCCCAAGCCTTCATCGCCGCCCTTACGGCGCCCAACGGCCCTGGACAACGGCCGCCGGTCGCGGGCTTCGGCACGGTGCCCTTCTCGCGCCTGGCCTATTCCAACCGCGAGACGCCGCAAGAGATCGAGGACATGGGTCTGTCGGCGGAAGCGACCATCGACTTCCCCAGCATCAACGCCACCCTGACGTCCCAGACCTCATGGCGCGACTGGTCGTTCCAGCAGGGGATGGACCTGGACTATACCGGCGCCGACATCCTGTATCGCGCCAACGACGGCTCCAACGGCTATGGCGTCGACAACCTGACGCAAGAGTTCCGCCTGGCGGGCACGTCAGACAAGCTGGATTGGCTGGTCGGCCTGTTCGCCACCAAGGAAGGCGTCTATCGCGATGACAGCTATGTCTATGGCTCGGACTACAACGCCTTCGCCTCCTTCCTGCTGACGGCGACGTTGCCGGCGGCCGTCGGCGGTCCCAGCCCGTCGCGCCTGGGCTGCTTCACCAACCCGAACGGCTTCCTGGTCGGCACGGCCGGCGCGGCCGCGGGCCAGCCGCTGTGCGTCATCGGCGCCGTGCCGCCCAGCGCCGCCGCCCCGACCTTCTCGGCCGGCAAGGCGTATCAGGACCACTATTCGCAGCGCTCGGAATCGGTGGCCCTGTTCACCAACAACACCTACCGGGTGACCGAGGCCTTCGATATCAACCTGGGCCTGCGCTACACCTATGACAGCAAGCGTCTGCTGGGCATCCAGGACAATCTGGGAACCAACGGCGCGGCCTGCGGCGGCGCCCTGGCCAACCAGAACCCGGCCAACCGCACGGTCTCGCCGATCCCCGGCACCGCAAACGTCGCCACCCCGGCCGCTGCCTTGGGCCTGCTGTGCCTTCCCTGGTCCAACCCGCTCTACGACAATCGCCGGATCCAGGAGAAGTTCAGCGACACCGACCTGTCGGGCACCATCAAGGCGTCCTACCGGTTCAACCCGTCGATCATGGTCTATGGTTCGTATGCGCGTGGCTACAAGGGCGCGGGCTACAACATGGATCGGGTGCAGACGGGCGTGGCGCCGGACGCCTCGCTGTTCTTCGCCGCCGAGACGGTCGACAGCTATGAGGCGGGGGTCAAGACGACCCTGTTCAACCGCACCATGCTGCTGAACCTCACCTACTTCGATCAGAAGTTCGAGAACTTCCAGCTCAACACCTTCCTGGGCACCGCCTTCGTGGTGGAATCCATCCCCGAGCTGACCTCGCGCGGCGTCGATGCCGACATGGTCTGGTTCACCCCGGTCGAGGGCCTGTCGTTCCAGGGCGGCGTCACCTACACCGACGCCAAATACGGCGTGTTCGGCGCCGGCGACCTGTCCAGCCCCGGCCGCTTCCCGCAGCTGTCGCTGCTGCCGGGTGCGCGCGCCTCGTTCGCTCCGGAATGGTCGGTCACCGGCGCCCTGGCCTTCGACCGCGAACTGGGCGGCGGCCTGCGCGGCGGGTTCAACCTGTCGGCCAAATATTCGACCGAATACAACACCGGCTCGGACCTGCTGCCCTACAAGAATCAGGACGCCTTCACCGTCGTCAACGGCCGGGTCTCGATCGGTTCGGCGGATGAGCGCTGGACGCTGGAGGTCTGGGGCCAGAACCTGCTGGAAGAAGAATACACCCAGGTCGGCTTCGCCGCCCCGCTGCAAGGCACGGCCTTCGCCAACACGACGACGCCCCAAGCGGACGGCACCTTCTATAACATCGCCACCGACACGGCGACCTACAACGCCTACCTCGGCGCCCCGCGCACCTACGGCGTGACGCTGAAGGTCAGATACTGATCGTCAGCCCCAAGGCTGAACGACGAAGGGCCGACCGGGAAACCGGCCGGCCCTTTTTCCTTTCGGACGAGGCGATGGCGCGCCTATCGCCGTGTCGAGACGTCCGCGCCGCCAAACACGACCTGCCGCCGCATCTCGCCGCTCAACAGGCCGTACAGCATCGGAAGCTCCGGGGCGCTGGACCGGTTCAGGATATCCAGATGATCCTGGGACAGGGTGACGCCGACCGTGCCGATATTGTCCTGAAGCTGGCTGACCCGACTGACGCCGATCAGCACCGTATCGACGCCCGGGCGCGACAGCACCCAGGCGAGCGCGACCTTGGCGGGCGTTTCCCCGATCTCCGACGCCACGCGCTTGAGAACATCGACGATCGCCCAGTTGCGATCTGTGAACAGGGTGTCCCCGAACGGATTGGCGCCGTCCAGTCGCGCGCCGCTCTGGGTCGGGGCGTCGCGATTGTCTGCCTCGCTCGGCAAGCCGCCGCTTCGTGAAGGCGCCGCCTCGACCGTCGCGCGGTCGTATTTCCCGGTGAGCAGGCCGTAGGCGAGGGGGCTCCACGGCATGACGCTGAGGCCCGTGTCTTTCGCCAGCGGCACATGCTCGGCTTCGATGTCCCGGCTGACCAGAGAGTAGAAATACTGCAGCGCAATGGGACCGCGCCGTCCGCTGGCGGCGGCCAGGGTGACGACCTGGGCGACGTACCAGGCCGGGGTATTCGACATGCCCCAATAGCGAATCTTGCCCGACCTCACGAGGGCGGACATGGTTTCCAGCAATTCTTCGGGCGGCGTCACCGAGTCCCAGACGTGGATCCAGTAGAGATCGATATAGTCGGTCTTCAAGCGGCGCAGGGAACCTTCCAACGCCGCATGGATGTGTTTGGCGCTGTTGCCGCCCGCGTGCGGACCCTGGCCCACCGCAAACCCCGACTTGGTGGCGATGACGAGCTGGTCCCGGTTGCGATGTTCAGCAATCATCTCCCCGACCATCGTTTCTCCACCCCCGCCCGCATAGACGTCGGCGGTGTCGATCAGATTGCCGCCCGCCTCGATATAGGCGTCGAATACGGCCTCGGCGGCAGAACGCTCCATCCCCCAGCGTGCCACGCCGAACGTCATGGTCCCCAACGCCAGAGGGCTGACGATAAGGCCGGATCGACCGAGGGGACGGTAGTGTGCGAGGCTCATGAAAAGGCTCCTGTCGGATTGTTCTCACAAGTTGGACCGTGCCATGGTTGAGCGGTAGTGCAGGTTTCCAACCAAGCCTTATGAGTGACGCTCAATAATGGATCGCGAGACCTGGAACGATCTGGCGGTCTTCGCGGCCATCGTCGAGGCGGGCAGCTTCACCAAGGCCGGCGCTGGTCTCGGCGTGACGGCGTCGGCGCTCAGTCACCGCATGCGTCTGTTGGAGGCGCGAATGGGTGTGCGCCTCCTCAATCGCACGACCCGTAGCGTCGCCCCGACGGAGGCCGGCGATCGTCTGTTCTCCAGCCTGCGTCCCGCCATCGACGAGGTGACGGCCGCTCTGGTCACCCTGAACGCGGACCGGGCGAAGCCCGCCGGACGCGTCAGGGTCACAACCCATCGGTCGGCGGCTTTCGGCCTTGTGCTTCCTCGCTTGGCCGGATTCGCCGAGACCTATCCTGAGATCACGGTCGAACTGGTCGTGGACGATGGTCTCGTCGATATCGTCCGAAGCGGCTTCGATGCCGGCATTCGGCGGCTGCCGTCGCTGGAGCAGGACATGGTGTCCGTCCGGCTGGACGACGGCGTGCGCATCGCCATGGTCGCCTCGCCTGACTATCTCAATGCTGCCGGGGTTCCGATGATCCCGTCCGACCTGCAACGCCACCGCTGTCTGAACTATCGCCTTCCCACGGCGGGCTCGATCTATCGCTGGACCTTTGAGCGAGGCGGTCAGACGACGACGATGGACGTTCCCGGGGGCTTTGTGACGAACGACATCGACATGCTGTGCGAGGGCGCCTTAGCGGGTCTCGGCATCGCCTGCGTGATCGAGAGCCAGGCCGCGCCCTATCTCGCGTCCGGCGCCCTGATAAGGGTTTTGGACGACTGGAGCCCTCTGCTTCCGTCGAACTATCTCTACTACGCCGGGCATCGGAACCTTCCGCCGGCGCTGCGGGTCTTCATCGACGCGATGAAGACCGCAGCGCCGGTCTGAGGTTTGGCTTACTCCACCAGGGGCGTCGGCCTCGGCTTGGCCAGCTCGCGCTGTCCCGCCGTGGAGCGGCTCAGGATGCGGCGGCCCCAGCCGGCGATGTCGTCGACGATGGTGAAGATGGCGGGGATGTAGAGCAGGGACAGGAAGGTCGAGGAGATCAGTCCGCCCAGCACGGCGATGGCCATGGGCGAGCGGAACTGGACGTCGGCGCCGACCCCCATGGCGATGGGCACCATGCCCGCCCCCATGGCGAAGGTGGTCATCAGGATGGGGCGGGCGCGCTTGTGCGCCGCGTCCATGATGGCCTCGTGGCGCGGCATGCCGTCCCGCTCGGCCATGATGACGTAATCGACCAGCAGGATGGAGTTCTTGGCCGCGATCCCCATCAGCATCAGCACCCCGATCAGGGCCGACATGGAGAAGTTGGCGCCGCCGATGGCCAGGGCGATGAAGGCGCCGCCGATGGCCAGGGGCAGGGCCGCCATGATGGTGATCGGATAGGCGAAGCTTTTGAACAGCAGCGTCAGAACCGCATACATAAGCAGGATGCCCGAGGCGAAGGCGATGGCGAAGCCGGTCAGCATCTCCTGGATGAACTCGGCGTCGCCGGCCGGCACCTGGCGCACGCCGGCGGGCAGGTTCTGGACCGAGGGCAGGCGGTTGACCGCTGCGCCTGCCGCGCCGGTGGCGATGCCGTCCAGCTCGGCGCTGATCGAGGCGATCCGCGACCGGTCCTGGCGGGTGACGGTGGCGGGGCCGGCGCCGAACTGGATGTCGGCGACGGCGCTCAACGGCACCGAGGCGCCGTTGTTGCCCGGAACGCGCAGGTTCTCCAGCACGCTCAGATCCTCGCGCGCTTCCTCGGTCAGCTGCAGGCGGATCGGGATCTGGCGGTCGCCCAGATTGTATTTGGGCAGGTTCTGATCCACGTCGCCGATGGTGGCGACCCGCACGGCCTGGGAGATGGCGCCGGCCGAGACGCCGGCTAAAGCCGCCTCGTCGGGACGCGGCGTGACCAGGATTTCGGGACGGGCGATGGCGGCCGAGTTGACCACGTTGGCCAGGCCGGGAACGCCGCGCATCTCCTCTTCGACCTTGCGCGCCGCGGCGTTCAGGGCGTCCGGATTGTCGCTCAGGATCGAGAAGGTGTAGCTGGTGCCGTCGCCGGGACCGCCGCCCGACTGGGCGATGCCCGCACGGATGCGGGCGCCGGGGATCTGTTTCAGCTCGTCCACCATGGCGCGGGCGAAGGCCTGCTGGCTCAGGTCGCGGTCGCCCTTGGGCACCATGTCGGCATAGACATTGGCCTGGGTCACGTCCTGACCGCCGATTGCGGCATAGACCGAGGTAACCTCGGGCCGGGCCTCCAGCCTGCGGGTGACCTGCTGAACCACGGCGTCGGTCTGGCGCAGGGTCGAGCCGGGCGGCAGCTCGACCTGGAAGGCGGCGCGGGCGGTGTCGCCGGGCGACATGAACTCGAACGACATCTTGGCCACGATGGCCGTGCCGACCGATCCGACCAGGAACAGGATGCCGATGACGAACACCTTCCACCGGTTGCCCAGGGACCAGCGCAGCGCCTTCAGATAGCCGCCCATCCAGAACGGATCCTTGTCCTCGTGATGGCTGTGCTTGAGGATGAAGGCCGCCATCAGCGGCGTCAGGGTCCGCGCGACCAGCAGAGAGAAGGCCACGGAGACACAGGCCGCCAAGGCGAAGGCCTTGAAGAACTGGCCGATGATGCCCGGCATGAAGCCGACGGGCGCGAACACGGCGATGATGGTGGCGGTGGTGGCCACGACCGCCAGGCCGATCTCGTCGGCCGCCTCCAGCGAGGCGTCATAGGGCGGCTTGCCGTCGCGCATGTGGCGGACGATGTTCTCGATCTCCACGATGGCGTCGTCGACCAGAATGCCGATGGTCAGCGACAGGGCCAGCAGGGTCACCACGTTCAGCGACTGATCCAGCGGGCCCAGGATGGCGAAGGTCGGGATCAGCGACATCGGCATGGCCATGGCCGCGATGAAGGTGGCCCGCCAGTCGCGCAGGAAGATGAAGACGATGATGACCGCCAGCACGGCGCCCAGCAGCAGGGCCTCCAGCGAGGCCAGATAGGATTCCTCGATCTGTTCGACGCTGGCCGTGACCTGGCTGATCGTCAGTTCGGGGTGGGCGTCGTCGAGCTTCTTGACCTCTTCGCGGACCCGTTCGGCGACCTTGACCTCGGAGGCGGTGCGCGAGCGCAGGAAGTTGAAGGTGACGGCCTCCTGGCCGTTGTAGCGGGCCAGGCGGCGCGGTTCGCTCCACTTGTCCTCGACCTTGCCCAGATTATCCAGACGCACCGTCTTGCCGTCGCCCAGCGGGATCAGGGTGCCGCTCAGCTGCTCGACCGAGGTCGCGGCGCCCAGGGTGCGCACGGCGCGCTCGGACCCGGCGATGGTGACGCGGCCGCCCGGCAGGTTGTTGTTGACGTTGTTCAGCGCCTGGCTGACCTCGGCGGCGGTGACGCCATAGGCGGCGAGCCGTTGCGGGTCCAGCTCGACGCGGATTTCGCGATCCACCCCGCCCGAGCGGTTGACCTCGCCCACGCCGCCCAGGGCCAGCAGGCCGCGGCTGACCTCGTTGTCGATGAACCAGCTGATCTCTTCCGGCGTCATCGTCGGCGAGCGGACGACGTAGGTGATCAGGGCGTCGCCGGTGATGTCGATGCGCTGGACCGCCGGTTCCTGCATGTCCTGTGGCAAGGACGCCCGCAGGCCCGTCATGGCGTTGCGCACGTCGTTGGTGGCGCGGTCGGTGTCGGTGCCCAGCTCGAACTCGATGGTCGTGGAGGACACGCCGTCAGTGATGTTGGACGTGATGTGGCGCACGCCCGACAGGCCGGCCAGCGAATCCTCGATCAGGCGCGTGACCTGGACCTCCATCTCCGCCGGGGCCGAGCCGGGGCGGGCGGCCGTGACGGCGACCAGGGGGAAGTCGATGTCGGGGTTCTGATTGATCCGCATCCCCATGAAGCCGACCACGCCGCCGAGCGTCAGCAGCAGGAACAGCAGGATGATCGGGATCGGGTTCTTGATCGCCCAGGACGACATCTGATTCATGGTCGTCGGTCCTACTTCTTGGCCGCCGGGGTCGCCGGCTGGGCGGCAGGCGCGGCCGGGGCCGCGCCCACGGCCTGGGCGACGTTGACGCGGTCGCCCTCGTTCAGGAAGCCGGCGCCGTCCACGGCGACGCGGACACCGACGGCGACGCCGCTGACCGCCGTCTGGGTCTCGGTGCGCGACAGGATGGTCACCGGCTGGAAGTGGACCGTGCTGTCGCCGTTCACGACGAAGACGCCCGGCTTGTTCTCGCGATACAGCACCGCGCCGGTCGGCACGGTGGTCGCGGGCTGGTCGCCGACGGCGATATCGGCGCGGGCGAACATGCCGGGACGCAGCTGGGCGCCGGGCGCCAGCGAGATGCGCGCCAGGCCCAGGCGGGTGGTGGCGTTGACCTCGGGCGTGACGATGCGGACCGAGCCGGTGGTCTGACCCGCCTCGCTGGAGGTCACGGTCGCCGACTGGCCGGCGCGGATCAGGCCCAGCTCGGTCTCGGGCACCTGGGCGTCCAGCTCAAGCCGGCCGTCGCGGACCATGCGGAACAGTTCGGTCCCGGCGGCGATGATCTGGCCCTTGGTCACGCTGCGGCTGATGATCAGGCCGCCGACGGGCGCGCGGATGGTCGCCTGCGACAGCTGGGTCTGGGTCTGGGCCAGGGTCGCACGCGCAGCCGCCAGATTGGCGTTGGAGGCGCGCTGGTTGGCCAGGGCCGTATCCAGCGACGCCTGGCTGAGGAAGCCGCGTTCCTTCAGCTGCTGGGCGCGGTCCAGGGCGGCGTCGTCACGCGACACATTGGCCTGGGCCAGCTGGACCTGGGCCTGCTGCTGCTGCAACTGGGCGCGCAGCAGGACGTCGTTCATCTGCACCAGGGCCTGGCCCTGACGGACGTAGGAGCCTTCGTCCACATAGACGGCGACGGCGGTCAGGCCGCCGGTCTCGGCCGCCACCGGCACCTCTTCCCAGGCCGACACGGTGCCCGAGGCGGTGACGGTGCGATTCAGGCTGGTCTGGGCGACGGTCGCGGCGCTGACGGTCTGGCGCGAGCCGCCTGCGGCCTTTTCGTCCGTCTTTTCCTCGCCATGTCCGCCGCAGCTCGCCAGCAGGAAGGCCGACAGGGCCATGGCGCCGACGTTGAGAACGGTGCGGGTCGTCTTGGACACGGGGGATTTCCTCGGTTGCAGGCGAAGCGGATCGCCGGCTCGCGCCGGTTATCGAGAGGCTTGTCCCATACCGCGTCCGCGAAACCTTCTCAAACGGCGAAGGCGTTTATTGCGAAGGCTTAATGTGACTTAAGGCGCGGGCGGGATCGGCCGTGCGGCTGGTCCCCGCCCTCTACGCGTGATAGGGGCGCGCGGATGACGACTCCCCCTATCTCGAACATTCGCAACTTCAGCGTGGTCGCGCACATCGACCACGGCAAGTCGACCCTGTCCGACCGACTGATCCAGTACACCGGCGGCCTGACCGCGCGCGAGATGTCCGAGCAGGTGCTCGACAACATGGACATCGAGAAGGAACGGGGCATCACCATCAAGGCGCAGACCGTGCGCCTGAACTACAAGGCCAAGGACGGCCAGGACTATGTCCTGAACCTGATGGACACGCCCGGCCACGTGGACTTCGCCTATGAGGTCAGCCGCTCGCTGGCGGCGTGCGAAGGCTCTCTGCTGGTTGTGGACGCCTCGCAAGGGGTCGAGGCCCAGACCCTGGCCAACGTCTATCAGGCCATCGACAACAACCACGAGATCGTCCCCGTCCTGAACAAGGTCGATCTGCCGGCGGCCGAGCCCGAGCGGGTCCGCGCCCAGATCGAGGACGTGATCGGCATCGACGCCTCCGAGGCCGTCCTGTGCAGCGCCAAGTCCGGCATCGGCATCGAGGACGTGCTGGAGGCCATCGTCACCAAGCTGCCGGCGCCCAAGGGCGACCCGAACGCGCCGCTGAAGGCCATGCTGGTCGACGCCTGGTACGACCCCTATCTGGGCGTCGTCGTGCTGGTGCGGGTGTTCGACGGCGTGCTGAAGACCGGCATGCGGGTCAAGATGATGCGCAACGGCTCGACCCACCTGATCGACCGGGTCGGCGTCTTCCTGCCCAAGAACACCCCGGTGGACCAGCTCGGCCCCGGCGAGGTCGGCTTCATCACCGCCCAGATCAAGGAAGTGGCCCACGCCGCCGTCGGCGACACCATCACCGACGAGAAGAAGCCGACCGCCGAACCGCTGAAGGGGTTCAAGGAGGTCCAGTCGGTGGTCTTCTGCGGCCTGTTCCCGGTGGACGCCGCCGATTTCGAGGACCTGCGCGCCGCCATCGGCAAGCTGCGCCTGAACGACGCGTCGTTCACCTATGAGATGGAAAGCTCGGCCGCCTTGGGCTTCGGCTTCCGCTGCGGCTTCCTCGGTTTGCTGCACCTGGAGATCATTCAGGAGCGGCTCAGCCGTGAGTTCAACCTCGACCTGATCGCGACCGCCCCCTCGGTCGTCTACAAGATCGGTCTGCGCGACGGCTCCGAGATCGACCTGCACAACCCGGCCGACCTGCCCGACGTGATGCAGATCGAGACCATCTCCGAGCCCTGGATCAAGGCCACGATCCTGACGCCCGACGAGTACCTCGGCAGCGTCATCAAGCTGTGTCAGGACCGCCGCGGCTCGCAGGTCGAGCTGTCCTACGTCGGCTCCCGCGCCATGGTGGTCTACGAACTGCCGCTGAACGAGGTGGTGTTCGACTTCTACGACCGGCTGAAGTCGATCTCCAAGGGCTACGCCTCGTTCGACTACGAGATCACCGAATACAAGGTCGGCGACCTGGTGAAGATGTCCATCCTGGTCAACGCCGAACCGGTGGACGCCCTGTCGATGCTGGTCCACCGCGCCCGCGCCGAGACGCGCGGCCGGGGCATGGTCGAGAAGATGAAGGAGCTGATCCCGCCCCACCTGTTCGTCATCCCGATCCAGGCGGCCATCGGCGGCAAGATCATCGCCCGCGAGACCGTGCGCGCGCTGCGCAAGGACGTGACCTCCAAATGCTACGGCGGCGACGCCACCCGCAAGAAGAAGCTGCTGGAGAAGCAGAAGGCCGGCAAGAAGAAGATGCGCCAGTTCGGCAAGGTCGAAATCCCGCAGGAAGCCTTCATCGCCGCGCTGAAGATGGACGACGATTGATTAAGTTCATGACTTGTTCTCCTGGCGGAAACCTGGCAGTCTGCCAACTTGAGCAAGCGGGGAATCGACCGTGTCGGAGTATGCGAGCATGGTGAAGCAAGCCGGAAAGGCAGCGGCTGATATCGCCGTAAGCCGCGGCTACATCGACGGACCGGCCCAGCCTAAAGGCGTTCAGTCGAAGCTCAAGCTTGTACGTTCTAATACAAGTGACACTTCTTCAGAATTCACGTTCATCGATTTGTTTGCTGGCATCGGCGGACTGCGGCGCGGCTTTGAGTCCATTGGCGGTAAATGCGTTTTTACCTCCGAGTGGGACAAGTATAGCCAGAAAACTTACGCTGCGAACTTCCCGAACGACGATCACGAGATCAACGGGGACATCACAAAAGTCGATGTCGAGGATATTCCTGCTCATGACGTTCTGTTGGCTGGTTTCCCATGTCAGCCGTTCTCAATCGCCGGTGTATCCAAAAAGAACGCGCTCGGGCGTGCGCATGGCTTTGAGGACAAAACGCAGGGCACGTTGTTTTTCGACGTGGCGCGGATCATCGCGCATCATCGACCTGCGGCCTTCCTGCTTGAGAATGTCCGCAACCTAATCGGTCACGACAAGGGAAAAACATTCCAGACAATCAAGGACGTCCTGGAAAAAGAACTTAAATACAAAATCGACTTCCGGGTCATCGACGGCCGTTCGTGGACTCCCCAGCACCGCGAGCGGATTTTCATCGTCGGATTCCGGGAGGATCAAGGGTTCAGGTTCGCCGATCTGAAAGTTCCTGATGCCAAACCAAAATTGCGGGACATCCTTCATCCGGGCGACGGGTCGGAAGCGCCTGATCAGAGATTCACTGTTGGGAACTCTGGCCGTGTGGCGGAGAAATACACTTTGACTGATCATCTCTGGAATTATCTCCAGAGATACAAGGAGAAGCATCAGGCAGCCGGTAACGGTTTTGGGTTTGGTCTTGTGGGGCCTGATGACGTCGCGCGCACCCTCTCCGCGCGCTACTACAAGGACGGCTCCGAGATTCTTATACGTCAGGAAGATGACAAAGCGCCGAGACGTCTGACCCCTAGAGAGTGCGCCCGTTTGATGGGCTTTGATGATCCGCAGGGGAATGACTTCATCATCCCTGTCTCGGACACGCAAGCCTATCGGCAATTCGGAAACTCGGTCGTCGTTCCTACTGTGAAGGCTGTCGCCGAACATATGAAGCCTCACCTGTTCCGGGCGCTGGCTGCTCAACGCAAGGTGGCGGTTGGCTGATATAGTCGACCCTGCAACCCGCAGCCGGATGATGTCCGGTATCAAAGGTAAGAACACCAAGCCCGAACTGCTCGTCAGAAAGGCGCTTCACGCGCAAGGGTTTCGCTATCGGATCCATTGCAAGGACTTGCCGGGCAATCCAGATTTGTGCCTGCCGAAGTATAGGGCCGTGATCTTCGTCCACGGATGCTTCTGGCACGGGCATGATTGCCACCTCTTCAAGTGGCCGAAGACGCGGCCAGAATTCTGGAAACAGAAGATCCAGCGCAACTGTAGCGTTGATGCGGCGGCGTTGGCGCGTCTAGCTAACGCCAACTGGCGGGTCGCTATCGTTTGGGAGTGTGCGTTGAAAGGCAAAACGCGCTTGCAACTCGAAGATGTTATCGCCAAGCTTGAAAGCTGGCTTCGATCTGATGAAGTCGGCCTACAGATCGAAGGCGTATCCTGATGCCGGTAATGAGGTTGCCAGACTGGATCTCGGAGTTTTCTAAGCCAGATCATGTCTGGTATCTGAAGCGCCTGTCGGCCAACGACACTCTGGCCAACAAGTCTCACCAGGCCGGGCCCTACATTCCCAAGGAACTATTGTTCCGGGTATTGCCCCAACTGCAAAACTGGGAGGTCAAGAATCCACGGGTTCAAATCGACGCATTTGTCGATTCCGGAACGGAAGTGCGGTCTGTTACCGCGATTTGGTACAACAGGCTGACGCGAAATGAGGCGCGTGTCACGGGGTGGGGTGGTGGCGCATCTGCACTGCTTGACCCCGACAGCACGGGGGCTTTGGCTGTCTTTGTCTTTGAGAATGGCGCGTTGGCGTCTGGCGCAACCGCGATCCATGTTTGGGTATGTAACGGCTACGAGAGCGAGGTCATCGAAGATCTGGTCGGCCCAGTCGATCCCGGCAAAGCCATAACTTGGCAACCCGGTCAGCCAATCAGTCTATTCGCCACAGGCGTCGTGCGCACGTCCTGCGCTTTATCGCCCTCGGAAATGCCTCCGCACTGGCTCGAACGATTTCCCAGCGCCGCCGAAATCGTGAAGCGGTCGGTCGAGATGCAGGCGCTTCAAAGTCTGATGCCGGACGACAGGCTGATCCGTCGCCGCAAATGTGAGTTCGAGATTTTCAAATCCGTCGAGGAAGCCCTGGAGGGGCCAAAGGTCGGCAGCGGCTTTCGCTCTCTGGATGACTTCCTCACCCTCGCGCAGACGATCCTGCAACGCCGCAAGTCTCGCTCGGGACGATCTCTCGAACTCCACGCGCGGGAAATCTTCCTAGAAGAAGGATTGGTGGAACATCGGCAGTTCAGCCACGGGGCGACCTCGGAGGGCGACAAGAAACCCGACTTCCTGTTCCCCTCTGCACAGGCCTATGCCGATGAGAGCTTTCCGAAGGATCGGCTGCGCATGCTCGCCGCGAAAACAACTGCGCGGGATCGGTGGCGACAGGTGCTGAACGAAGCGGATCGCGTTCCCGTCAAACACCTTCTCACGCTGCAGGAAGGCGTTTCGGAGAACCAGTTCGCCGAAATGCAGGCCGCCAACCTTCAGTTGGTGATCCCCTCCAGTCTGGTCAGCGCCTTCCCGGAGAGCATTCAACCGAAGCTAATCACGCTGGATCAATTCATTTACGACGTGAGGACGCTTGGCTGATTGAAGGTTGGGTAGATATCCCGCCTACCCCTGCACCTTCTCCGTGATGAAATGCCGGCCCTGCCGGTCCTCGATCTCGACCACCCACAAATCCGGGTCATACCCGCGCTGGCGGGCGATGTAGGCGTCCAGTTCGCTTTCACTGTCGGACGTCACCGGCTGGATCCACAGGCGGTCGCCGTCGGTTCCGAAGGCCTCGGTGAACAGGCGCGCGGTGCGGGTGGAGGTGTCATAGGCCTTGACGATGACCGAGCCGGCGCGGTCGTCGCCCTTGGCGACCACGGTGGCGTAGGCGCCCTCGATCTGGGCGCGGCGGATCAGGGCGCTGACCCACAGGTCGCTGGAAAGAAGCAATTCGCTAACCCTGCTCGAACACGGAACCCCAACCCTGGCGGGCTAGGGTGGCGGCATGAGGATAGGCCTTTCCCCCCGGCGCGCCAGAGCCTTGATGTCCGCCGTGCTGATGGCGGCGACCCCCATAGTGGCGTTCGCCGCGCCGCAGGACCGCTTTTATGAGCGCAGCTTCGTGCTGGCCGCCAACGATCGCTGCGGCCTGTTCGCGCCGCAACTGACCGCGGCCCTGACCGCCGCGGCCTATCAGGCGCGGGGCGCGGCCCTACGCGCGGGCTCGAACGACCGGCAGCTGGCCGAGACGGCGCAGCGGGCGCGGGCGCGGGCGGGATCGACGCCGTGCGGCTCGGCCGATCTGAAGACGGTCAGCGGCCGGGTCCAGACCGCCTTTTCCGGCTGGTCGCGGGTGACGAAGATGGAGTTTCCCGGCGAGCGCCGGCGCTGGAGCGCGGACCGCGCCGCCTATGCCCGCCCGACCTGGCGGCTGATGCAGGCGACCGTGACCGGCGCCTCTCCGGTGCGGTTCGGGGTCGTGGGCGGCATGGACCGGCCGGATCAACTGGCGGCCGTGGTGTCCTGGCAGGGGCGCTCGCGTCCGACCGGGGTGCGGGTGGTGATGCGCGACCACACGGTGGCGCCGCGTCCGTGGCTGGCGCACGACCTGCCGCCGGTCGCCCAGCGCCGCGCCTTCTGGGCCGCCGGGGTGACCAGCGCTGACGCCATGTTGCTGTCCGAAGGCCGCCCGGCCGGTCAGGCTTGGCTGTTCCCCGCCGCCGCCGCCGACGCCCTGTCGGCGCTGGACCCGCGCGAGGTCTTCACCGTCGAATTCCTGTTCCGCGACGGCAGCATCGCCCGCTCCACCTTCGAAGCCGGGGATTTCGCGGCGGGTCGGGCGTTCCTGGCGATGGGGCAGGTTTAGCGGCGGCAGGCGTTCGCCCTTAGCGATCTTTGGGTCTGCTTGCTTCCGAATTCAGCGCTCGCGCGTCCTCTCGGACGGCGGGCTTTTCTGCGATCTGAGGCGCCGATACCGTCTCCATCGGAGACGTATGTGCGACCCGTTCCGGGGCAGTCAGCGCCTTAACTGTGAAAAGGCCAAATGCTGCAATACCGATAACTGCTGAAACCAAGCTCGCGACTGCGAACCCGATGCCCCACAATCGAAAAGTTTCGCCAATTCTATCGTGTGCTTCGCCTTCTGGGGTCGTTTGAACAAACGGGTGGGAAAAGGACGTTTCCCGACGGTCGTGTCCGGCTGCGTAATACACTGCAACGAAATAAGCGCAGAATGCTGCGGCTATTGCGAACAGCAGGCCCAGTCCTAGACCGCCAAGTGAGGCGAGGAGGGGAGCAACATCTAACTGTGATCGGCGCTGAGTGAGCGAGCCCAGAAACGCTAAGATTGCGACCAGCGAACCGCCTTGGACAGTCACCAATGTCTTCAAGACAAAGTCGCTGGCTTTCCATGCTTGATCTTGAAGCGTCTGCGATGCGTGACGATGGGCGCTGTGGTGCGCATGCGCATTGCGCTCATTGGACTCCGTGACGAAGGTCTGGAGCCATTCTGGCAAGCGCTCCCAAGCGTCAGGTTTGAAGCCATAAACGAGCGCGTCATTCTTTTCAGACATCAGGTGCCCCCTCGACGTCAGACTGACACTTTCGAGTCCTGATACCAAGTGGCACTAACGAGGCTCGTCAAGGGCGTATCTAAGCCAATACCCCGCAGCTTAATGTCTACCAGGTATCAAGCCTCGACTGTGACCGGCGTCGCCTCGGCGACCGTCTCGCTCGTCTCTTCCACCACCATCACCGGCAACCGGATCATCACCGCGGCGCCTTCGCCCAGGGTGCTGTCGATGGTCATGCGGCCGCCGTGCAGTTCGGTCAGGGAACGGACCAGGGACAGGCCCAGGCCGGTGCCTTGCGCCTTCTGGTCGGCGCCGCCGGCCTGTTCGAAGGGGCGGCCCAGGCGTTTGAGGTCTTGCGGCGCGATGCCGACGCCGGTGTCGGACACGACCAGATCCAGGTCCGGGCCGTCGGCGTCCAGGGTGATGGTGACCGAGCCGCCGGCGGGGGTGAACTTGACCGCATTGGACAGCAGGTTCAGCGCCATCTGCTTCAGGGCGCGGGCGTCGGCGCGCACCTTCACCGGCTCGGACGGCAGGACGGCGGCGAGGTCCACGCCCTTGTCGTCGGCCTGGAGCCGGACGAGGGCGACGGCGGCGGACACGGCGTCGCGGGCGTCGAAGGCCTCCATGACCAGCTGGTAGCGTTCGGCCTCGATCTTGGACAGGTCCAGCACGTCGTTGATCAGGTCCAACAGGTGCCCGCCCGCTTGGTGGATGGCGTCGGCGTATCCGGCGTAGCGGTCGGGCAGGGGGCCGAACAGCTTCTGGCGCATGATGTCCGCAAACCCGATGACGGCGTTCAGCGGGGTGCGCAGCTCGTGGCTCATGTTCGCCAAAAAGCGGGTCTTGCCGGCGGACTGGGCCTCGGCCTCGACGCGGGCGGTCTCAAGGCCGAGTTCGCGGGCGAACTGGGCCGTGCCGTCGAAAGCCTGGGCGATCAGGCGGGGTCGGTCGCCGTCGTTGTGGAATGGCCCCAGGATCATGACGACGCGGCGATCCAGGGCGATGCGCGGGGTGAACTGGACCTCGACCTGTTGACCCGACAGGGCGCGGGCCAGGGCGGCGGACACCGCCGGGCGGTCGGGCGCATGGACGGCCGAGATCAGCCCCTGCTCACTGAGCGCCAGCACCGACAGGGCGGGCGGTGGATTGCCCCAGGTCGCCACGGCGCGGCCGGACGGATCGAGCAGCAGGGTCAGGGCCGGCTGGTCTTGCAGCAGGGCGGCGATGCGGGCGGCCTCGTCTTCGGCGTCGGCCAGACGCCGCTGGCGCTCGCTCCAGGTCAGGCGCATGGCGGCGATGATGGCGCCCATGGCCAGCAGGCCCGAGACGGCCGCCAGCAGCGGAGCTTGCGCCTCCGGCCCGTTCAGCCAGGTCGAGATCAGGCCCGACAGCAGCGGCAGGATGACCGCGAAGGCGCCCAGCCGCGTCAGCCGGTCGGCGCCTGTCCTGCCATGATCGAGGGCGATCCCGGCGGCCAGAGGCATCAGTATCAGCCCCGGCAAGGCCCCGGTCGCGCCCCCCGTCAGCCCCGCCGACGCCGTGGCCGCCAGCAACCAGCCGGCCATGGTCGCGAACCGCAGGCCGGCGGTGTCGCGCACCATCAGCACCACGCCGAAGATGCCGGGGAAGGCCATGATCAACAGGGCCGCCAGGGGCGCGTCCTTCAGCCCGTCCAGCATCTGGGCCGCCAGGGCCGTCAGGCTGATCGCCACGGCCCAGATCGCGTGCCATAGGGCGACCAGCGGCGCGCCACCTTGTTCGTAGGGGCGTCGGTCGTCCTGTAATCTGGTGTGGGCGTCGGATTTCAAGCGGCGGGCCGTTGTTCTGTCTGCGTCCAGACTAGTCTCCGCCTTGAGTCGGAGCGAGGCCGCTCCCCCGTAAGGCGAACCCCATCGCGGCGTTCACCATGAATATCGGGGGACAAAACGGCCGGTTGTCGTTAACGGCCCGGCGGCCTATCTGGCGGGCCATGACCGAGCGCGCGCCCCCGACCGACAGCATTGACCAGACCCTGGCCGAACTGGCCGAGGATTTCGACCTGCTGGGCGATTGGGAGCAGCGGATCGAATATGTGATCGAACTGGGCAAGGGTCTGGCCCCGCTGGACGACGCCGACCGGCTCGAAGCCAACAAGGTGCCGGGCTGTGCGGCCCAGGTCTGGCTGGCCGTGAAGCCGACCGAGGATCGGCTGTGGTTCGCCGCCGACAGCGACAGCGCCCTGTCCAAGGGCAATATCGCCCTGCTGCTCAAACTGTATTCGGGCCGCACGCCCGCCGAGATACTGGCCTTCGACGCGCGGGCGGCGCTGGACCGGCTGGGCCTGCCGTCGGCCCTGACGCGCCAGCGCGCCAATGGTCTGAACAGCATGGTCGGGCGCATCCGCGAGGCCGCGCTGGCGTAACGGCCTTGCCACCGGCGGCCCGACGACCCACCATCGCGGGGTGTGGACGAGGGACGCGGAATGGACCTGCTGAAGATCCTGCGCAGTTTCGAGGAGTTTCTCTTCGAGGCCGTCAGCTGGCTGGTCTTCTATCCTCTGACCTGGTGGCGGATCCTGCGTGGGCCGCTGGCGGCCATGGATTATTCTGACCGCGAGCAGAGCGACAGCGAGGAGCATCGCTACGACGACGCGCTCAGCCCGCCCCTGTTCCTGCTGGCCACCGTCGTCCTGGCCAATCTGATCGGCATGGCCCTGCATGTGCCGCCGCCGCCCGAAGTCTCGACGGTGACCAGGACGCTGTTCGCCTCGCAGCAGAACCTGATCCTGTTCCGCTCCCTGGCCTTCAGCCTGATCCCGCTGGTCGCCGCCGTGACCCTGTTGCGTCACGAGAAGAAGCGGATCAGTCGCGAGACCCTGCGCCCGCCCTTCTACGCCCAATGCTATCTGGCGGCCGTCTGCGCCGCCTTCGTTTCGATAGGCGGCTCCATCTTCCAGCGGCCCGAACTGCCCAACGTGATCGGCGCCGCCATCATGATCGGCGGAACGTGCTGGTTCCTGTTCATGCAATCCCACTGGTTCGCGCGGCGGCTGAACGTCTCCGTCGGCAAGGGGGCCAGGATTGCGGTCCTGGCCCTCGTCCGGGCGCTGATCTACCTGCAGGCGATCCTGATCCCCATCGCCTTGATCTGACGGCTCAGCCGGGGTCCATCGACCGCACGTCGCCCGAGGCCGAGACGGTGCAGCGCGAACGATACGAGCCCGTCGCCATCGTCAGCTCGAAATCGCCGCGTCCCAGGTCGCGCACGCCGATGGGCACGCTGGAGCCATAGGGGCGGTTCTGGAACTCGTCGGCGCGACGCGAACAGGCCTGGCGCGCCGCATAGGGGGCGTTCTGCACCCAGCCGCTGTTGGCGTGGCGGCGGTTCTGACCCTCGTCCTCGCCGGCCAGGAAGCCTTCGTGATAGCCCTCGGTCTCGTGATTGGCGTCATAGTCGGCGCCGTGCAGGGCGGCCTCGTAGCCGCGCTGATACTCCCGGTCGTGGTCGGCATCGGCGTCGCGGTGGCGGTTGTTGTGGGCGGCGATGGCGGCGGCCAGGCCCACGATGGCGACCCCGGCCGCGATCGCCGTCGCATTTGAGCTGTTCGAGCCGCCCGAGCCGCATTCGCTGCGGCCAGCCTGGTTGATCGAGGCGTAGCGGCCGTCGCGCGTCATGATGGACACGCAGTCGTTCCCGTTGCGCCAATAGGTCATGCGCCCGTCGCCGACGACCTCGGACCGATCCGTGGCCTGATAGCCGCGACGGGTCAGCTCTCCCTCGGCCTGACCCGCGCGGGCGCCGACGAGGTCTCTGAGCGCAGAGGGCGTCTGGGCCGACGCCGGCAGCGCCGTCGCCAGCATCAGTGTGGACAGGGCGCAGGCCAGGGGACGGGACATGGGACGATCTCCGATTGTCAGGACATGCCGCAAACGATGCCACGACCGATTTGGTTTCGAAAATCATCGTTATGGTTAAGGCGCAAAAAATAGGGTGCAATCTGTGCACTTCGTCTCAAATCAGCCGATCCCATAGTGATCCGCCAGGGCCTGGAGCGCCTGTTTCAGCACGGTCTTGCCTTGGCGGCGGCGCAGGCCCAGGCCGGTTTCGGCCAGTTGCAGGCTGTCGCCGTGGATGCAGGTGCGGGTCAGGATGGGGCGCAGGCGCGGGCCGACGGCGGTCAAGGCGCCCTCGACGCGCCGGCCGGCCGAGAGGGCGCGGTCGGTGGGCTCCATCCGGGCGGAGGTTCCCGATCCGCTGTGGGGCAGGGCGTCCCAGCGCATGGTCAGGGACGGGCCCTTCATCGCCTGTTCGGCCTCGCGACGCAGACGCTCGCCGGCGGCGGCCTCTGCCGGGGTGAGCCAGGGCCGGCCGGACGCATCCTTGCGCCGCGCCAGCCAGGCGATGGGGCTTTCGCCCAGATTGGCGCGCCGGCGCACGATGCGCCCGTCGGCCTGGATCAGGTCGCGCTCGCCCGCGACGAAGCCGGGGCGGCCGGGGGGAGGGGGCGGCGCTTCGTCCGCCGTCGTTCGGGCGACCCAGCCGCCGCCCGGTCGCGCGCGCAGGCCCGGCTGATCGACCAGGGCGCGGAACTCTGCCTCGGTCAGGGTCAGGCTGATGCGGCTGCGCCGATCCGCCGACAGCCTCAGCGCATAGACCCCGCCGTCGGTCCCCAGCCAAGCGCCGGGTCGCGCCATCAGGCCGCGCGCGCGTTCCAGCAGCCGGCTCATTGGACCAGGTCCAGGCGCGGGGTCTGGTAAAGGCCCTGGATGCAGGTCTCCAGCTCGTTCAGCAGGTCGTCGACGGGACGCCGTTCGCGTTCGTCCTCGACCCAGCGGCAGGCGGTCCCGACGCTGGCGCGATTGACGCCGAAGACGTGGCTGACCCTCTCCAGGGTCCAGCCGAAGGCCACGTGCGACAGATACATGGCCAGCCAGCGCGGCCGGGCGGCGCGCGGGTGCATCCGACCCCCGCCGATCATCTGGGCCGGCTGCGCGCCGGTGCGCGCCGCGACCAGATGGACGGCCAGGCCCGCCTTGACCCGGTCCTCCTCGCTGACCGGCACCCTGTAGTCCTCCATGGCGAAACCCTCCCGCTCTCGAAATCGATGTCGGCAGCATAGAGGGCCGCCGACCTTGAGATAGGAATAAAGTCCTACTGCACGTCAAAACCGGACGTGACGCCTTGCCCGCCTTGAGGTTGTGCAGGCGACCCTATGCGGATGTAGGCGAGTGGAGGGGAGGAAGCGGCGAGGCGGGGCGACGTCGGCGGACGCAACATGGTTAATAAATTTCGAATCGTTGACTCCGGCCACTCGACGGCGATTCGCAAATCAGCCTAGATTCGACTCAATCGGATGGCGTTAACCCTTCTTAAGGTTTTCACGTCTTAACTTGCGAACAAGGTTACCCAGACGTTCGTCGGGGTGGTTACCGCAAAGCTTTTGCCTGGAGGGGCACGTATGCGCGTCCTGTTGATTGAAGACGATCACGCAACCGCCCAAAGCATCGAACTGATGCTGAAGTCGGAAGGCTTCAACGTCTATACGACGGACCTGGGCGAAGAAGGCATCGATCTGGGCAAGATCTATGACTACGACCTCATTCTTCTTGACCTGAACCTGCCGGACATGAGCGGCCTGGAAGTCCTGCGCCAGCTGCGCGTCGGCAAGGTCAACACCCCGGTCATGATCCTGTCGGGCAGCCACGAGATCGAGACCAAGGTCAAGACCTTCGGCGGCGGCGCCGACGACTACATGACCAAGCCCTTCCACAAGGACGAGCTGATCGCGCGCACCCACGCCGTGGTCCGTCGCTCCAAGGGTCACGCCCAGGCGATCATCCACACCGGCGAGATCGCCGTGAACCTGGACGCCAAGACGGTCGAGGTGAACGGTCACCGCGTCCACCTGACGGGCAAGGAATACCAGATGCTGGAGCTGCTCTCGCTCCGCAAGGGCACAACCCTGACCAAGGAAATGTTCCTGAACCACCTGTACGGCGGTATGGACGAGCCCGAGCTGAAGATCATCGACGTCTTCATCTGCAAGCTGCGCAAGAAGCTGGCCACCGCCGCCGACGGCAAACACTACATCGAAACCGTCTGGGGCCGCGGCTACGTCCTGCGCGACCCGTCCGAAAGCGTCGTCACCGTCGCCGCCTGATCGGTCTTCGATCCGCCGATTTCGAAACGCCCGCCGGCAACGGCGGGCGTTTTGCGTTTCGGCCTCTGCACTAAGCTGGCGACGATATTTCTGCGTTCAAGAATGGGCAGGCCGGTTTTTCTGCGCATGATGCGGAGCCCTGAAACACTGAAGGGCGACCCATGGAACGCGGCTATTTTCACGGCACCAAGGCCGATCTGAAGACGGGCGACCTGATCGCCGCCGGTTACGCCTCCAACTTCGGGACCGGCAAGGCGAACCCGTGGGTCTATCTGGCGGGGACGCTGGAGGCCGCGATCTGGGGCGCGGAGCTGGCGCAAGGGCAGGGACGTGAGCGGATCTATGTCGTCGTTTCGACCGGCGAGATCATCGACGACCCCAATCTGACCGACCAGAAATTTTCCGGTAATCCGACCCAGTCCTACCGCTCGCGCGAACCCTTGCGGATCGTGGGCGAAGTGGTGGGCTGGCAGGGTCATCCGGCCGAACAACTGGCGGCCATGCGGGCCATGGTCGCGAAGACGAAGGTTGAGGGCGTCGAGGCCATCGACTGAGGCGACGTCGGCGCGCGAACTCCGACGCCGCCTCCGGCCCTACTGCCGCTTGGCCGGCATGTCGCGGCCGCCCTGATGCAGGATCAGACCCTCGACGGCGCCGGCCGTGTCGCGGGTGAAGGTGATCTGGGCGTCGACGGCGGTCAGGTAGAAGGCGTCCTCGGCCTCCGCCGTCAGTGCGAAGGCCGGCTGTCCCGTGGCCTGGGCCATCAGCTTGCCGTCCACGACGGACACGGTCAGGGCGAAGGTCGGGGCCAGATTATAGACGCCCCCATAGGCCTGCAGCGCCTGGGACGAGAGCGTGACGGCGCGGCGCTCGCTGGCCAGGGTGACGGTTCCGCCGCGCGCCAGGGTGACCAGGGCGGCGCCCAGCTTGTCCGGCGCTTCGCCGTTCAGATTGCCCAGGACGATGACGGCGGTCCGGTCGCCCGGATCATAGGCCATATAGGTGTTGAAGCCCTCGATGGCGCCGTTGTGCCAGACCAGCGTTTTGCCCTCGGCCTGGGTGACCAGCAGACCCATGGCGTAGCCGTCGCGGACGGGGGTGGTCAGGGCGGTCATCGACTGGGGGTTCAGCACCCGGCCGCCGAACAACCCCTGTTCCCATTTCAGCAGGTCGTGGGTGGTCGAATACAGGGCGCCGGCGCCCGTCGGAATGCTCATGTCCACATAGTCGGCGTTGACGACGCCGGACGCGCCAGGCGTGTAACCGGAGGCGCGGCGCGGCAGGATGGCGTCGTGGCGATCATAGCCGCTGTCGCTCATGCCCAGCGGGGCGAACAGATTGGCGGTGACGAAGTCGGCGTAGGTCTGGCCGCTGGCCGCCTCGACGATGGCGCTGAGCAGGACATAGCCCGAGTTGGAATAGGCGAACCGCGCGCCGGGCGCGAAGTCCAGCGGCCGGTCGCTGAACCGGGCGATCAGTTCAGCCGTGGTCGCCGGGCGGGTCTTCAGCGCCTCATAGTCGTCGAACCGGGTGAAGTCGGGCATGCCCGAGGTGTGGTTCAGCAGATGTCGAACCGTCACCGCGTCCCAGGCGCCCGACGCCTGGGGCAACCAGGTCTTGACCGGCGCATCCAGATCGACCTTGCCCTGCTGGTTCAGGATCATGATCGCGACGGCGGTGAACTGTTTGGTCAGCGAGCCGAGGCGGAACTTGGTGTCGCCGTCGTTGGGAACGTTCCACTCGCGATTGGCCAGACCGTAGCCCTGATCCAGCAGGACGCGCCCGTCGCGCGCGACCAGGACGGCGCCGGAAAAGGCGTCGGCGTCGCTGGAGGCGCGGACCACCTGATCCATGCGCGCGACATCCTGGGCCGCGACGGGGCCAACCGCAAACGCCAGCGCGCTGAAGGCGACCAGCAGGACCACGCGGCGACGACGGGCGGAAAGGAACTGGGGCAAGGGCGGTCTCCTGAAGCGCGTCAACGTGACGCTTCAACAGAGAGGCGCCGAGCGAGCGTTCTGGATGCAGGCCCGGCGGATTTCTTCAGGCGGGGGTCTTGAAGCCCGCCGCGATGGCGGCCGCCATCGGATTGGGGCGGCCGAAGCTGTCGAAGGGCAGGGGCTTGTCCTTGCCGTCGTCCTTGTCGGCCTGGCGATACCAGCTGTCGGTGTCGCGCAGGCCCCAGATGGTGAAGGCGAACTGCTGCGCTTTCGGCAGGGCGGCGAAGGCCGAGGTCAGTTCGGTGACGCGGGCCCCTTGTGCGGCGATCCGGTCGGCTTGCTTGCGCAGATCCAGCCGGTTGTCGGTGCGCAGGGTGCAGTCCAGCTCCGACACATGGATCGGCAGGCCGAACTGGGCCACCTCGCGCATATAGGCGGCGATGACGCCTTCGGGGATGTCGATCCACAGGTGGGATTGCAGGCCCAGCCCCTGCAGCGGGCAGCCGGCCTTCAGCAGGCGCTCGACCAGTTTCAGGAACTGCGCGCCTTTGGCTGGGACGCTTTCCTGATTGTATTCGTTCAGGAACAGCACGGCTTGCGGATCCGCGATCCGGGCCTTTTCGAAGGCGCGCAGAATATAGCCGTCCTGGCCGTAGCGCTGTGACCAGTGACAGTCGCGCATGGCCGAACCGTCGTCCAGGATCGGTTCGTTGACCACGTCCCAGCTGCGGACCTTGCCGCGATAGCGACCGGCGACCGTGGCGATATAGCCGTCGAAGGCGCGGTCGAAGGCGGCGTTATCCAGACCCGCGAACGCCTCCTGACCCTGCGAATACCAGATCAGGGTGTGGCCGTGCAGGCCCATGCCGTTGGATTGGGCGAAGGCGGCGATGCGGTCGGTGCGGTCGAAGTTGGGGCGGTCCAGGCCGTTGGCCAGGATGTATTCCATCTTCATCTCCCACTCGGGCGTGAGCTGGGAGACGTTGGCGCGGGCAAGCGCGACCCAGTCGGGGTCGTCGATATGGCTGGCCTTGATCGCCGTGCCGAACGGGGCGGGGGCGATGGATTTCAGCGGGGGGACGTCGAGCGGGGTGGCTTCGGCCGAGGCGAAGCGGTCGCAGGCGGCGAGGGGCAGGGCCAGGGATGAGGCGAGAATGGTGCGGCGTGACCAACCCTTCTCCCCTTGCGGGAGAAGGTGGCGAGCGGAGCGAGACGGATGAGGGGTTTCTGGCTTCATCCGTGTTCTCTCATCGGCGGGGTGGGACCCCTCATCCGGCCCTTCGGGCCACCTTCTCCCGCAAGGGGAGAAGGACGCAGATCAAACGGCTCGGCGGCGTAAACCCAGTTCGTCAAAGGCGGCGGTTTCGCGTTTGGCTATGGCGACCAGCTGGGTCAGGCGGGTGGTCTCGGCGACGTGTTCGAACTTCTTCAGCTCTTCGAAGGCGCCGGTCAGGGCGTCGCGGGCGCCGGCTTCCTCGGCGTCCAGCACGGTCAGGTCGCCCTCGGCCTTGGCCTTGCGCGATTTCCAGCCGTTGAGATAGGCGCCCAGCATCATGCCGGCCTCGGCGTCCATGCGGGCGCGGTCGCGTTCGCCCTGGGCCTCGGCGTCCAGAACGGCGATGCGGATCTCGGCATTGGCGCGGCGTTCGGTGATCTCGGCCAAGCGCTTCTGCAGCGTTTCGACCTCGTAGTTGGAGATGCGGATCAGGGATTGGGCCCAAGCGGTCATTTAAATCATTACTCCCTGATCATGCCTTGATTGAGGATGTGCTCCAGCCGGGTAAAGGAATCGGAAAGACGGGTGTGATCGTCCTTGTCCTGTCCCAGGAAATCTTCCAGCGCGGGGTTCAGCGCGATGGCGCGGTCCACGATGGGATCGGCGCCGGTGCGATAGGCGCCGATCTTGATCAGCTCTTCCATATTGGCATAGGCCGACAGGCACTGGCGGGCGCGCTTGTTCAACTCGCGCTCGGGCGGCGTCTGACAGGCGGGCATGGTGCGGCTGACGGACTTCAGCACGTCGATGGCGGGGAAACGACCGCGTTCGGCGATCTTGCGGTCCATGACGATGTGTCCGTCCAGGATGCCTCGCACGGCGTCGGCGATGGGCTCGTCATGGTCGCCGCCGTCCACCAGGACGGTGAACAGGGCGGTGATGGGCGCCGCCGTCGTGCCGTCGGGCCGCACCGGTCCCGGCCCGGCCCGCTCCAGCAGCTTGGGCAGTTCGGTGAAGACGGTAGGGGTGTAGCCCTTGGTGGTCGGCGGTTCGCCCGCCGCCAGGCCGATCTCTCGCTGGGCCATCGCAAACCGGGTGACGCTGTCCATCAGGCACAGCACCTCCAGGTCCTGATCGCGCAGATATTCGGCGATGGCCATGGTCATATAGGCCGACTGGCGGCGTTTCAGGGCCGGCTCGTCCGAGGTGGCGACCACGACGACGGCGCGTTTCAGCCCCTCTTCGCCCAGGGTCTCTTCCACGAACTCGCGCACCTCGCGGCCGCGTTCGCCGATCAGGCCGACGACGACGGCGTCGCAGGTCGCCTGTTTGGCCAGCATGGACAGCAGCACCGACTTGCCCACGCCGGACCCGGCGAAGATGCCCAGGCGCTGGCCCCGGCAGGTGGTGGTGAAGACGTCCATGGCCCGCACGCCCAGGTCCAGACGCTCGCCCACCCGACCGCGCGAATGGGCGGGCGGCGGCGGGGCGCGCAAGGGATAGGGGGCGGGGCCTTGCGGTAGCGGTCCCTTGCCGTCGATGGGCTGGCCGAAGGCGTCGATGATCCGGCCCAGCCAGGCGGTGGTTGGGCGCACGCTGGCGGCCTGGTCGATGATGCGGATGTCGGCGCCGGGGGCCACGCCCTCGACCGGGCCGAACGGCATCAGCAGGGCCTTGGAATCGCGGAAACCGACGACTTCGGCCGGCAAGGGGGAATGGCCGCGCCGGCTGATCTCGGCCCGGGCGCCGACAGCGAGACGCGACAGGCCGCCGCGCGACTCGATCAGCAGGCCCGACACGCCCGCGACCTTGCCGGTGACGACCAGCGGATCGATCGCTTCGACGGCGGCGACGAGATTGCGCAAAAACAGACCCCAGGAACAGGGGTTGAGAGATGCGCCATCGTGGTTAACGAGCGGTGAAGCCGGCTTTGAATGCAGTGCAAAAAGGGCGGTTTTTGCGTCTCGCTTGCAACTCAGGCGAGAAACGGTTTGGAAACCAATTAGAATGTTAATCTTGCAACCGAGGCGGGCGGGGGCCGGCCGATTGCGAAGAGGTTGTGCCTATGTTCGCGCGTAAACCTAAATCATCGGATTTGCAGAACCGGGTGATCGACCTGGATGGCAAGATGGCGGCCATCGGCCGGTCCCAGGCGGTGATAGAGTTCAATCTGGACGGCACCATTATCGACGCCAACCAGAACCTGCTGACCACCATGGGCTACAGCCTCGAAGAGATCCGGGGGACGCACCACCGCCAGTTCATGGATCCGGCCGAAGCCGCCTCGCCTGAATACACGGCCTTCTGGCGCGAGTTGAACGCCGGTCACTTCCTGGCGCGCAAGTTCCGGCGGCTGGCCAAGGGCGGACGCGAGGTCTGGTTGCAGGCCTCCTACAATCCGGTCTTTGGCGTCGATGGGCGGCCGACGAAAGTCATCAAGCTGGCCATCGACATCACGGCCGAGGAACAGGAGGCCGCGCGGCGCGAGAAGCAGCGGATCGAGGCGGAGCAGGCGCAGAACCTGCTGGTCGAGGCCCTGGCCGGCGCCCTGGCGCGGCTGTCGGCGGGCGACCTGACGGCGCGGATCGATGCGCCGGTGCAGGGCGCCCACATCCGGGTGCGCGACGACTATAACGCGGCCGTCGAAAGCCTGCGTCAGACCCTGGGTCAGGCCTTGCAGGCCGTCGCGGGCCTGAGAGGCGGGGTCAGCGAAATCTCCAGCGCGTCCGACGACCTGTCGCGCCGTACCGAACAGCAGGCCGCCAGTCTGGAAGAGACGGCGGCGGCTCTGGACCAGATCACCGCCACGGTGAAACGCAGTGCGGACGGCGCCAAACAGGCCTCATCGGCCGCCGTGGGCGCGCGGGCCGAGGCCGACCGCTCGGGCGAGGTGGTGCGCCAGGCCATCGCGGCGATGGACGGTATCAAGCGCAGCTCGACCCAGATCAGCGACATCATCGGCGTGATCGACGAGATCGCCTTCCAGACCAATCTGCTGGCCCTGAACGCCGGGGTCGAGGCGGCGCGGGCCGGCGAGGCGGGGCGCGGCTTCGCGGTGGTCGCGTCCGAGGTGCGGGCGCTGGCCCAGCGCTCGGCCGAGGCCGCGAAACAGATCAAGACCCTGATCACCACCTCGGGCCAGGAGGTGGCGCAAGGCGTGAACCTGGTCAACGAGACGGGATCGGCCCTGTCGGCCATCGCGGTCAAGGTGGCGGAAATGGACGCCCTGATCTCCGAAATCGCCGCCTCGGCCCAGGAACAGGCGACGGGGCTGAGCCAGGTCAACAGCGCCGTCAATCAGATGGATCAGGTGACGCAACAGAATGCGGCGATGGTCGAGGAAACCACGGCCGCCGCCATGAGCCTGAAGACCGAGACCGAGCAACTGGCCCAGCTGGTCGAACGGTTCGACACGGGCGAGGCGCCGGCGCAGACGCGGGTCCACGACCTGTCGCAGGGGGCAGGCCCGGTTCCCCTGGCCCGCGAACGCGCCCGCATCCGCGCCTATGCCGGCGGCGGGATTGCGGCGCAGGAGTGGGAGGAGTTCTGAGGGGCCGCGCCCCTCTCACTCCCGTCATCCTCGCCCTTGTGGCGAGGATCCAGACTCCCGGTGCGTCCGGGGAGTGCGCCCGTTCGAATACCGGGAGTCTGGATCCTAGGGACAAGCCCTAGGATGACGGTGTGAGGGCTGTGAGTGACGGGCCTAAACCGGCTCCGGCCCCACCTTCGGTTCGCGCGTCGTCGCGATGGCCCCGACCGAGGCCACGACGATGGCGGCGATGGCGAGCCATTGCTGGCCGGTCAGGTGTTCGTGCAGGATCAGCAGGCCGGCTAGGGCGCCGACCGCCGGTTCGGCGCTGAGCACCACGCCGAAAGTGCGTTTGGGGATGCTGCGCAGGGCGACCATCTCCAGCGAATAGGGCAGGGCGCTGGAGAAGATCGCGACCGCGACGCCCGCCAGGATGATGGCCGGGTTCAGCAGGGCCGCGCCCGCATGGGCCACGCCGAACGGCACGACGACTAGGGCCGCCACGCTCATGCCCAGCGCCACCGACTGGCCCGCATGGATGTGCGAAAGCCGCTTGCCGAAGACGATGTACAGCGCCCAGCACAGGCCGGCGAAGGCGGCCAGGGCCATGCCCACAGGATCCAGCGCCCCGGCGCCAGCCTTCAACGGCAGCAGCAGGCCCAGGCCCACGACGGCAAAGCCGATGCAGACGAAATGGATGGGTTTCCTCGAATGGATCAGGGCCAGGGTCAGCGGCCCCATGAACTCGATGGCGATGGCCAGACCCAGCGGAATGGTGCGCAGCGACATGTAGAAGCTGAGGTTCATCGCCCCCAGCACGACGCCGTACAGGGCGATGGCGCCCAGGTCCGCGCGGGCCAGATGGAACCGCCACGGCCGGAACACAGCGACCAGCAACAGGGCCGAAATCCCGACGCGATAGGCCGACGTCCCCTCCGCCCCGATGATCGGGAACAGGGTCTTGGCGAAGGAGGTGCCGCCCGCCAGCGTCACCATGCCCGCGAACAAAGCCAGATAGGGGATGACGCGCATCGCCAGCGGGGAGTTCAGGTGCTGTTTCAGGGCCAGGGAAGTCATGACCAGTGAGTAGCCGAATCCTGCTTGCGCTTCCCGGCGATTTTCCGCTTGAATGCGCCTGAAATCGTCACGAAAGGCCATGTAATGACGAATTTCGTCACCCTCGACGATTTCGACCATCGGCTGCTGGAGCGGGTCCGGCGCAACAATCTGGAGCCGGCGCGGGTGACGGCCGAGGCGGTGGGCCTGTCGGAATCCGCCGTGCTGCGCCGGCTGCGTCGTCTGCGGGCGGAAGGGGTCATCGCCGCCGACGTCGCCGTTATCGATCCCGCCCGGGTCGAACCGCGCATCGTCCTGCATGTCCAGGTCGAGATGAACACCCAGGACCGCAAGGTGATGGACGACTTTCAGCGCGCCATGAAGGCCAGTCCCGAGGTCCAAGGCGCCTGGGACGTGACGGGCGAGACCGACTATCTGCTGACCGTCGCCGTGCGCTCGATGCAGGACTACGAGGCCTTCGGCATCCGCGAACTGCTCCCCGAAAAGGGCGTGCGCGGCTTCAAGAGCATGATCGTGATCCGCGAGGTGGTCGGCTTCGACCCGGCGCGCGCGGTGCTGGAACGCTAGGTCGCCGAGGCCTCGACCACCAGGATCGCGCCGACGCCCTCGCCTTCACCGGCGTCTTTCCCGGCGTGTGGGGCCTGGTTCACGATGGTGCCGCCGATCTGGCGCACCAGACTGTCGATCACGCGCATGCCCAGGCTGCGGTCGCTGCGGGCGGCGATCAGGTCGAAGCCCTTGCCCTGGTCGGCCACCGTCACGGTCAGGCGCCCGTCCGCGATCCGGCCGGTCACGGCGATGTCGCCGCCGTCGGGGCCATAGGCGTATTTGATGGCGTTGGTGACCAGTTCGTTGACGATCAGGCCCAGCGGAATGGCGATGTCGGCGCCCAGAGGCGCGTCGGAGGCCTCGCAGGTGATGACGTGACGATCGCTGCCGGTGTCGATGGCCGCGCACAGCTGGCACAGGAAGTCGGACAGGATCACGGTCTGGACGTCGGCGCCGCGCCACAGCTGGTCGTGGACCTGGCTGATGGCCTGGATGCGCGACCCGGCCGTGGCCAGGGCGGCGCGCACGTCGTCGGACGCGGCGCCGCGCGCCTGCATCGACAACAGGCTGGAGACCAGGGACAGGCTGTTCTTGACGCGGTGGCTGACCTCGCGCGTCAGCAGGGCCTGGTGCTCGATGGCGGCCAAAAGCCGCTGCTCGGTCTGCTGGCGGGCGATGGCGGCGCCGACGACGGCGGCGAAGGCGTCCAGGAACAGGGCGTCGCGGGCGTCGAACTGACCCTCGTCGGGGCTGTCGACCTCAAGCACGCCCCAGGGTTCGCCGTCCAGTTCGGGCCGGATCAGCACGTTGATGGCGCGTCGCACCCCGTGGTCGGCCAGCAGTTTGGGCGTGCGGAACCGGTCCTCGATGTCCAGATGGTTGGAGATCAGGGGCTTGCCGGTCTGGAAGGCGTAGCCGGCCGGGGAATCCAGCTCGACGCCCAGCGAGGCGCGGCCCTCGACCTCGCCGCTCCAGCCCACGCCGGCGACCAGAACCAGGCGGTCGCGGGCCTCGTTGTGGATCAGCACCTTGGACAGGGGCGTCTCCAGCCCGTCGGCGCAAACCTCGCAGGCGGCGTCGAGCAGGGCCTGGCGGTCCCGCTCGCGCAGGGCCACCTCGCCGAACCGCGCCAGCAGCGACTGCTGCTTGAGGCGATAACGCAACTCGTCGGCGGTGGAGCGGGTCTCGGGCGCCGGGGCCTCCTCGACCTTGGGCGCGACCGGATCGTCCATCTGAATCTGGGTCTCTGCGGCCGTGTCGGCGTGCACCTCCGCGACCAGTTCGGCGATCTCCGGCGTCAGGCCGGTGTCGGAAGGCGGGCGGGTGTGGGGCAAGGGAGAAAATCTCGGTTCGCGCGACCGCGTCATATAGGCCTACATAGCCGCTCTGAAAGGGTCGCGCAGAAATGATCGCGTTCGCCCCCTTGCGCCGTGCGGCGAGGCCTTATCTGTTGCGGGCCACAGATTCACGGAGACCTCCCTCATGACCGACTTCAGCTACGATGCGTCCCGCCACCTGAAGAAGGGCCGGGGCAAGGTCTATGACTCGATCGTCGACACCATCGGCGACACCCCCATCGTGCGGCTGCCGCGTCTGTCGGCGGAGTATGGGGCCAAGGCGACGGTGCTGGCCAAGCTGGAGTTCTTCAACCCCATCGCCTCGGTCAAGGACCGGATCGGGGTCGCCATGGTCGAGGCGTTGCAGGACGCGGGCAAGATCAACGCGGACACGGTCCTGGTCGAGCCGACCAGCGGCAACACCGGCATCGCCCTGGCCTTCGTGGCGGCGGCGAAGGGGCTGAAACTGATCCTGTGCATGCCCGAGAGCATGTCCATCGAACGGCGCAAGATGCTGGCCCTGCTGGGCGCCCAGCTTGAGCTGACCCCGGCCGAGAAGGGGATGAAGGGCGCCATCGCACGGGCCCAGGAACTGCTGGAGACGACCCCCAACTCGGTCAGCCCGTCGCAGTTCGAGAACCTGGCCAACCCCGCCATCCACCGGGTGACGACGGCCGAGGAAATCTGGAACGACACGGACGGGGCAGTGGACATCATCGTCGCCGGCGTCGGCACCGGCGGCACCATCTCGGGCGTAGGCCAGGCGCTGAAGGCGAAGAAGGCCTCGGTGAAGATGATCGCGGTCGAGCCGGAGGCCTCGCCCGTCCTGTCGGGCGGCGCGCCCGGCCCGCACAAGATCCAGGGCATCGGCGCCGGCTTCACGCCCGCCATCTACGATCCGGCGGTGGTCGATGGGGTCGAACAGGTCTCGAACGACGACAGTTTCGACATGGCGCGCAAGGCCGCCCGTGTCGAAGGCATCCCCGTCGGCATCAGCTCGGGCGCGGCCCTGACCGCCGCCTTCCGTCTGGCGGCGCTGGACGAGAATGCGGGCAAGACCATCGTGGTCATCATCCCGTCCTTCGCCGAACGCTATCTGTCGACGGCATTGTTCGAAGGGCTTTAAGCCGAGCGTGATTCACGCTTTTTGACCTCACCGCTGCGCGGTTCAGTTAAAAAACGATCAAGCTCCAAGCGGAGCCTTTTCACCGCCCGCGTGTTCGATATCGGACGCGCGTGCGGCTCCGCTTGGGATGTGGGCGACGCGCGGCGGATCAACAACGCCGGAGCGTTTCATGACTGTCGCCCTTCGCCTGATCGCCGTCGCAGGGGCTTCGGCCCTGGCGCTCGCCGCTTGTTCGAACAACGACGACAAGCAGGCGGTCGATCCGTCGATGTCGCCGGAACAGCAGGCCGCAGCCGCCGCCAACACCCCCGTCACCGCCCAGCCGCGCCAGATCCGCAACGTGCCGGTGGACGTGCAGGGCGTGACGGACGTCGGGGCCACGGTGCGGGTCAAGAACGTCGATTTAGCCGAGGACGCCACCATCCTGGACGTCAGCATCTCGTTCGCCAGCGACATGACGAACAATGTCCAGATGGCGTCGAACGCCACCTATATCGAACTGCCCAACGGCCAGAAGCTGCGTCTGAAGCCGCCCGAGGGCAATCCGAACATGAACATCGTCAAGGGCGACACCATGAACGGCCGCCTGGTCTTCATGGGCGCCGTGCCGGCCGGGGTTAACCAGATCTCGGTCGTGTTCAACGAAGGCTCGACCTCGGACAGCATCATCGGCCCGTTCCTGCGGATGACCATTCCGCTGACGGCCCAGGCGGCTCAGAATCCGACGGCCCAGAACCCGGCAGGAGCCGCCGGATGATGCGACGACACGCGCCCGCCATGGCGGCGGCGCTGTTGGCCGCCGGCCTGACGCCGAGCGTGGTCTCGGCCATGACGGTGCGGCTGATGAGCGGCAGCGCCATCGGCACGATCTCGACCTTCGAGAAGGACATGACCGCGCCCCAGTCCAGCTTTGCCAAGGCCGGGCCGGACAGTGAACTGGAGAGCGTCTTCGTCTCGTCCGAGGTGGCGCCGGAACGGGTCGAGACGACGCGCAGCCTGCTGACCGAGCTGAATGCGCGGCGCAGCGACGGGGTGATCGTGATCGACCTGCCCGCCGACGTGCTGTTCGACTTCGACAAGGCGACGATCCGGGCCGATGCGGAGCCGGCCCTGATGCGGGCGGCCGAACTGCTGAAAAGCTACCCCGGCGCCCAGGTCAGCATCGGCGGCCATACCGACGCCAAGGGCGACGACGCCTATAACGAGCGCCTGTCGCTGAGACGCGCGCGGGCGGTGGCGGCGCGGCTGCAACGCGAGGCCGGGCGCACCCTGGGCGCGCAAGGGTTCGGGGAACGCCAGCCGGTCGCCGCCAACGCCAGGCCCGACGGCTCGGACGATCCCGACGGGCGGCAGAAGAACCGCCGCGTCGAAATCCGCATCACGCCGAAACCGGGAGGCTGAGCATGGCCCTGATCCCTTGCCCCGCCTGCGCGCACCAAGTGTCCGAGGCCGCCGTCGCCTGTCCCAACTGCGGTCATCCGATCGCGGGTGGGGGCGGTGCGGGCGGCGGCTTCAAACAGGCGCTGACGCGGCCGGAGGCGGTCAAGAGCGGCTTTACCGTGCTGGGCGTCTTCGTCGCCTCGCCGTGGATCGCGCGCGTGCTGGCGGTGATCGCCTTCGTGATCCTGGCCATCGTGGTGGTGGTCAACAAGAGCTGAAGGCTCACGCCCGGTTAACCGCTGGCGCCTAAACTGGGCGAATGGGCGAACTGTCAGCCATGATGGGGGAAGAGGCGACGCCGGAGACGCCGCTGCGCGCACGCCGTGCGCTGCTGAAGCGGCTGGCCGATGTCGTGTCCCTTCCCGCCAGCCGGATCAACGCCTTCGAGCGGGCCGTCACCGGCGATCTGCTGGTCGAGATGCTGCGTCTGGCGTCGCGCGAGGAGCGGCGTCGCGTGGCGTCGCGGCTGGCGCCGCTGGCTGAACTGCCCAACAGTGTGGCGCGCATCCTGTTGCGCGACGAGCCGGAGATCGCCGGCCTGTTGATCGAACAGTGCGCGTCGTTGAGTGACGCCGACATCGTCGGCTGTGCGCGCGACGCCAGTTTCGAGCATCGGCTGCTGATCGCGGCGCGTCGGGGCCTGTCCGAGATCGTGACCGAGACCCTGTTCTCGTTCGGCGAGATGGAGGTGATCGAGGCGGTGCTGCGCAACAAGACCGCGCGCCTGTCGCAGGTCGGGGTCGAGGCGGTGGTGGGGCTGAGCCGTCAGTCGCCGGGTTTGTGCGGCCCGTTGCTGAAACGGCCAGAGCTGAGGCCGTCGGGCGCCTATGTCATGTTCTGGTGGTGCGTGCCCGAGGATCGCCGCACCATCCTGCAGCGGTTCGCCGTGTCGCGCGAAGTCATGCAGGAGGCGACCGAGGACGTCTTTCCCATGGCGGCCGAAGAGGGCTGGGCCGATCCGGTGGCGCGCAAGGCGCTGCAGTTCATCGAGCGCCGCCAGCGCAACCGCGCCGCCATCGAAAAGAGCCCGTTCGACAGTCTGGAACAGGCCGTCATGGTCGCCGCGCGCGATGGGCTGACGCGGGAGACAGCGTCCGAAATCGCCTTCCTGGCCGGGGTCAAGCCGCTGACGGGGGCCAAGCTGCTGGGCGATCCGGGCGGTGAGCCGCTGGCGATCCTGTGCAAGGCCACGGGGATGTCGCGTGTGGACCTGACCAATCTGTGGCGCTCGATGCGTCGGCCCGAGACCCTGGCGGACGGCAAGATCCATCCCGACTGGGAGCGGGTGCAGATCACCTACGAGATGCTGGCGGTCGACCGGGCGCAGACGGTGTTGCGATACTGGAACTGGTCTTTGTCGTCGGCTTTGACGCCCAGCCTGTTGCGGGCGATCCGCGATGGCGAGGATGATGCGGTCGATGAATATTCGGCGCCCGAACGCGCGGCGATGATGGTGCTGGCCGAAGACTTCGGCCGCTGATCTTAACCACTACATGTATTTTCAGTAACGTGCATATCGCACCGCTTGAGCGCGTGTTTGCTTTCGGACCAAAACAACCCTATGACGGTATAGGGATGACTCGACTGGAGAATCAGTCGAGCGCACATGGATCATGAAAGCGATGTCGATAATGGAAGATAAGCCCGAACTGCTAGAGATGACTGCGGATATCGTGTCGGCCTATGTCGGCAACAACTCCGTCTCGGCAGACGCTCTGCCGGCGCTTATCTCCAATATTCACGCCGCCCTTTCGGGCGTTTCCAATGGTCCGGTCGAAGCTGAGCCCGAGCCCAAGGAGCCGGCGGTGCCGATCCGCAAGTCGATCGCGCCCGACTTCCTGATCTGTCTGGAAGACGGTCGCAAGTTCAAGTCGTTGAAGCGCCACCTGCGCACCAAATACGACATGAGCCCCGAAGATTACCGCGCCAAATGGGGTCTGCCGAAAGACTATCCCATGGTCGCCCCGAACTACGCCAAGGCGCGTTCGGAACTGGCCAAGTCGATGGGCCTGGGCCAGGGCGGCCGCAAGCCCGCCCGCGCCGCCACGACGGCGCGCGCCAAGAAATAAGCCGGATTTTTTCGGTAACAGGACGCCCGCTTCCGAAAGGAGGCGGGCGTTTTTGCTTTGGGGGCACGATCCTCTCCCTCCTCCTGCGGGGGAGGGTGGTCGCGTAGCGACCGGGTGGGGGCGGCGGCAGGGACGCACTTGCCGGAAACAAGAAGGATGGTGGGACGTCGCCTTGCCGTCCCCACCCGGCTTCGGCTGCGCCTCAGCCACCCTCCCCCGCAGGGGGAGGGAGAAGTCAGTTTTGCGTCAGGCCGCCTGTGCGGTCCGCCGCATGCGCCAGAAGCGCAGGGTGCGAAGGGCGGCGTCACGGGTCAGTTCGCCGTACATCCGGCCGTAGGCGGCGGCCTTGCCCATCGGATTGTCTTCCGAGCCCAGGACGGCGACGGCGTAGGTCAGATAGATGGCGCGGTCCATGTCGGCCGCCTTGCAGACCACCGACAGGGCGTCCAGGTCCTTGCGCTCGACGATGCCGCGCGCGGTGTGGAAGTCGATGTCGGCCAGTTTGGACAGGGCGATCAGGAAGGGCGTGCGGCCGTTCGAGCGCAGGAAGCGGATCAGCACCTGGGGCGTCAGCTGTCCGGCGGCCTTCAGCTCGTCCACATAGGCCAGGTTCTCGGCATAGTCGGCGGGCAGGGCGCCGTCGTCGGTGGCGACCCGCGTGCGGCCGGCGGCTAAGGCCGCCTCCAGCAGGTCGGGATCCATGCGGGCGTTCTGTTCCAGAATCTGGTGACGCAGCCGGGCCTCGACGACGAAATACATCTCGTTCAGCAGGTCGGCAGGCAGGCTCTGGCGCTCGACCGTGGCGGCGTGCAGGGCGGGATTGGCCTTGGCGCGTTCGACGGCGGTCTCGGACGCCGCGCGCGACAGGCGGGCGCCGTCGTTGCGCAACAGGGCGTCCAGGGTGTCGTCGTCGCCGCGTTCCACGATGATATCGGACACGGCCTCTGACACGGTGGCCCGCTCCGACACGGCGCGCAGGTGACCCTGGCCGCGCCGGCGCACGACGTGGATCAGGTCTTCGTCAGTCAGGACGCTGGAGGCGCGCAGCACCTGTTCGGCGACCTCCAGCTCGTCGTCGGCGAAGCGGCGGATCAGGCTGTGGGGGGCGTTGGGCGCCTCGGCGAAGCGGGCGGCCAGTTCGGCGCGAACCGCCAGCTCCATCTCGTCGGACAGCTTGGCCAGGACCGAGCCGTAGAGGTCGGTCTCGTTGGCGTTGTGGTCGGAAACGCCGAAGAAGTGGTCGGTCAGTTCGCGCAGCAGCAGGCGGCGTTTCTCGCTGGATTCCTCACCGGCCAGGGCGATCAGCTGCGGCAGGCGCGAGCCGGGGATCACGGCAGGTTCGATCACGACTTGATCGTTCATGGCAGGTCGTCGGCTTCGGTCTGGGGCACGGCGCGCAGGGAGCCGTTGGCGTTGCGGATCAGGGCCGGGGGACCGTCCGGCTGGGCCAGGTCGTTCGAGCGCGGCGTCTGGGTCATCTCGACCGGCAGGGCGTCCAGATAGGTCTGCTGCGGGGCCTGGATGGCGTCGGGGTGACGGCCGGCCTGGCGGTGGACGGAATAGTAGCGGGCGCTGTTGTCGCCGGTCGGGGCCATCTGCGCCGCCTGCTGATTGGCGGCGACGGCGGCGCCGTCTAGGGGGACGCCGGCCTGGGGTCGTTGCAGGCGATAGATGGGGGCGTCGCGGCGCGGGGCCATGGGGTCGGCGACGGCGACGGCTTCGGCCGGTTGCGGCTGAGGTTCTGGCTGGGGTTCGGGAGCGGCCTGGGCCGTCTGCTGCGGTACGGGCGCGGGCGCGACCTCGGCTTGCGGTTGCGGTTGGCTCTGGACCGGCTCGGGCGGCTGCGGCTGAGGCGCGGGGGTGTAGGGGGCAGGGGTGGACTGCGCAGGGGCGGACTGCACGGGGGTGGGGGCGGGCTGGCCCATCCAGGCGCTGGCGGGCGTCAGGCCGTTGCTGCGCGGTGTAGTGGTGGAGGGCGCGGGCGCCAGGCGGGCCAGCGGAATCGCGCCGGGGATCGTGCGGTTGGCGGCGACGACGGTCGGTTGCGGCGCCTCGGCCTGCGTGACCGCGGGCCTCGGCGCGGGGCTCTGGGCGGATCGGGCGGCGACCGGCGGCTTGCCGGGCCACGACAGGTAGCGCAGGCCGGACGGATTGGTCGACGCCTGCTGGGCGACAGCGCCGCTGGCCACGAGGCTGGCGGCGGTCAGGAGGGTCGTGAAGGCGAGGGCGCTGCGCAAGGCGGCTCTCCGGTAAGGAATTGCAGCCCGCACACTAGGGTTCGACCACTTAATCCCGCGCTAACGCCACGGCAGGTTCCCACGACGAAGGCGTGTCAGCCGCGACCGGGCAGATAGTTGTCGGTGAAGGCGTCGCGCCAGTTCAGGTCCGCCTCATAGACCCCGGCCTGGGAGGTCACGTCGAAGAAGGCCTGCCAGCGCTCCTCGGTCAGGGCGCCCAGGCCGTAGAGGGCGGCGTCGCCGCCGTCGACGATGGCGTAGTCGCGCAGCTTGTCGCGGGCCTGATCCAGCACGGCTTGCGTCATGTCCGGGTTGTCCTTGCGGATCAGGGCGTCGGCGGCCGAGGCGTCGCCCCGGATATAGTCGCGCCACCCCTCCGCCGAGGCGGCGATGAAGCTGCGCAGGGCCGCCGCGTTGTCGCGGGCGAAGGCGTTGGGGGCCAGCACCATGGCGGCGTAGGAGGGATAGCCTTCGTCGGCCATCAGGAAGACGCGCGGGTCGAAATCGGCCGACTGTTCGATGGCGTAGGGATCGCTGGTCAGATAGCCCTGCTGCACCGCGCGCGTGTTGGCGATGAAGGCGGCGGGGTCATAGGCGTAGGGGCGCAGCTGCTCGTCGGTGAAGCCGTAGCGGGCCTTCAGCCAGACCCAGAAGGTGTTGATCGCCGTGTCGGCCAGCAGGAAGGGGCGGCCGGTCAGGTCGGCGATGGTCTCCAGCGCGTCGTCGGGATGGGCCATCAGGACCTGGGGGTCCTTCTGGAAGAAGGCGGCGACGGCCTTCACCGGGGCGCCGGCCGCGACCAGGTTCAGGGGGATGAAGCTGTTGGAGCCCATGCCCAGCTCGACCGCGCCGGACGCCAGCAGTTGCGGCACGTTCACGCCGGGACCGCCCTGGACGATCTGGACGTTCAGCCCGCGCTTCTCATAGGCCCCGCTGGCCAGGGCCTGATAGAAGCCGCCCTGCTCGGCCTGGGCGCGCCAGTCGGCGGCGAAACGCAGGCGAACCCGACCCTGTTCGTCCACCGGCGCCTCGACCCGCCCGCAGGCCCGAAGCCCCACGGCCCCCGCCGCCACGGCCGCACCGCCCGCGATCAGAGCGCGGCGGCGGGTCAGCAGGCGATTCCCCAGCATAGTCATGCGCCTGACTTACGGGGGGATAGGGGCCTTGGGAAGGCGCGGCGTCAGTCGGCCGCGTTGTCGGACGTGGGAGAGGCCACGTCGCCGGGACTGTGGGAAAGGACATAGCGGACGGGCGCGACACAGCGAATGCCCGCGTCGAACCCGGAGTCGGCCCGACTGGTGCGAACCACGCGAATGCCGCCGTCGCCGAACGCGGCGGCGGGCTGGGCGTCAATGACCCCCACGTTGCCCACCTCACCCCAGCTGGCGAGGTCGAACCGCACGCGGGCCCAGCCCTCGATCCCGCGATCCCTGAAAGCCTGAGGGTAGGTTTCCGGCGTCGCGCGCGCCTGGAAGCGCGCGCCGACTTCGGGGGGACAGTTCTGCAGCGGATCGTCGCTGGTTTGCTGCATCACCGGCGCGGGCAGGTTTTCGCCGTTGCGATAGAAGTTGAACACGCAGCCCTTCAGGGGAGCCCCGCCCTCGACCACGGTTTCCGAAAGGGCGCGTCGCGTCTCGGCGTCGAATGCCGTGTCGCCGGACGAGCCAAGGGTTTCGACATCGACGGAGCGTCCGTCAGCATCCACGCCCCAGCGCACGACGGTCCAGGACCGGCCGCCAGGCGGCGGACGTTGTCCGATCTTGTAATCTGGATAGCTGACGACGCGGGGCGCGCGACCGCCTCTGCGCTCTCCTCCGCAGTTGGCGTCTGGCCCGGCGAGACGAGCGGCCACAGCGTCACGGATAAGGCCGCGCGTACGCGTAACGGCGAAATAGCGCAGCAGATCGCCTGTCGTCGCCTCAATGAGAGGCTTGAAGGCGTAACGGATCGTCAGGGTGCAGTCACGACGAGGGCCATCGAAGCGCCAGGCGGCGAGAGCGGCCTGTTCATGCTGCGAGGCAATGTCGGTCGGGATGATAACAGGGATGGGGCCAAGCGTTGCAGCTTGAGGCACGCGAATGTCAAAAGTGCGACCCGTGTCATCGACGCTGAAGGACAGAGAGACGGCCGCCCGGTTCGGTCGAGACGGGCCGGTGGTTTCCACGCGCAGATCGTCGGAATAGGTCGGCTGAACCGCTTCGCCGTCACATCGGATGTCGGTCGAGGGAATCTGAAACAGGACCTGATCGGGCGATGTCCCATTTTGATGGCGGATGACCGGCGCTTGCGCCAACGCCGAGGTGGTCATCGTCAGGGTCAGGCCGAGGCCGAACAGGGCTGCGCGCATGAGTGTCTCCATCTGCACTTCATGGGTGCATCTGGCGCGTCGGCTGTCTAGCGGGATTTCGTGAAATCCAACCCCAATTGAGCGAGGGGACGAAGCGTGCGGGCAAGCCCGTGCTCTTCGTCCCCTCGCCAAGTCCGGGTTGGACTTGGCCGTCTGGGTCAGGGCCTTGGCGTCAGCGCCGTTTCGAGCGAACCCGAAAGGGCGGTCGGCTGTGTCCTGTCGCGCTCCTGGTCTTGGGCGTCCCACGGCATTGCGTCCGCGTCGTCCGTCGATCCCGATCCGGTTCTCTCGTTCCTTGTCGATCCGGAGACCGTCGAGGACTGGAGCCTGGATCCCGCCTGTCGCACGTTACGATCCGAAGATCGCCCGATCGCGCCGGGTCGGAGAGCCGGGCCGGTTCGCTTGATGTCCGGGGTCTCCCCTGGATTTCCGCGCCGCCGTGTCCCTTGGCCTGTTGACGTTCGGACGAAAGCGGCTATCAGGCAAGCGTCCGAATTCGCCCCGATGTGCACGACTGGCCCGGCGGCGGTGGACAAGCCTGTGAACATCGGTGGACGGATCAAATTCGCTTTGGCGGATCAGCGGTTTGTCTTGTCCACAAGAAGACGGTGATGCGGGCTTATGTTCGGCGGCGGACACATTGCGCTGCAACCGCCCGGCGCGCTTTGGGTTCTGTGATCAGCGGATGAAAGTCCTTGGGGGAATGTTTGTCCATCACCGGGTCTGGCCACGCCTTGTCTAACGGTATCAATCGCGGGCAGCTGGCCCATATGTTCGCCCATGCGCCGGGGTTCATGGCGCTGGTCACGGGACCCGAGCATCGGTTCGAGCTGACCAATCCGAACTATCAGAAGGTGATCGGCCATCGCGAGGTGATCGGGCGGACGGTCGCCGAGATGCTGACCGACGCCGTGGCGCAGGGCTATCTGGACCTGCTGGATCAGGTCTATCGCACGGGCGAGGCGCACCGGGCCGACAGCGCGCTTTACGCCGTTCAGGCCGAACCCGGCGGCGACGTCGTGGACCGCTACGTCGATTTCGTCTTCCAGCCCCTGAAGGAAGACGGTCAGGTCTGGGGCATCTTCATCCAGGGCATGGACGTCACGGATCGCCACCGCGCCGACCAGGCCTTGGCGGCCAGCGAGTCGCGATACGGCGCCCTGTTTGCCGCCATGGCGACGGGGTTCTGCGTCATCGAAATGAAGTTCGACGAGGCGGATCGCCCCATCGACTATTGTATCGTCGAGGGCAACCAGGCCTTCGAGGCGATGACGGGCCTGGTCGATCCCTATGGCAAATGGGTCAGCGAGATCGCGCCGGGGCTGGAGCAGCACTGGTTCGACCTGTACGGCCGCGTCGCGCGCACGGGCGAGCCGGCGCGGTTTGAAAATCCCGCCGACATCTTCGGTCGCTGGTACGATGTGCAGGCGCTGAGGATCGGCCAGCCGGGCGCCTATCAGGTCGCGATCCTGTTCAACAACATCACCGAGCGCAAACAGAGCGAGGCGCGCCAGAACGCCCTGCTGGAGCTGAACGACGCCATCCGCGACCTGACCGACGCCGGCGAGATCGCCCAGGCGTCCGCCGAGGTGCTGGCCCGCACCATGGGCGTCAGCCGCGCGGGCTACGGTACGGTGGACACCGTCGCCGAGACCATCACCATCGAACGCGACTTCAACCAGCCGGGGGTGAGCAGCATCGCCGGCGTCCTGTCGTTCCGCAACTACGGCTCCTACATCGAGGACATCAAGCAAGGGCGGACGGTGGCGATCGACGACGTCGCGCGCGATCCCCGCACCGCCGACACGGCCGAAGCCTTGAAGGCCATCAGCGCAGGCTCTTTCGTCAACATGCCGCTGATGGAACAGGGGCGGGTGGTGGCGATGGTCTTCGTCAACCATGCGACGGCGCGTCACTATACCGACAGCGATCTTCAGCTGATGCGCGACGTGGCCGAACGGGTGCGGATGGCGACCGAGCGCGCCCGCAGCGAGGCCGCCCTGCGCGACAGCGAGGCCCAGTTCCGGGTCTTCGCCCAGGCCACGCCGAACCAGATCTGGGCCAGCTGGGCCGACGGGTCGCTGTATTGGTTCAACCCCCAGGTCTATGCCTATACCGGGTTGATCCAGGGCGCGCTGGACGGGACGGACGGGTGGGGCCAGATCGTCCATCCCGATGACCGGGAGAAGGCGGCTGTGCGCTGGTCGCAGGCCCTGGCGAGCGGTCAGGTCTATGAGGCGGAGTTCCGCATCCTTCGCCACGACGGCGTCTATCGCACCTTCATGGTGCGGGCCGAGCCGGTCCATGACGAGGAGGGCCGGATCACCCGCTGGGTCGGCTCCAACATCGACATTGAGGATCTGCGGCGCCAGTCGGCCGAATTGGCGCGGTTCAACGAGACGCTGGAAGACCAGGTCGCCGAACGCACCAGCGCCCTGATGAAGGCCGAAGAGGCGCTGCGTCAAAGCCAGAAGATGGAGGCGGTGGGCCAACTGACCGGCGGCATCGCCCACGACTTCAACAATCTGCTGGCCGGGATCAGCGGCAGTCTGGAGCTGATCACCAACCGGATCGCCCAGGGTCGGTATGGCGATGTCGAACGGTTCACCGCGGCGGCCCAGGGGGCGGCGAAACGGGCGGCGTCCCTGACGCACCGGCTGCTGGCCTTCTCGCGGCGTCAGACGCTGGATCCCAAGCCGACCGATCCCAACCGGCTGATCCGCGGGATGGAGGACCTGATCCGGCGCACGACGGGGCCGGGCATCGATGTCGAGGTGGTGGCCGGCGCCGGCCTGTGGCCGGTGATGATCGACGCGCACCAGCTTGAGAATGCGGTGCTGAACCTGTGCATCAATGCGCGCGACGCCATGCCGAACGGCGGGCGGCTGACCATCGAGACCGGCAATCGCTGGATCGATGCGCGCACGGCCAAGGCCCAGGACCTGGACCCCGGCCAATATGTCTCCATCTGCGTCAGCGACACCGGCGGTGGCATGGCGCCCGAGGTGGCGGCGCGGGCGTTCGAGCCCTTCTTCACCACCAAGCCGCTGGGCGAGGGGACGGGGCTGGGGCTGTCGATGATCTATGGCTTCGTGCGCCAGTCGGGCGGGCAGGTGCGGATCTATTCCGAACCCGGGCAGGGGGCGCTGATCTGCCTTTACCTGCCGCGTCACTTCGGCGAGGTCGAGGACAGCGATATGGTTTCCGAGGTCGAACAGGCCCCGCGCGCCCAGGCCGGCGAGACGGTCATGGTCGTGGACGACGAGCCGACGGTGCGGATGCTGGTCGCCGAAATCCTGCATGAACTCGGCTATCAGTGCCTTGAGGCGGCGGACGGGGCGGCGGGTCTGAAGCTGCTGCAGTCCGGGGCGCGGATCGACTTGCTGGTCACCGATGTGGGCCTGCCCGGCGGAATGAACGGGCGCCAGATGGCGGACGCCGCGCGGCTGGAGCGGCCGGACTTGAAGGTGTTGTTCATCACCGGCTATGCCGAGAATGCGGTGGTCGGAAACGGCCACCTGGATCCCGGCATGCACGTCATGACCAAGCCCTTCGGCATGGAGGCCCTGGGCAGCCGGATCCGCGAGTTGATAGAAAGCTAGAGAACTCGGCTGAGTTGACGAAAAGGGGGATCAAAGCGGTCACGACGATCACAGCGAGCACGACGGCGTTATGCTGGATCGGAAAATCTTGACGGCCTGCGGCGGCGAAGCCGCAGAGTGATCGACAGCTTGGCCATGGAGTGGGGGAGCCGACGCGGCTTCGCTCCCGTCGTGATCTCGTCGTGCGCGTTGTGGTGAACGCCTTCCGGGCCGCCCTAGAGTTTCGCATCCAGCCAGGCGCGGATCGCTCTGCGCGCGCCCCGGGCCGCCGGGCCGCCGAAATGCAGGAAGCCGTGCGGGGTCTCGGGCACGCGGATCAGGTCGGCCTGCGACGCCTCGCCCCAGCGGGTGGCCATCAAGAGACTGTCCTCGAACAGGGGGTCGTCCTCGCCGGCGATGAACAGGGCGGGCGGAAGGCCGGTCAGGTCGGCGTAGAGAGGCGAGACGTCGGGCCGGCGAAGGCCCGCCTCGTCGCGGTCGGGGGCCAGCCGGGCCAGGTCGGCGCGCATGGTCGGGCCGTTGAACAGCAGGGTCTCTGGCCCGGCCGAGCGCACGCTTTCCGTGCCCGACAGATCGAAGACGCCGTAGGTGAAGACGCAGCCCTTCACCAGGTCGATCAGTCCTTGGTCGCGCAGGGCCACCGCCGTCAGGGCCGCCAGATGCCCCCCGGCGGATTCGCCCGTCAGGAACAGGGTCGAGGCGCCCAGCCGATCGACATTGGTCACGGTCCAGTAGGCGGCGGCTAAACAGTCGGCGATGGCGGCGTCGATGTAGATTTGGCGACGCTCGGACAGCAGGCGGTAATCGACCGAGACGACGCAGAAGCCGTGGTGGGCCAGATGGGCGTTCAGCCGATCGTTCAGCCCGGCGCTGCCCAGCACCCAGCCGCCGCCGTGGATGTCCAGAATGACGGCGCGGGGCGTGCCCGTGGGATGCAGGATGCGCAAGGGAACGGGATGGTCGCCGTCGGTCTGGATGATCTCGACCGTGACGCCGCGCTTGCGAAGCCGGGGGACCGTGACCCGCCCGGCGGCGGCGTCCAGCCACAGCGACAGCCGCTGGCCCGCATCGATCCGCCAGCCGTCGGTGCGCAGTCGCGGCGCGCGGGCCAGGACGGCGTTGATCCGCCGCACCGCCGCCTGCTGGGGCGGGGCGAATTCAACGAGGTGGGTGCGCAGGGTCATGAAGCTTGAGTGTGCGGCGGCGGATTTGGTTTCAAGGGGGACCGCGCCTCGCTTGAACTTCGTCATCCTAGGCCTTGTGCCTAGGATCCAGACTCCCGGTGTCGACGGGGTGCGTCGCTTCTCCGACGGAGTCTATGGATCCTCGCCACAAGGGCGAGGATGACGGGTGATGGAGATGGGGGTTGGTCACCCCGCCAAGGCCGCCTTCTTCTCTTCCAACTCCAGCCATTCCAGTTCGGCGCTTTCCAGGTCGGCGCGGGCCTTGTCGGCGGCCTTCATCGTGGCGTCGAAGGTCTTGGGGTCGCGGGCGTAGAGGCCGGGGTCGGCCAGCGCAGCATCATGTTTTGCGATGGTGGCGGGCAGTGCGTCGATCAAGGCTTCCAGCTCCTTCAGGCGGTGGGCGTCCTTGAAGGTCAGCTTGCCGGCTTTCTTGGGGGCGACAGCGGCTGGTGCGGCCTCGGCGGCGCGCTGGGCGGCGGCCTTGTCCTGGGGGCGGGGGTTGGAGCCGGGCTGGAGGAAGCCGGGGTTCTGGCGGATGAAGTCGGTCCAGCCGCCGGGGGTCTCGACGATGTCGCCGCGCCCGTTCAACGCCAGGGTCGAGGTGGACAGGCGGTCGATGAAGTCGCGGTCGTGGGAGACCAGGATCAGGGTGCCGTCATAGCCCTCCAGCAGCTCTTCCAGCTTGTCCAACGTGTCCATGTCCAGGTCGTTGGTCGGTTCGTCGAGGATCAGCAGGTTGGCGGGCTTGGCCAACGCCCTTGCCAGAAGAAGGCGGTTGCGCTCGCCGCCCGAGAGGGTCGAGATCGGCTGGCGCAGCTGGGCCTCGGAAAACAGGAAGTCCTTGGCGTAGGCGGCGACGTGTTTGGACACGCCGCGCACCAGGATCGAGTCCCCGCCGCCCGGCGTCAGGGCGTCCCAAAGGGTCATGTCCGACTTCAGCCCCTCGCGCGACTGGTCCAGATAGACGGACTCCAGGTTGGAGCCCATGCGGACCGTGCCCTCGTCAGGCGGCAGTTCGCCCAGCAGGGTCTTGACCAGGGTGGTCTTGCCCGCGCCGTTGGGGCCGACGATGCCCAGGCGGTCGCCGCGGATGATGCGGGTGGTCAGATCCTTGAACAGGGTGCGGCCGTTGAAGCCCTTGGACACGCCCTTGATCTCGGCGACCAGCTTGCCCGACGTGCCGCCGGAATCGACGCCCAGATAGAGCTCGCGCGGGGCGTCCTTCATCTTTTCGGCCCGTTCGGCGCGAAGGGCGTTCAGCGAGCGGGCGCGGCCCTCGTTGCGGCTGCGGCGGGCGGTGATGGAGGAGTAGAAGGTGGCGGTCTCGCGCTCGATGGTCTTGGTCAGGCGACGCAGGGATTCGGCCTCCTCCTCCATGACCTTGGAGGACCATTCGTCGAACTCGACGAAGCCCTTGCTCAGGGTGCGGACGCGGCGGCCTTCCAGCCAGTGGACGGTGTTGGTGACGCGGTTCAGGAAGGCGCGGTCGTGGCTGACGACCAGCAGGGCGAACCGGGCCTGGATCAGCTCGTTCTCCAGCAGTTCGATGGCCAGGATGTCGAGGTGGTTGGTCGGCTCGTCCAGCAGCAGCAGGTCGGGCTCTTCGGCGAAGGCCTTGGCCAGGGCGGCGCGGCGGGTCTCGCCGCCGGACAGGCCTTGGGTGGATTTTTCGGGGTTCAGGCCGAAGGTGGCCAGCCAGGATTCAGCGGTCCAGCTCTCGGCCTCGCCGGAGGAGGCGTAGTCCAGCAGGGTCTCGCCGGTGATGACGGGTTCCTGCGGCACATAGGCGAAGCGGACGGCGGACTGGACCGAACGGTCGCCGCTGTCGGGCTCGATCATGCCCATGACCACCTTCATCAGGGTGGACTTGCCGGCGCCGTTGCGGCCGACGAGGGCGGCGCGGCTGCGCGGTTCGACCGCAAGATCGACACCGTCGAAGAGGGGGCGCTGGCCGTCCTGAAGACGGACGTCCTTGAGTGCGACGAGGGGGGGTCTGGCTGCCATGGGCGGCCATATAGAGGAGGGGAGGCCGAACCGCCATCGGCGTTCCAAATTTGACAGTTACCGTCCGGTTGGTATGTCGCGGTCATGGACACGATCACACGCCGCCGCGCGCCCGACGACACCCGCGCCGAGATCATCGATAAGGCTCTGGAGGTCGCCGCCGAGCTGGGGGCGTCGGGCTTTACGCTGGATGCGGTGGCGGCCCGGACGACGGTCAGCAAGGGGGCCGTGCTGCATCACTTTCCGACCAAGGTCGCCCTGCTGGAAGGGATGATCGACCATCTGGGACAGATGCATACCGACGGCATCCTGGCCGAGGCGGCGCGCGATCCCGAACCCTATGGCCGCAATGCGCGGGCCTATCTGCGGGCCACGGTGACCGAGCCGGTGACGCCGCAGGACGTCAGCATCGGCCGGGTGGTGATGGCCGCCTGCGCCATCGAACCGTCGCTGGCCCGACGCTGGCGGACCTGGGTGGATCGAGTGAAGGTGGACGATCCCAGCGATCCGGTCGGGGCGGACGACGCCCTGATGCTGCGGTTGCTGGCCGACGGTCTGTGGGTTTCGGACCTGTTCGGCATCCATGAGGTCTCCCCGGAGCAGCGGCAGGCGCTGCTGTCGCTGCTGACGCCCGGCCATCCGATCACGGCGAACGACGCATGAGCCCGGTGACCTGGGCGGCGCTGCTGGGCGCCATCATGCTGGAAGTGGCGGGGACGACCCTGCTGCAGGCCTCGCAGCAGTTCACCAGGGTCTGGCCGACGGCGGGGATGGCGGCCTGCTACGGCCTGGCCTTCTACCTGCTGTCGATCGCGCTGAAGCAGATGCCGGTGGGGATCGCCTATGCGATCTGGAGCGGGCTGGGGGTCGTGCTGATCTCGGTGATCGGAGCGGTGGTCTTCCGCCAAAGGCTGGACCTGCCGGCGATGGCGGGTCTGGCGATGATCGTCGGCGGGGTGGTGGTGATCAACCTGTTCTCCAAGACGGTGGGGCATTGAGGCTGTGACAATCGGCGGCGCGGCGCGTATGAGGCGCGCCATGAAGCCCTACTGGGAAACCAAGACCTTGGCCGAGATGTCGCCTTCCGAGTGGGAGGGGCTGTGCGACGGGTGCGGGCTGTGTTGCGTGATCCGGTTCGAGGACGAGGATACGGGCGACGTCGTTCCGACGCGGGTGCACTGCAAGCTGTTCGATTCCCAGGCCTGTTCGTGCTCGGACTATGCGAACCGCAAGGCGCAGGTGCCGGACTGCATCAAGCTGACGCCCGGAAACATCCAGGCGCTGGGGTGGATGCCCCTGTCATGCGCCTATCGCCGGCTGCACGAGGGGCGGCCGTTGGCGGGGTGGCATCATCTGATCTCGGGCAGTCGCGAGACGGTGCATACGGCCGGGGTGTCGGTGCGGGGGCAGACGATTTCGGAGCTGTCGCTGGCCCAGCCGGAGGATGCGCTGGACTTCGAAGCGCCCGAATGGATGCTGGAGCGGGGCTGAGGCTGCTAGGGTAGGCCCCGCCAGCCAGCGCAATGACGCTGGTCGAAGTCTTTAGAAAATAAATCGTTGGCGAATTATGTAGGCGTTCTTCCGGCCTGAGGACGCTGCTGCGCTATGGTTTGGGCATGACGGGAAATCGGGATGACGGAGAGGGCGGCGGTGGCGGCGCTCCTAGCACAGCTGCGGCCTGCGCCGGGTGGCTGGAGCCGATGTTCCTGATGCTGAAGGCCAAGATGGAAGAGGCCGCGCAGAAGGTTTGCAAGACAGAGATCGAGGACGCGGCCGCAGCCGAAAAGGTCGCGCGCCAGATAGGCGTGATTGCGCGCTCGGCCAAGGCGGTCGAGGCGATGCGGCTGCTGTGCCTGAGCGACAACGAAGAGGACGAGATGGGTGGACGAACCTACGACCCCGCAGACGACGAGCGAATCCGAGGAGAACTGCTCGTCGAATACGAGCGGCTCGACCGCATCATCGAGAGAAAGGATGCTGAAGCGGCTGAGCGGGCAAGAGCTAAGGCTGAAGCGCAATCATGCGCGCCTGCTGGACCACCAACACAAGCCGCGTGATCTCGACCTGCGGACCTGGCTTCTGCTGGGTGGGCGAGGGTCAGGCAAGACCTTCGCCGGATCAGTCTGGGTCGACAAGATGGCCCGGAAGTTGTCGGGCATCACTATCGCCCTGGTCGGCCCCGCCTTGCACGATGTGCGCGAGGTGATGGTGGAGGGGGCGTCGGGGATCAAGGCGCTGGCGGAACCGGGCGACCGGCCGCGCTGGGAGGCGGGGCGGCGGCGGCTGGTGTGGGACAATCAGTCGGCGGCCTATGCGTTCTCGGCCGAGGATCCCGACAGTCTGAGAGGGCCGCAGTTCCATGCGGCCTGGGCCGACGAGTTCTGCGCCTGGCGCAAGCCTGAGATGGTGCTGTCGAACCTGAGATTCGGGTTGCGGCTGGGGGATGAGCCGCTGCTGGCGGTGACGACGACGCCCCGGCCGATCCCGGCGCTGAGGCGGCTGATGGCCGAGGCGGGGACGGTGACGGAGCGGGCGGCGACGGCGCTGAACGCGCAGAACCTGTCGCCCGGCTTTCTGGCGCATCTGCACGACGTCTATGGCGGGACGCGGCTGGCGGCGCAGGAGTTGGAAGGCCTGGTGGTCGAGGGCGAGGGCGCCCTGTTCCGCATCGAGGATCTGAAACGGGCCAGGGGCGCGCGGCCGGTCGAGCTGGAGCGGGTGGTGGTGGCGGTCGATCCGCCGGCGACGGCGGGCGGCGACGCCTGCGGGATCGTGGTGGTCGGTCGCAAGGGTCGGCAGGCCTTCGTGCTGGCCGACCGGACGGTGCGGGGGCTGTCGCCGGGCGGCTGGGCCGGGGCGGTCTGTCAGGCCGCGCGGGATTATGGGGCGCACGAGGTGGTCGCGGAGGGCAATCAGGGCGGGGACATGGTGCGCGCGGTCTTGAGGACCAACGACTGTCCCGCGCCGGTGGAGATGGTGCACGCCTCGCGGTCCAAGGCGGCGCGGGCCGAGCCGGTGGCCCTGCTCTACGAACAGGGGCGGGTGGTCCATTGCGAGGCCTTTCCCGCGCTGGAGGAAGAGATGCTGGCCCTGGGGTGCGAGGGCGGACCTAGCCCGGATCGGGCCGACGCCCTGGTGTGGGCGGTGTCGCGGCTGATGCTGGGGAAGGCGTTGGAGGGGCCGAGTATCAGAAGACTATGACGCCTGATGTTTGGGGGTGTCGCTGTGTGGATGCGCGCAAGGGGCCGTCGGCGCTGATCAGGGGCACGTCCAACGCCAAGGCTTGGGCCACGAGGATGCGGTCCCACGGATCGCGGGCGTCTATGGGCAGGTTGGCCGCACGCCAGGCGACATCCGGATCGATTGCAAGCAGGGTGAAGCCGAGCTGAGGCAGGGCGGCCGGCATGTTGCGAGGCATGCGGTGCAGAAGAGCGTCTGTCGCTCGACTGCCTCCGCGACGACGCTTGTTGTCGATTTCGAAGATGCTGACGACGCTGACATAGATCGGTTCTGAAGGATCAATCCAGGATCGGGCGGACGGCGTCATCTGGGGCTGATCGAACAGGCTCCAGATCAAAACGTGCGTGTCGAGCAGGACGCCGCTCAACGATAGAGATCGTCTTCGTCGGCGGCTTCGGCCGCTTCTATGAATTCCGGATCGGGCTGGAGGAAGACATTGGCTTCCTCGTCCGTCAGCGGGCCGAGGTGAGCCAAAGCCCCGAAACGAAACCGGGGCGTCTCAGGGACCGCCGCGGCGCGTATGACGGCGACCGCCTGGCCGTCGCGGGACAGGACGATTTCCTCGCCGTTCTCGGCCTGGGCGGCGAGTTCGGCCAAGGTAGCGTGCGACCGGGCAATATCGACGTGGATCGTCATGGGCGAAGATTAGCACGCGCCGGGCGGCGGGGGAATGTCGCCCGGCCTGCCCCTTCCACGAGGGGGAGGGGGATTCATTTTTATCATTCAGGAGAGAGACATGCCGGCCATTCCCGAGCGGGACGGATTGCTGAACCATGGGCGCGATGCGAGCGGGCCGGCGCGGCGCGCGGCGGCGGTGACGCCCAGCGATGCGGTCGATCTGACCAGTTACGCCAAGGCGCTGTATGTCGGGGCGGCGGGCAATGTCCGTGTGCTGACGGTCGGGGGTGAGGATGGGGATGCGACGACGTTCGCCAACCATCCGGTGGGCTGGTTGCCGGTGCAGGTGCGCCGGGTTCTGGCGACCGGGACGACGGCGACGCAGATCGTGGCGGCCTTCGACTGATGTCGGGCGTCGAGATCGGAGCGGCGACGGCGGCGCCGGGCGGGGTGCTGGGGCGGTCACGGTTTTCCGTGCCCGACCTGCCGGCCTGGTCGGCGGCGGTGCGGACGATGCAGGCGGGCGGGCGCGAGGCGCGGCTGCTGTGCATCGGCGACAGCGTGACGCAAGGGTTTGGCGGTGTCTCCGGCGGCTGGACGCCGAACGGTCGGGCGGGGGCCTGGCCCGAACGGCTGGCGGCGATGATGAGCGGTCGGGGGCTGCCGGCCTCGGCGGCGTCGGTGGCCGGAGCGGGGGCGGCGGACGGAGCGAGCGGCGGCTATTCGGCCTATGATCCGCGCCTGACGCTGGGCGCCGGGTGGGGCGTCAATGCGCTGACGGGGATGGGGGGCAAGCTGTTCTCGGGCGCGGGTTCGTCCACGGGCGTCTGGAGCTTTCAGCCCGACGGACCGGTGGATCGGTTCGACCTGTGGGCCGTGACCAATACGGCGCTGGGGGTGATGACGGTCGAGACGGACGGCGTGGTGCGCGCGAGCGTGAACACGACCAAGCCGGCGTCGATGGAGGTCGCGACCGTGGCCTTTCCCGAGACGAGCGGTCCGGTGACGGTGCGCTGGGCCTCGGGCGGGGCGGTGTTCATCGCGGGCGGGGTCGCGTGGCGGTCGGACGTGCGACGGGCGCGGGTGATCAACGCCGGATGGGGCGGGGCGAAGGTGGCGGACTGGATCACGACGGACCAGCCGTACCGAGCCTATGGATCGATCCCGGCGGCGGCGCCCGATCTGTCGGTCGTCTGTCTGACGATCAACGACTGGAACGCGGGGACGGCGACGGCGACCTACAAGGCCGGGCTGGGGCTGCTGGTGGATCGGTGCCTGACGACGGGGGACGTGCTGCTGATGACGGGATGTCCGTCGGACCCGGCGCAGGGCAAGGCCAGCTATGCCGCCCAAGGCGCGATCCGGGATGCGGTGTTTGAAGTCGCGGCGGCGCGGGGATTGGCGGCGCCCATCGATGGGACGGCCCTGTTCGGCGGTGGTTTCGCCGGCGGGTTGATGTTCGATGCGGTTCATCCCAATGCGGCGGGTCAGGCCAGGATCGCCGAGGCGGTGAGGGCGCGAGTGATGATCTGAGGTTGTCGGGCCTGCGCGCGCGGTGTTAACCGTGGCGGATGGGGGAGCGGTTTTACGGGGTGCAGGGGCTGCGGTTCGCGGCGGCGACGGCGGTGGTCGTCGCCCATGCGCTGGACCTGGCGGGGACGCGGCTGGGGCTGGAGACGGCGTTGGCGGGGAGTGCGCTGGAGGATTTCGGCGCACTGGGCGTGGATGTGTTCTTCGTCATCAGCGGCTTCATCATCGCCACGACGACGCGGGGGCAGACGGGTTTAGCGGCCGCCGGCGACTTCCTGTGGCGACGGTTTCGCAGGGTGGCGCCGATCTACTGGCTGCTGTCGCTGCCGATCCTGATCGGGATGGCGCGGGGCGGAACGCTGAGCCCGGAGGTGGCGGCGGCGACGTTTCTGTTCTGGCTGTTCAGCGGACGGGAGATGACGTTTCCGGCGTTGGGGCCGGGGTGGACCCTGTGTTTCGAGATGCTGTTCTACGCCGGGTTCGGGTTGGCGATGGCGGGCGGACGACGGGTCGGGTGGGGGCTGGTCGGGGCCTATGCGGCGATGCTGGCGGCCGGCTTGGTCGTGGCGGCGCCGGTGCTGAGGTTCTGGGGCGCGCCGATCGTTCTGGAGTTCTTGCTGGGTGTGGGGATCGCGTCGGTGTGGCGGAGGACGCCGCGAGGGACGGGGCCCTGGGCAGTCGGACTGGCGCTGGCCGGGTTTGGGCTGAGCCTGGTCGTCGGCTATGGCGGGATCGACGATGTGCGGGCGCTGAACGATCCGTGGAACGGGTTGAGGCGGGTGGTGATCTGGGGGCTGCCCAGCGCGCTGCTGGTGTTCGGCGTGGTGCGGATGGAGCGGACGGACGCGGCGCCGGGGCGGTTGGAGCGGGCGGCGGCCTTCATGGGGGATGCGTCCTATTCGATCTATCTGACGCATGTGCTGGTCATCCGGGCGCTGGGGCGGCTGTTCGAGAGCGGTGTGGTCGCCATGCCGGGGGATGCGGTGGTGGTGCTGACGGTGTTCGCGAGTTTGGCGGCGGGGGTCGCGGTGCATCTGTGGGTGGAGCGGCCGATGTTGAGGCTGCTGACACCCTCTCCCAGAGGGAGAGGGCTTGAGCGCCCGAGCGCGTAGCGGTCGGACTTGCGCGAAAGGGTGAGGGGTTACGCTGTGCGATTTTGGTCCACACCGTAACCCCTCATCCGGCCCTGCGGGCCACCTTCTCCCTCAGGGAGAAGGAAAGAAGGAAGTTCAGGGAGATTGCGATGGTTTCGATCCGGTGGCCGTTCGGCCAGGCGGGGCGTGTGCGTGCGCCTGAAGCGAAGGAGAGCCGCGCGGGCGGGGTGATCGCCCTGTCGGGGGTGGGGCGGCCGCGGTGGACGCCCAACGACTACGCCAGCCTGGCGCGCGAGGGGTATCAGAAGAATGCGGTGGCCTATCGCTGCATCCGCATGATCGCCGAGGCGGCGGCGGCTGCGCCGTTCGCGGTGTTCGTGGACGGGGTGCGGAACGACGATCATCCGCTGGCGAAGCTGATCCGCCGGCCCAATCCCGAACAGTCGGGGGCGGAGCTGATGGAGGCGGTCTATGGGGCGCTGCAGGTGTCGGGCAACGCCTATGTCGAGGCGACCGGCGATGCGGACGGGGACGGGGCGCCGGACGAGCTGTGGGCGTTACGGTCGGACCGGGTGAAGGTGGTGCCCGGCCGGTCAGGCTGGCCCGAGGCGTGGGACTATTCCGTGGACGGACGTTCGGCTCGGATCGGGCGCGCGGCGGACGGCTGGGCGCCGGTGATGCATCTGAAGCTGTGGCATCCGCTGGACGACTGGTACGGGCTGTCGCCGATGGAGGCGGCGGCTCAAGGGGTGGATGCGCACAATGCCGCCGGGGCCTGGAACAAGGCGCTGCTGGACAATGCGGCGCGGCCGTCGGGGGCGCTGGTCTATGGGGCGCGCAACGGCGAGCGGCTGACGGACGGGCAGTTCGAGGCGCTGAAGGACCAGTTGTCGAACGTCTACGCCGGGACGACGAACGCCGGGCGGCCGATCCTGCTGGAGGGCGGGATGGACTGGAAGCCGCTGAGCCTGACGCCGGCGGAGATGGATTTCACGGCTGGCAAACATGCGGCGGCGCGCGAGATCGCCCTGGCGTTCGGCGTTCCGCCGCAGCTGCTGGGGATACCCGGCGACGCGACCTACGCCAACTATCGCGAAGCCAATGCGGCCTTCTGGCGACAGACGGTGATCCCGCTGGTCAGGAAGGCGGCGGGGGCGATGACGGGCTGGCTGGGCGAGCGGTTCGCGGGGTGCGAGGTGCGGGCGGACCTTGATGCGGTGTCGGCGCTGCAGCCCGAGCGGGACGCCCTGTGGGCGCGGCTGGAGGCGGCGAGCTTCCTGACGGACGAGGAGCGACGGCGGATGGCGGGGTTGGGGGCGTGAGCGGTGATTGGTGAGTCGTGAATGGTGGTTCGCCTGCACTCACGATTCACGGCTCACGATTCACGAAAGCGAACGGAGAGAGCGACAATGACCGAACATCAAATCCGGCGCGTGCCGACGGCGCTGCTGATCGCCGTGGCGGTGCAGACGGTCGGCGGACTGGTCTGGGCAGGCGGGGCGGCGGCGCGGATCGGCACGCTGGAGCAGCGGGTCGGGGAACAGAGGCTGGTCGCCGAACGGCTGGCGCGGCTGGAGGTGCAGGGCGAGGCGACGGCGGCGGCCGTGGAGCGGATCGAGCGGCGGTTGGAGGGCGGGGCGTGAGTGGTGAATCGGGATTGGTAATTGGGCGCAGGCCTTCACGGCTCACGAGTCACGACTCACCCCTTCGGATCGAAGGCTACGCCTCCCTGTGGGGCGTGGCGGATCTGAACGGGGATGTGGTGCAGGCGGGGGCCTTTGCGGACAGTCTGGGCAAGACGGGGGCCGAGAGCGTGCGGATGCTGAACCAGCATGATGCGCGGGCGCCGGTCGGGGTCTGGGAGCAGATCGTGGAGGATGCGCGCGGCCTGTTCGTGCGCGGACGGATCGAGGACTGGTCCGCCGAGGCGCGGTTCGCCGGGGCGTTGAGCCGGGCGGGGGCGATGGACGGGCTTTCCATCGGATACCGCACGGCGCGGGCCCGGCGTCAGGGGCGGCTGAGGGTGCTGAGCGCGGTGGAGCTGTGGGAGGTGTCGCTGGTGACGTTTCCGATGCTGCCGGGCGCGCGGTTCAGTTTGGCTTGAGGGCTTGGAACACGCCGTTGCGATCCAGGCTGTCGGCGATGTCGGACATCATCACGCGGCCCTTGGGGTTGTGGATGTAGCGCAGCGCCCAGGCGGCGACGATGGCGGCGAAGATCCAGCCGAGATGCAGGACGAACTGGGCGAACAGGACGAACAGCACAGCCAGCGCATAGGCGCCGAGATAGACCAGGGCCAGCTTGCCGGCGCGAGAGGCGGTGGGGTTGGAGGCGCTGGCGAGGATTTCGGTCAGGTTGGGCGCGGCGGCGGGCGCCGGGGCGGGGTCCGCAGGCTTGGCGGCTGAGACCGGCAACCTGGTCGGGGTTTGAGCCTGTGGGGCCGGTCGGGCGGCGGGTTTCGGCCTCGGAGCGACGGGGTCGGGGGCGCGCCGGGCGGGGCGGTAGAGGACGGATTGGCCACGGGCGTCGACGGTGAAGACCTCGCCGAAGGGGGTGCTGGAGAAGTCGATGGCGCGGGTGTCCTGACCATAGCTCTGGCCGTGCAGGGCAATCAGCCGGCCCTGACGCAGCTCGATTTGGAAGCCGATGGGATCGGGCAGGTCGCCGACCATGACATGGACCGTGCCGAACAGGCCGGTGGCGTCCGGGTTGCGTGTCGCGCGGTCCGCATCGACGACGATCCGGGAATAGAGGCCGGCGCCGGTGTTGCGACGCAGGCCCGGCGAGCTGGACGCCGCCTGGGTCGCCAGATCGGGGACGCTGTCGCCCATCTGCCAGACCATGGCGTCCATGACGGCGCTTTCGAGCGGCGTGAGGTGGGACATCAGGCGGGCGTCACAGGGCGGGGAAGGGATGGCGGCCGGAAGTCGAGGCCTCGGCGACGTAGTGGCGGTGCATCTGATTCAGTCGGCCGAGCAGAAGCAAGACGACAAGCGATAGAGCGAGGAATGCGAATACGGGCCAGTAGGGCAAGGGCGGCATGTCCAGACGGCGCGAGAGTTCGCCCATCGGATCATCAATGAAAATCATGGCGGCCAACAGAACATAGACAAAGAGGCTTAACACCAGCGGCGTTTGCGAAAGAGGCTTGGGCAGGGGCGCGCCCCAGAAGGCGACCGCCACCTGCACGTAACGCGGCAGAGTTTCGACTGGCGGATTGTCGGCGATGCGAAGAGTTTCGCGGAGTGAAACCACATCGGTTTCGTCGGACATTTGCACGCGTTGCAACGGAGACAGGCCGCGAATGCGGGCTCGCTTCTGTCGACGGCCGATCATCCCGAGGGCCCAATAGGTAGCAAGGCCTGCGCACGACAACAAAAACGGAAGCGCAGAAAGCCAACCCGAGATCGGGCCTACATAATGTTTGACCAAGGCGATGAGGAAGAGCGGCGCCAGCGGCGCCGCTACCCAGGCGAGCTTGAGCAGCCAGAAGCGCTGCAGGCCGTCTAATAATTTCGAGGTCGTGTCGGTCACGCCTCGACCCTAACCGCAACAGGCGGTTCTTCAACCGGAGACACCATGAAAGAGACCAAACAGGCTTCGGGCACTCCCGAGGCGCGCGCTGTCGTGCATGAGATGATGGCGGCGTTCGAGGCGTTCAAAGGGGCGAACGACGCCCGCCTGGGCGAGATCGAGAAGAAGGCGGCGGCCGATGTGCTGCTGGAGGAGAAGGTGGCGCGGATCGATCAGGCGGTGGCGGCGGCTCAGGCACGACTGGATCGGGTGATGAGCCAGAGCCGGCGTCCGGTTATCGGGGGCGAGCCCGTGGAGCCAGCGTCTGCGCCGGAGGCGAAGGCGGCGTGGGACGGCTATCTGAAGACCGGTCAGTCGGGCGCGCTGGAGGTCAAGGCGGGGCTGTCGGGCGGGGCGACTTCGGGCGGCTATGTCGTGCCGTATGAGACCGAGCGGGCCATCGAGCGTCGGCTGATGGCGGCCTCTCCGATGCGCGAGATCGCCACGGTGCGCACGGTGGCGGCGGGCGTGTTCAGAAAGCCGGTGTCGACGGCCGGGGTGGCTTGCGGCTGGGTGGCGGAGACGGCGGCGCGGCCGGAGACGGACCCGGCGACCTTGGCCCTGCTGGAGTTCCCGTCGGCCGATCTGTACGCCAATCCGGCGGCGACCCAGGCGTTGCTGGACGACGCCATGGTCGATCTGGACGAATGGCTGGCGGCCGAGGTCGAGGACGCCTTTGCGGCGCAGGAGACCCAGGCCTTCGTAGGCGGCGACGGGGTGAACAAGCCCAAGGGTTTCCTGACCTATCCCACCGTTGCGGATGCGGGCCAGGGCTGGGGTCAGATCGGCTATGTCGCGTCGGGCGCGGCGGGCGGGTTCGCCCCGACCAGTCCGGCGGACCGGCTGATCGACCTGGTCTATGCGCCCAAGGCCCAGTACCGGCCGAACGGGCGCTTCGTGATGAACCGCAAGACGGTCTCGGCCGTGCGCAAGTTCAAGGATGCGGACGGCAACTATATCTGGCAGCCGGCGACGCGGCTGGGCGAGACGGCGTCGCTGCTGGGCTATCCGGTCACCGAGATCGAGACCATGCCGGATGTGGCGGCGAACAGTCTGTCGATCGCGTTCGGCGACTTTCAGCGGGGGTATCTGATCGTGGATCGGGCGGGGGTGCGGGTGTTGCGCGATCCCTATTCGGCCAAGCCCTATGTGCTGTTCTACACGACCAAGCGGGTTGGCGGTGGGGTGCAGAACTTCGATGCGATCAAGGTGATGAAGTTCAGCGTTAGCTGATGTGAGCTGATCGTCTCCTCCCTGTCGCGCAGCGACGGGGAGGTGGCGCGGCGCGTCTTTGCGCCGTGACGGAGGGGCTCTTCGACGCCTCACAGACGCCTGTGGGACTTCAAGAGCCCCTCCACCACTTCGTGGTCCCCCTCCCCATTGCATGGGGAGGAGACGTGATTTCTGACAATGGAGATTGCCATGGCGCAGCCGGTGACGGTGGCGGAGGCGAAGCTGTTTCTGAGGGTCGAGCATGAGGCCGAGGACGGGCTGATCCAGACCTTGATCGAGGCGGCGCAGGCGAAGGTCGAGGGGGATGTGGGGCTGGGCCTGACATCCACCTCGCCGGCGCCGTTGCGGCTGGCGATCCTGATGCTGGTGCTGCGGGCTTATGAACGGGGGGAGCCGGTGGCGGTGGAGCCGGTCGAGGGCTGGATCGCGCCCTATCGCGTGGTGCGGTTGTGAGAGTTCTCGCGGGGCTGTTTCAGCCGGTGGAGGCCGAGACGCCGTATGGCGGGAGCAGCGTGACGTTCGAGGCGGTGGGGTCGGCCTGGCTGAAGTGCGGGGCGCGCAGGCGGACCGAACGCGGCGAGGGCGATCAGAGACGGGCGGTCGAGACGATGGGCGCGGAGGCGCGGGCGGATCCGAGGCTGGCGGTCGGGCGGGTGCTGCGGTTCGGCGGGGCGGACTGGCGGATCGTGGCGATGGACAGCGGGCGTCCGGGGCGGGTGACGCTGGATCTGGAGCGGGTGCGATGAAGGATCATGAAAGCGCGCTGCAGAAGGCGGTGCTGGTGGCGCTGAAGGGCGATGCGGCGGTCGCGGCCCTGCTGGGCGGGCGGGTGTTCGATTTCGCCGCTATCGGGTCGCCGGATGAGGCCGCGTTTCCGCACCTGGTGATCGGGCGGTGCGAGAGCCGGCCGGTGGCGGCGGACGGGGGCGGGGTCGAGCAGAGGCTGACGCTGACGGGCGTGTCGCGGTTCGCAGGATCGGAGGAGGCCAAGGCGGTGGCGGCGGCGGTGCGGGCGTGTCTGCACGAGGCGGTGCTGGAGGCCGACGGTGTGAGGACGGCGACGCTGAGGGCGACGTTCGCGGATGTGTTTCGGGCGGGTGACGGGCGGCGGACCTATGCGGTAGTGCGGCTGAGGGCGGTGACGGAAGACGTGAGTGGTGACCCGTGAGTCGTGAGTGACGACGACGCCGGCCGGCACGCGATCACGCGTCACGACTCACGATTCACGACCAGAGGGAGAGACAGAGATGACGGCACAGGCCGGCAAGGACATGCTGCTGAAGATCGAGGGCGCGCCGGGCGTGTTCACGACGGTGGCGGGGTTGAGGGCGCGGACGATCTCGCTGAACGCGAAGACGGTGGATGCGACCGACGGCGACAGCGCCGGGCGGTGGCGCGAGCTGCTGGCGGGGGCGGGGGTCAAGTCGGCGGCGGTGTCGGGGCAGGGCATCTTTCGCGATGCGGCGTCGGATGCGCTGGTGCGCGAGGCCTTCTTCGATCAGGCGGCGAAGCGGTGGCGGCTGGGCGTCGATGGGCTGGCGGCGGTGGCGGAGCGGATGAAGGCGCTGTCGGCGAGGGATCTGATGGTGGTGCTGGCGGCGGTGTTGCGCGGGGGCGGGGAGACTGAGCCGGACGTGGCGGCGGTCGATCCGCGCGAGGCGGCGGTCGCGGTGGCGCAGGCGTTTGCGGCGGCTGCAAGGTGACGCCCTGGGGCGAGATGCTGAGGCTGGCGGCCGCGATGGGCGTGGCGCCGGAGGCGTTCTGGCGGCTGTCGCTGAAGGAGTGGCGGATGTTGACGCAAACGCCGCGCGGCACGGCGCCGCTCGGGCGCGAGGGGCTGGCGCGATTGATGGAGGGTTGGCCGGATGGCGGATGAGTTTGGGCCGGGCGGGATCGATCAGGTCGCGTTGAGAGCAGCGGAGGCCGGGGCGGCGCTGGAGGCGCTGAAGGCGCCGGCGCAGGACGCGGCTGACGCCATCGAGGAGGCGTTCGGGCGTGCGGGCGACAGCCTGACGCGGTCGCTGGCGCGGGCGGCGGCGGACGGGGAGGTGTCGCTGGCCGAACTGGCGCGGGCGGTGCTGAACGCGGTCAATGCGGCGGCGGGCTCTAACGGCGGAGGGCTGAGCGGCGCGATCCAGGCGGCGATGTCCAGCTTCGGCGGGGCGCGGGCGGACGGCGGGCCGGTGCTGGGCGGCGGGGCCTATCTGGTCGGAGAACGCGGGCCGGAGGTGTTCCGGCCGGCGGCGGGCGGCGAGATCGGGCCGGTTTCCGGCGGCGGCGGGGTGACGGTCAATGTGGCGGTGGACGGGGGCGCGCCGGGCCTGCTGAGGTCCGAGGCTCAGATCGCCCAGATGATGGCGAGGGCCGTCAGTCTGGGCGCGCGGCGGATGTGAGGCGTGACGGGTGAATCGTGAGCGACGGCGAGCAGAGCGGCGATGCGTCGCCTCCACTCACCCTTCACCCGTCACGATTCACCCTCGCTGGATCATTCGCCCTTGGGGTTCGGGCCGAAGCGATTTTCACCCTTCTGGCTATCCGTGATGCCGATCCAAAGCAGGAAGGCCAGGTTGACGAGTGTGGCGATGGTGAAGGCGCCGAAGGCCGGACCCATGATGGACAGCGCGGCCATCGGGTTATCCTCGTAGTAGCTCTCATCCATGCCGCTGGCGGCGATGCCGGCGAACATCATCACGAAGCCGGTGATGACCAGTATCGTGGAGATCGCCCAGGGGATGGCGACCAGCCAGCCGCTCTTGCCCATGTCGTGCAGACGCTTCACCGAAATGGCGAGGTTGGGCCAGATCAGAGCCAGAGAGATCAGCCCGCCCAAGAAGGGAATCCAGCCCAGCACCAAACTGGCGCCGAAGATGATCAAGAAGCCGATCCAGAAGTGCGAGCGGCGCAGGCGTCCATTGAAGGACAGCATGGCGGACTGGAAGTCGAAGCCCGAACCGGGCGCGCCGACGGCGGCTGAGGAGGCCGAAGCGGCGTAACCGCCGGCGACGCCGGTGGTGGTCGCAGCGCCGGCGAGGATCAGGATCTGGGTGGCGACGGCGCCTTCAGGCACGAAGTCCACGCGGACGCCGGCGGCGGGCAAGGCCGGCGACTGAAGCGCGGCCGAGGTGAAGTCGTAACGGGCGCCGTCGTCGCCGCTGATCAGGCCGGCGCCGGTCGTGGCGTCGTAGCTGAGAATTTCACCGCGCACGGAAGTCTCCTGGGTTGTCGCCGCCGAGCGGCAGTTTGCGAACTTCGCCGGACGACGTGCGCCGGACAAGACTGAAAGGTCAAGCTTGGCGAACGGTTCCTGAGAATTTCTCTCAAGTCGCGATTTGGCCCAGGCCCTTGGGGGGCGCGCCGTGGATGTTCACGCCCAGCTGCGAGGGCAACAGGCTGACGATGAACACGAACAGGCCGCCGACGTAGGGCACGAGGCCGATCAGGATCAGCCAGCCGCTGAGGCCGACATCGTGAAAGCGGCGGATGGCGACGGCGACATAGGGAATCATGAGAGCGAAATAGATCAGGGCGACGATGCAGATCCAGGCGACGCCCCAGGCCTCCATGTCATAGCCCATCTCGGCGTCGGCGATGGCCAGGCCGATGATCGGCATGAAGGCGAGCATCAGGATCAGGAACTGGAACAGGGCGAACGACCAGTATTCCTTGCGCCGGGCCCGGCCCATGCCGTCGACGTATCGGTCGGTGACGCAGCGGACGAAATAGCCCCACAGCCCGAGGTCGGGTTCCGGCGCGTAGACGGCAGGCGGCAAGGGGCTGTCGCGCAGCACCATCAGGCTGAGCGCGCGGTCGTCCTGAACGACGAAATCGACGCGGCGGCCCGGTTCGAGACCGGCAGTGGTCGAGGTGAAGGCGTAACGCTGAAGATCGTCGCCGCTGATCAGGCCGTCGCCGGTCATGGGATCGTAGCTGAGAATTTCGCCGCGCAATGCCGTGGACCTGAAAAGGCGCGGCCGAAGCGCCGCCGCCAAGGGTTTGGACCGGGCGCGCGGCTTTGCACAACAGGAGAGTGATCATGGGCGCCTTTCATGAGGTGCGCCTGCCCGCGCGGCTGGCGTTCGGCTCGACCGGCGGGGTGGAGCGTCGGACCGAGATCACGACCCTGGCTTCGGGGTTCGAGCGGCGGTCGACGCCCTGGGCGCTGGGTCGCAGGCGGTATCTGATTGGGGCCAACCTGAGATCGCTGGACGACATGGCCGAGCTGGTCGCCTTCTTCGAGGCGCGGCGGGGGCGCCTGTACGGGTTCCGGTTCAAGGACTTCGCCGACTTCAAGTCGTGCGCGCCGGGCGGGGTGATCTCGGCGGAGGATCAGGTGCTGGGCGTGGGGGATGGGGCGCGGACCACGTTCGATCTGGTGAAGCGATACGGCGATGTGGAGCGGCCTGTCAGCAAGCCGGTCGAGGGGTCGGTGCGAGTGGCGGTCGGGGGCGTCGAGGTCGCGGATTTCACGGTGGATGAGACGACGGGGGCGGTGACGCTGGCCAGCGCGCCGGGGGCGGGCGTGGTGGTGACGGCTGGCTTTCAGTTCGACACGCCGGTGCGGTTCGACTCGGACCGGATCGAGACGACGCTGGAGAGCTTCGAGGCCGGACGGATGGCGGCGGTGCCGCTCATCGAGGTTCGGGTCTGAACCATGCGGGACATACCGGAAGAAATGGCCGCCCGTATCGAGAGCGGGGCGACGACGCTGTGTCATGTTTGGCGGCTGGAGCGGGCGGACGGGACGGTGATGGGGTTCACCGATCATGACCGGAACCTGGTGGTGGACGGGGTCGTGTGTCGGGCCGCGAGCGGCTGGACGGCGGGGGCGGGCGAGAGCGCCGTGGGGCTGGCGGCGGGATCGGTCTCGGCGGCGGGGGCGCTGGATGACGAGGCCATCAGCGAAGCGGATGTGGCGGCGGGTCTGTTCGATGCCGCGACGGTCGAGCTTTGGCGGGTGGATTGGGCGCGGCCGGATCTGAGGGTGCGGTTGTGGGCGGGGACGCTGGCGCGGATTCGACGGGAAGGGGGCGTGTTCCTTGCCGAATTGGAGGGGCCGCTGGCGAAGCTGGAGCGGGTGGTCGGGCGGACCTATGGGCGGATGTGCGATGCGCGGCTGGGGGACCAGAGGTGCGGGGTCGCGGAGGCGGCGGGGCGGGTCTGCGACAAGCGGTGGGAGACCTGCGTCGGGACGTTCGGCAATGGGGCGAACTTTCGCGGGTTCCCGGATGTGCCGGGGGACGACTTCCTGACGGCCTATCCGGCGGGAAGCGCGCGGAACGACGGCGGGAGTCGGCGGTGAGGGGCGGGGCGATGAAGAACTCTCCCTCCCCCTGCGGGGGAGGGGCGTTAGCGCGTAGCGATGACGGGGTGGGGACGGCAGGGAGAGTGGGCGCGGGTCGCCTGGCCGCCCCCACCCGGTCTCGCCTGCGGCTCGACCACCCTCCCCCGCGGGGGGAGGGAGAGGGCTGTGCGGTCGCTGCCGCTCGAACCTGGCTCGGCACGCCTTATCGGCATCAGGCCAGCGTGAAGGGCGTGGGCGCGGATTGTCTGGGGCTGGTGCGCGGGGTGTGGCGCGAGGTGGCAGGCGAGGAGCCGGAGGTCTTGCCGGCCTATTCGGCGGACTGGGCCGAGACGGGCGGGCGCGAGACGCTGCTGGAGGCGGCGGGGCGGTGGCTGAGGCCGGTCGCGGTCGATGAGATGCGGGCGGGGGACGTGCTGCTGTTTCGGATGTCGCCGGGGGTGGCGGTGAAGCATTGCGCCATCCTGAGCGACATCGGCGGGCCGGAGCTGAGGATGATCCACGCCTATTGGGGGCGGGCGGTGGTCGAGAGCTGGATGGGCGTGTGGTGGCGGCGACGGCTGGTCGCCGCGTTTCGGTTTCCGAAGGAGGGTTGATTGGCTCAGGTTGTGTTGAGCGCTGTGGGCCAGCAGGTCGGCGGCGGTATCGGGCGGGTGATCGGCTCGACCCTCGGGCGGGCGATCGACAATCGCGTGGTCGGGTCGCTGGCGCCGGCGCGGCAGGTGGGGCCGCGGCTGGAGACGCTGAAGGTGCAGGGGACGGCGGAGGGGTCGCCGATGGCCTGCGTCTTTGGACGGGCGCGGGTGACGGGTCAGGTGATCTGGGCGGCGCGGTTCCTGGAAGGCAAGTCCAAGGGGCGGGCGGGCAAGGGCGGGCCGAAGACTGTCGACTATGTCTATTCGCTGAGTTTCGCGGTGGCGCTGTGCGAGGGGCAGATCGACGGCGTTGGGCGGGTCTGGGCCGATGGGCGGCTGATGGACATGACCGGCGTCGTGATGCGGGTGCATCGCGGGGGCGAGGACCAGATGCCGGATCCTCTGATCGAGGCGGTGGAAGGGGCGGCGCCGGCCTATCGCGGCACGGCCTATGTGGTGTTCGAGGACTTGCCGCTGGGACCGTTCGGGGACCGGGTTCCGCAGCTGAGTTTCGAAGTGTTTCGGCGGCCGCGCGGGCAGAAGGCGCGGCTGGAGGATATGCTTGAGGGGGTGTGTCTGATCCCCGGCGCAGGGGAGTTCGCCCTGGCGACCGAGGCGGTGGTGCGACGCGAGGGGCTGACGCGGACACGGCCTGAGAATGTGCACAACGGCGAGGGTCGGGCGGACCTCTTGGTGTCGCTGGACCAGCTGCAGGCGCAGCTGCCGGAGCTGAAACGGGTCAGTCTGGTGGTCGGTTGGTTCGGCAGCGATCTGAGGGCCGGGGAATGCCACGTGCGACCGGGGGTGGAGCGGCGGGACAAGCCGACGGAGCCGATGGCCTGGTCCGTGGCGGGGGTGGCGCGCGAAGACGCCTATCAGGTCAGTCAGATCGATGGGGCGCCGGCCTATGGCGGGACGCCGTCGGACGAGAGCGTGCGTCAGGCGATCCGCGAGCTGAAGGCGCGGGGGCTGGAGGTGACCCTGTATCCGTTCGTCTTCATGGACTGCCCCGGTTATCCGTGGCGCGGACGGGTGGCGGGCGTGGACGGAGCGGGGGCGACGGCGGAGATCGCGGCCCTGTTCGGCGGGGCCGAGGATTGGGGTCTACGGCGAATGGCGCTGCACTATGCCCGGATCGCGGCCGAGGAGGGGGCGGACGGGCTGTTGATCGGTTCGGAGATGCGGGGCGTGACCTGGACGCGGGATGCGGCCGGGGGCTTTCCGGCGGTCGAACAGTTCAGGACGCTGGCGGCGGAATGCCGGGCGGTGGTCGGGTCGGGCGTGGCCCTGTCCTATGCGGCGGACTGGAGCGAGTATTTCGGGCGGCAAGCGGGAGGGGAGGTCGTGTTCCATCTCGATCCGCTGTGGGCCGATACGAACATCGATCATGTGTCCATCGACTGGTATCCGCCGCTGACGGACTGGCGAGAGGACGACGGCGGCGTGGACGCGGCGACGTTCGACGGGGCGGCGGACCCGGCCTATCTGGCGGCGGGCGTCGCGGGCGGGGACGGGTTCGACTGGTACTATACGGATGAGGCGGATCGGACGGCGCAGGTGCGGACGCCCATCATTGATGGGGCATATGGCGAGGACTGGGTGTTTCGGCCCAAGGACCTGAAGGGCTGGTGGTCGAACCGGCACCATGACCGGCCGGGCGGGGTGAGGGCGCCGACGCCGACGGCCTGGGTTCCCGGCATGAAGCCGGTGCGGCTGTCGGAGTTCGGCTGTGCGGCGGTGGACCGGGGCGGCAATGCGCCGAACCTGTTCCAGGACCCCAAGAGTACCGAGAGCCATCTGCCGCCTGGATCGACGGGCGCGCGCGACGATGCGGTGCAGCGGGCGTCGCTGGAGGCGGTGCTGGGGCACTATACGGACCCGGAGAACAATCCCGCATCGGCAATCTATGGCGGGCGGATGCTGGCGGGGGCGGACGCCTGGTGCTGGGACGCGCGGCCGTATCCGGCGTTCCCAGCAAGGGGGGATGTCTGGGCGGACGCCGGCGCGTGGCGGGCCGGGCATTGGCTGAACGGGCGGCTGGCGGGGGACGGGCGTGACCTGATCGAAGCGGTGCTGGCGCGCGGCGGGTTGTCGCCGTCAGAGATGTCGGTCGAGGGCGTCGAGGGGGCGGCGGCCGGCTATGTGATCGACCGGCCGATGCGGACGCGCGATGCGCTGGAGCCGCTGCTGGCGGCGTTCGACGCCGTGGCGGCAGAGCGGGACGGGCGGGTCGCCGTGCTGGGGCGTGTGGAGGTGGTGGTGGAGATCGCGGGCGAGGCGCTGGCCTTGCCTGAGACCGGTGCGGCGGAGGCGACGACGCGGACGCTGGAGCCGAGGGCGGGCGAGGCGCGGGTGCGGTTCATCGACGAGACGGCGGATTATCAGACCGGCGCGGTGGTCGTGCGGTCGGACGATGCAGCGGCGACCGGCGGCGGGGTGGATCTGGACCTGCCGCTGGTGTGCGGCGGCGGGCTGGCGAGAGCAGCGGCGGAGCGGGCGCTGATCGGGGACGGCGTGGAGGCGAAGACCCTGGCGCTGGGGCCGCTGGAGGCTTTGCGGATGGAGCCGGGGGACGGGGTGTGTCTGGAAGGCGCGGCGGGCGCCTGGCGCGTGATGCGGACGACGGCGGACGAGACGCCGTCGGCGGTGCTGGAGCCTCTGCGCGCGCGGCGGGTCGTCGAGGACGATGGCGTCTGGCGCGGCGGCGAGACGCCGGCGGTGGTCGGGGCGCCGTTCCTTAGAGTGATGGATTTGCCGCCGTTAATGGGGCGTGAGGAAGATGCGCGGCCGGTCGTGGCTGTGGCGGCGGAACCCTGGCGGACGATGCGGCTGCATGCGGGGGCGTCGGCCGAGACGCTGACGGCGCGAGGCGATGTGGAGACGCCGGCGACGGTCGAGGTGCTGGTCGAGGCGTTGGGGCCAGGGGTGCGGCATCGCTGGGACGAGGTCCATGCGGTCGTGGTGCGGGTCGAGGGGGCGGCGCCCGAGAGCGCGGTCGCGGCGGCGGTGCTGGGCGGCGGCAATGCGCTGGCGGTCGAGACGGCGGCGGGCTGGGAGATCGTGCAGTATCGGTCGGCTGTGCTCATCGGGCCGGGGACGTGGCGGCTGGAGGGTCTGTTGCGCGGACAGCAGGGGACCGAGGTCGAGATGCGGGCCGGCGCCGGGGCGGGATCGGTCGTGGTGTTCCTGGACGACCGGCTGGCGCGGGCGGAGATCGGGCGGGGGGGGCGGGGCCTGCCGCTGGTCTGTCGCGCGGGGCCTGCGGGCGCAGCGCCGGGCGGGACGGGGTTCACCGAGACGGTATTTCAGTCGAGGGGCGTGCATGACCGGCCGTGGTCGCCGTGTGGAATGGTCATCGCTGCGGAGGGGGACGGGCTGACGATCCGGTGGACGTCGCGTGTGCGGCTGTTCGGCGATGGTTGGGACGGGGAGCCTGCGGCGGTCGATCCGGTGCGGTTCCGTGTGCGGGTGCTGGACGGCGGGGTCGGGGTTCGGACGATGGAGGCGGAGAGTTTGTCCGCCTTCTATCCGGCGGCTGCCTTGGCCGCGGACTTTCCCGAGGGCGTGACGGCGACGGCGCGGATCGCCGTGGCGCAGTGGGGCGAGGGGTTTGGGTGGGGCCCAGAGGCAGAGGTGGAGGCGGAAATCGGGCTGATCTGAGCAAATGACGGGTCCGGCCCTTTGCGTGGGGCGGGGCATGGCTTAACTGACGGCCTCTCGATCTTTTCAGTTGGAGCGACAACGCACGTGGCAGGCGACCCCTACAAGGAACTGGGCGTTTCGAAGGGCGCGAGCGCGGACGAGGTCAAGAAGGCGTATCGCAAGCTCGCCAAGGAGCTGCACCCCGACAAGAACCCCGGCGACAAGATCACCGAGGACAAGTTCAAGCGGGTGACGGCGGCCTTCGACATCCTGGGCGATGCCGAGAAGCGGGCCAAATACGACGCCGGCCAGATCGACAATGACGGCAACGAACAATATCGCGGCTTCGGCGGAGGCGGTCGCGCCGGCGGCAGTCCGTTCGGCCAGGGCGGCGCGGGCGGCGGTTTCGGCGGCGGACCGGGCGGTCGCGCGAACTTCGAAGGCGTCGATCTGGACGACCTGTTCGGCATGTTCGGCGGGGCGGGGCGTCAGCGCGGCGCGCGGGACTTCACCTCGCGCGGCCAGGACGTGAAGGCGACGCTGGACATCAGTCTGGAAGACGCCATCGCGGGGGCTACGCGGCGGATCCAGTTCTCGGACGGCCGCACGCTGGACGTGACCATTCCCAAGGGGGCGTCGGAAGGCCAGACCATCCGCCTGCGCGGACAGGGTTCGCCGGGGCGCGGGGCCGAGAACGGCGACGCCCTGATCGAGCTGAGGATCGAGACGCATCCGATCTACAAGCGCGATGGGGCGGACCTGACCATGGATCTGCCGGTGTCGGTGCCCGACGCGGTGCTGGGCGCCAAGGTGCGCGTACCGACGCCCGAGGGCGTGGTGCAGATGACGATCCCGGCGGGGTCGAACTCGGGCAAGATTCTGCGGCTGAAGGCGCGCGGGGCCTATGCGGCAGGCAAGCGCGGGGATCTGCTGGCGCGGCTGGTGGTGACGCTGCCGGACGAGCCTGACGAGGCCCTGACCAAGTTCGCCGAGGAATGGCGGGCCAAGCGGCCCTATACGCCGGGACGTTGAGATTATGACCGCGAAGCCTGATGTGAAGCCGGCGCGGCCGTGGTTTTCGGCAGGGCCGACTGCAAAACGGCCTGGGTATGCGTTGGGCGGATTGCCGACGGATTTGTTGGGGCGGGGCATCCGCGCGCCGGAAGTGGTGGAGCGGTTTGCGCATGGCCTGCGACTGACGCGCGAGGTGCTGGAAGTCCCCGAGAGCCATGTGATGCTCTACACGCCGGGGTCGGACACGGGCGCGGTAGAGGCGGCGCTGTGGGGCATGCTGGGGCACCGGCCGGTGCAGGTCGTGGCGTTCGAGAATTTCGGCCTGACCTGGCTGGCGGACGTGAAGGATCATCTGGGCCTGGAGCCCGAGGCGCTGACGGCGCCGTGGGGCGAACTGCCGGATCTGAGTAAAGCGGACTGGTCCAAGGACGTGGTGTTTCCGTGGAACGGCACGACCTCGGGCGTGCGCGTGCCGGACGCCGACTGGATTTCCGACGATCGCGAGGGGCTGGCCATCTGCGACGCGACCTCGGCCGCCTTCGCCATGCCCTTGCCGTTCGACAAGCTGGATGTCGTGACCTTCAGCTTCCAGAAGGCGCTGGGCGGCGAGGCGGGCATCGGCGTGATGATGCTGTCGCCGCGCGCGGTGGCGCGGCTGGATGGGTATCGGCCTGATCGGGCGATCCCCAAGCTGCTGCGGTTGACGGACGGCAAGGGTCGGTTCGACCGGGCGTTGGCGGACGGGGTGGCGATCAACACCTTCTCTATCCTGACCATCGAGGACTGGATCGACGCCCTGGACTGGGCGAAGGGCATCGGCGGCCTGACGGAGCTGATCCGGCGCACGGACGCCAACTATGCGGCATTGGCGAAGTGGGTTGAGCGGACGGACTGGATCGCCTTCCTGCCGGATCGGCAGGAAATCCGATCGACGACATCGGTCTGCCTGAAGTTCACCGATGCGCGGATCGCTGCGCTGGACCCCAAGGCGCAGAAAGCCTTCGTCGTGCGGTTCAAGGCCCTGCTGGAAGGCGAGGCGGCGGTGTTCGACATGGAGCCGCATCGTAACGCACCGCCTGGGCTTAGGCTGTGGTGCGGTTGCACGGTCGAGACGACCGATGTGATGGCGGCGACGCCTTGGCTGGAATGGGCGTTCGAAACGGCGGTCTCGGAGATCGGATAAATCCGACTTCTGGGACGACATCGGATGATTCCCCCGCTATAGGCTGCGCCCGCATTCAGATCGCCGCGATGACGCGGCGCCTGCTGGTTTTGACGCGTTCTCCAAGGAGAACGCTAGGCGGAGTACGGACCTTGGCGAACGTAGCGGTGGTCGGCGCCCAGTGGGGCGACGAGGGCAAGGGCAAGATCGTGGACTGGCTGTCCAACCGCGCCGACATGGTCGTGCGGTTCCAAGGCGGTCACAATGCGGGCCATACGCTGGTCGTGGACGGCAAGGTCTACAAGCTGGCGCTGCTGCCCAGCGGCGTCGTGCAGGGCAAGCCGTCGATCATCGGCAACGGCGTGGTCGTCGATCCCTGGCATCTGGTCGGCGAAATCGAGAAGATCCAGGTTCAAGGCGTGGCCATCAGCCCTGAGATCCTGACCATCGCGGACAACGCCTGCCTTATCCTGCCCATCCATCCGGCGCTGGACGTGGCGCGCGAGGCGGCGGCGAGTGCCCCGGGCGCCAAGATCGGCACGACGGGGCGGGGGATCGGCCCGGCCTATGAGGACAAGGTGGGGCGTCGCGCCATCCGGGTCTGTGACCTGGCCAATGAAGACGACCTGAAGGTCAAGATCGAGCGTCTGCGCTCACACCATGATCCGCTGCGCGCCGGGCTGGGGCTGGAGCCGATCGACCCGGAGGCGCTGCTGGCGTCGCTGTTGGAGATCGCGCCGAAGATCCTGCCCTATGTGAAGCCGGCGTGGCGGGTGCTGGACCAGGCGCAAAAGGACGGCAAGCGCGTGCTGTTCGAGGGGGCGCAGGGCGCCTTCCTGGACGTGGACCACGGCACCTATCCTTATGTCACCAGTTCGAACACCGTAGCGGGTCAGGCGGCGGCGGGGTCGGGCATCGGGCCGCGCGGCGTCGGCTATGTGCTCGGCATCGTGAAGGCCTATACGACCCGCGTGGGCGAGGGTCCGTTCGCCTGCGAGCTGGACGATGAGGTCGGCCAGCATCTGGCGACTGTCGGCCGCGAGGTCGGGGTGAATACGGGGCGGGCGCGGCGCTGCGGCTGGTTCGACGCCGTGCTGGTGCGCCAGTCGGTGGCGATCAACGGCATCGACGGCATCGCCCTGACCAAGCTGGACGTGCTGGACGGGCTGAAGACGCTGAAGATCTGCGTCGGCTACAAGGTCGATGGCGAGGTGCTGGACTATCTGCCGTCCAGTCTGAAGGCCCAGGCGGCGGCCGAGCCGGTGTTCGAAGAGCTGGAAGGCTGGAGCGAGAGCACAGCCGGGGTTCGCAGCTTCAAGGACATCAACGCCAACGCCATCAAATATGTGCGGCGGATCGAGGAGCTGATCGGCGCGCCGGTGGCCCTGCTGTCCACCAGCCCCGAGCGCGACGACACGATTTTGATGCGGGACCCCTTCCAGGGCTGAGGCGGCGGTTTCCTTGATTCAACAGGCTTTAACCAGCGCGCGGTAAGGATAACGGCTCCAAACGGGAGACGGACGTGTTCGCCGCAAACGCCAGAACCTTGAGCCGCATCGAACCCGCCGTCAGGCGGGTGGTGATCGTCGATCCCAACCTGTCGTCCGCACGACTGCTGACGGACATCATGAAGGGGATGGGCGCGCGCGAGGTCTATGCCGAGACCGACGAGGAGCGGGCGCTGGAGCTGCTGCGCGACGTCGAGCCGGGCGTGATCTTCACCGAGCGGTCCGGTGAGGCGCTGAACGGCGAGACGCTGGCGCGGCGGATACGCCGGTCGAGCATGGCGTGCCGAATGTCGCCTATCATCATGGTGACGGGCGAGGCGACAGCCGCCGCCATCAAAGGCGCGCGCGATTCCGGCATCCACGAGTTTCTGAGAAAGCCCTTCACGACTGGCGACCTGTTCAAGCGGGTCGAGAACGTGGCGTTGAAGCCCAGGCCCTGGATCGAGGCGGTCGGCTATGTCGGGCCGGATCGGCGGCGGTTCAACTCGGGCGAATACTCGGGCGCGCGCAAGCGGCGCAGCGACGGTTTGGGCGGCGGTGGGCCGGCCGAGGTGAAGGATCAGGCGATCCGCATCCTGATTTCAGCATTGGCGCAGTTCGATCAGGATCCGTCGCAAGCGACGCGCGCCATTCGACAGCAGGCGGAAACGCTGAACGGGCTGGCGATCAAGACGGCGGACGCAAAGCTGGCGATGGTCGTGGCGACGCTGCAGGCCTATCTGGCCGGTGGTCAGGTGACCAAGGTCGGGCTGGCCCAGCCGATCGGCGCCGTAGTCGCGGCGGCGAAGGCTGCAGAGCAAGCGGCCCCGATGGCGCGGGCGTCCTGAACCGATAGAGGCCTGTCGCGCCGATAGAGCGCGACAGGTCAGGCTCGATCAGGCGTCGACGAGATTCCGCTCTTCGGCGGCGGCGCGCATGGCCTTTTGCAGTTTCTCGAAGGCGCGGACCTCGATCTGGCGCACGCGTTCGCGCGACACGCCGTATTGGCCGGCGAGTTCTTCCAGGGTCACCGGATCGTCCTTGAGGCGGCGCTCCGTGAGGATGTGCTTCTCGCGGTCGGTCAGCTCTTCCATGGCTTCCTGAAGAAGGCTCATGCGGATGCCCTTTTCCTCGTCTTCGGCGAGTTGGGTTTCCTGGGAAACAGCCGTGTCGTCGGCGAGCCAGTCCTGCCACTCGCTTTCACCGTCGGCGCGCAGGGGCGCGTTCAGCGAGGCGTCGCCGCCGAGACGGCGGTTCATGTTGGTGACCTCTTCCTCGCTGACGCCCAGCTTCGTGGCGATGGCGGCGAGGTGTTCGGGGTGCAGGTCGCCTTCCTCGAAGGCCGAGATCTGGCTCTTGGCCTTGCGCAGGTTGAAGAACAGTTTCTTCTGCGCGGCGGTGGTGCCCATCTTCACGAGCGACCAGCTGCGCAGGATGTATTCCTGGATCGAGGCCCGGATCCACCACATGGCGTAGGTCGCCAGGCGGAAGCCCTTGTCCGGGTCGAATTTCTTGACGGCCTGCATCAGGCCGACATTGCCCTCGGAGATCACTTCGCCGATCGGCAGGCCGTAGCCGCGATAGCCCATGGCGATCTTGGCCACGAGACGAAGGTGCGAGGTCACGAGACGGTGGGCGCTCTCGGCGTCCTGGTGCTCAGACCAGCGCTTCGCCAGCATGAACTCCTCGTCCTTGGTCAGCATCGGAAACTTGCGGATTTCCGTCAGATAACGCGACAGGCCTTGTTCAGGCGACATCACCGCGAGCGTACTATTGGCAGCCATATACAGGTCCCTCCGACCGTCTAAACGAGCGGGCTCTTCGTCATCGGCCACGGTGCGTGCTCCGAAGTCTCACCCCTCAACCGGTGAAGTAGCGATGGGTTGCCGCCATTTTTAGAGGCGGATGGTCACACGAAAGCGTGACCGTGACCCTGGCGCCACTCGCGCCGTTCAGAAGACTATATAGAACTTGGACAGTTGCTATTCAAGACGTGCGCGTTGGACGAAAGACAAGCTGGGAGTCTAAAACGCGACAATGAAAAAGAGCGTGCGCGAACAGGTCTTGATTGTCGTCCTCGCTGTGGGGGCGGTCGCCGCGTGCGTGTCGGCCGTCGCCATCGTGGGCCTGTTCGTCATGGCCATGGCCGGGGTGTTCGGCGCCGGATCCTAGATTCCCAGGATGCCGCGATAGGTCGGGTGAACCGCCTCGGCGTGTTCGGGGTGTTTCTGAAGATAGGCGGAGAAGAAGGGGCAGACCGGCAGGATCAGCAGGTCGCGGGCCTTGGCGTCGGCCAGCACGTGCTTGGCCAGGCGACTGGCGATCCCTTGGCCCTCAAGCCGTTCCGGGACCAGGGTTTCGGTGATCATCAGATTGGGCGGGGAGAGGTTGTATGTGACGATCGCCACCTCGCCATCGACGGGCAGTTCGTAGCGTTTCAGCGCGGCGTTGTCGTGGATTTCGGGATCGAGCATGGCGAGTCTCAGAGTTCGGACAGCAGGGCTTCGAGGCGCAGCATATCAGTCGGAGGTGCGGTTTCGAAGCGCATCTGTTCGCCGGTGACGGGATGGACGAAGCCGAGGACGGCGGCGTGGAGCGCTTGGCGCGACAACTCCGCCTCAGCGATGGCGGCGCGGACGGGGATTGCGGGGCTGCCCGAGCCATAGGTCGCGTCGCCGAGTATGGGCGAGCCCTTGGCCGACAGGTGGACGCGGATCTGGTGGGTGCGGCCGGTGTGCAGGGTGCAGGCGACGCGGGCGGCCATGGGGGCGCCGCCGGCCCTAGCCGGTTCTCCGAAGGTCGCTTGAACGACATAGTCGGTGATAGCTTCACGGCCGCCGGCCTTGAGCACGGCCATCTTCTTGCGGTCGCCGGTGGAGCGGCCGATGCGGGTCACGATCCGGGCCCTGGACGGCGACGGGGCGCCGCGTGTCAGGGCGATGTAGGTACGCTCGATGTCGTGGGTGGCGAACAGGGCCGACAGGCCCTGGTGGGCGCGGTCGGTCTTGGCGGCGACCATGACGCCGGAGGTGTCCTTGTCCAGCCGGTGGACGATGCCGGGGCGGGCGACGCCGCCGATGCCCGACAGGCTGTCGCCGCAGTGGGCCAGCAGGGCGTTGACCAGTGTGCCGTCGGGCGTGCCGGGCGCCGGATGGGCGGCCATGCCTGCGGGCTTGTCGATGACGATCAGGTCGGCGTCCTCGTAGAGGACGGTCAGGGGGATGGCCTGCGGCTGGGGCGTGGCGGGCGCGACGGGCGGCAGGGTGACGACATAGAGGCCGGGCTGGGCCTTGGCCGAACCACCGGTTAGGATCGCACCGTCGCGGGTGACGGCGCCTTCGGCCAGCAGGGCCTGGAGACGGGCGCGCGACAGGGTGGGGAAGGCCTCGGCCAGGGCCTTGTCCAGGCGGACGCCGGACGCGTCGATGCGGGCCTCCAACACCTCGGCAGGAGCGGAAGCGGGGGACGGGTCTTCGTCGTCGATCAGGTCAGGGTCGGACACCGGGGCTCCCTAGCACGACCGGCCGCTTGCGCGAGAGGCGGACGTGGGGCGATAGTCAAGCTTGGGGCGCAAGAGGGTATCCGATGACGCGGTTTATCATCGCCGGGGGCGCGGCCGCCGTGGCGGCGCTGCTAAGCAGTTGCACGACCATGAGCAAGGACCAGTGCCTGGCCGGCGCCTGGGGAGGAAGGGCTATGCCGACGGCGCGTCGGGCTATCCGATGACGCGGCTCGACGACCACGCCAAGGCCTGCGCCAAATATCAGGCCGCGCCCAATCCGGCCGCCTATGGCTCGGCGCGCGAGGACGGATTGCGGTCCTATTGCACGTTCGAGCGGGGATGGGCCGAGGGGCGGGCGGGCAATACCTATTATGGGGTCTGTCGGCCGGAGGAGGAGCAGGCGTTCCTTCCCGCTTATCGGGACGGGTTGAGGCTCCATGAGGTCGAGGACGCGTTTGAGGCGGCGCAAGGCGCGCTGAGCAGCGCCGAGGCCCGGATCGAGAACCGCGAGGACAAGCTGGAGGCCAAGCAGAAGGAACTGCGGGGCGAGGGCCTCACGCATGAGGAGCGGGATAGGATTGGCGACCGTATCCAAGAGGTCCGGGGCGAGATCCGCGATGCGCGCCGCAACGCCAGAGACGCACGCGACGCGCTGGACCGGGCCGAATGGTACGTTCGCCGGGTGCGGCGCGAACTGAGCGGCCGCTACCCGGTCTAGAAGTGCTTAGGCGGCCTTTACGGAGGCGCCGCGGAAGGACGGATCCAGGTCGCCCGAGGCGTAGCGTTTGGCCATCTGTGCGGTGGACAGCGGGCGGATCGTCGAGGCCTGGCCTTCGCAGCCGAACTGGACGTAGCGCTCCATGCAGAGCTTCTTCATCGCCTCCTTGGCGGGCTTCAGATAGGAGCGCGGGTCAAACTCGCCCGGCTTTTCCATCAACGCTTTACGAATGGCACCGGTGATGGCCATGCGGTTGTCGGTGTCGATGTTGACCTTGCGCACGCCGTGTTTGATGCCGCGCTGGATTTCCTCGACCGGCACGCCCCATGTCTGGGGCATTTCACCGCCGTACTGGTTGATGATGTCCTGCAGGTCCTGGGGAACGGAAGAACTGCCGTGCATCACCAGGTGGGTGTTGGGCAGGCGGCGGTGAATTTCCTCGATCACGTTCATGGCCAGGACTTCGCCGTCCGGCTGGCGCGAGAACTTGTAGGCGCCGTGGCTGGTGCCCATGGCGATGGCGAGCGCATCGACCTTGGTGGCGGCGACGAAATCGACGGCCTGATCCGGGTCGGTCAGCAGTTGCGAATGATCCAGCTTGCCTTCGAAGCCGTGGCCGTCCTCGGCCTCGCCCATGCCGGTCTCCAGCGAACCGAGCACGCCCAGTTCACCCTCGACCGAGACGCCGCAGGCGTGGGCCATTTCGGTGACGCGGCGGGTGACATCGACGTTGTACTCGTAGGAGGCGGGGGTCTTGGCGTCCTCTTCCAGCGAACCGTCCATCATCACCGAGGTGAAGCCGTACTGGATGGCGGTGGCGCAGGTCGCCGGGCCGTTGCCGTGGTCCTGGTGCATGCAGACCGGGATGTGCGGATAGAGCTCGGCCAGGGCGTCGATCAGCTTGGCCAGGACGATATCGTTGGCGTAGTTGCGGGCGCCTCGGCTCGCTTGAATGATCACGGGGGCGTTGACCTCGTGGGCCGCTTCCATGATCGCCAGACCCTGTTCCATATTGTTGATGTTGTAGGCGGGCAGGCCGTAATCGTTCTCTGCCGCGTGGTCGAGCAACTGTCGCAGCGTGATGCGCGCCATGGGATAGTCTCCTGAGCCGAATAGTCTTTTTTGATTGGGCGAGAGACTAGCCGCGAGGCGTGGCGAAGTCACGCCGCGTTACAGCCGTTTCAGCGTGAATTCGGAAGGCCGGGACGCAGGCGTGATCCGCCTGCATCGCCGCCGATCAGACGCGCAGGGCCTCTACGCCGGGCAGGGGCTTGCCCTCCATCCATTCCAGGAAGGCGCCGCCGGCGGTGGAGACGAAGGTCATGTCGTCCGACACGCCCGCGTGGTTCAGGGCCGAGACCGTATCGCCGCCGCCGCCGACGGCGACCAGCACACCGGCCTTAGCAAGTGCGGCCGCATGACGGGCGACTGTCACGGTGGCGGCGTCGAAGGGCGGCACCTCGAACACGCCCAGCGGTCCGTTCCAGATCAGGGTTTTCGAAAGCGTCAGGGCTTCCAGCAGGCGTGCGACGGTGGCCGGGCCGGCGTCCAGGATCTTGTCGTCGGCCGAAAGCGCGGCGCCGGCGATGACGGGGCGGGAGGCGGCGCCGGGCTTGACCTCGGTCGCGACCACGAAATCGACGGGCAGCAGCAGTGTGCAGCCCTGCGCCTCGGCCTCGGCCATGATCTCGCGGGCCGTGTCGGCCATTTCGCGTTCGGCCAGCGAACCGCCGATGTCGATTCCCTGGGCGAACAGGAAGGTGTTGGCCATGCCACCGCCGATGGCGAGCCGATCCAGCTTGCCGACCAGGTTCTTCAGCAGGTCCAGCTTGGTCGAGACCTTTGCGCCGCCGACGATGCCCAGAACCGGCTTCTGAGGATTGCCGAGGGCGGCGTCGAGCGCATCGAGTTCGCGGCGCATGGACTCGCCGGCATAGGCGGGGATGTGGTGCGCAATCCCTTCGGTCGAGGCGTGGGCGCGGTGGGCTGCCGAGAAGGCGTCGTTGACATAAAGGTCGCCCAGGTCCGCCAGCTTCTGGGCGAAGACCGGATCATTGGCCTCTTCCGCCGCATGGAAGCGGACGTTCTCCAACAGGACCACGCCGCCGGCGTCCAGATCGCGGATGGCGTCCACGGCGTCCGGGCCGATGCAGTCGTCGGCGAAACGGACGGGGGCGCCGAGCAACTGCTCCAGCGGTTGAACGACCGGCTTCAGGCTCATCGACGGGACGCGCTGACCCTTGGGGCGATCGAAGTGGGCCAGCAGCGCGACCTTGGCGCCGGCGTCGCGCAGGCGCTGGATTGTCGGCAGGGCGACGCGCAGCCGGGTGTCGTCCGTGACCTTGCCGTCCTCCATCGGGACGTTGAAGTCCACGCGGACCAGGGCCGTCTTGCCGCCGAGGTCGTGTGCGTTGTCGAGGGTGCGGAAGGTCATGATCGTTTCCCTGTCTCCTCCCCGTCGCGAAGCGAGGGGGGGGGCGCAGCGCGCTTGCGCCGTGACGGAGGGGCTCTGGCCCCAGGTTCGGTGCGGCGGAAAGAGCCCCTCCACCACTTCGTGGTCCCCCTCCCCACGCTGTGGGGAGGAGACGTCTGCGGCTTAGAGGAACTTCGCCATCACCAGGGCCGTGTCGGCCATGCGGGTCGCGAAGCCCCATTCGTTGTCGTACCAGCTGAGCACGCGGGCCAGCTTGCCGTCGACGACCTGGGTCTGGGGCAGGGCGGCGGTGGAGGAGGCGGGGATGTGGTTCAGGTCGTGCGAGACCAGTGGATCGGTCGTCGTGAACAGGGCGCCCTGCATCGGGCCGTCTGCGGCGGCCTGAAGCGCGGCGTTGATCTCTTCGACCGTGACCTCGCGACCGGCGACGACCTTCAGATCGACGACCGAGACGTTCGGGGTCGGGACGCGGATCGAAGAGCCGTCCAGCTTGCCCTTCAGTTCCGGCAGGACCAGGCCCAGGGCCTTGGCGGCGCCGGTCGAGGTCGGGATCATCGACAGGGCGGCGGCGCGGCCGCGGTACAGATCCTTGTGCATCGTATCCAGCGTCGGCTGGTCGCCGGTGTAGGAGTGGATGGTGGTCATATAGCCGCGCTCGATGCCGAACAGGTCGTTCAGCACCTTGGCGACCGGGGCCAGGGCGTTGGTGGTGCACGAGCCGTTCGACACGACGATGTCGTCGGCGGTCAGGGTCTCGTGGTTGACCTTGTAGACGATGGTCTTGTCGGCGCCGTCGGCCGGGGCCGAGACCAGGACGCGCTTGGCGCCGGCCTTCAGGTGGGCGCTGGCCTTGTCCTTGGACGTGAAGATGCCGGTGCATTCGAAGGCGATGTCCACCTTCAGTTCGGCGTGCGGCAGGTTGGCCGGATCACGCTCGGCCGTGACCTTGATCTTGCCCGTCCCAACGTCGATCCAGTCTTCGCCCGAAGTCACCGTGCCGGGGAAGCGGCCGTGAACCGAATCGTAGCGGAACAGGTGGGCGTTGGTCTCGACCGGACCCAGATCGTTGATCGCCACGACTTCGATGTCCGTGCGGCCGTGTTCGATGATCGAGCGCAGGACAAGGCGGCCAATGCGGCCGAAACCATTGATGGCGACGCGAACGGTCATGGGGAAGCTCCTGTGATCGGTATGACGAGCGTTATATAGGTGCGCGTCTCAATGGAGCGGTCGCGGACGGGTTTCAACCCCGCGCGCGTAACATGATGTGATGGACGGTTACGCTTCCAGAGGCGGCCCTGTCGGCTTTGGGTAAGAAACACCCTTCAGGCGGCCATTTTCGATCTAATGCGCAAAATTTTTGCGACAGGGATTGTAACTGTCCGGCGGCTATGGTTTCTTGGCGTCAGAACAGGAGCCACCCGTGGCCACGATGACGCGCGACACGATGAAGGGACGCACCGCTCAGGCGGTTGCCGCCGTTCGTGCGCCTGTCGGCCTGGAAGGCCCCGTATTCCTCATTCTCCTCGTACTTCTCGGCCTGCTTACGCAAGCGGCGTGGATGCACGCGACCTGACCTAAACGCACTCAGGATCGCCTCGCACCACCCCGCCTCCGAAAGGAAGCGGGGTTTTTAGTGCGCGGCGGTTCAAAAAGAACCGGACCGATGACGCAAGATTCTACCTCTCAGCCCAGAAAGCCCAACGCCCGCAGCGCGGCGGTGACGGCTGGCCCGAGCCGGGCCGCGGCCCGCTCGTATCTGCGCGCCGCCGGCATGCAGGACGCCGACTTCGACAAGCCGATGATCGGCATCGTCAACACCTGGTCGACGGTCACCCCGTGCAACATGCACCTGGATCGTCTGGCCAAGGACGTGCGCGCCGGCATCGTCGCGGCGGGCGGCTATCCGGTCGATTTCAACACCATCGTCGTCACCGACGGCATCTCGATGGGCACGGCCGGGATGAAGGCCTCGCTGATCAGCCGTGAGGTCGTCGCCGACTCGATCGAACTGGCCATCGAGGGCCACCAGCTGGACGGCGTGGTCTGCATCGTCGGCTGCGACAAGACGATCCCGGCGGCGGCCATGGCCCTGGCGCGGATGGATATCCCGGGCCTGGTCTATTACGGCGGCACCATCATGCCCGGCGTGATCGGGACCAAGGAGGTCTCGGTCCAGGAAGTCTTTGAGGCTATCGGCGCCCATTCGGCGGGCGCCTTGGACGACGCCGGTCTGAAGGCGGTCGAGCAAGCCGTCTGCCCCGGCGCCGGCGCCTGCGGCGGTCAGTTCACCGCCAACACCATGGCCATGGCCCTGTCGGTCATGGGCATCTCGCCCATGGGCGCCAACGATGTGCCCGCCGTCGATCCCAGCAAGGCGGCCGAAGGCGAACGCTGCGGCCGGATCATCGTCGAGCGTGTCTTTTCCGGCGACACGGCCCGCAAATACATCACCCGCGCCAGCCTGAAGAACGCCGCAGTCGCGGTCTCGGCCTCGGGCGGATCGACCAATGCGGTCATGCACTTGACGGCCATCGCGGCCGAGGCCGGCGTCGATTTCGGCGTCGAGGACTGCCACCAGGCCTGCGTCGAGGCGCCGGTCATCTGCGACCTGAAGCCGGGCGGCCGCTTCCTGGCCTCGCACCTGTTCGCCGCCGGCGGCACCCGCCTGGTCACGCAGCGGATGGCCGAGGCCGGCAAGATCGTGAACACCCCGACCGTCAGCGGCCGCAGCCTGTTCGCCGAGGCCGGCGACGCCGAGGAGACCCCCGGCCAGGTGGTGGTGACCAGCTTTGACGCGCCCGTCATGGCGCGCGGCAGCTATGCCGTCATCTATGGCGACGTCGCCCCGGAAGGCGCGGTCATCAAACTGACGGGCCACAAGGTCGATAAGTTCGAAGGCCCGGCCTGCGTCTTCGACTCAGAGGAAGACGCTTTCCACGCCGTTCAGGACGGTTCGGTCGGCGAAGGCGACGTCATCATCATCCGCTACGAAGGGCCCAAGGGCGGGCCCGGCATGCGAGAGATGCTGCAGGTCACCGCCGCCCTGAAGGGCCGCAAGATCGACAATGTCGCCCTACTGACCGACGGCCGTTTTTCGGGCGCCAGCTACGGCTTCGTCGCTGGACACGTTTCGCCCGAGGCCGCCGTCGGCGGGCCGATCGCTCTCATTCGCGATGGTGACCGCATCACCATCGACGTCACCAACCGCCGCATCGACGTCAATGTCGATCTGGCGACGCGCCGGGCGGGCTTTACGCCCCACGTAGTCCGCCCGGCGCGAGGTGTCTTCGCCAAATACCGCGCCTCGGTCTCCTCTGCGGCCCAGGGCGCCGTCACCATCCCCAACCCGCCGCCGGCCCAAGTCCCGGCGTCTCACAAGACAACTGCTGATCAGGACGCCTGACCCATGGCCATCACCATCTACACCAACGAAGACATCCGCCCCGGCGCTATCGCCGGTCAGCGCATCGCCATCATCGGCTATGGCTCGCAGGGTCGCGCCCACGCCCAGAACCTGAAGGACAGCGGCCATGACGTGGTCGCCGGCGTGCGTCATGGCGGCACCGGCTGGAAACACGCCACCGAAGACGGGGTCGCGACCGCCGAGCCGGCCGAGGCCGTTAAGGGCGCGGACATCATCGCCATCCTGACCCCCGACATGGTCCAGGGCGAGGTCTATCGCGACATCATCGAGCCGAACGCCAAGGAGGGCTCGGCCCTGCTGTTCGCCCACGGCTTCTCGATCATCTACGAACGCATCACCCCGCGCGCCGACATGGACGTGATCCTGGTCGCGCCCAAGGGACCGGGCGATCTGGTCCGTCGCGAGTTCCAGCGTGGTCGCGGCGTGCCCAGCCTGTTCGCCATTGAGAAGGACGTCACCGGCAAGGCGCGCGACCGGGCCATGGGGTACGCCAAAGGCAACGGCGGCGCGACTGGCGGCCTGCTGGAAACCACCTTCCGCGAAGAGACCGAGACCGATCTGTTCGGCGAACAGGCCGTCCTGTGCGGGGGCGCCAAGGAACTGGTCATGCAGGGCTTCAACACCCTGGTCGAGGCCGGTTACCAGCCCGAGATCGCCTATTTCGAATGCCTGCACGAGCTGAAGCTGATCGTGGACCTGTTCTACGAAGGCGGCATCTCGAAGATGCACCACTTCATCTCTGAGACGGCCAAGTACGGCGCCGTCGCCAGCGGCCCGCGCGTGGTCAACGAAGAGACCAAGGCCCGCATGAAGACCATTCTGGACGAGATCCAGGACGGCACCTTCGCTCGCAACTGGATCGCCGAGAACGAGGCCGGCAAGCCGCAGTACGAAGCCTGGCTGAAGACGGACCGCGAAAGCCAGATCGAACAGGTCGGCGCCCGTCTGCGCGAGCGGATGGCCTGGCTGAACACGCCCAAGTCCGAAGCGGCCTGAGCCGCAAGCGAAAGACCGGATGACCCTGATGACCGCCGCCGCCTTCAAATCCTCAGCCGAGGCCGCCCCGCAATCGGGGGCGCGCCTGCTGGTCTCCACCCTGGAGCGGCTGGGCGTGGAGGTGGTGTTCGGTTATCCGGGCGGCGCCATCATGCCGGTCTATGACGCCCTGGCCGGGTCCAAGCTGAAGCACATCCTGGTCCGCCACGAACAGGGCGCGGCCTTCGCCGCCGACGCCTATGCGCGCAAGAGCGGCAAGGTCGGGGTCTGCATCGCCACATCCGGCCCCGGCGCCACCAATCTGATCACCGGCATCGCCAATGCGCTGATGGATTCCGTGCCCATCGTCTGCATCACCGGCAATGTGGCCCAGGGCTTGATGGGGACCGACGCCTTCCAGGAGATCGACATCCTGGGCGTCACCCTGCCGATCGTGAAACATTCGATCCTGGTCCGGTCCGCCGCCGATGTTCCGGCCGCGATCGAGGAGGCCTTCCATATCGCCGCCTCGGGTCGGCCCGGTCCGGTCCTGGTCGATCTGCCCAAGGACGTGCAGTTCGCCACGACCAGCGAAGATTACGGCTTCCATATTCCCAACGAGACGCCGCGCATCGATCACGACGCCATCGCCGCCGCCGAGGCCGCGATCCGCGCCGCCAAGAAGCCGCTGATCTATATCGGCGGCGGGGTGAAGATCGGCCGCGCGACCGAGGCCCTGCGCGCCTTCGTCGCCGCCACCGGCATCCCCCAGGTCTCGACCCTGAACGCCCTGGGCACCATCCCGACCGACGCGCCGGGCATGCTGGGCATGCTGGGCATGCACGGGACGCGCGCCGCCAATCATGCGGTGCAGGACAGCGATCTGCTGATCGTCGTCGGCGCCCGGTTCGACGACCGCGCCACGGGCAAGCTGGCCGAGTTCGCGCCAAACGCCCGGATCGTCCATTTCGACATCGACGCCTCGGAAGTCGGCAAGCTGCGGGCGGCCAATGTCGCCGTCGTCGGCGAGCTGAAGGACGGGGTCGAGGCCCTGACGGCGCGGATGGCCGGCGGCCCGGCTCTGGACATCCAGCCGTGGGTTGTCGAGTGCGCCCAGGCCGCCGCGACCCATGCCTATCGCTATGACGCGCCGGGCGAGGGGGTCTATGCCCCGGCCCTGCTGAAGGAAGTTTCCGAAGCGGCGGGCGATGATTTCGTCGCCGCCTGCGACGTCGGCCAGCACCAGATGTGGGCGGCTATGCACTGCCGCTTCTCCCGGCCCGAAGCCCACATCACCTCGGGCGGCCTGGGGGCCATGGGCTTCGGCCTGCCCGCCGGCATCGGCGCCAAGCTGGCCGATCCGTCGGCGACCGTCGTCACCATCGCCGGGGACGGCGGCTTCATGATGAACATCCAGGAGCTGGCGACGCTGAAGCGTTACGGCATCCCGCTGAAGATCGTGCTGATCGACAACTCCAGCCTGGGCCTGGTGCGCCAGTGGCAGGAGCTGTTCTTCGCCGAGAACTATTCCGAGATCGACCTGTCCGACAATCCGGACTTCGTGAAGGTGGCCGAGGCCTTTGGCATCGAGGCCTTCCGTATCGATCGCCGCGATCAGGTGTCCGACGGCATCCAGCGCCTGCTGGCCGCCGACGGCCCCTGCCTGGCCCATGTGGTCATCGATTCCCGAGACAATGTCTGGCCGCTGGTTCCGCCGGGCAAGAGCAACGCCGAAATGATGGAGGGCTCCTGAGATGAGCGACACGATCCACATCCAGATCGACCGTGCGGACGGTTCGCTTCAGCGTCTCATCGGCCTGGTGGAGCGCCGGGGCTTCCATATCGACGGCATCAATATGGCCGACGAAGGGGCGTTTCGCCACATCGCCCTGACCGTGCGCGGCCGCGACGCCGGGCGCTGCATGGACAATCTGGGCCGTCAGATTGACCGGCTGTTCGGCGTGCGCCGCATCGGCAACGACATTATTCAATCCGAGGCCGCGTAATGACCGCCGAAAAAGTACGAGTATCCGGCGTATCCCGAACGGCGCAGATCGCCGCCGATCCCAACCGCGTCATCGTGTTCGACACGACGATGCGGGACGGAGAACAGGCTCCGGGCTTCTCGATGAGCGCCCAGGCCAAGGTGAAGATGGCCCAGGTCCTGAAGGACCTGGGCGTCGATGTTATCGAGGCCGGCTTCGCCGCCGCCTCGCCGGGCGACGAGGACTGCATCCGCCGCGTGGCGGGCGAGATCGAGGGGCCGATCTTCTGCTCCCTGTCGCGCTCGAACGAGAAAGACATCGACGCCAGCTTCCGCGCGCTGGCGCCGGCGCCTAAGTCGCATCGCCGCTGCCATGTCTTCATCGGCACCAGCCCGATCCACCGCACCGCCAAGCTGAAGATGTCGACCAACGAAGTGCTGTCGACGGCCGTGCGCTCGGTGGAATACGCCGCCAGCCTGTTCGACGACGTCGAGTTCTCGGCTGAGGACGCCTTCCGCACCGAGCCGGAGTTCCTGGCCGATGTGATGGAGGCCGCCGCCGACGCCGGCGCCCGGACCCTGAACGTTCCCGACACCGTCGGTTACGCCACCCCGGAAGAGGTGCGCAAGACCTTCCGCGCCCTGGCGGCGCGCATTCACAAGCGCCATCCGCACGTGATCTTCTCGGCCCACTGCCACGACGACCTGGGCATGGCGGTCGCCAACTCCCTGGCCGCCATCGAGGGCGGGGCCCGTCAGGTCGAGGGGGCGATCAACGGCATCGGCGAACGGGCCGGCAACGCCTCGATCGAAGAGGTCATCATGGCTCTGAAGGTCCGCGAGGATCGTTACGGCGTCACGACCGGAGCCGACAGCCGCCACCTGGTGCGCGCCTCCAAGATCCTGTGCGAGATCACCGAGACGGTGATCGCCCGCAACAAGTCGGTGGTGGGCATCAACGCCTTCGCCCACGAGGCGGGCATTCACCAGCACGGCATGCTGGCCGACAGTCGCACCTATGAGATCATGCGGCCCCAGGACGTGGGCTTCGAGGGCAGTTGGTTCGTGCTGGGCAAACACTCGGGCCGTCACGCCATCGCCAAGCGCGCAGAGACCATCGGCCGGCCCATCGAGGGCGAACGCCTGGCGGCCGTGGTCGTCGGCTTCAAGCAGCGGGCCGACCAGATCGGCGAGATCAACGACGCCGAACTGATCGCCATCATCGACCGGGTCGACGGCGTGGCGGAGACGGTGGCCCAGTATGCGTGAGATCGGGCCGAACCCCCGGACCCTGTTCGACAAGGTCTGGGACGCCCACGTCGTGCGGTCGGAAACGGCCGATACGCCGGGCGTGCTGTATATCGACCTGCATCTGGTCCACGAAGTCACCAGCCCGCAGGCCTTCAGCGAGATCGAGGCGCGGGGGCTGAAGGTGCGCTGTCCCGACCGGACCTATGCGACCCTGGACCATTCGACCCCGACCCTGCCGGAAGGGCTGAACGGGCTGAAGCCCTATGTCACGCCCCAGGCCGAGGCCCAGGTGCATCGGCTGGAGAAGAACTGCGCCGCCCACCACGTGCCGCTGGCGGGCTGGGACTCCGACGACCGCGGCGTGGTTCATGTCATGGGGCCGGAACTGGGCTTGACCCAACCGGGCATGACGGTGGTCTGCGGCGACAGCCACACCGCCACCCATGGCGCGTTCGGGGCTTTGGCCTTCGGCATCGGCACCTCGGAGGTCGGCCATGTGCTGGCGACCCAGTGCCTGTTGCAGCGCAAGGCCAAGGCCATGCGGGTGACGGTGGACGGACAGCTGCAGCCCGGCGTCTCGGGCAAGGATGTCGCCCTGGCCGTCATCGCCGCCATCGGCTTCGGCGGCGGCACCGGCTATGTCATTGAATACGCCGGCGAGGCGGTGCGGTCGCTGGACATGGAAGGGCGGATGACCCTGTGCAACATGTCCATCGAGGCGGGCGCCCGCGCGGGCATGATCGCTCCGGACCAGACGACCATCGACTGGCTGCGCGGCAGAAAGCATGTCCCCGCCGACTATGAGGCGGCGACGGCCGAATGGCTGAAACTGTCCAGCGATCCGGGGGCGGTGTTCGACAACGAGGTGATGATCGACGGCGCTGCTATCCAGCCGATGGCGACCTGGGGCACGACGCCGGACGCCGGCGCCCCGATCGGTTCGCCGGTGCCGCAGCCGCAGTCGGACAGCGACCGCAAGGCCATCGCCTATATGGGCTTCACCGCCGGGGAGGCGACGACCAGCCAGCCGGTGGACGTGGTCTTCATCGGCTCGTGCACCAACGGCCGCCTGCCCGACCTGCGCGCCGCCGCCGAGGTGCTGCGCGGCCGCAAGGTCAAGCCCGGTCTGCGCATGCTGGTCGTTCCCGGTTCGGAAGCCGTGCGGCGCGACGCCGAGGCGGAAGGCCTGCACGAGGTCTTCATCGCCGCCGGAGCCGAATGGCGGATTCCCGGATGTTCGATGTGTATCGCCATGAACGGCGATTTCGTCGCGCCGGGCCAACTGGCCGTCTCGACCTCGAACCGCAATTTCGAAGGCCGCCAGGGCAAGGACGCCCGCACCATTCTGGCCAGTCCCGCGACGGCGGCGGCTACGGCGGTGGCCGGGGTGCTGACCGATCCGCGCGTCTATCTGAACGAGGCGGCCGCCCTCAAGCAGTCAAGCGCCGTGCGCGAGACGGTAGGAGCGCAAAATGTCTGAGCCCTTCCAAATCCTGACATCGAAAACGGTCACGCTCAGCCAAGCCAATATCGACACCGACCAGATCATTCCGGCGCGCTTCCTGACCACCACCTCGCGCGAGGGCTTGGGCAAGGCGGCCTTCTATGACTGGCGTTATGAGACGGACGGATCGGAAAAACCCGAGGCGATTCTGAACCGGATCGACCCGGCCGAGCACCGCATCCTGCTGGCGGGCAAGAATTTCGCCTGCGGTTCGTCGCGCGAACATGCGCCCTGGGCCTTGCTGGATTATGGGTTCAAAGCCGTGATCTCGACCGAGATCGCTGACATTTTTACATCGAATGCCCTGAAAAACGGCCTGCTGCCGGTCGTCGTCAGTCAGGCCGTGTGGGACGATCTGGCGTCGCAGCCAGATCAGCCGGTCACGATCGACCTCCAGGCCAATCAGATCCAGCGCGGCAATGCCGAACCCGTGTCGTTCGGGGTCGAATCCTTCGCCCGCCAATGCCTGCTGGACGGGGTGGACACCCTGGGCTGGCTGCAAGCAAACATGCCTGAGATCGAAGCCTACGAGCGATCGAGAGAGACTTTGTGATGACCAACGCCGCCCCCAAGACCTATAACATCGTCCTGCTGCCCGGCGACGGCGTCGGACCGGAAGTGACGCGGGCCGCACGCGATGTGCTTGCCGTCATCGGCGACTTCTACGGCCATGATTTCCAGTTCTCCGAACACCTGATCGGCGGCGCGGCCATCGACGAGACGGGCGAGCCTTTGCCCGAGGCCACGCGCGCCGCCTGCGTCGCGTCCGACGCGGTGTTGCTGGGCGCCGTCGGCGGACCGAAATGGGACGGCGGCAAGCGTCGGCCGGAAGAAGGCCTGCTGGCGATCCGCAAGGCCATGGGCCTGTTCGCCAATCTGCGTCCGCTACAGGTTTCGCCGGTGCTGGCGCATCGGTCGCCGCTGAAGAAGGAGATCGTCGAGGGCGTCGATCTGATCGTCTTCCGCGAACTGACCGGCGGGGTCTATTTCGGCGAGAAGACCCGCACCGCCGACCGCGCCACCGACCTGTGCGAATATACGGTGCCCGAGATCGAGCGCGTCACCCGCGCCGCCTTCCAGACCGCGCGACAGCGTCGCGGCAAGGTGACCTCGGTCGACAAGGCCAATGTCATGGAAACCAGCCGCCTGTGGCGCGAGGTCGTGACCCGCATCCACGCCGAGGAATTCCCCGAGATCGAGCTGGAGCACGCCCTGGTCGATTCCATGGCCATGCACCTGATCCGCAAGCCGCGCGAATACGACGTCATCCTGACCGAGAATATGTTCGGCGACATCCTGTCGGACGAAATCTCGGTGCTGGGCGGTTCTATCGGCCTGCTGCCGTCGGCGTCGCTGGGCGCGGGCGGTCCGGGACTGTTCGAGCCGATCCACGGCTCTGCGCCGGACATCGCCGGTCAGGACCTGGCCAACCCGGTCGGAACCATATTGTCGGCGGCGCTGCTGCTGCGTCACAGCCTGAAACTGGAGGATGAGGCCGATTCCATCGAGGCCGCTGTTGCGGCTGTCCTCGCCGCCGGCGCCATGACGGCGGATCTAGGCGGGGCGCTGGGCACCCGGGCCGCGACAGAGGCGGTGATCGACGCCATTCGCGCCATCCACTGGGCGGCGGCGCACCGGGTGCAGATGCACTGGGCCTGAAGCGCGTCGGGCGGAAACGGCCCTAAACGACCGGCGAATTTCCTGCCTCTCAACCTTGGCTGTGAAGACACGAAACTGATCTAAGAGGTGCATGAGCTGCATGGTTCATGCGCCTCATGCTTTTTAATGTGTAACCGTTGCAAGAAAGTTGCACCGACGGCGGTGAATCCCCTTGCGTGTTTCGCGATTGCAGTAAAACCTTCGCAACTGCGAGATTGCATAGGGGGTACTAGCTCATGTCGCGGACAACGAACCGACTTGTGGGGGCCGCAGGGCTCCTTCTTCCAACACTCTGCCTCATGGCCGCCGGAGCGGCCAATGCGCAGGACGCCGCGCCGGCCCTGCTGGGCCATCAGGCTGCGCTTGAGCTGGACAGCGCAGGCACGTCGTGGCTGGGCACGTCCACCGCCCTGGTTCTGCTGATGACCCTCCCCGGTCTGGCGCTGTTCTACGGCGGCATGGTGCGCAAGAAGAACGTCATCGCCACCATCACCCAGTCCGTCGGCGTGTTCGCCGTGGTGTCGCTGGTGTGGTTCATCGCCGGCTACAGCCTGGCCTTCGGCGCCAACGGCAATGCCGGGCTTCAGCCCTATATCGGCAGCCTGGATATGCTGTTCCTGAACGGCGTGTCGCTGCAAACCGCCAACGCTCTGCTGCCGGGCATTCCCGAGTTCCTGTTCATCTCCTTCCAGATGACCTTCGCCATCATCACGCCTGCGCTGGTGACCGGCGCCTTCGCCGAGCGGATGAAATATTCGGCGCTGCTGCTGTTCACCGCCCTGTGGTCGTTGCTGGTCTATGCGCCCATCTGCCACTGGGTCTGGGGCGGCGGTTTCCTGGGTAGCGCCGGCGTGCTGGACTTCGCCGGCGGCGCCGTCGTTCACGTCAACTCGGGCGTCGCGGGTCTGGTCTGCGCCATCTTCCTGGGTCGTCGCAAAGGCTATGGCATCGAGCCGATCCTGGCGCACAATCCCGTCCTGACCATGATCGGCGCCAGCCTGCTGCTGGTGGGCTGGATCGGTTTCAACGCCGGTTCGGCGGGCGCCGCCAACGACCTGATGGGCGTGGCGCTGCTGAACACCATCCTGGCCGCCGCTGCCGGCGCGCTGACCTGGAAGATCGTCGAATATATCGAGAAGAAGAAGGTCTCGCTGGTTGGCATGCTGTCGGGCGTCGTCGCGGGTCTGGTCGCCATCACGCCGGCGGCCGGCTTCGTCGATCCCAAGGGCGCTGTCATCATCGGCCTGATCGCCGGTCCGGTCTGCTACGCCTCGTCGGTGTGGATCAAGAAGCTGCTCCGCTACGACGACAGCCTGGACGCCTTCGGCATCCACGGCGCAGGCGGCCTGATCGGCGCCCTGCTGACCGGCGTGTTCGCCACGACCGCGATCAACAGCCTGTCGGAAGGCGCCAACGTCGGCGCCCAGGCGCTGGGCCTGCTGTGGACCATCGTCTACAGCGCCGTCGGCACCCTGATCATCCTGTTCATCTGCAAGTTCACCACGGGCCTGCGCGTGAGCGAGGCGGAAGAAGCCGCCGGTCTGGACACCTCGCTCCACGGCGAAGCGCTGGAACACTGAGCTGAGATCGGGCGCGGCTCCCGAACCCCGCGCCCGACTTTTCCGACCTCGAACAGAACAAGCACAACAAGGGGATAGATTATGAAGAAGACCACCATCCGCGCGGCCGCCGCCGCAACGCTCGCCATGGGTCTGATCGGCCTCGCCGCGCCGGCCTCGGCCCAGAGCACCGTCGATGTCGCCTGGAACGTCGGCGTCGTCAGCGACTACGTCTTCCGCGGCTTCAGCCAGACCGGCGAGGATCCCGCGATCCAGGGCGGCGTCGACCTGACGTCGGGCAGCTTCTACGGCGGCGCCTGGGCCTCGAACGTCGATTTCGGCGACGACACCGACGCGGAAGTCGATCTGTACGGCGGCTATCGCACCGAGGCCGGCGGCTTCGCGCTCGATTTCGGCGTGATCGGCTACCTCTACGTCGGCGAGCCGGACGGCGCCGACTATAACTATGCCGAGTTCAAGGCTGCAGCGTCGCGCGCGGTCGGCCCCGCCACCTTCGGCGCCGCCGTCTATTACTCGCCCGACTTCTTCGGCATCGACGACGAGGCGACCTATGCCGAGGTCAACGCCGCCTTCAGCCCGGCCGACAAGTGGACGATCTCGGGAGCCGTCGGCAAGCAATGGCTGAACGTCACCGACGACTACACCACCTGGAACGCCGGCGTGGGCTACGCCCTAACCGACAAGGTGGGTCTGGACGTCCGCTACTACGACACCGACGTCGATGGCGTGCCCGGCGCCGAAGACCGGATCGTGGGCGCCATCAAGCTCGCCTTCTGATCTAGCGCACAACTGAAATGGAAAGGCCCCGGAGAGCGCTCTCCGGGGCTTTTTGATTCAGCGGGCGTAGCGATCGTGGACCGGGTCGTAGCTGTCCCACACCTTGCCGTCGGCCAGCGACCGCAGCAGCTTCAGATATTCCGCGTGGGTCCAGGCCAGGGGGGTGGCCGAATCCGTGTTCTGACCCAGGGCGTAGGCCTTGGTCGTAGGATCGCCCACGCCGTCCCAGACCTGTTCGGCCAGCATCAGCCCGTCATTGGCGAACCGCTCCATACCGCGCACATAGGTCTGGCGGATGGCGGCGATGTCAGCGGCCGAGGGGGCGCCGTTCACGCTGACGCGGGCCAGCTCATAGTGACCGCGCTCGCCCGTGAAGAAGGGCCAGACCCGACCGCGCTGGCCAGGGCTCATTTCTCCGCCGACGCCGTAGTTGGCGCCGGTCAGATGATCCTCGCCATAGCCATCGACGCCGTAACGCCGCCAGCCCGGCGTCTTGTCGCCCTCGGGGCCGAAGTCGTAGCGAACGCGGTACAGCGGCTCCAGCGACTGGTCGTCATAGACGGGCAGGGTGGACAGGATGTGCGGATCGTCGGCCTTGCGCACGCCGTAGCGGACCAGTTCCAGGAAGCCGCCATCCACGACCCGGTCCTCGGCCGGAGCGATCTGGCCGTTGGCGGCGCCGATCGGGGCCTTGTCGTTCGGGTTCTCGTTCTGGGTGATGCGAATGTAATAGCGGCCGTCGCCGAAGTCGCCGTTGGTGGTGAACATCCGGTCTTCGATCTTGGACGCATAGCTGTCGGCGGCGATCTGATACCGCGTGGCGCCCGTCGCATCGCCCGAGGCGCGAGCCATTTCGGCCGCGACCGTCAGGCCGGCGACCAGGGCGGCGGTGCTGGACGGCGAATAGCCCTGCTGCTCTTCCCAGCGTTCCTGCTGGGTGAAGGGCGGCTTGATCTCGGAGTCGTTCCACAACAGGCCGATCTTACCGCCGTCCACCAGGAAGTCGGCGGCCGGCTTCAGCATGGACTGATAGTGTTCGGCCATCTGGGCGTCGGACAGCCAGCCCATCTTCCACAGACGATAGCCCAGCATGATCGGCATGGCCGTCTGGTCCAACTGGACCGCCACCCATTCCAGCTCGCCGTCAACGTGGGTCTTTTGCAGGAACCAGCCGCCGACGCCGGTATTGCCCGGCGTGTTCGGTCCAACCTGGACCTGGGGCAGATAGTTGAAGGCCGCCAGCGGCGTCTCCTTGTCGCCCAGCGCCGCCAGGGCCATGGCCACCTGATAGAAGTCGCGCGGCCAGACGGCCTTGTAACCGGTGGAGGACTTGGACGCGTCCACCGTGTCGCCCCAGGGGTTCGACAGCGACGCGATCAGGGCGCCGGCGTGGGTGCGGTCCTCCTGCACCTTCAGCATCAGGGCCGAGGCATAGGCCAGCTTGCCCCCGTCGGTCGCCTGTTGCGCAATGCGCGGCAGTTCGGTCAGGGAGGCCACATAGTCTTCCCAACCCGCACGCTCGCCCTCGCCGTTGAACCGGGCCAACACTTCGTCCAGCCCCGTTGCAAAGGTGCCGTCCGCCGCTGCCCGGGCCTCAGCCTCGCTGTCGCCGAAGCCGATGACGAAGTCGCGGCTGACGCTCTGGCCCATACGGAGGGTCGGCAGGACGCCGGTCATCATCGTGTTGCCGGCCGTCTCGCCGGTCGAGGCGTAGGTCCAGTCCAGCTTGCCGTCCTTCAGATCGGTCAGGCCGTCGGAGGCGCCGACGAAGCCGACGCTGGCGGCGACGAAGGCCTCGCTGGGCTTCAGCACCAGGTGGGTGTCGCCTTCCAAGGCGTGGAACCCCTGAGGCGTCACCGTCCCGCGATCCTCGACGCCGGTGTTGGCGATGTGCGGCTCCAGCAGCAGATAGGGCGTGGCCTCGCCGCTCAGGGCCGTGATGACGACCCGTAGCACCAGGGCGTTGCGGTCGGGGTCGGTGAAGATGCGCTTCTCGATCTCGAACCGGCCGGCCTTGTCGCGGGTCGTGACCTTGTAGGCGGGCGACAGGGGACGCCCCTGCGCGTCCACGTGCAGATATTCGGTCTTGGCCGTCGTGTCCTCACCCTCCAGCGCCAGGCCTTCCGGTGTGACGACGGCAAAGCGCAGCTGCTTGATCTGGGCCTCGTGGATCAGGCCGTACATGGTCTCGGTCAGGACGCCGTCGGCGATGGAGAACCAGACCTTGGACACCGCCCCGGTCGGGCCGCCGTCGCGGTACTGGCCGTCCACATAGGCTTCATAGGATGCGCCGGCGCCGGTCTTGGCGGCGCTGGACCAGACGGGCGGCGCGCCGGGTGCGCCAGGGGCTACGGACTGCGCGGAAGCGGCCGAGGCGAGGGCCAGGCCGGCGACGCCGGCGAGGCAGAGGGTCTTTGACATACGCATGGAGGTCCTCACGGATTGCGCGTGGGGGGAAGCGAGCGGGACTCGCGGACGAACAGCGCGCTGACCGCAGCCAGCACGAAGGAGACGGCGCCCAGCACCAGGGCCCAGATCGCCTGGCCGTCGAACAGGGTCTTCAGGATCAGGCCCAGGACGGTGGCGGCCAGCAACTGCGGCACGACGATGAAGATGTTGAAGACGCCCATATAGACGCCCATCTTCCGGTCCGGCACCGCCGCCGACAGGATGGCGTAGGGCATGGAGACGATCGAGGCCCAGGCGAAGCCGACGCCGATCATCGGCAGCCACAGCAGGGCTGGATCGCGGATTAAGAAGACCCCGAACAGGCCCGCCGCGCCCAGAAACAGCATCAGGGCGTGGGTCGTCTTGCGGCCGATGCGCTTGGCCAGAACCGGCAGGGTGAAGGCCGCCAGGGCCGCCACGCCGTTATAGACGCCGAACAGAACCCCGACCCAGTCGGCGCCGGTCGCATAGGCGGCCGAGGTCGTGTCGGTCGTGCCGTAATGGACGCGGGTCACGGCGGCGGTGGTGTAGATCCACATGGCGAACAGGGCGAACCAGCTGAAGAACTGGACGACCGCCAGGCCGCGCATCGTCTGCGGCATGCGGAAGATGTCGTTCAGGATCTCGGTTGCGGCGTTGACGATGCGGCGGCGTTGCATCACGCCGACCGCGATCTGCAGCAGGCCGAAACCGGCGAAGAAGCCGGCCAGGACCAGCAGCTCCTTTTCCAGATCCAGCACTGAAATCAGCACGAAGCCCAGCCCGCCCAGCACCGCGCAGACCAGGCCCGACGTCATCCAGCCTTGAACGCTGCGGGCCGGCGCCTCGGGGCCGTCATCGACGGATGCGCCCAGAGCCTCCTGCTTGGCGCGTTCGAAGGCGGCGATCTGTTCGGGGCTGTATTCCTTTGTGCTCAGCACGGTCCACAGCACGGCTGCGAACAGGCCCGCCGCGCCGACGTAGAAGGCGATCTTGACCGACAGGGGAACGACGCCAGCTTCGGCCGTCGAGGCGATGTTGAAGACGTTGGACAGAAGCCACGGCAGGGTCGAGGCGAACACCGCACCCGCGCCGATGAAGAAGCTCTGCATCGCATAGCCGGCGGTGCGCTGCTCCTCCGGCAGATTGTCGCCGACGAAGGCGCGGAACGGCTCCATGGTGATATTGATCGAGGCGTCCATGATCCACAGCATGGCCGCGGCGAACCACAGGCTGGGGCTGTTGGGCATGGCGATCAGGGCCAGGGTGGTCAGTATGGCCCCGACCAGGAAATAGGGGCGCCGACGCCCGAACCGGGTCCAGGTCTTGTCGCTGAAATGGCCGATGATCGGCTGGACCAGCAGGCCGGTCAGCGGGGCGGCGATCCACAGGATGGCCAGCGAATCCACCTCGGCGCCCAGGGTCTGGAAGATCCGGCTGGTGTTGGCGTTCTGCAGGCCGAAGCCGATCTGGATGCCGAAGAAGCCGACGCACATGTTCCAGATCGCCAGGCCGGACAGGCGCGGGCGGTGGGCGAGCAGGCTCATGCCTTGCCTCTCCTCATTGCCGTCATCCTAGGCCTTGCGCCTAGGATCCAGAGACTCCGTCGAGGACGTGACGCACCGGCGGACACCGGGAGTCTGGATCCTCGGGACAAGCCCGAGGATGACGGCTTTGGGGTCTGATGGCCGCTAATCACCGACGGCTCCGGCCCAGCGGCACGAAGCGGATCGCCTGGCCGCCGCCGGGGGCCAGGGCCAGGGTCAGGACGTCGGCCGAGGTCACCTCGCGCTGTTCGATGACGATGTCCTCGCGCTTGCCCTTATAGTCGGCGTCGGGGCCGTCGCGGTAGATCTCCGCGCGATAGCGACGGCCGGCGTCCAGGAAGTCCAGCGGCGCGGACAGGACGCGCGGATGTTCGTCGGTGACGGCCCCCAGAGCCCAGATGTCCGTGCCGCGTTCCTTGCGGGCGGTGACGACATAGTCGCCCATTTCGGCGGCCAGGGTGCGGCTCTCGTCCCAGTCGACAGGCACGTCCTTGATGAATTGGAACGGGCCGGGATTGTTCTCGTAATTGACCAGCAGGTCGGCGGCCATCTGGATCGGGCTGTAGATGACGACGTAATAGGCCAGCTGCTTGGCCCAGGTGGTCTGGATGCCCTGCGGGCTGCGCGTTTCCATGCCGAAGATGCCGGGCGTATAGTCCATCGGCCCGGCCAGAAGGCGGGTGAAGACCAGGTTCGGCACGTGCTCGGGCGGGTTCGACGGATTGCCCCAGGCCGAATATTCCATACCGCGCTGGCCCTCGCGGCTGATGATGTTCGGATAGGTCCGGCGCAGGCCGGTGTCCTTGAACGGCTCGTGGGCGTTGATCGCCACCTTGTGACGGGCGCCGGCCTCGACGACCTTCATATGGTGTTGGGCCATCGCCTGGCTTTCGTGCCAAGCCATGACCATCTGGCCGTCCGGCCCGGCGACGCGCGCGCCCTGCGCATCCGCGACATAGCCGGTCTTCACCGAATGGACGCCGAGGCGTTCATACAGGGCCATCGCCGGTTCCAGCTGCTGTTCATAGTGGAAGGCGTTGCCGCCGGTTTCGTGGTGGCCGATCAACTGCACGCCCTTGGACCGGGCGTGGGCGCAGACCGCCTCGATGTCGAAATCGGGATAGGCCTCGGTGAAGCTGAAGTCCGAACCATTGGCGAACCACTGGCCGTCCCAGCCCTTGTTCCAGCCCTCGACCAGGACGCCGCCAAAGCCGTGCTTGGCCGCGAAGTCGATGTGTTTGATCGTGTTTTCGGTGGTCGCGCCATGCTTGGGGCCAGCGTTCCAGCTCTTCAGCTCCAAGTGCATTTCCCACCAGACGCCGACGTATTTCATCGGCTTGAACCAGCTGACGTCGCCCAGCTTGTTGGGCTCGTTGAGGTTCAGGATCAGGCTGGAATCGATCAGACCCGCCGCGCTGTCCGAAATCTGCAGCGTGCGCCACGGGGTGTTGAACGGCGCCTGGCGCACCACGGCGGCGTTGGTCAGGCCAGGCGTCAGCTGGGCGCGGAAGTTGGTGCCTTCGGAGCGGCGCAGGTTCATGCCGGCGTAGTCGATGCAGGCGGCCTCGTGGATCGAGACGTGCAGGCCCGACTGGCCCTTGACCGTCATCGGGGTCTGGGCGCTGCCCACCGCGTCGATCGGCGTGCGGCTGTAGAGGTATTCCTCGCGGTTCCATTCCCAAGCCGGGCACCACAGGGCCTCGCCGTTTTCGGCCAGGTTGAACTCGGTGATTTCCGACCCGATGCGGACGGTTTTCAGCGCGGCCTGGTCCGGGAACTCGTAGCGGAAGCCCAGGCCGTCGTCGTACAGGCGGAACACCACGTCCACGCGGCGTTGCAGACCCGAACGCTCGGCATAGGACACGCGCCATTCGTTGTAGTGGTTGCGGATCAGGCGCCGCTCGCCCCACGGCTGCTGCCAGGTCTCTTCCACGGTGACCGGCTGACCGGCGGTGATGGCCAAGCCGCGCTCGATGGCGGGGGCGTCGGTCAGCAGGAAGCCCAGCTTGGACGGGGCCACCACGACCCGGCCCTGGCGCAGCACCGAATACATCGGCCGGCCGTCGTTGTCGGTGAAGGCCTCGACCGTCAGCATGCCGCCCGGCGAGCTGGCGCGGGCATGGGTCGGCGTGGTCTGGGCGCGCACGCCGGTCGCTCCGAAAGCCAGGATCGAAGCGCCGCCAAGGGCCAGGAAGGATCTGCGTTGCATCATGGGAACTCCGTTACGCCGCCTCTTGCCAACCGCCGCGAACGGTGGCTGAAATATTTGCAGAAAAATTTGCAGCGTCGCCATGCTGCTGTGAGGACCCGCGACCTTGAGCCGCAAGACTACCCGTCTGGAAGACATCGCTCGCTTGGCCGGCGTGTCCATCGCCACCGCCTCGCGCGCGCTCAATGACAGCCCCGCCGTCAACGACCGCACCAAACAGACGATCTGGAAGCTGGCCAAGGAGCACGACTATCCGTTCCGCCGCCACATGCCCGCCGGCCCCATCGGCGCCCAGGGCACCATCGCCCTGGTCGTGCCGCGTCCGCAGGGTCGGGAAGGGCGCCTCAGCGATCCCTTCTTCCTGGAACTGCTGGCCGGGGTGGGCGAGGCGGCGCGCGAGCGGGGTTGCGACCTGCTGATGAGCCATATCTCGCCCGCCAACTATGACGAGCTGTCGGGCGCCCTGAACACCAGCCGCGCGGACGGGGTGATCTTCCTGGGTCAGTCCAGCCTGCATTCGGCCTTCAACCGGCTGGTGGACGCCGACCATCGCTTCGTCGTCTGGGGCGCCGAACTGCCCGATCAGGACTATTGCTCCATCGGCTCGGACAATATCTCGGGCGGACGGCGCGCGACCCTGCATCTGGCGCGGCTGGGGCGAAAGCGCATCGTCTTCCTGGGCGACCTGGATCCGCCCGAGTCGATGCAGCGGCATCGCGGCTATCTGGACGCCCTGGCCCAGGCCGGACTGGCGGTCGAGCCGGACCTGATCGTATCGGCTCATTTCGAGGTCGAGTCGGCCGAGGCCACGGTGGACGCCCTGATCCGACGCGGCGTCGCCTTCGACGGGGTGGTGGCCGCCTCCGACCAGATCGCCCTGGGCGCCGTGCGCGCCCTGTTGCACGCCGGTATCGACGTGCCGGGCCAGGTCTCGGTCATCGGTTTCGACAATGTGCCGTTCAGCCGCTACTCGCGCCCGGCCCTGTCCACCATCGCCCAGGACACGATGAAGGCCGGACGGCTGATGGTGTCCAAACTGCTGGACCACGGCGGCGCCGACGTCGGCGCCGGCCGGTCGGAGCGGGTGCCCACCGAGCTGATCGTGCGCGAGACCTGCGGCGGCTGAACCCATCCTCAGACCGCGAACAACAGGCCGGCGAGGGGCGCCAGGGTCTGTCCGTCCGCCTCGGTCCAGTTGATGGCCTCAAGGCGACGCGCACCCGCAGGCGGCGACCACCCGATGGGGGCGTGGCTGAGGTTGAAGACGCACAACAGGCGTTCACCGCCGTCAACGCGTTCGAAGCGGTGGAAGACAAGCAGATCCTGCGGTCCTTCGACCAGCTCCAGCCCGCCGGTGCGCAGCGCAGGGTGCGCATGACGCAGGGCGATGATGCGGCGGGCGACGTGCAGAACCGAGGTCGGATCGGCCTCCTGCGCGTCCACCGCCAGCGGCAAATGGCGCGGATCGACCGGCAGCCAGGGCTCGACCGTCGAGAAGCCGGCGTTGGGCGCCGACGCCACCCAGGGGATCGGCGTGCGGGCGCCGTCGCGACCCAGGGTCAGGGGCCAGTTGGCGATGGCCTCGGGATCGACCAGCCGTTCGAACGGCACCTGGGCCTGGGGCAGGCCCAGTTCCTCCCCCTGATAAACGAAGACATTGCCGCGCAGGCTGATCAGCAGCAGCAGGGCCATTTCCGAAAAGGCCTTCTCGTCGCGGCCTTGCGCCCAACGGGACACCGCACGCGGCGCATCGTGGTTCGAGAAGGTCCAGGACGGCCAGCCTTCACCCTGCTGGTCCGGCCACATGCTGTCGCCCAGGCCGATCAGTTCGCTCTTCAGCGTGTCGGCGTAGAGGTAGAGGAAGCCGTAGGCCGAGTGCAGGCGGTCGTTTCCGGCGGTGAATTCCTTCATCTCGCGGTCGGCGTGATCGCCGCCGACCTCCGCCACCGTGAACCGGCCTTCGTAACTGTCGGTCAGGGCGCGAACGCGGTTCAGGAAGCCGATGATGTCCGGGTGGGACTGGTTGTAGATTTTGTCCTGGAAGTCGAACGGGCGGGTCCGCTTCTTGCCGTCGGCGATGGGCGGATTGTCGCGCAGGGACGGGTCGTGGATGGCGAAGTTGATGGCGTCAAGGCGGAAGCCGTCCACCCCCTTGTCCAGCCAGAAGCGGGCCGCCGCGATCAGGGCGTCCTGCACCGCCGGGTTCCTGACGTTCAGCTGAGGCTGGGAGGCCAGGAAGTTGTGCATGTAGTACTGGCCGCGCCGCGCATCCCAGGTCCAGGCCGGGCCGCCGAACACCGACTGCCAGTTCGACGGCGGCGAGCCGTCCGGCTTGGCGTCGGCCCAGACATACCAGTCGGCGTGTTCGCCGTTTCGGCTGGCGCGGCTGTCGATGAACCAGGGGTGTTCGTCGGAGGTGTGGGAAAAGACCTGATCGATGACGACCTTCAGGCCCAGGGCATGGGCGCGCGCGATCAGGGCGTCGAAGTCGGCGAGGTCGCCGAAGATCGGATCGACGTCGCAATAGTCCGAGACGTCATAGCCGAAGTCCTTCATCGGCGACGTGAAGAAGGGCGACAGCCAGACCCCGTCCACGCCCAGCGACGCGACATGATCCAGATGCTCGGTGATCCCCTTCAGGTCGCCGACGCCGTCGTCGTTGGAGTCGGCGAAGCTGCGCGGGTAGATCTGATACAGGACCGCCCCCCGCCACCAGTCGTGGGCAAGGGCAGGGGCGGCGTCAGCCGTGGAAAGATCGAGAGGCTGGGCAGTCACGGGACGCTCTTGCAGACGAGGTAATCGAGGGGAGGGACGCGGACGACGACACTGGCCGGAGCCGACGACTCGGCCGCGCAGTCGCCGCGCAGAGCCTGCCACCGAAGCGAGCGGGGCTCCACCTCGACCTGGGCGGCGACGGGCGTGGTCGAGGTGTTGAACAGGACCAGGATTTCACTCCCGTCCTCGCCCATACGCGAAATGGCGAACAGGCCCGGCTTGTCGCCATAGGCGCGCACCACCTGACGGCCGCGTCGCAGGGCCGGTTCGGCGGCGCGGATGCGGGCCATTTCAGCGATGGCCTGATACAGGGGCGCGTCGGTGGAATAGGCGGGCTGGCGACCGCCGACCGGCGTCTCGTTCGCATAGACCGGGGTCTGGCTGGGCCACATGTCCTGGCGCGAGTTTCCGTATCCGCCCGCGCCGGCGAAGCCCTGTTCGTCGCCGTAATAGAGGGTCGGCACGCCGCGGCTGAACATCATCAGGGCATGGGCCAGCGCGATGCGCGACTGCAGCTCTGCGTCGCCCGCGTTCGGATTGGCCTGTTTCACGAAGAAGCCGACCCGGCCCATGTCGTGATTGCCCAGGAAGGTCGGCAGGATGGCGGCCGTGTCGGCGCCCTTGTCGTAAATCGTGTCGGCGTCGAACAGCTTGGCCAGGGCGTCGGTGCCGACCTTGCCCGAGGCCGCGTCCACCGCCTGTTTCTGGAACGGGAAGTCCAGCACGGCGGGATAGCCGTCGACCCGCGTAAACCGCGCCGTCACGGCCGGATCGGGGTCATAGACCTCGCCGAAGATATGGAAGTTCGCAATGCCCTTGGCCTCGGCGCGGGCGATCATGGCGGGGATGAAGGCCTGCCAGAAGGCGGGGTTCACGTGGCGGGCCGTGTCGATGCGGAAGCCGTCGATGCCATATTTGTCGATCCAGCCGCCGAAGACGTCGATCATGCCCTGGATCACGACCGGATCCTCGGTCAGCAGGTCGTCCAGACCGGCGAAGTCGCCGTCCAGCGAGCTTTCGCCCGAAAACGTGCTCTCGCCCCGGTTATGATAATGGATCGGGTCGTTCAGCCAGGCCGGAACCTTGGCGTTCTCCTCGCCCGCCGGGACGTAGGGCGTGTAGGCGTAGTCGGGCCGGGTCAGGCGCGAGAAGTCGCGGCCGTCGAAGCCTTGGTTGATCGGCGCGCCATCGACGCCGCCGCGACGCGTGTAGGGATAGTCGGCGCGGCTGCGATAGGCGCAGCGCCCCTCGGGACATTCGCGGTACTGGATCACGTCGGCGGTGTGGTTGGCGACGATGTCCAGATAGACCTTCATGCCGCGCGCATGGGCCGCCTCGACCAGGGCGCGCATCGCCGCCTCGTCGCCGAAATGCGGGTCGACAGCCGTGAAGTCGGTGATCCAGTAACCGTGATGCGCCGCGCCGGTGTAGTTGCCGTGCGACTGGACCGGCTTGTTCTTGAAGACAGGCGCCAGCCAGACGGCGGTGGCGCCCAGACCCTGGATATAGTCCAGCCGCTGGGTCACGCCCGCCAGGTCGCCGCCATGATAGAAGTCGGTGTCGGCCGGGTCGAAGCCGCTCTTCAGTCGCTCGGCCGGATAGCCACCGTGGTCGTTCGATGGATCGCCGTTCGCGAACCGATCCGGAAGCAGGAAATAGATCACTTCGTCCTGAGGCAGGCGCTGGCGCAGGTCGGTGAGGCTGTCGGCGCTGGCGTTGGAGGCGACCAGCAGGCTCGCTGCGGCCGCCATGGCGTGCAGTCCGTTTCGGACGGCGGTCCTCTTCCTCATAACGCTGGCTCCCTGCTGTCTGGAAAGTGCAAAGCTTTCCAGATCGATTTGCAAGATTTTGCAGCAATGGCCGGGCCTGTCAACGCGGGTTTAATTTGCTGCAATGCAGCGTAAGCGTCGCCGTTCGTTGCTGCTTGTCCAGTATGTAAGGGCTTGAAGCGACGCCAGGGGAGGGCCGAAATCAGGCGCTCACATTAACTGCTTGCAACCTTGCCAAAGATTTGCATATTTTTGCGACGGTTTCAGATCGCGACGCTCAGAATCGCGATCAGCCCCAGGGAGGATGACCATGTTCCAACGTCTCAACCGGCGCGCGCGCCTGCTATCCGGCGTCGCCTTCGGCGCAGCCGCCATGATGTCGGTCGGCGCGGCGCAAGCCCAGACCGCCGCAGCCACGGCCCAGGCCGATGATCAGGCGACCGAGGTCGGCGAGATCGTCGTCACCGGCATCCGCCGCTCCATCGAGGCGTCGATCAACGCCAAGGCCAACAACACCTCGATCGTCGAGGTCATCTCGGCCGAAGACATCGGCAAGCTGCCGGATGTTTCGATCGCCGAATCCCTGGCTCGCCTGCCGGGCGTGACCTCGCAACGCCTCGACGGCCGCAGCCAGGCCATCTCGATCCGCGGCCTCGGCCCCGATTTCACCACCGCCCTGCTGAACGGCCGCGAGTTGGTCACGACCGGCGACAACCGCGGCGTCGAGTTCGACCAGTTTCCGTCGGAACTGCTGGGCGGCGTGACCGTCTACAAGACCCCTGACGCGGCCTTGGTGGGCCAGGGCCTGGCCGGCACCGTCGATCTGCGCACCGTGCGCCCTCTGGCCTACGGCCGTCAGGCCCTGGCGGTGAACTATCGCCACGAGTGGAACGACATCGGCGCCCTGAACTCGGGCACGACCGACAAGGGCGACCGCTACACCATCTCCTATATCGACCAGTTCCTGGACGGCACGCTGGGCGTCGCCCTGGGTTACGCCCACATGAGCTCGCCCTATCAGTCCGAGCGGTTCAACGCCTGGGGCTATCCGAACATCGACATCAATGACGACCGCTTCGGCCAGACGGTCGGCGGCGCGCGGGTGGCGCGTCCCGGCTATGAAGACGAAATCGGTCAGCTCGTTACGGGCGGCGTCAAGCCCTACGTCATGTCCTCGGAGCTTGAGCGCGACGGCTATATGGGCGTGCTGGAATGGCGTCCGAACGACCGCTTCCACACCACGCTGGACGCCTTCTATTCCGAGTTCAAGAACACCCAGATCCTGCGCGGCATCGAGTTCCCGCTCTATTGGGGCGGCCTTGCGGAAAGCCCCGGCCGCAGCGACACGGTTCTCGGCGGCTGCCAGATCACCAATAACGTCCCCACGCCAAACGTCTGCCGTCCCGCCCCCTCGCTGCGTCCCGACGCCACGATCGAGGACGGCCTGATCGTCGCCGGCACCTGGGACAACATCAAGGGCGTGGTCCGCAACGACCTGAACAAGCGCGACAGCAACATCACGGCCATCGGCTGGAACACCGAGTTCGTCGCCAGCGACGACTGGACCCTGGGTCTGGACGTCAACTACTCGAAGGTCGAGCGCAACGACATCATCCTGGAGACCAACGCCGGTACGGGCCGCAATATCAACGGCGCCTTGGACACCCTGGGCTTCGAACTGACCGACGACGGCGTGACGCGCTTCACCAGCCAGCTCAACTATGCCGATCCGACGCTGATCCGCCTCACCAGCCCGCAGGGCTGGGGCGGCGACGTGATCCCTGAGGGCCAGGTCGGCTATATGAACACCCCGTCCATCGAGGACGAGATCAAGGCCGTGCGCCTGACGGCCACCCGCGAACTGCATCAAACCCCGTTCAAGTCGATCGACTTCGGCTTCAACTATTCCGAACGCACCAAGACCTTCGTCAACGACCAGTATTATCTGGGCGTCCCCGGCGGCGGCGATCTGGCGGTGCCTTCCGAGTTCCTGCTGGACCCGACCGACCTGGGCTATCTCGGCATCTCGCAGGTGCTCAGCTATGACGCACTCGGCCTGGTCAACAGCGGCGCGCTGAACCTGATCCGCAACCCGAACGCTGACGTCATTTCCGGCAACTGGGGCGTCACCGAGAAGGTTTCGACCAGCTATGTGCGCGCCAATCTCGATCACAACCTGTTCGGCCGCCGTCTGACCGGCAACGTCGGCATGCAGTTTGTCTACACCGATCAGAGCTCGGACGGCTTCTCGGCCCGCCAGGTCGGTCCGGGCGTGTCCGAGACGGTCGCGGTGTCGGGCGGCGTGGACTATCTGGAAATCCTGCCCAGCTCGAACTTCATCCTGGAAGTCGGCGACGACCTGTTCGCCCGCTTCGCCGTGGCTCGCACCCTGGCGCGCCCGCGGATGGACGACATGCGCGCCTCGCAGAACTACTCGTTCAACATCGCCAACAACAACGACACGGCCCAGCCCGACAACGCCTCGCCCTGGAGCGCCAGCGGCGGCAACCCCGAACTGCGCCCCTACATCGCCGATGTGGTCGATCTGTCGTTCGAAAAATACTTCGCCAACCGCAAGGGCTACGTCTCGCTGGCGGCGTTCTACAAGCACCTGGAAAGCTACGTTTATACCCGTAACGAGATCGTTGATTTCACCGGCTATCCCACGGGCGGCGTGACGCCGGTGATCAACCAGGGCCTGTCGACCCGCGCCGACAACGGCGAAGGCGGCTGGATCAAGGGGCTGGAATTCTCGGTCTCGGCGCCGTTCGACATGTTCCATCCGGCGCTGGAAGGCTTCGGCGGTCTGTTCAGCGCGTCGCAGACGGACAGCGAGGTCCAGCCCGATCCGAACGTGGCCCCGACCACCATGCCCGGCCTGTCGGAAACCGTCATCAACGGCACGCTGTATTACGAGCGTTACGGCTTCCAGACCCGCGTCTCCGCCCGTCACCGGTCGGACTACCTGGGCGAGGTCGCCGGTTTCGGCAATGGCCGCACCCTGCGTTCCGTCGCGGCGGAGACCGTCGTCGACGCCCAGATCGGTTACGAGTTCCAGTCGGGTCCGCTGGAGGGTCTATCGATCCTGGCCCAGGTCAACAACCTGACGGACGAGCCGTTCAAGACCTTCGAGAACGGCGATGAGCGCCGGACCATCGACTATCAGAGCTACGGCCGGACCTTCGCGGTCGGCATGAACTACCGGTTCTGATTTCTCCCCTGAGCAAACTTGGGCCGCCGCGTTCGCGAGGCGGCCCTTTTCTTTGCTCGCGCCGTCGAATGACGGAAAAGTTTCGTTACAGAGCGTGCTTTTCGGCTGGACGCATGGTGCGCGATGTCGGAACCAAGCCCTGCGAGAACCGCGCGGGCACAGCGCGGCCGTTTTTGTTCACTGGGGGATCACATCCATGACCGTTCCGGACGCCGGAAAACGCCAGGGCGCGGGCCTGGCCTTCGCCTATGTCACCACGCTGTTCTTCGCCTGGGGCTTCGCCACCTCGCTGATCGATCCGCTGATCGCGGCGGTGAAGCGCGTGTTCGACCTGAACAACGCCGAGGCCTTCCTGACGACCTTCGCCTGGTTCATCGCCTATGGGCTGATGTCCCTGCCGGCCGCCTCGGTGCTGAGCAAGCTGGGGTATAGCCGTTCGATCATCGGCGCCCTGATCGTGATGGTCGCGGGCTGTCTGATCGTGCCGGCCGCCACGGCCGCCGACTGGTATCCGGGCGTGTTGATCGCCCTGTTCGTCATCGCCTCGGGCGTGACCCTCTTGCAGGTCGCGGCCAATCCGCTGGTCGCCGAACTGGGCAGCCCCAAGAACGCGTCCAGCCGTCTGAACCTGTCCCAGGCCTTCAACTCGCTGGGCACCACGATTGGTCCGTGGCTGGGTTCGCACGTCCTGCTGACGGGTGGCGTCTTCGCCGCCGGCGCGGTCGTCACCGTGGCCACGCGCACGGAATCTCTGCGCAGCATCGACATGGCCTTCCTGGGCATGGGCTCGTTCTTCGCCTTGGTCGCCGTCTTCATCTTCACGGCGCGCAAGAAGATCAACGCCGCCGCCCCCGCCACGACCAACGCCGTTTCGCCGCTGAAGGCGCTGTCGTCGCCCTGGGCCGTCTTCGGCGCCCTGGCCATCTTCCTTTATGTCGGATCGGAAGTCGCCATCGGCGGCATGCTGACCAACTTTCTGGAAAGCCCCGACGTCCTGAACGCCCCCATCGAGACGGCGGGCAAGATGGTCGCCCTCTACTGGGGCGGCGCGATGGTCGGTCGTTTCATCGGCTCGGCCATCCTGACCAAGGTTCGCCCTGGCGTCGTTCTGGCCTGCTGCACCGTTGCGGCGGCCGTCCTGTGCCTGATCGTGAGCCAGATCGGCGGCCCCACGGCGGCCTATGCCGTCCTGTCGATCGGTCTGTTCAACTCGATCATGTTCCCGACCATCTTCACCCTGACGCTGGAGCGTTCGACCGCGCCGACCTCGGCGACCTCGGGCCTGCTCGTCTTCGGCATCATCGGCGGCGCCCTGTTGCCCCAGGTCGCGGCGCACATCGCCGATGCGGCAGGCAGAATTCAGCCGGCCTTCATCGTGCCGATGCTGGGCTATGTCGGCCTGACGGTCTTCGCCATCGCCTGCATCCGCACCAAGCCGCGCGCTGAGGTGGTCTCGACCGCCTCGCACTGAGACCTGGTGTCAGGCAAGACAAAGGGCGCGGAGGTTTCCCTCCGCGCCCTTTTGCATTCCGCGTCTAGATCAGCCGTCGATCAAACCCTGGAGAATGGGGGCCAGCCGGTCGCGCATCCGTTCACATTCGGCGGGCTCCAGATCGAAACTGCCGCCGCCCAGCTCGCGGCTCACCGACATGCCCATCAGGAAGCCGGCCAGCACCCGGGCGCGCACGGTGGCGTCCGGTCCGGCGAGCCAGTCTTCCAACGGGCCGAAAAAGCGCTGGGTGCAGGTGTTCTGAACCATCTCCGACGCCTTGGCCGAGCCGATGGAGCGCAGCATGATCGACATGCCCTTCAGCTTTTCGGCCTTCTTGGGTTCGAAGACGATCTCGTGGGCCACGCGTCGGCCAAAATCGGCCTTCTCGCCGGACATGAGGGCGCTGCCGTCGCCGCAGCTGTCCAGCGCGGCCAGGAACAAGTCGTCCTTGGATCCGAAGTATCGGCTGATCAGCGCAGCATCGACGCCGACGTCGCGCGCGATGTCGCGCATCCCCACGTCGTCATAGCTCTCGGCCGCGAACCTTTCGCGTGCTGCATCGAGAATGGCCGTGCGCGTCGCGGCGGCGTTTCTCGGGCGTGGGCCGGGACATAACAAGGTGATGACACTCCACAGGTGAATAACCGTAGATCACATATGGCTTTGTCAACGCCTGTTGACAAGCGTCACGTCCCCGACCATTAAGTCACCACGCGTTGACAAGGCCGACTCCCCATCGGCCTCTGTCCGCACGACTGGGATTTTACCTCCGACAGGGAGATTGCGCAGATGCGCGGGCTGAAGATTGCGGCCGTATCCGTCATGGCGACGGGTGCGCTTTATGGTTGTTCCCCCAAGGCGGAAGCTCCGGCGCAAGGCGCGCCACCGGTGACGGTGGCGACGCCGCTGAAGCAACAGGTCAGGGACTGGGACGAGTTCACGGGCCGCTTCGAAGCGGTCGAGAGCGTTGAAGTGCGCGCCCGCGTCGGCGGCTATATCCAGGCGGTTCACTTCCGCGACGGTCAGATGGTCCAGCGCGGCCAGTTGCTGTTCACCCTGGACCCGCGTCCGGCCCAGGCCGCTCTGGCCCAGGCCCAGGCCCAGGTGACCCAGATGCAGTCGCAGGTCACGCTGAGCCGCGCCAACCTGGCCCGCAGCGAGACCTTGCTGGCTTCGCAGGCGGTGTCCAAGGCCGAGTATGATTCCAACAAGGCCGCCGTCGATGCGGCCCAGGCCAATCTGGCCGCCGCCAACGCCGCCGTCCGCACGGCGCGTCTGAATCTGGACTACACCCGCGTCACTGCGCCGACCTCGGGCCGCGTGTCCGACCGTCGCGTCGATCCGGGCAATGTCATCGCCGGCGGTTCGTCGGCAGGCGACGTCCTGACCACCATCATCTCGGGCGGCCCGATCCACTTCGTCTTCGACGGTTCGGAAGCGGTCCTGCTGAAGTATCTGCGTGAGGGCGGCGCCAATCAGGGCGCGACGGTCAACGTCCGCCTGCAGGACGAGAGCACCTACAAGCACACCGGCCGTCTCGACTTCTCGGACAACGCCGTGGACACCGCCTCGGGCGTCATCCGCCTGCGCGCCATCCTGCCCAACGCCGACGGCTTCCTGCGCCCCGGCATGTTCGGCAGCGCCCAGGTCGCCGGCGCCGGCGCCTACGACGCCCTGCTGGTGCCGGATTCGGCCATCGGCACGGATCAGGCGCGCCGCACCGTCGCCGTGGTCAACGCCGACGGCACCGTGACGAACAAGGCCGTCCAGCTGGGCCCGATCGTCCAGGGCCTGCGCGTCGTGCGTTCGGGCCTGGCTCCGACCGACCGCGTCATCATCGCCGGCCTGCAACGCGCGGCTCAGCCGGGTTCGAAGGTTACGCCCAAGAACGGTCAGATCCAGCCGGTCGCGGCCGATGCGTCGCAGGCCCCGGTCACCCAGTCGGCCCCGGCGTCCAGCGCCTCGTTCGCCAACTCCATTCCCGCCGGCTAAGCCATGAACATCTCCCGCTTCTTCATCGACCGGCCGATCTTCGCGGCCGTGATCGCGGTGGTGATCACGATCATCGGCGTCGCCGCCTATCCGCTGCTGCCCCTGTCGCAGTATCCGGAGATCGCGCCGCCGACGATCACCATCAACGCCGCCTATCCCGGCGCCTCGGCCGAGACCCTGGCCGAGACCGTCGCCGCCCCCATCGAGCAGGAGGTGAACGGCGTCGAGAACATGCTCTACATCACCTCCTCGTCCACCTCGGACGGGGCGGTGGCGATCACCGTGACCTTCCAGCCCGGAACGGACCTCGATTCCGCGCAGGTGCTGGTCCAGAACCGGGTGGCTCTTGCCGAACCCCGCCTTCCCGAGGCGGTTCGCCAGACGGGCGTCGTGGTCAACAAGGCCGAGAGCGGCTTCCTGATGATCCTGGGCCTGACGTCGCCCGACGGCACTCTGGATAACGACTATGTCGGCAACTACGCCAATTCGACGCTGCGGGACCGCCTGCTGCGCATCGAAGGCGTGGGCGCGGTTCAGGTGTTCGGCGGCGGCAACTATTCGATGCGCGTCTGGATCGACCCGGCCAAGGCGGCGGAGCGCGGTCTGACGGGTCCCGAAATCGTCTCCGCCCTGCGCGCCCAGAACGTCCAGGCCGCGGCCGGTTCCATCGGCCAGCCGCCCTTTGCCAACAACGCTTCCTCATTCCAGCTGCCGGTCCAGGTTCAGGGCCGTCTGAGCGATCCCGAAGAATTCTCCAAGGTCATCCTGAAGACCGACGCCGAAGGGCGCGTCACCTATCTGCGTGACGTGGCGCGGATCGAACTGGGCGCCCAGGACTACGGCATTCGCGGCTTCTTCGACGGTCAGCGCGGCGTCGGCGTCGCGATCGTTCAGCAGCCGGGCGCGAACGCGCTGGGCACCGCCGATCGGGTTCTGGCCGAGGTCGATGCCCTGAAGGCTGAACTGCCCGCCGGCATGAATATCTCCGTGCCTTACAATCCGACCGAATTCGTCGCCGCCTCGGTGGAGTCGGTCCAGCATACGCTGGTCGAAGCCGTCATCCTGGTCGTCATCGTGATCATGGTCTTCCTGCAGACCTGGCGCGCGGCGATCATCCCGATCATCGCCATTCCCGTCGCCCTGGTCGGCACCTTCGCGGTGCAGCTGGCGCTGGGATATTCGATCAACTCCCTGTCCCTGTTCGCTTTGGTCCTCGCGGTCGGCATCGTCGTCGATGACGCCATCGTCGTGGTCGAGAATGTGGAGCGTGCCATCAGCGAAGGGCTTACGCCCAAGGAGGCCGCCTATCGGTCGATGCAGGAAGTGTCCGGCGCTCTGATCGCCATCGGCCTGGTGCTGGTCTCGGTGTTCGTGCCGACCATGTTCGTGCCTGGCATCCCTGGCATCTTCTATCGCCAGTTCGCGGTGGTGATCGCCTCGGCCTCTGTCATCTCGCTGTTCGTGTCGCTGACGCTTTCGCCGGCCATGGCCGCTCTGCTGCTGAAGCCGCACAAGAAGGACCACGAACATGCCCGCAAGCCGGGCGTCCTGGGCACGGTCGTCTATTACGGCGGCTGGGCTGGGCGTAAGTTCAACGAAGGCTTCGACTGGCTGTCGGACCGTTACGGCCGTCTGACCGCGCGTCTGGTGCGCACGGTCGGCCTGGTGCTGATCATCTATGCCGGCCTGCTGGGCCTGACCGCCTGGCGTCTGATCGACACGCCCTCGGGATTCATTCCCGAGCAGGATCAGGGCTTCCTGATCGGCGTCATCCAACTGCCGGCCGGCGCCTCGCTGGACCGTACCGAAGCGGTGATGACCCGCGCCAGCGACATCATCCGCCAGACCCCGGGCGTCGACGGCGCCATCGCCTTCGCCGGCCTGGACGGCTCCAGCTTCTCGTTCGGCTCCAACGCCGCCACCATCTTCGTGCGCCTGAATCCGTTCGAGGATCGCACCAAGGAAGAGGCCGCCGCGGCCCTGGCCGGCGCAATCACCCAGGCCACGGGCCAGATCGAGGACGCGCAGATCTTCGTCATCGCTCCGCCTGCCGTCCAAGGTCTGGGCACCGGCAACGGCTTCTCGATGATGATCCAGGATCGTGAAGGCGCCGGTTACCGTCCGCTGGAAGGCGCGACCTTCGCCATGATGGGCGCGGCCGCCCAGGCGCCGACCGAGGTCAGCCAGGTCTTCTCGACCTACAACACCGCCTCGCCGCGCATCACCGCCGACGTCGATCGTGACAAGGCGCTGATGATGGGCGTCCAGCCCAGCGCCGTGTTCGACACGCTGGGGGTCTATCTCGGCTCATCCTACGTCAACGACTTCAACATGCTGGGTCGCACCTTCCGGGTGACCGCGCAGGCGGAGCCGACGGCGCGCGACGACATCGCCGACATCGCCAACCTGAAGACCAAGTCGTCGTCGGGGGCCATGGTGCCGATCGGCTCGGTGGCCAACCTGATGAACGATTCCGGTCCGGCGCGGATCGTGCGCTACAACCTGTTCCCGGCCGCCGAACTTCAGGGCAATGCCGCAGCAGGGGTGTCGTCGGGCGAGGCGCTGCAGATCATGGAGAACATGGCCGCGCAGACCCTGCCCCAGGGCTTCTCCTACGAATGGACGGGCCTGGCCTATCAGCAGAAGGCGGCCGGTTCGGGCGCGACGGTCATCTTCCTGATGGCGGTGGTGTTCGTCTTCCTGGTGCTGGCGGCTCAGTATGAGGCGTTCACGCTTCCGCTGGCGGTCATCCTGATCGTGCCGATGTGCCTGCTCGCCGCGATCATCGGGGTGAACCTGAGGGGGCTGGACAACAACATCCTGGTCCAGATCGGGCTTGTCGTTCTGATCGCCTTGGCGGCCAAGAACGCCATCCTGATCGTCGAGTTCGCCAAGCAGGCTGAAGAAGAGCAGGGCATGAACCGGTTCGATGCTGCGGTCGCCGCCGCCAAGACCCGTCTGCGTCCGATCCTGATGACCTCGTTCGCCTTCATCCTCGGCGTCGTGCCGCTGATGCTGGCGACGGGGCCGGGCGCGGAGATGAGGCAATCGCTGGGCACGTCCGTCTTCTCGGGCATGCTGGGCGTGACCTTCTTCGGCCTGATCTTCACGCCGGTCTTCTATGTGGTCAGCCGCTGGCTGTCCTCGAAGCTGCCGCAAGGCAAAAAGCCCAAGCCGACCACAACACCCGACAACGCTTCTGATCGGGCCGTGCGTTACGACGAAACCAGCGACCTGACCGATCCGAACGCTCCGGCGCCCGCGACCGGCCGGGGAGGGGACATCTGATGACCCGCAACAAGACCCTCAGCTTCCTGACCGCTGCGGCATCGAGCGCCCTGCTCGCCGCCTGCGCGGTCGGGCCCAAGGCGCCGCCCGCCGACCTGCCTGTCGCCGGCACGGGCGCCTTCGTCGGCTCGGCCAGCCCCACCGTCTCGACCGCTGCGGCGCGCGACGACTGGTGGCGGCTGTATGAAGACCCGACGCTGGACGCCCTGATCCAGCAGGCCTTCGCCGAGAACAATGAGCTCGAAGCCGCCTTCGCCAACCTGCGCGCCGTTCGGGCGTCGCTGTCGGAGGCCCGTGTGGGTCGTTTCCCGACGACGACGACCAGCGCCCAGGCCCAGCGCAGCCGCGCCTCGGCCGCCACGGTCCAGGGCCTGCCCGCCGGTCAGGATGCGCCCGAGATCGACACCTATGACGTTGGTCTTCAGGCGTCGTACGAGATCGACCTGTTCGGCCGGGTGGAATCCACTATCCGCGCCGCCCGCGCCGACGCCCGCGCCGCCGAGGCCGCCCTGGCCACGGTTCAGGTGACGGTCGCGGCCGAGACGACCCGCGCCTATGCCGACACCTGCTCGGCCAATGCGCAGATCGCGGTGGCCGAACGGACGCTGGAGCTGCAACGCAACACCGCTGAGCTGACCCAGACCCTGCTCGACGGCGGGGCCGGCACCGGGCTGGACGTGGCCAGCGCCCGCGCGGCCCTGGCCCAGACGGCGGCGACCCTGCCGACCCTGCGCGCGGCCCGCAACGAGGCGCTGTTCCGCCTGGCCACCTTGACCGGGGTCACCCCCGCCGCGGCCAGCCAGGCCGCCGCCGCTTGCGTGCGTCCGCCGGAACTGACCCAGCCGATTCCGGTCGGCGACGGCGCGGCGCTTCTGGCGCGTCGTCCCGACGTGCGGGAAGCGGAGGCCAATCTGGCCGCCGCCGCCGCCCGCGTGAACGTCGCCACCGCCAACCTCTTCCCGCAGATCAGCCTGGGGGGCTCCATCGGCTCCACGGCGCTGGAATCGGGCGAGCTCAGCGATGACCAGAATTTCCGCTTCAGCTTCGGTCCGCTGATCAGTTGGTCGTTCCCCAACGTCTTCGCCGCCCGCGCCCAGATCAAGGCCGCCGGCGCCCGTTCGGATGCGGCGCTCGCCACCTTCGACCAGACGGTGCTGACGGCCCTGCAGGAGACGGAAACGGCCCTGTCCAACTACGCCAACGAACTGGACCGCCGTGCGGCCCTGACCGAGGCGCGCGACCAGGCGGCCCGCGCCGCCGACCTGTCGCGCCTGCGCTTCAACGCCGGCGCCGACAGCTTCCTGTTGGTGCTGGACGCCGAACGCACCCAGGCGGCGGCAGACGCAGCCCTGGCCCAGTCCGACGCCCTGGTCACAACCTACCAGATCGCCCTGTTCCGCGCCCTGGCCGGCGGCTGGCAAGCCGACAGCTGATCGGTTGGTCCTAGCGACAAGACCGAAGGGCCGGGCGACGCATCGCCCGGCCCATTTTCTTTGATTCCGTCGTAACGGATGACTTGAAAAACGGACACCGCTGTCCATTTAAGCGCGTCACCATGTCGCGCCTCGCCCCCAAACCTGTCCGCAAGGACGCCGTCCACAACCGTGCCGCCGTGCTGGACGCCGCGCGCGCGGTGTTCGGCGCGCACGGTCTGGACGCCCCGCTGGACCTGATCGCCGAAAAGGCCGGGGTCGGGCGCGGCACGCTTTATCGCCATTTCGCCGACCGCACCGAACTGGCCCTGGCGGTGCTGGAGGCCGATGTCGCGGACCTGGGTCGGCGCACCGCCGAACAGGGGGACGATCCGTCGGTCTTCTTCTGGTTCCTGGACCGGCTGGCCGAGGACATGGTTCGCAACGCCGGCCTGGCGGGGGTCGTGCGGAACGTGCGGTCGCCGGATGCGCTTACCTCCTTGCGGCAGAGCTTGATGGAGGCGGGGGCCGCACCGCTGGCGCGGGCCCAGGCCGCCGGTCTGGTGCGAGAGGATCTGCGGCCGATGGACATCCGTCTGATCGCCACCCTGCTGGGCGCCGGCTTTCAGGGCGCCGACGCGGCCGAGCGTCAGGCCGTATCGCTGCGCACACGGGCGGTCATCCTCGACGGACTGAAACCTCGTGGGGGACCGCTCTGATGGCCCGCAACAACTGGCACCTGCCCTGGGAACAGTATGTCGAGACGCTGAAGCCGCACGAGCGGCCGATGATGCCCGGCTCGCCAGCCACCCCCGACCATTCCTGGCCGATGCGGATCCAGTACGCCCTGACCGGCCTGCTGGTCGCCATGGTCGGGTCGCTGGGCAATGCCGCCGTCACCGCCAACATCCAGAACCTTCAAGGGTCGCTGGGGATCACCATCACCGAGGCCGCCTGGCTGCCGGTCGTCTTCGTCATGACCAACGCCTGCATGAACCTGATCCTGGTCAAGTTCAGGATGCAGTATGGGCTGCGGCTGTTCACCCAGATCTTCCTGGGCGCCTTCGTTCTGGTCTGCGCGGCCCACCTGTTCGTCGACAACTATCAGTCGACCCTGCTGGTGCGGGCCATCGCCGGCATGGCGGGCGCGGGTCTCAGCAGCCTGGGCTTCCTCTATATCATCCAGGCCTTTCCGGCGGCGCACCGGCTGAAGGGGCTGATCATCGGCATCGGCCTGGCCAGTTTCGCCGTGCCGATCGCGCGCCTGATCATGCCCAGCCTGCTTCAGCTCGGCGACTGGCGCGCCTTCTACCTGTACGAACTGGGCATGTGCCTGGTCGCCTGGGGCGCGGTACAGGTGGTCAAGCTCCCGCCGTCCGAGCGGATGCGGGTGTTCGACCGTCTGGACTTCCTGACCTTCGCCCTGTTCGCGCCGGGGGTGGCCCTGCTGTGCGCCGCCCTGGGCCTGGGACGGATCGTGTGGTGGACGCAAGCGGCCTGGATAGGCTGGGCCCTGATCGGCTCCATCGTCCTGCTGACCGCCGCCTTTCTGGTCGAGCACAACCGGAAAAATCCGCTGATCAACACCCGCTGGCTGACGGGGCCGGACCTGCTGCGCCTGTTCGGGGCCATCCTGCTGATCCGCATGGTGCTGACCGAACAGACCTCGGGCGCGGTGGGCTTTCTGACGGTCGTGGGGCTGGGGCCGGACCAGCTGCATGGGTTGTTCGTCGTGATCCTGCTGTCGATGATCGCCGGCACCCTGGTCAGCGCCTTCAGCCTGAACATGGGAAAGCTGAACAAGCCGATCGCCATCGCCCTGGCCCTGATCGCCCTGGGCGCCTGGATCGACAGCCATTCGACCGTTCTGACCCGCCCGGCCCAGCTCTATTTCAGCCAGGCCCTGATCGCCTTCGCCTCGGCCATGTTCATCGGCCCGGCCCTGATGATCGGCATCGCCAAGGTGCTGACCCAGGGCAAGCAGAACCTGATCAGCTTCATCGTCATGTTCAGCGTGCTTCAGAACGTGGGCGGTTTAGCCGGCGGCGCCCTGACCGGCACGCTGCAGATCGTCCGCGAGAAATACCATTCCAACCAGCTGGCGGCCGGCATCTCAGCCCTGGACCCGCAGGTGGCGCTGCGCCTGCGCCAGCTCTCGGGCGCCTATGCGTCCACCATCACCGATCCAGCCCTGCTGAACGCCGAGGGCGCGGCCCTGCTGGGCCGACAGGTGACGCAACAGGCCAATGTCCTAGCCTATAACGACGTCTTCCTGGTCATCGCCGTGATCGCGGCCCTGGGCTGCGCCTGGGTGACCGTCACCCATCTTCGCCCGCGCTGGAAGGCGCGCCGCGACGCCAAGAACAACACGACCGACGCTGCGGCCCAAAATACTGCAACTCAGGCCGCCGCCGTCGCCGCCGCCGATTGAACCGAGACCCGCCATGACCGACGCCGCCCCGCCCGCCACCGCACCGCAACCGGCCCCCGCCGCGCCTGCTCCTGCGCCCAAGAAGAACGTGCTGTGGGCCGTCATCGCCGCCGGGGTCGCCCTGCTGGGCGTGCTGATGGTGCTCTATGCGTGGCAGCTTCCGCCATTCAAGGGCGCGGTCCAGCGCACCGACAACGCCTATGTTCGCGGCCAGGTGACCATCATCAGCCCGCAGGTGAATGGCTATGTGGTCCAGGTGCCGGTCCAGGATTTCCAGACCGTTCAACAGGGTCAACTGTTGGCCCAGGTCGACGACCGCATCTATCGCCAGCGGCTGGAGCAGGCCGAGGCCAGTCTGCACTCCGCTCAAGCGGCTTTGTCCAACTCGACCCAGACCCAGGCGTCCGCGCGCGGTTCGGTGGCCCAGCAGCGCGCCTCTATCGCCGCCGCCGAGGCGACCCTGACCCGCGCCCAGGCCGACGCCAACCGCGCCCGCACCCTGAAGGCCGGCGGTTGGGTGGCCCAGGCCAATGTCGACATCGCCGAGGCCGCCCTGCGCAGCGCCCAGGCCCAGGTCGCCCAGGCCCGCGCCGCCGAGGGCATCGCCGAAACCGGCGTCACCTCGGCCGTGGTCGGCCGCGACAGTCTGGCCGCCGCCGTCGAAAACGCCCAGGCCGCCGTGCGCCTGGCCCAGATCGACCTGGCCAACACCCGCATCGTCGCCCCCCGCCCAGGCCGCCTGGGCGAGATCGGCGTGCGCCAGGGCCAGTATGTCACCGCCGGCACCCAGCTGATGGGTCTGGTCCCCGACGTGGTCTGGGTGACCGCCAACATGAAGGAGACGCAGATGAAGAACATCCGCGTCGGCCAGCCGGTCGAGATCACCGTGGACGCCTTGGGCGGCCAGACCCTGCGCGGCCATGTCGAACGCATCGCGCCCGCCGCCGGCAGCGAGTTCAGCGTCATCCGCCCCGACAACGCCACCGGCAACTTCACCAAGATCGCCCAGCGGATTCCCGTCCGCATCCGCATCGATCCGGGTCAGGAAGGGATGGACCGGCTGGCGCCGGGCATGTCGGTGGTGGCGAAGGTGAATACGGCTGGCTAGGCGCCCGTTTCGGAACGCCTCGGTCGCCTTCGCGCTTCCTCTCCCATCAAGGGAGATCATCATGGATCGCGAACAGACTGAAGGCCGGGAGAAGAACGGCGCCGACCCCGCAGGCAAGCCGGACGCCCTGACCTCCGACAAGGATACGAAGAAGGTCGGTCAGGCCGAGCGTCAGAGTGCGGGACCGGATGGGCCGGACGCGACGGAGATCGGCGACACTTTCAAGAAGAAGCCCTGAACTTCAGGCTCTGCGGGGCGACAGGCTGGCGGCGAGCAGATGCACATCATGCGCCCGCATCCGCTCGAAATTGCCCAGCCCCAAGGCCAGGGCGCGCATGATCTCGGTCTGGCGCGTGTGTTCGGGATGGGCGGGCAGAGACGATTCAGCCCGCGCCAGTTCCACATCCAGCTCGGCCATCATATGGGCCAGTATTCCGTCGTTCATCCGATCCTCCATCGTGCCGCCGACCGCCGAGGACGGTTAGAGCATGTACGGAACAAAAGAGGAACATTCTTGGTCGTTCGCCTGTGGACGAAAGACGGCTTAGAGCCCCTTCTCCAGCACCATGAAGTCCAGTTCCGGCCGGGGCGGATCGACGGGGAAGGGGCGGGTTTCGCCGGTGGGGGCGTAGCCGCGCCGTTCGTACCAGGCGATCAATTCGGCCCGGCGGCGGATGACCGTCATCTCCATGCGATGCGCGCCGAACCGGGCGACGGCCTCGACCTCTGCGGCGGTCAGCAGACGACGGCCCAAACCGGACGCCTGCAGGGTAGGCTCGACCGTCAGCATGCCGAGATAGGCCAGTTCCTCGCCGGCGCGGGCGACCTGGACGCAGCCGATCAGGGCGCCGTCCTGATGCGCCAGCAGGACGACCCGGTCGGGATCGGCGATCAGGTCCGACAGCTCCTGGGCGCTGGTGCGGGTATCGAACAGCAGGTCCGCCTCGTGCGTCCAGCCGGCCTTGGCCGTGTCGCCGCGATAGGCGCGTTCGATCAGAGGATGAAGCGCGGCGACATCGTCAGGCGTCGCCGCGCGGAAGACGACCTCGCTCACCTGGAAACGCCCAGCTCCTGGATCAGATGGTCCATGCCATAGACGTCGCGCAGGGCTACGGTGACCGCCTGGGTGGTGACGATGACGCTGCGGTTCACGGCGCGGTCGTAGCCATAGGCGTTGCGCTGGGTCAGGACGGTGGAGTCGAAGTTGGCGCCGATGATCTCGCCTTTCGCATTGATGGCGGGCGAACCGGACGAGCCGCCGATGGTGTCGGTCGAGACGGCCATGTCCATGACGGCGGTGGGATCGATTCGGTCCTTGGCCGCCAGCAGTTTGGGCGCGACGGCGAAGGGCTCGGCGCCGGTGGCGCGGTCCCACAGGCCTGCGAAGGTGGTGAAGGCGGCGAACCGCTGGCCCGGAACGTCGGAGCCTTCGACCTGGCCATAGGTCAGGCGAAGCGTGCCGGTGGCGTCGGGATAGACGGCGTCGCCATAGGCGGCGAAGCGGGCAGCGGCCAGCTGTTCAGAGGCGCGATCGGTCGGGGACTGGACCTGCGTCTCCCAGGCGTCGCGGACGGCGCGGGCGTCGGCGTCTATGGCCAGGGCGTATTGGATCATCGGATCGGTCGAGGCCTGGACGGCGGCGAGACCGCCGGTCCACAGGGCGCGGCGCACGGCCGGATCGGCCAGGGTCGTGCCGGCGACAACGCGGGCCGACAAGGTCTCGGGGCTTTCCTTGCCCAGCAGGGTGCGGACGGAAGGGTTGTCGACCGTCAGCCATTCGCGGGTCTTGGACAGCCACCACTCCAGCCGGATCTGTTCCAGCTCGGGATAGGTGGGGCGTTCGGCGAACAGGCGGGATTCGACGCCCGAAAGGCGGCTGTCGGCGAACTCGGGCAGGCGCTGATCCGACGGCTTGGCCCGCTCCTGGGCGCCGCGCACCAGGGTGCGGGCATAGGCGAACAGCTGCGATCCGCCGGCGACCGAGGTGGTGCCTAGGCCCGTGCCGCCCTCCAGCAGGGCCATGGACGGATAGAGTTCGCGGGCGATGGGCTGGACCGTGCTGAGGCTGGTCCAGGGATCGACGCCGGACGAGGCGGCGCGGGCGCGGAAGTCAGCCTCCTGCTCGGCCTTGCGGGCCATGAAGGCCGGATCGATCAGGGCCGCCATCCGCCCGCGCCCGCGCTTGTAGGTGTTCTCAAGGCCCACGATGGGGTCCATGGCGATGAAGGCCTGGTCCTCGCCCTCTTCCGAATAGCGGATCAGCCGGCCGCGCAGCTCGGACGCGATCAGCTGGTCCAGCGGCAGGACGACGTCGCGGATGGTGGTCAGCTGGTCCATCGTCAGCAGGCGCTGGGTCGAGCCGGGATTGCCGGAGATGAAGACGGCCTCGCCTTCGGTCGGCTTGTTCGGGTTCCAGGCGAAATGGGTCGGGCTCTCCACCGGCTTGCCGTCCTCGTACAGGCGGATGAAGGCCGCATCAATGGCGAAGCGGGGGAAGGAGAAGTTGTCCAGGTCGCCGCCGAAGGTGGCGGCGCGATCCTCCGGCGCCCAGGCCAGACGGACGTCGGAATATTTGCGGTAGGTGTAGAGCTTGAACTGGCCGCCCCGGTACAGGCTGACGACCTGACAGCGAATCTTGGGGTCGTTTCCGCAGGCTTCGCTTTCGATCCGGCCGGCCTCGGCGTCGCGGGCCTGGGTGAAGGCCTGGCCCTCAAGCCCTTCGCCCGCCTTCTGCATCCGCTCGGTCACATCGCTGATGTCGGTCAGGATCTCGGCGGTGGCGCCGGGGCATTTCAGCTCTTCCTCGCGCGACTTCGGCGTGAAGCCGGTCTCGGCGTAGTTGACCTGGGTTGTGGACAGGTTGGCGACGCAGGTGGCGACGCAGTGGTTGTTGGTCATCACCAGACCCTGGCCCGAGACCACGCCCGCCGAACAGCCGCCGAACTTCACCGATGACAACCGCACCCGATCCAGAAACGCCTGGTCGATGTTGGTCCCCAGCGTCTGGTTGGCGCGGGCGATGGGGAAGTTGTCGTAGGTCCACATGCCTTCTTCAGCGCTGGCCGAGGAGGCAAAGGCGAGGACGGCGGTGGAGGCGAGGAGGGCGAGACGCATGGTGACGATCCTATGTCTCCTCCCCATCCGCGCAGCGGATGGGGAGGTGGCGCGGCGCGACTTCGCGCCGTGACGGAGGGGCTCTGCGATACATGACAGGCGCCGGTGCGGTGGTGAAGAGCCCCTCCACCGCTTCGCGGTCCCCCTCCCCGCAAAGCGGGGAGGAGACTTTGGCGTCGTCCTAGCGCCGCACGCCCAGTTCGCGCAGCAGGCGCGGCTGGTTGTAGACGTTGCGCAGGGCTTCAGTGATGGCGGCCGTCGAGACCGTCACCGTGCGGTTCAGCTCGGGGTCGTAACCGAAGCTGCCGCCCAGCGAGTGGATGTTGCCGTCGAAGGCGGCGCCGATGACTTCGCCCTTGGCGTTGATCACGGGCGAGCCCGAGTTGCCGCCGATGATGTCGTTGGTCGAGACGAAGTCATAGACGGTCGACTTGTTCACCTTGTCCTCGGCCGCCATCCAGTCCTCGGCCGCATTGAACGGCTCGGCGCCGGTGTTGCGCTCGTACAGGCCGCCGATCTCGGTGAAGGGCGTCACGGTCACGCCGCGATAGGTCCAGCCCTTCACCTGACCATAGGACAGGCGCAGGCTGAAGGTGGCGTCGGGATACAGGTTGGTGCCGTAAACGGCGAACCGGGCCTGGGCGATCTTTTCGCCGGCGCGGCTGGTCGGGCCGGACACGGCCGATTCCCACTGGGTGCGCACGGCCTGGGCCGCGTCGTCATTGGCCAGGACGAAGGCGATCAGCGGATCGCCCGAGGCGGCCAGCTGTTCCGGCGTCATGGCCAGGGCCTGGGCGCGGAAGGCCGGATCGGCCAGACGCGTGCCCTCGATCAGGCGCTCGGCCACCTGTTCGGGGCTTTCCTTGCCCAGCAGCGCCTTCACATTGGCGTTGTCCACGGTCAGGTATTCGCGGGTCTTGGACAGCCAGAAATCGACGAAGACCTTTTCCAGATCGGTCGAGATCGGCGTCTCGGTCGCCAGGCGGCGGCCCAGGGCGGCGATGTCGGCGTCCGAATAACCGGCACGACGTTCGGCGACCGGCTTGGCCCGCTCCTTGGACGCACGGACGATGGCCTTGGCGTAGCTGTAGAGCGACGACCGCTGGCCGGCGGCCGATTCCAGCTGGCGGTAGGGCAGGTAGAGATCGCGCTGGGCGGTCGAGACGCGCTCCAGATCGGCCCACGGATCGCCGATGCGCTGGGCCAAGGCCGGGTCGGCGGCGACGCGCTGACGCAGTTCCTGTTCTTCCGACCGCTTGGTGGCCATGAAGGCCGGGTCGGTCAGGGCGCCCTGCTGGCCGTAGAAGACCTTGAAGCTGTTCTCCAGGCCGAACAGGGGATCGACGGTGACGCGCTTGGCCTCTTCGCCGGTGGTCGAATATTCGAGCAGGCGCCCACGCAGTTCCGACGACTGGATCAGGGTCAGCGGCATCTGCTGGTCGCGCAGGACCTCCAGCTGGGCCATGGTCAGCAGGCGCTGGGTCGAGCCGGGGTTGCCGGCGACGAAGGTGACGTCGCCTTCCTTGGGCGCATTGGCGTTCCAGGTCAGGTGGTTCGGCGTGGCGACCGGCTTGCCGTCCTCGTAGATGCGCAGGAAACCGGCATCCAGGGCGTAGCGGGGGAAGTTGAAGTTGTCGGGGTCGCCGCCGAAGAAGGCCGCCTGGAACTCGGGCGCGAAGACCAGGCGCACGTCGTCATACTTGCGGAACTTGTAGAGTTTGTACTGGCCGCCGCGGTAGAAACTGATGACCTGGCAGGTCAGCTTTTGGTCGTCGCCGCAGGTCTCCTTCTGGATCTTGTCGATCTCGGCGGCGCGGGCCTGGACGAAGGCGGCGCCTTCAAGCCCGGCGCCGGCGCCGGTGACGCGGTCGGTGACATCGACGATGTCGGTCAGGATTTCGGCCGTCTGGCCGGGGCATTTCTTCTCTTCCTCGCGGGTGGCGGGCATCCAGCCGTTCTTGACGTAGTCGTTCTCGGCCGTGGACAGGTCCTGGATGCAGGACACGACGCAGTGGTGGTTGGTCAGCACCAGGCCTTCGTTCGACACCAGCGAGGCCGAGCAGCCCTGAAGACGAACGGCGGCGTTGCGCACGCGGTCCAGCCAGGCCTGGTCGATGTTAGTGCCGTATTTCTCGTTCACCGTCGCGATGGGGAAGTTGTCGAAGGTCCACATGCCCTCGTCGGCGCGGGCGGAGGTGGCGGGGGCCGACAGGACGGCGGTCGCGGCGCCGAGCGCGGCCAGCGAGGCGGTGAGACGAAGCGAGGGCAGAGACATGGAGGCGTGTTTCCCGGAGCGTGGGACGGCCTGTCCCATCTGTTATGTTGTAACTAACGCCGATAGAGGGCCGGCGCCAAGAGGCTGCACCGCCCTTAATCCCCTGATTTCGAACCCGCAATGTCTGGGAGGCGGAACCCTTACCCCGATTTAACTTGGCGGTGAGGCGGCTCACGCTCAGATAGGCGGACGTACCGGGGGTTTATCGACGACCATGTCGCTTGCGCTTTCAACACTGCTGTTCGAGTGGCGCCGCTATATGGCGGCGGTCATGGCCCTGGCCCTGTCGGGTCTGCTGGTCCTGGCGATGACCGGTGTCTTCATCGGCATCGGCAAGGGGTTCACCGCGACCATTGAACGGTCGAACGCCGACGTCTTCATCATGCAACCCGGCGCCAAGAGCCTGATCGGCGGACCGTCGGGCGTGCCGCGTCGCTTCATTCCCCTTGCCTACAACCATCCCGAGGTGGTCGAGGTCATGCCGCTGGACGGCGCCGGCGGCACCTTCCAGAACATCAAGAGCGTCGATCCGACCAAGAGCCAGGCCGACAACGCCAACCAGGGCGCGCCGCGCCAGAAGTTCGTCCAGGCCAGCATCATCGACACCCGACCGGGTTCGGTGACGATCCCGACCGACTATTCCCAGGAACTGGTCGATGCGCTTCGCCAGCCCTACACCGTCGCGGTGGACGAGACGGCCCTGACGACGCTTGGCGTCAAGCTGGGCGACAAGGCGCTGTACAACGGCCAGACCGTCACCGTCGTCGGCGTCACGCGCGGCTATCCCAACATGATGCAGCCGGGCGTGGTCATGTCGCGCGACACCCTGCGGATGCTGGGCCAGGCCGACACCGGCGCGCGCGTCGGGCCGCTGATGGTCAAGCTGCGCGATCCGGCCCGTGCGCCCGTCGTGGTGGCTCAGCTGAACGCCATGGGCAATGGCCAGTGGAAGGCCTGGACCAAGCAGCAACTGGCCGACGCCAACGCCGGCGCCATGTTCGAGGAAGGCATACTGGTCATCATCATCGGCGGCTGCGTCGTGCTGGGGATCATCATCGGCGTGGCCATCACCTGGCAGACGCTGCGTGGGGCCATCATGGCCAATATCAAGGAGTTCGCCTCGTTGCGGGCCCTTGGCGTCAGCATGGGGTCTTTGCGCCGGATCGTGGTCGAACTCAGCTTCTGGGTCGGCGTCGTGGGCGTGATCGCGGCCATCGTACTGACGTGGCTGGTGTCGTTGCTGGCGATGATGGGGGCGGTGATCATCGCCCTGCCGCTGTCGTTGCTGATCGTGGTGGGGATCGGCCTGATCGCCATCGCCATGGTGTCGGGCCTGCTGTCGCTGGGCATCCTCAAGAACAGCCAACCGGCGGACCTGCTGCGATGAACATTCATACAAAGGTTCACGGCAAGCACGGCGACTTCGCCATCGAGGCCAACGGCCTGGTCAAGCGGTTCAAGTCCGGCAAGGCCTGGGTCGAGGTGCTGAAGGGCGTAGATTTCGATGCGCGCCACGGCGACCTGACCATGGTCATGGGACCGTCCGGCTCGGGCAAATCCACCCTGATCGCGGCCCTGTCCGGCCTGCTGAAACCCGAAGAGGGTCGGGTCGATGTGCTGGACGTCGATGACCTGTGGAAACTGTCCTCGGGTCGGATCGACAAGTTCCGGCTGGATAACTGCGGCTTCATCTTCCAGGGCTTCAACCTGTTCCCCGCGCTGACGGCGCTGCAGCAGGTCGAGACCGTGCTGAAGTTCCAGGGGCTGACGACGGGTCAGGCCAGGAAGCGCGCCACGACGGCGCTGGAAGAAGTCGGCCTGGGCCATCGCCTGCACCAGCGGCCGGCGGCCCTGTCCGGCGGCGAGAAGCAGCGCGTCGCCATCGCCCGCGCCCTGGCCAAGGACCCCAAAATCCTGTTCGCCGACGAACCGACCTCTGCATTGGACGGCGAGAACGGCCAGGTGGTGATCAAGCTGCTGCGTCGGGCCGCCACCGAGCACGGCGCCGCCGTGATCTGCGTGACCCACGACCCGCGCCTGGAGGCCTGGGCCGACCGGGTCATCCATATCGAGGACGGCAAGATCCTGGACGACCAGCGCCGCATTCCCGATCCGAACGCCATCCTGGCGTCCCACTAACCGACACGACGAATTCTCCTCTTAGGACGACACGCCAATGCCCGGCTTTCTGAAGAAAAAACGCACCTGGATCGGCCTGCTGCTGGTGATCGTGCTGGTGGTCGGCTTCATGCTGTTCCAGTCCGCCGCCAAGACCAAGAAGGTCGAGCAGGAGAAGGCGGCGGCCACCAAGGTCGAAAGCCCCTATGCGGCCATCGCCAACGGCAAGGTCGACGTCGAGGGTGGCATCATCCAGATCGCGGCCCGTCGCGGCGGCATCGTACGCGACGTGCTGGTGCAGGAAGGCGACCGCGTCGTCGCCGGCCAGATCCTGGCCCGTCAGGAGGACGACGAGGCCCGCCTCGCCGTCCAGAGCGCCCAGGCCGCCGTGTCCCAGGCCGAGAGCCAGCTGGCCCAGATCCGCGTCGACATCCGCACCGCCCAGCGCGAACGCGATCGTCTGCAACGGCTGGTCGCCACCAACTTCGTCGCCGCCCAGCGGATGGACCAGGCCGAAGACCAGATCGCCACCGCCCAGGCCCGCCTCGGCTCTCAGACCGCCGCCGTCCAGACCGCCCGCGCCCAGTTGAACCAGGCGCGTTACGATCAGGAACTGACGATCATCCGCGCGCCCAGCGACGGCCGGATCGTGCGTCGCTACGCCAACCCCGGCGCCGGCGCCTCGACCCTGAACGTGTCGAACATGTTCGACCTGGAGCCCGACGCCCCACGCATCGTCCGCGCCGAGGTGGTCGAGAGCGACCTGCCCAACCTGACCGACGGCCAGGCGGTCGAGATCAGCCCTGAAGGCGACGCAACCAAGGTCTATATCGGCGCGGTGATGCGTCGGGCGGCGGTGTTCGGCGCCCGCAAACTGGCCTCCGACGATCCGTCGCAACGCACCGACGAGCGGGTGGTGGAAGTGGTCGCCTCGGCGGGCGACGCACCCCTGCTGATCGGCCAGCGGGTGTTGGTCAAGTTCATGAAGCCGGGCGAGACCGCCGGCGCCAAGCGCGTCGCCACGACCGGCGTCGGTCCCAACCAGGCGATGCGCGCTCAGTAGCGCCGAGGATTAGCGGCCCCGCCTAGTTTCCGGTGAAATCGCCCGGCCGCTTTTCCAGCACGGCGGCGACGCCTTCCTGATGATCCTCGGTCAGGTGGGCCAGGGCCTGCATGGCCGCCGACATCTCCAGCATTTGATCGAAGGTCGTGTCGCGCCCCTGGCGCAACAGGGTCTTGGCCATGCGAAGCGCCTGGGGCGGCTGGGCCGCGACCTGGGCGGCGGTGGTCAGGGCCTCGTCCATCAGACTGTCATGGGCGACCACGCGATTGACCAGCCCCCACTCGGCGGCCGTCGCGGCGTCGATGGAGCGCGCGGTGAACAGCATCTCGGCGGCGCGGGCATAGCCGAGATTGCGCGGCAGCAGCCAGGACCCGCCGTCGCCGGGGATGATGCCCAGCTTCAGGAACGGCACGCCGAAGCTGGCGCGATCCGAGGCGATGCGGATATCCGCCAGACCGGCGATGTCGCAGCCCAGCCCCATGGCCGGCCCGTTGACGGCGGCGATCAGCGGAACCTCCAGCCCGTACAGCGACCGCACGATCCGGTGGACGACACGACGATAGCGTTCGCGGATGGCGGCGCCCGACCCCTCGAACAGGTCGCGACGGTCACGCATGGCGGTCAGGTCGCCGCCGGCCGAAAACGCCCGCCCGGCGCCGGTCAGGACCACGCAGCGGATCGACGGATCGGCGTTGACCCGTTCGCACGCCGCCGCAACCTCGTCGCCGTCCGTCAGGTCGGGCAGGGCGTTAAGCCGGGCCTCGCGGTCCAGCGTCCAGATCAGAATCGCTTCCCGTCTGTCTTCGGCGATCAGGCCCATGCGTCGTCTCCGTGTTCGCGTCCGTCATCGGCTGCGAACGCCGCGTCAGGCAAGTCCGGAATTGCAAAAGCCCCGGCCAAGACCGGGGCTTTTTCAGGCTTGGGCCGAAAAGGGCCGTCAGCGTTTCTTGATCGTATAGGGTACGAAGTTCGACGGATGGCTGACCACCCTGCTCGAATTAGACGGCATATGCCGACTGTTGACCAGCATCCCGCCCCAAAGGGCGAAGGACATCATGGCGTGTTGGAGGTTACGCTCCTTATCGTTCATCTTGGCGTCTCCTTTCGCAGAACGAAGAAAAGAGACGCGTCGTACCAATGGGGATTCCACCCTCAGTCGTTTCGCGTCATCTGGCAATATAAGACAGTTTGGTGAATTTGCAAATTTATTCGTCAGGAGTCGGAGTGTATTTCGCTTCGGTGTCACAATGATCGTCCCGACCCCGAGCAGGCCAGGACCGCCCAAGGCCATCGCCACCCCATGCGTCATGGTCTGCGCCGTCGACGGCGAGAGCGGCCTGTGCCTCGGCTGTTTTCGAACGTTGAAGGAGATCGCCGGCTGGCGTGCGTTGAGCGACGCCGAACGCGCGGCGGTCATGGCCGACCTGCCCACACGGCGGTCCCAAGTCGATCCGGCCAAGCTGGGCTAGCGCGGTTCGGGGTTTAAGCTTTCGTCAGCCACGTCGTTTCACGGCATCCAAACGCTGGCGCCTTAGACCGGCGACATGGCTCGTATCGATTTCCAGTCCGTCATCGTGCTCGGCGTCGCCCTCATGGCCTCGTTCGGAACGGCGCTGACGATCCGGCATCTGGAGGGCGACGGCGCCGCCCAGGCGGCGACGCCCGTGGTCGCGGCTTCGACCGCCCCGGCCTCAGGCACGGACGCCCAGGTGGTCAAGGGTGCGGACGGTCACTATTGGGCCCAGGCCAGGATCGAAGGTCGGGCTGTGCGGGTGCTGGTGGACACCGGCGCCAGCGTCGTGGCCCTGACGCGCGCGGACGCCCTGCGCCTGGGCGTCGATCCCGAACCGGCGGACTTCACCGGCCGCGTCCAGACCGCCTCGGGCGTGGTGCGCGCCGCCCCGGTTCAGCTGAAATCGGTCTCGGTCGCCGGGGCGCGAGTGGACGAGGTCGAGGCCCTGGTCGTCGAACAGGGCCTCGAATACTCCCTGCTGGGCATGAGCTATCTGGGCCGGCTGTCGGCCTTCGAGGCCACGCCGGTCGGTCTGACGCTGCGGCCCTAGAGGTCCTTCATCTGGCGACGGGCTTCGCTGAAATACTGCCAGCCCGTCCACAGGGTGATGATGGCGGCGAACCAGATCAGGAAGATGGCGAAGGATTCGAACGCCGGCTGCCAGGCCAGCGGCGAGCCGTCGGGGTTCTGCAGGCCCAGGGCGCTCCACAACAGGGTCAGCTGAAGGGCGGCCAGAGCGACCATCTGCACCGTGGTCTTCCACTTGGCCGCCAGGGTGACGGGCAGCTCGATCCGCCCGGCCATGGTCTCGCGCAGGGCCGAAACGGCGAACTCGCGGAACAGGATCAGACCGCAGGGCAGGGCGATGCCCGGCAGCGAGCCCGAGGCCAGAACGCCCAGGATGGCGCCCGTCACCAGCACCTTGTCGGCGATCGGATCGAGGATGGCCCCCCAGCGCGTGGTGGAATTCCAGCGTCTGGCCAGGAAGCCGTCGACCCAGTCGGTGGACGCGGCGATGACGAAGATCCAGAAGGCCCAGACGCTGAACCTGCCCTGGGTTTCCGGCGAAAGCCAGGCCTCCAGCGCGCCCGGCGCCGCGCCGGCCATCATGGCGAACATCACCACCCCGGCCACAAGGCGCAGACCGGTCAGGATGTTGGGGATGGGATTGGCGCGGTGGGCGGTCATGACGGGGTCTCCAGCAGGGACGCGAGCAGGGGATGCAGCGTCTGCGCGAACGGATTGGCGACGGTGACGCCTCGATAGACGAAGCCGTCCTGCATGTCTTCGGAAAGCAGAAGGCTGCAGCCGGCTTCGGCGGCGATGGTCAGGATCAAGGCGTCCCAGATTTGAAGATTGAAGAAGGCGGCGCCTTCCAGAGCGGTCGTCATCGTCCCAGCCGAATGGGCGGTGAGGCCCACGCCCGCACTCCAATCCTCGACGATCCTGCGCGCGACCTTCGGCGGATGGCCTCCCTTGCGGGTCAGGACGTTGTAGAACTCGCCGGCGACCTGGGTGGGAATGATCACATCCTGCCAAGCCGCCGCCTTCAGGATCTGGACCGCCCGGCGGCGTTTCGGCTCGTCGTCGCCGACGCCGGCCGCATAGCCCAGCACATTGGTGTCGAGCGCCAGCTTCAAGCGTAGCCGTCCTCGCGCGTGATCCGTCCGGGCGCGCTGGCGGGGAGGGCGGCGAGTTCGTCGATCAGGGCGTGAAGACGGGCGACCCGTTCGTCCTGGGGTTCAATCACCGCATTGGCAGGCTCTATCCGCACCAGGGGCTTGCCCCAAGCAGTGACGACATAGGAACCGCCTGCCGCCACTTCTCGGAAGATACGAGAGAAGTCACGATTGGCTTCGGTTGCAGTGATCGTGCGTTCCATCCGAAAGATAGTAGTGATTTCACTACTATTCTGCAAGTCACGCCAACGGTTCGAACCGCGGCTTGTCCGTCATGACCGTCAGGGCGCCCTCGGAGATGCCGAAATGCAGGCCGCTGAGCTTCAGGTCGCCTCTGGCTTCGCGCTCGGCGATCCAGGGGAAGGTGCGCAGATTTCGGATCGACAGGCGAACGATGGCTTCTTCGGCCGCACGTTCCAACTGGTCGTGGGCCACGGTCTCGGCGACGTGCTGGACCACGGGCGTGCCTTGGGCGATCCACGGGCCCACGAAGTCGGCGACGATGTCCGGCGCGCCGTTGATCATGGCGTTGACCCCGCCGCAGTGGGCATGGCCCATGACCACGATGCGCTTGACGCCCAGCACCTTGACGCCGAACTCCAGCGCGGCCGAAACGCCGTGCAGCTTGCCGTCCGGCTCATAGGGCGGAACCAGATTGGCGACGTTGCGCACCACGAACAGCTCGCCCGGCTTGGCGTCGAAGATCAGCGCCGGATCGGCGCGGCTGTCCGAGCAGGCCACGATCAGTGTGTGCGGCTTCTGGCCCTTCGTCGCCAAGGCCTCATATTCGGCATGGGCCGTCGGCCAATGCTCGGCCCGGAAGCGGCGGTAGCCGGCGGTCAGTTCGTCTTCGATGTCGCTCATACTGCGCCTGTAGCGCTTTGAGCGCCGCCAATAAATCGTGTATACGTGTCTATACGAAGGAGCTCGCCATGGCCGTCATCAGTCGAACATTCCGAAGCGGCAACAGCGACGCCGTGCGCCTGCCCAAGGAAATCTCGTTCGGACCCGGCGTCGAGGTCGAGATCGAGCGCAAGGGGGATGTCGTGACCCTGACGCCCAAGCGACCGTCGGTGAAAGAAATGCTGGCCAAGCTGGATGCGCTGCCAAAGCCTTCCAGCATTGGAAAGCGACCGCCTTTCATCGCGCCCATCCGCAAGGGGCTTTGATCGTTGTTGATGCTGGACACCAGCGTCGCCATCCACCTGCGGGATGGCGATCCGACCATACGTGCGCAGATGGAGGACGTCGACGACACGCTGGCTTTCTCCGTCATCACCGTGGTCGAGCTGGAAGCCGGTTTTCTGGACGGGCAGGCGGAAGTCAGGCGCGCTCGACTGTCTGCGCTGCTTGAGACGATCGGTTACAGGGCGTTCGACAGTCGCGACGCCGCCGCATACGGACGGATCATAGCGCGCACCGGATATTCGCGCCGCAAGGTGCTGGACCGGATGATCGCCGCCCAGGCCTTGGTCGATGAAGCGACCCTGGTGACCTGCAATGGCGACGACTTTCGCGACATTCCCGGTCTGACCCTGCTGGAATGGTGAGCGGCTACGCCTTCCTGAAGAAGGCGTGGATGCGTTCGGCCAGCGGCTGGTTGATGCCGTCCACCTTGATCAGGTCCGACACTGATGCGCGGCCGACGCCCTTGGCGGAGCCGAAGGCGTGGAGCAGGGCCTTCTTGCGGCCGGGGCCGACGCCTTCGATCTCGTCCAGCGGGTTCCTCTTGATGTCCATCGAGCGGCGCTTGGCGTGGGCGCCGTTGGCGAAACGGTGGGCCTCGTCGCGCAGCCGCTGGAGATAGTAGAGGGCCGGCGACTTCAGCGGCAGCATGAAGGGCGGCTTGCCGGGCATGAAGAACTTCTCCATCCCCGCATCGCGGTCCGGCCCCTTGGCGACCCCGACCACGGCGATGTCGTCCAGACCCAGATCAGCCAAGACGGCCAACACCTCGGCCAGCTGACCCGCGCCGCCGTCGATCAGCAGCAGGTCGGGGCGGACGGCGTCCTCGCCCTCTTCCTCGTCCTTGACCAGGCGGGCGAAGCGGCGGCGCATCACCTCGCGCATCATGCCGTAGTCGTCGCCGGGCGTCAGGTCTTCGCCCCGGATGTTGAACTTGCGATACTGCGACTTCTGGAAGCCGTCGGGGCCGGCCACGACCATGCCGCCCACCGCATTGGTGCCCTGGATATGGGCGTTGTCGTAGATCTCGATCCGTTCGGGCCGGGTCTCCAGACCAAAGGCCTCGCAGACCTCGTCCAGGATCTTGCCCTGGGCCGAGCTTTCGGCAAGGCGGCGGCCCAGGGCCTCGCGGGCGTTGGTCAGGGCGTGATCGACCAGGGCAAGTTTCTCGCCGCGCTGGGGCCGGACGATCTCGATCTTGCGGTCAGCCTTCATCGAAAAGGCCTCTTCCAGCAGTTCTAGCTCGTGCGGGCGGACGTTGGACAGGATCAGGCGCGGGATCGGCTTGTCCTCGTAGAACTGACCCAGGAAGGCGGCCAATATCTCCGGGTCAGTGTCGGTCTTGTCCACGCGCGGGAAATAGGCGCGGCCGCCCCAGTTCTGGCCGGCGCGATAGAAGAAGACCTGGACGCAGGCCTGGCCGCCGTCGGAGTGCAGGGCGAAGACGTCGCCCTCGGCCACGCTGTCGGCGCTGACGGAGTTCTCCATCGAGATGGCCGACAGGGCGCGGATACGGTCGCGGACGCGGGCGGCCTGTTCGAAGTCCATCTCGTCCGACGCGGCCTGCATCTCCTGCGACAGGCGGCCGATGACGGCGCGCGACTTGCCGCGCAGGAACTGCTCGGCCTCGGTGACCAGTTCGCTGTAGTCCTCAAGGCTGATCAGACCGGTGCAGGGCGCCGAGCAGCGCTTGATCTGGTGCAGCATACAGGGGCGGGTTCGGGTCTCGTAGACGCTGTCGGAACAGGACCGCAGCAGGAAGGCCTTCTGCAGCGTGTTCAGCGTCCGGTTCACCGCCCAGGTCGAGGCGAAGGGGCCGAAGTAGTGGCCGGGGGTGACATGGGCGCCGCGATGCTTCCTGACCTGGGGGGCGCGGTGGTCGCTGCGGATCATCAGTTCGGCGAAGGACTTGTCGTCGCGCAGCAGGACGTTGAAGCGCGGCTTCAGCTTCTTGATGAAGTTGGATTCCAGCAGCAGGGCCTCGGTCTCGGACGCGGTGACCACTAGCTCCATCGACCGGGTCTGAGCCACCATCAGGCCGATCCGCTGGGTGTGGAACCGGCCCTGGGCATACTGGACGATGCGCTTCTTCAGCGACTTGGCCTTGCCGACGTACAGGCACGAGCCGTCCTCGCCATACATGCGATAGACGCCCGGCTTGTCCGGCGCCCGACGCGCCTCGTCGGCGATCAGGGCGGCGGCCGTCAGGTTCGAATCGAGCGTCTCCTCGGTCATCCGGGTGGATATAGGCTCACGACCGGCGAACCAGAAGGACGCCCGCCAGAACAAGCCCGACGCCGGCGATGCGGCCGATGTTCAGCGGCTGGCGCGGCACGCCCAGGGCGCCGAAATGGTCGAGGATCAGGCTGAGCAGCAGCTGGCCGCCGACCATCAGGGTGATGGTCATGGCCACGCCCAGGCGCGGCACGCCCCAGGCGGCGGCGACCACGAAACAGGCGCCGTAAACCCCGCCCAGCCAGGCGTACCAAGGCAGGGCGCGCGTGGCGGCGAAGTCGGGGCGAGTGTGCATCAGGGCGGCGACGATCCCCAGCACCGTCGTGCCGACGGCGAAGGAGATGAAGGCGGCGTTGACCGGAGAGGCGACGGCCGTGGCCAGCTTGGCGTTGGTCGGCGCCTGGAGGGCGGTGGCGCCGCCGGCCAGGATGACGACGAGGATGGCGAGCAGGGACGGGTTCATGGCCCCTGGCTAGCACGGCTTTCGCCGGATGCGGAGGGCGGCTTGAGGCGACCGGCGCGACGCAGGCGACGGCGCTCGGCGCGGTTCAGGGGTTGAGGGGCGGGCGGCGTCGAAACAGGGTGCAATCTGTGCACTTCGTCCAGATCGTCCAGATCGGACGCGGCGGGCGAAAAATCAGAGTGCAATCTGTGCACATTCTGGGTTTCGGCGGGCGGGGTTTCGGCGGGCGTTTCGGGCGCCATGGACGACAGGGTCTCGAAGATCTTGAGCCAGCGCAGGGCCTCGGTCGCCTCGCCGTCCATCAGCGACAGTTGCAGGCGACGGCGCGCCGACAGGGCCATGGCCGACAGGTCGATGTCCTCGATGTCCTCAAGCTCGACGGCGGGATCATACATATCGGGATCGTCCTGATCCTGTAGTCGCCAGCCCGCCTTGCGGGCGCGAACGCGAAAGGCCGAGAGGCCCAGATCGTAGCGGCGGCAGACGACCCGCGCCGGCTCGCCCGCCAGATAGTCGTCGCGGGCCAGGTCCCAGACTTGCTGCGAACGGACGCGATAGGCGGGGGCGGCTTGGGTCATGGGCGAACGCTGGCACGCGCCTGCGTCAGATGCGGACGCACGCGTCTCCTCCCCACGCAGTGGGGAGGGGGACCGCGCGAAGCGTGGTGGAGGGGTTCTTGAAGTCCCACATGCGCCGGTGATGTGGTGAAGAGCCCCTCCGTCACGGCGCGAAGACGCGCCGCGCCACCTCCCCATGAAATGGGGAGGAGACGGCAGCGGGCCTCACCAGTCGGGATCGACCGGGGCGCCGTCGAAGATCTCGGCCAGACGCGCGCGACAGCCCCGGTTGGTGTCGGCGGGCAGGTCGGAGGGAGAGAACCAGCCGACCTCGGCGATCTCGCCATGGCTGGTGCGCGCGCCCCGGTCGAAGTCATCCAGGCGGAAGACCACGACATGGTCGCCGGGAAAGAAGCGGTCGTTGGAATGGATCGAGACCAGGCGCGGCGCCGCCCGCGCGATCAGCCCGGCCTCTTCGTGCAGTTCACGCACCACGGCGGCCTGCGTCGTCTCGCCCCGATCCACCCCGCCGCCCGGCAACCACCAGCCGGCCAGATAGGTGTGCCGCACCATCAGCACCCGCCCCTGCGAATCCACCGCCACCGCCCGCACGCCCAGCGTCTTGCCGCGCGTCAGCCGCGACCAGGCGAAAAAGAGGGGGCGGGTGAAGGGTTCGACGTGGATGCGCCAGGTCATGGGTGTGTGCGCCCCAGGTTTGGTGTGGCGGGATTTTCGATCATCTCTGAGGAGTAGGAGGAAAGGGACAGCACCAACAAAACGGCTAGGCTGCTGTTTGCCAGAGCCGCAAATTTGCTTAGGCGTCTCATCCGAAGTCATGGCTACGTTTGTAGAAAGGTTTGGCTGCAGAACCAGACGTCCCGCGCTAGTGCGGCGAACATCACGCGTCGCCAATGATTGACCGGTAGAGCCAGTGTCTCACTCTTTTCGGAAAGATAGCTGGAAAAGGCCTCAGGCGTGCTTGCTGCCATCGTGGTAACTCGCGTCTGGATGGTTTCGGGCAGATCCGCTGCCGCTTCTACCGAGAATTTCGCAGCGAGACCGTAAGCGTCAAAATGCGCCTTGGCGCGGGATACCTCGATGTCTGACCAGTTCGACGGTGGCGCTGCAAAGAACTCGATCACGGGAATCTTACCAACAATGACGATTGCGTCGACCCACCGCTCTGTGAAGTATCGATCGGCGTCGAAATATGGATGCAACGTTTGCTTATCGGCCGTGAGAGCGAAACTGTTGAGTTTCTCTGTGTTGCAGTCCCGGCAACACGGCACCAGGTTCTTGGGCAGGACTGAATAGAGAGGAAAGTTCGCCTTGGGGAGGTAGTGGTCTAGGGTGCGAACGTGACCGACCCCACCGCACAAGGGACATTTTCCGTTCGCCGTAACCTTGAGTGCTTCGTAGAGCCGTCGCGCAGGTTTTTCGGCTGGCACAAAATACTTGCTATAAAGGGCGGTGAGGTCAGATTTGTGCAGACCACCTAGGACGACTGGATCCGCGGGGCCGGATGCAACGCGCGACATGGCATGAAGCGAACCCGCAACTGCGTTGTCGCAATACGCCTTTTCTAGCTGTGCGAAGTCCGCAAAGGCGGAGAAATGTAGGTCCCTACGGTTCTCGTCGGCTATGCCCTGAAAGGCCGCCTCTAAGGCTGTTCGGAACTCTATCATCGGCAGAGGCAACCTGTTCATTCTGCCTTCCCAGCCCGGTGCATAATGGACTGAAGGATTGCCCTCCCCTCAAACCCGAGTTGGCCGCCGAAACTCGCCAAGACCTCCTCGTAGGATTTGGCGCGCGCCGCCTCGCTAGATAGCAGGCTGTTGAAGCCGGACTTGGCGACCTCAAGGCCAAACACCTCCTTGGTAAGCAGGCCAACGTTCTCGCCAAAGGTTTCGATCTCTGGCCTTTGGGTATTCGACGCAAGCCCCGAGCGAGTAATTTTCCAAACGCACGAACGCGGGATTTCCTGAAGAACCACTGGAGAGTGGGTCGCGATAATGGCGATAGCATTTCTGTTCGAGAGCAGCCGGCTCAGGCTTCTTATCAGGGCAGACAATAACGGCGGGTGCAAATGGCTTTCCGGCTCATCGAACAGCACTAGAGTCTTTTCGTCGACGCGCGCCACTAGCTTGGTGATCGTCAAAAGAACGATCGCATGGCCCGAGCTCATGCGCTTCAGCAATCCCTGCGCCCGCTCAACGAGCGCGCGACCTTCCAGCGAAGCTAGCTGCCCCAGATTCATCTCGGCAAAGTTATCGTCCGTCTCCAAGTTCTGGATTGCTTCCAACCAGCGGCCGCGCCGCGCCTCCTCGCTGAGACAAATGGTCAGACTTTCGATCAACTCGCCGTCGAGTTCCGTCTGCGACTTGAGAATCGCACCGGACTCATCGGCTAGGCTCTTCAGGCCAACGTAGAAATAGCAGGTTCCTAGAGAAGGGTCAGGCTGTTCCTTTGGGGGATTGAAGGGATCGAACGCACTGAATGAAACCGAGACGAGGGCGCTGAAATAATCCGAGTCAATCGGCCCAAAATCCGGCCCCCATTTCGGCTTTTCGAATCTGCTGCCACCTTGTCCGCTATTGAGTACGGCAGAGGTCATGTTGTTTAAGAGTGTCGTCTTGCCGACACCGTTGCGACCTATGATCGCGTGGATATTCGTTGAAGGCGCTGACGAAGCGACTATGCGGAAATCAAGCTTGTATCCCGCTAAACGCTCGCTTTGGTCTTGTGTAAATCTGAAAGTGTAATCGGTGAGGGGCACGCCCCCATCCAGCACGCGACGGAACTGATCAGTTATGGTGCTGACATTGAGGCTGCGTAGATGAGAAGTCTGAAAAACGCTCTCGGGTAGCGCGATATCTAGAGCATCTTGGCTATGCGCCACATCGCGAAGCGCGGCCAAATAGGCCCGCCTAAAGGGCTGAGAAATGTCCCGAGCGAGCCGGACATAGTACTCAACGTCAATGCCAGCCGAAAAATAATTGGGCGGCAAAATCTCGAAACCGTCGCCTAGTGTAGAATAGGTCGATTGCGTCTCCACCTGCCCAACGAAGCCGATCTTGACGTTCCCAAGCTCATGACGCCGGCCCTTTTCATCGAACGCCACTACCTGAAACATTGTGACGAAGGAGTAGTCGTTCCAATGATCAACGCACAGGAAAATTGTTCTCACCGCCTGGGCAGGCACAACGCCCATACGGGAGATTACAACGAATTTCAGCAAGCCGCCCCTCACAGATCTTCTGCCGTACGAGGCAGATGTCTAGGGCACTGGTAGGTGTCTTCGCAACCCGGCGTTAGATTTGATCGCAGCGGCGCGTCTGATGTTCTACCCAATGGTTCAGCGTAGCAGGCATAGGCATGGCGGATTGGGATCGATCCTCCAACTCTTGGCCCAGTGCCCGTGACCCCTGTAGTCAGCACGGACAGTCTGGGACCAACGTCAGTTTCATTGCAGCCAGTGGTTGGATGTTGACAGGGAGCAGCCGGCTTCAACGTCGCGTGAGAGTCATCTTCCGCATCCCGTCGTTCTGCACTGCTCCCCGCTTGAACCCCGCCCCGGTCCGCTCTAATCGAAGACCAACAACAGGAGCATCCCATGCTGGCTCTCGGCATCATCTTCGGCTTCGTCGCCGTCATCGCGGCTTTCAATGCGTTCGAGTTCGGTCGGGTTGACTGAGACGAGCACGTCCGCGTCCCATCCGGCGAGGGGCGTCGCCCTGGTCACGGGCGGGGCGCGGCGGATCGGGCGGGCCATCTGTCTGAAGCTGGCCCAGGCCGGGTTCGACGTAGCGATCCATCATCATGCGTCGGGCGAGGACGCCCGGACCCTGGCCGACGAGATCGCGGGCCTGGGGCGGCGCGCGTGCCTGTTGCAGGCGGACCTGACGGACGAGGCCAAGGTGCGGGCGCTGGTTCCGGCGGCGGTCGAGGCGCTGGGGCCGGTCGGCGTGCTGGTCAACAACGCCTCGGTGTTCGAGGACGACCGGGTCGGCGGGCTGACGCGCGACAGCTGGGACCGGCATATCGAGACCAATCTGAGGGCGCCCCTCGTGCTGGCCGAGGCGTTCGCCGCCCAGGCCGTCGAGGGGGCCATCGTCAACCTGCTGGACCAGAAGGTGCTGAAGCCGGATCCGCGCTTCTTTTCCTACAGCCTGTCGCGCAACGGCCTGTGGTGGGCGACGCAGACCCTGGCCCAGGCGCTGGCGCCGGGCATCCGGGTCAATGGGGTGGGGCCGGGGCCGACCCTGCCGTCCATCCATCAGACGCCCGAGGAGTTCGCCGCCGAGGCGCGCGCCACCCTGTTGCAGACGCCCGGCAGCCCGGAGGCGGTGGCGCAGGCGGTGCTGTGGCTGATTGACGCCCGCATGGTGACGGGCCAGATGATCGCTGTCGACGGGGGCCAGCACCTGGCCTGGCGCACCCCCGACATCCAGGAGTAGCGCGTGGTTGCATCCTCTCACGTGACGCCGTTTCCGGCGGAAGAGCCGCTGCGTTTCGAGCGGCTGAGCGTGTTCGTGCGCGGGCTGGAGGTCGAGGCCGGGATCGGGGTCTATGACCACGAACAGGGGCGGCTGCAGCGGCTGGTGATCGACGTGACGCTGGAGCTGGAGCCCCGACCCATCGAGCGGCTGGGCGACACCATCAACTACGAGACCGTGGCCAATGCGGCGCGCGCCATCGCGGCCGAGGGGCATGTCGGCCTGGTCGAGACCTTCGCCGAACGGCTGGCGCGGGCGTGCCTGGAAGACCGGCGGGTGCAGCGGGCGACGGTGCGGATCGAAAAGCCGGGCGCCTTGCAGGGCGTGATCGCGCCGGGGTGCGAGATCGTGCTGGGGCGGTAAGGGCGGTTGCGTCGAAACTGACGGACGGCCATTGTCGCGACCTTGAGTCCAGCCGGGCGTCCGGCGTGTGAGAAGCGATGTTCATGGCCGAGCCCGGCGATCCGAAAGACCCTGCGGTCCCCACCGACGATCACGATCACGACGCGCATATCGGCTTCGTCTCGCCGGCGTCGCTGGCCGGACGGGCGCGGGCCCCGGAGCCGGAGTCGGAGCCGGTCGCTGAGGATGCACGCGAGCCGGGCCTGTTCGATCCGCCTGAGCTGGAGCCGGGGCCGTTCGACCTGTCGGGACAGGTGACGCGGCCGACGGCGCCGTTCGCCCCAAGGCCAGAGTTGAGGCCCGAGCCGACGTCTGAGCCGAGCGTGGAGACGCCCGTCGCGCCGACGCCCGTGACCCGCGCCATGCGCGAGCAGATGACCTCCGACGCTGCGCCGCGCCGCGAGGGGCCGGCCGTGCCGATGCGGCTGTATGCGATCTATGTGCTGATCCTGTTGGCGGTGCCGACGCTGGGCGTGTCGTGCCTGGTCGCCTTGCTGGCGGTGATGCGGCGCGACGGGGCGACGGATGCGCTGGAGCACAGCCATGCCGTCTATCAGCAGCGGACCCTGTTCGGGACGTTCGGGGCGGCGGTCGTCGGGGCGGTTCTGATCGTGGTCAATATCGGCGTGCTGGTGCTGTTCGCCCTGGCGATCTGGGTCCTGGCGCGCGGCGCGTTCGGGGTGCTGAAACTGAAGAGCGGTCAGGCCGTTCCCAATCCTCGCAGCTGGCTGTTCTGAAGGACCGACGATGACCAACGAACCCAATTTCATCGCCGGACGCGAGTCCGAGGGCAAGGTCGGGGCGCTGATCGCCTGGGCGCTGTTCATCCTGTCGATCCCCAGCGCGAACGTGCTGGTCCTGGTCGGGCTGGTGGTGTCCTATGTGACGCGCGGGACGGCGACGGGCGTGGCGCGCCAGCATATCGACGCGCAGATCGCGCTGTTCTGGTCGGTGTTCTGGTGGACCATCGCCGCCTGGGTCGGGATCGCGATCAGCGCCGTGGCTTCGGTCGTGCTGATCGGCATTCCGTTCCTGCTGCTGTTCCTGCTGGCGTGGTTCCTGCTGAGCGTCTGGTTCACGATCAAGAGCGTGATCGGCCTGCTGAACCTGCTGAACAACAAGCCCATCTGAGCCTTACGGAACGTCCTCGCAGCCTTGGCGGTTGATCCGTCAAAGGAGAGACGCATGGGACAGTTCAAAGACCTCGAAGGCGACAACCGGTTCGAGCAGGCGTTCGACGACGACAAGGGATCGGGCCTGGTCTGGGCCGACTATGCCGTGAAGGGCGACGCGCGGATGATCCTGCACGTCGAGGCGGAACAGTCGTTGCGCGGATCGGGCGCGGCGGGGCGGTTCATGCAGGCGATGGCCGAACATGCGCGCGAGACGGGGCTGAAGCTGTTTCCGCGCTGCAGCTACGCCGTCGCCTGGCACAAGCGTCATCCCGATTACGACGACGTTCTGGCCTGAGATAACGCCGCCGCCCTGTGACTGCAGGGCGGCGGTCTCGTTTCAACCGCCCGAATAGCCGCCGATGATGGGCAGGATCTCGCCGGTGATGAAGCTCGACATCTGGGGCGAGGCCAGGAAGACGTAGGCGGGGGCGATCTCCTCGGGCTGGGCCGGGCGTTTCATCACCGTCTGGGCGCCGAACTGCGAGGTGTCTTCGGCGTCCTTGTCGGCGGGGTTCAGCGGGGTCCAGACCGGGCCGGGGGCGACGACGTTCACACGAATGCCGCGCGGCGCCAGATGCGTGCCCAGCGAACGGGCGTAGGCGTGGATGCCGCCCTTGGTCAGGGAATAGTCCAGCAAATCCTTGTTGCCCTGAAGCCCCGTCACCGAGCCGGTCATGACGATGGCGCCGCCGGTCTTCATGTGCGGGACGGCCGCCTTGGTCATGTTGAAATAGCCGTAGAGGTTGGTCTTCAGCGTGCGGTCGAAATGTTCGTAGGTCAGATCCTCGAAGGCGCTGACGTGTTCCTGGAAGGCGGCGTTTGGCACCAGGACGTCCAGGCGGCCGAAGGCGTCCAGCGTGGCCTTGACCGCCATCTGGGCGAAGGCGGGATCGGCGACGTCGCCTTTCAGCACCACGGCGCGGCGACCCTCGGCCTCGACGGCGGCCTTGGTGGTTTCGGCGTCGGCGTCCTCGTCCAGGTGGCAGATGACGACATCGCAGCCTTCGCGCGCGAACAGGACGGCGACCGAGCGGCCGATGCCGGAATCGGCGCCGGTGATCAGGGCGGCGAACCCGTCCAGCTTGCCCGAACCCTTCCAGAAGGGGGCGTCGTACATCGGGGCGGGATCGAGCGCGGCCTCGTCGCCGGGCTTGGTCTGATGCTGTTTGGGGAAGGGCGGCACGGGATAGGGACGGGCGCCGGCCTGGACCGCGCCGGACGGCTTGTCGTCGCCGGCCGCCTGATCCTTGGCGTCGATGTCGCGCTGGATGGCGCGTTCGTGTTCGGCGACATCGTCAGCGCGCGCGTGGGTTTGGTCGTCCATGGGGTGTCTCCTGAAGGCGGGGTCTTCAGGAAGCGGACGAGGGCGCCGGTCGTTCCGACGGCTCAGGTTCGGTTTTAGCCGACGCGGTGGACGATGGTCTTGATGGTCTCGGCCTTGGTCGGAAGATCGGCGGCGAGACGCGAGGCGATCTCGCGGGCGCCGACGGGATAGGCGTCGCCGCCGTCGGCGATGGCCTTGGCCTTGGCGGCGGCTTCGAGCAGCAGCTTCTCCAGCGCCTCGATCTCTTCCAGCGCCAGGGAATGCGCCTCCATCTGAAGGCGTTTGACGCGGTCGGCGGTGGTCTCTGGCGCGCGCATCAGATCATAGACGGCGGATTCGCTCTCGACGATCCGCAGGTCGGGTTTGGTGTCGGCGCTGGTCTTCTTGGTCATGGAATCGGGTCCACAGCAGGAGCTGAAAGTCGAGGGTGGACGCGATCCCGTCACACGTCGAGCTTGGCCGTAACGGTTGTGGCGACACTGTGGCCGCCACGCATCGGTGGCTTAAAGCTCGGGCGCGCGGGCCGGGACCATGGCCGGGGCGGCGACGGGGGCCAGGACGCCGCCGGCGACCGCACGCAGCGGCGAGCGGGGCGTGTGCAGGACGGCGGGATTGACGCTGACGCCTTCCTGGACCGGGGTGACCAGATAGCCCTTGGCGGCCAGGGCGTCGCCCGAACGGACGCGCGAGGTCCAGACGACGATGGGCGCGGCCAGCAGCAGCGGCAGGACGATCGGGGCGAACCAGGTGGCCAGGTCGGGGCGGACGCACAGCGGGATCATGAAGCCGACGCCGACGATCATCTGCCAGCGCATGGCGCGGAACGCGTCGGACCAGGCCAGGCCGTCGGCCTCGCGCTGCTGGGTCGACCAGCCGGTGTCGTGGCCAGAGACGATCTGGATGAAGGCCTTGGTGTTGGCGACCATCAGGATGGGGGCCAGGATGGCCGACAGGGCGATCTCGGCCGCCATGCCCTTGGCGATGGCGCGACGGCCGCCGAAGGCGCGCAGCTCGGCCGGACGGCTGAGGACCAGGGCGGCGCCCATGAACTTGGGCCCGATCAGCAGCACGCCCGACAGGAAGGAGGCCAGCATGAAGGGCGTGAACTGGGGGTTCAGGATGTAGAAGAAGCTGGACCAGTCGACCGGATAGAACATCTGGATGAACAGGCCGACCATTAGCGACGCCAGCCACAGGGGCGAGGACAGATAGGCCATGCAGCCCATGGCCAGCTGCAGGCGGCTCATGGGCGACAGGCCCTTGGCGCCGATCAGGCCCAGGTGTTGCAGGTTGCCCTGGAACCAGCGGTGGTCGCGGCGGATGAAGTCGGTGATCGACGGCGGGGTCTCTTCCCAGGATCCGTCCAGGGCGGCGGTGACGTGGACGGCCCAGCCGGCGCGGCGCATCAGGGCGGCCTCGACGACGTCATGGCTCATGACGTGACCGCCGAAGGGCTTGCGGCCCTTCAGGTGCGGCAGGCCGCAGCAGGCGGCGAAGGCGCGGGTGCGCAGGATGGCGTTGTGGCCCCAGTAGCTCGATTCCGAACCGGTCCAGTAAGCGAGACCCGCTGCGGCGACGCGGCCGTACAGGCGCACCGAATACTGGGACACGCGGGCGAAGATGGTGCGGGCCTTGATGATGACCGGGGCGGTCTGGATCAGGCCGACGCCCGGATTGCGTTCCATGGCGTCGACCATGCGCAGCAGGGTCTCGCCGGCCATGGTGCTGTCGGCGTCCAGAACGATCATGTTCTCATAGGCGCCGCCGAAACGACGGACCCATTCGGCCAGGTTGCCGGCCTTGCGCTCGGCATTGTCGGTGCGGCGGCGATAGAAGGCCTTGGAGTTGGCGGCCATGCGGAACGACTGGAACACCGAACGCTCGTCGGCGGCGGCGTCTTCCTTGGTCGAATCGCTGAGCACGAAGATGTCGAAGGCCGAGGACGCGCCCAGGCGGGCCAGCGAGCCGTCGATCATCGCCAGGCGAGCGAAGGAGGCGCGGGCATCTTCGTTATACAGCGGCATCAACAGGGCCGTGCGGGTGCGCGGCAGGGGCGGGTGCGGCGAGAAGGCCAGGTCCGCCTGGTCCTTGCCGCGCAGCATGACGAACAGACCCATCAGGCCGCTGATGAACCAGCAGGAGATGGCGGTGATCAGCACCATGAAGATGCTGAAGGCCAGGATCTCGGTCCCGTCCCAGCCCTTGCGGGCATACAGGTAGAAGGGCGTGATGGCCGACAGGCTGGTCAGGGCGATGGTGCCGGCCAGCAGCATCATGCGGCGCATGGCGACGGTGCGCGGCGAGGTCGCGGGCGTCACGTCGGCGACGGCGTCGGGCGCGCTCAGAGACTGAACCGGCATGGCCAGCGGCGCCTCGTCGGGCAGCCACGACCAGCTTGGCGTGTGAGCGCCGTGGATCGTCGTCTCGATATCAGCCTGTTCGACAGGCCGGATCGCCAGCTTGTTCATGCCGCTCTGGACGCCCCCGTGTGAACCGGATGTCCTCCCGAGGGCTGGGGAAGACGCGGAGTGCTGCACTGCAACACGAAATGCATAATCGATCACATTCGCGCGATTTTCAATCACGCAATGTTGATGAGGGCAAAAAAAGAGGGGGAAAATTTACAGCGGAGCGTCGAACGCGGCGGAAGACGGGCGCGGGGCCGGCGATTCCGAGGCGACCGACAGCAGTTTACGATCCAGAGCCCAGGCTGCAACCCCGACCCAGCACACCAGGACGATGGCGTAGATTCGCTCCCACCAGCCGACATTGGCGTCGTTGACCGTGCCGGGGAAGACCAGATGCTTGGTCAGGACCGTCAGGATCGCCATGACGACGAAGATGACGGCCAGGAAGATCTTGAGCCGCGGCAGGTCCCGACGCTTGGACAGGCCCCATAGCAGCAGAACCGGGGCCAGCTGGATCCCGAGCGCCAGGTTGATGACCATGTGGCGCGGGTCGGGCCAGGGCCACAGGGTCGAGGCCGACATGCCCGCACCCGCCAGGACGAACACCACGGCGATGACGACCCCGGCGACGCGCGCCCCGGTCAGGGCGTAGACCGCCAGGCCGAAACCGATGCCCGCCAGCGCCGCCATGACCCCGGCGACGAAGACCCCGCCGTTGAAGATCACCGGCGCACGCGCGGTCGCCCCGCCCAGTTCGCTGAGATACTGGGTCGCATTGTTGAAGCCGGGGTAGGCCAGGATTGCGGCGGCCACGACGGTCAGGGCCAGGATCGGCGCGGCGACGCCCACGCCCAGCAGACGACGACGGCGGTGATAGCGCAGCCGGGGCTTGAGCAGGGCCTGGAGGTCCAGCGGCCAGGGCCGGTCGTCCAGCGGCTTCAGCCCCCACAGCGGCCGGATGGCGGGAATGCGCCGCACGACCTCATAGACCGCCAGGCTGCCAACGAAGGTGATGGCGATCAGGGACAGCAGTTCGATCGGCGCCGGGAGATTGGCCGGGCGGATGATCCAGACCGCCGCGACAAGCACCGTCTGGTGCGCCAGATAGAAGGGGAAGGTGGCTTGGGTCAGGTAGTTCAGCGCGCGCCCGCCCCGGTCGCGCAGGTGTTTGCTACCGAAGCCCAGGATGGCGACGATCACCGCCCACTGGTCGATTCCATAGACGACGGCCTTGGGCACGCCCCAGAAAGCGCGGCCGCCCGGATGCCAGACCTGGACCATCATGATCGGCAGGGCGACCGCCGCCAGGGCCAGGGCGATCCAGCGATAACGCTCCATCATGCGCCACAGGCTTTCGCGCCTGACGATGCTGAAACCGAACAGGAAGGCGACCAGCGACAGGGCGTGATTGTACCAGTCGTTGTGCAGGGTGTTGGTCAGGCCGAACCAGGGGAACAGGCCGATGCGGATGGCGATCAGATACAGGATCGGCAGGATCAGCAGCCACGGCCCCCTGAGCGTCTTCTCCAGTCCGTCGCCCAGCCGCTCGATCAGGCCCGGCACGCGCCACAGCAGGACGGCGACGAGGCTGTAGACCGCGATATAGACGATGAACCACAAATGGTTGACCGGGACGCCGTCGGCGAGGCCGCTCCAGCTGAACTCATGCCCCAGCCAGGCGACATAGCCCGCGACCCCGCCCGGCCAGCCGCCCTTGTCCATCGACTCGATCCAGGACTGGATCGGCACTAGGACCAGCGCGCCGAAGATCAGGGGCGGGACCAGGCGCGCGAACCGGGTGCGGGCGACCTGGCGCGGGGTGCGCCGGAAGGTCATGAACCGCAGCGCCGCGCCCGACACCAGAAACAGCAGGGTCAGCCGCCAGGGATTGGTGATCAATATCGCTTCGCGCATCCACTCGAAGGTGTGGGCGCTGTGGATGTGCCAGTCGTAGACGCCGTAGACCAGGCCGACATGATACAGGATCAGCAGGCCGAACGCGCCGATCCGGATCCAGTCCAGATCATAACGGCGCACGGACGGGGATACGGACGGGTTCACGGCCGCGTCTATGATCCGGGGACGCGGATCAGGCAAGACGCCGGATGGACGCGGGCGAGACGGATCAGGCGGCGGCCAGCGGCCGGACCGTGATGTCCTGTTCGTGGGCGCGGGCCTTGGACAGGTCGTGCCGGGCCTGCATGCGCATCAGGGTGTCGGCGCTGACGCCGAACAGCTTCTCGAACCGGATGGCCATTTCGGCCGACACGCCTGCCTTGCCGTTCAGCAGATTGCTGGCCGCCTGACGCGTCACGCCCAGCGCCTCGGCCAGAGCGGTGACGCTGAGATCCTTTGGGGTGACCAGTTCGTCCCGCAGCCACGCGCCGGGATGAACCGCGAAGGTGGAATGAAGTTGGATGGCCATCAGTGATAATCCTCCAGGTCCATATCTTCGACGCCGAGCGCCGCGTTGATGCGGAAGGTGAGCCGCCAGTTCCGGGTGAGCGTCAAAGACCAGGTTCCAGCACGATCCCCCATCAGTTTGTGAGCGCCGAAGTTAGGCGGAACGAGCAGTTCGTCCTCCGTTGCGATCACGTCGATATAGGCCAGAATATTGGTGATGCGACCGATCAGGGCGCCGGGTAGACCCTTGGCCCGCCCGGTCTCCGCAAACTGCCGCAGCGCCTTGTGTCTGATGCTCTCGATTTGCACGAGGCAATGTCACTTTAAAAAGTGACGTGTGTCAAGTGACGGTTGATGGCGACTCAGGCTGGGGCGGTCAATCCCAGCGCCTTCAGCGTCGCGGCGATGGAGGCGTTCTGTTCGGCGCGGTAAAGGGCCATTTCGTCCTGCACCGGCCGGCCCAGAGCCTGTTCGAAATCGGTCTTGGCCGGGTCGGCGGCATAGGCGGCGGCGCGGGCTTCGGCGCCCAGGTTGGACTGGAAGATGCCGGCGGCGCTGACGGGCAGGAAGTCTTCGTAGGTGATCGGCTCGGCGACGACGTGGCCCAAGGCGATCAGATCCTCCAGGTCGGCGGTCTCCGCCCGCGCCGCCAGGCCCTGCGGCGTCGCGCGATAGCGGAACCAGGCCAGGTCTCCGCGTCGCAGGGCGTCCCAGTCGTCGGGCAGGGCGGAGAAGTCCTTTGACGCCAGGGCCGCGTCATAGAGGGCGCGCCCGGCGGGGGTCAGGGCGCAGCCGCGCTGTTCGATCTCGCCGAAGCGGGCGGTGTGGGTGCCGGCGGTGGTCCCATCGGCATCGGGGAAGGCGATGGCCTCCTCCAGCGCCTTGAAGCTGGTCTGGCGCAGCAGGATGGGACAGGCGCGGGCGGGCGGGCCCTCGATGGTTTCCTTGGGCGTGATGCCGCGTTCGGGCATGGCCGCCTGGGCTGCGTCGATGTCGAGCGTGCGCGGCGTCAGGTGGTTGATGTGCGGCCCCTTGAAGCTGACCACGTCCGCGATCAGGCGGTGGGCGGCGACCAGCCGTTCATAGGTCTGTGCGCTGACCGTCGCCTGGGCGTGCCAGCGGAAGGTCTCCAGCAGTTCGGCCACGAACCGGTCGGCCTGATCCTCGTCCAGGCCGCCGGCGGTCTCGGCCGTTTCGATCAGCGCCCGCGCGCCGGGGGTGAAGATGTCGCGGCGGGCCAAGGTCGAAGCAGCCTCCTCGCGCAGGGCTTCGTCCTCGATCAACTCCAGCCGCAGCAGAGAGGTGAAGACCCGGAACGGATTGCGCGCCAATGCCGCCGGATCGACAGGACGGAAGGCGGTCGAATGGACCGGCACTCCGGCGGGAGCCAGGTTGTAATAGCTGACCGGCTCCATCCCCATGACCGCAAAGGCGCGGGCGATGGTGGCCAGTTCGTCGGCCGTGCCGACGCGGATGGCGCCGTGGCGTTCCTCCGACAGGCGCGCCAGTTCGCCCGACGCCGCCAGCCGGTCCGCGCCGCTCGCATCGGCCTTGATCGCCTGGGCGTTGATGTCGGCCACCAGCGTCAGAAGGTCGCCATATTGCGGCACCTCGGCCCGGTACATGGCGGACAGGGCGGCCGAGAACCGGCTGCGAATCTCGTCAGGATGGACGACGGCGGACATGATCGCTCCCACTTTTTCGTCGCTCATAAGCCGGTCGGCCGCCGGTTGGAACCCGGCGGCCGTGTCGAACGTCAGGCGTCGACGCCGACCCCGATCGGGCAGACCACGCCGGTCCCCCCGATGCCGCAGTATCCGGCCGGGTTCTTGGCCAGATAGCCCTGATGGTACTCCTCGGCGTAGAAATATTCGCCGGCCGGTTCGATCTCGGTCGTGATCGTCCCGCGCCCGGCCTTAGTCAGGGCCGCCTGATAGGCGTCACGCGAAACTTCCGCCTCGGCCTGCTGTTCGGCGTTCAGAGTGTAGATGGCCGAGCGATAGGTGGTGCCGATATCGTTGCCCTGGCGCATGCCCTGGGTCGGGTCGTGGTTCTCCCAGAAGGCCTTCAGCAGTTCGGCGTAGGTGATGACCTTGGGGTCGAACACGACCTTGACCACCTCGGTGTGGCCTGTGCGGCCGGTGCAGGTCTCTTCATAGGTCGGGTTGGGCGTGATCCCGCCGGAATAGCCGGCCGAGGTCACCCACACGCCCGGCAAGGACCAGAAGATTCGCTCAACGCCCCAGAAGCAGCCCATGCCGAAGATCGCCGTCTGGAACCCCTCGGGATAGGGGCCTTTCAGCGGCTTGCCGCTGACAAAATGGTTTTCGTCGGTCGCCAGGGCCTCAGCGCGGCCGGGCAGGGCGGTCTCGGCCGTGGGCAGTTCGGCGCTTTTCTTGAACAACATGGGGGGCTCCTCGGACGAAAAATGACTTCAACGCCTATATGGGGACGTCAGAGGCGCTTGCCGAGGGGGCGAGTGTGTTCTATCAGGCCCGCCTCCCGCCGGATCGACCTCTGGCGGCGCGCAAGACGTGGCGTGAAACGGACAGGTGGCGGAGTGGTCGATCGCGCACGCTTGGAAAGCGTGTGTAGGTGAAAGCCTACCGAGGGTTCGAATCCCTCTCTGTCCGCCACCCACATGACAATCTCCATTGATTTCAGTTAGTTGTTGGCCTGTTTGGCTAACTTCTCGGTTGGGGTAGCCAAATTCTGTTCGCCTTGCGTGCCGCCGATCAGGGCGAAGGCGTCTTTCGCGAGCCGCTTCTGATCCCGCGCCTTGGTGTACCGTTCGACCTCCTTGGAAGTCTGGTGACCGGTGACGGCCTTGATCTGCGCCTCAGTGCATCCCGCATCGGCAAGTCGCGTCGCCGCCGATTTTCTCAAGCCATGCGCCGACCGCTCGGCGATGCCGGCGGCGCGGCAGGCGTCTCGGAACCAGTTGCCGAAACCGCCCGCCGTGAAGCCTGACCCGCCCTGAGTAACGAGGAACAGCATCTGGCCACTGGGCACCGTCTCCAGCGAGGCCTTGAGGCGCGGGTGGATGGGCAGTTCCAGGAAGGCCTTGGTCTTCTCCTGCCGAACTAGGATGGCAGCGCCCTGGACGTGCTGACGCCCCATCTGACGCACGTCGCCGGAACGCTGGGCGGTATAGAGCAGAAGGTCGAACGCCAGGCGTTCCCGTGTGCTGACGGGCCAGTGAGTTTCGAACTGGGCGATGTCCGCCTCGGACCAGACTGGGAAGCCAGCGGAGACGATTTTGAGCGGCTTGATGCCTACAGCGGGATTGTCCGCCCGCCATTGCCGAGCGACGGCGAAGGCGAGCATCCAGCGGAGAACCTTGACTAGGTTGTTGGCGGCCGTAGGCGCGTCCGCCTTGCGATCGCGCATTTTGAGGATGTGCTGCGCCTGGAGCGCCCGCACGGACCCGTCGCCATGATTGGCCCGCAGGCGCTCGATGATGCCGCGATAAGTGCCCTGAGTGGACTTGGACAGCAGACGCCACTCGGCCGAAGCGTAGATGGCTACGGCGAGAGCGTTGATGGTGCCGGGCGCCGTGCGACTGGCGCCGGGGATCAGTGCAGTCGTTCGTCCGGAACAGGCGGCATCGTATTCGGCGGCGAAGTCGGGCGAGCCCGGTGTGCCGTGCAGATAGACCGGCTTCTGCCCTGCTCGGCGGTATCGATAGCGAACCTTCCCATGCCGGTCCTTAAAGGCGCTGACATGGGGAAAGCCGATCAGCTTAAGGCCTCGTCCCATGAGCTTATTTCCAGGTTGATTTCGCTGGGGATGGCTTGGTTTGAGGAGCCGAGGTGAAGTCGAACCTCGCCATTAGGCAAGAGATCGAGGGTGCCCAGAGGGACGCCACGCTCCTGCAAGGTGTCGATCACCCGGCGGAGATCGGCTTTGCGAACTATGGTCTGCCTGCGCGCCATTGAAACCACCATGACTAAACTAACGTCCTAAGTTAGCCATTTGATCGGCGGAACTGCAAGTCGAAATGAGAGTATATCTATAAATATCAGCTACTTGTATCGGATCCGGTATAGACTTGTATCGGATCCGATATAGGTCTGAGTTCCAATCTTATAGAAAAGCTGACAAATAACCGGCTCTTTTCAGAGAGCTTTCTTCGTAGAAAAAGCGCGTGTTACGGATGCAAGAGGCTAAACTTCGTCTGCCCAAGGAGTTGCTACGCTGGTCAAGCAGTCACGTTGGGCAGGCAAGCGCGCTCGTCTGCGTGGCTAAACGGGCCGGACAGGATGATACGCCCGACACTTCGATCCGCCTCTCGATTCGCAATCGTCCGAGTAGGAGGTCCAGGGCAGACAAGCTTCAGCTTCGTTGGCGACCGTCAATCCGAATGATCTCGATCCAGGATAAGCGAGGCGTCCAGCGTCAGCGCTGGATTGACAGTTGATTTCGTGTCCCAAGGACCGACAATCGCCGGCAAAGGATCGAGCGCCTGCCTGCAACCATGTGATGATGACCCCGGCCTCGGTCCTTCAGACACGTTTCGGTCCTTTCGCGACGTTCTCGCTGATTTGTCCGGCAGCAAACCTGCAATAGCTGGCCCCAACGCTTGCTTCAAAAGTTGTCGGCTTTGCCAGTTCGCTATGCCGCTAGTCATGAACCATGTTGAAAGCCTTCACCTAATGACGGCAGTCGTCGGGCGTCGAACGAAGAGAGTAAGAAGCATTGTTGGCCAACAATGCATATCCTGCCTCGGAACGGCAGGCAAATAGACGCAAAAAGACGCGATACTTCCTAAAGGTGTATCCGGTTTTCCTTGTTTTTCCTTGATTTGCCTTAAATCGCATCTAATCGCATCTGTTCGCCTCTTCCAAATGCATCGGAATGAAGCCATACATTCTTGAGTTGTGGTTGTGATTGTGGGTCTTCTGGTGCCTGTTCGACGTGGCGGGTTGCACGCGTCAGGGGGTGGCTTGGGCGGAAAGGCGGGAAGCATGTCTGGTCCTGACTTTTGCCATTTGGATGAGCCGCATCATCAGTTGAGCGCGACGCGACAGGACGCGGCGTGGTTTGGATTTGGAGCGAGAAGGAGGGAAAGATCGATGGACCAACAGACTGTCCGCCCTATCTCACGCGGCCGATCCGGCCCTGAACTAGGTTTGTGAGGCGCCATGGGACGATCACGTCGCGCCAAGAAGGCCGCTCAATTCTCGATTGAGCGCGTCCTTTCGCACATCGATCAAAAGCACCCAGGCCTTCCAGCGGAACTGCGCCAGCATTTCGGCAGCCAGATCGCTGATAGGACTTGGCAGCCGCCGGTAAGCCTGGGAAAGGCCGTAGGGATCGTGATGTCTACGTACGCCCGGCATGAGCAGACCGACTACGACACCCTCTTGCGACGCCATAAGCTCACTCGGGATGAAGCCCGGCAGGTGGTGAAGGTGGAGCACGACGAGATGCTGCGCTCGTGGGCGAAGCCCGTCGACGGCGGCTCAACGACGAGCCCTGATCGCAAATCGCAATGGCCACCTTGTTCCCCCGGACGTCTGACTGAGCCTGCAACATAGACACTTCCTGGGGGGCCCCGGTTCGGCTGCACGGTCTGCGGATGTAGCGGCACCGCTTGACATTCCGGACCACACTGGCCATTTCTCGCCTCACATGGGTGGATAGCTGGTCAGTCCGGATCTCGATTTGGACTGCCTGTGGGTCGCTCTGTGGTGCGTATCAGCCGTTTTGTCGGTGTAGGGCGCATACGCGGAGGTCGTACTGTGCAGGCGCAGGTTTGAAGCTCTTCTCAGTCCTTCACGAAGGACCCCTCTTCATACCAGTCGATCGCATGGCGTGGCGTTGAGATGTTTCTCCGCCAGGTCGCTGCTTTTCCGGGCCAAGGCGTCCGAAAGGGCCAGGCCGATCGCCCCTCCATCCTTAGCCATCACATCGAAATGAAACCCAGGGTCGTTCGCGACGCCGTACGTATGATAGGCGTTAAGCAGGTGGAACCCATCCTTACGGCTCTCGGGACCTATGATTTGCACTGTCGTGTGCAAGCGGTCTCCCTGGAAGGCGACTCGGGCGTCAAGCATGTAGGCTCCATGGAGGAACCGCTTTTCCGGGTTGCGGAAACCCGCGTCGTAGAGGTTGTCGTGGTAGCGGCGTAGCACGCCCTCTATGGCGGCTGGGTCGGCTTGGATATCTCGGGCGATCGGATGTCCGCCAAGCCGCTGGAAATTGTGGTCCGGCGCGACTGGCGCGAACATGGACCTAGGCCGGTTTCGGATGGACAGTTCGACCAATGCCGCCGTCGGCTCGAAGTCGTCGAGGATTTGCTTCAGCTCGTCTAGCGACGGAAGACGATTACCGGGCATGCGGAGCATCAGCACGCCGCGGCCGAGCTTTTCGAAAACCTCGTCGAACATTTGCGACGCACACACTGCGACCACGAGCCGGGGCCGGGCGCGGCCGCAAGCGATCGAACTTGTTTGCCGGGCACCACACGTCTTCCCGACGCCCTTGGGCGTAGAGGGATCCCGGGCGCATGGCTGGTCAAGCCGGCGGCAGAAGTTAACGGCGGTGCCGACGCCGAAGATCTCGTCGTTTGTCTTGGCCACGAGGTCGGACAAATACGTGGCTCGCTTGGCGGGATTGGCCGGATACTGGCGTGTGACGAAACGAACATCGCCGGACACATACCGGCCCTGGAGTGTCGTTACCTGCCTTGTGACGTCGGCGTCGTCGAACCCGGCGACCATGAACAGTCGCTTGAGCGGTATCATGCGACCGCCATTACCTGGCTGCCCGGAGATGCTTCAATACGCTGGCCGGGATAGACCAGTCCATTGCGATTTCCGGTGGGAGCAGGTCGATGAGGTCGAGGAGCTGGGTTAGCCGGTCGGACGATGTCCGGGTCGGCGCCGAGGTCCGCAACAGCTTGGAAACTTGGACGCCCTCCTTGCTAGCCCAGGCTTCGATCCGATGCTGCAGGTCGGCATCGTCGATGGTCGTGTCGGCCGACACCCCCAGGACGAAATCCGGATTGATTTCCTTCCAGGATCCACTGGAGGGCGGCGCGTCGGCGTCAGTGAAGCCGATTTGGTCGAGGTTGAGGAAACGGCGCTTGCCATCGAGGGGGCGGATGAAGGCGGCCCAGACGGCGCGGTGGAAGCGGAGCGTCGTCACCTCGGCGTGCCGGAGCGGCTGCCCGGCATCTGGTCCGACCGTTTGCTTGGGGACCACGAAGTAGTTCCCCGGGGGATTGGCTGACAGGGACAGGAAGTCAGTGCTGTAGTACTCGATGAAGGGTGCGAGCTTGCGGCGGGACTTGGGGATGGATAGCAGCCCTTGGTCGACGAGCGTGGTCAGGTGCCTGTCGAAGGTCGTGCCAGATGAGCGGACGAACTCGCCGCCCACGAACGTAAGGATCACGGGTTCGCCGGCGCGAGCGTCGGACGCGGTGCGCACGACCCCGACCAGGAATGCATTGATCGCCTCGATCGAGCAAAGCGTTGCAAGGAACTCGGATTGCGATGCAGTCATGGTTGCTTGCTAGCGCAACACACGGCGCAAGCAATCTGATTCTGCTCGGGCGCGTGCGCGACCCTAGGATGGACTGGACCATTGCCCTGCCGGCCACGTAGGTACGTCAAAAACGGCCGCAGGCTTGCTTTGTGCGGGCATTGCCGCTTGCCTGCGCCTCGATAGAGGCCTGCTCCGTGGATATCGGTGGCGATCTGTGCGGTCTGCATCAGTGTTCCATCAAAGCTGAACCTTCACCCGCCGAAGCGGGAGACGCCCGGAATACGAGCGAACACGATTTCGGCCGCATCCCATTTCCCGCTGAAGAATTCGCCGCCAACGCTGCGGAGTTCCTTAGCCGCGATGTCCTTGAAGGCCTTCTCGGCCACCTCGGCCGCCCCGCGATTCTCATACGGTTCGGACACCATCGGAATGGTCCAGCGACCAATGGCGGCCGGAGGGATGCCGGAATTCAGCTCCTGAACCCGCCGCCGTGGATCGTTGGAGACGCCGATTTTCAACAGTACGGACTTATCGCCGCAACGCGGCGTTTCACCCAGCAAGGCGAAACCGTCACCCTCGAAGCGGGCCATATACATGCGCGTCGGCCCATCCTCGTAGAAGCTTGTGCGAGCGCCAAAGCTGCCTGGAAAGGCGCGAGACGGGGTGAAGGCCTGAGCCAGTGGCGCGCGAGAAAGGCTGCCGCCGGACACGGGCAGTTCCCCGAAAACATTGACCTCCGTCAGCCTGATCTTCAGCGCCTGCTCGATCTCTTCGGGCAGAAGCGGCGGGCTCCACACAGCGATCGCCTAGCCCGCTTCGGGGCGATAGGTCTTGGGCGCGATGCGCTCCAGCAGGATCGGCTCATCCACCCGCCAGGCGCGCACGACTGGGATGGCGTTCGTCCAGCGATCGCTCCAGCCCTTCTGGCGCTTGCGTTCCATGCCGGCGGGTGACGCCTTGTCTATATCCTGTATGGGGCGCGCCTCGATCTGGAGGAAGCCGATCACCCTGTTGCGTTCAGTGCGGGCCGTCTCGGCGCTCGAGCGTCGGCCTTGCGGCCGTCGAGCCGGGCCTCAACGCCGTTCGGATTGACGAAGCGCACTGCCGGATCGGCCAGGATCGAGGCGGCGACTGGGTCGAGCAGGTGCAGCGCGATCAGCTCCGCGCCCAGCGAGATCAGAGCGGCAAACAGGGCGCGGTCGCGCGGCAATGGAACGCGCGCGAAGTTGGACTTGAGGAACTCTGCATAGCGCTCGCGATATGCCGGCGAATGCAGCACCGCATAAATCCAGTCGAATGCGTCACGCACGCCGAAGGTGGTGTTCAACCTTCCCGTGAAGAATATCGGTCGCACCCAAGCTTCTGGGTGTCCAGACCGCACCAGCGCTCTTGGGCCACTTGTGCGCCAGAAGCGGTCGCAAAGGCTACCTGCCAATAGGAGTGCGCAGCCTTTTCAATGGCCCCTGATCCTTAAAGCAATTTGCGGCCCTGAACCGCGCTTGCAGCGCTGTCAGGTTAAATCATGGCGGCCCCCAACTGTCCCAACCCGACGAAATCTTATGCGCCGGCCGTCACACACGCCGCCTCGGCTCCGGCGCGAAAGCGTTGGAGGTTCTAGCGGGTGATGAGATGTCGTGCTTTCGGCGCGGGCCAAGGCGAGGTCGGCGATGGCGCGGGCGATGCCGTCGTCGAAGGGGTGGTTAGCGACGAACCACAAGTGGGCGACGCCAGCCTTCAGCACCGGGTCGGGCGTGGCGGTCTCGAACCATTGCAGAAAGGCCGCCATTTCGGCGTTGAGACGGTTGGCAGCCGGGGCCTCGTAGTGAATGTGTTCGCGGCCGATCGGCCTGAGACGACCTGCATCGGGTCACCGTCCGGGGTGCGCCACGCACCGACGGGGATCTTGGTCATGCCGCTGCGTCCGGTCGGGAAGAGGGCGGCGTGCCAGGCACCCAGGCGCTCGGCGGTGAGCGGCGCGGCATAGTTCTGGGTGGCGTCGAGCATCATTTCGACGACGCCCTCGACGTTGCTATCCGCCGGGACCAGGCCAACGACGTCCATACCCAGGCGGCCGGTAATGGAGGAGCGGACCTGGTCTCTGTCCAGGACTTCGCCCTCGATCTCGCTGGACTTCAGCACTTCCTCGGCCAGGGTTGCGGAGGACGGCTGCCTCGCGCAGCGGAAAGCGCAGGGCCTCCATCCGTCCGATCAGCCGGCCCTCGCGATGGCGCATGGCGGCAAGCGGTTGGGCGAGGGCCCTGTCATCCCAGGTCAGGTTCGGCCAGTCGGCTAGATCGTGGATGCAAGTCATATTGGCCGCACTTTCTGCGGTGAATGTTTAGGCTATTCGCCGCAAGGAAAAGTCCTAATCGCCGCGACTAATGCGGTGACGGCGGTTTTGCCGCGCCCATTCGATCAGGCCGCCAGCTGCTGGGTTTCTCGGGGCTGGAGCGCGATAGATATGCCGCTTGCCGCCAGCGGCTGGCCAACGCGTTCCTTTAGTCGGGTAAAGGCCATAGGGCTGGTGCAAAGGATGCGCCGTTGGTCGGGCTCCCACATCGCGCGATCGAGGTAGCTTACCGCCGCGTCTTCCCCTGCGATCTGCACGACCGCTTGGCGGACGTCGGCTTGCGCGAACGGGGTGACACACGCCGGGGGCCGGGCACCGCCGCTCGGTTGTCGGTTTTCGGCGGCGCGAATTTTATTAATGGGTTCGTAAAGGGATTGTCGGACGCCCATGTCCGGTTTTCGTGACGCAGGAGTCCGGTTTTTCGGCGTTTGAACGGCCGCCGATGTCCGCTTTTCTTCGATTTGATCGGTCGCGGATGTCCGCTTTTGAAGCGCGTCGGCCGCTTCGTCGGGCAGGGTGGCGCGGTAGATGTTGGTTCGGCTGCGTCCCTTACGGACTTCGATCTGCAAATAGGCGGCGGCTTCGAGTTGCTTAAGCAGACGTCGAACGTGCCTGTCGCTTAAGCCGAGACTGGCGGCCATGCTGTCCTGACCTCGCCACGAGCCGCCAACGCAAGGGTTTAGATCGTGCATGAGTAGACCCACGATCGATTTGGCGGCCGGGGAGACGGCGGGGTCATGCGAGATCCGCTGATGCCAGGCGAACTTCTCGGCGACGAAGTTCTCGGGATCGAGGAGGCGGCTCATCGGCGAATGTCCGCTTTCCGACCATGGAGCCACGGCCCCGCTGGATCGGCCCAACGCGGACCCTCCTGTCGCCGAATGAGGCGAGTGTGTTGACGCGAGACCATGTGCTGGCGTCCGCTGGACAGTGAACGCCACGGCCGAAAATGGACAGTCATTGCGCCAACTGCTTTTGGGATGGTCAGCGGCTTTCGATCGTTCCTGATCGCCCGATATCGCGCATAGACCAGCGGGGTGTCATCCATGCCCAGCTGGCCGAGTGGAACCCCTGGCAGGCAACCTCTCCTGGAAGGTTGTCCCGCGGCTCAGATCGTGGGAGCCTGACTGCATCGTTCGGCGCAAAAGACGCGCGTCGTGATCGGGTAGGGTACCGTCCGACCTGAACCGGAGACATCGCGTGCCGAACCCGAAGCGCCCCGCAATCCCCCGGCGGTTTCAACATCTCCTACTAGCCGCAGTGGGCATCGCCGTCTTGCTGGGGCTGGCCTTTGTCGGAATAGAGCTTCGGCTTGAGTTTGATCGCGCGCGCGCATTGCGAGCCGAGGTCGAGCGATCCCACGTGGCCCGCGCCCAGTTGCTGCAAATCTTCTCGTCGATGCAGGACGCCGAGACGGGCCAGCGGGGCTATGTGATCACGGGGCGGGTCAGCTATCTGGAGCCCTATGACAGCGCGGCTCGTGCGCTGGGGGCCGAACTGCCGCGCCTGAAGGCGCTCTATCGCGACAATCCCGAACAGGCGGCCAATCTGGCCTGGCTGGAGACCCTGATCGCCCGCAAACAGGCGACGATGCGGGCGGGGATCCTGGCGCACGACACCCAGGGTCGCGAGGCCGGGCTCGACGCGGTCTCCAACGGTGCGGGCAAGGCGGCGATGGACGATATTCGCGTCGCCGTCGACCGGATGGTGGCTGTCGACGCCCAAGCGCTTTCTGATGTGACGCGGCGCGCAGATGCCCGCAGCCGTATGACCGAACGTTTGGTAGCAGGCGTGTTTCTGCTGCTGATCGCGGTGGTCGCGTCGAGCGGTTTTCTGGTCTGGCGTTATGTCCGGACGCGCCGCGTGCTGCTCGACGCGGTGCAAGCGACGGCCGCGCGTCAGACGGCTATTTTCGACAGCGCCATCGACGCCATCCTGACGTTGAATCCCAGCGGCAGCATCGAAACGCTGAACACAGCGGCGACGCGCATGTTCGGCTGGACCGCGCCGGAACTGGGGCGTCGCGATGTTTCGGTTTTGATGGACTTGGCCGGCGATGGAGAAACAGCCTTTCTGACCCGCATCGGCGCCAATCGCGAAGATTTCGAGCAGGGCGTGGTGCGTGAGCTCACCGCCCGCCGGCGTGATGGCACGACCTTCCCCGTGGATGTGGCCTTGAGCCCGATGACCCTGCCGACGGGCGTGCATCTGGTGGCGGTGATCCGCGATATTTCGGAACGCCGTCGCGTGGAGGAGATGAAGCAGCAGTTCGTTTCTACCGTCAGTCACGAGCTGAGGACGCCCTTGACCTCGATCGCGGGGTCTTTGGGCTTGCTGGTCGGGGGGGCGGGAGGCGTGCTGCCTGAGAAGGCGGGTCGGTTGATCGGCATCGCTCATTCCAACAGCCAGCGGCTGGTTCGGCTTATCAACGACATCCTGGATGTGGAGAAGATCGAGTCGGGTCAGATGACACTGGATCTGGCGTCGCTGGACCTGCGCGACATTGCGCTGCTCTCGCTGGACAGCGTGCGGGGCCTCGCCGACAGTCTGGGGGTCAGCCTGACGCTAAGCGAGGGGGCCGAGGCGCCGGTCAGCGGTGACGCCGATCGGCTGGTGCAGGTGGTGGTCAATCTGCTGTCCAATGCAGCCAAGTTCTCGCCCTCGGGCGGGGTGGTCGAGGTCAGCGTCGTGCCCGAGGCGCGGATTGCACGGCTGAGCGTGCGCGACCATGGGCCGGGCATCCCCGACGCCTTCCGCGCGCGCATCTTCACCAAATTCGCTCAGGCCGATGGGTCAGACACCCGCCAGCGTGGCGGGACCGGGCTGGGCCTGGCCATCGCCCGCGAGATCGCGGAACGACACGGAGGGCGGCTGTGGTTCGAATCGACACCCGGCGAGGGAGCGACCTTCCATCTGGACCTCCCGTTGGCCATGGGGGTTTCCGATTCAGTCCCCGGAACTGGCCCTAGACTGCTGATCGTCGAGGATGATCCCGACGCCGCCGAGGTGCTCCGCGTCATGCTGGAGCAGGATGGGTTCGAGGCCCATGTCGTCGCCACGGCGCGCGGGGCGCTCGACGTGGTTCGGCAGGAGCGTTACGCGGCCGTTCTGGTCGATCTGCAACTGCCCGATGCGGACGGGATCGGTCTGATTCGCGCCTTGCGGGGCCATGCGGCGACACGGGATCTGCCGGTCGTCGTGGTGTCGGCGGACGTGGCGGGCGGCAAGGCGCGTGGACGTTTGTTGGAGGTGCTGGACTGGCTGGAGAAGCCGTTCGATCAGAGCCGGCTGAGATCGGCCGTCGCTTCGATCCTGGATCGGCTGGAGACGCGCCGCCCCTCGATCCTTCATGTGGACGACGATCCGGATATCCTCCAGGTGACGGCTTCGACCCTGGCGGGGGTGGCGGAAATGTCGGGGGCGGGCAGCCTGGCCGATGCGCGCCGCGCCTTGGCCATCGCGCGTCCCGATCTGGTGATCCTGGACCTCGGCCTGCCGGACGGGTCGGGTCTGGAGCTTCTGAAAGAGTTGGGAGACGATGCGGGCGGATCGATTCCCGTCGTCGTCTATTCTGCCCAGGAGATGGACGCCGCGCTGGGCGAAAGGGTCGAAGCCGTGCTGGTGAAATCGCGCACCTCGCTGGCGCACCTGGCCCGCACGGTTCGGCGTCTCACCCACAAGGACGTTCGCAACTGAGCACTGGAGCCGCCATGCCGATCACCCTGATGCACGTCGATGATGAGCCCGACATCCGCGAGGTGGCGGCCATGGCGCTGGAGCTCGACCCCGATATCAGCCTGACCAGCATGGCGTCCGGCGAAGCCGCGCTGGAGCAGCTGTCGGCGGGCGCACGTCCCGACGTCATCCTGCTGGATGTCATGATGCCGCAGCTTGATGGACCCGGCGTACTGGCGGCGCTGCGCCGGATGGAGGGGCTGGACGCAACGCCGGTCATCTTCATGACTGCGCGCGCACAGTCCGGAGAGATCGATCGTTTCAAGGCCCTGGGGGCGATCGGCGTCATCACCAAGCCGTTCGACCCAATGACCCTGGCCAGTCAGGTCCGGGATCTTCTGGCCGAAGCCCGCGCTTGACCGTCGATCCTCTGGCCAAACTGCGCGACCAATTTCGCAAGAAGGCGAAAGAAGAGGCGTTGGCCATCCGTCTGGCCTGGGCAAAAGGCGCGGAAGGGCTTCAGGACGTCGAGCATCTGGCCCACGGCCTGGCGGGCGCCGCGGGCATCTTTGGCTTCGTCGAAATCGGAGCAGCGGCCTTGGCGGTGGATGGGCGCTTCGCCGCAGGTGAGGTTCCCCGCGAGGAAGAGGTCGATGCGCTGGTGTCCGCCATCGACGGAATCTGACTATTCGTAGTCGATGGTCAGGGGCAGGGCGGTCAGGACGGCGCCATCCGAAGCCGGCCCCTGTTGTCGCAGCCGCCCCGTAATACGCAACAGATCGCGACCGTCCGCATCCATGTGGGACACGCGCACGGTCGAGACATCGCCGGTATTGGCGCTCCAGATCTGGACATCCTCCACGATCGAAACACCCTGATCCGAGATCAGGGTTTCCGGTACGCGGATGCGATAGACGCGCCCCGGATCGCCACGGACCATCACGACCGACGGCGCATCGGGGCGGCTCGCATCAGACACGACCGATAGCGACGCCGACAAGGTGTCCGGCTGAATCGACCTGACGTGGACGGCCGCGACGCTCAGGCTGCGCTGCACCTCCAGCGAGCCCCGCGCTGTCTGGGCGAAGGCCGGCGCCGCGACCAAAGGGGCGATCAGAGATGCGATCAAGGCGAGACGAGCGATCATTGAACCAGGGCCACGGTGACGATGTAGTCGTAGCTGTGGTTTCCGCTGGCTGCGTTGGCGGCCAGGGTCACGTCCATGCCCAACCGCAGGGTGGCGCTGCTGAGCAGGCCCAGCGGATTCAGGTCGAACACCAAGCTGGCTCCTTCGGATGGTGCAGAACCGCTGCGATAGCTGGCGCCCGACAGAGAGCCGACGCGCAGTTTCGATATGGTGGCGGGTCCTGACCCGGCGACCGGCGTGATCGTGACCCGCACATAGCGCACGGCGCACAGGCCCGACAGGTTCAGCAGACCGCAGTTGATGGTCAGGGTCGGCGTTGTCACCGACGCACTGGACAGGCGGATGGCGTTGCCGGAGATGCGGGTCACAGTTCCTGTGGCCGAGATGCCGAAGACCGTCGTCGCAGCGCCCCGGATTGTCGTACCCAGGGCGGGCGCGGTAGCGGGCGACCGCGTGACCGTCGCCTGGGCCTGCGCCGCCAGAGGCGCGGCCATCAGGATGCCGATCGCGACCAAGGCGGTCAGGATACGGTTCATGGCTGACCGTCCTGGCCTAGGCGCACACGCACCTCGCCGCCGCGAACAAAGCCGCCGTCAGCCGGCACAAACAGGGTCACCGGCGCCGCCAGGCTCATGCCCTGCGTTCGGGCCTGATCCGTCTGGAGGCGTAGGGCATAGGCGCCGGGCGGGACGCCTTCGAAAAACAGGACGCCGGCGTGGTCGCTGCGCGCCCGGATCGCTTGGCCGCCGCGCTCGGCGACCAGTTCGACGTCCAGCGCCGCCAGCGGACGCGCTGCGCCGTCCTCGCGTATGAACAGGGCGGTCAGTTCAACCTCGGCGCTGCGCGCCATAGGCCGGTCGATGACGAGGGTCCGGCCGGCGCGGGGCACGATCTCGATAACGCCGGCGCCGCCGACCAGGAAGGGATCGTCGATCGCCTCGTCGTTCAGGCGGATACGTGCAACGGCGGCGTCCCCGAGGCCGGTGGCGAAGACGCGACCGGCCTCGTCGGTCACCTCGGCGCCGGCAGGCGTGTCCACGACCAAGCCGCCGACGCCCTGTTCGTCCCGCTGGCGCAGACCGTCGCCGTTGGCGTCGATCCAGGCGTTGACCGCTACGGCGCCACCACCGGCTACGCCCGGTCGGGTCATCTCGTAGCGACGCTCAAGCGGATCATAACCGAAGCCGAAGCCCAGTTGCAGACCGATGCGCCAGTCCTTGCGCTCGGTCTCATAGGCGACGTTCAGCGCCAGATCGAAACGCCGCGCGCGCCACAGGTTCGAGGCCTGGAAGCTGGTCGCCGGCCGGGGGCCGATGGCGCGCACGACGCCGAGGCGCAGGGCGTTGGCGTCGCTGATTTGCCAGTCCACGGTCGCATAGGCGGTATCGACGCCCGGATCCGGCGACAGTTCATACGACACGCCCGCACGCGCCTGCAGCCGGGCTGAGATTAAGGTGGTGACATCGCTGGCGCCCAGCCAGCGACGGCGGCTGGCCAAGGCGGTCTTTTCGGCCTCATAGACGACGCTGCTGGAGGCGTAATAGCGGCCTATAGGCGCCGAGGCCCGCAGTTCGGCATTGGTCGTCAGACTATCGTCCGCGCGCTGAAGCCGGCGCACGTTGAACGACAGCGGCACGGCCAGTCCTCGGGGACCCGATACCTGACCGTCCAGCCGCAGGTCGGTGGCGCGGGCCAGCGGCGCCTGGTCGCTGACGCCCAACTGTCGAGTCTCGTCGATAAAGTCGCCGACATATTCCGAATGGCGGCCGACGATAGAGACGCCAAACGGCCGCGCCGCTGCGCCCAGGGTGACGCCTCGCCCGCCCTGATCGTCGAAGGCCGCATCGACCTGGGCCGCCACGGCGCCCAGGGATCCGCGTAGACCGAAGCTGCCCAGGGTGCGGGTCGCCTGACCCTGGGGCCGATAGCGGGCGGCGCCGGCGCTCAGTGTCAGGCCGGGGGACAGCCCATAGTCGGCCAAGGCCACCAGGCGCGCGGCGCCAGCCTCGGCCATCATCGGGGTCTCGCCGCCGCCGACATCGAAGACCGTCAGCCCCTGTTCGGCCGCGCCGAGGCGCAGGACGAACCGGCCGGCCTCGACCTGGCCCGTTCCGAAGTTGATGCGTCGCACCACCTCGCGGCGCTGGCCTTGGGAGCCGTAAAAGACCAGGCGCAGCGTGTTCAGTCCGAACGCCAGTGGCACATCCAGAAATTCATAGCGCCCTTGCACCGGCGAGGTCTGGGCGCGCTGCAGCACCTCGTTGACATACAGTTCGACATCCTCGCCCAGCGCCAGTTCACCGCGCAGGTTCAGCGGCGTGGCAAGGTCCAGATTCTCCAGCGGCGCGGAAGTATAATAGAGGCCGCGTCCCGCATAGCTGGCGGCGCCGATGGCCATGGACGGGGTGAAGATGTCGCCCACGCCCGCCCGCGTCCCGCCCAAGGGCCCCAGGGCCCGGCCGTAGGGATCCTTGCGACTGAGGGTCACGCGAGCATCGCTTATGCGGCCGTCGTCATCGGATCCGGCATAGGCCTCTAGTCCAGCATGCAGCAGGTCGCCGGCGGCGCGGACATCATAGCGGTTAGCCTGATCGACCCCGTCACGCGCCAGTTGGCCGCCGATGTTGACGTCGAAAGACGGGGCGGTGAACAGGCGATAGGGCGTCGCCAGCCGAGTCTCTTCGTCCTGCGGGTCGCCCACGGCGCTGGCGCGACGCTGGTCGCGTTCGGCCCGCTGCTGAAAGGGCAGGGCCTCGGTCGCCGTCAGGGCCAGCACCTGGGCGCTGGCATCGGCCTTGATCCGAACCGGCAGCAGTTGTTCCAGCAGGTCTGCGCGGACATAGAGGTCGCCGTCGTAGATGGCGGCCTGGTCCGTGCTGAAGGGAATGATGCGCCCCTGCAGCGTCGCCTGGCGTGTCGCCAGATCGACGACCAGGCGCCGGTCTGGCGACAGCACCCAGCCTTCGGCCCGGCGTTGGCCAGGGAACACGCCGACGGCCAGCTCCAGCACGCGCGAGAACTCGCCCAGAGGGACGAAGACGCCCGAACGGGAGGCATAAATATTCATCGAATCAGCCAGTTGCAGGTCGCCGGCGCGCACCTCCATCCAAAGCAGGTCGTCGGCGCTGAAAGGCTGGGGATCGGCGGCGATCACCAGATTGCGCACCAGGGTTTGGGCGAACGCGTCCGACGAGCCCATGGCGGCCGCGAGCGCAACCGCGGCAGCGCCGGCTGAGCGGGCGGTGATCACGGAGCGACGAGGGTCGTCATCGCCAAGACCTCGCCCTTGTGCGTGTCGTCGTCGCGATAGATGACCGTCAAGACTTGGCCTGCGCCAATCCCGGCCGGAAGCGCGGCGACCATCGTGCGTCGGGCGACCTCGGGATAGACGGCGACGCCGCGCACGGCGGTGATGATCTTGGCGTCGGCGCCTTGACCCGACAGGATTTCGACATCGCCATAGACCGAGCTGGCGCCCAGCCGAACCAGGTCGAGCGACAGCAGGCGCGCCTCTCCCTCCTGCACGATGGCGGGGTTCTCGATCGCTGCGCGTGCGTCGGCAGGACCGTCGCGCACGATGACGGGAATGCTGACGCTGAACAGGGCCACGACCTGCAACGACACCTCGCCGCCGCCCGGCTGTGTCGCCTGTTGAACGGTGAAGCCGGTGTCTTCGGACGGCAAGGCGGTCACGGTCAGGTGGGTGCGGTATTCGCCCGCGTCCCCGCCGGGCCGGGCCCGCACGCGGATGGCCTGGCTTTCGCGTGGCTGCAAGGTGATGCGACGCGGCGTATACTGAACCAAGTCGCTGGCCGAGTTGACCGCGATCTCCGGCCGGTCGGCGGCGGCGACGATCTGGCCGTCAGCCAGCATGAGCCGGTCGACGGTCTCGACGGTGTAGGTGGCTTCGCTGTCGCCCTGGTTGAAGATGTAGACGGTAGCGCTGCGCTCGCCCGGGCCGAACACGACGCGCTTGGGCGAGATGTTCAGATCCGCCCCGACCTGCGCCTCTACAGGCCCCGCCAGCAGCAGGAGCGTAAAGGCGGGGATCAGGAAACGCAGGCTCATGGTGGACGCCGCATGCAACAGGGACGCGAAACGATGGCCCCAAGACCCTATCGTGGGGTTAATAGGCCCAGCCGTCTCGCTCTCCTGATGCAGCGGAAACATCCCACCTAGCCTTAGTTGTAGGCGGCCGAGACGGTGAACGTCCCGGTATAGGCGCCGGTGGCCGTGGTCGAGGCGACCGGCACGGTTCCACCGACCGTGAAGGCCAGCGAGCCGGCCGAGCCCAGGGCGTTCGACAGGGTCTGGCTGGCCGCCGAACCCGTCAGGCTGTTCGAGGTGGTGACGACCAGAGTGTCCGTGCCATTAGCCATCGAGAAGGAGGCCGGGACAGTGACCGAGACCGACTGTCCGCCTTCGCCGGCGACCGTGAAGGCGGCCGCAGCCGGGGCGTCGCCCGAGCTCAGGCCGACCACGCCGCCGGTGACGGAGCGGGCGCCGGCGGCGCTGATCACGGCCGTGCCTGAACCCGTCGCGGGACGAACCACGGTGCCGAACTTCAGGTCGGCGGTCTTGGTGACGGTCAGGGGGCGGATCACGGTGATCGAACCCGAGCCGGTGGTGGAAGCGCTCTGGGCCAGGGCAGGGGCGGCGACAGCGGTCAGGGCGAGGACGGCGGCGGCGGTCAGCGACTTGATGAACATAGAACTCTCCAACTTTTTTCGGGGTGCGTCACGGAGGGTTCCGCGGCGGCGTTGGAGAGCCAAATCATCCCGATTTCGTCCGGGGTCCACAAGCGGTGCGTGAAAAGCGGGCGAAATCGAACCAAAGTTATAGGCTTTGGCCGTTGTTTTCGGTCAGCGGGCACGCGAACTCAGGGGAAGCTGAAGATATCGGGCGTTCTGAAGACGTTGGATTGATTTTAAGAGACGGGTAACAATCACGGGGTGTAATGATCTATGCGCTGGATCGTCTTGATCGTTGATGACCACCCCTTGGTCGGGCAGGCTTTAGAGTTGTCGATCCGGGCGGCTTACCCCCATTTGGATGTCGGCCGTGTGACGTCCGCCGCTGAAGCTGAACAATACGCCCAATTGTATGGACCCCGGGTGAAACTTGTCATGTTGGACTTGCTGTTGCCCGACGCCGATGGGTTCAGCGCCCTGCTTCGGCTTCAACAACTCTTGCCCGACAGCGCAGTGGCCATCGTTTCGTCGCGCGCCGATTCTCATTCGATCAGCATGGCCCGCGCCTTCGGCGTGCAAGGCTATCTGCCGAAGTCCGCGCCTGTAGAGACCCTGGTCAATGGGGTAGGCGCGCTGCTGCGGGGCGAAGAACTGTTCCCGCCCGACGCCCAGGCCGATGTGGCCGTGATCGACTTCCACAAGCGCGTCGCCCGTTTATCAGCGGCCCAGCTTCGGGTGCTGCGCGCCCTGTCGGATGGCAAGCTGAACAAAGAAATCGCCGGCGAGATGAACCTGACGGAGGGCACGGTCAAACAACATGTGTCGGCTATTTTGAAGAAGCTGGAAGTCAACAATCGCAGCCAGGCCGTTCTGGCCGCAGCCCCCTTTATGCGAACCCTGTAGAGGTCGCATGAGCGTATCCGCACCAACGATCCAATTCGTCGGTAGGCGACGTTTTGCTAAAGAATTAGTCGTGAGAGCGCGGCTACGGCTATCAGGCATTGCCCATTGTGCGCTGAGAGGGGAAATGTCCGCTTTTCCGAGGCTCGCCAATGTCCGGACTTGGCGCATTTCCAACCTGCCAGGTCACGAGAGGAGAGGGCGCTTTCCGCCTAAGCGCCATTCGGGGAAGCCAGGTCGGGGGACGCGGCGGCTGTTCTCCCCTGGTCAGAGACATACAGAAGCCGGGCTGATGACGGGCGTGGCAGACGTTACCGCGTCCAAGGTCGAAAGTTGATCCGTGCGTGGGCCTAGCAGTCATCCTGCTGTTCGGCGCGGCCGAGGACCAAAAGGCTGAACTGGCCATGAAGGTTCGAAATTGGAAATCTGCTTCGTGGCTTCGCGTCATGAACCTCCCTAAGTGGAACGAGGCTGGGAATTTGGGGAACCGCCGGAGGCTGACTTCTCCGCTAGACCGCTGGTCAAAGCGCCCGAAAATCGAGGCGGACGGTGAAGTCTCGCGTGCGCCAGGGCGCGGTGGCGTGCGGCCTGGGGAAGGGCGCGACCTCTTTCAGTTGTGACAGGGCGGCCTGGTCCATCGTCCGGGCGCCGCTGCTCGCTACGATCTCGCTGGCTCTGACGCCGCCGCGACGATCAAGCGTGAAGCGCACGGTGACAATGCCGGCTGCGCCGCCATCCGCGCCCAGTCCCATCAATCGGTTCGCCTTAACGTCGCTGAAGGTCGTGGCGATGGCCCGGGCGCCGGCCGATTTGGCCCGTTGCAAGGTGAAGAGCGAGATCCCGCCGATGCCTTGGATCACCACTGTATCGCCCGGCCCAACACCCTTGATCGCGCCGCATGCCGCCACACCCGCACAGGGCAGGGTCACAGCTTGCTCGAAGCTGAGGTCCGCCGAGGGCGGCGACAGGCCCTCAGATCGGTCCAGTTTTTTCGGGGCAGGTCACCAGCCCGTTGTGCGATGGCTTGAGCGCCTCAGTTCGGACCGCACGTATCGATCCAGCACGCGAGCAGTGCTAGGTCGTTTGCATGAGCGCATTGTCTTTCGTCTTCTACTGTCTGGCCTATCATCCTGTGCTTGTGATGATCGCCGCTTTGGTCGGGACGGTGGCGGTCACGCTTGTTCGCGCCCTTCGCAGAGGCGGCAGTCGGGGGCTGATCTTCGCCTTGGCGGTGTTTGTGGTGGGCATGATCAATGTCTTCACGGGCCAGTTTCTGAACGCCGCCTTCCTCAACGCTGTCGGAACGCGGGGCGAAGGAGTGATCACGGATGCCCAAGAGACATCGTCGCGTCTCAACGACATGCCGGTCTGGCGATATGAGGCCGTGGTCCGGACGCAAGACGGGCCCGATCAACGGGCGCGCTTCTCCACTCTTTCGGCAACCCTTTGGCCGATACGGAACGAGATTCTCGTGCCGCCGCTGGGGGAACGGTTTGCGGCCAAGTTTGTCCCCGGCTTCGCGCGAAACTTCGTCATCCTGACGGATGAGACGCCGTCGGGACGACGGCGTCTGTTGGCCGAGTGGCGAGCGCCTGTCGATAGCGCCGAGCGCCGGCTGCGCGCCAGCCCCGCCAATCGTGAGTTCCGAACCGAATACCGCGAGGCCCTGACACTCTTCCTGCGCGAGCATGCGGAAGCCGATCCTGCGCTGACGGCTGAGTTCCGGGCGCGCTTGGCGGGGCTGAATGCGTCGAGGCCAGAATGAAACGCCGCATCGGTCTGAGCCTGGGGCTCCTCGTGCTGGCGGCGTCGGCGCCGCTGGAGCGGACGCCGGTCGGTGGGGCGGAGGCTTTCGCGCGGCACGATTTCGGGGCTGTACACTTTAGGGCTTTGGACACGGTGGCCGTGCCGTGGAAGCTGGTCGCGGCGGCCCTGGTGCTGGACGATCCGCAGGGGGGCGAGGTCAGTCAGGCGCATCTCAGGGCGCGGCTCCGGACGTTCGGCTTCCTCTGGCCCGAGCGGATCGAGGGGGCGGATGTCCCGATCATGCCCAGCCGCGATCATCCGTTGGGGATCAGCGTCGGCGAAGTCACGCCGGGCCTGCCGCCGGTGAAAGTGACGGTCGCCAACCTGGGCTGCGCCTCTTGCCATGCCGGACCGGCCTATGCCGCCGACGGGTCGCCGCGACCGACGACCGCCTGGCTGGGATCGCCGAACACCAGCCTGGATCTGGAAGCCTATACCCGCGCCGTGACGCAGGCCCTCAAACGCCAGAGCGGCGATACGCCCGCGCTTCTGGCGGCGGTTCGGACGCTGTTTCCTGAGACCGATGCGTGGGAGATGGCCAGCCTGCGCTGGGCGGTCATTCCGCTGGCGCGGCGACGGCTGGCCGAGGTGCCGGACGGAGGCAGTCCCCTGCCGTTCGTCAACGGCTCGCCCGGCCTGACGAACGGGATCGCCGCGTTGAAGCTGCAGGGCCACACCTTGTCCCGCGCGGAGGAGGCGGGCTTCACCTCCATCCCGGATATTGCCGACCGCAGCTTCCGTTCGACCCTGCTTTACGACGGCGCCTATGCGCCGCAGGGGCAGCCGCGCTGGCGGTCGATGGGGCGCGAGGACCTGACGCCGGAACACCGCAACCGCCTGGCGGCCATCACGAGCTTCTTCACCGTACCCAGCATGGGTCAGTCGCCGCGCGGGGCCCATCGCCAGATCCCGGCTGCGGAACGCGCCTTCGCCTGGCTTGAGACGCGTCGCCCCCAGGCCTTTCCGGGTCCGATCGACCGAGCCGGCGCGGCGAGAGGGGCGGTGGTCTACCACCGCGCCTGTTCGTCCTGCCACGGCGTCTATTCGGGTCCTGCGGATCGCCCGCGCCTTGAGCGTTTTCCGAACTGGCATGGTCATGTGGGGTCCGATCCCGCGCGGGCGGCGGCCTTCACCGACGACCTGACGCGCTACGCCGCCAACGGCGGATATGACAAGATTCTGGACGCCAGACCGACCGGCGAATACGCCGCCACCCTGCTGTCCGGCCTGTGGGCCACGGCGCCCTACATGCACAACGGCTCTGTGCCGACGCTGGCGCAGTTCCTGTTGCTCGAACCGCGATCCGAACGGTTTCTCGTCGGGGGTCATCGGTTGGACTTCCAAGCCGTCGGCATTGCGGGACAAGATCAGGGCGGTGTGCGCGTCTATCCGACAGGCTACATACCGTGGTCTCAGCCGGCCGTGTTCGACACCCGCATGCCCGGCCGATCCAATCGCGGTCATGAAGCCGAGGTCGAAGGCCTGACCGTCGCCGACCGCAGGGACCTGATCGAATATCTGAAAGGCCTCTAGCTCAGACGATCAGGGCCTCCAGCCCGAGGCGGGGTTTGGGCGCCAGGTCGCGAACCGGCGCGATCCCCAGGCGGAAGGCGGTGATCAGGCGACGGTCGCCGCCGATGCCGAAATCCGCCTTCACGCGTTCGCGAGCCTCGACATCGTCCGCCAGAACCGCCATCGGCGCGGCTGACAGTCCGGCAAGGGTGAAGCCCAGCCAGGCGCGATGAAACCGTCGTCCTGTGTCGAACGGCGCCTCTTTCGCGGGCCGATGGAACAGGGCGATGGCCGCGGCGCTGCGCACCACCGCCGCCTCGGCGACCAAGGCGCCGGCCAGGCCGACCCGGTCCAATGTCTCGAACACGCCGGGCCTCAGCACGACCCCGGCCCCGGCGGCCTCGATCCCGGACATTTCCATGGCCTCTGCGTTCAGCCCATCCAGCGACCAGGACGGATGGCGTCGCGACAGCCGCATCCACGACACCAGCTCCGCACGATAGGGGGCGTTGCGGAACCAGCGCAGGCTGGCCTCATCGTAAAGGCGGGCCAGTTCGGCGACGGGCTGCGGGGTTTGGACGACGATCAGGTCGTCGCTCCGCTCCAATCGGGCCAGCGCGGCATGGTCGGCCTGACCGCCTTCGAACTTTCCGCGATAGGTTCGCCGCTGCGTCAGATACGCCGCAAGCGGATCGGAAGCCTCTCCAGAGCGGACGGTTAGTTCCGCGACGTGGACCCCGTCACGCGCGACATCGACGATCAGGCCGCGGTGCCCGGCGGCGAGACAAAAACCCTCCACCGCCGAGCCATGGCTGACGTTCAGGTCGCGGCCTTCGGGATCGCCGATGGGCAGCCTGCGGGCTTCGTCCTCCAGCACCTGCACCCGGCCGTCGGGCGTCAGTCGCCACCGCGCCGGCTGAGTGTTGTGCACGCTGGGCGAAAGAGAGGCCTCGGCCACCAGCGCCCGGAAGGTCTCTGCATCCAGCGTCATCGCAGGTCTTTCCTGAACAGATTCAGCCGCTGAAGCCGCCGCGCGCCCAGCTTCTCCATCTGGCGCAGCGAGGCGGTGTTCTCGTCCGCGATCCAGGTCACGCCGCATTGGCTGTAGCCGCCTGCGAACAGGGCCTTGATCACCCGGTGCAGCATGGCGCCGTTCAGGCCTTGTCCGTGCAAGGCGCGCTTCACCGAATAGAAGATGATCACCGCGCGTCGGCGCCTAAGCCGCTCTCGGATGAAATGGACCAGGGTCATCGGCCCCATCCGACCGCGCGTCGCCTTCTGGAACGGATTCAGGTCGGGGATGCAGATCACCACGCCTGCGGGCTCCCCCCTGTAGTGGACGACGCAGGCGATGCGGGGATCGACGATCCACATCATCTCCCCGGCCTGGAAGTCGAACTCCGCCGGGGTCAGGGGCACGAACATAGGATTGTCGCTGAAGCCGTCGTTGAGGCATTGTCGGGCCTCCTCGAACCGGGCCTTGAAGGCGCTGCGGCTGATGGGCTTCCAAGTCCAGTCGGGGTCCGACAGCACCGCGCGCTGCTTGTCGCCCAACACGGCGTCGGCGGTCTTCGGGCCGACATCGAACTCGAAGGTCGACATCGGGAATACGGGTGAGTAGCCGCAGGCCTCCAGCAGGCGCGGCAGATGCGGGGCGCCCCAGATCATGTCGGTATAGGGCGGGTTCTCGAACCCCTCGGTCAGGACGCCGGCCTGTTGCATGGCCGTCAGGTTGAAGGGGCCGATCAGCTCGTGGCAGCCTTCGGCTCGCGCGAAGGCCTCGGCCGAATCGAACAAGGCTCGCGCGGTTTCGATACTGTCCTCGCAGTCGAAATAGCCGAAGTGACAGCGCCGTGTGCCGTGACGCGCATTCGACGACGGATGGGTGTGGGCCGTCAGCCGCCCGACCGGACGCCCGTCGCGCCAGGCGGTGAAGAAGGTCAGGCGTCCGCCGTCGTCGCGCATCAGGGGGTTGCGCGCCGGATCCAGATACCGCCCCAGATCGGCGCGCATCGGCGTCACATAGGGGCTGTCGGGGGGATAGATTTCGAACGGAACCCGGAAGAAGCCTTCCAGATCACCCTCGCGAAGGGTCACGGCAGTGGCGGTCATGCGGGCCTATCCGTCGTCAACCGCGCCATTCGGAAGGCAAGGCCCAGATCGATCTCGGCCTCGGTGTTGCGCAACAGGTCCGGCAAACGAACCAGGCCGATCCGAACGGGCGACCGGCTCAACAGCCCGACATGGGTGGCGTCCGATCGCGCCAGAAGATCAAGCAGCGGCTCGCGTTCGGCCTCGTCTATCGTCCCCGCACCGGCCTGCAGGGCGGCGGCGCTCCACAGAGGCTGGCGATCCAGCGTCTGCGCCATCGCCTCGGGTCGATAGTCGGCGAGATCGTGTTCGGACAGGACCGAAAGGTCCTTCAGCATCGGCTCCTTGGTCAGGTCGCCCAGGAAGCCGTCCAGGGATCGGGTGTTCGCCGAGGCCATGCGCTGGCGCAGACTGGTGCGCCGGCCGGCGGCGCCGAACGGCTGGATGCGGACCACCAGGGTCATGGTGATCAGGGCCGCGCCGATCAGGGCGAACAGTCGAACCCGGTCGTCGAACGCGCCCACATCCAGCTGTTCGATCAGGCCGCAGGTCAGGGCCAGGGTCGTGGCCACGATCACGGCGACGTCGATCCAGACGTCGCGCGCATCGCTGACCCCGTTCGACAGGGCCAGCAGGACGATCACGAGGGCGGCGATGGGGCTGAAACCGATGGGCGAGGCGACCAGTTCGGAAAAGTCCGTGCCGATCAACGGAATGACGATGGCCAGGCCGACGGCAAGGCGGCGAACGGCGCCGTTCTCTGCGCGGGACAGGGCCTTGCGGTCTCTCGCCCATAGCAGGATCAGGATGGCGACCAGCGACGAAAGGATGATGACGGCCAGCGCGCTGCGAGAGCCGAAGGCGACATGGCTGGTCGTGAACAGGGCGAAACCCAGACCCAGGGCGGAGGCCGCGAAGACAGCGATCTTCATCGCGCGCGGCGCATGACGGCGAAGCAGCCCTTCGGCCAGCAGCAGGGCCGCAAGGGGGGCGAGCGATATGGCGGCGTAGGTCGCGCCTTCGAAGATCGGCAGGCCCGTCCGCACGGCCAGGCTGCGGACGCCGTAGAACACCGACATGACCCCGAACAGGAACACCAGTCGCGGCGTCAACGGACCGTCGGCGCGGCGCACGAGAAGGGCTGCGACATAGGCCGCCAGACCCGCCGCCGCGAACCCGTCGAGCAGCGCCTGGGTCTCGACGCGGATCATGCGGCGCCCTTCAGCAGTCGGGTCATCAAGGCCCGCACGACCAGGCTCTTTATGGCGGCGACCGGACCCCACAGCGGCCGTTCGGTCCGCCCCCCAAACGCATTGAGGAACCAGCCTCGGCAATCGGTCCTGGATCGGCGGCCCATCAGCAGCCACAGGACTTCATAGGCCATCAGGCAGCCGGTCGAGATCACCATCGGCGCAAAGGACATCCGCTTGGCCGTTCCGGCGGCAAGGGCGGCTGCGGCGTCCAGATCGACGTGACGGGCCGACGACGAATGGACCATGACGTATTCGAGCTCCTTCATGAAGCTGGCCCGCAGGTCTTCGGGCCGGATCGCGTCCAGCGCCTTGCTGCGCGTCGGATACTTCAGACGCTCCTCCGGGCGCGGGTCGACGGGGCGCACCACGATCACGGAGGGCAGGGGCGAGGCATAGGCGTCGATCACGGTCGCGCCCGCCGCCTTGGCCGCGCGATACAGGGCGATGCCTGCGGCGATGTCGTCGGTTCCGTTGACGATCACCGGGTAGCGCGCGGCGAGGTCAGCGACCTGATCGACCCACTCTGCGCCCAGGCGCTCGATCTGGACCTCGGGGTTGATGCGACGCGCCGCCGCGCAGGCGACCTCGGCCTTGTCCTGGCCGACGGTGTCGGTAAAGGCGAAGACTTGGCGGTTCATGTTCGAGGTTTCGAAAACGTCGATGTCGCAGACGGCGAACCGCCCGACGCCCGCGCGCACCAGGGCCAGGAAACAGGCGCCGCCCATGCCGCCGACGCCCGCGATGAACACGGCGCCGCCTTTCAGGGCCGCCTGTTCCGCCTCGGTCACGAAGCCCAGATTGCGGGTGGTGAACTCGGCGTAGTCGAAGGCCGTCACGTCTTCCATGCGCGCAAACTTCCCCAGGGTTGAGTGTGATCGAGCCAGTGCACCAGCGGCAGCAGGGCCGCCTGGATCATCAGCAGGGCGAACCGGCCGAGCAGGCCGGGAACCGTGTCGGGCGGGGCTACCTTGGCGAGATAACGGCTGGCGGCGCGCATATCGATCTGGCCGATCTGCAGCAGGTCGTCGCCCCGACCATAGTCCAGCTCTGCAGCGCAGAGATCGTTGTAGATGGCGTCACGATGTTTGGCGGCGCTCTCGAACGTCTTCTTCAGTTCATCCGAACCGCCGGTATAGGCGTCGGTGATCACGAACCGATCCGCGTCGAAACCGGCCTCCTCACCGACGCCGAAGGCATGACGCCAGCGGCCCATGATCTGGCGCGCCAGTCTCTCGTGCTGGAAGGATCGTCGCGCGGGCGGCCTGGCGGGATAGACGTCGGAAAAGGTCTCGGCGACCATGCCGACGACGGCTGGAACCTGGGTCACGCTGGACACCCAGACGGCCCGGCATTGCCGACGCACGAACAGCAGCACGCAGGTCAGGCCATAGAGTGTGGCGGACAGACCGCTTCCACGTACATCCGGACGCACCATGACCAGGCCCAGGTGCAGTATCTCCACCGGCCGGCCGCCCAGATTGGCGTCCAGAATGGCCAGGGCGTTGAAGGCGACGGGCCGCCCGCTCTTCTTTTCATAGACTACCGTCAGCACGGTCCGGGACAGAATCTCCGGATCGCCGGCGAATATCCCGTAGGTCAGATCGCGGTCGCCCAGAACGCTGCGTGCGATCGACCGAACATCCTCGATCAGCACCGCGAGATCGGCCGGCGCCAGCGCAAGGCCTGGCCGTTCGACAATCCGGGATCGCAGACCCGGCCCCGCGCCCACCGTCGTATCCAGTAATCGGGGCGTGACAGGTTTGCTCAAGGGAGGCGATCTCGCTTTAGATCTCTAATCCTAATACGTTCGACCTTCGCCTTTATGAACATCGAACGGGCTAGCGAGCGTCAACCCATCCGTTCCCGACCGTCTCGTCCTCAGGATACGGGCCGCCTGGCGTCTTGGAGTGCGTTCGGACTGCGGTCGAGAAGAGCGCGGGTCACCCCGTTCGTCCAGCCGAATCCGTCCTGAAGCGGGTATTCGCCGCCGCCGCCTGGGCGCTGGTCTTCGATGTCGTATTTCTCAAGCATTTTCGCTGTCTCACGGTAGACGCGATCGACCGTGGCGAGCCAGCGCGCCGTGATTGTGTCCGCCGTTTCGCGATGGCCGTAGCGATCCAGGCCGGCGACCGCGACCCATTGCAGGGGCGCCCATCCGTTGGGGCTGTCCCACTGCTGGCCGGTCGAAACGACCGTTGTTCGTAGGCCTCCGGGCGCAACGAGCGTCTCTTGGGTGGACTGCGCCGCGCCTCGCGCCTGATTTGGTGTCGCGAGGCCGACAAAGAGCGGGTAGAGCCCTGCGGCGGACACGGCCTCAGTCATCCGGCCGGTCCGCTGGTCCCAGTCGCCGAACCGCCGCTCGCGAGCGCTCCAGAGATACCGATGCACGGCGCGGCGGCGGTCGTCCGCTCTTCGGTCAAACTCACGGATGCAGGCGCGCTCGGCCAGTTCGCGACAGTGGGCGGCGATCCGGGTTTCAAGCGACCACATCAGACTGTTCAGATCGACCGGGACGATGTCGGTGACGTGGATCGTCGCCAGATCTTGCGGATCATCAAGCCAGCGGGAGCTGAAGTCCCAGCCGCTTTCGGCGCCCGAGCGCAGCTCTCGGTAAACCTCCCGTGGCGCGCGATCGGGCGCCGAGGCGGCGGTCGCCACATCCTCGGCCCAGGATTCGTCGCGCGGCGTCTCGCGTGCGTCCCAGTAGCGATTGAGCAGAGAGCCGTCCGGCATCCGCACGACATGCTGGCAAGGCGCGCTCGCCGTCACACAGGCGGCGCCCTTCATCCAGAAGGCGTGTTCGCGCTTCATGGCCTCCACCTGGGTTCGCCGCGAGGCGGGGTCGGTGCGCTCCGACAGCTCGACCATCAGGGCGAAGAAGGGCGGCTGGGAGCGGCTGAGATAATAGGTTCGCGCGCCGTTCGGGATGTGGCCGTGGTTGGCGATCAGGGTCTCGAAATTCTCCAGCATGGACTCGATGAGCGCCTGCTGGCCGTCGGCCTTCAGGCCCAGCATGGTGAAATAGCTGTCCCAGTAGTAGATTTCGCGGAAGCGGCCGCCGGGAACGACATAGGGCGCGGGCATGGCCAGGGCGGAGGAGCCAGGTTCGGGCGTAAAAGCCGGCCGGGTGAGAATGGGCCAAAGGGCAGCGATGTGGGCCTTCAGGTCCAAGCCTTGCGGCACGGCCGGCGTGTCCGGTGCAGGCGTGTCTCCGGGAATGACGAAGCGGGCTTCGACGAAGGCCTTCAGCGCCGCGGCGTCGGCCGGCGGTGAAGCGGCGTAATCGGCCATGATCCGGTCGACAGGCAGACGGGGCACGGCGTCGACGAAGGTCTTGCCGTCCGGGAAAATCCTCTGTGATTGAACCGCCTCGAACAACGGACCGTAGAGATCAGCCGGGGTCTGGTCGGGTGCGCGCGCCGCCAGGCTGGAGGCGGCCAGGGCGACCAGCAGCAGGCGTCCAAATGGGGGTTTCGCGAAACGCATCGTCGAGATCTCCAATCTGCGGGCAAGGACGCCAGGTTTCTGAACGGAAAAAAGACGCCCTCCGTTCGACAAGAGACGAACGGAGGGCGAGGCTCAGGAGGCGGGGGGAAGCGGGTGTCGGGGCGCGCCGAGATGGCGATCGAAGAAGCGGACGATCAGGCCGTACGCCTCCTTCGATTCCGGCAACTCAGGCCAGACGAAGAAGGCGTGCCACAGCCCGTCGAACAGGAAGAGTTCGGACTCGACGCCGACGGCGGCGAGACGACGATGCATGGTCGTCAGGGTCGAGGCCGCGAAGTCGCGTCCGCCGGCGAGCAGCAGGGTAGGGGGAAAGCGCGCGATGATGGCGGCGTCGGTCACCGGATAGGCTTCAGCGTCATCGAGCGCCACGCCGTCCATATAGGGGTTGGGGATGCCGATCGTATCGGCGGCGGCGGGCAGCGGGGCCGTTCCACCCGTGGTCGCCTGGCCCAGGAAGACGCTGTCGCCGCCATAGCCCGACCCGGTGCCGCAGAAGGTGCCGATCGCCCCGGGCGTCGGTAGGTCGTGGGTCTGGAACCAGGCCGTCGCCTGGGCCACGACGACCCCGCCGGCGGAGCAGCCGTACAGGCCGATATTCTCCGGGCGGTAGGTTTTGAGGAGCTCGCGATAGACCGCTGCGACATCTTCGGACGCTGCGGGATAGCGGTGCTCAGGCGCGAGCCTATAGTCGACGGCCACCACCTTGATCCGACCGACGGCGGCGATGGGAATGGCCTCGACCAAGGCGCCGCTGCCCGAACCCCACATCCAGGCGCCGCCGTGCACATTAATCAGGATGCGGTCCGCGTTTCGCTCTGAAACGCCTTGGCTGGGGACGACAATATCGACCGGCACGCCGCCCAGGGTCTGACGGTCCTCGCGGGTGGCGTAAAGGGCTCTCACCTCGGCGAGGCGCGCGTCGTTGTAGCGGCCGTAGTGGTCACGCGCCTTGGCGATATCGTCGCCGAACACGAAGGGCGGCTCATGCATCAACCGGCCGGCGAGGGTCCGCGCCTCCGGGCTGGCGAAGTTGGAATAGGGCAGGACGATCGGTGGGAGACGCGCCGTGGACGGGTCGTCGAGCACAGCGGTGGTCTGGGCCACGGCCGGCGAGGTCATCATCAGCAGCGCCAGGGCGGCGCAACAGGTGCGGATCAACATGGCGACATGGGCTCCTTTATCGGGACAGGTCCGACCGCGCGATGCGGGCCAGAATCTGTGCGCTGGGCTTGATCGTCCGCTTGAACGTGGCCCGATCTACCGAGACAAGGCCGAACTTGGGACCATAGCCCGAGAACCATTCGAAATTGTCCAGCAGGGACCAATGCAGGTAGCCGATCACCGGCACGCCCTCGTCGCGGGCGGCGAGAACGGCCGCCGTCGCTGCGGGAATGAACCGGGCGCGAACCGTATCGTCCTGGGTCGCCAAACCGTTCTCGGTCACCAGAATCGGTCGGCCGGTCTGGGCATGGGCATAACGGATCGAAGCGCCGATCGCCTGCGGATAGAATTCGTCGCCCATCTGGGTCCGTTCGGCCCCCTCAGGGACCGGCAGCGGTCCCTCAGCGCCGATCAGGCTGCGGCTGTAGGTTTGGACACCGAGGAAATCGTCCTGGCGCGCCTCTACGAAGAAGGGGGCGTAGACCGTCGCCCGCTTCTCCTCGATCCGGCTGTCTGGGCCCACGGCCTGGTCGTCAGGAATGGCCAGGGTCATCCCCACCGGCAGATCCGGTCGGACCCCCTTGATCGCCTGGCGGGCCTGACGATGCGCCTCAAGAACGGGCGCGACCATGGCCGCCGCATCGCCCGTGTTCATCAGTGAGAAACGGTCTGACCCGCTGGCCTTCGCCGCCGCCGCCAGCATGTCGGTCATGGTCTGTCGCACGGCCGGGTCGGGCGTCCTGCCCCATTCGCCCAGAAGCTGAAGGTTGGGTTCGTTGAAGGTAATGACGTGGCTGACGCTTTCGCCCAGATGGCGAATGACCCGCTCGGCGTGACGCGCGAAGACCGTGGGCGCATCCGGATGGAACCACCCGCCCTTGGCCGCGAACCAGCGCGGCGAAGTGAAATGGCTGAGGGTGACGATCGGGGCCAGTCCCGCTTCGCGGCAGGCCAGGACCATACGGCGATAGTGGTCCAACGCCGACAGGGAAACCTGTCCCTCGGCGGGCTCGATACGCGACCATTCGACCGAAAACCTGTAGGTGTTCAGGTTGAGCGACTGCACGATTTCGATGTCTTCGCGCCAGCGTTCGAAACTGTCGCAGGCGTCGCCCGACGGTTCGCTGAACAGGGTCGGTTTGATCTGTTCCAGCAGCCAGATGTCGCTGGCGACATTGTTGCCCTCGACCTGATGACCTGCCGTGGCCGCGCCCCACAGAAAGGGTGTCGCGCTCGCGTGGCCGTCGCGCAACGGCGCAACGGCGGTCGCGGCAGCGCCGGCTCGGGGGGCGAAGGTCGCCGCGAGGGTTCCGGCCGCCAGAACGGCGCGTCGGTTGAGTGAGCGCATCAGAAGCTCCTGCTGTCGAGGACATCGTCTCCGAGGCGAAGACGCAACGCCTTCTTGTCGATCTTGCCGACGCTGGTCCGGGGCAGGGCGTCGATGAGGATCAGGCGATCAGGCGCGGCCCAGCGGCTGAGCTGCCCTGCCGCGACGAGGGGGGTCATGTGATCCTTGAGGGTTTGCAGCCGCGGCGTGCGCCCTTCTCGGGCGACGGCGAACACCACAGGCCGTTCGCCCCAACGGGGATCCGGCGCGCCGACGACCGCCGCCTCGGCGATGTCCGGGTCCCGCAGGGCCAGGTCCTCGATTTCGGCCGAAGAGACCCACTCGCCTCCGGTCTTGATCACATCCTTCAGTCGGTCCCGAATGACGAGATCGCCCGCCGCCTCACGAGTGGCGACGTCCTGGGTGTGGAGCCAGCCGCCAGACCAGAGGGCGGCGCCGGCCTCGGCGCTGTTGGGATAGGTTTGGGCGAGCCACGGCGCGCGTACCACGACCTCGCCTTGGGCGCCGCTTTCGTCCGAGACGTTGTCGCCGTTCTCGTGCTGTAAGTGGACCTGGACCAGGGGGATGGGACGGCCGGCCCAGCGGCGGACCTGCTCAGGCGGGCGAGCGTCGTCGTCCTCGTGGCGCGAGAGCGTGAGCACCGGACCGGTCTCCGACATGCCGTAGCCCGCCACGGCGGTGATCCCGACGGCGGCGGCGGCGCGGAGCAGCGACTCCGGCAGGGCCGATCCGCCGATGATGACGGTCCAGGGACCCAGCCGGGCGTCGGGTCCGACCTCGTCCAGGATCATCTGCAGGATCGTGGGCACGCAGTGCGAATAGGTGACGCCCTCGTCCCGCTTCAGCGCCAGCAGGCGCGCCGGGACGTAGCGGCCGGGATAGACCTGCTTCAGCCCCAGCAGGGTCGCCACATACGGCAGGCCCCAGGCATGGACATGGAACATCGGCGTCACCGGCATATAGACCGATCCGCGCCACAGACCCTGTTCGCAAGGCTGTTGGCCCATGGCCAGCCCGACCGCCAAGGTATGGAGGACCAGCTGTCGGTGGCTGAAGGTCACAGCCTTGGGCAGGCCCGTCGTTCCGGTGGTGTGGAAGGTGGTGGCCAGGGCGTTCTCGTCGAAATCGACGAAGTCGTAAGTATCGCTCCCCGAGGCCAGAAGCGCCTCGTAGTCGCCGAGGCTGTTTGCGACGACGGCGGTCGTTCCGTCATGGCAGGTGATCACGACGCAATCGTCCGGCAGTGCCGTTCGCAACGCCTCAAGTTCGGCGACGAAGTCCGCGTGTACGATGAGGGCGCGGGGGCGGGTGTCGTTGAGTGTGTAGGCGATCTGATCGCGAGACAGCCGCACGTTCACGGTCTGCAGAACAGCTCCCATCATCGGGACGGCGAAATAGGCCTCAAGGTAGCGGTGGCTGTCCCAGTCCATGACGGCCACTACATCACCCGGCTCGACTCCGTGTTGGGCGAGGACGGCGGCGAGACGTCCGACGCGCTGCGACAGCGCCTCATAGCCGTGGCGGCGCCCGTCGGACCCGACGATCTCCTGACCGCTCCGGGCGTCCAGAGCGCTGTGCAGCAGATGCCGGATCAGCAGCGGATAGGCGTAGGCCTCCGGTGCCGGATGGGCGAAACGAAGCGCCATGGATCAGGGCGCCGGAGCGGGGGGCGGCATGACCGGCGTCGGCCGCTGGCCGGTCGTGGTCCAGGTCTGCAAGGCGTCGAAGGCAGCCCCCAACTGGGCCGGGGTGAAGCCGCAGTGCGCGATCCCTTCGAGGCCGGTTCCCGGCAGGGGCGTTTTGATCTCGGGCACAGTGATGGCCAGGAGGCGATCAGCGTTCCCGGCGGCTTGCGTCTTTCGGACGAGGCCTTCGAACTGACTGTAGGGAACCAGGGAATCGACGCGATTGTGAAGGACGACCAGCGGCGTGCTGAACCGCCCTGTCGAGCGCCGCCAGCGATCGGCATAGGCGACGGCCGCAGGATCAGCCGTGATCCTGGCAATCTCATGATTCAGCCGCTGGCTCTCCTCGGACGATAGGAGCGGGCTGGCGTAGACCTTGGCCGAATTGTCGTAGATGAAGCCGCCGAAGGTGGCGTTCATGTCGTCCATGCCCAGGCTGACGGTCATGATCGGGACGATCAGAGACGCCGGTTCGGGCGTTACGCCGGTGATGGAGGCGATCTTGGCGATGATCTGGTCTTCACGCCCGCCGGGGTTATCGCGCGCCGCCTTAAACAGGGCGGCGATCGGGTCTGCGATCCGCTTCATCTGCAGCAGACGATACGGATCGCCCAGCAAGCCGATGGCGTCGGGTGTGGTGGTCGAGAGGGCGGACCGCCGGATGTCCGTTTCTCCCGGCAGGGCGTATTCGGTGTCGCGGGTGTAGAAGTTGTAGAGCGCGCGCAGATCGATCAGCAGGCCGACCTCGTCGCTCCAGTTGTCGACCAGGCCGCATCCCGACATGGCGCCCTTGAAGGCGGTGGGATGCGTCTCGATGATCGCCATGACGATATTGCCGCCCATGGAGCCGCCGGCAACATAGGCTTCCGTGACGCCCATGCGACCGAGGAAGGCGCGCAAGCGAAGCGTGTTCTCCACGGCGGATTCCACGCCCACCCCGGCCTTGTCGAAATCGCTGTGAGCGACGGCGAAGCCTTGGGCGTAGGCGACCGTCATCAGGCCTCCGGAGGGGTCCTTCTCGACCGGGTCCTTCGACACGGCGATCGCGCTGCCGGGCACGGAATATCCGTGAGCGAAGACCAGAGCCTCGCCATTCCAGTTGGACGGCACGGCCATGGCGAAATGATCGCCGTCCAGCCGGCCGTTGACAGTGAAGCCGCCGTCGTCTCGCGTTCGGACATCGACGTCCGTCGCTTGCTGGGCCGTGGCGCGAGCGGCGAAGGCGGCCTGGGCCGGCTGCAGATCGGCGTTGGCCGGGGTGCTGCAGGCGGCGCCCGACAGGACGGCGGCGAACGCCAGGACCGCGACCGCGCTCCCGCTTCGACCGAGCTTGGGCGTCATCGTCATGGCGGTCTCTCCTACCAGCTGTAGCGCAGGGTCACGCCATATTGGCGCGGATCGCCATAGGCCGCACCGACGAGACCCGTCGTGTTGTAGGTGGCGTTCGAGGTGACCCGATATTCCTCGTCGGTGACATTGGTCCCATAGAGCGACAGGGCGACGTCCGATCCCGCGATACGCTCCCAGTCCAAGCGAACATTCAGCAGACCATAGGCCGGGATCACGCCGAAGGGTTGCAGGTCCGAAGCGACCTGCTGATCGTCTTGCCAGGCATAGGAAGCGCGCAGGCTGAGGTCGCCGATCGTCGAGGGGACCGGGAGGTAGAGCTTGGCGTCGAGACTGTATTTGTTCTTGGGAGCATACTGGAACGGGAAGCCGCTACGATCGACGCCAAGACCGTCGATGTATTTGTCGTAGGTCGCGTCATTGTAGGAATAGGTCGCCGTAAGCGTTAGCGGGGCGATGGGCTGGATGACGCCTTCGAACTCGAAGCCCTTGACCGTGGCCTCGGCGGCGTTGGTGATCAGCTGGGTGTTGAACCCGCCAATAAGGGCGTAGTCGCTGCGCTGGATATCCTCATACTTCATGTAGAAGGCGGACAGGTTCGTGCGCGCGTTGATCCCGGAGATCGACCAGTCGTGCTTCAGGCCGATCTCGCCGTCGGTGACCGTCTCGGGCCGGACGCGGAACAGGGGGCTGGTGGCGCTGACCAGCAGGACCGAGGGGTTGATCCCGCCGCTCTTGTAGCCGTGACGGCTGACGCCATAGATCAGGGTGTCCGGCGTAGCCTGCCAGTCCAGGCCGATCTGCCAGGTGTCGCCGTCGCTCTCGCCGTCGAAGGCGCGGCTGCAGTTGGGGAAGGCGAAGCCGGGGTTGGTGCCGCAGGCGTTGCCGAGTTGCGGGATGTAGATGCTGATGTCGCCGCCGAACTCGTCCCAGGTATAGCGATAGCCGGCGTTGGCGGTCAGCGTATCCGTGATCGCATAGGTGAACTGGCCGTAGACCGCCCTGGAGCTGTCGTTGGCGTGGGCGCTGTCCTGAACCAGGCTGACGGCGCCGAGGTTCGCGCGCTGGACGAACGTCAGGGGGGTGACTGTGGAGGTGTCGGAATAAAAGAGGCCGGTCTGGAAGGTCAGACGCCCGAGTTCGATCCGGGCCTGCAGTTCTTCCGTCCAGGTCTCGCTATCGACGTTCCATCGTCCAGGAATGGCGCCGTTCAGATCATTGATCACCAGAGCCGAAGCGTCCCCATCAGAGCCGAAGTTCGCGCGGGTTCGAGTGTAGCTGACGACGTTTTTGAGGGTGACGCTGTCGTTGAGCCGCAAGGTTGTGTTGTTCAGCGCCAGCAGGGTTCGGCTGACATTCTTGGTGTCGGCGCTCAGTGCGATGCGGTCGTTGCCGCGGGCCTGCTGAGCCGCCAGCAGGGGGTTGAGAAGGGCCGCCGCCGGGCCTGCCGGATTGACGGCCAGAAGCACAGTGCCCGGTCCGTTCTCGTCGATGTCGACATAGTTGACGGCGGTATAGCTGCTCAGCCGGTCGTTGGGCCGGAACAACAGGCCGCCGCGCAGGCTGAAGTTGTTGCGGTCGTTGTAGTCCTTGCCCGTGTTGACGTCTTTTACGAAACCCTCGCGCTGATCAAACTGGCCCGCCAGGCGAAGCGAGAGCGTGTCGCTCAGCGGAAGGGTCACCGCAGCGCGGCCCGAGCGGCGGTCCAGACTGCCGACCGTTCCCTCGATATAGCCGTCGGGTTCGAAGCCCGGCTTGACCGGATCGAGCAGGACGGCCCCGCCCGTCGTGTTGCGGCCGAACAGGGTGCCTTGCGGACCCTTCAGGACCTGGATGGACTGCAGGTCGAACAGCAGGCCCGGGCCGCTGGCGGTCGAGGGCACCTCGGCGAAATAGGCGACGACGCCCGGTCCGCCGCCGGTCCCCAGGCTGCCGATCCCGCCGATCCCGCGGATCGTGTAGTTTTCCTGGTTGCGGTTGGTGTTGCCCACGACGCTGAGCGACGGGGTGAAGTTCTGCAAGTCGGTGCCGGTTTCGATGCCGCGCTGACGCAGGCCCTCCTGGCTGAAGGCGGTCACGGCGACGGGCACCTTCTGGATGTTCTCCTCGGTGCGGCGGGCGGTGACGACGACTTCGTCCAGAGTGGCGGCCTCCGGCTCGCCTCTCGGGTCGGCCATCTGGGCGAAAGCCGGCGACCCGGCGAAGGCAAGCGCGAGCGCGCTTGCGCCCATCATTATGGTCTGCCGCATCGCGGTCTCCGTTCCCTATGTGAGCGGCCGGCTTGTCGTCGGCTCATCTGTGTCCGTTGATCGAACGAGCGGATTAAGACCGAGGGGATTTCCGACGTCAACAAACTTTATTGGCGATAAAATAAAGAAGTTATCCATATGGCGCTGCGGCGGCGATGGCCGTATCTAAAGCGTCGGATTTGCAGCGGCGCACCATGACCGACATCGTCACCCCGTCTTCAACATCAAGGTTGAATCTCAAGCCGACGAAACGGCCGCGCCGGCGTCCGCAATCGGAACGGCGCGAGGAAGCGACCAACACCATTCTGGACGCCGCCGAGAAGCTCTTCGCCCTGCATGGTCGCGACGGGGTTACGCTCAAGGCGATCGCCACGGCCGCCAGTGTCGATACGGCGTTGATCCACTACTATTTCGGCGACAAGGACGGGGTCTTCCGGGCGGTGTTCGCCCGCCGCGCCGGTGAAGTGAATGCGGCCCGGATCGCCGCGATGGACGCCTATGAGGCGCGAGTGGGTGACGCGACCACTATCGAAGGCGTTCTCGATGTCTTCCTGCGCCCCATCTATGAAATGGTGATCGAGAAGGGCGAAGGGTGGGTCTATTTCGCCGCCATCGTCGGCCACGCCAACGCCTCGCATTTTGGCGGCAAGGACGTGATGGCCGAAAACTTCGATCCCATCGTCCAGCGCTTCATCGTCATGCTCAAGGCCTTGGCGCCCGAGGCTCCGCCGGAGCGCATCTATTGGTTCTTCGATCTCGTCTCATCCAGCCTGACCCACGGCCTGGCCCAAACCGGTCGTATTGACGACGTTTCCGGCGGTCTGTGTCGATCCTCCGATCTGGCCTCCGTGCTCGAAACGATGATCGCGGTGTTCTCGGCCGGATTCCAAAGCGTGGGAGCCCCGGGGCAAGGGCAATGATCGGCGGCACCCAAGGCCGGCTGCCGGAAGAGCTAGCGTTGTCAGGTTAAGTTGGCTGACCACAGCTCGGTCATGCCGGCGGAATCTCAGGCATTGGCCGCTGCCCAAGCCGCTTCTGCCACCGCGCGAAATCGGCGGAGATGCTGTCGGCTGATGAGGTGTCGTTGCGTGTAGAAGGTGTTGTAGATCGCGGTGTGACTGTTGAGAAAGCACTGGGCTGAAGCCTGAGACTTGAACAGCTGCTGTTGCCGCTCTCGCCGGCGTATCGGCAGGTGCGAGTTTTCCGCTACATTGTTTTCTCGAAGCGGGCCGGGAGAATGTAGGTGCCGCAGGCCAAGTTGGCCTAAGGCCGCCTGGTATGACCCGAGCCCGTGGGGCACGATCTTCTCTGGCTCGCAAAGCTGGTTGCGCAGCAGGCGCCGGAGCAGCTTGAGGGCGCATCGGTATTCCGGCGTCGCTGAACGACAACGTCCAGCACCTCGCCTTCGTCATCCACCGCGCGCCATAGGAACATCCGCTTCCCACCGATCGAGCAAACGACTTCGTCGAGATGCCAGCGGGGAGAAAGGGGCGGGGCGAAGTTTCTTCAGCCGCCGTGCAATCTACGGCCCAAACTTGATCGTCCAGCAGCGGATCGTCTCATAGCTGACGTCGATTCCGCGCGCTGCCATCAGCTCTTCAACGTCACGAAGGCTGAGGTTGAAGCGGAAGTAGAGCCACACAGCCTGGCGGATCACCGCCGCAGGAAATCGATAGCGCTTAAACGATAGTGGCCTCACGAAATGCGATCTCTAATCAGGCGTTTAGGCGGCCCTGAAATGGAGACAAGTTAGCGTTAGACTGACAGCACCGCCGCCCACATAATTATCCTCGATGTCTTTAGTCTTTCAGCAAGGGCCGAGAAGGCGCCGGCTTTGCGACGGCGCGCCCCAATCTTGCTCACCGTCGCTAGCGTTGCAGTGCATGAGGCGGCGATCGTCGATGAGGCCTGCATCGCAATGTCGCCGTTTGTGGATTTGCGACCGAGGCCGGCTGCTTGCGTCTCTGCGATCGTGTCTTCGGTGTAGGTACAGCCGCTGCGCTCAGGGGACTTGGACGGCCGGTCATCCGGGATGGAAAGATCATCTGGACGCGATGAATGTCGTCTCGTCCCAGCTTTCGTTTTGTAGACAAAGTGAAAACCGGATATGCATAGCCAGTAAATATCGGCGCCGCGCGGTGGCGTAGGGAGACATAGTTGCATGGCGGATGGTTCTCGCGTGATGTCGCGCGACACCTCGGAGCGTCGTCGTGAAATCACGACCATGGTTCGAACACGCGGCAGCGTTCAGGTTGCGGCTCTGTCCGAGATGTTTCACGTGTCCATGCAGACCATCCGCAAGGATCTGCAATACCTGGAGGAACGCGGCGTCGCGACGCGCGCCTATGGCGGGGCGATCAGCACCGAGGTGGTCAACGCCCCGGTCGAGCCGGCCATTGAGACCAAGCGGGTCAGCCATACCGAGGCCAAGGAGCGCGTCGGCAGGATGGCGGCAGGCATGGTCAAGCCGGGCGAGTCCATCATGCTGGACTCGGGCACGACGACACTTCAGGTTGCGCGCTTCCTGCCCGACGACGAAGATCTGACCGTCGTCACCAACGATTTCGATATCCTGAGCGTGCTTGCGCAGAAGCGAAAGATAAAGATCGTCATGCTGGGCGGGGAGCTGCGGCGGCGCAACATGGCCTTTTACGGGGCGCAGACCGTGGCCGCGCTGGATGACCTGTTGCTGGACAAGCTGTTCCTCGGGGTCGATGGGCTCGATACCGAACGGGGCATCACCACGCACCACGAACCCGAGGCGCAACTGAACCGTCGGATGGTCGAGACGGCCCGCGAAGTTATTGCGGTCACCGACGCGTCCAAGTTCGGCAAGATATGTCTTCACCGCATCATCGGCTTGAACGACCTGAACGCCCTGGTCACGGACACGGGCGCGCCGGCCTATATCGACGAAGCGGCCGAGCGGCTGGGGTTTCAGCTTCACAAAGCCTGAAGGGGGCGACGCCGCCTGAAAAGGGCGACGCGGCCCGGCCCCATCAGCGGCGCAGGGCCGCGTCGCCCCAGGTGACCACGAGCGGCAGGTCGCTGGTCATGTCTTGCGACCGCGCAACCATCTCCACGATGCGAACGCCGCTTATGTCGGCGGCGAGGGTGCTGGGCGCCGCGCCAAGGCGCATGGGCGCGCTCTCGGCCAGCAGCCGGCCGTCGCCATAGACGGCGAAGCGCACCGGATCGCGCGTGTTGCGGGTGGAATCGTCCACGCCGACGCTGGCCTGGAAGCGTGTGTAGCCCGCGTTTCGCACTTCCAGGCGTGAGTTCGTCAGCACGCCGAGCCCGGTATCGAAGGCCTGGCCCGCGACCTTCAAGCCCTGGTCGTAGGGTGTGGCGTCGGCCTGGGCGCCGCCCCAGCCGGAATAGGTCGGACGCTCGCCCGAACCACGCGTCTCGCCCCACACATTGCGCATCCGGTGCACGACGGGGTCCGGTTCCGGCGCGATCACGCCATCGACCGCCACATTCACGTCGCCCGGAACTTCGGACAGATAGACGCCGTCGGCCAGCTGCCGGACGCCTGCCGCCTCGAACACCAAGGTCTGGCGCGGCGCCAGCATGAATTCGGCCTCTCCGGTGAAGGTCGAGGCGGACTTGTCCCAAAGGTTCTGCAGCTGGACCGGCGCATCGCCTGCGAACTTCAGATGGGCGGCCGTCAGGGTCACCTCGGTCTCGGCGAAGCCGCGGTTGAAGAGGGCCACGGCCTTCTTTCCATTCGACAGCGTCTTGACGATGATCTGCACGTCGTCCGACGCATAGGCGATGACCCCCTGGTGGCCGGCCGGATCCTGGTTCAGCCGCACGATGTCGGCATTGCCCCAGATGTCCATCAGGCTTTGCGGCGCCTGGCGCAGGTCATAGCTGATCAGCAGCGGGGCATTGATCATGGCCCACAGGGCGAAGTGGGACCGGGCCTCGGTCAGATGGTTCTGGTCGAAGTCGCCGTGCCCGACGAAGAGGATGTCAGGATCGTTCCAGGCGCCGGGCTTGGCGTAGAGGGCGCGGGTGGAGGCGCTGTCGAAGTTATGCAGCATCCGCGTCCAGGTCGGGGTGATGTCGCCGCTGGTGCGCCACATATGGCCGACGTTCTTGCCCCAGGATCGGACGTCGGCCGAGCCCCAGTTGCAGATCGCCAGGATATAGTCGCCGTCCGGATTGTGTTTGTGCAGCGACTGGGCAACTTCGCCATAGAGGGCCTGCACGGCAGGCACGTCGGTGCGGTTGATCGAGACCTGATCGATCAGAGGCGGCACGGGGGTGTAGGCGTGCTCGCGCACTAGCGGGTTGTCGGGCCCATAGACATTGATGCCGCATGCATCGACCTTGATGTAGTCGAAGCCCCATTCGGCGAAGTAGAGCCCGATGTCCTGATCGACATGGCCATGGAGACCGACTTCGCGTTCGGCAGTCGTGCCCTCCGGCAGGTTCGGTGAATGCAGGTCATACGCCTGAGAGCAGGCGTTGCGGCCGATGTCGGTGTAGATGCCGGCCTTCAGGCCCATGGCGTGCAGAGTGTCGGTGAAGGGCCGGAAGCTGGAATCCTGGCCCTCGATCCGCGCGGACGGGAAAATCGCCGTGCGAATCTCCAGACGCCCGTCCGACTGCCGCCGTTTGAGCCACCAGCCGTCGTCGATATTGACGTAGGTGTAGCCAAGGTCGGACAGGCCGCTGTCGACCATGGCCTTGGCCGCGCCCAGGACCTTGGCTTCGTCCACCTCGGTGCGAAAGGCGTTCCACGAGTTCCATCCCATGGGCGGCGTTCGCGCCTGCGACCGCTCGGGGATCGACCATGCGCCACGGGTCGCCAAGGGATCGGTTTGAGCGATCGCCGGCCAAGCCAAGCCGAGAAGGCCGCAGACGGCGACGGACGACAGGAGGGTGCGGACGGTCATGGGATCTCCGATCAGCGGCTGGGACGCGAGAAGAACTCGCGCCGTGCATTGGCGTAATAGATTTTGTCGATCACCGACCGGGGCAGGGCCAGCCCCTTCGCATCGGCGTCGATATCCTCGACGCGCTGGGTGTCTGCGGTGGCCAGATAGGTCCAGTCCGACGACCACACCTGGTGGGCCGACTGTCTGAAGGCCTGCGTGTCCTCTCCCGGATTCAGGGTCAGATCGGTGCCGTAGAGAATGCGGTCCTGATACTTGACGAAGAAGTCCCGGACCTTCCGGTGATCGCGAACGGACTGGTATTGAATCTGGGCCATGCGGGCGGCCAGTTCGATGACGGCGTTCGGATGGGCGTCGAGGAATTTCGCCGCCTCGTCGACGTTCCACTCCAGGCTGGCCATATGGGCGCCGACGACTTGCAGGTTCGGATTTCGCGCGGCCATCGCATCGCGTCGGGCCATCAGATCCTGATAGCTCGGCATCTCCGGGTGGAGATACATGTGGTACTCGGGATGGGCGGAAAAATAGAGCCGGTCGTTCCGGGTCGTCATCTGATCGAGCGGCAGCCAGCAGTTATAGGGTTCCCCCTGGTGCGCGATGAGCGGGACGCCCGTGTCCGCCAGGCGGCTGAAGACGGGATCGAAGCCCGCGTCGTCGATGAAGATCAGATGTCCCTCGGCGTCACGTTCGACCATGCCGATGTTCTTCCACACCTTCACGGCTAGCGCGCCGCGGCGGACTTCGGCATCGATCAGCGCATTGGTGCGGTCCGCCCATCCAGCCTGGCCGAACCCCTGCATCGAGAAGGTCGTCGCGTAATGGAAACGCTCGGGGTTCGCCTCGGCGTAGTGGTGCGCCACCTCCGCCTGGTCGCTGATCGAGGGGAAGGCCGGATAGTCGACATTGATCGACAGGATTTCGAAGTTGTCGGCGGCGGCCTGGTCCAGAAAGGCATCGTCGGCGACATTGACGTGCACATGGGCGTCGATCTTGCGCACACCGGCGAAATCCGCTGCGGCGTAGGTTTCGCCCTCAAGGGTGGTGCAGGCGGACAGCGCCGCGCAGGCGAGGAGCGGAGCGGTCACAGCGAGCGCCCAGCGCGTGTTGAACCTCATGATGGTCTCCATCCAACCGAAATCAGCAGACAATGAAACATATCCAGATGTTTCGTTGTGCATCTTTTTGTTTGCCTTTGGAAAGGGGGCTATGCAAGGCTATTTCCAGGATGATCGTCAAAAGAGGGTGCGACGATGATGACGAAACCTCTTCTTCACCGCCGTGGTCTGCTCGCCCTGCTGGGGGGGACGGTCCTGGCGACAGGCGCGACGGGCGCGGGGCGCGCCTGGGCGGGGCCGGCGGTGGCGCGCGTCGGGGACGACGTTCTGACGGTCGAGTTCGATTCGGCCCTGAACAGTCGGCTGATCTCCGGGCTTGCCGGACAGCCGGTCGCCCTGACCGATTTCGCCGCATCCGAGACGGTGACGCTGCAAGACGACCGGATCATCGACAGCTTCGCCTTTGTCGATCGGAGTCAGGCCGCGATCAGCGACGCTCATGGCCAGGGCGTGCGCCATGTGGTGCGCGGTGTTTCCGCCGAGGGGCTGGAAAAGACTGTCAGTCTGAGCTTCTACGACCGCTATCCCGGTTTTCCGCTGGTGAAGGTCGCCTGGCGCCACACGCGCGGCGAACCGCTGGCGATCAAGAGCTGCCGCGTGGGCGCGCATACGCTGAAGTCCTCCGGCGCGGGCTTCTGGTCCTGGTCCGGCTCGACGCACGCCGATCGCCGCGATTGGGTCCAGCCGGTGAAGGATGGCTTCGAGCAGGCCAACTTCATGGGCATGAACGCCTCCGACTACGGGTCGGGCACGCCGGTGGCCGACGTCTGGCGGCCGGACGCCGGCATCGCCGTCGGCCATATCGAACTAACGCCGAAGCTGATCTCGCTGCCGATCATCGCTTCGGCTGTGGGCGCGTCCGTGGCTCTGGAAGAGGCGCGGGCCGTGACGTTGAGCCCCGGCGACGCCATGAGCTCGCTCGACGCCTTCGTCACCGTTCACCGGCGCGACTATTACGCGACGCTCGACGCCTATCGTCGTGTGATGGCGGACCGCGGCCTGGCGGCGCCCAAGGCGCCGGAAGGGTCGTATGAGGCGATCTGGTGCGCCTGGGGCTACGATCGGAACTTCACCGTCGCCGAAATCGAAGGCACCTACGCCAAGGTCAAGGATCTGGGCTTCAAATGGGCCGTGCTGGACGACGGCTGGCAGACCAACGAGGGCGACTGGGCGCTGGACCCTCGCAAGTTCCGCACCGAGGCGGACATGATCGCCTTTGCACGCAACATCCGCGCGGCCGGGCTGAAGCCCCGCCTGTGGCTCGCACCCTTGGCGGTCGATCCGGGGTCGGACCTGCTGCACGACCACACCGACATGCTTCTGCTGGACGAGAACGGCGCGGTCCAGGACGTGACGTGGTGGAACGCCTTCTACCTTTGCCCCGCCTACCAGCCGACGCGGGACTACACCCAGGCGCTGATCCGCAAGATCATCGGCGAGTGGGGCTATGAAGGGCTGAAGCTGGACGGCCAGCACATGAACGGGGTCGCCCCCTGTCACAACCCGGCCCACAACCATGCGCGCCCGGAGGAGTCGGTCGAAAAGCTCCAGGAATTCTGGAAGATGGTCTACGACACGGCGCGCGCAGCCAATCCTGAAGCCGTCGTCGAGTTCTGCCCCTGCGGCACCTCGTACGCCTTCCACAATCTGCCCTACACCAACCAGGTCCCATCGTCGGATCCGTTGTCGTCCTGGCAGGTGCGCCTGAAGGGCAAGTCGCTGAAGGCGCTGATGGGACGCGACGCCGCCTATGCCGGAGACCATGTCGAACTGAGCGACGGCGGCGACGACTTCGCGTCGTCCGTCGGCATCGGGGCGGTCATCTCGACCAAGTTCACCTGGCCGAACGAGGGCAGGGGCAAGGACGCGAACTTCCGACTGACCGCCGAACGCGAGGCGGTGTGGCGCAAATGGGCGGATATCTACAACGCCAAGATGCTGCCTAAGGGCCAGTACCTGGGCGAGCTGTACGACATCGGCTTCGACAAGCCGGAAGCCCACGCCGTCGAGAAGGACGGCCGGCTGTACTATGCCTTCTACGCGCCGGAATGGGATGGGCAGGTCGAGCTGCGCGGCCTGGGTGAGGGCGGCTATCGCCTGACCGATTATTTCAACGGTGCGGACCTGGGTACGGTGACGGCGGAGGCCGCGCGTATTCCTGCCCGGTTCCAGCGGTTCCTGCTGATCGAGGCCGTTCCCATGCAAGGCGCACGCGCGTGACCGACACTCCTACGACCTCTCCCATCACGCCCGCCGTCACTTCGCGTCGCTGGCTTCTGTTCGCCTTCCTGACCGTCGGCCTGTGGGGGGTGTGGGGCGCGTTCGCGGGCATCTCCGCCCAGCGCGGCTTCCCCGAAACGCTGGTCTACTGCGTCTGGGCCGTCACCATGATCCTGCCGGCGGTGGTCGTCATGCAGCGCGAGAAGTGGAAGCTGGATCGCGATCCCAAGTCGATCCTCTTCGGTCTGCTGATCGGCCTGACCGGCGCCGGCGGGCAGATGATCCTGTTCTATGCGGTGACGACGGGCCCGGCCTATCTGATCTTCCCGATCATCTCCCTGTCGCCGCTCATCACCATCCTGCTGTCATTGCTGCTGCTGAAGGAGCGCACCTCGCGGCTGGGGGCGCTGGGTGTGGCGCTGGCGCTGGTCGCCCTGCCTCTGTTCGACTTCTCGCCGCAGGGCTTCTCGTTCACGCAAGGATCGACGTGGTTTCCGCTGGCCTTGATCATCATGGCCTGCTGGGGGGTGCAGGCCTACTTCATGAAGCTGGCCAACAACCACATGAGCGCCGAGAGCATCTTCTTCTACATGATGCTCAGCGGTTTGCTGCTGACCCCGGCGGCTTTGGCGATGACGGACTTCTCCAGGCCCATCAACTGGGGCTGGGACGGACCGTGGCTGGCGGCGGTGATCCAGATGCTGAACGCCGTGGGCGCTCTGTTCCTCGTCTACGCCTTCCGGCACGGCAAGGCGATCGTGGTCTCTCCGCTCACCAACGCCGGCGGACCGCTGGTCACCGCCGTGATTTCGCTGCTGATCGTCGGCGTGATGCCCGGCGAACTGAAGATGGTCGGTCTGGCGCTGGCCTTCATCGCTGCGGCGCTTCTGGCGACCGCCGCCTAGTTCGGCGTCGGCGTTGGAAGGTCCAGGTTCCGGCTGCTGATGTATGAAACGCGCCGTGAAGTTTCGGTTTCATTGCTTTGGTTGCGTTTTAGGTGGACTTCAGTAGAGTGGAAACCTGTTACCGAAAGGATTTCCTATGAAGGCGATGCGCGACCTCGTCGCCCGGCACAAATCCGGGCAGGCTTGTGGCATCTATTCCGTATGCTCGGCGCATCCGCTGGTCATCGAAGCCGCGTGCGTTCACGCGCTCGATACCGGGCTGGACGTGCTGCTGATCGAGGCGACCTGTAACCAGGTCAACCAGGACGGCGGCTACACCGGCATGACGCCGGACAAGTTCCGCGACTTCGTGCACACCATCGCGCGTGACACGGGTCTGCCGATTGATCGCGTACTTCTGGGCGGCGATCACCTGGGCCCCAATCCGTGGACCGGCCTGCCTGCCGAAGAGGCGATGGCGAAGGCGGAAGTGTTGATCGAGCAGTATGTGGCCGCCGGTTTCCGCAAGATCCATGCGGACTGCTCCATGTCGTGCGCCGACGATCCGACGCCGCTGCCGGAGGACACGATCGCTCGCCGCGCCGCGCGGTTGATCAAGATCGCCGAGGCGACGCAGGCGCGCGTCGGCGGCGAGGCCTGCGTATATGTCATCGGCACCGAAGTGCCTGTGCCCGGCGGGGCCGCCGAAGACCTGCCCGAGTTGGAAGTGACCACGCCCGAAGCGGCGCTGGCGACGATCGAGGCGCACCGCATCATCTTCGCGGCCGAGGGCCTGGCCGAGGCCTGGTCGCGGGTCATCGGCGTGGTCGTCCAGCCGGGCGTCGAGTTCGATCATCACAAGGTCATCGACTACGAGCGCGCCAAGGCGGTCGATCTGAGCGCTGCGCTGGACGGGCAGTCGCACATCGTTTTCGAGGCGCATTCGACCGATTACCAGACCGCGGGAGCGCTCAAGGCCCTGGTCGACGATCATTTCGCCATCCTCAAGGTCGGGCCGGGCGTGACCTTCGCCCTGCGTGAGGCGCTGTGGGCGCTGGACGCCATCGAACGCGAGTGGATCGGCGAGGAGCGTGTGTCGCGGTTCCGCCATGTCGCCATCGAGCGAATGAAGGCCGATCCTCGCAACTGGGCCAAATACTACCATTCCGCCGGGGCGGATCTGGAGTTCGATCTGCAGTACAGCCTGTCTGACCGGATCCGCTATTACTGGCCGGACCCGTCCATCGTGGCCGCCCAGGATCGGATGGTCGCCAATCTGACGGACAATCCGCCGCCCATGGCTCTGATCAGCCAATATCTGCCGGCGGCCAACGCCGCCCTGCGCGAGGCCGCGCTGCCCTCAAATCCGACCAATCTGGTGATCGCCCATATCGGCGCGACCCTGGAAGCCTATCGGGTCGCCTGCACCCCCGAGCCGGAGTTCGCTTATGTCTGATGTCACCCAATTGGGTTTCGAGGAATCCGAGCTGGAGCGGCTGGGCGGCCTGTGGACTGCGCGCGAGATTACGCAGCAGCCGGCGATGTTGCGCGAAACCCAGAAGCTGTTGATGGCCCGGCGCGCCGAGATCGAGGCGTTTCTGGATCCGCTTTTGGCCATGCCTGGGCTTCGCATCATACTCACGGGCGCGGGGACTTCGGCCTTCGCCGGCGAATGCCTGGCGCCGGTGGTGTCGGCGCGTCTGGGCAGGCGGGTCGAGGCCATCGCGACGACGGACCTGGTCTGCGCCCCCCACCTCTATTTCGAGGCCGAGACGCCGACCTTGCTCGTGTCGTTCGGCCGCTCGGGCAACAGCCCGGAAAGCGTGGCGGCGATTGAGCTTGCGGACCGCCTGGTGAAGACCTTGAGTCATCTGGTGATCACCTGCAACGCCGAAGGCGCCTTGGCCGCCTATGGTCAGGGGCCGCGTGGTCTGACCTTACAACTGCCCGAGGCGACGCACGACCGCAGCTTCGCCATGACGTCGAGCTTCTCGTGCATGATGTACGCCGCGCTGGCGGTGTTCAGCGGCCTCGCCGTCATGGACGCACGGGTCGAGGCCATCGCGCGCGCCACCCAGGCGGTGATCGCGAACTATACCTCGGCGATGCAGTCCGCCGCAGCGGAGGGCTATCAGCGCGTCGTCTATCTGGGCAGCCACATCTTCAAGGGTCTGGCCAGGGAATCGGGGCTGAAGCTGCTGGAGCTCACCAACGGCGCGCTGGTGACGATGTTCGATTCACCGCTGGGGTTCCGCCATGGCCCCAAGACGATCGTGAATGATCGTACGCTGATCGTCGTCTTCTTCTCGAATGACGCCTACACTCGCAGCTACGACATGGACCTTCTGGATGAGCTGCGCCGCGACAACGACGCCGCCCGCGTCATCGCCATAACGGCCCAGGAGGGGGTGGGATTGTCCGAGCAGGACCAGATCAGCGTACAGGGCCTGACGGCTTCGGACGATGTGGACCTGCTGTTCCCCTATATCGTGGCGCCCCAGATGCTGGCCTTCTTCGAGTCCCTGCAGCTGGGTTTGAATCCCGACAAGCCCAACACGTCCGGCACTGTGAATCGGGTCGTGCAAGGCGTGCGGATTCACGAGTTGAGCTGATGCGGGGGCAGGGAGAGTGAGCCTGGCTGACGGGTGTTATCTAGGCGTGGACGGCGGCGGCACCAAGACCGCCTTCGTGCTGGTTGATCGCGCCGGCCGCGAGCTGGCCCGACACGAGGGCGGTTCCAGCTATCACGTCGATATCGGCGTCGAGAGGCTGCACGTTCTGCTCCACGACGGCGTCCATTCGGTGCTGCGGCAGGCAGGGGCGTCGGCGGATGACGTTCTCTACGCCTTCTTCGGATTGCCCGCCCATGGCGAGGATTCGCAGATCCAGCCCGTTCTGGACGTCATTCCAGAGGCCTTGCTTGGGCATCGCCGCTATGCCTGCGGCAACGACATGATCTGCGGCTGGGCCGGCTCGCTCGCCGGCGAGGACGGGATCAATATCGTCGCCGGCACCGGCTCCATCGGATACGGCGAGCGCCAGGGCCTGTCGGCTCGCGGCGGCGGATGGGGCGAATTGTTCTCGGACGAGGGCTCCGCCTACTGGATCGCCATCCAGGGGCTGAACGCCTTCTCGCGCATGTCGGATGGCCGCCTTTCGCGTGGACCCCTGCATGATCTGCTGGTGCAGGAGTTCACCCTGACGAACGACCTGGATCTGTGCGCCCACATCTATTGCAGGAGCGCGCCCCAACGTGACCGGATAGCCGCCATTTCAAGGCTGGTCGCGCGCGCGGCGGTCCAGGGCGACGAGGCCGCTCGTCGCATCTTCGTCGACGCGGGCGAAGCCCTGGCCCAGATCGTGGACACGATCCGACAGCGGCTGGAGTATCGGCCCGGAGAGCCCGTAAACCTGTCCTACTCAGGCGGGGTGTTCCAGAGCGGCGAGCTGATCCTCGATCCCTTCAGGCAGCGGCTTTCGGCCTGTTCGCCGGACTACAGGATCATTTCGCCACGCTACAGCCCGGCCATCGGCGCCGCCATCTATGCGGCGCGTCTCGACGGCGCATCGCTCGGCATCGCCGTCGCCGCCTGATCGGGCCGTCGCATCTCGATTGTCTGGACTTGCACCTGGACCGCCGACGTCATGAAGCGACCAGGTCGAGAGATGTGGGTAGGCCCCAATTTGAGACCCTTCTGACCTCTTTTGTCCCTGGTTCCGGGTCGGCTCAGGCGAGGCGCGCGCCCCTTGAGCAGGATATTTGCCGAGGGCAGCGGTCATGTCGGTTCTGCGGATGCTCCCGCCAAAAAGTTTCGTTACGTATCTATTTGACAGTTTCGCGAAACCGTAGTTCCCTTTTGTAGCGTTTTCTTGACTGAACCGAAGCTTCGGCAGTTCAAGCGGCGTTCGTCGATCATGCGAGTTAAAGGGGATCGCAATGTCACGTCGTCTATCACTTCGAAAAGCCGCTCTAGCGGGCGTCGGTTTCGCAGCCTTGTTGTCCGTCGGCACGGCTCACGCCCAGTCAGCCGACACTGATGAAATCGAAACAACGGCTGACGAAGCCCAGCAGGTCGATGAGATCGTCGTCGTGGGGACGCGGGGAAGCATCGCCCGCGCGGTGGGTCTGAAACGCGAATCCGGAACGGTGCAGGACTCGATCAGCGCGCTCGAACTGGGCATGTTTCCGGACGACAACGTCGCCGACTCCCTGAGCCACATCACCGGCGTGTCGATTTCGCGCACCGCGGGCGGCGAGGGGCAGAGCGTCAGCGTTCGGGGATTGGGCCCCGAATACACGGTGTCGACCTTCAACGGCCGCATCCTGGCGACCGACGGCGCTGGACGCGACTTCGCGTACGATGTCCTGCCTTCCGACGTCATAAGCGGCGCCGATGTCATCAAGGGCGCCGAAGCGGCGAACACGGAAGGCGCGATCGGCGGCCTGATCAACCTGCGCTCCGCCAGCCCCTTCGACCAACGCGGCCAGCACGGAATCATCCGCGTCGAGGGCGACCGCAACCAGATGTCCGAGCTGGACGGCAGCAAACTGTCCGCCGTCTACAGCAACACCTTCTTCGACGACACGTTCGGCCTGATCCTCGGGGTCGTGAGCGAACGGCGCGACGACCGTTCGGACGTCGCCGGCAATGACGGCGGCTGGACCCGCAACCCGGATCCGACGGATGAGAGCTGGCTGTGGGGGAACGCCTGGGGCGGCAATATCGACCCGAACGGCAATGGCGAACTGGACGTCGAAGAGTACGGCCTCATCGGTCCTGGCCAGTTCCGCGTGGGTTCGATCCTCGAAGAGAAGAAGCGCACCGCCTATACGGCGAAGCTGGAATGGCGACCGACCGACAACTTCCGCCTGGTCGTCGATGGCCTGTCGACCAAGCTCGACTCGCCGCAGGTCGGGTATCAGCAGTCCTTCTACACGCTGTACGCGCCCGGCCGCTGGTCGAACATGGTGATCAACGACGGCATCGTCACCAGCTTCGACATGGCCAACCCTGATCCTG
>NZ_SPVH01000001.1 GCF_004614235.1 Brevundimonas intermedia | reverse complement strand
TTCTCGCCGGTGCGACCGTGGCTCCGCAGACCGCCGCCCAGGGGAGCGAGGTCGAAGACCAGGCCGACGAAGTTGAAACTATCGTGGTAACCGGTTTCCGCGCCTCGTTAGGCAGCGCGCTGACCGCCAAGCGTCGGGCCAACGGCGTCGTCGATGTGATCAAGGCCGAGGACATGGCCGACTTCCCCGACGCCAACCTTGCGGAGTCCATTCAGCGGGTGCCGGGCGTCTCCATCGCACGCGACGCCGGCGAAGGCCGTCAGATCACGGTGCGGGGCCTGGGACCGCAGTTCACGCGTGTCCGCATCAACGGCGTCGAGGGCCAGAGCACGGCGTCGGGCACCGACAGCTCGGGCGGCGCGAACCGCAACCGCGCGTTCGACTTCAACGTCTTTGCGTCCGAGCTATTCAACAGCATCACCGTGCGCAAGACCGCCTCGGCCGAGACCGAAGAAGGCTCGCTGGGCGCGACGGTCGATCTGCAGACGGGCCGGCCCTTCGACTATTCCGGCGCCAATCTCGTGCTGTCGGGCCAGTATGGCTACAACGACCTGTCGCGCAAATGGGACCCCAGGTTCGCCGCGCTCGCCAGCAACACCTGGATGGACGGCCGGCTCGGCGCCCTGGTGTCGGTCGCCTACACCAAGCGGCAACTGCTGGAAGAAGGCCACGGCTCGGGTGGCTGGCTGAACGGCACCGAGGCCGGCGGCTACAATCCCGCGTCGCCCTTTGCCGACGCCAGCCGGGCGGATGTCTATACGCCGCGCTTCCCGCGCTATGGACGGCTCACCCATGATCAGGAGCGTCTCGGCCTGACCGGTTCAGTGCAGTTCCGCCCGCAGGAACAGACGCTGATCAACCTCGATCTGCTCTATTCCGACTTCAAGGCGACGCGTCAGGAGAACTGGCTGGAGGCCCTGTCCTTCGCCCGCAACGCGTCCCAGGGCGGACGGCCTGAGATCATCGTGCGTGAAGGCGTCATCGATGCGAATGGCGACATGGTCTATGGTCTGTTCGACGACGTCGATGTGGAGACCGAGACCCGCTACGACGAGCTGGACACCAAATACACCCAAGGCACGCTGAGCATCGAGCATGAGTTCAGCGACCGATTCCGCGTCAAGGGGCTGATCGGCTATTCCAAGTCCGATTTCGATAACCCGATCCAGACGACGGTGATCCTGAATCGCGAGAATTCGGACAACTACTTCTACGATTATCGACAGAACCGCGACGCGCCGCTGATCGGCTTCGGCTACGATGTCACCGATCCGCTGGCCTATAATTTCGGCGCCGCGCGTTCGGAGATCCGCCTGCGTCCGCAGGGGGTGACGAACACGATCAAGACGGCGCAGCTCGACGGAGGCTTTGACTTGACGCCGTCGCTGACGCTGAAGGCCGGGGTGAACTACAAGGAATACGAGTTCGATTCCTGGGCTCTGGCGCGCGTCAACGAGGGCGTCGTGCCCCAACTGCCGGCGGGCGTGACCCTGGCGAGCCTGACCGAGCTGGTCAGCGGCTTTGGACGCAATCTGGGTGCGCCGGACGGGACGGTGACGAACTGGATCGCACCGAACCTCAACGCCTTCGCGGACCTTTTCAACATCTACAGCGGCACGGGCCTGTTCGAGCTGAGCGGCGCATCGAACGCCAATGCGCGCGGCAATATCCGCAACGTCACCGAGAAGGATTCGGCCGCCTATCTGCAGCTGGACTTCGATACGGAGCTCGGCGGTATTCCGGTGCGTGGCGACATCGGTGTTCGCTATGTGAAGACGAAGCAGAGCTCGACCGGCTATCAACTGGTCGCCGGCACCGCCCAGCAGACGACGGTCGATCGCGACTATGACGACGTGCTGCCGGCATTGAACCTGACGGCAGAGGTCACGCCGGACTTCCTGCTGCGCTTCGGGGCGGCCAAGGTCATGACGCGCCCCAACCTCGGCAGTGTGACGCCGGGCGGCAGCCTGAGCACCGTCGGCGTGTTCAGCGTCAGTTCGGGCAATCCGTATCTGGATCCCATTCGCGCCACGACCTACGACCTGTCGGCCGAATGGTATTTCGCCCCGGACGCCCTGCTGTCGGTCGGGCTCTTCTACAAGGACATCGACAGCTACATCCAGACCTCGCGAATCTCACAGCCGTTCAACCAGTCGGGCCTTCCGCTTGATCTGCTCGACGGCCTGGGCGTGTCGCCCAGCGATGTCTTCCTGTTCAGCCAGCCGGTGAACACCGAGGGCGGCCCGCTGAAAGGGATAGAGATCAGCTATCAGCAACCCTTCACCTTCCTGCCTGGACCTTTCGACAATCTCGGCGCCATCTTCAACGTCACCCTGGTGGATTCGAAGATCAGCTACATCTCGTCGCGTTCTCCGACGGGCTTCGTCGAGAACGATCTGCTCGGTCTGTCGAAGACCGCCTACAACGCCACCCTCTATTATGAGGACGACCGGTTCAGCGCCCGTGTTTCGGCCGCCTATCGCGATCGCTATCTGACGGCGGTGCCCAGCGGCACCAGCACCAACGACATCGACGGGGTGCGCGAGATCGTGACGGTGGACGCCTCGGCCTCCTACGCCTTGAACGACCGCATCAAGGTGACGTTCGAAGGGCTGAACCTGACCGACGCCTTCAACGAGCAGTACACCGACAGCCGCCGCGACAGCATCTACGTCTATTCCCACACGGGACGGCAGTACAACTTCGGCGTCCGCTACACCTTCTAAGACACTCCCAACTCCCCCAAGGAGACCTGGCGCTGACCGGTTCGCCGGTCGGCGCCGATTTTCATTCGGAGCCGCCATGATCCCGCTGGTCTCACGTCGCAACCTGTTGGCCGCTGGCGCCGTCCTGCCCATGATGACGTCGACGTCGTCCTGGGCGGCAGCGACAGCATTCGACGCCGTCATCTGGGCCGGCCCCGGCGACCGTCAATTCGGCGCGCCCGTCTATCCCAGTCTTTCCGCCGCCATCGCCGCCGCGCCAGCGGACGGCCGACGGCCATTCCGCATTCTGGTGACGCGCGGAATCTGGACCGAGCAGGTCGTGGTGGACAAGCCGTTCATCCATCTGATCGGCGAGGATCGCTCGGGCTCTGTGATCAATCACCTGGCGGCCTCGGGTCTGGCGGCGCCGGATGGCCGGATGTGGGGCACGTTTCGCACGCCGACCCTGTTCGTGCGGGCGCCTGATTTCCATGCCGAGACTTTGACGATCAACAACGCCTTCGACGGTCTTTCCGAAATGACCAAGCCGAACGGCCTTCATTCGCATAATGGGGCAGGGCCTCAGGCCGTGGCCCTGATGCTGGACAAGGGGTCGGACCGCGCCGTCGTCCGCAACTGCGATATTCTCAGTTATCAGGACACCCTGTTCCCCGACGCAGGCGCGACGCTGTTCGATCGCTGCCTGATCACGGGCAGCTATGATTTCATCTTCGGGGGCGGGTGTGCCTGGTTCGAACGCTGTGAAATCCGGTCGCGTCTGCGGCCCGCCGATCCTGTCGAGGGCTATATCGTGGCCCCCAGCACACCCATCGAACAGGCTTACGGCTTCGTCTTCCACGAGTGCCGCCTGACTAAGGACGCGGACGTCGCACGACACTCCGTCTTTCTCGGACGGCCGTGGCGGCCCTCAAGCGCCTTCCCTGATGGACGGTATGGCGACCCGCGCTTCGTCGGGGCCACGACCTTCCTGAACTGCTGGATGGACGACCATATCGCGCCGGCCGGCTGGACCGAGATGTGGTACACGGGACGCGACGGCAATCCGCGCACCATGCTCCAGCCCGAAGACGTTCGCTTCGCCACCTTCGGCTCGCGCGGGCCGGGTCGCGCGGAGTTCTCACGCGGCGCACGCCTGACGGCGGAGCAGGCGGAGCGGATCAAAAAGGAAGTCGTGTTCGCCAGCGACCGTCAGTGACGCATCAGTACCGGTCAGACCCTGCGGTCGGGGTGTTGGATCTCGTGATCGTATTGGGCTTCGCATAGAGCGAGAGGGCCTCGGGTGCGGCGATACGCGCCCGAAATGGCGACCCAGCGGGCTTTACCGAGGTTCTCCAAGCGAGATTCTTGGACAATGTTTTATGATTTTTTGGCCATCAGGCAGGGCGACGGCATCTACGTCGCGTCGTTTCCACGATGTGGCCAACCCTTCTTTGTCCAAGCAGTTGCGGCGATCATCGAGGCCGGTTCATGAGTGCCTGTTCGAGGCTACGGCGCTGGCCGAAGCCAGGCCATCCTGCAGAAGCTGGAGATCGCCCCCAGGCAGTTCTGGCCGTCGCGCCCTTCCGGCGCAATGCGGGCTGAGAGCCGGCGTCAGGCGGCGTAGTATTTGCGGTAGGCCTGATAGTCGTAGCCGGCGTGGCCGTAGTCCTGTCTCGCCTGGGCTCTGACGTCGACCTGGGTCAGGGTGACGCCCAGGGTGCGGGCGCCGGACTGGTTCAGGATGCGGACGGCGGCGGCGACGGTGCGGGCGGGGGTCTTGCGCCAGCGGGCCAACAGAAGGACGCTGTCGGCCTTGGCCGCCAGGACGCGGGCGTCGGCCAGGACCAACACCGGCGCGGTGTCGATGACGATCAGATCGAACGCTTGACGGAGCTCTGTCAGCAGGGCGTCCATGGGCGGGGCGGCGAAGAGGTCGTCCGCCGACAGGCCGGCGCCCGACAGCGGCAGGACGTGCGCGCCTGATGCGGGGTCAAGCACCAGGAGGTTTCGCCAGGATGCCGCGCCGTGCAGCACCTCGGCCAGGCCCGCATTGGGATCCAAACCCAGCATACGCGTGACGCCGCGCCGACGCGGGTCGCCGTCGATCAGCAGTATGCGGCCGCCCGATCGGGCAGCGACGCGGGTCAGGCAGACGGCGGCGGTGGTCTTGCCCTCGCCGGGCAGGGCGGAGGTGACGGCGACGATGCGGCCGGCCGGCTCGCCCACGACGCTGACGATCGGGGTGATCGAGGTGCGCAGGGCGCGAAACGCCTCGGTGAAGACCGACAGCGGCCGTTGCAGCACGAGGTCTATCGGATGCAGGTCGCGGTCTTCCGGGGCGGCGACGGACGAGGCGAGCGGGATCGTACCGATAGGGGCCAGGCCCAGCTTGCGTTCGATGTCTTCGGGGCCGCCCAGGCCGGTCTGCATGGTGTTGGCGACGATGACGGCGAGCGCGCCGACGCCGACGCCCAGCACCAGACCGAGCGCGAGGCTGAGCATCAGGTTCGGCGCGCTCTGAGAGGTCGGCGGCGTAGCGCGCGAGACGATGCGGGCGTCGGCCTGTTCGACGCCGGTCTGGGCGCTGGTTTCGCGATAGCGGTCCAGGAAGGCGCGGTAGATGGCGCGGGCGGCCTCGGCTTCTCCCTCCAGTTCGCGCAGCCGGACCGAGGCGGCGTTGTTGTCGGCCAGGACGCCGCGCGCGGCGTTTAGGCTGGCCTGCACCGAGGCGGCGCGCTGCTGGGCGACCTGGGCCTGGGCGTCCAGGTTGGAGACGACGCGGCGGATCTCGGCCTGAATCTGGGCGTCGATGTCGGCCAACTCCTGGCGGGCGCGGATCATGTCGGGGTGCAGGGGGCCATAGCGGACGGACAGGTCGGCGACGCGGATGCTGATCGCCGCCCGTTGGGCGCGCAGATTCTGGACCACGGGCGAGGTCAGGGCCTCGCCGACATCGTCGCCGTTCGAACCGGCCGCCATCTGGGACCGGGCGGTGCGCAGGCGGGCGTCTTGTTCGGCCTGTTGCGCGCGGGCGGACGCCAGTTGCTGATTATAGACCGAGATTTCCTGCTCGGTCAGGGTCGCGCCCTGTGCGCTGAGCAGGCCGTTTTCGATGCGGTAGAGGGAGACGGCGGCGTCGGCGGTCTCGACCTGGCGGCGCAAGTCTTCCAGCCGGGCGCCGAGGAAGGCGTTGGCCTGGCTGTTGGCGTCGAACTTGGCGGTCAGCTGGGACTGAAGGTAGCGTTCGGCGAAGGCGTTGGCGATGCGGGCCGCCTTGGTCGGGCTGTCGGAGGTGAAGCCGACCGCCATCGAATAGGTCAGGCCGACGCGGCGCACGGTCAGGCGGCGGCTGACGGCGTCGATGACCTGCTGGCGCTCGATCTCGCGGTCGGGGATCGCGGTGCGGCCGGTCCGGTCGGCGAGGGCGGCGAAGGTGGATTTGCGCAGTCGGGCGTTGAACTCGGGATCCTGGGCCAGGTTCAGCGCGTCCACGACGCCGGCCGCGAGCTGGGGCGACTTCAGCACCTCGACCTCGGTGTCGACAATGGCGGCCTCGGCGTCGAGGGCGGACAGGACCGCCGGGCCGGCGATCACCTGTTCCTTGCGGGTGTTGATCTGAAGATTGGCGGTGGCGGTATAGACCGGCGTCTGGCCCAGCATCAGGGCCAACACGATCAGGCAGACGACTGTCGCGACCGCCATGAACAGGCCGGCGCGACGACGGAAGGCGGCGACGTAGCGTTGGAGGTCGATGTCGTCGTCGGAAGGCATGGTCCCGAGGGCAGGGTCGTTCGTCTGTGTCATCGCGCCATCGAACGGTGATCGTCCGTTTCAGTGGTGCGGCTTCGCCTTCAGGTTGTCAATCTTCGCGAGAGTTAGAACTGGGCGGTCGAGCCGACGTAGAACCGCGTGTTTTGATAGCTGGGGCCTTGGGCGGCGCCAGACGAGGACTGGTCGAGCCAGGTCAGGCCGGCGGTGAAGCCGTAGCGGCGACTGAGCCGATAGACCGCGCTGACGCCGGCGCCGAAGCGCGTGTCGGTGCGCGCCAGGCCGTTGTAGGCGTCGTCGGCATAGGTCGCCTGGGCCGTCAGAATCAGATTGCGCAGCAACTCGTGATCGACGGTGAGCGACAGGTCGGTGCGCAGGGCGCCGGCCGCGCCGATGACGCCCGTATCCTCGACGGTTCGCGCTGCGGCCGCTGTGACGGTGGTCAGCTGCGTCGGGAACCAGGACAGCTTCGCCCGGCCGCCGAAACCGTTTAGGTCGCCGAAGGCCGCGTCCTCGAAATCCTGGCGGATATAGCCGGCGGCGATCTCGCCCCGGACCAGGGCGCCCAGTTCGAAATCCACGCCCGCCAGGGTCTGATGGCCCGATGAGGTCCGCAGGGGGCGTCCGGCGATGCGGTCGTAGTCGCGGTCGTCGCTAATGACCTGCAGGAAGATCGCCGTGGCGGGGGAAAGGGCATAGTCGGCGCGGCCGGTCAGGGTGAAGACCGTGCGGTCGCGGTCGTCCTGTTCGATCACGGCGCCCGTTTCGCCAAAGCCGTCGCGGTAGTCGTAGCGGTGAACGGCGGCTCGCGCCGAGACGCGCAGACGTCCCCTGGCCCGTTCGGCGTCGAGAGAGGCGGATGCGAGGTCGAAGGCGACGGGCTCCTGCGTGATCGGATCGGCGCCGGATGCGGTGCGCGCCTCGTGGTCATGGGCATAGTCGACGGCGAAGGTGATGCTGGCACCGCGAACGACATCAAGGCGGCCGGCGCCGCGCAGATTCCAGTCGATGGTATTCTCGCTGTCGAAGTCGAGATTTCGGTCGATCTGGGCGCGGGCTTGGGCCTGGAGTGCGTGGCGGGACCAGTTGGATTTGGCGGCGATCTCGGGACGCAGTCGCAGGGTCGTGGCGGCTTGGCGGTCGTCTTCGGCGGCGAAGACGTTGTCGTCTTGGACGATATCGAAAGGAAGCCGGGGAAAGACGGTGAAGCCGCCCGTGCGGATGCCCAGGGCGTCATAAGCGGGTTGCGGACGGTCGCGCACGGCGACGGCGCGGTCGCGGGCGAACAGGTCGGCGGTTCGATCCTGGGCCGTGCGTAGAGATTGGGCGGACGCCTCGGTCGCGCCGAACAGGGCCAGTGCGGCGGCGGCCGGAAGGATGTCGCGTCGCATCGGCCCCCGCCTTTCGCTTCAGCCGTTCTCGTACTGCCGCCACCAGGCGACGAACGTCTCCAGCCCGGCCTTCAGCGGCACCTTGGGCTGGTAGCCGGTCAGGGCGTTCAGCTTGGAGATGTCGGCATAGGTGGCGGTCACATCACCCGGCTGCATCGGCCGCATGACCTTCTTCGCCTCGACGCCCAGGGCGGTTTCCAGCGTCGAGATCATGTCCATCAGACCGACCGGCTGGCTGTCGCCGATGTTGTAGACCTCATGCACGCCCTGAGCCGGCGGGTGGTCCAGCACGGCGACCACGCCATCGACGATGTCGTCGATATAGGTGAAGTCGCGCGCCATCCGGCCCTCGCCATAGACCTCGATGGCGTCACCGCGCACGATCTTCTGCGTGAAGCTGAAATAGGCCATGTCCGGCCGGCCCCAGGGGCCATAGACGGTGAAGAAGCGCAGGCCTGATTGCGGGAAACCATAGAGCTTGGCGTAGCTCTGGCTCATCAGTTCGCAAGACCGTTTGGTCGCGGCGTAGAGCGAGACGGGCTGGACCGTCGGGTCGTCTTCGCGGAAGCCTGAGCCCTCCAGCGGCCGGTCGCCATAGACGGAACTGGACGAGGCATAGACCAGATGGGTCACGCCATTGTGGCGCGCGGCCTCCAGCATCGACAGATGGCCGGCCAGGTTGGACCGCTCATAGGCGAAGGGGTTCTCCAGCGAATACCGCACCCCCGCCTGGGCCGCGAGATGGACGATTCGCTTGACGCCGGCGTCGGCGACCAAAGCGCGCATCTGCTCATGATCGGCGATGTCGGCGCGCACCATGCGAAAGCCGTCGCGCCCCTCCAGCCGGGCGGCGCGGGCCGCCTTAAGGCGCGGATCATAGTAGTCGTTGAAGACATCGACCCCGATCACCTGTTCGCCACGGTCCAGCAGGCGTTCGGCGACGTGCATGCCGATGAAGCCGGCCGCACCGGTGACGAGGATCGGCGCCCCCATCAGCCGCGCCCGATGCCCATGTAGCGGAAGCCGCGGCTCTTCATGTCCTCGGGCCGATAGATATTGCGCAGATCGACTAGGACGGGCTGCTTCATCAAGAGCTTGATGCGGTCCAGATCCAAGGCGCGGAACTGGTCCCATTCGGTGACTAGAACGACGGCGTCGGCGCCGACGACGGCGTCATAGGCGCTGTCCTTCATCTCGACGTCGGGCAGCAGTTTGGCGGCCTCGTGCATGCCCTCGGGGTCGAAGGCCTGGACCTTGGCGCCGGCTGCGATCAGGGCGGGCGCGATGTCCAGGCTGGGCGCGTCGCGCATGTCGTCGGTGTTCGGCTTGAACGTCAGGCCCAGCAGGGCGACCGTCTTGCCCTGGACGCTGGTTCCCAGGGTCGCGGCGACGCGTTCGGCCATGGCCTTCTTGCGGGCGTCGTTGACCTCGACCGTGGCCTCGATCAGCTTTGTCGGGGCGCCATACTGCTGAGCCGTGCGGACCAGGGCGATGGTGTCCTTGGGAAAGCACGAACCGCCGTAGCCGGGGCCGGCGTGCAGGAATTTCGAGCCGATCCGCTTGTCCAGGCCGATGCCGCGCGCGACCTGCTGCACGTCGGCGCCGACGGCCTCGCACAGGTCCGCCATCTCGTTGATGAAGGTGATCTTCATCGCCAGGAAGGCGTTGGCCGCGTATTTGATCAGCTCCGACGTGCGTCGGCCGACGAACAGCAGCGGGCTCTCGTTCAGGTTCAGCGGACGATAGAGCTCGCTCATCACCTTCTGGGCGCGCGACCCCGTGTCGCTGTCGATGTCGTCGACGCCGATGACGACGCGGTCGGGACGTTTGAAGTCGCCGATGGCGGCGCCTTCACGCAGGAACTCGGGGTTGGAGACGACGGCGAAGTCAGCCTGGGGATTGGTCTTGCGGATAATGGCCTCTACCTCATCGCCCGTGCCGACCGGGACGGTGGACTTGGTGACGATGACGGTGAAGCCCTCAATCAGACCGGCGATCTCCTCGGCGGCGGCATGAACGTAGGAGAGGTCGGCATGGCCGTCGCCGCGACGCGTCGGCGTGCCTACGGCGATGAAAACGGCGTCGGCGTTACGGATGGCCTCGGCGCCGTCCAGGGTGAAGAACAGCCGGCCTTCGCGCACGTTTGCGGCGACCAGATCGTCCAGCCCCGGCTCGAAGATCGGAATCTCGCCCCGCTCCAGCCGTTCGATCTTGGACGGGTCCTTGTCGATGCACGTGACGACGTGCCCGAAGTCGGCGAAACAGGCGCCGGACACCAGGCCTACATAACCCGTCCCAATCATCGCTACGCGCATCGAAATCCCTCATCAGCGGCGACGCGACCTTTAGCGGGGCGGTGCGCTTCGGGACAATGGCTTTTGGTTTCTTGCTGCAACCGGAGTGCAGCCGACGCCTCGCGGCACCGGCTGCAGGCAGAGGCGCCTAGAGGACGCCGATCATTGAGGCGACCAGCGGGTGACGGACGATGTCGCGTTCGGCTAAGCGAACCACGGCGATGTCCGGCACGGCCTCAAGACGAGCGGACACATCGGACAGGCCCGAGATGCCGGGCAGCAGGTCGGACTGCTGCGGATCGCCCGTGACCACCATCGTCGAGTGCCAGCCCAGGCGGGTCAGCAGCATCTTGAGCTGGACGTAGGTGCAGTTCTGCGCCTCGTCCACGACGATGAAGGCGTTGTTCAGGGTGCGGCCGCGCATATAGCCGATGGGGGCGATCTCGATCAGACCCTCGGCCATCAGGGCCTTGACCCGCTTCATCGACAAGCGATCCGACAGGGCGTCGTACAGCGGGCGCAGATAGGGGGCCAGCTTGTCCTCCATGTCGCCGGGCAGGAAGCCGATCGATTCGCCCGCCTCGACGGCAGGACGGCTGAGGACGATGCGGCCGATCTTGCCGGCCTCCAGCGCCTCTACGGCTTTGGCGACGGCGAGATAGGTCTTGCCGGTGCCTGCGGGACCGAGCGCCATGACCAGATTGTGGGCGTCGATGGCCTCCATCATTTCGATCTGGCCCTCTGATTTGGGCTTCAGCGTCTTGAGGTAGCCCTGTTCCCGATCATCGTTCGACGGGTTGGGCGACCAGCCCGACCTTTCGTTGTGAGGGGCATGGAGCCGGCGAACTTTCGACTCCTCCATGAAGTCACGCGAATCCAGGATTCCGTGTTCACGCGTTTGACGCTTGGTTGCAGCACGCTTGGTCATGGACGCCTCCAGGGCATGAAAAAAGGCGGACCCACACGGGTTCCGCCTTGGATGGTCTTGGGGAGGAAAGGGTCGCGGCCCGCATCGCAGCGACCGCCCGGATCGACAGCAGGGCCGTCTGCAACGGGACAGGCCCGCCGCCGAACAACCGAACCAGGATCCCAACGCGCCACGCGAAAGCCCCGACAATGACCGGATCGGGCTTGATCCGGTTTCGGATCCGGGGCCGAAATGGCGACCCACGAATCGCATCAACAGTTTGATGCTATCGTGGTTAGCGATCCGTTAAAGCCCTCATTTTTCAAAGATTAGGCGGTGCACTGATGACCATTTACGCATTGGGCGACAGCAAACCGCAGCTTCCGCCGCTGGGCGAATACTGGGTGGCGCCGAGTGCGTCGGTGATAGGGAATGTGATTCTGCATGCCAACGCCAGCGTCTGGTTCGGCGCCGTGCTGCGCGGGGACAACGATCCCATCACAGTGGGTCCTGACAGCAACATTCAGGACGGCAGCGTCCTGCACACCGACATGGGATCGCCCCTGACCTTGGGGCGCGGGGTGACGGTGGGGCACAAGGCCATGCTGCATGGTTGCGAGGTCGGGGACTACAGCCTGATCGGCATCGGGGCGGTGGTGCTGAACGGGGTGAAAATCGGCAAGAACTGCATCATCGGCGCGAACGCCCTGATCACCGAGGGCAAGGTCATTCCCGACAACAGTCTGGTCATGGGGCAGCCGGGCAAGGTGGTGCGCGAACGCGATCCGGCGCACATCGCTGTGCTGCAAATGTCGGCCGAGCACTATGTGCAGAACTGGAAGCGGTTTGCGGAGGAGTTGAGGGCGGTCTGACCCTCAGGTCGCGAGAACCGCCCGCGCCGCTGCCGCATCCGCGTCGATCTGGGCCTTCAGGGCGTCGAGGCCGTCGAAGGTTTCCTCGCCTCGCAGCCACGCGACCAGTTGGGTGTCCAGCGTCTGGCCATAGAGGTCGCCGTCGAAGTCGAACAGCCAGACTTCCAGCAACGGGGTCTCCAGCGCATACATGGGGCGCAAACCTAGGCTGGCGACGCCGTCGATGATGCGCCCGTCCGCCAAGCGGCTGCGGGTCGCATAGACGCCGTAGGCGGGGCGCATGTAGTCGCTCAAGGGTATGTTGGCAGTCGGCACGCCGATGGTGCGGCCACGCTTGTCGCCATGAATCACCTCGCCCCGGATGGCGAAGGGGCGGCCCAGGATGGCGGCGGCACGGGCCATGTCGCCGGCCTTCAGGGCCTCGCGCACGGCGCTGGACGACAGTTTCAGGCCGTCGGCGTCGTCCAGGCGTTCGGCGACCGAGACGGTGAAGCCCAGCCGTTCGCCATGGGTGCGCAAACCCTCGGGCGAGCCGGAGCGGCCCTTGCCGAAGGTGAAGTCGAAACCGACGGCGGCGTGGCGGATGCCCAGGCCGTCGGACAGCACGCGCTCGGCGAAGGCGGCGTCGGTCATGCCGGCCATCTCGGCGTCGAAGGGCAGCAGATACAGGATGTCCACGCCCAGCGGCGCCAGAGCCTCCGCCATCTGGTCGGCGGTCATCAGGCGGAAAGGGGCGGCCTCGGGCTGGAACCAGCGGCGCGGATGGGGATCGAAGCTGACGACGCCCAAGGGCGCGCCCAGCCGTTTAGCGGCCTCGCGTGCGCCGGCGATGACGGCCTGATGCCCCCGATGCACGCCGTCGAAGGCGCCGACGGCGACCGCCGCGCCCTTCAGGGCCTCGGACAGGCCGCGCCAGTCGCGGACGATCTGCATCAGCGCTGGGACGGTTTGCGCCGGCGGGGCACGCGGACGACGGCGACGCCGTCCATGATCATGGTCTCGCCGACGAAGCCTTCGCAGCTGAGCTTAACCCGCGCGCTCTCGGCCTCGACCTCGATCACGGTGATCACGATGCGCACGACGTCGTCGATGCGCACCGGCTGATGGAAGGCCAGGGTCTGGGAGATGTAGATCGATCCCGCGCCCGGCAGCATGGTGCCGACCACCGCAGAGCCGAACGAGGCGCTGAGCAGGCCGTGGGCGATCCGGCCGCGATAGGCGGTCTTGGACGCGTAAGCCTCGTCCAGGTGGACGGGATTGAAGTCGTCGGACGCCTCGGCGAACAGCCGGATGCGGTCCTCCGTGGCGACGACGATTTTCTCGGCGGCCATGCCGACGTGAAGTTCGTCCAGGATGTAACCACCGGACGGATGCTGTTGAACCAATTCGACCATGATGCAGGCTTTAGCTGCGGTGCGACAAAATGGCGAGCCTTACCAGGCGAGTTCGAGCGCGGCGTATCGCGCATAGGTCGTTTCGGCCTTCAGCAGGTCGCCGGCGGGGGCGGGGTCGAGGGTTCCGTCCTCGCCCTTGGCCTGGTCGCCGTGGATGCCCTGGGCGATGAACAGGCAGTCCAGCGCCTGGGCGTTGGCGCCCATTACGTCGGTGACGACGCCGTCGCCGATGCACAGGACGCGCGAGCGATCGACCGGACGGCCCAGCAGGCTTTGCGCCTCATGCAGGGCCAGGTCGTAGATGGGGGCGAAGGGCTTGCCCGCCATGACCACGCGCCCGCCCAGAGATTCGTAGAGATCGGCCAGCGATCCGCCGCAGTAGATCAACTGGTCGCCCCGCTGCACCACGCGGTCGGGGTTGGCGCAGATCAGTTCGATATCGCGCGCCGCGCCGACGGCGAACCGTTCGCGGTAGTCCTCGGGCGTATCGACCGTGTCGTCGAAGGGGCCGGTGACGGAGATGAAGGCGGCGTCCTGGGCGCTGTCGGCGCGCCTGAGGTCCAGCCCGGCGTAGAGGGGAGCGTCGCGTTCAGGACCGACGATCCAGGCCGGGCCGGGCGCGCGCTTGGCCAGTTCGGCACGGGTCGCGTCGCCAGAGGTGACGAAGGCCTTCCACGCCTCGCGCGGGACGCCCAGGCCGTCGAGTTGGGCGATCACGTCGGAGGCCGGGCGGGGCGAGTTGGAGATCAGGACGACATGGCCGCCCTCGCGGTTGAACCGCGTCAGGGCTTCGCAGGGCGCCGCCCAGCTTTCGCGGCCGTTGTGGATCACGCCCCACACGTCGCAGAGCAGGATGTCGTAGTCGCCGGCGACGGCGCCGAGGTGAGGCAGGGCGTGGGGGAGGGTCATGGTGTGTTGGTAGCGGTTTGGACCCCAACGCGAAAGTCTCCTCCCCACTTGTGGGGAGGGGGACCACGAAGTGGTGGAGGGGCTTTTGAAATCCCACAGACGCCTGCGATGCGGTGAAGAGCCCCTCCGTCACGGCGCGAACGCGCGCCGCGCCACCTCCCCACGAGGTGGGGAGGAGACGGATTGTTCCGCTAAAACCGTCGGCGCTGTTCGGCGCTGCGCAGGGTCGAACGCAGGAACTCGGCCGGCGGGTCGGTCTCGGCCAGGACCTCGTCCTTGATGGCGCGGGGTTCGCCGAACAGGTGGCCCTGGCCCATCGCAACATCGAGCTCCAGGATGTCGACGACCTGGCGTTCGTTCTCGACCTTTTCGGCGATGACCTCGACGCCGTAACGACGGGTCAGGGCGGCGAAGTCGGCGGCCTGGATGTCGGGCATGGAGCGCAAGGGCGCGCCGCCGTCCAGATCCAGCAGCTGTTCGATCATCAGGTCGGCCGAGACCTTGATGAACTTGACGTCCGACCGCTGCAGGTCGGCGAAGTCGAGGTCCAGCGTCTGCACCTTGTCCAGCGAGAAGCGGAAGCCGAGGTCAGCCAGCTTGGCCATGTTGCGGGCCTCGATGGCGCCGCGGGCGTCGAAGGTGGCCTGGCCCAGTTCGAAGATCAGGGCCTGGTTCAGGTCTCGGTTCTCGGAAAGGAAATCCAGGAACTGCGGGAAGAAGGTCTCGTCGCCCAGCGAGGTCAGGGCCACGTTGCAGAAGACGCCGACCTTGCGATCCTGGCGCGCCAGGCGGCGCACGATCTGGGCGCAGCGGAACAGCAGCAGATTGTCGATGGCGGGCACCAGGCCTTCGCCCTCGGCCAGAGACAGGTATTCCGCCGGCATCATGACGCGGTCGGTCGAATCCCGCAGACGGGTGAAGCTCTCGTAGAAGATGGTCCGGCGCTGAGGCAGGGAGACGACCGGCTGGAGATACAGATCGACGCGGCCTTCGCTGAGCGCTTCGTGGATGGTGCGCAGCAGGACGTTGGACTGGGCCACGCGACGGCCCTCGAAGGTCTCGACGCCGATGTGGGGCGCGGCCGACAGGCGTTCGTCGATGCTCTCGCTCATCTGCTGGACCAGGGATTCCAGCATGCGAACCTCGCCGGTCAGGGCGTCGGTGTCGGACAGGACGCCGCTTTCGATGGCGTGGGCCAATTCGGTGAGGGCGCCTTGCGTCGACTCCATCGCATCGGCCAGCAGGCGGTGAGCCTCGCGCACCTGGCCGATTTCCTTCTTCAGGACGCGGCGCTCGGCGATGCCGGTGACGATGCCGTGAAAGGCGCCCAGCAGACCCAGCGCGCCGAGCGTTCCCGCCACACCTGCGCCGATCCCGAGGCCGGCGCGCCACAGGAAGGCGCCCACGGTCATGCCGAGGAACAGGTAGGCGAAATACAGAAAGCCCGTTGTTACGTTGCGCATCGGCTGGCGGTCGGCCACTCCCGGATGGAATCGCCCGAGTATCAGGCTATCAATGTCATTCGGCTAGAGCGGGAAAACAAATATCCCCGCCAAAACCTACGGGAAACGCAATGGAACTGTTCGATCTGACCGGCAAGGTCGCAATCATCACCGGATCGTCGCGCGGAATCGGCAAGGCGATCGCCGAACGGCTGGCCGAACACGGCGCCAAGGTCGTCATTTCGTCGCGCAAGGCTGGCCCTTGCGACGAGGTCGCCGCCGAGATCAACGGCAAGTATGGTGAGGGCCGGGCCATCGCGGTGCCGGCCAATATCGCGTCGAAGGAAGATCTGCAGCGGCTGGTGGACGAAACCAACGCCGCCTTCGGTCAGATCGACATCCTGGTCTGCAACGCGGCGACCAACCCCTATGCCGGACCGATGGCGGGCATCGCCGACGATCAGTTCGAGAAGATCCTGCAGAATAACGTCATCTCGAACCATTGGCTGATCCAGATGGTCGCGCCGCAGATGGTGGAGCGCAAGGACGGGGCCATCCTGGTGATCTCGTCCATCGGCGGGCTTCGTGGCAATGCGCTGATCGGCGCCTACAATATCTCTAAGGCGGCGGACATGCAGCTGGTGCGGAACCTGGCGGTGGAGTGGGGTCCGTCGAACGTGCGGGTCAACTGTATCGCGCCGGGCCTGGTGCAGACCGACTTCGCCAAATATCTGTGGGAGAATCCCGAGCTGCTGAAGACGGTCACCGAGCCGGCGCCGCTGAAAAGGATCGGCCAGCCCGATGAAATCGCGGGCACGGCGGTCTATCTGTGCAGCCCTGCGTCGGCCTATGTGACCGGCCAGACCCTAGTGGTGGACGGTGGATTGACGATTGCCTGGTGAAGAAACGCGCTCAAGCCGCCCAACGGGCGGTCGCGCCGCGAGTGTAAAGCAGGATCTGATCTGGCGTCTGGAGGCCTTGGGCTTCCAGGCGCTGTTCGGTTTCCTGCGCCTGCTGGGTGTCGAGGCGGCGTCGGGGCTGGGCGGCTGGTTGCTGCGGACGCTGGGTCCGCTGACCGGCACGCAGAAGACGGTGATGCGAAACCTGCGGATCGCCTTTCCCGACATGGGCGAGGCCGAGCGTCAGGCGCTGGCGCTGGCCCAGTGGGATCAGACGGGGCGGACCTTCGCCGAACTGGCGGTCATGGACCGTCTGACGCCCGAGGGCGGGCGGGTCGAGGTGGTCGGGATGGAGCGGCTGCACGCCCTGCGCGACAGCGGCCGGCCGGCGGTGCTGATCTCGGGCCATCTGGCCAATTTCGAGGTGATGGCGGCGGTGATCATGGCGTCGGGCGTGCCGTGTCAGGTGACTTATCGCGCCGCCAACAATCCGTATGTGGACGCCCTGATCCGCCAGAGCCGCGAGCGGTACGGCATCCGCCTGTTCGCGCCCAAGGGCGACGGGACGCGCGAGCTGATGGCGGGGATGAAGCGCGGCGATTCCATCGCCCTGCTTGTCGATCAGAAATACAATCAGGGGCCGGAGGTCGAGTTCTTCGGTCAGCCGATCAATGCCTCGCCCGGTGCGGCGCGGCTGGCGCTGAAATTCGACACAGTCATGCTGCCGCTGTCGGTGGTGCGGCTGCCTGGCGTGCGGTTCCGGGTGACGGCGCACGAACCGATCGTGGTCAGCCAGAGCGAGGACAAGGCGGCCGATACCCTGGCTGGGATTCAGGCCGCGAACCGTTTCGTGGAGGACCGGGTGCGCGAGCGTCCCGTGGACTGGTTCTGGGTCCACAAGCGCTGGCCCGACAAGGTCTATGCGGCGTTGGAGCGCGAGGCGTCGGACGCGCGGCGGAACGGCCCGGCGTAGTCAGGCGTCTCGCGGCGTCGGCGACAGGGGCCCACGTAGTCGTCGGCCTTGATGAAGGCGCGGGGGCGCATGATGACGGCGTTGATCCGGTCCAGCACGGCCTTGGCGGTGAGGGGTTTGACGATGAACTCGGTCACCCCGGCGTCGCGAGCCTCATAGACGCGGGTGCGTTCGGAATGGCCGGTCATCATGATGATCGGAAGGAAGGTGTTGGGGCTGTCGGGGCTGGTGCGGACCAGGCGCGTGAACTCGACGCCGTCCAGCGGGAACATGTTGAAGTCGACGATCGCCAGGTCGATGGGGTGGCGGCGCAGCAGGTCGAAGGCGGTCGCGCCCTCGGCCGCCTCATGGACGTTGCGGATATCGGCCGAGTGCAGCACGGCGGCGGCGATGGCGCGCATGTTCTGATTATCGTCCACCAGCAGGACGTTCAACGATCTGAGAGAAAACATCGGTCCCCGGCAAATGGCGACCGGACGCTAAGGGGGTATACCTAGTCCCGCAAGCGTAGCCATTGATCAGGCCAGAGTTTCCGGGGCGCGGCCTCCGACCATCAGCGACGGATCCAGATTGCGGTCGCGCCATTTCATGCGCCAGCACAGGTGCGGGCCGGTGGCGCGGCCGGTCATGCCGACGCGGCCCAGCGGATCGCCGCGCCGCACGCGCTGGCCCTGTTCCACGTTCAGGCGGGACTGATGCAGATAGCAGGTGATCAGGCCCTGACCGTGGTCGATCAGGGTCAGGCCGCCCTCGAAATGCATGTCGGGCCGCACGAAGGCGATGCGGCCGTCGGCGGGGGCGCGGATCACGCTGCCCTGGGGCGCGGCGAGATCGATGCCGTAGTGGGGGCGGGCGGGCGTGCCGTTCAGGATGCGCTGGGCGCCCCAGGCGCTGGAGACGCGGTAGCTCTCCAGCGGCCAGATGAAGCCGGACTTGAAATCGTCGGCGTCGATGCGGCTGGCGAAGCCCTCGGTCTTGAGGGCGATCTCCTGCTGGATGCGGGCCAGCAGGGCGGGGTCGCTGGGCTCGACGGTCGAGGGCGGCAGACCGTTCACGGTGGTCGAGGGGAAGGCGTAGGGGGCGATGTCGAGCGTGCGTCGGGCCGAGCGGCCATCCGCGAGGGCCTCGATCTGGACGCTGGCGGCGGCGTCGCGGTCGAAGCCGATCACGAAGAGGCCGGCGGCCGAGGCGGTGGTCAGGGCATCGCCATCAACGAAGATCAGGGCGCGCGGCGCAGTGCGACCGAAGGCGTAGCCGCCCTGACGCCAGGCCCCGTTCAGGGCCAGCGGAAGGGCGTTGCGATCTTGGGCCGCCACAGGAGCGACGAGCGGCGCGGCGATCAGGCTGGCGCCCGCGCCGGTCAGCAGGGCGCGGCGCGACGGGATCATGTCGCGGCTTGCACGGCTGCGATGAATTCGGCCGGTCCGAAATAGGGCTGCTGGCGGGTCGGGCTCCAGTAGCGGAGGATTTCCAGCGGGATCGGCTTATCCGTCACGGCGCAGCGCACGAAGCGGCCGGGCTTCAGCACCGCGAACTCGCCGTCGCCATAGTGAAGAACGGCCTGGTCTGCAGCGGTCATGTCCATGATCGGACGATAGCGGGCGTCGTGCGGTGCGAAAAGGGGTTCAGGTCGTGGCGACCGCATCCGTGATCGGGCCGTCCGCGGCGGCAGGTCGGATCGCGCCGGGCGGAGGCGGCTTGGGCTTGCCGCCCATCCGGTCGGTGAACAGGAAGACGAACGGGTTCAACGAGATCGACAGCAGGGCGGCGGCCAGGATCAGGTCGTGGGTCTCGCGGCTCATGGCGCCCAGGGACACGCCCAGCGCGGCCAGGATGAAGGAGAACTCGCCGATCTGGGCCAGCGACGCCGCGACGGTGAAGCCGGTCGGGCGGTCCAGCTTGAAGGTCTTGGTGATGACCAGGGCGGCGACCGACTTGCCGACGATGATGATGCCCAGCACGCCCAGCACGGCCCAGGGCTGGCGCACCACGATCATCGGATCGAACAGCATGCCGACCGAGACGAAGAACAGCACGGCGAAGGCGTCGCGCAGCGGCAGGGACCGCTCGGCCGCATTGTGACCCAGGGGCGAGGCGTTCATGACCAGACCGGCCAGGAAGGCGCCCAGGGCGAACGAGTGGAACAGGAAATAGGCCAGCCAGGCGATGCCCAGGGCGATGGCCAGAACGCCCAGGGTGAAGAGTTCGCGCGACTTGGTGTGGGCGATGCGGATCAGCAGCCACGGAATGACCTTGCCGCCGACGACCAACATGCCGACGACGAACAGCACGACCTTGAGCAGGGTCAGGCCGACGTCGGTTCCAAGGGCGGCGAAATCCGTCTGGGTTCCGGCCGGGACCAGGATCATGGGCAGCATGACCAGGGCGATGACGATGACCAGATCCTCGACGATCAGCCAGCCGACGGCGATGCGGCCGATCTCGCCCTTGACCTGTTTGCGCTCCTCCAATGCCCGCAGCAGGACGACGGTGGAGGCGACGGACAGGGCGAAGCCCATCAGCAGGGCCTCGACGTCGCCCTGGCCCAGGACGAACCGGCCCAGACCCCAGCCCAGCACGGTGGCGACAGTGATCTGGACCAGGGCGCCGGGAATGGCGACCTTGCGGACCTGCATCAGGTCCTTGGGCGAGAAGTGCAGGCCGACCCCGAACATCAGCAGGATGACGCCGATCTCGGCCAGCTGCGGCGCCAGTTCGGTGTCGGCGACGAAACCGCCCGTATAGGGACCGACGACGACCCCGGCGACCAGATAGCCGACCAGGGGCGACAGTTTCAGCCGATGCGCCAGCATGCCGAACACGAAGGCGAGGACGAAGCCCCCGACCAGGGTGAGGATCAGGCTGTCGGCATGCGGCATCAGGGCTCCTGTCGCGGGCGAGGGGTGCGGTGTGGGCAGGCTTTGCAGTTGGGACGCGAGGGCGCGTTTGACAAGATGACGCGGTGTCGCGCGGGGCGGAAAACCGCTTCGTCTTCGCGCTTTCGCTGCGAAGTTTGGGAGGGCTGGGCGGAGCGCCGGGCCTTCGCCCGGAGTGTGTTTGTGTTATTACCGTTTCGACGAAGGATAGACGCTCCGCGCGGAAGGTTGGCCTGCAAGCTCGGGGCGTCGAGCGGTGGCGGTCTTATCGCCTAACCCCATAAGCCTGCGACGGGTCGGCGGGGTCTGCGAACCCCGTCCCGAGTGCGATCGAGTATCCCCCTCGACCCTCCGACAACGCTCCATGAGTCGCCGCCAGCGCGAGCCGTTTCAGACCCGCTCCCGTTCCATCCGCTCCCGCCGCCGCAAGGTCGCAGGCCAAGCGAGCCCTCCATGCGACGGGACGGGTTTAGAATACGCGCGTTTCGGAGGGGGGATGGGAGAAGGGGGACATAAATCGGCAAGCGGTTGTATTCGCTGCAAATGGACCAGCGTCATTGTGGTGGCTGGGGCGCAATTCACGCTTCTCTACACCCGTCATCCTCGGCCTTGTGCCGAGGACCCACCCGTCCGCCGCATGATCACCGGGCGGGGCGCATGAACCGTTGTGCGCCTTCTTCGACGTTCGAGTCCGCCTGACCGTGGGTCCTCGGCACAAGGCCGAGGATGACGGACTTTAAAATAGAGGCGAGACGCCTGCGGGTCTTCGACAGCCGTCCGCCACAGGCATTCGTTCTCCCCTTGGGGGAGAAGGCGGGGCCAGAGGCCTCGGACGAGGGGTGTCTGTCCGCCTCGGGACGGTGAGGGTGAGGCTGCGGAAACAGCCCCCTCATCCGTCTCGCTGCGCGAGCCACCTTCTCCCCCGAGGGGAGAAGGATTCGTCAGGCGTGGGTTTCGTCCCAATACCGAACAGCATCGGCGTCGCGGGCCGAGAGGTCGGGGTAGGCGGGGTCGGAGCCTACGTCGGGGACGCGGCGCCAGGAGCGGGCGCATTTGGCTGTTTCGATTTTGGATACGATTGGCCAAACTCGTTCTTCATCAAAGCCCGCAGCAGTCCAACCGCTAAGCTCGCCAACACCCTGACGGATTGTTGCTGTGCTGGTTCGGAACACCTCAGCAGCGTCTAGGCCTACGAAAGCTTGATAAAGATCGTCGCTATCGATCCAGACCAGCACGTTGGCGTCTAGCGCACCGCCAATCCACTTGTTGTTTCTGCTGTGTTCCAACGCATCGTTCACTAGCGAAATCACGCGCTGCACTTTCGCCCAACGCGCGGCCTCGGCCGGGTTGTTCCATTCCGCTGGTGTCTCTGGGATCACCCTTGCGCAGTTGGTGCCGGCATCCGGGAAGCGCGTCGTCCAGGCTTCTTCCATGGTGAACGGGGTCAACGGAGCCAGCCAGGCGGTCAGGCGCATGAAGACCTCGTCCATCACGGTGCGGGCGGCGCGACGGCGAAGGCTGTCGGGGCGGTCGCAGTAGAGGGCGTCCTTGCGGATGTCGAAATATAGGGCCGACAGGTCGTTGGAGCAGAACTCCAGCACCGGGCGGACGACGTCCTGGAAGCGGTATTCGGTGTAGGCTGTGCGGACCTGGGCGTCGAGTTCGTGCAGGCGGTGCAGGACGAAGCGCTCCAGCGGCGGCATCTGGTCCAGCGGCAGGCGTTCGGCCTCGTCGAAATCGGCCAGGGCGCCCAGAAGATAGCGGACGGTGTTCCTCAGCTTGCGATAGGCGTCGACCGTGGTCTGGAGGATCTGTTTGCCGATCCGCTGGTCCTCGGAATAGTCGACCAGCGACACCCACAGACGCAGGATGTCCGCGCCGCTCTCCTTGATGATGGTCAGTGGATCGGTCGTATTGCCCTTGGACTTGGACATCTTCTCCCCCTTCTCGTCGAGGGTGAAGCCGTGGGTCAGGACCGCCTTGAACGGCGCGCGGCCACGGGTGCCGCAGCCCTCCAGCAGGGACGACTGGAACCAGCCGCGATGCTGGTCCGAACCTTCCAGATAGAGGTCGGCGGGCCAGTGCGCCGGGCGGTCGCCCGTATAGCCATGCTCGGGCAGGCGGGGGTCCAGGGTGAAGGCGTGGGTCGAACCGGAATCGAACCAGACGTCCAGGATGTCCTCGACCTTTTCATATCGGGCCGGGTCGTGGGCGCCCAGGAAGTCGCTGTCGGGCGCAGTGAACCAGATGTCCGCCCCGTGTTCGGCCACGGCCTTGACGATCCGGGCGTCGACCTCGGCGTCATGCAGGGGCTGGCCGGTCTGTTTGTCGATGAACATGGCCAGGGGCGTGCCCCAGGCGCGCTGGCGGCTGACCAGCCAGTCGGGACGGCCCTCGACCATCGAGCGGATGCGGTTGCGGCCGGCGGCGGGGTGGAAGGCCGTGTCGTCGATGGCTTTCAGCGCCGTCTCGCGCAGGCTGTCGCCCGAGGCCAGGGACTCGTCCATGCGGATGAACCACTGGGGCGTGTTTCTGAAGATGATCGGGGCCTTGGAGCGCCACGAGTGCGGATAGGAGTGTTCCAGCCGGCCGCGCGCCAGCAGGTTGCCGGCCTCGATCAGCTTGTCCATCACCGCGCCGTTGGCGGGGCCGAACTTGCCGGTCTTCTTGCCCTCGGTCTCCAGCACCTTCAGGCCCGCGAACAGGGGAACGCCCGGATAATAGGCGCCGTCGGGATCGACCGTGTCCGGCACCTCGTGATGACCGTGGGCCTTCCAGACCTCGAAGTCGTCGGCGCCGTGGCCCGGTGCGGTGTGGACGAAGCCCGTGCCCGCGTCGTCGGTGACGTGGTCGCCGGCCAGCAGGGGCACGGAGAAGCCATAGCCGCTGTCCAGCGCGGCCAGAGGGTGGGCGCATTCCAGGCCAGACGGATTGATGTCGTAGATGCGGGTCCAGGCGGCGATCTTTGCGGCCCTGAACACGTCCTCGGCCAGCTTGTCGGCGACGATCAGGCGGTCGCCCGGCTTGGCCCAGGGCGCGAACTCCAACCCCTCTTCCATGGCCGTGACCTCATACAGGCCATAGGCGATTTCGGGACCGTAGCTGATCGCCCGGTTGGCCGGGATGGTCCAGGGCGTGGTGGTCCAGATGACGATGGACGGGGTGCCGGTGCGGAAGGCCAGCAGGTCGTCGGGATGGTCGTCGGACGCGCCGGTGACCGGGAACTTGACCCAGATCGTGGGGCTGACGTGGTCGTGGTATTCGATCTCGGCGTCGGCTAGGGCCGTGCGCTCGACCGGCGACCACATGACGGGCTTGGAGCCGCGATACAGCTGGCCCGAGTTCTTGAACTTGTGGAACTCGGCTACGATGGCCGCCTCGGACGTGAAGTCCATGGTGGCGTAGCGGTTGGCGAAGTCGCCGGTGATGCCCAGGCGTTTGAACTGGTCGCGTTGCAGGTCGATGTATTTGCCGGCGTATTCGCGGCAGGCGGCGCGGAATTCGTCCTTGGACACCTCGTCCTTGCGGCGGCCCTTGGCGCGGAACTGTTCCTCGATCTTCCACTCGATCGGCAGGCCGTGGCAGTCCCAGCCGGGGACGTAGTCGACGTCGTAGCCCAGCAGGAAGCGGCTGCGGACAACGAAGTCCTTCAGCGTCTTGTTCAGCGCGTGGCCGATGTGGATGTCGCCGTTGGCGTAGGGCGGGCCGTCGTGCAGGACATAGAGGGGGGCGTTCTGCTTCTGCCGCTCGGCGCGCAGGGTTCCATAGAGGTCGCCCCACTGTTCCAGGATGACCGGCTCCTTCTGGGGCAGACCGCCGCGCATGGGGAAGGGCGTCTCGGGCAGGAAGACGGTGTCGCGATAGTCGCGGCCGGCAGGGGTGTCGGTGGTGTCGGTGGCGTCGGCCATGCAGAGTCTCAGCGTCTTCTAAGAGTTACGTTCGCGTGTCGATCCCGGCGTGCACGGGGCCAAGCGGCCCAGAAGCGCTACGCCGGGCGGCTAATCGAAATCAGGCGAATGGAGACGCGGACGGTCATTATGCGGGCGGTCTAGCAGACGGATGCGGCATTGCGCCATCCCGAAGCGCAGGCGTCATCAACGGAAACGAAAGGCTTTTGTCGTTTTGGTGAATGCAGGATCGGCCGGCGTCTTGCCCAGTCGACACGAAATCTACGTTTGGGAGTTCCCGCCGATGCGGCTGCGGATCACGAAATGGATGCTGGGCCTGGCGGCCGGTCTCGCTGTCTCGGCGGGCGCCGGGGCGGCTTTGGCGCAGTGCACGTCCGGCTGTCAGCCGCCGCCCTGCACCTCGTGCGAGCCCCCGCCGCCGCCCGAGCCGCCGCCCTGCAACGGCGGTGGAAACTGCGGTCCCGGTGGCGGCGGTGGAAACTGGAACGGCAACATCAACACCAACGTCAATGTGAACGTGAACCTGGGCGCGAACGCCAATGCGAACGCGGGCGCCAACGCCAACTCGGGCGCGCGCTCGTTCGTGAATGCACGGGCGGGCGGGTTTTCGGGCAGCTTCGGCGGGGGCGGCGGCGCGGCCTATGTCAGCGTCGATCAGCCCTATCCGACCACGATCCAGGGCCTGGCCGTCGAGGGCATGATCGCCCAGACCGTGCGCACCCCCTATACCGCCTTCCGCAGCATGATGAAGCGGGTCGTCATCCAGGCCGTCTGCATCGACGCCCGCCAGGTGCCGCACCCCGCATCGCAGGTGCGACCGGATCGCGAGATCGCGGACGGGTTCGAGGGCGAGCTTTATCGATGCCTGTCGGGGACATGGTTGCAGGCGACCATTGCGGATTATAACGGCGACATCAGCTTCGACCATGGCACGACCCTGACCTGCCGCAAGCATGAGGCGCTGTGGTATGGGCCGGAAGGCAAGTTGGAATGCCGTCCCGAGAAGCCCGAGCGCGACTGCAACGAGCGGTCGCTGCTGCGTCGCTACGGCGCCGGGGTGAAGATCCTGACGATGTATCGCGAAGAGGAATACACCGAATACCGCGAGGAACAGGTCGAGAGCGCGACCGTGCTGACCGGGGTCATCACCCTGGACGGCGGCGTCGGCGGCCGGGTGTTCTGAACGGGAGCCGAACCGGCCCGTTCAGCCGCCGATCAGGCGGCGCGTGAGATAAGAAGACAGTCGGCTCTCCGTCGACGATCCTGACGACTGGCCCCGGTTCGCGAGAACCGGGGCCTTTTTCGTGGGCGCTTATTGAGCCGGGGCGGTCTGATCTGCGGCGGCTTGGGCCGTGACGGTGGCGCGCCAGGCGGCGTCGGGCTTCAGATACTGGCGGGCCAGGGTCTGAAGGTCGGCGGCGGTGACGGCTTCCAGGGTGGCGACCTGGCTGCGGGTTTGGTCCAGCGTGGCCGGATTGGACTGGGCTTCGGCCAGCTGGGTCATCCAGTAGCCGTTGTCGGCCATGCTGCGGCGGAGGCGTTCGACGGCCGGGCGGCGGGCGCGGTTCAGCTCATCGTCGCTGACCGGCTTGTCGCGCAGGTCGGCGGCGATGGCGTCCACTGTCTCGAACAGCTTGGGCAGGGCGGCCGGCGGGGTTTCCGCCGTCACCGAGATGAAGCCATAGCCGGGATAGACGTCCGAGGCGCTGGAGCCGGCGCTGGGCGAATAGGCCAGACCCTGTTTCTCGCGGATCTCGTCGTTCAGGCGCAGTTGCAGCACGTCCGACAGGATCGACAGCTGGCGTGCAGTCTTGCGATCGGCGATCTGGTCGGTGGTCGGCCAGGCGACGAAGCCCAGCGCCTGCTCGGCCGGGCCTGTGTGATACAGCTGGACCGGCGTGGCGGTCGGGGCCGGGAATTTGCGCTCGGTCGAGCCGGCGGGCGGGGTCGGTTCGGCGCCGCGCGAGGGCAGGGCGCCGAAGGTCGAGCCGACGGCGGCGATGACGGGGTCGATATCGACATCGCCGACGACAGTGATCTCGACCGGACCCTGGGCCAGGGCCGAGCGGACGCCGTTGCGGACGTCGTCGATCTGGATCGCGGCGACCTGTTCGGCCGTCGGTGTCACCTCACGCGCATCGCCGCCGGCCAGCAGACCCGAGGCGTCACGCTGGAACACGCCGCGCGGCGTCGCGCCCAGCTGGGCCAGGATCTGCGGGAACATGGCCTTGGTCTGTTCGAACGGCGCGGCGCGCAGGCCGGGATCGGTCAGATAGGCGGCCAGCACCTGAAGCTCCAGCTGGAGGTCGGCGGGCTTGGTCGCGCCCGAGAAGACATAGGCGTCGCCGGCCTGGTTGACCGAGGCGCTGTAGGTGCGGCCGCTGAGGACGCGGTTGATCTCGTCCAGGCTGAGCTTGCCCAGGCCGCCGGGGGTCAGAACCGTGCTGGCCATCGACAGTGGCGACAGCGTATCGGCCGGCAGGCCGAGTTCGCCGATGCCGGTCCGGGCGCTGACCAGGATCTGTTCGGCGCGGAAGTCGGTCTTCTTGATGTTCAGCAGGGTGCCGTTCGGGAAGCGGACCAAAGTGGCGCCCAGGTCGGCGACCTCGGTGCGCGAGGCCGGGACGGCGGGGGCGCCGAAGTTGTCATAGGGCCATTTCAGCTCGGCCTCGACGGCGCGGGCCTGGATCGGGGTGTTGCGCGAGGCCTCCAGCGCGGCGGTGACAGCCGCTTCGCCGCCCTCGACCGGGACGGGCGAACTGAACAGCACCAGCGGGCCTTGGCCTTCGAACACGGCCTTGGTCGCCTGGTTGACCTGATCGGCGGTCAGGCCTTCGACGGCGGCGTTGAACAGGTCGAGATTGGTCTGGGGCGCGCTGAAGACCTGATCGTCGTTGACGGCGCCCAGCAGGCCGGTGGCCAGGGCGGGGGTCGAACGGGTCGCGGCCGAGGCCACGGCGTTCTGAAGCGCGGTGCGGGTGTTGACGATCTCGCGCTGAAGCTCGGCGTCTGTCACGCCGTATTCGGCCAGGCGACGGCTTTCTTGTTCGACGGTTTCGAGCGCACGCTGCCAACCGCCGGGATTGAAGGCGACCGACAGGGTGCCGGCGTCGAGGCTGTCGAACAGCGACTGATAGCCGGCGCCGGCGCCGATGAAGGGTGGGTTGTCGGCGCGGGCGATCTCGCCCAGGCGACGGTTCAGCACGGCCAGACCCAGGCCGCGACGGATGTCGGCGGCGCGTTCGGCGACCGTGTCGGGGTCCAGGTCGGGGTTCTTGATCCAGTTCAGCTGGATCGAGGACTGGATGCCCGGCTCGACCAGGATGCTGGTCTGGGGTTCACGCGCGGCGACGGTTCCGAGATCGGGTTCCGGGCCATCGGCGGCGGTGGGTTTCCAGTCGGCGAAGGCCGCGCGGACCTTGGCCTCCATGGCGTCCACGTCGAAGTCGCCCACGGCGATGAAGGTGGCGCGCGAGGGGCGATAATAGGCGTCGTAGAAGTCGACGAACCGCTGGCGCGGCGCGTTGCGGATGATGTCGAGGTCGCCGATGGGCAGGCGTTCCGAAAGGCGCTGACCGGGCGCCAGCAGACCCAGCTGGGTCTTCAGCACGCGCAGTTGCGGCGTGTCGCGGGTGCGTTCCTCGCCGACGATGACGCCGCGCTCGGCGTCGATGGCGTCCGGCGCCATCAGGGCCGCCGACATCATCTCGCGCAGGATATGCAGGCTGGGATCGACCGTCTCGTCCTTGGTGTTCGGCAGCTCCAGCATATAGGCGGTCTGGTCGAAGCTGGTGAAGGCGTTGGTGTCGGCGCCGAAGGCCAGGCCCAGACGCTCCAGAATGCGCAGCATCTCGTTCTCGGGCACCTCCTTGGTGCCGTTGAAGGCCATGTGCTCCATGAAGTGGGCCAGGCCCTTCTGGTCGTCGCGCTCCATCAACGAACCGGCGTCGATGCGCAGGCGGAACGAGGCCTGGCCCGGAGGCGTCGCATTGTGCAGCAGGGCGTAGCGCATGCCGTTGGGCAGCAGGCCGTAACGGACGGCGGGATCGGCGGGAATGTCGCTGGCGGCCTGGGCCCAGGGGGCGGACGGCGCGACCTGGACGGCTGTTGCGGCGGCGGGCGCTGCGGTCTGGGCGAGAGCGGGGGCGGCGAACGCCCCGGTGGTAAGGGCCAGTCCCGAGACGGCGACGAGCAGCAGATGACGCGCAGAACGCATGGTATCACTCCGAAACCGCAACCCCCGATGGCGCGATCCCGGATGTGTAAAGTGAGCTTGCCTTCCCGGCAAGCTGGGCCGGAGAACCTTACCGACTTGTCATGTTTGGATCAGCCGCCCGGGCGGCTGACGTAGAAGGTGGCGGTGTTGCCGACGGCGTTGGCGCCGACCACGGCGGTGCGGCCGGAGGCGACCGTGGCGCTGGTCGTGGCGGTGACGTTGCCGCTGTTGGTCTGGGAGTTGGTGATGTTGACGTCGCCGCCGCACTGGGAACAGGCGTAGCCGGTCACCGCATTGCCGACCGCGTCGGCCCCGACATAGGCGTCGTAGCCGTTCACGCCGACGTAGGTGGCGTTGGCCTCGACTCCGCCCGAGTTCAGCTGGGTGTTGTCCAGCTTCAGATAGATGTCGTTGTTGCCGGCGACGGTCTCGTTGGCGACGCTGCGGGCGGCCAGCACGGTCTGGCCCTGGAGATTGGTCTGGACCCGCGCGTCGACGCGAACGCGGCCGGCGTTGGCCTGGTCCGTCGCGATCAGCATCGAGCCGCCGGCGTTGGCCGTGATGGCCTGGTTGGCGCCGGCGTTGGCACCGACCGTCAGGTCCCAGGCGTTGTCGACATAGACGTCGGTGCGGGCCTCGGTCGTCGAGGCGCCGTTGGACTGACGGATGGCCAGATCCTGGTTCGAGGCGCCGGTCGTATTGGTCTGGACCGCATTGGCCACGGCCTGGGACGAGAAGGTGGCGGGCGCGGGGATGTACTGAACGTCGGCGACGGTCTCGGCGAAGACGGTGGTCTGGGCCGTCTGGTCGATCACGCCGGTCAAGGAGGACGAGGGACCGCCCATGGCGACGGTGTTGGCGACGGCGGCGCTGGTCGCGAAGCCGCCCTGGAGCACGCGGCCGCCCGGCGCCTGGACATAGGTTCCGGCCCGCACCTGATCGCCGGTCGTGGACTGGGTCGCATCGACGGCGAAGGTCGCGCCATTGGTGGTGACGGCCAGATAGTTGCCGCGCGCGGTGGTCTGGACGCTGAGCTGGCCGTCGGCCTCGCCGTTCACGACGACATTGCTGCGCGCGACCGTCGCACCGGTCATGGTCTGGCGCGAGACAAGGCCGGCGGACGCAGCCGTCACCCCGCCCGCGAGCGCATTGCCCTGGGCGCTGGTGCTGACGGTCACCTGATCGACGGACAGGTCGATGTCCACCAGGCCGGTGACGTCGCCGGACTGGGTCTGGGTGCTGGAACAGGCGTCGCCGGCCTGCGGATCGCAGACCGGCGTCGCTTGCGCGCTCGCTTCAGTGGCGAGTGCGGCGAACGTCGCCGTCGCGGCCATCATGCCAGCGAGACGGATCGGCGCGTGTCTGGCCATTGTTGGTGTCCTGAGTGGGGTAGGCCGGATAATAGCCGCCGGTCGGACCGACGGCGGAATCGCCGAGCGGATCGTTGGCGGCGTTGAGGCAGATTTCGGGGCCGGGCGCGCCGTAGAGATTGGCCATGAACTCGACCGTGGCCCGTTCGACCAGGGCGCGGACGGCCAGCTGCGTCGGCTCCATCCCTCCCGTGCCGGCCGAGATGTCGAAGACATTGCCGTTCAGGAAGTCGAACACGCCGGCCGAGATCTCACGGCCGATGATCTGCTTCTGATAGGAGACGACGTCGACGACTTCGAGCGTGGTCGTCTGGACCAGGCGCAGGTCCATGGCGATGTTCATCACATAGACGCGGTGGTTGACGATACCCGAACCGGGGCGATTGCTGTCTACCTCGCCGCCGGCGATGTCGAAGCCGCCGGAGCGGATATTGTAGTTCACCTCGGTGATGCCGCCGACGACATAGAAGTCAGAACCGGGCACCTGGCCGGCCAGGATGCGGCGATACTGGGTGTCCTCGGGACCTTGGGCTTCGGGAGCCTGGTCGCCGATCAGCTTGTTGTTGGCGTAGCGCAGTTCCAGCTCGGACACCGAGGTGTCGTAGCGTTCGACGATCCGGGCGCCCGCCTTGGCCAGGGCCGAGTTCGCCATCAGAGAGGCGCCGCCGGTGATCTGACGCCCGCCGTCCGAAGAGACCGTGCCCGTGTAATCGCTGATCCGGCCCACGGCCATGCGCGGCGAGGGCAGGTTGTAGCGACGGGCGTAGTCGGCCAGGCAGTAGAGCGCCGCGGAATAGGGGGTCGGGTTGGCGGTCACCGGCGCATTGCCGATCGGGGTCGCATATTGACCCGACGGACCCGCGACCGGACTGACGCAACCGGCGAGCAGCAGGGCTACGGCCGACACGGCGGCGGAACCCTTGATAAGATGGCGGCGGCTCATGGCAGGTTGATATTCCCGTTCAGGGCCGTGCCGGCGTTGATCGCGCCGGTATTGGTCTGGGTCGAGTTGACGATGACGGTGTTGCGGCTGCCCTGGACCACCACGTTCAGCTGATTGCCGATGGCGGTGGAGCCGCCGATGGTCGTGCCGCCGTTGCTGGACGAACCCGCGCCCGCATAGGCCGAGGCGACGCCGCCCGACTGGCTGGAATAGGACGAGGCGCCCGGCTGGATGATGCCGTTGACGATCAGGCGATTGCCGTTGGCGTCGCGGGTATAGCCGGTGGTCGCCGTGCTGGCGGCCGAACGCGCGCCGCCATAACCCTGTTGGAAGCGCGACGCGCTGCCGGAACCCGTCGATTGGGCGGCTGCCGGCAGGCTCGCTGCGGCGACGACGGCCACGACGGCGGTGGATGTAAACAGCCTCTTGGCGGGCATTCTGGTGGTTCCTCGCGCAAACGTACGCCGAACCACGAGCGTGATCCGCACCCCAACCTGCATTAAGGTTATTAAGAAGCGCTTGATGTGACGAGGGTCACTGAGCATTTGTGCGCCATGTCAGACGCACCCGGTCGATTCGATCCGCAGAACAGCCAGCCCGTCAGAGAACCCGCGTTCAACGTGCCGCTGGTCGTGCTGCTGATCGTGCTGTCGATGCCGACGCTGTTCTTCTTCCAGCGCGATCTGCCCGACATGGGCATGAGCATGGCCTTCGCGCCGGTAGATCTGGAGCAGGGACGCTGGGGCGGATTGTTGACGGCCATGCTGCTGCACGGCGGCTGGACCCATGCCATCATGAATGCGGTCGCGGCGCTGGCGTTCGGAACGCCGGTGGCGCGACTGTTCGGGGACAAGATCGGGCCGACGGTCTTCCTGCTCTTCTATATAGGCTGCGGCGTGTTGGCTGCGCTGGGCTATGGGCTGATCCATTGGGGCTCGACCGAGCCGATGGTGGGAGCGTCGGGTGCGGTGTTCGGCCTGATCGGGGCGGCGACCCGGCTGCTTGGAGGGCAGGGCAGGGTGCTGCCGATGACCGATCGCCGAGTCATCAGCGCCGCCGTCGCCTGGATGGGGATCAATGCGCTGACCGGCCTGATCGGCTATGCGCCCGGCGCGGAAGGTGCGCGTATCGCGTGGGAAGCCCACGCGGTCGGCTTCGTCGTCGGCTTCCTGGCGATCGGGCCGTTGGGCCGGCTGTTCGGCAGAGGCGTCGCGCCGAAATCCGTCAGCGGCGTTTGATTCCTGGCGTGTGCTGAGCAATCATCGGTTCCCGAGCGGCCCTGTCGCCATTCCGGCCCTGCGGTCGTCTCTTCTTTAGAGAGAAGGAGCCGCGATGTTCGTCGCCGAAATCCTCAAGACCAAGGGAAACGCCGTCTTCTCCATCACGCCCGACCTGACGGTGACGCAGGCCTGCGCAGAGTTGGAGCAGAAAAGGGTCGGGGCGCTGGTCGTCTTTGACGGCGACCATGTCGTCGGCGTCTTTTCCGAACGGGACGTGGTCAAGGCCTTGGCCGCCGATGGCGCCAAGGCGCTGGATCGTCCGGTCGCCGACTATATGACCGCCAAGGTGATCTTCGCCGAACCCGGCGAGGAGATGTCGGCCCTGATGGCTCGCATGACCGACCGACGCATCCGACATCTACCGGTGATGGAAGCCACACGATTGGTCGGCGTCATCTCCATCGGCGACGTGGTGAAATGCCAGATCGCTGAGCACGCCCAGGAGGCCGCGAGTTTGCGCACTTACATTGCGGGCTGACGACTGCTGCCGTCGCTCGTTGACTCGTGCTCTTTGAGAAAGTTTCGCGGTCCTGTCAGAATCTGGTTGCGGACAAATCGGGGTCTACGTATAGAGCCGCCTCGCTCGGAAACGGGCCGGCCGACGGGTCTGAGGGGGTGCAAATCTCCAAGGTCCCACGGGAGGAGGGGTTGAAAAACTTCTTGCTTTCATCGGTTGGTTTCACTAGGTTCCGCGCTCCAATCGAATCGCCGACGGGTTTTTAGAGGTAAGCCTCGCTTTCCTCCGGTGGTTTCTTGCGGTCTGAAGGGTTCGCCTTTCTCTCCGAAAGATCTCTGAAAAGAGCGGTTGACATGAGGTTCGGCGGTCTCTAAATCCCCGCCTCCGCCGACGACACGGCGCTAAACAAGTCGGGCCGCTGATGCGGTTTTGGTCTTTGACATTGTTGATTTGGAAAGAGAAACGCAGGCGGCGGTGTTCTTGCGATGACCCTAGAAGGTCATCATACGACACTGACTATCTGCGGTCTTTTTGAAAAGATACCATGCGTCGGTCTTCGGATCGATGAATGGGAACTCGTCAATAAAATACGTAGAACTAATGCCAAGACGTCCTTCGGGATGTTCTTAAGCTTAGGTCAGAAGTCAACTCAACCTGAGAGTTTGATCCTGGCTCAGAGCGAACGCTGGCGGCAGGCCTAACACATGCAAGTCGAACGAACTCTTCGGAGTTAGTGGCGGACGGGTGAGTAACACGTGGGAACGTGCCTTTTGGTTCGGAATAACTCAGGGAAACTTGTGCTAATACCGAATGTGCCCTTCGGGGGAAAGATTTATCGCCATTAGAGCGGCCCGCGTCTGATTAGCTAGTTGGTGAGGTAAAGGCTCACCAAGGCGACGATCAGTAGCTGGTCTGAGAGGATGATCAGCCACATTGGGACTGAGACACGGCCCAAACTCCTACGGGAGGCAGCAGTGGGGAATCTTGCGCAATGGGCGAAAGCCTGACGCAGCCATGCCGCGTGAATGATGAAGGTCTTAGGATTGTAAAATTCTTTCACCGGGGACGATAATGACGGTACCCGGAGAAGAAGCCCCGGCTAACTTCGTGCCAGCAGCCGCGGTAATACGAAGGGGGCTAGCGTTGCTCGGAATTACTGGGCGTAAAGGGAGCGTAGGCGGACATTTAAGTCAGGGGTGAAATCCCGGGGCTCAACCTCGGAATTGCCTTTGATACTGGGTGTCTTGAGTATGAGAGAGGTATGTGGAACTCCGAGTGTAGAGGTGAAATTCGTAGATATTCGGAAGAACACCAGTGGCGAAGGCGACATACTGGCTCATTACTGACGCTGAGGCTCGAAAGCGTGGGGAGCAAACAGGATTAGATACCCTGGTAGTCCACGCCGTAAACGATGATTGCTAGTTGTCGGGATGCATGCATTTCGGTGACGCAGCTAACGCATTAAGCAATCCGCCTGGGGAGTACGGTCGCAAGATTAAAACTCAAAGGAATTGACGGGGGCCCGCACAAGCGGTGGAGCATGTGGTTTAATTCGAAGCAACGCGCAGAACCTTACCACCTTTTGACATGCCTGGACCGCCAGAGAGATCTGGCTTTCTCTTCGGAGACTAGGACACAGGTGCTGCATGGCTGTCGTCAGCTCGTGTCGTGAGATGTTGGGTTAAGTCCCGCAACGAGCGCAACCCTCGCCATTAGTTGCCATCATTTAGTTGGGAACTCTAATGGGACTGCCGGTGCTAAGCCGGAGGAAGGTGGGGATGACGTCAAGTCCTCATGGCCCTTACAGGGTGGGCTACACACGTGCTACAATGGCGACTACAGAGGGTTAATCCTTAAAAGTCGTCTCAGTTCGGATTGTCCTCTGCAACTCGAGGGCATGAAGTTGGAATCGCTAGTAATCGCGGATCAGCATGCCGCGGTGAATACGTTCCCGGGCCTTGTACACACCGCCCGTCACACCATGGGAGTTGGTTCTACCCGAAGGCGCTGCGCTGACCGCAAGGGGGCAGGCGACCACGGTAGGGTCAGCGACTGGGGTGAAGTCGTAACAAGGTAGCCGTAGGGGAACCTGCGGCTGGATCACCTCCTTTCTAAGGATGCTTCTCCAGGCTGTCTCTCACGAGGCTGTCTATTGAGGCTCCAATAGCGAAGCGCTTCACAGCGCCGAGCACAAACGGCGGAACGCCGCCGTCTCCGTTTCTCTTTCCACTTTCGTCATCGACGCATCGACCATTCGGGTCGTTGTACTGGTGACGCGATCGCGAGCCTGGGTCTTATAGCCCGGCTGTCGCTGCCATAGGCCCGTAGCTCAGGTGGTTAGAGCGTACGCCTGATAAGCGTAAGGTCGGCAGTTCGAGTCTGCCCGGGCCTACCAGGACTTCTGGTTCGCCGGGGTTCTCAGCCTCAAGACGGCATCGCCGACAGCTCTCCTGGGCTTCGCACTGTTCCTTGGAACGGGGCCATAGCTCAGTTGGTAGAGCGCCTGCTTTGCAAGCAGGATGTCGTCGGTTCGACTCCGTCTGGCTCCACCAGGATCTTGTGATCGCATTCAAGTTTGCCGTCAGCCGTAAGGTTGGCGTGCATTGAAATCGTAAAGGAAGAACGCAACCGGCTCCCCTGAGCTTTTAGGTTATGTTCGAGAAGAAGACATTGTCTGACAAATATCAGGCTTGGTCCCCCGGCAACTTTCCAGTCGGGCGGAATAAACCAAGCATGAGTTTTGCTGAGAAACGATCAAACGTTGAAGGGCTTCTGACGGATGCCTTGGCGTAGAGAGGCGATGAAGGACGTGGCAAGCTGCGATAAGAACCGGGGAGGCGCTAGCACCCTTTGATCCGGTTATTTCCGAATGGGGAAACCCACCTTTACAGTCTTCCAACTTCGTTCTGGTTTCGGCCAGGACGGCGATTGGCGGATTGTTGAAAGGTATAATGAACTGAATACATAGGTTCATTAAGCGAACCCGGGGAACTGAAACATCTCAGTACCCGGAGGAAAGGACATCAACCGAGACTCCCGTAGTAGTGGCGAGCGAACCGGGACCAGGCCAGTGCTCTTGTGAAATAAAGACGAACGATCTGGAAAGGTCGGCCATAGTGGGTGAAAGCCCCGTAGTCATCAAATAGCAAGAGACTCGAGTAGGGCGGGACACGTGAAATCCTGTCTGAACATGGGGGGACCACCCTCCAAGCCTAAGTACTCCTCTACGACCGATAGTGAACAAGTACCGTGAGGGAAAGGTGAAAAGCACCCCGACAAGGGGAGTGAAACAGATCCTGAAATCGGAAGCCTACAAGCAGTCGGAGCCCCCAAGCGGGGTGACGGCGTACCTTTTGTATAATGGGTCAGCGACTTCATGTGTCGAGCAAGCTTAAGCCGTTAGGTGTAGGCGCAGCGAAAGCGAGTCTGAATAGGGCGCTAAGTTCGACGTATGACGACCCGAAACCAGGTGATCTATCCATGAGCAGGTTGAAGGTTGGGTAACACCAACTGGAGGACCGAACCCGTGAATGTTGAAAAATTCTGGGATGACTTGTGGATAGGGGTGAAAGGCCAATCAAACCTGGACATAGCTGGTTCTCCGCGAAATCTATTTAGGTAGAGCGTCCGACGAATTCCTTGGGGGGTAGAGCACTGGATGGTTGCGGGCTGCGCGAGCGGTACCAATACTAACCAAACTCCGAATACCCAAGAGAACTATCGGGCAGACACACGGCGGGTGCTAACGTCCGTCGTGAAAAGGGAAACAACCCTAACCATCATCTAAGGCCCCCAAGTCACGGCTAAGTGGGAAACGATGTGGGATTGCTTTGACAATCAGGAGGTTGGCTTAGAAGCAGCCATCCTTTAAAGAAAGCGTAACAGCTCACTGATCAAGCGAACCTGCGCGGAAAATGTAACGGGGCTCAAGCCGTGCGCCGAAGATATGGGTTTGCAGTTTACTGCAAGCGGTAGCGGAGCGTTCCGTAGGCCGGTGAAGGTCAGGCGTGAGCCTGGCTGGAGGTATCGGAAGTGAGAATGCTGACATGAGTAACGATAGGAGTGTGAGAGACACTCCCGCCGAAAGACCAAGGGTTCCTGCGTAAAGCTAATCTGCGCAGGGTTAGTCGGCCCCTAAGGCGAGGCTGAAAAGCGTAGTCGATGGGAAGCAGGTAAATATTCCTGCACCAGCTGGAAGTGACGGATGGCTTAACTCGTACCCACTTATTGGATTGTGTGTGCGGGGGCGTTGTCCCAGGAAATAACTCCAGCAGAGACCGTACCCGAAACCGACACAGGTGGTCAGGTAGAGCATACCAAGGCGTTTGAGAGAACTATGCTGAAGGAACTCGGCAAATTGCACGCGTAACTTCGGAATAAGCGTGACTCACCCTGGGCAACCAGGACTGAGTGGCACAAGCCAGGGGGTAGCGACTGTTTAGCAAAAACACAGGGCTCTGCGAAGCAGCAATGCGACGTATAGGGTCTGACGCCTGCCCGGTGCCTGAAGGTTAAAGGGAGTTGTGAAAGCGACGAACTGAAGCCCAGGTAAACGGCGGCCGTAACTATAACGGTCCTAAGGTAGCGAAATTCCTTGTCGGGTAAGTTCCGACCTGCACGAATGGCGTAACGACTTCCCCACTGTCTCCAGCATAGGCTCAGTGAAATTGAATTCCCCGTGAAGATGCGGGGTTCCCGCGGTCAGACGGAAAGACCCTATGAACCTTTACTATAGCTTCGCCTTGGCGTTAGCGACCGTATGTGTAGGATAGGTGGGAGACTATGAAACCGGAGCGCCAGCTCTGGTGGAGTCGTCCTTGAAATACCACCCTTACTGTCGTTGACGTCTAACCGAGGGCCGTTATCCGGTCCCGGGACATGGCGTGGTGGGTAGTTTGACTGGGGCGGTCGCCTCCTAAAGTGTAACGGAGGCGCGCGATGGTGGGCTCAGACCGGTCGGAAATCGGTCGTCGAGTGCAATGGCATAAGCCCGCCTGACTGCGAGACTGACAAGTCGAGCAGAGACGAAAGTCGGCCATAGTGATCCGGTGGTCCCGAGTGGAAGGGCCATCGCTCAACGGATAAAAGGTACTCTAGGGATAACAGGCTGATTTTGCCCAAGAGTCCATATCGACGGCAAAGTTTGGCACCTCGATGTCGGCTCATCACATCCTGGGGCTGGAGCAGGTCCCAAGGGTATGGCTGTTCGCCATTTAAAGTGGTACGTGAGCTGGGTTCAGAACGTCGTGAGACAGTTTGGTCCCTATCTGCCGTGGGTGTTCGAAGCTTGAGAGGATCTGTCCCTAGTACGAGAGGACCGGGATGGACATACCTCTGGTGTACCTGTCATGGCGCCAGCTGTGCAGCAGGGTAGCTAAGTATGGAATAGATAACCGCTGAAAGCATCTAAGCGGGAAACTAACCTCAAAACAAGGCTTCGCTGAGGATCGTGGAAGACTACCACGTTGATAGGCCAGGTGTGGAAGTGGGGCGACCCATGAAGCTTACTGGTACTAATAATCCGATCGGTTTGATCGTTTCTCAGCAAAACTCATTCGATGATTGCTCCTTGACCGAAGCAATCTCAGACAATGTCTTCTTCTCACTCTTGCTTAAGCTACCGCGCTTCGCGCTGCTTGAGCTTGAGTGGTATCTGGCCTCAAGTAGGGCGAAAGCCCGATAGGCCAGAAATCATGTGTGCTTGGTTGACCTGGTGACTATGTCGGAGGTTCCCCACCCGATCCCATTCCGAACTCGGTCGTTAAGCCCTCCAGAGCCAATGGTACTTCGTCTCAAGGCGCGGGAGAGTAGGTCGTCGCCGGGTCTACCAAGCACACATGATTTACGCGCTAACGGCCTTCGGCCTACTTGAGCGCACTTCTCGAACCGTTCTTCCTTTTCGACACTACCGTTTGCCGCGGGATGGAGCAGCCCGGTAGCTCGTCAGGCTCATAACCTGAAGGTCGTAGGTTCAAATCCTACTCCCGCACCCAAACTATAAACAAAACCCCACAGTTCACACTGTGGGGTTTTGTGCATTCTGAGACCCGCCCACTCCCAGGCAGTCAAGGCGACGTAGGACGCAAGTCGAACTCGCCTAAACCCTCCAACAGGATGTTGATCCGCTGGCGATTTCCGCCGGGCCTACGCCGTCGATCTGCGCAATCCCGCCCACGTCTGTCGTCTGGCGGCCGCCTTCGATGCCTGTGTGTCTCCGGAAAATCGGGCGCGACTGGTCGCCGTTATGAGAAGCATCAATGTCGAGCGTTTCTTTCCAAGTTCCGACCGGCCGTTCTCCGGGGTGTTGGTGACGACCTCAAGCGTTCGCAATCTGCGTCTTAATCGACCGCCCATTCTGTTAGTGGAGACTGCGCACCCCGAGTTGGAACCGGGGCGCGGCGCTGCGGCTTTCCATGTTGAAGCTTGAGGGGACGCACCTGATGCCTGAGATGATGCGATCATGAGCGCGGGGGGGATGTGGACGCCCTATTGCGGCGTCGCGCCTGAACTCGGCGATTGGCGGTGGAACCTGGATCCGGTGTTACTGCTGGTTCTGGTCGTGGCCACGGGTCTGATCGCGCTGCGTCTCGAAGGGTGGCGACGCGCCTTTGGGTTGGCGGCGATGGCGGTGCTGGCGGTGGGGTTCGTTTCGCCCTTGTGCGCCTTGAGTTCGGCGCTGTTCTCGGCGCGGACGGTGCATCACGTCTTGCTGGTCGGCGTGGCTGCGCCGCTGTTGGCGGGCGCCTTGCCGGTTCGGCGATATGGGTCGCTGGTGCTGGCGACGGCGGTTCAGGCGGTCATCTTCTGGGCCTGGCATGCGCCGGGGGCCTATGCCGCCGCCCTTTCCAATGATGGCGTCTATTGGGTGATGCAGATCAGCTTGTTGGCCAGTGCGACGTGGTTCTGGGCGGCGGCGCGGGCGGCCACGGCGCCGGCGGCGGTCGTGGCGCTTCTGGCGGCGATGCTGGCGATGGGCCTGCTGGGAGCGGTGCTGACCTTTGCAGGGCAGGCCGTCTATGCGCCGCATGCCTACACCACCCTGGCTTGGGGCATGACGCCGCTGGAGGATCAGCAGGCGGCCGGGCTGATCATGTGGGCGCCGGCAGCGGCGCTGTATCTGTTCGCGGCGCTTTGGCGGCTGGGTCAAGTGATCGGGCCTGATGTCGAGGCGCGGGCGGCGTGATCGAGAAGCTTTTCACGCAACTGCTCGAATGGGCGGCGGGGCACCATGACGAGGGCCGGTATTCGCCCGTCGGCATCCTGTTTCACTGGGTCATGGCGGGGCTGGTGATCTTCCAGCTCGGCTGGGGCTGGTGGATGGGGCGTCAGCCGGTCGGCGGCGCCATGATGGCCGCCTATGACCTGCATTTCGCGGTCGGTGTGCTGATGCTGATCCTGGTGATCGGGCGGCTGTCGTGGCGACTGCTGGCGCCCAATCTGATCAACGATGCCGACAAGCCGGGGTGGGAGAGCATGGCCGCCCATGTGACCCACTATGTCTTCTACATCTGTCTGTTCGGCCTGCCGCTGTCGGGCTGGGCCATGATCTCGGCGACGGATCGGACGCGGCAGCTGGAGACGCTGGGCTTCATCAAATGGCCGCTGCTGCCGTTGCAGGATCTGTCGAACACCCAACTATGGGGGATCGAGGCGGCGGCGGAATGGATGCACTGGGGCCTGGTCGTGACCCTGCTGCTGATGATCCCGATCCACGCCGGCGCGGCGCTCAAGCACCATCTGATCGATAGGGACGACGTGTTTCACGCGATGCTGCCGGTCGTGCCGCTGCGTCAACGGAAGCGGACCCGGTGGCAGCGGCGCTGGCGGGCGCTGGAGAAGCGGGTTGCGTCGACAGCCAGGACGCTATGGCGCGGGCTTCTGGGTCCGAAAGCGATTTGACGGCGGCGGCCATGACCCCGCGCGGATCGTTGCGGCGTTCGCCCGACTTCCACCGCCCGATCTGTTCCAGCGTATAGGCGACGGGCTGGCCCGCGATCTGGGGATTGCCGCCCTGTCCGGACCCTTGACCGTCCGCGCCATGGCAGGAGGCGCAGGCGACGATGCCGCGCGAGGCGTCGCCCTGGAGATAGATCGTAGGCGCGGGGGCCGTAGCCGGCATCTGGGTTTGTGGAGCGGGCAGGGACGCATAGTAGGCCGCGACCTCGCGCCGGCCCTTCTGGTCCAGCGCCTTGGCGATTCGGGTCATGGCGTCATCGGGCCTCAGACCAGAGGCGTAGTCTTCCATCTGTTTCTGCAGATAGCCGGCGTCGAGACCCGCCAGACGGGGCGCCGCCACGCCGTCCCCACCCCCGTCCAGACCGTGGCAGGTGAAACAGGCGTTGGCCGCGCCGCCGGCGCCGCCGCTCATGGCGATGATCTGGCCATCGGCGGTGAAGGCGCGATCCGTCTGGCCCGGCGTGGAGTCGCAGGCGGCCAGGCCGGTCAGCAGGAGTAGGGCGGAAAGGGGCGCGCGCACGGCGGTGCAACACCTGCTTATGGCGGAGGTTCCGCATTGGATTGCGACGGGGCTCCATGTCGCAGTCGGGAACCTCCGTCCGGCAAGGGGATTGCTCTGGCGAAGCTTTGGGGGGCGGATGGGTTTTCGGACGACGGGCGAGGCGATGGGACGGCGGGTGACGGTCGGCGCGCTGGCGCTCGCCCTGTGCGCCTGCGTGGACAAGGCCGATCTGCCGCGACCGATGGTTCAGGCCGATCCGGTAGCCGGACTGGCGGTGATCGAGGAAGTCGGTTGCGCCGCCTGTCACAAGATTCCCGGCGTCGCCTGGCCTGAGGGACGCTCGGGCTCGAACCTTGCCGGTTTCGGCGCGCGGCCCCTGATCGCCGGGCGTCTGCCGAACCAGCCCGATGTCCTGATCCGCTGGCTGATCGACGCGCCGTCGATGGACCCCGGAACCGCCATGCCGCCCATGCCCCTGACGCAAGACCAAGCCCGCGACGTTGCGGCCTATCTGTACACGCTCGATGAAGACTGAAGCTCCTCCCGGAATCGCCGGATGGCCCCCGCCCGTGCTCGACCCGGCCGGACCGTTCGCCGGGCCGATCCAGACCGTGGCCTGGGTGCTGTTCGTCATGGCGGCGGTGGTCATGGTCGTCGTGCTGGTCGCGCTGGGCGTCGCCCTGTTCGGGCCGCGCAAGTGGAAGCGGCGGGTCGGGGGCGAGCGCCTGATCTGGATTGCCGGCCTGGTCTTTCCGGTGGTCGTTCTCACGGGCCTGCTGATCTATGGACTGACTACGACCGCGCGGGTGGCCGATGCGCCAAAGCCGGGCGAGATGCGGGTGCGGGTCACGGGCGAGATGTGGTGGTGGCGCGTCGCCTATCTGGATGGTCAGGGTCGCGAGATCGTTCAGGACGCCAACGAGGTCCACATTCCAGCTGGCCAGCCGGTGGTGTTCGAGCTGGAAAGCGCCGACGTGATCCACAGCTTCTGGGTGCCGCGCCTGGGCGGAAAGACCGACATGATCCCCGGCCGTCGCAACTTCATGCGGTTGCAGGCCGATGCGCCCGGGACCTACGGCGGACAGTGCGCCGAATATTGCGGCGGGCCGCACGCCCTGATGGGGCTGGTGGTCGTGGCCCATGCGCCGGCCGACTACGCCGCCTGGCTGGCACGACAGTCGCGGCCGGCCGCCGCCGTGCCGTCGGCCCAGGGACCGCTGGCGCTGATCGACCAAGGGCGCAATGTCTTCGCTGCGTCGGGCTGTGCCGCCTGCCACACCATTCGCGGGACCGAGGCGAACGGCCTGGCTGGCCCGGACCTGACCCATGTCGGATCGCGCCAGACCCTGGGCGCCGGCATCCTGCCGAACAATCAGGGGACGATGGCGGGCTGGATATCGGACAGCCAGAGTCTGAAGCCGGGCAACCGGATGCCGTCCTATGCGGTCCTGTCGGGCCAGGACGTGCGCGCCGTCGCCGCCTATCTGGAAAGCCTGAAATGAGTTCGGAAACCGGGTTCGATCCCGAACTCTACAAACGCTTCCCCACGACCGAAGCCCGGCCCGAGGGCGAGCTGGAGCAGCTGGAAGAGGTCTGGTGCGGCCCGCGTCGTCCGTGGGAGTGGATCACCGCGATCAACAACAACTACATCGGCGTCTATTACGTCGGCGCGGCCATGCTGTTCTTCGTGCTGGCCGGGGTGCTGGCCCTGTTGATGCGGACCCAGCTGGCCCTTCCGATGACGGGCTTCCTGGCGCAGGAGACCTACAACCAGATCTTCACCATGCACGGCACGGTGATGATGTTCCTGTTCGCCGTCCCGGCGGTCGAGGCCCTGGGCGTGCTGCTGCTGCCCCAGATGCTGGGCGCGCGCGACCTGCCGTTCCCGAGGCTGAGCGCCTACGCCTTCTGGGCCTATCTGGTTGGGGGGCTGTGCTTCTTCGCCTCGCTGTTCTTCGGCCTGGCGCCGAACGGCGGCTGGTTCATGTATCCGCCGCTGACCTCGACCACCTATTCGCCGGGGATCAACGCCGACTTCTGGCTGCTGGGCATCGGCTTTATCGAGATCTCGGCCATCGCCGGCGCCATCGAGATCATCGTCGGCGTGTTGAAGACCCGCGCGCCGGGCATGACGCTGGACAAGCTGCCGATCTTCGCCTGGGCCATGCTGATCTTCGCCTGCATGATCATCATCGCCTTCCCGTCGATCATCCTGTCCACGCTTCTGCTGGAGCTGGAACGCGCGCTCGGCTGGCCCTTCTTCGATGCGGCCAAGGGCGGCGACCCCATGCTGTGGCAGCACCTGTTCTGGTTCTTCGGCCACCCCGAGGTCTACATAATCTTCCTGCCGGCGGCGGGGGCCATGTCGACCCTGATCCCGGCGGTCGCCCAGACCAAGCTGGTCGGTTATCGGCTGGTGGTTCTGGCCATGCTGGCGACGGGCTTCATCAGCTTCGGCGTATGGGCGCACCACATGTTCACCACGGGCATGCCGCAGATCTCGATCAACTACTTCAGCGCCGCCTCCATGGCCGTCAGCGTGCCGGCGGGGGTGCAGGTCTTCGCCTGGATCGCCACCCTGGCGGCGGGCAAGATGCGGTTCAATACGCCCGGCCTTTTCGCGGTCGGGGGGCTGGTGATCTTCGTCATGGGCGGGCTGACCGGGGTCATGGTCGCCATGGTCCCGTTCGACTGGCAGGCCCACGACAGCTATTTCATCGTCGCCCACCTGCACTACGTCCTGATCGGCGGCATGGTCTTCCCCCTGTTCGCCGCCATCTACTACTGGACCCCGATGTCCAGCAGCCGGCCGCTGAGCGAGCGGTGGGGCAAGTGGATCTTCTGGCTGATGTTCGTCGGCCACAACTTGACCTTCATGCCCATGCACCTGACCGGGCTGATGGGCATGCCGCGCCGGGTCTATACCTATCTGCCGGACCGGGGCTGGGACCTGCCCAATATGATCTCGACCGTCGGCTCCTTCATGTTCGGCCTCGCGGTCCTGCTGTGGGTCGTCGACATGGTGCGCAACTTCCGACCGTTCGGGAACAAGGACGCGGGCAATGTCTTCGGCGGGCCCGGGCTGGAGTGGCTGCCCTCCGGCCGGTATTCGTTGCGCTCTGTCCCGGTGATCAAGAGTCTGTATCCCGTCTGGGACCAGCCCGACCTGGCCCGCGATGTGGAAGCCGGCCGCTACTTCCTGCCCGGTGCGCCGCGTGGCGAGCGTGAGACGATGATCACCAGTCCGATCAACGCCGAGCCGCAATATCTGCAGCGCATGCCCCGGCCGTCCAGCTGGTATGTGTGGGGCGCGATCTTCACGGCTGGATTCTTCCTGATCCTGACGATCCAGGCCTATCTGGTGTCGGTCATCAGCGGCGTTCTGGCCATCTACTGCATCCTCAAATGGTGCTGGGGCCTGGATCGGCCCAGCGGCCCGGCGACGGTGGATGTAGGCGGCGGCGTGCGATTGCCGACCTATGTCTCAGGCCCCAGCAGTCATGGCTGGTGGGCCATGGTTATCACCCTGATCGTGTCGGGCATGGTCGCGATCATGGCCTGTTTCTCCTACGTCTTCCTGTGGAGCAGGCGGCCTGACCTGTGGCAGGCGCCGCCGGAGATCGGTTCGCTGCCGCTGACGCTGGGCCTGCTCGCAGCCGCCGGCGTCGGCGCATGGGCGTCTCAAGGCGCACTGAAACTGGACCGGCCCCGCAGCGCCGGCATCGCCGCCGTCCTGATGCTGGCCGCGACCCTGGCGGCGGGCGGCGCCTTTGCGGCGGAGGCCTCGGCCTGGTGGAACTCGGGCCTGCGTCCCGACGCGTCCAGCCAGGGTGCGACCGTCTATGCGCTGTTGGCCTGGCAGGGGACGTTCGTCGGCATCTCGCTTCTGATGGGACCTTTCGTCCTGCTGCGCTGGCTGTGCGGTCTGGTGTCGTCGCGCTATCCGGCGACCTTTGAAGTGGTCGCCCTGTTCGTGGCCTTCACGGCGGTTCAGGGGGCGGCGACGACCCTGCTGATCCGCCTGTTCCCCGGCGTGGGCGCATGAGGTTCTGGCTGCTGATGCTGGGCGGCCTGTTGATCTGGGCCGCCCACTTTATGGGCCTTTACCTGCTGTCGAGCGCCAGCGACGTGGCCCGCGACGACGCCGGGGCGTGGAACGGGGCAGGGCTGGTCTTCAGCATGATCTGCCTGATCGCCATCGCCGGGTTGTGCTGGCGTTGCATCGTCTGGCTGCGAATGAAGCCCACGGACGAAACCCGCGCCTTCGGCCTTCGACTGGCGGTCGCAGGAGGGCTGCTGGGCGGGATCGGCGTGGTGTTTCAGACCCTGGTGCTTGTCGCGCCGGTCTGAGCGACCGTCGGGCGGAAATGACGCGGCGCCGATATTCAAAACGGGTGAACCATTTCGCGATCAGACGGTTAGCCAAGCTAGACTTCAGGAGAGGGCCGGCATGAGCACCCACGGACTATCAGGTGCGGTCATTCGACCGCTGCACGGCCTATTGCTGGCGTTTCCGATCGCCCTGTTCACCTTCGCCCTGTTCACCGACATCGCCTATCTGAAGACGGCCGAGATTCAATGGACCAACTTCTCGGCCTGGCTGATCACCGGCGCCCTGGTGTTCGGCGGGTTGGCGGGCGTCTTCTCCATCGTCGATTTCGTTTTCGGCCGGTCGCGTCGCGCGCTGATCCATTTGGTCGCCCTGGCGCTGGCCTGGGTGCTGGGCCTGGTCAACGCCTTCAAGCATAGCCAGGACGCCTGGAGCTCGGTCGGCGCCTTCGGCGTGATCCTGTCGATCCTCTGCACAATCCTGGTCCTGGTCGCCGGCTGGACCGCCTATGCCGCGCGGGAGAGCGTCCGATGAACAAGAACCTGCTCGCCGCCAGCGCCGCGACCCTCGCCATGGCCCTGACCGTCGCCTCGTGCGGCAACGCCAGCGATCCCAAGCTGAACCAGACGGGCGCCACGCCCGACCTGCCCCAGGTCAACGAAACCCTGGTCCCGGCGATGAAAATCAGCCCGCCCGCAAACTGGAACGGCGAGACGCCGACCGTGCCGGCAGGCTTCACCGTCAGCGCCTTCGCCACCGACCTGAAGATCCCCCGCCAGATGCTGGTGCTGCCGAACGGCGACGTCCTGATCGCCGAGGGGCGCGGCGGCCACGCCCCGCCCTTGCGCCCCAAGGACGTGATCGCCGGCGTCATCAAGAAACAGGGCAACACTAAGATCAAAGGCGGCAACCGCATCACCCTGCTGCGCGACGCCAATAACGACGGCATCCCCGAACTGCGCACCGTCCTGGTCGAGAACCTGGATGCGCCCTACGGCCTCGCCTATGTCGATGGGTCTCTCTACGTCGCCGAGCAAGGCGCGCTGGTCCGCTTCGCCTTCCAGCCGGGCCAGACCGGCATCTCGACGCCGGCCGAGCGGGTCACCGAACTGCCTTCGCGCATCAACCACCACTGGACCAAGTCCCTGACCGTCAGCGCCGACGGGACCAAGCTCTATGTCGGCATCGGCTCCAACTCCAACATCGGCGAACGCGGCATGGCCGTGGAGGAAGAGCGGGCCGTGGTCTGGGAGATCGACCGGGCGACCGGCGCGCGCCGGACAATCGCTACCGGCATCCGCAACCCGACGGCCCTGGCGATCGAGCCGACGACCAGCCTGTTGTGGTCGGTGGTCAACGAGCGCGACGAACTGGGCCCGCAACTGGTGCCGGATTATCTGACCCAGGTGAAGGACGGCGCCTTCTATGGTTGGCCCTACAGCTATTGGGGCCAGAACCGCGATCCGCGCGTGATGCCGCAAAATCCGGAGATGGTCGCCAAGGCCATCGCGCCGGACTACGCCCTGGGCTCGCACGTCGCGGCGCTGGGCATTGACTTCGCGCGCAACGGCGGCTTCGGCGGGGCGTTTTCCAACGGTGCCTTCATCGGTATGCACGGCAGCTGGAACCGCCAGGATCCGTCCGGCTACAAGGTGGCCTGGGTGCCCTTCAACAGCGGTCGTCCCGCAGGCCCGCCGGTCGATTTCGCCACCGGCTTCCTAAAGAACGGCGAGGCGCGCGGCCGGCCGGTCGGCGTGGCCTTCGACCCGAACAAGCGTGTCCTGCTGGTCGCCGACGACCTGTCCAACACGGTGTGGCGCATCGCTCCGACGCAGTAGGGCGGTCGTGCACCGTAAGCCTAGACGGTACAGCAGGCGTCAGTCCGACCGGAGAACCGGCGCGGGGCGTTGCGACAGGGCGTGCAGGGCCGCTATGGCGCCGCCCAGGGCCGCGATGCCCGTGGCGCCGGTCAGCAGCAGGACGACGCCGGCCCAGTCCATGCTCCATGTGGCCTTGAAGGCCAGGGTCACGACCGGCCAGGCGCCGGCGGCGCCGAGCAGGAGACCGGCGAGGCCGGCGATGGCGCCGACCAAACTGTATTCCACGAGGTAGGCGGTCAGGATCTGGGCGTGGGAGCCGCCCAGCACCTTGAGGACGGCCGCCTCGCGCGCCCGCTCGCGCACGCCTGCCGCGATGGCGCCGACCAGAACGAGCAGACCGGCGAGACCGGCGACGGCCGCGGCCCCGCGTATGGCCAGGGCGAGGCGGTCGAAGAGGGTGGCTGCGGCTTCAAGTTGCTCGCGGACGCTGATGACGTTCACTTCGCGGAAGTCTGCGCCAAGCGTCTGGGTCAGGGCCTGTTCCTCGGCGGGGCTGGCGCGGGCGATGGCGACGCTGCGGGGATTGGCGCCTTCGATGGCGGCGGCGTTGAGGACGAGCAGGAAGTTGGTCCCGAAGCCGCCCGGCTCGGTCCGGCGCAGGGCCGCGATGCGCACGTCCATCTCTCGACCCAGCAGTTGCAGGGTCAGGCTGTCGCCGACCTTGAGATCGGCGGCCTTGGCCAAATCTTGCGAGAGGGCGATCTGAGGCGGACCGGCGTAATCGGCGGCCCACCACCGGCCGGAGACGAGGTTGGCATCGTCCGGCGCGCCGGCGAGCGCGGTCAGGAGAATGTCCTGGTCGAAGGCCCAGCGTTCTCCCTGAGGCAGGGCGTCGAGATCGACGGGCGCGCCTTTCAACCGCATGATCCGCCCCGTGAGGAGTGGAAGACGTCGGTAGCGATCCGGCCTAGGGTTCGCCATCACCTTGCCCACCGCCGCATCGAACGCCGCACCGCGATCAGCGGGGATTTCGGTGAAGACCACGGACGGGGCCGATCGCGGGGCCACCTCGGTGATCTGGCCCAGCAGGCTGGACTGAATGAGCACGACCATGGCCAGAAGTGCGACACCCAGGCCGATGGCGGGGGAGGCGGTGCGCGCCGCCGAGCGGGGGCCGGCGAGATTGGCCAGCCCCAGGCGCACCGCGCCGCCGGCGTGTCGTCTCAGGCGTCCGGCGAGGGCGGCCGCCGCGCGACCGAGCAGCCAGAGAAGTGCGAAGGCGACGACCGTGCCGCCGATCAATGCGGCCGCCGCAAGCTTCGACGGTGCGGTCCAAAGGGCCAGGCCCGCCAGTCCGATCGCGGCCAGCACGGCGAAGACCAGTTCGACGCCGAGGACGGGCCGGTCGGTAAGCTGGCGACGGAACAGGGCCGACGGCGGCGTCGCACGGGCGCGGGCAAGGGGCGCGAGCGCGAAGGCAGCGGCCGCCAGAAGGCCGAACGCCCCGGCCTTGACGAGCGGCGCGGGATAGACGGCGAAGAGGGCGGGGATGGGCAGGCTGTCCTTCGCCAGCACGCCGATGACGAGCGGCACGACGGCGCCGATCACGAGACCGATGGCGACCCCGACGGCGGCAAGAACCCCGATCTGGATCAGATAGATCTCGCGGATCAGCGCGCCCTCCGCGCCGAGGGCCTTCAGGGTCGCTATCGACGGCTTGCGGCCTTCCAGATAGGCCGATACGGCGCCCCCCACGCCGAGCCCGCCGGCCACGAGAGACGCCAGGCCGATGAAGCCGAGGAAGTATTCGAGCTGATCGATCAGTCGTCCGGCGCCGGCGGCGGCCTCCGACCGATCTCGGGCTTCGAGCCGGCTCTGCGGAAACCGTTTTTCGATGCCTGCGATGGCGGCCTTGGGATCGACGTCGGCGGGAAGGACGATGCGCACCGCCTCGCCGAACAGGCCGCCGGGGGCGAGCAGGCCGGCCCGCTCGACGGCGGGAACGGTCGTCACCACGCGGGGGCCAAGCGCAAAGCCCCGGCCCAGCCGGTCGGGTTCGGCCAGAAGGACGGCGCGCGCGACGAACGGCGTTCCACCCACCGTGAAGGTGTCGCCGAGCTTGAGGGCGAGTCGATCCAGCAGGCCCTGTTCGACGACAGCGCCCGCCACGCCGTTCTCGACGCGCAAGGCCGTGGCCAGATCGGGCGCGCCCGACAGTTGGACCGCGCCGACCAGGGGATAGGCGGCGTCGACCCCGCGCATATCGACCAGGCGACGTCGGCCGGCGCCGGTCTCGGCCATGCCGTTGGCCCGCACCGAATAGGCGACCGGACCCAGGGCGGCGAAGGCGGCGCGTTGGTCGGGGCTGAACCGGCCCTGATCGAGGCTGAACACGACGTCGCCGCCAAGGATCTCCCGCGCTTGACTGGCCAGCCCCTGGCGGAAGGCCTCGGCGGTCGAGCCTGAGGCGGCGATCGCCGCCACGCCCAGGGCCAGACAGGCCAGGAAGATGCGAAACCCCGCGATCCCGGAGCGGAGCTCGCGGCGGGCGAAGCGGAAGGCGAGCCTCATGCGGAGGCCTGCGACGTGACGACGACCTGACCATCGCGCATCGTCACGATCCGATCCGCGCGTGCGGCGAGACGGTCGTCATGGGTCACCAGGACCAGGGCCGCGCCGCTGTCGCGCACGAGGTCGAACAGCATGTCGGCGACCAGGGCGCCGTTGGTTCCGTCCAGATTGCCGGTCGGTTCGTCGGCGAACAGGAGTTCCGGCCCGACGGCCAGGGCGCGGGCCAAGGCCACGCGCTGCTGTTCGCCGCCCGACATCTGATGGGGATAGTGCGACCGCCGGGCGCCAAGGCCGACCCGTTCCAGCCAGGCCCGTGCCTGCGCGACCGCATCAGGCCGATGAGCCAGCTCCAGCGGCGCGGACACATTCTCCTCGGCCGTCATATTGGGAAGGAGGTGAAAGCTCTGGAACACCAGGGCGGCGCGACCCCGGCGCAGTCGGGCGCGGCCGTCTTCGCCCAGAGCGGCCAGGTCCTGATCGAACAGCATCGCTCGGCCACGTGTCGGCGTCTCCAGCCCGGCGGCGATGGAGATCAGCGACGACTTGCCCGACCCGGAGGGGCCGACGATGGCGACCGTCTCCCCCGGCGCCACGACCAGGTCCACGCCGCGAAGGATTTCCACGGGGCCTGCGGCCGAGGGCAGGGTGAGGACGACGCCGTCGAGGACGAGCGGGGCGGCTGAAGCCATCGATATGTCGCTTGCTGCATTGGGAGGAGGAAGGTCGGTCCCTATATGGGTGCGCAGATCATGACTCCAAAGCCCTCATCGCCCATGCCGCCCATCCCTCGCCGCACGCTCCTGACCGGAGGTTTGGGGCTCGTGCTCGCCGGTTGCAGCCCCGCGAAGGACGACCCGCCAGAGACGCCGGCGGCACCCTCGGCTTCGCCCCCGCCCACGGCTGACAGTTCGGGCGCGCTGGAAAAGGTCGTGACCCTGCTGGGCGATTCCATCACGGCCGGCTTCGGCTTGCCTTCGGCCGAGGCCCTGCCGGTGCGGCTGGAAGAGGCGCTGCGTGCAAAGGGGCTCAGGGTGAGGGTTCGCGGGGCCGGGGTGTCGGGCGACACGACCGGCGGCGGGCTGGCCCGGGTCGGCTACAGCGTCCAGGACGACACCGATCTGTGCATCGTCGCCCTGGGGGGCAACGACATGCTTCAAGGCGTGGATCCGAAAACGGTCCGGGCCAATCTGGAGGCCATCATCGCATCGCTGAAGGCGCGCGACATTCCCGTCCTGCTGGCGGGTATGAAGGCGCCGCCGCAGTACGGCGCCTACGCCGCCGAGTTCGACCGCATCTTCGTGGATCTGGCGCGCCAGGACGATGTCCCGGCCTATCCCTTCCTGCTGGAAGGCGTGGCTCTGGATCGTCGCTACAACCAGCCAGACGGCATCCACCCCAACGCCCGAGGGGTGCGCATCATCGCCGAAGGTCTGGCGCCGGTCGTGGCGACCGCACTGTCTGGCGGCTAGAGGTGGCGAACGTCATGGGATCGCCCTTGAACCCCTGTTCGCGCATCGCCATCTCGGGTCTGCCCTTCCTGGGCGTTTCCTCCCAAATCGACTTCCGGCCTCGTCGCCCTGTGCGACGGGGCTGATTTTTGTCCGGAACGATCTCCTGTCCGAGCGCGCCATGCCTAAAGCCAACGACACCGTCCATCTGCGCTTTACGCTGAAGGGCGAGAGCGGCCCGTTCTGGCAGACAAATGCAACGGTCGCCTCGGTCGGCAGTGGAACCGCCCTGCTCGATGGCCTGGATCGCCAGATCGTCTCGCGCATCGCCGACTTTCGCCGGGCCGGGGATGGCCGCTGGACCCTCGACTTCGAGGTGCGGTCGAGGCCCTAGGCGGGGAGGCTTTTAGGTCTTTCTCTCCGAGTGTGGGCTTGCGAGAATGTTTGTCGCCCTCGGTCGGGAGATGTTTGTCGAGATACTCGATCTTTATGGCATCGACCGTCGCGACAGTCGCCACCAGGGCTTCCACGGGGTCAGATGGTGCTCGTGGTGGCGGCCGAAGTGGAAGCAGGTCAGCAGGGACAGGACGGGGCCGAACGGGCTGCTGCGGGCGTTGTGGTGGTCGGGGAAGGCGTCGTCGGTGTGGCGGTGGGGCAGCCAGGTGCCGAAGGTGAAGAGCTGGAGCGCCGAGAGCAGGGCTGGCGCGGCCCAGAAGACCAGCAGGTTCGGGACGTGCGCGCCCAAGGCGAAGACGGCGATGCAGACCAGCAGGGTCAGAACGGCCAGCTCGCGCCAACCGAAATAGGTGCGGAAGAAGCCGTAGAACCACGGGACAAAGGCGCGCGGGGCGTCGGCATGGAAGTCGGGATCGTCAGGCGTGCCGGGCGCCGCGTGATGGCTGTGGTGGGCGGTCTTCAGCGGCATGAACCGGAAACCGGCGTAGAGGCCCAGAGCCAGGTTGCCGACCGCGACGTTCAGCCTGGGCCGGCCCGGCGCCAGCGAGCCGTGCATGGCGTCGTGCGCGACGATGAACAGGCCGACGGACAGCCAGGTCTGGGTGGCGACGATCAGCGGGGCGATCAGAACGCTCCACGCCGTCCAGCGGTGAAAATAGACGCCGTAGATGTGCAGAATCAGCCAGGCCGACGCGATCATCCCGGCGAGCGTCAGACCGATCAGGGTCTGGTTCGGGACGATCCGGGGCGCAGGGGAGACGGCGGACATGGCGCGACACTAGCGCACTGTGGGCGAGTAGGCATCCTGTTCGCTTGCCGCATCCGTCGTCGCGTGCCACCTGTCGGGAATGCAGGCCGACGCCTTTGACACCTCCGGGCCTGACCTCCTCCTGATCGGCGGCGGCCTCGCCAACGGTCTGTTGGCGCTGCGCCTGTCGCAGGTTCGGCCCGACCTGGACGTCCGAATCGTCGAGGCGGCCGAGACGCTAGGCGGCGTGCATACCTGGTCCTTCTTCGAAGGCGATCTGACGGCGGCGCAACACGGCTGGATCGACCCCTTGGTCGTGCATCGCTGGCCCGGCTATGCGGTTCGGTTTCCCCAGTTCGAGCGCAATCTCTCCACCGGATACCGCAGCGTGACGGCCGAACGGTTCGCGGCGGTGGTCAGCGCGGCCTTGCCCGGCCGGATCATGCTGGGGGCGCCGGTCGTGTCGCTGTCCGAGACCGAGGCGGTGCTGGCCGACGGTCGGCGGCTGACGGCGAGGGCAGTCATCGACGGGCGAGGGCCGGTCGCCACGCCGGACCTGGCGCTGGGCTTCCAGAAGTTCGTCGGGCTGGAGGTTCGACTGGCGGCGCCGCACGGCCTGACCGCGCCCATCGTCATGGACGCCCGCGTCGATCAGGCGGGAGGGTATCGCTTCCTCTACACCTTGCCGTTCGACGACCGGACCCTGTTGATCGAGGACACCCGCTATACCGACGGCGCCGAGCTGGATCGCGACGTGTTCCGGCAGGGCGTGCGCGACTATGCCGCACAGCAGGGATGGGTCATCGAGACGGTGCTGAGGGAGGAGGACGGCGTCCTGCCCGTGGCCCTGGACGGCGACATCGCCGCGCACCTGACCCGCATGGGGCCGACGGCGTTGAGCGGCCTGCGTGCCGGACTGTTTCATCCGACGACCGGCTATTCCCTGCCGGACGCCGTGCGCCTGGCCGATCATATGGCGGACTGCTTGGCGAAAGATTTCGAAGGCGCGAGCCTGGCCGCCGACATCCGCCGCCATGCGGGCGACGTATGGGCCGGGCGAGGTTTTTATCGGTTGCTGAATCGGATGTTGTTTCGCGCGGCGCGCCCCGAAGAGCGATACAGGGTGCTGGAGCGGTTCTATCGTCTGCCCCAGCCGTTGATCGAACGCTTCTACGCCGCCGGATCCACCCTCGCCGACAAGGCGCGGATCCTGAGCGGAAAACCCCCGGTGCCCCTGGGCGCCGCATTGACCTGTCTGGTCGAAAAAGGACGTGCGTGATGCGGGCTGCAGTGATCGGATCAGGGTTCGGGGGGCTGTCGCTGGCCATACGGCTGCAGTCGGCGGGCATCCAGACCACGGTGTTCGAGGCGCGCGACCTGGCGGGCGGCCGGGCCTATGTCTTCAAGGACAAGGGCTACACCTTCGACGCCGGTCCGACCGTCATCACCGATCCGTCGGCGCTGGAGGAGCTGTTCGAAGCCAGCGGGCGCAAGCTGTCGGACTATGTCGAACTGCTGCCGGTCGCGCCCTTCTATCGGCTGTGCTGGGAAGACGGGGACGTGTTCGATTACGTCAACGACCAGGACGAGCTGGATCGCCAGATCGTGGCGCGCAATCCGGCGGACAAGGAGGGCTATCGCAAGTTCCTGGCCTATTCCGAGGACCTGCTGAAGGAAGGCTATCTGAAGCTGGGGGCCGTGCCGTTCCTCGACTTCGCCAGCATGATCAAGGCGGCGCCCGAACTGATGCGGCTTCAGGCCTGGCGGTCGGTCTATGACAAGGTGGCCAGCTTCATTCAGGACGAGCACCTGCGCCAGGCCTTCAGCTTCCACTCCCTGCTGGTCGGCGGCAATCCGTTCGCGACCTCGTCGATCTATGCGCTGATCCATGCGCTGGAGCGGCGCTGGGGCGTGTGGTTCCCGCGTGGCGGCACCGGCGCCCTGATCCAGGCCATGGTCCGCCTGCTTGAGGACCTGGGCGGCGAAGTCAGGCTGAACAGTCCGGTCGAACGGATCACGATGGCGAACGGCCGTGCGACCGGCGTGGTCGTGGGCGGCGAGACCCTGGCCTTCGACATGGTCGCCTCCAACGCCGACGTGGTCCACACCTATCAGCGCCTGCTGGGCCAGGAGCCGCGCGGTCAGAAGGAGGGCGCCAAGCTGGCGTCGCGCCGCCATTCCATGTCGCTGTTCGTCATCTATTTCGGCCTGAAGCGCGTCCACCCGGAGATCCGCCACCACACGGTGCTGTTCGGGCCGCGCTATCGCGAGCTGATCGCCGAAATCTTCAAGGGGCCGGACCTGCCCGACGACTTCTCGCTGTATCTGCACGCGCCGACGCGGACCGATCCGTCCCTGGCGCCCGAGGGTTGCGACGCCTTCTATGTGCTGGCCCCCGTGCCGCATCTGGCCTCCGCCGACATCGACTGGGAGGTCGAGGGGCCGCGCTATCGCGATCGGATCCTGGCCTATCTGGAGGAGCGCTACATCCCCGGCCTGACGGCGGACCTCGACACCTGCCGCATCTTCACGCCCGTCGATTTCCGCGACCAGCTGAACGCGCACCAGGGCTCGGCCTTCTCGCTGGAGCCGATTCTGACCCAGAGCGCCTGGTTCCGGGTGCACAATCGCGACGACCAGATCCCGAACCTGTATTTCGTCGGCGCCGGCACCCATCCGGGCGCGGGCGTGCCCGGCGTGGTCGGCTCGGCCAAGGCCACGGCCGCCCTGATGATCGAAGACGCGAGGCAGCCGGCATGACCGACGCCGTCCTGGACCACAGCCGCCAGGCGATGGAGCAGGGCTCCAAGAGCTTCGCCGCCGCCGCGCGCCTGTTCCCGGCGGCGATCCGCGACGACGCCTGGATGCTCTATTCCTGGTGCAGACACTGCGACGACGAGATCGACGGCCAGGTTTTGGGCCACGGCGCGGTCGGTATCGACCCTGTCCTGGCCAGTGAAAAGCTGGTCGAATTGCGCGCCCGCACGGCGGCGGCCCTGGCCGGAGAGCCGCAGACCGACCCGGTCTTCACCGCCTTCCAGCGCGTGGCGGATCGTCATTCCATCCCGGCCGAGGAGGCGATGGACCTGTTGCACGGGTTCGAGATGGATGTGGTCGGACGGCGTTACGACACGCTGGAGGACACGCTGGACTATGCCTATCACGTGGCCGGCGTGGTCGGTGTGATGATGGCCCGGATCATGGGGGTCGAGGACGCACCCACCCTGCGCCGCGCCCAGGACCTGGGGCTGGCCTTCCAGCTGACGAACATCGCGCGCGACGTGGTCGAGGATGCGAAGGGCGGGCGGGTCTATCTGCCGGGCGCCTGGCTGGACGAGGCCGGGGTGCCGCGCGATCAGGTCGATCAGCCCCAGCACCGCGCCGCCGTCGCCCGCACGGCCCAGCGCCTGGTCGCGGCGGCCGAACCCTTCTACGCCTCGTCCCGGTGGGGCTTGCGCGATCTCAACCCGCGTTCGGCCTGGGCCATCGCCACGGCGCGCGGCGTCTATCGGTCGATCGGTCGCCATGTCTCGCGCGCCGGGCCGGCGGCCTGGGACGGTCGGACCTCGGTCGACAAGGCGGGCAAGCTGATGCTGTTGGGCCGCGGCGGTCTGATCGCCCTGTGGTGCAAGACGCTGGACGCCTGGCGCGAACCGCCGCCGCGTCCGGCCCTGTGGACCCACGTCTGAAGATCAGCGAGCGGCGCGACGCCGTTCCAGAACGAGCGATACTCCCAGCCCCGCCGCGCCTAGGGCCGCCAGAACCGCCCAGCCGGCGACGACGCCCGGCGCGAACTCGGCTCGCCAAACCACGGCCTGATAGACCTCGATGGCCCAGGCGTGAGGCGTGATCCAGCCCAGGGCGCGGAAGGCCTCGGGCATCAGGAAGCGGGGCGCCATCGAGCCGCCCAGCGCGGCCAGCAGCAGAACGACGAAGGTTGTCAGGGGTTGGGCCTGTTCGCGCGATCGACAGGCCGCCGTCAGCGCCAGGGCCAGGCCCGCCGCCGAAAACCCGACCAGAACCGCCGTCACGGCCCCCGCCGCCGCCTGCCATGGTGCGAGGTCGGGCAGTTTCGCCCAGGCCGCAACGAAGACGGCGGCCGACTGCATCACCCCCACGACCGTCAGCCACCCCGCACGTCCGGCCAGGATCGGCGCCAGGCCGCCCCTCGCCAGGGCCAGCCGCGCCTGAAGCCCCGAACGCCGCTCGTCCAGTCCGCCCATGGCGCCATGCATGGCGGCGAAGAAGACGAACATGACGCTGACCGCCCCGGCGTAATAGGCGGCCTGGACATCGCCGCGCGGACCGACCTGCACCGTTGCGACGCGCGCGGTGGGTGGCGCGACCTGGCCCGCCAACGCCGCCGCCATCGGCTCCAGCCGCGCCTGAATCGCGGCTGCCGCCACGTCACGACCGGCGGCGGACACCACCACGACCTGGGGCGGGCGTCCGGCCGAGGGACGGATCAGGATGCCGGCGTCCGCGCGACCGTCGATGACGGCGCGCTCCAGCTCGCCCGCATCCTCGACCGTGCGCAGCCGGGCGCCCATGTCGCGCGCCAGGGCGTCTTGCATCGCCGCCGTCGCCGGGGTGCGCGCCGCATCGTGCATGACCACGGCCGTGTCGATCTCGCCCCGCGCCCCCGCGCCGAAGATGGCCGCGAACAGCAGATAGACCAGGGGCGGCAACAGCAGCGTCAGCACCACCCCGGCCCGGTCGCGCCAGAACCCCCTGGCCCAGGCGCCCGCTACGGCCATCATGACGACGCCCCCGACAGATGCGCGACCAGATCGTCCAGCCCCGGCCGGCGAACCGCCACCTCGCCCCCCTCGCCATCGACCACGGCGGCCAGCATCTGGGCGACGGCGAGCGCATCGTCGCAGAGGCGACGCCATTCCAGCCTGTCGTCAGCCTGGGTCAATCCGGCCTGAGCGAACCATTGTGCGGCGGCCTCCGAGGCCGGTCGTGTCAGACGAATGCTGAGCAGTCGCGCCGCGCCGAAGGCTTGGTGCAACAGGGCGTTCGGCGGCCCTTCCGCCAATAGTCGACCCCGGGCCAGCACGCCGATCCGGTCGGCCGTATCGGACACGAAGACCGCGTCGTGGCTGATCAACAGGCAGCCGGCGCCCGCCTTGACCGTCTCGCGCAGGGCGGCGGACAGGACGCCGCGCGTGCCGGCGTCCACCCCTTCCGTCGGTTCGTCCGCGATCAGCAGTCGGGGCTGTCCCACCAGGGCGGCGCTCAGGTTCGCGCGCCGTCGCCAGCCGCCGGACAGGGTGCGCACCGGCTGATCCGCGCGCGGGCCGCAGCCAGTCAGATCGAGGGCGCGGTCCACCGCCGCGCGGCGGTCGTCGCGCGCGACGCCGCAAAGCCGCGCCGTCACCTCGACATTCTCGCGCGGCGACAAGGCGGGAAACAGGGCGCTGTCCTGGGGCGCCAAACCGATGCGGGCGCGTGTCTGGGTTCCATCGCCCACCGCCACACGGCCCCGGCGCACGGGCAGCAGTCCGCAGGCGACGCGCGCCACGGTGGACTTGCCCGCGCCGTTCGCGCCCAGCAGGGCATAGACCTCGCCCGCATTCAGGGTCAGGCTGAAATCCCGCAGCACCGGCCGGCCGTCATAGCCAGCCTCTACTCGGTCCAGGACCAGCGCCGGCGCGACGCTAGATCCCAAGATCGGCCTGCTGGAAGAGATCGCGGACATAGAGGGTCAGGGGGCTGTCGTGGCCGACCGCCTCGGCCGCCCTGGACAGGGACTGGCGCACCGCCGCGCGGACCCGCCCTTCGCCCCACAGATCGACGAAGGTGGTCGTGTCCTGGTCCTGGCCCACGTCCTTGCCGACGGCGCTGGTGGTCGAACAGGCGTCCAGCAGATCGTCATAGAGCTGGAAGGCGAAACCGACCGACTCGCCGAAGGCCGACAGCCGGGCCAGGTCGTCGGCGTCGCCCCCGCCCAGCAGGCCGCCGCCGCGCACCGTCGCCACGAACAGGGCGCCGGTCTTCAGGTCGTTGATCTGACGCAGGGCCACGGCGTCCCGCTCCTGCGCGTCGTCGCGCAGGTCGCGCATCTGCCCCTCGGCCAGACCGTCGAATCCCACGGCCTGCGTCAAGAGGTCCAGGGTGGCCACCCGCGTCTCGGCCGGCAGTCGGCTTTGCAGAATCAGTCGGGTGGACTGGTTGAGCAGGGCCACGGCCGCCAGCACGGCCGCATCCTCGCCGTGGCGGCGATGCAGCGTCGGCTGCCCCCGCCGCAGGACCGCGTCGTCCATACAGGGCAGGTCGTCCAGCACCAGCGACGCCGCATGGACCATCTCCAGCGCGCAGCCGTAATCCAGCGCATCGTCGGGACGCCCGCCCACATGGGCCGCCGCCAGCATGGCCAGCACCGGCCGGACCCGTTTGCCCTGTCCCAGCAAGGCCTCGCGCGCCGCCAGCGACAGCAGGCTGTCCGGCGACGGCGCCAGTTCGGTCAGGCGTGACTGCACCCGCAGACGCAGGTCGTCGGGCGCGCAAGGTTCGCATGCCACAGGCGGCTGGGGCCTCGCGCCGACGATCGCCATACAGGTCTCCTGGTGTCGCCGACCGTCGCGTTGCGACGACGATCCGAACCGTTGTGATCGCATACGGCATCACGACCGCGTCGGATGCAAGCCGCCGTCGCCGTGTTTCCCGGTCAGGCGATACTCAAGAAAACCGGCCGGCTCAGGCGCCGCTGCTGGAAGAGCCGCGCTTCTGGGTAAGTTCGGCCTTCAGCGCCCGCGCCGACCGTACCCACAGAAAGCCGAACGAGACGCAGCCGTCTTTCGTGCGCACGGCATGGTGCAGCCGGTGGGCCTGGATGCGTCGCGTCCAGAAGCCTGACCGGCCTTCGACGCCGGTTGGGAATCGCCGATGCACCAGTCCGTCGTGGAAGTAGAAATAGATCATCCCATAGGCCGTCACGCCCAGACCGATCGGCAGGGCCCAGGCCCAGACGTGCAGGCCCAGCGCGATCAGAATGATCGCCGGCGCCGCGAACACCACGGCGAACAGATCGTTCTTTTCCAGGACATCATCGTGCGGTTCGTGGTGGCTGCGGTGCCAGTCCCACAGCAGGCCATGCATGACGTAGCGATGCATGGCCCAGGCGAAGACCTCCATCCCGAAGACGGTCACAAGGAACAGCAGGATCATCACCGGCAAGGACATGATCGCATCATAGGCGGTTTGAACGGCGCCCGCCACGACTTGACCCGGACATATGTTTGGCCGTCTGTGCGCCCATGTTGATGGACCTGCTCGTCACGACCCTCGCGCTCAGCCTGATCATTGGCGTGCGTTATCTGCTGGTCGGCGTCACGACCCACTGGTTGCTGTGGGCCGGGCCGGGGCGGGGGCGTCAGTTGAACCACAAGGCGCCGGCCGTAAAACGCATCCGGGCCGAAATCATCGCCTCCCTGATTTCCTGCCCGATCTACGCCCTGCCGGCCGCCCTGGTGCTGGAGGCGTGGAAACGGGGCGGGACGGCGATCTATGGCGATGTGCACGCCTGGCCGCTGTGGTGGCTGCCGGTCAGCTTCGTCGTCTATATGCTGGCCCACGACGCCTTCTACTATTGGGTCCATCGGGGGCTGCATCACCCGCGCATCTTTGCCTGGGCCCATGCCGAACACCATCGGTCGCGCGACCCCAGCGCCTTCGCCTCCTTCGCCTTCGACCCGGCCGAGGCCGTCGCCACCGCCTGGTTCCTGCCGGCCCTGGCCCTGTTCGTGCCGATCCACTGGGGCGTCGCTCTGGCCCTGTTGACCCTGATGACCGCCACGGCCGTGTTGAACCACGCCGGCCGCGAGGTCTGGCCCGCGTCCTGGCTGAGCCGCGCGCCCCTAAGCTGGTTCATCACCGCCACCCACCACGACGCCCATCACAAGCGTTTCAACGGCAACTACGGCCTCTATTTCCAGATGTGGGACCGCTGGGCCTCGACCGAGGTGTCGAGCCAGCGCAAGGGCGGCGAAGAAGCGATTACGCCTGCGTCGTCTGCGCCGCGTTCCAGGCCGTAACGAACTGGGCCGCTTGACGGCCGACCTCATCGGCCGACTGGCCCGGCTTGAAGACGGCCGAGCCGATGCCGAAGCCCGAGGCGCCGGCGCCCAGCCAGTCGGCCATGCTGTCGGGATCGACGCCGCCGACCGGATAGACGCGCACAGCGGCGGGCAGGACGGCGCGGACGGCCTTCAATCCCCTCGGACCGGCGATTTCGGCGGGGAACAGTTTCAACGCATCGGCGCCGGCGTCCAGGGCGGCAAAGGCTTCGGACGGGGTGAAGAAGCCGGGCAGGGACAGCAGGCCCAGGGTCTTGGTCTCGCGGATCACGTCGGTGTCGGTGTTGGGCGAGATAATCAGCTGGCCGCCGGCCTCGGCGACCTCGCGGGCCGCCGCGACGTTCAGCACCGTGCCCGCCCCGACTAGGGCGCGGCCGTCCAGCGCCTGGCGCAGGCGGCGGATGCTCTCCAGCGGCTCGGGCGAGTTCAGCGGCACTTCCAGACAGCGGAAACCGGCGGCGACGATGGCCTCGCCCACATCCACGGCTTCGTCCGGCGTCAGCCCGCGCAGGATGGCGATCAGGGGCAGGGCGTCCAGGCTTTCGATGGAAACTGGGATCATCGGGATACAGCCTCGTGAATGCGCCACAGACCCTTGGCCGTGGCGGCGGCGCCGTCCGCGATGCGAACGTCGTGGAAACCGCCCAGCGCCAAGGCGGCGGCATAGCGGCGACACAGCGCTTCGGCGCCGATCAGGATGACGGGGCGGTGGTTCGCATCGACTTGGGCCGCGACCTCGGCCCCGATCAACAGGCCCGACAGATAGTCGGCCGACGACGCGGGCGAAAGGCGTCCGGCCAGGCCCTCGACCCGCACCGAGAACAGGGCGGCGGTGACGGGGGGATCGCGCAAGGCCCGCTGCACCCCGGCCGCGAACGCCTCGTCGTCCACGCCGGGATCACCCATGTCGGCGCCCAGGATCGTGCCCTTGCGGATGGCGGCGAACAGCTCGCCGGTCATGAAGGTGCGAAAGCCCGTGATCCGGCCGCCCGCGGTGCGGATCCATTTGCTGTGGGTGCCGGGGCCGACGACCACCGCGTCGTCCTGCACGTCTAGGCCAAAGACCTGAGTTTCCTCGCCACGCACCACGTCCTGCAGGAAGCCGTCCTCGAACACAGCGACGCCAGGCACGATGGAGACGTGGGGCGCGTCGTCAGGGCTGGCCACGGCGCTCGCCAAGTCCGCGACGCCGGCCGGGCAGGGCAGATAGGCCATCTCGCGCCACCGACCGCGCGCTCCGGCCATGCCGCTGACCAGGACTGGCAGGCCTTGCGTCAGCCAGTCGCCGGCGACCTCCTGAAGCACGCTGTGAAAATGGTCCGGCGCCAGACCGCCCGCGCCGCGCGGGTCGGAGCGGCTGTCGAGCACCGCGCCGCCCTCGGCGATCCGCATGACGCGCAGATTGCTGGTGCCCCAATCGACGCCGATCAGACGCGTGTCGCTCACCTCACCACCAGATCGAATAGACCAGGATCAGGAAGGCGATCACGCCGACCCCGGCCAGGTTGAAGCCCAGCGAGGTCTTGTAGCTGATCTTGTCCAGCTTGATCTTCATGGCGTCGGGCTTGGCGGGGACCAGCAGGGACACGACCACGGCGGCGATCAGCGAGACGACGAAGACGACCGCGACCCGGTTCATGAAGGGGAAGATGAACTGACCGGTCTCCTGCAGCCACCAGAAGACGGCCGACAGCACCACCGAGCCGATGGCGGCGGTCAGGGCTCCGGCTTCGGACGCGCGTTTCCAGAACAGGCCCAGCATGAAGATGACCACGATGCCGGGGGTGAAGAAGCCGGTGAACTCCTGGATGAACTGGAAGGCCTGATCGAACCCGCCCAACAGTGGGCGTGCGGTCAGGATGCCGATGATCACGGCGACCACGGCGGCGATGCGGCCGACCGTGACCAGCTGATGCTCGGGCGTGTCCTTCCTGATCTTGGCGTAGAGGTCCAGGGTGAAGATGGTCGAGATCGAGTTCACCTTGGACGCCAGGGACGCGATGATGGCGGCGATCAAGGCGGCGAACACCAGACCCTTCAGACCCACCGGCAGCAGGTTCATCATCGTCGGATAGGCCTGGTCCGGCGCCGACAGGTTCGGAGCCAGGATCAGGGCGGCCATGCCCGGCAGGACCACGATCACCGGCATCAACAGCTTCAGATAGGCGGCGAAGGCGATGCCCTTCTGCGCTTCCGGCAGCGACTTGGCGGCCAGGGCGCGCTGGATGATGTACTGGTTGAAGCCCCAATAGCTGATGTTCATGACCCACAGCCCACCCAGCAGAACGGCGATGCCCGGCAGCTCCTGATAGTGTGGGCTGTCCTTGGACAGGATCATGTCGAACTTGTCCGGGAACTCGGTCAGCAGGGTCTGGAAGCCGGCGATTGCGCCGCCAGCGCCGCCGATGGTCGACAGGGCGATGAAACCGATGATCAGGCCGCCGCAGACCAGCAGGGCCACCTGCACGATGTCGGTCAGGGCCACGGCCTTCAGACCGCCCCACAGCTGATAGGCCAGGGCGAAGACGCCGATGGCGACGATGGCGTAATCCTGATTGAAGCCGGTCACGGTGTGGACGGCGATGGCGCCCAGCCACAGGATCGAGGTCACGTTGACGAAGACGTAGAGCAGCAGCCAGAACACGGCCATCACGTTGCGGATCGTCGGCCCGTACCGCTGCTGCAGGAACTGCGGCATGGTGACGATCTCGTTGCGCAGGAAGATCGGCAGGAAGAACTTGCCCACGATCAGCAGGGTCAGCGCCGCCATCCATTCGTACGACGCGATGCCCAGGCCGATCACATAGCCAGACCCGCTCATGCCGATGATCTGTTCGGCCGAGATGTTGGCCGCGATCAACGAGGCGCCGATGGCCCACCAGGGCAGACTCTTGGACGCCATGAAATAGTCGGTGGAGGTCTTCTGCTCGCCCTTCTTGGTGCGCGAGACCCACTGGGCCAGGCCGAAGATGAAGACGGCGTAGATCGCCAGGATCGCCAGATCGATGCCCGCAAGCGACATGGTGCATTCCCCCACATGGCCCTTTGGTTCGGGCTCGGGCAGAAGCCTAGGTTAGGCGTCAGTCTGTCGCAACGGCTTTTTATATGTGCGTAGCGATTTCACCCGCGATAATGTAATCTCACTTGCGTCGCAGGCTTCACCGAGGCGAGCGCCGCCGTTAGCCTATGGACCTCGCCACAGGATTCCCATGACCGACCAAGATCCGACCGACGACCGCAAATATCGCGCCCCCGCCCTCGAAAAGGGCCTGGACGTGCTGGAGCTGCTGTCGTCCCAGGGCGAGGCTATGACGCCGTCGCAGATGTCGGTCACCCTGGGTCGGTCTGTCAGCGAACTGTTCCGCATGATCCAGGTGCTGGAGTTTCGCGGCTATATCGAACAGTCGTCGGACGGTTATCGCCTGACCAACCGCCTGTTCACCTTGGGCATGACCCAGGCGCCGATCAAGTCGCTGGTGGACGTCGCCATGCCGGCGATGCGGGATCTGGCGTCCAGCACCATGCAGTCCTGCCACCTGGTCGTGCCGTCGGGCGACCAGATCGTGGTCATCGCCCGGATCGAAAGCCCTGGCGACCTCGGCTATTCGGTGCGGATCGGCTATCGGCGCAGCATTCTGCACGCCACCTCGGGCCTGATGTTCTATTCGCGGGCCAACGAGCGGGCGCGGGCGCATCTGCACGAGACGCTGGCCGCGCAGTTCGACCGGTCGGAGGTGGAGGCGTTTGCTCAACGCGCTCTGGCGATGACCCAGGGCGATTACGTCGAGCGGGCCAGCGATTTCGTAAAGGGCGTCACGGACTTGGTGGCCCCGATCATGGGGTCGGACGGCGTCATCGCCACCCTGATCACCCCTTTCATCGAACAGGCGCCGATGGCCTGCACAAAGGACGAGGCGACGACGCTGCTGGTGCGAACCGCCGCGGTCATCTCGGATCAGATGGGCGCTGTCTCCCAAGCCTGAGCGACGAAGATATTTTTGTTGACGGCAATAGTTTTCATTTGTGAAAAGACGTGAGGCCGCGCAGACGGTCGTTTGTCGTCGGGAAAGCGCTTGTCCATGGCCGCCATCTATTCGGACCTCAAGGGTAGGACGGTCGTCGTCACAGGCGGCGCGGGCGGCATAGGCGAGAGCATCGTCCGAGCCTTTCATGCTCAAGGCGCCAAGGTCGGTTTTCTCGACATCGACACCGCGCGCGGAACGAAATTACAGGCCGAACTGGGCGAGGGGGCGCGGTTCGTCGCCTGCGACCTGACCGACATTCCGGCCCTGAAGGCGGCGATCGCCACGGTGCGCGACGCCTTCGGTCCTATCGAAGTCCTGGTCAACAACGCCGCCCATGACGAGCGTCACGCGACGCTGGAGGTGACCGAAGACTACTGGGACGGCCGCATGGCCGTGAACCTGAAGCACCAGTTCTTCGCCGCCCAGGCCGTGCTGCCGGACATGCAGGCGACGGGCAAGGGCGCCATCGTCAACCTGGGTTCGACCTCCTGGGTCATCGGCCAGGGCGGCATGGCCGCCTATACGGCGTCCAAATCGGCGGTGATCGGCCTGACCCGTTCGCTGGCCCGCGACTTCGGCCCCTTCGGCATCCGCGTGAACGCGGTCGCTCCCGGCTGGATCATGACCGAGCGCCAGCTGGCGCTGTGGGTCACGCCGGAAACCGACGAATACATCAATGAAAACCAGTGCCTGAAGCGCCGGCTCGTGCCCGACGACATCGCCAAGGTGGTCGTCTTCATGTGCTCGGACGAAGCCGGGGCCATCACCAATCAACACTATGTCGTCGACGGCGGCTGGACCTGAAATGACCGATACCTCGAAGCCCAAGAAGACGCTCCGCAGCCGCGCCTGGTTCGACAACCCGGAAAACCCGGACATGACGGCGCTCTATCTGGAGCGCTACCTGAACTACGGCCTGACGCGCAAAGAGCTGCAGTCGGACAAGCCGATCATCGGCATCGCCCAGACCGGCTCGGACCTGTCGCCGTGCAACCGCCACCATCTTGTCCTTGCCGAGCGCGTGCGCGAAGGCATCCGCGAGGCGGGCGGCATCGCCATGGAGTTCCCGGTTCATCCGATCCAGGAAACCGGCAAGCGGCCGACGGCGGGCCTGGACCGCAATCTGGCCTATCTGGGTCTGGTCGAAAGCCTTTACGGCTATCCGCTGGACGGCGTCGTGCTGACCATCGGCTGCGACAAGACCACGCCCGCCTGTCTGATGGCGGCGGCGACCGTGGACATCCCCGCCATCGCCCTGTCGGTCGGCCCCATGCTGAACGGCTGGCACAAGGGCGAGCGTACCGGCTCGGGCACGATCATCTGGAAGGCGCGCCAGATGATGGCGGCGGGCGAGATCGACTATGACGGCTTCATCGAACTGGTGGCCTCTTCCGCGCCTTCGGTCGGCTATTGCAACACCATGGGCACGGCGACGACGATGAATTCGCTGGCCGAAGCCCTGGGCATGTCGCTGCCCGGCTCGGCCGCCATTCCGGCCCCGTATCGCGAGCGTGCCCAGGTCGCCTATCAGACCGGCCTGCGGATCGTCGAGATGGTGCGCGAAGACCTGAAACCGTCGGACATCCTGACCAAGGAAGCCTTCCACAACGCCATCGTCGTCAACTCGGCCATCGGCGGCTCGACCAACGCCCCGATCCACCTGACGGCGCTGGCCCGCCACGCCCACGTCGATGTGCCTTTGCAGGACTGGCAGACGCAAGGGCTGCACGTGCCGCTGCTGGTCAACCTCCAGCCCGCCGGAGACTATCTGGGCGAAGATTACTTCCATGCCGGCGGCGTGCCCGCCGTCATGGCCGAGCTGATGAAACAGGGACTGATCAACGAGGACGCCCTGACCGTCACCGGCAAGTCCATCGGCGAGAACTGCAAGGGCGCCGAGATCGTCCTGCCCGACGTCATCAAGAGCTTCGACGCCCCGATGAAGACCGACGCCGGCTTCGTCGTCTTCACCGGCAACCTGTTCAACTCGGCCATCATGAAGCTGAGCGTGATCAGCCCCGAGTTCCGCGAGCGCTATCTGTCCAACCCGGACGACCTGAACGCCTTCGAAGGCCCTGCCGTCGTGTTCGACGGGCCTGAGGACTATCACCACCGCATCGACGACGAGAGCCTCGGCATCACCGAACAGACCCTGCTGTTTATGCGCGGCGCAGGCCCCATCGGCTATCCGGGTGCGGCAGAGGTCGTGAACATGCGGCCGCCGTCCTACCTGATCAAGAAGGGCGTCAGCGCCCTGGCCTGTATCGGCGACGGGCGTCAGTCCGGCACCTCCGGCTCGCCCTCGATCCTGAACGCCTCGCCGGAAGCGGCGGCGGGCGGCAACATCGCCCTGCTGAAGACCGGCGACCGGGTGCGCATCGACCTGAACACCGGCCGCGCCGACATTCTGATCTCCGACGAGGAACTGGCCGAGCGTCGCAAGGCGTTCGAGGCGGCGGGCGGCTACAAATACCCCGCCTCCCAGACCCCGTGGCAGGAGATGCAGCGCGCGGTGGTCGGCCAGCTGGAAACCGGCGCCGTGCTGGAACCGGCCATCAAATACCACCGCATCATCGACCAGTTCGGCCTGCCGCGCGACAACCACTAAGGCCTGACGAACGACAGGGAAGGGCGGCGTGAGCCGCCCCTTTTTTTAACGTCAGCGCGGCGTGATCCGGATCGCCGCCCCGCCGCTAGGCTTCAACGCCAGGCTCAGGGTCGTCCCCGCCTCGACCGCCTGGGTCGAGATCGCCGTCCGGTTCGGCGCGTCGCCGTCGGCGTAGATGGTCGCCGTGAACCGTCCACGTCCCAGGAAGTCCAGCGGCAGGCTGACCGTTCGGCCCTCGGCGTCGGTCATGGCCCCAACATACCAGTCGCGACCCTTGCGACGGGCCAGCACGATCGACTGTCCGATCTCGCCGGCGATGAACCGCGTCTCGTCCCATGTCGTCGGAACCTGAGCGATGAAGGCCGTCTCCTGCTGGCCGGCATAGGCGTTGGGCGTATCGGCGACCGTTTGCAGCGGGCTTTCATAGACGACGAACATCGCCAGCCCATGCGCCCGCGTCGTCATCACCGTCGGCAGCAGGAACCGGTAGCGGAAGGTCTCCGGCGTCTGGTTGTCGAAACCGCCGGGCGTATAGTCCATCGGCCCCAGCAGCATGCGCGTATAGGCCAGGGTGACGTTGTGTTCGGCCGTGATCCGGCTGGACCATTTGTTGTTCTCGGCCCCCAGCACCCCCTCCTGGGTGACGAAGTTCGGATAGGTCCGCGTCAGACCCGTCGGGTGGAAGGCGCCGTGCAGATTGACCATCAGCCGATGCTGCGCCGCCCGCTCCAGCAGCCGGTGATACCAGTCGACCATCTGTTGGTCGTCGCGGTCCATGAAATCGACCTTGATCCCGGCGATCCCCCAGGCCTGGTATTGGTCCAGGGCGGCGTCGAACTGGGCGTCCAGCGCCTTCCAGTTCAGCCACAGAAACAGACCGACGCCTTTGGACCGGCCATAGGCGACCAGGCCAGGGATATCGATCTCGGGCACGGTCTGGGTCACGTCCACGCCGGGACGCACCACGCCGCCGCCACCCGAACCGCGATACCAGCCTTCGTCGATGGTCACGTATTGCAGGCCGTTGGCCGCCGCGAAGTCGATGAAGGCCTTGAAGGTGGCGGTGTTCATGCCGCTGTCCGGCACGGCCGCGATCTTGCCGCCGTTCCACCAGTCCCAGGCCGACTTGCCCGGCTTGACCCAGGACGCGTCGAAGGCGGCCGGTTCGCTCAGGTCGGTGATCATTGTGGATTCGATCAGATCGCCCGCATGGTCGCCGACCATGACCACCCGCCACGGGGTCTCCAGATCCTGTCCGATCCGCGCCGTCGCCACGACGGCGGGGGCGCTGGTCGGAGCGTCGAGACGCGGGGCCAGTTTGGCCTGGACCCCCAGGCCGCCGTCGCCACGTCCGGCCAGATAAAGGCCCGGATAGTTCTTCAGGTCCGCCTCGGCGATGGCGAAGGTCGGGCCGCCCGCGACGGTCTCGCACACCAAGGGCGCGTCATAGGCGTTGTATTCGCGAATGTGCGACGCGGAGATGGGATCGAACTCGCCCTCGTGGCTTGAGTTGAACCGGCCCAGGTTCACGCCCCAGCAGTCGTAATCGGCGGGGAAGGCGAACTGGGTGTTCTCGGACACCACCCCCATCGGCGCGTCCGACCCGGCCGGCACGCGATAGCGGAAGGCGACGCCGTCGTCATAGGCGCGCAGCACGACCTGCATCGCCGGCCTGCCGTCGCCGGCCGGTGCGCTCAGCGTCATCTCGCGCCAGTCCGAGCGGACATGCGACGCGCGTCCCAGCAAGGCGTAGTCGTCCACGCCCTCGCGCACCGGCGCGGCGACGAACGTCTCGTTCGCCCCCACCGTCACCCGGTTTTCCAGCGTCAGGCCAATATCCGACGGTGCGATCACCGCGCGACCATCGCGCAAGACCGACAGGGCCGGTTTGCCGCCAACGGTCTCGACCCGGATGCTCAGTCGGCCATCGGGCGAGTTCAGTTGCGCCGGATCGGCCTGCGCGAACGAAGAGGCGGTCGTCGCCAGAACGGCCAGGGCCGCGCCGCACAGCAGCCGGGCGAGGGAGGGGGTCATGCAGGCTCCTTCGCTGCGAGGCTGTCCGCGCGGCAGTGCTTGTCGATGAATTGCTGGTGCGTCGGCATGGCCGCGACGCCGCTCTGGATGACGTTGCGAATTTGGGCCAGGCGGGCAGTCATCTGGGGCGCTGGCGTCTGGTCGGCCATCGGGTCGTGGCCCTGCGGCATGATCCCTTGCCCCAGCATGACGGCGACCCAGCTGGTGTGGGCGAACAGGTCCTCATTGCGCCCCATCACCCGCCCGCGTGAGCGGAACAGGTCGATCCGCTCCTTCAGGCTGTCTGGGATGTCGGTCGCCCGCACATGTCGCCAGAACTCCGAATCGTCCCGCTCGCCGGCGTGGTAGTGCAGGATGATGAAGTCGCGGGCGTGCTCGTATTCCTCGCGCATCAGGGCGTTGTATTTGTCGATGTCCGCCTGATCGAACCGCTTGTCCGGGAACAGCGACATCAGGGTCGTCACACCGCTCTGCACCAGGTGGATGCTGGTGGATTCCAGGGGCTCCAGGAACCCGGACGCCAGGCCCAGCGATACGACATTCTTGTTCCACGCCTTCTTGCGGCGCCCGGTCACGAACCGCAGCGGTCGTGGATCGCCCAGCGGCTTGCCGTCCAGATTGGCCAACAGGGTGTCGCGCGCCGCCTCCTCGGTGGTGAAGGCGCTGGCATAGACGTGGCCGTTTCCGGTCCGGTGCTGCAGCTGAATCCGCCACTGCCATCCGGCGTCGTGCGCCGTGGAGCGGGTAAACAGGGTCGGCGCCCCCACCGCCTCGCACGGCACGGCCAGCGCCCTGTCCATCGGCAGCCAGTGCGACCAGTCCTCGTATCCGGTCTTCAGCGCCTGTTCGATCAGCAGACCCCGGAACCCCGAGCAATCGATGAACAGGTCGCCCTTGACCCGCCGGCCGTCGTCCAGCACCACGGCCTCTACGAAACCGGTCTCGGCGTTCAACGCGACATCGACGATCTTGGCCTCGATCCGGTTGACGCCACGCGCCGTCGCCAGCTCGCGCAGGAAGCCGCCATACAGGCTGGCGTCGAAATGATAGGCGTAGGCCATGCGTGAATGGACGTGACGGGGGTCTTCGGCGGTGCGCACGAACCGCCCGGCCTTCATCGCCATGATCGGCAGGGAATAGGCGTCGATCAGCCCCACGCCCGCCTGATCGCGCAGTCTCAGCCAGTGCTGGTGGAACGGCAGCCCCTCCAGGTCGGCGCCATAGGTGCCGAACGGATGGACATACTCGTGGCCCAGCAGACCCCAGTTTCGGAACTGGATGCCCAGCTTGTAGGTGGCCTGGGTGCGGCGAACGAATTCGTTCTCGTCGATGCCCAGCAGGCGGTTCAACGTCAGGATCGGCGGGATCGTGGCCTCTCCGACCCCGACCGTGCCGATCTCGGCCGATTCGATCAGATCGATCTGCGCATAGTCCGGTGCGAGGTTCTTTGAGATGACGGCGGCCGCCATCCAGCCTGCGGTGCCGCCGCCGACAATGACGATCCGTCCGATCTTCTGGTCTTGCCGCATGGTGGTTCTTCCCTGTCCTGAACGCCTGATGCGATACGCCGCCGCATCAGTGTCGTCCTAAAAATGGTAGCGCTATCGAAAACTGTTTTCTTTCTGTGAAACTTGTTGCATCCTTGAAATCGGGTCAAGCGGAACGCAGGCCCGGTTGTCTTGGGAGAGATGCTCGTCAATGCGCCTTCAGAGCGCGTCGTGCATCACAGGGAAGGGAAAAGAGACGCATGTCTCGCATCACACGCGCCAACCGCTTCGCACTGCTGTGCGGTGCGTCGATTCTAACATTGTCGTCTCTGGCTGCGCCGTCCCTCGCCGTGGCGCAGGTCGCGCCGCCGCCCGCGACGACCACAGATGATGACCCGTCCACCGAAGTCGGCGAAGTCGTCGTCACCGGACTGCGCGCCAGCCTGGCTTCGGCCCAGTCGATCAAGAAGAACTCCGAGCAGTTCGTCGACTCCATCACCGCCGTCGACATCGGCCGCCTGCCGGACGTCAACGTCGCCGAGGCGCTGCAACGCGTTTCGGGCATTCAGATCACCCGCAACTATGGCGAAGGCTCGGGCATCGCGATTCGCGGCCTGACCAACGTCCGTTCCGAACTGAACGGGCGCGATATCTTCAGCGCCAGCGGCGGTCGCGGTCTCAGCTGGGAAGAAGTCGGCTCCGACCTGCTGGGCGGCGTCGATGTCTACAAGAACCCGTCGGCCGAGATGATCGAAGGCGGTCTGGGCGGCACCATCAATCTGAAGACCCGTCTGCCGTTCGACGCGCCGGGCCATGTGCTGTCGGCCAGCGCGGCCTACACCCATTACGATCTCGCCAACGACGACGGCTACAACGCCTCCTTCCTGGCCAGCGACCGCTGGCAGACCGCCGCCGGCGAGTTCGGCGCCCTGTTGAACATGTCCTATGGCGAGACCTCGTTCCGCCAGGACCTGGATGTGGTCGAACCCTATCTGGTCCGCACCGACGTGCCCGGCTTCACTGGTCAGCAGGTCGCCGTGCCAAACGGCGGCGGCTTCAAGGTCGGCTTCGGCGACCGCGAGCGTTTCAGCGCGGCCCTGGCCCTGCAATGGCGTCCGAATGATCGGACCGAATTCTACCTGCAGGCCCTGCGCACCGACTACACCTTCCACGACAACGGCCTGTCCTTCTTCGCCTATGGCGGAAACGGCGTGCCGCTGGACCTGGCGCCGGGCGCGGCCTTCACGGTCGAGGACGGCATCGCCACCTCGGGTTCTTTCGTCAATCCAGGCGTCGACGGCGTCACCTTCGCTACGACGCGCCAGACGGACACGACCGACATCTCCATCGGCGGCAAGTGGCGCCCGACGGATCGGCTCCAGATCAGCGCTGACCTGCAGTACATCAACTCCAAGGTTGATCAGCAGACGATGAACCTGACGGCCAGCGTCCTGACCAACACTTCGGGACCACTCGACGGCGCGGGTAATCCCCTGTTTCCCGGCAACTATGTTTTCAACTTCGACACCCGTCCTTCGATCCCTGAGTTTTCCGCCTCCGACGGTTACTACAGCGACATCAACAACTACGGCCTGACCGCCGTCCTGCCCTATGCCGAACTGAACGACGCCGAGAGCTGGGCCGGTCGCGCCGATATGCGTTGGGACTTCGAGGAGGGTGGCTTCTTCAAGGACTTCCGCGCCGGCGTTCGCGTGACGGATCGCACCGCCGTCAACCGCTCGACCACCTACGGCACCTGGACCGCCATCGGCACGACCTGCGCCAACTGGTCCAGCCCGTCCGGCTGTTTCCGCCTGGCCGACTTCCCGCAGGTCGCCGAACAGTTCCCGTTCCGCAACAGCTTCCTGAACGGCGAAGGCCAGAACGTCTTCGGCGACGTCTGGATGTTCGGTCTGCGCCAGGTCGGAAACCCGCAGTCGGTGTTCGACTTCCTGAACAGCGCGCCGTTCAACCAGAACATCGGCTTCCGGTCGTTCGACGATCCGGCAGCCCAGGTCTCCAACGTGTCGGAAACCACCTACGCGACCTACGGCGTGGTGCGCTTCGCCTCCAGCCTGTTCGGCAAGAACTGGGACGGCAACCTCGGCGTCCGCATCGTCAAGACGGAGTCGGCTTCCGACGGCTTCCAGACGATCAACTACCGTGATCCGTCATACACCCCGGGCGTCCCTGGCTCGGCCCCGACCGCCCTGTCGATCGTCACGCCGATCGTCGGCGGCAACAAATACACCAACATCCTGCCCAGCCTGAATCTGCGGATGTTCCTGACGGATCAGTTGCAGCTGCGCTTCGCCGCATCGCGCAACCTGGCGCGCCCGGACTTCGGCCAGCTGAACGCCAGCTTCAACATCAGCCCCAACTACGGGACCAATGCGGGTGAAGTCATTCCGCAAGGCGTCGGACAGGGCACCGCTACAGGCAACCCGTTCCTGGATCCGCAGACCGTGGATGCGCTGGACATCGCCGCGGAATGGTATTTCGCGCCGACCGGCTTCGTCTACATCACGGCCTTCAAGAAGGACATCAAGGACCTGTTCTTCAACGAGTCCGGTATCGAGAACTACGACCTGTTGTTCGCCGACGGATCCGTGGCCTTCCCGCAGGTGCCCTTCAACATCTCGCGGCTGAACAACGTCGATGAAGGCACGCTGGAAGGGTTCGAGGTCGGCGGTCAGCGCTTCTTCGACTTCCTGCCGTCGCCGTTCGACGGACTGGGCATACAGGCCAACTATACCTTCATCGACTCGAACGCGGCGACCGTCGCGGCCAACGCCCAGACGGGCGGCACGGCGATCTCGGTGCCGATCGCGGGCCTGTCCAAGAACAGCTACAACCTGGTCGCCCTGTACGAAAAATACGGCTTCAACGCCCGTCTCGCCTACAACTGGCGCGACGACTATCTGCAGACCACGCAAGGCGTCGGCACGGGCCAGCTGCCGATCTTCGGCAAGGCTTACGGAGTGCTCGACGGGTCGATCAGCTACGACTTCAGTCCGGCTCTGGCGATCACCTTCGATGCGCAGAACATCCTGAACCAGGAGTTCCAGACGTATCAGATCACCGAAAACCGCTATCGCGATTATCAGGTCGATGACCGTCGCTTCAGCGTACGACTCCGCTTCCGCTACTGAAGCCGAGACGACTGACCTAACCTAGACCGGGCGTCGCCGTCAGCGGCGACGCCCGATTTCGTTTCGGGACAACGCAAGGGATGCCCATGACCCGCAACCGCATGCTCAAGGCCTGCACGGCCGGCCTGGCCATCGCCGCAACGCTCGCCGCCGCCGGCGCCGCCTTCGCCGCCGAGCCCATCCCCCAGTTCGTGACGCGCGACGGCCGTCATGCCCTGATGGTGGACGGCGCGCCCTTCACCATCCTAGGCGGACAGGTCAACAACTCGTCCAACTATCCCGCGCCTCTGGCTCAGGCTTGGCCGGCGCTACGCTACATGGGCGCCAATACGGTCCAGATCCCCCTCGGCTGGGAACAGATCGAACCGGAGGAGGGGCGTTTCGACTTCTCCTTCGTCGATCACGCCATCGAACAGGCCCGCGCCAACGACATGCGCGTCGTCTTCCTGTGGTTCGCCACCTGGAAGAACACGGCCCCCGCCTATGCCCCCGCCTGGGTCAAGCTGAACCCCGAACGCTTCCCGCACCTGATCGAGAAAAGCGGCAAGGAAAGCTACGCCCTGTCGCCCTATGGCGCCGAGACGATGGCCTCCGACGCCCGCGCCTTCGCCGCCCTGATGCGCCACATCCGCCAGGTGGACGAGCGCGAACGCACCGTCATCATGGTCCAGCCCGAGAACGAGGTCGGCACCTACGGCCCCGTGCGCGACTATTCTCCCGCCGCCCGCGCCGCCTTCGACGGCCCTGTGCCCCAGGCCCTGCTGGATCGCACCGGCAAGGCGCCCGGAACCTGGTCCGCCGTCTTCGGCAAGGATGCGGACGAGTTCTTCCACGCCTGGTCCATCGGCAGTTACGTCAACACCGTCGCCGCCGCCGGCAAGGCCGAATACCCGTTGCCCATGTACGTCAACGCCGCCCTGCGCGACCCGACGAACGATCAGGACCCGGCGACATACGCCTCTGGCGGCCCCACCTGGAACGTGATCGAGGTCTGGCAGGCCGCGGCCCCTTCCATCGATTTCCTGTCCCCTGACATCTACACGCGCAAGTCGGGCGAATACGAAGCCCATCTGGATCGCTACACCCGCCCCGACAACGCCCTGTTCGTCGCCGAGACCGGCAGCGACACCCAGTATGCCCGTTATCTGATGGAGACCCTGGGGCGCGGAGGCATCGGCTTCTCGCCCTTCGGCATCGATTACACCGGCTATTCCAACTATCCGCTGGGCGCCAAGGAGATCACCGAGAAGACGCTGGAGCCCTTCCGCGATCTCTATCGCCTGATCGGCCCGTGGCAGCGGACCTGGGCGCGTCTGGCCTTCGAAGGCAGGGTCTGGGGCGCCGCCGAGCCGGACGACCGCAAGCCCGAGGTGATCGACCTGGGCGACTGGACCGCCACCTCCGGCTATCAGCGCTGGCAGTTCGGCACGACCAACCAGCCCATCGATCCCAATGACGTGCCCGCCGCCTCGGCCCAGCCCAACGGCGCCATCGCCATCGCCGAGATCGAGCCGGGTCAGTTCATCCTGGCCGGCCACCGCATCCGCATCGACTTCGCCGCCAAGCCTTCGACCGACGGCAAACGCCGCATGGTCCTGCGCGTCGAGGAAGGCCATTTCGACGACGCCGGCAAATGGGTGTTCGAACGCATCTGGAACGGCGATCAGGTCGACTACGGCCTGAACTTCTCCACCGACAGACCGCAGCTGCTGCGCGTCGTCACGGCCACCTACTGATCCCTTGAAAATGCGAGCGCCCGCCATGATCCCGACCCTCGCCCGCCGCCTGTTCCTGGTCGCCCTGATGACCGCGCCCCTGGCCGCCTGCGCGGGTCAGGGGCTGATGAACGGCGCCTCCGCCGGCGCCATCCAGCAGGCGGCGTTCGAACGCACCGCCAGCGGCATCGTCGTCACCCCGGCCGAGGGCGCCGCCCGCCGCGTCCGGCTTGAGGTCTATGGCCCCGAGACCATCCGCGTCACCGCGACCGAGAACGCGGACCTCGATCTGCCCGCCAGCCTGATGGTCACGGCCCAGCCCTCGACCACCACCCCGTTCCAGGTCGAGACGCGCGGCGATGTTGTGCTGCTGAAGACCGCCGAGGCCACGGCCGAGGTCTCGCGCGAGACCGGGGCGGTCCGCTTCCTCGACGAGAACGGCCAGGAGGTGCTGAAGGAGCGCCCCGGCAGCCGCGAACTCAGCCCCGTCACCGTCGAGGACCAGAAGGGCGACCACCGCTTCCTAGCCACGCGCCAGGTCTGGGAAAGCCCGGCGGACGAGGCCTTCTACGGCCTGGGCCAGCACCAGCAGGGCGTGATGAACTACAAGGGCCACGACGTTCAGCTGGCCCAGCACAATATCGACGTCGGCATTCCGCTGGTCGTGTCCAGCCGCAACTACGGCGTCCTGTGGGACAACAACTCGATCACCCGATTCGGCGACCCGCGCCCCTACGGCATGATCGCCGACCAGTTCATCGTGCGCGACGCCACGGGACGGTTCGGCGGCCTGACCGCCAGCTACTATCAGAACGACCAGCTCAAGGTTCAGCGCCAGGAGACCGAGGTGAACTACGAGTTCATCCGCGAATGGTCGCGCTGGCCCGAGGGCTTCAAGTCGCAACCGGGCCAGCCGGTCCAGACCGGCGACATGGGCAAGCCCGGTCAGGCCGGCGTCAAGGTCGTCTGGGAAGGCACGCTGGAGACCGCGACCGCCGGCCTGCACAAGTTCCGCCTCTATTCGTCCGGCTATGTGAAGGTCTGGATCGACGGCCAGATGGTCGAGGATAACTGGCGCCAGAACTGGAACCCGTTCGACCACGACTTCCAGGTCCAGATGGCCGCAAACGCCCGCGTGCCGATCAAGATCGAATGGATCCCCGAGGACGGCTATATCTCGCTGCGCCACCAGGACCCGCTGCCCGCCGCCGATCAGGGCGCGCTCAGCCTGGCGTCCGAAGTCGGCACGGCCATCGACTACTACTATATCGGGGGCGATAACCTCGACGGCGTCATCTCCAACTATCGCGGCCTAACCGGCAAGTCGGTGATGCTGCCCCGCTGGGCCTACGGCTTCTGGCAGAGCCGCCAGCGCTACAACAACCAGGCCGAGGTGGTGGACACGGTGCGCCGCTATCGCGAGCTGGGCCTGCCGATCGACAATGTGGTTCAGGACTGGTTCTACTGGCCCGAGAACGCCTGGGGCTCGCACCAGTTCGACCCCGCGCGCTTCCCCAACCCGACCCAGATGGTCAAGGACGTTCACGACATGAACGCCAACATCATCATCTCGGTCTGGCCGAAATTCTATCCGACGACCGACCACTACAAGCAGCTGGACGCCATCGGCGGCATGTACACCCGCAACGTCGACGTCGGTGCGCGCGACTGGGTCGGACCCGGCTACGCCAACAGCTTCTACGACCCCTATCTGCCCGCCGCCCGCGACCTGTACTGGAAGCAGATGTCCGACAGCTTCAAGGGCATGGGCTTCGACGGCTGGTGGCTGGATTCGGTCGAGCCGGACATGCACTCCAACCTGGACATCCCCGAACGGACCCTGCGCATGGGGCCGACGGCCATCGGTCCGGGCGCCTATGTCTTCAACTCCTATCCGCTGATCAACGCCGAGAACGTCTACAAGAACTTCCGGCGCGAGAAGGGCGACGAGCGGACCTATATCCTGACCCGCTCTGCCTGGGGCGGCCTGCAACGCACCGGCTCGACCCTGTGGTCCGGCGACGTGGTGGCGCGCTGGGACAATCTGAAGGACCAGATTTCGGCGGGCGTGAACACCGGCCTGTCGGGCCTGGCCAACTGGACCCACGATATCGGCGGCTTCTCGGTCGAGAGCCGCTATTCCAATCCCGCCGGCATGAAGCCCGAGGACAAGGCCGAGTGGGACGAGTTGAACCTGCGCTGGTTCCAGTTCGGCGCCTTCTCGCCGGTCTTCCGCTCGCACGGCGAGTTCCCGCTGCGCGAGGTCTATAACCTGGCCCAGCCCGGCACGCCGATGTACGACGCCTATGCCGAGCAGATGCGCACCCGCTACCGGCTGATGCCCTACATCTACAGCCTGGCCGGCGATGTCTATCAACGCGACGGCACCATCATGCGCGGCCTGGTCATGGACTTTCCGTCCGACCTGAAGGCGCGCGACATCAACGACCAGTATCTGCTCGGCCATGCCCTGCTGGTCGCGCCGGTGACGGAATACAAGGCGCGCAGCCGCTCGGTCTATTTCCCGCAAGGGGCCGACTGGTACGACATGCTGACGGGCCAGAAATACGCGGGCGGCCGCTCGGTCACGGTTCAGGCGGCAGTCGACAAGATCCCGGTCTTCGTGCGCGCCGGCTCCATCCTGCCCACCGGTCCGGCGATCCAGTACACGGCCGAGAAGCTGGACGGCCCGCTGACCCTGGTGATCTACACCGGGGCGAACGGGACCTTCTCCCTCTATGAGGATCAGGGCACGACCTACGCCTACGAGCGCGGCGAGTTTTCCAACATCCCCATGACCTGGAACGACGCGACCGGCGTCCTGACCATCGGCGCGCGGACGGGTTCGTATCCGACCATGCCGGCGACCCGCACCATCAATGTGCGCTTCGTCAGCGGACCGGGCGCCGATGTCGGCGACTTCGACGCCGCGCCGGCCAGGACGATCCAGTACGATGGACAGGCGGTGGAGATTCGCCGCTAGGGACTGCGCGAGCATCGACATCTGACATGATGTCGATGCTCAACCCCTTGTCGTAAAACGCTTTCTTAAAAAGATCGGGTCTTCTTCCATACAGGGCGCCGAGCGGCCTTATAATCGCGGCTCGGTCTTTGACATCGCCAGCCCCCGACCTTGCGAAGTTGGACTCGTTGGACTGTTTTTTCGTTGGACAGTCCAAGTCTGCGGCGAAATTGCACCTTCTTGCACTTTGCACTCTTTTTTGGAGTGCAGTGCAGTTTCGGACCCTCCGCCTGAGGCGGAACATCAGGAGGCGCAGATGCGCTCGTTCTTGCTCGCCGCCGTCGCCATGGGCGTCCTCGCCACCGCCGCTCCAGCCCTGGCGCAGGCGCCGGCTACCGCCCCCCTGTTCGACGCCATGTTCCAGGATCACGCCGTCCTGCAACGCGGTCGTCCGATCACTGTGTGGGGCAGGGCGGCGCCCGGCGCCGCCGTCTCGGTCAACCTCGGCCAGACCCAGGTCCAGGCCGCCGCCGGCCCCGACGGCGCCTGGCGCGCGACCCTGCCGACCCTGACCGCCGGCGGCCCCTATGTCCTGACGGCCCAGTCGGGCGGGGCGACCCAAACCCTGTCGGACGTCATGGTCGGCGACGTCTGGCTGTGCTCGGGCCAATCCAACATGGAGTTCGCCGTTCGCCAGGCGACGAATGCCGAGAGCGAGATCGGCGCCGCCAACGACGCCAAGATCCGCCTGTTCCTGGTCGGCCGCTCCAGCCTGCCGGCGCCGTCATCGACCCCGCATGCGGTCGGTCAGTGGCGCACGACCAGCCCGCAAAGCGTGCGCGACTTCTCGGCCGCCTGTTATTTCATGGGCCGGGATCTGCGCCGCACCGAAGACGTGCCTGTCGGCTTGATCGCCGCCTCCTGGGGCGGGTCGATCATCGAGGACTGGCTCAGCCGCGACGCCATGGAAAAGCTGGGCGGCCATCAGGAAGCGCTGAACGCCCTGGACGCCTACGCCCGCGATCCCTCCCAAGGCGACGCCATCTGGCGTCAGGTCACGCAAGACTGGTGGCGCGCCAACGACCCCGGCACGAAACAGGGCTGGCATCTGCCCCGCACCAATGACGCCGACTGGGCGCCGATCCCCGCCGAGGGGTTTTGGGAATCCACAGTGCCGGGCCTCGCCACCTTCGACGGCATCGTCTGGCTGAGAAAAGAGGTCGAGCTGACCGCCGCCCAGGCCCGCCAGGCTGCGACCCTTGAGCTGGGGCCGGTGGACGACGCCGACGTGACCTGGGTCAACGGCCAATATGTCGGCGGCCAGCAGGGCTGGGATACGCCGCGCACCTACGCCGTCCCCGCCGGCACGCTGAAGGCCGGCCGAAACCTGATCGCGGTCGGGGTGCTGGACACCAACGGCGGCGGCGGCGCCTGGGGACCGGCGGCGAACAAGCGCCTGATGCTGGCGGACGGCACGGCCGTGGCCCTGTCCTCGGGCTGGCGTCACCGCGTCGCCGCGCCCCTGGGCGACCTGCCCAATCCGCCGCGCACCCCCTGGATCGGCGGCAGCGGAACGACCACCCTCTACAACGGCATGATCGCGCCCCTGGGCGCCTACAGCCTGAAGGGCATGGCCTGGTATCAGGGCGAGTCGAACATCGGCGACTATGTCGGCTATCGCCGCCTGCTGCCGGCCCTGTTCGCCGACTGGCGCGCGCAGTTCGAAAACCCCGAGATGCGGATGCTGGTGGTGCAACTCGCGAACTTCGGTCCCGCCGCCAGCCAGCCGACCAACTCCTCTTGGGCCGCCCTGCGCGAGAGCCAACGGACGGTGGTCAACGCCGACCCCCTGGCAGGGCTCGCCGTCGCCATCGACATCGGCGACCGCTACGACATTCACCCGACCAACAAGCTGGAGGTCGGCCGTCGCCTAGCGCTGGAGGCCCGTCGCCTCGACGGCCAAGCCCAGCCCGTCTCGCCCCAGCCGGTCGCCGTGACCCGCGCCGCCGACGGCGTCCACATCCGCTACGCCGCCTCTGCCCAGCTCGTGGCCCATGGCTCGAACCGCCCGGTCGGGTTCGAGTTGTGCGGATCTGACAACGCCTGCCGCTTCGTCGATGCGGTCCTTGCGGGGGACGAGGTGGTGCTGGCCTCGGCGACGGCGACCGATCTCACGGTCCGCTTCTGCTGGGCCGACAGCCCGGTCTGCAATCTTTACGGCCCCGCCGGCCTCCCGGCGGTCCCGTTCGAGGCCGAGATCCGCTAGGGGGCTCAGACCAAGCCCGCGCCCCTCAACCGCACGGCCGGCGCGACCGTCACCGGCCGCTCGGCCGGCAGGTCGATCACCAGGCCCTCGACCGTCTGGCGGAAGGGCAGGGCGCCGCCGCCCAGCAGTTCGACCGCCTCGACGCGGCCCGCCTGCGGGTTCAGCGCGCGCACCACCATCCGCCCGTCCTCTGGCCAGTCCAGCGCGAAGGCGTAGAGCGTCTGGCCCTTGGTGGTGAAGCGGATGTCCTGACCGGTCCACGGCCGCGCCGCGCCCTCGCCATGCATCCCACCCACGACCGCCGTCGGCCCCTCGCCATAGATGCGCCAGGGCCGGGTGTCGAAGATGGCCTCACCATTGATCTTCATCCAGGCGGCGATGTCCGTCAGGATCTGGCGCTCGTCGCTGTCGATCGATCCGTCGCCCCGCTGGGGGATGTTCAGCATCAGATTGCCGTTCTTGGAGACGACATCCACCAGCCGCTGCACCACGCTGTGGGCCGGGACGTAGGAGTGGCCGGTGAAGCGGGCGCGGTTGTAGTGCCAGTCGCCGATGCAGGTGTCGGTCTGCCACGGCTCGGGCTTCAGGCTGTCGGAGAAGCCGCGCTCGACCGTCTCGACGATGCCCTTGCGCTGGCGGTCGTCCAGCCGCTTGCCGTTCACGACCGGCAGCTCGCCGCGCCACTCCAGTGAGGCGTTGTAATATTCCGCCGTCGCCTCCAGCCCATACCGCCCCAGCGGCAGGCCGTAGTTGTCGAAATAGACCATGTCCGGCTTGTATTTGGTGATCAGGTCGCGCTGCCGCGCCACCCAGGACCGCACGAAGGCCGGGTTGTTGGGGGGCGGCGTCTCGATCCACTGGCCGTCACGCGCATCATGCCAGGCGTTCATCTCGGCGATGGAGCTGATCCCCTCCGGTGGGGCGAAGGTCGGGCCGGTGTAAAGCTCTTGCGGGTCCAGCCCATCCCACCACTTGCCGGCGCCGTCGGCCTTCGTCAGGCGCGCCGCGTCATAACGCACGCCCTTCAACGGCCCCTCGGCGTCATAGCCATAGGCCGTCTGCCACCAGTGCCAGGCGTGGGCCGCGTGGTTCGACACGGCGAACCGCAGGCCCCGCGCCCGCACGGCCTTCTCCCAGGTCCCGACGATGTCGCGCCTGGGCCCGACCCGCATCACGTTCCATTCGTGATGGGCGCTGTCGAACAGGTCCAGATTGTCGTGGTGGTTCGCCATCGACATGATGTAGCGGGCGCCCGCCGCCTGATAGAGGTCCAGCAGCCCCTCGGGATCCCACTGGTCGCCCTTCCACTGGTCGATGAACTCCATGAAGCCGAACCGGCTGGGATGGCCGTATGTCGCGACATGGTGGTCGTAGAAGGGGTTGCCCTGGATATACATCTGGCGGCCGTACCAGTCGCCGAACTCCGGCACGCACTGCGGCCCCCAGTGCGACCAGATGCCGAACTTGGCGTCCCGGAACCAGTCGGGCGTCTTGTAGCCTGCGGCCAGGCTGTCCCAGGTCGGCTTGAAAGGCCCAGCCGCCGTCGTCGCGCCCGGCGTCGTGGCGCACGCGCTCAGCATGGAGACGGAGGCCCCGGCGCCCAGAAGTCCGCGTCGCGACAGGGTCATGCCGGTTCTCCATAGACGACGCCGCGCCCGTCCGTGGCCACATAGACGCGGCCGAAGACCCGGGGATCGCCCGCGATGGCGCGGAAGCGGCGCCCATACTCATGCTGGTCGTCGTTGACCCGGATCCAGGATCTGCCCCGGTCGTCTGACCGGAAGACGCCGCGCACGTCCCCCCGCGTGCCGATGGCGAACAGGGCAGGGTAGGTCGAACCGGTGGGCGGCTTGCCGAAGTCCAGCATCTCGACGCTCAGGCCCCCGTCGATCCGGTCGAACCTCTGACCGCCGTCGCGGCTGTTATAGAGGCCGCTGCGCGACACGAACCACAGATCGCCTTCGTGGTCGGGCGCGGCCTTCAGCGGGAAGGCGACCTCGCGCCAGGTCGGGCGGTTTTCGGCGACGGTCGCCGGCAAGCCGCGTGACGGCACGACGGCGAAACTCTCTGCCCCGTCCACGCTGACGTACCAGGCGCCGGTGCGGAAATCCAAGGCGTAGAACAGCGTCGGATCCTTGCGATCCGCGACCGGCCTCAGCAACGGCGGCAGGCCAGCGCACGCCCGCCATGTCGCGCCGCGATCCCGCGACCAGACGACCTGCGGCGTCGCCAGCACGAAGATCGATCCATCGGCCGACACCGTGATCGGCGCGTCGCGATACAGGTCCATGCGCGGATTGTCGGCGACGACCGGCGTCTGGCCCGAGGCTGGCCGGGGACGGCCCAGCGGCTTCCAGCTCAGCCCCGCATCGTCGGACCAGGCCAAGGTCGAGCCGTCGTGACCTTGCGAGGCGACGCCTTCGTGCGGCGTGCCGCTGCGCACGACGATGTCGGGGGCGGCGCCTGCATAGTCGATCTGGTTTGTGTTGGCGAAGACCGGGGTGGTGAACTGGCGCTGCGGCGAGCGGCTCAGATCCTCGTGCGCAAAGCCGGAGATGTCGCCGAAACCGGTCAGCAACTGCGGTCCCTTCGGCGGACTGACCAGGGTGATCACGGCCGTCTGCTCGATTCCCGCGACCCAGGGCGTCCAGTCGGTCGGCTTGCTGTCGTCGGCGGCGGACAGGTTGCGCGTCTCATAGACGGTGGCCCCCGTCGCATAGACCAGCCGGTCGCTGTCGAACGGATCCAGCGCCAGGGCCGCGATCCACCAGCCGAAGTCCGGCTTGTCATTGCCCCAGTTCAGATAGGGAGTGGCGCTGACGTCATGTCGCGCCTTTTCCCGCAGGCTGGTCCAGCTTCGCCCGTCGTCAGTGCTGCGCCAGAGGGTGTCGCCCGGCTGCCAGCGGTTCAGGGTCGAGACCATGATTACGCCGTGCCGTTTCCGGTCCAGCGCCACCCCCATGAAGCCACCCAGGGGTCGCGGCGGGGTGATATCGCTCCAGGCGCCGGTGTTCGCATCCAGCCGCCAGACCGCGCCGTCCGTCACCCCATTGGGGCCGATGCCCAGGGTGCAGGTGACATAGAGGACGCCCCGGTCGTCCAACTCCGCCTTGGCCGCCGACAGTTCGGCGCGCGGCCCGCCCTCGACCGGCCGCCAGGTTTGCCCCGCGTCGTCCGAGCGATACAGCGCGTGTTCGTGCGGATCGGCGACGCCGACGAACAGCGTCCGAGACGCCTGTCCGCGCTGGCCGCTACGGGGATCGAAGACCACGAAGCTGAGGCCGCCGTGGGTGCTGCGGTCGGTGGGCATGCCCAGCCCCTTCAGCGGAAAGGTCTCGACCTTGCGCCAGCTTTCGCCGCCGTCGGTCGAGCGTTGCAGACCGTCGTGGCGCGATCCGAAATAGAGGATGCGGTTGTCGTTCGGGTCGATCGCCAGCCGTTCGCCCAGACCTCGCCCGTCTTCGTTTCCGCCCATGCGGAAGGGGACCTCGGTCCTGATCCAGGTCGCGCCCCGGTCGGAGGATCGCAGCATGGCTCCGGGATCGGCCCTGTGGACCCCCACCGCCGCATGGACGATATCGGCATCGATGGGATCGGCGGCGATGCTCTCGATGCCGAAATCGCCCGACCGGGGGCCGGAATCCATCAGCGGCTTCCACCGTCCTACGGCGGCGTCGAACCGATAGGCACCCCCCATGTCCGAGCGCGCATAGGCCAGACCGCGTTCGACGCGACTGAAGACGATGCCGGGAATGAAGCCGCCCGCGCCGACCACGACATTGCGCCAGCTGTAGGGGGCGGCGTCTCGCGCCTGCGCCCTGGCTGTCGCCGCCAGCCCGCTGACGGACAGGGCCAACAGGCCGGCCGTGCGTCGTGTCACACCTGTCGTCATGTCGCCGTCTCTCCCTGGTCGGAGACGTTGAGTCGTCTCTCGATGTTAGCGCTAACGTGAACAGTTGACATCATTGTCATAGGTGCATCAAGTTGCGTCTGTAAAAATCAGGCGTCGGTCAACGACGTGTCGGGAGCGAACCTCGGGTTCAAACGGATTTCGCCGCTGTCGGCGCGTCAAGCGACGCCTGGATTTTTGCAGACCCTGAGCGAACTTCCGGTGCGACCTGCAGGGTCGCGCCGGGTTTTTCGCCGCATCGTTTTCGCCGACAGCCTGACGGACCCGACATGACCCTGCGTATCCCGACCTCGCGCCGCGGCGCCGTTTCCGCCCTTGCGCTGGGCATCGCCCTCGCGACCAGCGCATGCGCCGCGACGGGTTCACTCCGCCCGGCGCCCGTCCAGGCCGTGACGGCTCAGGCTTCCATTGTCACTGACGCCACGCGCGCCCATCCGGCTCTGTGGCCGCGTGCCGCATCGCCGGCCGCCATGACCGATGCGGCGACCGAAGCCTTCGTCACCGAACTGATGAGCCGGATGACGTTGGAGGAGAAGGTGGGGCAGACGATCCAGGCCGACATCGCCTCCATCAAGCCCGAAGACCTGCTGACCTATCCGCTCGGCTCCATCCTGGCGGGCGGCAACTCCTCGCCCGGCGGCGACGAGCGCGCCTCGGCGCAGAAATGGGTCGAACTGGCCCAGGCCTATCGCCGCGCCATCGCCCAGCGGCCGGGCGCCAAGGTGCCGATGATCTACGGCATCGACGCCGTCCACGGTCACAACAACATCGTCGGCGCCACCATCTTCCCGCACAACATCGGCCTGGGCGCCGCGCGCGATCCCGACCTGATCCGCCGCATCGGCGAGGCGACGGCGCTGGAAGTCGCGGTGACCGGCGCGGACTGGACCTTCGGCCCAACCCTGGCCGTGCCCCGTGACGACCGCTGGGGCCGCGCCTATGAGGGCTATGCCGAGAACCCGGAGGTGGCCCAGAGCTATGCCGGGCCGATGACCCTGGGCCTGCAGGGGACGCTGTCGGCCGACCATCCGCTGGCGGCGGGCCATATCGCCGGCTCGGCGAAACACTTCCTAGCCGACGGCGGCACTACGGGCGGCAAGGACCAGGGCGACTACGCCGGGTCCGAGCAGAACCTGATCCGCACCCATCTGTCGGGCTATCCCCAGGCGATCGACGCCGGAGTGCTGTCGATCATGGCCAGCTTCTCCAGCTGGAACGGCGTCAAACATTCGGGCAACGAGACCATTCTGACCGACGTGCTGCGCGGCCCGCTGGGCTTCGACGGCTTCGTGGTGTCGGACTGGAACGCCCACGGCCAGCTGCCGGGCTGTTCCAACGAGAGCTGCGCCCTGGCCTTCAACGCCGGCATCGACATGTTCATGGCCCCTGACAGCTGGAAGCCGCTGTACGAAAGCACCCTGGCTCAGGCCCGGTCGGGCGAGATTCCGATGGCGCGTCTGGACGAGGCCGTGCGGCGCATCCTGCGGGTCAAGGTCAAGACCGGCCTGTTCAACGACAGCCGCCCGGTCGAGGGCCGCCTGAACGAGCTGGGCTCGCCCGCCCACCGCGCCCTGGCCCGCGAGGCGGTGCGCAAGTCGCTGGTGCTGCTGAAGAACGAGGGTTCGGTCCTGCCGATCCGCGCCGGAGCGCGCGTGCTGGTCGCCGGTCACGCCGACGACATCGGCCAGGCCTCCGGCGGCTGGACCCTGACGTGGCAGGGCACGGGCAACTCGAACGCCGACTTCCCCAACGGCCAGTCGATCTGGGGCGGCATTCAAGAAGCCGTCGCGGCCGGCGGCGGTTCGGCGACGCTCAGCGCCGACGGGTCGTTCACCCAAAAGCCCGATGTCGCCATCGTCGTCTTCGGCGAGACGCCCTATGCCGAGTTCCAGGGCGACGTGGACACGCTGGACTTCCTGCCGACCGAACCGCTGGAGACGCTGAAGCGGCTGAAGGCGGCGGGCATTCCGACCGTGTCGGTCTTCCTGTCGGGCCGCCCGATGTGGACCAATCCCGAGATCAACCAGTCCGACGCCTTCGTCGCCGGCTGGCTGCCGGGCACGGAGGGCGGCGGGATCGCCGACGTGCTGGTCGGCGATGCGGCCGGCAAGCCGCGCCACGACTTCACCGGCAAGCTGTCGTTCAGCTGGCCCAAGGACGCCAAGGGCGAGCCGCTGAACGTCGGCCAGCCCGGCTATGACCCGCAGTTCGCCTATGGCTATGGCCTGACCTACGCTCACAGCGCCCGCGTCGGCGCCCTGTCGGAAGAAAGCGGCGTCGTTGGCGAAGTCGGCAGCATCGATCGCTATTTCGTGGACGGCCGTTTCGTCGCCCCCTGGTCGCTGATGCTGCGTGACGCAGGCGGCGAGTTCCGCCTGGGCTCCGAGAGCAGCGGCTCCAGCCCCCGCGCCGGCGTCACGGTCCGGTCCACCGACGGCGCGGGCCAGGAATCAGCCCGAACCCTGACCTTCGGTGCGGCCGGCGGGCACGCCCTGATCGTGGCCCGGCCCGTCGATCTGATCCGTCAGGCGAACGGAGAGATGGCCCTGGCCTTCCGCTACCGCATCGACGCAAAACCCGGCGCCAAAGTCATGCTGACGCTAGGCGAAGGACAGGTGGATGTGACGGCGATCTTCAACGCCGCCCCTCTGGGTCAGTGGAGCATGCTGAAGGTGCCGCTGTCCTGCCTGCGCGACGCCGGCGCCAACCTCGCCGCCGTCGATCAGCCCTGGGGCCTGCGCTCGGCCGGCGCGCTGGGCGTCACGGTCGAGGACATACGCCTCGGGTCGGACGAAGGCGACACCGTCTGCCCTGCGGCCTGATGACGGACTGAAAAAGCGAGACGCAGCGATGACCAGGACCTCGACCGACCGTTTCACGCTGAGCCGCCGCGCGGTTTTGGCCTCGACCGCCGCACTGGCCCTGACGTCCGGCGTGGCGTCGGCCAGCAGCGCGGCTTCGCCCAACAGCGGCTTCGTCACCCGTGACGGCATGGGATTGAAGCTGGATGGCAAGCCCTATCGCTTCGTCGGGGCCAACGCATGGTATCTGGCCTGGCTGGGCGCGGATGCCGACTATGGCGATCAGCGGCGTCTGACGCGTGAGCTGGACGCTCTGGCGGCCGACGGCGTGACCAATCTGCGCGTGGGCGCTTCGGCTGAGCTTTCGCCCCTGAACAACTCGGTCCGCCCCGCCTTCCGCGACCAGACCGCCACCTACAACGAGACCCTGCTGGTCGGTCTGGACCGGACTCTGGTCGAGATGGGGCGGCGCGACATGAAGGCGGTTCTTTACCTGACCAACTTCTGGGAATGGTCGGGCGGGATGATGACCTACCTGTCGTGGGTCAACGGCGGCCGCTATATCAACATGAACGACCCGGCCCATCCGTGGCCGGACTTCGCAGATTTCAACGCCGACTTCTATCGCAGCGAAAAGGCCGTCGGCCTGTATCACGACTATGTCCGTGCCGTAGTCGGCCGCACCAACACGATCAGCGGCGTGGCCTATGCCGAAGATCCCACCATCATGGGCTGGCAACTGGCCAATGAGCCGCGCGCGGGCGGTGGGGAACAGGTCGCCCTGAACAATCTTCCCGCCTTCTACGCCTGGATCAACGGCACGGCGCGGTTGATCAAGTCGCTGGCGCCCAAACAGCTCGTCTCGACCGGCGGCGAGGGGCTCAAGGGCTCGTCGGAGCGCGCCGAGGTGGTGATGGAAAGTTGCCGCTCGCCTGACATCGACTATCTGACCGCCCACATCTGGCCGGGCAACTGGGGCTGGCTGGACCGTAAGGACATGGCCGGAACCGACGCTCGCGCCCGCGCCATGGCCATCGACTACGTGAATCAGCATGTCGGCTTCGCGCGCCAACTCGACAAGCCCTTGGTGATCGAGGAGTTCGGCTATCCGCGCGACGGCGACCTGTACGATCCGTCGGTTCCGACGACCCTGCGCGACGGTTTCTATCAGGATGTCCATGCGGCGGTCCTGGCCGACGCGGAGGCGGGCGGGCCTCTGGCCGGCTCGAACTTCTGGGCCTGGAACGGCGAGGGACGCACGCGCAATCCCGATTTCCGCTTCCACGACGGTGACAGCGCCTGGATGGGCGACCCGCCGCACGAACCTCAGGGCTGGTACGGCGTGTTCGATACCGATCTATCCACGCGCGCGCTGGTGAGGCGCCATGCGGCGGCGCTGACAGAGGTCACGAGCCGCTAGACGACTTGGGTCGACCGTTTGTGGGGACAAGCCAACAGGCCCATGATCAATCTGTTCCGACCGCAGACAACAGGCGGCGGATACTCGGGGGGAAAGACGAATGACGAACGCAGAATTGAGCGTGGCCTTCTTCCTGCAGATGGCCGTGATCATCGCCGTCTGCCGCATCGTCGGCTGGCTGGCGAAACGCTACCTGGGCCAGCCGCAGGTGGTGGGCGAGATGATCGCCGGCGTGATCCTGGGGCCGTCGCTGCTCGGCCTTCTGGCGCCTGATCTTCAGGCGGCCCTATTCCCCAAGGAGTCGAAGTCGATCCTGTTCGTCGGCGCCCAGCTGGGCGTTGGCCTGTATATGTTCCTGGTCGGGCTGGGCTTCCGGCGTGATCACTTCAAGACGAACGCCGCTAGTGCGGCGGCCGTGTCTCTGGCGGGGATGGCGGCGCCCTTCCTGGTCGCCGTGGCCATCGCGCCCTGGCTGGTCAGCCAAGGCCTGTTCGGTCAGGGCATCCAGACCTGGCAGGCCATGCTGTTCATGGGTGCGGCCATCTCGATCACCGCCTTCCCCATGCTGGCGCGCATCATCCATGAGCGGGGCCTGAGCGGCACCCGGCTGGGTTCTCTGTCGCTAGCGGCCGGGGCCATCGACGACGCCGGCGCCTGGTGCGTTCTGGCCATCGTCCTGGCCAGCTTCGGCGCGGGGCCGATGGTGGCTGTGAAGGCCATCGCCGGGGGCGGCGCGTTCGCCTTGTTCATGCTGACAGTCGGGCCGAAACTGCTGGCGCCGCTGGGCCGCATCGTCGAGCGTGAAGGGCGGTTGAGCCCGACGGTTCTGGGGATCGTGCTGATCCTGTTCATGCTCAGCGCCTGGGCCATGGACGCGGTCGGCATCCACGCCGTCTTCGGCGGTTTCATCCTGGGCGTCGCCATGCCGCGCGGCCTGCTGAGCCAGGAGATCAAGCGTCAGCTTGAGCCGTTCGCGGTGCTGGTGCTGCTGCCGATGTTCTTCACCTTCTCGGGCCTGAACACCCAGCTGACCATGGTCAACAGCCTGGGCCTGCTGGCCGTGACCGCCGTCATCCTCTTGGGCTCCATCCTGGCCAAGGGCGGGGCCTGCTGGGCCGCCGCGCGCCTGACGGGCCAGGACAACGCCACGGCCATGGGCATCGGCGCCCTGATGAACGCCCGCGGGCTGATGGAGCTGATCATCATCAACATCGGCCTGCAGCGCGGCATCATCGGCCCGGCCCTGTTCTCGATCCTGGTCCTGATGGCCATCATCACCACCCTGATGGCCTCGCCCCTGTTCGAATGGGTCTATGGCAAAAAGGCCCGCGAACGCGGCGAACTGGGTCAGATCAACGAAGCGGACGCGGCGCCGCCTGCGCGTCTTCAGCCGGGCCGGCCTTGAGGTTCAATTCGTCAGCTGAAAACTCAGTCTCAGGGCGCCGGTGATGCCCTTGACGCCCATGCGCATGCAGATGGCCCGCAGGTGGGCGCGGACGGTGTGGATCGACATGTCCATCTTGCGGCCGATGTCCTTGGGCGCCTCGCCCTGGGTCAGGTGGGCAAGGACCGAGAGCTCGGCGCGGGTCAGGCCGAAGATGGCGCGCAACGGCTCCATGCCCTCGACGCCCATACAGTGGGCGGGGCGCGCCGTCGCGAAGATACGGCCCGCCGCATCTGGCGTCATCGCCAGATCCAGCAAGCACCAGGCGTCGTCGCCCGCGCGAAGCAGCAACCGGCCCTGAGGCTGCCGACCTTCCATCAGGCGCGTCACCAGAGCGTCGAACTCGGCCCGATTGCGGTGGGTCGGACAGATGAAGGCGCCGCCTGAGCCCAACACGCCCGCTGCGATCATGCCCCGGGCCCTGACGTTGGCGCGAAGCACGCAGCCTTGAGCGTCCAGAACGAACCGGGCGATGGCGTCATGTTCGAACCAGGCGGTGCAGTCCGCATGGGTCAGGGATGCCGGACTTCTAGTCGGCCTGAACGGCGTCAGGCGCTGCGTGAATTTTTCCTCCAAGACAGCCGTCGTGGCAAGGTTGTTCCGCTGCGGCGTCGCCGCCGCCATCTTCTGCTCATACATTCGCGCCACCCAATGTTCGAAGACCGTCAAGACTAGAATATGGCTGTCGGTCTCAAGTCGGAGATCTATAAGGGCCGGCTCCTCCAAGCCGTTCGGCCCATCGCGTTAACGTGTTATCAGTTTGATCTTTAGGCCGTAATCGCCGTCATGGGCTAACCATGATGGGGTATGCCCGCGGTCAGTGCGGCGAGATGTCGATGGCGAGCACGTCCTGATAACGACCGGCCATCTGACCCTTGACCTCGCCCAGGGTGAACAGCATCGGCAGCGACATGCCGGCGAGGGTGCGGGGGGGATCGACGTCCTTGGTCCACGGCGCCGTCAAATCCACGACCGCGCCGTCCAGTTCGACGGCGTAGGGGACGCTGGACTCGGTCTCCACATCGCCCTGGCGCCGCATCACGCCACCATGCTGGGACTTGATCGAGATGACGGACGGCGCATTGGCGCGGACCTGGACGAAGATGCGCCGGGTCAGACCGGTGGCGGCGTCGCCGAAATCCACCACTTCTACGCTGGAGCCCGAGCCGAAGGCCCCTGCGGCGCCGGCCAGGTTCAGTTGCGCCCTGGGCGTCGAGACCAGCTGCATGCGCACCGGAATGGGGGCGAGCAGGGCGGTCCCATCGGCGTCCTCGACAAGCAGTTTGAGGTCGCTGGCGTAGGTTCCGGCGTCGGGCACGGCGTCCACGACGATGGCGGCGTCCAACTGGGCCTGACCCGTCGCCTTGCCGGCGAGGGTGTAGTGGAAGACCCCAGGCTCGACGTCTGAGGTCTGAAGCCCGGAGGCTTCTCGCGGACGAAACTGCACGCCCACGCCGCCCAGGGCCAGGCTGGAGACAGCCGCGCCGCCGTCGTCCACGAAGGACAGCCGCAACTCGCAAGCCTCGTCGCCCTGGTTCTTCAGGCCCAGGTCGATGGCGCCGCTGGACGGGCCGATGGCGAAGGGATTGTAGTTGATGACCACCGTGCTGGGGCTCTGGCTCAGGGCCAGGTCGCAAGCTCTCGCGTTCGAGGCCATCAGGGTTAGGAGCGCCGCCAGGGCCAGAGCGATGGCCAAGGTCGCCGTATCGGACCAAGTCAGGCGCGGTGCCTGGCGATTGGCTGCCGCCCTGCGGCTACGGCGGCGGCTGAGACGTTCGGATTTCGCCGACATCGACTGTTCCTTCCACTTTCTCGGGAATGGTGAATTCGCCCACCACTGCGCCCTGGATCAGCAGGTGATAGCGACCGGGGGCCAGGCCGTCGGCGACGAACCGCCCCGAGCGGTTGGTGAAGAAGGGCTTGCCCTCCGCATCGGCCGGGGCGCCGACCGCCTGGATGACGCCGCCGGCCAGGGCGACCGGCCCACTGGCGGACACCAGGACGCCGCGCGCGGTGCGTGACGCCTCGCTGCCCACCACGAAGCGATAGCCGTTGCCGAAGCCGGGGAAGATGTTGATGACGCCGCTGCCCAGATCATAGCCCTGGGGAAGGGGATCGGCCTCGATCTCGTAACGATTTACGCCGTAACCGCGATCCAGATCGACCAGCGCCGGACCCAGCCATCCGCTGTGCGCGACCGTATAGCCGCTGGAGTCCGTCAGGTTGATGCGTGAGCGCGACAGAGTCGGGTGGGGCGTGGCGATGACGAAGCCTTCGCGGGCGGACCGCCCCACGCCGAACGCACCGTCGGCATAGCCGATCATCGTCGACAGCCGCCACAGCGATTCCTGGCGGGTCGCGCCGCCCGGTTCCGACGACACGAGCCGGTTGGACACAAGCTCGGCGTCGAACCGATTGTTGATGTAGCGCAGGTCGGCCGTAACCGCCTGGTTGGTGCGATCCTGCGACAGCCGCACGTCGCCGCTCAGGTCGTTGAGACGACCGGACGAGGCGCGCGATACGCCCACCTCGCGGAAATCCTTGTCGCTGTCGTAGCGGGCGGTGCTGCTCCAGCGTCCGCCGAAGCGCGATGTCAGCGTCAGGCCGAAGCGATCCTCTTCGCGACCCTCGTCCGTCGACCCGCGCTGCCAGGTCAGATTGACCGCGAATCGGCGAAAGGTGCGACCCAGGCCCAGGCTGTAATCGGTGCGGTCCTTGCGGTCGCGACCCTTCACGAAGGCGGCGCCGCCGCTGATCGAATAGTCGCGAAAACGCACCAGCAGCCGCGCGGCGGCGCGCCATTTCTCGTTGTTGAAGGCTGACGGGTCGAAGGCGCTCTGAAAATAGCGGCTGGTCGCCTGGGCCGACGCCACCAGGCGCGCATCGGCGTTCTTGCCCAGCGCGCTTTCGAGAAGGTAGTCGACCGAGGCGACATAGCCGTTGGTGTCGGTGTCGCCGTTATGGCTGGCGGCGCCGCTCAGCTGGACCAGGCCGAGTTTTGATCCCCATGTCGCCATCGCGCCGGCCTGGCCCTTGCGGTCGGCGATCTGGGCGTTGGCGCCGACCGTCAGAACGTCGGACAGGCCTTTGCGGACAAAGCCGCTGGCGGCCAGCGTAGAGCCGTACTGAAGATTTCCGCCTTCTTCCAGCACCCCCGCCGACACGCCGAAGTCCACCACGCCCCGATCCAGAAGGCCGGCGCCGCCGAACAGGTCGAACACGGCGATCTCGCGCTGACCGTTGTCGTCCTCGACCAGCAGGCGAACCGTATTGGCTCCCTGCGCGAAAGGAAAATCGCCGATCGAATAGGGCCCGGCGTCCAGGCGGATCCGCTCCACCACCACGCCGTTGACCTCGACGACGACCAGGGCCGGACGGTCGAGGATGAACTGGCGGCGGCCTGCGGGGCGCACGTTCTGGAACGGGCGGATCGTGGAATAGGCCCGTGCGGCCGACAGCCCCAGGAACCGCTGCGAGCCTTGAAAACTGTCTATTGGGGGCGCGAACTCGCCGGCCGTCAGACGCACGGCGGATTTGAAGATGTCCTTGGTCAGGCGGATTTCGCGTCTCTGCCAGCGGCCCTGGTTGTTGCTGCCGTCATAATCGATGCCGGTGGTCAGGGTGACGCCGTCGAAGCCGCCGAAGTTGGCGAACATGTCGATCCCGCCCTGAAGCGGCGAAAACCGACTTTCGGTATGGGAATAGAGCTGGGCCAGGGCGATGTTCGCGCCGGCCGAGAAGTTCGCCGGCTGATCGAAGGCGGCCGGGTCGATCACCGGGTTCTGGGAGAAGCCGACATCGCGCCGTGCCCGGCTTTCGGGCGTGGATGTCGCGATGAATGTCAGGGAGAGGGGATCGAAGGTCAGGGAGAAGCCGTCGCTGGACAGGTCCGCCATATTGACCTTCGTCTGGGTCGCGATCCGGCCTGACAGGGTCGTGAGGAGATCAGACCCGACCTGCGGCCGCAACAGGTCGAGCAGGGCTCTCGCGTCCACCAGCCCCTGGCCCTGATTGTCGACCGCGCCGCTGATGTCGCCCAGATATTTGCCGTCCAGGGTCAGCGGCCCCTGGATCGGCGTGAAGACCGAGGACGGCCTGACCGCAGGAGACTGATCTTGGGCGGGGGATGCTGCGGATAGGGGCGTTGCTGGGGCTGAAGGCGGAGCGTCCGCAGCCCCGCCGGAGCTGTCGTCTCGATCGATCGCGACGACGACGGAATAGTCATGGGGCGCCGTGCGCATGACTTCGTCGGTCAACTGGATCGGCCCGGCGTGCGCCACGGTGGCCAGTCCGCCGCCCATGCAGGCGACGGCGCTGATGCGGCGGAATGCGGTTCGCGCGCCGGACCGCCCGCCCTTAGAGGACTTGCGGGCCATCGCCCGCCCTCACAGCAGCACGATGGAAGCGGTGAGGTCGCCGGATGCCGAGGCGGCGAGGGCCGCCGGTATCTTCACCTGACGCATGGCGCCGCCGGCGATCACGCTGACCTGGCCGACATCGACGTCAGCGGCCGGCACTTCGTGCGACTGTCCGTCCGCCGTCTTCAGGATGATCCTGGACTCCCGGATATAGGCGAAGCCCGTGCCCGAGTTACGGGCGGTCAGGATGACGTCCCCGTTCGGCGCGCGCGACACGGCCGTAACCTCGATTTCAGCCCGCGCTCTAGGCGGGGCCACGAAGACGTAGGTGTTGATGGTGAAGGCGACCTGGACATCGGCCCCGGCGCCGCCTTCGCTGGGCGTCGTCTGCATGTTGATCGGCAGCTGAGCCGCCCTGACCAGATACATCCGTCCTTCCTCGGCGGCGTCGCCGGTGTAGCGGACTTGAATTACTTGTTCGCGATTGGGCGGGATGACGGACTGGACGGGAAAGACCGCGATGTCCTTGTCTTCCTCGACCAGGGAACGGGCGCCGGTTTCGTCCACTTGCATGCGATAGGTTTCGATCTCGACCGTGGCCGGAGTCGCGCTGTCGTTCCTGACGGTCATCCGATAGCTGGATCCGCCGCCGGACGGCGTGATCTTGGACACCATGGGCGATACGTCCATGGCCTTGGTCGGCGTCGCCGTTCCCGTCATCACGACTGTGGTCAGGGCCGTTGCGGCCATCAGCGTAGCGAATGCACGACGTGTCATTGGTTGCCCCCGTGTTCTGTAGGAATCCTTCAAGAAGAAGCAGGGGGTCGACCGAAGTCGGCCCCCTTTTTCGCTGCAATCAGGCGGGATCGAGCGAGAAGTTGAAGATTTCCGTATAGGTGCCGGCTGGAGCCGATGCGGCGCCTGGACCCGAGGGAGAGGCGGCGCAACCCGAGGAGCCGGGGTTGGTCGGATCGCCCTGCGTTCCGCCCAAGCCGCTGCCGCCGGGGACGTTGTAGCAGAGGTTCAGGAACAGATCGCCGTAGACGCCGTCAGCCAGCTTTTGGCTGTAACCGCCCGAGTTGGTGACCATCGCCGGCTCGCCAGGATAGGTGTCATTGGCGGCGAAGCCCAGGCTGGGGATTTCCGGCACGGACAGATCCCAGTCGTAGTTGATCAGCTTGCCGGCAGAAGACTTGAAGTCGCCGTTGGTGGCGCTTGAGGTCAGCTTGGCGCCGGTCGCCGCATTGCACGACATCCGCAATGTGGTGACCTTTTGACGTGCGCCGTTGGCGACCGCGACGTTCCCGCCTGCAACATTGGCCAGGCCGATGCCGCAGAAGTTGGTCACGCTGGTCGAGACGGTGACATTGGTCTGGGCGCTCGACACGGCCGGCATCGCCAGCAAGGCCGCGGCAGCAGTCGCCGCCGCAATAAGATAGGTCCGCATAATATTCCTCCAGCTTTTCAATGATGTGCCCAACCAAAGGGATCGGAAGGGGCCACAATGTCGTGGCGTCTTCATCTATTCACCGCTGGAGGCGGGGCTGCATCGTCAAAGAAACTATCGATTATTGTCTAGTTAATTTTCGTATCGTTATTGCGAGAAGGAATGCACACGCCGCTGGTGTCTATGATCTCTGCGAAAGTAGATGATGATAGGATTTCAAACCGAACCGGATTGCGTCGTATTCGCAAGCGTCGATCTCTCCCCTAACTCGGGTATGTCAATTGCCCGTGGGGTTGGATACGACAATGGGGGTGAACTGTGCCCGTTGAATGCTCGACCGCCGGAATGGCTGTTCACGGTTCGAGCATAGAGGCCCAGTCATGAGGGAGGGCTGCGATGATCGTGGGCGTAACGGGTTTTCTCGCCGTGGGAAGCGACGTCGGTGATTTCGACGCCCGCCAGGGCGACCTCAATTTTTACGACGATGAAGAGGTCATTCCGCCCTGGTCTCGCGCCATCGCGGCCTGGGTAAACATCGATCCCCGCGCAAGGATGCTGTTGTCGCGCTCAGGACGCATCGGCTGGGCCAACGACGCCGCCTTTCGCATGCTGCGAGACGCTGGCGTCTTCAGGGTGGTGGACGATCACCTTGTATCCGACAGCGGAGTAACGGCGGCGGCGCTCGCGCGTCTTCTGCAGGACGCCGCGCCAGACGCGGCGATCTACGCCGTAACCGCCATGGATGCTGACCGGCAATGGCTTTTGCGGTGTCAGCAGCTAATTGCGGGCGACGACGACAGCATCGGGTTCGCGGCGCACAGAATGGCGGATCGCGTCTCCTATGAGGCGATGCTCCAGATCCATCATCTCACGCCCAGCGAAAAGCACATCGTGACGATGATGCTGGCGGGGATGGAAACAGGGCGTATCGCGCAGAAGCAGGACATCTCCATCGAGACGCTACGGACCCATATTAAGCACGCCTATCGCAAGCTGGATGTCACCAGTCGCGGCGAACTGTTCGCCAAGGCCGTGGATTTCGCGGGCCTTTAGGCGTCGAGAGGGAGGCGGATTTCGACGCGCGAGCCTGGGTCGGGTTGGCGGGCCGCACTTTTACGAGCTCTTTTCATCGGCCAAGCTTTGCGGCCACTCGGCGACGCCCTAGTGACGGCGCATGATTCAGGACGCTCATCCCCCCGTCGTCGCGCCCGTCGCCTTGCCCGAGATCGTCGTGACCGCCGCCCGCCTGCCGCCTGCGGCGGCCGATGCTGCATTTTCGGTGGTGCGGATCGATCAGGAGGTACTGTCGCGATCCATGCGGCTGGACGAGGCGTTGCGGTCGGTGCCGGCGGTTTCGCTGTTTCGACGCACGACCAGCGCGGCCGCCAATCCGACGACGCAAGGCATATCGTTGAGGGCTATCGCGCCGTCGGGGGCGGGGCGGACGCTGGTGCTGCTGGACGGCGTGCCGCTGAACGATCCGTTCGGGGGCTGGGTCATCTGGTCCCAGGCCACGCCGGAATCGCTGGAGAGCCTGGATGTGATCCGGGGCGCGGGGTCGGGACCGTATGGGGCGGGCGCCCTGACCGGCACTATCACCCTGCGAGAGCGAGGCCCAGCCAACGACGGTGTGGGCGGGGTGCTGGATGTCTCGGCGGCCGAACGCGGCGGGTTGCGCGCGGCGGGGTCGGCCTCCACGCGCCTCGGGCCGCTGGCGGTGACGCTGAGCGGACTGCGCGAGGTCAGCGACGGCTATGTGCCCGTGCGAGGATCGGCGGCGGGGGCGGCAGACACGCCCTTGGATCTCGACAGCCGCAGCGCGGCTTTGCGGGTCGATACGGCCTTAGGTCAGGCCAACCTGTCGGTGCGGGCGGCGACCTGGGAGGAGGATCGCGGATCTGGCCTGGCCGGAACCCGCGCCAACGCCAGCGGCCACAGCCTCAGCGCCACGGCCGCCCAGGCGCCGACGGCGAATGGCTATGGCTGGCGGCTGCAAGCCTGGCGCATCGATAGCAACCTGGCCAACAGTTCAGCCTCGGTGTCGGCCGACCGGGCGACGACGACGCCGGCCAATGACCAGTACAAGACCCCTGCGACCGGATGGGGGCTGAACGCCGCCCTGCGTCGTCGGATGGCGGAGTTCGCGGGCGGTCGCCTTGAGTGGGAATTGGGCGCCGATGCGCGCTTCAACGACGGCGAGACCAACGAACTGTTCAGCAATCCCACGGGCGCGGGCTTCGCCAGAGGCCGTCGCGCGGGCGGCGAGACGGCGGTAGCCGGCGCCTATGTCGATGCGTCCTGGACGGCGGCCGAATGGCTGGTGGCGGGCGGCCTGCGGGCGGATCGGTGGGAGAATACCGGCGGTTTCCGCCAGGAGAACACCCTGGCGACCGGGGCTGTTCTGCTGGACGAGAACGATCCGGATCGGTCGGGCGAGGTGGTCAGTGCGCGCTTGGCCGTACGGCGTGATCTGGGCGGCGGTTATGCGGCGCGGGCGGCGGCCTATTCCGGGTTCAGGCCGGCGACGCTGAACGAACTGCACCGGCCGTTCCGCGTCGGCAACGACATCACCGAGGCCAACGCCGCCCTGACGCCCGAGACGCTGAAGGGGATCGAGACCGGGCTGGCGTTCGACCGCGACGGGGTGCGCTGGGGCGCCACGGTGTTCTGGAACCAGATCGAGGACGCCATCGTCAATGTGACGATCGGGGCCGGGCCTGCCACCTTCCCGCGCGCCGGTTTCGTGCCGGCGGGCGGGGTGCTGCGCCAGCGCCAGAACGCGGGGACCATCGACGCCTGGGGCGTGGAGCTGAACGGCGCCGTGGACCTGTCGTCGGCGGTTTCGCTGAACGCGGCCGTGTCCTGGACCGACGCCGAGATCGACGGCGGATCGGCCGCCGCGCAACTGACGGGCCTGCGTCCCGCCCAGGCGCCGGAGTGGAGCGCGACCGCCGGGCTGGACTGGCGCGCGACGGATCGCCTGACCTTGGCGCTGGCGGCGCGTTACGAATCCAGCCGGTTCGACGACGACCTGAACAGCCGCGTTCTGGACGCCGCCGTCACGCTGGACGCCCGGGGAGAGTGGACGCTGAATCCGGCCACGACCCTGTGGCTGGCGGCGGACAATCTGTTCGACGCGGATGTCGAAGTGTCGGAAACGGGGACGGGCATCGCCGGTTACGGCCCGCCGCGTACGGTCAGCGTTGGTTTGCGCCTGAGCTATTGATCGCAACCGGAAACGCCTTTTCCGACCGCGTTTTTGCGCGAGGCGCAGATTTCGTCCGTCCAGCGGGTGAAAATGACCTTCAACGCTGTTGCGTGGGGCCGCAGGCGCGCTAATCGCTAGAGACGGCCGACCCCCGGCCGAAGACCACAACGACGAGCCTGTCATGTCCGAAGAATTCTACCGCATGAAGCGGTTGCCGCCCTATGTCATCGCCGAGACCAATGCGATGCGCGCGGCGGCCCGTGCGGCGGGCGAGGACGTGATCGACCTGGGGATGGGCAACCCCGACCTGCCGCCGCCCCAGCATGTGATCGACAAGCTGATCGAGGTGGCGCGCAAGCCCGACGCCCACGGCTATTCGGCGTCGCGGGGCATTCCCGGTCTGCGCCGCGCCCAGGCCAACTATTACGGTCGCCGCTTCGGCGTCGATCTGGACCCCGAGACCGAGGTGATCGTCACCATGGGCTCCAAGGAGGGTCTGGCCAGCCTGGCCACCGCCATCACCGAGCCGGGCGACGTGATCCTGGCGCCCAATCCATCCTATCCGATCCACACGTTCGGCTTCATCATCGCCGGGGCTGCGATCCGCAGCGTGCCGACCACGCCGGACGAGAAGTATTTCGAGGCGCTGGAGCGGGCCATGGCCTTCACCGTGCCCCGGCCCAAGATCCTGGTGATGAACTATCCGTCGAACCCGACGGCGGAGACGGTGGACCTGGCCTTCTACGAACGCGTCGTGGACTTCGCCAAGTCGAACGACCTGTGGATCATCAGCGACCTGGCCTATTCGGAGCTCTATTACGACGGCAAGCCGACCGTCTCGATCCTGCAGGTGCCGGGGGCCAAGGACGTGGCCATCGAGTTCACCTCGCTGTCGAAGACCTACAGCATGGCCGGCTGGCGGATGGGGTTCGCGGTCGGCAACAAGACGCTGATCGCGGCCATGACGCGGGTGAAATCCTATCTCGACTACGGCGCCTTCACGCCCATCCAGGCGGCGGCCTGCGCGGCGCTGAACGGACCGCAGGACATCGTAGAGCAGAACCGCAAACTCTATCACCGCCGCCGCGACGTGCTGGTCGAAAGCTTCGGCCGCGCAGGCTGGGACATCCCCAAACCCGCCGCCTCCATGTTCGCCTGGGCGCCGTTGCCGCCGGCCTTGGCGCATCTGGGCAGCCTTGAGTTCTCCAAGCAGCTGCTGACCCACGCCAAGGTCGCGGTCGCGGCGGGCGTCGGTTATGGCGAGAACGGCGAGGGGTTCGTCCGCATCGCCATGGTCGAGAACGAGCAGCGCATCCGCCAGGCCGCCCGCAACATCAAATCCTACCTTAAATCGCAGGGCGTCAACGTGCCGCCCAGCCGGGAAGACTAAGCCATGCCGTCCGGATTGATCGCGCTGCTCGACGATGTCGCGGGCATCGCAAAGCTGGCCGCCGCCTCGCTGGATGACGTGGGCGCGGCGGCGGGCAAGGCCTCGACCAAGGCGGCCGGGGTCGTGGTGGACGATGCGGCGGTGACGCCACGCTACGTCATGGGCCTGTCGCCGAGCCGCGAGCTGCCGATCATCGGCAAGATCGCCCTGGGGTCGTTCCGCAACAAGCTGATCTTCATCCTGCCGGCGGCCCTGGTGCTGAGCGCCTTCGCGCCCTGGGCCATCACGCCGATATTGATGTGCGGCGGGACATATCTGTGTTTCGAGGGGGCCGAGAAGCTGTTGGAGGCCCTTGGCCACGGCGGGCATGAGGACGCGGCGCCGGTGATGGGTGATGCGGCGGCGTTGGAGAAGACGACGGTGGCGGGGGCGGTGCGGACCGACCTGATCCTGTCGGGCGAGATCATGGCCATCGCCCTGGCGGATGTCGCGGCCCAGCCGATCCTGACCCAGGCGGCCGTGCTGGCCGTGGTCGGGATCGCCATGACCATCGTCGTCTATGGCGCGGTCGGCTTGATCGTGAAGATGGACGATATCGGCCTGAGCCTGGCGAAACGGGATAATGGCGGCGTGCGCGCCCTGGGTCGCGGCCTGGTCAAGGGCATGCCGGTGGTGATGAGCGCCCTGTCTGTCATCGGCACCGCCGCCATGTTGTGGGTCGGCGGGGGCATTCTGGTCCATGGGACCCATACGCTGGGTCTGCATTGGCCGGCCGTGCCGCTGGAGCATCTGGCGCATGGCGTCGGCTCGGTGTTCGGGCCGCTGGCGGGCGTGATGAGCTGGCTGACGACCGCTGTGGCCTCGGCCGTGATCGGCCTGATCGTCGGCGGTGTGGTCGTTCTGGTCCTGCATCAGGTCGCGCGGTTGCGCTCGCGGGAATCGCACTAGGAGCGGAGGCGCGCTGTCACGCGGATGCAATCCGCGGCGGCTAGAGGCGGATCGCCTGTTGTTGGAGTTGTTCATGTCCTTGTCGCGTCATGCCGCCGCCGCCTTCCTAGCCGCCCTGTCGATGGCGGGCGCTGGCTGCGCCTCCGTCGCCAAGCCCCCGGTTCAGCAGGTCCTCCCGCAGGCCGCCGTCGCCGCCCTGACGCCGCCGAAACTGATCGTGACCATCGTGGTGGATCAGTTCAGCGCCAACCTCTTCAATCAGTATCGCAGCCGTTACAGCGGCGGCCTGCGCCGCCTGGCGGACCAGGGTCTGGTGTCGATCAACGGCTACCAGACCCATGGCCTGACCGAGACCTGCCCCGGCCACTCGACCATTCTGACGGGCATGCATCCTGTCGAGACGGGCATCCCGGCCAACGACTGGATCGACGCCAAGACCGGCAAGGAGGTCTATTGCCTGGCCGCGCCGCAGAACCATCTGGCGCACGGTCGCGACGACACCGACAACGGGCCGGTCGGGCCGGATCAGCTGCGGGTCACGACCCTGGGCGATTGGTTGAAGGCCGTCAGTCCCGACAGCAAGGTCATGGCGGTGTCGGGCAAGGATCGCGGCGCCATCAACTTAGCCGGCCATCAGGGCCAGGCCTTCTGGTTCACCGACGGCTTCGGCCTGACGACCTATGTCGAGCCGGGTCAGACGGCGCAGGACAGGCTGGCGCCCGTCGCGGCCTTCAATACCCAGTTCAAGGCCTGGGCGGCGGCGACGCCTGTGGCTTGGGACTATCAGAACGAAGACTGTCGCGCACTGGCCGGAGACTGGACCATTCGCGGACAGACCTTCCATTCGGTGCTGCCGCCGGCGGGGCTGAAGTTCGACACCTCGCCGCTGCTGGACGAGCAGACGCTGAAGGCTGCCGAATATCTGCTGGACAGCCAGAAGCTGGGGCAGGGCGCGACGACCGACATGCTGGGCGTCAGCCTGTCGGCGACGGACCGGATCGGCCATATGTACGGCACCCAGGGGCCGGAGATGTGCGAACAGATGCATCGTCTTGACGCGGCGATGGGCGTCTTCCTAGACAAGCTGGCCCAGGTTCCGGGCGGGGCACTGGTGGTGCTGACGGCGGACCACGGCGGTTCGGACTTCGTCGAGCGGCTGCATGAACACGGCTATCCCCAGGCGCACCGCGCCGACATGGACGCGATCAAGACCATCAATGCGGCGCTGAAGGCGCGCTTCGACCTGGACGCCGATCCGTTGCAATCCGGCGGCAGCGGCTGGATGGTCGCCGACGCCGAGCACAGGTCGCTGCCCGATCCTCTGCGGACCCAGGTCGCCGAGGCGGCGGTCGAGATGCTGCGGGCCTTGCCGGACGTGGCCTTCGCCGAGACGCGCGACCGGCAGCTGACCGAGCCTTTGCCCGACAGCCGCCAGCCGGAAATGATGACGGTGCGTGAGCGTATGCGCCTGTCGACCGTGGCCGAGCGCTCGCCCGACATCCAGTTCGCCTGGACCCAGAACACCACGGCCGGCGGGCGTGTCGGCGCGACCCTGGCCGGTCACGGCACGCCGTGGGAATACGACCGTCGCGTGCCGATCATCTTCTGGTGGCCCGGCGCCCATGGCGAAGAGCGGTTCCTGCCCATCCGCACGGTTGATATCGCCCCGACCCTGGCTCATGTCGTCGGGGTGCCGACGCCGGTGGTCGAGGGACGTTGCATGGACCTGAACGGGTTCGCGGTGTCTTCCTGCCCGACAAAATGATGGCTTGTTCCCAAAACGGGATCTCGCTATAAGGCAATATGAACGTCGTCGCCCGGAAGACACTCCAGGCCTTCTGGACCCGTCATCCGCCGGCCAAGGGGCCGCTGACGAGCTGGTACAACCATGTGAAGGCCGCAGACTGGCGGTCTCCGCAGGATGTGAGGGACGATTTTCGTTCCGCTGATTTCGTCGGCGACAATCGGGTGATCTTCGATGTCGGCGGTAACAGGTATCGGGTGGTGGTGCGAATTTCCTACACTTTCCAACAGGTGCTGGTGAAGTTCGTCGGCACGCACGTCGAGTATGATCGCATCGACGTGGAAACCGTCTAGGCCGAGGAGCAGATGACCATGCACATCCATATTCTTCGCGACGAGGCCGACTATCAGGCGGCCAAGGCGGCCTATGAAGTCTATTTTGACGACGAGCCCGAACCGGGCACCGAGGCCGGTGATCGGTTCGAACTGCTGGGGCTGCTGCTGGCGAAATACGAGGAAGATCATTTCCCCATGCCTGCCGACGACCCGGTCGAGGCGATCCGTTTCGCGATGGAACGGCAGGGGCTGAGCCAGTCGGATCTTTCGGAAGTGCTGGGATCACGGTCTCGCGCGTCCGAAGTGCTGAATCACCGACGCGCCCTGTCGGTAGCGCAGATCCGCAAGTTGTCTCGCGAATGGCGTATTCCGGTTCAGGCGCTGATCGGGCAATCTCAGGCAGCCTGATATGCGGACGGCGCGATAAACTCCTGTTTCGGGGTCGTAAACTCGTGTTTCCCGGCGGGGCTGCGGCCTTACGTGGAAAAGGTTTCGTTGGCAGAAGGGGCTAAAGCGCCCAAGCCGTCCAAACGGATGGCGATCAGAGCCAACAGGAAACGTCCATGAACAGAGCCCGCCGCGCCCGCATCGTCGCGACCCTGGGGCCCGCAAGCCGTGCGCCTGGCATGGTCAAGGCCCTGGCCCAGGCCGGGGTGGACGTGTTCCGCCTGAACTTCAGCCACGGGTCGCATGAGGATCATGCCGCCGCCCTGAAGGCCGTGCGTGGCGCCGAGGCGGCCTTGCAGCGCCCGCTGGGCGTGCTGGCCGACCTGCAGGGGCCCAAGCTGCGGCTGGGCCGGTTCAAGGATGTCGAAATCTCGGTCAAGCCGGGCCACACCATGCGTTTCGATCTGGACCCGACGCCGGGCGACGAGACCCGGGTGCAGATGCCGCACCCCGAAATCTTCAAGGCCCTGCGTACCGGCATGCTGCTGCTGCTGGATGACGGCCGGGTGCGGCTGCGGGTCAATGAACGGGCTGACGACTGGGCCGATGTAACGGTCGAGAGCGGCACCAAACTGTCGGACCGCAAGGGCGTCGCGGTGCCGGAAGCGGTCATTCCCGTCTCGGCCCTGACCCCCAAGGACCGCGAGGACCTGGCCTTCGCCCTGCGGATGGGCGTGGACTGGGTGGCGCTCAGCTTCGTGCAGAAGCCCGAGGACATGGCCGAGCTGAAGCGGATCGTGAACGGTCAGGCGGCTTGCCTGGCCAAGATCGAGAAGCCGGCGGCCCTTGCCGATCTTGAGGCCATTCTCGACTATTGCGACGGGGTCATGGTGGCGCGAGGCGACCTGGGCGTCGAACTGGACCCCGAGGACGTGCCGGTGGCGCAAAAGCAGATCGTGCGCGCCGCCCGCAATCGCGGCGTGCCGGTGATCGTGGCGACCCAGATGCTGGAATCGATGACCAGCGCGCCGGCCCCGACCCGCGCCGAGGCGACCGATGTGGCCAACGCCGTCTATGAAGGCGCGGACGCCCTGATGTTATCTGCCGAAACGGCGTCGGGCGACTATCCGCTGGAATCCGTCGGCATGATGAGCCGGATCATCGAGCGGGTCGAACGCGATCCGATGTGGCCCAGTCTGATGGGCGCCGAACACGCCGGGATGGACGAGCATGATGTGGACGCCCTGGTCGGGGCGGCGGGCATGGCGGCCAGCGCGCCCTCGACCGGTTGTCTGGTGGTGTTCACGACTCTGGGCGGCACGGCGAGGCGGATGGCGCGGGAACGGCCGTTGAAGCCGATCCTGGTCTTGACGCCCAACCCCAACACGGCGCGTCGCCTGGCCCTGGTGTGGGGACTGGAGCCGCGCCTGGGCGAACAGCCGGATTCGCTGGAGGCCGTCACCGACGATGCCGTCAATAGCGCGGTCAAATACGGCCTGGCCGAGCCGGGTCAGCGTATCCTGATCCTGGCCGGCACGCCGTTTGGGGCGCCGGGCGCGGCCAATCTGCTGCGCCTGGCCCATGCGCCGGCGGCGGCGTCGAAGGGCCGCAAGAAGAGCTAGAGGGCGATCTCGCGACGCTCGGCTGCGCTGCGCCGGCCGGCGTCGATGATCCGCATGACCGTCAGGGCCTGATCCGCCGTCACCGGCGGCGGGCCCTTGCCCAGGATCGCGTCGCGCATGGCGGCGTAGAAGGCGGGATAGTCGCCGCGTTCGGGCGTCGGGGTGGTGCGGCGGGTTTCGCCGTCGATCTGTTGCGTCAGGACGCCGGGCGAGGGATCGACGCCCCAGTCGGCGTCGCCGGGACGCAGGCCCGCCTTGGACTGGTTCTCCTGGGCGTCGAGGCCGTGTTTGACGAAGCTGCCGCCTGTGCCGTGGACGACGTAGCGGAGGCTGGCCTCGGCGGCGAGGTGGCTCATGTTCAGGATGACCCGCAGGCGGTCGTAGCGCAGCAGGACGTGGGCGTAGTCGATGGCGGTGGCGCCCTGACGCTGGGCCTGGAGGTCAGCGTAGACGCCCAGGGGCGCGCCGAACAGCTGCACCGCCTGGTCGATCAGGTGCGGGCCCAGGTCGGCCCAGACGCCCCCGTCGCGTTTGTCCTTCCAGCGGTCGGTCACGGTCGGGCGGAAGCGGTCGTAGTGGCTTTCGAACACGGCGATCTCGCCCAGCTCGCCTTCGGCGATCAGGCGGCGCAGGGTCAGGAAGTCGGCGTCCCAGCGGCGGTTCTGGAAGACGCTGAACACGCCGGGCGATGCGGCCGCGACGGCGGCGACCGCCTCGGCGTCGGCGAGCGTCACCGCAAAGGGCTTGTCCACCACCACCGACTTGCCGGCCTTCAGCGCGGCGATCGACTGTTCGGCGTGCAGGGCGTCGGGGGTGGCGACGACGATCAGGCGGATGTCGTCGCGGGCGAGCGCCGCGTTCAGGTCGGGCACGACCTCGACATCGGGTAGGTCGGCGTGAACCGCGTCAGGGCGCGATGAGACCACAGCCGCCAAGCGTAGGCCCAGCGTGGCCTGGATCAACGGCGCGTGAAAGGTTTGGCCCGCCAGGCCGTAGCCGACGACGGCGACGCCGATGGGAGGATGTGAGGTCATGTCAGTGCGGCCAGCGTTCCGTGAGGACCTCCGCCTTACCATCTCTGACGCGGACTTCCATGGCGGGTTCGGCAGGCTGGCCGACGGCGAACAGTTCGTAGATCACGCTGCCGTCCATCTGACGGCTTTCGATAATTCGTTCGGGGGCGAAGGCGCCGGTCGCGGCGCGGGCGGTGGTCTGGACGGCCTGGGGCATGTCGGCGAAGGCGACGTCGCGCTGGATTTCCACCACCTCGAACCGGTCGCCGGTCTGCTGGATGTCCAGTTCGACCTCGGACCCGTCCGGCCGGGCGCCCTCGACGTCATAATAGACGCGGCCCTCGCGTTCCTTTCGTTCGACCTCGGCGACGGTCATGCCCGGCACGGTCTGCTGGATCAGCGCCGTAAGCGCAGGCGGCAGATCGGCAGGCGACACGTCGGAGATCTGCGTTTCGGGACCCGGCGGCAGGGCGGTCGGTGCGGTGTCGGCCTTGTCTTCCTGCGCGGGTGAACAGGCGCCCAGCACGGCGGCTGCCGCGATGGCGAAAAGGGCGTGCTTCATCGGTCGTTCCTCCCGCGCCTTGCGCGCTTGTCCGATCAGGAAGAGGAGGTCGGTAACCGGTGTCAAGCCTTGCGCGATCGTGGCGACGGCTTGTCGCGGCGCGAGGCTAGGCCGGTCTATGGTCGGTCGAACCGCGGGCCATCCAGCACATAGGGCACCACGCCGCGCTCGTTCTCGGGCACGTGCAGGGCGCGGTCCAGGGGCGGGAAGGCGCGCTGGGTGCAGTCGGTGCGCTCGCAGATGCGGCAGCTGACGCCGATCCGGGCGGCGGGGCCGTTCAGGTCCAGACCGGCGGCATAGACCAGCGCCCCGGCGTGCTCGACCTCGCACCCCAGGGACAGGGCGTAGCGGCGGTCGTTGGCCAGATAGGAGCCGCTGGGCTTGGACACGGAGCGCGCAACGGAGATGTAGCGCGAGCCGTCGGGCATCTCGGCCAGTTGCACCCCGATCCGGTCGGGCGTGGCGAAGGCCTCGTGGACGTTCCACAGGGGGCAGGCGCCGCCGAAGCGGGCGAACTGGAAGCGGGTCGCGCTGTGCCGCTTGGTGATGTTGCCGGCCATGTCCACGCGGGCGAAATAGAAGGGCACGCCGCGCCAGCCGGGCCGTTGCAGGGTCGAGAGGCGGTGGCAGACCTGTTCGAAACTGACCTGGAACCGGGTGCGCAGGCGGTCGATGTCGTGCTTCTCGGCCCGCGCCGCCTCCAGGAAGGCGCGGTAAGGCAGCAGCAGCGCGCCGGCGGCGTAGTTGGCCAGGCCGACACGGGCCACGTCGCGCGCCGCCTGGGTGCGGAAGGCGGCCTGGTCCAGTTCGGTCTCGATCAGGTCGCGGAAAGACAGCAGGGCCAGCTGGTGGGCCAGCTGGAACGACCGGGTGGCGCCGGGCTGCCAGGCGTCCAGGCTCAGGATCCGGCTGGCGGGATCATAGCGGCGCAACGCCTCCTGGCCGGCGACATAGACGGTGCGGACGCCGTGCCGGTCGGCCAGCAGGGTCTCCAGCGCCCGTTCGATCGGGCCGTCCTGGGGGACCGCCGCCGCCAGGGCCTCGGCCGCCGTGTCCAGGCTGTCGACGTAGTTGTCGCGGTAGTGGAAGAAGTCGCGCACCTCTTCATAGGGCAGCAGGGCGACGCGGGCGCCCAGTTCGTCGCGGCCCAGGGTGTCGTCCAGCGCCTTCACCCGCTCGTCCAGCTGGCGGAAGGCCTGGTGCAGGGCCAGGAACTGATGGGCCAGGCGCGGGGTGTTGGCGATGGCCTGTTTCAGCTCGGCCGCCGTCGGGGGCTCGGCCCCGCCGCTGACCGGGCCGGCGATGTCGGTGGTGGCCTCGCGCAGGTCGGCGATCAGGCGGGCGTCGCCCTCAAGATCGAACAGGCTGGCGTCGATATGGAAGGCGCGGGTGAGGGCGATCAGGACGCGGGCGGTGGCCGGGCGCTGATTGGTCTCGATCTGCGACAGATAGGAGGGCGACAGGCCCAGACGTTCGGCGCAGGCCTCCAGCGTCCAGCCGCGCGCCTCGCGCAGCTTGCGCAGCTTGGCGCCCAGGAAAAGCTTCTCAGCCATTCGCAAGTTTGCAGTTCATCGTCGCCGCCTTTGCAAGTCCGCGCAGTTCCGCACCTTTTGCAAAGTTGCGTTTGCCATTTTGCGATGAAGGCGCCACGCCTTGCCGTTCGAACAAGAGGCCGAAACCGATCATGACTCAAGCCATCCTTGAAGAACTGGAGCGCCGTCGCGCCGCCGCCAAACTGGGCGGTGGGGAAAAGCGTATCGCCGCACAGCACGCCAAGGGCAAGCTGACGGCGCGCGAACGCATCGACGTGCTGCTGGACGAGGGCTCCTTCGAGGAGACCGACATGTTCGTGGAACACCGCAGCCACGACTTCGGCATGCAGGACCAGCGCATCCCCGGCGACGGCGTTGTGACGGGGCGCGGCACCATCGGCGGTCGGCTGGTCTATGTCTTCTCCAAGGATTTCACCGTCTTCGGCGGGTCGCTGTCGGGCGCCCATGCGGCCAAGATCGTCAAGCTGCAGAAGATGGCCCTGACGACGGGCGCGCCGATCATCGGCCTGTTCGATGCGGGCGGGGCGCGGATCCAGGAGGGGGTCGAGAGCCTGGCCGGTTACGCCGACATCTTCCTGCAGAACACCCTGGCCAGCGGCGTCATTCCCCAGATCAGCGTGATCATGGGGCCGTGCGCGGGCGGCGACGTCTATTCGCCGGCCATCACCGACTTCATCTTCATGGTGAAGGACACGAGCTATATGTACGTGACCGGCCCCGACGTGGTGAAGACGGTCACCAACGAGGTCGTCAGCCACGAAGATCTGGGCGGGGCGCGGGTGCATGCGGGCAAGTCGGGCGTGGCGGACGGGGCGTTCGAGAACGATCTGGAGGCCCTGTCGGAGGTGCGGCGGCTGATCGGCTTCCTGCCCTTGTCGAACCGCGAAAAGCCGCCGGTGCGCGAGAGCTATGACGAGCCCGAGCGGGACGAGCCGTCGCTGGACACCTTGATCCCGGCCAATCCGAACCAGCCCTATGACATGAAGGAGCTGATCCTGAAGGTGGTCGACGAGGCCGACTTCTTCGAGATCGGGGCCGACTTCGCCAAGAACATCATCTGCGGCTTCGGGCGGCTGGACGGCCAGACGGTCGGGATCGTCGCCAACCAGCCCCAGGTGCTGGCCGGGGTTCTGGACATCGATTCAAGCCGCAAGGCCGCGCGGTTCGTGCGCTTCTGCGACGCCTTCGACATTGCGCTGGTGACCCTGGTGGACGTGCCGGGCTTCATGCCGGGGACCAAGCAGGAATACGGCGCCCTGATCAAACACGGGGCCAAGCTGCTGTTCGCCTATGCCGAGGCGACGGTGCCGAAACTGACCCTGATCACGCGCAAGGCCTATGGCGGCGCCTATGATGTGATGAGTTCGAAACACCTGCGCGGCGACGTCAACTACGCCTGGCCCACCGCCGAGATCGCGGTCATGGGCGCCAAGGGGGCGGTCGAGATCATCTTCCGCAAGGAGGCCGGCGACCCGGCGGCCCTGGCCGCGCGGGAGGCCGAGTATAAGGACCGGTTCGCCAATCCGTTCGTGGCGGCGGGGCTGGGCTATATCGACGACGTCATCATGCCGCACGGGACGCGGCGGCGGCTGGTGAAGGCGCTGCGGACGCTGAAGAACAAGGTCCAGGACAACCCCTGGAAGAAGCACGATAATATTCCGCTGTGATGTGGGTTGTGACGCTTCAAAAAATTTCGTCATCCTCGCCCTTGTGGCGAGGATCCAGACTCCCGGTGTCGAGCGTGGGCCGCCGGCCTCAGCGGCGCCGCGTCATCGGCTGGGGTGCATCGTTGAACACCGGGAGTCTGGATCCTCGCCACAAGGGCGAGGATGACGGTCTTGGGAGGGGGGGATTACTCCTCCGGCGGCGTCCAGTTTCGATAGGCATCGGGGTCGGGCTCCGCCCCCGACGCCCGAACCAGGTCAGCGAACAGGTCGTCCCAATGCGGATTGGCGCGTTCGATCAGATTGGCCTTCCAGTCGCGGGGCCAGCGTTTCAGAGACTTCTCCCGCTGGATCGCGCCGACGATTGTCTCGTGGAACTCGTACCAGACGAGGCGTTTCAGGCCGTATCGCTTGGTGAAGCCGTCGATGACGCCCGCCCGGTGCTGGCCCACGCGCGTCACCAACTGGCTGCTGACGCCGACATAGACGACGCCGTGCATCCGATTGGCCATCATGTAGCAGCCGATCAGGCTGTCCGCCGTTACCATCGCATCCCCCATCGCTTGGCAGAGGAAGTATAGCCATGTTCTCCAAAATCCTCATCGCCAACCGGGGCGAGATCGCGGTTCGGATCATCAAGACCTGCCGCCGCATGGGCATCAAGACCGTGCAGGTCTATTCGGAGGCCGACGCCGGGTCGCTGGCGGTCGAAATGGCCGACGAGGCGGTGCTGATCGGGCCGGCGCCGGCGGCGCAGTCCTATCTGCTGGCGGACAAGATCGTCGAGGCGGTGCGCCAGACGGGGGCGCAGGCCGTGCATCCGGGCTTTGGGTTCCTGAGCGAGAACGCCGGGTTCGCGCGGCGGCTGAGGGACGAGGGCATCGCCTTCATCGGCCCCAACCCCGAGGCCATCGAGGCCATGGGCGACAAGATCAGCTCCAAGAAGCTGGCGGCCGAGGCGGGGGTCTCGACCGTGCCGGGGCATATGGGGCTGATCGAGACGCCGGAGGAGGCGGTCAAGATCGCCAACCAGATCGGCTATCCGATCATGATCAAGGCCTCGGCCGGCGGCGGGGGCAAGGGCATTCGCGTGGCCCATTCGGACGCCGACATGGCCGAAGGGTTCGCGGCGGTGAAGGCCGAGGCGCTGAACGCCTTCGGCGACGACCGGGTCTTCCTGGAAAAGTTCATCATCGACCCGCGCCACATCGAGATCCAGGTGCTGGGCGACAAGCACGGCCACGTCATCCACCTGTTCGAGCGCGAATGTTCGATCCAGCGCCGCAACCAGAAGGTCATCGAGGAGGCGCCCTCGCCCCTGCTGGACGAGGCCACCCGCGCCGCCATGGGGGCGCAGGCCGTCGCCCTGGCCCAGGCGGTCAACTATGACTCAGCCGGCACGGTCGAGTTCGTGGCCGGACAAGACAAGAGCTTCTTCTTCCTGGAAATGAACACCCGGCTGCAGGTCGAGCATCCGGTGACGGAGCTGATCACCGGGGTCGATCTGGTCGAACAGATGATCCGGTCGGCCTGGGGCGAGGCCCTGGCCTTTGAGCAGAAGGACCTGTCGATCAACGGCTGGGCCATCGAGAGCCGGATCTATGCCGAGGATCCCTATCGCGGCTTCCTGCCGTCCATCGGGCGGCTGGTGCGTTATGAGCAGCCGGAGGAGGGCGATCAGGGGGACTATACGGTCAGGAACGATTCCGGCGTCCGCGAGGGCGACGAGATCAGCATGTTCTACGACCCGATGATCGCCAAGCTGTGCGCCTGGGGCGAGACGCGCGAGGCGGCGGTGACGGGCATGGCTCGGGCGCTGGAGGACACCCACCTGTCGGGCCTGGGCCACAATGTGCCCTTCCTGGCGGCGGTGATGGACCAGGACCGGTTCAAGTCGGGCGAACTGTCGACCAGCTATATCAAGGACGAATTCCCGGACGGCTTTAACGGCCTGCGGCCGACGGTGGAGCAGGAGCGGATCCTGATCGCCTCGGCGCTCGCTATGCACGAGGTCATCGCCGAACAGGACGGCGACCCGTCGGACCGCACCGACTGGATCGTGATGATCGACAAGACGCCGCACGGCGTCGGCCTGTCCTACGATGAGGACGAGGAGATGATCCTGACCCTGACGGGCGGGGGCGACATCCGCCTGTCCGACATCGACTGGCGGCCGGGCCTGGCCCAGTTCAAGGCCGAGCTGGACGGCGAGGCCTTCACCGCCGAGGTCAAACGCGTCGCCGACGGTTTCGACATCCGTCACCGCGCGGCCAGGGCGCGGGTGCGGGTGCTGCGGCCGCACGTCGCCGAACTGTACGCGCGCCTGCCGGAGAAGGTCGCGGCGGACACGTCGAAGATGGTGCTGTCGCCGATGCCGGGGCTGGTGGTGTCGATCCCGGTGGTGGTGGGGCAGGAGGTCAAGACCGGCGAGACGGTGGCGATCATCGAAGCCATGAAGATGCAGAACATCCTGAAGGCCGAGCGCGACGGGGTGGTGAAGGCGGTGGGGGCCAAGGACGGGGATCCGGTGGCGGCGGATGACGTGCTGGTGGAGTTCGGGTGATGTTTCCCCCCTTTCGTCATTCCGGGGGCGCGCAGCGCAACCCGGAACCCAGCGGCGCGCGTGAGCGCGAACCTGTCGCGGATTTGGTCTTCAAACATCGAGCGGCGGATAGATTTCGCCTTCGGCGCCGCTGGGTTCCGGGTCTTCGCTGCGCTTCGCCCGGAATGACGAAAGAAGAAGGGGGGACGGGCGCATGACCTTCCCCACACCCAGCCCCCTCGAATGGCGCGAGGCGGCCCAGAAGGCGTTGAAGGATCGGCCGATCGAGGCGCTGATGCACCTCGATGCCGACCAGTTGGTGACGCGGCCGCTGTATGCCGGGGCGAACGGGGTGCAGGCGATCTTTGCGCCGCGTCCGTCCGACTCTGAAGGCCGGGCCTGGGATCTGCGGACCCTGGTCGAGGGGGACGACGCCGAGGCGGTCAACGCCGCCGTCCTGACCGATCTGGAGAACGGCGCCGCCTCGGTGGTGCTGAGGGGGCGAGTGCTGGCGGATTCCGCGCCGTTGGGGCGGGCGCTGGAAGGCGTGGCGCTGGAGCTGGCGCCGGTGGCGCTGGACGCCGGGATCGACGGGCCGGATGCGGCCAACGCCTTGGCGGTCGTAGCAAAGGGCTCGCCGCGCGCGCAGCTGAGATTCCATATGGACCCGGTCTCGGCCTTCGCCGAGGCGGGCGGGGCGCCGCGTTCGGTGGAAGAGCATCTGAGCCTGGCGGCCAATACGGCGGCGCGCCATGCGGGGGCCTATCCCGATGCGACCTTCTTCATGGCCAGCGGGCGCGTGGCGCACGAGGCGGGCGGATCGGCGGCGCAGGAGCTGGCCTTTGCGGCCGCCAGCGTGGTGGCCCATGTGAAGGCGGCCGTGGATGCGGGGATGTCGGTCGAGGCGGCCTTGCGCGGCACGGTGGTCGGCCTGTCGGTCGATGCGGAATATTTCGACAGCCTGGCCAAGGTCCGGGCCATGCGGCTGATCTGGGCCGCGTTGACGCGAGCCTTCGGGCTTGAGACGCCGGCCGTGATCGAGGCGCGGTCGTCGCGACGGATGCTCAGCAGCCGCGACCCCTGGCCCAATCTGCTGCGGCTGACGGCGGCGGGGTTTGCGGGCGCCGTGGGGGGCGCGGACGTGGTGGTGCTGGACGGCTTCACCCGCGCGACCGGGCGGTCCGACGCCTTTGCCAGGCGGCAGGCGAGGAACACCCAGCTGGTGCTGATGGAGGAGGCCAATCTGGGCCGGGTCGACGATCCGGCCGCCGGTTCTTGGTATCTGGACGCCCGCACCCGCGATCTGGCCGAGGCAGGATGGGCCGAGTTCCAGATGATCGAGGCCGAAGGCGGTCTGGTCGAGGCCCTGAAGGGGTCGGTGATCCAGCCCCGCATCGCCCGCGCCCGGGCCCTGCGCGAGGCGGGTCTGAAAAACGGCGCGGCCCAAATCGTCGGCGTGACGAAATATGTGGACGCGGACGTGCGGCCGGCGCCGGTCGAGGCGGGCGATGAGGCGGCTGCGGCGGTGGAGCGGGTGTGCGAACCCCTGACGCCGATCCGCTTCGCTGCGGCCTTCGAGGAGGTGATCGGATGAGCTTCCCCGACTTCAGCAAGATCGCCCTGACGCTCGACGCGACCGGGCAGGGGCCAACGCGCGACCCGTGGCTGACGCCCGAAAGTCTGACCGTGCCGACCGCATACGGCGCTGAGGCGCTGGAGGGGCTGGATCACCAGGACGGCCTGCCGGGGTTCGCGCCCTTCATGCGCGGGCCCTATCCGACCATGTATGCGGGCAATCCCTGGACCATCCGCCAGTACGCCGGTTTCTCGACCGCCGAGGAGTCGAACGCCTTCTATCGTCGCAATCTGGCGGCGGGGCAGAAGGGGCTGAGCATCGCCTTCGATCTGGCGACGCACCGGGGCTATGACAGCGACCACCCGCGGGTGAAGGGCGACGTCGGCATGGCCGGCGTGGCCATCGACAGCATCTATGACATGCGGACCCTGTTCGACGGGATCCCGCTGGACCAGATGTCGGTGTCGATGACGATGAACGGGGCGGTGCTGCCGATCCTGGCCCTGTATGTCGTCGCGGCGGAAGAACAGGGGGTGCCCCACGCCAAGCTGACCGGGACCATTCAGAACGACATTCTGAAGGAGTTCATGGTCAGGAACACCTACATCTATCCGCCCGAGCCATCGATGCGGATCATCGCCGACATCTTCGCCTGGACGGCGCAGGAGACGCCGAAGTTCAACTCGATCTCCATCAGCGGCTATCACATGCAGGAGGCCGGGGCCTCGGCCGACATCGAGCTGGCCTATACGCTGGCGGACGGGATCGAATATCTGCGGGCGGGCGTCGCGGCAGGCATGCCGATCGACCGGTTCGCGCCGCGCCTGAGCTTCTTCTGGGCCATCGGCATGAACTATTTCATGGAGGTGGCCAAGATGCGGGCCGGCCGCCTGCTGTGGGCCGAGGCGGTGCGGAAAAAGGGCGGGGTCGATCCGAAGTCGCTGTCCCTGCGCGCTCACTGCCAGACTTCGGGCTGGAGCCTGGCGGCGCAGGACGTGTTCAACAATGTGCCACGCACCATGGTCGAGGCCATGGCGGCGGCGGGCGGCCAGACGCAGAGCCTGCACACCAATGCCCTGGACGAGGCCCTGGCCCTGCCGACCGACTTTTCGGCCCGGATCGCGCGCAATACCCAGATACTGTTGCAGTCGGAGACGGGGCTGACCAAGGTCATCGATCCCTGGGGCGGCAGCTTCTACGTCGAGCGGCTGACCCACGAACTGGCCGAACGCGCCCGCGCCCACATGGCCGAGGTCGAGGCCCTGGGCGGCATGGCCAAGGCCATCGAGGCCGGGATTCCCAAGCTGAGGATCGAGGAATCCGCCGCCAAGACCCAGGCCCGGATCGACACCGGCCAGCAGACGGTGGTCGGAGTAAACAAATATCTGAACCCCGTCGTCGACGACATTCCGATGCTGAAGGTCGACAATGCGGCGGTGCTGGCGGCGCAGATCGACAAGCTGAAACGGCTGAGGGCCGAGCGGGATCAGGCGGCGACCAATGCGGCGCTGGCGGCGCTGACGGACGGGGCGCGTGGAAACGCCAACCTGCTGGAGCTGGCGGTGCAGGCGGCGCGGGCCAAGGCGACGGTGGGCGAGATTTCGGACGCGCTGGAGGCCGCCTTCGGCCGGCATGTGGCCACGGTGCAGACCGTGTCGGGCGTCTACGCCAAGGAGGCCGGCGCCGATCCCCGCTTCGCCCGCGCGCGCGAGATGGTGGCGACCTTCGTCGAGAACGACGGCGGGCCGCCCCGCATCCTGATCGCAAAACTGGGCCAGGACGGGCACGACCGGGGCCAGAAGGTGGTCGCCACAGGCTATGGCGACCTGGGCTTCGACGTCACCGCCGGCGCCCTGTTCCAGACCCCGTCAGAGGCGGCGAAGGACGCGGTGGACAAGGGGGTTCATGCGGTGGGCGCTTCGTCTCTGGCGGCGGGGCATCTGACGTTGGTTCCTGAACTGAAGGCCGAGCTGGAGAAGCTGGGCCGGCCCGACATCATGATCGTGGTGGGCGGCGTCATTCCGCCGTCCGACGTCCAGCCCCTGCTCGATATGGGGGCCGCCGCCGTCTACCTGCCGGGTTCGCCCATCGCCGACACGGCGGTGGACCTGATCGAGAAACTCAACCAGAGGCTGGGCTACGCCCAGCCCGCCCCCGCAAAGGACAAGCCATGATCGGCGCCCTGAATCACGTCGGGGTCGCCACGCCCTCCATCGCGGACTCGATCAAACTGTATCGGGACGTGCTGGGCGCGACGAAGATCGGCGAACCGTTCGACCTCCCCGCGCAGGGGGTGAAGGTCTGTTTCATCGACACGCCCACGGCCCAGATCGAGCTGATCGAACCCTATGACGAGACCAGCCCCATCGTCGGCTTCCTAGCCAAGAACCCCAAGGGCGGCCAGCATCACGTCTGTTTCGAGGTCGCCGACATCCACGCCGCTGTCGCGGAAATGCGGGCCAAGGGCGTGACCCTCCTGGGCACGGGCGAACCGCGCATCGGGGCGCACGGCACGCCGGTCGTCTTCCTGCATCCGCGCGACATGGGCGGGGTGCTGATCGAGCTGATGGAGACGCCGAAAGGCGACCACTGAGGTTCGGCGGCGGAGCCTTTCGCCAGCTTGACCGTTGGGTTGATCGAACGGGAAAGACTTGACCATGATGCGCCGCCTGACCGCTTTCGTCGCCATCGCCGCCCTGACCGGCGTCTCCGCCTGTCAGCAGCCGCAGCCGCAGCCGGAGCAACCGACCGCTCCGGTCGAGCCGCAGGCGGCGCCGGCGTCCAATGCACCGTCGATCGGCTACGCCTGCGAAAGCGGCGCGACGCTCCAGGTCCAGTATGCCGACAGCGACACCGCGCAACTGACCTACAAGACCCAGACCTACGCCCTGCGTTCGGTCCAGGCCGCCAGCGGCGCGCGCTATGTCGGGGCGGGTGTGGAATGGTGGACGGCGACCCGCGACGGTCAGGAAAGCGGCACGCTCAGCCGCCTCGGCCCGGACGGCACGACCGGAGTGGCGGTGCTGGAGCGCTGCTCGCGTCCGATCCCCGGCGCTGACGTGACGCCGGGACCGCTCCCCATCCCCGGTCAGACCCCGACGCCCGCGCCGGGCGGGGTTCTGCCCGCCTCCATGCCCTGCAAGGGGGCGCAGCTGAAGCTGGCGGCCGAGGGTGGCGACGCGGGCGCGGGAAATCGGGTTCGCAACTTCAGCCTCCAGAACGTCGGCACACAGGCCTGCAGCCTGACCGGTTATCCGGGCGTGACCTTGCAGGATGCGCGGGGCCGTCCCGTGACCTCGATCCGCGCCGACCAGAGCCCCGGCAGCTATTTCCGTCAGGGCCAGGCGCCGACGCCTGTCGAGATCGCACCGCAAGCCAAGGCCTATTTCGAAACGGCCTGGAACGTGGTCCCGGACGAGACGATGCAGAAGTCCTGCCCCAGCGTAGCGACCCTTCGTGTGACCGCGCCGGGCGATACCGCCGCGATCAGCCTGCCGTTCGAGTTCCAGCCCTGCGGCGGCAAGATCCGCGTCAGCCCGATCCGGGCCGAAGCGGACCCCGAACCTGCAACCTGATGCGGGTGGAAACGGATCGGAAATCGGCGTAGGTCGCGGCTCATGACTCAGACATTCTACGACCGCGTCGCCGGCGAACTGACCGAGATCGACGCCCAGGGCCTGACCAAACCCGAACGCATCATCGCCTCGCGTCAGGGGCCGGTGATCCAGGTCGCCGGACGCGACGTGCTGAACTTCTGCGCCAACAACTACCTCGGCCTGGCGGGCGACGAGCGCGTCACCCAGGCGGGCATCGCCGCGCAGGAAAAATGGGGCGCGGGCACGGCCTCGGTCCGTTTCATCTGCGGCACGCTGGAGATCCACAAGGAGCTTGAGGCGGCCATCGCCGGTTATCTCGGCTTCGAGGACGCCATCCTATTCGCCGCCGCCTTCGACGCCAACGGCGGCCTGTTCGAACCCCTGCTGGGCGAAAACGACGCCATCGTCTCGGACAGTTTGAACCACGCCTCGATCATCGACGGGGTGCGGCTGTGCAAGGCCAAACGCTACCGGTTCGCCAACTCCGACATGGATGAGCTGGAGAGCCGCCTGAAGGAGGCCCGCGCGGCCGGCGCCCGCGACATCATCATCGCCACCGACGGCGCCTTCTCGATGGACGGCTATATCGCCAAACTGGACGAGATCCGGGTGCTGGCCGACAAGTACGACGCCCTGATCATGGTCGACGACTGCCACGCGACGGGCTTCCTGGGTCCGCAAGGCAAGGGCTCCTTCTCCCATCACGGGGTCGAGGTCGACTTCGTCACCGGCACCTTCGGCAAGGCCCTGGGCGGCGCCATGGGCGGCTTCATCTGTGCGAAGAAGTCGGTGGTCGAACTGCTGAAGCAGCGCGCGCGGCCCTATCTGTTCTCCAACGCCCTGGCGCCGGCGGTGTGCGGTTCGAGCCTGGAGGCCATCCGCATCGCCCAAGGGTCCGAGGGCGACGCGCTGCGCACCCGCCTGTCGGCCAACGCCCACCGCTATCGCAACGCCATGGCCGATGCGGGCTTCACCCTGCTGGACGGCGAACACCCGATCATCCCGGTCATGCTGGGCGACGCCAAACTGGCGCAGGATTTCGCCGCGCGCGCGCTGGAGCTGGGCGTCTATGTGATCGGGTTCAGCTTCCCCGTGGTGCCGCGCGGCCAGGCCCGCATCCGCACCCAGATGTCGGCGGCGCACAGCTTCGAGCAGATCGACCGGACGGTGGCGGCGTTTACGCAGGCGGGCCGGGAGTTGGGCGTCATCTGACGCCCTCAAAACGTCGTCATCCTCGCCCTTGTGGCGAGGATCCAGAAACGCCGTCGTGGACGTGGGGTCGCGATGGGCACCGGGAGTCTGGATCCTAGGCACAAGGCCTAGGATGACGGGCTTCTGCATTGGGAGTTGAGACTATGACCGACACGATGAAAGCCCTGGCCAAGACCGCGCCCGGCATCGGCCTCGAACTGATCGACGCGCCGATCCCTGAGGCGGGACCGGAGGACGTACTGATCCGGGTCCACCGCACCGCCGTGTGCGGCACCGACATCCACATCTGGAACTGGGACGAGTGGTCCCAGAAGAACGTCCCGACCCCGATGATCACCGGCCACGAGTTCGCCGGCGAGATCGTCGCCATCGGCAAGGACGTGGATCGCCCGCTGAAGATCGGTCAGCGCGTCTCGGCCGAGGGTCACGTCATCGACCTGAACTCCGAAGCCGCCCGCGCCGGGCATTTCCACCTGGATCCCAAGACGCGCGGCATCGGCGTGAACCGCCAGGGCGCCTTCGCCGAGTTCGTGGTGGCGCCCGCCTTCAACGTGATCGAACTGCCCGACGACGTGCCCTATGAGATCGGCTCGATCCTGGATCCGTTCGGCAATGCCGTTCACACGGCGCAGCAGTTCGATCTGCTGGGCGAGGACGTCCTGGTCACCGGCGCAGGCCCCATCGGCATGATGGCCGCCGCCGTGGCCCGTCACGCGGGCGCGCGCACCGTCGTCCTGACCGACATCAACGACTTCCGGCTGGAGCTGGCGCAGAAGGTGGCGCCCGGTGTCCGCACCGTAAACACGACCAAGGAAGACATACACGACGTCATGAAGGAACTGGGCCTGAAGGTCGGCTTCGACGTGGCGCTTGAGATGTCGGGCTCGCCCATCGCCTTCAAACAATGCGTCGACACCCTGATCATGGGCGGCGGCATGGCGATGCTGGGCATTCCGTCCAAGCCGATGGAGACCGACTGGGGCGCGATCATCCTGAAGGCCCTGACCATCAAGGGCGTCTATGGGCGGGAGATGTTCACCACCTGGCGCAAGATGCTGGGTCTGCTGAAGGCGGGGCTGGACCTCAGCCCGCTGATCACCCACCGCCTGGGCTATGCCGACTACCGCGAAGGCTTCGAGGCCATGAAGTCGGGTCAGTCGGGCAAGGTCGTGCTGGACTGGGACAAGGCGGCCTGAGGACGTCGGCGCTGATCAGGCTGCAAGCAACTGTTTGATCAACGCCTTTTCGAAACCCTTGGTGTCCGAGCCGGGCAGAGCTTTGGTGATCTCGCCGCTTTCGAACAGGGCGAAGACCTTGGGGTGCACATAGGACGCGCGGCAGACGGTGGGGGTGTTGCCCAGCAGGCCCGCGACGGCCTTGACGCAGACCGTGATCTTTCGCTTGGCGTCGGTGGGCGAGGTCGCCGCCTCCATGTCGCGCAACGCCCGCGCCGCCGAGACGGTGCCGGCCCAGGTGCGGAAGTCCTTGGCGGAGAACTGCTCGCCCATCGCCTCGCGGATGTAGGCGTTTACGTCGTCGGAATCGACCGGGCACAACGTGCCATCCGCCGAGCGGTATTTGAACAGCTGCTGACCGGGCAATCCTTCCAGCTCGCGCACGACGCGGGCCAGACGACGGTCCTTGACGCTGACGCTATGGTCCTTTCCGCTCTTGCCGCGAAACTCGAACGTCAGAGCCGAGCCGTCTACCTCCAGATGGCGCTTGTGCAGGGTGGTCAGGCCATAGCTGCGGTTCTGCTTGGCGTAGATGGAGTTGCCGACGCGGATAAGGGTGATCTCCAACAGGCGTACGGCGGTGGCCAGCACCTTGTCGCGACAGACGCCACGTAGGCTCAGATCGTGCTCGACCTTGTCGCGCAGCTTAGGCAGGGCGCGCGAAAAGGCGGGCAGTTTGTCGAACTTGTTCTCGGACCGGGCCGTGCTCCAGTCGTTGTGATAGCGATATTGTTTGCGGCCCTTCACGTCGCGGCCGGTGGCCTGGATATGACCGTTAGCCCTGGGGCAGATCCAGACGTCGGTCCAGGCGGGCGGAATGGCCAGGGCGCGGATGCGGGCCAGAACCTTGGCGTCGCTGATCGTCTTGCCCTTGGCGTCCTTGTAGGACCAGCCCTTGCCGGCGCGGCGACGGCTCAGGCCCGCGAACTCGTCGCTGCAATAGCTGAGTCCTTGCGGAACCTCGGCTGTGATGTCGAAGGCGTGCGATCCGTCGGCCATCCGCCCCGTTTTCCTTTTCATTGGTCTTTCAGCCGCTTGCCGAAGACGAGCGACGAACGCGGGGCCGGGGCGGCGAGTTCCGCTTGACCACAGGAACGGGGCGGGAGACGAGGCGGCATGAACTATCGCCACAGCTTTCATGCCGGAAACTTCGCCGACCTGCTCAAACACGCCCTGGTGCTGTGGCTGGTGAAGGGGCGTCAGGAAACGGGTCCGCTGACGGTGTTCGACACCCACGCGGGGGCGGGTCTGTACGACCTCTCGGGGGACGGGACGCGGTCGAAGGAGGCCGAGGCGGGGGTCGCACGGCTGATGACAGCTAATGGTCGGACCCCGCTGATGGATGCCCTGGCGGCCGAGGTGGCGGCGATCAATCCCGACGGCGGCGTGCGATATTATCCGGGGTCGCCCCTGCTGATCGCCGACGCGCTCAAGGACGGCGGCCGCTACGTCGGGTTCGAACTGAACCCGCCGGTTCGGGCCATGCTGGCCGAGGCGCTGGCGGGACGCACGAATGCTCAGGCGCGCGAGGGCGACGGCTATGCAGAGGTGGTCGCGGAGGCGGCGAAGGTGCGCGGGTCGCTGGTGCTGATCGACCCGCCGTTCGAGAAGCCCGACGACTATGTCCGCTCGGCTGAGACCGCGATTGCGGTGCTGAAGCGCGATCCGACGGCGACGGTGGCGATCTGGACCCCGCTGAAGGATCTGGAGACCTTCGACGGCTTCATCCGGCGGCTGCAAGGCAAGGCGGGACCGACCCTGGTCGCCGAGGCGCGGCTGAGACCTCTGACCAATCCGATGAAGATGAACGGCTGCGCCCTGGTGGTGGTCAATCCGCCAGAGGGCGCCGAGGTCGCCGCAAACGAAGTCTGCGGCTGGGTCGCCGGGGCGTTGGGCGAGGCTGGCGGGCGGGCAGAGGTCTGGACCTTCTGAAAAGTTGGACTCCGAAAAAACAGTCCAACGAGTCCAAGTGAGTCCAACTTTTGGGCGCGGGCGACGATGTCAAAGACCGATCGACCATCATAGCCCATGTCGGCGGTGCGATAGGTCGATTGTGCGACGACGTCCGCAAAGCCTTGTGCGCCAAGGGATTGTGAGCGGCGATTAGGATGGCTGGGCCGTGTTTCGGCTGGTGCGCAGGACGCAATCGGCTAGGGTTCGCCACATGACGCGCATCGCCATTCTGGAAACCGGCCACCCGCCGGAGCATCTGAAAAACGACTTCGACGATTATCCGGCGCGGTTCCGGGCGCTGCTGGGCGAAGGCGTGGCGACGACGCGGTTCGACGTGCAGTCGGGGCATCTGCCAGACGATCCGTCGGCGTTTCAGGGGGCCATCGTCACCGGGTCGGCGGCGGGGGTCTATGACGACCTGCCGTGGATTCCGCAGTTGGTGAGTTGGCTGAGGGCGGCGCGCGGACGCACGCGTCTGGTCGGCATCTGTTTCGGGCATCAGGCCCTGGCCCATGCCTTCGGCGGGGCGGTCGAGAAGTCCGACAAGGGCTGGGGCGTGGGGCTGCATCGCTACGACGTGCGGGTCGATGAGCCGTGGATGCATCCGCGTGCGCGCACGATCGCCATTCCGGTCTCGCATCAGGACCAGGTGACGGCGATCTCGGACGACGCGCGGGTGATCGCCTCAAGCGGCTTCACGCCCTATGCCGGTCTGGCCTGGGGGCAGGATGCGATCTCGTTCCAGTGCCACCCGGAGTTCCAGCCGGACTATGCGGCGGCCCTGATCGAGGGGCGGCGTGGAACGCGCATTCCGCACCCCGTGGCGGATGAGGCGATCGACAGTCTGAAGCGACCCAATGATCGGGCCGTGCTGACGGCCTGGATCCGCGCCTTTCTGCTGCTGACCCCGCCGCCGGTCGAGGATTACGGCAGCGGAATCTAGAGGCCCAAAAGCCGGATCAGCGCCAGCGCCAGCAACACCAGGGCGCCCAGCGACAGGATGACGGCGGCGACGACCCGGCCGCCGGCGCGGGCGACCGCGCGGATGTCGGTCTGCAGCCCCAGGGCGGCCATGGCGACGATGGTCAGCAGGCCTGAGGCGGCGGCCATGGGGGCGAGGGCGGCCTGCGGGATCAGATCAAAAGAGCGGAGGGCGATCATGACCAGAAAGCCGATGATGAACCACGGCAGCAGGCGGTGCAGACCCAACTTGGCCGCTGTCGGCGTGCGGTCGCGGAAGATCAGCGACAGGGCCAGGATGACCGGTCCCAGCATCAGCACCCGCACCAGCTTGACCACCGTGCCGGTCTGGGTGGCGACGGCGCCGAACGGTGCGGCGGCGGCCAGGACTTGCGGCACGGCATAGACGGTCAGGCCGGCCAGGGCGCCGTATTGCAGACCGTTCAGATGGACCAGGCCGCCCAGCAAGGGCAGGGCCAGAACCACGATCACGCCGAGCACGGCGGTGAAGGCGATGGAGGCCGCGACCTCTTCACCGTCTGCGTCGATGACGGGGGCCACGGCGGCGATGGCGGAGTTGCCGCAGATGGCGTTGCCGCAGGCCACCAACAGGGCCATGCGCGGGTTCAGTCCCAGGGCGCGACCGACGCCGAAACCGACGACGATTCCGACGACGACCAAAAGTAGGATTCCGACGACGAAAGATACGCCCAACGACGACAGGGTCGCGGCGCTGACCGAGGCGCCCAGCAGGACAACCGCCACTTCCAGCAGGGTCTTGGCCGAGAAGTCGATGCCGGCCTTGAACCGCACATCCGGGGTCCAAGCGGTGCGGACGACGGCGCCCAGCAGGATGGCCAGCACCAGCGGCTCCAGCCAGACATGGCCGATGACATCGCGCTCTATGCTGGTCAGGCCGATCGCCGCCAAGGTCACCAGCAGACACAGCATGACGCCCGGCCGGATCGTGCGCCCGAACGCCGCCGCCGAGGCCAGGCTCGGCGTTTGTGCGGGGGCGGGCAGGGCTGCGGACTTCATGCGCGGGCAATGCGCCTGCTCTCGACGGCGGTCCAACGGATAGTTATGGTCATTTCAATCCGATTTGGAGATTGATCGTGACCCTGGAACGCCTGCGCATCTTCGTCGCCGTGGCCGAGCGCGACCATGTGACGGCGGCGGCGGGGGCGCTGAACCTGACGCAGTCGGCGGTGTCGAACGCCGTGGCGGCGCTGGAGGCGGAGCATGACGTGCGGCTGTTCGACCGGGTCGGGCGCGGTGTGGTGCTGAACGAGACAGGCCGGGCCTTCCTGCCCGAAGCGAAAGCCGTGCTGGCGCGTGCGGCGGCGGCGGAGGCCGCTCTGGCGGACATGAGCGCCCTGCGGCGCGGGCGGCTGGCGGTGTTCGCCAGCCAGACCATCGCCAGCTACTGGCTGCCGCGCCGGCTGGTGGATTTTCACCGGGCCTATCCGGGCGTCGAACTGGCGGTCGAGATCGGCAATACGCGCGAAGCGGCCCAGGCCGTGCTGAGCGGCGCCGCCGAGATCGGCCTGGTCGAGGGGGCGGTGGACGAGCCGGCCTTGTCACAGTTCCAGGTGGGTTCGGACCGGCTGGCGGTGCTGGTGACCCCGGAACATCCCTGGGCGACGCGTCGGCGGCTGGACGCGAAGGATCTGGCGGGCCAGCCGTGGGTGCTGCGCGAGGTCGGGTCGGGAACGCGTTCGACGCTGGAGGCGGCGGTGCGGGACATGGGTGTGGACCCTGCGATCCTGTCGGTGTCGATGACCCTGCCCTCGAACGAGGCCGTGCTGGCGGCCGCCGAGGCGGGGGCGGGGGCCACGGCCCTGTCGGAAAGCGTGGCCTATGCGTCTGTGGCGGCCGGACGGCTGGTGACGGCGCCCTTCACCCTGCCCGAGCGACCGTTTCGGCTGTTAAGGCACAGGGAGCGGTATCGCAGCCGAGCGGGGGACGTGTTCGTGGAGGCGATGGGGTGACGCCCTCCAGTCCCGCTCATCCCCGCGAAAGCGGGGACCCAGTCCTTTGGGCGATCAATGTCTGGGTTCATTCGAGACAGTCATCCCAGACACTCGTGCGAACGAAAACACTGGGTCCCCGCTTTCGCGGGGATGAGCGGATTCAATGAAGCCTGATCAAGGCCACTTCACCGTGGGCGGCATGGACGACAGGATGGATTCCACATTCCCGCCGGTCTTCAGGCCGAACATGGTGCCGCGGTCGTAGAGCAGGTTGAACTCGACGTAGCGGCCGCGGCGGATCAGCTGTTCCTCGCGTTCTTCCGCCGTCCACGGCTCGGCCATGCGGGCGGCGACGATGCGGGGATAGACGTCCAGGAAGGCCAGGCCGATGTCGCGGGTGAAGGCGAAGTCGCGGTCGTAGTCGCCGCTGTCATGATGGTCGTAGAAGACGCCGCCGGTGCCGCGCGGCTCCTTGCGGTGGGGCAGGTAGAAATACTCGTCGCACCAGGCCTTGTATTTGGCGTGCCAGGTCGGGTCGTGGGCGTCGCAGGCGGCCTGCATGGCGGCGTGGAAGGCGACGGTGTCGGGGTGGTCCTGGCGACGATCCGCCATCAGCACCGGCGTCAGGTCGCCGCCGCCGCCGAACCAGCTCTTGGTCGTGGCGATGAAGCGGGTGTTCATATGCACCGCCGGCACGCGCGGACTGACCGGGTGGCAGATCAGGCTGATCCCCGTGGCGAAGAAGCGGGGATCGACGTCGGCGCCGGGCACGTTTTTGGCGTAGTCGGCGGGAAAGCTGCCGTGCACGGTCGAGACGTGGACGCCGACCTTTTCGAACAGACGACCGTGCATCATGCCCATGACGCCGCCGCCGCCTTCCGGGCGGTCCCAGGCGGTGCGGACGAACCGGCCGGGTTCGCCGGGAAACAGGTCGGCAGGCGCCGCGTCCTCCAGCGCCTCGAAGGCGGCGTGGATGCGGTCGCGCAGATGTTCGAACCAGGCGCGGGTCTCGACCTTCTTCAGGTCGAGCGGATCGGAGAAGACGGCGTCGCTCATGGCGCGCTTGAACCACGTCGCGGCGGCGGCGTCATCCGGACAGGTTGTCATAGAGGGAATCGCAGGCGCTAATGATCGCCTGCCGTTTTCAGGAAGCCCGCCCATGATCCGTCGTCTTCTCTTCGTCACTGTCGCCGCCCTTGCCTTGGCGGGCGCGGCCCACGCTCAGGATGCGGACGAGGCGCGGGTGCTGGGCATCCTGAAGACGACGCCGCTGATCGACGGGCACAACGACCTGCCATGGGCGCTGCGCCAGACCTATGGCAACGATGTCTACGCCGTTGATCTGACCAAGAATCTGGCGGCGTCCACCAAGCTGCATACAGACATCGCGCGGCTGCGGGCCGGGGGCGTTGGCGGTCAGTTCTGGTCGGTCTATGTGCCCGCCAGCCTCACGCCGCGCGAGGCGGTCGAAGAAACCTTCGAACAGATCGACACGGCCAAGCGGATCATCGCCGCCCATCCCGAGACGTTTGGCCTGGCCGAGACCGCCGACGAGGTGGACGCCGTGTTCGCGTCTGGCCGGATCGCCAGCCTGATCGGGATGGAGGGCGGTTATTCGATCAACGATTCCCTGGCCCTGTTGCGCGAATTTTATCGGGCCGGCGCCCGCTACATGACCCTGACCCACTCCAAGACCACGACCTGGGCCGACAGCGCGACGGACGCGCCGAAATGGGGCGGCCTGAGCCCCTTCGGCGAAGAGGTGGTCAAGGAGATGAACCGGCTGGGCATGATGGTGGACCTGAGCCACGTGTCCGAGGAGACGATGCTGGACGCCATGCGAGTCTCGGATGCGCCGGTGATCTTTTCCCATTCGTCGGCACGGGCGGTGACGGACCATCCCCGCAATGTGCCGGATCGGGTGCTGCGGATGATGCCCCAGGACGGCGGGATCGTGATGATCAACCTGGCGCCGGGCTTCGTGTCCGAGGCGGTGCGCGCCTGGAACGGCGCCAAGGCCGGCGAGGAGGCCCGGCTCAAGACCCTGAACCCCGGCGATCCCGGCGCGGTGGAGGCCGGGCTGACGGCCTGGACCACCGCCAATCCGACGCCGCAGGCGACCCTGGCCGACGTCGTGGCGCACATTCAGCATGTGCGCGAGGTGGCGGGCATTGACCATGTGGGGCTGGGCGCCGACTTCGACGGCATTGGCAGCCTGCCCGAAGCCATGGGCGGGGTGGACGCCTATCCGCGCATTCTCGCAGCCCTGATTCAGGCCGGCTGGACCGAGGCGGACATCCGCAAGATCGCCGGTGAGAACCTGCTGCGGGTCATGCGTTCGGTCGAGGCCGTGGCGGCGTCAAAGGCCGGCGAACGCCCGTCGATGGCGCGGCTGGAGCCTTAAGCGGGAGCCATGTGCGCCTGCATGACGCGGGCGAGGTCGCGTTCGATATCGTCGGCGCTATGTTGGGGCGTCACTTCAAGATAGGCGACGCCAGCGCGTTGGAGCGCAGCCTTCTTTACGGCGTCCCGCGCGTAGGCCGTGCCCTGATAGTGACCCTCGCCCTGATATTCGATGGCCGCCAAGGGCCAGCCGCTGTTGGATATGACTAAAATATCGACGCGCTTGCTGTTGATGGCGTGAAAGGCGTCGTCGTCAGGTGATCGCAGAATTTCGCCAAGGCAAACCTGCGCCATCACTCGCCCCTTGATGTCGAGCCGCTTCATGGCTCGTTCGGCGGCATAGAAGACCGAGGCTTCTGCGCGGGACATCAGAGGTCGAGCCTGGAAGGCGGCCCCCATCACCGTGTCGAGTTGACTCGTCGCGACTTGCGGCCGCACGGCGATCTTGGCGCCCGGCCTGAATTGGGCGACGGCTGAACGACGTGTTGCACGTCGCTTGCCTCGCTTGCGACTGAGTTCCCAGCCGCCGACAATCACGAGAAAGACGATGATCGCCACCAGGGTTGGAGCCGTGTCCATCATGATCTGCATCCTCGTCTAGTCTTCGAGGTGTCTGCCTATCAATGCAGGATTGTAGAGGCCTTAGCAGACGAGGTAAACGCCGCTCACCCGATCCCGCCCGTCTGGCGCAGGCCTTCCCAGAGGGCGATGCCGGCGGTGACGGACAGGTTCAGCGAGCGGGCCTGGGGGCGCAGCGGCACGACGACGCGGGCGTCGGCGGCGGCGTGGACATAGTCGGGGGCGCCCGCGCTCTCCTTGCCGAACAGAAGCACGTCGTCAGGCTGGAAGACGAAATCGGTCAGCGGCGTGGCGCCGCGCGTCGTGAACAGCACCAGCCGCCCGGCGGGGCGATCCGTCTGGAAAGCCTCCCAGTCGGCGTGACGGGTCATGTGCGACAAGGGGCCGTAATCAAGGGCAGCGCGCTTCATGGCGCGGTCGTCGAAACGAAAGCCGGTCGGCTCGATCACGTGCAGATCGACGCCGAAACAGGCCGACAATCGGATGCAGGCTCCGACGTTCTGAGGAATGTCAGGTTGAAAAAGGGCGAGACGCATTCTAAGGCCTGACATACGCGCGACGAGGGGGTTTGTCGCGGTCTGTTTGCGAGCGTTTCGCAAGAAACGTCAGCAGCTTGCGTCGAACGGGCGCAAGTCTCGGGCCGTCGGGGATTTCCGGCGTCTTTTGTTGGTTCGTGCCGTGGCTGGGAGAAGCTCCTGGGCTTCTTCCGCGGCGTTCGAGAGGTGGAAACGTGGCCGAATCGGTCGTGCATACGCAAGACACGCACAGCCCCGAGGGCGGTGATCCCAATCGTCGGGACTTCATTCACATCGCGGCGGGCGCCGCTGCGGTCGGCGCAGGGGTGATGATCGCCTGGCCGCTGATCAACCAGATGAACCCGGCCGCCGATACATTGGCCTTGGCGTCGATCGAGTTCGACCTGACCAAGGTTCAGGAAGGCCAGCAGGTCGTCATCAAATGGCAGGGCAAGCCGGTGTTCGTGCGTTACCGCACCCCGGCCGAGCTGCAGCGCGTGATCGCCGACGACAATGCCTCCGACCTGAAAGAGCCTCAGACGGACGCCGAGCGCACCAAGCCGGGTCACGAGAAATATCTGGTCGTCGTCGGGTCCTGCACCCACCTGGGCTGCGTTCCGACGTTCGGCGCGGGCGATTACGGCGGCTGGTTCTGCCCCTGCCACGGTTCGCACTACGATGCGTCGGGCCGTATCCGTAAGGGGCCTGCGCCTCTGAACCTGGTCGTGCCGGACTACGAGTTTGCGTCCGACACCCGCGTGAAGATCGGTTGAGGGCGAGGGCATGAGCGAACACGAATCCACCTACGTCCCCAAGACGGGCGTCGAGAAGTGGCTGGACACCCGGCTGCCGATCATCCGTTTCGGCGCGGACTACATGTCCCTGCCGACGCCGCGGAACCTGAACTACTGGTGGACCTTCGGTGGCATCCTGGCCCTGTGCCTGATGACGCAGATCGTCACCGGCATCGTTCTGGCCATGCACTATACGCCGAACGTGGACCTGGCCTTCGCCTCGGTCGAGCGCATCATGCGCGACGTCAACGGCGGCTGGCTAATCCGCTATGTCCACGCCAACGGCGCGTCGATGTTCTTCATCGCCGTCTATCTGCACATGCTGCGGGGGCTGTACTACGGCTCCTACAAGGCGCCGCGCGAGATGATCTGGATCATCGGCTGCGTGATCTTCTTCCTGATGATCGCCACCGCCTTCCTGGGCTATGTGCTGCCGTGGGGCCAGATGTCGTTCTGGGGCGCGGAGGTCATCACCAATCTGATCGGCGCCATCCCCGTGCTGGGCGAGCCGATCCTGATCTGGCTGCGTGGCGGACCGGCGATCGACAATGCGACGCTGAACCGCTTCTTCTCGCTGCACTATCTGCTGCCGTTCGCCATCCTGGGCTGCGTCGTACTGCACCTTTGGGCGCTGCACGCGGCCGGTCAGAACAACCCGGTCGGCATCCTGATCCCCAAGGATCGCGCGAAGAAGGACATGCTGCCCTTCCACCCGTATTTCACGGTCAAGGACGGCTTCGCGATCATCCTGTTCCTGATCCTGTTCGCCATCTTCGTCTTCTATCAGCCGAACGCCTTGGGCCACGCCGATAACTACATCCCGGCCAACCCGCTGCAGACGCCGGCGCACATCGTGCCGGAGTGGTACATGCTGCCCTTCTACGCGATCCTGCGCGCCGTCCCGGACAAGTTCGGCGGCGTGGTGGCGATGTTCGGCGCCATCGGCGTGCTGTTTGTCCTGCCCTGGCTGGACACGTCCAAGGTGCGCTCCATGCGCTACCGCCCGACGATGCGGACCTTCTTCATCATCTTCCTGGTGGTGGGCGTGGGTCTGGGCTGGTGCGGCGGTCAGCTGCCCGACGCGCCGGTGATCGGGTCGTTCAAGACCTTCACCCTGATCGACGGCGACCTGAACTCCTACCTGTGGCTGACGCGGGTGTTCACCCTCTACTACTTCGCCTTCTTCCTGATCATCATGCCGTTGATCGGATTGAAGGAGCAGCCGCTGCCGATCCCGGCGACGATCTCCGAACCGGTCCTGACCGGCGCGGACGCCGTCGAGCAGAAGGGCTGAGGGGCATGACGATTGGAATGAAGACCGTGTCGATCAAGACGATCCTCGCCTCGGCGGCCGTTGCGCTGGGGCTGATCAGCGCCGCCGCCCCCGCCATGGCGGCCGGCGCCGCCGCCCACCCGCGCTCGGGCGGTTTCAGCTTCGAGGGGCCGTTCGGCACCTATGACCAGGGCCAGCTGCAACGCGGCTACAAGGTCTATCACGAGGTCTGCGCCGCCTGTCACGGCATGAACCTGATGCACTATCGGAACCTGGGCGACCGTCATGGGCCGTTCTGGAATCCGAAATACCCGAACCCGAACGACAACCCTGTCGTGAAGGCTCTGGCCGCCGAGAACCAGGTTCCGGACATCGACAGCGAGACCGGCGAGCCGATCCAGCGCGACGCCACCCCCGCTGACAAGTTCCGCGCTCCCTATCCCAACGCGACCGCGGCGGCGGCGGGCAACGGCGGCGCCGCGCCGCCCGACCTGTCGGTGATGGCCAAGGCGCGTCATGACGGCGCTAACTACATCTACTCGTTGCTGTCGGGCTACCGCGCCGCACCGGCGGGGCTGCAGATCCGCGATGGCCAGCACTACAACCCCTATATGGCCGGCGACCTGACGCCGTTCTGGACGGGCGATCATCACGATGTCCCGCCCGGCGGCTTCATCGCCATGCCGCCGCCGCTGCAAAACGGCCAGGTCACCTATGACGACGGTTCGCCCCAGACGGTGGATCAATACGCCAAGGACGTCGCGGCCTTCATCGCCTGGACGTCGGAGCCCAAGATGGTCGAGCGCAAGCAGGCCGGGTTCGGCGTGATGATTTTCCTGTTGATCTTCGCGGGCCTGACCTACGCCAGCTATCGCCGGATCTGGAAGGGCGTCGCTCACTAAGGGAACGTCGCCAGCCCGAAATCTTCAGCCCGTCGAAGTTCGCTTCGGCGGGCTTTTTCGTTTGCGACGAATGGCCCCAGACGCGGAATCGACACGATGGATTTCGCCGCCTAGGGTCGGTCATCATCTACGGCTGTGGGGCCACTGTTCATGCGTCTTGTCTCTCCGTTCGCGGCTGTGCTTCTGGCCGGCGCCGCCCTGTCCGCCTGCGCCACCGCGCCCAATCCCGGCGCCGTCCATACCGTTCCCGTCTTCGACGCCGCGCGGATTTCGCAGGACATCAAGACTTTGTCGGACGACAGCTATGAGGGACGCGGCATCGCCACTCCGGCTGAAGAGAAGGTCGTGCACTATCTGAGCGAAGGCTATGCCGCCGCCGGGTTTGAGCCGGGCGGGCCCAACGGCCAGTGGACGCAGGACGTCGTGCTGAACCGCTTCGTTCAGTCCAACGTCCAGGCCTCGCTGAAGCTGGGCGACTGGACCCTGCCGATGACGCAAGGCCGCGAGGTCGCCATCTCGACCCGCCGCCCGGCCGAGCATGTCAGCCTGAAGGACGCGCCGCTGGTCTTCGTCGGCTACGGCATCAATGCGCCCGAGCGCCAGTGGAACGACTTCAAGGGCCAGGACCTGCGCGGCAAGATCCTCGTCGTGCTGGTCAATGACGCCGATTTCGAGGAGCCGGCGCTGGACACCTTCGGCGGCAAGGCCATGACCTATTACGGCCGCTGGACCTACAAATACGAAGAGGCGGCCAAGCATGGCGCGGCGGGCGTGCTGATCGTCCACGAGACGGCCCCGGCCTCCTACGGCTGGGCGACCGTCGCCAACTCTTGGGGCGTGCCGCAGTTCGACATCCTGCGCCAGAATGCGGCGGCCGAGCGGGTGCCGATGGAAGGCTGGATTCAGCGCGAGGTGGCGGTCGACCTGTTCCGCCGCGCCGGCCTCGATTTCGAAGCGCTGAAGGTCCAGGCGCGCAGCCGCGACTTCCAGCCCGTCGCCTTGCCCGGCGCTGGCTTCTCGACCGAGTTCGACGTGGCGACCAATCAGGTCACCAGCCACAATGTCATCGCCCGCCTGCCGGGCACGACCCACCCGGACGAGACCGTCCTCTACACCGCCCATTGGGATCACATCGGCATGGGCGAGCCGGACGCGACGGGTGATCGCATCTTCAACGGCGCCGTCGACAACGCCTCGGGCACGGCGGGCCTGCTGGAGCTGGCGCGGATGTTCGGCGGCGCGCCGCGCACCGAACGGTCCATCGTGATCATCAGCTTCACAGCCGAGGAAAGCGGCCTGCTGGGTTCGGAATACTATGCCGTCAACCCGGTCTATCCGCTGGCCAAGACGGTGGGCGGGTTCAATATGGATTCGATGAACGTCTATGGCCGCGTCACCGGCCTGGGCGTCACCGGCTATGGCCAGTCGGACTTCGACGAGCGTCTGGCGGCAGCGATCGAGCCGCAGGGCCGCAGCCTGGTCCCGGATTACGAGAATGCGGCCGGCACCTATTATCGCTCGGACCACTTCCCCCTGGCCAAGCGCGGCGTGCCGATGGCCTATGCCGGCAGCCGGGGCGAGTTCCGCGATGCGCCGATCGCCGAGCGCGAGGCGGCGCGTGCGGAGTATGGCGCCAAACGCTATCACCAGGCGGCGGACGAGTGGTCGCCTGACTGGGACTATCGCGGCATGATCGAGGATCTGACGGTCTTCTATGATGTCGGGCGCGCCCTGGCGAACGGCCGCGACTGGCCGGAATGGAAGCCGGGTTCGGAGTTCGCGCCTGCGCGTGCGACCACCGCGTCGGAACGCCGCTGAACCCTTATTGACCAACTAGAGGCGGGGAGGCATCCCCGCCTCTTCGCGTTTCCACGTCTAGAGTACGCTTCATGATCCTTCGCCGTTCGTCCTTCGTCGCCCTTGCGGCGCTTGCCCTGGCCGCCTGTGCGACCGCCCCGGTTTCTGCACCGGCGCCTCGGCTGGACGCCTTCGCCGTCGCCTCGGCCGCGACGCCCCAGTTCAGCACCCAACGCCTGTCGGACCACATCAAATATCTGGCGTCGGACGAGATGGAGGGGCGGTTCCCCGGCCTGGTCGGCGAGGGGCTGACCCTGGCCTATCTGCAAGCCCAGTACGAGGCGATAGGGCTGGAGCCCGGCGGTCGCGACGGATCGTGGTTGCAGCCGGTCGATCTGGTGCGGTTTACCCCTGCGCGCGCGCCGACCGCGTTCTGGACCGGTGCGGATGGCGCTACCCATCCGCTGGTCTCGGGGACCGACATTACCCTGCGCGCCGGACCGGCTGACCCGATGGTGAAGATCGAGGCCGCGCCGCTGGTTTTCGCCGGTTACGGCATCTCGGCCCCGACTTGGGACGACTATGGCGATGCGGACCTGACCGGCAAGGTCGTGGTCGTCCTGCGCGGCCAGCCGAGCGTCATGGGCGCCGACCCGAACTTCTACGGCTCGACCACGCACAAGACGCAGGAGGCGTTGAGGCGCGGAGCCGTCGGCGTCATCACCCTTCAGGATCAGGACGGTCGCTGGCGGCGCGCCGTGGGCGGGGCGACCCGTCCGCAGATGACGGTCAAGGGCGCGGAGGACGCCCGCTTCACCGGCGCGATCAACATGGCCACCGCAATGGCCATCGGCGGCGAGGCTTTCTCAGGCGTTGCGGAGCGCGGCAAGACGGCGGCGCTGGGCGGCGCAGTCGATATGGGCGCGCGGCTCAGCGTGGACATCGCCGAAACGACAGAGGTCATCCGCTCCAACAACCTGCTGGCCAAGATCCCCGGCACGGAACGGCCGGACGAATATGTCTTCTACTCCGCCCACTGGGACCACGTCGGCAAGGCGAAGACGCCGAACGCCGAGGGCGACGACATCTTCAACGGCGCCTGGGACAATGCGTCGGGGACGGCGGGTCTGATCGAGATGGCGCGCGTGTTCAAGGCGGGGCCGGCGCCGAAACGCACCGTGGTCTTCCTTCACGTCACGGCCGAGGAGCAGGGGCTGCTAGGGTCCGAAGCCTATGCCGCGGATCCGGTTTATCCGCTGGCCAGGACGGCGGCGGACATCAATATCGACATGCTGCCCTTCACACCTGCGACACGGGACGTAGCGGTGTTCGGCGTCGGCAAGTCAGAGCTGGAGGACATCCTGGGGCGGTTCGCCGCCGTGCAGGGTCGGACGGTGACGGGCGACGGCTATCCGGAGGAAGGGTTCTACTATCGTTCGGACCACTTCAACTTCGCAGCGGGCGGTGTGCCGGCCCTGATGCCGTGGACGGGCCGCGATTTCGTCGAGGGCGGGATCGAGGCCGGCAAGCCCTACTATGAGGGGCAGATGGCGCGATATTATCACAAGCTGACCGACGAATGGCGCGCCGACTATGACTTCACGGCGGCGCTGCAGAACTTGGATCTGCTGTATCGGTTGGGGCTGACGGTGGCCGACAGCGAAGGCTGGCCGGCTTGGAAGCCGACCGCCGAGTTCAACGCCATCCGCGACCGCACGGCCGATCAGCGGCGGTAGGTCTCAGGCTGCCGCGAACGGATAGGGGCTGACCGACTTCGACCAGTCGTCGACGGCCAGCGGGCGGTCGATGGGGGCTGCGGCGCGTTCGGCGCAGGGGTGACGGTGGCACAGGCGGCAGGCGGGGCCGATGGGGGTGACGTCGGGCCGTTCCAGATCAAGGCCGTGGGCATAGGCCAGGCGGTGGGCGTGGCGCAGTTCGCAGCCCAGGCCGATGGCCAGGTCATGGCTTTCGCCGAATCCGTCGTGGCCCTGACGTTCGACCGTTCGGGCGAAGGTGAACCAACGGCTTCCGTCCGGCGTCTCGATGATCTGGGTGACGATGCGGCCCGGCGTGCGGAAGGCGCTGTGCAGCCGCCAGCGCGGGCAGGCGCCGCCGAAGCGCGAGAAGGGAAAAGCGCCGGCCGCATAGCGCTTTGAGATGTTGCCCGCCTGATCGACCCGCATCAGGAAGAAGGGCACGCCGCGCGCCGTGGGGCGCGAAAGGGTGGTGAGGCGGTGAGCGGCCTGTTCGTAGCTGACCCCGAACCGGGCCTGGAGCCGGGCCAGGTCGTAGCCGGTAGCTTCCGCCGTGCGCTGGAAGGCGGCGTAGGGCATCAGGGTCGCGGCGGCGAGGGTGTTGGTCAGGGCGACCTTCAGCAGGGCGCGTGTCGCCGCGTCAGGGGCGTTCGCGGCCTGAACCATGTCGTGCATGGCCGGTCCGTGCTCGACCAGGGCCAGCTGATAGGCGATGGCGAAGGCGCGCGAGGACGGTCCCAGCGTCTCGGACAGCAGCAGACGGCGGCGGTGCAGGTCGAAGCGGCGGGTCCATTCCACCATGACCTCGGCCGGCAGGGTGCGAACGCCCAAGTCGTGTTTGGCCGCCAGCCGGTGACGGGCGGCGGGCTCGAAGCCGTCGGCGTGGGCGGGCGCCTCGGCGGACAGAGCGTCGGACAGGGCCTCGCCCATCTGATCCAGTTCGGGGAAGTGGTTGCCGCGCGACTGGATGTATTCGCGCACCCATTCGGCGGGACTGGTTTCGACCAGGCCCTCGCCGTTCTCGGCGGCGGCGCGGGCCCGGGTGCGGCCGTCGTCGAAGGCCTGATACAGGCGCAGCATGGCGTCGGCGACGCCCGGCGCCTCCTCCAGCAACTGCACCAGTTCGTGGCGTGGGGCGGACAGGCCCTTGAACAGGGGGTCGGCCAGGATTTCGGTCAGACGGGCTTCGTCCGCCGCCCCGCCCTGGTTCAGGCTGCGCAGATCGACGTCGTAGGTTTCGGCCAGACGCAGCAGAAGCTGGGCCGAAACGGGGCGCTGGTTGCGCTCTATGTGGTTGAGATAGCTGGGGGAAACCCCCAGGTCGGCCGCCATGGCCGTCTGGGTCACAGCCAGGTCGCGCCGCAGCCGCTTCAGCCGGGCGCCGAGGAAAAGCTTGCGATCAGCGGAGGCATCCATGGCTGTAGAATGTCACAACATGACCGATGATGCAAAGTCATGATGTGACAAAGTGACATTAATGAGTCGGGTGAAGCTGTGTCATTCGTGACTGTCCCGTGTTCTTGTCCCTGAGACGGCGGCTGCGGCCGCGCCATTCAGAGACCGAGTTCGCCCATGACCCCCTTCGCCGATCTGGTTCCTTCGCCCGCCGGCCGTTTCGACGGCATCGAGCGTCCCTACACCCCCGAGGATGTCCTGCGCCTGCGCGGCTCGGTGCCGGTCACCCATACGCTGGCGGAGCGCGGCGCCAACCGCCTGTGGCAGTTGCTGCACGACGAGCCCTTCATCAACGCCCTGGGCGCCGTCACCGGAAACCAGGCGATGCAGATGGTCCGGGCGGGGCTGAAGGCCATCTATCTGTCGGGCTGGCAGGTCGCCGCCGACGCCAATACGGCCGGCGCCATGTATCCGGACCAGTCGCTGTACCCGGCCAACGCCGCGCCGGAGCTGTGCCGCCGCATCAACCGCACCTTGCAACGCGCCGATCAGATCGAGCACGCGGAGGGCGGGGCCAAGCGCGACTGGTTCGTGCCTATCGTCGCCGACGCCGAGGCCGGCTTCGGCGGGCCGCTGAACAGCTTTGAGATCATGAAGGCCTTCATCGAGGCGGGCGCTGCGGGCGTCCACTTCGAGGATCAGCTGGCTTCGGAGAAGAAGTGCGGACACCTGGGCGGCAAAGTCCTGATCCCGACCCAGGCGCATGAGCGCAATCTGGTTGCGGCCCGCCTTGCGGCCGACGTCATGGGCACGCCGACCATTACGGTCGCCCGCACGGACGCCGAAAGCGCCCAGCTGATCACCTCGGACATCGACGAGCGCGACCAGCCCTTCATCGACCGCGACAACCGCACGCCGGAGGGCTTCTTCCGCCTGAAGGAAGGCACGGGCCTGGACCACTGTATCGCGCGCGGCTTGTCCTACGCCAATATCGCCGACCTGTTGTGGTGGGAGACCAGCCACCCGGATCTGGACGATGCGAAGAAGTTCGCCGAGGCGGTGCAGAAGGAGCATCCGGGCAAGCTGATGGCCTATAACTGCTCGCCTTCCTTCAACTGGAAGGCCAAGCTGGACGACGCCACCATCGCCAAGTTCCAGCGCGAGCTGGGGGCCATGGGCTACAAGTTCCAGTTCGTGACCCTGGCCGGCTTCCACAGCCTGAACAACTCCATGTTCGAGCTGGCGGACGGTTATCGCGATCGCGGCATGGCGGCCTATTCGGAGCTGCAACAGCGCGAGTTCGCCAATGAGGCCATCGGCTACACCGCGACGCGTCACCAGCGCGAAGTCGGCACCGGCTATTTCGACCAAATCGCCACGGTCATCTCCAACGGCACGTCTTCGACGACGGCGCTGAAGGACTCGACCGAGACCGCCCAGTTCACCCACGCGGCTTAACCCGAAAAGGAACCGCCCAAATGGAACCGCTGACCCGAACCGAAGCCATCATCGACTTCTGCCTGGCGCCCCTGGCGCTCGACACCGGCACGGAGGCCGAGCGAGAGGTGCGCCGTCGCATGACGCACGTGCTGCGAACCTATCAGGCCAAGACCGCGACGCCTGTCGCCGTGGACTTCTCGTCCATGCCGTCCCAGGTGATCAACGAGGCGGCCCACGGCTACGAATAGGCCGTTTGCCCAAAGAAAAAGGCCCGCTCCGATCGCTCGGGGCGGGCCTCGTTTCGTTGTGGACACTGTTTAGCGCGGGCCGGTCGGCGTCGTGTTCAGCGACTGGGTGGTCGCTGCCGCCGGGGTCGGGACAGGCGTCGCTTGGGGCAAGCTAACCGAGATGGGGGTGCGCGCCGGGGCGGCTCCGGTTTCCTGCGGATCGCCGACGACGATGGTGGTGATCTGGGTCGCTTCGGTCGTGCAGGTCGCCAGGTCGCGGGTGACGTGACGGCCCAGGCAGAAGATGTCCTCATAGCTGGGGCGCGAGGCCGCCAGGCACTGGAACAGCATCAGCTTGGACATATCCATGCAGAACTCGCTGTTCGGTTCGCGCGTCAGGGCCTCTGTATTGACGCGCGCTTCGTCGCCGCCGGCGCCCAGGGCGCCCAGGGCTGCGATGGCCAGCGAGCGAACGACGGCGGGCGTATAGGGCGGGCCCTTGCGCGACGCCGCCAAGCCCAGACCCGTGCCGCTGTTGGCGGCGGCGAACAGCTGGCTGGCTTCCTGGGCGGACGGCAGCATCGTCACGGCGGACAGGGTCTTGGCGCTTTCCAGCCGGATCTCGCGGTTCGGAATCGGCACAACGGCCCAGCGGCGGCGCGGATCGCTGCGGCCCTGAATGGTGTAGGCGTCCTGCTCGATGGCCTCGGCGATGGCGCGCATGGCGATCGCGTCCTTGCCGATGGTCGCGGAGATCAGGCCTGCGGCGGCGTCGGCGCCGGGCAGGCTTGCGGCATAGGCCGGGTCGGCGACGATCTGGGCGACCATCTGCTGGCGCTGGGTCGGATCGACAGAGAACTGCTGCACGCCGGCGACGAACTCGGGCGACTGCAGGGCGATGATGGCGCCATAGGCGATCAGGCCGCGAGACAGCTGATCGGCGTCATAGGCCGAACCCTTGCGCAGGGCGACCTGGATCGATTCCGCATCGGGGAACCCGCCAGGCTGAATCGTTTGCGCTTCGCGCAGGAAGGCGACGTAGATGGATGCGGCGTCCGCCACGCCCTGGTTCAGCGACACGGGCGGCGGTTTGCGGGCGGCCAGTTCCGCCGCAAGGCGCTGCGCTTCCAGTTCAGCCTTCGACGGTCCGCTCTCGCAGCTGGCGAGCAGGACGGCGACGGCGAGGGCGGCGGCGGAGAGGCCGCGGCTCAGATGGGCCGATTTCATGAAGACTTCCTCAGGCGATCACGCGCGCACAAAGCGCCCACACTGTTGGCGCTTATAAGGCGGGCCTTATGGTTATCCGAAGGTTAATCGAACAGCTTCGAAACCGATTCCTCGTTCGCGATCCGTCGGATAGCCTCGCCGACCAGCGGAGCCACGGAAACCGTTCGGATTTTCGGGCAGTTCAAAACTTCGTGGGGTTGCTCGATGGAGTTGGTGATCACCAGCTCCTTCAGCGGGCCGTCGGTGATCCGCTGGACGGCAGGGCCGGACAGGACGCCGTGGCTGATATAGGCCGAGACCTCGGTCGCGCCCTGATCGATCAGGGCCTTGGCGGCGTTGACTAGGGTGCCGCCCGAATCGACGATGTCGTCGAACAGGATGCAGCGGCGGCCCTGAACGTCGCCGATGATGTTCATGACCTCGCTCTCGCCCGCCTTGGGGCGGCGCTTGTCGACGATGGCAAGGTCGGCGTCCAGGCGGCTGGCCAACGAGCGGGCGCGCACCACGCCGCCGACGTCGGGCGAGACGATCATCAGGTCGTCGCCACGGGCATATCGTTCCTTGATGTCCTGCGCCAGCACGGGCGTGGCCACCAGGTTGTCGGTCGGAATGTCGAAGAAGCCCTGGATCTGGCCCGCGTGCAGATCCATCGTCAGGACGCGGTCGGCGCCGGCGCGGGTGATCAGATTGGCGACCAGCTTGGCCGAGATGGGCGTGCGGCCGCCGGTCTTACGATCCTGACGCGCATAGCCGAAATAGGGGATGACGGCCGTGATCCGCCGCGCCGAGGCCCGCACCAGGGCGTCGGTGATGATCAGCAGCTCCATCAGGTTGTCGTTCGCCGGATAGGAGGTCGACTGCAGGATGAAGACATCCTCGCCACGCACGTTTTCCTCGATGATGGCGAAGACCTCGTTGTCGGCGAAACGTTTGACCTGGGCCTTGGTGAGCGGCGCATCCAGGTGGTCGGCGATCGCCTGGGACAGTGCGCGGTTGGAGTTGCCTGAGAGCAGCTTCATCGGCCGGTCATCCTTTCGCCGTCATCCGCCCCCCATGAACGGCGGTCGGTTGGCGCGCTCTTTACCAGTGGAGCCGGGCAGGGCAAGTCATACGCTGAGATTTCCTCGGCATGGCGCGGCTCGGTTGCGGGTGCTAGAGGTCGCCGCGTAGGTTTTCGGGGGGAACGGCTCAGGGCCTTTCCTTCACACGTCATGGGGTCGTCCTTGTCCGCTTCTAAGTTCCGTTCCGGCATGGTGCTGATGGCCGCGGCGATCGCCGCAGTGACGATTTCAGGCTGCGCCGGCAAAGATCGCCCGCGCCTCGCCTATGAAGAACGTCCGGTCGAGGCCCTGTACAACACCGGCTATGAGCGCCTGCAGCAGCGCCGCTGGTCCGACGCCGTCGATTATTTCCAGGAAGTCGAACGCCAGCACCCCTATTCGGACTGGGCGCGCCGCGCGATCCTGATGCAGGTCTATGCCTACTATCAGAACAACGCCTATACCGACGCCATCGCGGCGGCCGACCGTTTCATCGCCCTGTTCCCCGGTAACCCCTCGGCCTCCTATGCCTTCTACATGAAGGCGGTCTGCAACTTCGAGCAGATCACGGACGTGGGACGCGACCAGGGTTACGCCACCGCCGCCCTGGCGGGTCTGAAGGACGTCTCGCGCCGCTATCCGGGCACGCCCTACGCCTCGGACGCCGCCGTCAAGATCGACATGGTCAACGACCAACTGGCCGGCAAGGAAATGAACATCGGCCGCTACTATCAGCGCGCCAACCAGCCGCTGGCGGCGGTGAACCGCTACAAGTCAGTCATCGCCAACCCCGACTTCCAGCGCACCTCGCATACGCCTGAGGCCCTGTATCGGCTGGTCGAGGTGAACCTGCAGTTGGGCCTGAAGGAAGAGGCGACGCGCAACGGCGCCGTTCTGGGCTACAACTTCCCCGGCAGCCCCTGGTACGCCGAGGCCTACGCCCTGCTGACCGAGAACGGCCAGACGCCGGACAAGGCGCCCGAGGGCAAACGCGAGAGCTGGCTGCAACGGATCATTCCGGGCTGATCACGCAACGGCTTGTGCAATGCGGCCGGTATCGGGATTCTGTCGGTCATGATTCGTTCCGGCGCCTGAACCGATGCTGACCGCCCTTTCAATTCGCGATGTCGTCCTGGTGGATGCGCTCGATCTCGACGTCGAGAGCGGTTTGACCGTGCTGACCGGCGAGACCGGGGCCGGCAAGTCGATAATTCTGGACGCTCTGGGCCTGGCGCTGGGCGGGCGGGGTGATGCCGGCCTGGTCAGAAACGGCGCCAAACAGGCTGTCGCGACGGCGATATTCTCCGCTCCCGACGATCCTGATCTGCTGGCGCTGGTCGCGGACAAGGGGTTCGAGGTGCGGCCGGGCGAGGATTTGATCCTGCGTCGTGTGCTGAGCGCCGACGGCCGCAGCCGGGCCTATGTCAACGATCAGCCCGCTGGGGTCACGGCGCTGCGCGAGATCGGCGCGGCCCTGGTCGAGGTGCATGGACAGCACGAGACGGTCGGCCTGCTGGACTGGCGTACGCATCGCGGGTCGCTGGACGCCTATGGCGGTCTCCAGCCGCAGCTGCTGGCGGTCGCGGCGGCGTCGACCAAGCTGAAGGCCGCCGAGGCGAAACTGGCGGAGCTCAAGGCGCAGGCGGCCGACGCCGCCGCGCGGGTCGAGGAGATCACGCTCAACCTGTCCGAACTGGACGCCCTGGACCCCCGCGCCGACGAAGAGACGGATTTGGCGGGCGAACGGGCGCTGCTGGGCGCCTCCGAAAAAGCCATCGCCGACCTGGCCGACGCCCGCACCCAACTAGGCGGCGACAAGCTGAGCCAGAAGCTGGGCGCGGCCTTGCGCGCCGTCGAACACGCGCGCCAGCGGGCGGGGCAGGCGGGGGCCGAGGGCGATCACCCCGTCATCCTGAAACTGTCCGCCGCTGTGGACGCCATCGACCGCACCATGGTCGAGGCGGCGGAAGCCGTCGCCGCCGTTGACGCCGCCGCCGGGGCCTTCGATTACGAGCCGGGCCGACTGGATAAGGCCGAGGAGCGGCTGTTCGCCCTGCGCGCTGCAGCCCGCAAACTGAACACCACGGTCGATGCCCTGCCGAGCCTTCGCATCCGTCTGCGTGAGCAGCTGCGGATGATCGAGGATGGCGAGGAGGCCCTGACCAATGCGGGGCGCGAGGCCGCCGAAGCGGCTGAATCCTACGATCTGGCCGCCGAGTTCCTGACCTCGGCGCGCGAGGCGGCGGCCGACCGCCTGACCGCCGCCGTCATGGGCGAACTGGGTCCGCTGAAGCTGGAGCGGGCGCGGTTCCGCGTGGCGCTGGATCCGATCGAGGGCCGGCGCGGCCCCGACGGGGTCGAGACCGTCCGCTTCCAGATCGCCACCAACGCCGGAACCGACTTCGGCCCGCTGGACGCCATCGCCTCAGGCGGCGAGCTGGCCCGCTTCGCCCTGGCGATGAAGGCCGCCCTAGCCAGCCGCGAGGACATGCGTCAGCCGGTGATGATCTTCGACGAGGTGGACCAGGGCGTCGGCGGGGCCGTGGCCGAGGCCGTGGGCTCGCGCCTGAAACGCCTGTCGAACGGCGCCCAGGTTCTGGTCGTCACCCACAGCCCCCAGGTCGCCTCGCGCGGCCATGCCCATTGGAAGGTGATGAAGGCCGACCGCGACGGCCTGACAACCACCACGGTCGTCACCCTGGACGACCAGCGCCGTCAGGAAGAGATCGCCCGGATGCTGTCCGGCGCCGAAATTACCGACGAGGCGCGGGCGGCGGCGCGGGCCTTGATAGGTTGATGATCAGGAAACTTACCTACCGCCGGGTAACGTTAAAGTAGGCAAGTTTGCGCATTGTCGGACCCCAGTCAGTATTCGGGTGCCGCGTCGATGAACGAAAGCCAGCGTCTCTCCAGTGTTCGCTCGTTGCACGCTGTGGGTGCAGAGGGCGATGCTGCGACTGAAGCGGCCGCAAATCTGGCGGCGCACCTTCTGGACTGTCCCATCGCCCTGGTGACGCTGCTGGACGAGGACATCCAGTGGTTCAAGGCCAACATCGGCATGGACGGCTGCTCGACACCTCGCGATGTATCCTTCTGCACCTACGCGCTTGATCTGCCCGCCAACGAAGTGATGGTGGTCGAGGATGCGACGCAGGATGTTCGCTTCGCGCACAACCCGTTCGTGACGGGCGAGCCACACGTCCGCTTCTACGTCGGCGCCCTTCTGACGGGATCGGACGGGGCAAACTACGGCACGCTGTGCGTTATCGATACTCGGGTCCGACCGCGACCGGACGATGCGACGCTTGATCGGTTACGCGACCTGGCGCGGTTGGTGGTGGCGGAACTGGAACGCGCGCGCGCCGAACGTCAGCGCGGCGAACAGCAGCATATGCTGAGCATGATCGAGGCGCTGTCCGGCGTCGGTCACTGGCGCGTGGACGTGGTCGATCCGGCCATCTTCTGGTCGGACCAGGTCTACAAGATTCACGACGTCTCGCCCGAGACGTTCTCGCCCGATTTCGAGACGGCGACAGCCTTCTATCCCGAAGCCGAACGCGCATTGCTGGAAGAAAAATGGCAGCAAACGCTGCAGGGGGAGGGCCCGTTCGAGCTGGATATGTGCATCCGCCGCAATGACGGCGTCGTTCGTCAAGTCGTCAGCAAAGGCGCCGCAGAGTTCTCGCCGGACGGCAAGCCTTTGGCCATGTTCGGCGTGTTTCAGGACGTGACCGACCAGCGCGCGGCCATGGACGCGCTGGCGCGCAGCCACAATCAGTTCAAGCTGTTGGCCGACAACGCCGCCGACGTCATCGCTCGCATTCAACTGGATGGGCATTCCAACTATATCTCCCCGGCCGTCGAGCGATTGCTGGGTTGGAAGCCGCACGAGATGGCGGGACGGACGGCCGAATCCTTCGTTCATCCCGACGACCGTGTTCGTCTGGCCGAGACCTTCGCCCAGATGGCGCGCGGGCGAGGCTCAGCGACCCTGGAGAACCGGCTGCTGCACCGTGACGGCCACCCGGTCTGGTGCGAGACCCGAATGCAGTTGGTGCGCGACAAGACCGGCCGACCGGTCGAGACCGTGGTCGTCATCCGCGACATCTCGCGCCGCAAGGCGCTGGAGGTGCAACTGGAACAGGCCCGCGCCGAGGCCGAAGCCTCCGCCGCCGTGAAGGCCGAGTTCCTGGCCAATATGAGCCACGAGCTGCGCACGCCCCTGACCAGCATCATCGGCTTTACGGGCCTGACGCTGGAACAGCCGTTGCCGGACCTGGCGCGCAACTATGTCGGCCGGGTCGACAATGCGGGCCGCGCCCTGTTGTGCACGGTCAACGACATCCTGGACTTTTCAAAGCTGGAGGCCGGCCAGGTCGCCATCCGGCCCGAGCCGACCGATATCGAGACACTGGCGCGTTCGACCCTGGAACTGTTCACGCCCCAGGCCGGCGCCAAGGATCTGGATCTGGAGCTTGAACTGACCACGGATCGGTCCTCGATCGTCGCCGACCCGGACCGGTTACGCCAGATCCTGCTGAACCTGATCGGCAATGCGGTGAAATTCACCAAACGGGGCGGGGTGCGGTTGGCCGTGCGCTGGAGCGCCGCCGAGGAACGGCTTCGCGTTGCGGTGCATGACACCGGCGACGGCATCGCCGCCGACAAGCTGGACCAACTGTTCCGCCGCTTCTCGCAGGTGGACGGGTCGCACACACGCTCGCATGGCGGCACCGGCCTGGGCCTAGCCATCTGCAAAGGCTTGGTGGAGGCCATGAATGGCGCCATCGGCGCCGATAGCGTCGAGGGGAAGGGCAGCGTCTTCTGGTTCGAAATCCCGGCGCTCGCTGCAGAAGAAGAGGTCGCGGTCGGCGCCCGGCCGATGAGCGGCGCAGATGTCGGGGGTCTGCGCGTGCTGGTCGCCGACGACCATCCCGCCAATCGTGAACTGGCCCGCGCCTTCCTGAACGGCATGGGCGCGACGGTGGAGGACGCTGTGGACGGCGCCGACGCGGTCGAGTGCGCCGAATGCGCCGTCTTTGACGTGATCCTGATGGACCTGCGGATGCCGAAGATGGGCGGGGTCGAGGCCCTGAACCGGATTCGCGGGAGTTCTGGCCCCAACCGCCTGACCCCGATCCTGGCCTATACGGCGGACGCTGGCGAGGGGATGGAGGCGGAGCTGCTGGCCCAGGGCTTCTGCGGCGCGGTGTCCAAGCCGGTGGCGGCGGAGGCCCTGATTCGCGCCGTCTCCGACGCGATGCAGGGCGTGCCGGCCGCCGCCTGATTGAGCCGACGAAGCCTGGGCTCAGACGCCCAGGATCCAGCCTTCTTCCTGCTCGACCTGTGCGATCAGTTCGGGCGAGGCGTCCTTGGGCGGGCCGAAGGCCTTGGCCAGGTCGCCGGCTTCGTCCATCCGTGCCAAGGCCTCGGCGGTCGAGCGGACCTGGGCCTGGTCCTTAAACTCGCCCTCGTTCGGCTTGGTCTCATGCATTGAGGGCCAGACCTCGACGACCAGGGCCGACAGAGGCTCGACGTCGTCGGGCGTCAGCTCGCGCCAGCCGGTGCCGAAGGGCCACACGGCGCCGGACGGGCCAAGGCTTTCCAGCAGCCTCCGCACGGCCGGGATGCCGACCAGGGTCTGGCCGCCGACGGCGCCTGCGCCGTGCATCTGCCACACGCTCTTGGGCTGAAGCCGTCCCTTGCGGACGGCGTTCTCGGTGGCGCGGAACTCGGGGATGTCGGCGCCGGAGCCTGCGGGTGGCTTGGTCGTGGTCAGCCAGCGCTGGGCCTGTTTGGCCGGGGCGCCCCACAGGGGCCAGGCCTCGTCGGTCATCAGCCGGTTCATCTTGGCCGCGACCTGATAGCGGTTGTTGGTGTTGTCGGCCTTGTCCACGACGTTCGACGCGATGAATTTCCACATGGCTTGCCACGGGGTTCCATCCAGCTTCAGCCGCGCGGCCGTACCGACGGGATAGCCGAAGTTGAAGTCCAGCCCGACCAGCACCCGGTCGCCGCGCTTCCTGTGATCCGCCAGGATGGACGCCAACAGAGCTTCGCCCTCGGCGCGGGTCGCGACATTGTGCGTCTCGGTATAGAGGCGGAACCGCACGTCGCGCTTGGCCACACCGATCCACAGCGAGGTGTCGCCGAGCTTCTTGGTTTCGGCTGCGGTCCAGTCGGCGACGATATAGGCGTCGAAAAGGCGGGCCAAGGCGGCCTCCTTGATAAAGGCGTGTCTTCAGGAATGAGCGGGGCTTCTAGCGCCCCATCGCGGCGACTGAAAGGCCCTGTCGCGCCTCAGCCCTTCAGCAGGGCTTCCAGATGTGACAGCCAGCGCCGGCCCAGCCGCAGCGCCTCGCCGGGCGAGCCGGTCTGGGCGGGCAGGGCGGCGTCCCACAGGGCCAGTTCGAACTCGGGATGGCGGGCGTCGGCGAACATCAGGCGCAGCACCACCTGTTCGGCGTCGGGGGCCAGGACATCCAGCGACTTGCGCGCCTCGCCCCGACGGACGCGGGCGACGACATGACCATCGACGATGATCTCGCCGCCATCGACCTCGTCGAAAGCATAGACCAGGCCGTGGGCGCCGTTGGCCCAAAGCACGACCACCTGCTCGATGTCGAAGTTCAGCGCGCAGGCGCGGCCCTCGCCCGGCGACAGGGCCTCGACCTCGGGCGCGGCGCCCAGGGTCTTGAGCATGGCGCGGTGCAGGCGACGCGGCGGCTCCATCCACCACGACAGGGCCAAGGCCAGCGTCGTCAGCAGGGCCGCCGCCAGGGCGATCAGCAGAACCACCCGCAAGGCGTCGGCCATGGGCGTCAGGCCTCCCCGTCTCTGGCGAGATCCAGATCGACGACCACGGGGACATGATCGCTGGGCTTTTCCATGTCGCGGGCGTCGCGGTGGGTCTCGATGCCCCGGAACCGGTCCGCGGCCTGGGGCGACAGCAGGGCGAAGTCGATGCGGATGCCGTGGTCGCGCTGCCAGGCGCCGGCCTGATAGTCCCAGAAGGTGTAGGTCCCGGCCGGCTCGCCGCCGATCTCGTGTGCGTCGGCCAGGCCCAGGTTCTTGAGCGCGCGGAAGGCCTGGCGGCTCTGGGGCTGGAACAGGGCGTCGTCGGTCCAGGCAGCGGGGTTCTTGGCGTCTTCGGCCTCGGGGATGACGTTGTAGTCGCCACACAGGGCCAGCGGTTCCTCGAACGCCAGCAGGTCGCGGGCGTGGCGGTTCAGACGCTCGAACCAGGCCAGTTTGTAGTCGAACTTCTCGGTCCCCAGCGGATTGCCGTTCGGCAGATAGATCGCGCCGACGCGGATCGGGCGCGGCGCCTCGATCACGGCCTCGATATAGCGCGCCTGTTCGTCCGCATCGTCGCCGGGCAGGCCGCGCCGGACGTCCGACATCGGGAACTTCGACAGCAGGGCGACGCCGTTATAGCTCTTCTGGCCGTGGGTCTCGACATTGTAGCCCAGGCTCTCGAAGGCCTCGCGCGGGAATTTCTCGTCCACGCATTTGATCTCCTGGAAACAGGCGACGTCGGGGGTGGCCTGCTCCAGCCAGGCCAGCACGGTGGGCAGGCGGGCGTTGACGGAGTTCACGTTCCAAGTGGCGATGCGCATGACGGCGACGGTAGGGCGCGTCACGGTTTCGGAAAAGAGGCCGCGCAAAACAAAAGGGCCGCCGGATCGCTCCGACGGCCCTTCATTTGGTCTTTAGCTTCGCTTACGGGCGACCGCCGGCCGGCGCAGCCGCAGCGGCCGGAGCCGTCGTCAGCTTGCAACCGCCGCCGATGGCTTGGGCGGTGGCGCAGGGATAGACCTGCTGGACGGCGTTTTCGGCGTTCAGGCGGGCGATGACGCCGTCGGCGCCGGCGCACTTGGCTTCATAGAAGACGCCGTTGGCGTTGCGGCCCATCAGGCGAGCTTCGGTCACGTCGCAGGAAGCGGCTTCCGAGCCGGCGAAAAGGGTCTTCACGTAGCCGGCATTCTCAGCCGTGGTGGTGAAGGCGCAAGTTCCGTTTTCGGCCAGCACCTGGATGCAGGGCGTCTTGCTCCAGGCGTTGTTCAGGTTCTTGATCCAGAAGCCTGCCGCGTCGGAACAGCCGACCTCATAGGCGATGCCGCCGTCGGTGGCGCGGCCCAGCACCTTCACCTCGTCCACCGTGCAGGGAACGCCAGCCTGTTGAGCATATTCGCGAAGGAACTTCTCTGTGTCCGTGTTCGCCGCAATCGTGCATTGCGGGCCGACTTCGGCTTCCGGGTTGGCCGCGCGCAGTTTCGTAGCCGAGTCCGCCAGGATGACGCAGTCGGTCACGACCGGCGGGGTCTTGGACTCGATGATGTAGCCGGGGCCGGCGGCGCAGGCCATTTCGTAGACCGAGGTCTTCTCGGCGGTCGTGCCCAGCAGCTTGGCCTCGGTGACCTGACAATTGGTGTTGCCGAGGGTCGCTTGTTCCTGCGCGGCGGCCAGGATCTGTTCCGGCGACGGTGCGGCGGGTTGGCGGTCGCGACGGCTGCGACCGGCGCCGCTGCGGGAAGAGCCTTCCGTCGCCACGGGGCGGCCGTTTTCGTCCGTTTCCCGCGTGGTCTGTGCGGCGGCGGGGACGATGGAGATTGCGCTGAACATCAGCGCCGCGAGGGCGGCGGCGAAGCGGGCTTTCATGAGGATACCTCGGAAATTGGGACGCTGCAGGCTTCGTGGCGGTCTATTCGGGCGGGGTCAAGGCAGCGGGTGGACGTAAGCAGGAAGAACGGAATAGTGTTCGACAGTTTCGATTGGAGACGCACTTGGCGGACGATGTGGCGACACTGACGAAGGGGGCGGAGGCTCGGGGTTTGACCTATCCCATGGCTGACGCGCCGCCACCCGGAGAGGCCATCGAGGTCGCGCGGGGGGTGCTGTGGCTGCGTTTCGCGCTGCCGTTTCAGCTGAACCATGTGAACGCCTATGCGGTGCGGGACGGCGACGGTTGGGTGGTGGTGGATACCGGGCTGCGGACGCCCGATGCTGTCGCCGCCTGGGAAGCAGCGCTCGCAGGGGCGCTGGAAGGCCGCGCTGTCACCCGGTTGATCTGCACCCACATGCACCCCGATCACATCGGCTTGGCGGGCTGGTTGTGCGAGCGAACGGGTGCGCCGCTGCTGATGTCACGGCTGGAATATGTCACGGCCCGGATGCTAATGGCCGAGGAGGCCGGCGACGCGCCCGAGGACGGCGAGCATTATTATCGCGCTGCGGGCTGGAGCGACGCTCAGATCGACAAATGGCGCGCGGAGTATGGCGGTTTCGGCAAGGGCGTCGCGCCGCTGCCGCGCAGCTATCTGCGGCTGTCGGACGAGGATGTGATCCAGATCGACGGCGATGACTGGACCGTGGTCGTCGGCTCCGGTCACAGCCCCGAGCATATCTGCCTGTGGCGACGGTCGGACGATATCTTCATCGCGGGCGATCAGATCCTGCCGCGCATTTCGTCAAATGTGTCGGTCTGGCCCACTGAGCCGCAGGCCGATCCGCTGGGCGACTGGATGGATTCCCTGACGAAGCTGAGGGCGCTGCTTCCGGAAGGCGCTTTCGTCCTGCCGTCGCATGGCGAGCCCTTCTATGGCGCCCATGCCCGGCTCGACGCTCTGAAACGCGGGCATGAGGTCGCGCTGAAACGGCTTGATCGGACCTTGCGTCAACGGTCTAGGGTCATCGACGCCTTCCCGGCTGTCTTCGGGCGGACGGTGGGCGACGGCGTGCTGGGCATGGCCACGGGCGAGGCCCAGGCGCATCTGAACTATCTGGAAAGACGCGGCCGCGCGATGCGGACGCGCGACGAGAACGGCGTCGACTGGTGGAGCGCCGTCGAACAGGACGAGGAAACGACGTGAGCGAACATATCCGCAGCGAACTGGCCGACGGCGTCCTGAGCGTCACCCTAGACCGGGCCGACAAGAAGAACGCCATCACCCAGGCCATGTATTCGGCCCTGGCCGAGGCGACCGAGCGGGCGCGGACCGACGATGCGGTGCGAGTGCTGCTGCTGCGCGCCGAGGGCGACAGCTTTTCGGCCGGCAATGACATTCAGGACTTCATCGCCTTGGGATCGCAGGGCGCGGGGCCGGGCGAGATGCCGGTGTTCCGCTTCCTGAAGGCGCTGGCGGACCTGGACAAGCCGGCCGTGGCGGCGGTGAAGGGGCGGGCGGTCGGGATCGGCCTGACCATGCTGCTGCACTGCGACTTGGTGGTGGTGGCAGAGGACGCCCTGTTGTCCGTGCCCTTCGTCAACCTGGCCCTGGCGCCCGAGGCGGCGTCCAGCCTGCTGCTGCCGGCCGTGATCGGTCATCAGCGAGCCTTCGAACTGTTTGCGCTGGGCGAGCCGCTGGACGGTCGCACGGCCCTGGCTTGGGGCATCGCCAACCGCGCGGTCCCGGCCGATCAGGTCGAGGCGACGGCGGCGGACCTTGCCGCCAGGGTGGCGGCCCGCGCGCCCAACTCCATCCGCAAAACCAAGCGGCTGATGCGCGACGCGGAGGGGCTGTGGGCGCTGATGCAGCGCGAGGGCGAGGCCTTCGGCTCGCAGATGAAGAGCCCCGAAGCCATGGAGGCCTTCATGGCCTTCACGCAAAAGCGCGCGCCGGACTTTTCCAAGGCTGGATGACGGTCATTGCAGCGCGCCTTGATTTGGCGCAGCTTTGCTTCTAGGTGCCCGCGCTTGTTGGAGCGCCGATGTCGCACGCCCTCGCCATACCTGCGGCCCTGAGCCGGATCGAAGCCGAGACACCGGCCGACGCCGAAGGCGTCGAGGCCTTGGTCATGGCCGCCTTCGGGCCTGGACGGTTCGCCAAGACCGCCGAGCGTCTGCGTGAAGGCTCGCACGCCGCCGTGGGCCTCGTCGTGCGGCTGGATGGGCGGGTGGTCGGTTCGGTGCGGTTATGGCCGGTCGTGGTGGGCGAGACGCCGGCCCTGTTCCTGGGGCCGATAGCGGTGGATGCCGGCCGACGCAGTGACGGCCTGGGCGCTGAGCTGGTGCAGGCCTGTCTGGACCAAGCGCGCACGCTGGATGTCGGCGGGGTGCTGCTGGTCGGCGACAGCGCCTATTTCGAGCGGTTCGGTTTCGTCGGCGCGCCCGAGGCGATCCTGCCAGGTCCGGTGGATCGTCGTCGCGTCCTGTGGCTGGCGACCGGCGTGGATCAGGTTTCGGGACCGGTTCGCATCGGCTGACCTTTCCCGCACGACTTGCGGGGCTTAAATCAGAGGGATGAATGATCCCAAGTCAGGACTGAACGCCGTCGCCGAGGCGGCGAAACAGGCGCCCGGAAAAGGGCTGCCGCCGGTTCACCTGTGGCATCCCGAGCATTGCGGCGAGATCGACATCGTCATCCGCGCCGACAGCGTCTGGATGCACGAAGGCTCGCCCATCGGCCGAAAGGAACTGGTGCGGCTGTTCTCGACCGTGTTGCGCAAGGACCCGGACGGCTATCACCTGGTCACGCCGGTCGAGAAGCTGAAGATCCAGGTCGAGGATCTGCCGTTCCGGGCCGTGGCGATGGCGCGCGAGAGCGACGACCTGGTGTTCACGACCGATGTCGGGGACGAGGTGACGGCGAGCGAGGCCGATCCCATCGTGGTCGAGACCGACCCGACGACGGGTGAGCCGGCGCCGCGCATCCATGTGCGGCGAGACCTGTGGGCGCGGATCGCACGCCCGGTCTTCTATGAACTGGTCGAGATGGCCGAGGAGGTCGATGGACGACTGGTCGTTAAATCAAACGGCCAGACCTTCTCGCTGGGAACCGTGACGTGAGCCTGGAGACACTGAGAAACCGGCTGGTCGAACGGCTGGCGCCGGTCGAGACCTGGCGGCCGGAACTGATCGCGGCGCGGTCGGACTTCGATCTGAACCCCCAGGCGATGCGGACGGCCAAGGAACTTCGACCGGCGGCGGTGCTGATCCCCGTCGTGGCGCGGCCGGAGGGAGCGACGGTTCTGCTGACCCGGCGGGCCGACACCTTGGCGCGGCATACGGGCCAGATCGCCTTTCCGGGCGGACGGCTGGATCCGGGCGAGAACGCGGTCCAGGCGGCCCTGCGCGAGGCGGACGAAGAGGTGGCGCTGAACCCTTCTGCGGTCGAGGTGCTGGGCCTGTCCGACGCTTATGAGACAGGCACGGGGTTCCTGGTGACGCCGGTGATCGGCTGGCTGCGTGAGGCGCCGGTGACGACGCCTTCGCCGGACGAGGTGGCTGAGGTGTTCGAGACGCCGTGGGACTTCCTGATGGACGCGGCCAACCACAGGCGCGACTTCTACGACATGGACGAGGGGCTGCGGCGCTGGTTCTGGGCCATGCCCTGGGGCGAACGCTATATCTGGGGCGTGACGGCGGGGATACTGAAGGCCCTGCACGTGCGGCTGTATGGCGACGAGCCGGCTCCCGACGCAGCGGCGGACGAGGACGCCGCATGAGCCTCTCCATGGCGGGACAGCCGTGGCTGGAAAGCCAGGCGACGCGGGCGGTTATGGCGGCGCTGGAGGCGGCGGGTGGCCCAGGCTGCGCGCGGTTCGTCGGCGGCTGCGTGCGCAACAGCCTGCTGGGCCAGCCGGTGGACGACATCGACATCGCCACGCGGCTGAGGCCGGAAGAGACCATAGCAGCGCTGAAAGCGGCGGGGCTTAAGGCCGTGCCGACGGGCGTCGAGCACGGCACGGTGACCGGGGTGTCGGAGCGGCGTCCCTATGAGATCACGACCCTGCGCCGAGACGTCGAGACGGACGGACGCCGCGCCGTCGTCGCTTTCACCGAGGATTGGGCCGAGGATGCGGCGCGGCGCGATTTCCGCCTGAACGCCCTCTATGCCGATGCGGCCGGGACGGTGTTCGACCCGACCGGCGGCGGGCTGGACGATGCGGCGGCGGGTCGGATCGTCTTCGTCGGCGAGGCCGAGACGCGCATCCGCGAGGACTATCTGCGCATCCTGCGCTTCTTCCGGTTTTTCGCCTGGTATGGGCGGGGCGCGCCGGACGCGGTCGGGCTGGCGGCCTGTGCGGCGCTGAAGGGCGGCATGGCCAAGCTGTCGGCCGAACGGGTGTCCAAGGAGCTGCTGAAGCTGCTGGCGGCGCGCGATCCGCGTGCGGCGGTGCAAGCGATGGCCGAGACGGGCGTGCTGGCCCAGGTGCTGCCGCAGGTGCAGCCCTTGCCGCTGTTCGAGGCGATGTGTGGTCTGACCGACGACCCGGTGATGCGGCTGTCGGCCTTGCTGCCCGCCGATGCGGCGGCAGTGGTCGCGAGCGCTCTACGCCTGTCGAACGCGGTGCGGGACCGACTGGCGGCGGCGGTCGGGGACGGCCCGGCCGTGTCGCCGCGCATGAGCGACGCGGAGGCGCGGGCGGCGATCTATCGGCTGGGGCGCAGGGCCTTCGAGGATCGGCTAATGCGCGCCGAGGCGGCAGGCGAGGGCGACGGCGCGCGGCTGCGTTCGCTAGCCGCCGACTGGACACCGCCCAAGATACCGGTCGGCGGGCGCGATCTGGCGCGGCTGGGCCTTCCCGCAGGGCCTGAGACCGGCCGGCTGATCAAGGCGTTCGAGGACGACTGGATCGCCGACGACTTTCCGACCGACGGGCACGAGGCGCGGCTGAAGGCGCTTATCGCGGCGACTGCGCGCGGGTGAACTCTGTGACGACCGGGCGATGGTCGGACCCCGTCGGCTGGCCCAACCGTCGCGTGATCAGGGCCAGGTCGGGGGAGCGATAGACCTGATCGATGGTGATGCCGGCGAAGGCCGGGGCCTGGCTGGGCCAGGTCGCGGGCCAACCGGGCGCAGGGATCAGACCCATGTCCGCCTGGATCTGACGACCGATGCGGGCGGTCGAGACGCTGTTGAAATCGCCGGCGGCGATGACGGGGTGGTCCGGCGCGGCCTTGCGACGCTCGGTCAGGGCCATGACCTGGCTGATCTGGCCCCACTGATACTGATAAGGCCAGGGCCGGGTCAGGTGGACGCCGAAGACGTTGATCGGGCCGATGGGCGTCTGGACCGTCGCGCCCACGGCGCTGAGGCCGTCGGCCCGTTCGGGCAGGCGTTGCAGGATCGGATAGCGCGAGGCGATGATCGAGCGCGCATGGTCGCCGGGGCGTGCCTGGCCGATCAGGACGCGGTGAGGATAATCCGGCAGCAGCGCATCTAGTCGCGATGCCGGCGCCTGGCCCATTTCGACCAGCACCAGAATGTCGGCGTCGGCGGCGGAAATCGAACGGCGCATCGCCGCCACGTCCGTGTTGAACACCCACAGATTGGCGGAATAGACGCGCACGATGGGCTGGTCCGGAACAGGGACGCCCTTCGTCGGCGTCCACTGGGGCCAGACCGAAATGGTCAGCACCAGACAGGCCAGTCCGCCGACGATCGAGGCCGGCCACAGTCGCAGCACCAGACAGACCAGGGTCACGCCGACGGCCGCCAGCAGCACCGGCGACGTGAACTGGGCCAGGATGTCCACCCAGCGATGTCCGATCCCGCTGAGGGCCGCCACGCCGAACGCCGCCAGCCCCAGCAGCAGGGCGCTCGCCGTCACATTCGCCGCCAGCTTGATCAGGGTCATCGAAGACGTATCTCTCGGATTGAACGCGAAGCGTCGCGCCGCGTTAAGGCGACGCTTTGGAGGGCGACATGGCCAGACGGTCGATCCGGGATATCGAGAACATCTGGTCCAATGTCGAGGGCGTAAAGAAGCTGTCCGACCGCGTGATCGGCATCGGGCCGTTCGGCCTGGGGCTGGACGCCATGCTGACCTGGGTGCCGGTCGTCGGCACGGTCTATACAGTCGGAACCGGGGGCTGGCTGATGCTTCAGGCCGTGCGGGCCAAGGCGACGCCGGCGACACTTGCGCGGATGGGGGCCTATATGGCCATCGACACGGCGACCGGCACTGTGCCCCTCGCGGGCGACATCGTGGACACCTTTTTCCCCGGCCAGCTGATGGCGGCGCGGGCGCTGCAGAAACACATCGAAAGCACCCACTGGGTCGAGGACACCGAGGCCAATGCGCGCGCCAGCGGCGACCACGAGATGCATGAGGCGCGGGTGCAAAACGACCAGACGCTGAAGCGGATCGTCTATCTTCACGACTGAGATGCGCGGGTTGAACCGGTCTAGCCTGCATATTTTGCAAACCGAAGCCGTCTGAAAACAACGGCCTAGTCCATCGTATCGACCATCTTCCGGCCTGAGGTAGGGCCGCGCCCAGACTGATCTCCGACGACAACGGAGAGAATGATGAGCGACGACTTCAGTGCGCGTCTGGCCCTGCCTTATCTGGCGGCGGGACAGATGCAGAAGCACGTGACCCTGAACACGGCCCTGACCCGGCTGGACGCCCTGCTGCAAACGGCGGTGGTCAGCCGGACCACGGCGGTTCAGGCGCCCGCTCCGGCCGACGGCGACCTTTATATCCTGCCGGACGATGTGGAGGGGGCCGCCTGGGGCGGGCGAGCAAGCGGAAGCTTGATGCGGTTCGAGGCGGGCGGCTGGACCGTCGTGCCGACGCCCAATGGCCTGATCGCCGTGGTGCTGGACGAGCCAGCCGTTCTGGTGCGGACCGACGCGGGCTGGGTCGCGCTCGGCGAACGGTTGGGCGAGGCTCAAGGTTTGGCGCGGCTGGGCCCGGGCACGACCGCCGATGACGCCAATCCCCTGTCCGCCAAGATCAACGCCGCCCTGTTCACCGCGCGCGGCGTGGAGGAGGGCGGCGACGGCGACCTGCGTCTGACGCTGAACAAGGAAGCGGCGGCCGATGTACTGTCGCTGCTGTTCCAGAGCGGATATGCCGCCCGCGCCGAACTTGGCCTGATCGGCGAGGACGATCTGGGGCTCAAGGCCTGCGACGACTCGGGGACATGGCGGAGCGTGTTTCGCGTGGACCGCGCCACCGGCCGCGTCGCCTTCGACCTGGGAGCCGTCAGGCGTGAGACGACCCTGTTCACCGCAGACGGCGACTATGTCGCGCCGTCCTGGGCGCGCTGGCTCGAAGTGGCTTGCGTCGGCGGCGGAGGAGGGGGCGGCGCTGGGCTGGCTGGGCCGGCTGGAACCGCGCGTTTCGGGGGCGGGGGCGGCGGCGCGGGCGGCCTGACGCAAGGCTGCTGGTCCACTGACGATCTCGAAGATGCATTGACCATCACCGTCGGCGCGGGCGGCGTTGGGGGTGCTGCGGGAGGCGAGAGCCGCATCGCGGCGGGCGGCGACGTTTTGCTGCGCGCCTCGGGCGGCCTCGGCGGTGCGACAGGTAGCGCCAGCGCGGGCCTGGGCGGCGCCGGCGGCCTGGGTTTGCGCGTCGCCAACCCCGGCGGCGGCTCATCGATCACGACCACAGCAGCGACCGGCGGCGAGACGGTCTGTCCCGATGGACCCCGCGGCGGCGGCGCTGGCGGCGGGCTGAGCGCGTCCGATGGTGCGCGTGCTGGAGGACCTGGCGGGTGCGGCGGCTGGTGCGGATGTCTGGCCGCAGGTGGGGCGGCGGGTGCGGCGGGTTCGATCGTCGTCATGCCCCATCTGTCGTTGTCCGGTGGAGGCGGCGGCGGCGGGACCGCATCGGCGAGCGGCGCCGGAAGTCCCGGCGGCGCAGGCGCGACCTTCGGCGCAGGCGGAGGGGGCGGCGGCGCGGGTCTGACCGCCGCAGGCCTTGGCGGTCCCGGCGCGGCGGGCGCCGTTCGCATCACGGCCGTCGGATGAGCCGGCGGCGGCATCCGGCCGAGCCGGTCGAAGTGCTGGAGCCCGAGGCGTGGGAAGCGCCCGACAGCCTCAGCGACGGGGAATGGCGCGCCCAGTCCGGCTGGGACGGACGCTGCGTCGTGGAAACCTATGACAAGGAGGACGAACAATGACCCGACCGACGATAGAGCCGCTGGCGGAAGGGCGCTGGCTGTTTCGCCGGCTCTACGCCTTCGCCGTCAGCGCGGGGCTGTGGGTGCTGCTGATGCGGACTGTGGGGCGGATGCCGCCCGAGATGTTGCCCAGGATGACGGATGGGCTGATGGGACTGCTGGCCCTGATCCTGGTCCTCTATCTGGTGGCGCCCACAGCCCAGCAACTGGTCGCCCTTCTGGCAAACGCCCGGCTGAAGATGATGGGAGGCCGGCCATGAGTTTTCGGCTTTCCACCCGGTCGCGGGCGCGGCTTGTCGGCGTCCATCCGGCGCTGACGGCGGTGGTTGAGGCGGCGATCCTGCGATCTTCTGTCGACTTCATGATCACGGAGGGCCTGCGCACGGCGACGCGTCAGGCGGCGCTGGTCAAGGCCGGGGCCAGCCGCACGCTGCGCTCGCGCCATTTGACGGGTCACGCGGTCGATGTCGCCGCCCTGGTCGAGGGTCAGGTGCGCTGGGACTGGCCGCTGTATGGCCGGATCGCCCAGGCGTTCAAGGCGGCGGCCGCCGATCTGAAGACGCCGCTGATCTGGGGCGGGGACTGGAAGACGCTGCGCGACGGCCCGCATTTCGAACTGGATCGAAAGGCCTTCCCATGAGCGCGGGATCGATGCTGCGCGCGCTGACCCCGCTGGGTTGGTGGGCGGCGGGCGTAGCGACGCTGGCCCTGTCTTTCGCCCTGCTGGGCGGGTTGGGCTTTCGCTGGGACCCGCTGGACCTTCAGCAGAAGCGCCTGGAGACCGCCCGGTCCCAAGCGCGAGACGCCGTCGCCGTCGCGACCGCGCAAGCCGACGCCAGGCGCATCGAGACCGCTGGTGCGGCGGCCCAGGCCGTTCGCGTCGATCACTATCAACACAGGACGACGGCGGTGGAACGGGCGACCGCGACCGCCGTCACACAGGCCAGGAGCGCCGATGACGCCGACCATCCCTTGGAACACCGCCGCGCTGATCGTCTGTGCCGCCATGACCGCGAGCTGTGCCGGCTCGCCCCCGATCTCGACGGTTGCGCCGGCGCGGCTGACGTTGCCGGAGGCGGCGAAGCGGCCGTGCGCCCTGGCGACCCTGCCGCCTGATCCCACGGCAGGAGATCTGGACGCGGCCTATGCCCAGCGTGGCGCCCAGATCGTCGCCTGCGACGGCGCCAGGCGTCTGGCGGTCGAGACCCTGCTGGCCGAACGGGCGATGCAGGATGCGCAACATGGCCTCAAGCGGCCGCCGGACTGACACCCTGCACAAACGGCTCGGCAACTTCTGCCGCCCCAGGGGCAGGCTTGCCGGGTCGCCCTGCTGAACACGGAAATAAATCCAACAAAAACAAGGGAGGCGTCTGGCCGCCGCTCCGTTTTGAGCTGGCCTCGCGCTTGCTCTTAGGAAGCCCGAGCAAAATGCTCCTGGCGCTAAAATGGCGCCTGACATCACACGAAGTGAAAAAGGACAGCCAAAATGGCTAACAGCATCAATACGAATTACGGCGCCGCCATTGCGCTGCAGAACCTCAATGCGACCAACGCTCAGTTGGAGCGCGCGCAGAACCGTGTCAACACGGGCCTGAAAGTCGCCACCGCCAAGGATAACGGCGCGATCTACGCCATCGCGACGACCCAGCGCGCCAACATGGGCGCCATGGATGCGGTCAAGAATTCGCTGCAGCGCGGACAGGCTGTCGTCGACGTGGCGCTCGCCGCCGGCGACACCGTCACCGCAGCGCTCGAAGAAATGAAGCAGCTGGCGGTCAACATCCAGTCGTCGGTCGCCGGCTCCGATGCCGAAATCGCTTATCTGGCCGATTTCAACGCCTTGGGTAAGGAAATCGACTCCTCGCTGAAGGGCGCGTCGTTCGACGGCGTCAACCTGTGGAACACCACCACCGCCACCTCGCTGACCACCAATGTCAGCGGCGGCAGCTACCAGATCGGCTTCGGCACGGTCGACAAGGCCGCAGCGGCTCCCATCGTCGCCGTCTCGGCCGGCACGGCTGCCCGCGCCGGGGCCACGACGACCATCGTCGACGCCGCCATCAAGGAAGTCACCGCCAACCTGGCCACCCTGGGCACCCAGTCCAAGTCGGTCGGCCGCCAGCTTACCTTCGTCGGCAAGCTCCAGGACGCCACCGAAGCCGGCATCGGCAACCTGGTGGACGCCGACCTGGCCAAGGAAAGCGCCAGGCTGACCGCCCTGCAGACGAAGCAGCAACTGGGCGTCCAGGCGCTGTCGATCGCCAACTCGTCCAGCCAGATCCTGATGAGCCTGTTCCGCAACTAAGGCGGCGCGTCCCCACGCATTCGGCGCGGACGGACCCAGGTCCGCGCCCCAGCTTTCGCCCGTCTCTCGGCAAATCTTGCCGAGCGATCATCCTCGCTCGGCAAGTTCTGCCGAGCAGGAAGGACGGTAAATCAAAGATTAATATACGAAAACAGTAGCTTAGAAGATTTGTCGGTCTGCGTTTGTGGCCCGGCAATTGCTTCTTACCCACCGAGCAAAAAGCTCCTGGCGACAAAAGACGCCGGATGTCACCGAAGTGAAAAGGACCAGCCAAAATGGCTAACAGCATCAACACGAACTACGGCGCATCGATCGCGCTGCAGAACCTGAACAAGACCAACGCCCAGCTGGAAACCACCCAGAACCGCATCAACACCGGTCAGAAGGTTTCCTCCGCCAAGGACAATGGCGCGATCTTCGCCATCGCCACGACCCAGCGCGCCAACATGGGTGCCATGGATGCGGTCAAGAACTCGCTGCAACGCGGTCAGTCGATCGTCGACGTGGCCCTGGCCGCCGGCGACACCGCGACTTCGGCCCTGGAAGAAATGAAGGCCCTGGCGGTCAACATCGCATCCTCGACCGGTGACGCGCAGACGGCCTATCTCGCCGACTACAACGCCCTGGGCAAGGAAGTCGCCTCGGCTCTGTCCGGCGCCAGCTTCGACGGCGCGAACCTGTGGACGACCGCCGCCGTCACCAACCTGACCACCAACACCTCGGGGGGCACCTACGCCATCGGCTTCGCCGCCGCGCCTTCGGCCGACGCCACCCTGACCGCCGTCAACACCGGCGCGATCACGGCCGCCAATGCGACCGTCGCCAACGTGGACGCCGCCATCAAGACCGTGACGACCAGCCTGGCCACCCTGGGCACCCAGTCCAAGTCGGTCGGTCGCCAGATGACCTTCGTCAACAAGCTGCAGGACGCGACCGAAGCCGGCATCGGCAATCTGGTGGACGCGGATCTGGCCAAGGAAAGCGCCAAGCTGACCGCGCTGCAGACCAAGCAACAGCTTGGCGTGCAGGCGCTGTCGATCGCCAACTCGTCCAGCTCGATCCTGATGAGCCTATTCCGCTGAGGCCCGGAGGCGTGATCCGTTTCGGCGGATCGCGCCAAGGCTTCGTCATCGGGGGCCGGCATCGTCCGGCCGCCACACCCTGAGCAAAACGCTCCCGTCGCCAAAATGGCGGCGGCCATCACGAAGTGAAGAAGGACAGCCAAAATGGCTAACAGCATCAACACGAACTACGGCGCTTCGATCGCGCTGCAGAACCTGAACAAGACCAACGCCCAGCTGGAAACGACCCAAAACCGCATCAACACCGGTCAGAAGGTCTCGTCGGCCAAGGACAATGGCGCGATCTTCGCCATCGCCACGACCCAGCGCGCCAACATGGGCGCCATGGACGCCGTCAAGGGCTCGTTGCAACGCGGTCAGTCGATCATCGACGTCGCCTTGGCTGCGGGTGAAACGGCGACGTCGGCTCTGGAAGAGATGAAGGCCCTCGCGGTCAACATCGCCTCCTCGACCGGCGACGCGCAGACGGCCTACCTGGCCGACTACAACGCCATGGGCAAGGAAGTCGCCTCGGCGCTCTCGGGCGCCAGCTTCGACGGCGTCAACCTGTGGTCCACCGCCGGCGTGACCAACCTGACGACCAATACGTCGGGCGGCACCTACGGCGTCGGTTTCGCCGCCTCGCAATCGGGCGATGCGACCCTGACCGCCGTCAACACGGGCGCCATCGCCGCTGGCGCAGCCACCACGACGGCTGTGGATGCAGCGCTGAAGACCGTCACGACGGCTCTGGCCACCTTGGGCACCCAGTCCAAGTCGGTCAGCCGTCAGGTCAGCTTCGTCAGCAAGCTGCAAGACGCGACCGAAGCCGGCATCGGCAACCTGGTGGACGCCGACCTGGCCAAGGAAAGCGCCCGCCTGACCGCCCTGCAAACCAAGCAACAGCTTGGCGTGCAGGCGCTGTCGATCGCCAACTCGTCCAGCTCGATCCTGCTGGGCCTGTTCCGCTAAGGCCCGGAGGGCCGGGAGGCTTCGGCGTCCCGGCCAACGGCCTGAACTATCGAGCAAAACGCTCCCGTCGCCAAAATGGCGGCGGCCATCACGAAGTGAAGAAGGACAGCCAAAATGGCTAACAGCATCAACACGAACTACGGCGCATCGATCGCGCTGCAGAACCTGAACAAGACCAACGCCCAGCTGGAAACGACCCAAAACCGCATCAACACCGGTCAGAAGGTCTCGTCGGCCAAGGATAATGGCGCGATCTTCGCCATCGCCACGACCCAACGCGCCACGATGGGTGCTCAGGATGCGGTCAAGAACTCGCTGCAACGCGGTCAGTCGATCATCGACGTCGCCTTGGCTGCGGGCGACACCGCCACCAGCGCTCTCCAAGAGATGAAGGCCCTTGCGGTCAACATCGCATCGTCCACCGGTGACGCTCAGGCAGCCTACCTGGCTGACTTCAACGCTCTGGGCAAGGAAGTGGACTCTTCGCTGAAAGGCGCAACGTTCGACGGCGTGAACCTGTGGAACACCACCACGGCGACCAATGTCACCACGTCCACGGCGGCCACTGGCAATACTTACCAGATCGGCTTCGGTACGACGGACAAGGCGGCCGCTACGGCGATCACCGACGTGACGGCGACCCAGACGGCTCCGGCTGACGCGACTGCGGCAGCTGCATTCGCCACCAAGGTGGACGCGGCCATCAAGGCCATGACCACCGACTTGGCGACGCTGGGCACTCAATCCAAGTCAGTGGGCCGCACCAGCGCCTTCGTCGGCAAGCTCCAGGACGCCCTGGAATCCGGCATCGGCAACCTGGTGGACGCTGACCTGGCCAAGGAAAGCGCCAAGTTGACCGCCCTGCAAACCAAGCAACAACTTGGCGTGCAAGCGCTGTCGATCGCCAACTCGTCCAGCTCGATCCTGCTGGGCCTGTTCCGCTAAGGCGACCGGCCGGGGCGACGTCGTCGCCCCGGCCGAGCGTCTCTCATCCTTTAGAGGAGCGCGGATTTATCCGCGCGGGGAGCCATGACAAACCATGTCGCGAGAGTAACAAGCGTACCCCAGCCTGCCGCCGTGCCTTCGTCCGCATCGGTCGTCCAGCCCGAACCCCGCAACGACAACAGCGACGCCAGCCGGTATCGCCTGACGATCGAGGCGCTCGGCGACAACCGCTACGTCTACAAGGTCCTGGACCGGGTGACGGGGGAGGTGATCCGTCAGCTGCCGCGTGAAGACGTGGAGAAACTGGCCGGCGATCCGACCTATCGCGGAGGAAAGGTGGTCGACACCTCGGTCTGACGACCGTCTGTCGATCCTGATATCGTTAACGCCGCCGGCTCGCCGGACGGCGAATTCATGGTTTCTGGCGCGTTAACCCTCCGCTCACGACTCATGGTTAATACTGATGGGAACAGAACGTCCGGGGCTTGAAGCCATGACCACCAGCATCCACACCAACACCTCGGCGATGATCGCCCTGCAGAATCTGAACAGAACCAACGACCAGTTGGCTTTGACGCAGAGCCGGGTGAATACGGGCCTGAAGGTCCAGGGCGCGCGAGACAACGCCGCCGTCTGGGCCGTCGCCCAGGGACAACGGGCGGATCGTGGATCGCTCGAAGCCGTGGCTACCAGCCTGAACCGGGCGACCTCGATCGCCGACGTGTCGCTGGCGGCGGGCGAGCAGATCTCGGACCTGCTGATCGAGCTGAAGGGCAAGGCCACCGCCGCGTCGGACGAAAGCGCCACCCTGGCGATGCGGACCTCCTACAATGACGAGTTCCAGTCGCTGCTGAAGTCGATCCAGTCGTTCGCGGACAATGCGATCTTCGACGGTTCGAACATCCTGGACGGCACGGCGACCGCCGGCATCAACTTCCTGGCCAGCGCCGACGGCACCGAGACCATCACCCTGGACCGCCAGGACATGACGCTGACGGGCCTGGGTCTTGCGGCCTCCACGACGCCGGTGGCGGCGGCTCCGGACCTGTTGACCAAGGCGAACGCCGATGACGCCCTGACACGGATCAACACCGCCATCTCCACCAGCACGGCCCGCCTGGCCGAACTGGGCGCCCAGTCCAAACAGATCGAACGCCACACCACCTATGTCGGCAAGCTGTCGGACGCGCTGGAGGCCGGCATCGGCAATCTGGTGGACGCGGATCTGGCCAAGGAAAGCGCCCGCCTTCAGGCCCTGCAAGTCCAGCAGCAGCTTGGCGTTCAGGCCCTGTCGATCGCCAACCAGGCGCCGCAGATCATCCTGTCGCTCTTCAAGGGCTGATCCGACAGCTTAACGGTTCGTTATCGGGCGCAGGCGCACGATAGGGTCGGAGCCGTCTGAATGATCAACAACAGCTATCTGCTGGGTCTGTACGGGGTGACGACGGATACGTCGTCGCTATTCGGCGCAACCACGTCCGCCAAGGCCAGGAAGACCCAGCCGACGGCCCCTTGGGCCTCGACCGCCACGCCGCCCAAGGCCAGCGACATGGTGCGCGCCGCGCTGGGCGGGCGGCGACTGATCAACGAATCCGCCGTCGATCTGGATCTCGCCGGCGCCTCGGCCGACTACCGCAAGCTCTTCGCCCTGTATCAGGGGCTCAACACCCTCAGCGCGCTGGCCGACCGCGCCAACACCAAGGGGCTGAGCAGCGCCGAAGCCGCACAGGTCGGCAAGCGGTTCGAGGCCGGTCTGGCGGAAATGTCGGACTATCTGAAATCCGCCGGATTCGAAGACGTGCGGATGGTGCAGGGCGTGTCCCAATCCACGGTGAAGACCGGCTATGCGCTGGAAAAGGCGCAATCCACCTTCGTCACCGCCCCGATCCACGACGGCGCCCTGAGCGCGCCGGTCAAGGCGTTCGAGGGCGATGTGAAGTTCGCCGTCACCATCAAGACGGCGGGCGGAAGCCAGGCCGTCGATGTCGATCTGTCCGAGATGGGGGCGACGCCCCGGACGATGGACAACGTCCTGGCCCACATCAACGGCAAGCTGGAAACGGCCGGCGTCGCCACGCGCATCGAGCGTGAAATGATCGCGGCCCAGCCCAAGGTGGTCAAGAGTGGCTCCAAGACCATCACCCTGCCGGCCGGGCCGGATCAGTGGGCGCTGAAGGTGCGCGGCGCCGTGGGCGAGACGGTCGGCTTCCAGGCGGTGGACACCTCCGACGCCGTCTATGTAACCCAAGGCGGCGGGACCACAGGCGCGGCTCAATTGCTGAAGTTCCAGGCTGACGGCGGCGCGGCCCCTGCAGCCCAGCAGGGCGTGAACGATCCTTTCTGGGTCGAGGGCAGGGCGGGCCAGACCAACCTGCCCGCAGGCGTCGCCGCCGTGCGCTCCAGCGCCGTCGCGCCCGACGGCTCGATCTGGGTCGTCGCCGACCTGACGGAAGGCGACCCTAACCAGCCGATCAAGGGCGACCGCGACGTCGCTCTGCTGAAATACGATTCCGCCGGCAATCTGATGCAGACCAAGCTGTTGGGCGCCGCCTCCACCGCCAATGGCTTCTCCATCGCCGTGGACGCCGACGGCCGCGTCGCGGTCGCGGGGTCGGTGACCGGCGCGCTGGAACCGGGCAAGAGCGGCGATAGCGCCACGACCGCCGACAGTTTCGTCACCGTCTTCCAGGACGGCAAGGAGCTGTGGACCCAAAGGCGCGGCGCCAAGGCGGCGGACGAGGCGACAGAGGTCGGCTTCGGCGCCGACGGCATGGTCTATGTCGCCGGCCGTTCGAAATCGGCCATGCCCGGCCAGGCTGCTCTGGGCGGTTGGGACTCCTACCTTCAGACCTTCCAGGAAAAGCCGTTGACCGTCATCGGTCCGGTCGGCGGGGTGAACGTTTCGACCCTTCAGTTCGGCACCAATGGCGACGACTCCGTCCAGGCCATGACGGTCTCAGGCTCGGACATCTATACAGCCGGGGTCGAGAACGGACGCGCCGTCGTGCGCCGGTTCACGCTGGACAGCGCAGGCGTTCCCACCCTGTCGGCGACGCGCGACCTGGGCCTGGCCAGCGGCGCCATCGCCGGGATTTCGGTCGAGAACGGCAAGGTCGTGCTGACGGGCCAGACGGACAATCCCGCCCTGGACATCGGCACGGCGACCAACGCCCACGCCGGCGGCACCGACGTCTTCGTGGCCACCATGTCGGCCGATCTGCAGCCCGCCGCCGGCGACCGGCTGACCTATTTCGGCGGCGCTGGCAACGACACGGCTGCGGACGTCCAGATCAAGGACGGCAAGGTCTGGATCACCGGCACGAACCGCGACGCGGGCGCGGCCAAGACCGATCCGACGCGCGCCTATCTGGCGCGTCTGAACCTGGACACCGGGGCGGTCGAATACAATCAAACCTGGCGCGGCGACGGGGATCAGGTCACCCCCACCAGCCTCAGCGTCGTCTCGGGCGGCGCCAGCGTGCTGGACCGGCTGGGTCTGCCGCAGGGTGAAATTCTGCAGACGGATTCCAAGCTGCTGACCATCGGCACCTCCGCCCGCGTCGGCGACCAGTTCACCATCTCGCCGGCCAACGGCGGCCGCGCGGTCGCCGTCACCATCGACGCCAAGGACACGCTGGACACCCTGGCCAAAAAGATCATGACGGCCTCCAACCGTCAGCTGAAGGCCACGGTCATCACCGATTCCAAGGTGGTCCCGCCGGTCCAGCGCCTTCAGATCGTCGCCGCCGACAACAAGGAGGGCGCCGTCATCTCGGCCGGCGCCGTGGGCAAGGACGCGCTGGCGGCCCTGGGCTTGTCGCCCGGCTTCGTCGGCAAGACCTCGGACAAGACCGTGAAGACCTACGGCCTGAACCTGCCCAACACCCTGAACCTCAGCGACGCCGCAGGGATCAAGTCGGCCATCGAGTCGCTGGCCCAGGCCATGACGGCGGTGCGCTCCGCCTATCGTTCCCTTGGGCCGCAATCCGCGACGACCACCAACACCCAGACCGGCAACGGCTCCTCGACCGGCTATCAGCAGACGCAGCTGGCCAATTATCAGGCTGCGCTCAACCGCCTTCTCGCCTGATCGCGGCCATTGCCGTCCAAGGCGGTTGACGCCCGGCGCCCGGTCGGAGTTATTGACCTCATCATCCGCGAAAGCCCCTTCATGGCCCTTCCGAAAGACAACCGCGTCATCATCGTGGTCGGCGCTGGTCTGGTGATCATCGCCGCCGTCGTGCTGGCCCTGATCTTCACTGGCGGCGGCGACAGGACGCCGGAGGCCTCGCCCGCGTCCAAGGGCGGGCTGGTGGTCAATCTGGCCGATGCCCCTTCGCTGGAGCCGACGCGCGAGCTGCGCTGCTTCGTCGATGGTCAGTTCGTGGGCATGGCGACCCTGGCCGTCTGCGCCCAGCGAAACGGTTTGGCGACCGACGCTCTGGACGTGGGTCTGGACGCGACCGGCGCCCTGGCCGCCGCCCCCACCGCCGCCTTCGCCCCGCCGCCCGAACTGCCGGCCGTCGAGATGGCCGAGACGGCGCCGCCCGCCTATGTCGAGCAGAGCCCCGCGCCGCGACCCACGCCCGTCGCCAACGGCAGCCCCTGCCTGCGTCACAGCGGTTCCGACTGGCGCACCCTGTCTTCGAACATGAGCCTGAACGCCTGCGTCCAGGCGCTGTATGCCGGAACCTGCGTCGGACCGGGCGACGCTCAATATGGCCGCTGGGGCGATACGACGCTGCGCCTGGTGCCGCGCCGGGTGGAACAGTCAGGGGACAATTCACGTTTCCGGACGCTGGCTGAGCAGGACCGCAACTGCCAATTTCCTGGGATGAACTGATGCGCCTCGTCGTTCTCGCCGCCGTCGCAGGAACGGCCCTGCTGGGCGCCTGCTCCAACGAACCGAAATACGAGTTCGTCGATGGCGCCTGCTATTTCGTGGCGACGCCGGACAATGCCCCGCCTCGCCTGCAGAAGATCGCTGACGACCAGCCTCAGCTGGAACAGTGCGCCGCGCGTCTGGAGGAGATGCGTCTGCGCTTCCTGCGCATGGGCGGCTCGAACCAGGAGATCGCGGGCGCCTATCAGAGCCGGTTCATCTTCATTGATCGCGAGGGGGTCAAGATCGGCAAGAGCCTGAACGGCAGCCGCTTCTTCGCCATGGCCCGCACCGGCGACGGCCGCCTGGCCATCCCCGGCGCCATCCAGCGCGACGAGACGGGCCGCCCCATCGCCATCGCAGCGGACCCCGCCGCGAAGTAGGGCTTGCGTGACGTGAACAAAGGTGGAACATTTCGTTAATCCACCGGTTTGGCGGGTGCGATGTCGAAAGCGGCTGGCGATAAGGCGTCGCCCCGGTCAGACATCGGACTGAATTGACGGGGCGGGCGATGCAGTCGCCGCCTCACACGAGAAGGAAGTTTCCATGGCGGGCAGCGTCAACAAGGTCATTCTGGTCGGCAACCTGGGCCGCGATCCCGAAATCCGGTCAATGCCGAACGGCGACCGCATCGCCAACCTGTCCATCGCGACCTCGGAAACCTGGCGCGACAAGTCCTCGGGCGAGCGCAAGGAAAAGACCGAGTGGCACCGGGTCGTCATCTTCAACGACAACATCGTCAAGGTGGTCGAGAACTATGTGAAGAAGGGTTCGACCGTCTATATCGAAGGCGCGCTCCAGACCCGCAAATGGACCGACCAGCAGGGCGTCGAGAAATATTCGACCGAGATCGTGGTCAGCCGCTTCAAGGGTGAACTGACCATGCTGGGCGGCCGTTCGGAAGGCGGATCGCAAGGCGGCGGCTACAGCGGCGGCCAAGGCGGTGGTGGTCGCGGCGACGACGACTATTCCTCGGGCTTCTCCACCGGCGGCGCCAACAAGCCCAGCGGACCCAAGGAAAGCTACGACCTGAACGACGACATTCCGTTCTGAAAAGAGCCTCCGGCTTGGCGATCGATAGCTGATGGTCGCCAAGCCGGAATTCTGATCCCGAAACCTGGGGTCATCCAATGTGAGCCGACGCGCGCGCAAAGCCGTGTCATAGGCCTGTGATGACCGACGCCAATCCTGAAGTTGGGCCCGCTCCCGCGCCATTTCCCGCAAAGCCCCACGCCCTGACCGGGCTGGAGATCGCCGCCATCGTGGCGATCATTGTCGTGTGGGGGGTGAACAACGCCGGAGCCAAGCTGGCGACCGAGCATCTGTCGCCGCTGTTGGTCGGGGCGATCCGCTTCGGCATCGCCAGCGCCTGTCTGATCGCCTTCGTGCGGCCGCCGTTCCCGGACTGGAGGAGCCTGATGCTGATCGTCATCGTCGGGGGGCCGATCCAGTATGGTCTGGCCTACACCGCCTATTGGCTGGCGACCGACGTCAGCCCGGTGACCGTGGCCAACCAGCTGTGGATTCCCTTCACCACCCTGTTCGCCTTCCTGATCCTGGGCGAGCGGCTGTCCAAGGCGGCCCTGGTCGGCATGGGCGTGGCTTTCGTCGGCGTGGCCTGGATGACGCTGGACGCCCACGCCTTGCAGGACTGGAAGGCCATCTTGGTCGCCATCGCCGCCGGCGCGGCCTGGGGCGTGACGACGGTCGTCGCACGTCGCACGACCTCCATTCCGCCGCTGAAGATGCAGGGCCTGCTGGCGCTCGGCGCCTTTCCCGTCATGGCCTTCGGCTCGGCTGTGTTCGAGCATGGGCAGTGGGAGGCGGTGAAGACCGCCACCCCGATGGTCTGGGCCACGCTGTTGTGGGCCGGGATCGTGTCGTCGGTGCTGGCGACCACCCTGCTGTTCTGGCTGGTGCAGCGGCGCGAGGCGGGGCGGGTGACGCCCTATCTGCTGGTGACGCCGGTGGTGTCGATGCTGATCGGCTGGGGCTTCATGGGCGACGTGCTGACGCCGCAGATCCTGACCGGCTCGGCCATCGGCATGGGCGGGGTGGCGCTGGTCGCCCTGGCCGAACGGGGCTTGCGCGCGGGGGCCGCCAAGGCTTGATCTGTTCCTGACCGTTTCAGGAGACCCTCTCATGCCCCACGCCCCCCTCGACGCCGACCACGTCTCTCGCCGCTGGCTGGGCAAGGCGACGCACGACCTGCCGGCGAACGAGGCCAGCGTGGTCCGTAGCGCCGCCGAGCGCCGCCCGATCTCCGAGGACATCAACGAGACCTTCGACGACCGTCAGACCTTCGGCGAGCGGCTGGCGGACCGGGTGGCGACGTTTGGCGGGTCCTGGACCTTCCTGATCGCGTTCGGCCTGTTCCTGGTCGTGTGGACGGTGTTGAACCTGGTTCTCAGGCGTGACGCCTTCGACCCCTATCCCTTCATCTTCCTGAACCTGATGCTGTCGATGATCGCCGCCGCCCAGGCGCCGATCATCATGATGAGCCAGAACCGTCAGGCGCAGAAGGACCGGCTCGACGCCGGCAACGACTATCAGGTCAACCTGAAGGCCGAGATCGAGATCATGGCCTTGCTAGAAAAGGTCGAGCACCTGACCGCGCGCCAGGAAGAGCAGACCGAGCTGATCCGTCGCCTGCTGGCGCAAAAAGAAGCCCGCTGAACAGGGTCCAGCGGGCTGATCTCAACGTCAAAGAAAGCTTAGCTCGCGCTGAGCGCCGCGCAAGCCACCCGGTCGCCCGCGCCGCCGATGGGCTGGGTCGAATGGTCGTCGGGATTGGCGTGGATGATGATGGCCGAGCCGTCGGCGTCCCAGAGCCACTGGCCGGGGCCTTCCGACGAGATGCGAGCGCGGGGGGTGAACAGTTCAGCGTTCACCTTGCCGTCTGCGCCCGCCCAGATGTTGGGCAGGTCGCCGTCGTCCGGGCCCGCCGCGTTCAGCAGGCCGTGCGGGGCCTTGGGCTCGCCGTGGTTGATGTGGGCGCCGGACGAGGTGAAGGGCGCGGCGCATTCGCCGGTCGCATGGATGTGGATGCCGTGCCAGCCGGGCGTCAGGCCCGAGGCCTCGACCTTGATCACCAGGCCGGTCGGCCCCTGGCGCAGGTCGACGCGGCCGATGTTGGCGCCAGACGCGTTGATCAGAACCGCCTGTCCCGTCGCGCCGACAGGCGCGCGTTCGACGTGGGTTTGCGGGGCGTTTCGGGTCGCGGCGCAGGCCGTCGTCAGGGCCAGCGGCGAGGCGATCATGAGGGCGGCGGCGAGGGTGTGGACGCGCATATGGAAAGTCCTTTCAGAGACGGGCTTTCACGGCGACGTCGCTTTGCCACCGAGCCCCTGGAATGCTAGAAATCGTCACAGCGGATCACGTTCCGATTCCGGCCGCATAAAGCCACGCTTCATTGACCGACGACAGCTACGAAAACGCCGCAACTCCGATCAACGGTCGAGGCGGCGGCTCCGACATTTCCACGATCACGATCGAGGACGAACTGAAGCGTTCGTACCTCGACTACGCCATGAGCGTGATCGTCTCGCGCGCCCTTCCTGACGCCCGTGACGGGCTCAAGCCGGTTCACCGTCGCATCCTGTATTCGATGCACGACCTGAACATGACGCCCGAGCGCAGCTATTCGAAATGCGCCCGCGTGGTCGGCGACGTGCTGGGCCGGTTCCACCCCCACGGCGACGCCTCGGTCTATATGGCCCTGGTGCGGATGGCCCAGCCCTTCTCGATGGGGCTGATGCTGGTCGACGGCCAAGGCAACTTCGGCTCTGTCGACGGCGATATGCCCGCCTCGATGCGTTACACCGAGGCCAAGATGGCCCCGGCCGCCGTCGCCCTGATGGCCGACATCGACAAGGACACCGTCGATTTCCAGCCCAACTATGACGAGAAGGAGCTGGAGCCGGTCGTACTGCCGAGCCGGATTCCGAACCTGCTGGTCAATGGCGCGGGCGGCATCGCCGTCGGCATGGCGACCAATATCCCGCCGCACAATCTGGGCGAGGTCGTGGATGCGGCCCTGGCCCTGCTGGACGACCCCAACATCACCGACGACGCCCTGCTGGACATCGTGCCCGGTCCCGACTTCCCGACCGGGGGTGAGATCATGGGCCGCACCGCGCCGCGCAACGCCCTGCGTGACGGTCGCGGCTCGGTCGTCGTGCGCGGCCGCGCCTCGGTGGAAGAGATCCGCAAGGATCGCGAAGCCATCGTCGTCACCGAGCTGCCGTTCCAGGTCAACAAACAGACCCTGATCGAACGCATCGCCGAAATGGTGCGCGAGAAGCGTCTGGAAGGCATCTCCGACGTCCGCGACGAGTCCGACCGCCAGGGCATGCGGATCGTCATCGAGCTGAAGCGCGACGCCTCCGGCGACGTGATCCTGAACCAGCTGTGGCGCTATACGGCGATGCAGAGCTCGTTCGGCGTCAACATGCTGGCGCTGAACCACGGCCGGCCCGAGCAGATGGGCCTGCGCGACCTGCTGCAAATCTTCCTCGAATTCCGCGAGGAAGTCGTCGTTCGCCGCGTCAAGTTCGAGCTGAACAAAGCGCGTGATCGCGGCCACGTCCTGGTCGGTCTCGCCGTCGCCGTCGCCAATATCGACGAAGTGATCCACATCATCCGCTCCTCGGCCGATCCGACCGAGGCGCGCGAGCGGCTGCAAGGCAAGGCCTGGCCCGTCGGCGACATGATGGCCCTGGTCGAACTGATCGCCGATCCGCGTAGCGTCGTCATCAACGGCGACAGCCTGCAATTGACCGACGAACAGGCCCGCGCCATCCTGGCCCTGACCCTGTCGCGCCTGACCGGCCTTGGCCGTGACGACATCTTCGGCGAGGCACGCGGCCTGGCCGATACGATCCAGGGTCACCTGACCATCCTGTCGGACCGCAAGAACGTCCTGGCCATCATTCGTGACGACCTGATCGCGGTGAAGGATCAGTTCGCCGTGCCGCGTCGCACCCTGATCGGGGAAGGCGACGGCGAGATGGAGGACGAGGACCTGATCCCGCGCGAGGACATGGTCGTCACCGTCACCCACGGCGGCTACGTCAAGCGCGTCGCCCTGAACGCCTATCGGACCCAGCATCGCGGCGGCAAGGGCAAGTCCGGCATGACGATGAAGGACGAGGACGCCATCACCGGCGTGTTCAGCGCCTCGACCCACACGCCGGTCCTGTTCTTCGCCACCAACGGCAAGGCCTACAAGTTGAAGACCTGGCGCCTGCCGCTGGGCAATCCGACCTCGCGCGGCAAGGCCTTCGTCAACCTGCTGCCCATCGAGCCGGGCGACAGCATCATGAATGTCCTGCCCCTGCCCGAGGACGAGACGACCTGGGGCGACTACGACATCATGTTCGCCACCCAGGCGGGCGACGTGCGCCGTAACAAGCTGTCGGACTTCGCCACCGTCAACCGCGCCGGCAAGATCGCCATGAAGCTGGAAGGCGACGACCGCATGGTCGGCGTCGGCCTGTGCACCGCCGACGACGACATCCTGCTGACCACGGCCCTGGGCCGCGCAATCCGCTTCAAGGCCGACGACGTGCGCGTGTTCAAGGGCCGGGATTCGACCGGCGTCCGGGGCGTGCGCCTGCAGGAAGGCGACGAGGTCATCTCCATGGCCATCCTGGGCCGCGTCGACGCCACGCCCGAAGAACGCTCGGCCTACGTCAAACACGCCAACGCCATGCGCAAGGCTCTGGCCGGCGCGGACGCGGAAGAGGATGTCGCAACTCCTGCCGAAGCCGAGGACGACGTCGCCGATGCCGCCCTGACGGTCGAGCGGATCGCCCAACTGGGCGCCGCCGAACAGTTCATCCTGACGGTCACCGAGACCGGATTCGGCAAGCGCTCCTCGGCCTATGAGTATCGCCGCACCGGTCGTGGCGGCCAGGGTCTGACGGCTCACGGCCTGGGCGGTCGCGCGGGCACGCGCCTGGCGGCGGCCTTCCCGGTCGAGGAAACCGACGACCTGCTGCTGGTCACCTCGGGCGGCCAGATGATCCGCACCCGCATCGATCAGGTCCGCATCGTCGGCCGCTCCAGCCAGGGCGTCACCATCTTCCGCACCGCCAAGGACGAAAAGGTTGTCTCGGTCGAACGCCTGCCCGACAGCGGCGGTTCGGATGAGGCGGACGTCGCGGGTGAAGAGGGCGGCGAGACCGAAGCCTAAAACCAAGACCCGCTCCCATCGGGAGAGGGCTTGAGCGCCCGAGAGCGTAGCGATCGGCAAGCGCGAAAGGGTGAGGGGTTACGCTGTGCGACGCGATCGACACCGTAACCCCTCATCCGGCCCTCCGGGCCACCTTCTCCCTCTGGGAGAAGGAAGGAATATTGCGGAGGTTTTGGTTGGACATCCTGATCGACGGCCACCCCGCATCGCCTGAAGACCTCGCCCACCAGGCCTTGGTCAACTACGGCGCCTACACCTCCTTTCGCGTCGAGAACGGCGCCGCTCGCGGACTAGATCTTCACCTCGCCCGCCTGAATCAGGCCGCCGTCGAACTGTTCGGCGAAAGCCCTGGCGAGGCCGAGTTTTGCCGCCTGATGGCCTTCGCCGTCGCCGACCGCGACGCCTGCTGGCTCCGCGTCAGCCTGTTCTCGCCCGAGATCGGCCATCGCAACCCGTCCTTCGTCGGCAGGCCCAAGGTGATGACGATGGTCTCGCCCGCGCCGCCGCCGCTGGCGAGCAGCGTACGCGTCGCCTCGTTCTCCTACGAACGCGAAGCCCCGCATCTGAAACACTTGGCGACCTTCGGCCTGATCCGCGCGCGCCGCGCCGCACGCGCCGCTGGTTTCGACGACGCCCTATTCGTGGACGGGCAGGGGCAGGTGTCCGAGGGCACATTGTGGAACATCGGCTTCGTCCAGGGCGACCGCATCGTCTGGCCCCAGGCCCCGATGCTGGCGGGCGTGACCCAGGCGGTGATCCAGCGCGGCCTGGCCGAGGCGGGCCTGGCCTCGGAAACCCGGCCGGTCTCGCTTTCAGAAATCTCCGCCTTCGACGCCGCCTTCCTGTGCAACAGCGCCACGCCTGTCTGTCCCATCACGGCCATCGACGGCGTCGCCTTCGCCAACGATCCGGCTCTGCTGGCCCGGATCGAGGCCGCCTGGTCCGCCCAGCCGCCGCAACCCATCGCGACCCGCGACGATGACGACCGTGACGATGACGATGACGATGACGATGGCGTCAGCCGGCTAGGCCGCTGATTTCGCACCTGCTAGACGACCGCAACGGCACGCGACAGGCTGGGGAGACACGCATGCGCATCGGACTTTATCCGGGCACCTTCGACCCGGTGACGAACGGGCATACCGACATCATCAAGCGCGCGCTGAAGCTGGTGGACCGGCTGGTCATCGGCGTGGCCCAGAACGACGACAAGGGCCCGCTGTTCTCCACCGCCGAGCGCGTCGAGATGCTCGAGGCGGAGGTCGCCAGCTTCGGCGGCGACATCGTGGTCCAGCCCTTTTCGACCCTGCTGATGCATTTCGCGGAAGAGCTGGACGCCAACGTCATCATCCGGGGTCTGCGCGCCGTCGCCGACTTCGAATACGAGTTCCAGATGACGGCGATGAACCAGCGCCTCAATCAGGACATCGAGACGGTATTTTTGATGGCCGATCCGCGTCATCAGGCCATCGCCTCGCGGCTGGTCAAGGAGATCGCCCGGCTGGACGGCGCGATCGACAGTTTCGTCAGCCCCGCCATCGCCGAGCGCGTGCGGGCCAAGGTCAAGAACGGGATTTGATAGACTATGCGCAAGGCGATCATCGCGGCGACCGTCGCCGCCCTTCTGGCGAGCGGCGCGGCCCAAGCCCAGGCTCAGGCTCAGGCTCAGGCTCAGGTTCAGGCTGCGGCCGTGGCCGTGGCCCAGACCACGCCCGCGGCCTCCGACTGGCGCACCATCGCGCCGGAAAACCTGCTGGTCATCGACACGTCCAAAGGCCGCGTGCTGGTCGAGCTGGTCCCGGTCGCGGCGCCCAATCATGCCGAACGCATCCGCACCCTGGCCAACCAGGGCTTCTATGACGGTCTGAAGTTCCACCGCGTCATCCCTGAATTCATGGCGCAAACCGGCGACCCGCAAGGCACGGGCGAGGGCGGCAGCGAGCTTCCCGACCTAAAGGCCGAGTTCAGCTTCCGCCGTGGTCGCGACGCCGGCTTCGTCGCCGTGCCAAGCGTCGGCGCCGGCGTGCGCGGTCTGGTCAGCGACCTGCCGGTCCAGACTCAGCCCGACGCCCAGATGATGGTCACCGCCGACTTCAAGGTCGACGCCCACGGCCTGTTCTGCCCCGGCGTGCTGGGCATGGCCCGCTCGGGCGCGCCCGACAGCGCCAACAGCCAGTTCTTCCTGATGATGGGCGCGCGCGACCAACTGGACGGCGTCTATACGGCCTTCGGTCGCGTGGTCTCGGGCCTGGACGTGGTGGGCAAGCTGAAGAAGGGCTCGGACGCCGAGGACGGCAAGGTCACCGATCCCGACACCATGACCCAGGTCCGCATGGCGTCGGCCATGCCGGAGGCCAGCCGTCCGACGGTGCGCGTCCTGAACGCAAGCAGCGCCGCCTTCGCCGAGCGGATCGCCGCCACACGCTCTGCGCGCGGTAACGGCTTCAGCATCTGCGACGTGCAGCCAGTGGCTGAGGTCACTGGCGGCTGACGCTTTCAAGACGACGGGGTAGGGGACGATGACCATTCGCACACTGATGATCGCCACGGCCATGCTGACCGCGACGTCCGGGGCCGCCCTGGCCCAGGACGCGACCGCCGTGCCTGCGCCCCCGCCGCCTCCAGCCGAGTGGCGCACCGTCGCGCCCGAGAACCTGCTGGTCATCGACACCAGCAAGGGACAGGTCCTGGTCGAGCTGGCGCCCCAGATCGCCCCGGCCCATGTCGAACGGATCAAGCTGCTGGCCTCGCGCGGCTTCTATGACAATCTGGTCTGGCACCGGGTGATCGACTGGTTCATGGCCCAGACCGGCGACCCGCTGGGCACGGGCGAGGGGCAGAGCTGGTATCCCGACCTGAAGGGCGAATTCACCTTCCGCCGCGGGGCGGATATGGCCTTCACCCCCGTCGCGGCCCCCGTCGGCACCCTGGTCGGCTTCGTCGATTCCATTCCCGTCCAGACCCAGCCCGACGCCCTTATGTCGGGCACCGGCGACAACAAGGTCCACGGCTGGGCGCTTTACTGCCCCGGCGTCGCGGGCATGGCCCGTGACGAGGGCAATGACACCGCCAACAGCCAGTTCTTCCTGATGCGCCAGGCCTATCCGGCGCTGGACAAACGCTACACCGTCTGGGGCCGCGTCGTGTCCGGTCTGGACGTGGTGCGCGCTCTGAAGGCCAGCGGCACGCCCGACGGCCTCGTCCAGGGGCCGGATCAGATGACGCGCGTCCGCGTCGCCTCGGACCTGCCCGCTGCTGAACGCCCCACGGCGTCGGTTCTAAACACCAACTCCGCCACCTTCCAGACCCTGGTGCAGCAGGCGCGTCAGGCGCGCGGCGCGGACTTCTCGGTGTGCGACATCGAACTGCCGGTGCGGATCACGCCTGCGGCCTGATCAGGCGGCGGGCACCGTTCCTCTACCCCGACCGCGCCGACGCCTGCGGCTCTTCGTCGGCTTTTTGTCCTCGCGCATCCGCTGCAGCAGCAGGCCTTCGCGCAGGCCCCGGTCCGCGACCCGCACCCGCTCGGACGGCCAGGCCCGCTGGACCGCCTCCAGAATGGCCGCCCCCGCCAGCACCAGGTCCGCCCGGTCGGGACCGATGCAGGCCTCACGCGCCCGCCCTTCAGGCCCGAGAGCTTTCAGCCGATCCGCCGCCGCCTCGCACTCTCCGCGCGTCATCCACAACCCATCGACCCGGTCGCGGTTATAGCGGGGCAGGTTCAGGTGGATGCCTGCCAAGCTGGTGATCGCCCCCGAAGTGCCGACCAGATGGGCCCGGTCCTGGCGGAACAGCTCCAGCATCGGTTCATCGACGATGCCGCCGGCCGCGATCGCCGCGCCCATGTCCGCGACCATGGCTTCGTACCAGGCCTCGCCCGAGTTCGGGGGCTCCGGGTGCCGCTCGGCCAGGGTCACCACCCCGACCGGCGCCGACATCCAGGCTGTGGTGGTCCATTCCACGTCTTCGCGCTTCAGCCACGACATCTCGGTCGAACCGCCGCCGACATCGATGACCAGCACCGCTTCGGCCTTGGGATCGATCAGGTTCAGACACCCTTCGACCGCCAACTGCGCCTCTTCCGACGGATCGATTATCCGCAGCCGCAGACCCGTCCCCTTGCGCACCCGGTCGATGAAGTCGGCGCCGTTCTCGGCCGCGCGACAGGCCTGGGTGGCGACGGCGCTCAGGCGGGCCGAGTCTACGCCCTTCCTGACGATCCGCTCGGCGCACAGGGCCAGGGCGTCATAGGCCCGGTCCATGGCGCGGGGGTCGAGCAGGCCCGTCCGCGACAGCCCTTCGCCCAGCCTCACGATGCGGCTGAAGCTGTCGACGACGCGAAAGCCTTCGCGCGACGGCCGCGCGATCAGCAGCCGACAATTGTTGGTCCCCAGATCGAGCGCGCCATACAGCGGCGCATCCCGACCCGACGCATCCCGCGAACGGGAAGGCTGGGACCGCTCGTCGCGCCGTCGGGGCGCGCCGTGGGTCTCCGGCATGGGTCGTCATTCCGATGTGGGCGGTCCAAAACGGCGCCCGTCCCGATCAGCCTAACCCGCGAAGATCGTCCGCGCCAAGCCATTCTGTCAGGAAGATGAACAGACCTGTCGGCGTGGGGGTCATACGCCGCGTCGTATCAACAGGGATGACCCGGATTTACACCGCCCGCTTCGCCATCGGCCAGATCGTTCGCCACCGCGACGACGCCTTTCGCGGCGTGGTGATGGACGTGGACCACGCCTATGACGGTCCGGCCGGCGAGACCGGCCTGGTCGCCGCGGATCAGCCCTTCTACCGCGTCTATGCTCTGGGCGAAGACGGCGGTTTCGTCGCCTATGCGGCCGAGGCGGTGCTTGAGGACGGTCGATCCGTCCTGCTGCCCGACGATGCCGAGCGTTGGTTCACGACCGACGGCCTGGGCCACCATGCGCCTCTGGATGAACAACTGCACTGACTTTTGGACTGGCGGTTGGAAGGCGCGGCGGCTCCGGGCTAGACTGTCGGCAAAAGAGGAAAGCCCATGTCCGACTTCGAACACGTCTTCGAACAGCCGCCCGAGGGCGCGGCCGCCGACTGGACCATTCCCCAGAACTGGGCCGCCTATACCGAGGTCGAGCACCAGACCTGGGACACCCTGTACGCCCGCCAGATGAAGATTCTGCCTGGCCGCGCCTGCGACGCCTTTCTGCGCGGGCTGGACGCGCTGGACCTGAACGCCGGCGGCATTCCCGACTTCGACGTGATCAATCCCAAGCTCCAGGCCCTGACCGGCTGGACCGTGGTCTGCGTGCCCGGCTTGGTGCCGGACGAGGTCTTCTTCGACCATCTGGCCAACCGCCGCTTCGTCTCGGGCCAGTTCATCAGGAAGCCGGACCAACTGGACTACCTCCAGGAGCCCGACATCTTCCACGACGTCTTCGGCCATGTGCCCATGCTGACCGACCCCGATTTCGCCGCCTATATGGAGGCCTATGGCAAGGGCGGCCAACGCGCGGCCGGCCTGGGCATGCTGCCCAACCTGGCGCGTCTGTATTGGTACACGGTGGAGTTTGGCCTGATGAAGGACACCGACGGCCTGCGCATCTATGGCGCTGGCATCGTCTCGTCCTCGACCGAGAGCGTCTTTGCGTTAGATGACCCGTCGCCCAACCGCCTGGGCTTCGACCTGGAGCGGGTGATGCGCACCCTCTACCGGATCGATGATTTCCAGCAGGTCTATTTCGTCATCGACAGTTTGGAAGCGCTGAAGGACGAGACGCTCAAGGACTTCGGCCCGGTCTATGCGGCGCTGAAGGGGCAGGCCGACCTGCCCATCGAGACCGTTCTGCCGTCCGATCAGGTCTTTACGCGCGGCACCCAGGCCTACGCACAGCGCGGCGGGCGTTTCGCGGCCTGAAAAAGGTCAGTGTGCGACGAAGGTGGCCGAAACTTCTGCCCCTTGCGCCGGCATGGTCAGAACGCATTCCGTTTCGTCCGCGCTCGCCTCGCAGCCTCGCCATTCGACATGCCAGCCAAGTGTACCGGGATTCTCGGCCTTAAGGCGGATGGGCGTCCCTGCGGGTGTACGAATCCAGCATAGGCGTGGGGCCTCATAGGCGTCGTACTGAAATCGCGTTGGGCCGCAGCGTACGCCAACCGGGTCGCTGCGAACGATGGCGTTATGGGTCGCGCCGCCTGACGCCGTAACGCTCAGCAGCGGATCGACGCGATGCGCCTCGACGATGATGTCGTTCAGGGTGGTCGGTTCCGCTTGCTGCCCATAAGCAATGGCCAGCGGGGCTAGAAGTATAAACAAGGCGAGCGCTCGATACGGTTATGCGACTGTCATCGAACCGTATGAACCTCTGTACACGCGCCTTCAAGCGAGCGATCAGGTGTGCGTAATCAGGCTGTTGTGCTTCGTATCGCGCATGCGGATGAAGGTGAACAGCGACAGTCCGATCATGCCCGTGACGTACCAGAAGAAGACGCTCTCCACGCCCGCGCCCTTCAGCCATAGAGCCACATATTCCGCCGTGCCGCCGAACACCGCATTGGCGATGGCATAGGGCAGGGCCACGCCAAGCGCGCGGATGTGGGCGGGAAACAGCTCGGCCTTCACCACCGCATTGATCGCCGTATAGCCCGACACGATCACCAACCCGGCCAGCGCCAGCAGGAAGGCGACGAACGGGCTCTCGACCGTCGACAGCGCGGTCATGATCGGCACGGTGCACAGCACCCCCAGTACGCCGAAAGCGATCATCACCGGACGTCGCCCCACCCGGTCCGAAAGCGCGCCCACCGCCGGCTGCAACAGCATGAAGATGAACAGGGCCGCCGCGCTGATCTCGGTCGCCGTGTTCTTGGGAAAGCCCGTCGTGTTGACCAGGAATTTCTGCAGGTAGGTCGTGTAGGTGTAGAAGGCCAGGGTGCCGCCGGCGGTCAGGCCCAGCACCATCAACGCCTCCTTGGGGTGTTTCAGGATCAACTGCATGGCGCTGGATTTCGGCGCGTCCTTCACGTCGGATGCCTTGTGCGTCTCGTCCAGCCGGCGACGCAGCCAGAAGACGATGACGGCCAGACCCGCACCGACGAAGAACGGAATGCGCCAGCCCCACGACGCCAGCGCCGTCTCGCTGAGCGTATTCTGCAGCACGATCAGCAGCAGCAGTGCGATCAGCTGGCCCGAGATCAGGGTGACGTACTGGAAACTGGACCAGAAGCCGCGCCGATGCGGCTCGGCCATTTCCGACAGATAGGTGGCGCTGGACCCGTATTCGCCGCCGACGCTAAGCCCCTGAAGCAACCGTGCGAACAGCAGCAGGGCCGGCGCCGCCAGACCGATGGTCCCATAGCCTGGCGTCACGCCGATGATCAGCGAGCCGGTGCACATCAGCGTCACCGACAGCGTCAGCCCCGCCTTGCGCCCCTTGCGGTCGGCATAGACGCCCATGATCCACGCCCCGATCGGCCGCATCAGGAAGCCAACCGCAAACACGGCGGCGGCGCTCAGCAACTGGGCGGTGGGGTTTTCGCTGGGAAAGAAGACCGGCGCGAAATACAGGGTGAAGGCCGCATAGGCGTACCAGTCGAACCACTCCACCAGATTGCCGGCGGACCCGCCGACGATGTTTCTGAGGCGGCGGGCGGGGCTCATGGGAGAGGAGGGTGTGGTCATTTGACGCATCAAACGCCCTGGAACGGATAGAAGCTCCCCCCAAGCTTCAGAATATTTGTCAGGTCGTCCAACGCCCCGCGCGTCTCGTCCAGCAGGGCTGGATCGGCCAGATCGGCGGGCCGCAGTTCGTCGCGATACCAACGGTTGGCCCAGGCTGAGAGGTCGGCGTGCAGGGCGTCCGTCAGCCGCATGGCCGGATTCGTCGCCGCCAACTCCGCCGCGTTCAGCACGACCCGCAGACGAAGACACGCCGGCCCGCCGCCGTTGCGCATCGACTGGCGCACATCGACATACTCCACCCGACCGATGGGGCGGTTGGAGGCGGCTAGGGATTGCGCCACCGCATGGCTGCGCGGGTTGTCGCGGGTCTCGGTCGGGCAGATCAGGGTCAGGCGATCCTCGCCCGGAATCTGGATCAGCATGGAGTTGAACAGATAGCTGCTGATGGCGTCGGCCAGCGGCAGGTCGGCGGACGAGACCTCGACGAAGATCGGTTCGAACAGACCGTCCGCCGCACGGCGGATGGCGTCCTGTGTTCCCGCCGTGTCCTCGAACGCCAGGTCGTGGAAGAACAGGGTCTCCAGCGCCCCGACGCAGACCACATCGTTGTGGAAGGTCCCGCCGGCGATTGCGGCCTTGGATTGCTGAGCCAGGACCACGCCCGACGCCTCATGGCGACGCGCGATAGCCTGCGACGCCTCGCGCGTCTGACGCGCAGGATAGGGACCGTCCCAAGGCTCGAACGCCTCGCGGCCCCAGACCAGCAGGTTGATGCCCGGCGCCCCATGCTCAGCGCACAGGCGCACATGGTTGGCGGCGCCCTCGTCGGCCAGGTGCGCGACCGGGGGCAGGGCGTCGTGAACGGCGAACCGCGGCGTGTCGGGGAACAGGGCGCCCAGCGCCCGCTTCGTCTGCTGGTGTTCCAGCGATCGGTGCAGGTTGGTGATCAGGTTGGCGGGGGTGAAATGCACCCGGCCATCTGCCGCGTCCGCGCTGGGCGTCACCGTCGCGGCGTTGGCGGCCCACATGGGCGAGGCCGAACAGGCGGCGGCGGCGAAGCTGGGCGCATCCTTCCACGCCCGTTCCAGCACCTGGGCGTCCGATCCCGTGAATCCCAGCGTCCGCAAGAAGGGGATGTTCGGCCGTTCGTGCGGGGGCAGGACGAACTGGGGCAGACCCAGGTCCGCCAGGGTCTTCATCTTGTCGAGCCCCTGCAGCACCGCCGCCCGCGGATTCGACGCCTCGCCCTTGTTCAGGCTTGACGCCAGATTGCCCGGCGACAGACCGGCGTAGGAGTGCGTCGGCCCGATCAGGCCGTCGGCATTGGCTTCGACGGCTTTCACCAAGGCTCTCCCTCCCCTTCATGGGGAGGGGCGGCGACGCGGCAGCGGAGCCGGGGTGGGGAAGTATGAAGTCGTGCAGGCCTCGTCGTACCCCACCCTGATCGCTGCGCGATCGTCCCTCCCCATAAAGGGGAGGGAGAGGCATCGCGCACTCTCACGCCCTCAATCCCTTGATCTCGCCCTCGATGTTGGCGACCGCATTGGCCTCGAAGGTCGCCACCGGGTAGGCGCAATAGTCCGCCGCATAGTAGGCGCTGGGCCGGTGATTGCCGCTGGCCCCCAGACCCCCGAACGGCATGTCGCCCGCCGCCCCCGTCGTCGGGCGGTTGAAGTTGACCACGCCCGCGCGGATGCGGCGGATGAAGTGGTCCCAGTTGGCCGGGTCGTCGCTGACCAGACCGGCGGACAGGCCGTATCGGGTCGCATTCGCCGCCTGGATCGCCGCGTCGAAGGTCGCAACGCGCGTCACCGACAGGAAGGGGGCGAATATCTCCTCGTCCGGCACGTCGATCCCGGTCACGTCGATGATGGCCGGTTTGACGAAGGCGCCGGGCAGGTTGGCGACGGAACCCGAGGCGCGGATGACCCTGGCCCCCCTGTCGATCCGGTCCTGCAAGGCCTTCAGCGCCGCCTCGGCCGCGCGGGCCGAGATCAGCGGCCCGGCGTAGGGTTCGGGATCGCTGTCCCACGGGCCGAACACCAGCCGGTCGGACAGGGCGGCGATGGCTTCTATGATGGCGTCGCCCTGCGGCCCTTCAGGCACGATCAGGCGACGCGCACACGAGCAGCGCTGGCCAGTGGTGATGAAAGCCGACTGAACCGCGATCCCGGCCACGGCCTCGGCATCCGCCGCGTCCCAGACGACCAACGGATTATTGCCGCCCAGCTCCAGCGCCAGGATGACGTGGGGATCGTCGGCGAACTTCCTGCGGAAGTGCGCGCCGGCCGCGCCGGACCCCGTGAACATCAGGGCGTCGATCCCGGCGTCCAGCAGAGCTGCGCCGGTCTCGCGTCCGCCCTGAACCACATTGACCACGCCGGTCGGCAGGTCGGCGGCGGCGAAAGCCTCGGCCATCACCTGACCGACCAGAGGCGTCTCTTCCGACGGCTTGAACACCACGGTGTCGCCCGCCAGCAGCGCCGGGACGATGTGGCCGTTGGGCAGGTGGCCGGGGAAGTTAAACGGGCCAAGCACAGCCGCCACCCCGTGCGGACGGTGACGCAGGGTCGCGCGGCCGAAGGCGGTGTCGCTGGAGCGTTCGCCGGTGCGTTCGTCATAGGCGCGGATCGAGATGTCCACCTTGCCGATCATGGCGGCGGCCTCGGTCTTGGTCTCCCACAGAGGCTTGCCGGTCTCGCGCGCGATGGCCTCGGCGATCTGGGGCGCGCGTTCCTTCAGCACGGCCTGATAGCGTTTGACCGCGTCGATCCGGTCCTGGCGCGGACGGTCGGCCCAGTCGGGGAAGGCGGCGCGGGCGGCGTCCACGGCGGACTGCACCTGCGCCGGACTGGCGGCCTCGCCTTCCCAGTTGGTGGCTTCGGTGGCGGGGTCGATGGATTTGAACAGGGTCATGATTGCACTCCCCTTCTCCCCTCGGGGGAGAAGGTGGCTCGCGGAGCGAGACGGATGAGGGGGTTGCCAGATGCGGGGTCGATGTTTGACGCGAGGAACTGCTGAACCAGCCCCCTCATCCGAGCGGCTTCGCCGCCCACCTTCTCCCCCGAGGGGAGAAGGAATGTGCGCGCGACGGTCATGATTTCACGCGGACAGTGGCGCCGGCCTTGATCTTCAGCGCGGCGGCGGTTTCGGCGGTCAGGCGCACGGTGTCGCCCTCGATGTCCGCCTTGGCGCGGACGGCGCGGAAGGCGGCGATGCTGTCGGTCGAGATCAGGGCCGGCAGTTCGGCCTCGACCGACCCGACGATCTCGACCGTCAGGCGGCGGGCATCGCGCACGGTGCGGATATTGTCGCGCCCGCACGACACGGTCGGTCCGGCATCGAAGATGTCCACCAGGCCGTTGGGCCGAAACCCTTCGCTTTCCAGCAGGGCCATGGCCGGCACCCCTTGCGGATGCACCTTGCCGATCACCGCGCGCGCCGGTTCGGGCAGCAGCTCGGTATAGATCGGGTGGCGCGGGGCCAGGTCCAGGATGAACTGCTTGTCGGTCGAACCGCTCATCCGGTCGGCGTGGTCGAACTCCATCGGGAAGAATTTGTGCGCCACATGGTCCCAGAACGGACAGGCGCCGTCGGGCGTGAACACCCCGCGCAACTCGGCCAGCACATTCTCGGCGAACAGTTCGGGCTGGGCGCCGATCAGCATGTAGCGCGACTGGCTGAGCAGACGCCCCGCGCCGCCCTTGCGCCGATCCGCCTTAAGGAACAGCGAGCCGACCTCCGTCCAGCCGGTGCATTCATTGACCAGCACCAGGGTCTGGTGATCCAGCTTGACCCCCAGCGACGGCGACGACGCCGTATTGTGGACCACCCGGAACGAGAAGAAAGGCCGCTTCAGCCCCACCGTCGCCTTGACCGATCCGACCCCGTCGATGTCGCCGGTGTCGCCGTCTTCCAGCATCAATGTGTACCAGGCCTCCTGCGGCGTGACCCCGCCCCGGAAACTGGCCTGGCTCAGCTCCAGCCGGTCGGACAGTGCGTCGGGGTCTTCGGGCAGGCTGGTGAAGCCGGGACCGGACAGGATGGCCAGCTCCAGCAGATGATCGAGATCGGCAGGGCCGGCGGGACGGACGACGAGCATTCTACAGGGTTTCCATCCGCAGGGATTTCAGTTTGGCCGCGTCGATCTCGCCCGACGCGATCTTGCAAAGGATCAGGGCGCTCAGCTGGGCGCGTTCGACGAAGCTGTCGGGCCAGGCGAACTCCTGGTCCGAATGGATGTCGCCGCCTCGCACCCCCAGGGTGTCGATGTTGGGCAGGCCGGCGGCGTGCAGATTGTTGCCCTCGCACACCCCGCCTGACGGCTTCCAGGCGATGGGCTGGCCCAGCAGGGCGCCGGCTTCCTTCACCGCCTCGAACAGGGCGGTCTGGGCGGCGTCCATCGGCTTGGGCGCACGGGTGAAGCCGCCGTGCAGGTCCAGGGTCAGCCCCTCGAACGGTGGCGCGGCGGCGATGGCGCGGACCGAGGCGTCGATCCAGTCGGCGGCGGCCTTGTCCGGCACGCGCACGTTGAAGCGGACCACTGCGTTGTCGGCGACGACGTTCAGCGCGCCCCCGCCTGAGATCTTGGCCACATTGACGGTGACGCCTTCATGTTGACCGTTAAGCCCGTGCAGGGCGGCGGCGATGATCGCAGCGCCCGCCACCGCATTGCGGCCTTCTTCGAAGGCGCGACCGGCGTGGGCGGCCTTGCCGGTCACGATCAGATGATAGTTGCCGCTGCCCTTGCGCGCTCCCGCCAGCGTCCCGTCCGCCAGCGCCGGCTCATAGGTCAGGCCGACATGGCCCCGCGCGCCCAGTTCAGCCAGCAGGGGCGCGGAGGCCGGCGAGCCGATCTCCTCGTCGGGGCTCAGCAGCACGGTCCAGCCGACGCCGTGCCGGTCGGGATGGGTCTCGAACGCCTCCAGCGCGGCCAGCAACACGCTGATCCCCCCCTTCATGTCCGCCACGCCGGGACCATTCAGGGCGCCGTCCGCGCGGGTCGTCACCGTCTGGAACCGACTGTCGGCGGGGAAGACGGTGTCGTAGTGGCCGGTCAGGACGACCTGGATCGGCGCATCGGGCCGGGCGGTGATCTTCAGGGCGTCGGCATGGGCCTCTGCCCGCACCGAACCGTCGTCGCCGACGCTGGTCGAACCTTGCGTCGCGATACGCTCGACTGTGGCGGGCAGGGCTTTCGCCGCCCCTTCCAGCGCATCCAGCACGGCGTTCAGTCCGGCGGCGTTGCGGCTGCCGGAGTTGATGTTGGCCCAGTCGATGGTGCGCCCGATGATGGCCTCGCGTCGCGCGGCGACGTGGTCGAGGACGGCCTGGTCAGAGGTCAGAATCCGCATCGGCCGGACCCTAGACGCCCCGACTGCAAAGGTGAAGGTCGGGGCCTGTAAGTCGTCGCCGATCACCGCTAGTTTCCACCCGAACAGGGACGCGACATGACACGCACGACGATCGATCTGTGGCTTCGGGCCATGAACCCGCTGATCTTGCCGCGCGGCATGGCCGAGGCGCAACGCTCGGCGCGGTCCATGGTGATCGGCTTAGGAATTGCTCTGGTTGTCGGCCTGATTCCCACCTGGTGGATGTTCACCTCCGGCTGGTTCGACACGGCGATGAGCGCCGAATACACCCGCATGGGCCTGTCGTCCGATGAGGTCGCGATGCAGCGCGAGTTCATGAAGGTGATCTGGCCCTACGCCATCGGCTTCGGTGCGATCTTTTCCGTGATCCTATACGGGGCCTTGGCTGCGGTTCAGTGGCGGATGATGACGCGCGCGATCCCGATCATCATGCTGGCCCTTATGGCCTACAGTCTGGTGGCCAATATGGGCATGCGGCTGCTGGGGTCGATGCCCGCCCCCGAACTGCCGCTGTGGATCCTCTTGACCACCTGGCCGGCGGCCGCCGTCTCCACCGTCATCTATGTGGCGTCCCTGCAGGGCGCCATGCTGCTCCACCGCCTGCGCAACGAGCCCTGAATGACCGCCGTCATCTTCCACAATCCGAAATGCGGCACATCTCGCAACGCCCTGGCGCTGCTGCGCGAGCGGGGCGTCGAGCCGACGGTGGTCGAGTATCTGAAGACCGGCTGGGACCGCGCGACGCTGGAGCGATTGGCGACCCGGACCGGCGTCGGTCTGGCAGGCCTGTTGCGCAGGAAGGAGGCGGACGCCCAAGCCCTCCTGGACTCAGGCGCCGACGATGAAACCATACTGGCCGCCGCCATCGCCCGCCGATCCTGATCGAACGCCCCATCGTCGAAACCGAAAAGGGCGCCGTCATCGGCCGACCGGTGGAGCGGGTGCTGGAGGTTCTCTAGCTGCGGGGCCGTCTCAGCGGGTGCGACGACCGCGATTCGGACGACGGTCGCCGGCCTCGCGGCTTTCGTGGCGCCAGCGGATCGACAGGCTGGTGTCGCCCTGACCGCCGAACTGCGAGCTGACGGCGATGTTGCGCCGGGGCTGCCACTCGACCTTGACCGCCGCGCCGCTCTCGCCGCCGCCGATGACCTCCAGATAGACGTCGTCGGTGATGTAGCGACCGCCCGCGACCGTGACCGCAGAGGCCTCGCCGCCGAAGGACAGCCGGTCCAGACCCGCCAGTTCGCGCAGATTGCCGATCACGTCGAACCCGCCGCCGCCCGCCAGGGCCGCGACCCCCGCCGCCAGCTGCGCCGCCTCGAAGGCCGACAGCTGCGACGCCGACCGCCCGAACAGCACCTGCGACAGTATTTCGTCCTGCGGCAGGGAAGGGGTCGAGGTCAGGGCGATCTTCGGTTCGGCCGCCGTGCCGGTGACGTTGATCGAGGCGGTCAGGGCGGCATCCTCGCGTGTCGCCGCCAGGTTCAACCGGATCTGTTTGGGATCGGTGGAAAGCGTCACCCGGCCGGTGTCGTCGAACACGAACCGCTTACCCGCGAACTCATAGTCGCCGCGCACCACATTGGCCGAGCCCGTCAGTTGCGGATTTGCGATCGTGCCGCGCACCCGCGCATTGACGTCCAGCACCACGTTCAGGCCGCGTCCGTTGACCCGCACCTTGCCGCCGGTCGAGCGCAGGGCGATGTCCATGCCGATCTGCGGGCCGCGCGCCTTCTGTTCGGTCTCCTCCGGATCGCCGCCGGGCCGGTTGATCTCGACCACATCCATGGAGACGATGCCGGTGGCGCCCGGGAGTTCCGGCTGGATATTGGCCTCGTCGATGTCGATCCGGCCGCCCAGCTGGATATTGCCGTCCGCGCCGCGAACGATGGTGATCGGGCCAGAGGCGCGCGCTTCGGCGATGTCGTTGTCGATGACGCGGAAGCGGCTCAGCGTCAGCTGCGCGTTCGATCCCGATCCCTGACGCAGGCCGACGCGGCCTTGGCCGGTCACTGTGCCGCCGGAGCCATCGTTGGCCGTGAAGGTCTCGATCTGCGCCGTCGTGTCGTCGAACCGGGTCCGCAGGGTCATGTCGCCCAGCACCAGGCCGACGGCGTTCTCGCGATAGCTGCCCTGGCTCAGGTCGAACCGACCGTTCAGGCGCGGCGCGTTCAGGGTGCCGGCCAGGGTCGCCTGACCGTTGACCTGACCCGCCAGACTGCGTTCGCCGCCCAGGAACAGGTCCCAGATCGGCTGGATCTGACCGTTGATCGACACCCGGCCCGACATCTCGCGCGTCCGGGCGATGGCCAGGCGCAGCGGCGCCGCCGAGGCCTCGACGGGCAGGACGACATCGGCGGAGGCCTGAACCGCGCCCTCGTCGACCGCCGTCGCCTTGATGGTCAGCCGGTCGCCGGCCAGGGTGGCGTCCACCCGACCGTCCACCGCCAGGCCCCGCGGCGCATCGATGCTGCGCACGTTCTGCAGCGCGATGTTGGCCGTTCCCGACAGGTCGCTTCCAGCGCCGCGCATGGCCACCTGGCCTGTCACGCTGCCGCGCAGTTCGGGCGAGATCGACCCCAGGTCCACCTGCGTCAAATCGGCCTGGACCGCGACTGTGCGCGCGTCCTGTCGCAGGTCGGCCAGCAGCACGCCGCCCCCGACGCCCAGGTCCAGATGGGCCGTGCGGTTCGCGCCGTTCAAGGTGATCGAGGCCGGGCTGCGGGTCGTGAAGGCCACCTCGCGCACCCGACCGCCGCCGCGCAGCGTCAGGCCGTGGGTGGTGTTCTGGCGCGAATAGACGCCCGTGCCGTTGAACTGGGCCGGGTTCGGCCCGCCCACGTCCAGCGCCAGGGTGAAGGGGAGGTTGTTCAGCGTGCCGCGCCCGTCCAGGTCCAGGGTGCGGATGATCCAGCTCTGGCCCGCCAGCCGCACGTTGCGCCCGTTGACGTCCAGGATGGCGCTGTCCGATCCGCCGCCGTTCGTCAGGCGCACACGGCCGTTCGCCTCGCCCGAGGCCAGGAAGGCCCCGGCGCGCGCCGAGAATGTCAGGTCCGCGCTGGACGGGATATTGTCCGACAGGGCGACGGCGCCCTTGGCCGTCACGCCGCCCGCGTCCACGTCCAGATCCGTCAGGCGGATCTGCTTGCCGCCCAGGAAGAAGTTGCCCGAGGCGCGCGCGGGACCATAGTTCGATCCGCTGACGACCATGATCCGGCCGTCGGACGCATCCGCGCCCTTGCGGAAGCTCAGCGTCAGATCGGCGTTGTTCAGCGTCAGGGCGCCCGCCGTCACCTGCTGGAAGCCGGCGGTCAGGTCGACGCGCGGCTGGGACAGGGTGCCGGTCAGGGCGCCGCGTCCATTCATGTCGCCGCCGATCTCGACCGGCCCGGCCGCGAACGGCCCGCGCGCGTTCCAGTCCAGTGCCAGCCTCAGATTACCCGCCGTCTCGATGATGCCCTTGGCCCCGGCGCGACCGGCCGCCCCGGTCAGTTCACCGCGCTCGACCTCGATTCGCCCGCCGTTCAGCTTGCCCGCCAGTTGCAGGCGGGGCGTCTTGCCCAGCAGACGATCCAGTTCGGACATGCCGACGGTCAGGTTTCGCCCCCGCCCGTCGAAGTTCAGGACCCAGGGCGCGCCCGTTCGGGCCGACGACGCGCGGATCGGCCCGCCGAAGGCGCCGCGCGCCTCGGGCAGGACGCGTGAGGCGTCGGTCAGTTGCGCGTTGCCGCGAAAGCTCATCCCGCCCAGCAGATTGCGTGAGCCCGAGCCGTTCAGGCTCAGACCCTGGCCCTGCAAATCGACCTTCTCCAGCAGTATGGCGCCGTCCTTCATCCGCGCGGCCTGCATCTGCACGCGCGGCGCCGAACCCAACAGGCCGCCGATGATGCCTTCACCCGACCCGCCGTTGGCGCGGATATCGCCGTCGAAGTCCATGCGGCCATTCTTGACCGCGACGTTCAGCGGCCCGGCGATGCGGGTCGCGCGATAGCTGGCGACATTGGCGTTCAGCAGCGTCGCCTGACCGTTCAGGCTCCAGGTCTCGGCGTCGCCCTTGAACAGGCCGGAATAGGCGGCCGGCCCGGCGACATCGGACCCCACCAGTCGGCTCAGCGACGCCGTCTGGATGTTCAGCGTGATCCCGTCCGGGGAACTGCGGTCCGCGTTGCGTATCAGGCCGCGCGCCTCGGACTGGACGTTGTCGGAGATGAGCTTCCACGCCACGCCCTGGCTGGCCTTGTCCGGCGTCAGGACCATGGCGAAGCCGAAACGCGCCGTGCGGCCGACACGGGTGACGAACGGCTCCAGCAGGTCCGAGCCGCTGAAATCGGCGAAGCCCGAGACGCGCGATCCCTTGTCGCCGAAATGCCCCTGGATGATCAGGGGAACGAACTGCCCCGTCTGGACGCGGGCGTTGACGATATCGGCGTTCAGCACCGCGACCGCCGAGAACGGCTGGTCGGGCGAATAGCCCAGGGCGCCGGCCAGCGGGCCGCCCTGGACCTCGTTGGCGCGCAGGTTCAGGCGCGTGTCTTCCAGCTTGCCGCCGAAGGTCGCGGCCAGACGCAGATAGTCGCCAGGCCGGTTCAGGCTGTCGGCGTTGACGGTGGCGCTCTTGGCACCGGTGCGCGGCAGGCTGGCGTTCCCCGACACGCTCCAACGGCCGTATTCCTTGGAGAAGCCCTCCATCAGTTCGATGTTGGCCGAGAACTTGTCGATCCGAACCGAGATCGGCTGCGGGCTGGGCGGCTCGCCGCTGGGCGGCTCGACCACAGGCCGGCGCAGGACGCGAACGGTCTCGGCCTTGATGTCGTTGGCGTGGAAGCTGCGGCCCACAAGCGCCAGATACGACCAGTCCATGCTGAGGTTGTTCACCTCCAGCCAGACGCCCTGACTGTCGGCCAGGGTGACGCGGTCGATGGTGAAATCGCTAAGCAGATCGCCCTTCAGCCCATAGACCTTCAGCCGGCCATAGCGGCTGATCTTGAGGTCCTGCAGCCGCTGCAGCACCATCTCCCGACCACCGTCCGAGGCGATGTAGTAACGCCCGCCCACCAGGGCGGCGGCGATCAGCACCAGCAGGCCCGCAATGACCGCGCCGGTAATCAGGGCGATGCGTTTCAACCATCCGCGCCGCGCCTTCCTGGGCCGCGCGGCCTTGGTCGGGGGCGTCTCTTCCGGTGTGACTTCCGGTGGCGTGGCTTCAGGCGGTGTGTCGGTCAAAACGCCTGCCCGATGCTGATGTAGATCTGGAAGGCCGAGTCGCCTTCACTCTTGTTCAACGGCACGGCCACGTCCGCCCGGATCGGCCCGAACGGCAGCATGTAGCGCACGCCCACGCCCGCGCCGTAGCGCATGTTGGTCAGGTTCGGCGTCTCCTGGAAACCCACCGAACCGGCGTCAACGAAGGCGACGGCCTGGAAGCTCTGACCGATCGACTGACGCACTTCGAATGAGGTCTCGAACAGCGACAGACCCCCGCGCGGCGTCCCGTCCGGCAGCTGCGGATTGACGCCCTGATAGGAATAGCCCCGCACCGACCCGCCGCCGCCGGAATAGAACAGGCGATCCGACGGCACGTTCAGCTCGCTGCCGCCGACGATGGATCCGATCTTCATGCGTCCGGCCAGGATGGTTCGGTCGCCGGCCACGGGGAAATAGGCCGTCCCTTGCGTCTCAGTGCGCAAGAACAGGATGTTGCTGTCGCCCGTCACCGCCGTCGGCTGCACCGCCAGATTGACGCGCCAGCCCTTGGTCGGGTTCAGCGGATCGTTGGACTGGTCGATATAGGCGCTGGTCCGCGCGGTGACGATCGCCAGGTTGCGGTCGAAGTCGACGCGCTGCGGGGGCAGGGTGGTGAAGTCGTAGCGCGTCTCGCTGTACTGGCCCGCATCCAGCCCGATGCCATAGTTGAAATAGGAGGTCTTGCCGATGCGCTGCTGCAGGTCGGCATAGAGGACCAGGGCTGTGCGCACATAGGCGTCGGTGTCTTCGTTCACCACCGCCGCGCCCAGCTTCAGCGTTCGACCGGGCCGTCGCCAGTGAGGCAGGGACAGGTCCGCGCCGATCCGGCTGTCGATGTCCGCCAGCCGCGCTTCCAGCCGCAGGGTGTCGGCCCGGCCGAAGCGGTTGTAGCGGGTCTGGATCACGTCCACCCCGGCGCCTTCGGCCGTGGACCAGGTGGCGCCCGCTTCCAGCACGCGGCGCGGCCGGTCCTGCAGGCTGACGATCACAGGACGCAGACCGTCCGCGGTGACCTGATCCAGAGGCGACAGGGCCACGCCGATGCCGTCATAGACGCCGGTGTCCAGCAGTCTGCGCTCCAGCTCGGCGACCTGGTCGGGGTCGTAGCGGTCGCCCTCGTTCCACGGCGCCAGGCCGGCGACCCACTCGGGATTGGTCCGACCTCGTGTCGACAGTCGCACGCCGTCCAGCCGCACCAGAGCCCCCGAGGCGATCCGGTATTCCGGTGCGACGGTGAAGGCGGCGTGGTCCACCACCACCCGACGCGGATTGGCCTTGGCGTCGGCGTAACCGTCGCGCACCAGGGTCGCCACCAGCCGCCCCTCGCCTGAGATGACATCTGCCGCCCGACCGGGGTCTCCGGCCTTCAGGGCGATGGCCGTCCGGGCCTTGTCGGCCGCCTCGGCCTCGGGCGCGGGATCGACCCACTGAATGGTCGGGTCGGTAAGAAGGAAACGCCGACCCGGTTCGACCGAGACGATGGCGACCGGCGTCTCCTCGCCCTCGACGATGTCTTCCACGACCGGCTGGTAATAGGCCTCTGAGCGCAGCAGGGCTGTGGCCGAGGTCACCGCGCTTTCGGCCCGCCGTCGGGCCTCGAACCGGCTGGCGGGCGCACCATCGACCTCGCCCACGGCGCGTTCCAGCGCCCGGCGCAGCTCGGTGTCCATATCGCCGCGGATCTGGGCGCGGGGGTCCGCCGCCGCTGCATGGGCGCAGGCCGAAAAGGCCGCGAGGGTCGCGACCAGCAGGTTAGGCCTGAACGTCAAACTCGATCTCTCGTCAAAACTGCGCCCCCCGGCAAACCTGCTCGTTAGTAGAACAGGGTCTCGCTCTCGGGTTGGACCGTCTGTTCCGACGTGCGTTCATCAGGCGGAAGGCTGCTGGACGGCGGGGGCGTGGGGGTCGGGTCCTGCACCTCGGGCGCAGGCGGCGGCGTTTCTTCCTTGATCGGCGGGGGAGCAGCCTCGACCGGCGCTTCGACGTAATCGTCGTCATTCCTCGACGGACGGTCGTCGCAGGCGGAGAGCGCAAACACGCTCAATACGGCGGCGGCCAGAACGAAAGTCGAGCGTGTCATGAAAGTCCCCGGGTCTTCGTCCATGCAACGCCTGCCGCGCTAAGCCGTTCCCTTAGCGTTGAAAACTGCGCTGGTCATCCCGCGCGATGGGACCATTTTGTGACCATCTGGTCCAGCGTCAGCGCAGTCTTTGGACCGGGCTCCGCCGCCTTGCCGTCGAACAGGGGCGCGGGTCGCGGCAGGCCGTCGTGGAATGTCCCCCTGGCCTGATTGTGCGGATGTTTGGGTGCCTCGCCCAGGCTGAGGATCGGCGTGACGCAGGCCTCGGTCCCGGCGAAATGGGCGCTCCAGTCGTCACGGTCCCGGCTCGCGAACAGGGCGGCGAGCCGCGCCTGAAACGCGGGCCAGGCGGCGATGTCGTACTGAACCGCTTCGGCCGGGTCGATCCCCAGCCCCGCGAGCAGGGCGGAATAAAAACGGGGCCCCAGCGCCGCCACCGCCACGAACCCGCCGTCGCGACAGGCGTAGCACCGATAGAAGGGCGCCCCCCCGTCCAGCAGATTGGCCCCGCGCCGCTCGCTCCACATCCCCTGACCGCGCAGGGCCTGGAACAGTCCGCCCAGCAGGGCCGCGCCGTCGGTCATGGCCGCATCGACCACCCGACCCCGCCCGGTAGTCCTCGCTTCCACAAGCGCCGCCAGCACGCCCACGACCAGCAGCATGGCCCCCCCGCCATAGTCGCCCACCAGGTTCAGCGGCGGGGAGGGCGGACGATCCGCCTCGCCCATGGCGTGCAGCACGCCCGACAGGCCGATGTAGTTCAGGTCATGCCCCACGGCGTTCGCCAGCGGCCCCGTCTGACCCCAGCCCGTCACTCGCCCGAACACCAGCGCGGGCTTCCGGGCCTGCAACACCTCTGGCCCATAGCCCAGCCGCTCCATGACGCCGGGCCTGAACCCCTCGATCACCGCGTCCGCGCCATCGATCAGTGTCAAAATGCGCTCACGGTGGTCAGCCGACTTCAGATCGACTGGCACGAAGGCCCGCCCCCGATGCAGCACCGCCCCGCCTACTTCGTCGAACACGGCTGGTCCCGCCGAGGCGTCGCGCGTCAGCCGCACCACCTCCGCCCCCAGGTCCGCCAGCATCATGCCGGCGAAGGTGACCGGCCCCAGGCCGTCGAATTCGATGATGCGGACGCCATTTAACGGTTGCATGCCACATGAGTAGCAGACCGGGACTTGACCGGAAGGCCGGATTACAACAGAAGGCGCCCTTCGACGGTTCGGCCAGCCCGGACGTCGCGCGGTGCGCCCTTAGCTCAGTTGGTTAGAGCATCTGACTTTTAATCAGAGGGTCCTCGGTTCGAGCCCGAGAGGGCGTACCATTTAAAGCCCGCTTCGGCGGGCTTTTTGCTGTCTGGCAGTTCTGCGGCCACGCTTTGATTGAAGAACGCGGCATGATCTAAGCCCGGCCCATGAAGCGTTTCTTCCTGCCCGCCCTCCTTTCGCTCGCGCTGACGGGTTGCAACGCCGGACGCTCCGCCATGGGCGGCGCCGAGCAGGTCGGGGCCGGGTTTGCGGCGGCGGCGACCGCGCCGCTGGAAGATTTCAACCTGCGCCGCCAGATCATCCCGACGGTGCTGTTGCAGGCGCAAGCCAACCCCTACGATCTGCGCAACCTGAACCAGTGCACCACCATCGGCGCCGAGGTGGCGCGGCTGAACGAGGCGCTGGGACCGGACACCGACGAGCCGCCGCGTCAGGACGGCTCGTTTCTGAGCGAACGCGCCGCCGATGCGGCGGCCAAGGCGGCGCTGGACGCCATTCGCGGCACGGCGACCGATTTCATTCCCGGCCGAAGCTGGATACGCCGCCTGAGCGGCGCCGAGCAGCACAGCAAACACGTCCAGTCCGCCATCCAGTCGGGCCGGATGCGCCGCGCCTTCCTGAAGGGCATGGGGATGCAGAGAAACTGCGCCCCGCCGGCGGCCCCCAGCTGGTTCAGGCCCACGGTGCGGTCGCAGCGTTGACAGCCTGATCCATCGCGGCGAACGTGTTGCGTCCTGGAGTTAAGCCATGTCCCGCACCAAGCCGTCCGGTTTCCAGCAGATCGCCGTCATCCTGTTTGTGGCTTACGCGATACAGATTCTTTTGGGAGACGCGATCGGCGGCTTTATGGACGGCATGATCATCGGCTTCACCGACGAAATTTAACGGCTGGAGGTTCGCCGCCGGTCTCTACGGTCGCCCCTGATCTGGACCGTGCCGTCCTTGGCGAAGGCCTCGAAGGACGCTTTGTCGATGTTGCGGAACTCGCCGGTCCGGTCCCAGTCCCAGTCGAAGGAGATGCGCTCGCCCTTGTGCGCGAACTTGCCGGACCAGTGGGCGAAGAACGAATATTTGTCGCCGCCGATGATGATGACGTGGCGGTGCAGGGCCGTTTCGTTCCCCGCATCGCGGGGCGGCTCTTCCAGATAGGTGTTGTAGGCGTGGAAGCCGGACTTCTCGATACGCATGATCAGTTCGACGTGTGGCGAGCGTGGAAGTCGCGGCGGAACTGTTCGAACCGGCCTTCCGAAATCGCGGCGCGCATGGCGGCCGTCAGGGCCTGGTAGAAGGCGATATTGTGCCAGCTGAGCAGGACCTTGCCGAGGATTTCGTCGGCGCGGATCAGGTGGTGCAGATAGGCCTTTGAATACTGCGACGACGGCCCGTCGATGGCGGGGTCCAACGGATTCTGGTCTTCGGCGAAGCGGGCGTTCTTCAGGTTCAGCGGGCCGTCCCAGGTCCAGGCCTGGCCGTGGCGGCCGGCGCGGGTCGGCAGGACGCAGTCGAACATGTCCACGCCGCGCCAGACGGCCTCGACCAGATCGATCGGCTTGCCCACCCCCATCAGATAGCGGGGGCGGTCGGCGGGCAGCATCTCGGGCGCATAGTCCAGCACCTCACACATGGCCTGGTGGCCTTCGCCGACGGCCAAGCCGCCGATGGCGTAGCCGTCGAAGCCGATCTCTTGCAACTGATCCGACGACTGGCGACGCAGGTCTTCGAACGTCGAACCCTGCTGGATGCCGAACAGGGCCTGATGCTCGCGCTCGCCGAACCGGGCCTTGGACCGGGCGCCCCAGCGGATCGACAGCTCCATCGCCTTTTGCGCCGCGTCCCGCTCGGCCGGCCAGGAGACGCACTGGTCCAGTTGCATCGAGATGTCGGCGCCGATCCGGTCGGCCTGGATCTCGATCGAGCGTTCGGGCGTCAGGACGTGTTTTGAGCCGTCGATGTGGGAGGAGAAGGTCACGGCCTCTTCCTTCACCTTCGAAATCCCGGCCAGGGACATGACCTGGAAGCCGCCGCTGTCGGTCAGGATCGGCTTGTCCCAGCCCATGAATTTGTGGAGGCCGCCCAGCCGCTCCATCCGCTCGGGGCCGGGGCGTAGCATCAGGTGATAGGTATTGCCCAGGATGATGTCGGCGCCGGTCGCCTTGACCTGGTCCACCGTCATGGCCTTGACCGTGGCGGCCGTGCCCACGGGCATGAAGGCGGGGGTGCGGATGTCGCCGCGTGCGGTCTTCAGCACGCCGGTGCGGGCGCGGCCTTCGGTGGCGGAAATCTCGAAGGGGAAGGGCATCAGGCGATCAGTCGTTCAAGCTGTTCGACCCGCGCCAGATCCTTGGGGCGGCCGAACAGGCGGTACAGGGCGATATGGTCCCGGATGTCGGGCACGAACAGGGGCGTATCCTCGACGAAGACGAGGCGGCGTGAACCGAAGGCGACCTGGGTCCAGTCGGCGCCGTCGCGGGTCTCCAGATCGGCCATGACCTCGACCAGGATCGGCTGGTCAGGCGCACGACCGAAGACGGCCGAGCGGAACAGGCCTTCACCCGGATCTGCGATCACCTCGCCGCCCAGTTCCGCCAGCAGCGTGCGCGCGTCGCGCGGCGCACACAGAACGTCGATGTCGGGCACATGCAGGTCTGTCAGACCATACAGGGCCATGGCCGCGCCGCCGAAAATCCACCACGGCTCGCGCAGATCGCGCGCGGCCTCGCCGACGGCGATAAGGCCGTCTTCGAGATCTCGGGGCAGATCATGCGGAAGGTCGTCGGTTGACACGGAGCGCGCTCGTTTTCGTCAGGAGGCGGCATTTAGGCGTTCCGGCGGCGATTGACCACCCGAACGCCGCGCCGGATCACCAGTCCAGCGCCGCCTCGCCGCGCAGGATGGCCTCGGCCTGATCCGTGTGCTTGGCGCCATCGCGGTCGTGCAGCACCAGCGCAGGCAGCAGTCGCAGCGGCGCCCGCCCGGTCTTGATGGCGTGGACCAGCACACGTTTGGCCGGCTCGTCCGCGAAAGCGTGGACGGGCCGTATGGCGAAGGAACCGGCCTTTTCTCCCAACAGCGCCAACAGGTCAGCCAGCCGGTCCGCCCGGTGGACGACCACGATCCGCCCGCCTTCCTTCACCGCCTTCAGCAGGAAGTCAGTCCAGGCCTTCAGCCCGTCGTCGGCCATCCAGGCCCCTCGCTTGCCCTCGGCCGGCGCGCGCAAAGCCCCTGCGTCGTCGAAGAAGGGCGGATTGGACACGGCCCAGTCGCCAGGTTCGACCCCCAACGCCCTGAATCCCGCCGCCACGTCGCCCTGTCGAATCGCAGTGGTCGCGGCGACCCCGTTCAGCGCCGCGTTCTCCACCGCCAGCGCCGCCATCGCCGGATCGCGCTCCAGCCCCGTCAGCACGACCCCCGGCGGCCGCCGCGCCGCGATTTGCATCAGAACCGCGCCCGCGCCGCATCCCGCCTCGATCACGCTCTGGCCCGCTTCCGCAGGAACCGCCGCCGCCAGCAGGGCCGCATCCATTCCGGCGCGATAGCCGCGCGCGGGTTGACGCAGGCGCACCCGGCCGTTCAACAGGCCGTTCTCGACGATTTCCGTCGGCAGGGTTTCGACCGCGTCCAAGCCTCAATCTCCTTGACCCTCAAGGGGTCGAACATCATTGTGCGCCGCAACTCGCGGGGGCAAGCCGGCCCGGCCGCAAAATCCTTCGACGCGGTTCGCCGCGCCAGTGAAAGAGTATCCGTTTGGACGTCGCCATCGCCGCCGCTCCCCGCCCGAAGGGGGACGTCAACGCCCTTGTCCGGCTGGCTGAGGTCGACATGGCCGCCGTGGACGCCCTGATCCTGGATCGGATGCAGTCGGACGTGCCGATCATCCCCAAGCTGGCCGAGCATCTGGTGTCGGCGGGCGGCAAGCGCCTGCGTCCGCTGATGACCGTCGCCGCCGCCCGCGCTGTAGGCGCCCAGGGCGACATCGACGCGCCGCTGAAGCTGGCCGCTGCGGTCGAGTTCATCCACACCGCCACCCTGCTGCACGACGACATCGTCGATGCGTCCGAGCTGCGTCGCGGCAAGGTCGCCGCCCACCTGATCTGGGGCGCGCCGACCAGCGTTTTGGTTGGCGACTTCCTGTTCGCCCGCGCTTTCGAGTTGATGGTCGAGACCGATTCGATGCGCGCCCTGGGCATTCTGGCCGAGGCGTCGCGCGTGATCTCCGAGGGCGAGGTGCTGCAACTGACCCGCGCCCACGACCTGAACCTGGACCAGGCCACCTATCTGCAGATCATTTCGGCCAAGACCGCCGAACTGTTCGCCGCCGCCGCCGAGGCCGGCGCGGTGGGCGCCGGCGCCGATCCGGCCGCGACCAAAGCCTTGCGCGACTACGGCATGGCCCTGGGCATAGCCTTCCAGCTGGCCGACGACGCGCTGGACTACGGCGCGACGGCCGAGGCCCTGGGCAAGAACGCCGGCGATGACTTCAACGAGGGCAAGGCGACCCTGCCGCTGCTGCTGGCCGTCGCCCGCACCAAGGGCCGTGAAGAGGCCTTCTGGGAGCGCACCGTCACTAAGGGCGAGCGCACGCCCGAGGACTTCACCCGCGCCCGCGAACTGATCATCGGCTCGGGCGCCATCGGTGCCACGCTGGACCTGGCCGGCGACTATGCCGATCAGGCCAAGGCGGCCCTGTCGGTTCTGCCGTCCAGCGACTGGCGCACGGCGTTGGAAGACCTCGCCGATTTCGCGGTGTCGCGCGCAGCTTGACCGAGGCTGCGGATACCCTCAACCAACAGGTCCGCACCGCCGACCTCGACCGCTGGCTGTCCAGCCGCCTGGTTTCGGACGAACGCGCCCGCGCCGACCTGATCGCGCTGTACGCCTTCGAGGCCGAACTGATGGCCATCCCCACGCGCGTGACCCAGCCTCTGCTGGCCGAGATGCGCTACACCTGGTGGGCGGAACAGATGGACGGCGTCTTCGCCGGGGTGCCGCGCAAGGGCCATCCGGTGCTGGAGGCCCTGACCGATCTCGTCGCCCGCCACGGCCTGAACCGCGCCCCGTTCGACGCCCTGATCGAGGCCCATATCGGCCGCGTGCGCGAAGAGCCGCACGACCTGGACGTCTTCTACGTCGGGCCGATGCAGGTTGGGGTTCTGATCCTGGCAGGCGAGGGCAATGACACGGCCGTCGCCGACGCAGGCCGTGTCTGGGGACTGGCGCAGACCGGTCGGTTGGAAGAGGCGGCGGCCCTGCGATCCGCCGCCAACACCGCGCTGAAGCGTCTGCCGCCGGTCGGCTTCCCCGCCGTCGCCCATGCCGCCCTGACCGACCCGAACCGGCCCGAACCGTTGAAGCGGCTGCGCCTGCTGTGGGCCGTGTTGCGCGGCCGGATCTGACCTAGCCGGTCAGGCCGCCGATCAGGCGCGCCAGCAGGGCGTTCAGCGTCTTCTGTTCCTCAGGCGACAGGCCGGCCAGCGCCTCTCGCGCCGTGTGCTGATGGCTGGGCATGATCGAATCGATCAGGTCGAACCCCTTGTCGGTCAGGCGAACCAGCGTGGCCCGGCGGTCGCTCGGGTGCGGGCGGCGCTCGACCAAACCCGCCTTTTCCAGCCGGTCGATGCGGGCGGTCATGCCGCCGGATGACATCATCGCCGCCTCGAACAGCGCCGTCGGGGTCAGCCCGTCTCGCTCGCTAGAGCGACGCAGCGTCGCCAGCACGTCGAACTCGCCATGCTGCAAGCCATAGCGCGCGAACAGCGGCGTCTGACGCTCGCGGATCAGCAGCTGCGACGCCTCGTTGAGGCGGCCCAGCACCTCCATCGGCAGCATGTCGAGGTCGGGACGTTGGATGGCCCATTGGGCGGCGGCGCGAGAGGCTCTGTCGGGCATGGTTATCTTGACATCGAGATACTTGAGGTCGAGAGACTAGCGCGATTTTCAGTGGGAGTCCTCAACATGACCGCACGACCTGACGCCGCGCCGACGCGTGGCGCGTCGCTACTGTTGCTGGCGGTCATCGTCGCCCTGGCGCTGAACCTGCGTCCGGCGATGGCGGCGGTCGGGCCGCTGCTGGACCTGATCGAAGGCGCGACGGGCATGGGTTCGACCGCGGCCAGCCTGCTGACCACCCTGCCGGTTCTGATGATCGGTCTGGGCGCCCTGTCGATCCGGCCGTTGCGTCGGCGACTGGGCGAGCGGCGCGGGGTCTTGCTGGGCGCGCTGCTGATCGGCGGGGCCTGCCTGGTTCGGGCGGTGCTGAGCGATACGGCGGGCCTGATCGCCAGTGCGGCGGTCGTCGGGGTCGGCGTGGCCCTGATCCAGGCCCTGGCGCCGGTCGTCATCAAACGGGCCTTTCCAACCCGGTTCGGCACGGTCATGGCGCTCTACACCACCGGCATCATGGGCGGCGCGGCCATCGCGGCCGCGACGGCGGCGGGCCTGGCCGAGGCGGTCGGTTGGGCAGGAACCCTGGCGCTGTGGAGCGTGCCGGCCTTTGCGGCCGCGATCATCTGGCTGGCAGCGTCACGCGATCCGGCGGCCGAGGAGCCGAACCGCACCGCCGTGGTCGAGGCGACGGACCCGGAGCGTCCCTTCTGGCGTCAGGGCCGGGCCTGGCGTCTGATCCTGATCATGGGGCTGGGCACGTCGGCCTATACGCTGGTGCTGGCCTGGCTGCCGCCCTTCTACATCGATCTGGGCCAGCCGAGGGCGACGGCGGGCTATCTGCTCAGCGGCATGACCGGCGCCGAGGTCATGGCGGGCCTGCTGGTGTCGATGACCATCGGACGGTTCCCGGATCGGCGCGGGCCGATCCTGACGGCGCTGGTCCTGGCCCTGATCGGTCTGGCGGGACTGGTGGTCGCGCCGGTCAGCCTGGCGGCGCCGGTGGTGCTGGTCCTCGGCCTGGGGATCGGCGCCGTCTTCCCGCTGAGCCTGATCCTGGCGATGGATCAGATCGACGATCCCGCGCGGTCGGGCGACCTGCTCGCCTTCGTTCAAGGCGGCGGCTACATCATCGCCAGCCTGTCGCCGCTGGGCGCCGGTCTGCTGCGCGATCACATGGCCGACCTGACCCAGGCCTGGGTGCTGATGGGCGGCGGCGTGATCCTACTGGGCGTGATGACGCTGGGGTTCCGGCCGGGCCTGCCCAAGCTGCGTTGAGCGACCCGGCCTGCGAGGTCAGCCCGCGTCGCGCCAAGCCTTCAGGCTTTCCATCGCCCGGATGCTCATCAGGCGCTTCTTGGCCCGGCCGCGTTCCTTGAGCGGGATCTTGACGCCGGCCTCGTCCATCTTGGGCGCCTCAAGCGGGGGCAGCAGGCCGTAGTTGATGTTCATCGGCTGGAACTTGGAGCCTTCCAGATGCCCGCCGGTGATGTGCTCGACCAGGGCGCCCATGGCGGTCTCGGGCGGCGGGGGCGACAGGTCGCGGCCCAGAGCTTGCGCGGCGGCGAGGCGGCCGGTCAAAAGGCCCATGGCGGCGCTCTCGACATAGCCCTCGACCCCCGTCACCTGACCGGCGAAACGCAGGCGCGGCATGGCCTTGAGGCGCAGCTGACGGTCCAGCAGGTGCGGGCTGTTCAGATAGGTGTTGCGGTGCAGGCCGCCCAGACGGGCGAACTGGGCGTTCTGCAGGCCGGGGATCATGCGGAAGGTCTCGGCCTGCGCGCCATGCTTCAGCTTGGTCTGGAAGCCCACCATGTTGAACAGGGTGCCCAAGGCGTTGTCCTGGCGCAGCTGGACGATGGCGTAGGCCTTGACCAGCGGATCGCGCGGGTTGGTCAGGCCGACGGGCTTCATCGGGCCGTGACGTAGGGTTTCGCGACCCCGTTCGGCCATGACCTCGATGGGCAGGCAACCGTCGAAATAGGGGACGTTCTCCCACTCCTTGAACTCGGCCTTGGGCCCGCCGATCAGGGCGTCGATGAAGGCGCTGTACTGGTCCTTGTCCATCGGGCAGTTGACGTAGGCGGCGGCGTCGCCGCCGGGGCCTTCCTTGTCATAGCGCGACTGACGCCAGGCGATGTCGAAGTCGATCGAGTCGGCGTGGACGATGGGGGCGATGGCGTCGAAGAAGCTGAGGCTCTCCTCGCCGGTCGCCTTCAGGATGGCCTCGGCCAGGGCCGGGGAGGTCAGCGGGCCGGTGGCGACGATGACGTTGTCCCAATCTTCCGGCGGCAGGCCGGCGATCTCTTCGCGGACGATGATGATCAGGGGATGGGCCGACAGCTTTGCGGTCACGGCCTGGGAGAAGGCGTCGCGGTCCACGGCCAGGGCGCCGCCCGCCGGCACCTGATTGATGTCGCCGCAGGCCATGATGATCGAATCGAGGGCGCGCATCTCGGCATGCAGCAGGCCTACGGCGTTGTGCTCCCAGTCGTCCGAGCGGAACGAGTTGGAGCAGACCAACTCGGCCAAGCCATCGGTGTGGTGGGCGTCGGTCTTGACGCCGGGCACGCCGCGCATCTCGTGCAGGATGACGGGGACGCCGGCGTTGGCGATCTGCCATGCGGCCTCGGAGCCGGCCAGGCCGCCGCCGATGACGTGAATGGGGGAGGGGGAAGAAGCGGTCATCGCGGCCTTCTAGCGGGCGGGTGGCGCGGTGTCATGGTCCCCTGCTATATCCGCCGCCGGTAATCGGGGGCGAGATTTGGACGGGCATCGGGTTCTGCGACTGGGCGAGACGTTGCGGGCGACGGTCCATGCCCTGCCTCGCCTGTGGCGCGGGGCCTGGGGCGCGATCCTCGCCGCCTCCGTGGTCTGGAGCATCCAGCCGCTGGCGGCGGGCGCGGCGAGCCTGATCTGGGCGCCGTTCGGTCTGGTCGTGACGCTGGTGCTGGCCGGGGCGCTCGGCCGGATCGCCATCACGGAGGACTTGCTGCAGGCGCGGCGGCTGGGCCTAGGGCCGGCGGGTCTTCAGTTCGGCCGGCCGGAGCTGCGCCTGCTGGGCGCGGGCCTGCTGTGTGCGGTCTTCCTGGCCATGATCCTGTCGGTGGTCGCCCTGGCGCTGCTGGCCCTCTTCGGCATGGCCGAACTGAACGCCCAGGCCATCGAACTGCGTCAGTGGAGCGCGGTCGGTCCGGTCTGGAAGCTGGCCCTGCTGGCGCTGGTGACGGTCTTCGCCCTGTTCGCCATCGTCGCCTTTACGGTTCGGCTGTCGCTGTTCGCACCGGCGACGGTGGGACGCGGGCATATGGTGTCGCTGCAAAGCATGAGCATCGCGCGCGGCGCCTTCTGGCCCTTGCTGGTCGGCTTGGTCGTGACCGCAGCGCCCAAGATCGCGCTGGTGCTGTTGTGGGGCGTCGGGCTGCTATCGGGACAGGCGGGATGGGTCGTCTTTGCGGTCGTGCTGGCAGGCGTTCAGTTTCCGCTGACCATGGCCCTCGTCGGTCGCGCCTATCGCCAGCTCGAATCCTGGACCGCACTGGAAGGGAAGGCGTAAAGCCTATCGCAGCCAGCCGGCGACCTGCGCCTCCGCTCGGCGGTCGCCTTCATCCAGGTTCTCGATCACGCCAGGATGGCGTTTTGCAAGGTCGCGACATCGGGCTTTCACGCGAACCAATGCCTGGGGAAGGCGGATTTCCATCTCGTCGCGGGGAAGATCGCGCTCGGAGGTCAGGTCGAGATCGGCCTGCTCGCGTTCGACGCCGTCGTCAAAGGCCATACGCCACTGGCCCCAATGCCAGCCGGCCTTGATGGCGCGCCCCAAGGAATCGTGCTCGATCTCGGACGCCCGGTCGGGACGCGTGTCGTATCCGATGTCCGCGCAGACCTGCAGAGCTGCGCTCATGCGACCGATGCTGCGCCCCTCATCGACGACTTCCGCCTCCGTGGTCATCAGTTGACCGATCAGCAGGATGATCACGGAGACGGACATCGCTTCAGACTGCTTCGAGGCGGTCTGATACGGTGTAGGCGGCCTCGGTCTTGGCGGCGACCTCGTCCAGGGTGACGCCGTCGGCCAGTTCGACCAGCTCAAGGCCCGCGCCGTCCGGCTTGACGTCGAAGGTCGCTAGGTCGGTGATGATGCGGCTGACCACGCCCGTGCCTGTCAGGGGCAGGGTGCAGGCTTTCAGCACCTTGGACTGGCCGTGCTTGTTGGCGTGTTCCATGACCACGACCACGCGCTTGACGCCCGCGACCAGGTCCATGGCCCCGCCCATGCCCTTCACCAGCTTGCCGGGGATCATCCAGTTGGCGATGTCGCCGTTCTGGGCCACTTCCATCGCGCCCAGGATCGACAGATTGATATGGCCGCCGCGGATCATGGCGAAGCTGTCGGCGCTGCTGAAGTAGGACGATTCCGGGATCTCGGTGATCGTCTGTTTGCCGGCATTGATCAGGTCGGGATCCTCGTCGCCCTCATAGGGGAAGGGGCCCATGCCCAGCATGCCGTTCTCGGACTGCAGGGTCACGGTCATGCCGGCCGGGATGTAGTTGGCGACCAGGGTCGGGATGCCGATGCCCAGGTTCACATAGAAGCCGTCCTGCAGCTCCTGGGCGGCGCGTTCAGCGAGTTGTTCGCGGGTGCGGGGCATAATCAGGTCCTCATGGACAGTGTGGGCCAGGCCTTGATCGTTCCGATCAGGAACGCCAGGCCCAGCACCAAGACGATTAGAGACGAGACGGTGATGAAGGTCGGGCTGTGCTCCGCCCTCCAGACACCAGGCACAAAGGCCGCAGCGGCACGCAGCAACAGAACCAGGGTTATGGCGATCAGGCCGATGCGTAGCAAAGGCGGACGGGGCGCCTGGCCCGCTGCGGCGAAGGCGAAATAGGCCCAGCCAAACAGCACGATGGCGATACCTGCCGTCATGACGTGCGGTTGCCAGCGCCCCTGCTCGACAGCACGCGCCATGCCTTCGCCGGCCCCAAAGAACCGATACCAGCCCGGCCCGCCAACGATACAGGCCAGATGCGCCACACCGGCCGCGATGCTGCCCGCGCCTGCAAGCCAAAGTGCGGGATTGGCAGGCGGTGTCACGCGACCTCGCGCGTGCGCACTGTCCGCTGTTCGATGCGCTTCTCGGACACGGTCTGGACCAGGCGGTCGACGTAGATGCCCGGCGTGTGGATGTGGTCGGGGTCGAGCGAGCCGACGGGGACGATCTCCTCGACCTCGACGACCGTGACCTTGCCGGCCGTAGCCATCATCGGGTTGAAGTTGCGGGCGGTCTTGCGGAAGACCAGGTTGCCGCGCTCGTCGGCCTTCCACGCCTTGATGATGGAGAGGTCGGCGATCAGGCCGGTCTCCATGACGTAGTCGCGGCCGTCGAAGTTGCGGACCTCCTTGCCCTCGGCGACCAGGGTGCCGACGCCGGTGGCGGTGAAGAAGGCGGGGATGCCGGCGCCGCCGGCGCGGATGCGCTCGGCCAGGGTGCCCTGGGGATTGAACTCAAGCTCCAGTTCGCCGGCCAGATACTGGCGTTCGAACTCCTTGTTCTCGCCGACGTAGGACGAGATCATCTTGGCGATCTGGCGGGTGCCGAGCAGCTGGCCCAGACCGAAACCATCGACCCCGGCGTTGTTGGAAATGACTGTCAGCCCCTTGACGCCGCTGTCGCGCAGAGCGGCGATCAGGTTCTCGGGAATGCCGCACAAGCCAAAGCCCCCGGACATGACCGTCATGCCGTCGAAGGTCAGCCCCTCCAGCGTGGACGTGACGTCAGCGTAGATCTTTCCCATCGCTCTCCCTTTTTCATTGCCTGATGAATATCGGCGCTTTGACCACGCCTAACGCGGGGACAGGCAGGGGGCAAGACGCGGCGTCGATCCGACGCGGCGATTTCAGACGGTCGGCTGCGACAAACAGGGTGCAATCTGTGCACTTCGTCCAAAATCCCCCGTCGTGGCGCCGAAAAAACAGGGTGCAAAGTGTGCACTTCGTCTGAAATCGTGCAGGCTCGGACCTGATGTCGGCATCGTCGGCGCGTCGTTCAAGGGCGGATGCATCCGCCGAAGGCGGGGCGGCGTATTCCATGACACCTGCAAGCTCCGCCCGATCGCCAAGGACGTCTTTATGAATCTGACCAATGTCGCCATTCGCCAGCTTCAGGACGCGCCGTTTCCGGATTTCGTGACTCGTCCGGCGATTGACAGCCTGGTGACGGAGGCGCGCAAGCGGCTCGATCGCGACGGACCCCACGACGAGGCGGCGTTCGCGCACGAGATGGCCCAGCGCGCCATCGCCGAACACACCGATGCGGCGAACCAGCAGCATTACGAACTGCCGCCCGAGTTCTTCCAGCTGTGTCTGGGCAGGCGGCTGAAATACTCCTGCTGCCTTTATCCCACCGGGCGCGAGACGCTGGACCAGGCGGAGGAGGCGGCGCTGGCCGAGACCTGCGCCCATGCCGAGCTGATGGACGGGCAGACGATCCTGGAGATGGGCTGCGGCTGGGGTTCGCTATCGCTTTGGATGGCCGAGAAATATCCAAACTCGAAAATCACGGCGGTGTCGAACAGCCATGGGCAGCGCGGCCATATCGAGGCTCAGGCGGCGCAGCGGGGCCTGACCAACCTGACGGTCATCACGCGCGATATGAACGCCTTCGAGACCGAGCAACGGTTCGACCGCATCGTCTCGGTGGAGATGTTCGAGCATATGGCCAACTGGCGCGCCCTGCTGACCAAGGCGAGGGGCTGGCTGAAGGACGACGGGCGGATGTTCATCCACGTCTTCACACACCGCGACGCCCCCTATCGGTTCGACCACACCGACAGCGGCGACTTCATCGCCCAGCACTTCTTCACGGGCGGGGTGATGCCCAGCCATGGTTTGATCCGTCAGTTCCCCGACCTGTTCGCGGTCGAGCAAGAATGGACCTGGAACGGCGGTCACTACGCCAAAACCGCGAACGACTGGCTGGCGAACATGGACCGCAACGCCGAGCGGGTCGCGGTGTTGATGCGCGAGACCTATGGCGACGACGCCAGACTGTGGACCCGGCGCTGGCGGCGTTTCTACCTGGCGACCGCCGGTCTGTTCGGCAACGACGAGGGCCGCACCTGGGCGGTCAGTCACTATCGACTGAAACCGGCCGCCTGAAACCCAACTGAGGATACGAGCATGATCAAATATGTCGCGGCATACCTCGGGGCGGGCCTGACGTTCGCCGCCATCGACTTCGTCTGGCTGACGACCATGACCGACCGGCTCTACAAGCCCGTGCTGGGGCCGATCATGGCGGACAAGCCGGACATGAAGGCGGCGGTGGCCTTCTATCTGATCTCCATCGCGGGAACGGTCTTCCTGGCCATCGCTCCGGCCCTGAAGGAAGGGAACTGGACGCGGGCGGCGATTAACGGGGCGGTCCTGGGCTTCGTCGCCTACGCCACCTACGACCTGACCAATCAGGCGACGCTGGCGGTCTGGCAGACCAAGCTGACGATCATCGACCTGATCTGGGGCACGACCTTGACCATGGTGTCGGCGACGGGCGGCTATTTCGCCGCGCGCTGGGCCGAGGGCCGTTTCGGCTGAAGAGGGTGTCCGACGCCACGCTTGCGAACATGGTTATGCGTGTCTAAACATCACCCCTGAGTTGAGCGCGGGGGCGGCAGTTGGGAGAAGGCGGTCACCGATTGCTGTCTGCGCGGGGCGTGGCCGACGCCGGCTGGCTGTATGGCGCCCATGTCGCCCGGTATATCTCGCCGCTGTTGCTCTATCCAGTCCTGACCCGACGGCTGGGGCTGGACGGGTTCGGGGTCTATGCGGCGGGGATCGCGCTGGCGCTGATCGTGGCGGTGGTGGTCGATTACGGGCTTTCGATCTCGGGTCCGCGCGACATCGCCGGGACGATCGAGGGGCGGGGCGTCATCGTCGGTCAGGCGCTGGCGATGCGCGGCGTGCTGGCGGCGCCGGCCGTCGTCGGCGGCGTCGGTCTGGCGATGATCAATCCCGTTCTGGATGGCGCGGGCTTCGCCGTGGCGATGGCGATCCTGTTGGGCGTAGGCCAGGGCGCCAGTCTGTTGTGGTTCTTTCAGGGGATTCGCGATCCGGCGCCGGCGGCGATGCTGGAGGTCGGGTTCGCCCTGGCGGCGACGGTCGCAGTGCTGGCGTGGCCATCCTTGTCCGTCGGCGGGGTGATGGCGGTTCAGGCGGCGGGCGTCTGGGCCGGGGCAGCCGCAAGCGCATTGCTGCTGTTTCGACGTCATGGGGTGACGGCGCCGGGGCGCGGGTTCATGCGGCGGGCGCTGGTCGAGGGCGCGCCTCTGTTCGCCAGCCGTGCGGCAGTCGTCGCCTATACGGGAGCGGGGGTTCTGATGGTCGCGGCCCTGGCCGGGCCTGTACAGGCGGCGCTTTACGGCGTGGCGGACCGGCTGGTTTCGGCGTCGGGATCGTTGATGCGGCCGCTGGCCGGACTGATCGCGCCCCGGATCGCCGGTCTGCTGGTCGAGGATGCGGGGGCGGCCTTTCGCACGGCGCGGTGGGTGTTGGGGCTGTCGGCAGCGGGGTTCATTGTCTCGGCGGCGGGTCTGACGCTGGCGGCGCCGATCCTGGTGCGGCTGCTTTTCGGACAGGGGTTCGCGCCGGCGGTCGAGGTGCTGAGGTTGCTGGTCTGGGTTCTGCCGCTGGTGGCGATCAGCCAGGTGCTGGGGCTTCAACTGATGACGCCGCTGAGGATGGATCGGCGGTTCGCCGTGATCGTGGGGGTGGGATGCGTGGCGACATTGGGACCGGCGGTTCTGCTGGCGCCGCAGTTCGGGGCGGCAGGCATGGCGTGGGCGCGGATCGTTGGTGAGACGGCGGTGGTGCTCGCCTGTCTGTTCGGTCTGAAGGCGCATTGGGGCGCGTTGTTTCAGACCCGCGGGAGGCGTGATGTCCAGGCGGTATGACTGGCTGATCGTCGGGGCGGGCTTCACCGGGGCGGCGGTCGCCGAGCGGCTGGCGCGCGGGCTGGATCAGACGGTGCTGCTGATCGACCGGCGCGATCATGTCGGCGGCAATGCCCATGACCGGCGCGACGAGGGCGGGCGGCTGATCCATCCCTATGGGCCGCATGTGTTTCACACCAACAGCGCGCGTATCTTCGACTATCTGGGCCAGTTCACGGCGTGGCGGCCCTATTTCCATCGGGTTCGGGGGCATGTGGACGGGCGGCTGGTGCCGGTGCCGTTCAATCTGGACTCGATACGGCTGCTGTTTCCCGAACGGATGGCGGAACGGCTGTCGGACACGCTGGTGCAGAGGTTCGGTTTCGGCGCGCGGCCCAGCATCCATGACCTGAGACAGGCGACGGACGATGCGGACCTGAGGTTCCTGGCGGACTATGTGTTCGACAAGCTGTTCGCGAACTACACCGCCAAACAGTGGGGCGTGGCCGCCGACGCACTGGACGCGTCGGTCCTGGCGCGCGTGCCGGTCGCGATCAGTCGGGACGACCGATACTTTGTTGATCGTTATCAGGCCATGCCGCGCGAAGGGTATGGGGCCCTGTTCGACCGGCTGCTGGATCACCCCAACATTCATGTGTCGCTGAACACCGGCATGGATCAGGTCGGGGCGCAGACGTGGGACCGCATGGTCTATTGCGGCGCGCTGGACGACTATTTCGGACGGTCGGCGGGGGCCTTGCCCTATCGCAGCGTGCGGTTCGAACATCAGATCGTCGATGTGGAGCACGGCCTGCCGGTCGGGACCGTCAACTATCCCAACGAATTTGACTTCACCCGCATCACCGACTTTCGCCATCTGACCGGCGAGCGGGGCGCGACGACGGCGACCGTGACCGAATATCCGGTCGCGCACGAGATGGGGGTGAACGCGCCCTATTATCCGGTCCTGTCAGAGGCCTCTCGCGGGTTGGCGGCGCAGTACCGGGCGATGGCGGCGACGCTGGCGGGCAAGGTCTGGTTCGCCGGGCGGCTGGCGGACTTTCAGTATTATAACATGGACCAGGCGGTGGGTCGTGCGCTGAGCTTGGTCGAGAAATCGCTGGCGCCGGCTGTGGCCAGGATGGCGGCGTGACGGGTTCGGTATGGGCCGTCGTGGTGACGTGGAACCGGCGCGCGTTGCTGGAACGCTGTCTGGCGCACCTGATCGCCCAGACGCGTCCGTGCGACGGGGTGGTGGTGGTCGACAACGCCAGCGACGACGGCACGGCCGAGATGCTGGCCGACGCCTGGGCCGGCAAGGCGCTGGTGGTCCGGATGCCGGTCAATACCGGCGGGGCCGGCGGGTTCAACGCCGGGGTCCGTGCGGCGATCGAAGCCGGGGCCGACCAGGTCTGGCTGATGGACGACGACGTGCTGGCCGCACCCGATGCGCTGGAGGCGCTGTTGCGCGCCGAGACGATGCTGGACGACGAGGACGTGACGCCGGCCTTTCTGTGTTCCAGCGTGCGCTCGCCGCAGGGGCATCTTACCAATACGCCGGAGATCGACCGACGGCGGAATGTGCTTGGCTATCCCAACTGGGGCGAGCGGCTGGAGCAGGGGTTGATCCCGGTGCGCCAGGCGACCTTCGTGTCGGTGCTGGTCAGCCGCGCGGCGGTGACGCGGCACGGCCTGCCGCTGGCGCCCATGTTCATCTGGGGCGACGATACGGAATATACGTTGCGCCTGTCCCGGGAAGGGCCGGGTTATCTGGTCGCCGCCAGTCGCGTGGTGCATGTGCGCGCCGCGCCGGGGCATCTGACCATCGAGACCGAGGCCGATCCGGGGCGCGAGCGGCTGCATCGCTATCTGACCCGCAACGTCATCCTGGCCAAGCGGCGGCATGAGGGGCGGGGCTCGGCTTTGCGCTATGTCGCGTCGCGTTTGCGGATCGCCGGCCGGTTGGCGTTGCGCGGGCGCTGGCGCAAGGCCGGGGTGCTGATGGCGGGGGTCGTGGACGGGGCGCGGTTCGATCCGAAGGTCGAGCATTGCACGCCGTCGTGAGCGATCGACGAGGGGCGACGCCAAGGTGGTCACAGGTGGGCGCGGCTTACCAGCAGACGGCGCTGGTTCTGTTGGGGCTGGGCGTGACGCTGCCGATCTTTCTGGCTCCGGGTCATGTCAGCGGGCCGCGGCTGGGGGATTTGGAGCTGGCCGTCGCCCTGCCGTTGGCGGTGATGGAATGGCGGCGGATGACGCCGGTTCTGAAGGCGGCCGGTCCGGTCGCGGCCGCGTTTCTGACGATCACTCTGTTGCTGCAAGCGTCGCGGGTCGGCGAGCGGCTGAACGCCGGGGACGGGGCGTTCTGGTTTCGGTGGATCGTCGCGGCCCTGGTCGCACCGGCGGCGGCGAGTTTGATCGTCAGGGACGAGCGACGGCGGCGGCTGTTCTTTGCAGCGATCCTGATCGGCGCGGCCTGTCATCTGGCGACCTATGGCCTGGCGCTGCTGGTCGGGTTGGAGCGGTTGCAGGATGTGGGCTTGGCCTCGGCGCGCGCATTGCTGACCACGACCGCTGCTCAGGTCCGGCTCACGACCCTGGCCGAGCATCCGAACGCGGCGATGGCGATGATCGGCCTGGCGGTTCCGTCGGGGGTGATCCTGGCGGGTCGTCGCTGGGCGGTGCGGGCGACGACGTGGGGCGGGACCGGTCTGGCTGTCCTTGGCTTCTTCAGCACCCTGTCGAGAGGCGGGATGGGGGCGGCGGTTCTGGCGGGGCTGGCTCGCATCGTCGTGGGATGGCGGTGGCGTGAGCGGATCAGGCCGCTGGGGGTGGTGCTGGTGGTGTGCGTGCTGGCGGCTGGGTTGTCGGCGCTGCAGACCGGGCGTTTCGATATCGATAGCGGGCGGTTTGCAGGGCGGTTCAACCGGGCGACGCTTGAGGACAATCTGGCGGGGCGGATGCTGACCTGGCGGCGGACGGTCGATCTGGTTGTCGAACGGCCGATGGGCGCGGGCTGGTCGTCGGCGGACGAGATGGGGCCGTTTCGGGCGCTGTCGGTCAGTCACAACGGCTATCTGTTCATGGCGCGGACGGTGGGAGTGATCGCGGCCCTGGTCATGCTGGGGCTGCATCTGTGGTCGGCGGCGCGGCTGGACTCCCTGACGCCGCTGTCGGTCTATCTGCTGGCGACGGTGTTCAGCGAGGACCTGACGCAGGGGGCGGGGTTCGTCTTCCTGTCGTGTCTGGTCGCGGCGCTGGCGTGGCGAAGGCCGGTGGCGCCGTGAGGGTGCTGATCGTCAACACCCTGTATCCGCCGGCCCAGGTCGGGGGCGCGGAACGCAGCGTAGCGCAGTTGGCGCAGGGGCTGGTGGGGGCGGGGACCGATGTGTCGGTGCTTACGCTTCAGTCCGGACGGGAGACGGTCGAGGCGGTGGTCGGGGGCGTTTCGGTGCATCGCCTGCCGTTGAAAAATCTCTATTGGCCCTATGACGGCGAGCGTCGGTCGCCGGTTCGGCGCGCCATGTGGCATGGGCTGGAGGCCGCCAATCCGTGGATGGATGGGGCGGTCGATCGGGTCGTGGAGCGGGTGCGGCCCGACCTGATCCATCTGCATCTGACGACGGGGTTTTCGCTGTCGGTCTATCGGGCGGCGGCGCGACGAGACCTGCCGCTGGTGCAGACGCTGAGGGACTGGTCGATGATGTGCGCGCGGGCGTCGATGTTTTGGCGCGAACGGCGCTGCGAGCAACGGTGCGGATCGTGCGCGGTGCTGACGTCGGGCAAGCGGGCTCGTGCGCAGGCGGTAAATCATGTGATCGCACTGAGCCGGCCGGTGCTGGAGACGCATCAGGCCGCCGGATATTTTCGGGACGCGGCGGCGTCGGTGATCGGCAATGCGGCGTCGGAGGCGGTGGTTGCGGCTCGGTCGTCGCTGGCGGACGATCCGGTCGTGACGTTCGGCTTCATGGGGCGGGTCGAGCCGGAAAAGGGGATCGAAGTCCTGTTGCGCGCGGCGACGGGGCTGGAGGGCGACTGGCGGCTGAGGATCGCAGGGCGGGGCGAGGCGTCTTATGTGGAGGGGTTGAGGCGGGCCTATGCCGATCCGCGCATCGTCTGGCTGGGGCAGGTGGAGGCGGCGGACTTCTGGCCTGCCGTCGATGTGCTGGTCGCGCCGGCCGTCTGGGCCGAGCCGTTCGGGCGGGTCGTGGTCGAGGCGGTGCAGCAGGGGCGGGGCGTGATTGCGTCACGCATCGGCGGTCTGCCCGAGGCGGCGAGCGGGGCGGGAGCGGCGACCCTCGTGGAGCCGGGGGACGAAGACGCGCTGGCGCGGGCCATGGGCAAGGTGCTAGCGGAGCCGGAGCGTTGGCGGTTCGCCGGAAGCGGCGCGCCGACGTGGACCGAAACCTCCATCATCGACGCCCACAGGGCGATCTATCGCCAGGTGCTGGTCAGAAGGTCGTCTAGGATTTCGGCCGAGCGGGACCAGGAATAGAGCGCGGCGCGTCGCAAACCGGCCTCGCGGCGGGCTGGGTCTGTCGCGGTCAGCAGGCGGGTCATATGACCGGCCAGGGTCGCGTCGTCGTGGGGGGCGAAATAGAGGGCGGCGTCGGCGCAGACCTCTCGCGTCGCGGCGATGTCCGAGGCGATGACCGGGCAACCATGGACGAAGGCTTCCAGCGGGGGGATGCCGAAGCCTTCGTAGAGGCTGGGAAATATGAGGCCGCGCGCGCCGCGGAGCAGGGCCGCGATCTCGACGTCGGAACGCCGGCCGGCGAAGATGAGACGCGGGTCGGTCTGGATGGTCGGTTGATCGAAGATTTTAGGCGCACGTGCGCCGATCAGGACCAGGCGAACGGTCGGGTCGGCAAGGCGGGCGAGGGCGCGGATTGCGACGGCCAGATTCTTGTTCGGCGTCAGATTGCCGAGGGCCACGAAATAGGGGCGGCCCGTCAGGTCGAACCTCTCGATGGCAGCGGGGTCTGGCATGATGTTGCGAAGATGGTCGGCGCTGTTCGGGGCCGCCGTGATGTCGGCGGGCGGCAGGTTCAGCGCCGTCGCCAGCTCTCGGCGGGAGAACTCGGACACGGTCGCCAGTCGAGCCTGGCGCGCCAGCAGTCGGCCGAGGATGCGGTGGAAGGCGGCGTAGCCCCGGCGGAAATGTTCGGGATGGCGGAAGACGGCGGCGTCATGGATGACGACGATCTGCCGGGGATGCAGAACGGGACCTGAGCCGCCCAGCGACAACAGGCGGCCGTGGCGCGCGGCCCAGGCCAGGGCGGTCTGTTCCCACAGGTGGTCGCGTCCGCTCGGCACGGTCTGGACGGGGAGGGTCGTGAGCTGAAGATCGTCGGCGCCGACGGGCGTGAGCAGGACGTAGCGGTCGGCGGCGTCGGGACGTCTGTCCAGGGCGCGGACGATCTCGCGGGCATAGCGTTGCACCCCGCTCATGGGTTGGGTCAGGAAGCGGCCGTTGATGAAGAGGGGCTCAGCCACCCAGGCGCCGAAGGGCGAAGGCGTCGCGGTAGATCTGGACCGTCTGTTCGGCCATGCGCGACGCACACAGAGCGGTCCCTGCGACGGGCAAGGGGACGACGCGGCTTTGCAGTGCAGCGAGCATCTCCTGGGCCAGGGGGTCCGGCGCGGCGTCCTGGGGCAGGCGGTCGATGCGGGCGCCGGCCTGGATCAGGCAGGCGACGCCGCCGACGTCGGTGGTCACGATCGGCAGGCCCAGGGCGGCGGCCTCGATCATGGCGTAGGCGCCGGCCTCATAGCGGCTGGTCATGACGAACAGGTCGAAGCCCGCCATCAGGGATCGGGCGTCGCGGCCGCCCATCAGCCGCACGGCCCGGCCGCCCGCAGCCTCGACCGCCGGGGCCAGGTCGCCGTCGCCGATCAGGACGCCGACGACGCGCGGGTCGGCGGCGTTGGCCCGACGTATGGCCTGGGCGAAGCGGACGGGATCCTTCTGCTCGCAAAGCCGACCGACGAAGCCGACCGCGAGGGCGTCGGCGGGGAGGTTCAGCGCCCGTCGGGCCGCCTGACGATCTGTGGACGGCAGGGCGGCAAGGCCGTTGGGGACGACGTGGAGGCGATGTGAAGGCAGGCCCCAGCGGCGCGCGACGGCGGCTTCCTCGTCGGAGACCGCGATGACGGCGGCGCCGCCCGCTTGCACCAACAGGAACTCCGCGATGCCGGCGGCGGTCTTCGACAGACTGGGCGGCCCCATCATCGGCAGGGCGTGGGGGGTGTAGATGCGGGCGGCGCCGGGGGCGTGGGCCAGGCGAACCAGGGCGCCGGCCTTGGCGCTATGGCCGTGCACGATCTCGAACGGGCCGAGACGCGCGATCAGGCGATTGAGCGCGTGAAGACAGGCGATGTCCCACGGACCGACGCCTCGCCGCATCGGCAGGCGTTCGAGGGCGTGCAGAGAGAGGGCGGCGACCTCGGTATGAAACCAGGCCTCGGCGCGTCGCGGCGAATAGATCAGGGAAACCTGATGGCCGCTCTGGATCAGGGCGCGGGCCAGATCGACCACGTGACGCCCCGAGCCGCCGCCGGACGGCTCGATGACCAGAAGAATACGCAAGGATGTCGTCCCCCGACGATGGCTCAGTCTCGCAACTGAAAGCCATCGCCGGGAAACGTCAAGATTGCGCACATTCTTGTTGCGCGAAATCTAATCCGAGTTGGACGAAGTCTAACTCTGCCGATTTCGCTTTAGTTGACCGTCGCCTTGACGATCTTGCCGGGGGCGCGCGGCGGCTCGCCCTTGGGCAGGGCGTCGACGTGTTCCATGCCGGATTCGACTTCGCCCCAGACGGTGTACTGGCGGTCCAGGAAGGTGGCGTCGTCCAGGCAGATGAAGAACTGCGAGTTGGCGCTGTTGGGATCGGACGTGCGGGCCATCGAGCAGACGCCGCGCTTGTGCGGCTCGGCCGAGAACTCGGCCTTCAGGTTCGGCTTCTTGGAGCCCGAGGTGCCGGTGCCGGTGGGATCGCCGCCCTGGGCCATGAAGCCGGCGATCACGCGGTGGAAGACGACGCCGTCATAAAAGCCTTCCGAGGCCAGTTCGGTGATGCGTTCGACGTGGCCGGGGGCCAGGTCGGAGCGCAGCTTGATGACCACGTCGCGGGCTTCGCCGTCGCCGGTGTCCAGGGTGAAGGTCAGGGTTTCGGCCATTTCGGTCGTCCTCTTGGGGGTTGATTTGAGGCGGGACATAGCCCGCAACGCCGGTCGGGGCTATGTGGGAACGATGAGTGAAGACGAAAAGCCCCAAGAACGCCGCCGCATGGTCAAACCGCCCACGGGCGGCACCGCCGCCGGACGCGGCATGGGCACCAAGATGAAGACGGCCGACACCAAGTCCATGTCGAGCCAGCAATGGATCAAACGGCAACTTGCCGACAAATGGTCGGAGAAGGCGCGGGCCGAAGGTTGGCGTTCGCGCGCGGCCTTCAAGCTGATCGAGATCGACGACAAGTTCCGGCTGATCAAGCGTGGCTCTAAGGTCATCGACCTGGGCGCGGCGCCCGGCGGCTGGATCCAGGTGGCGGTCAATCGCGGGGCGGGCGCGGTGGCGGGCGTGGACCTGCTGATGATCGAGCCGATTCCGGGCTCTACGCTGTTGCAGGCCGACTTCACCCATCCGGGGGTGGACCAGCAGCTGATCGACGCCATCGGCGGGGCGCCGGACCTGGTGCTGTCGGACATGGCGCACAACACGGTCGGCCACCGCCAGACGGACCACCTGAAGATCATCGCCCTGATCGAGATCGCCGCCGACTTCGCCATACGCACCCTGAAGCCGGGCGGAAACTTCGTGTCCAAGAACTTTCAGGGCGGCGACGCCGGCGGGGTTCTGGCGCGGCTGCGCGAAGAGTTCGAGACGGTGAAATACGTCAAGCCGGAATCGAGCCGCAAGAATAGCGCCGAGGTCTTCCTCGTGGCGCTGAACAAGCGCTGAGGCGTCAGGCGGTCGCCGTGCTCTCACGCGCCCGGCGGTCTTCGATCCTGGCCCAGATGCGGTCGTGCAGGGTGAAGAAGACGGTCTGGACCAGCGGTTCGATCATGCCGATGGCGAGGGCCGTGCGGATGTCGTTTGTCAGGGCGTAGGCGACCGTGACCGCGACGGCGAAGTGCATGACGCCATAGGTCACGGTCTTCAGCGCGACCTGTTTGAAGGAGCGGGGCAGGGCGTGGCTGTGGCCGCGATGACCGTGGGCGTCGTGCGAACGCTGCTGCTCCTCGGGCGACATGATGTCGAGGCGGGCGGTGAAGGCTTCCGTCGCCTCTTCGATATTGGACGCCATCCGTCGGCGCTCGACCTTGTGCCAGACGCGGTCGTGGACGGTGTAGGCGATGGTCTGGAAGATCGGCTCGACCATGCCCACGGCTAAGGCGATGCGCCAATCCCGCGTGATGGCGAAGGCAACCAAGATGGCTACGACAAGGTGCATGACGCCATAGCTGGCGATCTTCAGAGCCAGTTTGCGCGCGGTGCTGAGGATGACGCCGACCATGCAGGGAGAATGGTAATCCGCCCCGCCGGTTGCAAAGCAATAAAATCTATTGGGTCCATAAGCCGCAAGACCCTTGCCGTGGCCCCCCGCCGCCCGTTATACGCGGCCCGCAAAACGGAGACTCCCTATGGAGATACGCGAAGGACTGACCTTCGACGATGTTTTGCTCGAACCCGGCGCTTCCGAGTTCATGCCGGCGATGGTCGATGTCTCGACCCAGCTGACACGCGACATCAGACTGAACATCCCGCTGCTGTCCTCGGCCATGGACACGGTGACCGAAAGCCGCCTGGCCATCGCCATGGCCCAGTCCGGCGGCCTGGGCGTTCTGCACCGCAACATGACCATCGAGGAACAGGCCGATCAGGTCCGCGCCGTGAAGCGTTATGAGAGCGGCATGGTGGTCAATCCCGTGACCGTCGGCCCGCAGACGACCCTGGGCGAAGTGCGCGAGATCGTCGCGCGCAAGAAGATCACCGGCTTCCCCGTCGTCGATCCGGCGACCGGAAAGCTGGTCGGGATGCTGACCCACCGGGACATGCGGTTCGAGAGCGATCTGAACGTCACGGCCGCCTCGCTGATGACCACGGGCGACCTGATCACGGTGGGCGAGAGCGCGGGACGGGAAGAGGCGCGCCAACTGCTGAAGACCCGCAAGATCGAGCGCGTCGTCGTGGTGGACGAGGATTACCGGGCCGTCGGCCTGATCACCATGAAGGACATCGAGAAGGCCCAGGCCTTCCCCCACGCGGCCAAGGACGACCAGGGTCGTCTGCTGGTCGGGGCGGCCTCGACGGTCGGCGACGCCGGCTACGAGCGGGCCATGGCCCTGGCCGAGGCGGGTTGCGACGTGGTGGTGATCGACACCGCACACGGTCATTCGGCCTCGGTCGCCCAGGTGGTCGAGCGGATCAAGCGCGAAAACAACCGGCTGCAGATCATCGCCGGCAACGTCGCCACCTATGATGCGACGCGCGCCCTGATCGACGCGGGCGCGGATGCGGTGAAGGTCGGCATCGGTCCGGGCAGCATCTGCACGACCCGCATCGTCGCGGGCGTGGGCGTGCCGCAGCTGACGGCCGTGATGGACTCGGCGCGGGCCGCACGCGGCACGGGCGCCTCGGTCATCGCCGACGGCGGGATCAAATATTCGGGCGACCTGGCTAAGGCTATCGCGGCCGGAGCGAACGTGGCCATGATGGGCTCGATGTTCGCGGGCACCGACGAAAGCCCCGGCGAGGTCTTCCTGTACCAGGGGCGCAGCTACAAGTCGTATCGCGGCATGGGTTCGGTGGGCGCCATGGCGCGCGGATCGGCGGATCGCTATTTCCAGAAAGAAGTCTCGTCCGAGAAGCTGGTGCCCGAGGGCATTGAGGGCCAGACGCCCTACAAGGGGCCGATTTCGCCCGTCCTGCACCAGATGGTCGGCGGCTTGCGCGCCTCCATGGGCTATGTCGGCGCCGGCACCATCGCCGACTTCCAGGAACGTGCGCACTTTGTGCGCATCACCGGCGCGGGCCTGCGGGAGAGCCACGTCCACGACGTGATGATCACGCGCGAGGCGCCGAACTACAGACAGGGATAAGGCCATGACGACCGAACTGACCTATCTGGCCCTGACCTTGATCCTGGCGCTGGTGCAGATCTTCCTGCCGGCCGGGGCGCGGACGGTCGAGTTCGGCTCGAAGTGGAATGCGGGTCCGCGCGACGAGACGCCGGCGGCGACGAAGCCGCTGACCGGCCGTCTGGAGCGGGCCCAGGCCAACCTGTTCGAGACCCTGCCGCTGTTCATCGGCGCCGTGCTGATCGCCCATGTGATCGGCGCGGCCGGCCCGCTGACCCTGTGGGGGACGGCGCTCTATTTCTGGGCGCGCGTCGTCTATGTGCCCCTTTACGCCTTTGGCGTCCCCTATGTCCGGTCGCTGGTCTGGGTGGTCTCGCTTGCGGGACTGGTCATGGTCCTGGCGTCCCTGTTTTTCCTGAAAGCCTGAATTGACCCCAGCCGCCCGCCTCGCCGCCGCCGCCTCCATCCTGGACTCCATGGCCCAGGGCCGCCAACCGGCCGAAACCGTCCTGAAGGCCTGGGGGGCCGCCAACAGATACGCCGGGTCCAAGGATCGGCGGGCCATCGCCGATCATGTCTACAAGGTGCTGCGCGCGCGCGGCCGCCTGTCGTGGATCATGGGCGGGCGCGAGGACGGCAGGGCCCTGGTGATCGGTTCGCTGCACGCCATCGACGGCCTTTCGCTGGAAGAGATCGAGGCCCTGCACTCAGGCGACGGCTATGGTCCGCGCCCGCTGTCGAAACAGGAGCGGAGCCGGATCACGGCGGGGCAAGGCGAAGTTCCCGGCTGGGTCGCGGCGGGTCTGCCGGAGTTCGTGGTCGAGGATTTCAAGGCCACCTTCGGCGACCGCTGGGCCGAAGAAGCCCACGCCTTGATGACGCCGCGCGCGCCCATCGACCTGCGGGTCAATGATGCGGCCGCTACGGTGGAAGAGGTCGAGGCCGAGCTGCGGGCCGCTGGGCTTGAGGTGTCTCGCACCCCCTGGTCCGTTCTGGGCCTGCGCGTCCCGTCGGAACCGCCGCCCAACATCCAGGCCCTGGACGGCTTCAAGGCCGGTAAGTTCGAGATCCAAGACGAAGGCAGCCAGGTCGTCTGCTGGCTGGCCGGGGCTGAACCGGGCACGACCGTTGTGGATTACTGCGCCGGCGGCGGCGGCAAGACCCTGGGTCTGGCGCAGGCCATGAGGGGGCAGGGCAAGCTGATCGCTGCGGACGTCGTCAACAAGCGGCTGGAGAACATCCGTCCCCGCCTGAAACGCGCGGGCGTCGAAGCCGAGCTGGTGCTGATCGGCCAAAACGGCGGCGGGCTGGAGGCGGTCAACGGCCAGGCCGATCTGGTCTTCGTGGACGCGCCTTGTTCGGGTTCGGGCACCTGGCGCCGCCGGCCCGAGGACGCCTGGCGTCTGACGACCGAAGAGGTCGAGAAGCTGCACGCCCTGCAGGTCCGCATCCTGAGCCAGGCGACCAAGCTGGTGAAGCCGGGCGGCCGTCTGGTCTATGTCACCTGTTCGATGCTGGCGCGCGAGAACGAGGCCAGCGCCGACGCCTTCGAGGCGGCAAACCCTGAGTTCCGCCCGGTCCCGGTCGCCGATCTACTGTCCGCGCCGCAACTGAGCGCCGCCGCCCGGACGAAGCTCGCCGAACTGGCCTCGGGCGCGCGTCTGCGCCTGTCGCCGGCCACGGCGGACACCGACGGCTTCTTCGCCGCCGTGTACGAGCGCACGGCATGATCCTGTCGCTGGTCCTTGCGCTGACCGCCGGCCCCATTGCGGTTCAGGATCGCTCGGACGCCTATTTCAGCTGTCAGTCGCAGTCCAAGGGCGCGGGTTTGCAGGCCTGTCTCGACAACGCCCTGGCGAACGAGGATCGCTTCTTGAACGCCGCCTATCGTGCGGCGCGTCAGGGCCTGGACCGGGCCGAGACGCTGCAACTGCGCGACCGCCAACGCGCCTGGATCCGGGCGCGCGACGCGGCCTGCGATAGCCGCGCGGCGGATCAGTCCGACCCGGCCTTGGCGAGGGCCGCCCGGACCGACTGCCTGCTGACCTGGACGGCTGAGCGTAATCTCTGGCTTGAGAACACCTATCTGACGGGGTCGCGTAAGTGAGCCACGGCTTGCACCGGTTCGGATCCGTGTCCGTCCTGTGCGTCATGGCCGCGCCAGCCGAATATGGCCTGCATCTGCAAGCCCGTATCCAGCCCCTGATGACCGGCGTCGGCCCGGTCGAGGCCGCTGTCGCCCTGACCGCCGCCCTGGCGCGGCTGGAGGCGGCGGGCGACCTGCCGGACCTGATCGTGTCGCTGGGGTCGTGCGGCTCGCGGGTGCTGGACCACGCCGCCGTCTATCAGGCCGCGTCGGTCACCTATCGCGACATGGACGCCAGCGCCCTAGGTTTCGCCAAGGGCGTGACGCCGCTGCTGGACCAGCCTGCGATCCTGCCCCTGCCGTGCCCCATCCCGGGCGTGCCGACCGCGACCCTATCGACCGGGGCCAATGTCGTCTCCGGCGCCGCCTATGACGCCATAGACGCCGAGATGGTGGACATGGAGACCTGGGCCCTGGTCCGGTCGGCCCAGACCTTCGGTGTGCCTCTGATCGCCCTGCGCGGCGTGTCTGACGGCCGTGCCGAGTTGAAGGCGCTGGAGGACTGGACCTCGACCCTGCATCATGTGGACGAGAACCTGGCCGCCGCCCTGGACCGTCTGATCGCCGTGCTGGAGGCCGACGGCCTCGCCGCCCTTGAAATTCCGGCCTTTGAAGGCCAAGACCCCGCGCAACTCTCCCCGGATTCGATCACGCCATGACCACGCCGCACGACCACCAGAAGGTCCTCATCATCGACTTCGGCAGCCAGGTGACGCAGCTGATCGCGCGCCGCCTGCGCGAGGCCAGCGTCTATTGCGAGATCCATCCTTTCCAGAAGGCCGAGGCCGCCCTGGCGACCATGAACCCGGCGGCCATCATCCTGTCGGGCGGTCCCGAGAGCGTGCACGAGGAGGGCAGCCCCCGCGCGCCCCAGGCCGTGTTCGAGGCCGGCGTGCCGGTGCTGGGCATCTGCTACGGCGAGATGACCATGTGCGAACAGCTGGGCGGCAAGGTCGAGGGCGGCCACACCCGCGAGTTCGGCCGCGCCGAGATCACCGTCGAGAAGACCTCGCCCCTGCTGGCCGACCTGGCCCCGGTCGGCGAGGAGGAGACGGTCTGGATGAGCCACGGCGACAAGATCGTCGCCATCCCCGAGGGCTTCGACGTCGTCGCCTCTTCGGCCGGGTCGCCTTATGCGGTGATCGCCGACGAGACCCGCCGCTTCTACGGCGTGCAGTTCCACCCCGAGGTGATGCACACCCCGCGCGGCCACCAGATGCTGAAGAACTTCACCCACGGCATCGCCGGGCTGAAGGGCGACTGGACCATGGCCGCCTATCGCGACGAGAAGATCGCCCAGATCCGCGAACAGGTCGGCGACGCCAAGGTGATCTGCGGCCTGTCGGGCGGCGTCGACAGTTCGGTCGCCGCCGTGCTGATCCACGAGGCCATCGGCGATCAGCTGACCTGCGTCTTCGTGGACACCGGCCTGCTGCGCAAGGACGAGGCGACCCAGGTCACTACCCTGTTCCGTGAGCACTACAATATCCCGCTGGTGCATGTTGATGCGTCGAAGGAATTTCTGGGCGAGCTGGCGGGCCAGTCGGACCCGGAAACCAAGCGCAAGATCATCGGCCGCGTCTTCATCGAGATCTTCGACCGTGAGGCCGGCAAGATCGAGGGCGCCGAATTCCTGGCCCAGGGCACCCTCTATCCAGACGTGATCGAGAGCGTCTCCTCGTCCAGCGGCAAGGCCCATGTGATCAAGAGCCACCACAATGTCGGCGGCCTGCCCGACTATATGAAGCTGAAACTGGTCGAGCCCCTGCGCGAACTGTTCAAGGACGAGGTCCGCGCCCTGGGCCGCGAACTGGGACTTACGGACGCCTTCGTGGGTCGTCATCCGTTCCCCGGACCGGGCCTGGCCATCCGCATTCCCGGCGAAATCACGCCCGAGGCGGTCGAGACCCTGCAACAGGCCGACGCCATCTATCTGGATGAGATCCGCAAGGCGGGTCTGTACGACGACATCTGGCAGGCCTTCGCCGTCCTGCTGCCGGTCAAGACCGTAGGCGTCATGGGCGACGCCCGCACCTACGAAAAGGTCCTGGCCCTGCGCGCCGTCTCCTCCACCGACGGCATGACCGCCGACTTTTACCAGTTCCCCTGGGACGTCCTCGCAAAGACCGCGACGCGCATCATCAACGAAGTGCGCGGCGTGAACCGGGTGGTCTATGACGTGACGTCGAAGCCGCCGGGGACCATCGAGTGGGAGTGAGGGGGGCATGCGGGTGAGGTCTCTGACGAGAGGTTTCGTTGACCATGGGGTGACATTAGCGCTCGGGTTCGGACGGCGCGATCCCGTAGCCCTACGGTGGTAGACGGCGAGGGACGACCTGCCTCGCGCTCCCAATCACACCTTCCGACTTCTAACGTTACTAAGGTACCACCTACCCGCCGGGGGTTTGGCGCAGCATTATTTTATGTGGCCAGATGTCGGATCATCGCTTCGACGGTGGGGGAGCGCCGGTCGGGGCGGATGACGAAGCCGACGGACCGTTTGGTTATCGGCGCATCTAAGGTGGTCCATGAAAGATCCGGCTCGGGCAGGAGCCGCAGGGTCAGCTGCGGCAGGGCGGTGACGCCTAACCCTCGACCCACGAGAGCGCCGACCGTGGCGAGGTGGCCGCATTCGTAAAGGGGACGCACGAAGACGCCGGCTTGAAGGAAAGCTTGGTCGGTGGCCTGGCGGACGCTGCTGCGGAGGGCCATGGCGATGAAGGGCACCTGCGCCAGGTCGGCCCAGGTGTCGATGGTGTCAGGGCTTTGGCGGTCGTTGGCGCGCACGGCGCCGAAGAGGTCTTCCTGCAATTCCTGATAGGCCAGATCGACGTCGGGTAGAGGGCGTATGGTCAGGCCGAGGTCGGCGTGGCCCTCCAGGACAGCGGTTTCGACATTCATCGCCAGACCGTCAAGAATCTTGACGTCGATGTCCGGATATTCCGCCTGAAAGGCGGCGAGCGGACCGGGCAGAAGCGTTGCGGCCAGCGAGGGCAGGGCGGCGACGCAGAGCCGGCCGCGCGATCCCTTGATGAAGGCCGAGACGTCTTCCAGCCCCAGTTCGGCTTCTCGCACCAAGCGGACCGCTATCGGCATCAGCCGCGCGCCCGCAGGCGAAAGCCGCGCGCCGCGACCGTCCCTGTCAAACAGGCGATCGCCCAACCGGTCTTCCAACTGGCGAATGGCGCGGCTCAATGCGGGCTGAGACAGGGCGCGGCGCGCGCCAGCCTCGGTGAAACTGCCGGTTTCAGCGATGGCGAGGAAGTGTTGAAGGTCGCGCAGATTAAGCGGCATGGGTGTTTCTAGCATGATGAGGGCTGCTGTCATGCGCTTTGTGCATAGCGCGATCCATCATTAGTCTTTGCGTCCGGCGCAGGCTTGCGTCCTGATGACCTCATGGGGATGGCGATACGCATCGGCTCGGGGGCGGGCTTTTCGGAGGACAGGATCGATCCTGCGGTCGATCTGGCCGAGCGGGGACAACTGGACTTCCTGGTGTTCGAATGCTTGGCGGAGCGGACGATCGCTCTGGCGGTCGCCGCGCGTCAGGCGGACCAGGCCGGCGGCTACGATCCCTTGCTTGAGGAACGCCTGCGTGCAGTGCTGCCGGCCTGCTATCTCAATGGCACGCGGATCGTCAGCAACATGGGCGCAGCCAATCCGCAGGGCGCGGCGCGGCGGGCGGCCGAGGTGGCGCGAGACCTGGGCCTTGTCGGCTTGAAGATCGCTGCCGTCGTCGGCGACGATGTGCGCGACCGGATCGATGAACTGGAGCCGTTTGGGCAGGAGCCGCCGCCGACCGAGGACGTGGTGTCAGCCAACGCCTATCTGGGACATGAGGCGATCGCCCAGGCGCTGGACGAGGGCGCCCATATTGTCCTGACCGGGCGAGTGGCCGATCCGTCGCTCTTCTTGGGCCCTATGGTCCATGCCTTCGGTTGGGGGGCGGACGATTGGGACCGGCTGGGGCGTGGGACCGCCGTTGGTCACCTACTGGAGTGCGCGGGGCAACTGACGGGCGGCTATTTCGCAGATCCGGGATTCAAGGACGTCGCCGATCTGGCGCGTCTGGGCTTCCCCATCGCTGAGGTGCGCGACGACGGGTCTGCGGTTCTGGGCAAGCTTGAGAACACGGGCGGGCGCGTCTCGGTCGCCACCTGCACGGAGCAATTGTTGTACGAACTCCACGATCCTCAGGCCTATCTGACGCCCGATGTGACGGCAGACTTCAGCACCATCGTCTTTACTGACCTGGGCGACGACAGGGTGGCCCTGAGCGGCGGCGGGGGTGGACCGAGTCCCAGGAAGCTGAAGGTCTCGGTCGGTGTGGACGACGGCTGGCTGGGCGAGGGACAGATTTCATACGCCGGTCCCGGCTGCGTCGAGCGCGCCCATCTGGCCTTGTCGATCGTGGACGAGCGGCTGGCCCTGTGCGGCCTGGAGCCGCTGGACGCACGTTTCGATTTGATTGGGATCGACGCCGTAGCGAGAGGCGCCGCCGCCGTGACGGCGCCCAGCGAAGTGCGCGCTCGCGCCGCCTGCCGCATGAGCACCGAGGCCGATGCGCGGCGCGTGGGGCGCGAGGTGGCGGCGCTCTACACCAATGGTCCGTCCGGCGGCGGCGGCGTGTCCACGTCGGTGCGGCCGGTCATCGGCATCGTTTCCGGCCTGATCGATCGCCGAGAGGTGTCGCAAACTCTGTATTGGGAGGTCAGCTGATGCTGTTGCGTGAACTGGCGCATGCGAGAACAGGCGACAAGGGCGACGTGTCCAACATCGCCGTCATCGCCTATCGGGCGGAGGACTATTATCGTCTTCAGCGCGGTCTGACCGAAGACCGGGTGCGCGCGCGGCTGTGTCTTGAGCCTGATCATCCGATCCGCAGGCATGAGCTGCCGGGTCTCAAGGCGCTGAATTTCGTCATCGAGGGCGCCCTGGCGGGAGGCGTCACGCGTTCGGCGTCGCTGGACGCGCACGGCAAATGTCTGGGAGCCTGGCTGCTCGGCGTCGAACTGGAGGATTGAGCGAACGCGGCGGAAGTCCGCGACGCTCGGGGGAGGATAGGGTTTTGGATCTGGCGGTGTTGGGCTTCGTGACGATCGGCGTCTTTCTGGCGCTGATCCTGCTCACGCGAACGCCGGTGCTGGCGGCGCTGGTGCTCGTGCCGGTGGTCGCCGCGCTGGTCGGCGGCTTCGGCGGCGGTCTGGCCGAGATGACGGGCGACGGCCTGAGGACCGTGGCGCCGGTGGCGGCGCTGATGATGTTCGCGGTCCTTTATTTCGGATTGATGATCGACGTCGGCCTGTTCGAGCCGATCGTGCGCGCTCTGGTCGGGCTGGTGCGGGGCGATCCGGTGCGGCTGTGCCTGGCTACAGCCGCCCTGCCGATGCTGGTGGCCCTGGACGGGGACGGGGCGACGACCTTCCTGATCTCGATCACAGCGCTTCTGCCTGTGCACCGTCGTCTGGGTATGAACCCCCTCATTCTGCCGGCCGTCGTCGCTTTGTCGGCGGGGGTGATGAACCTGTTGCCGTGGGGCGGCCCGACCGCGCGGGCGATGACGGCGCTGGACGCGGGGGTAGAGCAGGTCTTTCTTCCGTTGCTGCCGGCGATGCTTGCGGGGATCGCGTGGGTCTTCCTGGCGGCCTTCCTGATGGGGCGGGGCGAGCGGCGACGGCTGGCGGTCGTCGGCGCCGGCGTCGTCGCGCCCGCCGAGCCCACGGAGCGCGAACCCGTGCGCGTGGACAGGCTGTTCATCTTCAATGCGGTCCTGACGGTGGCGTTGATCGTGCTGCTGTTCCGTGATCTTTACGCCGAAGTCGTGCCCGTGCCGGCCATTCCGCCCTTCCTCTTGTTCATGATCGCCTTCGCGATCGCCCTCCCGGTCAACCGGCGCGGCTGGGAGGCGCAACAGGCGCAACTGGCCAGTCATGCCGCCAGCGTGGTCCTGGTCGTCTCAATGATCCTGGCCGCGGGCGTGTTCACCGGAGTGCTGAACGGGACGGGGATGATCGAGGCGATGGCCCGGGTTCTGGCCGGCGTCATGCCGTCCTTCCTGACGCCCTGGCTGAGCGGACTGGTTGCCGTCACCAGCATGCCGTTGAGCCTCGTCTTCACGCCCGACGCCTATTATTTCGGGGTTCTTCCGGTCTTCGCCGAGACGGCGGCGACCGTGGGGCACGATCCCGTCGCCATCGGCCGGGCCGCTCTGATGGGGCAGATGACGACCGGCTTTCCGCTCAGCCCGCTGACCGCCTCGACCTTCATCCTGATCGGCCTGTCCGGCGTGACCCTGCGCGATCACCAGCGGTTCGTCTTCAAATGGGCGTTCGGAACCACCTTGGTCATGACTGTGGTCGCCGCCCTTACCGGAGCCCTGTGATGAAACGTTTGATCACGTCGGCCGTCGCCTTCACCCTGCTGACCGCGCCCGCCGCCCAGGCCGAGGTGACCCGGTTGACGATCGAGACGCGAGCGCCGATCGACGGTGACTTCGGCCGGGCCGGCGCCTACGAAAAGGTCTCGGGGCGGTTCGAGGGCGAACTGGATCCTGCCGATCCCCGAAACGCCCTGATCACCGATCTGGCGCTCGCGCCTCGGAATGCGCGCGGCAAGATCGACTACGCCGCCACCTTCGCCTTCAGCCGGCCGGTTGATCGGGCGCGTCGGAGCGGCTTTCTGTTCTACGACGTGCCCAACCGAGGCAATATGCGGTTGGGCGGTGATCCTGAGGGGCACATCCACGTCGCCAGCGGCTGGCAGGGCGACATTGCGCCTGCGCCATCCCTGCAGACGCTTCAGGTTCCGGTCGCACACGCGGCCGACGGCGGACCGCTGACCGGGTCTGTGCTGGTACGGTTCGTCGATGCGCCGGCCGGAACCCTGACCCTGCCTATTCGCGGCGGCCTCGGCGGCGGCGCGGCGAAGCCGCTGCCGCTCAGCCTTGAGACGACGGAGGCGACGCTGGTCCGCAAGCGCAGCGACGACGCACAGGCAGAGACGGTGTCGAGCGGCGGCTGGGCCTTCGCCGACTGCGCCGAAACGCCGTTTCCAGGCGTGCCTGACCCGACGAAGTTGTGCCTGCGCGACGGCTTCGACCCGGCCTACGCCTATGAGCTGACCTATACAGCGAAGGACCCGCCGGTGCTGGGCGTCGGTTTCGCCGCGACCCGGGATCTGGTCGCCTTCCTGCGCCATGCGGGCGAAGAGGACGGCAATCCGCTGGCGGGCGGGGTGCGATGGACGATTGGCGTCGGGGTCAGCCAGGCGGGCAACTTCCTCCGCAGCTTCCTGCACCTGGGATTCAACACGGACGAGCAGGGGCGCCGGGTCTTCGACGGGCTGAACCCCCAGATCGCGGCTCGACACACGCCCTTGAACTTCCGCTTCGCTGTGCCCGGCGGCGCGGCCGGCCTTTACGAGCCCGGCAGCGAGGGGCCGCTGTGGTGGTCCGTCTATGACGACAAGGTCCGGGGGCGGGGACCGACCAGCCTGCTGACACGCTGCAGCCGCGACCAGACCTGTCCCAGGGTCTTCGAGACCTTCACCTCGGCCGAATTCTGGGGGCTGCGCATGTCGCCGAACCTGGTCGGGACCGACGCGGCCGCCGACATTCCCCTGCCGGACACCGTGCGGCGATACTATTTCCCCGGTACGACGCACGGCGGCGGCGCAGGCGGCTTCGACCTTGCGGGGGCGCAAACCTATGGCTGCGTTCTGCCGGGCAATCCCAATCCCACGACCGACACCCTGCGGGCACTGACCGGCGCACTGATGGCTTGGGTCGCCGAGGGCGTCGAGCCGCCGCCCAGCCGTTATCCGACGCTGGCGGCGGGGGAACTGGTCGAACCGACGGCTCGCGCGATGGGTTTCCCCTCCATCCCCGGCGCGGCGTCGCCGGACGGAAAGTTCAACGCCTTCCTGCACTATGATTTCGGCGAAGGGTTCGATCCCGACGACCTGTCGGGTGTCCAGACGCGACTGCCGCCGACGGTCAGCTACACCGTGTCCTCCCGTGTTCCCCGCGTGGACGCCGACGGCAACGAACGGGTCGGCGCCATGTCGGTCCAGCACCGTGCGCCGCTGGGGACCTATCTGGGATGGAACGTTCAGGCGACCGGCTATTACGCGGGGCAGGGCTGTGGCTTCCAGGGCGGCTTCATCCCTTTCGCGCCAACCCGCGCAGAACGCGAGGCGTCGGGCGATCCGCGCCTGTCGCTGCAAGAGCGATACGGTGACCATGAAGGCTATGTTCGCGCGGTCCGCGCCGCCGCAGCCGACCTGACGGCGCAGCACTTCCTGACGCCGCAGGACGCCGAGCGGCTGATCGCCGAGGCCCAGGCCAGCGATGTTCTGGTCCAAGAGGCGCGGCCATGATCGGCCTGGCCTCCGTCCTGCTGGTCGCGACGGCTCCGGCGCCCGACCGATGCAAGGCCCTTGCCGGCGCCGCTCTGGACCACGCCGAGATCACGACGGAGGTGGTGGCCGCCGGCGCCTGGACGCCGCCGGGCATGAACCGGCCGCTGCCCGAAACACCGGCTTTCTGCCGTGTGACCGGAAAGGCGCGCCCTGTCGTCGGGTCGGAGATCGGCTTCGAGGTCTGGCTGCCGCTGAACGGCTGGGCTGGGAGGCTGCGAATGTCCGGCAATGGGGGCTACAGCTCAGCCCTGCCCTATTTCGGCATGGTCGAGGCGCTCAGCGACGGCGCGGTCGCGGTCGGCACGGACACGGGACACACGGGCGACGATCCTGACTTCGCCGTCGGCCGTCCAGAGGCGGTCGTGGACTGGGGTCATCGGGCCGTTCATGTCAGCGTGGTCCAGGCCAAGGCGGTGGTCGACGCCTTCTACGGCCGGGCGCCGGACTGGAGTTATTTCAACGGCTGTTCGACCGGCGGGCACCAGGCCCTGATGGAGGCACAGCGCTATCCGGACGACTTCGACGGGGTTCTGGCGGGCGCGCCCGGCAACTATCGCACCCGGTTGAACGCCGCCTTCCTTTGGCAGTTCGTGCAGAACCACGACGCCGACGGACGCGAGATTCTGCCGGTGTCCAAACTGACGATGATCAGCCGGGCGTCGATCGCCGCCTGCCGACGCCCGGATGATGATCCGGACCAGCCTTGGGTGACGGCGCCGCAGGACTGCGCCTTCGACCCGGCGGTGCTGGATTGCGCCGGAGACGACCGGCCCGACTGTCTGACGACTGAACAGGTCGCCGCCCTGCGCCGGATGTATGCGGGCGCGACAAATCCCAGGACAGGTCAGCGCATCGCCTGGGGTTGGCCGCCGGGCAGCGAGGCGGGCTGGGCCGCCTATTGGGCCGATCCCCGCGATCCGACTCGTCCGGCGCGTGAGGGGTTCTGGCGCGTATGGGCCTTCGATGATGCGGACTGGACGTGGCGCGACTTCGACTTCGACGCCGACTGGAGCCGGGCCCACACGCGCCTCGCGCCGGTTATCGACGCCGAAAATCCTGACCTTTCGGCCTTCCGCGCCAAGGGCGGCAAGCTGATCCAATGGCATGGCGGCGCCGACCCGGTCGTGCCCCTGCGCGATTCCATCGCCTACGCCGAGGCCGTGAGGCGGGCGACGCCCGACAGCGCCGCCTTCCACCGCCTCTTCATCGCGCCGGGCGTCAGCCACTGCGGCGGCGGGCCGGGCGCCGCACCTCAAGGGCTGCAGGCCGCTTTGGAAGCCTGGGTCGAAGCCGGCCAGGCGCCCGAGCAGCTAGAGACGCGCTTCGCCGACGGTCGGCCGGGACGCCCGCTCTATTTCGAACGGCTGGACGACTGATGCGCGCCCGCCTGTCCCATCCAGGCGTAGCCGAGCGGATAGAGGAGCGCGCCCAGATCGTCGGGACGGGCGGGATCCTGGGCGCGGACCTGATCCATCGACGCGGGCAGGGCGAAGGGCAGCCGGCCCTCGGCGTGGGTCCGACCCATGGCGACGTCCAGCACGGCGGCGTCCGAGGCGCCGAACTCGCCGATCAGGACGCTGGCCAGCGGCTTCAACGACGTCAGCACGGCGGGACGATCCAGATAGACGCTGACGATCGTCGGCGTGGCGGCGGCTGCGCGCCGCAGGTCCGCCAGGGCGGGATCGTCGACCGGGAAGTCGAGAGCGCCCTCGTGCTGGCGGCTACCGAAGAAGAAGTTAGGGTGCGGCGTCTCGAACGGCGCGGCCAAGCGGAACAGGGCGATATCCGCCCCCTCGGGCGTGTCCACCGGGATCAGGCCGGCGGCGCGGGCCGCCTCAGGCGCGACGCCGTGCAGATAGACGGGGGCGCCGGGCGAGACCGGCGCGGGCAGGCGATTTTCCAGCATCACCATGGCGCGGCGCTGGACGTCGTCGGCCATGGCCTGACGCGCCGGGTCGGCCAGCATTCGCGTCGCCGCAGCGGGGTCGACGAAGGGATGGTCGAACAGGCCGAGTTCGAACTTCAGTCGCAGCACTCGGCTGACGGCCTGGTCCAGACGGGCTTCGGGAACCAGACCCTGGTGGACCGCCTCGACCATCCGGTCCGTCTGTTCGGTGCCGCCGAACTGATCGACGCCGGCGTTCATGCCCTTGGCGAAGCGCTCGGTCTCGGTGAGATCCTCCACACCCCAGGGCATGGCGATGTCGCCGAAGCCGTGAGGCGTCGCGCCCATGCGGCAGTTGTCGCCGCAATCGTTGGTGATGGCCCAGTCCGACACGACCAGGCCCTTGAAGCCGTAGCGATCCCGCAGCAGCGTAGTCAGCAGGCCGTGGTTGAAGCCGGCCCCGACCGGCTCGATCGGCGCCCCGTCGAGGGTGACGCCCTGCAGAATATTATAGGTCGGCATGACGCCCGCCACGCCCGCTGCGAAGGCTCCCAGGAAGGGCTGGATGTGGGTCGCCAGTTCGGTGTCGCCCAAGCGCGAGAACCGGCCATAATAGTTGTGGCCGTCCCAGCCTTCCGGCGCGGCGCCGTATCCGACCCAGTGTTTGACAACCGCCGCGACCCCGTCCGGGCGCAGGCCGTCTGCTGCGCCCTGGAAACCGACGACATAGGCCTGGACCATGCGGCCGGTACGGGCGGGATCCTCGCCGAAAGTGCCGTTGATGCGGGACCAGCGCGGCTCGGTGGCCAGGTCGGCCTGGGGCGACAAGGCCATGTGGATGCCGACCGCTCGATACTCCTGGCGTGCCGCGTCGCCGAACCGACGCACGATCTCGGCGTCATCCAATGCCGCCAAGCCCAGGGGTTCCGGCCATTGCGAAAAGCCGAGCGCCGCCAGGCTGGCGCCGTCGGTGCGCTGGAAATGGTTGCGGGGGTCGGTGCTGATCGTCACCGGTATGCCCAGGCGCGACCCACTGGCGACCCTTTGAAGCGCGTTGTTCTGGGCCGCCAGGACATCGGGCGCGGCGCTGAGACAGGTGATGACGCTGCTGATGTGGCGCTGGCGGTTGAGGGTCTCGAACCGCGCGACATCATAGGTTTCCGCTACACCGACGCCGCCACGGACGCTCTGAGGCGTCGGCGCCGTGCCGTGCATCACCGCGCCGGCCTTTTCCTCCAGCGTCATGCGCGACAGAAGGTCGGCGACGCGCCGGTCTGCGTCCAGCCGGTGGTCCTCATAGGGATCAAGACGACCGTTGCGGTCCATGTCGCGGAAGGTTTCTCCGTCTTGGAAGATCGCCGGTGCGGCATCGACAGGCTCGGGCGGAGGCGAAGCCACGGCCAGGGTTGCGGCCAGAGCCAAGGACAGGAAGGAAAAGGGCATGGGCGCGGCCTCTCGAATGTCGCGTTGACAACGTTACCATCAATACCTAGCGTGAGATCTAGCGGTTGTCAGGACCGAAAACGAAAGACCTCGCAAGAGGCGAAAACAGCGCGGCGTCCGCCGCGGGGGAGAAGATCATGATGAACACGACCGCCATCGCCGCGGCCTTGACGATCGCCATGCAGTCGGCAGGCGCCGGGGCCCCCGTTCCCGAGGCGTCGCGGGCCCACCCCGAGATGTGGCCGGCGGCTCACAGTCCCCCCGCCATGACCGATGCGCGGACCGAAGCTTTGGTGCGCGAGCTGCTGGCCCGGATGACGGTCGAAGAGAAGGTCGGCCAGACGATCCAGGCCGACATCGCCTCCATCAAGCCGGAAGATCTGCTGACCTATCCGCTCGGGTCGGTCCTGGCGGGCGGCACGTCCGGTCCTGGCGGAGATGACCGCGCCCCGGCCCAAGCCTGGGTCGATCTGGCTGCGGCATTCCGCGCGGCGGCGGCTCAGCGTCCGGGCGCGCGCGTCCCGCTGCTGTTCGGCGTGGACGCAGTGCACGGCCACAACAACATCTTCGGTGCGACCATCTTTCCGCACAATATCGGACTGGGGGCGGCGCACGATCCCGACCTGATCCGGCGCATCGGCGCGGCCACGGCCGAGGAGATCGCCGCCACGGGAGCCGACTGGACCTTTGCGCCGACCCTGGCGGTGCCTCGGGACGACCGGTGGGGCCGCACGCTGGAAGGCTATGCCGAAATCCCGGACGTTCAGGTCGACTACGCCGGGGCGATGGTCGAAGGTCTGCAGGGCGTGCTGTCGGCGGATCGGCCGATCGGCCCGGAACGTGTCGTCAGTTCGGCCAAACACTTCCTGGCCGACGGCGGCACGGACGGCGGCCATGATCAGGGCGACTTCAAAGGGACTGAGCGCGAGCTGATCGACATCCATCTGGGCGGCTATCCGGCCGCCATCAACGCGGGCGCCCTGACGATCATGGCGTCATTCTCCAGCTGGAACGGGGTCAAGCACACCGGCAATCCGACCATCCTGCGCGATGTGCTGAAGGGGCGTCTGGGCTTCGAAGGTTTCGTCGTCGGCGACTGGAACGCCCACGGCCAGCTTCCGGGCTGCACCACGGTCAGCTGCCCCGAGGCGCTGGAAGCGGGGCTGGACATGTATATGGCGCCGGACAGCTGGCGCGGCCTCTATGACAACACCCTGGCGCAAGTGCGCTCGGGGCGCATCCCAATGGCCGTGTTGGACGACGCCGTGACCCGCATCCTACGGGTGAAGGTCAAGGCGGGCGTGTTCGAACCCGCGCGCTACGCCTTGGCGGGCGAGCTGAATCGTCTGGGTGCGCCGGATCACCTGGAGCTGGCCCGCGAAGCGGTGCGGAAATCTCTGGTGCTGCTCAAGAACGAGGAATCGGTCCTTCCTATTCGGCCGGGCGCGCGTGTCCTGGTGGCCGGCGACGCCGACGACATCGGCCAGGCGTCGGGCGGCTGGACCATCAGTTGGCAGGGCACCGGCAACAGCAACGCCGACTTCCCCAACGGCCAGTCGATCTGGGCTGGACTGAGGGATGCGGTGGCTGCGGCCGGAGGCGAGGCGACGCTCAGCGCCGATGGCGTTTTCCAGGACAAGCCGGACGTCGCTGTGGTCGTGTTCGGCGAGACGCCCTATGCGGAAGGTCAGGGCGACGTTCGCCATCTGGACTATCGGTCCGAAAATCCGCTGGAAATTCTGAAGCGGCTGAAGGCGGCGGGCGTGCCGACCGTGACCGTCTTCCTGACGGGCCGCCCGTTGTGGGTGAACCCGGAGATCAACGCTTCTGACGCCTTCGTCGCAGCCTGGCTGCCGGGAACCCAGGGGCAGGGCGTGGCCGACGTGCTGGTGGCGGATCCATCCGGCAAGGCCGCCCATGATTTCACCGGGCGTCTGACCTTCTCCTGGCCGCGAACAGCGGAGGGCACGCCGCTTAACGTTGGCCAGCCGGGATATGATCCTCTGTTCGCCTATGGCTATGGCCTGTCCTACGCCAAGCCCGGATCGGTGGGAGCGCTGCCTGAGGTGTCTGGCGTCGATCTGCCGCCAGTCAACCTGGACCGCTTCTTCGTCACCGGCCGCTTCCAGCCGCCCTGGACGATGAGCATTCGCGATGGGGCGGGCGTCACGGCGGTGGCGTCGCCTCGGGGAGCCAGCGCCTCGGTTGCGTGGTCTCCGACCGACGGAGCGATCCAGGAAGACAGCCTGCGGCTCGCCTTCTCGGGCCAGGCCCTGGTTGGCATCGGCGGGGACCGGATCGACCTGTCCGAGCGTGCGGATCGCTCCCTGACTTTCCGTGCGCGTGTCGAGACGCCGATCACCGGCGCCCTGTGGGCGGGCATGGGCATGACCTTCGTCGATCTGGCGCCGTTGACCGGACCGACCGGCGAGTGGCGCACCATATCCATTCCGTTGCGCTGCCTGGCGCAAAGCGGCGTGGAGCTTCGGTCCGTGGATCAACCGTTCAGCCTTGTTTCCACGGCGCCGCTGACCATCTCGCTCGCCGATATACGCTTGTCGGATGGACCGGCCTCGCCCACGGCCCCCTGTCCCAAAAAGACCCTGTGACACCATCCTGGTATCGTTGTCATGAAAGCTGTTCGATGCTATGGGAACGCTGTCATGCCCGAGGCGCCGTCAGAGCGTCCGGGCGGCAGGGAAGGAAGCGGTTTTCCGTTTTTCCAAGACAGATGGCGCGGCTGAACCCGCGCTCGGCGCCGACGTGCGCCGCAACGAAACAATAGACGCGTCGGGAGCGCGTCAGGAGGGGAAACCATGAAGACGATCATTCAATCCAACACGAGCCGTCGTGCGCGCTGGCTGACCACCGCGGCGGGCGCCGTGCTGGCCACGACCCTTTTCGGGCCCGCAGCCTGGGCGCAGCAGACGCCTTCGCCCCAATCCGGCGAGGCCGCACAGACCGAGGAAGACGGCGATGTCGCCAGCGTCGAGGACATCGTCGTCACCGCCGTCGGGACCAACATCTCGGGCGTGAAGCCGGTCGGCAGCGAAACTGTCACCCTCTCGCGTGAGGAAATCCTGAGAACCGGTGTCAGCAACGTAGCCGACGCCGTCCGGACCCTGCCGCAGGTCAAGAATCTCGGTGACTTCCGCGAAGGCGGGACACAGGGTTCCTATAATTCCCAGCAGGGCAACGCCATCAACCTTCGTGGCCTCGGCGCCCAGGCGACGTTGACGCTGGTGGACGGCCACCGCCTTGTCGCGACGGGCGCGGCCTCGAACTTCACCGAAGCCAACCAGGTGCCGTTGGCCGCCGTGGAACGCGTCGAAGTGATCGCGGACGGCGCTTCGGCGCTCTACGGCTCAGACGCGGTCGCGGGCGTGGTGAACTATGTGTTGCGCAAGGACTTCGAAGGCGTCGAGGCGTCGCTTCGGGTCACCAACCAGACCGGCGGGGTCGAGTATTCGCCGTCGTTCACGACCGGCAAGATGTGGGGCGACCTGGGCGGCATGGGTGGCGGCAACGTGCTGCTGGCGTATGAATACACCTCCCGTGACGCCTATCTGCGGTCGGAAAATCCGCTGCTGATGCAGGATCTGACCCGTTACGGCGGACCGGACAACCGGCTGAACGGAACGACAGCGACGGTCTCGGGACCCGCCAACATCTATGTCCAGAACGCCGACGGTTCGCAGAACCCGACGCTGCCCAGAGCCGGCGCATACACCTACTACGGCCTTCCGACGGGCGCGAACGTCGGACTGTCGGCCTCGGACCTGTTGCTGAACCGGCCTAATCTCACGGATTCCGCCGAATATACGGACTATGTGGGCGAGCAGAAAAAGCACCAACTCTCTCTGTTCGCCAACCAGCAGTTCGGCCGGCACATCGAAGGTTTCCTGCAGGCCTCCTACAGCAAGCGCGAGACCTATTCGCGCTCGCTGGCTTCGGTGAACCAAAACGTCACCCTTTCGCCGTTCCTTTTCGATGCGGCCGGCAACGTCACGGCGACACCGAACCCCTATTACATCAGCGGAATTCCCGGAGTCGCGCCGGGGGCGAACCTCAATGTGCAATATAGTGGCATTAAGGATTTTGGAACGAGCAACTTCAATAACTATTCGGAAACCTACAGCATCACCGCCGGTTTCCGGGCGCTGCTGCCCTTCGATTGGAAGATGGACGCTTCCTATACGTTCGGGCGGGACGAAGCGTGCAACTATTGTCAGACGGGGTTGAATCTCAATCCGACGGCTTTGCAGTATCGGATCAACACCGGAGACATCAATCCGCTGAGCAGCACCTCATTGTCGGACGCGCAACTGTCGACATTGCTGGGCGACAATATTCAGAGCAGCGGGAACGGCCTGGACGACATTGTGGTCAAGTTCAACGGGCCGTTGTTCGACCTGCCGGGCGGCACGGTGCGTGCGGCTTTCGGCGGTGAGCGCAACGAAGCCTACAACTACAACGTCAACGGAGCCAATCGCACGGCGCTGAACGCGTTCGAGTTCGACACCACCGAGGCCACCAGCAAGCTGGATCGGACCATCTGGTCGGCCTTCGGCGAGCTTTACGTGCCGCTTATCGGTCCGGAAATGGGCGTGCCGCTGGTCCAGAGCCTGATCGTCGATGCGGCCGTCCGCTATGACGACTATTCCGATGTGGGCAACACCACAAATCCCAAGATCGGCGTCACCTTGGACGTCACTGACACCTTCAGCCTGCGGGGGTCCTGGGGCACGTCGTTCCGGGCACCGTCGCTGCCGGATGTCAATCTGTTCGCCTATTCGTCCTCGTTCGGCTTTCCGTCGTCCAACAGCGACCCGCGCGTGACAAACGGCTTCCTGAACCTGCCGGGCGCGGGGCTGACGTTGGCTAACGTTGGGCTGGTTTTGGGTTCAAACCCGGATCTCAAGCCTGAAGAGGCCACAAACTGGTCCTTCGGCGGCGATCTCGAACTGGGCGACTTCACCTTCAACGCCACCTACTACAATATCAGCTACACAGGCCGTATCGCATCCCCGGATGCGCTGGGCGCCTATCAGGCCGGGCTCTATCCTGACTATCGGGGTTTTGCGGCCAACATCATACCCATCAACAACCCGACCACCTGCTCGAACGCCGACCTGACGACGTCCGATCCGTTGTTGCAGCAATACTTGGGTCGCACCCTGCTGTACGGCGGCATCCCAGACTTCTGCGCCGTCAATGTGCTGATCGACCAGCGCAACACCAATCTGGCGGCGACACGCCAGGACGGTATCGACGCCAGCGTCTTCTACGATCGCCGGTTTGGCGAGTTGTCGGTCAATGCCTCGCTGGCGGCCAGTTGGACGATGAGCAATGAGCAGCAGGTCGTAGAGGGGCAGCCGTTCGAGGATCGCCTGGGCTTCTACAGCACGCCCATCGAATGGCGGGGCCGGGCGTCCTTGGGCGCCAACTGGCGTGAGTTCAGCGGCAACCTGTTCGTCAACTATACGGGCGGCTACACCAATGATCTGGCGGTCGATTCCCTGGGATCGTCCATCACGCCTCAAAAGGTCGATGCCTGGGTCACGGCCGACGCCACTTTGGCCTACGCCACCGAATTCCGGGCGCCGGCGGGCGGGTTCGTGAAGGGACTGCGGGCCTCGCTGACGATCCAGAATCTGACGGACGAGGATCCTCCCATCGTGATCACCAGTCAGTCGGTGTTCAACGGATCCTACTCTCACCCCTACGGCCGCACCTTCAGCGCGCAACTGACCGCCAGCTTCTAGACGTGCCTTTCCGGCATCCTGAGCGCCGGCCTGGCCGCTGCGGTTTTCCGCAGCGGCCCTTTTTTGTCGAGATGCCGAGTGGAAGAGACGCGCTAGAGACGTTCTGTCGGGCGTGCGCCGCCAGCGCTTTGCTTGGCTGAGCGGCGTCGACGCCAAATCGTCGGGCATAAGAAAACGGCGTCGCGATGATCGCGACGCCGTCAGTTTAGCACCCTTAGGAAGGTTGCGCGTTACTTGCGGGCGGCTTCGGCCGCAGCCTGGGTGACGTCCAGTCGAGCGCGCCACGGATCGGGACCGCCTTCGACGCCGTCGTTGTTGAAGCGCATTACCGGCTGGGACTGGGCGTCGAACACCGGCCAACGCGGCAGGCCGGCGCCGTTCGGGTCGCCGGCGCGGGCGAAGTTGACGATGTAGGAGGCGATCAGCTTGGAGGCCTCGCGATCCGCCGGCGTCACCTTGTCCGGGTAGCGGGCGTCGATGGTCTGCAAGAAGAACGGGATTTCCGTCGCATGGGGAACCGCGGGCCATTCGCTCCGCATCGTGTCCGCCACATAGCCGTAGCGATAGTGCCAGACGGGCGCCCCTGCCTTGGTCTGCTCCTGGGCGATGAACCGAGCCGGCTCGATCATGAAGGAGTCCATATAGATGGAGTAGCGGAAGGCCTCGTCGGGGGTGATGTCGCCATAGGCGGCGCGGGCTGCTTCGGGGTCCGGGAAGCGGGCCAGCATCTCGTCGCGGGGCAGGGGCGGGCCCCAACCGATATCGGCGGTGACACCGCCGATCATCAGAGGAACGCGCGCCTGTTGCTGGGCGCGGAACACGCTGTCGGCCCCCACCATGATCTTGCCGTCGATCATTGGGCCGCTGGCGGGCGCGACGGGGCGGGTGGCCATGCCGGTGCCTTCGACGATCTTTTCGGCCGGCAGGGCACGAAGCGCCGCCAACGCCTGAGCGTCGTCGCCGGTGACGCCCGCCCATTCGGCGAAGCCTTGGCCGTCATCCTCGGCGTCGGGCTTGCCCTCGGCGTGAAGCGGCTTCAGGCTGGAGTCCATGCGCGCGGGCGCCGACATGGAAATAGCGCGGTCGAACAAGCCTTCGGCGAGGGGTGTGGTCATCAGGTTCAGAACCGATCCGCCGCCAGCCGATTCTCCCATGATGGTGATGTTGTCGGGGTCGCCGCCAAAGGCCGCGATATTGGCCTGGATCCATTTCAAGGCCGCAATTTGGTCCATGTAGCCGTAATTGCCCAGATGGCCGTCGTCGGCGTTCTCAGCCGTCAGAGCAGGATGGGCGAAGAAGCCGAAGCGACCCAACCGATAGTTGAAGCTGGCGAAGACTACGCCCTCCTTGGCCATCGGCGCGCCGCTATAGACGGTGGGCGAGGCGCCGCCGTTCACCCAGCCGCCGCCATAAATCCAGACCACGACGGGCAGTTTGGCGTCGGCTGGCGCGTCAGCCGGCTTCCAGACGTTCAGATAAAGGCAGTCTTCGGCCGGCGGCGTCCCCAACGGCGCGGCGTCGGCAGCAAAGGGAATCTGCATGCAATCGTTGCTGTAGTCAGTTGCGGGCCTCACGCCCGACCAGGCGCGCGGCGGCTGGGGCGCACGCCAACGCAGCGGGCCGACTGGCGGCTGGGCGAAGGGAATGCCCTTCCAGGCGGTGACACCGTCGGCGGTGACACCGGCGACCTGGCCCGTAGTGGTCGTGGCGACAGGGCCGGCCTGGGTCTGGGCCTGGGCCTGGCCGGCCGCGCCAGCGAGCATGAGAGCCGCGATTGAGGCGGCGGCAAGCGCGGCGCCCCGGCGTCCGGCCACGCTATGCGTAGACCGGATCAGTTGGATGGTCATGAGTAGTCCCTCCCGATGGCGCTCTGATTGGCGCTGACAACGTTACCGGTCACGCTATCGCTTTCCGAAGCGGCGTCAAGCCAAAGCCGGTTTCCGACTGGCGAACCCTTTTGATGCGGCCTAGTCTCAAGCGGTGACCAAAGCCCCGATTTCAACCTCGCGCAAGCCGACGATCAAGGATGTCGCCGCCCGAGCCGGTGTATCCTTCAAGACAGTGTCGCGTGTCCTGAACGCCGAGGCGGGCGTCAGGGCAGACGTGCGGGACCGCGTGCGAGCGGCTGTCGTCGCATTGGGCTACACGCCCAATCTTGCCGCGCGCGGCCTCAGTGGTGGGCGCACCCGCCTGATTGGCCTTGTCACCTATGCGACGGCCGAGGCCTTTCTCGAAAACCATGCCTATCTGTCGGCGCTGGAAACAGGGTTCATCGACCGTTGCCAAGCGCTCGGTTCCAGTCTGGCGATCGAGATCGTCCGTGCCAACGCCGACTTAGAGTCGGAGGTTCGGGCGGTGGCTAGCGGCCTGACAAAGGACGCCTTCATCCTGCTGCCGCCCCTGGCGGACAATATGCGGGTGATCGCGGCGCTGGAGGCCACGGGCGCGCCGGTGGTTCGCATCGCGCCGACACTGGATCTCGACCGCTGTGTCTATGTGGGGATGGACGACGAGGCTGCATCGTTCGACATGACCCAGCGATTGTTGACCCTTGGGCATCGACGCATCGCCCTGATCAGCGGCCACCCTGGCCACGGCGCGGCGGAAGCGCGCCGTCAGGGATATGTTCGCGCCATGCGCACCGCTGGGATCGAGATCGATCCGGGGCTGATTCGGCAGGGTTGGTTCACTGAGGCGTCTGGCTTCGACGCCGCGATGGGTCTGCTGGATCTGGACGAGCCTCCGACCGCCGTTTTCGCCTCCAACGACATGATGGCGGTAGGCGTGCGTCGGGCCGCGCGGCTGCGGTCGGAAGATCCCGCCGCAGCCTGTCTCTCGATCGTCGGCTTCGACGGGCTTCGAACGGTGATGGCGGGCTGGCCGACCTTGACCACCGTGCGCCAGCCGTTGACGCAAATGGCGTGGGCGGCGTTGGATGCGGCCGATGCTCTGGCCGAGGGGAGGGGGACGATCTCGGTCGTGCTGCCCCACAGCCTGTTGGAAGGTCAAAGCGCCGCAGCGCCCCATACCGTGCCGATCGGCTGAAACACGACTGCGCACAATGATCCCAGTTGCCAAAATCCGCCGACTGGATATGGTAACGTTGTCTAACAACAAATGAGGCGCGTCACATTGTGCGCCCACGGGGACGGAAATGACCTTCAGACCTTTCGCTCACGCGCTCCTTGCCGCCACCGCCTTGGTCGCGCCGATTCAGGCGCACGCCCAAGTCCAGGACGCCGCCGCCGATGCGCGCGCCGCCGCCCTGGTCGGACGCATGACGATGGAGGAGAAGCTGTCGTTACTGCATGGCACGATGCCCTTGCCGTTCTTCGGCGACACGCCGATCCCTGAAGGCGCAATTCCTGGCGCAGGCTATGTGCCGGGTGTTGAGCGTGTGGGGGTGCCGGCTTTGAAAGAGACGGACGCCAGCCTGGGGGTGTCATGGGTGGCCGGGCTCAGAGGCGACGGCGCCACCGCCCTGCCGTCCGGCCTGGCGCTGGCGGCCACCTTCGATCCCGAACTCGCGCGTGAGGGCGGCGCCATGGTCGGGGCCGAGACGCGCGCCAAGGGCTTCAACGTCTTGCTGGCGGGCGGCGTCAATCTGGTCCGGGACCCGCGCAACGGCCGGAACTTCGAATATCTGGGCGAGGACCCTCTTCTGGCCGGAACCCTGGCGGGCGAATCCATTCGCGGGATTCAGAGCAACCGCATCATTTCGACCATCAAACACTTCGCCTTCAACGGCAACGAGACCGGCCGCAACTTCCACAGCACCGACATCGGCGAGGCCGCAGGCCGCGAAAGCGACCTGCTGGCCTTCCAAATTGCGATCGAGCGTGGCCAGCCCGGTTCGGTGATGTGCGCCTACAATCGCGTCAACGACGTGTATGCTTGCGAGAACCCGACCCTGCTCAACGACGTGCTCAAGCGCGACTGGGGCTACAAGGGCTGGGTGATGTCAGACTGGGGGGCGGTGCATTCGACTGAGGCCCTGCTGAACGGCCTGGATCAACAGTCCGGCGAGCAGCTGGACCGGGAACCTTATTTCGGACGCCTGCTGACCGAGGCGGTGGCGGGCGGCGACGCGCGGTATGTCACACGGGTAGACGATGCGGCGCACCGGATCGTGCGCACCATGATCTCCACCGGCATGTTCGACGACCAGCCTCAGCCGGGTGGCGTCATCGATTTCGACGCCCATGCTCAGGTGGCGCGCCGCGTAGCCGAACGCGGGGTGGTCTTGTTGAAGAACGAGCGTGATCTGCTGCCGCTTGCCCGTACCGCCCGCAACATCGTGGTGATTGGCGATCAGGCGGATGTGGGCGTCTTGTCCGGCGGCGGATCTTCGCAGGTCGCCGCGCCCGGCGGGCCGGCTGCAACAGTCCGCATCGGCGGCGAAAACGCCATGGGGCCCTTCAGCAACGCCCTGTATCACGGCTCGTCGCCGCTGGCGGCGATCAAGGCCGAGGCGCCGAACGCCACCGTCCGTTTCGCCCACGGCCGCTATGTATCCGAGGCCGTCGACCTGGCGGCAAAGGCTGACTTGGCCATTATCTTCGTCGGCCAATGGACCACCGAGGCGGTGGACGTGCCCGACCTCTCGCTGCCGGGCAATCAGGAAGCGCTGATCGAAGCCGTGGCGCGCGCCAACCCCAACACCATCGTGGTCCTCCAGACCGGCGGGCCGGTGGTGATGCCGTGGCTAGAGCACGTGCCAGCGGTGCTTGAGGCCTGGTACTCGGGCGCCAAGGGCGGCGAGGCGATCGCCGACATCCTGTTCGGCGACGTCAATCCGTCTGGTCGACTGCCGGTGACCTTCCCAGCCTCCGTGGATCAACTGCCTCGTCCTGTCATTCCAGGCATCGACCAGCCGTCAGCCGGCCTCGTCGCAATGGGCGAGACGCGACCTAGCTTTCCGGTCGATTACACGATTGAAGGGGCCGACGTCGGCTATCGCTGGTTCGAGGCCAAGAACGCGCGCCCGCTGTTTCCCTTCGGCTTCGGCCTGTCCTACACGGACTTCGCCTACAGCGATCTGAAGGTCGAAGGCGGCGACACCCTGACCGTCAGCTTTAAGGTGGCCAATACCGGCGATCGCGCGGGGGTGGACGTGCCGCAAGTCTATTTGACCGAGTCGCCGGGCCGGTCGCAACAACGGCTGATCGGATTCGAGCCGGTGTCGCTGGCGCCGGGCGAAAGCCGCACGGTCTCGCTGACCGCTGACCGCCGGTTGCTGGGGAACTGGGACACGCAGCGTCCCGGTTGGTCCGTTCCGGTCGGGGACTACAAGGTGTTTGTCGGAACCGATGCGACGTCTCCCCGCCTCAATGGTCAAGCGCGGGTTCGTGCGTCGCGGCTTCGGCCGTGACGCCGGGTCCATTGACGAGCGATGAGTCGAGGCCGCAGAAGCAACCGCATGACAGGTGAGGTTTCAGTCCCTTGACCCGACCGACCATCAAGGATGTCGCGTCGATGGCCGGCGTCTCGGTGATGACCGCGTCGCGGGCGCTGAACAACCAGCCGTATGTCAGCGCGGACGCGGCGCAGCGCGTCCGCGAGGCGGTGGAAGCGCTGGGGTTTCGCCGCAACGCCTTTGCGCGGGGGCTGCCCCGCGCTCAGTCCTTCATCGTCCTTATGTTGATTGGTCATGGGACGTCCGACCTGCCGGGGCAGTTCCAGCGTCATGCGGTCGAGCGGTGTCGCGGCCTGGGCCGGCACCTGATCGTTGATCGCCCCCCGGCGGGCGGAGGCGCAGTCGCCTATATCGAGGGCCTGATCGACCGGCTGCGTCCTGAAGGCGTGCTCCTTTGGCGGCCCTTGGCGGATGATCTCAGGGTGCTGGCCATGTTGGCCGGTCGATCGGTGCCGTTCGTGCGGATCGACGCCGATCCCGCGCTGGCGGGAGCCCTCGTCTCGATTGATCATGCCCAGGCCATGACCACCTTGCTGGAGACAGTCGATGCGGGTGCTGCAGCGTTCGTTCATAGCGAGGCGGACGGCTGGCTGGCCCGCCAAAGACGCGAGGCTGTCCAGGCCGCCGCCAAGACCGTGCGACTTTGCCCCGCGCCGTCCGGCGACTTTGGAGCCGGCCTGGAATGGGGGCGCCGCCTGATCGCCGAGGACGAACCGCCCGCCCTGATCGTGGCCGACCACGACGAACTGGCGCTTGGACTGCTGGCCGCTATCAAGTCCCAGCCGCCAAGCCGCCGTCCCATCCTCGCCTGTCTTGAAGACAGCGGCAGCGTCAGTCTGGTGGCGCCTGAGATCGTTCGTCTGGTTCAGCCTTTGGAGGCGATGGCCGACATCGCTCTCGGCGTTCTCGCTCAAGAAGATATCGCAGCGCCGAACCGCTTTCTACCACTTTTCAGCCGTTCGGACGGACAGTAGGGCAATAGACTGTAAGCGGATATGCGAGTACTGACGGTGCTGACCTCAAAGTCTCGCAGGGTTCACGATCCTTGCGGGGGCTTCGGACCCGATGCCTTGTTTGGTCTTGGCGCATCCAAGCCGTTGGTCGAGCGTCGGACTGGCGATATGTTAGCCCTTACTGGGCGGCCGTCGTCAGCGTGATCGTACGGTATAGTCCAAGTCTCCTGTCGTCTGTCCGGCGGAGCTCCTGTTGCCCGGAGAGAGACCCGCTTGCGCCGATAGATGGCAGCATCACTGAAATTTTACTACGTCGAATTTTACCAATGAATTCAACGACGCTATTTAAGTGACGGTAGCTCGCGCGGCATGGTGCGTGGATCAAAGAAAAGGCGCTGATAAATCAGCGCCTTCTGGTCTACTGAAGGATCGAGTGGGAGTGAGTGAGCGGGATGCGCTGCAATAAGCAAGTTACATTTCAACGAGTTGAAAGATCGGCCTGATCCTACCGTCTCAATGGTCAATCAGCGCAAAGACCACCCCGCAGGGCTCGGATTTTATTGGTATTTCCCAGCGGGCAGAGTCGCGTTTCCGGTAGCAGTCACAGCACTCTGACGGTACTTCTGACGGTATATTCTGCTCGCAAAGGTAGCGTGGGCTGAGACTGCTGCTGACCCATATCGGCCAATCGTAGGTCCGCTTCTGGAATGAGGGGCGCTTCTTCTCGGACGCCCTTAGTCTTGCCCGCTCCCCCACGCCTAGCTGAACGTCGCGACCCCCGGTGCGGCGCGAACGTCTCCCCTAAGCTAAGGGGGCAAACGCGCAGACGGTCTGATTGCGCCAGGCCGCTCGTGTCAGAAGCGCTGACTTGCCGTGAGGCGTACGGTACGGCCCAAGGGATCCTGGTCGTTGCGGCCATAACCAGGGACTGGGAGGCCGTCGCCGAGGCGGGCCCTTGGGCGAGCGTCGAACAGGTTCTCGATCTCAAGCTCAAGGCGAAGTCCGTCATTTCGGCGACGGCCTGGCGTTGCTGTCGCCTCGCCCTGGTTCGTCTCCAGAACGGTGCTCACCTTCAGGCCGACGGTGGTCATGGGCGACAGGAGAATGTCTTGTGGTCCATCCTGCCCCACGTCGCGCCGAATACGCGCGCTGCTGCGCCAGCTGCCGCTCAGGTTCGCGCCCCAACGTCCAAATCGACCGTCCACCCTCAGGGTCGCCTGGTAGCGCGGTACGCCCCCGCCATCTCCGGCCAATCTATCGAACATGGGAAGATCGTTGCGGATGATCAGCCGATCCGCGAGCCGCCAGGTATGGCTGACGGAGACCTGGACCGAGCCTCGCCCGGGCGAACCCGGGGCGGTCTCGCCCAAGGGAATGTTGGCGGTCAGGCCGGACGAGAGGATGTCGGCCGCGATCTCCTGCAGATTGATGGCGCGCCGATCGACGGCAAACAGACGCCCCGTCGCATCCCTCAAAAATCGGTCCGGGAAGGCGGCCTCGGTCGCCGGGGTGAGTGCAGGCAGGGCGGCGATCGCGGCGGTCGATCGCGTACTCTGCAGATCGAGGTTGCCCTGGAGGCCCCAACGACCGAACGGGCCTGCCGAGGCGCCGATCGACGCCGACTGTGTTTCTTGCACCCGAAGGTCTGGATTTCCGCCGGTGAAGGGCAGGATTTCCACGGCCTCGCCGGATCGGAAGTCATAGACGGTCTGCGGCGATCCGTAGAGGGCCGGGGCGAACCGTTGATCACGTGTGGGAGCATCTGTCGCGCGGGACCACTGCCCCGTAAACCGATATCGGTCCGACGGCGTCCAAGCAAAGCCGGCACTGAGCCCCTGGCCGTCTGCCCCTGCGGTGTCCAACGTTCTCAACCGTCCGCCGAGGGTGACGACAAGATCGCCCCAGCCCGCTCCCCCTTCGTCCTGCTGGGCCGACAAGATCGGAAGCGTCAGGCCAGACCTTACATCGAGCGCCTGCGAGGATTGGGTCGCCCTTCCGTCCGGGGTGTCGGTTTTATCTCGAGCGAGGGAGTATTGCGTGTCCACCGTCTGAAGCATCGGCCCCGCCGGCAGGTCGATCAAAGTCCGGTCGGCGGACAGGTTCGCCACGCCCGACAGATTTCGAGCGGTGAGGTCCAGAACGCCTTTCTGGCGGCTTTCGATGGCGACCGCGTCCAGACTCATCCTCACCGACCAGCCATAGGCGGAGCCGCTGACGCCGCCGCTCGCGTTCAGGACGCTTGTGGCCTGTCGCGTGTTGAGTGCGGCTCCTGCGACACGAAATGAAAACCGACTGCGCTGCTCCTGCGCGCTGGCCGTCAGGGATGTCGCCCACTCGCCGATCGTTCCTGTCATGGAAAGGTTCGCCGAGGCGGTCTGGGTCGCTGGGCGCAGCGTGCCGCCTTCACGCGCGGGATTGTCCTCGAGAACGCTTGGCCGTTCGTCGGCCCTGAGCGATGTCGTCCGCGCCGCCTCGACGCCGAACTGCAGTGTGTCGGTCTCTTTGAGTTGAGATTGGCGGGCGTCGACCGCCAGCGTCGAGGTTCCGCCGCTTGTCGGTCGCGATGCTCTGGCCAGGCCGTCGCGGCTTTTGAACTCAGGAACGAGGACGATATTGACCACCCTCCGAGAGGGGTCAGCGCCATAGGTCGCACCCGCCTGTTGCGGCAGGATTTCGAGCCGGGACAGAGCGTCTGGCGGAAAGCCGAGGAAGTTGCGAGGATCGACGACCCGACGTCCGTTGACGATGATCAAGGGCGGCTGTTGGAGGCCGAGGTTTTCGCTGATGCGGTTGATGACCTCGCCGATGTCGTAGGCGCCAAGATTGTCGATTTCCTCGGTTCCAAACTCGCGTTCGGGCGCCAGTCTGGCGGCGCCCCGCCGCCCGACGACGACGACCTCGTCCAACTGGGCTGGAGCCGCTGTCTCGGCGTCCTGGGCGAACGCGGCCAAGGCGACAATGGGGAGGCAAGACAGCATCTACGCGATCACCAAGATCTGCTGAGCATCAAGCGGGGAACATCGATCGTTGCGTGACCTGAGCGGTTCGTGCGCACCAGTATTACACGACGAGAAGCGAAAAAAGCCGGACGTCGGAGACGTCCGGCCGAGGTTTTTCAGTTTCAGAAAGCCAGACTTGCGCCTGGACTAGAGGATTTGCAGGCCGGGGATGTTGATGGAGCCGCTGACCAAGGTGCAAGACGGATCCCCAGCGTTCACCGCAGGCAGCACGTTGTTGTTGAAGGTGGCGCTCCTGGTTGTATTGTTCCAGGCGACGGTAACGGTGCCGTAGCAAGGCTTGTTAGCGACGGTATTGGCTCCAATGGTAAGAGAAATCAAGCTTGTCGATCCTGGCACGACTGATGCGCTCCAAGCTCCATAGGGCGCAACGACTACGCAGAGAAAACTACCTGCTGAAATACTGCGCGTGGGGATCGCTCGGGTGGTGGCGCCGGGCGATGCCGTGATTGAAACGTTACACGTCACGTCCGTCGTCTGTTGAAGCCGAACGGATCCAGAACCCGATAAGTTGCCCGTGCTGGGCGAGAACGACTGAGCGAAGGTTGGCGACGCGAGCGCGACCGTCGCCAAGGCTGCGGCGGCGAAGGAAAGTGTCTTGATCATGATAGTCCTCCCTTAAGTGAGCCTTCAGGGGCCCTGTGAAACTTGGACCGTCCTATGTTTGGACGCCTATTTACAGCGCCGTAAGCATCCTTGAGTCAATAAATAATTGTTATTTTTCAACATGGTAAATGGAGGATGGCGCGAAATCCCGACCGCTGAAGCGGTCGGGGGAATCCGAGATCTCCAACTGCGTCGGCGGGTCTTTGCGTCTTCAGAACGTCTTCGTCAGACGCACGGCGAATAGCCGCGGGTCCAGGGTGAAGACGTTGGTGGTCAGGCCGGTGTCGTCGGAGTTGGTGAAGGCGTCGACGATCGGCGCGTCGTCGAAGACGTTCTTGACGTAGGCCTGAAGGATCAAGCCGCGCCTTGTGTCTTCCAGCTTCACCGAAAGGTTGACGTTGTCCCAACCCTCCAGTCGGTCATATTCGGTATTGTAAACCCGGAAGAAGCTTTCGCCCTGGCGATAGTAATCGCCGCGAAGCGTGAGATCCCAGTTGCCCATGAACCAGGTGTATTGCGCCCCAATGTTCGCGGTCCAACTGGGCGAGTTGGGTAACTCGTTGCCGCTCAGGTCGGCCTCGAAGCCACGACCGCCGTTGGGAGCTTCAGTCAGAGGGTCGTATTCGAAGCCGTAGAAGGCCCAGAAGGGCAGGCTGGAAGCAAAATCGGGGTTGAACGTGCCGAAACGAGAAGAGCCTGCGCACAAGGCGCTGATGGCGAAGTTCGCCAGTTCAGGACCAAATGGGCTGTTGAGAATCCGCTCTACATATTCGGTCGGCGCGATACAGTTGGACGGCACCTGAATCCACGGACGAAGGACGGTCCAGCCGTCCGTACCCTGTGTCCGGTCCATGACGTTGATGGAGCCCTCTCCGTCGGCGATGCGGGTTTTCAGATAGCCGAAGTTGCCGTCGATCTGGAAGTTGGCCGTAGGCTTGTAGACGGCTTCCAACTCAAGCCCCCAGATGGTGGCGTCGAAATTCTCGTTCAGCGAGATGCGATCGACGATCTGAGAAACTTGATAATCTTTGTAGTCGTAGAAGAACGCGATGGTGTTGAGCCGAAGCGCGCCGTCCAGGAGCGTGTTCTTGGTCCCAATCTCGAATGCATTGACGTATTCGGGGTCGAACGTGCTGGATAACGGTAGATATTCGACGACGCCTGGATTGAGGTCCAGTCGAGGCGGATTGGTCCCGCCGCCCTTGTAGCCACGCGACAGCGACGCATAGATCAGGGTGTCGTCTGTGAAGGACAGGTCCGGCGTCCAGTCCAGAACCAAGCGCCCGGTAACAGCTTCCCATTGTTGTTCGATGTCGGGAAGGGCGTAATAGCCGCTTCGCACATAGCCGCCGGTTCCTGCCCCCGGCGTGCCGTCCAGGTCCGCGCCCAGCAACAGCTGACTGGGGTAGGGGGTCGTGACCTTGCGATCCTCTGTGTAGCGTAGCCCGGTTGTCAGACGTAGGTCGGACGTCAGGTCCCAATAACCTTCACCGAAAACAGCCCAAGAGCGGGTGTGAATGACGTTCTTGCTGCGGAAGTAGTTATGACCCTCGCCGTTTATCTCGCTCAGCGGATTGGGGTCCACATAGACACATTCGGTCGGCCTGTTTTCATCGCAGGGAACGGTGCCTTTTCCGCCGCCGCCCAGGCTGACATTGTAGAAATACTCGGCGATCATGGAAAACGTGTTGTTGAACACAAAGTAGTCGTCTTGAGATTTGAAATCGAGATAGTTCGCTCCGACGCTGAAGTTAAATTTGCCATCCATGTCCGACTGTAGTCGGAACTCTTGATACCATTGGCGATTGTCGGACTGACTGAGATCGACGGAAAGGATGCGGTCTGAAGGGCCGAGTTGCGGATCCGTATAAATCCCGCCGGGTGTTATCGTTGAGGGTAGCGGTGTTCCGTCGAAATCGAATATCTGTGTGCTGTCGATGAAGGCTGGATTTGAAACATAACGCGCATAATCCTGAGATGCGTAGTAATCGTCTTTTGCATAAGCGGTCTGAGAATACAGTGTCAGAGTGTCGGTCAGATCAAACTCCAGGTTGACCTGGAAGACATCGTTCTTGGCTCGAAACACGGGATCATAGCTGGTCGACATCTCTCGCAGATCGCGCGACTGGACGATTCCCTCGTAGGGATCGCTTCCCAAGGGAATAGGATAGCTTAGCTGTCCATTGGCGTCGAAGCCGAGACTCACCGACGTGGACAACAAGCGGATGGGACCGAAGGAGCCCCCGTTCGGAGCCCCGTATGCGGCATCGTCATACAATGATCCGGGCAGACAGCCCTGACTCAATTGATCCTGGGTGTAAGGTTGAACGACGGCCGCCGATCCCACCTGCGTCGGCCCCGGATCGGTGGTGCACAGCTGTTTGCCGGTGCGTGAGCGGTTGTCGTCTTCCTCGAAATGTTCCCAGATCGCATTGGCGCGGAACCGCGCGGTCGGCTCCCACCGGGCCGACAGGCGGGTCGTGAACAGGTCGCGGTCGTTCACATGGGTGTCGTTGAAGCTGTTGTAGTCGAAGCCGTCGCGCTTGGTCAGGGCGAAGGCCCCGCGGACGGCGAAGGTGTCGCCGAGGGGGATGTTGACCATCGCCTGGGCGCGCTTGGTGTCATAGTTGCCCAGTTCACCGGTCACGAACGCTTCGGAGTCGAAGCTGGGCAACTCCGGAAACATGTTCACGACGCCGCCGGTGGCGTTGCGGCCGTAGAGGGTGCCTTGGGGACCGCGCAGCACCTCGACGCGCGCGACGTCCAGATACTCCTGCTCGAACAGGCGGTTGCGGATCAGGGGCGTGTTGTTGAAGCTGACGGCGACCGCAGGGTCGCTGGACGCGGAGACGGCCTTGGTCCCGATCCCGCGGATCGAGAAGTTGTACATGCTGAAGTTGGCCTTGGAGAAGGTGACGTTCGGCACGGCGCGCAGCAGTTCCGAGCCGCCTTCGATCTGGCGCGACTGCAGGGCTTCGGACGAGAGGGCGGTGACGGCGATCGGCACGTCCTGAACGGACTGTTCGCGCTTCTGGGCGGTGACGATGATGTCGTCCACAACCGCGGGGCCGGATTCCGCCTGCGACCCCGATGTTTGCGCCAGCGCCGGCGCCCCGCCTAGCATGAGGGCTGTCGCCGATACGGAGAGCGCAAGACGCGCGCGAATACGGGCCGCTGAAGCCATAAAATCCTCCCGGAACGCGTCGGTGTATCGACGGCGCGTGCTTACGTTTCCTCCCGCCTGTATTTTCTGCTCAGCGGGGCGGGGCCACCGGCAGTTGTCGCCAACTTCGCACTACTCACCGTCATGTCAATACCTATTGACAACGATGTTGGTTGACGGCCATCAGAAAGCGGGCTGGATTGTCGATGTCGTCGGCCGCGACGTTGGCGCGACAGGGGGACGCGTGATGGACTATGACGCGGTAATCGTTGGGGCGGGGCTGGCCGGGCTGGTCGCCGCGAACGAACTGGTCGAGGCCGGGCGCCGGGTGGCGCTGGTGGATCAGGAAAGCGCTGCCAACCTGGGCGGCCAAGCCTATTGGTCGTTCGGCGGCCTGTTCCTGGTCGACAGTCCCGAACAGCGCCGGCTGGGCGTGCGTGACGGATTCGATCTGGCCTGGTCGGACTGGCAGGGCAGCGCGGGCTGGGACCGTCTTGACGGCCCGCTGGCGCAGGACGAATGGGCGGCGCGTTGGGGACGGGCCTATGTCGAATTCGCGGCGGGCGAGAAACGCAGCTGGTTGCGCGCGCACGGCATTCGACTCACGCCGATGGTCGGCTGGGCCGAGCGGGGCGACGGACGCGCCGACGGTCATGGTAATTCTGTGCCGCGATTCCATGTGGCGTGGGGGACGGGGACGGGGGTGAGCGGCCCGTTCGCAGGCCGCGCACTAGCGGCGGAAAAGCGCGGAGCTCTAACGTTCCATTCACGCTGCCGTGTCGATGACCTGATCGTGGAAGCCGGGCGCGTGACGGGCATTTCAGGGGTTCGTTTGGCCCCGGACGATGCGCCGCGCGGGGCGCCGTCCAATCGCGAGGTGATAGGATCCTTCCTCCTGCGGGCGCCGGCGGTCCTGATCGCCACGGGGGGCATCGGCGGAGACCATGACAAGGTGCGGCGCCTATGGCCGGCACGTCTGGGAACGGCGCCGCGCGAGATGATCGCCGGCGTGCCCGCCTATGTCGACGGCCGGGGACTGGACATCGCCGAGGCCGCCGGCGCGCGCCTCGTGAACCGGGACCGCATGTGGCACTACGTCGAGGGCATCCAGAACTGGAACCCGATCTGGCCTCGTCACGGCATCCGGATATTGCCGGGGCCGTCGTCGCTCTGGCTGGACGCCTTGGGGCGCCGCCTGCCGTTTCCGGCTATGCCGGGCTACGACACGCTCTCGACCCTGCGCCATCTGCGCACCACGCCGGACCTGGCGGCGCACGATCACTCATGGTTCGTGCTGACGCAGGCGATCATCGAAAAGGAGTTCGCTCTGTCGGGCTCCGAGCAGAACGGCGACATCACCTCCGGTGAGTGGCTGCGCGTGCTCAAGACCCGGCTGGGCAAGGGCGCGTCGCCAGAGGTCGAAGCCTTCAAGACACAGGGCGCGGATTTCGTGGTCGCCCAGGATGTCGAGACGCTGGTCGCGAAGATGAACGCCTTGACGGCCGCGCCGCTTCTCGACGCGGCGGCGGTGCTTCGGATCATTGAGGCGCGCGACGCCCAGATGGACAATTCCTATGCCAAGGACCTTCAGATTCAGGGCATCCATAACGCCCGACGCTATCTCGGTGATCGGCTGGCGCGCGTCGCCAAGCCTCATCGTCTGCTTGGTCCCGCAGCCGGCCCGCTGATCGCCGTCAAGCTTCATGTCCTGACGCGCAAGAGCCTGGGCGGCGTTCAGACCGATCTGAGCAGCCGGGTTCTGAAGGCCGACGGATCGGTCCTCGAAGGTCTTTATGCCGCTGGCGAGGCGGCAGGGTTCGGCGGCGGCGGCGCCCACGGCTACAACGCCCTGGAGGGCAGCTTCCTGGGCGGATGCCTTTTCACCGGCCGCGCCGCCGGTCGCGCCATGAGCGACGTGGGCTGAGGAACGATCCGATTGAGTTTGGCGACGTGGCCGCGCTGTGCGGCCCTGTGGATCCGCCGGGCCTAGTTCGCTCGCGTCCAGATCTGGGTGCGGCACAGCAGGGGCGCGATGCAGCCCCGCACCGACAAACGATCACGTCCGACCAGCGTCAAGCTTCCCCGAGAGGCGCGCTGACCGCTGTCGGGATCGTAGAGCGGACCGCCGTTCCAGACGGTCGGGCCGCCCGTGAATCCATCCAGAACTCTCACCCCTCGCAGAGGCCGGTCGCGCAGGTTTGGGTCGCGATTGCGAACGTCCTTCTGATCCGGATTGCGCCGAAGGGGCGCAGCGTCGAAGACGCGGCCGCACAGGGCGGAACCGCAGGCGTGGATCTCGACCACGCCCCCTTGGGCGGCGGTGCGCCATTTGCCGATCAGAAGCTCATCCTGAGCGGTCGCTGGTCCCGCGAGAACGAGACCGACGATCAGAGCAGCGGCGACCCGTAACATCAGGTGGAAACCAGTAGAGTGTTGCGTAGCTGGACTGGAATCTGATCGTAAAGCGTGGGGCCGGCCAGACCCAGACGCGCCCGCGCCTGATCCAGAGGCTCGGCCATGAGGGCCTCGTAATCCAGACCCGGCAACCAAGCGGCGCGGCGACCGCGACGCCAGGCCTGCAGAATGGCGCGCGCGCAGGGATGGCCCGTTCGAGCCCGCGCCGCTTCCACCGCGACCCCGGCGGCGATCAGGCCGAACCCGACGCTGCGGGTCTGCGGAAGCGAGAAGGCGACCACGCAGGCTTCGCCCAGCGCATCGGTGCGATAGCCGGTAAGGATGTGCCACAGATCATGGACGTCACGCAGACGACGCGCATACCAGGCATAGGGGTGGGCGGCCTCGATCTCGCTGTCGGCGACTTTCTGGCTTTCGCCGGCCAGGCCATAAGCCGACAGATTGCGCTCGTCGATGAAGTCCAGATAGGCGCGACCCACGGAGTTCCGAGGCAGGGATTCCAGCCAGGGTCGGTCATGCAGGCGATCCGCCAGTTCAACCATCTTGAAGGCCTGTCGCGAGCCTTCGGTCTGCTCCAGCATCTTGTGATAACCGCGCCGCACCGAGCTTCCCGCCAGTGCGTTCATGATCTCGAACACCTGGGTGGTGTCTTCCTTATCGGCGATCAAGCGGCGCAGGGCGCGCAAGGCTCTTAGCGGCTGAACACGCCGGGGCTGAAGCCGGCCAGCCGCACGGGCGGGCGCTTTGCATGCTCCGTCGTCGATCAATAGTTCCGCTGTCACTTGCTCTCTCCGCCCGCTGCGCTTAACCAATCTGCTATCTACATGGATGTAACTAACAGCAATGTCAATAGAGCGCGTTCGTCGTCGTCGGCGCACCCCTGAAGAGGCCCGCCAGGAAGCCCTGGTCTGTGCGCGCGCGCGCCTGCTCGCGGGCGGGCCGGACTCTGTCACGCTCAAGGCGGTGGCCGACGACTTGGGCATGACCCACGCCAACCTCATCCACCATTTTGGTTCAGCCGAAGGCCTTCAGTCAGCGTTGATGGGGTCCATGGTCGCGGACCTGTCCAACGCGCTGGATACCGCGATCGCGCGTCTGCGCACCGATGACGGGGCGCCTCTGGAACTGGTCAACGCCGTGTTCGACGCCTTTGCAGAAGGCGGGGCCGGCAAGCTGGCGGCCTGGATCGTGCTGAAAGGCGACCTGTCGCACCTGGAACCTGTCCGCGCCGCCGTCAACGGTCTGGTTCACGCCATCCAGGACAAGCTCGGCGATCCTTCCGAAGCAAGCCAGATCCGCCTGTCCTCGGCCGTTCTCTTCATCGCGTTGAGCGCCTTCGGCGAAGCCCTGATCGGAGAGCCGCTCAGGGATATGCTCGACCAGGACGAGGACGCTAGCCGCCGCGTCGTCGCGGGCCTGCTTCCTTATTTTGTCGCGAGGTCCGAGCGGTAGAAGAGCAGGCTCACGCGAATACTGCCAGCCAACGAGCAGGGCTCAGCCGCCGTGAGGGCTTGCGCGCGGCGGCGCAGCCGACATGGGGCGGGCGATCATCTCAAAGAATGTTCGCTCCAGAGCCTCTTGACTAAGGCTGTATAAAACGGCCGGTGTGGAGATGGCCACGAGGTGCGGAGCGCCTCCTTCTCCGGGCCAGTGTTTGGTCCACATCGACCTGGGTCCATTAGACACCCGCGATCGCTCAACAATCAGGTTGCCCGCGCCAAAACGGTAGACCGCTTCCGCCGCACTAAGATTGGCGCCATCGAGCTCGCCACAATCACCGACTACACTCGGCTGGGCCAGCTCACGAAAGGGCCGGTCTATGTCGTCTCGATCGCCGGTGCCAAAATGTACTCGCTCAACCCGCAGTCCGCAGAACAGGCCGACGTACGCATTGGGGACACCCAGCCGTTCCAGGTCGTGGATGTGAGCACGGACCGACTGACGTTCCGGACCTTCGACGCGACCGGACGGCGGCTGGACGCATTCGATATCGAGAAATCCGGCGACGGGCGAGAAGTCATCGATCAACGCTAGTGCCGTGGTCAGCGGCCGGGTTGCAAAAGGGCGTGGCCACAGAATTCATGTGAAAGCTGCTCCGAGCGCAGCGCTCAGGTCGGGATCGAGCGATCGCGTAGCGCTACGGTGATGGACCTCCGCAAGGAGCTCTTGTTGTCTCATCTGGGACGAGCCCAAGGTCTGCCTGCTGGGCTATCGCGCAGAAAGGTTCCATTGCCTCCTGCAGAGACCTGAGCGGTCGTTTGTCCTTCAAGCCGTCGTCTTTGCCCTGTACTTTGAATAACGCCAGTCAAATCTTCCTGGGTCGGGGTTCGCGTGGATCGACCATGAAGCGCGCCAAGGTCGTCAATCGGCCGTGGGGCCTGTCCACCTGATCCAGCGCCTTGATGTCGGCTGTCCAGTCGTTCGGCGAGACCGTGTAGAGGTGGTAGCCGCGCTGATTGTTGAGCAGTTGAACGTTCGGATTGTTGTCCAGCACGTTCAGCTCGTTCGGATGACGCAGCCCGCCGCTGCCCCCCGATGAAATCGATGTCGCCAGGAACTCGCTGGCGATGGGCGTGGACGTGGGATCTTGAGGGTTCTGCGGCACATACCCCACGACGTTCTGGTGCATGTCTCCGCTGCCGATCACGACATTGGTCAGCCCCTTGCGTTTGATGCTGTCGATCAGGTCGAGCCGCGCCTGCGGATAGCCGTTCCAGTTGTCGGTGCTGCGCCGCGCCGTGGTCTCTCGGTCCTTTCGGACATCGTAGGGCATCACCATCACCTGCTGGGCGATAAAGTTCCAGCCGAAGCCGGGCATGAGACCGTCATCCAGCCAGGCCTCCTGTTCGGCGCCTAACATCGTGCGCGAGGCGGCATAGGCCGGCTTGCAGGCGGCGCGTTCCAGCGGCGTCATGGCGGCGCCTTCGCATTCCTGGCGGCTGCGATAGGAGCGTGTGTCCAGGACGTGCATCCGCATCAGCTTCCCGAAATCTAAACGACGGAAGGCCTGTGCGCCGACGACGCCGGGCCGGACGCGGGGACGAACGGGGGCATGCTCGTACCAGGCCTGAAGCGCGGCGGCCTTTCGCGCCGCGAACACCGCCGGAGGACCGCCGTCCTTGCCGTGCTCGCCCGCCCAGTTGTCGTCGATCTCGTGGTCGTCGAACGTCATGACGAAGGCCGTCGCCGCATGGGCGGCCTGCAGGTCTGGGTCCAGCTTGTATTGCGCATAGCGCAGCCGATAGTCCGAGAGAGTGGTCGTTTCGCCCCCCCAGTGACGCCGCACGACGTCGTGCTCTCGTGGGCCGAACTCGTAGATGTAGTCGCCATAGTGGAAGACGACGTCGAGGTCGGGCTCCGCCGCGAGGTGGCGATAGGCGGTATAGAAGCCGCGCTCGAAATCCTGACAGCCCACCGATGCAAATCGCACCTGGTCTACGGCGGCGCCGGGAAGCGGAAGCGTGCGTGCGCGTCCTGCGGGGCTCGGCAGGTTTCCGGGCGAGAAGAAGCGGTACCAGTAGGGGGTGTGGGGCGCCAGGCCGGCGACCTCGACATGGACCGAATGGCCGAGCGCCGCGCGCGCGATTCCGCGACCTTTCTGGATCACTTTGCGGAATGCCGGATCGGTGGACACTTCCCAGCCGACGGCGACATCCAACGGCGGCATGTCGCCGTCCTGAACCAGGGGGTTGGGCGCGAGCCGCGTCCAGATGACGAACCCATCGGCCGTCGGATCGCCGGCCGCGACGCCCAATGTGAAGGGATAGGTCCGGAAAGGCATGTCCGGGGTCTGAGCGACCGCTCCTGCGGCGGACAGGCCCAGGCCAAGTCCGGACAGAAGGATGCCGCGTCGATCGATGCGATTATGAAACATGGGTCAGTTGCGCCAGGTCAGGTCGAAGCTGCTGTGCGGCCGCACCGGAACAGTGCGGCCGCTGTCAGCGGCGTCAGAAGCGGATGGACGCCCCGATGGACAGGGTTCGGCCGCTCACTGTGCTCGTCATCAGACGACGCGCGTCTGTGTCGGCATATTGAATCACAGGTTCATCGGTGATGTTGAGCGCATCGACCCGAATCTGAACCGTGGGCGTGACGTTGTAGTAGGCGGTCGCATCGACCACGGTCGACGGGGCGAAATATTCGCCGATGTTGTCGTTGCCGCCGTTGCCTTTGCGATAGCGCGAGCGCGAGGCCATCGACATACGCCCCCCGACGCGTTCGCTGTCGTAATACAGGGTGGCGTTGTAGGACCATTTGGACAGGTCGACCAAGCTCAGGCGGTGCGCGACGCCGTTGTAGAAGACGTCCGTCTCGCCATCCGCATAGGTCACATTGGCCAGCGCGCCGAAGCCGTCGAACGGCGCCGGCAGGAAGTCGAAATCACGCCGGGCGGACAGTTCGACCCCCCGTATTCCCGCGCCGGGACCGTTGACGGGCCGGGTGAAGTTGAACACGACCGAGCCGTCCTGGCCTTCTTCGAGCAGATCGAGGGGATAGCCGGTTTCGCTGTAGGGGACGGTGGAGGTTTCGGTCGTGACGAAGGACTTCATCTCCTTGTGGAAGACGCTCAGCCCCAGGTAGCCACGATCGCCGTCATAGTACTCGATGGCGCCTTCGATCGAATCCGCCGTGTAGGGGGTCAGGTTGGGGTTGCCCGCGCTGATGGTGCCGCCATAGCCCGCGACGCGCACCGTGGCGGCCGCGCTGAGGTCGCCCAGAGCTGGTCGGCTGATGTTGCGGTTGGCGCCGAAGCGCACGACGAGTTCGGGGCTGATGTCCAGAGCGATGTTCAGCGCCGGCAGGAAGCCCTCATAGCGATTGGTGATCTCGACGGGCACGAGCCCGGCGCTGGTGACCGACGAGCCGATGGAGACCAGTTCGGTGTCGTAGTAGCGCACGCCGATATTGGCGCGCAGACCGAACGGGCCGATGTCGGTGTTCAGATCGTACTGGCCGAACGCCGACACCGTCTGCTCCTCGACGGAATAGTCGGTTCCGACCGACAGGTTTCGCGCGTCGAGGCTTCCGTCCTGCCCCAAGGCTTCGAAGATCGCAGCCACGTCGCCGACCACATAGGGCAGGGCGGTGGAATGGTTCGTCAGAATCGTGGGGATCGAGGCCAGCGCGTTGCGATTTTCGTAGTTGGAGGTCGCATCATAGCGAAAGCCGCTGTTGGTGAACTTCTTGAACGATGCGCCCGCCTTGAGGGTGGAGATGGCGCTGGGCGTCCACTTCAGCCCGGCCTCGCCGGTGTAGAACTCGTTTTCGATATGGTCCCGGCGCCACTGGATGGACTGCAGATCCCATGCGTCAGGATCGGCGGGGTCGAAGTCGTAGGTGTTGACCGGGTTGTCCGTGTCCAGATCGCTGAACGACACCGTGTGGCCGACGGATTCCAGGTAGACGCGCTGCCAGTTGGAATCGAAGGTCGAGCTCGACCAGCCCAGAAGCCCGGAAACCTCCAGATTGTCGGTCAGCATGGTGCGCCCGTTCAGGGCCGACTGCCAGAACTCGGTCTGGTCGACGGTCGGCTTGGACTCCGAGCGAACATCGACGCCGGACACAACGGCGTCCGTGATGCTGTTGTAGCGATCCAGGGACACCGACTGAAGCACCTGGGTCCCACGGACGTCGTTGGCGGACAGTCCGTTCGTGCCGGCGTTGCCGAGGACGTGCTCGTCCCGGTCATTCGAGAGCTGCCCGTACATCAGATCGAGCGTGACGTCGGTGGCGTCGCTGGGTTGATACTGCAGCGTCGTCGTCAGGCCGATGCGCTCGCGCTCATTGAACCAAGTGCCATAGGTCTGGGCGCGGGAGTTCCAGGCCCGTTCAGCGCCCGTGGCGTTGACCAGTCGGTCGCGATCCTCGGCCGAGACGCCGGGGCCGACGTTGGCCGCCCCGAAATTCATCTTGGACCAGTTCCAGTTGCGATAGCCCCACTCGACCGTTTCGGCCGAACTGTAGGCGACCGACACCAGCGCGCCGAAGTCGCCCCATTGATCCGACGCCAGCGCGACGAGGCGTGGCCCCGGCGTGTCGGTGTACTGGTTGGACTGGACCTTGGCGTTGGCGACGAAGGTCCGGCCCTGATAGTCGAAGGGCTTGGCCGTGCGCAGCGACACCGTGCCGCCGATCCCGCCCTCATCCTGTTCTGCGGCGTAGGATTTCTCGACCACCACCTGGTTGAACAGCTCGGAGGCGAAGACGCTGTAGTCGAACGAGCGTGAGCGGCTGGCGCCGCTTCGGCTGTCCAGCCCGGACGCCGTGTTGCTGAGCACCTCCATGCCGTTCAGCTGGGTGCGGGTGAAGTCCGGCCCCAGGCCCCGCAACGAAATCTGTCTGCCTTCGCCGCTGTCACGGGTGATCGCGACTCCGGGAACGCGTTGAAGCGCCTCAGCCAGGTTCTGGTCGGGAAAGGCGCCGATGTCCTCGGCCAGGATGACCTCTTGCGCCCCCGTCGCCGCCTTCTTCCGCGACAGGGCGCGGCTCAGGCTCGACCGGAAGCCCGTGACGACGATCTCATCAAGCGCCGTGATCGTCTCGGAGGGATAGGGGGGCTGAACGATAGGGCGGGTCGCGATCACGGCGGCAGTCGGCGCAGGCGCCGACGCGGTTTCGCCCGAGCGACGGGAGACCGATACCGTCCGGCCGGAAAGTCGGACATCGACCGGTAGGCCGCGTGTCAGCTCGGCCAAGGCGGCGAACGCAGTCATCGATCCGCTCAACGGCGCGCTACGCAGGCTTTCCAGGTCGGCCGCCGAGGACGCGACCTGCAGGTCGGTCACGCGCGAGAAGGCGATGAGGGCGGTTTCCAGCTCTTGGGCGGGCTGGTTGAAGCTGTAGGTGCGGCTCCGTTCAACGGAGGCCTGGGCCCAGGCCGGCGACGCCGCCACGGGCACGATCGCCGTCGAGGCGAGCAGAAGGAAAAGGTGTTTGCGCATGAAGTCCCCCGTGTTGGTTCAAGGGGGAAGACGGTTCCGATCAGAGAAACCGGACAAAGATAATGTGTAAGTTTTCGCGTCTGTTATGTTTCAATTTGATGTAGAAATATAAATGGTCCCAGATCGCCGGGTGATTTCTATATCGTAAGAGCTTTCGATGCCTTTGAGGGCGGCCTCAGGATCGGAAACATTGAAGCGTCCGACAATCATAAGGTTCTCTGATTTATCGTCTGCTATTTCTATTGGAATGCTGGTGTAGCGACGAAGCTTTTCGACCAGATCGGAAAGGGGGATGTTTCGCGCGACGAACCAGCCTGCCGACCACTGACTGTCCTCGACCTGCATGGCGACGCGTCCGATGCCGCGATCGGTCACCCGGACCGCCTGGCCGGCCGCCAGCCTGTCACGGCCATTGACCGTCCTGACGTCGACGGCGCCGCGTGTGACGGCGACGCCGACGCGCCCCTGGGCCAGCCGGTCGACGTGAAATGCGGTGCCGAGCACGACGACGTCAACCTGGCCGGCCTGGACGTCGAAGGGGCGGTGCGCGTCGCGCGAAACGTCGAAGCCCGCCTCGCCCTGTTTCAAGCGCACGGTGCGGCGCCAGGGCAGATACTGAACGTCGACCTCACTGTTGCCTCCCAGCTGCACGGTCGAGCCGTCGGCCAGTTGGATCGTCTGCTTCTGGCCCGGCAGGCTGGAATAGCTGCGCGGCAAAATCGCGGGAATGAACGCGATGGCGACGAGGGCGGCCGCTGTAGCCCCGAAGCGCGACGCGGCGACCCAACGACGACGGCCGGAATGCTGATCAGCCGCAGTCGATCGCGGGCGGCTCTGGGCGACGGGATCGATCCGGCCGTCGGGCTCGACAAATCCGTTGTCCCAGAGCGCGGCCATGGCGGCGAAGGCGTCGCGGTTGTCCGCGTCGCTCCGCATCCATTGGTCGAAGGCGGCGCCGTCTCGTGCATCGAAGGCGGGACGACTCATACGCTCAACCCAGAAGGCCGCCTCCGTTCTCACCTTTTCACTGGGCGTCACGAGACGATCCTTTGAGTTCTTCCCCGTCATCCATCGCTTTGCGCAAATCTGAAAGCCCCCGCACGACATGTTTCTCGACGGCGGTCGTCGACAGATTCATTTCAGCCGCAATGCGGGCGATCGACTGGTTGTCCATCCGCCGTCTGAGTAGCACGGCGCGCCTCAGCGGTGGAAGCCGCCCAAGGGCGGCGGAGAGCCGAGCGAGCCGTTGTCGGTCCGAGGTGACTGTGTCCGGCAAGGGGGCGTTGCAGGCATAGGTCTCTGGAACTGCGGCCTCGTATCGACCTGCGCCGCGAAATCGGTCGATGAGGCTGTTGGCCGCGATCTTGAACGCGAGCGCGTACAGGCTCGCGACCTGCCCCTGCCGCGTATAGTGGAGAAGCTTCGTCAGACTCTCCTGGGCGACGTCTTCTGCAACATCCTGTGGGTGGCCGCGGCGCCGGACATAAACCAGCACCGCGTGCCGAATGTCATGCCAATCCGCATCCGAGAGGGCGGTGCGTGGAGCGTCACCGCCGGCATCAGCAGCGGTTTCGACCCGAAGTCCTATGACGGAGTGATCCTGACGCACGCCGCACGCCTTAGATGCGGTCTGTGACAGAAATATCGGTCCATGGCGCCGGAATGGTCAGGCCGACAGGGGTTGCCGCAGGGTTTGATAGGCGCGGATGAAGTCGGGGACGGCTTCGACCGTCAGACCCGCCAGGTTGATCCGCCCGGAACCAGCCAGATAGACGGCGTGATCGTCCCTGAACCGTCCAACCTGATGCTGCGTGAGAGGCAGGCAGGCGAAAAGCCCGTTCTGGTCCTTCAGGGCGACGAGATCCGGGCCATGGTTTGCGAGCGCTGCCCTGACATCGATCAGACGCTGGCGCATCGTCTCCAACTCGGCGGCCCACATCGTCGCGAGGTCGCTGTCGGACAGGATGGTGCGAACGACCGCGGCGCCGTGATCCGGCGGCATCGACCAGTTGGCGCGCGCCAGCGCAAGGATGTTGGAGCCGGCCTTGCTCAAGCGCTGCGGGTGGTCGCAAGCGGCGAAAAGCGCACCTGTCCGCTCTCGATAGAGACCGAAATTCTTGTCACAGGAGTAGGCCACGAGCGCTTCGGGTACGGCCGCCAGTATGAGCCGCATGCCAAGGGCGTCGTCTTCGAGGCCTCGGCCCAGACCCTGATAGGCCAGGTCTATGATCGGAAACAGGCCGCGTTCTGCGACGAGGTCCGCCACCGTGCGCCACTGATCCTTGGTCAGGTCGGCCCCGGTGGGATTGTGACAGGCGCCTTGCAACAGCACCGCGTCGCCGGGCGCGGCGGTCGCCAGCGCAGCTATCATCGCCTCGAAACGCACCGTCTGGCTGGCGGCGTCGAAATAGTCGTAGGTCGCGAGCGTGACGCCGGCGGCCTCGAAGATCTGTTCGTGGTTCGGCCAGGTCGGGGCGCCGACGAACAGCTTGGCCCCAGGCCGGCCCGCCGCCAGCAGTTCGGCAGCGAGCCTCAGCGCGCCTGTGCCGCCGGGGGTCTGCACGCCGAAGACATCGGCCTGCGCCCGGGCGCCGAAGACGAGCGGCCTCAGCGCCTCCAGATACCCGACGTCGCCTTCAGCGCCGAGATAGGCCTTGGTGTCCTGTCCCTCGACCAGCAGCCGCTCCGCCGCCTTGACGGCGGCGAACACCGGCGTCCGCCCGCGGGCGTCGCGATAGACGCCCACGCCCAGGTCCAGCTTGTCGGGACGCGGGTCAGAGCGATAGGCGCCGATGAGGGCCAGCAGGCCGTCGGGCGCCTGGGGCGCCAGGCCGCTGAAGACGCTGGCGGAAGATCCCGTCATCGGCCTGTCTCCATGTCATGCGCCTGGCCGGGAGCGACGGTGAGGGGGCTGGCGGACTGGACCTCGGCCACCGTGCGGCGGAAGGCGTTTTCGCTGCGCCAGATCAGCCCGGCGGCCAGCACCCACGCCGGCGCCCCGACGAGGGCGATGGCGGCGATCAGGCCATGCGGGCCGCCGACCGCGTCGGACAGGGCGCCGATGACCAGCGGGCTCAGACCCTGCGGGACCAGGGCGACGACGGTCATGAGGCCGAAGTTCCGCGCTCTCAAGTGAGGGGGGCTGATGTCCTGAACGATGCTGGGCAGGACGGAGGCGGCGGCGATCCCGGCGGCGAACTGCACCCCGACCAGGGCCATGGCCTGCCAGCTTTCCGTGACGAACGGCAGGAAGGCCGTCGGAACGGCGGCGGCCAGGAAGGCGATGGCAGCCAGGCGGGGCGCCATGACAACGCGATCGCCCCGCCAGAACTTGACGCACAGAGCGGAAACCCCGACCCCGATCAGGCTGGCCGGCCCGATGGCCAGGCCCAGCTGGACGCTGACGGTGGCCGGATCGATCGCAAAGATGCGGGGCAAGGCGGTGGGCAGCCACACCAGGGTGGAGGCGATGCCGATATTGTAGGCGGCGATGGCGGCGAAGACGCAGGACAGGGTGACGATATGTCGTCGCGCATAGGCGACGAATCCGCTGTCCGCCAGAACGGTCGCGAAGGCGGCCGCTGAGGCCTTGGCGGCGGCGCGGCTGCCCTTCAGCCGCAAGGTTGCGACCAGCAGGATGAACAGAGGGCCGGGCAGGGCGACGAACAGCAGGGTCGCACGCCACGGCTCCATTTCGCCGAGAAAGCCCGAAAGCGCGGCGCCATTCGCCGCCAGCCAGCCGAAGGTGGCGCCGCTGATCCCCAGGCCGAGCGCCGTCCCAAGGATGGCCGCCAGGAAATAGACCAGGTTCGCAGCGGCGCGTTGGCGTCCCGGGAACAGGTCGGGGATCACGGCCCAGACGATGGGTCCCAGCCCCGCCTCGCCGATGGCGATGCCGATGGTGGCGATCAACAGCCCCTCGAACGTCGTCTGGAAGGCGCAGGTCGCCGTCGCCAGCGACCAGACGGCGATGCCGATGCACAGGATGAGGCGGCGATCGAACCGATCCGCCAGCCAGGCGATCGGATAGGTGGCGACCGCCGCAAAGAAGGCGAGGCCCAGCCCCTGCAGGGCGCCGAGCTCCAGATCGGTCAGACCCAGCGACGCTTTCAGGGGCGAGGCCACGACAGCCAGGATCTGGCGATCGACGAATGAGAAGATGGTGACGCCCACAAGCACAGCCACGGCGAACCAGGCCGAGAAGGGGGCGGGGGCTTCGATGATGCCGACTTCGGGGACGTCGGGCTGTGCAATAGTGCTCAAGAGGTCCCCTTCACGGGTGCTATGCGGGCTCGGCCGCGTGTTTGGCTTCTTCTTCGGCCAGGCTGATCAACTCGCCCGCCAGATCGGCGTCCTCGCTGGAGCAGACGCCCAGCACGAGGGCCGTGTCGCAGTCCTTGCAGACGTAGGCGTGGCCCATGGCGCTATCGAGATAGACGCCTTCGCCCGCCTTCAGCACGACCGGCGTGTAGAACTGCAGGTGCACCTCGATCGTCCCTTCCAGAACGAAGACGAACTCCTCGCCCTTGTGCCGAACTGCCTCGCCGAACTCGGCGATGTCGCGGGTGTGGATCCGGGTGATGATCGGCACCATCCGCTTCTGGCGAAGGTCGGCGCAGAGATATTCGTAGTCGTAGTTGGGCGTCTTGATGTGGACCGAGTTGCCGGTGGTCGTCAGGCTGCGCCGACCCATGACCGGCGCCGCTTCAGCGGGGGACGGCTCGCCCTCGGCGAGGAACTCGGCCATGGTCAGGCCCAGCCTGGCGGTGAACTGCTGCAGCTTGTCGTAGGTCAGGGACAGTTTGTCGGTCTCGACCTTGGCCAGAGTCGACAGGGGAATGCCGACGACCGCGCTCATTTCGCGTAGCGTCCAGCCTTTGCGCTGCCGTACGATGCGGATGAGGCCGCCGAGGGTGCTGGTGTCGTTCGCCATGATGTCCTGCCCGTCCGACACGGATGCCGGATCATGTTCGCCGATGGTCGCGGCTGGCCACGACCTCGATCTCTACGCGCGCATTCGGTAGCACGAGCTGAGAAATCACGCACGAGCGGGCGGGATAGGGCGCGGACAGGCGGGCCCCATAGACGGTGTTGAAGGCGGCGAAATCCGCCGGATCGGTCAACCAGATCGTCGCCTTGATCACATGATCCAGGCTGAGGCCGGCGCCAGACAGAATCGCGGCGATGGCGTCGAAGGTGCGTTCGGTCTGCAAGGCGATGTCGCCCTCGACCCGGCCGTCCACCAGGGAAAGCTGGCCGGAAACGAACACCAGGCCGTCGACTTCGACCGCGAGCGACAGCGGAAGGACGCCGCCGCCCGGGCCCACGAGCGGGCCGCCGCGAATTTTCATTGTGCCAACCTTTGCAGACTCGGTTGCTCGGCTCTGAAGCGCGACGGGGAAACATGGGCGGGGTCGAGCCCCTCGGCAGCGATGTCGGCAGGCAGGGGGCGGCCCTGTGCGAGTGCGGCGGCGGTCCGCGCCCAGGCCGGTGCGGTCTGAATTCCGTATCCGCCCTGGCCCACCGACCAGAACAGGCCGTCGATTTCGGGATCGAAGCCGATGACCGGGGCGCGGTCTGGCGCAAAAGTTCGCAACCCCGCCCAGCTGTGGTTGACGCGTTCCACATCCAGCCGAAGGGCGGCCTGCACCCGATCAACCCCGATAGCGATGTCGAGTTCTTCGGGCTGCACGTCGCAGGGCTCGACCAGGGTTTCGTCGGCCGGCGAGATCAACAACTTGCCGGCGTCGGGCTTGAAGTAGAAGGTTTCGTCGACATCGATCACCGCAGGCCAGCCCATGATATCGACCCCAAAAGGAGGATCGACGAGCACTGCGGTCCGCCGTAACGGCGTCAGGCCGATGGGCTGGGCGCCGAACGCCGTGGCGACCCGGTCGCCCCACGCGCCGGCGGCGTTGATCGCCACGGGCGCAGAGACGGGACCCGTCGCGAGATCGACACGCCAAACTGCGTCGCGACGCGATACGGTCGGGTCGCCCGCGCCTGTCATTATCTGCGCCCCACGCGCCCTGGCTCCGCGAAGGAAACCCTGGTGCAGGGCGTCCACGTCGATGTCGTGCGCATCGTGATCGATGGCCGCGCCGGCGACATAGTCAGCTCTCAGCAGCGGGACGGCCTGTAACGCATCGGCCATGGTCAGCCGGTCGATCACGCCGCCCGAGCGTCGGATTTCCGCGACCATGACGTCCAGGGCGCCGCCCTGGTTCTCGCGAGCGATATACATTGCGCTTCGCCGTGTCAGGAGCGGCGCATGCGTGAAGCCTTCAGGCGGGGCCATGAAAAAATCGTGGCTGGCTCGGGTCAAACCCCGGACCTCTCGTCCGCCGTAGCTGGGTGCAAACAGGGCCGCCGACCGGCCGGTCGCGTGATAGCCGACGCTAGCCTCGCGTTCGATCAGACAGACACGGGCGTCCGCAGACAGTTCGTAGGCGACGGAGGCGCCAGCCATGCCGCCCCCGAAGACGATGTAGTCATATTCCATTGCCGGTCCCATCGACGTTCGTCCAAAAAGGTCGAACTAGGTTGGTGTCAGCCTGAACGAGGAATGGCGTCTATAGCAAGAGACTTATTCTCTTGACAGAAACGCGACAGGGCCGATGGTGGGCGACAGCAATCGGGGGTTTCTCATGACGTACGCCTGTCGTAACCAACACAAGCTGCTCGGCTTGGCGGCTCTTTTGACCACATCGGCGCTGGGCGGCCTGCCCGCCCTGGCCCAGACCGCAGGCCTTTCGCCTGATCCGGCGACCCAACTCACGGACGTTATCGTGACCGCCCAGAAGCGGGAGGAACGGGCAAGCGATACGCCATTGTCCCTGTCGGTTCTGACCGGCGAGACGCTCCAGGCGACAGGGGCGACGCAGTTGTCTGACTTCGCTGCGACGGTGCCTGGTCTTTCTTTCACCAGCAACGGCGTGGGGCAGGGACAGGTGAACCTGCGTGGCGTGACCACCGGTCTGAACGTGTCGCCGACGGTCGGTATCTATGTCGATGAGGTGCCATACGGCTCCAGCACCTCGTTCGCCGGCGCGGCGCAACTGGCTCTGGATGTCGGTCTGTTCGATATCGAACGCGTCGAAATCCTGAGGGGGCCGCAAGGCACGCTCTATGGGGCAAGCACCATGGGCGGCCTGCTGAAATATGTGACGAAGGCCCCCGATCCCGCCGGGTTCGGCGGCGGTCTTCGCGCCGGGGTGAACGCCACGGCCCACGGAGGCGTCGGTTACGATCTGGCGGGCGCCTTGAACGCGCCGTTTGCCGGCGACACCGCCGCCGTCCGGCTGAACGGCTTCTATACCAAGGACGCGGGTTTCATCGACAACCTGACCCTGGGCGAGGAAGACGCCAACACCTCCGAGGTGTTCGGCGGGCGGGTCGATGTTCTGTTCAATCCCACGGACGACCTCTCCGTGCGTCTGACGGCCTTCGCCCAGGACATCAAGCGGGATGGATCGGGATCCGTGGACGTGAATCCCGCCACGAACGAACCTGTCGACGGGGAGTACGATCAGCGCCGCTTCTCCGAGCCCTTCACCCAGGACTTCCGCCTGGCGAGCGCGGTCGTGAACTATGATTTCGGCCCGGCCCAGCTGACTTCCGTCACCAGCTACCAGACGAGCGACATCAATCATGTCACCGACGTCTCGGCCCTCTATGTGCCGCTTCTGGGCGGGTTCGGCTTCGCCCTGGGCTCCACCCCCCTGGTGAAAGAGGTCGATACGGACAAGTTCACGCAGGAGGCGCGACTGGCCGGGTCTTGGGGGGCCATCGACTGGATCGCCGGCGGCTTCTACACCCGCGAAAAGAGTTTCCAGCTCCAGACCCTGCCGGCCACCGACGTCACCGGGGCGCCATTCCCGATCCTCTTGCTCAACGCGGAACTGCCCAGTCTCTACGAGGAGACCGCCGCCTTCGGGACGGCCACCTGGCACGTTACCGACCGCCTCGACCTGTCCGGCGGCCTTCGCTACGCCAAGAACGAACAGACCTACGAGCAGATCGCCTCGGGACTGCTGGTGGCCCCGGCGCCCAAGCGGAGTTCCAGCGAGAACGTGACGACCTATCTGGCCAACGCCAAATATCGGTTGAACGACCGCTCTATCGCCTATCTTCGCTACGCCACAGGCTATCGCCCGGGCGGTCCCAACATGGTTTCCAACGATCCGGTCACCGGCGAGCCTTTGGCGCCGCCGACCTTCGACTCAGACAGCCTGGAAAGCTATGAGGCGGGCTACAAGGTCAGCACGGCCGATGGGCGCTTCGGTCTCGATGCGAGCATCTATCTGATCGACTGGACGGATCTGCAGATCGTGGCGCTTCGCAATGGGGTGGGCGTCGTGGCCAACGCCAGCGAAGCCGCGATCAAGGGGGCGGAACTGACGGTCACGGCGCGACCCGTGCCGGCCCTGACCCTGGTAGGGTCGCTGAGCCTGATGGACGCTCAACTGGAAGCAGACTCTCCGGATCTGGGCGGTCAAAAGGGCGACGCCTTGCCCGACGCGCCCGATGTCACCCTGGCGCTGTCCGCAGACTACGCCTTTTCGCTTGGCGGCTATGACGCCGATGTCGGCGCTACGGTCCGCTATGTCGATGACCGGGTCGCAAGCTTCGATCAGAGCCCGGGTTCTCCCCAGCACCAACTTCCGGACTACACCACCGTTGATCTGCGCGCTGGCGTCGATTTCGGGCAGGTGCGGGCGCAGTTGTATGTCCGCAATCTCTTCGACGAGTTTGGTGAACTCTCTGCCGTCACCAGTTTCTCCGTTGCCGGCGGCCCGATACAGATTACGCCGCTCAGGCCCCGGACCATCGGTCTGACCTTGAGCCGCCGCTTCTAGCTTTTAGTGGAATCCGCCATGACCGCTCGCATCCCCGTCGCCGTCGATCCCGCCGTCATCGACGCCCTGTTTGCGGCCTATGACACCAGCCATGCGCCGGGCGTGGCGGTCGGCATCGCGGTGGCGGGGCGGCCCGTCTATCGAAAGGCCTTTGGCCTGGCCAGCATCGAGCTGAACCAGACGCTGTCGCCGACAATACGGATGCGGATCGGATCGACCACGAAGCATTTTGCGGCCCTGGCCTATATGCTGCTGGTCGAAGAAGGCTTGGCCTCGCTTGACGACCCGGTCCGCAAGCATATCCCCGAGATGTCGCCCGCGGTCGCCGACGGCGTCACCATGCGTCAACTGATGAGCCACACCAGCGGCCTGCGCTGTTCGCTGGACCTGTCCATGCAGTTGAACGGCATGGGCCACTTCATGTCCCAGGCCGATACGCTGGATCTGTTCGCAAGTCAGGACGCCACCAACTTCGCGCCCGAGACGGCCTGGTCCTACAACAACGGCGGCTATACGGCCTTGAGCGTCGCCATACAGCGGCTGACGGGGCAGTCGCTGGAAGACGTGCTGCGCGAGCGGATATTCACGCCGCTGGGCATGTCCGACACGCTTCTGCGCCGCGTCGACAGCGACTTCGTGCCCAACAGCGCGACCCTTCATATGCTGGGGGCGAACGGGACCTTCACCAAGGATTATATGGGCATGGAGGTGACCGGCGAGGGCGGCATGGTCTCCACCGTCGACGACATGCTGCGCTGGATGGCTCATATGGATCGTCCCGTCGTGGGGACTGCCGAAACCTGGGCGGCGATGAAGGCGCCCTTCATGCTGCAAAGCGGTTATTCGACCCGGTACGGCCTGGGCCTTTCCGTCGGCGAGTATCGCGGACGGGCGACCATCGAGCACGGCGGCACCGTGATGGGCGGCGGTTGTCAGATGATCAAGGTCGTGGACGCCGGTCTCGACATCATCATCATCACCAACCGCGCAGGCGTGGACACCATGAGCCTTGCTGATCGTGTCATCGACGCCTGCGTGTCCGATCTGGGGCCTGCGCTGGAAGACCTGCCCGGCGTCAATGTCAGCGGCCTGTACTACGCCGAAGCCACGGGCACGACCCTGCACCTGCTTGAGCACGATGGACGCCAGTTGATCGGCATGGGCGGAGCAACCCTTCCGGCGCGGCGCGACGCGCAGGGCCGGTTGCATTCGGCCTACCGGATCTTCGACATGGTCGTCGAGGCGCCGGAAGGCGAGGCGGCGCCGACCGAGGTGGTCTATCGCCAGTGGGGAAATGCGGAGGTGCTGAAGCGGCTCGAACCAGGCGCGACGCCGGATCTGTCCGCTCACGCCGGACACTATGCCTCCGCATCCACCGGAACGGAGGCCGCACTGGACGTCGGCGTGAACGGCGTGACGCTGACCTTCAAGGGGCGGTGGAACGGCGCCCGCTACCGATTGGACTATGTGGGCGGGCCGCTCTGGAGAGCCGTCTCGATCAACATGGCCCATTTCGGACTGGGAGGCTTCGTGGAGTTCGACGCCGATGGCGGCGGCTTCAGCTTCAGCGCCGGCCGCACACGGCGCCTGCGGTTCGAGCGGGTTCGCGCATGAACGGACGGCCGCTTCGCGTCTTCGTCGCCTCCCTGTCGCACGAGACAAACAGCTTTTCGCCCCTGCCCACCAGTCTGCGCGCCTTTGCAGCGGACATTCTGCATCGGGCCGGCGACGAGGCCACGCGCGCCCAGGCCATGGCGTTCCCGGCCTATGGAGATGCGCTGGAGATTGGCGCCGAGCGGGGCCACGAGATGATTGCGGGCCTCTGCGCCTGGACCCAGCCGTCCGGCCCGCTTCCAAGGCCGGTCTACGAGCAACTCCGCGACGAACTGCTGGCCGACATCGCGGCGGCAGGACCGCTGGACATGGTCATGCTCGTTCTGCACGGGGCGATGATGGCCGATGGCTACGCGGACTGTGAAGGCGATATTCTCGCCCGGACACGTGCCGCCGTCGGCGCCGCTGTTCCGCTTGGAGCGATCCTGGACCTGCACGGCAATGTCACGACCGTGATGGCGGACAGCGCCACCGCGCTCGTCGGCTGCAAGGAGTATCCGCACACGGATTATCGCGCTCGCGTGGGTGAGCTGTACGATCTTCTGGAGCGCACCGGACGGGGCGAAGTCGCGCCGCGCACCATCGTCCGACGCGGCCCTGTCGTCGGGCCGATCGGGACGACCGAGGACCCCATGCGCAGCTTCGTCGACAGCCTGACGGCGCGGGAAGGGCGCGACGGCCTGCTGTCCGTATCCATGATGCACGGCTTCCCGTGGTCGGACAGCGAACATACGGGGTCGGCGTCCATCGTGGTGCATGACGGCTCGCATCCCGAACGGGCCGAGGCCGCAGCCGACGATATTCTGAGCCGGTTCGTCGAGATTTGCGCCGAGGTCTCGCCGGGACGAACGCGCGGCATTGACGAGATACTGGACGAGGCTGTGTCGCTGTCGGCGAACAGCGGGCCGGTCGTGGTCGCCGACGGCGCCGACAATCCCGGCGGCGGCGCGGCCTGCGACAGCACCTTCCTCTTGGCGGCCCTGATTGCACGCGATGTTCAGGACGCGACGCTGGGCATGATCTGGGATCCGCAGGCCGCCCTGATCGCGTCGGACGCGGGTGTGGGGGCACGGCTGCCGCTACGGATAGGCGGCAAGGTCGGGCCCATGTCGGGCGCGCCGGTCGATGCCGAGGTCGAGGTCCTGGCAGTCCGTGCAGACGCCTATCAGCGCGGCCTGACCGGCCAACTGAGCGAGCCGCTGGGTCTTGCGGTGGCGGTGCGCATCGGAGGCGTGGACGTGGTCATAAATTCTATCCGCCAGCAGGTTTTTTCGCCGGAATGCTTCACCGAGCTCGGCGTCGATCTCGCCGCCAAGCGCTTGGTGGTGGTCAAATCGACCCAGCATTTCCGCGCTGCGTTCGAGCCGGTGGCCGGGGCGATGCTCTACTGCAATGCGCCGGGTTCGTTGAACATGGACCTGGCGTCTCTGCCGTATCGGCATCTACGATTAGATCACTGACGGTAGGGCATTAAAACTCATTGGATCGGGCAGGACCGCGCGGGAGCGATCGTCGCGGCTTGTTCATTTCTTCTGAACGGTCTTTGCGGTCTTTCAAACAAAGTCGATCACACGACATTCAAATCTCCAGGACGCTCCGAGGAATTCGCCACTGGTTGGCTCGGTCCTTCTGTGGCACGTCGTCGATCCAGTTCGGAGAGAGATTGAGTGACCAAGCGCAAGACCACACCCGTCGCCACCGGCGTCGCGGGCCTGGACGAAATCCTGCGCGGTGGTCTGCCGCCCTCCAACCTCTACATGCTTCAGGGCGCGCCGGGCGCCGGCAAGACCACCGTCGCGCTGCAGTTCCTGCTGGCCGGCGTCGCCAACGGCGAGAAATGCATCTACGTCAGTCTCTCTCAGACCAAGGCGGAGCTTGAATCCATCGCGCGGTCGCACGGCTGGTCGCTGGATGGAATTCGGGTCGAGGAACTTTCCGCGTCTGACGCCGTCAGCGGCGCGACCGATCAGACCATCTTCCAGACCGCCGAACTGCGCCTGGACGAGACCCGCCAGGCCATCGAGGAGGCCATCGAGGAGCACAAGCCCAGCCGACTGGTCTACGATTCCCTGCTGGAGATCCGGCTGATCACCGGCGACACGCCCCGCTTCCGCCGCGAGTTGCTGGGCTTCAAGGCCTTCCTGGCCAAGCGCGACGTGGTGGCGCTTCTTCTGGACACCCAAAGCGGCGCGGCGATGAACGGCGAGGAGGTCGAGGGCATCGCCCACGGCGTCATCCGTTTCGACAAGCATCTCGAAGATTTCGGACCCGTGCGCCGCCGTATCGAGGTCAGCAAGATGCGCGGTGTGCCGATCGCCGACGGCTATCACGACATGGCCATTCGGGAGGGTCAGGGCGTCGTGGTCTTTCCCCGAATCGTGCCGGGCGAGGAACGCTCCGCCAAGCCGGACCTGATCAAGTCCGGCGTCGAGGCGCTCGACGACATGTTCGGCGGCGGCCAGGAGAGCGGGACCACCACGCTGGTGATCGGCCAGGCGGGGACCGGCAAGTCCACCATGGCCTCCCTCTACGCCACGGCGGCGCTGAAGCGCGGCGAGAGCGTGGCGCTGTTCCTGTTCGAGGAGCGGCTGGAGACCTTCTTCCGACGTACGGAAGGGCTCGGCATGGACCTGCGCACCTTCCACAAGGAGGGTCGGCTGGTCATCCGGGACTTCAATCCCAACGAAATCTCGCCCGGCGAGTTCGCCCAAGTGGTGCAGACCATCGTCGAGGAGAACAAGACCCGCGTCGTTGTCATCGACAGTTTCACCGGCTACCTCAACTCCCTGCCCAATCGCGAGAAGGCGGTTCGGGACATCCAGTCCCTGCTCAAATATCTGGCGCGGGCGGGCGTGCTGACCATGCTTATCGTCGCCCAGCACGGGCTACTGGGCCAAAACGTCAGTCTGGACGTCGACGTCAGCTTCCTGGGCGATACGGTTCTGCTGCTGCGCATCGCCGAGCACGAGGGGCGCCTGCGTCGCAACATCACGGTCGTCAAGAAACGTCACGGACCGCACGACCTGGATGTCCACGAGTTGTTCATCCGCAGCGAGGGCGTGAGCGTCGTGCCCTACAATCCCATCCCCGAGACTTGACCGACACGCCACAGGATCACGCCGACCTGGACCATGTCCTGGTGCTCGCGCCCTATCGCCGCGATGCGGACTATCTGCGCCAGCTTCTGTCCGAGCACGGCATCGAGGTCCGCATCTGCTCGACCGGCGATTCCATCGCACCCTATCTGTCGGCGTCGCCCGGCGTTCTGGTGGCGACGCATGAGGCGCTGACGCCGGACGTCGTGTCGGCCGTCGCGGACTGGCTGGAAACACAGCCGAGCTGGTCGGAGATGCCGATCGTCGTCCTGCTGGATCGTCGGTCGCATCAGGCGAAGATCAAGAGCGCGCTCGGCGCCAGCTGGCCTCGCGCGCGGCAGATCTTCTATCAACGGCCCGTCACGCCCGTCGAACTGGTCAGCGGCGTCCAGGCCGCGTTCCTGGCGCGCCTGCGGCAACGCGATGTGCGCGATCATATCGACCGCGAGATCGAGCTGAGGCGCGAACTGAACCATCGTGTGAAGAACATCCTGGCCAGCGTCGTCTCCATCTTCGAGATGACGCAGCGCCGCGCGGACACGCTCGAAACCTTCTCCGAGGATTTCCGGGGACGATTGACCGCATTGTCGAACGTCCACTCCGCCGTGTTCCAGGCCGAGGGAGAGGCCGTCTCCATCCAGGACATCGTCGATCTCACGTTCGAACCCTATCGGCTTTCGGGCGACGACCGCGTGCTGACCGAGGGGCCGCTGGTCATGCTTGACCGGGAGGGCGGCACCACCCTGGCGCTTTGTCTTCACGAACTGGCGACGAACGCGATCAAATACGGCGGCCTCTCCACCCCGCACGGTCAGATCAGCTTCACCTGGGGCGTGTCCGACGACGATCTGTGGGCGCGGTGGCGAGAGAGTGGCGGCGCGCCGGTCGTCGCCCCCTCTCGCACAGGCTACGGCACCCGGTATCTGAGATCGGCGCTCAGCAGCCTGTTCGGGCGTCCTCCGGTCCTGACATTCGACCCCAAGGGACTGATTGTGGAGGTCGAAGGCCCCCTTTCGCGCGTGACCCGCAACCCGGTCGGATGAGCCACGTTTGCGACTTCATGCGCTCCGATGTTCCGCCGCCTGCAACGCCCCTCAGGTTTCTTTGCCTTGAGGACAATCCTCTCATCGTCATGCATCTGGAGCAGATGATCGAGGACTGCGGCCACGTCTTCGTGGCGTCCCTGGAAAGTTTCGCCGATCTGAGGGAGCAGTTCGACGCCATGGCCGTCGACTGCGTCCTGGTGGACATCGACCTCGCCGACGGAAGAACCGGCCCGGAAGCGGCCTCGTGGCTGGCCGACAGGAAGGTGGCCGCGCTTTTCGTCACCGGCCAGGAGCGGCTCGCTCAAGAATTCCGCCACCTCGTCGTCGGCATCGTGGCCAAACCGCTTTCTCTCCGCGCTCTAAAAGCCGGTCTTGATCAAATCACCCTTCGCGGGGTCGCCAAGTGACGCCTTGATAGGTTCTAAAGCTCGGCGCAGGCGAAAAGGATTTACGCGAGGCTCAGCAATCACCGCTCGTGGCCCCTCTAATTCCCGCCACGGCGACGGTCGGTCGCAATTGCTGGGGCCCAGTTCTCCGTGGATGGCTACGTCATCAACGGGGACGGCATCACCTTTGAAGGCAACGGCATCGGCGAGACCATTCCGCGAGTCGGGGACGAGGCCGCCGCTAGAGCGAACATGACAGCGCTGACCTACGCCGCCCTCGGCAGGGCGAGCCGGCTGGTGGAGGTCGCGACCTGGGCCCGCTTATCCTCACAGGCAAACACCTATCGCGGTGGCGCTGCCATGCAATGAGACCCTGATCGGCAACGCAGCCTCGATCGCCGGCGATGTGGTCAACGATACCACCCTGGTGTTCGACCAAGCGACCGACGTCAGCTTTAGCGGAGACCTCTCGGGATCCGATCTGCGGTCGAACGCGGGGTTGGCCTGCTCAGCCTGACTGGGACCAGCCGAACCGATTGGTTGGTCGAGACCGGCGATCTGCTGGCCCGGGCGGGAGCCTTTAGCGGCGATGTCGGCATCGCCACGGGGGCGAGCTTCACCCTCGATGCTGCCACCGATGCTGCTTTCCGGAGGGGCCGGGCAATTCCTGACCAACGACCTGAGGTCGATGGAGGTGCGCCGAAAGTTTCAGGCAATGACTTCCAGGCGATGGGTTGCCTCTAAGCGGTTCGGCCGGCTTGTAGAAGGGCGGCGGCGGATGTCGCCTTGACGCTCAGCCCCGTCGCTTCTGTGAAGCTGAGGTCCGTCGTTCCGAAATACTCCTGCTGGTTCGTCGCGCACCAGTCGGTGGTGACGATGCGGACCGGATCGGACTTTGGCGCAGCGGCCGAGGCATAGAGGAAGTCGCCGCTGCGGTCGGCCAGGGGCATCGGACGGTCCTGATTGGCGCGGGCCATGAAGCCGTCGAATTGCGCGCGCGAGACGGTGGCGACCATCAGTTTGCCGTCGAAACGGACGATGGAATCGAAGACGTAGCGGCTGACCGGCCCGGCGGGGACGCCCGTGCCCAGGGTGGTGTGGCCGATGAAGCCGGCCTCGGCGCCGGCCGCCTGGGCCAGGCCAGCGGCGACGCGCCGTCCGGTGTCGCCCAACGACAGGGCGCGAGGGCTGGTCCCCAGGATGATCCGCTCCTCCTCGGTCAGGTCGGCGGCCAGGGTCGCGGCGATCAGGTCCGCCAGCGCGGGAGAGGCGGGGGCGTCCAGCGCGACCGTGCGGGATTGGGCCGTGACCGACCCGTCCGACAGGAACTCGGCCACCGTATAGGCGGCGGTCCAGGCGCCGGTGTGGACATAGGCGCTGCGGCCCTGGCGATGCTGGAACAGCAGGTGGTTGTGTCCGCCGATCATCAGGCTGCCGTCCGGCAGCAGCGGCAGGATGTCCCGGTCGGCGCTCACCCCCGCGTGGCTCATGACCATGACCAGATCGGCGCCGGCCAGAGCGCCGGCGAGATTGGCGCTGGCCCAGTCGGCGGCGGCCGGGATCGACAGTTGGTCGCGCGAGGCCTTGGGGTAGGTGGTCAGCGAATTGGTCGCCATGCCCACGACCCGCAGCGAACGGCGACCGAACGGCAGGGTCGTGGACGGGTCTGCATAGCCGGCGCCCGTGCGCGTATCGCCGATGGTGCTGACGACGTGAACGCCCAGGCTCTTCATCCGGGCGACCACCTGGGCCAGATCGGGGGTCAGGTCGTTGTCGTGATTGCCCAGGTTGAACACCGTCGGCGCGATCGCCGGCAAGGCCGCCAGGAAGGCCCAGTCCACCGCGCCGCCTGACCGCACGGCGACGACATTGCCGTGCTCGAAAATGTCGCCGTCGATGGCGATGACATGGGGGACGGGGTTGGAGCGGACTTCGGTTTCGAAGGCGGCCAGCAACTGGGCGGTCCGCTCATAGGCGGAATGCATATCGGATACGGCCAGCACGCGACCGATCACATCCGCCCGTTTCATGCCGATCAGCCCTGGCGCGAACGCCGTCGCCCCGGCGAGTTGCAGGAGCCAGCGACGGGAGGGCGTGACGAGGGGCATACGCGATCCAAACGATGTTTGGGAGGGCGTGCGGAGCGGACTCACGCACCCTTTCAGCATCGCATTTCGCCCCTCTCGGCACAATGCCGACCGGCGCTGCCCAGGCCTGCGCAGGACAGATTGTCACACGGGTGTGGCTGCGTCTTCAAAGGTTCAAGAAACAGGCCCGCTCTGTGCTGGCGGCCGCCGCTGCGAAGCTCTACGGCGTCGCGCGACAACGCCTCCTCCCCATGTCGCCACCACGTCATTAAGGAAATCTCGCCCATGCTTCGCCAAGCCCTTCTGGCCGCCACCGTCAGCGGCATCGCCCTGCTGAGCGCCGGCTCGGTTCTCGCACAGACGACGGACACCGCCGCCGAAGTCGCCGGGGTCGACGACATCGTCGTCACCGCCCAGCGCCGCAGCGAGAACATCCGCGAGGTGCCGTTCGCCGTCACCGCCCTGAACACCCAGACCCTGCAGGACGTTTCGGCCGGCGGCGCCGACATCCTGTCGCTGTCGGCGCGCGTGCCCAGCCTTCAGGTCGAAAGCTCGAACGGCCGCTACGCGCCGCGCTTCTACATCCGCGGCCTGGGCAATGTGGACTTCGATTTCACTGCGTCGCAGCCGGTTTCAGTCGTGCTCGACAATGTCGTGCTGGAAAGCGTCTATCTGAAGGGCTTCCCCCTGTTCGACGTGCAGCAGCTGGAAGTTCTGCGCGGTCCCCAGGGCACCCTGTTCGGCCGCAACACGCCGGCCGGCGTGGTCAAGATCGACACCGTCAAACCGTCGGATGACTTCACCGGCTTCGGCTCGCTGACCTACGGCAACCTGGGTTCGACCCGGGCCGAGGCCGCCGTAACCCTGCCGGCATCGGATACACTGCAAGTGCGCGGCGCCATCCTGTGGAACCACCGCGACGACTGGGTGAACAACGCCTTCAACCCATCGTTCGCCAATGCGGACAAGGATGATCTGGGCGGCTTCAACGATCTGGCCGCGCGCGTCCACGTCGCCTGGACCCCGACCGATCGTCTGTCGACCCTGCTGACCCTTCAGGCTCGTGACTATGACGGCACGGGCACGATGAACCGCGCCAACGCCCTGACCAAGGGTTCGAACGAACTGAACGGCAATTTCGACCGCGACACCGTCTATTACGACGGCGGCCGCAACAACTTCCAGAAGCAGAAGACGACCTCGCAGTCGCTGCAGGTCGCCTATGATTTCGGCCCCGCCACCCTGACCGGCATCGTCGGCTCGTACCAGGGCTGGTCCCAGGGCGACGGCGACATCGACGGCGGCGTGGCTTCGGCCCCGGCGACGGCCTCTTACAAGACGCCGTTCAACTCCGAGACGGGCACCCTCTCCAGCGACCTGTTGCAGAACACCTATGAGCTGCGCCTGGCCTCGAACGGCGACGGACGCATCGGCTGGCAGGTCGGGGCCTTCTATTGGGACGAGCGGATCAATCTGGTCTCCGGCACCTTCAACGGCACGGGCAACCCCGCGCCGACGCGGGTGACCGACATCGTGCAGAAGTCGGACTCGTGGTCCGTGTTCGGTCAGGGCAGCTACAAGTTGACCGACGCTCTGAAGGTCACGGCGGGCGTCCGCTACACCGACGACAACCGCGACTACAACGGACGCATCGTGCTGGGCACGGGCGCCGGCGGCACGGGCGCCGTCTCCGTCGGCGACGAACAGGTCAGCTGGGACGTCAGCGCCCTGTATGAGGTCAACGACAGCCTCAACCTGTTCGCCCGCGCGGCCAAGGGTTACCGCGGTCCGTCGATCCAGGGTCGCAACCTGCCGGTTCTGACGACGGCCGACTCCGAGACGGTCATGTCCTACGAGACCGGGCTGAAGGCCCGGCTGCTGGACGGCCGCGCGCGTTTCAACGCGACGGCCTATGGCTATGAAGTCAGCGACATGCAGTTCACCGCCATCGGCGGCGCGGACAACTCCAACCGCCTGATCAACGCCGACAAGGGCGAGGGTTACGGCCTGGAACTGGACGGCGACATCTATCTGGGCGCGGGCTTCAGCCTGTCGGCCGGCGCCGCCTGGAACCACACCGAGATCAAGGACAGCGATCTGCTGGTGGCCATCTGCGGCGCCAACTGCACCGTCACCGATCCGATCGTGACCGTGGGCACGACCCGTCGCGCCAACATCGACGGCAACCCCTTCCCCCAGGCGCCGGAATACACCGCCAACCTGACGCTGAACTATGTCCGGTCACTGGGTAACGACACCGAGCTGTTCGCCTCGACCGACTGGGTCATGCAGAAGGACTTCAACCTGTTCCTCTATGAATCGGTCGAGTTCATGCAGGACACGGCCTTCGAAGGCGGGCTGCGTGCGGGCTGGCGCGACCTGAACCGCGGCATCGAGGCCGCCGCCTATGTCCGCAACATCACCGACGAAGAGAATGTGATCGGCGGCATCGACTTCAACAACCTGACCGCCTTCGTCAACGAACCGCGCACCTACGGCGTGCAACTGACCAAGCGGTTCTGATCGATCCACAATGAGGCGTCGAGCCGCAGGACAGCGGATCGACGCCTTTTCGCATCGTCCCCGGCGACGATAACTTGCGTCCGGCTGTAACAGAAATCAGATCAAGTGCGTCGGCCAGGCATATGAGTGACCCCAGCCCGTATCAGGGCGTGAAGTCGATCGTGCGTTCGAAAGGTGCGTCGACGGGGCGGCCGTGCTCGGTGATCGGGGTGACTTCGGCGTCGCTCATCAGTGCGAGGGCGGCTTCTCCGAAGCCTAGGCCGGGGCGGGTTTCTTCCAGCACGACGCAGTCGGTAACGCGGCCCGACGCCAAGGCCGTGCACCGCAGGCGGACGCTGAAGTGGTCGGCAGCGGGCTGCTGAATGGATGTGCGCTCGATGGCCGGCGTGGCCGCCGCTGCGAGATCTGCGCCACGCAGCACCGGGGCGTTGGAGGCGCCCAGCAGGGTGGTCATCAAGGTCAGGCTGAGGATCAGGGTCATGGCAGGTCTCACTTGCCTGACATTAAGATTTGGGAGCGGCCTCTGTTCCCTCGAGCATGGAATTCTTGGCGATGCGGACTGGCCTGAGTTCGGGACCGTTTAGCGCGCGATGGGCGCAAAGGGTCTGAGGCTCGATTGTCGGGCGTCGCACAAGGCCTTCAGCCACGTGCGCACCGTGCGCATGCGGGCTGTGTCGTGAACGTCCCTGTGGGTGGCCAGCCAGAAGCGGCGCTCGATCAGGATGGACGGTAGGACGCGCACCAGGCCCTCCGCCAGGAAGCAGGGCAGGACGCCGATGCCGCCGCCGCCCGCGATGATCTCCTTCTGGGCGCGGATCGAGGACGAGGCGACGTGGGGCGTCAGACCGGGGCGCACCTCGTCCAGGTATCGCAGCTCGGGCGCATAGATCAGGTCGTCGATATAGCCGACGATGTCGAAGGCGGTCAGGTCGTCGACGGTCTGGGGCGCGCCGTGCTGCGCCAGATGGTCGGGGGAGGCATAGAGGGCCAGCTGATAGGGCGTCAGCGGCTCGACGATCAGGCGCGCGGCGTCGGGCGCGGCAAGGGTGATCGCCATGTCCACCTCTCGGCGGGTCGGCGACAGGAAGCCGGAGGTCGCCGCCAGTTCGATCCGCAGGCCGGGACTGGTGCGGCGCAAGGCGGGCAGGGCGGGGGCCACGATGCTGACGCCGAACCCTTCCGAGGCGCTGATGCGCACGACGCCGGCCAGGGTATCGGCCTGGGTCACGCGGGCGGCGGCCTCCATCGCGCTCTCGGCCTCCAGCCCCATGTCAAGCAACTGTGCGCCGGCCGCCGTCAGCTGAAGGCCGGTGGTGGAGCGGACGACGAGGGTGGATTTCAGCGTGCTTTCCAGCCGCGCCACGCGTCGCCCGACGGTGGCAGCATCGACGCCCAGCCGCACGGCCGCGCCGCCAAGCGATCCCGCCCTTGCGGCGGCGATGAAGATGCGAAGGTCGTCCCAGTCGAACATCGGCAGATCATCCTATCATGCAAAAATGCAGAAAGCTGGCTGCAACTTTGCATTATCGACCTGCGCGCCGGGGTGATAGCCATAGGCGAACAAAATAACGATCAGGGAGATCCAGGCCATGCGCGACATCCGCCACTTCATCGACGGTGCGGCCTTCGACGGCGCGTCCGGGCGTTTCGCCGACGTGTTCGATCCCAACACCGGCGAGGTCCAGGCGCGCGTGCAACTGGCGACGACCGGCGAGGTCGATCGTGCGGTTCAGGCAGCGCAGAACGCCTTCGACGGCTGGGCCTCGACCAATCCCCAGCGCCGGGCCCGCGTCATGTTCGACTTCAAACGCCTGGTCGAGGCGCGGATGGATGAACTGGCCGAGCTACTCAGCAGCGAACACGGCAAAGTCATCGCCGACTCCAAGGGCGACATCCAGCGCGGTCTGGAAGTGATCGAGTTCGCCTGCGGCATCCCCCACGCGCTGAAGGGCGAATATACGCAAGGCGCCGGCCCCGGCATCGACGTCTATTCGATGCGCCAGCCGCTGGGTGTGGTGGCCGGCATCACCCCGTTCAACTTCCCCGGCATGATTCCGATGTGGATGTTCGGCGTGGCCATCGCGGTCGGCAACACCTTTGTGCTGAAGCCGTCCGAGCGGGATCCGTCCCTGCCGGTGCGCCTGGCCGAACTGATGCTGGAAGCGGGCGCGCCCAACGGCGTGCTGAACGTGGTGCACGGCGACAAGACGGCGGTCGACGCCATCCTGACCCATCCGTTGGTCCACGCCGTCAGCTTCGTCGGCTCGTCCGACATCGCCCACTATGTCTATCAGACCGGCGCCGCCAACCATAAGCGGGTCCAGGCCATGGGCGGGGCCAAGAACCACGGCATCGTCCTACCTGACGCCGATATGGATCAGGTGATTAAGGATTTGGCGGGCGCGGCCTATGGTTCGGCCGGCGAACGCTGCATGGCCCTGCCGGTCGTGGTGCCGGTCGGCAAGAAGACGGCGGACGAACTGCGCGAACGGATGGTGGCGGAGATCCCGTCCATGCGGGTCGGCGTCTCGACCGACGCGGGCGCGCATTACGGGCCTGTCGTCACGGCCCAGCACCGCGACAGGATCGCCGGCTGGATCGAGAAGGGCGTGCAGGAAGGCGCTGAACTGGTCGTCGATGGCCGCGACTTCAGCCTGCAAGGGCACGAGAAGGGATACTTCATCGGCCCGTCGCTGTTCGACCATGTGAAGCCCGAGATGTCGTCCTATCAGGAAGAGATCTTCGGCCCGGTGCTTCAGATCGTCCGCGCCGAGACCTTTGAGGAGGCCTTGGCCCTGCCGTCGAACCACCAGTACGGCAACGGCGTCGCCATCTTCACCCAGAACGGCCGCGCGGCCCGCGACTTCGCCGCCCGGGTCAATGTCGGCATGGTCGGGATCAATGTGCCGATCCCGGTGCCGGTCGCCTATCATACATTCGGTGGCTGGAAGCGGTCGGCCTTCGGCGACATCAACCAGCACGGCATGGAGGGCGTCCGCTTCTGGACCAAGACCAAGACCGTCACCGCCCGCTGGCCGGACAGTGCGCTGGAGCATTCGGACAGTTCGTTCGTCATTCCGACGATGCGCTGAGGTCGCCATGGATTTCGCCCTTACCGACGACCAGCGCGCCATTCAGGACGCGGCCCGCACCTTTTCCGACGCTGAGCTGGCGCCGCACTCGGCCCGCTGGGACGAGGACAAGTATTTCCCCGTCGATGTGATGAAACAGGCGGCCGAGATGGGCTTCTGCGGCATCTACACGGCTGAGGAGCATGGCGGCATGGCGCTGGGCCGGGTCGAGGCGGCGCTGATCTTCGAGGAGCTGTCGCGCGGCGACGTGGCGACAGCGGCCTTCATCTCGATCCACAATATGGCGACGTGGATGATCGACCGGTTCGGGTCGGACGATCTACGCGGTCGGTTCGTGCCGGATCTGGTCGGCATGGAGAAGATCGCCAGCTACTGCCTCACTGAGCCCGGCTCAGGCTCTGACGCGGCGGCGCTGCGGACCACGGCGGTGCGTGACGGCGACCACTATGTGCTGAACGGGTCCAAGGCCTTCATCTCGGGCGCGGGGACCAGCGACCTCTATGTCGTCATGGTCCGCACGGGCGGGGAGGGGGCCAAGGGCGTGTCCGCCATCGTCGTCGAGGCCGGGACGCCCGGCCTGTCGTTCGGGGCGCAGGAGCGCAAGATGGGCTGGAACGCTCAGCCCACCGCCATCGTACAGTTCGATGACTGCCGCGTGCCTGTCGCCAACCTGCTGGGGGAAGAAGGCGCGGGCTTCCGCTATGCGATGGCCGGGCTGGACGGCGGGCGGCTGAACATCGCCGCCTGTTCGCTGGGCGGGGCGCGGCTGGCGCTGGAGACGGCCCAGGATTACGTCGCGACCCGCAAACAGTTCAGCCGTCCAATCGGCGAGTTCCAGGCGCTGCAGTTCCGCCTAGCCGACATGGCGACGGATCTGGAGGCGGCGCGGCTGATGGTGCTGCGCGGCGCCTGGGCCATCGACAACGATCATCCGGAAAAGACCAAATGGTGCGCCATGGCCAAGCGGCTGGCCACCGACGCCTGTTTCCAGATCGCGGATGAGGCGCTGCAACTGCACGGCGGCTATGGCTATCTGAAGGACTATCCGCTGGAGCGGATCGTGCGCGATCTGCGGGTTCACCGCATCCTGGAAGGCACCAACGAGATCATGCGCGTGATCATCGCGCGGGAGATGGCGCGATGAGCGAAGCCGAGGTCATCACCCGCATCGAAGCCGGCGTCGGCCGCATCACCCTGAACCGGCCCAAGGCGATCCATGCGCTGAACCGGTCGATGTGCGAGGCGATGATTGCGGCGCTTTTGGAGTGGCGCGAGGATGCGGCGGTCAAGTCCGTCCTGATCGACCATGCGGGCGAGCGCGGGTTCTGTGCGGGCGGCGACATCCGCATGATCGCGGATTCGGGCGCGAGCGACGGCGTGGACGCCAAGGCCTTCTTCCTGGCCGAATACCGGCTCAACGCCCTGATGTTCGGTTATCCCAAGCCGATCACGGCGATCGTTGACGGCATCGTCATGGGCGGCGGGGTCGGGATTTCGGAGCCGGCGGATGTCCGCATCGCCACCGAACGCACCACCTACGCCATGCCGGAGACGGGCATCGGCCTGTATCCCGAGGTCGGGGGCGGGTGGTTCCTGCCGCGTCTGCCGGGCCAGACCGGCGTCTGGATCGGCCTGACGGGCGCACGGCTGAAGGCGGCGGATACGGTGGCCCTGGGCATCCACACCCATTTCGTGCCGAGCGACGGCGTCGAGACGTTGAAGGCCGACTTGCTGGCCGAGGCCGCCGATCCGGCTGCGGTCGCCGCCCGTCACGCCAAGGACGCCGGACCTGCGCCTATGACCGCCCATCGCGAGGCCATCGACCGTCTGTTCGCCTTCGACGCTGTCGAGGACATCTTCGCGGCGCTGGAGGCGGACGGGTCGGATTGGGCTCTTACGCAACTGGCGACGCTGAAGACCAAGTCGCCGACCTCATTGAAGGTGACGCTGCGCCACATCCGCGAGGGGGCGAAGGCCGCGTCGTTCGGCGACAATATGGCCGTCGAATACGCCGTCAGTGGCCGTATCGGCGCGACCCACGACTTCCAGGAAGGCGTGCGGGCCGTGATCGTGGACAAGGACAATGCGCCCAAATGGTCCCCGGCGGACCTGTTGGGCGTTACGGATGCGACGCTGGACGCGCTGTTCGCGCCCCCGCCGGACAATGAAAAATGGACGCCGCTGGCCTGACTGCGACGCCGACATAGGGAGAGAGACCATGACCAAGATCGCCTTCATCGGCCTGGGAAACATGGGCGGCGGCATGGCCGCCAACCAGGCCAAGGCGGGCCACGCGGTCGCCGCCTTCGACCTGTCGGCGCAGGCGCTGGAGCGGGCCAGCGCGGCCGGCTGCGTTGCGGCCGCTTCGGTCGCCGAGGCCGTCAAGGACGCCGAGGTCGTCATCACCATGCTGCCGGCCGGGCCGCATGTGCTGAAGGTCTATTCGGAACAGATCATCGGCGCGGCGCCGTCGTCGGCCCTCTTGTTGGACTGCTCGACCATCGACGTGGAGACGGCGCGCAAGGTCGCCGGACTTGCGAAGACGGCGGGCTACGCCTTCGCCGACGCGCCGGTGTCGGGCGGCACGGCGGCGGCGGATGCGGGCACCCTGGCTTTCATGGTCGGTTGCGACGAGGGCGACTTCGCTCGCGTCGAGGCGGCGCTGGAGGCCATGAGCCGGATCACCATCCGTGCGGGCGATCATGGGGCGGGGCAGGCGGCCAAGATCTGCAACAATATGCTGCTGGGCATTTCCATGCTGGGCACGTGCGAGGCCATCGCCCTGGCCGAGAAGCTTGGCCTGGATCCCGAGCGCTTCTTCGAGATCGCGTCCAAGTCCTCGGGCCAATGCTGGAGCGTCACCAGCTACTATCCTTGGCCCGGCCCGGTGCCGACCGCGCCGTCGAACCGCGACTATCAGGGCGGTTTCGCCACGGCCATGATGCTGAAGGATCTGAAACTGGCCCAGGATGCGGCGGCCAAGTCTGGCGCCTCCACGCCGTTGGGCGCCCAGGCGGAGGCCATGTACGCCCTGTTCGACGGCATCGGTCATGGCGGTCGCGACTTTTCGGCCATGCTGCAGATGTTGCGCGGCCGGCTGTCGGATCTGAATCCCGCCTGAAGGTCGATCGATGACGGAGCCCGCGCCCGTCCATGTGCGGGCGTCTTCGTGTCCGGTCGGTTGATTCGACCAGCGCATCGCCGGTGCGACCAAGCCGCGCGGCGCAGCGAGGCCGCGGGGGCGGCGGTCATGCCCTCCGCCGGAAAAGTCCAGCTTCCATAACGGTTTGTCGGAATGTCCGTCTTCGCCCAGCGTTTTCGACGACCAAGCTTCGCTGAAAAATAGCCCGAAATGCGGCCAAACATGGCTTGCGGCTCACATTGCTCCTGTGTCATGTAACCGATTACATCATCTATCGACGGATCTTCGAGAAGGGGCCGGGACGATAGGGAGCAGGGAGAATCCGATTGGACATGGCTGGGCCCAGCGTTGCGTCTGCACGGCAGGAAGGACCGCCTTTCGCCAAGGCCGCCACCATGCGCGACGTAGCCGAACGCGCCCAGGTGTCGGTGGCCTCGGTCTCCCGCGTGCTGAACGGACTGGGCGTGACATCGGACGCGACACGCCAGCGCGTCCTCGATGCCGTAGAGGACCTTCGCTATGTGCCGCACTTCGGCGCCCGCAGCCTGTCGACCAGCAAGAATGACACGATCGGCGTCATCCTGCCCGACCTGTTCGGCGAGTTCTTCTCGGAGCTGATCCGGGGCATGGACTTGGCCGCGCGCGCCCATGGCAAACACCTGATCGTCTCCAGCTCGCATGACGGGGCCGACGACACCCTGGCGGCCGTTCGGTCGATGCGGGGCCGGGTGGACGGCATGATCGTGCTGTCGCCCCATCTGGGCGCCGCGAACCTGGCGTCCGAGTTCGCCGGCCGCATGCCCGTGCTGCTGATGAACGGCGGCACGGCCGAGGCGGGACGCGCCGCCATCATGATCGACAACCACGGCGGCGCCGTCGGCGCTGTCGAACATCTGATCGCCACGGGACGTCGTCGCATCGCCCACATCCGCGGCGCCGCCGGCAATATCGAGGCTGATACGCGTGCGGCGGGCTATGCCGCAGCGCTGGACGGCCATGCCCCCATCATCGTCGAGGGCGACTTCTCCCAGGCCTCGGGCCACCGCGCCGCGACCCAGTTGCTGGCCATGCCTGAGCGGCCCGACGCCGTCTTCGCCGCCAACGACATGATGGCCGTCGGCGCCCTGCTGGCCTTCCAGGAAGCCGGCGTGCGCTGCCCCGAGGACATCGCCGTCGTCGGGTTCGACGACGTGCCCATCGCCGCCCTGATGCGGCCCGCGCTGACCACCATGCGCGTCAATATCGCGGAAATCGGCCGCAGAGGCGTCGAACGCCTGATCGGCCTCGTCCAGGCCGGCCAGCACGCCGACGCCCAGGACACCGCTTGCGAAATCGTTCGGCCGATCCTGGTCGAACGCCAATCCACCGCGGCGGCATCGTCCGCCAGGTTCAACAAAGGGTAGGTCCAGCCATGTCGCCGCAAACCGATCCCATCAGGAGGGGAGAGCTCAGGATGAACCAGTTCAACACGCGTAAGGCCGCCTTGGCCGCCGCATCGGCCATCGCCATAAGCATGGCGTTCGTCGGCGCCGCCCAGGCGCAGAACGCAACGACCACGCTGCGTGGCGCCGTCTTTGACGGTCAGACGGTCGAGGCCGGCGCGACGGTCGTCGCCACCGAAGTCTCCACCGGTTATGCGACCCGCTCGCGCGTCGGCGCAGACGGCCGCTATGTCCTTTCGGGCCTGCGCCCCGGCACCTACCGCGTGCAGGTGACCAGCGCCGACGGCCAGACGGCGGAAGAGACCGTCACCCTGTCGCTGGGGCAGGTCGGCACTCTGAACCTGGACGTGGCCGCAGCAGCCACGACCGCCGCCGCGACGGACGGCGCAACCGAGCTGGGCGAGATCGTCGTCACCGGCCGCCGCGTCTTCGAGGTGCGCACGCCCGAGGTCGCCACTAATGTGACGCAGCAGCAGATCAACAACCTGCCGCAGATCAGCCGCAACTTCCTGAACTTCGCCGCCCTGGCTCCGGGCCTGCGCGTGACCGAAGATGACACGGAACGGACCATCTCGGCAGGCGGCCAGACCGCCCAGGCCATCAACGTCTTCATCGATGGCCAGAACCGCAAGTCTCTGATCAGCGACGGCGGCGTCGCCGGCCAGGACGACAGCCGCGGCACGCCGTTCCCGCAGGGCGCTGTGCAGGAATTCCGCGTTATCAGCCAGAACTTCAAGGCAGAGTATGAGCAGGCCGGATCGGCTATCGTCACGGCCGTGACCCGCTCGGGCACCAACGAGTTCCACGGCGACGCCTTCGTCTTCTACCAGAACCCTGACTGGGTCGCCCAGGATCAGATTTCCGAGCGTCGCGGCGCCGAAAAGGCCCCGGTGCGTCGTCTGCAGTACGGCGCCAGCCTGGGCGGCCCGATCATCCAGGATCGGCTCCACTTCTTCGGCGCCTATGAGCGCAAGGACGAGGAGCGCGTGTCTCAGTCCTTCCTGAACCGCACCGAGTACAACGACTTCTTCGCCGGCGATCTGGGCACTGTCTCGACGCCCTACGAGCAGGACGTCTTCTTCGGCAAGCTGTCATGGCAGGTCGATGACCGCCAGCGCGTGGAACTGAGCACGGAATACAAGACGGAAGAGGACATCCGAGGCGCGGGTGGTCAGAACGCGCCTAGCCGTGCGGCGCGAAACAACGGGGAAACCCAGGCCTTCAACCTGCGTCACCAGTTCCAGGGGCAGCGCTTCCTGAACGAGTTCGCGATCGATTATCTGAAGTCGAGCTACGAACAGTCCGTGATCAACGGCGGCGATTACGGCCGCGAGTACGTCATCTTCCGCGATGACGTCGCTGACGATGAGACTGACCCGAGCACGCTCGGATTCCAATACAACGTGAACAACCGCGACTCGACGGTCTTCACGGCGGGCGGCCGAGCCGATGCTCAATTCCTGGAGCAGAAGAGCCTGACGATCCGCAACGACCTGACCATTCCGGATTTGGAATGGATGGGCACGCACACGATCAAGATCGGTGCGAAATATTCGATGCAGAACTATTTCGTTCAGAAGGATTTCGGGCGTAACCCGACCTTCATCTACGACATCGAAGGCCGGTCCGAGATCAATGGCAGCCAGACGATCCCCGTCGCCGTGAACCTGGGCGTCGCCGTTCCGCCGGCCGATGTCGATAACAACGTCCTTGGCCTTTATATCCAAGACGATTGGCAGATCACCGACAAGCTGGAAATCAACCTCGGTATCCGCTGGGACTACGAGGACAACGCAGTCAACAACGACTACCGCACCCCGGACTCAATCCGGGACATGCTGGCGGCGATCCAGGATCTGCCGGGTTACGATTTCCCGTCCTACTTCAACCCGTCGGACTATATTTCGGACGGTGACCGCAAAGCGTTCAAGGGCGCCTTCCAGCCGCGCTTCGGCTTCTCTTACGATGTGTACGGAGACGAGCGGACGGTGATCTTCGGCGGCGCCGGCCGCTATTATGATCGGGTTGGTTTCAACTTCGCCTTCGACGAGCGGTTCAAGCCCTTCCAGCTGAACAAGACGATCTACTTCTCCAATACCGGCGGTCCGGCTGGCGGACAGAACACGATTGCTTGGGATCCGGCCTATCTGACAGCGGAAGCGCTTGATCCCCTGCTGGCCGCCGCTCCCGGCGCTGGCGAGGTCTTCCTTGTCCAGAACGATTTCGAACCGCCCCGCACGGATCAGTTCAACATCGGCGTGCGCCAGAAGTTCGGTCGCTGGCAGACGGCGCTGACCCTTGCGGCGGGTCACACCGAAGGTGAATCGGCCTGGTATATCGCCAACGCCCTGACGGAGACGGACGGCCGCTTCACCGGACCTAGCCCGACGTCGGTCGGCTACTCGCAGTTCCGTAACTCCATCTTCTTCCAGAGCACGGACAAGGAACGGGACTACAAGGCGATCTACTTCACCGCCGACAAGCCCTACAATGCCGAGGATCGCTGGGGCTTCAATCTCGCCTACACCTATATGGATGCGACCCAGAACGGCAGCCGGGACAACGGCTATGGCGCGTTCGACTTCGACTACAACACGCCGGAACTGTCGCCTGAGTACCGGTCGTCTTCGGACGAACGCCACCGAATCGTGGCGTCCGGCACGCTTGGCCTGCCCGCCGACTTCCTGCTGTCGGGCATCGTCACCCTGGGGTCGGGCCTGCCTTACAACATCAACGACTGCCCGGATGCTCCGGCCGGCGGCCCCAACATCTGCTGGAATGCGGGCAACCCCGAGAAGCGCGCCTTCCTTCCGGGTCTGAACTTCGCATTCCGTCAGGTTGATCTGCGCCTCACCAAGGGCTTCGACGTCTTCGGCGGACAGCGGGTCGAGTTCATCGCCGACGCGATCAACATCTTCAACTTCACCAACTTCAACGCGTACGACACCGGCTTCAACAGCCCACGCTACGGCGCGGGAACCGGGGTCTTCCTGCCGACCCGCAGCTTCCAGGTGGGTCTGCGTTACTCCTTCTAAAAACCTGAGCCTTGGCCGTCTTCCGCTTGTCGGAAGGCGGCCTTTCTTTTTTGATTTCAGTAAAACAGTGAGCGTGCCCATGAACCGCCGAAACTTTCTGATGCGAACGACGGCTGGAGCGGCCGCCTTGGCGGTCGGGGTTCCGGTGGGGGCGGTGGCGCTGGAAGCAGCAGCGGCTCAGCAGGGGACAGGCGCGGTGAACGGCACGCAGCGGCGGCCGCTGCGGCTGGACCGCGAGATCAGCGAGCTTCAGGAACGCACCTTCCGCTGGTTCGAAAAGGTCACGGATCGGCGCACAGGTCTGACGCCGGATCGCTGGCCCAGTCCGTCCTTCTCCTCCATCGCGGCGGTCGGGTTCGCCCTGACCTGCTGGCCCATCGGGGTCGAGCGCCGCTGGATGAGCCGCGACGAGGCGCGAGAGCGTACCCTGATCACCGTCCGCTATTTCCACAGCCTGCCCCAGGGACCGGAGCCGACCGGCACGGCGGGGCACAAGGGCTTCTTCTATCATTTCCTCGATATGGAGACCGGTAATCGCTACCGGACCAATGAGCTGTCGACCGTCGATACGGCCCTGCTGATCGCGGGCATGCTGTTCGCCGCCCGCTATTTCGACCGCGACCATCCCGACGAGGTCGAGATCCGCAGCCGGGTCCAGGCCCTGTACGAGCGGGTCGAGTGGGATTGGGCCGTCGTGCGCGACAACCGGATCACCATGGGCTGGCATCCGGAGAGCGGCTTCATCCCGTCCGACTGGCACGTCTACAACGAGGGCATGCTGGTGCTGTTGCTGGCCATCGGCAGCCCGACCCATCCGGTTTCGGTCAATGTCTGGCACGAATGGGCCGCCAGCTATGATGAGAGCTGGACCGATCAGTGGGGCAGCTGGCACCTGAATTTCGCGCCGATCTTCGGCCACCAGTACAGCCACATGTATATCGACTTCCGCGGCATCCAGGATGCCTGGATGCGGGGGCAGACGGCCCAGTTGGGCGAATATCTGGACTATTTCGAAAACAGCCGCCGCGCGGTCTACGCCCAGCAGAAATATGGCCACGACAATCCGGGCCAGTGGGCAGGCTATTCGTCCGAGACCTGGGGGCTGACGGCTTGCGACGGGCCGGGCGATTTCAAACAGACGATCAACGGCGTCGAGCGCGAGTTCTTCAGCTATTCGGCGCGCGGCCCCGGCGACCGCGACGATGGCACCATCGCCCCCACGGCGGCGGCAAGCTCCATCGCCTTCGCGCCCGAGATCGTCGTGCCCTGCATCAAGGCGATGAAGAGCCGGTTCGGACCGGGGATCTATACCGAGTGGGGCTTCCTCGACAGCTTCAATCCGACCCTGACCCAGCGCGACGGCTCCTTGCAGCACGGCAAGATCTTGGACGGGGTGGGCTGGGTCGCCGACGACTACCTGGGCATCGATCAAGGGCCCATCGTCGGCATGACCGAGAACCATCGCTCCGACTTCATCTGGCGTTACATGCGCGGCGAGCCGCATATTCGTAAGGCGCTGGAGATGGCGGGCTTCACCGGCGGATGGCTGAACGCATGATGCAGACTGCCCACAGGCGCGCCGCGCTGGCCCTGATGGCGGGAGGGGCGGCTGCGGCCTGCACCCCGCGCCGTGACGGCGAGACCGTGCTGCGCTTCTGGGCCATGGGCAACGAGGGCGGGACCGTCGGCGAGCTGATGCCCGAGTTCGAGCGGCGCAATCCCGGCGTCCGGGTCTCGGTCCAGCCCCTGCCGTGGACCGCCGCGCACGAGAAGCTGCTGACCGCCTATGCGGGCGCCTCGCTGCCGGACGTCAGCCAGATCGGCAATACCTGGGTCGCGGAGCTGAGCGCCATCGGCGCCCTGTCGCCGACCCCGCCCGAAGCCGCCGACCTGCTGACCGACCAGTTCCCGGCGGTGCTGGAGACCAACCAGATCGCCGGCTTGGCCATGACCACCCCCTGGTATGTGGACACCCGGCTGCTGTTCTATCGCAAGGATCTGCTGGCCCGCGGGGGCTTCGACGCACCGCCGCAGGACTGGGCCGAATGGAAGCGGGCCATGCACGGGGTCAAGCGGGCGGCGGGCGGCGACAACTACGCCATCCTGCTGCCGCTGAACGAGTTCGAGCAACTGCTTACGTTCGGGCTTCAGATCGACGAGCCGCTGCTGCGCGACCGCGACACGCGGGGCAACTTCTCCAGCCCCGGCTTCATCGCTGCCCTGGCCTTCTATCGCAGCCTGTTCGCAGAAGGGCTGGCCCCCCTGGCGTCTTCGGCGCAGATCTCGAACGTCTGGACCGAGTTCGCGCGCGGCTATTTCAGCTTCTATTTCTCCGGCCCGTGGAGCGTGGGTGATTTCCGCAGCCGTCTGCCGGCGTCGTTTCAGCCGAACTGGGCCACGGCGGGCGTGCCGGGACCGAACGGCCTGGGGGCCTCGGCGCCCGGCGGGTCCAGCCTGGCGGTGTTCAAGTCCTCGCCGCATCAGGACGCGGCCTGGGCCCTGGTCCGCTATCTGTCAGAACCGGCGGTCCAGGCCCGGTTCAACACCATCGTCGGCGACCTGCCGGCGCGCCAGAGCGCCTGGGACATCGCCCAGGTCGAGCGTGACCCGATGCTGGCGCCCTTCCGGGGCCAGCTGGAACGGGCCAAGGCCGTGCCCAAGGTGCCGGAATGGGAGCGGATCGTGACGGAGATGCAGATCGTCGCCGAACGGATGGTGCGTGGCGAATACACGCCCGAAACCGCCGCCGCAGAGATCGACCGCCGCGCCGACCGGCTGCTGGAGAAGCGCCGCTGGATGATCGAACAGGGCAGGGCCGTATGACCGTCGTTGATCCGACATTGGCCCGCGTGAAGCCGTCGCGGGGACGCGCGGCGAGAGAGCGCGCGGCCTGGGCCTTCGTCGCCCCGGCGATGATCGCCATCGGTCTGTTCTTCGCCCTTCCGGTGATCGCGGCCCTGCTGCTCAGCCTGACTGACTTCGACATCTACGCCTTGGCGAACCTCGATAATCTGCGTTTCGTCGGCCTGCAAAACTACGAGCGGCTGATGACCAATCCGCTGTTCTGGGGAGCGATGAAGAACACCCTGACCTTCGCGGTCCTGGGCGTGCCCCTGTCCATTGCGGCCTCCCTGGCGGCGGCGGTGATCCTGAATGCGCGGGTGGTGAAGTGGCGGCCGATCTGGCGGGTCATGTTCTTCGCCCCCTATGTCACCACCCTGGTCGCGACGGCCGTGGTGTGGCGCTATCTGCTGCACACCCGCTACGGCGTCATCAACTGGGGCCTGGAAAGCATCGGCCTGCCCGCCGTGGATTGGCTGGGCGACCCGTCGACCTCGATCCCCGCCATCCTGATGTTCGTGGTCTGGAAGATCTTCGGCTATAATATGCTGATCTTCCTGGCCGTGCTGCAGACCGTGCCGGACGACCTGTACGAGGCCGCCCGCATCGACGGCGCCGGGCCGTGGAAACAGTTCCGCCATGTCACCCTGCCGGCCATTGCGCCCACCATGCTGCTGGTCTCGATCATCTCGGTCGCCAGCTTCTTCCAGCTGTTCGCCGAACCCTATGTGATGACCCAAGGGGGGCCGGCCCAGAGCACGGTGACGGTGCTCTACTTCATGTATGAAGAGGGCTTCAAATGGTGGAACTTGGGCTCGGCCAGCGCCGTGGCCTTCGTCCTGTTCCTGTGCATCCTGGCCATCACCCTGGTCCAGTTGGCGGTGGCGAAGCGCGTAGGGGCGTATCAATGAAAATCCGCGCCATCCTGCTGAACCTTGCCGTCGCCCTCATCGCGCTGGTCGTTCTGTTCCCGCTGGTCTGGATGGTGTCAGTCAGCTTCATGGCGACCGGCGAGGCGGCCGTCTTCCCGCCGCCGCTGCTGCCGTCACATTGGACGCTGGAGCATTACCGCGACCTTTTCCTGAACCAGGGCATGGGGCGGTATCTTTGGAACAGCTTCGCCTTGGCGACACTGGCGACCATCCTGGCGCTCAGCTTCACCGTCCCGGCCGGCTACGCCTTCGCAAAGCTGAAGTTCGCCGGGCGCGAGCGGCTGTTCCAGTTCCTGGTCGCCGCCCTGGTGGTGCCGGCCCAGATCGGCACCCTGCCGCTGTTCCTGATGCTGAAGGGGATGGGGCTGGTGAACACCTATGCCGGGGCGCTGGTGCCCTGGCTGGCCTCGATCTTCGGCCTGTTTTTGGTGCGCCAGTATGCGCTGAGCATTCCCGACGAGATGCTGGAGGCCGCCCGGATCGACGGCGCCAGCGAGGGCCAGATCTTCCGCCGCATCGTCCTGCCGACGCTGCAACCGATCATCGTCACCCTGGGTCTGTTCGTCTTCCTGGGCAGCTGGAACGACTTCCTGTGGCCGCTGATCATCCTGACGGATCAGTCGAACTACACATTGCCGGTCGCGCTGGCCGCCCTGTCGCGCGAACATGTGCAGGACATCGAACTGATGATGGCCGGCGCCGTCGTCACGGTCGCGCCCGTGCTGATCCTCTTCCTCGCCCTGCAACGCTACTACATCCGCGGCATGCTCGCGGGCAGCGTGAAGGGCTGACCAGAACTGCGAGTTCGTATGCGTAACCTCCTGCTGGCCGCCGCCTCGGTCCTGACCCTCGCCTTCGCCGCGCCTGCCGTCGCGCAGGAGGCGCGCGTGCTCGACAGCATGGACGACGCGGCGCGGTGGGAGGCCAGCGCCTCGACCGACGTTCACGCCGCCGTCTCCGCCGTCGCGGGACATGACGGGCGGGCGGTGCGGCTCGACTACGACTTCGACGGCAAGGCCGGTTATGCGGTGCTCAGCCGGCCGCTGCCGTTCGACCTGCCCGACAACTACGAGATCAGTTTCTGGGTGCGCGGCGCCGGGCCGACCAACACCTTCGAGGTCAAGTTGACGGACGCCTCTGCGGACAATGTCTGGTGGAAGCAGACGGCGCGTTACGACTTCCCCGACGGCTGGAGCCGGTTCGTGATCAAACGTCGTCAGGTCTCCAAGGCCTGGGGGCCCAGTCCCGAGACGATCCTGCGTCGCGCCGAGCGCGTCGAGTTCGTCGTGGTCGCGGCCGAAGGCGGCAAGGGGGCGATCGAGATCGACCAACTGACCCTGCGCGCCCTGCCGGTCGATCCCCCGGTGCCGCCCCAGCCGGTTGCCAGCGATGGACGGTCTGAGACGACCGCCGCTAACGCCGTCGATCTGGATCCCAAGACCGCCTGGACCCCGCCGGTGGGCCAGGCCTCGGCCCTGACGCTGGACCTGGGGTATGAGCGCGAGTTCGGGGGGCTGACCCTGCGCTGGGGCGAGCGGGGTGCGGCGGCGGACTATCGGGTCTCGGCGTCGACCGATGGGCGGGACTGGCGCGAACTGGCCACGGTCCAGGGCGGCAATGGCGGCGTCGACTGGTTGCGCACGCCCGAGGCGACGGCGCGCTGGCTGAAGCTGGAGCCGTTGAAGCCCGTTCCGACGCCGGACGTGGTCGGTTCGTCCGGCGCTGGCCAGCGGCTGGGCGCGACCCAGGCGGCGACCTATGCGCTGAACGAGATCGAGGTCGAACCCCTGGCCTTCGGCGCCGACGCCACGGTGTTCCTAGAGGCGGTGGCCAAGGAGAACCGGCGTGGCCTCTATCCGCGTGGGTTCTCCGGCGAGCAATCCTACTGGACCCTGGTCGGGGTCGATGGGGGCGGGGAGAGCGGCCTGATCGGCGAGGACGGCGCCATCGAATTGCGGCGAGCCGGACCCAGCATCGAGCCCTTTATCGTCGACAACGGGCGTCTGATCACCTGGGCCGACGTCAGTATCGAACAGGGGCTGAAGGACGACGACCTGCCGATCCCGTCGGTGACCTGGACCGCCGATGACTGGACGCTGAAGATCACCAGCTTCGCCGACGGTCAGGCCGATCAGGCGCAGCTGTGGGGGCGTTACGACCTGACCAACACCTCCACCCGACCGCGCACCCTGACCCTGGCCCTTGCCGCCCGGCCGATGCAGGTGAATGCGCCACGCCAGTTCCTGGCCATCCCCGGCGGCGTCAGCCCGGTCGAGAAAATCGCTTGGGACGGCGCCGAACTGGCGTTGAACGACCCGGTTCGGGTGCAGCCGCTGGCGACGCCGGATCAGGTCGCGCTCGCGACTTTCGATGCAGGCAGCGATCCTCAGTCCCTGATCCTGCCGTCCGCGCGGCGACCGGCCGTCGAAGCCCTGACGACGATGGACGCGACCGGCCTGGCTGCCGGCGCCTTGACCTATGATCTGACCTTGCAACCGGGCGAGACGCGCACGGTCGGTTGGGTGTCGCAATTGTCCGGCGAGGATCTGGCGCCCGAGCCGGTGGGGCAGGCGGCCGCGGTTCTGGATACGGTCGAGACACGGCTGGCCGCCGAATGGCGCGAGAAGCTGGACCGGGTCGAACTGACCCTGCCGCCCGCCGCCCAGCGGATCGAGGACGCGTTGAAGTCTTCGCTGGCCCATATGCTGATGTCGCGTCAGGGGCCGATTCTTCAGCCCGGCACCCGCAGCTACAACCGCTCCTGGATCCGCGACGGGGCGATGATGGCCGAGGGGCTGAACCGACTGGGCATGGCCGAGCATTCCGCCGACTATCTGCGCTGGTACGCCCCCTATGTGTTCGAGAACGGCAAGGTGCCGTGCTGCGTCGATGCGAGGGGCGCCGACCCCGTGCCCGAGAACGACAGCCATGGCGAGTTCGTCTTCCTGGCCGCCGAGACCTATCGCTACACCCGCGACGAGGCTCTGCTGCGTCAGGTCTGGCCCCAGGTGCAGAAGGCCATCGCCTATATGGACGACCTTCGCGCCTCGACCCGGACGGTGGCGTTCCAGGCGCCGGACCAGCGGCATCTGTACGGTCTGCTGCCGCCGACGATCAGCCACGAGGGGTATTCGGACAAGGCGGCCTATTCCTACTGGGACGATTTCTGGGGCCTGCTGGGCTACAAGGACGCGGTCTTCATCGCGCAGACCTTGGGCGATGCAGACGCCGCCGCTCGCTACGCCCAGGCGCGCGACCAGTTCGCCGCCGATATCCGCGCGTCGATCACGGCGACGGCGCAGCATCATGGGATCGACTGGATCGCCGGCGCCGCCGACCGGGGCGATTTCGACGCCACCTCGACCACCATCGCCCTGTCGCCGGCGGGCGAGCAGGATAATCTTCCGCCCGAGTTGATGGCGCGAACCTTCGACCGTTATTGGGAAAACTTCCAAAACCGGCTGACCAATCGCACGGCGTGGAAGGACTATACCCCCTACGAATGGCGGCTGGTCGGCGCCTATGTGCGACTTGGTCAGAAGGATCGGGCCCTGGAGGTGCTGGACTTCCTGATGGCCGACCGCCGGCCCGAGGCCTGGAACGGCTGGGCCGAAGTCGTGGGGCGCGACAAGCGCGAGCCCCGCTTCATCGGCGACATGCCGCACGCCTGGATCAGCTCCGACTATATCCGCTCGGCGCTGGACCTGTTCGCCTACGAACGGGACCGCGACCACGCCCTGGTGCTGGCGGCGGGCGTGCCGGAGGCCTGGCTGGATACGGCCGAGGGCGTCGGGGTGCGGGATTTGCGCACCGCCTATGGGCCGTTGACCTATGGCTACCGCAAGGAACGGCAGGGGTATGTGCTGACCCTGGGCGACGGAGCGACGCCGCCGGGCGGGTTCGTCCTGCAATGGCCGGCGGGGCAGGAGCGGCCGGAACGGGTGCGGATCGACGGCCGCGCGGCGACGTGGACGGGCGACGAACTGGTCATTCCGGCAGGGGCGCGGCGGGTGGAGTTGCGCTGACTATCGATCTCCCTTCTCCCATTGGGAGAAGGTGGCCCGCAGGGCCGGATGAGGGGTTACGGTGTCAATCGCGTCGCACAACGTAACCCCTCACCCTTTCGCACAAGGACGACGGCTAGCGCCGCCGTGTGCTCAAGCCCTCTCCCTATGGGAGAGGGTGGTCAGAGTCGGGTAAACGCCTTGCCGCTCGCGGCGAACAGATGCGCCTGTCGGCCGGGGACGTGAAGCGTCAATCCCTCGCCGGCTTTGGCCCTGAGTTCGCCTGCCAACTGAACCGTCAGCGTGTCTTGCGACGCCGGATGTGTCAGGTGCGCCATGGTCGTGGCGCCCAGGGTTTCCACGAACATGACCTCGGCTTTCACTGCGTCGCCGTCGCCGGTCGTGCTCAGGTGTTCGGGGCGGACGCCCAGGGTCACGGCGTCGCCGGCCTTGGCGGTCGCGGCGTCCACGGAGACGTGGATCGTCTCGCCAGCGGATGTCTTCAGCGTCGCACCCGTCGCCGAAGCCTCGACGATTTCAGCGGCCAGCAGGTTCATCTTGGGGCTGCCGATGAAGCCGGCGACGAACAGGTTGGCGGGGTGGTCGTACAGATCCATCGGCGCCCCGACCTGTTCGATCCGCCCGCCGTTCAGCACCACGATCCGGTCGGCCAGGGTCATGGCCTCGACCTGGTCGTGGGTGACGTAGATCATGGTGGTCTTCAGTTCGGCATGCAGCCGCGCGAACTCGTAGCGCATCCGCACCCGCAGGGCGGCGTCCAGGTTGGACAGGGGTTCGTCGAACAGGAAGACCTCGGGTTCGCGCACGATGGCGCGGCCGATGGCGACGCGCTGGCGCTGGCCGCCCGACATGGCCTTGGGCTTGCGATCAAGATAATCGGTGATGCTGAGCGCCTCGGCGGCGGCGCGGACGCGGCGGTCGATCTCGCCCTTTTCCGTCTTGGCCAGCTTCAGGCCGAAAGCCATGTTCTCATAGGCCGTCATGTGCGGGTAAAGCGCATAGGACTGGAACACCATGGCGATGCCCCGGTCCGACGGCGACAGGTCGTTGACCACGCGGTCGCCGATGGAGACCTGGCCCGTCGTCGCCTCTTCCAGCCCGGCGATAGTGCGCAGCAGGGTGGACTTGCCGCAGCCCGAGGGGCCGACGAAGACGATGAACTCGCCGTCGGCGATCTCCAGATCGACGCCCTTCAGCACCTCGACGGCGCCGAACGCCTTCTTCACGTCGACCAGACGGACGTTCGCCATGCTTCCTGCTTTCCTTGGACCCTTCGTTGGGCCGTTTCTGTTTTGCTGCACCGTAACCGGTTACATCGCGGGATCAATGGCGCGAGACGTCTCAGTCGAAATCGAATTTGCAAAACTGCAAAATTGCTCTTTCGCAAAGCCTTGACGCTGGCTAGAAGCCCGCCACTGATCGCGGGGAGCATGAGATGACGCAGCGCAAATTTCTGATGGCGACGGCTTCGGTCGCGTGGCTGGCGGCCTCGGTCGTCCAGGCGCAGGACGCGTCACAGGTCGAGGACATCGTCGTCACTGGCTCGCGGATTGCGGGCGGGGACCGGATCGCGCCGGTCGAGACGGTGGAACGCCAGGCGATCACCGCTGCCGGGATCGCAGACGCGTCGCAACTGGTCCGCCTGGTCACCGCCAACTCGGGCTCGGAAGCCCAGGTGGATCAACTGAACCAGCCGCAGAGCTCTGGCACGGCCCAGTTCAACCTACGCAATCTGGGTCTCGGTTCGACACTGGTGCTGGTCGATGGTCAGCGCTGGACCAACAGCGCCATGGTCGCGACGGACGGTTCGGGCTTCGTCGATATCAACTCGCTCGTGCCGATGATCGCTCTGCAAAGGGTCGAGGTGGTCAAGGACGGCTCCTCGGCCGTCTATGGCTCGGACGCGGTGGCGGGCGTGGTCAACTTCATCACGCGTCGCGATGTCGCCCGGCCCGAGATCAGCGCCAAATACGCCGTCGCCGACGGGTCGGAAGAGAGCGTGATCGAGGCCATTGGCGGGCTGAAACTGCTGGGCGGCGACCTGACGCTGGCGGTCTCGCATTTCCATCGGTCGGCCCTGGGATCGGACGAGCGAGACTTCACCCAGGCCGAACGCTATGGCCGCGCGGCCTGGACCGCCGTGACCAGCTACGGCCAGCCGGGTTCCTATTTCCGGCCCAGCCGCAACGGGTTCTCGCCGGATCCGGCGTGCGGCAATCCGGCCTTCGCCAGCGCCTATCTGAACGCGCCGACGGATGCGTTCTGCCGGCTGGACTATTCCGACTTCTTCGACCTGACTCCGGAGGAGACGCGGACGCAAGCGTTCGCCGACTATCGTCGGCCGGTGGGCGACATGACCCTGTCGCTGCAAGCGGCCTGGTCGGCGACGAACACCATCGCGCGCCAGTCGCCGTCGCTGCCGATCCTGGCGCAGTCGCTGACGGTTCCGGCGTCGCATCCCGACAATCCGTTCGGCGAAGCGGTGCTGTTCCGGGGGCGTCTGCTGGGCGCGGAGGCAGGGGCGTCGCAGGCCGAGTTCGACTATCGCACCTGGCGCATCGCCGGTGGCCTGGACGGGCGGTTTTCCAACGGCTGGAGCTGGAACTTGAGCGCGACCAGCAGCCGTCAGCACGTCGCCTACGACAAGCCCGACACCATCGGCAGCGCCCTGCAGAACGCCCTGAACGGCCTGGGCGGAGCGGGCTGCAACCCGGCGACCGGGGCACCCGGCTTTGGGGCCTGTCAGTATTTCAATCCGTTTGGCAGCGCCTATCTGGGGACCGGCACGGCGAACAGCGCAGCGTTGATCGACAGTTTGATCGGTTCGACCGGCCTGCGCGGCGCCTCGACCCTGACAACGGCGGACGCCTCGACCAGCGGCGAGGCCTTCGCCTGGAACGGCGGATCGGTCGATGTCGCGGTCGGCGCCCAGTATCGCCGCAGCGCCTTCCGCCACGACTGGAGCGATCTGGTCAATGCGGGCGACCTGCTGACGGCGGGCGTGTCGCCCGACTTCGAGGGCGATCAGGAAGCTCTGGCCGCCTTCGCCGAGGCGCGCCTCCATCTGGGCGAACGGATCGAGGCGCAACTGGCCGGCCGCTACGAATCCTATGACGGCGACAAGGGCCGGTTCAGCCCCAAGGTGGCCATCCGCTGGGACGTCACCGACGCCCTGGCCCTGCGCGCGTCCTGGGGGCAGGGGTTCCGCGCGCCGTCGGTCTACGCCCAGTCCGGCGCCCAGGCGTCGCAGCCGTCGGTGTTCGACCGGGGCGCCTTCGTCTTCGTCAACACCCTGACCTCGGGTCGGGCCGACCTTAAGCCCGAGAAGTCCGAGAATCTCAGCCTGGGCGCGCTATGGAAGCCGATAGAAGGGCTGGAGCTGGGCCTGGACGCCTGGCGGTTCGACTATACGGACCAGGTGGTCAAGGAATCGGCGCAGGCCATCATCGATCAGGCGGCGGCGGATACGGCCGGGGGGCTGAGCGGCACGGAGGCGCAGGGCCGCATCACCCGCTCGCCCAGCGGCGCCCTGACCTTCGTCCAGCTGTATTTCATCAACGCCTCATCCATCGAGACGCAAGGGATCGACCTGTCGGCCCGCTATCGCCACGGCCTGTGGGGCGGGGAGGCCTCGGCCGCTGCGACCTGGACCTATGTGGACGCCTACGACATCCGGCTGAACGCCTCGGCGGCCCAGGTGTCTGGCGTGGGATCGACCAATCTGAACAACATCGGCCGGTCCTTGTCGCGCAATCGCGGCGAGTTCGCCGTGGGCTGGAGCGGGCGCGCGCACGCCGTGACGGCCCTGGTCCACTATACCGACGGCTACGCCAACGACCGTAGCGGGATCACGGACGCCAGCATCGCCAGCCAGACGACGGTCGATCTGCTCTACAGCCGCACCCTCGGCGCCGATCTCGATCTGGCGGTCGGAGTGGTCAATGTCGCCGACAAGGCGCCGCCGCTGGCGCAGTTCGCCCTGGGTTACGATCCGGTCGTAGCCGATCCACGCGGGCGGGTGTTCAGTGTCGGCCTGACCAAGCGGTTCTGATCCTCGCCTTGCACGGTCAACCGGGCGGTGTATGCATCCCCTCTGGGGAGAATCCGATGACCGACGGCGAGACGACGCGCAAACAGGCGATCCGGGACCTGTCGGAGGATACGCTGGGCTTCGGCGCGGCCGAGGTGCGCACGGCGCGCGACCTTCTGGTGCGGCCGCGCCTGGTGCTGCAGGCCTGGATGATCGAGGGGCCGACCGGGGGCGGGCGCTACGCCAAGCCGCTGAAGCTGTATCTGACGCTGAACGCGATCATCATGCTGATCGTCTTTCTGAAGGGCGGGTTGAGCGGCTATCTGGAGGGCATGCCGGCGGAGATGCTGAACCCCCTGTTGGCGCAGGCCGGCAAGTCGCGCGACGCCTTCATGGCGGACGCCGACGGGTGGATGTCGTTCTTGACCATACCGGTGATGGCGCCCCTTTATGCCCTGGCGGCGATGCCGCTGTTTCGGCTGTGGGACGCGGAAGACCTGGGCGTGCGGCGGGGGTTTCGGGCGTCATTCGCCTATCTGAACGCCTGGACCGTGCCGATGCTGCCGCTGTCCTGGTTCGTGTTCGGAACGGGGCCGGCCGCCCTGATCGCCAGTCTGCTGATGGCCGTGCTGGGCTTCGCCGCCTTCCTGCGCATGGGACGGGGACGGTGGTATCGCGGCGTCCTGCCGGGCGTGGGCAAGGCCCTGATCCTGTTCGCGGCCATAGGCCTGTCGGGGGCGTTGGGGACGGCCATCGTGACCGTGATCGGCGTGTTCGCCGGGTTGGCTGCCTAGGCGGACCACGCCGAAAACAGGGTGCAATCTGTGCACTTCGTCTGAAATCGCCGGCGGACGAAATTGCACTGCACCCCGAAAACGAGTGCAAAGTGCAAGACAGTGCAATTTGCTGGTGCGCTGATGCTTTCAAAGACCGGCCGGGATCATAGCGCGGTTTGAAGGGACGTCAGGTCGATTGACGCTGCTGGATGAGAAGTAACTGGAAACGCATCGGATTGGTCGCGGGCTTGGGATGGGAAGCGGCTTTATGAACCCCTCAGGCGGGCGGTTTTCCCTTTGCCGGATCGAACTGCTGAACGGCCGGGTTGATCTGCACGTTCGCGCCATGGGCGATCCGAAGCCCCGCGCTTGTCCGGTGCAGGACCAGCGACATCCGGTCCTTTGACGGCGGGACCGGCTGTTCATCCGGCGGCGTGAAGGCGCCCATGTTACAGCGCGCGGCGACGATGAGCGCGTCGTCGCCCAGGGGCACGATGCTCTCGACCTCTTCGAGGGTAAGCGGCACGCCGCGGAACATCGTCTCCAGATAAACCCGGTGCGCAGTTCGGCCTGCGCCTTACCCTGCCAGTGCATGCCTACGATGTTGACCCAGTGAATGTCGTCGGTCGCCAGGCGGTGTGGCCGAAAGGCAAAGAGCGCTCTCCCGAGTGACGAAAGGGCGCTCCTCTTGGTTTTCGGACTAACGAGTCAGTTGGGCCTTTATGTCCGCCTGGTCGAAGTGAGCCCGCTTCTCGACGATCTTGTCGTCCTGGATTGTCAACCACATGAGCAGTGAGAAGCGCAGTCGTCGTCCGGTGGGGGCGATGCCCTTCCAATCGCCCGTGTGGTCGCCTTCGAAGATCATGTAGGCCGCCACCTTGTCGTCGGTCGCGATCATGTCTTGAAGGGACATGCGCCAGTTGCTGAAGGCGTCGAAGTTCTTCGTCTCCGACGCGACAAAACCCGCCACGCCGAAGTGAGGCGTATCGACCTGATGATAGAACCTGAAATCGTCATGGCAGTACCGCGCGAGTTCGTTGAAACCGCCCCGGTTGATCTCGCCATAGAAGGCCCCGACCAACTGCTGATTGGTTCCACTGGACATTCTCGCGCCTTCAAAAAGTGTAGGACTGGTTGTCGTCCGGCACCAGAACCTGCGTCTCCAGGCGGTGCTCGCGCACGAAGGCCCGAAGCTCTGCACGGCTGAGTACGGAGTGATTGACGGTTTCGAGGTGGCTGGCGATGAGCGTCGCCGACGGGGCGGCCTCGTGGACCTGCTTGATGTCCTCGGTTCCCATAATGATCGAGCCGAGACCCGGGATCTGAGCGTCGCCCGCGTTCAGGACGACCACTTCAGGAGCGTGGGTTTTCAGGGTCGTCGCGACGTCATCGTTCCAGATGGTGTCCCCCGCGACGTAGAGCGTCTTTTCGCCAGGACTTTTGAAGACGACGCCGCAGACATCGCCGAGGACTTCATAGGCGACGGCGACGGTCTCGGGGCTGCCGTGCAGGCCGGGCGTCTTGATCAGCTCGACCGCGCCGAACCGGGCGCCGTCCTGAAGGATGCGGACATCGGTAAACCCCTGCGAGCGGATGAGGTCCGCATCCTTTTCATGCTGTGCGAACAGCGGCACATCCTTCGGCACCAGACGGATGGCCGCCTCGTCCCAGTGGTCCGGGTGGGTGTGGGTCACGATCACAGCGTCCACGTTCAGGATTTCATCCATCGGCGTCTTCAGTTCGACGCGCGGATTGCGGATGTGGCTGTTCACCGTGCCTTCGAAGCCCGGGTTGGCGTCTTTGTCGGCCAGATAGGGGTCGATCAGAAACCTCGATCCGCCGAATTCGATCAGCAGGGTGGCGTTCCGAACTTGTTTGATCTGCATGGTTTGTCTCCGTGATAATTTTGAACCATTCGGTCCAAAATGGCTAAAAAAGGGGGGCGAAACTCAGTCGAGCAAGGCCAGCAAGAGGCGAAGCGAGTCGCTGGTCCTGGACGAAGATAGTCCGGCTCGGCTCATCACCTGAAGGCCGGGGAATCCCAGTACGAGAAGCTGCGCGAGTTCACGAGCAGGTCGTGCACGGCCTATCGAGCCGTCGGCCTGACCGCGCGCCAGCGCCTGGGCCAGTCCGTCTTCGATGAGTTGAAGATCCTCCTCGACGCGACGGCGGACACCTTCATCGTAAGGCGCCAGTTCGACGGCCTGATTGATGCTCATGCAGCCGCTGCCGTGCTCAGGATCGGCTGCGTCATCGACGATCGTATGAAAGAAGGCCTCGACGCCCTGGCGCCCTGTGCCCTGCGCTAGCATCCGGCTCATGTCCTGCCTCCGTTTGAGACGGTAGGCGTCAAAGGCCGCTAGCATCAGGTCGTGTTTGCTGCCGAACGCGCTGTAGAGACTGCTCTTGCTCAGTCCGGTGGCGTCCAGAAGGTCCGACATCGATGTCGCCTCATACCCCTTGCGCCAGAACAGGCGCATCGCGGCGTGAAGAACAGCGTCTGTTGTGAATTCTTGAGGGCGAGCCATCGTCTGAATGTTTGCCGGAGAGGAGTAATGACCTCTTGTAGTCGTTACGGACCGTTTGGTCCAGAATAAAATTCTTGCACAGACACGGCGCAGGGCAAGACTGCTTAGGGTCGAAATCGGTTATGAACCTTCCCGCCCAAACCGACAGACGAGACACCCATGACCTACACCCTCTACGGCATTCCCAACTGCGACACGGTCAAGAAGGCGCGGGTCTGGCTGGAGCATAACGGGGTCGAGTATGTCTTCCATGACTACAAGAAGGCCGGGGTCGATGCGGGGCAGTTGGGGCTGTGGATCGACGAGCATGGGTGGGAGACGGTGCTGAACCGGACCGGGACGACGTTCAAGAAACTGCCGGATGCGGACAAGGCGGACATCGACAAGACCAAGGCGATCGCGCTGATGCTGGCGCAGCCGTCGATGATCAAGCGGCCGGTGCTGGACCTGGGGGATCGGCGGCTGGTGGGGTTCAAGCCCGAGGTTTACGCCGCCGCGCTTACCTGAGCCGGACGGTCGCGGCGACGCCGAAGTGGTCGGAGGGGTATTCGCCGTTCGTGGGCGTGTCGCCGAAGATGTGGGCCTCGACGGGGGCGAAGAACTCCGGCTCGACGAAGATGTGGTCGATGACGCGGTTCGGGTGACCCTTGGCCGGGTTCAGGGTGGTGGCGACCGAACCACGGGGCAGGGCGCTCAGGAAGCGCGGGCCGGTCAGGGTCGCCAGGCCTGTGACCTCCAAGGGCGCATTGAAGTCGCCCATGACGATCAGGGGTACGCCCTCCTGCGGCAGCCAGCTGAGCAGGGACGAGATCTGACGCGCGCGCACCGGGCCGGCGTCGGGCTGCCAGGCCAGATGGGTGACGACCACATCCACCGGGCGTCCTTGAACCGAAACGCGGAGACGGAGCGCAGTGCGGAAATCATCCAGCGGCTCCAGCTTGATGGAGTCTTCGGCCAGAACCGGGAGGCGGGTGAGCAGGGCGTTGCCGTATCGGCGCGGCGCCCCCTCGGGATCGGTCGAGACGAAGGCGACGTGATAGCCGCCCAGCTCGCGCGCCAGCATTCGGGCCTGGTTCCCCAGCCCGACGTTCGCATCCTCCAGCACTTCCTGTAGGGCGATGACGTCGGCGTCCTGGGCCTTGAGCGCCGCGATCAGCAGCGGCCGACGGGCGGTCCAGTCGCCGAGATTGTGCCAGATGTTGAAGGTGACGAGCCGGAGCCCGGCGGCCGGGCGCGCCGCCGGGATGGCAGCACAGGCCGCCAGCGGCGCGAACGCTGCGGCGGCCAGAAGGGTGCGACGCCCAATCACGCCGTGTTCAGCCCTCGACGTCCGTGATGGGGCGGTCATGGCCGTCGGCGCGCTCGGTCACCCACGTACCGTCTGCTGTCGCATATTCGATGGAGGCGGTCTCGTCCGGCACGCGCTGCTCGCGCGAGACGCGGACGGCGGCGGCCTTGGCGTCGTCATGGGTGGCGAAGGTCTCGGAATAGGTCCCGCCGGACATATAGGCCCAGCCGCCGTCGTGTTCGACGATGCGATAGGTGACATGGGCCATGGGGTCTCTCCGTTGAAGTTCAGGCAGCAACCGTAGCCCGAACCGGCCGCCGCAGGAACAGCAGTTGCAGCGTCACCCCCACGATCAGAATGACGACGAGCGATAGCTGGAACGCCACGACCAGAGGATCCTCGGGACTGTCGGCGATCGGTTGGCCGGCCGGCAGTCGTGTCATGACCTCCGTCACGCTGGGCAGGAACAGGGTGAAGACCGCGACGCTGAGCGATACCGTCTGAATCCACCAGCGATGCCGGGCCAGCGGCGTGACGAAGCCGATGGTCGAGCCGACGACCAGCGAGCCCAGGCTGAGGATAGAGATGGCGACGCCGGGCAGGCTCTTGATCACCAGAACACCGGACAAGGCCCCGATGAACATGAAGCCGAGGAAGATCTTGGAGATCATCTTCTCGGGCGGGATGCGGCCGTATCGGATGAGGAGATAGAGGGCCAACGGCACGGCGGGCAGGCTGCCCAGGGTGTGAAACCAGCCCAGGGCGGAGAGTTGGGGAAGCAGCATCGCGACCTCGCGTGAACGGGATTGAACCAGATACGCCAGCGAACTGATCTCGACGGTCCGCCTAAAGGCTCAGCTTGTCCAGCGGCGTCGGCCGATCTCCGGAAATCTTGATCCGGCGACCTTACGAAGATTTCACGTAAGGCGGCGCATCCGTGGGCGCACCCTGCAGCCTCTTGTGATCAGAAGGCCGCCGCATCAGGCTGCTGCAGGATCACAGAAGAGATTACCCCATGACCCCCGTCTTCGTCGTTTTCATCGTTTTCGCCTCCATCGTCGCCGTCGTTATCGGCCCGTCGTTCCTTAAGAACCGAGAGCGTCGCGAGATGCAGCTGACCGTTCGTCACGCCGTGGACAAGGGTCAGACTCTGCCGGCCGAACTGATCGACGCCATGACCAAGGACGTGCAGAAGGGACTGCCGTCGCGGACCAAGGATATGCGAAAGGGCGTCCTAAGCCTGGCGGGCGGGATCGGCGTCGGCGCCTTCGGGGTGCTGAGCGATCTGGGCGGCAACCAATGGAACGGCGGCATGGCCAATCCCTTGCTGGGCATCGCCTGCATCCCCATCGCCATCGGCATCGCTTTCATCATCCTGGGCTTCTTCAACCCGAACAAAGACTGACGTCCGCCGGAAGGGGGAAACGTCATGGTCAAGACACTCAGAGACTTTCACGATGTCGAGCTGGCCGCCCAGGCGGCGGCCGGCGGACGGCGCGAGTATGGCGAACTGGTCCGTCGGCACGGGTCGGCGGTGCGGGGGCTGCTGCGCCGGATGGGGGCCACGCCGTCCCTGTCCGACGATGTGGCGCAGGACGCCTTCCTGCAAGGGTTCCAGCGTTGCTCGGAGTTTCGCGGGCAGGGGACTTTTGCGGGCTGGATCAAGAAGATCGCCGCGCGGCTGTATCTGAAGCGGGTCGCCAAGGAGGCCCGCTATGTCGCCGAGGTCGAGACGGATCAGGCGGATGTCGTGGTCGATCGCGGGGGCCTGATGGATCTGGACGATGCGCTGAAGACGCTCAACGAAACCGAGCGGGTGTGCGTGTCCCTGTGCCACGGCGCGGGGATGTCCCATCCCGAAATCGCGGCGGCCATGAATTTGCCGCTCGGAACGGTGAAATCCCATGTCAAACGTGGTCTGGATAAACTTCGCGCGCGGCTTCAACCGGCGCAGGGCGACGGGAGGTCGATCCATGTCGGCTGATGAATTCGATCCGATGATCGAGCGGCTGTTCGCGCAAAGTCCGCGACTGGCCGACGAGGCCCTGTTTTTGGCGACGCTGCAGGCGCGGATGGAGAAGCAGTCGCGCTGGCGCGTGCTGGCCCTGACGGCGGCCGGGCTGGTCGGCGGCGCGCTGGCGATTCGCGAGGGTCTGAGCGTGAACTTCGCCCCTGGCGGCGAGACGACCCTGGACCAGGGAATTCGCGCGGCGGCGGCGACGGCGCAGGGCGCGGCCCAGTCGGGACTGGACAGCCTGGGTGTCGGCTCGGTCGATCTGTCCAGCGGCACGGGCGTTCTGGCCTTCTGGATCGTGGCCGGGGCCATGGCTGCGGTGTTGGCGGCGGGGGCGGCGCGGTTGTCGCAGGACGTCTGAAGGTGACTTCGCCGGCGGGCAAGCCTATCTGAACCGCGTTCAGACAGGAGGCTCGCCGGATGTCCATTCAAACGCAGGAGACCGTGAAGCGGATCTCCGTTCCCGATATCGCCGGTCGCAAGGGCGGCGAGCCGATCGTCTGCCTGACCGCCTATGATGCGCCGATGGCGGCGTTGCTGGACCCGCACTGCGATGTGCTGCTGGTTGGCGACAGCCTGGGGATGGCGGTTCACGGCCTGCCCAATACGGTGGGCGTCACCCTGGAGATGATGATCCTGCACGGGCAGGCGGTCATGCGGGGCGCCAAGCGGGCCATGGTGGTCGTGGACATGCCGTTCGGCTCGTACGAGGGCGGCAAGGAGGTCGCCTACGCCAACTGTGTGCGGGTGATGCAGGAAACGGGCGCCCAGGCGGTGAAGCTGGAGACCAGCATCGAACTGGCCGAGATCGTCGAGTTCCTGGTCAAGCGCGGCATACCGGTCATGGGCCACGTGGGCCTGCGTCCCCAGGCGATCCTGGCCGAGGGCGGGTTCAAGGCCAAGGGGCGCACCGATTACGAGCGTGAACGGGTGATGGCCGAGGCCAAGGCCACGGCAGAGGCGGGCGCCTTCTGCATCGTCATCGAGGGCGTCGCCGAATCGCTGGCGCGCGAAATCACCGAGACCATCGACACGCCGACCATCGGCATCGGCGCATCGGCCGCCTGCGACGGTCAGGTGCTGGTGATCAACGACATGCTGGGCATGTTCGACTGGACCCCGCGGTTCGTGCGCAAATACGCCGATCTGCGCACAGAGATCGACCGCGCGGCCGCCGCTTTCGCCGCCGATGTGAAAACCCGCCGTTTTCCTGCCGAAGTCGAGACCTACTTCTCGAAAAAGCCGGCTTCGCAGTAACGGACGACGTTGCGGGCGGGGAGCCGACCTTCTAGGGTCCGCGCCGGTTTGCATTTCGCGATTTTGGGGCGACGTTTCAGTGGTTGATGTCTTCGAGCAGGTCGAGGAGGAGCTTCGCTCCGAAAAGGTGAAGCGCCTGGCCAAGACCTGGCTGCCCGTTTTCGGCGTGGTGCTGGTGGTCGCCCTGATCGGCGCATTGGGCTGGTGGGGCTGGGACAGCCTCAACACGAACAAGGCCGGCAAGGGCGCAGAGGCCTATGATCGCGGCATGGAGGCCCTGCGGGCCGACAAGCCGATGGACGCCCGCGCCGCCTTCGAGGAAGCGGTCAAGGAAGGCAATGGCGCCTACAAGGTCATGGCCTTGCAACAGCAGGCCGGCCTGGCCGTCAGCGCCAACAAGTTCCCCGACGCCGTCCGCCTGTTCGACGAAGCCGCCAAGGCCTCCAGCGATCCGCTGCTGTCGGATCCGCCCGCGCTCAAGGCCGCCTTCCTGATCATGGACACCGCGCCCCTGGCCGATATCGAGGCCCGCCTGACGCCGCTGGCCGAAGACGACCGTCCGCTGCACGCCTTCGCCCAGGAAGCCCTGGCCCTGGCGCGCCTCCAGCACGGCAAGACCAAGGAGGCCCGCGAGGCCTTCGTCCTGCTGCAACTCGGTCAGGACGTGCCGGATACGGTGCGTCAGCGCGCCCAGATCGCGGTGGAATCCATCGACGCCGGCACCGCAGGCGCGATCAAGCCTATCATCGACGCCGCCGCCAAGGCCACGCCGCCCGCCGCCGGCGCCGCGAATGCGATGACCCCTTCGGCGCCCGCAGCGGCTCCTGCCGCCGCCCCGGCCGCCCAATAGTGACGACCCCTTACAGGACGCCCCAGATGAACCGAGTTCTGAAAGTCGCGCTGATCTGCGGCGTCGCCGCGACGGTCGCGTCCTGCGGCACCGTGCGCCGCAACCTGCCGTTTGGCCTGGGCGGCGAGGAGGAGGCGGGGGCGACCGCATCGGCCGGCCAGCGGATTTCGGTGCTGGAGTTCGAACAGACGCTGACCCCGTCGGCCGCCCTGTCAGGCCGAGACTTCTTCCTGCCCGGACCCCAGGCGATCACGGCCTGGACCCAGCCGGGCGGAACCTCCGAAAACCTGGTCGAACACGTCATCGCCGCCCCGAACTTCCAGATCGCCTGGAAGCGCAACATCGGCGAGGGCTCGGCCCACGTCGGCAACGTCATGGCGCCCATCGTGGCCGCCGACGGCAAGATCTTCGTGCTGGACGGCGAATCAACCGTTTCGGCCGTGTCGGCCGACACCGGCGAAGTCCTGTGGAAGGCCAACGTCAAGAACGACGAGCGTGACCGCAACGGCGGCTTCGGCGGCGGCGTCGCCGTGGGCGGCGGCAAGGTGTTCGTCTCCTCGGGCTATCGTTCGATGTCGGCGCTGGACGCCAACACCGGCGCGGTGGTCTGGACCCAGCAGGTGGATGCCCCGATCCACGGCGCCCCGACCGTGTCGGGCAACCGCGTCTTCGTGGTCGATGTGGACAGCCAGTTGTTCGCCTTCGACGCTGCGACGGGCGCCCAGGACTGGACCTATCGCGGCATCGCCGAGCCGGCGCGCGTCATGCGCGCCTCCAGCCCGGCCGTCAGCGGCAACACCGTCGTCGCGCCCTTCGCCTCGGGCCAACTGGTCGCCCTCAGCGCCCTGAACGGTCAGGCCGTGTGGGAAGAAACCCTGTCGCGCACCAGCCGCACCAGCGCCCTGTCGGAAGTTCGCGACGTCGCGGGCCGTCCGGTCATCAGCCGCGGCATGGTCTATGGCGTCAGCCACTCCGGCGTGCTGTCGGCGCTGGACCTGCGTTCGGGCCAACCCAAGTGGCAGCTGCCGGTGACGGGTGTGAACGCGCCGCTGCCAGTCGGTGATGCCGTCTTCGTGGTGTCCAAGTCGGGTCAGCTGATCACCGTCAACCGCGATACGGGTCAGATTTATTGGACGCGCGAGCTGAACGAAGGACGCATCCGCAAGGAAGGCGGCTTCTTCGGCTTCTTCGACCGCGAACTGACGCCGCAATGGTCGGGTCCGCTGCTGGCCTCCAACCGCCTGGTGATGGTCAATTCGTTCGGCGAGGCTGTGGCCTTCGATCCCAAGACCGGCGTGGCGCAGACGACCCTGAAGCTGGGCGCGCCCGCCTATATCGCGCCTGCCGCCTACAACGGCGCCCTGTACGTGCTGACCGATAACGGTCAGCTGATCTGCATCCGCTGATTTTCAGCCCGAACTAAGCTAGAAAGCCGACATGGCTCTGAAGGTCGCCATCGTCGGCCGCCCCAATGTGGGCAAATCGACACTGTTCAACCGCCTCGTCGGCAAGCGCCTCGCGCTGGTCGACGATCGCCCCGGCGTGACTCGTGACCGGCGCTATGCCGACGGCAACATCGGCGACATGGATCTGACGCTGATCGACACGGCCGGCTACGAGGATGTCACCGACGACAGCCTGGAAGCCCGGATGCGCGAGCAGACGGAGGCCGCGCTGGATGACGCCGAACTGGTCATGTTCATGATGGACGCCCGCGAAGGCGTCACCGCTCTGGACCGGATCTTCGCCGAACGCCTGCGCAAGGTTCACAAGCCGATCATCCTGCTGGCCAACAAGTCCGAGAGCCGCGAGAGCGGTGGCGGCGTTGGCGAGGCGCACGCCCTGGGCTTCGGCGAGCCGGTCGCCATCTCCGCCGAGCATGGCGAGGGCATGGCTGACCTCTACAAGGCCATCCGCGCAGCGTCCGAAGACATCTTCATCGAAGAGATCGACGAGCCGGACAAGCCGATCCGTATCGCCGTCATCGGCCGGCCCAACGCGGGCAAGTCGACCCTGATCAATCGCCTGATCGGCGACGACCGCCTGCTGACCGGGCCGGAAGCGGGGATCACGCGCGACTCCATCTCGGTCGATTGGGTGTTCGAGGGCAAGAACATCCGTTTGGTCGATACGGCCGGGATGCGTCGCAAGGCGCGGGTGCAGGAGAAGCTGGAGAAGCTGTCGGTCGCCGACACCATCCGGGCCATCACCTTCGCCGAAGTCGTCATCCTGATGATGGACAAGGACGACGCCTTCGACACCCAGGACCTGCAACTGGCCGACCTGGTCGAGCGCGAAGGCCGCGCCCTGGTCTATGTCGCGTCCAAATGGGACTTGGAAGAAGAGCCCCAGGCGCGCATGGCCAAGCTCAAGGGCATGGCTGAGGACAAGCTGCCCCAGCTGAAGGGTTCGCCCTTCGTGGTCCTGTCCTCGCACTCGGGCCGTGGCGTCGAACGCCTGATGCCGGCCGTGCTTCAGGCCTATGACACCTGGTCGGTCAAGGTGAAGACCAAGGACCTGAATACCTGGCTGGCCATGGCGACGCAGCGGCACCCGCCCCCCGCAGTGGACGGCAAGCGCATCAAGCCGAAATACATCGCCCAGACCAAGGCCCGTCCGCCGACCTTCGTGCTGATGGCCAACCGCGCCGAGTCGATGCCCGAGCATTACAAGCGCTATCTGGTCAACTCGATCCGCGAGAGCTTCGACCTGCCGGGCACGCCGATCCGCCTGAACGTCAAGTCCAGCGGCGTGAACCCCTATGCCGAGGGCGGCGCCAAGTCGGGGCCGGAACGCTACAAGGGCGACGCCAAGACCGCACCGCGCCGCATCAAGAAGGCAGAGAAGGAAGAGGCCCTGTCCAAGCTGCCCGGCAAGGCGCTGGAGCAGAAGAAGACCCGCAAGGCCCAGCCCAAGGTCTTGGGCGGCCTGAAGTCCAGCGCGTCCAAGAAGGCCGGTTCGTCGGTGGCGGTCCAGAAGGGCGCCCGTGGCGGCGCGCGTCAGGTCTCGCGTTCCGGCCGGATTCGTACGGGCCAAAAGGGCGGCGCCAAGAAGTGACGGCGTGACCAACGCGGTCGCCCCCGTCCTTCCAGACCGGCCGACCTCGCGCTGGCTGATCCTGGACGGGCAGGGGCGGGTGCTGCTGTTGCACTTCGTCTTTTCCCAGGGGGCTCTGGCCGGCACGGCCTTCTGGGCCACGCCGGGCGGCGGCTGCGAACCGGGCGAGACCTATGAGGACGCCGCCCGTCGCGAACTGTTGGAGGAGACTGGGCTGGTCGTCGCCGATCCCGGCCCTCAGGTCGCCCAGGTCCGCGTCAGTTTCCGCCTGCCTGACGGTCGCATGGCCGATGTGGATCAGCGGTTCTTCCTGCTGCGCACCGAGGCGTTCGACCTGTCGTCCGCCGGATGGACGGAGGAGGAGCGGGATGTCCTTGTGGCGCATCGCTGGTGGAGCGTCGCCGACATCCGGGCCTCGACCGAGACGATCTGGCCGGCGGAGTTGGCGGATATTCTAGACGGGCTGTGAACCGCCTTTCGAGATGGGGCGATGCGTGTGAAGCTGGCGCGGCGCTTCATTCTCGGGAACCCGGTATGCTCTTTGCAATCGTTTCGCTCCTTTTGGTCAGCCAGTCCCCCGATCATCTGCCCGCGGACTGCGCGAAGGCGGAGGACACGCTGGCCATCAATGCTTGCGCATCACGTGACCTGTCGCGCGAGGTCGAGCGGATGGATCACTATCTGGTCGCTGCCCGCCGAAATGCGGACGCGGCGGATCAGGGGGCGGGGAACGCGACTTTTTCGTTGTCGCAGCGCGCCTATCTGGATCAGGCCCAGGAGGCCTGGGCCGCCTATGCCGATCTGGTCTGCAAGGGTGTGTACGACAAGTGGAACGGCGGCTCGATCCGCAACGTGGCAGCGCTGCGTTGCCGTATCGACATGACGCGAGAGCGCACCCACGTCGTGTGGCGCAACTATCTCACCTACGCCGACTCGACCCCGCCCGAACTCCCTGAGCCGATCCGGCCAGCGTCCGAGGAGCTGTCTTACGAAGACTGAGGCCGACGTCGCCGCGGTCGAACCTGATCCGCATACTTTGCGAGACCGATTTTCGCTCGCAAACATACCGCTTGCTCGTCAGTTGAAAGCGGCGCTTGGATTTGGAATCAATCCGGAGCGATTCATGACCACGACCCAGGTGTTCGACCTTCAGGCGGTGCAGAAAATCCGCAAGGGCGCCGTCCTCGTCGCGCTGCTCGCCCTGGTCGGTCTGACCATGGTGTCCCAGTCCGTGACGGGCGTGGACAGTCCGCTGCATGAAGGCGTCGAGGCAGTGGGCCTGGCCGCCATCGTCTTCGCCATCGTGGGACGTGCCTGGTGCTCGCTCTATATCGGCGGGCGCAAGAAGGCCGAGATCGTCTCGCGCGGTCCCTATTCTATCAGCCGTAACCCTCTCTATATCTTCAGCTTCTTCGGCGCCTTCGGGATCGGCGCCCAGAGCGGCAGCCTGACCCTGGCGGTGCTGTTCACCCTGGCGTCGCTGGCGGTCTTCTACCTGACGGTGCGCCGTGAAGAGGCCTGGCTGGGCGCGACTTTCGGCGCCGACTATGCGGCCTACAAGGCCCTGACGCCGCGTTTCTGGCCCAAGTTCGCGCTGTGGCGCGACGAGGCGGAACTGTCGGTGCGGCCGTCGTTCTTTCTGACCACCATCCGCGACGGTCTGGTCTTCCTGGTGGCGATCCCGCTGTTCGAGGCCATCGACCTGGCCCAGGCCGAGGGCTGGCTGCGGGTTCTGGCGCACCTGCCCTAAGCGGCTCGGCTCCCGGCTGGCCCGTAGACCATCAGGCTTTCGCGCATGCGCGCTGCATCGCGACCGGGCGGCAGGCCGAACTGGCGGGCGTATTCGCGGCTGAACTGGGAGAGGCTGTCGTAGCCGACGGCGAAGCCGGTCTCGGCCGCGCCATCCAGGCCGGTCAGCAGTCGGGCGCGCGCTTCTCGTAGCCGCACCTGTTTGTGGAACTGCAGCGGGCTCATGGTCGTCACGGTACGGAAATGCCGGTGAAAGGTCGATAGGCTCATGCCCGCCATGTCCGCCAGAGTCTCCAGCCGCATCGGTTCGGCGTAGTGGGCGCGGATCCAGCTGATGGCGCGGTTGACGCCCGACAGGCGGCTTTCGGCCGAGCCGATCTGACGCACGGTGGCGGCGTGCCGGCTGTGGAGCAGGCGCCAGACCAGTTCGCGCTCGATCATCGGCGTCATCACGGCGATCTCTCCGGGTCGGTCCAGAAGGCGAAGCAGGCGCGCCATGGGCTCCAGCAGTTCGTCCTCCAGTCGGGTCACCTGAATGCCGGTCGGCGGCGGCTGATCCGAGGGGGTAGGGGCGTCGATCTCCAGCATTAGGCCGGCGATGGTCGCGGGGTTCAGGTCGAAACTGAGGGCGCGATACGGCGCCTCGACGATGCTGCCGCACACCGGCAGTTCGGCCGACACCACCAGACAGTCGCCGGCCCGATAGGAATAGACCGTCTCGCCCAGGATGGTCTGTTTGGCGCCGCACACCACCAGGCACAGCATGGGATCATAGGCGACGGCGATCATCCGCGTCTGCGCGTCGCTGCCATACAGGCGCAGGCCCGGCACGGCGGATCGCGACAGATCCGGTGGCGCATGGCGCGCGACGATGTCGGTCATTTCGGGCAAGAGGCTCATGCATGCATCCAACGCCTGTCTTCGCGTGCGCGCAAGCAGGCGAGGGCGGTTTGACAGGATCGTGCAAGACTTCGCCCGGATCGCCCTAACGCTAGGAAGTTGAAACAGCGTCTTCTCCGTCTGGTCAGACCGAGGAGACTTCCCATGACAACGACCCTTCAAAAGACCTGGCTCGTGACCGGCGCGGCCCGTGGCCTGGGCGCGGGCATCGCTCGCGCCGCCCTGGACGCCGGCGACCGCGTCGTCGTCGCCGGTCGCAACCGCGACGCCCTGATCAAGGCCTTCGGCCCCGATAGCGACACCGTCCTGTCCGTGGCGCTGGACGTCACGGATGCGGCCGCCATCGCCGCCGCCGTCGAGGCCGCTATGGCCCGCTTCGGCCGCATCGACGTGTTGGTCAACAACGCCGGTTACGGCCACCTCGGCATCTTCGAGGAGACGACCGCCCAGGACGCGCGCAGCCAGTTCGACACCAATGTCTTCGGCCTGTTCGACATGACTCGCGCCGTGCTGCCGGTCATGCGCGCCCAGCGCTCGGGCCGTGTATTCAACGTCTCGTCCGTGGGAGGCATGGTCGGCGGGGCGTCCGGCTCGATCTATTGCGCCTCAAAGTTCGCCATCGAGGGCTTCAGCGAGTCGGTCGCCCAGGAGGTCGGCCCCTTCGGCGTCCACGTCACCATCGTCGAGCCGGGCTTCTTCCGCACCGACTTCCTGGATGCGACATCGGTCGTCTATGCCGGCAACCCCATCGCCGACTACGCCCAGGCCTCGGCTGCGCTACGCGACTTCTATGAGGCCCGCAGCCATAACCAGGCGGGCGATCCGGCCAAGCTGGGACAGGCGCTGGTGGTCCTGGCCAATGCGGAAAACCCGCCCGTGCGATGGGCGGCCGGAACGGACGCTATCGGCATGATCGAGGGCAAGATCGCCGGGCTGACGACGGAGCTGGAGGCCTGGCGTGACCTGTCGCAGTCGACCGACGGCGACTTCTCTTTCCGTGAGGAGCCGGGCGCCAGCGCCTGGGGCTGACCCCGGCCTAGACCAGCGCCTCCGTCGTCGGTCCGGCCTTCCAGTCGCGGAAGCGGATCGTCTGCGGGGGCGTGGCGTCGCCTCTAGCCAAATCGACGACAAGGGGTCCGATCTCGGACGGGTGAGGCAGGCCGGACGGGTCCTCGCCCGGATAGGCCTGGGCGCGCATGGCGGTGCGCATGCGGCCGGGATCGACGATGCTGACGCGGACGGGCGTGCTCTCGATCTCGTCGGCCCAGGCCTTCACCAGAGCCTCGGCGCCGGCCTTGGTCGCGGCGTACATGCCCCAGAAGGCCTTGGGCGCGCTGGCGACGCTGGTGGTGAAGTGGATGGCGCGACCGGCGTCCGAGGCGCGCAACAGCGGCTCCAGCGAGCGGATCAGGCGATAGACGGCGGTGAAGTTGGTCTTCTCGATCTTGGCGAACTCGCGCGGATCGGCGTGGGACACCGGCGTCAGGCCCGACGGCCCCATGGTGGCCGCGGCGTGGACCCAGATGTCCAGCTTCTTGAATCGTTCGAAAATGGCGCCGCCCAGCCGGTCGATGGCGCCGCCGTCCACCAGATCGAACGGGATCAGGGTCGCGTGGCGGCCGGTGGCGGCGAAGATGGCGTCGTCCAGCTCTTCCAGCCCGCCCTGGGTGCGAGCGGTTGCAATGACGTGCGCGCCCGCCTTGGCCAGGGCCAGCGCGCTCTCATAGCCGATGCCGCGCGAGGCGCCGACGACGAGGGCGATACGGTCGTTCAGGGGCAGGGCTTCAGTCATGACGGGGTGGTAGGAGTGGCGATGCGACGGGTCAATGTGTTATCCTGTGTTCAGATGTGCACAGGAGCATTCCGCCATGGCCGCCAGCACGACCGTCACTGTCCGCATGAGCGGGACGCTCAAGGAGCGACTAGGGCTGCTTGCCGAGAAGACCCAGCGAACGCAGTCCTTTCTCGCTGAACGCGCCATCTCGGGCTACGTCGATCGCGAGCTGGAAATGATGGCGGCCGTCGAGCAGGGGCTGGAAGATTTTCGCAACGGCGATGTCGTTTCGCACGATGAGGCCAAGCGTCAGATTCGCGAGACCATCGCCAAATACGAATCCTGATGCGCGCCGTCGTCTGGTCGCGGCGGGCCTTGCTGGAACTGACCCATGCCATCGACTATCTGGCGCAGCGAAATCTCGCCGCCGCCCAGCGGATCGAGTTGAGAATCCTGGAGACGACGGACAAGCTGGCCAAGCGGCCCATCGGGCGACCGGGCAAGCAGCCAGGGACGTATGAGAAGCTGGTCACCGGCGCGCCATACCTGATCGTCTACGCCCTGACCGACGGCGCTGGCGGCGGCCAAGTTCAGATCATCCGCCTGTTCCACACGGCCCAGGATCAGGGTTGACGTCCGTCAGGCGCTGACCAGCAGGGACAGTTGTTTGGCGCCGAACTCGCGGCCGCCTTCCTCGATCTCGCGATCCAGCAGGCGGGTGGGGTAGTCGCCGGTGAAATAGTGGTCGGTGAATTGGGGCGCGGCGTTGTTGCGACCGGTCTCCCCCATCGCCTGATACAGGCCGTCGATGGACAGGAAGCCGAGCGAATCGACTTCCAGCAGGTCGCGCATCTCTTCCAGCGTCTTGTTGGCGGCCAGCAGCTGGGCGCGCTCCGGCATGTCGATGCCGTAGAAGTCGGGGAAGAGAATCTGGGGGCTGGCCGAGCGCAGGTGGACCTCGGTCGCGCCGGCGGCGCGCACGGCGCGAACCAACTTCAGCGAGGTGGTGCCGCGCACGATGGAGTCGTCGATCAGAACGACGCGCTTGCCGGCGAGGGCCGACTTGTTGGGGCTGTGCTTCATGCGCACGCCCTTCTGCCGGGCGCCTTGGCTGGGCTGTATGAAGGTGCGGCCCAGATAGTGGCTGCGGATGATGCCCATTTCGTAGGGAATGCCGCTTTCCTGGGCATAGCCCAGGGCCGCCGGCACGCCAGAATCGGGCACCGGCACGACGATATCGGCGTCGACGCCCAGCTCGCGGGCCAGGCCCCGACCCATCTCCTTGCGGACCTCATAGACCGAGCAGCCGTTCACGACCGAATCCGGGCGCGAGAAATAGACGTATTCGAACAGGCAGGGGCGGGCGACACGGGCCGGGAAGGGCTTGAGCGAACGCAGGCCGCTGTCGTCGATGACCACGATCTCGCCGTGCTCGATGTCGCGCACGAAGGTGGCGCCCATCATGTCCAGGGCGCAGGTCTCGGACGCCAGCACCCAGGCCTCGCCGACCTGGCCCAGAACCAGCGGCCGGATTCCCAGCGGGTCGCGCGCGCCGATCATCTTGGTGCGCGTCTGAGCGACCAGGGCGTAGCCGCCCTCGATCCGCGCCAGGGCGTCGATGAAGCGGTCGACGATCTTGGCTTTGCGGCTGCGTGCGATCAGGTGAAGGATGACTTCGGAATCCGAGGTCGACTGGAAGATGGCGCCTTCGCTGACCAACTGGCTGTGCAGGAACTTGAAGTTGGTCAGGTTGCCGTTGTGGGCGATGGCGATGCCGCCCTGGTCGAGGTCGGCGAACATGGGCTGGATGTTGCGAAGGAAGCTGCCGCCGGCGGTCGAATAGCGGGTGTGGCCCACGGCCGCGCGGCCGGGCATACGTGTCATCAGGTCGGCGCCGCCGAAGGCCTCGCCCACAAGGCCCTGGTGGCGTTCGGTGTGGAACCGCTCGTCCTTGACGCTGGCGATGCCGCAGGCTTCCTGGCCGCGATGCTGAAGGGCGTGCAGGCCTAGGGCGACGATGGCCGAGCCTTCGTCCTCGTCTGCGCCCCAGACGCCGCAGACACCGCATTCCAGACGAAGCTGGTCGTCCTCCGGCTCGCGCCAGTGTTCGCGGTGGACGACGGGATCGGCGATATGGTGGCGCATCGTGGGGCTCCGATGACCGGGGAAACTTAAGGGGCGGCTTCGCGCGGCGAGTTAGGCTCTGATTGCGTCCGGGGCAAGGCTTCGTCGTCCGAAAACCCCCTGCGTACGGACGAATCCACCACCGGCGTGATCGCGTCGGCGCCGCGCCCGAGGCTGGGCAGGACGATCTGGATAGCGCGGGCGCCCATTGCGCTGACCGGATAGAGGGCCGCATTGGTCAGCCAGCGCGGCGTCCGCTCGCCCGGCAGGGCCGCCACCACGACCAGATGCACCGCCCCGATCAGGACCAGGGCGCGGATGCCGCCGATCAGCAGGCCGAACACGCGATCGACGCCGCCCAGGTGCGGATTGTCCTTGGCGCTCTTGGAGATCATCGAGCCGACGAGGCGCAGGCCGAAATAGACGACGAAGAAGGTCAGGACGGCCGCCAGGATCGATCCCGCCCATTCGGGATCCACGAACGACCGGCCGATGCTTGCGGTCCACGGCAGGCTGATCAGCGCCACCAGGGCCGCCAGGGTCGCGCTGAGCAGGGTGATGATCTCGCGCACCCCGCCGCGCACCCAGCCGGCGGCGACGGAAAACAGGATCACCACAATGGCGAAGACGTCGTATCCGGTCACGCGTTCGGGATCCTGCGGTTGCTACGTGGGTCTAATAGCGGTTCTGGGAGATTCGTTCGACCACATCCGTCAGACGCGTCACGGATGTCACCTTCACGCCCTTGGTCTTGGCCGTAAGGGTGGGGCTGAGCACCTGGTCGAAGCCCAGTTTCTGCGCCTCGCGCAGGCGGGCCTCGGCGCGGCCGACGCTGCGGACCTCGCCCGACAGGCCGATCTCGCCGAAGACGACGCAGCCCTGGGGCAGGGAGACGCCGGTCGCCGAGCTGATCAGGGCCGCCGCCGCCGCGAGGTCCGCAGCGGGTTCGTTAATGCGCAAGCCGCCCGCAACATTCAGATAGACGTCCTGATCGCCGAAGCCGAAACCGCAGCGGGCCTCCAGCACGGCCAGCACCATGGCCAGGCGTCCCGTTTCCCAGCCGATCACGGCGCGACGCGGGGTGCCATAGGCGGATTTGGACACCAGGGCCTGCATCTCGACCAGCACGGGGCGCGAGCCTTCGATCCCGGCGAAGACGGCGGCGCCGGGCGCGCGCTCCTTGCCCTCGCCCAGGAAGAGGGCGGATGGATTGGCGACCTCGCGCAGGCCGCTGTCGCCCATTTCGAACACGCCGATCTCGTCGGTGGCGCCGAACCGGTTCTTGCCGGCGCGCAGGATGCGGAACGGATAGCCGCGCTCGCCCTCGAAGGTCATGACGGCGTCGACCAGGTGTTCGACCACGCGAGGACCGGCGACCTGGCCGTCCTTGGTGACGTGGCCGACCAGGATGACGGCGACGCCTTGCGACTTGGCTAACCGCACCATTTCGCCGGCGCAGGCCCGGACCTGGGTGATCGAGCCGGGGCCGCTCTCATGCACGTCTGACCACAGGGTCTGGATCGAATCGACGATGACGATATCGAAATGCTCGCGCTTCAGCGTGCCCAGGATTTCACGCAGCGCCGTCGCCGCCGCCAGATTGACCGGCGCGTCCGCCAGGCCCATCCGCTTGGCGCGCGCCCTGATCTGTTCGACCGCTTCTTCGCCCGAGATATAGGCGACGCGCGATCCCTTCAGCGCCGCCTTGGCCGCGACCTCCAGCAACAGGGTCGATTTGCCGACGCCGGGGTCGCCGCTGAGCAGGATGGCTGAACCCGGCACCACGCCGCCGCCGCAGACGCGGTCGAACTCGGCGACGCCTGTGGTGATGCGCGGCGGTTCGGGGGTGTCGGACTGCAGGGTCTCGAACTGAATGCCGCGCGATCGGGCCGAGGTCGCGGCCGTGGGTTTGATCGCGCCGGGCGGGGCCGAACGGCTCTCCTCGCTCAGGGTGTTCCACTGGCCGCAGGAACTGCACTGGCCCGACCATTTGCCGTGAACCGTGCCGCAGGACTGACAGACATAGAGGGCGGAATCGCGAGCCATGGGCTTCCTTAGCAGATCGAACGGTTTGGGCCGCCTGTTCGACAACGCATGGAGCGTATCCACGACAGTTTCGGTCGCACGTGCAACCTTTGCCATAACAAGGTATTGAGAATCTGTCGCACGCCCTTGCTACTTGAGGCGACGCAACGTCAACATCCGACCTTATCCATCGCCGAGGCGCCCATGACCGATCCGACGTCCCAATCCCAACCCGCCGTCGATCCGGCGCTTGTCGCCCGGGTCAAGGGCATCCTGCTTCAGCCCAAGATCGAATGGCTGCGCATCGACGGCGAGTTCGCCACCAACAAGAGCCTGTTCACGCGCTATGCGATGATCCTGGCCGCCATCGGTCCGGTCGCGACCCTGGTCGGCAGTCTGGTGTTCGGCCACGCCTCGATCGTCAGCGCCCTGGTGCTGGCCATCGTGTCGTATGGCCTGTCGCTGGCCAGCGTGTTTATTCTCGGCCTGATCATCAACGCCCTGGCGTCCAGCTTCGGCGGCGCGCCCAATCCGGTGCAGGCGATGAAGCTGGCGGTCTATGCCTCGACTGCCTCATGGATCGCCGGGGTGTTCAACCTGATCCCGCTGTTGGGCTGGGTGTCGATCATCGGCGGCATCTACAGCCTGGTCCTGCTGTTCCTGGGCCTGCCGATCCTGATGAAGGTGCCGGAAGACAAGAAGATCGTCTATTTCATCGTCATCCTGATCGCCGGTCTCATCCTGGGCTTCATCATGGCCGCCATCGTCGGCGCCATCGCCTTGACCTTCGTCGCCTCGACGGCTGGTCTGGCCGCCATGGGCGCAGGCTACTGAGATTGACCCGGCACGCGGTGGGGGGCAAAGTCAGCGCTCCGAGCTGATGGTCCCCGCCGCTACCGGCCTCTGATCGCTTTCTCCATTCCCCTCCGCCGATTCCGTGGCAGGATCGGCGGATCACGGGGATGGGGATTTTCATGACACTCTGCAAACGCGCCATTGCCGGCGCAGCGACGCTGGCGATGACCTTGATGGCAAGCGCCGCCTGGGCCGAGACGCTGGTCGTCACCGCCGACCGCATGGTCGACGTCGAGCGCGGCGTCTATGTCACCGCGCCTGTGGTGGTGATCACCGATGGCCGGATCGTCTCCGTCGGCGACCGCGTTCCCGCTGATCTGCCGACGGATGCGAAGCGTCTGGATCTGCCGGGTCTGACCCTGCTGCCCGGCCTGATCGATATGCACGTCCACCTGGGCGGCACTCCGTATGTCGCCGGTTTTGAGGCCCTGCGGTTCGCCGACGACTTCGAGCCGATCCTTCAGGTTCCGCATGCCCGCGCGACGCTGATGGCGGGATTCACCACGGTGCGGAACCTGGGCGGCCCGCCCTTCGCCGACGTCGCGCTGCGCCAGGCCATCGACGGGGGCTTCGTCGAGGGACCGCGTGTCATCCCCGCAGGGGTCTCCTTCGGCGCTACAGGCGGTCATTGCGACCACACCGGCATGCCGCATGCGATGGAAATGCGGAACGAATACAACGCCGATAGCCCCGACGCCGCCCGCCACAGCGTGCGTGAAGTGCGTAAATACGGCGCCCAGGTCATCAAGGTGTGCGCCACCGGCGGCGTCTTCTCCCACAACACCGAACCCGGCCAGCAGCAGATGACCGAGGCCGAGCTGCGCGCCGTCGCGGACGAGGCGCATATGTGGGGTCTGAAGGTCGCCGCCCACGCCCACGGGACCGAAGGCATCAAGGCCGCTATTCGCGCCGGCATCGACACCATCGAACACGCCTCGCTGATCGACGACGAAGGCATCCGCCTGGCGCGCGAGCACGGGACGTGGCTGTCGATGGACATCTACAACACCGACTTCACCCAGGCGACCGGCACGGAGTTCGGCGTCACCGAGGACAATCTGCGCAAGGACCGCGAGATCGCCCAGGCCCAGCGCGACAACTTCCGTCGCGCCCACGACGCCGGGGCGCGCATGGTGTTCGGTTCCGACGCCGCCATCTATCCGCACGGCCGCAACGCCGAACAGTTCGCCGTCATGGTTCGCTATGGGATGAGCCCGGCCGAGGCCATTCGCGCCGCCACCTGGAACGCGTCCCAGGCCCTGGGACGCGAGGCCGACGTGGGCGCGGTGTCGGTGGGCCGTTATGGCGACCTGATCGCGGTGGCGGGCGATCCGCTGGCCGACGTGACCACGCTCCAGACCGTGCCCGTGGTCGTCAAGGGCGGCGAGGTGGTCAAGGATGCGCGCTAAAGTCCGACGCGCCGTCTAATCCACGTAGCGACGGGGCACGCGCGTGGTGATCGAGGTCAGCAGCTCGTAGCTGATGGTCCCCGCAGCCGCCGCCGCGTCGTCGATGAAGCGGTTCGGGCCGAACAGCTCGACCGGATCGCCGACCGCGACGTCTAGTCCAGTGATATCTACCGCACAGACGTCCATCGAGACCCGGCCCAGCAACGGTCGGGTCTCGCCCACGATCCAGACCGCGCCCTGGGGCGAATAGGATCGCAGCAGTCCGTCCGCATAGCCCGCCGCCACCGTGGCGACCCGCATCGGGCGCTCGGCGATGAAGCCGCGTGAATATCCGACGCTCTCGCCCGCCGACACGTCACGCACCTGAAGCACCTGGGCCGTGAGCGCAGCCACGGGCGCGATCCGGGGATCGGGGCGACCCTCCGGTCCGCCGCCATACAGGCAGATGCCCGGCCGCACGGCGTCGAAGGCGAAATCGGGGCCCAAGAAACAACCGCTGGAGTTGGCGAAGGACCGGATCACGCCCGGATAGCGATCCACCACGCCCGCAAAGGCGTCGCGCTGGCGCCGGTTCATGGGATTGGCCGGTTCGTCGGCGCAGGCCAGGTGGGTCAGGACCAGGGCCAGGCCGTCGAAGGCCTCGGGCGCATCCTCTGGCCGGACGCCCAGCCGGTTCATGCCGGTGTCGATCTGCAGGCCGCACGTCCCGCCGCCCGCCGCCGCCCAGGCCTGCATCTGCGCCGGATGGTTCAGCACCGGCCGCAGGTCCGCCGTCTTCAGTCTCTCGGCGTCGTCGCCATGGCAGCCGTCGAGCACATAGATGACGGGACCATCGGCGCCCAAGGCCGCGCGCAGCCGAACCCCCTCCGCCGCCCGCGCAACGAAGAAGGTCCGCGCCCCCTCGGCCATCAGCCGCGTCGCCACCGCCTGCGCCCCCAGCCCATAGCCGTCCGCCTTGACCACCGGATGCACCGGCTGGCCGCTGATGGCACCCAGCGTGTGGTAGTTCCGCGCCAGGGCGCTGAGGTCGACGGAGAGGACCGCGGGGGCGGGGACAGAGACAGTCATTGTGCTCTTATGCGCCAAGTTCCGGCCGATGGAACAGCCGCCTATTCGTAGCTGACCTCTTCATAGCCGTGCGCCAGGTTGCCGAAGCGGACGGTGTCGGCGTCGAAGGCCAATTTGACGATGCCGATGGGGCCGTGGCGTTGCTTGCCGATGACCACTTCGGCCTGGCCTTGCAGGCGGTCCATGTCCTGCTGCCATTGCAGATGTTCTTCGGTGCCTTCCCGCGGTTCGGCGCGGCCCAGGTAGTAGCTCTCGCGATAGACAAACATCACGCAGTCGGCGTCCTGCTCGATCGAGCCGGATTCGCGCAGGTCGGACAGTTGGGGGCGTTTATCCTCGCGTTGCTCGACCTGACGCGACAGCTGCGACAGGGCGATGATCGGCACCGACAGCTCCTTGGCCAGGGCCTTCAGCCCGCCGGTGATCTCGGACACTTCCTGCACCCGGTTCTTTTGCCCGCCTGTGTTGCCGGTCGTAATCAGTTGCAGATAGTCGACGATGATCAGGTCCAGCCCGTGTTCCGTCCGCTTCAGGCGGCGCGCCCGCGCGGCCAGCTTGGACATGGACAGGCCGCCGGTGTCGTCGATGTAGAGGGGGCTCTCGCCGATCTCGACCGCTGCGTCGCGCAGCTTGCCGAAGTCGGTGGCGTCGATCTCGCCCTTGCGCAGCTTGTCCGACGACACGCCGGACGCATCGGCCAGGATACGCATGGCTAGCTGTTCGGCGCTCATTTCCAGCGAATAGAAGGCGACCACGCCGCCGTTGACCGTCTTGCGGCCCTCCGGCGTCGGTTCCCACTGATAGGCGCGGGCCACGTTGAAGGCCATGTTGGTGGCCAGGGCGGTCTTGCCCATCGACGGACGGCCGGCGAGGATCAGAAGGTCGGAGGGGTGCAGGCCGCCCAGTTTACGGTCCAGATCGTTCAGGCCCGTGGCCAGGCCGGCCAGCTTGCCCTCGCGCTGATAGGCTTCGGCCGCCATCTGAACGGCACCCGACAAGGCGTGGGAAAAGCTGACGAAACCGGACGACGGCTTGCCCGTCTCGGCAAGCGAATACAGGGTCTGCTCGGCCTGTTCGATCTGTTCGTCGGCGGGCGTCTCGGGGTTCGGCGCCTCCTTGATGATCTCGCCGCCGATGCGGATCAGGTCGCGGCGCAGGGCCAGGTCATAGACGACGCGGGCATAGTCGGGCGCGTTGGCGGCAGGGGGCGCGCGGTCCACCAGATCGGCGAGGTAGCGCAGGCCGCCGAACTCCTGAAAGGCCGGATCCTGCTTGAACCGCTCCATCAGGATGGTGGGCTCGGCCAGCATGCCCTGGCGGATATGATCCTCGACCGCATCGAACAGGCGCTGATGGAAGGGTTCGTAGAAATGCACCCCGCGCAGCCGGTCGTTCAGCCGCTCGAACACGGCGTTGTCGAACATCAGCGAGCCCAGCAGCGCCTGCTCGGCTTCCAGATTGTGCGGCATCGAACTGACGCCGCCGTTTTCCATGGGCGAGGACGAGAAGGGCATGGGGGCGAAGGCGTTCATCGATTAACGCTTTAGCCGTCTCACACGACTGCGTCAGACGGGGACGCCGCCTGCGCCGTGGACAGATCGTTGGGGCTGGGGACGAACCGGAATTCCTCAATCGGATTTCGTCTGTCCTGCGAAGGATCGTCGATCCGTCTGGCCTTATCGGCAGGGATACTCCGCCGCCATCCATTCACGCATCGCCTGGGTCACGCTGATGTTGCGACGCGCGGCGGGGATGGTGTTGAAGCGGGTCAGAATCTGGTCCGGCGAGAAGCCGACCTTTTCCGGCATGCAGGTCGCGGCCGGCCGTCCGGCCGTCGTGGCGGCGACCTGTTCTGTGCGAACCGTGCGGGCGGCGCCACGGAACTCGGCCATCAGCCGGCGCGTGTCCGAGCGCAGCAGGGCCGTCGGGTTCTGAGGGATGGCGTTGGCGGTGGTCAGAAACTCCTGCACCGTCATGGCCTGGGCTGCGCCGGCGATGAGCGACAGCGCCAGGATGCCTGCCGCGATGGTCATGGTCTTCATGTTAGTCCCCTCCAGAACCCCCTCTGGCAAGGCCAAGGTTGAACGCTGATATGTGTCGCAACTGCGGCGCGGTGGAGGGGTTAAGCTGAAGCTTTCGTAATCCCATCAAGGAAAAGGGCGCTCCGCAGAGCGCCCTTGCCTCATAGCTCGTCAGCTCGACCTCACCATTTCAGGCTGACGCGCGCATAGCCGTAACGCCCATTGAACCCGAAGGGCGAATAGTAGGGGAAGCCCAGCACGCCGTTGGAGTTCAGCGTTCCCGGCACGAAATCCGGGTATTCGTCGAACACATTGTCCACGCCGATCGCCACGCCGACGCGTTCTGTCAGCTGGAAACGGCCTTCCAGATCGACCACGGTCTTGGCACCCGTACTGTAGTCGTTGGCCGGCGTCGATCCCGCCTGGAGCACGTCGCCATAGTAGGTGGCGCGCACGGTGGCGCCCCACTTGTCCCGGCTCCAGTCCGCCGCCGCCGAGACCTTGGCAGCCGGCGTGCCGTCTTCAATGGTCAGGATGCGCTGGCGGGCGAACAGGGTCGGGACCGGGTTCAGCACCGACGACGAGGTCGGCAGGCTGTTGACCGACACATCGTTGAAGTTGGCCGCCACGGTGAAGTCGAAGTCGCCGAGCGTATCCGTCGGCAGACGATAGCGCCCGACGATGTCCACACCCTCCGTCGAGGTCGAGACCCCGTTAAGGAAGAAACGCGCCGCCTGGATGCCTTGCGGGTCCAGCAGGCTGGCGACCTGAGGCGAGAAGGAGCGGTTGATCAGCTCCGACAGCACGATCTGGTCCTCGATGTCGATCTTGTAGGCGTCCACCGTCAGGTCGAATCGGCCCAGGCGGATGACGGCTCCCAGCGAATAGTTGGTCGAGGTCTCGGCCTTCAGTGGACGGGCGCCCAGGGCCGCCGCGACGGCGCTGGTGGCGGGGAAGGTGCCGGTTTCGACCACGGTGCCGTTCTGGATCACCGAAGCGGTCGAGGTGAAGAAGGATTGCTGCAGCGATGGGGCGCGGAAGCCGGTCGAGACCGATCCCCGCAGGGCGAAGCTGGGCGTGAAGTCATAGCGGGCCGACAGCTTGCCCGTCTGGGTGTCGCCGAAATCGGAATAGTCTTCGAACCGAACGGCGCCTTCGACGCGCAGCTTGTCGGTTAGGGGGATTTCCACGTCGGCATATGCGGCGAAGTTGTCGCGATCGACATCGACCACGTTCGAGGGCTGGAAGCCGACGAAGCCTTGCGCGCCCCCGGTCAGGGCCGTGTTGGCGCCCAGCGGGCCGCGGTTATAGCTTTCGGGCTGACCGGCTTCGATCTGGTAGCCTTCCCAACGCTGCTCCAGGCCCCAGGCGAAGTTCAGCGGGCCGCCCGACAGGCCGACCTCGAACGCGCGGCTGAAGTCGGCGCCCAGCACCAGCTGGTCATAGATCAGGCTGCCGGAATCGAAGCTGGTCGGCGAAGCGGCGCCATAGGTCGCGTTCAGCGAATCCTCGGTGCGGAAGTCCAGCGCGTTGCGGCCGTAGGTCAGGCTGACGTCCGTGTTCCAACCCGCCAGTTCGCCGCGCAGGCCGCCGGCCAGCGAAGCGTCTTTCGAGTTGATGGCCACCTTGGGCAGGAAGCCGCTCGGATAGATGACGGCGACATTGTTTGCGTTGTCGGACAGGCGAGGGAAGGCGGCGCCTTCGCTGTCGCGATCCTGATAGCCGGCCCAGCCATAAGCCTCCCAGCCGTTGCCCAGGCCCTTGCCGGCGTTGGCGAAGACCGTCCATTGCTCCACATCCGGGTCGCCGAAGCGGGCGGTGATGCCGCCGTTCGCGGCTGCGCGGGGGTCATAGTCCGAGCGGTTGGTCGATTCGCGGTTCAGATATTCGGCCGACAGGGTCAGGAAGCCGTCGTCGCCAAGAGAGAAACCTTGCCAGGCTGAGGCCGTCACCGTGCCGCCGTCCTGTTCGTCGCGTTCGCCGCGCGCGGTCTTCACCGTGGTGAAATACTGGCCGTAGGTCACGCTGGCGCCGCCGCCGCTGGAGGCTTCCTTCAGGCGCAGGTTCACCACGCCGGCGATGGCGTCGGAGCCGTACTGGGCCGAGGCGCCGTCGCGCAGCACCTCGACCCGGTCCAGGGCGCCGGTCGGGATGGTGTTCAGATCGACGGCGGCCGAGCCGCGACCCACGACGCCGTTGACGTTGACCAGGGCCGAGGCGTGGCGACGCGTGCCGTTGACCAGCACCAGCGTCTGATCCGGCGACAGGCCACGCAGGGTGATCGGGCGGATCGAGTCCGTCCCGTCGTTGGCCGACGGGCGCTGGAAGGTCAGCGACGGCACGGCCTGGGCCAGGGCGGTGGCGAACTCGGTGGTGCCGCGTGTTTGCAGCGCCTGCGCCGTCACCACGTCCACGGGGGCCAGGGTGTCGAGACGAGAGCGGTTCTGGACCCGCGTGCCGGTGACCACGATGTCGTCCACCTGGGCCGCCTCATCGGCGGTCGGCTCAGCGGTCTGGGCGAACACGGGAGCGGCGGTCAGCAGGGCGAGCGTCGAGACGGTCGCGAACAGGGCCGGGGCGGCGGCCCGTTGCAGGGTATTGCGCATTGAGAGATTTCCTAAGGCTTGTTTTTGGCGCGAGCGCGCATCGCCGCCGCTTATGGCGGCGGGCTTTGAAGTCGGTCTGGCGGTTAGATGTCGTTCGGCCTCAGCCGCAACATCGCCCACGGGCGGGCGGCGTCGCCGAGAAATGTGTGAAAGTCGTCATCGCCGTCTCCAACCGCACGGTCGGGGAGATCCCGGCGGTCATGGCCATATCAGGGCGAAGGTGCGGCGGGTCAATCAGCGCAGAAGTCCATGTTTTCTGCGGCAAGCCAGTAGAAAATCTATCGCAACGCAAAACGGGGCGCTCCGACGAGCGCCCCGTTCCTTGGATGTGTCGGTCGGCTTAGAAGCTGTAGCTCAGACGACCATAGAAGAACCGGCCGTTGAAGCCGTAGGGCGAGTATTGCGGGAAACCGACCGATCCCGTCAGCGCGTTGAGAGCCGCCGGGGTGTAGTTCGGATATTCGTCAGTCAGATTGTTGACGCCGACCGCCAGACCTACGCCGCCTGGGAAGGCATAGCGCCCTTCCAGATCGAACAGAGTGCCCGATCCTGTCTGGTAATTATTGGATGTCGTGTTGTTCGGCACCAGGACGGAGTCATAGTACGTCGCCTTCGCTGTGACGCCGAACCCGCCCAATGTCCAATCGGCGCTGCCGACGACCTTGTATTTGGGAGTTCCCTTCTCGAAAGACAGAATGTTTGCCGTGTCGAAGAGGAAGTTCGGCGACACCGGAATGGCCAGTCCGGTCGGAATGCCCGGCACCTTGTCCACTGTCGTCTCGTTGTAATTTCCCGCCACAGTGAAGTCGAAGCGGCCGATGGTGTCGGTCGGCACTCGATAACGACCGACCACGTCGATGCCCTTGGTCGTCGTGTCCAGACCGTTGGTCCAGAACCGAGCGGACGAGACGCCCAACGGCTGAATGATGGCCAGGACGGCATTGGTGGTCTGTGCGGACTGGCTGGGTCGTGACGGGCCGAGGTTCTCGGAGAGGATGATGCGGTCCTTGATCTCGATCTGATAGGCGTCGACCGTCAGCTCAAACCCGCCCGAACGGAATATGGCGCCCAGCGAGTAGTTGGTGGAGGTTTCCGGCTCCAGGGGTTTGGAACCGAGCGCCAGCGACACTGGATCGTCGACTCGGAAGGTGCCGGACTGGATCAGGTTGGTCACCGGCGGATTTCCGGTGGTGACCAGGTTGGTCGCAACGTAGCTGAAATACTGCTGTTGCAAGGCCGGAGCGTGGAAGCCGGTCGAGACGGCCCCGCGCACAGCGAAACTGTGCGAAAAGTCATAGCGCGCCGACAATTTGCCGGTCAGCTGATCGCCAAAGTCGGAGTAATCCTCGTAGCGCCCGGCCAGCCCGACCGAGAGGGCCTCGGTCAACTTGCCTTCCAGATCGACGTAGGCGCTCCAATTGTTGCGATCGACGTCGATGACATTGGCAGGCGAGAAGCCGGGAAAGCCTTGTGCGCCGCCGCCCTGAGTGCTGCCGGCCAGCTTGTCGTAGGACTTGGGCTCGCCTGCGGATTGGCCAAAGCTTTCAGTGCGGTATTCCACACCGAAGGCGAGGTTGACGGGCTCGTAAAGACCCAGCGAAATCGGCTTCACCCCATCGACGCCGAGAGTGAACTGATCGTATTCCAGCCCGCCCGCAGCAAACTCTTTCTGGGTCATGCCGCCCTGGTTTCCATACGAGGCGTTGATGCTGTCGAATACGCGGTAGTCGATGGTGTTCCGCCCGTAGCTGGTCGATATATCCCAGTCGATGCCTGCCGCCGAGCCTTTCACGCCGCCGTATAGATTGTAGTCGACGATATCTGTGCCGATCTTCGGGATGAAGCCGTTCGGATAGACGGCGAGGACGTTGTTAGGGTTGTTGAAAGCACGCGCGGTCGCCGCTGATACGGTTTCCTTGTGCTGGATCCCTGCGAAGCCATAGGCTTCCCAGCCGCCGCCCAGCGGTTTGCCGGCGTTGAACCAAATCGACTGAGCGTCCACTTCGGGATCGCCATAGTGGCCGATCACCTGATCGGCCGCGCCGTTGGATACGGCGCGAGGATCAGCGAAATCGGCGCGGTTCGTGCGATCACGACTTTGCAACTCGCCCGACACGGTCAGGAAACCGTCGTCGCCAAGCGGCAGACCCACCCAGCCCGCAACCGACTTCTGTGTGCCGTCCTTGCGGTCCTGAGAGCCGCGCGCGGTGTCGAAGCTGGTGTCGTATCGCCCATAGTTGAATGTCAGGCCGCCGCCTTCGCGAGCTTCGCGCAGGCGGAGGTTGATGACGCCGGCAATGGCGTCCGATCCGTATTGAGCGGACGCGCCGTCTCGCAGCACCTCGACCGAACCCAAGGTCACGGACGGGATGGTGTTCAGATCGAAAGCGGTCGAGCCACGTCCCAGATTGCCGTTGACGTTGACCAGAGCGCTGACATGGCCGCGCTGACCATTGATCAGGACAAGGGTCTGATCGGGCGCGAGGCCGCGCAGGGTCGCGGGGCGAACGTGATCCGAGCCGTCGGAGATCGAGGGGCGAGGAAAGTTGATCGATGGAGCGGTGGCGGCGAGGGCGGTGGCCGTCTCTGTGCCCGTGCCGCTGCGCGTCAAGGTCTCGCCGGTGATCACATCAACGGGCGCGATACTGTCCAGGCGGCTGCGGCCTATGGTGCGCGTGCCGGTGACGATGATCTCGCCCACTTCGGTCGTGTCGACGGGCGGCGGGGTCGTTTGGGCGAAGGCTGACGACGCCATGAAAAGCGCGCTGGTGGAAGCGAAGGCCAGCAGGGCCCGACGGCCGTGTCCGATTTGCATTGATGATCCCCGACGAAGCACGACGGCCATGTGCGCGGACGTTCGACAGGCCGCCATGCCGTCGCCCCTCGGCCTGTTCGTCGTCGGGCGCAATAATCTTTCGCCGTTCGGGTCGAAATCGGTCGTGATTGGAGGCTGTGACCGCAAATCGCCGGCGTCAAGCAAGGTCTTTGTCTAGGTCGCATCCTAGACGAACAACGATCGCTGCTTGTTGTAAACTTGTCATAGACAGGGCGGCGGGCGTCGCGCAGCAAAAAGGGCGCGTCCCTTGCGGAACGCGCCCTCGATGTCTTGGCGATCCGACCCGAAGGCCGGGGTCGATCAGGCTTCGTCGCCGAAGCCTTCTTGTTGACCGGCGCCGCCTTCGATCAGTTCCTGGGCCGATTGCTCGGCGGCCTGGCGCTCATCGTCGAACTGGCTGCGGATCACGTCCTCGCCCTTGGCCTGACGCTCGGCTTCGTCCATCGAACGGGCGATGTTGATCTTGACCGTGGCTCGGACCTCGGCGTGCAGGCGGACCGGCACTTCGTGGACGCCCAGGTTCTTGATCGCCGTGTTCAGGACGACTTGCGAACGCTCGACCTTGCCGCCTTCGGCCTGGATGGCCTCGGCGACGTCGCGGCCTGCGACCGAACCGTACAGGTGACCGGTTTCACCGGCCTGACGGATCATGATGTACGTCTGGCCGTCGATCTTGTCGGCGACCTTCTGTGCATCGGCCTTGTTCTTGTCGTTGCGTTGCTCGATGGCGACGCGGTCGAGTTCGAACGCCTTCAGGTTCGCGGCGGTGGCCCGACGGGCCTTGTCGCGCGGCAGAAGGAAGTTACGGGCGAAGCCGTCCTTGACGGACACGACGTCGCCGATGGCGCCGAGATTCTCGACGCGTTCAAGCAGAACGACCTTCATCTCACTTCACCACGTAAGGCAGGAGGGCCAGATAGCGAGCGCGCTTGATGGCCTTGGCCAGTTCGCGTTGCTTCTTCTGGGAAACGGCGGTGATGCGCGAAGGCACGATCTTGCCGCGTTCGGAAACGTAACGCTGAAGCAGCTTCACGTCCTTGTAGTCGATCTTCGGCGCATTGGCGCCCGAGAACGGGCAGACTTTGCGGCGACGATAGAAGGGGCGGCGGCCGGCGGCGCCGGAGCCCGCCGGTGCGCCCGGGGTCGGGGCGGTTGTATCGGTCATGTTCCGGGTTCCTTATTCGGCGTCGGCGGCGGCGTCTTCACGCGGGGTGCGCTCGCGCTCGCGCTCGCGTTCACGCTCGCGGCGGGCCAGCAGAGGCGACAGTTCCAGGTCGAGTTCCTCGACGCGGACGGTCAGCCAACGCAGCACGTCTTCGTTGATCGACAGCTGACGCTCGACCTCGGCCATGGCGGCCGGGGGGCAATCGACGGCGAGCAGCGAATAGTGAGCCTTGCGGTTCTTCTTCACGCGGTACGTCAGGTTGCGCAGACCCCAGTACTCGATCTTGGCGACGGAACCGCCGCCTTGTTCGATCAAGCCCTTGATGGTGTCGTTCAGCGCTTCGGCCTGTTGCGCCGAGATATCCTGGCGCGACATGACCGTGTGCTCGTAAAGAGCCATGCGGTATTCTCCCTTGTGGGCGTCGGCGTGGAAACGACCGGGTAAGTCGATCCCCACGATGGCTCCTGGCGCGGCGGCCGGACCGAACGTCCAACCCTTTGGTGCTCCGCGACAGGACCGAAGCCCTGGAAAGGCGGGGCCTATAGGGGAAAAGGGGCGGGGAGGCAAGGATGACGGCAGGCGCTTGTGACGCCTCGCGACCCCGCCTAAACCAGCCCCATGCCGAAGCTGACGTCAGCGGTCGATCCGCAAAGCCCCAGATACAAGTCCCTGCACGCGCACAACAGCGCCCTGGTCGCCGAACTGCGCGACCATGTGGCCAAGGCCGCGCGCGGTGGGTCCGACAAGTCGCGCGAGCGCCATGTGGCCCGTGGCAAGCTGTTGCCGCGCGACCGGGTCGAGCGCTTGCTGGATCCCGGATCGCCCTTCCTGGAGGTCGGTCAGCTGGCTGCTCACGGCATGTATGACGGCGAAGCCCCGGCGGCGGGCGTCATCGCCGGGATCGGTCGGGTGTCGGGCCGCGAGGTCATGATCGTCTGCAACGACCCCACGGTGAAGGGCGGCGCCTACTTCCCCATGACGGTGAAGAAGCACCTGCGCGCCCAGGAGATCGCCGAACAGAACCGCCTGCCGTGCGTCTATCTGGTCGATTCCGGCGGAGCCAATCTGCCACACCAGGCTGAGGTTTTTCCCGACCGCGACCATTTCGGCCGCATCTTCTTCAACCAGGCCCGGATGAGCGCCAAGGGCATCGCCCAGATCGCCTGCGTCATGGGCCTGTCCACCGCCGGCGGCGCCTATGTGCCGGCCATGTCGGACGAGACGATCATCGTCAGGAACCAAGGCGCCATCTTCCTGGCCGGCCCGCCGCTAGTGAAGGCCGCCACCGGCGAGGTCATCTCCGCCGAAGAACTGGGCGGGGCCGAGACCCACGGCCGCCGCTCGGGCGTGGTCGATCATGTCGCCGAGAACGACGAACATGCGCTGGAGATCGTGCGGTCCATCGTCGCCAATCTGAACACCACCAAGTCCGTGGACATGGATGTGCGCGAGCCCCGCGCGCCGGCCTTCGCGGCCGAAGAACTGTACGGCCTGATCCCCGACGACGTTCGCGCCCCCTATGATGTGCGCGAGGTCATCGCCCGCCTGGTGGACGGCTCAGAGTTCGACGAGTTCAAGACCCTGTACGGCTCGACCCTGGTGTGCGGCTTCGCCCGCATCTGGGGCTATCCGGTCGCCATCCTGGCCAATAACGGCGTCATCTTCTCCGAGAGCGCCCAGAAGGGCGCGCACTTCATCGAGCTGGCCTGCAAGCGCAAGATCCCGCTGCTGTTCCTGCAGAACATCAGTGGCTTCATGGTCGGCGGCAAATACGAGGCGGGCGGCATCGCCAAGGACGGGGCCAAGCTGGTCACGGCCGTGGCCTCGGCCGAGGTGCCCAAGTTCACCGTCCTGATCGGCGGCAGCTTCGGCGCCGGGAACTATGGCATGTGCGGCCGCGCCTATTCCCCGCGCTTCCTCTTTACCTGGCCCAACAGCCGGATCGGCGTCATGGGCGGAGAGCAGGCGGCTTCGGTCCTGGCCACCGTCCACCGCGACGCCGACACCTGGAGCGCGGACGACGCCGAGGCCTTCAAGGCCCCGATCCGTCAGAAGTACGAGGACGAGGGCAATCCCTATTACGCCACCGCCCGCCTGTGGGACGACGGCGTCATCGACCCGGCCCAGACTCGCGACGTCCTGGGCCTGGCCATCAGCGCCAGCCTGAACGCCCCGATCCCCGAGACGACCTTCGGCCTGTTCCGGATGTGATGATGAAGCCTGTTTACGTCATCGCCGCCCTGATGCTGGCGGCCCCGTTCGCGGCGCCTGCTATCGCCGAAACCGCGCTGAAGACCATTCCCACCGAATATCAGGGGGAATGGAGCAGTGTGCCGGAAGCGTGCGGTAACCGCGAAAGCGGCGAGCGTTTCGTGATCGACGAGACCTCAATCTCCTATTTCGAGGAGGGCGACAGCGTCGTCGAAGTGACCCGTATCGACCCGAACTCGATCCACCTCGTCGTCGATTACGAGGATTATGATGGGATCGAACGGCTCTATCGCACGCTCATCCTTTCCGACGACCGACAGACGCTCAGCTTCTATTATGGCGATGGCCCCGAGAACGTGAGCCGCCGCTGCCCCCAAGGAGACCCCCATGGCGAATGAAAACACCCCGGCGGATATCGACGCCCTGGACGTGACCGATGCGGAGGCGGCCGAGATCAATTCCATCGCCCAGCCGCTGGTCCCTGATGCCGCGCCTGACGCGAACGACGATCTGGTGCAGATCGATTCGACCACCGACGGCATCGTCTTCATCACCATCAATCGGCCTGAGAAGAAGAACGCCTTCGACGCCGCGACCATCGCCGCGCTGCACGAGACGTTCGAGACCCTGCACGGCGCCGACCGCGTGCGCGCCGTCTTCATTCGCGGTGCGGGCGGCACCTTCAGCGCCGGGGCCGACCTGAACTGGATGCGCGACGCCGCCGGCTGGTCCGAGAGCGACAATCGCGACGACGCCATGGGCCTGGCGAAAATGCTCAAGGCGCTGCACGATATTCCGGCCCTGACGGTGGCTGTGGTCGAGGGTAACGCCATGGGCGGCGGGGCCGGCATCGTCGCCGCCTGCGACATGGCCGTGGCGGTCGAGGGCGCGCGCTTCGCCTTCTCCGAGGTCAAGCTGGGCCTGATCCCGGCGACCATCGCCCCCTATGTCGTCGAGGCCATTGGGGCCCGCCGCGCCCGCCAGCTGTTCCTGACCGGAAACAGCTTCGACGCCGATTACGCCGCCCACGCCGGCCTGATCGACCTGGTCCTGCCCGAAGGTTCGGTGGACGAGTTCATCTCGATGCTCACCGACAGCCTGACCGGCAATGCGCCGGGCGCGATGGGCGAGGCCAAGCGCCTGGTCAACGACATCGCCCACCACAAGATCGACTCGGGCCTGCTGGACGAGACCGCCAAACGCATCGCGCGCGCCCGCGTGTCGGACGAAGGCCGCGAGGGCGTGCTGGCCTTCCTGGAAAAGCGCAAGGCCAGCTGGACGATCTGATTGCCTAGATCTGAACGGTCGTCGTCAGCGGCGGCCGTTCAGGCGTAGTTGAAGCTGATCGAAATCCGGTCGGCCTTGGCCAGGTTGGTCGGCACCTCGTGCCGCAGCCAGCTTTCCCACATCAACACCGTGCCCGCCTGGGCCTTCAGATAGACGAACGGCCGTTCGGCCTCCGACGCCTCTTCGGTCACCGAGGGGCGAGCCATCATGAAGGGCAGGCGGGGGTCTTCCAGCTTCAGCGACGAGGCGCCGTCCGGGATGTCGATATAGACGGTGCCCGACAGGAAGGCGTGCGGGTGGATATGGCCGGTATGGCCGCCGCCGGGCTTGAGGATATTGACCCACAGATTGTCCAGGCGCGGCTTCCTCGCCAGGTCGAAGTTCAGCGCCTTGGCGTAGGCGACGGCGTGCCGATCCAGGTGGCGCTTCAGCTCCGCGAACTCGGGGAACCGCTGGGGCAGGTCGTTCAGCGAGCCGTAGGAGGTGTAGCCCCGATAGGCGTTGGCCTTGCACCAATGGCGGCCGGCCGCATCCTCCTCGGCCATCATGCGGATGACGTCGATCAGCTGTTCGTTGAACTCGGGCCAGCCTCGGCCGTCGGCGAGGCTGGCTTCATAGACCTGGGTGATGAAGAGGGGGCGCAGGGACATGGGATTGGCTTAGCCGCTGCGGGAGCGGTTGAATACTCTCCCTCCCCATTTTGGGGAGGGGCGATCGCGGAGCGATCGGGGTGGGGGTCGAAGGGGCGTGAGCGAAATGGTCATGACGGCCCCACCCTGGCTACGCTGCGCTTCGCCGTCCCTCCCCATGAAGGGGAGGGAGAACGCCTGTGCAGGCGCGCACGATCCGGCTAAGAACGCTTCATGTTCAAGTCCGTCCTTGTCGCCAATCGCGGCGAAATCGCCTGCCGAGTCTTCCGCACCGCCAAGCGGATGGGAATACGCACCATCGCCGTCTATTCCGAGGCTGACGCCGACGCCCTGCATGTGCGTGAGGCCGACGAGGCGGTGTTGATCGGACCGGCGGCGGCGCGAGAGAGCTATCTGGACGGCGCCAAGGTGCTGGCGGCGGCCAAGGCGACCGGGGCGGAGGCGATCCACCCCGGCTATGGCTTCCTGAGCGAGAACGCCGACTTCGCCGAGGCCGTGGCGGCGGCGGGCCTGATCTGGATCGGGCCGGACCCGTCCTCGATTCGGGCCATGGGTATGAAGGATGCGGCCAAGGAACTGATGATCCAGGCCGGGGTGCCGGTGACGCCGGGCTATCAGGGCGCGGACCAGTCGGAGGCGACCCTGACGGCCGAGGCCGCGCGGATCGGCTATCCGGTGCTGATCAAGGCGGTTGCGGGCGGGGGCGGCAAGGGGATGAAGCGGGTCGACGATCCGGCCGATTTCGCCGCGGGTCTGGCCAGCGCCAAGCGCGAGGGCGCTGCGGCCTTTGGCGACGACCGGGTGCTGATCGAACGCTACATCACCCGGCCGCGCCATATCGAGGTGCAGGTGTTCGGGGACAGGCACGGCGATGTCGTCCACCTGTATGAGCGCGATTGCTCGCTGCAACGCCGCCACCAGAAGGTGATCGAAGAGGCGCCGGCGCCGGGCATGAGCGAGGCCGTGCGCGCCGCCGTGACCGGCGCGGCGATCAAGGCGGCCAAGGCGGTGAACTATGTCGGCGCCGGCACCATCGAATTCATCGCCGACGCCTCTGACGGGCTGAAGGCCGACGGCATCTGGTTCATGGAAATGAACACCCGGCTGCAGGTCGAACACCCTGTGACCGAGAGCGTGACCGGCGTCGATCTGGTCGAATGGCAGTTCCGCGTCGCGGCGGGCGAGCCCCTGCCGCTGAAGCAGGATCAGATCCAGCTGAAAGGCTGGGCCATGGAGGCGCGCCTCTATGCCGAGGATCCGGCGAACGGCTTCCTGCCCTCGATCGGTCGGCTGGAGCATTTCGTCATGCCGGACGGGATTCGGGTCGATACTGGCGTGGAGCAGGGCGGCGAGGTCAGCCAGTTCTACGACCCGATGATCGCCAAGCTGATCGTGCACGAGGACACTCGCGAGGAAGCTGCGGCGCGGCTGGCCGAGGCGGCCGGCGAGGTCGAGGTCTGGCCGGTCAAGGCAAACGCCGGCTTCCTGAAACGCTGTCTGAACCATCCGCGCTTCGTGGCGGGGGATGTGGACACGGGCTTCATCGCGGCTGAGGAGGCGGCGTTGCAGCCGCAACCGTCCGACGAAGCGACGCTGGCGGCCCTGACCTTGATCGCGGAAGCGGCGGCGGATGCCGTCGAGGTGCGTTCGGATCGGTTCAGCCCGTGGGGCGGGCAACTGGGCTTGTCCTATGGCGTGCGCCTCAATGCGCCGGCGCAGACGACGGTCTGGGCCCAAGTCGATGGACAGGGCGTGTCTGCGGCTGTGACGCCGGTCGAAACGGGCTGGCTCGGTCCGCTGGGCGAACTGGCCCATGTCGGCTTCGATCAGGTCCAGGCCGGGGATCGGCTGTTCGGCTATCAGGCCGTCGATGACGGCTTCGTCCTGTTCGTGGATGGCGAGGCGCGTCGCGTGACGCCCTATCGCGCGGCCGTGGGGTCAGGCGCCGGCGCCGTTTCCGACGGCTCCCTCCGCGCGCCCATGCCGGGCAAGATCGTCGCCACGCCGGTCAAGGCCGGAGACGCGGTGACCAAGGGCCAGCCGGTCGTCGTGCTGGAGGCCATGAAGATGGAGCATGCTCTGACGGCCCCGTTCGACGGGGTGGTCGAGAGCGTGGCGATGCTGGGCGATCAGGTGGTCGAGGCGGCCGTGCTGGCGGTGGTGAAGGCCGACTAAAGCCCCACGCCGCCGATGGGGCGGGTGAAGACGGTGTCGCCCCATGTGGCGATCAGGGCCAGGGCTGAGCGCATGACGCCGCTTTCGCGGATGTCGGCGGACCAGGCGTCGTGGGCGGCCTTGCTCATCCAGACCTCGGTGACCCATAGGGCGTCGGCGTCGGCGTCGTCCAAGTCGTGGGCCACGACATAGCTGTGGCAGCCGGGGCGTTTCACATTGGGGTCGAGCAGGCACAGGCCCAGTTCGTCGCGACGACCGGGATGGGCCGTCAGGTGGGTAATCAATCCGTACATACTGGTCCTGTGTCGCGCCTGACGCTGGCAGGCGGCGTGCGATCATCCTTAGCGCCCTGTAGATTAAGAATCTGGCCAATGCGCCTAAGGGCGACTACGTGGGCGCCATGCCGCTTCACATGATCAAACTGGGCGTCGGGGTCCCCGACGTCGAATGGCTGGAGGCCCGCGCGGCCAGGGGCGGGCCGTTGGTGGTCCACACCCGGATGACGCCCAAACGGGCGCCCGAGATCGAGGACGGCGGGTCGCTGTATTGGGTGGTGAAGGGGACCATCGTCTGCCGCCAGCCCGTGCTGGACATCGCCACCCTGGGCGAGGGCAAGCAGAGTCGCTGCGAGATCACGCTGGAGCCCAGGGTCATCCGCACGGCGCCGATGGCGCGACGCCCGTTCCAGGGTTGGCGGTATTTCGAGCCCAAGGATGCTCCGGTCGATCTGACAGAGCTGGATGCGGGCGAGGCGCCGGAGGAGTTGGTGCGGCAACTGCGCGAACTGGGCGCTTGGTAGGCTGAACCCATAGAGTTTTTGGGTGTTGACCGCGACGGGTCCGCGTGGCCTGTGCCGCCTCCGATGATCGCGCTCAGCCCCCAGACCCGTACCGCCTTCCGCGACCTGCTCAACCTGGCCTGGCCGGTGATCCTGTCGCGCCTGGGAATCATGACCATGGGCCTGACCGACGCCATCGTGGTCGGGCGGTTTTCGAGCCAGGAGTTGGCCTTCCACTCCCTGGCCTGGGCGCCGACGTCGATCGTGGTGACGACGGCGGTCGGGCTGATGCTGGGCGTGCAGGTGATGACGGCGCGGATGCTGGGCGAGGGGCGTCGGCACGCCGTCGGCTCGGTGCTGCGCCGAGGCTTGACCTATTCGCTGCAGATCGGCGTGGTTTCCATGATCGCCCTGATCGCCGTCGGTCCCTGGGGCCTGGGTCAGATGGGGTTGGAGGACGGTCTGGCCGAGGGGGCGGGACCGGCCCTGGTCGTCTTCGCCCTGTCCATGCCCTTCTATCTGATCTCCGTGACGGGGCAGTTCTTCCTGGAGGCCCTGGGGCGGCCCAAGCCCGGCATGGTCGTCATGTGGGTGGCGAACGGGGTCAATCTGGCGCTCAATATCGTGCTGGTGCCGGACCTGTTGGGCATCGGCTTCGACGGCGCCTTCGCCTCGGCCTGGGCGACGTTCGGGGCGCGGGCGGCGCTGGCGATCTTCCTGGTGGTCTATATCCTGCGCCTGCCCGAAGCGCGGTCGCTGGGCATCTTCGACAAGCCCGAGCGCGATCCCGAGGCGGCGCGAGAACAGGTCAAGGTCGGCCTGGGCGCGGGCGCATCCTATTTCATCGAGGTCGGGGCCTTTTCCGGCTTCACCTTCTTCGCCGGCCAGATCGGAACGGCGGAGACGGCGGCCTGGGCCGTGGTGCTGAACGTCTCGGCCATCGTCTTCATGTTGCCCATGGGCCTGTCGTCGGCGACGGCGGTGCTGGTGGGCCGCAGCTATGGCGCCGGCGACGGGCGAGGGGTGTTGAGGGCCGGTCTGGTGGGCTTGAGCGTCGTGACGGCAATGACCTTCATCGTCGCCCTGCTGGTGTGGCCCAGCGCGCATCTGATCGTGGGCGCCTACAATCGCGATCCGGTCCTGCTGGCCATCGCCGCGCCGGCTCTGGTGCTGGCGACCCTGTTCTTCGTCGCGGACGGAATCCAGGTGGTGGCGGCCCAGGCGAACCGCGCGGCGGGCGACGTCTGGTGGCCCACGATCATGCATTTCGTGGCCTATGGGGCGGTGATGATGCCGCTGGGCTGGGTGCTGGCGCACCGGATGGGCGTCGACGGTCTGGTCTGGGCGATCGTGATCGCCAGCCTGGCGTCGTCTGTCCTGCTGACCGGGCGGTTCGTCCGGGTGGCGCGGCGGCTGCCTTAGAATTCTCCCTCCCCTTCATGGGGAGGGGCGGCGAAGCGTAGCGCAGCCGGGGTGGGGAAGTTAGAACTCCGCCCAAGCCCATTCGGGCCCCACCCTGATCGCTGCGCGATCGTCCCTCCCCATGAAGGGGAGGGAGAGGTGACGTCGCCGCTTCCGCTCTCTATATCCCTGCGCTTCCCCGAACTCCTGGACGATCATGGCCCGCATCCTCATCACCTCGGCGCTGCCCTACATCAACGGCATCAAGCACCTGGGGAATCTGGCGGGCTCGATGTTGCCGGCCGACGTCTGGGCGCGGTTCAAGCGAGCCCAGGGTCATGAGGTGCTTTATATCTGCGCCACCGACGAGCACGGCACCCCGGCCGAGCTGGCCGCCGCCGCCGCCGGCCAGGACGTGCGCACCTATTGCGACGAACAGCACGAGATCCAGAAGGCCGCTGGTCAGGCTTTCGGCCTGAGCTATGACTGGTTCGGCCGGTCGTCGAACCCGCAGAACCATCGCCTGACCCAGCATTTCGCCGAGGCGCTGGAGAAGAACGGCCTGATCGAGGAGCGGGTGGATCGGATGATCTATTCGATCGATGACGCGCGCTTCCTGCCCGACCGTTATGTCGAGGGGACCTGTCCCCATTGCGGCCATGTCGGCGCGCGCGGCGACCAGTGCGACAACTGTGGACGCCTGCTGGACCCAACCGATCTGATCGATCCCTATTCGTCGGTGTCGGGGTCCAAGAACCTGGAGGTTCGCGACACGCGTCACCTCTATCTGTTGCAGACCAAGATCGAGCCCCAGATCCGCGCCTGGGTCGACGGCAAGAGCGGCTGGCAGGTGCTGGCCAAGTCCATCGCCTACAAGCATCTGGACGAGGGGCTGATCGACCGGGGCATCACCCGCGACCTGGCCTGGGGCGTGCCGGTGTTGAAGGACGGCTTCCCCCGTCCGGGCATGGAGGACAAGGTCTTCTATGTCTGGTTCGACGCCCCCATCGAATATATCGCCGCGACCGAGGAATGGGCTGAGGCGACGGGTGGATCATGGCGTGACTGGTGGCGTCTGGACGAGGGGGCCGAGGACGTTCGCTACGTCCAGTTCATGGGCAAGGACAATGTCGCCTTCCATACTGTGTCGTTCCCGGCCACCATCATCGGCTCGGGCGAGCCTTGGAAGACGGTGGACCAGCTGAAGGCCTTCAACTGGCTGAACTGGTACGGCGGCAAATTCTCGACCAGCCAGAAGCGCGGCGTCTTCATGGACCAGGCGCTGGAGTTGCTGCCGGCCGACTACTGGCGCTGGCGCCTGACGGCCTATGGGCCGGAGCACGCGGATTCGGCCTTCACCTGGGAGGATTTCCAGGCCTCGACCAACAAGGATCTGGCCGATGTGCTGGGCAATTTCGTCAACCGGATCGTCAAATTCGCTGAGTCGAAGTTCGACGGCGTCGTGCCGGATGGCGGCGAGCCCGGGCCGGTCGAGGTTCAGCTGGAAGCCGACATCAAGGCGGGGATCGCCGAGGCGACCGAACAGTTCGAGGCCATGGAGTTCAGGAAGGCGGCCCAGGCCCTGCGCGCCGTCTGGGTGCTGGGCAACGAATACCTGCAGGTCGCCGCGCCCTGGACAGCGCTGAAGACCGACCGCGACCGCGCGGCTGTGGGCGTGCGCACCGGCTTGAACCTGGTGGCCCTGTTCGCCCGTCTGGCGGCGCCGATCCTGCCGTTCTCGGCCGAGAAGATCGCCGCTTCGGTGGGTGTCAGCGACCTGAGCTGGCCCGGTGCGGACGAGGATGTACTGAACGTCCTGACCGTCGGTCAGCCTGTGGCGGCGCAAGGCGTGCTGTTCGCCAAGATCGAGGACGCCCAGGTGGCGGAGTGGTCCGAACGCTTCGGCGGCGCGGACGCCTGATCGGGCGGGTAGGGGATATGCGATGACGCCGACCCTCACGCCCCTGACCGACGAACGGCGCGCCGCGATTCGTGAGCGGTTGGCGCGCACCGGCCGGGCGCAGATCGACGGCGTCCTGGCCCCGAACGACGCTCAGGGACTTTATGAGGCGGCGACGACCGCCGACTACAATGTCGTGACGCGGCGCGGGACGGGGCATGTCGATCTGCCCGGAGCCTGGCTGGCGTCTCTGACGCCGGATCAAAAGCAGGGCCTGGGGCAGGCGGTGCAGGTCTCGGCCCAGACCGACTTTCAGTATCTGTACGACAACCATCCCATCTACGATCTGGTCGAGGCGGGGCAGGCGGCGCCGGTGTGGTCCGACCTGCTGGCCTTCCTGAACGGCGAGGCCTTCCTGGACCTGATGCGAGACGTGACCGGCGAGCCGCGCATCGCCCTGGCCGACGCGCAACTGACCCGCTATCGCGCGGGCCATTTCCTGACCGAGCATGACGACCATGCGGACGGCAAGAGCCGCTTCTTCGCCTATGTGCTGAACCTGACGCCCGCCTGGCGGATCGAGTGGGGCGGCCTGCTGGCCTTCCACAGCGCCGACGGCAATGTGGCGGAGGCCTTCACCCCGCGCTTCAACACCCTGAACCTGTTGAAGGTGCCGACGCCCCATTCGGTGACGCAAGTCGCCCTGTCGGCGGCGGCGGACCGGATATCGGTTACGGGGTGGTTGAGGGGCCTCTGATCAGGCCTGTTCCGCGACGATCACAGGCAGGCCGGCGGCGTGCCAGGCCTGGATACCGCCGGTCAGGTTGAACAGAGGCTGGCCGTCGGGGCCGGTCGGGCCGACGAAGGCGCAGACCTGGTGGCTGCGGCCGCCCTTCAAGCACTGGACGACGATCTTCTTGTCGGCCGGCAGGTCCAGCGCCTCCCAGGCGGCGGGCATCTGGCTGAGCGGGGCCAGGATGGCGCCGTCGATGCGCGCGGCGGCGAACTCGTCCGGCTCGCGCACATCGATCAGGATCGCCTCGCCGGATTGCAGCCAAGCGGCGGCCTCATCGACCGTGACCGTTGCGACCGTCATGCCGCGGGCGCCGCAGCCGGGGCCGTCGGTTCGGCAGGCGCCGGGGTCGGGCTGTCTTCGGTGCGCCTCTGGCCCAGGTGTTTGGCGGCTTCCTCGGGACTGATCTCGATGAAGGCCGGGGCCGAGGCGTTGAACTCGTCCATATGGCCGGTGCGGACCACCACCTGACGGGCGCCGTCCCAGATCATGTGCACGGCGACATACAGAACTACGACCAGGCCGACGTAACCGATCCAGCGATAGCGATGCAGCAGCTTGGCGATGAAGGTGGCGGCCAGACCCATCAGGGCGATCGACATAATCAGGCCGAAGACCATGATCCACGGATGGTCATGGGCGGCGCCGGCGACGGCCAGCACATTGTCCAGCGACATGGTCAGGTCGGCGATCATGATCTGCAGCAGGGCGGCGCCGAAGGACTTGCGCTTCAGGCCCAGCTCTTCGGGCGACGGGCCGGAGCCGTGCTCGATGCTCATGGCCAGTTCGAGTTCTCTCTCGGCCTCGGCCTGGTCGTGGGTGCGCTGCTCCTGCAGTTCGCGCCACATCTTCCAGCAGACCCACAGCAGCAGAAGACCGCCGGCCAGCAGCAGGCCGACCAGGGCCAGAAGCTGGACCGTGATCAGCGCAAAGCCGATCCGCATCACGACGGCGGCGGCCAGGCCGATCAGAATGGCCTTCTTGCGCTGTTCCTGGGGCAGGGCGGCGGCGGCTAGGCCCACGGCGACGGCGTTGTCGCCCGCCAGGACCAGATCCATCAGAAGGACCTGGCCCAGAGCGGCGGCCTGGCTGGCGAATTCGGGAGACGAGAAAAATTCCATTTCCGCTCTCTAACGCCGGTGCGACCTTCTGTCAGCCGCGTTGAGCGCGAGACGCCTCATAAAGGGCGACGGCGGCCGCATTGGAGACGTTCAGGCTCTCGAATCCGCCCGGCATGGGGATCTTGGCCAGCACGTCGCAGTGCTCGGCGACCAGGCGGCGGATGCCGTCGCCCTCGGACCCCATCACCAGGACGGTCGGCTGACGGTCCAGCGCCTCTTCCAAAGTCTGCTCGCCCGTCCCGTCCAGACCCACCGCACGCCAGCCCAGGTCGGCCAGCCGCTCCAGCGCGCGCGACAGGTTGGTCACCCGGGCATGGGGCAGGCGTTCGGTGGCGCCGACAGCCGCCTTGGCCAGGGCGCCGGCCAGGGCGGGGGCATGGCGATCCTGAACGATGATTCCCCGCGCGCCAAAGGCCAGGGCCGAGCGGAAGATGGCGCCGACGTTCTGCGGATCGGTCAGCTGGTCCAGCATGACGATGATCCCCCCTTCTCCAGGTTTGGGCGCCGGATCGGCCAGCTCTTCCAGCGACACGCCTTCCAGCGGCTGGACCTTGAAGGCCAGACCCTGGTGAACGGCGCCGGGGGGCAGCATCCGGGTCAGGGCCTGGACCTCGACAACCTCGATCTTGTGGCCGTGGGCCAGTTTGCCCTCTTCGATCTCTGCGGCGCGCTCGGCCGTGGCCAGCAGGCGACCCGTGCCGCGACGCGCGGGATTCGCCAGAGCGGCCAGAACCGGGTGACGGCCCCACAGAAAATTATCGGCGTCCGACTTGTTCCGATCCGGCGCACGGGGCGGGCGGGGCGCATCGTCGCGCCCGGAAAAGCCTTGTGCAGCGGGCTTTTGACCCTTGTCGCGCGGCCCCTCGGGCCGGTTTCCGAAGACCGGTTTTTTACCGCTTTTACGGTCGTTGCGTTCTGTTTTCGACGACACTATAAGACGCCCTCCGATTTGGAGCCCCAAGGGCTTTCGGGTCTGGGCGCCCCCTCTATCCTAGAGGAGGCGACAAGCCGAAGGCTTTTGTTTCGTCCCGCTTCTTTATAGCGGAAACGAGGGGTCCGACGGTTCGACAAGGCGCGCTGGGGGAATGTCCCGAGTGGCAAAGGGGGGGGACTGTAAATCCCCTGCGTAAGCTTCGTAGGTTCGAGTCCTACTTCCCCCACCACGCGCCTTGACGGATACGACGGATCAGGACGACGGAGAGGAACCGGCTGCGGCGTTCCAAAGAACTTCCGCAGTCTCCGCGCGGGTATAGCACAATGGTAGTGCAGCAGCCTTCCAAGCTGAGGATGTCGGTTCGATCCCGTCTACCCGCTCCAGGTTTTTTGATCAGCATCGCGCCCCTCAACCCGGGCCATCAGGAGTTTGGCCATGGCCAAGGAAAAGTTCGAACGGAACAAGCCGCACTGCAACATCGGCACGATCGGCCACGTTGACCACGGCAAGACCACGCTGACGGCTGCGATCACGATGACGCTGGCGAAGGCCGGTGGCGCGAAAGCTATGGCCTATGCCGACATCGACGCTGCGCCGGAAGAAAAGGCCCGCGGCATCACCATCAACACCGCGCACGTGGAATATGAGACGGCCAACCGTCACTACGCCCACGTCGACTGCCCCGGCCACGCCGACTATGTGAAGAACATGATCACCGGCGCCGCCCAGATGGACGGCGCGATCCTGGTGGTTTCGGCCGCTGACGGCCCGATGCCGCAAACGCGCGAGCACATCCTGCTGGCCCGTCAGGTCGGCGTGCCGGCCCTGGTGGTCTTCATGAACAAGGTCGACCTGGTCGACGACGAAGAACTGCTTGAGCTGGTCGAGATGGAAGTGCGCGAGCTGCTTTCGTCGTACCAGTTCCCCGGCGACGATATTCCGATCACCAAGGGCTCGGCCAAGGCCGCGACCGACGGCGTAAACCCGGAAATCGGCGAACAGCGCGTTCTGGCCCTGATGGAAACCGTCGACGCCTACATCCCGCAGCCGGAACGTCCGGTCGACCTGCCGTTCCTGATGCCGGTCGAAGACGTGTTCTCGATCTCGGGCCGCGGCACCGTGGTCACGGGCCGCGTCGAAAAGGGTATCGTCAAGGTCGGTGAAGAAGTCGAAATCGTCGGCATCCGTCCGGTCCAGAAGACGACCTGCACGGGCGTGGAAATGTTCCGCAAGCTGCTGGACCAGGGTCAAGCCGGTGACAACGTCGGCGTTCTGCTGCGCGGCACCAAGCGTGAAGACGTCGAGCGCGGCCAAGTGCTGTGCAAGCCGGGCTCCATCACCCCGCACACCAAGTTCCTGGCCGAAGCCTACATCCTGACCAAGGAAGAAGGCGGTCGTCACACCCCGTTCTTCACGAACTATCGCCCGCAGTTCTACTTCCGCACGACGGACGTGACGGGCATCGTTCACCTGAAGGAAGGCGTCGAGATGATCATGCCCGGCGACAACGCTGAGCTGAACGTCGAACTGATCACCCCGATCGCCATGGATCAGGGCCTGCGCTTCGCCATCCGTGAAGGCGGCCGCACCGTCGGCGCCGGCGTCGTGGCCAAGATCGTCGAGTAGTCAGAGCGGCCTCAAGTCGCGAGCCTCCGCGAGGCGAGCATAGGCCGAACAAAACAGTAAGCGTAACAGAGCGGCCCCCGGCGAAATCCGGGAGCCGTTTTGCTGTCGGGTCAGGATCACGGCGGCGACGGCGTTCACGCGATCGGAGAGGGGGAGGGAGGTGGTCGTTCGCCATTTGGGCGAGCCGTCTTGCCAGCGACCGGGAACCGGGGTTTACGTTCGGTACGGACGTTAACTTTTCGGTAACCAAATGCGACGCGCCATCCGCCTGGGTCTTTTCATCGGCACCGTTCTGGGCATGAGCGCCTGCGCGACCCAGTATGACGCCGACGGTCGGCCGGTATCGGGGGCCTATGGTTCGGTCGATGCGGGACGGGCGGGCTGAGGCTCAAAGGAAAACGTAGCGCTGGACGCGATCCTGCCCTAATGTAGCGATGCGGACGCCGGATGTTGCGCCGCGTCGGTCCCCACACCCCCCTAGATGTTACTCATCGCTATTGTCGTCGTTCTGCTCCTGGTGGTGCTTAACGGCTTGTTCGCCATGACTGAATTGGCGGTCGTCTCCTCGCGGAAATCCAAACTCCAGGCGAGGGCGGAACGGGGAGACCGGGGGGCCAGGGCGGCGTTGAAGCTGTCCGAAGAACCGACTCAGTTCCTGTCCGCCGTCCAGGTCGGCATCACCCTTATCGGCATTCTGGCGGGCGCCTATGGTCAGGCGACCATCGCGGGCGAGCTGGATCGTATTCTAGAAGTCGCCTTTCCGGCGCTGATCGCCTACACCGAATTCTTCGCCACGGCCCTGGTGGTCGTGTGCATCACCTATGTCTCGCTGATCGTCGGCGAACTGGTGCCCAAACGGATCGCCTTGATCTTTCCGGAAGCGGTGGCGTCCAAGATGGCGGGGCCGATCTCCAAGATGGCGATCGTGCTGAAGCCGTTCGTGCTGCTGCTGACCGCCTCGACCTCGGGCATTCTCAAGCTTCTGGGCGTCAAGGACCGCGACGGTTCGGACGTGACCCAGGAAGAGGTGGCGACCATCCTGGCGGAAGGCACTTCGGCCGGCCTGATCGAGCCCGAAGAACAGGTGATGATCGAGGAAATCCTGCGTTTGGGCGACCGCCCTGTGCGGGTGGCCATGACGCCGCGCCACGACGTCTTCTGGATCGCGCTGGACGATCCCGAGGAAGTGTTGCGCGAAGAGATACGCACCTGCCCCTATTCGCGGATCGTGGTGGCGCGCGAGAGCGACGTCGATAATCCGCTGGGCGTGGTCCACAAGAAGGACCTGCTGGACAGCCTGCTGACGCACGGCAAGTTCGACATCGAGCCCCTGGTTGCGGAACCGGCCTTCATCCCGCAATCGACCTCGGTGTTGAAGGCCTTGGAAATCCTGAAGGGCTCCAAGGTCCATATGGCCTTCATCGTCGACGAATACGGCGCCTTCGAAGGCGTGGTGACGGCGACCGACATCCTGGAAATGATCGCCGGCGACTTCAACGAGGGTCACGACGAGGAACAGGCCTGGATCCATCAGCGCGCCGACGGCAGCTGGCTGGTCGATGGTCAGACGCACCTGGACGAACTGGCTGACAAGCTGGGCGAGGATTTCGGCGATCACGAGGGCTACCACACCGTCGCGGGCCTGATTCTGCACCAACTGTCGCGCGTGCCGGACGAGGGCGAAGTGGTCCAGGTCGGCCGATTCGAGGTCGAGGTCGTCGACATGGACGACCGCCGCATCGACAAGCTGATCTTCAAGGAACTGATCCACGCTCAGGAAGAGCGGGACGCCATCGCCGCGCACAAGGAAGACTAGGTGGAAGTGTCATATCGCCCTTGAAATGCAGGGCGGTGTGGGGCATACGCCCCCCTCTGGCGAACGCACGGACCTGAGGGTTCGAGCGGTTGTCTAGGAGTTTAGCTCAGCTGGTAGAGCACCGGTCTCCAAAACCGGGGGTCGTGGGTTCGAGTCCCCCAACTCCTGCCAATCCCCCCTGTCGCTTCCGGATGGGACTTCCCATCTGGGGCGACAGGAACAATTGTGTGAAGAGCAACTGATGGCCAAGGCCAAAACTCCCGGCAAGCGGCCTCAGGGCAGCGCAAAGCCCCAGATGGGCGCCAAGCCCCAGGCGGCCGGCGCCGCCGCCATCACGGTCGATTCGCCCGAGCCCAAGAAGCCTCGCACCAGCCCCGGCCAATTCTTCAGCCAGGTTCGCGCCGAGGGCCGCAAGATCGTCTGGCCCAGCCGCAAGGAGACCTGGATCACCTCGGTGATGGTCTTCATCATGGTGATCATCGCCGCGATCTTCTTCTGGATCGTGGACACCGGCCTGGGCTTCGCCTTCCGCTACATCATCGCTCTCGGATCCTGAGAAAGACGCGCCCATGACCGATGCAGCGCCCGCAAAGCCCGCCAATCCGCGCCATAAGTGGTATATCGTCAACGCCTACTCGAACTTCGAGAAGAAGGTCGCCGAGCAACTGCGTGACCAGGCCAAGCAGCAGGGCCTGGAAGACGCCTTCTCCGAAATCCTGGTTCCGACCGAGGACGTCGTCGAGATCCGTCGCGGCCGCAAGGTGAACTCGGAACGCAAATTCTTCCCCGGCTATGTGCTGGTGAAGATGGAAATGACCGACCAGGCCTATCACCTGGTCAAGAACACCCCGAAGGTCACCGGCTTCCTGGGCGCCGCGGGCGGCACGAAGCCCCTGCCGGTCTCGGAACGTGAAGTTCAGAACATCATCGGCCAGGTGGAAGAGGGCGTCGAACGTCCCAAGCCCACCATCCGCTTCGACATCGGCGAGAAGGTCAAGGTCATCGACGGCCCGTTCGCCAGCTTCGACGGTTCGGTCGAGAGCGTGGACGAAGAACACGCCCGTCTGCGCGTCGCCGTTTCCATCTTCGGCCGCGCCACGCCGGTCGAGCTGGAATACGCCCAGGTGGAGAAGGTTTCGGGCTGAGGCTCCTACACCTGTCGCGATTTTGAGCCGCGTCCGAAAGGGCGCGGCTTTTTCGTTTTCGGTGTCGCAAGGACGCCGGCCTGTTTGCCTTTCCAGCCCCCCTCTGTTACACGCGCGCCTTCGCTCGGCGGGCCTCGGTTCGTGGAGCGTCAAATCCGTGGGAGGCAGCCATGCCGCACCACGGCTCACCGGCCCTGCGTTCGTTCGTCGGGTCATTCATAGGAGAGACCAATGGCCAAGAAGATTCTCGGCTATATCAAGCTGCAAGTGCCGGCCGGTTCGGCCACGCCTTCGCCCCCGATCGGCCCCGCTCTGGGTCAACGCGGCGTGAACATCATGGGCTTCTGCAAGGAGTTCAATGCGCGCACCGAGAAGGAAGCCAAGGGCACCCCGCTTCCGACCGTGATCACCGTCTATCAGGACAAGTCGTTCACCTTCCTGACCAAGACGCCGCCGGCGACCTGGTACCTGAAGCAGGCCACGGGCCTGAAGTCGGGCTCCAAGCTGGTCGGCCGTGAAACGGCCGGTACGGTCAAGGTTTCGCAGCTGCGCGAGATCGCTGAAAAGAAGATGAAAGATCTGAACGCGAACGACCTCGACGCCGCGACCAAGATCATCGAAGGCTCCGCCCGCGCGATGGGCCTCGAAGTGGTGGAGGGCTAAACCATGGCCAAGCAAACCAAGGCTCAAAAAGCCCGCACCGGCGTCAGCCAAGACCTGCTGCCGTTCTCCGACGCCATCAAGCTGGCCAAGGAAAACGCCAAGTCGAAGTTCGACGAATCCCTTGAGATCGCCGTCAACCTGGGCGTCGATCCCCGTCACGCCGACCAACAGGTCCGTGGCGTGGTGAACCTGCCGTCGGGCACCGGCCGTGACGTTCGCGTCGCCGTCTTCGCCAAGGACGCCAAGGCCGCCGAAGCCACCGCAGCGGGCGCCGAACACGTCGGCGCCGAAGATCTGTACGAGAAGATCGCCGGCGGCTTCATGGAGTTTGACCGCGTGATCGCGTCGCCGGACATGATGGCCCTGGTCGGCCGTCTGGGTAAGGTGCTGGGCCCGCGCGGCCTGATGCCGAACCCCAAGGTCGGCACCGTGACCCCGAACGTGGCCCAGGCCGTCAAGGACGCCAAGGGCGGCGCCGTCGAGTTCCGCGTCGAGAAGGCGGGCATCGTCCACGCCGGCATCGGCAAGGTCTCGTTCACGCAAGACGCCCTGGAAGCCAACGTGAAGGCCATCGTGGACGCCCTGGTGCGTTCCAAGCCGTCGGGCGCCAAGGGCACCTATGTGAAGCGCATCAGCCTGTCTTCGACGATGGGCCCGGGCATCAAGGTCGACCCGTCCTCGCTGGGCGCCTGATAGGCTCTCGCGAAACGGCCTCATGTAGCGCGCAAGCGCGATAGGCCAAAAAGAATGAAGGCCCCGGAGAGCGATCTCTGGGGCCTTTTTCTTTGGACAAGAAGCGGATCAGTAGGCGGCCGTGAAGCGGGCGCGGCTGTGCCGGGGGTTTTCCAGTTCATCGACCATGGCGACGGCGTAGTCCGAGAAGCCGATCTTGCTGTCGCCCTTGTCGTCCACGACCAGTTGGTCAGTTCCGGTGCGGAAATGGCCTAGGCGGGGCGTTTCCTCGATCACGGCGGCGGGCGAGAAGAAGGTCCAGTCGATGTCCGTCTCGTGGCGCAGGGCGTCCAGGAAGACGATGCCGCCCTGGGCGAAGGTCTTCCACTCCTCGGGGAACTCGGGCGTATCGATCAGGCGAACGCCGGGCGCGACCTCCAGGCTGGCGGCGCCGCCGGTGACCAGCAGGCGAGGCACGCCGGCGGTCTTGAGCGCGTTCAGCAGGGTTTCGGCGGGCACATCGAAATGCAGGGCGCTGATGACGGCGTCCGATCCTTTGATCAGGTCGGCCAGTGCGGCGGCGTCCGAGGCGTCGCCTGCCACAGGCGTAACGCCGTCGGCGGCGGGGATGGCCTCGGGCTTGCGGGCGATGGCGGTGACGGCGTGACCGCGCGCGTCCAGTTCCTTGGTGATTTCCGAGCCGGCGCGACCGCTGGCGCCGAGGACTGCGACTTTCATGGAAGGCTCCTTTGGGTATCCAATGGATACCAGGTGCGCTATGGGATGCGGCCATGCAAGACGGCACCTTTCACACACTTGGTCACCTGCAGGAAACCTGGACGCGCGGCGACGTGTTCGCGGCGAACTGTCCGACGCGGCAGTTGCTGGACCGGATCGCGGACAAGTGGAGCACCCTGATCCTGATCGTGCTGGGCGAGGGGCCCATCCGCTTCAACGCCCTGAAGCATCGGATCGATGGCGTGTCGCAGAAGATGCTGAGCCAGACGCTGAAGTCGCTGGAGCGCGACGGCCTGGTGTCGCGCAGCGTCGTGGCGACCGTGCCGGTGTCGGTGACCTATGCGGTGACCCCGCTGGGCCGCACCCTGATGGCGGCGATGCAGTCCATGATCGACTGGGCCGAGACGCAAATGCCCCAGGTCGCGGCGGCCCAAACGGCCTACGACGCGCGGTCGCCCGACCCCCACTGACTTTATTATCGGGTGCGGCGAACGGCCACGCTCGATCGGCGTTCCTGTCGCGACCTTGAAGGGGGCGATATGTTCGGACTTGGAAAATTGATGGGCGACAAGCCCGGCGTGAGCGGCGGCGACCCGTGGAAAGGGCGACTGGCGTTCGGCGCCATTGTGCTGGTCTCGGCCTATTTCGCCGTCCAGCTGATCGTGACCCTGCAGACGCTGTGGCTGCTGATTTTCGGAGCCATCGTCGTCGCGGTGGTTCTTCGCGCCCTGGCCGATCCCATCGTGCGCTGGCTGAAGGCGCCGGATCCGTTGGCGGTGTTTCTGTCGCTGCTGATCGTGGCCGGTGTGCTGGCGGGTATACTGACCCTTTTCGGCGCCCAGATCACCGAGCAGGTCGTGGCGCTTTCCGCCGTGGTGCCGCAAGGCTGGAACAAGGTGCAGTCCTGGATCCAGGCCCAGCCCTACGCCGCCCAACTGTTCGAGCAACTACAGGGTTTGGGCGATCGGGCCGGCCAGGCGTTGCAGGTGGCGCAAAAGTTTGCGCTGGGCTTCGCCTCTGGCGTGACCACCCTGGTTCTGGTCATCGTCGCCGGCGTGTTCCTGGCCATCGAACCGGCAAAGTCGCGCGAGGGTTTGCTGTCGATGGTGCCGATGGACCGTCGGCCGCGCCTGCGCGAAGTGCTGAACAGTTGCGGCAAGGCCTTGAAGGGTTGGCTCAAGGCGCAACTGTTCTCGATGGTGCTGGTCGGCACGCTGACGGGCGTAGGTCTGGCCATCATCGGCGTTCCCTCGGCCCTGGGCCTTGGGCTGCTGACGGGCCTTGCGCAGTTCGTGCCCATCGTCGGACCCATCGTCTCGACCGTTCCGGCGGTTCTGGTGGGGGCGACCCAAGGGTGGGAGACCGCCCTGATGACCCTGGCCCTCTATGTCGTGGTGTCCCAGCTGGAGAGCAACTTCATCACGCCGATGGTTCAGAAGAACGTGGCCAACCTGCCGGTCGTGCTGGGCATCTTCGCCGTGGTGGGGATCGGCACCCTGTTCGGGCCGCTGGGCGTTCTGTTCGCCACGCCGCTGGCCCTGGTGCTGCATACCCTGATCACCATGCTTTATCGGCAGGATGTGCTGGGAGATCCCGATGCAAAGGCGCCTGGCGAAAAATAGGACGTATGCGTCGCTTCGCTTGACGCGGGCGACGCGATCACCTTTGGAACGGGCTGATCCTTTCGCTGGTGCAAAACGTCGCATGGCCTGTCTCAAGACCCGACCCTCTCGGAACCTCGCCTGATGGCGTCGGGCGTCAAACGCACCGCGCGATCAGAGACCCGTCAGGGGGCCGCCCTGCCGTGGCGCCTGACGGATGGCGGCCGTCAGATCCTGATGATCACGTCGCGCGAGACCCGCCGCTGGGTCATCCCTAAAGGCGGGCGTATGGTCGGCAAGACCGATCCCGAGGCGGCGGCGCAGGAAGCTATGGAAGAGGCCGGGGTGCGTGGCGAGATGGACCCCACCTCCATCGGCGTCTTCCGCTATGCCAAGGGTCTGAAGGACGGCGGCGTGCGCCAGTGCGTGGTGTCGGTCTATCCGCTTGAAGTGCTGGTCCAGCTGGGCGCCTGGCCCGAGGCCCACCAGCGCGAGCGCCGCTGGATGAGCCTGAGCGAGGCGGCGGACCTGGTGCACGAACCGGACCTGGCTGCCCTGATCCGCGACTTCGACGCCACGCCCCTGGAAGATTGAGCGACCTCAGCCGTCCAGTTCGGGATAGCGGCGGAAGATGCCGTCTTCGTTGAACGGGATGCGCCGCGGGCTGGCCAGATAGGCGGCGAGGCGGGGCAGGGCGGCGACGCGGTCGCGGACGGCGACCACGTGGGGCGTCGTCTTCAGGACGCGCGTCGACGCCTTGGGAAAGGCGTAGGTCAGGCCTTCGACCACCTGGAACAGCGACAGGTCGGCATAGGTCAGTCGGTCGCCGACCATCCAGTCCGAGCCTTGCGGGTTTCGGTCCAGCACCTGTTCGGCCCAACCCAGGAATTTGGCGATCCGATCCTTGCGGAACCCCTCGGCGCGGCGGGCGGCTTCGGGCTTCTGGTCGTCGTAATAGGCCATCAGATCGACGGGGTGGTGGGTGTCGTGCGCCTCGGCGACCAGGTCGGCCAGGGTCAGCTGGATCTGGTTCAGCCAGGCGCGATCGCTGTCGCCGTTCGGGCTGAGGCCCAGTTGCGGACCCAGCCAGGCCAGGATGGCCGCGACCTGTCCGACGGTGCGGTCGCCCAGGCGCACGAAGGGCGGGGCGAAGGGCGGCGTGGCGGCGTCCTTCATCAGCCTCATCATCGCCTTGCCGTCGTCCTGGCGCGAGACATCGACATAGTCGGCGCCGGCCGCCTCCAGCGCCAGGCGGACGAATTCGCCCCGTCCCTGGATGGTCGGCCAATAGTAGAGTTCATACGCCATGCGATCCCTGCCTTGATTTCCGTGATCCGTCCCTGTAAGAGCGCCGCTTCCCGTCACAGGTTCATTCCTTTGACGGTCCTGTCCGAGAACTTCGGGGCGTGGGGGTCACCCAGGCCATAACTGTCAGAGAGCCCTCTGACGCCGTGGGGAGATGGGGACGCGACCCTGCGCTGTCAGCCCGCATTCCGGGACGGACGCCGTCAGACGCATCCTTCGGACAATACGACCGGCTTTAACGCTTCGCGGCGACGCGGCGCGCTTTGGCCAATCCGTCGTCGGGAATAAGCCCGGCGGCGAATACCAAGACTGGAGACCGCAATGGACCGCGCTCAAAAAGCCGAGTCGATCGAAACGCTCAAGGGCGTATTCGCCGACGCCGGCTCCGTGGTCGTGACCCAAAACCTGGGTCTGACCGTTGCGGAAATGGAAGATCTGCGTGGTCGTCTTCGTAAAGAAGGCGGCGCGTTCAAGGTGGTCAAGAACCGCCTGGCGCTGAAGGCGCTCGAAGCCGAAGAAGGCAGCGAATTCCACGGCCTGTTCAAGGGTCCCGTGGGCATCGCCTATTCCGAGAACCCCGGTACGGCCGCCAAGGTCGCTACCGAGTTCGCCAAGGCCAATGATCGCTTCAAGATCATCGGCGGCTTCATGGGCGACACCGTCGTCGATCAGAAGGGCGTGGAAGTTCTTTCCAAGCTCCCGACGCTCGACGAAGTCCGCAGCCAACTCATCGGCCTGCTCAACGCGCCTGCGACTCGTATCGCCGGCGTGCTGCAAGCACCCGCCGGTCAGCTGGCTCGCGTGTTCAACGCCTACGCCACCAAGGAAGCCGCGTAAGCGGCCCAGCCTTTCATCTCTGCATCACTCTCTAAAACCAATCCTCCGAAGGAAAACTGACAATGGCTGACCTCGCCAAGATCGTCGAAGACCTGTCCGCTCTGACCGTTCTCGAAGCTGCTGAACTGTCGAAGCTGCTTGAAGAAAAGTGGGGCGTCAGCGCCGCTGCTCCCGTCGCCATGGCTGCTCCGGCTGCCGGTGGCGGTGCTCCGGCTGAAGCTGCCGAAGAGCAAACCGAATTCACCGTCGTCCTGCTGGACGGTGGCGACAAGAAGATCAACGTGATCAAGGAAGTCCGTGGCGTGCGTTCGGACCTGGGTCTGAAGGAAGCCAAGGACCTGGTCGAAGGCGCTCCGCAGAACGTCGTCGAGAACGTCTCCAAGCAGAACGCCGACGAAGTCGCCAAGAAGCTGACCGAAGCCGGCGCCAAGGTCCAGATCAAGTAAGATCTGACTTTCGGCATTTGCTGAATATCGGAAAGACCCGGCGGGAAACCGCCGGGTCTTTTTGTTTGGCCTATCGCAAGTCTTTGCTGGGCCTATCGCGCTCCGCGCTACTTGAGGCCCGGCGCGACTTGAGGCCGATCGGTGACTGGAGTGAGGCGCCGCCCTTGCTTCACCTCAGTTCTGCGGGCGTGTCCGCGCGGCCAAGAAGGCCCAGAGGGCGTCGTTGTCGGCGACCCAGCTGTGGCCGCCGCCGGCGGTGATGCGGCCCACCACGTCCGCGCCGTCGCGGCAGGTGGCGTAGCCTTCCTCGTAGACTTTGTCGGCGACCCAGCGGGTGTCGCGGATTTGGGTGCAGCCGTTGATCTGGGCCCAGCGCTGTTCGGCGGCGTGCATGGTGTAATGCCAATAGCCCGCGCCGCCGCCCTGGATCGGATTGGTCGTGTCCGCGTCGCCGGCGAAGGCGATGACCGGCATGGGGCGCGAGGGGCGGCAGGTGGCGGGATCGGGCTCCTCGGGGCGGTCCTTCCTCGGATTGCCGGCGCGCAGGCCCACGACCGGCGCAATGGCGGCGAACCGGTCGGCGGCGACGCATCCCAGCCAGGACGTCATCCGCCCGCCGCCCGACAGGCCGGTGGCATAGACGCGGCTGTCGTCGACGCAGCCCTGATCCGCCAGATAGCGGATGGCGGTCGTCAGATAGGCGACATCGTCGGCGTCGTTGGGGCCGGGAACCGCGCCGGTGATGGTCGGGACGCCGGGAATGTTCCAGACGAAGCCTCGCTCGACCGGGATGCCGGCGTCGGGCGCGGCGACGATGAAGCCGTGTCGGTCCGCCGTCGCGGCAAGGTCGGACGAGGCCAGCATCTTATCGCCCGTGCCGCCGCTGCCGTGCAGCAGGAAGACCAGGGGCGCGGGTTTGCTCGGATCGAAACCGGCGGGCAGGTGGATCAGCATCGTGCGGCCGGTGCGGCCGATGGCGACGGCCTGGGTCGCGCCCGCTTGCCCGATGCCGCAGGGCGCCGACGCCTGGGCGGTTTGACTGAAGGTCATCAGGCCCAGCAGGGCGGCGAACAGGCCGATCCAGCGCTTCATGCGATTTCGCCTCTCGTGAATGCAGCCGGCAGGGTGGGGGGATTTCGCCGTGGAAGCCAGCCTTGAGGGGCGGCGTGCGGCTTCCCATCTGTGGACACCCCAAGAGACGGAGCCTTTCCTATGAACATCCTGCTGGTGCTGACGTCGCACGATCAACTCGGCGACACGGGCAAGAAGACCGGCTTCTGGCTGGAAGAGCTGGCGGCCCCCTATTACGCGCTGAAGGATGCGGGCGCTGAGGTCGTGCTGGCCTCGCCCAAGGGCGGACAGCCGCCGCTGGACCCCAAGAGCGACGACGCCGACGCCCAGACCGACGACACGCGCCGCTTCAAGGCCGACGCCGAAGCGCAAGCTGCCCTGGCCTCGACCGTCGTTCTGTCCTCGGTGAAGGCCGATGATTTCGACGCCGTCTTCTATCCCGGCGGTCACGGGCCGCTGTGGGACCTGGCCAATGACGCGGACTCCATCGCCCTGATCGAGGCTTTCGCCAAGGCCGACAAGCCAACCGGCTTCGTCTGTCATGCGCCGGGTGTGCTGAAATCCGTGACCGGCGCGGACGGCAAGCCGCTGGTCCAGGGGCGCAAGGTGACGGGCTTCACCAACTCCGAAGAGGATGCCGTGGGTCTGACGGACGTGGTCCCGTTCCTGGTCGAGAACGTGCTGATCGCCAATGGCGGCGACTATTCCAAGGGCCCGGACTGGGGCTCGTATGTGCAGACCGACGGCAAGCTGGTGACCGGCCAGAACCCGGGCTCGTCGCGTGAAGCGGCCGAGGCGCTGCTGGGGCTTTTGAAGGCGTAGAACGACCGTCTCCTCCCCGTCGCGAAGCGATGGGGAGGTGGCGCGGCGCCTCTTGCGCCGTGACGGAGGGGCTCTTTTAAGTCGCCACGGCCGTCTGTGGGACTTCAAGAGCCCCTCCACCGCTACGCGGTCCCCCTCCCCACGAGTGGGGAGGAGACGTGTTAGCGCCGCCTGGGCGCGAGGATGTCCGACAGGCGGTCCGGCGCGCCTTCGATCCGCTCCAGGCGCGGGTAACGCAGGCCATCGTGGTAGGCGAAGGCCACCGTGCGGAAGCGGTCGCCGGATTTCAGCAGCAGTTCGAGGGGGGCGTCGGTCCCTTTCGCGGCGGTCACGGCGTCGCGCAAAGCCTCGGCCGAGCCGGCCTTGCCGTTGACGGCGACCAGGCTCCAGCCGGCGCCGATGCCTTGCTCGAAGGCCGGGCCGCCCCAGCGGATATTGGTCAGCTTGTCCGCCGCCAGGGTGAAGCCCAGCGAATACTGGAAGTCGTTGGCCCAGCCGGTCTGAACCGACTTTTCCGCCGCCGACGGCGTGTCGGTGTAGGTCAGGCGCCAGCCGCCGCGTTCGATCCCGGCCAGGGGCGCCTTGGCGTCCGGCCCGACGGCGTCGAGGCGGCTGCGCAGAAACTCGGCCCAGTCGTGCGGATAGACGGCGTTCAGGGCCGCGACCACATCCTCGAACCGATAGCCCTGGGGCGCCCATTCGCCGTCGTCGTGGCCGAAGAAGCCCTTGGCGAAGTCGTCGAGCGACTTTCGCCCGTTCGTGCCCTCGCGGATCAGGGTGTCGGCGTCCAGCCAGACCAGCAGGCTTTCGCGGTAATAGTCGCCGGTGCCGCGCATCCACGAGGTGAACTGGCCCGGCACGCGATAGCCCAGCAGATTGTGGTTGTTGGTGTCCTGAAGCGCGCGCCACTCGCGGCCCGGCTGTTCGTCATAGAAGGCCGCGACATTGGCCAGGGTGGCCAGCGCGACCTCTTTGGAATGCAGGCCCGCGCGGGCGGCCAGCACGTCGCCCCAGTATTCGGTCTGACCTTCATAGACCCACAGCAGCGTGTTCTGGGTCGGGACGTTGTGGTTGGCGGTCAGCTCGTCCGCCGGGCGCATGAACTTGCCGTTCCAGGAGTGGGTGTATTCGTGCGGCAGCAGGCCCCGGTCGCCGGCGCTCTTGGTCCAGTCGGTGAAGAAGCCGGGGGCGCCGGTGTTCTCAGAACTGCGGTGATGCTCCAGCCCGATGCCGCCCATCTGGTCGGTCAGGGCGAACAGGAACTCGTAGTTGTCGAAGTGGCGGGCGCCGAACAGGCGGTCGGCCTGCTGGACCATGTTTTCGTACAGCTTCAGCTGCTCGTCTGTGGCGGCCAGGCCCTTGGCCTCGTCAGCCAGCAGGTTCAGGTGGACGCGGTCGCCGCTGGGGTCGATGTCCACGCGGCGATAGTGGGCGCCGGCGAAGATGGGGCTGTCGATCAGGGTGTAGAGGTCGGTCGTCGCAAAGGTCGCCACGTCGCCGTCTTGCGAGGCCGTGCTCAGGGCCGTGCCGTATTTCCAGCCGGTGGGCAGGACCACGCTCGGGGCGACCTGGATCTGGCGGCTGAAATAGCCTGCCGGATAGAGGATGGCCTTCTCCCACTGCAGATTGACCATGGCCGGGGTCATCAGCACGCGCCAGTTGGAACTGTCGGGCTGGGTCAGCTGCTGGAAGGCGACGTCGATGCTGGTGACGCCCGCCGGGATGTCGAGATGGAAAGCGTAGGGATCCAGCGTGTCGCGCAGCCATTCGATCCGCTGACCGTCGGCGGTCACGGTCAGGCCGGAGATCAGCTGGATCGGGCCGGTGGCGGCGTGGTTGCCGGGCAGGAACTTCGGGTAGAGCAGGGTCAGCGGGCCGGGGCCGGCGACGGGAATGGTCTGGCTGACGCTGATGATGCGGCGGTCCAGATCGGTGATGTCGGCGCGGTACTGGATGACGCCTGGATAGGGCTTGTCCTGGGGCGCGGGGATGGCCGGCTGGGCGCGGGGCAGGGCCAACGGCGCCTGGGTCGCATCGGTGACGACGGGCGTGGACTGGAAGGTCTGGGCCATCGCTGGCGCGGCGGCGGCCGTCATCAGAACGGCGAGGCAGGCGGCGGTCAGGCGGGTACGCGGCATCAGGTCATCCGGGTCGGCAGGGGAAGCCGCACCGTCGGGGGCGGGGCGCGATGCGTCAAGCGTGGCGTTGTGTCTCCTCCCTACGAAGTGGGGAGGAGACGGGGCGGTAAGCCTAGATCTTCAGTCCCAGATCCATCGCCTCGGCTAGGGCCTTGGCGCGCTTCTTGGTCTGTTCGCCCAGCAGAACGTCGGCATAGCCTTCGGTCGCCGTCAGGCGCAGGTCGCCGCCTTTCACCCGCGCGGTCGCATTGGCCAGCAGTTGCGGCGAGCGGCCCGACAGGTCGCAGGCCAGGCGGATGGCCAGACCGATAGCGCGGGCGCGTTTGGCGGCGTCGTCGCTCAGCAGCCGCTCGATGATCTCGGGCTGGGGCGTAGCCGGGCCGCCGCCGTAGCGGGCGTTCAGGGCGCTGGCCAGGAAGGCGCGCTCGACGTGGCTGATGCCTGCGACCGGCGCGCGCAGCACCTGGTCGAACACCAGTTCCAGCCGGTGATCCGGATGCAGCCGCGCGCCCAGGTCCGCCAGGCGACAGGCGGCGGCGACCAGGACCGCGTCGCGTTCCTCGCCGAACACGGCGGGCAGGGCGGCGACGATCTCGGAAATCCAGCCGTTCAGCGCGCCGGGCAGGGCCGGGGCCACGCCCTGTCGTCCGCCCAAGGCCCTGCAGCCGGCCAGCAGCGGATCGGCCGTGCGCGTCGCCTCGTCCAGCGTCTCGAACAACAGGCCCTCGCGCACGCCCCACGCGGACATCTCGATCGATTTCAGGCCCAGGTGCTGGATCAGCCCCTCCAGCACCAGTCCGGCGTATGGCAGGGTCTCGGCCCGCTTCTTGGACACGCCGGGCAGTTTCGCCAGGCTCGCGACCGACTGCTGGGCGACCAACCGCGCGGTCTCCAGCGCGTCTTCGGCCGACATCTGATACTGATGCACCACCCTCAGCGGATAGGCTTTCAGCGTCATCTGCACCTGGGCCAGGGTGCGCCAGGCGCCGCCGACGGCATAGAGGCGATCGCTCTGGAACTGGGCCGCGACGGGTTTCAGCGCCTGGTCGATCCGGGCCTTGATGCGATCGGCGTCGAACCCCTTGCCGTCGGCTAAAGCGAACGGCCCCAGCGGCAGGGTCAGGCCGTGCTCGACGCCGTTTCCGTTCAGTCGGGTCAGCTCCAGGCTGGCCCCGCCCATGTCGGCCGAGACGCCGTGCGCCAGGGGGGCGCCGGCCAGAACGCCCATGGCCGCGTATTTCGCCTCTTCCTCGCCGGTGAGGACGCGGATGTTCAGACCGGTCTCGGCGGCGACACGCTGGCAGAACTCCGGCCCGTCGATGGCTTCGCGCACGGCGGCGGTGGCGGCGATCAGGGTCGCATCAGGCCGCACGCCTTCCAGCACGGCGGCGAAGCGGCGCAGCGCCGTCATCGCCATGACCACGCCCTCGGGCGACAGCTTGTGCGTCGTCGGCAGGTCGCGGCCCAGGCCAGCCAGCACCTTCTCGTTGAAGACGGTCCAGATCGCCCGGCCCTCCAGCCGGTACAGCACCAGCCGCACCGAGTTGGAACCGATGTCGATCGCGGCGATGTCGCGGTCGGTAAGCGTGATGTCGGGCATCAGCGGCCGGGACGCTCGTAACGCAGGACGGCAGGCAGGCTCTTGGCCTTGCGGCCGCGTCCCGACAGGCTGGGATTGGTCATGAAATATTTGTGGGCCGAGAAAGGCCGCTCCGGGTCCGCTGGGGTGACGCGTGTATAGCGCCCTTCCGCGTCCAGAACCCAGCTTTGCGCGTCATCCTTCAGATTGGCGACCATGATCTGGTCCAGCACCTGGTCGTGGACGGTGGCGTTGCGGATCGGCGTCATCAGCTCGACCCGGCGATCCAGGTTGCGCGTCATCCAGTCGGCCGAGGAGATGAAGACCTTGGCCTTGTCGTGCGGCAGGTCCTTGCCGTTGGCGAAACAGACGATTCGGCTGTGCTCCAGGAAGCGGCCGACGATGGACTTGACCCGGATATTCTCCGACAGGCCCGTCACACCGGGCCGCAGGCAGCAGATACCGCGCACGACCAGATCGATGCGCACGCCCCACTGGCTGGCGCGGTACAGGGCGTCGATGATCTCGACATCCACCAGCGAGTTCAGCTTGACCCAGATGGCGGCGGGCTTGCCCATGGCGGCGGCCGACATCTCCTTGCCGATCAGGTCGATCAGCGTGGATTTCATGTTCAGCGGCGAGACGACCACGGTCTCCAGATGGTCCGGCGTGGCGTATCCGGTGATGTAGTTGAACACCTTGGTCGCGTCGCGCCCCAGCACGGGATCGCAGGAGAACAGCGACAGGTCGGTGTAAACCTTGGCCGTGACCGGGTGATAGTTGCCGGTGCCGAAGTGGCAGTATGTCTTCAACGCCTCGCCCTCGCGCCGCACGACGACGCTCAGCTTGGCGTGGGTCTTGTATTCGACGAAGCCGAAGACGACGTGGACGCCGGCCCGCTCCATCGCCCGCGCCCAGCGCAGGTTGGCCTCCTCGTCGAACCGCGCCTTCAGCTCGACCAGGGCGGTGACGTTCTTGCCGTTCTCGGCCGCCTCGATCAGGGCCGCGACGATGGGGCTGTCCTTGGAGGTGCGATACAGCGTCTGTTTGATGGCGATGACGTTGGGATCGCGCGCCGCCTGACGCAGGAACTGCACCACCACGTCGAAGCTTTCGAACGGGTGGTGGATCAGCAGATCCTTCTCGCGGATGGCGGCAAAGACATCGCCGCCGTTGTCGCGCACGCGCTCGGGATAGCGGGGCTCGTAACCCTTGAACTTCAGGTCCGGGTGGCCGCCGCCGATCAGGTCCGACAGCTGGGCCAGACCCAGCATGCCGTCGACCAGAACCACGTCCTGAGGCGCGGCCTCCAGCTCGCCGACGATGAAGTCGCGCAGGTCTGACGGCATGGACGCCTCGATCTTGACCCGGACGACCGAGCCCAGACGACGCTGCTTCAGCGCCTCCTCGAACTCCAGCACCAGGTCCTCGGCCTCTTCCTCGATCTCGATGTCCGAATCGCGGATCAGGCGCAGCACGCCCTTCTCCATGACGTCACAGCCGGGGAACAGATGGTCGATGAACAGCAGCAGCACGTTTTCCAGCGTGATGAACCGCTTGTGCCCCGGCGTGGACCGGCCGTCGGTGGGCAGTTGCCAGAACCGCTGCACCTGGGTCGGCACCGGCACCAGCGCGTAGAAGGTCTTGGTCTCGCCCTTGCGCTTCAGCTTCAGCGCCAGCGAGAAGCCCAGGTTGGGCAGGAAGGGGAAGGGGTGCGCCGGGTCGATGGCCAGCGGGGTCAGGACCGCGAACAGCTGGTTCAGGAACTCGGGCTCCAGCCGATCCTTCTCGGTCTTGGTGATCTTCTGGCGATCGACCACCTCGATGCCGGCCGTGGTCAGTTCCTTCTTCAGCTGACGCCAGCGCAGCTGCTGCTCGGCCATCAGTTCGCCGGCGGCGATGTTGATCTGTTCCAGCTGTTCGGCGGGCGTCAGGCCGTCGGCGGACAGGACGCGCACGCGCTCGCGCAACTGGCCCTTCAGGCCGGCGACGCGGGTCATGAAGAACTCGTCCAGGTTATTGGCCGAAATGGACAGGAACCGCAGCCGCTCCAGCAGCGGGTGATTGGGGTTCGCCGCCTCTTCCAGCACGCGCTCGTTGAACGCCAGCCACGAGATCTCCCGATTGAAGAACCGGGTGGGCGAGGCCATCAGCTCTTCGCTCAGCGCCAGTTGAGGGGCGCGAGAGGCGGGAACTTCCTCGCCTCGGGTGTCGTCGTGGATGGCGGCGTCGGTCATGACCCGGTTCTCGCCCGCGTCTGTGACGGCCGCAAGCGGGCGCGGATAAAATCGTGAAGGGATCGGGGCGACACTTGGCCGCCCCGATCCCTGTTTGCTTACTGAACGACCGTGTTCGGCGCGACGCCGGCGGGGCAATCACCCAGACGTTTGGCGTCGACGCTCATCTTCATTTCAGCCATGGTGGGCGGGACGTTGGGGCCGCTGGTCTTGGTGGTGATGTCCACCTTGTAGGCGGTGCGCATGTCGCCCGTGACCTTGCCGTCCGAGGTGACGGTCATGCCCTGGGCGTTACAGACGGCGTGGAATTCGGCGCCGCCAGGCGTGGATTTGACCGTGTTCTCGCTACAGGTCACGCCGGCTTGCGGGGCGTTGAAGGGGTTTGATCCCGGCGCGGTTTCGCCGACGCAGATCTTCACCGTCATCGGTTGCGGCATCTGGGCGCCGGACACCGTCTGTTGCCACAGGCCCGGCTCAGGCGCGGTCAAGGCGGCAGGCGCGGCGGCCGCAGGCTCACCGTTGGCGGCGGTCTTGGTTTCTTCGGAGTTGGAACAGGCCGCAAGCAGGGCGACGGCGGAAATCAAAACAAGCTGAGCACGCATTCGGTCGTTTCCTGTTTCATGGAGCGCAACGCCGCTCCGCAGGCTCAACGACAAGGCCAAGTTGTGTGTTCAAAATCCACGCGCGATTTCACGGCAAAGCTGTGCATATCCCGATATGTGGGCTTTTAGGGCTCAGATGTCGGTGTCTAGCGCAGCGTGCATCGCATCCAGCACCTGACGGGCCAGGACGCGGGTGACCGGGCGATGCAGGGCGTCCAGCCGCTCCACCACGGCGGCGGCCGTGTCCGCCGAACGATCCAGACGGCGTACCAGATAGTCGATCACGTCGTCGGCCGGGGTGATGCTGCGCTCGGCGAAGCGCGCGCGAAGGATGGCCGACAGGATGGCGTCGTCGGGCGCCGCGATGGAGACGGCGCGCACGGCGTCCAGGCGCGAACGCAGGTCGGGCAGATCCACCGACCACTGACGCGGCGCCGACCGCGACACCAGGAGCAGCGCGCCTCCGCCGGAATTGGCCAGGTTGATCAGGTGAAACAGGCTCTCGTCGTCCGCATCGGCCGCCCGATCCAGCAGCACGGGCCGACCTTCCAGCTCCAGCGGATCGATCAGGGCGGCTTCGGCGCCGTTCAGCGGCACGGCCCCGACCCGTTCGGCCCAGTCGGCGGCGAGGCGGCTTTTGCCAGATCCCGCCGGCCCATGCAGGGCCAGCACCGCCCCCGCGCCGTCGGGCCAGCGCGCCAGCACGCGCACCGCCTCGGCGTTGCTGTCGGATGTCACGAAGGCCTCGCCCACGACATGACGCTCCAGCGGCAGACGCAGCTGTTCGGCGGTCGGACGGGGCAGGGCGCTCAGCGCGGTCATGACCCCGTCTTAGCAGAGGCCAGGGTTAATGCGTCAGGCCCGCTCTGTTGGTTCCGGGGAGCGAACCTCGCCCCTGTGGATGAAATCAGGCGAATTCGGCCAGGGCGGGGTTCAACTTGCCCGCCTTGAATTCGGTGACCTGATAGTCGGCCAGGCCGTGGATCTGGAACGGATCGGCCTTCAGCAGGGCTTCCAGCTCCTCTTTCGTGCCGCCGGTGCGCACCACCAGGATGCCGCCGGTGCGCGGAACCATCGGCCCTGCCAACAGGATCAGGCCGCTGGCCACATGCTGATCCAGCCACTCGCGATGCTCGACCGTCCGCGCCTCGATGGCTTCGATCGGCTGGGTGTAGGTGATGGTGACGATGAACATGGCGGCCTCGGGTGGGACAGGAGCGTCAGATATCATGTGTGGCGACAGGCTTTGCAACGGCTGAAACCTTGACTTTCCGAGGCGATGATGCGCCCTACGCCGCTTCGATTTCGGGCGCCGACGGCGTCGGATTCCACCGCCCAGAGACTCCAGACGGTTCGTTTCATGCACGCCTATCGCTCCCATACCTGCGGCGCCTTGCGCGCCTCCGACGCCGGTTCCGCCGTTCGCCTGTCCGGCTGGGTGCACAGGAAGCGCGACCACGGCGGCCTGCTGTTCATCGATCTGCGTGACCACTACGGCCTGACCCAACTGGTGCTGCACCCTGAGACGCCGGGCTTCGCCGCCGTCGAGCGCCTGCGCGCCGAGAGCGTGATCAAGATCGACGGCGAAGTCGTCGCTCGCGAGGCCGGGGTGGTGAACCCCAACCTGCCGACCGGCGAGGTCGAGGTTCGCGTCCAGGGCGTCGAGGTCCTGTCGGAGGCCGCCGAACTGCCGATGCCGGTCTTCGGCGATCAGGAATATCCGGAAGACATCCGTCTCGCCAACCGCTTCCTGGATCTGCGTCGCGAGCGGCTGCACAAGAACATCGTGCTGCGCTCCAGGGTCATTTCCTCGATCCGCCAGCGCATGGTCGCCCAGGGCTTCCTGGAGTACCAGACCCCGATCCTGACCGCCTCGTCGCCCGAAGGCGCGCGCGACTTCCTGGTGCCGTCGCGTCTGCATCCCGGCAAATTCTATGCGCTGCCGCAGGCGCCGCAGCAGTTCAAGCAGCTGCTGATGGTCTCGGGCTTCGACCGCTATTTCCAGATCGCCCCCTGCTTCCGTGACGAGGACCTGCGCGCCGACCGTTCGCTGGAGTTCTACCAGCTCGATGTCGAGATGAGCTTCGTGACCCAGGAAGACGTCTTCGCCGCCATCGAGCCGCTGATGCACGGCGTGTTCGAGGAGTTCGGCGAGGGCAAGCCGGTGTCGCCCATCGACGGCGCCCATGTGTTCACCAACGACTTCGGCGAGACGTTCGAGCACAAGGGCTTCGAGCGCCTGACCTACGCCCAGTCGATGGCTTGGTACGGTTCGGACAAGCCGGACCTGCGCAACCCGATCAAGATGCAGGACGTGTCCGAGCATTTCCGCGACGGAGGCTTCGGCCTGTTCGCCAAGATCCTGGGCGCGGACGAGAAGAACGCCGTCTGGGCCATCCCGGCGCCGACCGGCGGATCGCGCGCCTTCTGCGACCGTATGAACAGCTGGGCGCAAGGCGAAGGCCAGCCGGGCCTGGGCTATATCTTCTGGTCCGAGGACCAGGGCGCCTGGGGCGGCCCCATCGCCAAGAACCTGGGTCAGGAGCCGACGCAGGCCCTGATGACCTCGCTGGGCCTGGGCCAGGGCGACGCCGCCTTCTTCGTGGCCGGCCTGCCGTCGGTCTTCGCCAAGTTCGCCGGCCTGGCCCGCACTCGCGTGGGCACGGAGCTGAAGCTGATCGACGAGAACCAGTTCAAATTCTGCTGGATCGTCGACTTCCCGATGTTCGAATGGTCGGAAGACGAGAAGAAGGTCGACTTCAGCCACAACCCCTTCTCGATGCCGCAAGGCGGGCTGGAGGCCCTGGAGACCCAGGATCCGCTGACCATCCGCGCCTTCCAGTACGACATCGTCTGCAACGGCTATGAGCTGTGCTCGGGCGCCATCCGGAACCACAAGGCCGAGATCATGCTGAAGGCCTTTTCCATCGCCGGCTACGACGCCTCGGTGGTCGAGGAACAGTTCGGCGGCATGCTGAATGCCTTCCGCTATGGCGCGCCGCCGCACGGCGGCCTGGCCCCCGGCATCGACCGCATCGTCATGCTGCTGGCGGGCGAGACGGCCATCCGCGAGGTCATCGCCTTCCCGCTGAACCAGCAGGGCGAGGACCTGCTGATGAACGCCCCGACCGAGGCGGAAGAACGCCAGCTGAAGGACGTGCATATCCGCACGGCCCTGCCGATCAAGGTCTGATCGGGCGGGCATCGCCAGATACGACAAAGGGGACGCCGCGAGGCGTCCCCTTTTTTGCTGCGGGATAAACCCCCCAATACCGTCATCCTCGGGCTTGTCCCGAGGATCCAGACTCCCGGTTTCTACGTCTGCGCACTCTGCGGACGCACCGAGAGTCTGGATCCTCGCCACGAGGGCGAGGATGACGAAAGCGGAGTGGGGGTCAGTTCCCGGCGTTGACGAAGTTTCGCACGCGCGGCGGCGCCGGAGGGGCGGGCGGCGAGCGGATGATGCGGATCGAGGTGCTGCGGCAGGCCTGTGCCGTCAGGCGGCCGGGCAGGCGGGTCGAGCCGTCGCCGCAGGCTTCGCTGATCTGGTCCTGGGTCAGGCCGCGCGCGCTCGACAGGTCCGCGCCGCGAATGTCGGTGCGACGCAGGGAGGCGTCCGAGAAATCGGCGCGGGAGAAGCTCGCGCCGCTCAGTCGCGCCCCATCCAGGCTGGCGTTCGAGAAGTCCGCGTTCGAGAAGTCGCCGCCCGACAGGTTGGAGGCGTTGACCTCGGCGTTGGAGAAGTTGGCGCCGGCCGCGCGCACGTTGGTGATCGTCGCCCCGAACAGTTCGCTGTTGGAGAAGTTGGTCCCCGCCAGGGTCGCGCCGTTGAAGTTCACCCCGTGCATCTCGCCGCCCGAAAGGTCGGCGCGGGTCAGATTGGCGCGGACGAAGGACGACCCTTGCGCCTCTGCCCCGTTCAAATGGGCGCCCGTGAAGTTCGCAGAGGTGAAGTTTGCGCCGACGATCTCGACGCCCGACAGATTGGCGCGGCTGAAATCGCTGCCGGTGAAGTTGGAGCCCATCATCTCTGCGCCGCGCAGATTGGCCCCGACCAGGGTGGCGTTCATGAAGCTGGCGCCGGTGAAGGTGGCGCCGGTCAGATTGCGGCCCGACAGTTCGCAGCGGTTGCACGATCCGCCCAGCGACACCGAACGGGCCACGTCGCGGTCCTGCATCGACATCTCCACCCCGGCGAAGGCCGGCGAGGCGATGAGCGCCGCCCCCCAAGCCGTGCAGAGCGCCAGAAGCGCCAGCGAGGGTTTGACCCGGATATGTTCAGCGATCTGTTTCACGAGACCTGAATGCCCCGAAACCCCTGCCATACCTACTTAAATCGAGGTAACTTCATGAAATCCAGGCAAGGTCGGAGACCCTCAGCAGGCGGGAATGCGTAGCCCGCGCGGCAGGACGGTCGACTCGTCGCCGCACGCCTGGTTCAACTGGCCTTGGGTCAGGCCGGTGGCTCGCGTCAGCTGGGCGCCCGATAGATTGGTCCCCGACAAGGTCGCACCGGCAAAGCTGGCGCCCTCCAGATAGGCGCCGACGAAACTGGCGTTGGTCAGGTTGGCCCGTGAGAAGTTGGAGCCGGAGAAGACGCCGCCGTAGGCCTCCACGTCGCGCATGTCGGTGTTGGAAAACCGCGTGCGGTTCATGACGCTCAGGCTCAGGTCCGCCTGACGCAGCCGCGCGCCCGACAGGTTCAGGCCCCGCGCCTCCAGTCCCGAGAAGTCCCCCTGGAACAGGTTGCAGCCGGCGCAGGAGGCCCCGCGCTTCACGCTGGCGATCTGGCCCGCGTTCTGGGCCAGTGCGGGCGCGGCGACGACCAGCAGGGCGGCGATCAGGCCGAGAGAGAGTGTGCGTTTCATGGACTGGGCTCCGACGTTCGATCGTCTTGCAGCAAACCCTAGGCCATAACCCTTAACCTACCCCTGATCGCCGCCCTTCAGCGCCGGCGCCGCCCCGCAGGTGTCGCAGACCCAGGCGGCGCCGCGTTGCTGCAAGCTGAAGTCGCCGCAGGCGGGGCAGGCGACGGCCTCGCTATTGGCGACATGACGCGGTTCGGGCTCGGCCTTCTTGCCGAAGGGCAGGACGACCAGATTGTCGGGCGCCGATCCACGCGCGAACCCCTTGGAGATGAACCGGGCGGCGGGCACGGCCGCGTTGGCGTCGGGCTTGCCGTCTCCTAAGCCGTCCGCATTCAGGTCGTCCGTCCCGGCGTTGGCCAGTTCGTTGCGGTCCAGATAGGAGACGCCCAGTTCGCGGAAGATGTAGTCCAGGATCGAGGTCGCGGACTTGATGGAATCGTTGCCGGTGACGCGCCCGGCCGGCTCGAACCGGGTGAAGACGAAGGCGTCCACGAACTCGTCCAGCGGCACGCCGTATTGCAGGCCGATGGAGATGGCGATGGCGAAGTTGTTCATCAGGCTGCGGAAGGCGGCGCCTTCCTTGTGCATGTCGATGAAGATCTCGCCCAGCTCGCCGTCTTCGTATTCGCCGGTGTGGATATAGACCTTGTGGCCCCCGACGGCGGCCTTCTGGATATAGCCCTTGCGCCGGTCGGGCAGTTTGCGGCGCGCGCGCTCCCGCTCGATTACGCGTTCGACGACCCGTTCGGTGGGCGCAGGGCGCGGGGCTTCGCGCACAGGCTCGGCCCGCGCCGCCTCGATGTTGGGCAATGACAGCAGCGGACCGGCCGGCGGCGCGGTGCGGGACAGGCGGATGGCGCGACGGCCATCCAGCGCGCCCTGGCTCAGCAGCCGCGCCGCCTGGGCCGAGGTCGTGCGCCAGTCCATCGGCTCGACCGCGATGTCGGCCAGGTCGCTGAACGGTTCGATGGCGCGCCGCAGGTTCGCTGCGGCCGCCGCCGGGTCGGCCAGTAAAGCGGCGACCGACGCCGGCGCCTCGGGCCAATCGCTCAGATCGCCATGACCGAAGACCCAGCGCGTCGCCGCCGTCTCGGCCTCTTCGGACACGCCCAGCAGGGTCAGCAGCAGGCCGTCGCCGTCCTCAACGCCCAGCACATCGCGGATGAAGCCGGGGTCCAGCACAGGGGCGGCGAAGACCGTGTCGAAATCCTCGGCCCAGGCCAGGGCGTTCTCGATGGCGGCCAGCTCGATGTCGGTGAAGCCCAGGGTGCGCAAGGCCGTGTGATCGATGCCCGGCGCTTCGACCAGGGTGCGGCGCCCGAACGTCCACCGCTCCGCCGCCTCGATATCGCCGCCCGCTGCCGATAGCGCCGCCGCCAGGGCGGGGTTCAGCCGACGACCGATCTCGCCGTCCGCCGTCTGGAAAACGTCGACCGCCGCGATCCGGCCCAGCCCCAGCCGCAGCCGCGCCTCTGCATCCTCGACGAACAGGCCGATGGCCGAATGGCGCCGCGCCTTGGGCGCGACCGCCAGAGCCTTGGATGCGGCCATGGCGATAGGGTGTGTCTCACCCTTCAGCAGATCGCGCCGTGCGGTCTGGGTCACGGCGGCGGCCCCCTTCAGGTCGTCCCAGTCGGGGCAGAGACCACGCACGCTCGCCAACTCGGCCGAGGTCTGCGCCGCCGTCGCGGCGACCAGTCCCGCGAACGTCTGCGCCCGAGCCGTGCGGTCGTCGTCGGCCGCAAGGGCCTCCAGCAACCCGTCCAGCCCCAGGGCGATCACGCCCGGCGACGCCTCCTGAAGGTCCAGAGCCACCGTCAACAACCGCGTCAGGCCCGCCAGATCGGCCGCCGCGTCGCCGCCCAGGGCCAGCACGGCGCCCAGGTCGATCACGGCCCGACCCATTGCCGCCGTCGCGGTTTCAGCATCGCGCGGGTCGAAGGCGACGATCAGCCCGCCGTCCAGCGCCGCTTCCGCCGCCAGCAGCGTCTCCGGCGCGCCCGCCGCGATTTGCGTCCGATCCGCCATGGCGACCAGAGGCGCGCCCTCGACCGTCGGCTCCAGCGCCATGGCCGGTCGTTCGCCGTCTACGGCTCTCAGGATGTCGGCGTCGCTCGCGCCGCACCGTCGCGCCAGCGCCGCCGCCCGACCCAAGGCCGGATTGCGCGAGGGATCGCCGCAGTCGCCGCGCGGTCCCTCGCAACGGTCCACCGCATCGGCCACCCCCGCCAGGGCCTCGGCCAGGGCCTGCGCCGCCTGGGCGCCCAGCCGCGCGGCGGCTCGCTTGCCGCTGTGCGTCCTCAGAGTCGCGCCCGAGCCGGGGTCGTTCAGATCGACGACGCCGGCCGCGACCGGCCCCGATCCCGTCGGCGCAGCAAGGCCCAGCTTGAACGCCCCCGACAGTTCGGCGGCGAACACAGCGGACTCGGCCCGGTCGAACACGCCCTCCGTCACGCCGGTCGCGGCCAATCGCTCGACCCAGGCGTCCACGCCGCCGTTCAGCCAGTCGCCCGACATCGGCGTCGCGAATCCCGCCGCCTCGACCCAGTCCAGCCAGGCCTCGATCTGCGCATCGGACCAGCCGGCGGGCGCCAGCACGGGCTGCACGCTGGCCGGGCGTTCGACGGCGCGGGTCTCCATTGCGACTCGTTCGGCGCGAACGGCGAAGCCGGATTGAAAGCGCATGGCGGCGTCTCTCCGAATGGTTCAGTCCAGCTTAGGCGGTCGCGCGCCCATCCGCCAATACATCTGGTGTGCTCAGGCCATGTTGCCCACAAGATATCGATTCAACTGCCCCCGCCTGAACGCTGGACGAAGCGCGCGCGGCTTTCTATGATCCGCGCCAGACGCCGCCTCCCTTTTCGGCGACCCCTTACGGTTGGATTCCACGACGTGTTGAGCAAGATTTTCGGCTGGTGGGAGGGCGCCACGATCGGCACCCGCTTCACCATCGCCAAGCGCGGTCGCTTCGTCGGCCAGGACGAGAACGGCAATCGCTATTACGAGAGCCGCGACAACGTCAGCTACGACGGCCGCAAGCGTCGCTGGGTCATCTATGACGGTTATGCCGAGGCGTCCAAGGTGACGCCCGACTGGCACGGCTGGCTGCACTACACCTTCGACCTGCCCCCGACCGAGCAGCCGCTGCCGCGGCGCGCCTGGGAAAAGGATCACCTGCCGAACATGACCGGCACGCCCCTGGCCTGGCGTCCGCCCGGCTCGCTGGCCAACGAGGCCAAACGCCCGGCTGCGACCGGCGACTATCAGGCCTGGACCCCCGAGTGAAAATGCGCGGCATCCTGTTGGGCGCGGCGGCTGTCGTCTGCGTCTTGAGCGCAGGCGCGGTGACCGCCAGCGTGCTGCAGGACGCGCCGCGCGACGCTCGCCCGGTCCAGGATCCGATCGGCGACATCCTGCGCACCACGCCGTCCGTGCCGACGGAGACCCCGCCTGCAGGCGCTCCGGCGCCGCGCTCGCCCGTCGCCGTGACGCCGCCCCCGACCGTCATCATCGCCGAAGACGCTGCGGTCGAGGAAAAGGCCGAACAGGAGGTCGCCGCCGAGAAACCCGTCGCGACCAAGGCTATCGAACAGCCCGACACCCCGGCCCGCCGCCAGCGCCGCACGTTCGCGGTCATCCAGGCCATCGACAAGGTCACGGCCGAGTCCATGAAGTTCGAGGTCGAGGTCGGCGGTCGGCCCGTCCGCTTCAACCGCAACCTGATCTTCGCGGCCCGCGCCTGTGAGGTCACGACCCCGGACGAGCTGACCGAGGACGCCATCGCCTATATCGACGTGTCCCTTCAGCCGCGCGGCCAGCAAGCCTCGCCGCGCCAGATCTTCCGCGGCTGGATGTTCGCCTCGTCTCCCTCCGTCAGCGGCATCCAGAACCCCTATTACGACGCCTGGATCGTGGGCTGTAAGAACTGACCTTTCACGCCGCGAGGAGGCTGATGATGGATCGCGATAAGCCGCTCAAGAAAAGCGAAACGGTCGAAATCCGACTGCCCCATGCGACCAAGACCGCCTTCATGGCCCGCTGCCGCGCCGAGGGCCGCACCGCCAGCGACGCCATCCGCCGCTTCATCGACGCCGAACTGAGCCAGACGTCTTCGACGCGACGTTCGCCCCGCCTGGCGCCCCGCCTGGCGCCCCGCCTGAGCTGGCGTCCGCTGCTGGCCGCCGCCGTCGCCGGCCTGGCCCTGGGCGCCGTCGCTGCGCCCTCCCTGGCCCAGTCTTCGCCGCCCAGCCGCGCCGCCTTCGACCGGATGGACCGCAACCACGACGGCGTCGTCAGCTTCGACGAATACCGCGCGCGCTAAACATCACCCCATTACACCTCCCCATTTTCCGTCACCCTCGGGCCTGTCCCGAGGGCCCACGGCGGATGCAGATACGGTGGATCGGCATTCAGGCAGCGCGTTTCAACATCTAGCGCCCGAGTTAGGGTCAACGGTGGGCCCTCGGGACGAGCCCGAGGGGGACGGGTTTTGTGGAGAGGGCGATACTCGACCCTACCTAATCCTGACCAAAAACCGGTCCCACTGAAGGTTCAGCCAGGTCCAGGGTTTGAACAGGCCCGCACCCGGCTTCCATGACGCTAGCACGATCTCGGCCCGACCCATGATGTTCTCTGCCGGCAACAGCCCGACCCCGACCTCGGGCGGCCAGCGGCTGTCCAGAGAGTTGTCGCGATTGTCGCCCATCATCAGATAGTGGCCCGGCGGCACACGGCGCAGGGGCGTGTCGTCACCCGGCAGGTCTGGCCCGCCGTCATAGGTCACATAGGTCCGACCGTCGGTCAGGGTCTCGCTCACCTGCTGCACTTGGCGCTGCGGCGCATCATGGTCGGCGACGACATCCAGCCTTGTCTGGCGCACCGCGTCGCCGTTGACGAAGACCACGCCGCCGCGCACCTGAACCGTGTCGCCGGGCAGGCCCACGACCCGCTTGATCCACGTCTGTTTCGGATCGCGCGGCAGGTGGAAGACCACCACGTCCCCACGCCGAGGCTCGCGCCCCATCACCCGCCCCGTCGCCATGGGCGGGTTGAACGGCAGCGACGCCGTGCTCCAGCCATACGGATATTTCGACACGACGATATAGTCGCCGGTCACCAGCCCCGGCTCCATCGACGACGACGGAATGGTGAAGGGCTGGAACAGCAGGACGCGGAGCAGGGTCGCCAGGATCAGGGCGACGACCAAGGTCACGGCGATCTCTCGCACCTCGCGCAGGATGGTCGAGCGGGGCGGGGCCTCTGATAGGGAAGATGGGGTCTGGGTCATGCCGCCATTGACCGCCAGACCCACCGCCAACGCCAATCCGAACCTGTCGGGACAGGCCCAATATCGTGTCCGGACAGATCAGGCGGACGCCATCATGCCGTGGCCAGAGCCACCGCCTCGGCGCCGGTCAGGGGCGCACGCAACGCCGCCTGATCGGGCCTGACCGTCAGCGCCGGCGACAGTCGATCCAGATAGGCCGCCTGCGGCGTCTCCACCGCGCCGAACTGGCTCAGATGGTCGGTCAGGAACTGCGCGTCCAACAGGGTCCAGCCGCCCTTTCGCAACCGCGCGACCAGATGCACCAGCGCCACCTTGGACGCATCCCGCTCGCGGCTGAACATGCTCTCGCCGAAGAAGGCCCCGCCCAGCGACACCCCGTACAGACCGCCCACCAGCCGCTCGTCCCGCCAGCATTCGATGGAGTGGACGAACCCCATGGCGAACAGGGCCGCATACAACCGCCGGATCGGCCCGTTGATCCAGGTGTCTTCGCGATCCGGCCCTTGCGCCGCCGCACAACCGTCCAGCACCGCCTCGAAGGCGGTATCGACCCTTACCTCGAACGGCTCGCCCCGCACGGTGCGACGCAGACGGCTGGGGATATGAAAGGCGTCCAGCGGTATAACGCCGCGCTGTTCCGGCTCGATGATGAAGACGCGCGGATCGTCGCGCGCCTCGGCCATCGGAAACACGCCCCGGGCGTAACAGGCCAGCAGGTCCTCGGGGCCGAAGCCGCCGAAAGGCCCGCTGGCGCTGAAATCGGGCTCTGTCAGGCGTCGCCCTTCTGACGGGCGGCCCACTTCTCCAGCCAGTGGATGTCGTAATCGCCGGACAGGATGTCGGGCTCCTGCAACAGCTTCTGGAACAGGGGGATGGTGGTGTCGACGCCGCCGATAACGATCTCGTTCAGCGACCGTTTCAGGCGGGCGATGGCCTCCTCGCGGTCGCGGCCGTGGACGATCAGCTTGCCGATCAGGCTGTCGTAATACGGCGGGATCGAATAGCCGGCGTAGATGGCGCTATCCAGACGCACGCCCAGGCCGCCCGGCGCGTGGAAGTCGGTGATCTTGCCCGGCGACGGAGTGAAGGTCTCGGGGTTCTCGGCGTTGATCCGCACCTCGATGGCGTGGCCTTTGAACTCGATGTCCTCTTGCGTGAAGGACAGCGGCAGGCCGGCGGCGATACGGACCTGTTCGCGGACCAGGTCGACGCCGGTGATCATTTCCGTAACCGGATGCTCGACTTGCAGGCGGGTGTTCATCTCGATGAAGAAGAACTCGCCGTCTTCCCACAGGAACTCGATGGTGCCGACGCCGAGGTAGCCGATGGCGGCGATGGCCTTGTTGACCGTCTCGCCGATCTGCTTGCGACCCTCGGCCGACAGGGCGGGCGAGGGGGCCTCTTCCAGCACCTTCTGGTGACGACGTTGCAGCGAGCAGTCGCGCTCGCCCAGGTGCACGACATTGCCGTGGCTGTCGGCGATGACCTGGATTTCGATGTGGCGCGGCTTCTGGAGATAGCGCTCCATATAGACGGCGCCGTTGCCGAAGGCGGCCTTGGCCTCGGACTGGGCGGTCTGCACCGCTTCGACCAGGTCGTCAGGCGTCAGGGCCACCTTCATGCCACGCCCGCCGCCGCCCGCCGCCGCCTTGACGATCAGGGGGAAGCCGATGGTCTTTGAGGCCTCGATGGCGGCCTCAACGGTCTCGACCTCGCCATCGGAGCCGGGAACGCAGGGGATGCCGGCTTCCATCACCGTCTTCTTGGCGCTGATTTTGTCGCCCATGACTCGGATATGCTCGGGCTTGGGACCGATGAAGGTCATGCCGTGGGCTTCAACGATCTCGGCGAAACGGGCGTTTTCCGACAGGAAGCCATAACCGGGGTGGATCGCCTGGGCGCCGGTGATCTCGGCCGCCGCGATGATCGAGGGGATGTTCAGATACGACTTGGCGGCCGAGGCGGGGCCGATGCAGACGCTCTCATCGGCCAGCCGCACCCACATGGCGCCCCGGTCGGCTTCGGAGTGCACGGCCACGGTGGAGATGCCCATCTCCTTGCACGCGCGGTGGATACGCAGCGCGATCTCGCCGCGGTTGGCGATCAGAACCTTGGTGAACATCAGGGCGCCTTAGGCTTCCAGCAGGACGAGCGGCTCGCCGAACTCGACCGGCTGGGCGTCGCCGACCAGGATGTCGAGGACCACGCCGTCGCGCGGTGCCTGGATTGGGTTCATGGTCTTCATGGCCTCGACGATCAGCAGGGTCTGGCCCTTTTTGACCTTGTCGCCGGGCTGGACGAAGGCCGGGGCCTCCGGCGAGGCCTGCAGATAGGCTGTGCCGACCATCGGCGACTTCACCTCTTCGCCGGCGCGAGCGACGATGGTGGCGGGATCCGACGGCATGGCGGCCGGCGCGGCAGCGGCGGTGGGGGCAGCGGCGACCGGAGCGGGCGCGGCGGCGTATTGCACCGGGGCGGCGTTGACCGTGATCTCGCGGGCGACGCGAATGCGCAGGTCGCCGCGCTCGACTTCGACTTCCGTCAGGTCGGTCTCGTTCAGGATGTCGGCCAGCTGGCGAACCAGGGCGGCGTCGATTTCGGCGTGTTTCTTGTCATCGGCCATTGGATTTGCGCCTTGTCTTTCGTGGTCTTGAGTAAACGGGACGGGCGTCAGCCGCGTTCCCGAACCTTGATGAGAGCCGCCTGGACGGCCAGTTCATAGCCTGCCGCGCCGAAGCCGGCGATGACGCCGGTCGCCGCGGAAGACACATAGGAGTGATGACGAAACGCTTCGCGCGCCGCCGGATTGGACAGATGCAGTTCGATCACCGGGATCGACAGCGTCTTTAGCGCATCGTGCAGCGCCACCGACGTATGCCCATAGGCCGCCGGATTGATGATCAGGGCGTCCGCGCCTTCACGGGCTTCCTGAATCCAGTCCACCAACACGCCTTCGTGGTTGGTCTGACGAAACACGACGGTCGCGCCGCCCTCTACCTTGGCAGCCGCCTTGATGCAGCTCTGCTCAATGTCCGCCAGGGTGTCGCGGCCATAGATGTCCGGCTCCCGAACCCCGAGCAGGTTCAGATTGGGGCCGTTCAGCACATGAATGACGGGCGTGTCGGCCATGGTTTCCGGAATCGGCGCTGCGTCGCAGCACAAGAGGGGCCTTTTAGCCGACGCAGGGCCTGGGTCAAACGGTCCCCGCATCGAACTTTACTCAGGGTCACGCCGCGATGGCGCGGATTTCGCAGCCAAGGCCTCATTCGTCCCTGGCCGGGACAGCCAGCGGGAGCGCAGACGATGCGCCAGGACGGCAAATTGATCCTTCGCACGGTCGTCGCCGCCTTTGCGGCCGTGGCGGTCGCCATCGGCGCCTTCCTGTTCGAGGCTGGCTGACCCGGTCTGGCGAACCCGGCCTTCAGCGTCTATCTCAGCCCCGACGCCGCCAGCGCCCGGAGACCAGACGCGTGCATCAGATCCATCTCAACGGCGAACCCCGCCAGGTCCAGGCCGCCACCATCCTGGCCCTGGTCGAGGAACTGTCGTTGGACCCCCGCAAGGTCGCCGTCGAACGCAATCTTGAGATCGTCCCCAAATCCCTGCACGCCGCCACCCCCGTCGCCCAGGGCGACCGCATCGAACTGGTCCAGTTCGTCGGCGGCGGTTGATCGCGATCAAATCCCGCTACGACGGCTTTCCCTGACGCCTTGGGGGGACTAGGTCAGCTCCATGACCGATACAGCCTCCGAAACCTGGTCCGTCGCCGGCCGCACCTTCAACTCGCGACTGATCGTGGGCACCGGCAAATACGCCGACTACGCTCAGAACGCCGCCGCCGCCGAGGCGGCGGGCGCCGAAATCGTCACCGTGGCCGTGCGCCGCGTGAACCTGACCGATCCGAACCAGCCGATGCTGGTGGATTATGTGAAGCCCGACCGCTTCACCTTCCTGCCCAACACCGCCGGCTGTTTCACCGGCGAGGACGCGGTCCGCACCCTGCGCCTGGCGCGCGAGGCGGGGGGATGGAGCCTGGTCAAGCTGGAGGTGCTGTCCAACACGGCCCACCTGTATCCCGACATGATCGAGACGCTGCGGGCGCTGGACCTGCTGATCAAGGACGGGTTCGACGTCATGGTCTATTGCACCGACGATGTCGTGATGGCCAAGCGGCTGGAAGACGCCGGCGCCGCCGCCATCATGCCCGCCGCCGCCCCCATCGGCTCGGGCCTCGGCATTCAGAACCCCATCAACGTCCGCCTGATCGTCGAACAGGCCAAGGTGCCGGTCCTGGTCGACGCCGGCGTCGGCACGGCCTCGGACGCGACCCTGGCGATGGAACTGGGCTGCGACGCCGTGCTGATGAACACCGCCATCGCCGGCGCCAAGGACCCCATCCGCATGGCCCGCGCCATGAAACACGCCGTCATCGCCGGCCGCGACGCCTATCTGGCCGGCCGGATGCCCAAGCGGATGTATGCGGACCCGTCGTCGCCGCTGGCGGGGCTGATCTGACGACTGGGAAGCGGCGGAGAAGCTCTGAAGTCCCACAGACGCCTCTCCCTCCCCTTCATGGGGAGGGATGATCGCGCAGCGATCCGGGTGGGGGCGTAAGGGTAGCGGAGACGCTTCACACACCCCCACCCCGGCTGCGCTCCGCTTCGCCGCCCCTCCCCATGAAGGGGAGGGAGAAACGCACGCCAACCATCACAATGACGCTGGTCCATTCGCAGCGATTTCAATCGCTTGCCGATTTATGTCCCCGTTCTCCCATCCCCCCTCCGAAACCGGCGTATTCTATACCCGTCCCGTCGCATCGGAGGGCTCGCTTGGCCTGCGACCTTGCGGCGGCGGGAGCGGATGGAACGGGAGCGGGTCTGAAACGGCCCGCGCTGACATCGACTCATGGAGCGGTGTCGGAGGGTCGAGGGGGATACTCGATCGCACTCGGGACGGGGTTCGCAGACCCCGCCGACCCGTCGCAGGCTTATGGGGTTAGGCGATAAGACCGCCACCGCTCGACGCCCCGAGCTTGCAGGCCAACCACCCGCGCGGAGCGTCATACCCTTCGTCGAAACGGTACTTACAAACTCACACTCCGGGCGAAGGCCCGGCGCTCCGCCCAGCCCTCCAATAACTTCGCTGCGAAAGCGCGAGGCTGATCACCCCTGTCCGGAGACCCGCATGGCCCACCCCAAACCTCGCCGCCCCAAACCCGGTCGCGGCCTGCCGCCGCCCTACAGACAAACACCCGAGGAGGAGGCCGAGGACGAACGGCTTCGCGCCCAACTGGAAATCGAATATATCCGACTAGACGCCATCTTGGTCGAGAAACGGGCCGAGGCCGCCGAACGCGCGCGCATCAGGGCTCTCAATGGCCATCCGCCAGTTGAGCGTGCCGCGCTTCGACCCGGAGAATTCCGGGTCGGGGATCTCTTTCGTTAGTCGTCCAGCAGGGCCTGCAGCAGCGGATGGGCCAGCACCGGTGCGGCGAGACGCACCACCGCCTGTGGGTCTTCCAGTCGTACGGCTGCCGTGGCGTCGGCGACGATGAAGTCGGCGTGGGTGCGCGACGGTTCGGTCAGCCGCTCGTGGCCCGGACGCACGGTGGCGAGATATTGCGCCACGACCGAATCCGCCGACCGCCCCCGCTCGGTCTGGTCGCGCAGCAGGCGGCGGATGAAGCGGATGTCGGACGGGGTATCCACGAACACCCGGATGTCGAACAGGGCGGTCAGGTCGGGGGTGCAGAGCACGTGGGTGCCCTCGACGATCACCACCTCGGCCGCCGCGATCGGTTCGCCGCCCGGCTCGCGCCCGTGGTGGATGAAGGAATAGACCGGCGCCGTCACCGCGCGCCCAGCCTTCAGCTCTTTCAAATCCGCGATCATCAGGTCGTGATCGCGCGCCGCCACGTCGTCGAAGTCGAAGGTCGCGGCGTCGAAGCCGGGCAGGGACGCGGCGTCGCGGTAATAGCTGTCCTCGCGCACCAGCACCGCCGACCCTTGCGGCAAGGCCGAAACCAGAGCCTCCGCCAGGGTGCTCTTGCCGGAGCCGGAGCCCCCCGTGATCGCGATCAATATGGTCATGGGCGGTCTTCTAGTGCGGTCGCGCGGCCGACGCCACGGGGGACGATCCGCCGCGCAGCGGCTGACGTTACGTCACGTTGCTTATCGCCGATCACCGATGTTAGCGTCCGCTCAAGCGTCGCATCAAAGCAGACGCAACCAAGGGACAAGGATACGACATGCTGGGCTTGATGCAGGACTGGCCGCTGACGGTCGACAAGATCATCGACCACGCCAAGAACTGGCATGGCGACCGCGAGGTGGTGACCCGCTCGGTCGAGGGGCCCATCGTCCGCACGACCTACGCCCAGATCCACGAACGCGCCAAACGCGTGTCCAGCGCGCTGAAAGCGTGGGGCGTCCAGCCGGGCGACCGCGTCGCCACCCTGGCCTGGAACACCGCCAACCATATCGAGGCCTGGTACGGCATCATGGGCATCGGCGCGGTTTGCCACACCCTGAACCCGCGCCTGTTCCCCGAACAACTGATCTACATCATCAACCACGCCGAAGACCGGATCATCTTCGTCGACCTGACCTTCGTGCCGCTGCTGGAAGCCATCATGCCGCACATCCCCAAGGTCGAGCGCGTCGTCATCATGACAGACGCCGCCCACATGCCGCAGACCAAGCTGCCGGGTGCCGTGGCCTATGAGGACGCCATCGCCGGTCAGTCGATCGACGTCGTCTGGGGCGACTTCGAGGAAAACACCGCCTGCGGCCTCTGCTACACCTCCGGCACGACGGGCCATCCCAAGGGCGTGCTGTATTCGCACCGCTCCAACTTCCTGCACACCTTCATGGGACTTCAGGCCACGGTGATGGGCGCCACGCCCAAGGAGGTGATCCTGCCGGTCGTGCCGATGTTCCATGCCAACGCCTGGGGCATCGCCTTCGCCGGCCCCGCCGCCGGGACCAAGCTGGTCATGCCGGGCGCAAAAATGGACGGTCAGTCGATCTATGAGCTGATCGAACAGGAAGGCGTCACCTTCTCGGCCGCCGTGCCCACCGTCTGGCAGGGGCTGTTCGCCCATATGAAACAGCACGGCCTGGGCTTTACGACCCTGAAGCGGGTGCTGATCGGCGGCTCGGCCTGTCCCGAAAGCCTGATCCGGGGCTTCCAGGACGATTTCGGCGTCGAGGTCACCCATGCCTGGGGCATGACCGAGACCTCGCCCATCGGCACCATCGCCAATCTGCCGCCCGAGATCCTGCGTCTGCCCTATGACGAGCAGATGAAATACCGCCTGAAGCAGGGCACGCCGCCGCTGGGCATCGAACTGAAGCTGAAGGATGAGGCCGGGGCCGAGCTGCCGCATGACGGCGCCACCTTCGGCCGCCTGATGGTCAAGGGACCGACCATCAGCAACGCCTATTTCAAGGAAGAGGGCTCGATCCTGGACGACGAAGGCTTCTTCGACACCGGCGACGTGGCCACGGTGGACGAGATGGGCTTCATGCAGATCACCGACCGCGCCAAGGACGTGATCAAGTCGGGCGGCGAGTGGATCAGCTCCATCGAGATCGAGAACATCGCCGTCGGCCATCCCAAGGTCGAGATCGCCGCCGTCATCGGCGCCGCCCACGCCAAATGGGACGAACGGCCGGTCCTGATCCTCAAGCTCAAGCCCGACCATGCGCTGGACAAGCAGGAGCATCTCGACTTCCTGCAGGGCAAGATCGCCAAATGGTGGATGCCTGACGACGTGGTCGCCGTGGAGGACATCCCGCTGGGCGCGACTGGCAAGATCGACAAGAAGCTTCTGCGCGAGCGGATGAAGGACTACCGTCTGCCGACCGCAGCCTGAACCGAACCGGAGCCTGAATGCCGATCAGAAAGCCTGTCCCCGCACTCCTGCCGTGGCTGACGGCGCTCGCGGCGGCGCCGGCGGTGCTGATCGTGGCGGCGATAGCGGCGACGCGATTCGGCGGCGTCGATCTGTCGGTCAGCTATGACCTGCTGACCTGGACCGTGGCGCGCATCCTGGCCTGGGTCGGTCTGGCCGGCGCGCTGGCGGCGGCGGTGCTGGCGCTGCGCGACCTGAAGGGCAGGGGACCTTATGCGCTGGCCGCCCTAGTTCTGGCCGGCGCGACGGTGGGCGGCTTCGTCTGGCGTCAGGGGCAGGATGCCGCGCCGAACCCACGTGACGTGACGACCAATGTCGACGAACCGCCGGCCTTCTCCCGCGTCGCCGCCCTGCATGCCGGATCGACGCCCCAGACCTGTCCCGACCTGAGCGCCGTCCCGACCCAGGTCCTGGCCCAGCAGGCGACCTCGGCCCTGGTCGACGCCGGTTTCGTGATCACCCGCGCCACCACCTTCCAGGTGGAGGCCGTCCACGAAGGCGCCTGGTTCGGCTTCGTCACCGACGCCGTCGTGCGCATCCGTCCCGGCCGCACCGACATCCGCGTCGCCGCTCGCGACGCACGCCCCGATGGCGGCGCCACCTGCCGCCTCGCCGCAAAGATCGCCCGGAATCTGGAGGCCGAACGCTAGACCAGACGAAAGCGAGCCGTCAGGCTGGGTTCGGCATCGCTGACGGCCGTCCCATCCTCGACCAGCTTGATCAGATGGGCCAGCACCGACAGCGACGCCGCCGACCACAGCCGCTGATCGACGGCGGCGTATAGAACCGGCACCATCTCGGCGACTGTCCGATCCCCCGCTGCCAGCCTCTGGACGATCTGCACCTCCCGCTCCAGCCGGTGGGCGCGGTACGCCTCCAGAAACCGCCGCACCTGCGTCACCGGCGCCCCATGCGTCGGCCACAGCACGTCGAAATCCCGCGCGATGACCGCGTCCAGGCTGGTCATATACTGGTGCATGTTCCCGTCGGGCGGCGCCACGACCGTCGTGGACCACCCCATCACATGATCCCCGCAGAACAGGGCGTTCTCCTCAGGCAGGACTAAGGCCATGTGATTGGACGCATGACCCGGCGTGAACATCGCCTCGATGGTCCATCCGTCGCCCTGGATCTTTCCGCCGCCCGTCAGCACGACATCGGGCGCAAAGTCCGCATCCTCATCCTCGTCCAGGGCGCCCGACGCATGCGTCTCTCGCGCTGGAGGCCGGGCCGCCATAATCCGCGCGCCGGTCGCCTCCGCAAACGGCCTCGCCAGCGGCGCATGATCCCGATGCGTATGCGTCACCAGCACATGGCTGACCCGCCGCCCCTCGACCGCCGCCATCAACGCCGCCAGGTGCGCCGGATCCAGCGGCCCCGGATCGATCACCGCCACCTCGGCCCCCGCGTCAGGCCGTCCGATGATATAGGTCCCCGTTCCGGTGAAGGTGAACGGCCCCGGATTGTCGGCGATCACGCGCTGGATCAACGGCGAAACCTGATCGCGCCGCCCATAGGCGAAGTCGAACGCCCGGACGAAGGGGATCATCGCCTCGGCCCCATCTGGCGCAGAGCTTGCGTTAACGTCTCGGTAATCATGCTTGGAGCGCCCGCCATGGCCCGTTCGATCGCCTTCGCTGTATCAAATCGGCTCCCGCTCGTCGCGACCGTCTTCGTCTGTCTCGCTGCGGTGCAACTGATCACCGCCTCCTGCACCCCCGAACCGGCGCCCTATGCGGCGCGGGCGACGATCCAGCGCTGAGCGCGATTATTCGCGGCGGACACGGAAGGGCGGATCGTTCGCCACCTTCATCATATAGCTTCCCAGCGCCGCCCTTCGCACGGTGACTGGATACTGGCGGCGCGTCGAGAACGACGGAACGACACTGTCGGTCTTTCGCCATATTGACCCGTCGTCCAGGGTGATCAGCCATTCGCCGCGGCCCAGATCCCGAACCGACGCCATGTTGGCGGATATGGAGCTCAGACTTTCGGGATTTCCGGAAGTCTGGAAGGGATTGAGGGTCGAGACGTTGAACCCGAACAATCGTCGCTGATTCTGTTCCACATCCTCGCGGCTAACCACGGCGATCTCTCCTGCAGCGGCCAAGCTTGTGGCGGCGGCGTCGAAGCATGCCAGTCGTGCCGAATCTGAACCGATATCCCGGCAGCGTGTGACCTCGCCGACCAAGTCGCGATTGGATAGCGGGGGAGACTGCTGCGCGGAAGCGCTTTCGGAGACGAGAGTTGCCGCCAGCAATGCCAGAATCGACATTCCTGACCGGCGCAGCAAGGCGATGGAGGTCATTCTATTCTCAAAAAAGTTCATGATTTGCGGAAGTATATCATCAGAAACGACGCCGCGTCGCATGTCTCGCCCGCGACCATGGTGTGTCGTCTTTGCGACAGGCGTGTCTACAATGTGTCAAGCTAGCACCTTCCCGCTGGACTTGACGCTGCTGTTGGTATGCTCTGCCGTCCAACCGACGTGGGGTCGGCGAATAGCCAATGATTGATCTGTTCGCTTCTTGGCGAACGAGCGTCTTCCCGGGAGAACCAGCCTTGAACAATATCAGATACCGCCGCAGCCTGTTGGCGAGCACGATGATCGGCGGCGCCGCCCTGGTCATGGCCGCGTCCCCCTCGTTCGCACAGTCCGCCGACGATCAGGCGACCGAAGTGGGCGAGATCGTCGTCACCGGCTCGCGCATCGCGCGTCAGGACTATCGCTCCAGCAGCCCGATCGTCACGGTCGACACGCAGGACTTCCAAGCCACGGGTTCGGTTACCATCGACACCCTGATCAACGACCTGCCGCAGTTCACTCCTTCGATCTCGTCAACGTCCAACAACCCTTCCAACGGTGGCCAGGCCAACATCGACCTGCGCAGCCTGGGCTCGGCTCGCACCCTGGTGCTGATGAACGGTCGCCGAATCGTTCCGTCGAACTCGGACGGCTCGGTTGACGTCAACCTGATCCCGACCGCCCTGATCAAGAACATTGAAGTCATCTCGGGCGGCGCCTCGGCCGCCTATGGTTCGGACGCCCTCGCTGGCGTGGCCAACTTCATTCTCGACGAGAACTTCTCGGGCGTGCAGTTCGACGCCCAGTACGGCGAAACCGATCGCAGCGATGGCAAGACCGAAAGCTATTCGCTGACCGTCGGCGGCAACTTCGACGACGACCGCGGCAACATGGTTCTGTCGCTGGGCCGTTCGACTCGCGAGCAGATCTTCAACGGCGCGCGCGAATTCTCGTCCGTCTCCGGTGGATCCGGCACCTCGCCGCTGGGTTCGACCGTCTTCGACGGCGCCAACCTTCCGAACCTCGCTCTGGTTCGGGCCTACTTCAACGATCCCACGCTGAACAACACGGCGGCCTTCGGCTTCAACAACAGCGGCACGCTGTTTAGCTACAGCCGAACACTCGGTTTCGAGAGCCCCGGCGGCATTGCCTATGACGGGTTCAACAACCCCCCCGCCAACTACGCCTTCAACACCGGCCCGCTGAACTATCTGCAGTTGCCGCTGGATCGCTGGAACGTCTATACGGGCGGACGTTACAAGATCAACGACTCGGCCGAGGTTTACGCCAACGCCCTGTTCACCAACTACACCGCCGACACGGAACTGGCGGCCAGCCCAGCCGCTGGGCCGACCGGCTTCCGCGTGCCGGTAACCAACCCGTTCATTCCGGACGATCTGGCGGTCTTCCTTGCGTCTCGTCCTACTCCGGGCTCCACATTCCGTCTGGACAAGCGCTTCACGGATCTGGGCGGCCGGCATGAGCAAAGCGAATACAACGTCTATCAGTTGACCACCGGCATCCGAGGCAATGTCCCGCAAAGCTCGTGGACCTACGACGTCTATGCAACGTTCGGCCGCGTTTCGAACACTTCGATCCAATCCGGCAACGTTTCTCGCTCTTCCGTTCAAGCTCTGCTGAACGCACCGGACGGCGGCGTGAGCCTCTGCGCAGGCGGTTTCAATCCGTTCGGCGCCAACGCTCTGTCGGCGGAATGCATCAACTATATCGGCCGTGCTGCGAAGAACATCACCGAGTCGGAACAGCGGGTGGTCGAAGGCACCTTGCAAGGCAAGGCGTTTGACCTGCCCGCTGGCGAGGTTCGGGTTGCTGTGGGCGCTCAGTATCGTCAGAACGACTTCTCGTTCGATCCCGACACGTCGCTGGCCCAGATCAACCCGATCGTGACGCTGCCGGACGGCAGCACCACCGGTGGCAACGAAATCGCCGGCTTCAACCCGAGCCAGCCCCTCTCGGGCGGCACCAGCTCCAAGGAACTGTTCGCAGAAGCCTTGATCCCGGTGCTGGCGGATCTGCCGTTCATTCAACAGCTCGATCTGACGCTCGGCTACCGTTACGCCGATTATGAAACCATCGGCGGCACCAATGCCTATCGCGTGGATGTCGACTGGACGATCGTTGATGGTCTTCGCGCTCGCGGCGGCTACAACCGCGCCGTTCGGGCACCTTCCGTGGGTGAACTGTTCGCGCCGCAAAACGTCGGCTTCCCGGCGATCGGCGATCCGTCGTCGGACGGCCTGGAAGGCGATCCCTGCGACATCAACAGCAGCTATCGTCAAGGGCCTGATGCGGCTGCTGTGCGGGCGCTCTGCCTGGCGCAAGGCATCTCCGCCGCCGCGATCGACAACTACGAGTTCGGAAACGATCAGGTTCCGGGCGTCAGCGGCGGCAACCCCAACCTGACCGAAGAAACCTCGGACAGCTGGTCTGCCGGCCTGGTTTACCAGTCGCAGTTCCAATCGCCTTGGCTGTCGGGCCTGTCGGCCTCGATCGACTACTGGAACATCGAGATCATCGATGCCATCGGTGCGATCACGGTGGACCAGCAACTGCAAGGCTGCTTCAACGCGACCGGTGAAAACCCGGACTTCGATGCCGGCAACAGCTACTGCCAGCTGTTCCAACGGGATCCGCTGTCGGGCAACGTGTTCAACACGATCGAGAACAACGCCAACCTGGGCGCTCTGCGGACT